>OZ246000.1:732500-2427155 GCA_965230245.1 uncultured Micavibrio sp. | reverse complement strand
CAAATTTTGATGCGCATAGAGAAGCAATGGCCAAAGCCGGTGTGAAGACATCGAAGGATCTTGCTGATGTGCTTCTAAAGGATTATACGCTTGCGACTTTGCCGGGTACGGCGTTTGGTGCTGATCCTGAAGTTTTGACGCTCCGTCTTTCAGGTTGTGATTATGATGGCGCCGAAGCTTTGAAAGCATATCAGGATGGGGCAGCACTAGATCAGGCGTTTATTGAAAAATATGCGCCGCGCGTTAAAGCCGCCGTTGAAACGTTTGGCGAGTTCTTGGCCGATGTAAACAAGAAGGCCGAAGCAGCCTGATATTCTGTCGCAGTATTTTTTCCTATGCGGGCTAGAGAAGCGTTTTCTTTAATCCGTCTTCTATTTCGCCGCACTGATTGCTTTTATTCATGCAGAGGATTGTACCCACCAGAAGTTGGTAATAGTTAGGGTCGGGATTAATCCCCGTTGTGACCTGTATATCGTAGATCGTATTAGCGCATGTGGTATAGGCACTTTTCATAGCGTATGCAGGGAAACCGCTTTTTTGCGATGCCGCCGTTGATGCTGCACATTCCTGCTTTAATTTCTCTTTTTGCTCATCCATGTCCATATGTTGCAGTTTCGCGCCGTATTGTGAAATCAGAACCATTGCAGATTCTGACGTAGCGGTCAGGCATCCGTCGCTTTCCCAAGAATTAATACAGTTATGGGCCACGTTTCGTGCATGTGCTTTAAAATTTTTATCTACATTTATTGGTTTTAAAGGTCCGTCGGATGCGGCAGCTTCTTCGGAAGAGGAGCTGTTTGTGCCAGCTTTGTTGCCGGTACTTTTCTTGGCTTTGGTGTCCGGCGTATTTCCAATACCTATGGATGGTAAAGGAGAATTGCCGGTATTTTCTCTTTCGCTTCTCGGCTCTGTATTCCAGAGCTTTGCCGGTTTTTTTGATTGTGCGAATGATGTAGTCGCTGGTGCTGTCAAGGCTAGAAAAAGCATCAGAATCCAAAGGTTTTTCATTTTTTCTCTCGTATTTATTTGCAATCACCATCTAACAAAGTGGCTATTGTAATGGCTGAATACTTGATAGTCCCATTAAAGCATACTTAAAATATATTTGCCTAATTCAAATTATTTTCGGTATTATCATAAAAAGAAAAAACGGGTGTTATTTTGGGTAATCAAAGGAATGATGAGGGTTCAAACCCTCCTGTAATTGATCTTTCCACTATGTTTCAGGATAGGTCGGACGATTTCTATGCTGTGAATTTCAGCCATAGGCGCGCAGTTGTGCTTTCCCTTTTTGAGCGTGTGTCAGAAGCCACAGGTGTTAATGCCGATACATTACGCGGTATGTGGTGGGTTGAAAGCCGTTCGGGTCATCCGGAAATGCTCGTTAGTCCTACGTACGCCAAAGGTGATTGGCAATTTACCAAAGAAACCATGGCTAATGTGATGTTGCGATACGGGCCTGATATTGCCGATAATCTTGAAGAGTCCGGTTTTTTGGCTGAAGCCCAGAATGTTCGAATGTATACGCGGGCATTCAGGAATCTTGCTATCGAGCGTGATGGAATTAATACTCTAGGGAATGCACTTGATTCCAGTGATTCAAATGAATTTTTCAGGACCACGACACTTGGATGGACGCAAGATATTGTTCCCGCGAGCCGAGGTATGTTCACGGAGTATGAAGGTTTTGAAAAGTACGATCAGGGTGGCGCTATTATCGTCGGTAATAATTATTTTGAGCCGCCGGAAGATTTTCTGGAACGTTTTGATAATACACGTTTGGATTTGGCCGCAACAACGACTTTTACCGCCGGTTATCTGTTGAAGGAGATTGCAGAAGATGCCGGAGTGGATGCAAGTGATTACGGGAATGCAGGGGCATTATATGCCGGGTACAATATCGGCCCTAGTAACGCCGGCCGCTTGGCGGGTGACTTAAATTCCAGGCGAGATGCGATGTATGAGATTGGTTCTGCTGCCATGAATAATCCTTCTTTTTTCCGCGGCGGCGCAACAGGAGCACAGGCTCTTGCCAATTATCAGGCAGCCGTTGACGGTTGGCGTAACTTTGATCTTTACGAGCTGGAACCGACACAAAGCATAGTGGACAGTATTGCCATTTCGCTTAAAGAAGAAGGGCTTGATCCCAGCATTAATCCTTACGATGTTTATTATAATGTTCTTGAAGACAGAGGGTACGTGCAACGTGCGGAGTTATTGGAGGCAGCAAGAACGGAAACTTTCACGATGCGTCCTTTGCATGCGATCGATGGTATCCACTACAGACTTCCAGCAATTACACTGGATGATGACCTTCTTAATTTTAGTGTTCAAGCTTTAATTGATGGTATTCCCAGGATTGATCCTGCAGATTACCGTCTGAGTGATATCGAAGAACAACTGATGTTGCCTGTGCCTGAAAATGAGGGTGACTTTCCTCCTGTTCCGCGGCAATAATTGGTCAATACTTATTTTTTCTGCTTCAAATTCGTATTTGTTTGTAGCGTGTGCTATTCGATACTACATCTTGCATTTTTCCTTATTTTATATTTAGTTACGAGCTCTCCTAAAAAAAGGTTGTTATGAGTACAAAGTCTGCAGAAAATAATTTTATCGATCTTGAGAATTCGCCAAGTTTAAAAAATTGGGGTGAGCCTGCACCTTTACCACTTGAAAATGTTATAGTTGAGTGTGGGTGGGGGCGATTGATTTTTGGTCATACTTTTAGAGATAACACGGCAATTGCTAAAGTTCTTGGCGATGAAAAGGATCGTACTCGCGATATTGCCTTGTATCTGCGGGATCCGCAGGTTGTTATTTCGGAAGCACCACAACATCTTTTTATCGATCCATCTTATACGTTCCGGTTGTTTCTGGATCAGTTTACGCCAATTAAGAAAGAGCAGGGGGCGTTTACTATACGTCTGGCCAATCTGAAACAAGACTTGGACGATATAAATCGCATTTATAACTCCCGTAAGATGGTGCCGGTTGATATCGATATGTTTGAATCCAGCGGGCATTGTGATTCTATAAAATACTGGGTGGCCGTCGATGACGATACGGATGCGATAATTGCTACAGCTATGGGAATTGATCACAAACTGGCTATGGATGATCCGGAAGACGGTTCCAGCCTTTGGTGTCTGGCAGTTGATCCGCAAGCAACGCACCCCGGTGTAGGGCTGCATCTTTTACAGCATGTTTTGAATTATTATCAGGGCGAGGGCAGACGGTTTACGGATTTATCGGTTTTACACAGTAATGCTCAGGCGATTGAACTCTACAAGAAGCTGGGTTTTGTTCAGATTCCTGTTTTCTGTATCAAGAATAAGAATGCCATTAACGAGACTCTTTTTTCCGGTACGGAAATTGAAGAGGGGCTTAGTCATACGTCCATGCTGATTGTCAATGAGGCACGGCGCAGAGGTATTCGTGTTGATGTTCTGGATACTGTTGATAATTATTACCGGCTTTCATTCGGCGGTACGGGCATAACCTGCCGCGAGTCTTTATCGGAGCTGACATCTTCGATTGCCATGAGCCGCTGCACGGATAAAAGTACAACAACACGCTTGCTTAAGAATGCGGGGCTGAATGTTCCCGACCAGCATGTTGCCTCAAAGCCCTACGAAAACCAGTCATTCTTGCAAAAATACGGCTGTGTTGTTGTGAAGCCGTCTTACGGTGAGAAGGGAGCAGGCATCACGATAGATATCAAGACCAAGAATGAGTTGGCGAATGCAATCGATTCTGCGCGGCAGGTCGGGAATAAGGTTTTGCTTGAGCAGATGGTCAACGGTCAGGATTTGCGGATTATTGTTATCAACAATGATGTTGTCGCGGCTGCCGTTCGTAAGCCGCCTGTCATCATAGGGGATGGAAAACTCACCGTTTATGAGTTGGTTCAGAAGCAGAGCCGCCGCCGGGAGCACGCATCACACGGGGAAAGCCGTATCCCCATTGATCATGAGCTTCGTCGTACAGTACAGAATGAGGGACTAACGCTTGATGATGTTTTGTCCAAAGGCCAAGAAGTGCAGGTTCGTAAATCCGTAAATTATCACTTCGGTGGCACGATCCATGATGTAACGGATGAGCTGCACCCCGAGTTGATCCGTGTTGCTAAAAAGGCTGCACGAATTCTGGATTTGCCTGTTACGGGGCTTGATCTGATTGTCGAGTCTCCCAAACATAATAAGTATGTCATTTTGGCAGCGAATGAGCGTCCGCAACTTGCAAATTACGATGCGCGGCCATTGGCGGAGAGCTTCATTAACTTCCTGTTTCCGCAGTCTATTGCTCGTGATGCGTGATTTGCCTTTAATCTTGTGAGTTCTTACTCGCGCTCGGGCAGTTCACGCTCGAACCAGTAATCCTTGTTGTAGAGAATTTCTTTGAGCTTTGACGGATTCTTGATGGCCTCTGCATGTGGGAGCGTCTCCAGTTTATGATGCGCGAAATAACCGTCGAATTCGATGTTTTTTGCATCTAAAGGGAAGTAGCTTCCGTCGAGGTAAATGACTTTTTGACCGACATCAAAGCGGTTGAAGTCCTCTGCCATGGCTTTGGCCCAATCCTTGATGTCTTCTTCTGTGATGTGATCTGTCAGGTTTCTGGCTTTCACTTCCGTACGCGCGATGTCCATAATGTCCATATCCGTTTCTTTTATCACACCGTAGGTAAATGACTTGCCGCATTTCACGCAAGGGATTAGCCAGCCGCAACCGCACCAAGGGCAATCAAGCTGTGCTGTCGACATTGCGCGGGCTTCTCCTGCGGGACATGTGCAATGCGAGATAACATCATCGTTGGCTTTAAAGAGAAACTTTGTCATAGGCTCAACCTTGAAATTCTATGGTTGTTATTGTTATCCAAAATATGTATGTCCCAAATTCTATCTGAGCTTTTGAGGATAACATTTGCGTCGGCAGTTATGGCGGAGGAGGTGGGATTCGAACCCACGATGGGCTTGCACCCATGCCGGTTTTCAAGACCGGTGCATTCAACCGCTCTGCCACTCCTCCACAGGATCATGAGAGCATTTGGTGTAAGCCCTCGACAAAGCCATCATTTTGTATCTATTTTTAATCGTATCGTCCAGTCCTTAATGCGAAAAAAACGCCAATGTTCCTAGACCAGCTTCTTATCGGTGCCGTTCTTATCATTATTACCGTTGTTATCCATGCTGTCGTACTTGACCGCCTTATTCAGTTGCACAGCCAATATGAAAACGTAATACGCCTGCGTTTCGGACGGTCTTGGAAAGTGCCGATGCTGATTATCGCCGTGATTGTAATTTTCTGCGCCCATATCGTGCAAATTTGGCTGTGGGCGTTCTTTTACCTTTACATTGACGTGTTGCCGGATTTTGAAACCGCTCTTTATTTTTCAACGTCTACCTTTACGACGGTTGGATTTGGAGATGTTATTTTAGATAAAGACTGGCGGCTTGTGAGTTCTTTTCAATCCGCGAACGGTTTTATCTTGTTCGGATGGAGTACGGCCTTTATCTTTGAGGTCATGTCAAAATTATACGAGTCAGATGATATTTCTGATTGATATACCGGTTTGAAAGGGAAGCCACTCCATGCCACTGAAAAAGCTTGTTTTAGGGATTTTAGGTCTTTGTTTTTTACTGCTACCAGAGCACGCTATGGCAGATGAAAAATTCGAGAGTTGGCTCAAGGAGTTTAAAAAAGACGCCGCTAAACAAGGAATTTCGAAGGATCTTCTGGATGACGCTTTCAAGGGCGTGGAGCCGATTTCTCGTGTTATCGAGCTAGATAGGAAGCAGCCCGAAGGCAAGATGACATTTGCACAGTACAAGCAACGTGTTATTACACAGGGGCGCATCGATCAGGGGCGCAGGCTTTATAAAAAACACCGTGAGTTGTTGGAAAGCACTGCGGCCAAATACGGCGTACCTGCTGCGTATATTGTTTCTTTATGGGGGATTGAGACGAGCTATGGTAATAACACGGGTGGTTTCGGTGTTGTGCCTTCACTCGCTACTCTTGCTTATGACGGGCGAAGAGGCGCCTTTTTCCGTAGTGAATTGATTTCGGCGCTTAAAATTCTTGATGCCGGGCATATTGATTTAAAGAATATGAAGGGGTCATGGGCGGGAGCCATGGGGCAAAACCAGTTCATGCCATCCAGTTTTCATGCTTTTGCGGTAGACGAAAATGGTGATGGGAAGCGGGATATCTGGACCAGTCTTCCTGATGTTTTTGCTTCGACCGCAAATTATTTGAGCCGCAGTGGCTGGCGCGAAGATGAGAGATGGGGGCGGCCTGTTCAGTTACCGGCGAAGTTTTCTTCTTCCTTGCTGGGTACGGATACCAAGAAGTCTTTATCGGAATGGGACAAGATCGGCATTAAACTTCCGGGGGGAGGGGATATTCCTGTTGTGGATGGGATGAAGGCATCCGTTATTGCGCCTGACGGTCTCAAAGGCCCAGCGTATCTGGTTTATCATAATTTCAATGTAATTATGAAATGGAACCGTTCCCATTATTTTGCGGTTAGCGTCGGAACGTTGGCGGATGCGATTGCTGCGACTAAGTAGTGTCACCAAGTAGTATTGTGTTGAAACGATTGTTTATTTGAAGTGCTTAATGAAATTTTTATGTCTTAAAACCTTTACCTACTGTCTCATGATCCTCGTTTTAGGAGGGTGTTCTGAAATACAGCTTGCCTCGCATGTTGCGAAGAAAATTCCCGATGGTGGCGGCAAAAGTGTCGGCAGTTACAAGGTCGGTTCTCCTTACACGATCAAGGGCATCAAATATTATCCGCAAGAATATGCTCAATACGACCAGACGGGTATTGCGTCGTGGTATGGCCCAGGATTCCATGGCAAGTACACTGCGAATGGTGAACGGTTTGATATGTACGAGCTTACCGCAGCCCATAAAACCTTACCGATGCCAAGCTTGGTGCGTGTTACCAATCTCGAGAACGGGCGTTCACTGGTTTTACGCGTGAATGACCGTGGGCCGTTTGCTCATAGCCGTATTATTGATATTTCCAAAAAGGGGGCGGAGCTTCTCGGATTTAAAAATCAGGGTGTGGCAAAAGTGCGCGTCCAGTTGTTGCAAGCGGAAAGTGCCCGTATTGCTTCTATGGCCAAACAAGGGTTAAGTACGCATGGGGAAGAAATTCCGCTTAATCGTAAGAAGAATACACCGGAAACGCGCATGGCGTCGGTTTCTTCCGTTCCACAAACGATCGGGCGTAAACCTGATGCGCCGCAATCTGTTGTGCAAACTGCAGAAGCCGAGGAGCCGGTGCCGGTACATATGAAGAACGGTGTGCTTTATCCGGATGCTGTTCTTAAAAAGAAGCCCGTTGGTCCGACGAGTATATATGTTCAGTTGGCATCATTCGGCGTTGAACAAAATGCCAGAAATTTTGCAAATTCGGTTGGCGGGTTCAATAATGTCGGAGTGTACCCGATTCAGATTGAAGGAAAGCATTACTACAGGGTCAGAATTCCGGCCAAGACCGTGCGTGAGGCTGATAATATTCTAAAAACCCTTCACGAAGGCGGCCGTGAGCAGGCCATTATAATCATCGACTGATATCACAAAAGCAAAAGACGGATATTATGACACAAATGAGACTTCTCACTTCTTACGCATTAACACTTGGATTATTGATTTTTCCTTTGTCGGGACATGCAGAATCCTCGATTGCCGATACGATCAAAACGACAGCCGAGCAGGCGATCGTCGTTGATTATGAAACCGGAGATGTGCTGTTTGCCAAGAACGCCGATGTTCAGGTGCCGACCTCATCCATGAGCAAGGTGATTACAATGTATCTCGTTTTTGAGGCGCTCAAAAGCGGAGACCTCAAGCTTGATGATGAGCTTTACGTCAGTGAAAAGGCTTGGAAGATGCAGGGGTCTAAGATGTGGGTTCCTGTTGGCAAGAAGGTCAATGTTGAAGATCTTATCCGCGGTGTGATTATTCAGTCCGGAAACGATGCTACGATTGTTCTAGCTGAAGGGATCGCAGGTACGGAGGATGGCTTTGCGGTTGCGCTCAACCAGAAGGCGCAAGAGCTGGGCATGACCAGCAGCAATTTTGTGAATGCAAGCGGTTGGCCTGATGATAACCATTATTCTACGGTGCGTGATCTCGCGATTTTGGGGCAAAAGCTGATTGAAAATTTCCCAGAGTATTATCATTATTATTCAGAGCTGGAGTTTACCTTTTCTGATATTAAACAAGGTAACCGAAATCCTTTGCTTTACCGTGATATCGGCGCGGACGGTATCAAGACGGGGCATACAGAAGCAGCCGGTTACGGTTTGATGGCGTCCGGTGTGAATGATGACGGTCGACGCGTGATTGCTGTCTTGAACGGGATGAAAGACAAGCAAGAGCGCGCAGATGAATCTGCGAAGTTGCTACTCTGGGGATTAAACGCGTTTTCCATTGTCTCGTTTTTTGAAGAGAATAAGGCCGCTGTCGAGACTGCGCCTGTTGCAATGGGGCAGGTTGAAAGAGTGCCCTTGTTGCCGCAGAAAAGCGTCTCCATGACAATCCCGAAAATTTATGAGGGTGACGTAAAGGTTGAAGTTAGTTATAAATCGCCCTTGGTCGCTCCGGTTAAGACGGGCGAGCAGGTCGGAACTATTTCTATCTCCGTTCCTGACAGTGAAGGTGTTGAAATCCCACTTGTAGCCGGTGCCGATGTGCAAGAGAAGGGCTTTTTCGGAAAAATACTCGATAAGGCCGTGTTACTTATTAGAGGCTAAGGACAGAAGATCACAGTATGATTCAGTATCACAAGAAGACCCTTTTTATCACGCTTGAGGGCGGTGAAGGTGCCGGAAAGACAACGCAGATCAACAGGCTTGGCAACCTGCTTACAGAAGAAGGTTATAAGGTTATCACGACCCGCGAGCCAGGTGGAACGGCAGAAGGTGAACGTATTCGCGGGCTTCTGGTTCGGCAGGGCAAGGAGATGTGGAGTGCGATGTCGGAAGTTCTTTTGCTTTTGGCCGCACGTTCTCTTCATGTTGAGCGCGTTGTAAAGCCCGCTCTCGAGTTGGAAAAAATTGTTATTTGTGACCGTTTTTCTGATTCCACCCTTGCCTATCAAGGATACGGGCGTGGGCTTCCTATTGAAAAGATTAAGACTTTGTCACAGGAAGTTCTGGGTGATATTCAGCCTGATCTAACATTTATTCTCGATATTGATCCCGAGGTGGGTTTGCGTCGCTCTACCAAACGTTTGGCGTCCGAAGGACACGGTGGGGAGACAACAGAAGACCGTTTCGAGAAACTTGATTTGTCGTTTCACCAAAAGGTGCGCGACGGTTTCCTCGACATTGCAAAGAGTGACTCTAAGCGTTGTCATGTGATTGATGCGTCCCAGTCTACTGAGGATATCGCGGCGCAGATCAAAGAGGTGATTTTCAAACACCTTTGATGTAAACTTTTTCGTATGGATTTATTTGGAACTGACGATACCCCTGTCGATGACGATGATTCAGGTTTTTTTCCTGATGATCTTGATATCGGTTCGCAGGTGGATCGTCTAGCGGCGCAAGGGCTACCAGAACCACGGCTTTCTTCCATCTGTTATTCTTGTGGAGGGCAAGAAAAACGTCTTTTGGAGATGTTTGAAAAAGGGCATTTGCCCCATGCTCTTATCTTCTCAGGCTTGAAGGGCGTCGGGAAGGCGACATTTGCCTTTCGTTTTGCGCGTTTTCTTTTCAAATACGGTAAGGGTGACCCCAATCAGGACAGTTTGTTCGGCGGCGATGAAGAGGTTTTCGTGCCCGAAACCATGGAAGTCGTGCCGGATGATCCTGTGTTTACCCGTGTGGCTTCGGGGGCATACCCCGATTTGCTTTATGTTGAACGGGGTATGAATGCATCCAATAGTAGCCGCAAGGCGCAGTTGGATGTTGCGAGCGTGCGTAAGATCGCGCCGTTCCTCCGTAAGACGGCTTCGGAAGGGGGCTGGCGTGTGGTTATCGTTGAGGATGCCGATACGATGACCGTTAGTGCGCAGAACGCGATTTTGAAGATTCTGGAAGAGCCACCAGAGAAGGTGATGCTGGTTTTGATCACGCATCGACTAGGAGAGTTGGTTCCGACCATTCGATCGCGGGCGCGTGTCCTTCAATTTAATCCGCTTAAACCTGATGTTATCAGTGACCTGCTAGCGCGGCAGGGGCATTCCTATTCAGGGCGTGATTTATTGATGATTTCTTCCTATGCGGAAGGAAGTGTCGGGCGTGCTTTGGAGTTCGCTGAACAGGGCGGGATATCACTTTACTATGCCACTCTTGATTTGATTAGTACGAAGCCGGATGCGCTGTGGCCGCAAATTCATGATTTTGCCAACGGTTTTCATGGGGCCGGCATGGAAAAGAAGTACGCCCTGTTTACTTCCATTTTTCTATGGACGTTCCGCCAGCTTTTATTTGCAAAAGCCCGCGGAGAGACCAGCCTGCCCGAATATATGGATGATGAGGGTCTGCGTGAGTTTTACCTGTCATCCTCTCTTCAAGCCCTGTTAAAAATCTGTGATGACTTGAAGGCGCATTTTGACCGCACCGATTTTTCCAATCTGGAGCGTCGTGAAACTGTACGCAGCGCGTTTCTTGTGATAAGCCAATAAACGTTTGTTATTAGAACGAAATTACCAGCGACGCGAAAGGGCAGGGCATTGAGTAACAAAGAGCCGTTTTTCATTACAACCGCGATATCATATGTGAACGGTGTGCCGCATTTAGGGCATGCTTATGAGAGTATTTTGACAGATGTAATGGCAAGGTTTAAGCGGCTCGACGGTTATGATGTGAAGTTTTTGACCGGAACCGACGAGCATGGTGAAAAGGTTGCCAAAACAGCCGAACAAAATGGCATGCAGCCGAAAGAATTTGCCGATCAGAACGCTGCGACGTTTGAGGCTATGACGCAAACCCTAAATATTTCCAATGATGATTTTATCCGCACAACCGAAGAGCGGCATTACGCAGCATCTCAGGCCATCTGGAAGAAACTGGTCGAGAAGGGGGATATTTATCTCGGGAAGTATGAAGGCTGGTATTCCGTTCGTGAGGAAGCGTATTTCACCGAAGACGAGTTGAATGAAGACCCTGCAACGGGGCAGAAATTGACCCCGTTGGGTACGGAAGCCGAATGGGTTGAAGAGGCGAGCTATTTCTTCAAACTTTCCAAATATACGGATTTTCTGCTGGAGTATTACGAGAGTAATCCGTCGTTTGTGATGCCTGATGTGCGTTTGAATGAGATCAGAAGTTTTGTGAAGCAGGAGGGGGGCTTAAAAGACCTTTCCGTTTCTCGTCACAAAGATCGCTTAACATGGGGAATTCCCGTTCCCGATGATGAAGACCATGTGATGTATGTCTGGCTTGATGCGTTGACGAATTATATTACAGCGATTGGGTATCCTGATATTGATTCACAAGAGTTTCAAAAATACTGGCCCGCTCAGTATCATGTGATCGGTAAGGATATCACCCGTTTTCATGCGATTTACTGGCCTGCATTTTTGAAAGCTGCGGATATCGAATTGCCGAAGCATATTTTTGCGCACGGTTTTATCAATGTGGCGGGGGCGAAAATGTCCAAATCCGTTGGGAATGTCCTTTCGCCGGATGATCTGGTAGAGACGTACGGGCTGGATCAAATCCGGTATTTCCTGATGCGTGAGGTCTCGCACGGGCAGGACGGGAACTTCTCGCATGAGCTGGTTGTGAAGCGTATCAATGCCGATCTGGCGAACGGGCTGGGCAACTTGGCGCAGCGGACGTTGTCGATGATTTACAAGAATTGTGATGCGCAGTTCCCTGAGACGGGTGAAGTAGATAGTGAGAAAAGTGTCTTGTTGGGCAGTTGGTATGATCATTCTGTAACATTAGATCTTCTTAGACATCGTGCGGATGCCTTTAAATTTAATGAAGTTCTATCAATTATTTGGCAGTCTGTGACAGATTGTGATCGTTATATTGACAATATGGCTCCGTGGAAACTGAAGAAAGAAGACCCCGAGCGTATGAAGGTAGTCCTCTACGAGTTAGCTGAGGCTATCCGCTGTATTGCTATTGCAGTACAAATGGTTGTTCCTGAAGCCGCTTCAAAGCTTCTTGACCAACTAAAAGTGCCGGAAGGGGAGCGGTTGTTTAAGCATATTCATCCTGATTATGCGTTGAAGTCAGGTACTGAGATTGACAAGCCGGAAGGTGTGTTCCCGCGTATTGTCGAGAATGAGGAAGCGGCTTAGTTTTTCTTACAGTAGCCAAGGAGACACCGAATGTGGATTGACTCCCATTGCCATTTAAATCATGAGCGCGTTTCCGAGGATGATACGCCCGCGATACTAGCAGCGCGTGCACGTGCGGCAGGTGTCGACGGAATGGTTTCCATTTGTTGCCGTATTTCCGAGGAATTTGATGACTTACTTGCGACCGTAAAGCCGCTGGATAATGTCTGGTGCAGTGTCGGGACGCATCCTCACGATGCGGGCTTAGAGGGCGAGAAGGCTATCACGCTTGAGCAACTTTGTGCGCTGGCTATGAGCGATCCCAACGTGATCGGCATCGGGGAGTCGGGGTTGGACTATTTTTATGATAATTCGCCGCGGGAAGATCAGCGGGAATCTTTCCGCAAACATATACGGGCGTGTGTTGAAACAGATATGCCGCTGATTGTTCATAGCCGTGATGCGGAAGAAGATACTGCGAACATTCTTCGTGAGGAAGGGGAGGGCAAAGGACTGCGCGGTGTTATGCATTGTTTTAGTTCGGGGTCGCAACTCGCCAAGGATGCGCTTGAGATGGATTTTTATATTTCTTTTTCCGGTATTGTCACCTTTGGTAAAGCCGATGAATTGCGTGAGATAGCCAAGACAGTGCCGCTTAATCGTATTCTGGTGGAAACCGATGCTCCGTTTCTTGCGCCAAAGCCGCATCGGGGGAAAACAAACGAGCCGGGCTATGTTGTTCATACGGGTGAGTTTCTGGCGGATTATCTTGGGATAGACCGAGAAGAGTTTGCAAATATAACAAGTGAGAATTTTTTCAGATTGTTTAATAAGGCGAAATTGGCATGAGTGTACAGGCAATTGTTTTAGGGTGCGGTAATTCATCCGGGGTTCCTGCCATTGGCAATTATTGGGGGCAGTGCGATCCTGAAAACCCGAAAAACAAGCGTGGGCGTTCAAGTCTTGCAGTTGTCAGTGAAGAGACCACTATTGTTATCGATACAGGGCCGGATTTTCGCGAGCAGTTTAACCGCGAGAACCTTAAAACCGCGGATTATATTTTTTACACGCACGCGCATAGTGATCATTGTCACGGGATTGACGATTTACGCAGTTTTTATTTTCGCGGACATCAAGAGCCTCTCGATGTTTTTATGGGTGTGGAAACGGCCGAAGAGATTGAAGGGCGTTTTCCTTATCTTTTTAAGGGCGGAAGCAATAAGTTCTTTTACCCCCCAATCCTCAAATCCAATATCCTCACATCCACTGACTTAGGTGTGCAACACACAGTCGGGGATATTACCTTTGTACCGTTTAAAATTGACCACGGGACGTGCGTTTGTACGGGTTATAGGTTTGGTGATTTTGGTTATGCGGTAGATATGAAATCTCTTGATGAGGCCGCCGTTAAGACCTTGCAGGGTGTAAAGACCCTGATTGTGGACGCTGCAGGGTATAAAAGCTCTCAGAACCCTGTTCATGCCAGTATTGAAGAAGTTATTGATATAAATGCAAAAATTCGGGCAAAAATGGTTTATTTAACGAGTTTGACAACACAGATGGATTATGGATCCTTGTTGAAGGACTTGCCCGATGGTTATGCGCCGGCCTATGACGGGTTAAGGATAGACATTGGGTTGTAAAGCAAGTCTTTTTAAGCCACAAACTAACCTTTTGACCTACTCGTTTTCCTCATTTTCTGTTATGTTCGGCTTTGTCGTCAGCTGTCATCTCTGGCGTTTAACCGATTGTAAGATACAAAACATGAAAGCCGCAGAGCGTAAAAAACTTCAGAAGAGTGTCGAGCAGTACTGTGAGGCCAACGGACTGCGTTTTACCGAACCCAGACGCCATGTTCTGGATATCATAGCGCGTGCAAAGACGGCCATTGGTGCTTATGACATATTGGATGCTTTGGGTCAGTATCTTGATAAGCCTAAGCCTCCGACAGCGTACCGTGCGATTGAGTTCCTTCAGGAGCATGGATTTGTTCACCGTATAGAGAGTTTGAATGCTTATGTGATTTGTCATGCCGACCATAAGCATAGCGGCTCGCAGTTCATGATTTGTGATAGTTGCGGTACTGTTATCGAGGCACATTTGTGCTCTGTTCCTGATGATCTTAAAAAGAGGGTTAATCAAGAGGGCTTTGTTTTATCCTCCTGGAATGCTGAGCTTCACGGTCAATGTGTGAAATGTGCTTAAATATAAAAACAATAGGATTTAAGATATGTTGAGTAATGATTTTGATACGCAAGCTGATGAGCCTGAAAAGCGACCGATGAGAGAGCGCATTATGAACGGCACAATCGGTTTTGGTTTGTTTACCATTGCAGTGACCGGTCTGGGCGCGCTTCATGAGATCGGGCAAGATAAAGCGGCGGCAGAACGTAAGGCGCGTTTAGAACCGGAGCAACTGGAACTTATCTCTGAGGCGGCGCGCAGTGATACATGTGAAATGTTGCATCCTCATGTTCAGCGTATTTGCCTTGCAGAGCAAGAAGAACAAGCTTTAGAAGCAGACCAAAGTTTGGGGCTGTAGGGTTTTTTCCTGTATTGGGTATAGGACTGTTTCTGCTACTAAATATTTATTTGGGAACCTATGTTTGGGTCTTTTTCGAAACACACTTTGTTGTTTTGTTTTTTTGTTTTTTTGTTTTCTGTATTTTGGTAATAATACTTCTCTTGCGTGTGGATACTAAAGTTAACGCCCCAATGGGTGGCGTTCGTTATGACTATGATACTTTTTACTGTCCTACATCTCCAAATGCACAGCGTATATATTTTGGATTGAAACGTATAAATATTTTGTTGGAGATATATCCTTTATCTTCGCTTGTTGAAGAGGAACAGGGGAGGTTGCCTGTACAAATACAAAAGCCCAATTTAATTAAATTATTAACAAGTCGGTATACCCAAAGATTTTCATCATTGTGTGAAGGAAGCCTTGATTTGCCAGTAAAGGTTTATGATGAACGTTTTCACAGAAAAGAATTTAATTCACATCTTAAGGTTTCAGGCACTCTAAATGTTATTTATACAGTGCACATTAGTAGAACTGAGGCGTACTTTCTTAAAGATCCAGGGTACATCATAAAAATACAAAGTCATCTTTATCGACCTGATTTGGAGATAGAATCCTATAAAGATGTTACCTCCAAGCTTGCTAGAGCCTTCATTTTTATTGAAGGTGAGGCTGATCAAGAAGGTAAGCTTGATAAGTTTCTGAAATCTGCTTTCTAGGGATAGCTAAAATGATTGTATTAGTTATTTTTAAGCGGATGAGCGGAGTTTCTATCAGGTAAGAGCTATAGCTTGTTAGGATACAATTGAGTGATAATATATATTATGGAAAATAATATATTCTGTTTCTCGTATCTCTATATTTTGTTGTGTCTATATGGTATTCCAATGACTTGTATTAATACAGAACATTTCCGGGCTGTCAGTCTTTCATGCGCACAGAAGTTATCGGTTTTACTGTTGGGACTTTGCTGACTATTCTCGGCTTGGCTGAGCTTGTGCCAGCGATTGTCGATTGGAGCCACGATCACGTCAATGCTTATGACTTTTTTCTGAATTCTATTATTTGCCTGTTCTTCGGCGTTAGCCTGACGATTTCAAATTTCCGTTACGGCAAAACCATTACCATTCGTGAGTCATTTCTGCTGACAACATTAAGTTGGGTCTTTTTATGTTTTTTTGCGACTTTGCCTATCTATATGTCGGATCTTGGTATCAGCTTTGTTGATGCTTTTTTTGAATCAGTTTCAGGTCTGACAGCGACCGGATCAACTGTATTTTATAATCTTGATGAGATGTCGCACGGTATACTTATTTGGCGTTCACTTTTACAGTGGATTGGCGGTATCGGGTTTATTGCATTTGCCATTATCTTGCTACCATTCCTTCGTGTTGGCGGTATGCAACTTTTCCAGACAGAGTCTTCCGACCGTTATGAAAAAATTATGCCTAAAAGTGGTGAAATTATTGTTTCACTTTTACAGGTTTATCTGGGACTGACTGTTGCTTGTGGTTTGACGTATTTTTTGCTTGGCATGTCTGCTTTTGATGCTGTGAATCATGCGATGACCACGATAGCAACCGGCGGATATTCCACACATGATAAATCCTTTGGTTTTTTTGATAGTGCATTTTTGCAGTACGCCTGTTGCTTTTTTATGGTTATCGGAGCTTTGCCTTTTATCTTGTACATTAAATTCTTTTTTCAAGGACGTTTTGAGTTTTTTAATGACGATCAGGTTAAAGCGTTTTTCGGCATTATTATGGTTTTAGTGCTTATTCTGTTTTTGCGTCTATATTTTAGCCATGGATTTGCATTCGAAGAATCACTTCGCTTATCTTTGTTTAATATCATATCGGTAATAACAACTACGGGGTATGCGACAGCCGACTACTCCGGATGGGATCATTTTTCCTTAATGTTTTTCTTTTTTATTGTTTACCTTGGCGGCTGTGCAGGATCAACGTCCGGCGGCATCAAAACAATGCGTATTGTTCTTGCTATTAAGGCAGTCTTTTGGCAGTTCAAAACAATTATCTACCCGCATGGTGTTTTTACTATGCGCTACCAGGGCCGACCTGTCGATCGGGCTTTGGTTTCCACTGTTCTTGGATTTTTGAGCCTGTTTGTCGTTGCTAACGTGTTTTTTACTGTTATTTTGACGTTCGTTGGTGTTGATTTTGAAACTGCTATCAGTTCGGCAGCAGCTGTTTTAGCGAATGTTGGTCCGGGTGTCGGTGACGTTGTCGGTCCTTCGGGTAATTTTTCGAGTTTGCCGGATGCGGCCAAATGGATTTTAAGTGCAGGTATGATTTTGGGGCGTCTTGAAATCTTAACGATTTTGATTTTGTTTACGCCTTACTACTGGAAGAAATAGGAGTTTTGATGTCTTCTAAGGACAATGACACAGATAAGGTTTATGGATTTGATGACCTTGTTCGTGTGATGGCGAAATTGCGTGATCCGAACGGCGGATGTCCCTGGGATCTAGAGCAAAGTTATAAGACGATTGCACCTTACACTATTGAAGAAGCGTATGAAGTGGCCGATGCGATTGATCGTGAGAATATGAATGATCTGCGCGAAGAGCTTGGTGATTTACTTTTTCAGCCGATTTATCACGCGCAGATGGCATGCGAGGAAAAGCATTTTGATATTTATGATGTTATTCATGACGTAACACACAAGATGGTTGAGCGTCACCCCCATGTTTTCGGTGAACGTGATGCGCAAAGCGCGGAGGATGTAAATGCGATTTGGGATGAACGTAAAGCGCAGGAAAAGGATGAGTCCAAGAGTGCTCTCGACGGTGTGACAGCCGCCCTCCCCTCCCTACTCAAGGCTCAAAAATTGCAGAAAAAAGCCGCTAAAGTCGGTTTTGAATGGCCCGAGATAACGAATGTACTTGATAAGCTTGAAGAGGAACTTTCTGAGTTAAGAGTGGCCGTTGAAAACGGCACTATCGATCAAAAACAGGATGAGATCGGTGATGTTTTATTTGTCATGGCGAATTTGGCGCGCATGCTAGGCCTCAATGCCGAGGAGTCTTTGCGTCAGTGCAACAACAAATTCGAACGCCGTTTCAGAGGGTTAGAGGCTGATATTGTATCGTCCGGCAGGCGTTTAGAGGATGCATCTCTGCAAGATATGGAAGCGGGTTGGAACGAGCAGAAGAAAAAGGAAGCTGCCGGTTAGATCTCTTTAAAATTGTTCTGCTTTGACGGGTTTGTTTTCCGCCCAATACCCATAATAACTGGTGAACTGGTTCTTACTTGGCTCGTCAATCTGGACATATGCACGGATGCAGTTTTTGAATGTTTCCGTTTTATGCACTTCCGCGTTTTCGTATAACCATGCGAGTGCTTTTCCGTCTTCATGGCGTAACTCAAACCAGGTGTCTTCACGATGGCGCGCGGTGATTTCAACGATCTCTTTTAGGAGTGTTTCTTTGCCCTGCCCTGTTAAGGCCGAAACCGCGCAGGCATTGAAACCGCCGAATTTACAGTATCGTTTGAGCTCTGCCTGGTCTGTTTTAGGAAGCAAATCAACCTTGTTATAAACTTCGATAATACGTGGGTCGTTATCGTAGTCGACATTCAATTCGCGTAAAATTTCGATCACATCGTCTCTTTGTTCTCTGAAATCTTCACGGGAAACATCAATAACGTGAAGAATGACGTCTGCAAATACGATTTGTTCCAGTGTCGCGCGAAAAGCAGCCACAAGATGTGTCGGCAGGTCGGAGATAAACCCAACCGTGTCAGCTAGAATTGTTTCCTGTCTGTTTGGCAGTACCAGACTGCGCATTGTCGGGTCGAGTGTGGCGAATGGTAGATCTTCTGCAAATACTTTTGCATCGGTGAGCTTGTTAAAAAGCGTTGATTTTCCAGCGTTTGTGTACCCAACAAGCGAGACAATCGGAAAGGGTACACGCTCGCGGCTTTTGCGCCCTAAGTCACGTGTGCGGCGGACGTCTTCCAATTCTTTTTTAATTTTGGTGATACGTTGGGAGATGATCCGACGATCCAATTCAATCTGGCGTTCACCCGGACCACCCATAAAGCCCGCACCGCCGCGCTGTCTTTCCAAGTGGGTCCAAGATCTTACAAGGCGTGAACGTTGATATTCCAAAGCGGCTAGTTCGACCTGAAGTGTCCCCTCTTTCGTGCGTGCTCGTTCCCCAAAGATTTCAAGGATAAGGCCTGTACGGTCAATGACTTTGGTGTTCCAAGCCTTTTCGAGGTTACGCTGCTGCACTGGTGACAGAGAGTGATTTACAATGACAATCGTCGGCTTTAGTTCTTCGATTTCTGCGGCGATTTCTTCTACCTTTCCCTTCCCGATAAAGAGTGAGGAGTTTACACGCTGATACTTGACGACTTCGGACTTGATGACGTCAAGGTAAATGGCCCGTGCTAGGCCTTCGGCTTCTTCCTGAATATATTCGATTTCACGGGACGGCTGTTTTGCCTGATTAAACGGCAAGACTATGTAAGCCGTCTCAAGATCCGCATCCGCGACTTTCTCAGGGTTAAACGAAGCGTATTTCGCCGATTTTTTTGTCAATGGTCTCTATTCTTTAAGGGTAACACAAAACGCGAGTATAAGCGTCTTTTTGTGTCTTAACCTTCAGAACCTTCTTCACTGTCCTTCGAGTCATCATCTTTCAGGCTTAAAGGGCCGCCCGGCATGATGGTCGAAATGGCATGCTTGTAAATAAGCTGCACGTGGGAGTCTCTTCTCAATAACACACAAAAGTTATCAAACCACGTCACAATGCCCTGAAGTTTTACACCGTTAACGAGGAAAACGGTTACGGCCATTTTCTCCTTACGGATTTTATTTAGAAAAACATCCTGAACATTTTGTATTTTTTCAGACATTGTTGGTTCCTATTTTCTTATTTTTCTTGGTAATCACGTTATCGCTATCACTTTAAGTTTCAATAAACAACTGATTTATAAAGCTTAGTTTTTAGCGATTTGTGATTATAATGCAACTAAAATTTCCTGCAATGCAGTACAATTTTTTATGACAAGCGCAGGTTGGTGCTCTTTGATCCATTTTTCTGCATTATCGTGTCCGTCTACGAAGATCGCGGGACAGCCAGCGTCTTTTGCACATTTCAGGTCTGTTTCGGTATCGCCAACGTACCACACGTGAAGGTTGTTTAAATCGACATTTGCCCTTTCAGCTGCCATTTTCAGAGGTGCAGAAGATGGTTTGTCTTCCTCTGCCTCCCCTGCTCCGACAACGCTCAGAAAGTAGCTGTTCCAGCCGAAATTTTCAATTTCTCGCAGGATAAAGCTCCCCTTTTTGTTACTGACGATCCCCATGGGATATTTTTTTTCATGTGCTGCTTTCAATAGTGTGTCAGCTCCTTCAAGAAACTTAATTTTGTGATTATTTTCAAAGACATATTTTTCAAAACGTATTTTTGCTTCTTCGAAATGTTCTTTGTAAATCTGGCGGTACAGGATTTCCCGGGGTTTGCCGAAATACAGCTTAAACTCGTCCCCTTTAAACGGTTCGAAGCCTAGAGACTGCAGGACGTGTGAATGCGCGTCATTAAGAAAATTATAGCTGTCAACCAATGTGCCATCCCAGTCAAAAAAGATAGCGTCGGGTTTTTTTAAATTAGCAGGAAGTGTCATACGTAGGGGTCTTTGCTTATGATGAGTGATCTTGGTGTAGGCTTACATGCTCGATATGGATATTGCGTCCGTATATATCTTTTGAGGTATTAACATAGCTTTGTGTGTAGTCAGTCACCAGAAATTTCCGCCGTCCCTGCCTATGGATCGGGTTGCTAATTTCCGGATGGCGATCTAAATAGTCGGCCAGTTTGTCAGGAATAATTTCGTCTTGCGAGATGAGGTCTGTTTTCTTTCCCGCCATCTCGGCTATCTGCTCTTTGAGGAAAATGTAATGGGTGCATCCAAGGATAATACATTCTACTTTTTCGTCGATTAGCGGGCTTAGGTAAGATCGCAAGACGGGTTCTATCCACTCTATGCCTTCATTTTCGATCATCGGCACAAGCAAAGGCGCAGCTGTTTGAGTTAATTCCAAGACCGGATCTAACTTAGCCAGCTCTTCTCTATATACATTCGATCTTATCGTATGATTTGTTCCGAGTAGCCCCAAGCTTTTGTAGCCCCGCTCCGTTGCACATTCCAGTGTAGGCACAACGACGCCGAGGATGCGGCGATCCTTATAAGGGGAGTTCGGCAAATATTCTTGCTGCAGCCTTCTAAGAACCGAGGCGCTTACCGTATTACATGCGGTAATAATCAAATTGCAATTCTGTTTGTCGAAGAGGTGATCGATGCAACGCTTACTGTATTCGTAAATGGCATCGGGAGAGCGGTTTCCGTATGGGACATGCAATGTGTCCCCCAGATAAACCATGTTCACTTCAGGAAGTTTCTTTTCAATTGCCTTGGCGATAAGAAGTCCGCCTAATCCTGAATCAAATACGCCTAAGTTCATTGCAGGAAGAAGTCTATTTGTACGGAGAAGAGTTTTTCAACTTCCTGAACCTGATCGCGCGCAGAAAGCATAATAACGTGGTCATTCGGACGGAATTCAAGATCAGGTTTCGGCAGGAGGACGCTTTCGCCCCTAATCACCGCACCAAGTACGACTTCTCTGGGCAGTTCGAGTTCGCTGACCTGCTTGTTGACAATGTTTGAACTATCGGAAATCTCTGCTTCGATGGCTTCCATTGAGCCGTCGCGTAAAGTATGCAGGCCCTTTATGCGTCCGCGGCGGACATGTTGCATAATGTTCGCTACGATAATGGATTTCGGTGAAATCATCACATCAATCCCAAGCGGCCCTACGAGCGGATAGTATGCGTTGTTGTTAACCAGTGTCAGAACTCGTTTGCACCCATATTGTTTGGCCAATAGCGAGCCAAGGATGTTGCTTTCATCGTCATTGGTCAGAGCAACGAATGCTTCGGTACTTGAAATTGAGCCTTCATCCAAGAGATCACGGTCTAAAGAGTCACCTTGCAACACAATTGTATTCTCGAGGTTTTCACTCAAGAACCTTGCACGTTCAGGGTTACGTTCGATAACGCGAATATCCAGTCCGTATACGTGTTTTTGCAGGAAATCTACAAGGGAATACCCGATATTTCCACCGCCGGAGATAATAATTCTGCGTGCCTCTTTCTCCAGATGCCCGAAGGCGGCCAGAACGCGGCGCATGTGTTTTGTGTCCAGAATAACATACACTTCATCGCCTATTGCAAGCATGTCATTTTCGTCGGGAATGATATTTTTGTTGTTTCTGTTGATTGAGAGGACATCAAATGTAATATCGGGGAATAGATTTTCCACCTGGCCGAGGCGCGTATTTAATAACGGACAATCTTCGAGGCAAATTAGTCCTACCAAATGCGCTTTTCCTTCTGCGAGCTTGATTACGGTTGTTGTTCCCGGGACAGATAAACGCTGATAAATTTCTTTCGCGACGAGCACTTCCGGGGAAATGATCACATCGATCGGCATGTGGGAGCGGCTGAACAGGTTCGACCAAGATGGGTCGAGGTAACATTGTTGGCGAATTCTCGCGATTTTTTTCGGGATGCCAAATAGGGAATGGCCAACCTGACAGGCGACCATGTTTACTTCGTCTGAATCCGTCACTGCGATAATTAAGTCCGCATCGTTTGCGCCGGCATTGCTCAGAGTTTCGGGGTTCGAGGCCATCCCAACAATAGCGTTTAGATCCAGTTCGTCCTGAATGGCGCTGATAAGGTTCGGGTTTGAGTCGATAACAGTAACGTCATTTTGCTCTTTGGTCAGATAAGCGGCAATACTTCTACCCACCTGTCCAACGCCACAAATAATAACACGCATGTTTACGTCTCCCTTTCGTTTATGCAGGATGGATTAGACAGTTTTAGAACTCAAGCACTTTTACGTGTTTTTGTATCTCCTGAGCTTTTAGTATTTTTATCGTCCGGCATGATGTCCAGCAATTTTAACTTTCTGTGCAATGCTGATCGTTCCATACCGACAAACTGTGCCGTGCGAGAAATATTGCCACCAAAGCGTTTGACTTGTTTCAATAAATACTCTTTTTCAAAGCTTTCCCGCGCTTCACGCAATGTCAGGCTCATTATGTCCATACTGTCTGAAGATTTTCCGGAAGATTGAGTTTCACCGGAAATTTCAGGCGGGAGGTCAGATATTCCGATTTGCTTATTTTTAGTATTATCAGACATAATCAATATCCATTCCAGCATGTTACGCAGTTGGCGCATGTTTCCGGGCCATTCGTAAGATTGCATGGCTATCATCGCTTTGTCATCGAATTCCAATGTTGTTTTCTCTGAGGTTTTGTTCATAGATTTCATGATGTTTTTTATCAATGCGGGTATATCATTTCTTCGTTCGCGCAGAGGGGGCATCTGGATCGGGACAACGTTGAGGCGATAATAGAGATCTTCTCTAAATTTTCCTTGCGCAATGATATCTTCCAGATCGTCTTGCGTTGTGGCTATAAATCGTATGTCGATCGTGTGCCGTTCGCTGCTGCCCAATTTTTGATAGCTTTCCTCTTGCAGGACGCGGACGAGCTTACCTTGTAGCTCTATGGGCAAATGCGCGACTTCATCAAGTAGAAGCGTGCCACCATTAACAAGTTCAAAGATTGACTGTTTTTCGCGCTCGTTGTTATAGCCTTTGGTTGTTCCGAAGAGTTCTTCTTCCAGACGTTCGGGATGCTCAGTAACGCAGTTGATGCTCATAAGCGGCTTTTCACCGCGTTTTGAGTTTGCGTGAATGTAATGTGCAGCAAGATTTTTCCCTGTTCCGGCTTCTCCGGTCAATAAAACACGGCTGTTAGACTGTGCCACTCGGTCGAGGACTTGCTGAAGGTTTTTAATGTTGTCCGACTCACCTAGAATTTCATCTTTCAAGGATTCAGCTCGTTTTTTCAGCTTCTCGTTTTCCTTTTTCAAAGCAACGGTCTCAAGCGCGCGAGTGATCATGACGATCAAGCGGTCGGATTTAAAGGGTTTCTCGATGAAATCATAAGCACCCTTTTTGATTGCGGATACTGCCGTTTCGATTGTGCCGTGGCCACTGATCATAATAAAGGCAACATGCGGATGTTCTTTTTTGACTTTCTCCAGAATTTCCAAACCGTCTTCAGAACTTCCTTGCAGCCAGATATCCTGAATTACGATGTCCGGCACGCTTTTTTGTATTGCGGCATAAGCCTCTTTGGCATTGGCGGCCTGTCGCGGTACATAGCCTTCGTCTTCCAATATGCCATCGATCAGATTGCGGATATCGTCTTCGTCGTCAACAATAAGGATATCTGGGGTCATGTTTATGCTACTTCTCTATCTTTCGTTTTGGGATGTTCATTTTTGAGGGGCAAAAGCATGATGACGGTTGCACCACCAAGGTCTTGCCAGTTAGGTTTTCTGGCAAGCCATTCGGTCTTGCCCATCAATAGTTTGCCATTATGATCTTCCATGATCTTTTTCACGATAGCCAACCCCAGGCCGGTGCCTTTGGGTTTGTGAGTAATGTATGGCTCTGTCAGATTGTCGGGGTTTTCATGCGTTGGTAAGCCCAAGCCGCTGTCCGAAATTGCAACATAAATCTCGTCTACTCCGTGTTTTGATATTTGGATGTGTATTTTGCCTTTTTTATCGCCTGTATCCTTCAATTTACTTTCAATAGAGTCGATCGCATTTTGTGCTAGATTTGTGATCGCTTGACGAAATTGTACGCTGTCTAACTCGACGATCGAGTCTTTGACATCGTTTTGGATATCGATATTGAATTCCACTGTATTTGAATGTGCCTGTTGTAATAGAACGAGTGACTCTTTCAGGATTTTGGCAATAATCTCGTCTTTGATTTTTGGTTCGGGCATACGGGCAAATGAGGAGAATTCATCCACCATACGTCCAATATCGCCGACGTGTTTGATGATTGTTTCCGTGCAGGTTTCAAATGTTTCAGGGTTTTCCTGGATCTGCGGCAGGTATTTACGGCGTAGGCGTTCCGCAGATAATTGAATTGGCGTTAAAGGATTTTTGATTTCATGGGCAATGCGTCTTGCAACATCCGACCACGCTGCTTTTCTCTGAGCGGATTGAAGTTCGGTAATATCGTCAAATGTCAGGATGATGCCCTTTTCCTGTTCTGCAAAAAGCTCAATCGTAATTTTAAACAAAAAAGTTCTGCGCAGCTTATCGCCGTGATGAATTTGTATTTCTTTTGATGTAATTTTACCCGGACGTTTGTAAGCAGTTGCAAGAAGATCTTTTAATTCGGGGAAGATGTTCAAAACCTGTTCGCCGGTTAGCTTGGATATTTCTGTATTCAATAGTGAAGCGGCTGAAGCGTTGGCGAGATTTATCACCCCGCGTTCGTCTACACCAAGAACCCCTGAAGACACGCCTTTCAGAACGGTTTCGGTGAGGCGGCGGCGGCGGTCAATTTGCTGGTTTGCGCTAATTAATTCTGTTCTTTGCTGCTCGATTTGCTGCGTCATACGGTTGAAAGATTTTGCAAGGAATTCAAATTCCTCAAGGGTTTTGGCTTCGGGTACTCGAGCCGTTAAGTCCCCTGCCCTGACGCGGTCTGCCGTTGAAATAAGCTCGCTGATAGGTGTTACTAGTTGTCGTGCTAGTACAAGACTGAACCAGATAGCGGCAAGCAGCATCATAAGCCCAATGACTACGAAGAGCATTGTAACTGTGATTTGTAATCCTGCGTATGAAGCCTGTAATTCCGCGTAGTCTTCAACGGCTGCGTTTGTTGCATTCAGGTGTGAGATGACTTGGGTATCGATCGAACGCCCGACAAACAGGTAAGCGTCGTTGAAGTTGTTGAGTCTTACGAGAGCGCGGACGCTTTCCTGCTGCTCCCCTGTCATCAGAACAACGTCGCCGTCGTCTGCCTGAAGGAGTGCGTAAATCGGTGCGCGTTCAAAACCAAGTAAAAGGGTCATGTTAGAACTTGAGATGATCCTGCCGTCCCTGCGCATCACAACGGCTTCAGGAAGGTTTCGGAGCAAGGACTGTGTGTTCATCACCTGCTCGAATGCCTCGGGCTTTGTAAGGAGGATGTCAGCTTGTCGGTCTAGGTCATTTGCCATTGCGAGCGTATCGGCACGAATAACCTGTTTATGTTCTTCCAGATACGATTCTGCTACGGCTTGGGATTCATTGATTGCGGTTTGTACGCGTTGGCTGAACCATGTTTGAACGCCGTAATGAAAAAAGAAGGCCGAGAAAATTGTCATGATAATCGTCGGAACAGCGGCCAGAATACTAAAAATATAGACCAGCCTAACATGCAGGTGTGATCCTGCCATGCCTCGTTTTCGACTGCTCCAGATGGTTACAATGCGTTTAGCGATCAAAGCCACGAGTAAGAGTAATAGGATCAGGTCGATATTGAGAAGCCAAATGACGATGTTCGGATCATTTCCGAAGGGCGGTGTTTCAGTTAATGCGGCGTAGGTTGCAAAGCCGCTTACTATGGCTGCAATAACCAAGAGAATGGAGGCTTTTGTCCGCCATGAACGGTAGCGAAGATTCGAAAATTTTATAGGGATGAGCAGCTTTGACAAGATAAGCCGCAAACTGCTTCGTTCTTTGTTTTTGTCACCATTTTGCTCAGCGTTTTCAATGGCTTCCTTTCGTGGATCCACTTGCTGGTCATTCTTCTGAATTTCTACTGTTTGTTCTGTCAAAGTCGTAACAGTTTGTGGTAACAATCAATCTTGCAATAGCATATAGTGTTGCATAATTACAACAACCATTTTGCAAATACAACACAGTTTATGACCTATAAGCCGACTATACACTTTCTTATTGTTGCCGCGGGGAATGGAACCCGTTTTGGCGGAGATATTCCCAAGCAATACAAAGAACTAGGGGGTAAATACCTAATCAGGCACACGCTGGAGGCCATTTGTGCGCTTAAAAATTTAGGGCATGTGAAGGTCGTTATTCAGCCGGAACACAGGGAGATGTGTGAAAATGCACTAGAGGGCTTAGGTGAAATTGTGCTTGTTGATGGTGGAAAGTCAAGACAAGAGAGCGTCTGTAATGGCTTGGAAGCCTTTTCCGATGAACTTAGAGCAAAGGACTATATTTTTATCCATGATGCGGCGCGTCCGTTTTTGTGCTCAAAGGATGTATATGCGTTGGTTGATGCGCTTTATGACTATGAGGCTGCTACTCTAGGCGTACGAGTGAGTGATACTGTTTTGTATGAAAACGACAAGTTAGAGGCTGATCGGCGTACTGAGCGTGACGGCTTATGGACGATACAAACGCCGCAGGCCTTTCATTATGGAGTTATTCTGTCTGCTCATGAAAAGGCATCCACCGAACAAATGTCTACGGATGATACGCAGCTTGTGTCAGATATAGGAAAAGCTGTAAAACTTGTGAGTGGATCCAGACAAAATATCAAGATCACGTACCCAGAGGATTTTCATTTGGCCGAAGAGATGATCAAACGAAAGACATACGAGACCCGTGTTGGTCTTGGCTATGATGTACATGCGTTCGATAACAATGTCGAAGGTATCGAAAATATACGTATTTGCGGCATTGATATTCCATTTGACCGCAAGCTTAAAGGGCATTCGGATGCCGATGTGGGATTGCACGCACTCACAGATGCTATTTTAGGTGCATTGGGTGAAGCGGACATTGGTACTCATTTCCCACCGTCCGATGATGCGTTTAAAAATATGGATAGTGCTGTTTTTCTTGAGAAGGCTGTTTCTATGCTTCAGGAAAAAGACGGTAAGCTTATAAATGCGGATATCACGATTATCTGTGAAAAGCCGAAAATAGGTGTTCATAGGGATGATATCGTTCAGCGTATAGCGGAACTTACGGGAGTGTCTCCCTCTCGCATCAACCTTAAGGCGACGACGACCGAACAGCTCGGGTTTGAAGGCCGCCGTGAGGGTATTGCTACGCAAGCGGTAGTCAGTATTCAACTTCCCTCCTCTGTGGTTTGAGTGGTTTAGTATGGCGATTTCCTATCATATTCCTGAACAGTTGGACCGAAAGAAAGCTTATGTCTGGCTGGCCAGTTGGTTCGGTTGTGGTTTTATCAAACCTGCACCCGGTACGTGGGGTAGTTTGGGTGGCCTTATCATAGGCTGGATTATTTTGTCTTTGTTTGGTTTGTATACGCTTTATGCGGGAATAGTTGTTGTGACAGTGGTCGGGTTATGGGCTTCGCATCATTTCGATCAGGCGATGGACGGGCATGATTCCAAGATGATTGTTATTGACGAAGTTGCAGGTCAATGGATCGCGATGACGACCGCGGCAGGTGGCGGCGTTTTTCTTATTTTGCTCTCATTCGTCTTTTTCCGCTTTTTTGATATTTTAAAGCCTTGGCCTGTTTCCATGATTGATAGAGATATCAAGGGTGCGGCCGGCGTGATGGGGGATGACATTGTTGCAGGGCTGTTGGCTGCTATGCTGATTATGGGGGTATCGGTTCTTGTTTGATCAGGATTTAATTTCTTTAGCGCAAGACGCGTCTGTGCTGCTAAAGGATCGGGGGCTTATGCTCGTAACGGCCGAATCCTGCACGGGCGGTCTTATTGCCAGTGCTATGACAGAGCTACCCGGCTCTTCTAGTGTTTTCGAACGCGGCTTCGTGACTTACTCCAATGAGTCCAAACATGAGCTACTTAGAGTATCGGGCACAATTTTACAAGAATCCGGAGCAGTTAGCGAAGAATGTGCCTATGCCATGGCTGAGGGAGCTTTGCTGAATAGTAAGGCACAACGATCCATATCTATCACGGGCATTGCGGGACCTAGCGGCGGTAGAGAAGAAAAACCCGTTGGGTTGGTTTATATCGGTATCGGGAAAAAAGGCGGAAAAGTATCTGTTTACGAGAACAACTTTGACGGTACGCGGAGTGACATCAGGCTTGCGTCGGCTAAAGCTGCATTCATGTTTCTGATACAGGATCTGAGGGATTAGAGGCTTCGTTGATATGTTGATTTAGTCCGCTTGGACCGTAAAGCTCTTTTGCTCTTTCTTCGAACGATGTCACCATCCTTCGTACCAATTCATTGAAGAACACACCCATGAGATTTTTTAGAATTCTGCTTTTGAATTCAAAATCGACAAAAAAATCAATCGTGCAGGATCCATCTTCCTCACGGATAAATTTCCAATAGTTGGAGAGGTATTTCATTGGGCCGGTCAAATATTCGACATTGATACGGTGAGGGTATTCCAGAACGACCTTTGAGCCGAATTTTTCTTTTACCATTTTGTAGCCGATTACAAGCTCGGCGTAAAAAACATCACCGTCACGTCTTTTGATCCTGCTTTTCAGACACCACGGCAGAAATTCTTCATATTTGTTCACTTCCGCAACGAGCGTGAAAAGTTGCTCGGGCGTGTAGGGCAGGTTTCGTTTTTCAATATGTCTGGTCATTTGAAAAAGGAACTTCTTCTTATTTTTGTTCGTTTACGGATCGTGATGATATTAACAAAAAGGATAACGTCATGAAGGGTATTTTAATGTGGTTGGTGGGTGTGCCTATACCGGTTATTGTCTTGCTTTATGTGTTCAACTTTGTTTAAACAGCGCTTGTTACTCGGCGACCTGTTTTAATAACTTTGCTTCGCGAGCTGCCTTAAGTTTTGCAAAATCCTCTCCCGCATGGTGCGAGGAACGCGTGAGCGGCGATGCGGAGACCATCAGGAAGCCTTTTGCTTTTGCCAGTCTTGTCAATTGCTGGAACTCTTCAGGCGTCCAGAATTTATCGATGGGTGCGTGTTTGGGTGTTGGTTGAAGATACTGGCCGATTGTAATGAAATCGATGCCTGCGGAGCGCATATCGTCCATAACTTGCGCGACTTCTTCTTTCGTTTCTCCCAGTCCGACCATTAGCCCTGATTTAGTGAATTGTTGCGGGTCGCGGTCCTTGACGCGCTGGAGCAATCTTAAGGAGCGGAAATACCGCGCGCCGGGGCGGATCGTCGGGTACAAGCGCGGTACAGTTTCCAGATTGTGGTTAAATACATCGGGACGTGCATCAATTACTCTGTCAATATCTTCCATATTCCCACGGAAATCACCGGGCAGAATTTCGACTGTTGTTTCGGGGCTTTTCATGCGAATAGCCATGATGGTTTTTTCGAAGTGTTCAGCACCGCCGTCGCGCAAATCATCACGGTCAACGGATGTAATTACAACGTGTTTGAGTTCCATTTGTTTTACGGCTACGCCAACTCGCAACGGTTCAAGCTTATCAAGCTCGTCGGGTTTTCCTGTTGCCACATTGCAGAAAGCGCAAGCCCGAGTGCAAACTTCACCCATAATCATGAAGGTCGCGTGTTTTTTCTGCCAGCATTCACCGATATTCGGACATCCTGCTTCCTCGCAAACTGTTGTCAGCTTCTGTTTGCGGACAATATCCATTGTTTCTTTATAGACTTTCCCTTGCGGTGCAGGAACGCGAATCCAGTCTGGCTTGCGGCCAGACGGACGATCGGGGTTCTTCTGCTTCTCCGGGTGGCGCTTGGCCTTGTCCAAAAGTTCGGGATTATATGTCATTTTCCGCCTTATATTCGCTTTGTGAGGGTTTTATACCTTAATGCCGTTTTATTCAACATATATTGGCTGTGTTACGGAAATATCCTGCGCGCATTCGCTGTGTTGTAGTTTTAGTTTTTCTGCCTCCAATGCGAACTTTTCCTCACATAAAGCCAAAGAGCGGAATTGTACTTGTGCTTCTAGGCCGCGTTGTTGATCAAATGTGGTTACGCCTGTGTTGTGCCAGAAGTGATATTTCACGACAACTTCGGTTTTGTCCTCATTGAATTTCGTTTCTTCAATCTTGTAGCGTGCCTCGGAGCCAAACATTCGGCCGAAATGTTCTCTCAAGGTTTGTTTGAGTTGTTCGAAGTTAAATTTTGCTTCGCGTTGTTCTGCTTCACTGCTGTAGTTCATTTTCAGAACAAAGTGTGCATCTTCTGATACGTATTCATCAAGAAAAGCGAGTATCTCATCTGTTTGCATATCATCGCCGGTATATAAAGAAACAACTTTCTCGAAATAGTTTGTTAGTTCTTCTTTTGTAATTTGCCGGGCTATTGAAGGTAAGGAAACCAAGCAAATTAATGCTGTGAGTAATCCTGTTTTCAAACTTTGTTTCATTTGCTACTCCCCGGTTTCATTATTCGGTTTACAGATACAGTAATACATTTCGGCGTTACCGTTTTCGTTCATTCGAAATTTATCAATACAGTACATGCGGTGCGAGGTCGTTAGGCCGCTCTCGCTTTCTGTGGTTTGATAATTGCTCGTGAGGGTAACAATTGCTTCATTTCCGCTCGGTTCAATTTTTAACAATTCGACATTCATGCTTGTCTTGGCGAAGGTCTTCGTGTCTTCTTGGATCTCAAAAATGGTCAGGTCTTTTCCTTTCGGCTCGGAGTCAGGTTCGATCTCAGCCAGATCAGCCTTCGGGCTACTCACATCATAATGAATGTAATCCTCTGCCAAATGCTCCTCAAGAAGCTTAACCAGTTTGTCTTTATCCGCTGTTGGGGTAGACATGAATTTCTCGATGTTCGCGTAATAATCAACGATAGATTGTTCGATATCGCTATTGGTCTTTGATGCGCTTGACGATTCAGAGGTTTGTGAAGTTTCAGGTGTCTTTTGATCTAGGCTGTTCTTCACTTCGTTTCCAAACGGCACCATGACCAAGACGGCGATACCAACGACAATGACTAACGCAATGACAGGCAGTAATTTTTTCATGTTCTTACCTTCCACGTAAAAAGTGAACTTATCATACGCCGATTAGACGTGCGAATTCACTCTTTATCTTATGCTAGAAGTGGATGGCCTTACCATAGGCATCCAGTACGCTTTCGTGCATCATTTCGGATAGGGTTGGATGCGGGAAGATCGTATGCATCAAATCTATTTCCGTGGTTTCGAGCGTTTTAGCGATGCCGTATCCCTGTATCATTTCGGTGACTTCTGCGCCAACCATATGTGCGCCGAGGAGTTCTCCTGTCTTTTCATCGAAGATGGTTTTTACAAGACCTTCTGGCTCCCCAAGTGCAATGGCTTTCCCGTTCCCCATAAACGGGAAGCGCCCAACCTTGATTTTATAGCCCTGCTCTTTTGCAGCTTTTTCAGTAAGACCGACAGATGCAACTTGCGGGGTGCAATAGGTACAGCCGGGGATGTTCCCTTTTTTCAGGGGATGAACATCTTTTTGGCCTGCGATTTTTTCAACACAGATCACACCTTCATGGCTTGCCTTATGCGCCAGCCACGGCGGTCCTGTAACATCGCCGATGGCATATACTCCCGGCTCGTCGGTTTCGAGCCACTCATTGGTTATAATGTGGCCACGATCCACCTTTACCTTGGTTTTATCGAGGCCGACATTTTCAGTATTTCCAACGATTCCGACCGCCATAATGACGTTATCAACCGTGATTTCCTGTTTGCCCTTCGCTGTCTCAATCGTCGCTTTTACATTGCTCTTGGACTTATCCAGTTTGGTAACTTTTGCACCTGTCAGGATTTTCATGCCCTGTTTTTCGAATTGCTTGTGTGCGAAGGCTGAAATTTCTTCATCTTCAACAGGCAAGATACGGTCAACGACTTCCACAACAGTGACTTCCGCACCCATGAAACGGTAAAAGCTGGCGAATTCAATTCCGATAGCACCGGACCCGACGACCAGAATGGATTTTGGCATTTTTTCCGGCACCATGGCTTCTTTATATGTCCAGACCAGTTTGCCGTCAGGTTCCATACCGGGCAACTCGCGTGCACGTGCGCCTGTGGCAACGATGATGTTTTTGGCAGAAAGTTCGTCTATTTTCTTTCCATCTTTTTCAACAATGACTTTACCTTTTCCTGCAAGCTTGCCCCAGCCGTCAACGACTGTAACCTTATTCTTTTTAAGGAGATGTTGTACGCCTTTAGAAAGCTGTGACGCTACCCCGCGGGAACGCTCGACAACTTTCTTGATGTCGAATTTGATATCTTTGGCAGAAAACCCGTAAGCATCAAGATTTTGCATCAGGTGATGGATTTCGCTGGAGCGTAAAAGCGCCTTCGTCGGGATGCAGCCCCAGTTCAGACAAATCCCGCCCAGATGCTGGGATTCAACAAGTGTGACCTTCATACCGAGTTGCGCCGCGCGAATTGCCGCGACATATCCACCGGGGCCGCCACCGATTACAATCAGATCTGAAGTCTTATCCTTGCTCATTAACACGTTTTCCTTTTAATCATCGGTTCTGATTTTTGTGACTGTTTTTTCAAGGAACTCCCGAACCTCTTCGATATCATCGGTACGTGTGGGATGTTCCGGGAATTGTTTAAATGCCGCTTCGGGGCCGAAGAGGATCATCGGTTTTTTAAATTGTAAAGCCAAGGACACTTCGTTTTTTGTACCGTGTTCGCCGGGCAGAATAATCAACGCGTTGCTGGTCATAATGTTCACGTAATTTCGGCTGAACGGTGTCGTATCGTTTTGTGCTTTTATGTCCAAAGGTGTGAGAATCGGGATTTCAATGAAGGGGTTCGGGTATTTCTCACGCGGAATAAAGTTTCCGTCATAATCAACCGTCGGTACAATTCCTATACTTACGCCTGCACGATCTTTCTGTTCCGAAAATGCTTTGGCAACGGACGTCATCACTCCTGCTCCTGCGCCCGTTAAAAGATGATAATCGTGCTGAGCAATCATTTTGCCTACGGGCACGGCGAATTCGTCCCATGATTTTTCATGGGATCCCATCACACCTATGATTGGAAGCTTGTCTATCATTTCCGTCCTTTTAGACCAGCATGCTGACAGGGTTTTCGATGTATCTCTTGAAGACCTGAAGGTATTGAGCGCCGATGGCACCGTCTACCGCTCTGTGGTCAACTGAGAGCGTACAATTCATAACCGTCTTGATCTTGATTTCGCCGTTTTCAACAACCGGCTGCTGGTTTCCTGCACCGATGGCGAGGATACAGGCTTGCGGCGGGTTGATAATTGCATCGAACTCTTTCACGCCGAACATGCCGAGGTTTGACACTGTGAAGGATCCCCCCTGAAATTCTTCAGGCTTTAATTTGCCGTCTTTTGCTCGTCCCGCAAGATCTTTGATTTCTGCCGAAATTTGCTGTAAGCCCTTGTCTTCGGCGGCTTTTACGATCGGTGTCATGAGGCCGTTCGGTGTGGCAACAGCAACAGATACATCGGCTTTCAGGAATTGATGAACCGCTTCGTTCGTCCATGAAACATTCGCGGGCGGATAAGCTTTTAAGGCCATTGCAGCTGCTTTCACAACAAAGTCATTTACGGAGAGTTTGAATTCACCGTTTGCCTGATCATTGATGTTTTTACGAGCAGCCAGAAGATTGTCCAGAATACATTCAACCGTTAAATAGAAGTGTGGAACGGTTTGTTTGGATTCCGTCAGGCGCTTGGCCGTTATTTTCTTGATGTTATTGTTTGGGATTGCCTTGTATGCCATTCCGAATGCATTCACTTCATAATCACCGTCGAGTGCAGGCGATTGATTTGCTACGCTTGGTTTTGGCGCTTTTTTGGCTTGCTCGACATCAGCCTTGATAATACGTCCCCTCGGTCCTGATCCCTTGATGGAAGAGAGGTCGAGACCTACGTCTGCAGCGATGCGTTTGGCCAGAGGGCTTGCAAAGATGCGCCCTCCTTTGTCTTGCGAAGTTTGGGGTTGAGGTGATGGTTTTGCTGTTGTTTCTGTTTTGCTTGGAGCTTTATGCTCTTCTGTCTTTTCCTCTTTTGCAGCAGCAGCGGCATCCGATTTGGAGGGTGCGGGCATATTTTCCAACGCGGATTTGTCTTCCCCTTCTTCAAGAAGAATTGCAATGACATCATTAACGGGAACGTTTTCTGTGCCAGCCTCAATCAGGATTTTACCGATGGTGCCTTCGTCAACGGCTTCGACTTCCATCGTGGCCTTGTCGGTTTCAATCTCGGCAATGACATCACCGGATTCAACGGCATCGCCCTCAGATTTCAGCCATCTGGCCAGTGTCCCTTCTGTCATTGTCGGCGACAGAGCCGGCATCGTTACGTTTATCGGCATTGGCGGTTCGCATTCACTCTAAAGTTTACGTTATATCCCTTTTCATCGAGGGCTTTAAGAAGATTTACCGGCTCTTTATCTCCCTGTAGTTGGAAGTTAATGTTGCCATGTAATCTAAACTGACCCTCAACTTTCGGCTGGTTGTAGCTGCCATGAACAGAGTTGATGTTATAGTTCATGTTCTGAATTAGGATTTTTTCTACGCCATTTTCTTTTGCAATTGTTTCGATTTCGGTGATCTTCGTCTGCACGTATGCGCCGGATTCTTCAGCCGTTACGAATACATTGTTAAAGTTGATACCCAATGTCATGTTTTTGTTCATTTCACATTGAGACATGTCGGTACGAACCAGCATGGCCTCAATGGCTTTTGCAGGTTGCACAACAGCGGTACTTAGGATCATAATTGCAAATGCGGTTTTCCAGTTCATTGGTGGTCTCCTGAATTGTTTATTTGTAGCAAACTTTTTTGGCTGCATGGACGATCTCATCCGTTTGCGGAAGCGCCAAAGCTTCCAGATTTGCGGCATATGGCAGTGGAACATCAGCAGCGCAGACGCGTGCCAACGGTGCATCCAGATAGTCGAATGCGTGTTCCCCGATAAGTGCAGCGATTTCTGCGCCGATACCGGCGAACGGCCAGCCTTCTTCGACACAGACAATACGGTTGGTCTTTTTCAGGCTTTCCAAAATGGTATGGCGGTCAAGCGGGCGAATTGTGCGAAGGTTAATAACCTCGGCGTCAATTCCCTCCTCTGCCAGTTTTTCTGCGGCTTCAAGGGATTTCCCGACCATGATAGAGAAGCTGACGATTGTAACATCGTTTCCTGCTCTTTCGATTTTGGCTTTGCCTAACGGCACGACATAGTCTTCAGATGTCGGTACTTCGAAGCTCTGGCCGTACAAAATTTCATTTTCCAAGAACACAATAGGGTTCGGGTCACGAATGGCCGCTTTTAACAAGCCTTTTGCATCGGCCGCCGACCATGGAGATACGACCTTGAGGCCAGGAATATGTGCGTACCAACTTGCATAACATTGGGAATGCTGTGCCCCCACGCGCGCCGCTGCGCCGTTCGGGCCACGGAATACAATCGGGCATCCCAGTTTTCCGCCGGCCATGTACAATGTCTTGGCTGCGGAGTTGATTATGTGGTCGATCGCCTGCATCCCGAAGTTCCATGTCATGAATTCGACAATCGGTTTCAGGCCGCTCATTGCGGAGCCTACTGCCGTTCCTGCGAAACCGTGTTCGGTGATGGGCGTATCAATAACTCGTTTTGCGCCGAATTCGTCCAGCAGTCCTTGGGAGACTTTATATGCGCCCTGATATTCGGCGACTTCCTCACCCATAAGATAGATGTCTTTGTCACGTCGCATTTCCTCCGCCATTGCATCACGAAGAGCTTCGCGCACCGTCAGAGTTTGTGTTTCGGTAAAGACGTTTTCATCGAATGCAGGCGGTTCTAGAACCTGTCCTTGTGCATACAGAATATCGCGGTTTTCGATGTTAGCCCCAACGGGTTGTTCGGTTGTTCCCGCCGAAGGTGAAGGCGCTTCTTCTGAAGAATCTTCTTCATCAGATGGTTTGGGAGCGGCTTGCCCTCCTCCGTTTGAGAGCGCAGATTCGTCAATATCGTCTGCGCTTTCTCCTTCTTCAAGAAGAACGGCAATTGTTGTATTGACGGCTACCCCTTCGGCGCCTTCGTTGATCAGTATTTTTCCAATGACGCCTTCGTCGACGGCCTCGACCTCCATTGTTGCTTTATCAGTTTCAATCTCAGCAATGACATCGCCTGATTCAACCTTATCCCCTTCGGATTTCAGCCAGCGTGCGAGGTTGCCTTCTGTCATGGTTGGCGACAATGCGGGCATTAAAATGGGTATTGGCATATTAATCGGTCTCCACTAATACGTCTGTCCAGAGCTCTTCCGGATCAGGTTCAGGTGATTCTTGTGCAAATGTTGCCGCTTCGCTGACAATGTTTTTGATTTCCTTATCGATAGATTTCAGTTCGTCTTCTTTGACCTTTGCTTCCATCAACATGTCTTTTATTTTCGTGATCGGATCACGATCTTCCTTCATATTTTTGACTTCTTCCTTCGTGCGATATTTCGCAGGGTCGGACATGGAGTGACCACGATAGCGGTATGTCATAACCTCCAGAATGTAAGGACCGTTTCCGGAGCGGACGTAATCCAGTGCCTGTCTTGCGGCGGCCTGAACCTCAAAGACATCCATGCCGTCTACCTGCTCGCCCGGAATACCGTATCCTTCGCCGCGGCGGTATAGTTGTCCTGCCGATGAACGGGATACGCTTGTTCCCATACCGTATTGGTTGTTTTCGATGACATAAAGAACGGGTAGATCCCAAAGTGCTGCCATGTTGTAACATTCGGCGACTTGCCCCTGATTGGATGCACCATCGCCCATATAGGTCACAGCGACACCGCCGTCTTCCTTGTATTTGTGTTTAAAGGCCAGTCCCGTACCGATGGAAGTGCTTGCGCCGACAATGCCGTGACCACCGAAGAAGTTCTTTTCCAGACTGAACATGTGCATGGAGCCGCCCTTCCCCCGCGAGTATCCAGTTACACGTCCTGTCAGTTCCGCCATGATTCCTTTCGGGTCCATGTCACACGCCAACATGTGTGCATGATCACGGTACGATGTGACAACAGTATCTTGTTCTTCTTGTACCGAAGTGATGCCCGTGACAACAGCTTCCTGACCGATATACAGGTGGCAAAAACCACCGATTAGTCCCATGCCGTATAATTGTCCGGCTTTTTCCTCGAACCGGCGTATCAAAAGCATATCCCTGTAAAGAGTTTTCATCTCTTCTACGGACGGTTCTGGTGATACGTTGGAAACGGTTTTGAGTTTAGCTTTTTTCTTGGTTTTTGATGAAGCCACAGGTTCAAAACTCCTATTTAAACTATACAGATATTGTATGATGTACTTGCTACAACATTTCAGATTATCTGACTAGAGAAAATACACGGTTTTTGCAGCGCAACACGCTGTTACCAAAAGAAAAAAACTATAATTTGGGTGAATTTGTAATTTAATTGCCTAGAATAATAAGCTCTTCAGGGTATTTTAGACCCAATAACTCGCGGGCTCTTTCTTCCAGCAAATCCGCGCTCAGCGTGCCTGGACGCATCAAACGCACCTTGGACTCCATGAGTTCACGCTCACGAATTGCGACATCCAGCACTTGTTGTTTTTGAGTTACTTCTGCTTTAAGCGACATATATTGCGAATAGCTACGTGTGCCGGAAAATACATGGTAAGAAAAATAAAAAGCGAGAAACAGCCCTGCAACTAAGAGCATGTTTTTCTTGATCAATTCTTTGTTATCCACAATCTTTTTCATGTCCTTACTGAATCATATATTGATTCTCGTGGTCAAGTGAAAAAATGCTTTAGAGTCAATAACTTAATGTGAACATAAAGAGAACACCGCTGCTAAGCGATTCATTTGATTCATTTTTTTATTTTTTAAAAAATTATGTTCCCCCACGCTCCGGTGGGGAGGTTTCGAGAACCTGTTCCATTGCAGCTTCCCAGATCTGAGGTTTGGGTGTTTCAAACATGAGTTTTTCAGTGTAATTCGTTACGGCCCAGCTTCCTCTTCTTATTTCATTTTCAAGTTGCATAGGGTTCCAGCCAGCGTATCCGAGATAGATTCTAAAGTTTTTCTTTCGTTCCTTATCAACCTGAATGTCTTTCCATTCCTGCGGGTATTTTTTGATATAATCATGAAGAGACATCAGTGTCAGGGATGTATCAGCAGCAAAGAAATGACTACTTCTTCTATTTATTAGTACATATTGCATTTGCGGAAAAAGAACAGGCCCACCGTAATGCCAGTTAAAACCTTCCGGAACGTTTTCGAGGTTTTTTATGACTTTTTTTGGTAATTGCTTATTGATAACCAAGCCTACTGCGCCCCATCCGTTGTGATGGGCTACATAGATTACGGACTTTGTAAAATGAGGACTACGCTCAACCTTATACGTGCCAACCAGAAATTTATCGCTATAGCGAGAATACAGGTTCATTATGCCGGGCATTGCTATGAGTAGCGCGGCACATAACAGATAGACTCTTGCGGCATATGGCGTGCGTTTAACGGACATGAGCATAATTATATGCCCATGCCTTTGAGACTTCAATTTATTGTTATGACTTACTTTTTTGTGCGAAAGAATGCGTCGCCGTAATATTTTGCCGTATCGTCCAGCTCTTCCTCAATGCGAAGAAGCTGGTTGTATTTTGCGATACGATCTGAGCGTGACAGGGAACCTGTTTTGATTTGCCCTGCATTTGTTGCTACGGCCAGATCAGCGATTGTTGAATCTTCCGTTTCGCCGGAGCGATGAGAGAGAACAATTCCGAAGCCAGCCTTTTTCGCCATTTCGATTGTTTCCAGAGTTTCGGTCAGTGTTCCGATCTGGTTCACTTTTACAAGAACGGCGTTGCCCGCATTTTGTTCAATTCCTTTTTTCAGGCGCTGAGCGTTTGTTACATAAAGGTCATCACCGACAAGTTGTACAGTATCGCCCAATTCGGCTGTTAGGTTTGTCCAACCTTCCCAGTCGTCTTCATCCAGACCATCTTCAATCGATACGATCGGGTATTTTTTGCAAAGGTCTTTGTAATAGTCGATCATTTGGTCGGAACTTAAAGTTTTGCCTTCCCCGGCCAATTCGTATTTCCCGTCTTTGCAGAATTCAGTCGATGCGGCATCAAGCGCTATCACAATATCCTCTTCGGGCTTGTATCCTGCCGCTTCGATGGATTTCATAATGTATTCGAGTGCTTCGTCCGATGATTTCACTTCAGGAGCAAATCCTCCCTCATCACCGACATTTGTATTTAAGCCTGCCTTAGACAATTCTTTTTTAAGTGCGTGGAATACTTCAGCGCCAGCTCGCAATCCCTCAGAAAATGTGGGTGCCGAGACAGGCATAATCATGAATTCCTGAATGTCGACAGGGTTGTCTGCGTGTGCGCCGCCATTGATGATGTTCATCATCGGCGTTGGTAGTGTATGTGCGTATACTCCACCGATATAACGATAGAACGGGATCATCAATTCGCGTGCCGTTGCTTTTGCGACAGCCATAGAAACGCCGAGGATTGCATTAGCGCCAAGGCGAGCCTTATTTTCCGTACCGTCAAGTTCGATCAGGAGTTTGTCGATGTATATCTGGTCCGTTGCGTCCAAGCCGAGTAACTCTTCCATGATTTCCGTGTTTACGGCTTCGACTGCGCGTTCGACGCTTTTTCCGTTGTACTTATCCTTGACGCCATCTCTGAGTTCAACAGCTTCATATGCACCTGTGGAAGCACCTGAGGGAACGGCTGCACGCCCTCGTGCTCCCGTTTCCAGCTGTACATCAACCTCTACTGTCGGATTGCCTCTGCTGTCCAGAATTTGGCGGGCTCGAACATCAATAATTGCGGTCATCAGGATTTCCTTGCTTTGCACATAGAATTAAACTGATGACGTTTTACCGCAAACAGAGAAAATATAAAGGGTAAAAATTCAAGATATTGGTTGCTAGACTTCTTCGTCCAAGTTTTCACCGCGAAGGGAACTGGCAATCTGGTTTTCTGGAAGCGAAGCCCGAAGAGCTAATATAGCAGCCTGATTTCCTTCTACTGTACTATCGGTTCCTGCTCCCAATGAAAAAATTTGGTTAAACGAAGAGGCGGTTGAAGACAAGAAGGAGTTGTTTAATGCGCGTGCATTTGGTGACAAGCCTATACCATCGATAGCGGTTGCGCGCCCCGCATCTAAAATGCTTGTGGCCGAGCCCGTTGCGCCTAATACATTGCCAGTATCGGAAACCGCAACACCATTTAGTTGTGCGAGTGCTTGAGTTCTATACTGCGATGCTCCTGCAACAGCCATTTAAACATCCTGTTTAATTACTCTTATATTCTACAGGGATTTTGCGATTTCATCAATTTTTTTAAGATTTTTCAGAATATTAGGCAGTTTATTTAACTTAACCATATTCGGCCCGTCTGACGGGGCATTATCAGGATCCTGATGTGTTTCCATGAAGACGCCCGCTACACCAACGGCCAGAGCCGCTCTTGCGAGGACAGGAACCATTTCACGGTCACCACCGGAGGATGAACCATGGCCTCCGGGTTGTTGCACGGAATGAGTGGCATCATATATAACCGGATATCCTGTTTCCGCCATTTGCGGCAGTGAGCGCATGTCGGAAATTAGTGTGTTGTAGCCAAAACTGGTGCCGCGTTCACAAAGCAGAATATTCTCATTTCCGCTCTTTGATATCTTTTCTGCGACATTTTTCATGTCCCATGGTGCTAAAAATTGGCCTTTTTTGACGTTTATCGCCTTTCCGGTTTCAGCGGCGGCGACCAGTAAGTCGGTTTGACGGCATAAAAACGCAGGAATTTGCAGTACATCGACGACTTCGGCAACTTCCTTACATTGGCCGGGTAAATGAACATCTGTCAGAACAGGAACATCGAAAGATTTTTTAACGCTGGCAAGGACTTCCAGTCCCTTGTCCATTCCCATGCCACGAATACCGAAGAGTGAAGTTCTATTCGCCTTATCAAACGAGGTTTTATAAATTAACGGAATACCAAGTTGGTTTGTAAGCTCTTTTAAAGCGCCGCACATTTCAAATGCGTGATCTTTACTCTCCAAGGCGCATGGCCCCGCGATAAGTGTAAAAGGATTATCATTACGGATTTTTATTTTTCCGACCGATACTGTTTTCATTCTTTCATTACCCTTTGACGTTAAGGCTGATTTAATGTCGTGCTCATAAACATTATGATTTGAGCTGTTATTTTAAGATAACCCCCTAAAGGTATCTACTGGAATCTTTTCAGGATTGCCTTGAGTTCGTTTACGAAGCTTGTACCAACTTCGAACACTTTCGGGTCTTTATCATCCTTAAAATCACGATAATGGGTTTCCATGTCATTGACCCAGTCGTAGAAGTTCTCGGGCAAGTCTTCGGCCTTGTAGACCAAATTCTGAAGAAGTGTTCTCTCGAGGAGTGAGTAGCTGTGATTTTCGGAAATGCGGTCCTGAAGCCAGATCCATTCCTTGTCATCCAGTCGGCCTTGTGTCTCTCCGGTATAAAGCAGGTAGGATGTTATGCCGTTAACAAACATCGATGAAAAATCATCGGATGCCCGTTCCTCGCGGGTCATATTCTCGAGCTTAAAAAGCAGCGCGGCTTCTTCATGACTTACAACACGATCTCTTACAATTTCGTCCTTGATCAGCTTTACTTCCTGTTGATCCAGTGCACCGTCCTGCTCCACTTTTTCCATCAGCTTTTGAAGTCTGCTTTTGAAGTCTACGCTCATTTCATCTGTCATTTTTTGCTCTCTACACTTTTCTAAACCAAACGTGATTGCTGAATCGCTGCTTCGATAAAAGAGACGAAGAGCGGGTGCGGCTCGAAAGGTTTAGATTTTAGTTCAGGGTGGAATTGTACGCCGATAAACCAAGGATGGTTTTTCAACTCCACAATTTCAGGCAGCCTTCCATCCGGTGACATGCCCGAAAAATGTAAACCCTGTTCTTCAAGCTGCTCGCAGTAATTTGCATTGACTTCATAGCGGTGTCTGTGGCGTTCATAAATTTTGCTTGTCCCGTAGATCTTAGCGATTTTTGAACCTTCGGCCAATGCTGCGGGGTAAGCGCCAAGACGCATTGTGCCGCCCATATCGCCCTTCTGGCTTCGGGTTTCTGTTTTGTCGCCCTTGATCCATTCGGTCATCAAGCCAATTACAGGTTCGTCGCAAGGCCCGAATTCCGTTGAGCTTGCTCCTGTAAGTCCGCAAAGGTTTCTGGCAACATCCAAAACGGCCATTTGCATCCCGAAGCAAATGCCGAAATACGGAATTTTCTTTTCACGCGCGTATGTTGCCGCCTGAATCTTTCCCTCTGCGCCTCGTTCTCCGAAGCCGCCGGGAACCAGTATTCCGTTAACTCCGCGAAGATATTGCTCGGGGTCTTCTTCTTCAAAGATTTGGGATTCGATGAATTTCAGATTGACCTTTACCTTGTTGGCTATCCCACCGTGCGTCAGAGCCTCATTAAGCGATTTATAGCTGTCAGCGAGATTTGTGTATTTACCGACGACTGCGATGGTTACTTCACCTTCGGGCGCTTTAATGCGCTCGACAATATTGTCCCAGATTGACAGATCGAGGTTCGGTATATCCTTAAGCCCGAAGCTTTCCATGACTTGATGGTCTAGCCCTTCTTTGTGGTATGTTAGAGGGACTTCATAAATCGAGCTGACGTCCAGAGCAGGAATAACCTTCTTTTCATCGATATTACAAAACAGGCCGATTTTTGAACGCTCTTCTTCTTCAATCTCTCTGTCTGCGCGGCAAAGCAGTATTTGAGGGCGTATACCATAGCTCATCAATTCTTTTACTGAGTGCTGTGTCGGCTTTGTTTTTAGTTCACCCGCAGCCGGAATATACGGCAACAGGGTCACATGGATAAAGAGCGCACGTTCCCGCCCGACTTCGTTCCCGAATTGCCTTATTGCTTCTAAGAACGGTAAACTTTCAATATCACCGACTGTTCCGCCGATTTCACAAAGCACGAAATCAGCCGTACCTTCTTTTTCACGAATGAAGGTTTTGATTTCGTTGGTAATGTGGGGGATAACCTGAATGGTTGCACCGAGATATTCGCCGCGACGTTCTTTTTGTAGAACGTTGGTATAAATCCGCCCGGTAGTAATGTTATCCATGCCCTTAGCCGGGACGCCTGTGAACCGTTCATAGTGGCCGAGATCGAGGTCTGTTTCCGCGCCATCGTCTGTGACATAGACTTCGCCGTGTTGGAATGGGCTCATTGTTCCGGGGTCAACGTTGAGGTAAGGGTCGAGCTTACACAAGCGAACGCGGTATCCTCTTGCCTGTAACAATGCACCGAGAGCAGCGGAGCCTAGTCCTTTCCCCAAAGAGGAAACAACTCCGCCAGTAATAAAAATATATCGGGTCATACTTTAGTCAGTACTATCTGTTTTAGTGTCAGGTTCTTGGGCTTGTTCTTGTTCAGTTACCTGAGGAGAAGCTGCCTCAGACTGACCAGTTGTTTCTTCTCCGGCTTGCGGTTCCGTTTCTTCGACGGGTGCAGACTCTGTTTCTGTTGTATCGGAAGGCATTGCAACCGGTGCTTCGACAGGGGCCTCTGTAGGCAGTTTCTGTGTAGGTGTGGATGTCTCCGGCGGATTAAATTCTATTTCTACTTTAGGGCTTGAGCCTTCGACGGGTGCAGATATTTCGCCTTCTACTTCCTCTGTTGGTGCTTCGGCCGTCTCTTCGTAGGCGGAAAGCAACCCTTCGTTACTGCTGGTCTTTTGTGCTGCCAAGATACCCAAAGCCAATGATGTTATGAAGAAACATGTAGCACAGATGGCTGTCATACGACTTAGGGCGCTCGCCGTTCCCTTGGCCGATGCGAAATTACCGATTCCACCGCTGTTCCCGATGCCCAAGCCACCGCCTTCGGAGCGTTGTAAAAGTACCAGGCCGATAATTGCCAAGGCCAAAATAAGATGAACTACGAGTACTACTTCTTCCATAACTTATTCTTTTCTAATGATTTTTTGTGTTACAAGAGTTCAGCCTCTTTTAACACGGCCTTACCAATAGCAAGAAAATCTTCAGCCTTCAAGCTGGCTCCACCGATCAATCCCCCGTCTACGTTGGGTGTCGAGAGCAATTCTCCTGCATTCGCGGGTTTCATTGAACCGCCGTACAAAATACGCATGTTTTCAGAATCCGCAAGCTGTTCTTTTAAAGTATTACGTATAAATTCGTGCATGACAGCCACATCTTCAACGCTGGCGCTCTGGCCGCTGCCGATTGCCCAAACGGGTTCGTAGGCGATCACAGTGTTATGAGCAGACGATCCTTCGGGAAGTGCATTGGTGATTTGGGCTTTTACAATTTCTTGCTCTTTGCCGGCTTCGCGCTGCTCTATCGTTTCACCGACACAAATGATGGTCACAAGGCCGTTCTTGTGCGCGGCTTGTGCCTTCTGATTAATCAATTCGTCTGATTCATTGTGATATTGGCGACGTTCGGAGTGACCGAGAATGACATGGGTGCATCCGTAATTTACAAGCATATCGGTCGAGATGTCACCGGTATACGCCCCTGATCCTGCTACATGCGAGCAATCCTGCGCTCCCAAAATCAGAGTTGCCTCTCCTTCTTTAATCATCATATTGATCGGCGGCAGGTGGACATAAGACGGGAAAATTGCGAAATCACACGTTTGCTGTAGCTCAGCATTCATATCAATGCCTGTCAGGATATCCAGAACGAGCCTTGCTGCACCGGATGCGTCCATATTCATTTTCCAGTTTCCTGCGATGAGCTTTTTCATTAAATCTTCCTGAATTTTGATATTTTTACTGATCCTACATTAGTTAAAGGGGATGACAGAGAAAAGCAACAAAGCGGATTCTGCATAAGTATTATGCGGATTATGACTCATTGGGTGCTTGCCCCCTTTTATGCCAGTGCTTATAGTGCGGTCAAATACTAGATTTAATGGATACATAAAATGGTTATGAATGCTTTGCGCGACGGCGCAGTCGGTGGGTCACTCAAATACTTTCTTATGACTTTGCTCGGTCTTTCCGTGGCCGGTCTTGTGTTTATGGATGTTCAAGGCGTTTTGACGGGGCGTGCGATTAGCGGAACAGATGTCGCGAAAGTTGCAGACCAGAATATCAGTATCCAGGACTTCGATCGTATCGCTCGTTTAAAGCTCTCACGCTATAACATGACGCCTGAAGAAGCTTATGAGAAGCAAGTCATCAATCAGCTTTTGGCTGCTGAGATTACTTCTTTAACGGTTTTTGTTGAAGCAAGTACACTGGGCATAAATGTTTCTGAAAAACACATACAAAAAAAAGTTGTTGAGTTGATCAAGCCTTATCAGGAGGACGGACAAAGTCTTCAAGCGACGTTAGAACAATTGCTCCGCTCGCAAGGTATTCAGGAAAAAGACTTTAGGCAAAGCATGGAGCGTGAGCTAACTGCTGATATCATTACTGAAACCGTTCAAGCCGGTTTTGGTCTTGCGCCTAAGGCCGTTGCTCAGGATTTGTTTCAGTTCCAAAACCAGACACGTGATCTGAAACTTGTTTATTTTCCCGAAAGCACAATCACGGATTACGAACAGCCTGATGAAGAGCGCATCCAAAAACTGTATGACGCCTATAAAGATATCCGTTTTAAAGTTCCTGAGCTACGCAGTTTTGAGCTGGCCTTTATTGATGATGCCAAATTAAAAGATAGTATCAAGTTGACCGATGAACGCCTTCAGGAGGTTTATGATACGCGAATTGATGAATTCACGCTTGGTGAGCAGCGTGTACTTGATCAGGTTGTTGCCAAGACCAAGGATGATGCCAATCAGATTATTTCTTTAATGGCTGATGCCGATGACTTGAAATCGGTTGCCGATCAAGTCAGCAAGGAAGCAGCCTATATTCCTCAGTCTTCGTTCCGTTCTGAAACCTTGATGGCCGATATGCGCGAGCCCGTTATGTCGGCTGAATTGGGCGATGTTATTGGCCCGATTGAAACGGCACTTGGTTTTCATGTTTTAAAGCTTCATGATATCAAGCCGCCTTCCGTCACGCCCTTTGAAGAGGTGAAAGAACAGATACGCGAGGAAGAAAAGCAGACGATGATGCTTGATCAGGTTTATGAGCTGTCATACGTGCTGGACGATATCCTTGCCGGCGGCGGAACATTTGAAGAGGCGCAGGAAGAAGTCCCTCTTTCTATTCTCTCACTGGAGCGTGTCAGCCGTATGGGGCTAAATTCTGACGGTGACGATGTCTTTGCCGAACGAACTGATGAAGACAAAACAGATAAGGATATTTTGCTGGAGGAAGGGTTTTATCTTCAGTCGGGCGAGACTTCCCGTGTCATTGAGTTGCCAAGCGGCCGCTTTGTCGCGATTGCCTTGCGCCAGATTGAGATGCCCACACATAAGCCGCTAGAGGATGTTCGTGAAGATATCGTAAATCAATTTATCAGCGATCAGCAGCGCTCCAAAAACCAGCAACGCGTGAATGCGGCGGTTCAGGCTCTAGAAAACGGTGAAAAGACATTAGATGCCCTAGCTAAAGAATATTCACTAGAGGTTACCCCTGTTAATAATCTCGAGCTACGCGGAGTTATCCAGCCTCCCTTGGTTGATCAACACCGTCCGTTAATTTTTCAGGAAGAGATCGGATCTTATCTTACTTTGCCTGTTGAGGGCGGGATTATTGTGACTTTGGTTGAGGATTTTGTTTTACCTGATCCGGACGGTGAAGGCGCGAACATTACAGAAATTCGTTCTTTAGTCGGTGATGAAATCAAGGATGAGGTTTTTGCCTATTACGTTTATAATTTGCGTCAACGTTATCCGTCTCAGGTGAATGAAAACCTTCTTAAACAGGCCTATGGACCGAGCACAGACGGTAGCGGAAACTAATTAATGTCCGAAAATAAATACGCAAAGACGGGTCCTGATTTTGATATTTTTGACGGATATTTTAAGTCCGGTAAGACACAAGTGGTCTCCAGCTGGGTGACGTCCGATCTTGAAACCCCGGTTTCGGCTTACCTTAAGATTTGCGGACATGCGCCCTATTCTTTTCTTCTGGAATCTGTTGAAGGCGGAGAAACGTTGGGGCGTTATTCTATTATAGGCACCGAACCTGACCTTCTCTGGAAGTGTTCCCGCAAGACTGTGTCGCATAAGGTAGGCGGCGGTGAATGGGAAGAGACAGGTGCGGATGCGCTCAGTTCTTTGAAAGATGAGATTGCGGCCAGCTCCGTTGAGGTCGTGCCCGAAGATTTGCCGCCCATGTCGGCGTTCGGCTTGTTCGGCTATATCGGGTACGACATGATCCGTTTGATCGAAAAAATTCCGGATGAGAACCTTGATGAGCTTGGAATACCTGATAGCGTTCTGATGCGCCCGACTGTGCTCGCAATTTTTGATAACATCAAAAATATGATTTGTCTGGTGACGGCTGTTTATGATCATGCGGAAAATTGTAAGCTGACTTCGCGGGAGGTTTATGATGCTGCTGTTGCGCGGCTTCATGCATTGGAAGATAAGCTGAATTCTTCTCTCAACCGTGACCTGATCACGCATAAAACGGCCTTAAAAACACCGCTGGATGTTCAATCGAACTTCCAGCCCGAAGAATATATGGATGCGGTTAAGCAGGCCATCGAATATATCTATGCAGGCGAGATTTTTCAGGTGGTTCCGTCACAGCGATTTTCCGTGCCTTTTGATCTGCCCTCATTTGAATTATACCGTAGCTTGAGAAGCGTAAATCCCTCCCCTTTTCTTTTCCACCTTAGTTTTGAGGATTTCTCGCTGGTTGGGTCCAGTCCTGAAATTCTTGTGCGTGTTCGTGATGACGTGGTTACGATCCGTCCGATTGCTGGGACACGCAAACGTGGCAAGGATACGCAAGAAGACAAGGCTCTTGCTGAGGATTTACTGAGTGATCCGAAGGAGAGAGCTGAGCATTTGATGCTGCTTGATTTGGGGCGCAATGACGTCGGTCGTGTGGCCGAGATTGGTAGCGTGAACGTTACCGATCAGTTTACTATCGAGCTGTATTCGCATGTTATGCATATTGTTTCAAATGTTGAGGGTAAGCTGCGCAAGGATATGGATATCGTTGACGCGCTCTTTGCTGGTTTTCCTGCCGGAACGGTCAGCGGCGCACCGAAAATTCGTGCGATGGAGATTATTGACGAGCTTGAGAAAACCAGACGCGGGACGTATGCAGGTGGTATAGGTTATTTCTCGGGTGATAGTCTGGACAGTTGTATTGCACTCAGGACTGCGCTGGTTAAGGGTGGGCAAGTTTTCGTTCAGGCCGGCGGCGGGGTAGTTGCGGACAGTGATCCTGCTTCAGAGCATCAAGAATGCTGCAATAAGGCGCGTGCCATTATTCATGCGGCTGAGCTAACTCTTCAGAAGTTTTCGGAATAACGGTAATCCCGTCTTTCGAAACAACAATCTTTTGATTTTGGACTTTCTGTTTTGACTTCTCTAAAGGTACGGAGATGTCGTCTTGATTTTTCAAAACATTTTCGCCCGAAGCGGGTTTAATTGCATTGAGTTCACTTGCAACATTTGTAAGCAATTGGTCATTTCTTAAAGGCTTGTGCAGGACCGCGCTCACAGGTTTCAGGGTTAGCCCCTTTTCCTTGAGGGTGGGTAGCCATGTTTTTAGTGCCTTGATGGTTTCAGCATGCGGATGGCCGATTGCGATTGCGTAACCTTTTCGTTTTGCGATCAACTCGACCTGCTCCAGCGCAGAATGAATAAATTGTGGTGTAATATGGTGATCGAGAAAGATGTCCCGCTCCGCATATTCCAGCCCAATATTTTTTGCAACTTTTGCGGCGACGGATGTGCTGATTGTTTTGGAGTCGACGAAGAACAGATTTCGTTTGGCCAGTTCCTCCATCACAATGCGCATGGCAACGCCGTTTTGAGTGAGTTTACTGCCCATGTGGTTGTTAACACCGACGAAGCCATCAAATCTGGAGAGGTTGTATTCCAGCAGCTCTCGGAATTTTTCCTCGCTCTGATCCGTGCGCAGCAGGGTTGGCCCGCCATCGACTGCATCGTTTAGCGGTTGCATCGGCATATGTACCATTAGTTCGTGGCCGCGGCTTTTTGCATATTTGGTTTGTGTTGCGAGGTTATCCGCGTAAGGCAGGTATGCAAGCGTCAAAGGCCCGGGTAGTTTGGCAACGTTATAGCTTCTGGGGCTTAAGCCCATGTCATCAATGATGATAACGACTACGCCCTTTTTTTGGAGTTTCGGCATCGTGTAGTCGGTTTGCGGCTTTTGGTATGCTGTATTTTCTTTTGGCGTGTATTTGACCTTTTTTAGTGCTGGTTTTTGCGTCAGGCTTGCGTTCGTATTACTTATTTCTGTGGTTTTTTGAACAGGCTCGGGTTGTGGCGGCATTGTTTCGGGAGCAAGCTCTTCAAATGGCTTAATACTGGTTTTGAAATACGGTTCCTGTGCTTCGGATAGTATTTGCGCAGTTTTGTTTTCGATGACCGGCTTGCTTTTTTCTTCAGGAAGCGACCTTGCGGCAGCGATCACTGGAACGGCGTAAAATTCCTCGTAAGGCAGAGCCAATGGCGGTGTTTGGGTAGTACTTTGCTTTGCTCCCTGTATAGTGCTTTGTGCCGCTGCTGTTTGTGTTCTCGGTTTTGTGCGCTCTTCAAGCCCGCGCTCCAAATAGCGACTATGTGTTTCTTTGAGTTCTTTGACTTCTTGAGGAGATAGTTTTTTCTCCTGAGTGGGCCAAAGGCGGGTGATATAATCTTTTCCGTCAAGCACAAAGAAGTCGATTGCGACCATAAGGCATGCGCCAACCAATATGATTGCGAGGGTTTTTGCGGGGTCTGCCTTCGGCTTTACGTATCTCATAATGTTCAGATTACAGAGGAACGTTTTGGGCGTAAATCCCTATCCGTTCTCATGTTGCTTGCATTTTTAATGTCATAGGGTCATAAAAGTCGCATGATCATAACACTGATAGACAATTATGACAGCTTTACTTACAACCTTGTTCAGTATTTAGGGGACTTGGGTGCGCAGGCGCGTGTCTACAGGAATGACGAGGTGAGTGTCGAGCATATCCTCGGTGAGAATCCGGATGGAATTATGATTTCGCCGGGTCCGAGTGATCCCGATCATGCGGGAATATGTCTGGAACTTATCACTAAGACGGCGGATACGGATATCCCGCTATTCGGTGTGTGCTTGGGGCATCAGGCTATTGCGCAGGCGTTTGGCGGTCAGGTTATCCGCGCACCTGAACCAATGCATGGAAAAGTCTCAAAAATTAACCATGATGATGCTTCCGTCTTTAAGGGACTGGCCAAGCCGCTAGAGGTGACGCGTTATCACTCTCTTATTGCCGCAAAGTCGTCTCTGCCTGATGTGTTGGAGATCACGTCTGAAACGGATGACGGGCTTATTATGGGGCTTTCACATAAAGACAAAGCTATTCACGGTGTACAGTTTCACCCCGAGAGTATTGCGACCTCTATGGGGCATGAATTGCTCAAAAACTTTTTGGATATGGCATCTTAACCACAAGCAAGACTTCTATTTATGGCCTTACAAACCTTTCTAAAAACCATTCAAGCACATGAGAATTTAAGTGAAGACCAGATGGTCGATGCCGTTACGCAAATCATGGACGGTCAATGCAGCGATGCCGAAATTGCCGCGTTCCTAATGGGGTTATCCGTACGCGGAGAAACGGTTAGCGAGATTACGGGAGCTGCGCGTGTTATGTGTTCCAAAGCCACAAGCATCAAAGCCCCGAGTGATGCGGTAGATTGCTGCGGCACAGGTGGAGATCATTCCGGATCTTATAATATTTCGACGGCTGTTGCGCTTGTTTCTGCAGCGTGCGGCGTTCCAATGGCGAAACACGGAAACCGCTCGGCCAGTTCGAAGTCCGGTGCTGCAGATGTTCTGGAGGCGCTAGGTGTTAATCTGGATATCTCTCATAGTGTTTGTGAGCAGGCTTTAGAGGATATCGGTTTTGCATTTCTCATGGCGCCCAAACATCATCAGGCAATGAAATATGTTGTGCCTGTTCGCAAGGCACTGGGCGTTAGGACGATTTTCAATCTCCTTGGGCCTTTAGCCAATCCAGCGGGAACGAAGCGCCAGTTGATCGGTGTTTTTGACCGTAAATGGATGATTCCTATGGCCGAGACGCTGCAAAAACTCGGCACTGAAAAAGCATGGATTGTGCATGGATCTGACGGGATGGATGAAATTACAACGACAGGCGAGACATTTGTTGCGAAGCTTGAAGATGACAACATCACCGAGGTTGTCTTGACGCCGGATGATTTTGACGTGATGTATTCCGCACCCGAGTCGCTTAAAGGCGGTGATGCCCGCACGAATGCTGCGGCTCTTACAGCTCTCCTTGAGGGTATTGAAAATGCCTACCGGGATATTGTTGTTGCGAACACAGCGGCAGTTCTGGTTATTGCTGATAAAGCCGATAATCTCAAGGATGCAGCCAAGCTTGCCGCAGCCGCTATTGATTCCGGCAAAGCACTTGATATTCTTTCCTCTTACAGGAATATAAGCCAAAGCGGAGGAGAAGGATGAGCGATCATAAAAACAAGTTGGAAGAAATATGTGATCGCAAGCGTGAGCATATTCGCAACCGTAAATCATACTTTACCCTGGATGATCTGAAGTACAAGATTGCCGACAAACCGCTGCCTAGTGGGTTTTTATGCCGCATGATGATGTCTGATGGCCCTGCTCTTATTGCCGAGGTCAAGAAAGCCAGCCCGAGTAAGGGAGTTATCCGTGATGACTTTGATCCGGTGAAAATTGCAGAAGATTATGAAGCGGCAGGTGCGTCCTGTCTTTCCGTTCTGACCGATGAGCCGTATTTTCAGGGCAGTGATGAGTATCTTGTCGCTGTTAAGGAGAAGGTTAGCCTGCCTGTTTTGCGTAAGGATTTTATGATAGATCCCTATCAGATTTATGAATCACGGGCTTTGGGCGCAGATTGTATCCTGCTGATTATGGCGGCGCTCGATGACAGTTTGGCACGTGAGCTTTATGAAATTGCGCTTGAGTTGCGCATGGATGTTTTGATCGAAGTTCATGATTTAGCGGAGTTGGAGCGTGCAACGCGTCTTGATCCGATGATGATCGGCGTTAATAACCGCAACCTCAAATCACTCGAGGTTGATGTGAATACATCCTTTGATCTGCTGATGAAAATTCCCGATGAGGTTTATAAAATTTCTGAAAGCGGGATTGATTCCTACGACACACTGAAACGCCTTCATGACGTTGGGTACCGCGGGTTTCTGATCGGGGAAAGCCTGATGCGCCAAGACAATATCACCCAAGCTGTCCACGATGTTCTTGGAAAAACTCAGGAATAAATTGACACAGACCGTGAACTAAACTAGAACAAATAGTGTATATACTACAGAATCATATGATTCTTCTGTTACCGTGAGAGAACAAAGGGACAAAGTTATGCTCACCAAGAAACAACGCGATTTGCTACTTTTTATTCATGAACGTCTTTTAGAAGATGATGTACCGCCTTCTTTTGAGGAAATGAAAGAGGCTCTCGGGCTTAAATCCAAATCAGGCATACACAGATTGATTTCCGCATTGGTGGAACGTGGCTATATCGAGCGTTTACCGCATCGTGCACGCGCGATTGAGATCATCCGCTTGCCCGATGGAATGAAGTCAGAGAATGCTGCAAATACGGGTTCAAACACTGTATCCGTCCCTGAGGGTGTTCCACATCCTTCCGTTTTTGCGGAAGTACCGCTTTACGGGAAGATTGCTGCAGGTACGCCTATTGAGGCTATTTCTACGCCGGATCATTCCATTCAAATTCCGCAAGATTATCTTGGACGTGGGGAGCATTATGCTCTGACGATTGAGGGTGACTCGATGGTCAATGCGGGAATTCTTGATGGTGATACTGTTGTGATTCAGAGATGCGATACAGCGAATAACGGCGAGATTATTGTTGCGCTTGTTGATGATCATGAAGCCACATTGAAACGTTTGCGACGTGCCGGAAACAAAATTGTCCTTGAGCCGGAAAATGAAAATTATGAGCCGCGTATTCTTGAGCCGGACCGTGTGAAGATTCAGGGTAAGCTTGCTAGTTTGCTGCGCAATTACCACTAAAACCATCTTTTAGTCAGCTCTACCGCTGCTCCACGGGCGTTTTCCTGTTTGTTTGCCTGTTGTTTCAACGCGTAAGTCCTGCAGCCATACCGCATGGGCGCCGTGTTCCCATGTATCGAACTTGTCTATGATGATCCTGGCGTTACATTTTCGTTTGACGGGGTCTTCGGCAATCAATATATCGGCCCAAGCGCAATCTTGCTCATGCGCATAAGGTTTGCGTGAAAAGGCGATTTTCCTTCCCTTGATATGAAGGTAACACCCCTGCCCGTCGCAGCGGATGTTTTTTGATGCGGTTTCCTGTGTCGGCAGTTTTTTGCTCTGCCCTTCTTCAAGTCCGAAATATTTTTCCCAATTCTCGAGCACAAATTTTTCGCTGCGTTTTGTATTCACGTAAACGAGTTTTTTGTCAGTTTTAAATGCTGTTAGCTTGCTGCTATCCGAAACAAGGATATCTGGGAGCGTGTTCATGTATATGAGCGCTATACCGATGCATGATATTGGGATCGCGGCGTATTTCCCGCGCCCTGTCCATAAGATCGATAATAGCCCCGCAATTACAAAACAAATGAATGCTTCAAACGGCCAGCCAGCCGTATTGAGTGTTGCACCGGGTAGAGCGGCGGCCCAATGCGAAATCTCCAGCACCCATGTGACGCCCTGCCCCATAATAAATAGAGGCAATGTTTCAAGCCCAAAAGGCATTGCTATTAATGATAAGACTGAAGCGGGCATAATCAAAAATGCCATGAGTGGAATGGCTATCAGATTTGCAATCAACCCCATCATTGCAAATTGTTGAAAATGATAGAGCGCGAAGATACCTGTTGCCAGACTTGCGATGATGCTCGATATGCATACACCTAAAAAGTAAAGCGCGATTTTCTTTTGCCATGTTGCCTGTCTATATGCATCAATCCAGAATTGCCGTGTTATGTCATAAAACGCAACAAGTGCGGTCACTGCGGCAAAGGAAAGCTGGAAACTCGCAGATATTAAACTTTCCGGCGCAATAATCAGAATAAAAAGCGCAGCAAAAGCAACCAGTCTAAGCGATATTGGCGAACGATTTAGGATGATGGCTAAGAAAACTGTTCCCGTCATTAACACGGCGCGCTGCGTTGGTATTGTTGCTCCTGCAAGCAGCATATAAAAAACGGCGCCTATTAGTGCACAAACAGCTGCAATATTTTTAATCGGGTATTTGAGGGCGATGTGCGGTAAGGCCGCCAATCCCAAGCGGATAAAGAAGAACAAAAAACCGCTGAACAGGCCAACATGGAGCCCAGAAATTGCGAGCAAATGTGCTAAGCCTGCGTCGCGAATAGCTTCCTGATTTTCTTCTGTCATTCCCTTTCGTTGTCCGATTGTTAGCGCCGTAACCAATGCTGCCTGTTCGGGCGGTAAGGCTGCCCATACTTTTTGTGAAATTTCATGACGCAGAGGTTCAATCTTCAGGATTGAAGCGGATGCAGGCTGAATAATTTCAGGCTCGTTGTATATAAAGCCGACCGCACCGATTCCTTCAAAATACAAGGCGCGGCGGAAGTCGTATCCCCCGGGATAGAGAGCACCGCTCGGCGGGTGCAGGGATGCCAAAACTTTTACTGTCTGACCGACACGAATGTTTTCATCTTTCCTAAGTTGCAGGCGAACGGTGCGCGGTGTCTTATCATCTGACAATTTTTCAATATTGAGATATGACAGAACAATTCGGCTTCCCTTTTTGCCTTCGAGTTTTTCAATTGTGCTTACTGTTCCCGTCATATCTGCGTACGAGATATCTCTATCCAGCATGGGTGTGTGAACAATGCTTGTTCTAACTTGCGATGCGGTAAAGCCTGACCATGCAATAAGGAGAATTGTGAGACAAAGATATGTTTTGCCATGTTTTTCCTTATTTATGGTTACAAGCAGTGAACCGAAAAACAGCCACAAAACGATGCCCAGAATAAGCGGCGGCTCGACTGTTACTGAAAAATAAAGTGCAATGCCAAGGGCAAAGAATATCGGTAGCCAGAGAAATGAATTTCCCTGCTGGTTTTCAAGCTCAAGGGTCACTGACGCATAGGCGGCTTTCAGACGTCGTTTCGGGTCCGAATTTCCTATAATGTCGGCTAGGCTTTGGCCGCGAAGCATGCTAGTTTCCATTTCCGTATGAAAAAACACATTGTGCCTAATTAAAAAGGATATGCCAATCCATGACTGTTGTTACGCGTTTTCCTCCCTCCCCCACCGGCTTTATGCATGTCGGGAATGCCCGTACGGCTCTGTTCAACTTCCTGTATGCGCGTCATATGAGTGGAGAGTTTCAGGTTCGTATTGAGGATACTGACCGAAAGCGCCATTCCGAGGAAGCGGTACAAGTCATTTTTGATGCTTTGGAGTGGTTAGAACTTGATTATGATGGCGAGGCGATTTCGCAGTTTTCCCGTTTGGAACGTCATGCTGAGGTGGCAAAACAACTGATTGATGAGGGTAAGGCCTATTACTGTTATTGCACGCCTGAAGAGTTGGATGCGATGCGTGTAGAAGCCAAGGAAAAAGGCTTATCGACGTTTTATGACCGAAGATGGCGTGATAAGGATGCATCCGAGGCTCCGGAGGGCATTGAGCCTGTTGTTCGTATTAAAGCGCCGATTGGCGGTTCTACGACAATTAACGATATTGTGCAGGGTGACGTTACTATCTCACATGATCAGTTGGATGATTTTATCATTCTGCGTTCTGATGGAACGCCAACTTATATGCTTTCGGTGGTTGTGGATGACCATGACATGGGTGTAACCCATATTTTGCGGGGTGATGACCATTTGAATAATAGCTTTCGTCAAAAGGTTATTTTTGATGCTCTGGGCTGGGACGTTCCTGTTTTCGGGCATTTACCCCTTATTCACGGCCCTGATGGTGGTAAGTTTTCGAAGCGCCACGGTGCGCAGAGTATCAAAGAGTACAAAGAGTTGGGCTATTTGCCTGAGGCACTTTGTAATTATCTGCTCCGTTTAGGTTGGTCCCATGGTAATGAGGAAATTATCCCGCGTGAAAAGGCGATTGAGTGGTTTAATCTGGAAAGTATAGGGCGTGCGGCATCAAAATTTGATTTTGCAAAGCTTGAAAATCTGAATGCGCATTACATCCGCGAATGTGATAATGAGCGCTTGTTTGCACATACAGCGCCGTTTTATAAGGCACGCCATGATGTTGTCTTGGACGAACAATCTAAAGGCCGTATTCTGCAGAGCATAGATGAGCTTAAATCTCGTGCCAAGACGCTCATTCAGTTTGTAGATGAGTCTGTTTTTTATGCCAAAACCGTGCCGTATAGTTTTGATGACAAAGCGGCGTCTATGATTATGGACGGAAAGGATGTGCTTAAGCGCTTATTATCCGAGTTTGATGCGATGGGGGGCTTTAGCGGAGATGATGTGCAAGCCATCTGCAAAGATGTCGCCAAGGATTTAATGGATGGTAAGCTTGGTAAGGTCGGTATGCCACTGAGAGCGGCGGTGACTGGAACAACCGTATCACCTTCGGTCTTTCAGGCATGTGCCGTGCTTGGGAAAGATGAGACATGCAAGCGGATTCAATTTGCTCTCGAAAACGCCTAATAACCTTCTAATAATACCAAAAATATTGCGTTGCAACGAAGGTTTGTAATCGTTTTTCAATCGTATTATCCTTATCCGGCAATGATGGTGTGATTCTGATTCTCTTTTCGCAACCAATCGTTAACTCTTTGATTGTATTTTAATAATCGCAACAATTTCATTATTCGGAGCTTTCACAATATGTCAGATGACAACAGTACCCAAAAAACGTTCACACTGAAAAATAACGAGACAGGCGAGGAATATACTTTGCCAGTGTTGGAAGGCTCTATGGGACCTCCGGTTATTGATATTCGCAAGCTTTATGCGGAGACAGGACATTTTACTTTTGATCCCAGTTTTACGGCTACGGGCAGTTGTAAATCCCGTTTGACATTTATTGACGGCGAGAAGGGCATTCTTCTTCACCGCGGCTACAGTATTCAGGATCTTGCGGAAAAAGCTAATTTTATGGATGTTGCCTATCTCCTCCTCTACGGAGATTTGCCAAACAAAGCTCAGAAGAAGAAATTCGAGACCGACATTACCTATCACACGATGGTACATGAACAAGTTCACCATTTTTATCGTGGTTTTAGGCGTGATGCACACCCCATGGCTGTTATGTGCGGTGTTATGGGAGGTCTTTCCGCGTTTTATCATGACTCACTTGATATCTACGATCCCGAGCAGCGCGAACTGTCCGCACACCGTTTGATCGCGAAGATCGGCACTTTGGGTGCTATGACATACAAGTACTCACTTGGCCAGCCGTTTATGTATCCGCGTAATGATCTCTCTTTTGCCGAAAACTTTCTTTATATGTGTTTTGCGGTTCCGGCTGAGCCTTATAAAGTGAATCCTGTTCTTGCAGAAGCAATGGACCGTATCCTTATTCTTCATGCAGACCACGAGCAAAATGCGTCAACGTCTACGGTTCGTCTGGCCGGGTCTTCTCAGGCTAACCCGTTTGCCTGTCTTGCAGCCGGTATTGCGAGCCTTTGGGGGCCTAGCCATGGTGGAGCTAATCAAGCCGTTCTGGAAATGCTGGACGAGATTGGATCGAAAGACCGTATTCCCGAATTTTTGGAGCGCGCGAAAGATAAAAACGATCCATTCAGGCTTATGGGTTTCGGTCATCGTGTCTATAAAAACTTTGATCCACGTGCGCAGGTGCTTAAGAAGTCTTGCGATGAAGTCCTGGAAGACTTAGGAATTAACGATCCGCGTCTTGAGCTGGCTATGGAGCTTGAGCGTATCGCTCTTGAAGATGAGTATTTTGTTGAGCGGAAGCTATTCCCCAATGTGGACTTCTATTCCGGTATCATCCTTAAAGCTATGGGCTTCCCGACAAGTATGTTTACAGTGTTGTTTGCTGTTGCCAGAACGGTTGGCTGGGTTGCACAGTGGAAGGAAATGATCGAGGAGCCGAGCTTGCGCATCGGACGTCCTCGTCAGTTGTATACGGGGCCTGCGGATAGGCCTTATGTTAATCTTGAAGACCGAGATTAAAAGTGTAAGAAAGAATAAAACAATCACGAAAGTCCGCTTTACAGCGGGCTTTTTATTTGTTCATGATTTCGAGAACAAACTCAGCTGCTTTTCTGGACGGTGTTTTGGTGTCCCCCATGCCAAGCATTTTTCGAAGTTCTTCAAATTTATCCAACTGCTTCTGTCGTAAGTCCGGATCCTGATAAAGCTCTAATACTTTTTCCGCGATTTTCTCAGACTGGCAGTTTTTTTGAATAAATTCCGGTACGACTTCTTCATCTAACAGAATATTTGCCAAGTGTGCATACTTCACTTTTACCATAGGCTTAAGAGTAAGATATGTCAGGGGATTGGCCTTGTAGATCAAAACATGCGGCACGCCGGCATAAGCCAGTTCAAGAGCTACGGTGCCTGATACTGCAACTGCAACGTCACAGGCTTTAAATGATTCCCACTTAAATGCTTGATTTGATGCGACATGCAAGGGTAGCGGAAATCCTACCAAAAGATTTTGTATATTGAACTCCAAATCAGGAAGAGTTGGTGCTATTACACGAATGCCTTCTTTTACTTCGTTGACAAGAAGTGCCGTTTCTTTAAGCGGTGCAGAAAGCCTTTTGAATTCACCTTCCCGACTACCAAAATACAGGCCGAGCGTTTTTGTATCTGCACTGATATCGTTGGCATCTCTAAAAACTTCACCATCAGCCTCATCAGCTCTGGTTTCTATCACGGGATGTCCAACACATATTGCCTTAAGCTTATGTTCTTCGAAGTATTTTGGCTCCATTGGATATAAGCACATAATACCGTCTAGTATGTCCGCAATTTTTTTCGCTCTACCAGGTCTCCACGCCCATACTGATGGGGCGACATAATGAATTATCTTTCCTTTGAATCCACGTTTTTTAAGTGTTTTTGCCAATTTGAAATTGAAATCAGGAAAATCAACGGTAATAAGTGCGTCAGGTTTTTGGGAGAGTATCTCTTCGACCAGCGCATTAAAAATTTTATAAAGTCGCGGTAGTTTCGGTAATAGTTCCCAAATGCCCATGGCTGATATTTGATCAGACGGCAGGAGGACGTTGAAACCAGCGGCTTTCATCATCGGCCCGCCAATACCCAAGCACTCGAGCTCGGTATCATGGATTGCCTCGAGTTCTCTAATCAATTTTGATGCAAGAGCATCGCCTGAACTTTCGCCAACAACAAAAAATAGTTTCACTTTGCTACTCCCAAAGTCTAATTAGCAATCAAGTTTGATCCTGATACGTTTCAGGGTCAATAGCTAAGACAAATAAGCCGTTCTTATCCGCAAGATCGGCGATTTCCTGAGCGTTGAGAACAATGCTTGCTTTTGCCTGAATGACTATACCGCAAAACCCTGAATTAATGGCATTTTTGATAGTATCAGGTCCTATTGTCGGCAAATCAAGGGCTTTATCCTGCTGTGGTTTACACATTTTTACCAATACGGGGCCTCTGCCTGACTTCTTGAGAGTTTTGCATCTTTTTATTAATTCATCCGTCCCTTCAATTGCTTCAAGTCCTAAAATCAAGTCTTGTTGCAAAACAACGGCTTGCCCTATGTCCAAGCGCCCCAGTTCATGGGCTATCTCAATACCTTTTTTGATGATGGGAGTATCTTTTGGCTGTGGCTCATATGCTCCTAATATTCCTTCCTTGGCAATCATATCTTGTGCGAATTCATGAGCACCGTGGACTGTAAACCCTTCGGCATGCAATTCATTTTTCAGGTTTGTAAGTAATTCGTTATCACCCAGAGATTTGAGCCCGATTTTTGTTAGGATCTCGAGGCCTTTGAAATCGGGCTTTATCTCGAACAAACTTGGCCGTTTAATCGACCCCGCAAAGACAATATCTTTAATATTTTCGGCTCTTAAGGTTTTGAAAATCTGGCCAACCGATCCTAAACCTGTCCACAGATGCTTGTTTCCCTGTTTAAGTTTTTCAGGCGTTTGTCCGATAAAACCAACAACGAACACTTCAATATCATTTTTTTTGCATGATTGTATTAATTGCTCAGGCAACAGCCCTGCACCGGCGAGTATACCCAGTTTTTTTATATTTATTTTTTCTGTGGCTGGCATAATGGAAACTTGGTTTTAGAGCGAGCGAATTCAATCATATTCATCACGATATCGTCATTCGCAAAGTCGGTTGCGACTATGTCGATGCGCTGCTCCATTGTCCCTTCGCCGCCAAACAGCTGGTTGAATGCGCGCTGAAGATTTTTGATTTCATCTTTGGAAAATCCTCTTCTTTCGAGGCCGATCAAGTTTAGTCCGGCCAGAAATGCACGTTCACCTTTCACACGGCCAAAAGGAATAACATCACTCTCTACTCCCGACATGCCGCCGATAATTGCGTGAGAGCCAATTCTGATAAATTGATGCACAGCTGCGAGGCCTCCCAGCACAGCGAAATCACCGACGACGACATGGCCACCTAATGTTGCGTTATTGGCCATAATCACGTTGTTCCCGATGATACAGTCATGTGCGACGTGCGTGGCCATCATGAAGAGGCAATTATCGCCGATGACAGTCTTCATTTCCCCATGTTTTGTTCCAGGGTTCATCGTTACATGCTCACGGATTGTATTATTCTTTCCGATAATCAGTTCAGATGGCTCGCCATCATATTTTAAGTCTTGAGGCGGCGTACCAAGGGATGCAAAGGGAAATATTCTTGTTCCTGCACCAATCGTCGTTTTGCCTTCTATATGAACGTGAGCTACACATTCAACATTTCCCTCTATAGTAACATTTTCGCCAATTGTGCAGTAAGGTCCAATCTTGGCTGTTGTGTCTACCTTTGCCTTTTCATGGATAATCGCGGAAGGATGAATATTCGACATAAACTCTAGCTTTGGTTTAGGATTTATTTGTAATAACAGATTACTGTCCGGCATTAGTGCAGACAAATCACGCTTTGTTACCAATCGTTGCAGTCTTTAGTTTTTATTTCGGTGCCGGTGCATCTGAAATCATGGCACTGATTTTGGCTTCCGCGCAGACTTTTCCATCAACTTTTACTGTGCCTTGGAATTTCCATACAGCGCCTCGTGACTGGAGTTTTTCTACATGTATATACATAACATCACCAGGTGTTACAGGGCGGCGGAAGCGTGCGCTGTCAATTGTCATAAAGTAAACCAGTTTGCCCTCTGCTTCTTTTCCCATGTAATCGACAACTACAAGGCCGGCGGTCTGCGCTATTGCTTCAACAATTAGAACGCCGGGCATAACAGGTGCGCCGGGGAAATGTCCCATAAATTGGGGCTCGTTCATCGTTACATTTTTTAGCCCCGTGGCTTTTATACCTGATTCAAGGTCAACAATTTTGTCTACCAGTAAAAACGGGTATCTGTGCGGGATCATTTCCATGATCCGGGTGATGTCTATTGTCTTTTTTTCTTCTTCGTTCGCCATTTTCAATATTTATCTGGTATCTGGTTGAGATGCTAGTTAATCGTCTTTTTTTGTTTTAATCAAGCGCTTTAGTGCTGCAATTTGACGCATATATTGTTTCATTGGGAAGGCTGGCGTTCCGCCCTGCTCTTCTCCGGGGGGGATATCGCGCATAACGCCAGACTGAGCGGCCACTCTTGCGCCGCTACCGACCTTCAAATGGCCTGCGACGCCGACCTGTCCCCCTAGTGCTACAAAATCACCAAGTTCCGTGCTTCCTGATATCCCGACATGCGCGACAATCACACACCCGCGACCAATTTTTACGTTATGCCCGATCTGCACCAGATTGTCGATCCAAGTCCCTGTTCCGATTATTGTGTCCGGTCCTGCGCCACGGTCTATGGTCGTGTTGGCACCAATCTCAACGTGATCTTCGATGATTACACGACCGAGCTGAGGTACTTTCACATGTCCTGCAGGATCTATGGCAAAACCGAATCCGTCTTGTCCGATGCGAACACCTGTATAAATAGTCACATGGTCGCCTATTATTGCATGTGTAATTGTAGCGGATGCTCCGATCTTACAATGGCTGCCTATCACACAGTTTTTATGTATGACGGCGTTGGCCATAATGTGGCATTGATCCCCAATCTTGACGCCTTCTTCGATAACCGCTCCTGCATCAATCTGGCAAGCCTGTCCGATTTCTGCGTTTTCGTGGATCACTGCATGCGGGGATATCTGATTTTTCGGCGTTTCAAAAGGATAGAATTTTTGCGCGATTAAGGCATAGGTCTTATAGGGCGATTTGGTGATGAGGCAGGCTGTTCCTTCGGGGGCGTGATCAACCATATTGGGTAAAACGCAGCAAGCTGCAGCCTTAGTTTCCTGAAAGTCTTTCTTGTACTTTACATTGTCAAGAAAACTTATGTCAGAAGGCCCTGCTGTTGCCAAAGGCGCGACATCCTCGATCAAAGTATCAGGGTCGGCGTTATCGCTTAGCTTACAATCTAGAGCTTTAGCCAATTCGCTAAGACTGTAGCTTTGGCTTTTTTCGAAAAAACGAGGATCTGCCATTGATTCAATGCCTTGACGATTACTGAGGTACTGAGAGTTTTACATCTTTTAATGTATTATTCAGACGCTCCATCACCAAGTCGGTAATATCAAGCTCTTTGGCTCCGACAATCACATTGTTTCTGGTAATAATAAGATCGTAGCCTTTTTCATCGGCGATTTTGGCAGTCACCTGAAAAATGGCTTCGCTGAGTTTGCTCATGGCTTCGGAAGACCCCTTGTTCAATTCGCTTAGTTTTTTGCGCAAAGACGTCTTGGCTTCGTTTCGTTTCTTTTCGAATTCCATGCCGCGGGTTTGTAGTTCTTCCTGACTTAGCCCCTGACTGTCTTCCCTTAGTTTCTGGAAGCTATCTCGCAGTTGGCCTTCCAAAGCCTCCATTTCGGCTTCGAACTTTTTGGAGTACGTTTTAACTTGTGACTTAATGGATTTGGCAGCCGAAGACTCTGATAAAAGCTTGTCAACATCAACTACGGCGATGGATGTTTCGGCGTGCGCTATACCTGCCATACACGTCATTGCCAAAAATAGTGCCGCTAAGAAGTAAGTCTGTACGCGTAAACGTTGCATTGGGAAGATTCCTTTATTTAATTAGAGCACAAAGCTACTAGAAGCGTGTACCGAAATCAAACCTGAAAAACTCTTCTTCATCAAAATCTTCTTTTGCGTACGGCGTAGCAAGATCAACACGGATCGGTCCAAAGGGGGAGCGCCAAGATAAACCAACACCGGCACTCGCTCTGATTGAGCTTTCATCTACCAAATTTCCGCCTGTTTCATCGATATCGTACAGGGAGCCAAAGTCTGTGAAGAGGTGTCCTTTTACCCCAAGTTCTTTTGGCAGACCTATCGGGAACGAGCTTTCAACGCTACCACGATAGAAGAAGTTACCGCCCAGAGCGTCATTCGTAGATGTATCACGCGGGCCAATACCGGATCTCTCAAAGCCGCGAAGTGTCGACCCACCGATGAAATAACGTTCGTTGATCTCTACATCAGAGTCGCCATAGCCTTCGATTGCGCCGACTTCTCCAAGGGCGTTGATAATCCACTGATCCGCGATAGGATAATAATAAGATGCCCCTGTTTTTCCGGAAACATATTTTGCATCACCGCCGAGACCTGCTACTTCCGCATCAAGCCAGTACATCAAGCCTTCGGTTGGGAAAATAATGCTATCTCGGTCGTCATAGACGATACGCTGAGAAATAGCGGATGTTCTTCTGATCCCCTCCTGATCACTAATAAAGCGTGATGCATCATCATCGACGTCATCAATTTCGTTGCGTTCATATTGGTACCGCAAGGTTTGACGCCAGTTGTCGGAGAGAGGATAACCAAAGCGGACCGCTCCTCCCGTTCTTTTCTGATCATACGAGCTTTCATCCTGCAAATCTCTTGTGACGTGGAACAGGTCAAATCCTGCTGACATATCGCGGTCAAGGAAGTACGGTTCGGTGAAAGATAAGTCAAACTCCGTACGCTGTCCTGCGATTGTCGTTGCAAATAGCAGATCTTGCCCTTTACCAAGCAGGTTTCTTTCGCGAATGCGGAAGTCGGCTAACGGTCCATCAGATGTCGAGAAACCAGCTCCGATTGAAAGTTCACCAGTTGACTTTTCTTGTACATTCACATCTATGACTGTTTTGTCAGGTGCGGAGCCCTGTTTTACATCCAGATTTACAATTTCAAAGAAGTTGAGATTTTTGATGTTTTCTTCGGATTCAGAGACTTTGGAGCGGTTGAACGGGTCGCCTTCTACTACCTCCATCTCACGTCGAACCACCTTATCTAATGTCCGGACGTTTCCGTTTACGTTAATACGTTCAACAAAGACGCGCGGTGTTTCGCTGACGTTGAAGATGATCATCACTTCCTTGTTTTCGCGGTCTTTCTGGACATCAGGACGGACGTTAACAAAAGCATACTGTAGATCACCAAGTTGGTCGGTTATATTCTGGCTGGTTTCACGCACTTCATCCGCATTGTACCAATCGCCAGCCTCGAAACTGATTGATTCTTGAAGTACTGCAGAGTCAAAATTTCTGAGTTCTGAGACTATACTCGTGCCTGAGACTTTGTAACGTTCTCCTTCATCAACAGTGAACGTGATGAAAAAATGCTTCTGGTCAGGCGATAGCTCGGCTACCGCCGATACAACCGTAAAGTCTGCATATCCTCTAGACAGGTAATAATCACGTAAAAGTTCCTGATCAAAAGCCATTCTGTCTTCATCATAACGGTCGCTGGATGACAGAAAACGGTACCAAGCACTTTCCTTTGTGCTAATAATGCTCCGCAGCTTGTCATCATCATAACGTTTGTTTCCAACAAAGCGGATTGACTCAACGGTTGTCACTTCGCCTTCTTCGATTTCAAAGACTAAATCAACACGGTTTTGATCAAGCTGGATAACCTTGGGCTCGATCACAGCGGCAAAACGCCCCTGTCTTCTGTAAATCTGGTAGATACGACGTAAATCCGATTGTACTTTTGTTCTGGTGAAAACCTGACGGGGGCGAAGCTGGATCTCCGATTGCAGTTCAGAGTCCTCAATCTCATCATTTCCTTCGAAGGAAATCTGGTTAATCACAGGGTTCTCGCTAACCGACACCCTCACGGCTCCTGGATCGATTTCTCGAACATTGACGTCAGCAAACAAACCGGTTGCGAACAGGCTTTTCATTGCTCTGTCGAGTGAGGCGTTTGTAATGGTGTCACCCATTTTAAGATCCATATAGGATACAACTGTTGCTTCCTCCACTCTTTCAGAACCTGTTACGGTGATTTTGCTAACTTTGTTCTGAGCGTATGTAGGACCTGCGATCATTATAATCGCCATGAAAAGTGCGCATGAAGACAGCAGTTTGAAGTCCTTGATTGTAATCAGCATGTTTATTCCTGAATTATTGTACTTAGATGAGCTACTTAGAAACCGATACAGAACAGAACGTTCTAGATTATTGTATAAATGAGATCTACTAAGTTTGCAATTATCATGATTCCCCCGAGGAAGACCAGCCCAATGATAAATGCGATGCGTTGAATCCGTGGAGAAATCGGTTGTCCTGTTATGGCTTCATATCCTAGGAACACTAAATAACCGCCGTCCAGCAACGGAATTGGCAGAATATTTAGAATAGCAATCACCAATGAGAGGATTGCTATAAAGGACAGGAATGATCGAATTCCCTCTTTTGCAGATTGTCCTACGTATTCGCCTGTTTTTTTAACTCCTCCCAAGAGAGGTTCTTTTGTTTTACCTTTGTTAAAAACACTAACAATTTTGTACGACTCTGCGAGCACTTTTCCGACTTGTTTTATTGCCCTTGCATATGCGTCAAAAGGATTTAGCCGTTTGTATGATGTATCTTCGGGATCACGTTGCAGTATACGGTCATAGTATCTGTGCCTTGGATCACTGAGATGCTTGTTTGCTTCTGATGGATATTTGGTTATGAAAATGTCGTCTTCTTTTTCTTTAATTTGTATCCCGACTTCAACTTCCTTATCCATTCTTTCTATCAAAAGCTCACGAGCTTTATCCGGGTCTTTAACGGTATCAATTCCATCAACAGAGCGCACTTCATCAAAATGAGTCGTTAGACCGTTCAACATACCTGTTCGGCCTTTTCCTGTTCTTTTTATGCCCTTGCGATCGTAAAAATCTACCTCACGCGAAGCCATGGTGATTTTAATTTCCTTACCATCTCGTAAAACCAAATAATCAATTGGTATGTTAAATTCTTCTCGAGTTCGCTTGTATAAATCCCTGAGATCATCCAGTTTTTTTCCATCCATCGCTATAATTTTGTCGCCCAGCTTAAACCCGGCATCGTAACTTGCTGTGTCAATTGCGATAGCATTGATAGTCGTCGGTATTATCGCAAGGCCTTGAAACATATAGATTCCTGCTAACAATGAAATGCAAAGCAGGAAGTTTATCAATGGTCCTGCAGCAACGATAAGCATTCTTTGCCAGACTGTTTTCGTGCAAAAGGCTACTTCCAGTTCCTTTTCACTAAGTCTACGCTCGCATTCTTTTTCCTTATCCCAAATGACAGGATTTTCAACATCGACATCACCGAAAATAGATACATAGCCGCCGATCGGTATACGTGATAGGCTCCAGCGTGTACCGGCTTTATCGGTACGGCCGATGATTTCCTTACCGAAACCGATAGAAAATTTTTCAATACGTACGTTAAAGAAGCGAGCAACGAGGTAGTGGCCGAATTCGTGGATCAGTATTACAAAAGCCAGACTAAGGGCTGTTAGGATACCATAACGGAAGATCAGTATAGCTGTGTCATATAATGCCAGTGCTATCGTGCTGTCTTCCATGGCTTCAGCACTTACTCGTCAGGCAACATTTGTAAAATATCATTCAGGTTGGCAAAAGCCATGACCCCGATCAAAAAGACCAGTCCGAAACGGAAGGCGTATTCCTGCACTTGTTCGGGTACGGGTTTTCCCATGACTGCCTCGAAGAAATAGAACACCAAGTGCCCACCGTCCAAAAGCGGTATCGGAAGCAAGTTTACAAAGCCGAGGTTAATCGACAGTAATGCCGTCAGGAAGACCAGTGCAACGAACCCCTGCTGAGCCATGTCACCGGCGAGGGCGCCAATTCTAATGATACCTCCTAATTCGGTTGCGCTTCGCACGCCCATAATCATTTGACCCAATGCTTCGATGATATTACGGGTCAGGACATAACATTCCTTTCCGGCCTTAATAAGAGCCGATACGGGGCCAAGCTTGATCACTTCACGCGGGGGCGTGTTTGCAAGGTAAAGCAAGCCGAAATACATTTTGTCTTCAGGATTTGCGATATTCTGATTGTGTTCCAGAGACGGCTGGATCAAAAGCGTATCTGTTATTGTGCCGCGATCAATATCGATGGTGAATATTTCGTTGTTTTCCATCAATTCGTTCAGTTTGGCGATTTTTTCGTCTTGTAGCTTTTGCTGTGCTTCCTCGTCTGCGTCTTCAGGCAGAGTGAATTCAGTGTCTTTAATCCTATTTACTTTGCTGATTTGCACGAGGGAGCGTTCGGGGTCATATATGCCGAGGCGGCCAATGCTACTTTTAAAGCCGAAGCGGTCCGTGGTTTCTACTCTTTCGGGGCGTGCCTTTATTTCGATCTCTTCGCCGTCGCGCTCAATCTTAAATGTTCTCTCAATATCCAGTGCCAGTAGCATTTCTCTGCGGATATCAGCAAAACTTTCCATATGTTTTCCGTCAATCGAGATCACACGGTCATGTGGAAGAAATCCATATTCGTCTGCTGCACTCTCTGCGCTGACGGCTGCTGCAACTGGCGGAGAGACGAGTTGGCCATGAAAAGTGAACAGCATTGCGAATATTATAAATGCGAAGATATAGTTGATGGCTGGGCCTGCAAAAACAATGGCCGCGCGCTTTCCTACTGATTTTGTGAAGAAGGCTTCATTACGTTCGGCTTCGGTCATCGGCCGTTTAATACCGTTTTCTTCATCTTCAATTTCGTCCGTATGACCCGCGCTTGCAGGATCTACATCTCCGAACAGCTTGACGTAGCCGCCTAAAGGAATAAGGGAAAATTTCCAGCGTGTGCCTTTTTTATCGTTATATCCAAATATTTCTTTTCCGAAACCAATGGAAAACACCTCGACCCGCACACCGCATAAGCGAGCAACAATATAATGACCCCATTCATGGATAAAGACCAGAACGCTGAGTACGAGTACAAATGCGCCGCCGTAAATCCAGATGTTGCTTCCAAAGGCTTGTATGATTTCGCTTAAGTTCATTTCAAGTTTACCAGTCTGTTTGTTGTTGCCTCTGAAAGGCTTTCTATATGGCGGATCGTCAAATCACGCACAGTTTTATCTAATTTTTCAATCTCTTCAACTGTTTTTGGCTGTGTTTTACTCGCTGTTAACTCAGTTTCCCCAATTATATATTCGATTGTTTCTATAATTTGGTTAAATCCTATTTTCCCTTGCAGATACGATTCTACAGCAATTTCGTTAGCTGCGTTGAACGCAATGCAGGCGTTTTGCCCTTTTTTGATGCATTCATAAGCGTATCTTAACGCAGGAAATTGTTCAAAATCGGGTGGAAAGAACTCAAGTGTTTTTGCTTTCTTGAAATTCAATTTAGGAATTTCTAATTTCTGACGCTCCGGCCATGACAAGACATGAGCAACTGGAATCCTCATATCGCTCGTGCCCATTTGTGAAAGTACAGACCCGTCACTATATTCGACCATAGAATGAATAAAGGATTGCGGATGGATGACGACTTCAATTTTTTCAGGCGGTAAATCAAAGAGATAATGTGCTTCTATTATTTCCAGGGCTTTATTCATCATCGTCGCACTATCAACCGAAATTTTAGCGCCCATATCCCAGTTTGGATGATTTGTTGCCTGTTCAGGCGTGGCTCTTTCCATCTGTTCAGGCGTCCAATTTAGGAAAGGCCCCCCCGATGCGGTCAGGATAATTTTTTCAATTTTATTTCTGTTATGCTCCTCGAGCACTTGAAAAATAGCGTTGTGTTCGCTGTCTAACGGTAGAATACGTGCGCCCGAGCGTTTAGCCGTTTCCATGACAAGCGCCCCTGCGGCGACCAGCGGTTCTTTATTTGCCAGCGCAACGGTTGTGCCCGCACCTAATGCGGACAGGACCGGGCGGAGGCCTGCAAACCCGACAATGGCTGCGACCATGATGTCCGTTTTTTCGGATGCTGCTTTCTGAAGAGCATCTACACCTGCTTCGGCTTTGATATCTGTGTTTTCTAAGGCTTTTTTTAGATATGGTAAACACTCTTCATTGGCAATGACAGCCTTCTTCGCGTTTAGCTTGATGGCGTCTTCCGCCAGTTTTTCCGCATTAACACCAGCGGTAACCGTTTGGACATCGTATTTTTCGGCGTTTTGTAATATGACATCGGCAGTACTGCTGCCGACCGAACCTGTCACGCCATAAATACTGACTGTTTTTTTAGAAGACATAGTACAGAATGCTTACGAGGAAAAAGAAAACCGGTGCGCCCAGCATCATAGAGTCGATGCGGTCGAGCAGTCCGCCGTGGCCGGGGATCAGAGTTCCCGTATCCTTAACGTTTGCGCGGCGTTTGACAAAGGATACTATCAGATCTCCTGCCTGCCCTACACTTCCCATTGCCAGACCAATCATAAAACCAGCTGGCAGGAGTAATAGCAGCCCCCAACTCTCGAAATGTTCATGGAAGCCGAAGATTCTGATCCAGACAACGGCAAATAAGGCCGGGAATAACAGTGCGCCACCAAAGCCGGACCATGTTTTATTCGGGCTGATTTTCTGAATGAGTTTGGGACCGCCTAATGTTTTGCCCGTGAAGTATGCCCCGATATCACTGAACCAGATCATGCCGATAAAGATAAGAAGGACGTTTACGGAGAAAAATTCACGCAAAGAGTAAAAACTGCCGTATGAAATTGCCATATAGCTCACACCGATCACAAAATACAGCATGAACTTGTCCGTTTTTTTAGATAGCCCGTACCATTCGTAAACAGAAAGAATGAAAGCCAGAAGCAGGAATGCAGGAAAAAGAATGCCCTTGGATACCATGATGTAGAGAAAGCACGGAGCCATGACGAGGGCCGAAAGCGTTCTTACAGTCAGTTTCGATATTTTCGGTTTAGCTTCCACGGTTTCAAAGTACTTGTATGCTTTTATTTTATCAAAAGTGCTCAGGTTTCGGCGCGTTTTATGCGGCTCTCACAATACAGATTTTGAGAATAATATAAATATGAAAATAATGCAGTAAAATCAGTCCATTCTCAAGATTGTTTAACAGCTCCGAACCGGCGCTCACGTCCTGCGTATTCATCAAGAGCTTTTTTCAATGTTTTTGCATCAAAGTCAGGCCAGTTGGTATCGGAAAAAACCATCTCTGTATATGCGCACTGCCAGATCAGAAAGTTGCTGATGCGCTGCTCTCCGCTGGTTCTAATTAGGAGGTCAGGATCAGGGATGCCACGTGTTAGAAGGTTGTTCTCAATAAGCTCTATAATATCTTCCGGCTCGGGTTTGATGTTCTTCTCCGAAAGTTGTTCTAAGACCGACGACACGGATTGCGCGATATCGTGCTTTCCGCCGTAATTCAGAGCAATGATAACCGTAATACGCTGATTGTCTTTGGTCAGGTTTTCAGCGTTTTCTATTAATTCCACGATGTCCTGATCAAATACTGAGATATCACCGATTACGCGAAGTTTTACATCTTTTTTATGGAGTTCTGCGGTTTCAGAGCGCAAATAATAACGGAGCAGTTTCATTAACTCTTCGATTTCTTCGCGGGGGCGATTCCAGTTTTCAGATGAAAACCCAAACAGCGTGAGGTATTCAATTCCCTCTTTAGCGGCAGCCTCAACGACCTTTCTTGCGGCTTTTGCGCCCTGTTTATGACCAGCAGAACGCGGCAGCCCGCGTTTTTGTGCCCACCTGCCGTTACCGTCCATTATAATAGCTACGTGCCTAGGAAGTATTCCTGCACCGCTTTCTGTTTTCATTGATTGTTGCCCCGTTTTAAACGGTCATAATGTCTTTTTCTTTATCCGCTAACATTTTATCGACCTTGTCGACAAATTTATCAGTCAATTTCTGCACATCGTCAGAGAGTTTTTTGTGCTCATCCTCAGAGATATCGCTGTCTTTTTCCATCTTCTTAAGTGCTTCCATACCATCGCGGCGCACGTTACGAACGGATACACGGGCAGCTTCGGCGTATTTACCGGCCACTTTGGATAATTCCTGTCTGCGCTCTTCTGTCAGGTCTGGCAGGGGAATACGGATGGTGGTTCCGTCAATCTGAGGGTTAAGACCCAGACCGGAATCGCGGATTGCCTTATCGACTGCGCGCACATTGTTGTTATCCCAGACCTGTACACTGATCAGACGGGGTTCCGGTACATTAACCGTTCCTATCTGATTGATTGGCATTTTGCTGCCGTAGACATCGACCACGACGGGATCCAGAAGATTTGCAGATGCACGCCCTGTTCTCAGGCCGGAGAATTCTTTTTGTAAAACGTCGATTGCGCCTTTCATACGGCGTTCAAGATCTTTCATATCAGATGACATGTGCTTACTTCCTTATTTGGTATCAAGTGTTTGTGACTATAGTGTATTTTCCCTTTTGTTGCACGACATCGGCAAAATTTCCTTCGTCGCGTACGGAAAACACAATAATCGGAATGTTGTTTTCTTTTGCCAGTGAAATTGATGTGGAGTCCATGACGCGCAGGTCACGTGTGAGTACATCAATGTACGATAATCTTTCGTATCTTTCCGCATCGGGATTTGTTTGCGGGTCAGCGCTATAAATTCCGTCTACTTTTGTGCCCTTAAAGATTGCATCGCATTCCATTTCGGTTGCGCGCAATGTGGCGGCAGTATCCGTTGTAAAGTAAGGGTTTCCGGTTCCGGCAGCGAAAATTACGACCCTGCCCTTTTCCATGTGGCGCATCGCACGGCGGCGGATATAAGGCTCACAAATTGAGTCCATACGGATTGCGGACTGGACGCGGGTATCGACATCAATATTTTCAAGTGCGTTTTGCAGGGCTAACGCGTTGATGACTATACCGAGCATGCCCATATAATCTGCTGTGGTTCTATCCATGCCTTGCGCTGCGCCGGAGACGCCGCGGAAGATATTGCCCGCTCCCACGACGACGCAGACCTGAACTCCGGCGTCGACGACGGCTTTAATATCTCTGGCTACTCTTGCAACCGTTTCAGGATCGAGGCCGAATTCCTGCTTTCCCATCAGAACTTCACCGGACATTTTGAGCATAACACGCTCATATTGCACGGCAGGTTTCACACTGTTGTCCTCTTTTTCAGCGGTCATGGTCATGGCCTTGTCTCTTTTGTGGCTGGAATAACTGATTAAATATAGAGACAGCCGCGTTTTGGTGCAACGCGGCTGTGTTAATTATTTTTGAAAAGCTGTTAACCGTTTGCGACGGCTGCAACCTCAGATGCGAAGTCTTCTTCTTCTTTTTCGATCCCTTCGCCAAGTTGCACGCGCAAGAAGCCTTTTAATTCAATCGGCTTGCCCGCATCTTTGGCTGTATCTTCTACAACCTTAGCAACTTTGCGCTCCTGATCGATCACGAAGATCTGGTCTTTCAAGCAAACTTCTTCGTAGTACTTACGGATACGGCCTTCCACCATTTTCTCAATGATTTCTTCCGGCTTGCCGCTTGCACGAGCCTGTTCGCTCAGAACTTCTTTTTCACGGTTGAGTTTGTCAGCATCTACTGTGCTCTGATCGAGAAACTCAGGATTTGCAGCAGCAACATGCATTGCGATCTGCTTACCCAGACCAGCGAGAGCCGCTTCATCCGCTTCTGATTCCAGAGCAACAAGAACGCCGATTTTACCGAGATTTGGAGCTTGTTCGCCGTGCATGTAGCCGGCAATTGCGCCATTGGACACTTCAAGTGTTTCAAGACGGCGAAGTGTCATGTTCTCACCGATTTTTGCGATCAGGTCCGTCAGGCTCTCTTCAACGGATTTACCGGCTTCGAGTTCCTTTGTTTTCAGGCTTTCGAGTGAATCTTCACCGATTGCCGCCTTTGCAATTTTCTCAACGAACTTTTGGAATTCTTCATTACGTGCAACAAAGTCAGTTTCGGAGTTCAACTCGATGACTGCACCTTTTGTCCCGTCGATTGCAATAGCAACAAGACCTTCTGCTGCTGTACGGCCTGACTTTTTAGCTGCTTTGGCCATACCTTTTTTACGCAGCCAGTCGATTGCTTGTTCGATGTCACCTTCGTTTTCTTCCAGCGCTTTTTTTGCATCCATCATGCCTGCGCCTGTTTTGTCGCGGAGTTCTTTTACCATTGATGCAGTAATTTGTGCCATTCTTACGTCCTCTCTTAAAATTCTCAAATAAGTCTACTGGGTGAGCAAAGCTCCCGCACTTAAGCGGAAGCTGCTTTTTTCTTAGGTTCTTCGTCTTCGGCTTTCTCGTCCTTAGACTCTTCTTGCTTGTCTTCGGCCTTTTCATCTTTTTCTTTGGCTTCAGGAACCTTAACCTTTACGTCTTCTGCTGCGCCCATGTCTTTGCCTGCCGCACCGAGTTCAGCTTGCAGACCGTCCAGAACAGCACCGGCGGCCAGTTCGCAGTACAGGTCGATTGCGCGCAGAGCATCATCGTTACCCGGAATAACGTAGTCTACGCCATCTGGGCTTGCGTTTGAGTCGACAACGGCGAATACGGGAATTCCGAGCTTGTTGGCTTCGAGAATTGCAATATCTTCCTTGATTGTATCAATCACGAAAATCGCATCAGGCTGTCCGCCCATATCCTTGATCCCGCCGATGGACAGTTTCAGCTTGTCACGCTCGCGGTTCATCATCAGGATTTCTTTTTTCTTGTAGCCGGAGATGTCATCCGCGCCGAGAAGTTCATCGAGTTCGCGCAGACGGTTGATGGAACCGGAAATCGTATTCCAGTTTGTCATCATACCACCGAGCCAACGGTGATTAACGTAGTACTGACCGCAACGTTGTGCAGATTCAGCAATGATATCTTGTGCTTGTCTTTTTGTACCAACGAACAGGACACGACCACCTTTTGATACAATGTCGCGCAGAGCTTTTAGCGCTTCGTGCAGCATTGGCTGTGTTTGTTGAAGGTCGAGGATATGAACGCCATTACGCACACCAAAGATGTATTGGCGCATTTTAGGGTTCCAGCGACGTGTGTGGTGTCCAAAGTGTACGCCTGCTTCCAGAAGCTGACGCATGGTAAATTCAGGTATTGCCATTTTAATCTCCTTTTCCGGTTATACCTCTGCGGATCCATTGAAGCAGTCATTTGACCGCACCGGATGGTTCTTTATCCATTTCTCCAGATAAATGCCCAAGACCCGCATGTGAATTGAACTTGGCTGTGCTTTTACATTCTGTATGTTGTAAATGCAAGGAAAAAAGCAGTATACCGCGCAGTGCTTAATTCTCGGTCACTTTAAGGATTCCCTTTTGGGTACGGATGATATCTCTGGCCTGTGCGCTTAGCGACCAACGCCCCGGGATCCGTAAATTCACGCAGCGCCCGTCTTCCAGATACATGTATAGTAGGATAGATGAGCCTCCAAAGCCTTCTATTTGCATGAATTCCTTTATTTTATCAACGGCTTCGGGGGATTGCATATAGATACCGATTTCGTTGATTTTGCTTTCCAGCGCATTATCAAGCGGTTCCAGGCCGTGGCAGGTGTAGCGGATCTGGTCTTCACGTTGTTCGGCTTCAATGGTCATCAGGAGCGCTTTTCCGGGCTCGAGATGGTCACGGTTTAGATTCAAGACTTCGGAGAAAATTGTCGTTTCATACACGCCTGTAGGGTCAGATACCTGCAGAAATGCATATTTGTTGCCTTTTTGGGAGATTTTTTCCTGTTTTTTGAGCAAAACGCCCGCCATTTTAAAGCGTGCAGTATGTTTATTCTGCATTTCATGCTGAACGTCGGCGATTGTTATAATCTTCATCCGTTTTAGCTGTTCTTCTTTTGAATCCAGAGGGTGAGCGGTCAAATAGAAGCCGACGGCCGAGAATTCGTTCCCGAGTTTTTCAAGAGGTGTCCAGCGTTGGACTTCGGGGAGTTCGGGCATCCCAAGATTGTCGTCACCGCCGACATCACCGAACAGGCTGACCTGTCCGCTTTCTTTTTCCTCATAGAGTGTCTGGGCGTAGCGCAAAACGGTCTCTGCGGCGGCATGAATCTGCGCGCGGTCATCATTCAAGCTATCAAACGCACCTGCGGCGGCGAGTTGTTCGAATTGGCGTCTGTTTAATGATTTAGGATTTATGCGCTCGGCAAAGTTCTCAAGGGTTTCATAAACGCCATTGCTCTTTCGTTCTGCAACAAGCTCTTCCATTGCGTGCTCCCCTACCCCTTTTAGGGCGGCTAGCGCATACCGCACGGCTTCGCCTTCTACTGAAAATTCAGGCTCAGACGCGTTGATGTCAGGTGGAAGCAGCGGGATTTTCATACGGTCGATATCTTGCTTGAAAATACTGAGCTTATCGGTATTTCCCTTATCATAGGTCATGGACGCGGCCATGAACTCTACGGGGTAGTTAGCTTTTAGCCATGCCGTCCAGTATGCAATTAAAGCGTAAGCAGCTGCGTGGGATTTGTTAAATCCGTATCCTGCGAATTTTGCGATCTGGTCGAAGATATAATCCGCTGTTTCTGCTGATACGTCGTGGTGTTCCGCCGCACCTGTCTTGAACATCTCTCGCTGCGAGTCCATTTCTGCTTTGATTTTTTTACCCATGGCACGGCGTAGTAAATCCGCTCCACCAAGCGAGTACCCTGCCAAAGACTGCGCGGCCTGCATGACCTGTTCCTGATAGATCATGATCCCGTACGTTTCTTCCAAATACGGCTGCAGGATCGGGTGAAGGTAATCGGGATCTTCCTTTTCTTCCTTCACAGAGATGTATTTGGGAATATTGTCCATCGGTCCCGGGCGATAGAGAGAGACAAGAGCGATGATGTCTTCAAAGCGGTTTGGCTTCATTTTACGAAGTGTGTCGCGCATCCCCGCACTTTCAAGCTGAAATACGCCGACGGTATCGCCGCTTGACATCAGGTCGTAGGCCTTTTGATCATCAAGCGGAATGTCCAGCGTGTCTATTTTTTCGCCACGCTCGCTGATCATGTTCAGGCTGCGCTGGATAACCGTCATGGTTTTCAGGCCGAGGAAGTCAAATTTTACGAGGCCGGTTTGCTCGACATATTTCATGTTGAACTGAGTTACAGGCATTGTCGAACGCGGGTCACGGTAGAGAGGAACAAGCTGATGCAACGGGCGATCTCCGATAACTACACCGGCCGCGTGTGTTGAAGCGTGACGGTATAGCCCTTCCAGCTGCAGGGCGATATTAATCAGTTTCTTTTGCGTATCGTCTTTGTCGCGTTCTCGCCTGAGGTCGGGGTCTTGATCCAAGGCTTCTGCAAGGGTCATCGGGTTTGCAGGGTTATTGGGGATCAGTTTGGCAATGCGGTCAACCTGTCCGTAGGACATTTGCAGCACACGACCGACATCACGGACGACCGCACGTGCCTGCAGTTTACCAAAGGTGATGATCTGTGCAACGTGATCGTGGCCGTACTTATCCTGTACATAACTAATGACCTCGTCGCGGCGATCCTGACAGAAGTCTACGTCGAAATCCGGCATGGAGACACGTTCTGGATTTAGAAAACGCTCGAAGAGAAGCCCTAGTTCAAGGGGGTCAAGGTCGGTAATTTTTAGTGCCCATGCGACAACAGAGCCTGCACCGGAGCCACGGCCGGGGCCAACAGGTATCCCCTGCTCTTTTGACCATTTGATAAAGTCGGAAACGATCAGGAAATAACCGGGAAAGCCCATGTCATTTATAACTTTTAGCTCGAAATCAAGGCGTTCAAAGTACGGTTTTGCGATCTGGTCTTTTTCTTGGTCGCTTATCCCCTCTTCAAAAACAAACGTTTCCAAACGCCATTGCAGGCCCATCTTAGCTTGTTGTTCCAGCTCTTCTTTTTCTGTGTTACCACTTTCGCATTCAAAAGGGGGCAGGATCGGGTTGATGGGTTTCAAGAGATAGGAGCATCTTTGTGCGATGACGGATGTGTTTGTGATGGCTTCCGGGATATCCTTGAACAGTTTGATCATCTCTGCGGAAGACTTAAAGTAGTGTTCGGGCGTGACCTTGCGGCGGTTTTCCTCGCTGATGTAACGTCCTTCGGCAATACAAAGTAATGCGTCGTGCGCTTCGTAGGATTTCTTGTCTTTAAAATAGCAATCGTTTGTGGCAACTAGCGGGAGGTCAAGATCATAAGCCAAATCAATCAACGCTTCTTCGCAGAGGTTTTCCTCGGGCATTTCATGACGCTGTATTTCTATGTAAAAGCGGTCTTTGAAAATGCCTGCCAGTTTTGTAGCCAGTTCACGTGCGCTTTCATGGTCTTTGGCTGTCAGGAGGCGCGCAATCGGACTTTTTGCGCCACCTGACAGGCAAATTAAGCCTTCATGGTGTTCTGCCAGAAGGTCATAAGACGCACTGAAAACGGCGTTCTCTCCGCTCTTCATGTATGCGTCACTTATGATCTGTGAGAGGTTGAGGTAGCCTTTTTCGTTTTGTACGAGCAGTACGATCTGGTCGCGCTCTTCACCGACGCTGACCTGACAGCCGATGATGGGTTGTACCCCTGCCTTTACCGCTTCAAGTGAGAACTCCATAGCGCCGAACAGGTTGTTGGTATCCGTCACGGCAACCGCAGGCATGTTATTGGCCACGCAAAGCTTGATCAGGTCTTTGACCTTAATAGCACCTTCGGCAAGCGAATACGCCGAGTGCAAATGGAGATGGACAAAATTCGGGTGATTCATACCAAGAGTTTAGACCATCATAAATCGCTGGCAAAGACTGTTGTGACATTGAACCACATGCTTTGCTCTTCGCCTGTCTCTTTGTTCTTGCCTGTCAGGACGTCGTAAACTTGTCCGTCTATGTTTTTCAGGCTCTGGCCGATGGTCTTTCTTTCCATATACCAACGTGCGATGAGATATTCTTCGGAAATATGGATGACCTTGATTGCGGTTTCAGGGCTTTTGGCATCGCCGGACCATTTTAGCGCTTTCATGAGCCCTTTTAACATCCACTCATGATATTTAGCTTTATTCTTGTCAGTGTCCTTAAATGCCGACATTGCCCGGGAATGGGTTTCAGGGAGGGCGGCATGTTTTCTGGTGTATTCTTCTATTTCTTTTCTGGCTTCTTTTGCCGCCTCCTCTCCTTCATCCAGCTTTATGAGCATCGGGCGCATGTTGAATACGGGATGCATTCTGTAGGGGCGATAATCTGATTTTTTTGTATAGACGTCGCGGAAGTGTTCAAAGTCAAAGCCCTCAGGCATGCTGTAGCTTTGCTCAAGGAGCTGCTGATATTCCAGATCATAGTTACTGGTTTCCGCTTGCGTATGGCCGATGGAAAACAAACAGAAGACAAACAGAAATAGAATTCCTTGGTTTTTGTTTACCATCCTTGCTTTCCTCTCGTTAGTACGGGATCAATTTTCCGCCCTTCAGCTCAAGAATGCGATCCATCTCTTCTGCCAAAGCTATGTTGTGGGTTGCAATAAGAGCCCCGATCCCACGGTTTCGTACTTGGTCAAGGAGGATATCAAAAACCTCATCCGATGTTTCGGGGTCGAGGTTACCTGTCGGCTCATCAGCAAATAGGAGTTTTGGCTGGTTTGCGAGTGCGCGGGCAATGGCCACACGCTGTTGCTCTCCGCCCGATAGCTGCGCAGGTCTGTGATCGAGGCGCTGATCCAGCCCCATTGAAACGAGATAATCTTCTGCGACTTCTTTGGCATGCGAGAGCTTTTCACCGGCAATCACCAGTGGCAGCGCGACGTTTTCTATGGCCGAGAATTCGGGCAGAAGGTGATGGAATTGATAGATAAAGCCGATGGTCTGATTGCGGAGTTTTGTTCTGGCGCGGTCGCCCATCTTTCCTACAATCTGATCGCCGATCATGACTTGTCCGCCAGTCGGTGTATCCAGAAGACCCAGAATATGGAGCAATGTTGACTTACCAGATCCGCTTGGTCCGACGAGTGCTGTGATCTCCCCGCCACGCAGACGCAAGTTCAGATGCTGCAGGACGTTGAGTGTTTTTCCGGCTTGTACATATGTTTTTTCGACGCCTTGAACGGTCAGGAGGATTTCGCCATCGTTTTTGGCTGGTGCTCTGACCTTTGCAGGTTTGGTTTTTTTCTTTTGTTGGAGCAGGTTTACAGAAACGGTTTGTTCCTCCACATGGCCGTTTACATCAACCGTCTCCGGTGGGCTTAAGGCGTTAAAATAATCTGTTAGCGTGTAATACATGGATGAACCTTATTCGTAACGCAGAGCCTCTACGGGATCAAGACGCGCGGCGCGCCATGCGGGATATAGTGTTGCGGCAATCGATAGGAAAAAGGCCATGGCTATCACGGCTGTTACTTCGTTCCAGTCTATCACCGCAGGAATTTCGGAGAGGAACCTGATTTCCTCGTCCCATACAGACCAGCCCGTCAAGCCTTCCAACCATTCACGGATTGTTTCAATATTCAGAGCAAAAGAAATACCAAGGAGTGCGCCGACAAAAGTACCGATAAAGCCGATGCTTGCGCCTGTCAGCATAAAGATTTTAAGCATGTTAGCTCTTGTTGCGCCCATCGTTCGCATGATGGCGATATCATGCCCCTTATCCTTGACCAGCATGATCATCGAGGAAATGATGTTGAAGGCGGCAACCAAAATAATCAGGCTCAGGATCAGGAACATCACATTGCGTTCGACCTGAAGTGCATTAAAGAAACTTTTGTTCATGTCCCGCCAGTCGTAGACTTTTGCGAATGGATCGAGCTGGATTTCCATGAGCTTTCTTACGTCGTCCAGCCTATCCGGGTCATCAATAAATATTTCCAGTGAGGATACGCTTTCGCCGTAGCCGAAAAATTTCTGCGCCATAGGAAGCGGCATGAAAATGAAGCCGCTGTTGTATTCATACATCTCAACATCAAAAATGATACCTACCTCGAAGGTCTTCTGTCGAGGACGCGGGCCGAAGGGTGTACTTGACACTTCGGCTGATAGCAAGGTTATTTTATCGCCGGGGTATAGTCTGAACTTGTCGGCCATGACCGACCCTATGGCAATTTTACTGCCCTGAAAGTCTTCGATACCGCCTTTTTGAATGGAGTTATATAAGATGTCTCTGCTTGCAAAGTCCTCTTGGGAGAGTGCCCTTACGATAACACCGTTTTTTGCCCCGCTGGACAGGCTCATGAGTGCCTGATTTTCAAGGACGGGAGTTACCGTATTGACACCTTCGACAGCCTGAGCCTGTTCTTTCATTCGTTCGTAATCGTAAAGTTTTCCGCTGGTTGAATAGGCGTTCATATGCCCGCCCAAACCGAGGATACGGCTGAATAGCTCCTCACGGAAACCGTTCATGACCGACATCACGATAATCAGTGTCGCAACACCGAGTAAGATGCCCGCGAAGGAGAAACCGGCGATCACAGAGACAAAGCCTTCGGACTTTTTCGACCTGAGGTAACGCCATGCAACCATTCGTTCGAATTTGGAGAACATATCGTACCTTTTTATTCCTGCGTTATCTGATCGGCAAGCCGAACAGGTTAGTAAGATTTACCGATTAAAACTTTTTTGCCTTCGTCTTCGAACGGCATATTCCGTGCGGTCAAGCCATGTTCCGAATAGACCTGCTCAAGTTTGTCATTTTCCAGAACGTCAACAGGAACCTTGACCAGACCAGCCTTATCCGCTGCGAAGAACTCTTTTACATCTGACAGATTATTCCCGTCGAACGTATGATCCTTATGGAATTTGACTGAGCGTTCATAAATGCCATCATGGATGCTGTCGAGCGTGGCCTGTGCGGTTTCAATGAACTCGGAGACCGGCATTGTTTTCTTGGATTCACGTCCCAGATCACGGCGTACAGATGTTACGGCTTCGTCTTCGGCTTCACGGCCGCCAACTTCAATACGGAGAGGGACGCCCTTCTTTATGGAATCCCACATTTTATCAGGTGTGCGTAACTCTCGGTCATCCACGCGGGCGCGGATGCCCTTCTTCTTCAACGCGTCTTTGATTTTATTGCAGTAGGCGATGATCTCATCTGATTTGCCGTCATCTTTCAGAACGGGCAGGATCACAATTGGATACGGCGCGATACGCGGAGGCACGACCAAGCCGTCATCATCGCCGTGCATCATGATCAAGCCGCCGATTACGCGTGTACTGAATGCCCAGCTTGTTGTGTGTACGTAATGCTCGTTTCCGTCGCGGCCCTGGTATTTGATGTCGCAGCTTTTTGCGAAGTTATTGCCCAGATCATGTGTTGTGGCCGCCTGCAGGGCTTTACCGTCCTGCATAATAGATTCGAAGGAATAGGTTTCCCATGCTCCGGGGAAGCGCTCCTCAGGAGTTTTTATACCCATGAAGCCGCTGAATGCACAGTATTCACGAAAGAATTTCTCGTACATATTCAAAACAGTCAGGCAGTCCTGCTTTGCGCCTTCGGCGTTTTCGAAAGCATTGTGCCCTTCGTGCCAGAAGAATTCGGATGTACGCAGAAACATACGCGTGCGCATTTCCCAACGCATAACGTTGTTCCACTGGTTTAGTTTCATTGGCAAATCACGGTAGGACTGAATCCATCGTGACATTGCATCGCCGATAATCATTTCGGATGTCGGCCTGACAACATACGGTTCTTCGAGCTTTCCAGCCGGGACGAGGCCGCCCTCCTCTCCTGCTTCCAGTCTGTGGTGCGTAACGACCGCACATTCCTTCGCAAAGCCATCTACGTGTTCAGCTTCCTTAGCAAGATAGCTAACAGGGATAAGCAGCGGGAATGATGCGTTCTGGACGCCATAATCTTTGAGCCATTCATCAAAGATTTTGACCATGTTTTCCCAGATCGCCAGACCGTAAGGCTTGATAATCATACAGCCGCGAACAGGTGCATTCTCTGCCATATCGGCAGATTTAATAACCTGTTGGTACCATTCGGGAAAGTCCTCTTCTCTGGTCGGTGTAATGGCTGTTCTGGTTTTTTTGCCCATTGAATAACTCCAAAAGTGCTAAAATTTTTTGTATTTCCCGATAATGGGCGCGTTCATGTGCGCGATTACTCTTTTATGTCATTGCCAGAGACTAAGGGATCAGTGCTTTTCTGTCTATCCTGATTTGTACTAAGGTCTTGTTTTTCCTCGTTACAAATCGCGTGTATTTGTTGACCGACTTCTTCTCCGTTAAACAGAACCTTTCCGTTCTGATAAATTTCGATCCAGCCGACTTGCGGCTTTAACTCAATACCGCTTGAAAGATTCAGGCCAAAACGTTGAACAAGATCGACCTCTATCGGGATAATGACGGGATCGAAAACGGCGGGTGACTGCGGGTTCAGGTCTGCGGGAACAACGTCATTACCGTCCATATCAACTCCGGGTACATATTCCGCATCCGTTGGCACGTGTGTTGTGATCTGCTGACAAAATGATGTGACTGTGTACGGTACCTCGTTCTCTGCCGCATGGGATAAAGACGGCAAAAAGGTATGAAATGCGGTGAGGGATAAAAGTAAGAACGTTCTGATCATAGGTTTTCGGACATTTCCCTGAAATCAATGAGGCCTGAGGCTATGATCATATAGGCAATTCCCCACAAGACCAAAGAAATCACAGTGGTCAGGATAACTTTTTTCTTTATCTGTGGGTTATCGGGCGCACCCGGCGCGGCCATATTTTCTTTGTCGTAATTTTGAGATTGCCCTGATAGGCCAATGGGTAGGACACAGAACATGACCACCCACCAGATACAAACAAATACAACGATGGCAGAAACAAAGTTCATTTGTTCTTCTTTCTAGTCTTCTTCCAAAATGGTGACATGAACCGTCGTTTTCGGTTTAATTGATAGAAGATTTATCACATATCGGCGCAGACATATACGCAGTTCCTCCGCTACGATATCTTCTTCCAGTTCGATTGTGTGGTCTTCGGCTATATCATCAAGTATATCAAGGACTTCTTCCTTAAGTCTTTTCTCGAATTTATCCTGATCGCCGCCGTCTCCGATACCGATAACGTCCATGCGCATTTTGCCGATGAGTTCCAAATCTTCATTCAAGACAAGAGAGAGATGGATTGCGCCGGAGTATTGCAGTTTTCTGCGCGCAATGATCGTGTGATGGCTTGCGGGTATAATACGACCCTGATCAACGGCCAGAAGTCCTGTTTCTACATTATCGACTATTTCAACTGGGCCGGGAGCAAGGCGGATGACGGAGCCGTTAGACGGGACGATCGCATTTTTGACCTGACATTGTTTTGCCAGTTCCGCGTGCGCTTCGAGTTGCAAGCGTTCACCATGGACGGGAATAACACAGGACGGGCGGAGCCATTGGAGCATCTGTTCAATCTCTGCGCGGCACGGATGACCAGAGACATGTATTTTATGTTCGCTTTGCTGTGGCGTAATAACATTTATACCCGAAGCCACAAGGTTATTCTTAACCGTATTGATGTTTCGTTCGTTGCCGGGAATGGCACGGGCGGAAAAAATAACCGTATCTCCCTTCTGTAGTGATACGGCCTTATGATCGCCGCGGGCTATGCGTGCCAATGCTGAACGATATTCGCCTTGCGAGCCTGTCAAAATCAGGACAGTCTTTTCATCCGGCAAATACCCGATATCATCTTCGGACACAAAGTCATCTATTTCTTCGAGATAACCGCATTCCTGCGCTGCGCAGACCATGCGTTTGAGCGAGCGTCCGAATATCGCGACGTGGCGGCCTGTCTGTTTTGCGGCTTCGGAAATACTTACAATCCTGCCGATGTTTGATGAGAAGATTGTAACAGCAATACGGCCTTCGCATTTTTTAAATTCGGCGGCGAGCCCTTCTGCTACTTCCGCTTCTGATCCAGAGCTGCCTTCTACTGTTGCATTTGTGGAATCTCCGACATAGGCGAGGACGTTTTCATCTCCAAGTTTTCTGAAATGCTCCGCTTCGGTTTTCAGACCCACAACAGGTGCAGGATCAAGATTCCAGTCACCGCTATGCACAGTATTTCCTTTATCAGTGCGGATCATCAGGGAACAGCTTCCGGGGACTGAATGTGAGACCGGCACGAAGCTGACCCCGAATGACCCGATCTGCACCGTTTCGTGGGCGCGGATCAGGTTCAAATCCGGATCGCGTACGCCTATCTCCTTTAGTTTCCTTTTCAGGACGGCGCCCGTAAACGGGGTTGTGTATACGGGACAATCGAAACGATCCCAGAGGTGGCTCAGTGCTCCGATGTGATCCTCATGGGCATGGGTAATGATCATGCCTTTGACTTTATCCATATTCTCTTCGATTAAGGCGGGATCGGGGAGCAAGAGATCTATTCCCGGGAAGCGCTCGTCTGCGAAACCAAGACCGCAATCTACGATCAGGAATTCGTCATTGTTCACATAAAGGTTTAGGTTCACGCCGAATTGTTCACTTCCGCCTAGCGGGACAAAATAGAGTTCGTCTTTTTGGAATATATCAGTACGCGGCATTCGTCTTATCAGTTTTGTTCAGAGAGGGTCTGGTGAATTTTAAGCAAGCCTTTTAGGGTTAGGTGCTCGTCAATTGTGTCGATGATATCCGTATTTTCATTATATAATACGGCAAGACCACCCGTAGCGATCACAAATACATCTTCTTCCAGTTCTTCCTTGATTTGTGCAACGATACCTTCGATCATACTGATATATCCCCAATATATCCCAGATTGCATTGCATCCGCCGTATTTGTGCCGATCACCTTTTCGGGGGCTTTCACACTAACCTTGGGGAGTTTCGCTGCACGGTTGTTCAGAGCTTCGATTGATAGTCGTACACCGGGGGCAATGACACCACCGCGGTAGATGTTGTTGCTGTCGATGACATCAAATGTTGTTGCGGTGCCGAAGTCAATAACGACGGCAGGCGTTTGATAATGTTCGATAACGCCCATCGCATTTACGATCCGGTCTGCGCCTAGTTCCTTGGGCTGGTCAAGCTGTATTCTGACAGGCGTGTTTTCATATGTCACAAAGACCGGTTTTTGGCCGATGTATTTATTGGCAAGGCGGCTGATATGCAAGTCGGCATTCGGCACAACGGAGCTGACGATAATATGGTTGATATCGGCCCAGCTAATGTCCTTGATATCGAAGAGTTGATGCAAGAAAACAGCATATTCATCGCAAGAGCGTGAAGAATCGGTTTTACATCGCCAAGACTCGCGTAATGTTTCCCCTTCAAAGAGGGCAAAAACAGTATTTGTATTTCCAACATCAATTGCTAGTAACATGGGATAAGGCTTATATCATAAAGATTTATCGGGTGCATTACATAAAACGGCATCGGCGGCGTGGACTGTGATTAATTTATTATCATCCCCTTTGAGAACAAGGTGGCCGCTCATATCAATTTCAACAAAACGTCCCGATTTATAGGTTTCCCCCTGTCCGACTTTGACCACTGTTTCGGGCGGGTATGACATGTCGAGCCATTTCTGTCTTATGGGAGGAAAACCTTCATCCCTCCAGAGCATGTAAATGTTCGAAATATTGTGCAATAAGCCCTGTGTAAGCTTTTCAGTCGTAATCTTATCAGGGCCTATTGAGTTCAGGCTGATCCCTGTATCTTCAGGGGCATGGTTAAGGTTTATCCCGATTCCTGCGGCGAGCCAGTCGAGTTTGCTGGACGTTATACCGGTTTCAAGCAATATGCCGGCGCATTTTTTGCCGTTCATGATGATATCGTTCGGCCATTTTAATTTTATATCGTTTTTGTCTTCGGGTGTGACGTTTTTTACTGTTTGTCCAACGGCCAGACTAAGAAGTACGGAGAGTTGCGCAATGTCCTGTAAGCCGCAGTCCGGTTTCAAGAGTAAAGAGAGATAAAGGTTTCCTGCGGGAGAGACCCAAGTCCTGCCCTGCCGCCCTCTTCCTTTTGTCTGTTCGATTGCCGTAACAACCGTACCTTCGGGAACATCGCCGTTTTCGGCTTTTGCTTTTAGAATATCCTGCGTGCTGGACACCGAGTCATATCGCTCAATTGTCCAGTTCACCAATTTAGAGGAATAAGGCATTCGCGGCGGTCATTGCGCTGTCGTAGAAGATGTTCGGCTTTACGATAAAGCCCAGAACGAAAAGAATTGTTATGAACAAGATTGCGCGTTTTTCAAACACCAGCCCTTTATCAAAGGGATCCGCAGCTTCCTCAAAGAACATGACCTTGATGACGCGCAAGTAGTAATATGCTGCGACGACCGAACTGAGGACGCCAAGTATGGCCAAAATGTAATACCCTTGGTCTACAACGGCAAGAAAAACAAACATCTTTCCGAAGAATCCTGCCAGCGGCGGGATACCACTCATCGAGAACATCAGGGCCGCCATGGAATATGCCATCAGCGGGCTGTTTTTCGATAAACCAGCCAGATCCGACACTTTGTGCGCGAGAATACCGTCACGGCGCATACAAAGCAAAATAGTAAATACACCAGCCGTCATAACCATATAGATCATCATGTAAAGAATGACAGAGCCGACACCTTCGGATGTTCCGGCGACCATGCCCATCATAGCGTAGCCCATGTTTCCGATAGAACTGTAAGCCATAAGACGCTTGATGTCTTCTTGTGCGATAGCTGCGAACGAACCGACGATCATGGATGCGATAGAGAGGAAGTAGATAATCTGCACCCAATCCGTGGCCGCATCACCGAATGCAATGAAGAGAATGCGCATCAGAAGTCCGAATGCAGCCACTTTCGGCACGATTGCGAAGAAAGCGGTTACGGCCGTCGGCGCGCCTTGGTATACATCGGGCGTCCACATGTGGAATGGCACGGCAGAAATCTTGAACGCTATACCCGCTAGCAGGAATGCAAGGCCAACCGTAACACCGGGAGATATTGCACCATCTTGCGTAATGGTTTGGCTGATCAGGGTAAAGTCAATCGAGCCGGTAAACCCGTAGATCAAAGATATTCCAAAGAGAAGCAAGCCGGATGAGAGTGAGCCCAAAATGAAATATTTGATCGCAGCTTCAGATGAGCGTAGTGAGTTTCTTTGGAATGCGGCCAAGACGTACAAGCTTAATGACTGAAGCTCCAAGGCCATGTAAAGGCTGAGCAGATTGTTGGCTGAAACCATCAACATCATGCCAATCCCTGCGAACATCACCAGCACAGGATATTCGAAACGTGCCATACGCTCCAAATAAAGATAATCAACCGACAAAGCCAGTGATGCGATAAGGCCAAGTAAAATCAGGAGTTTGAGGAACCCCGCAAATTCATCCATAACAAACATGCTGTTTAGGGCAAAGGTCTGCTCCCAGTCCATTTGCAGGACGAGGATAATGGCAATGGCAAAACTCAGACATGCCGTCCAGCTTAGTACGCCCGTACAGCGATTGCCTTGCATTACGCCTACAATCAAGAACCCCATAGCGGTTAAAGCCAAAAACAATTCAGGTAAAAGCGGGAGAAGGGTGAAATCAGTCATGCCCATTTTCGGCCTCCCCTAATTGTATCAATTCGGTTTTTTTGCCTTCAATCACTTTGGCTTCGTTGAAACCCAGCGGCTCCATAGACATTTGGTATTGTTGCAACAACTTATCGACAGACGGGCTTATGCTGTTTGAGACGGCTGAAGGGAACACGCCGAAGTAAATCACCATAACGGCCAACGGGATTAACGTCAGTTTTTCGATGCCGGTCAGGTCTTTCATTTCGGCAGCGTCCTTGTTGACCTGCGGGCCAAAAATAACCTTTCTGTAGAGCAACAGCATATAGGCTGCACCCAGTACAAGGCCGGTTGCCGCCAAAGCAGCGAAGACCGTGCTGACCTGGAATGTACCGAGGAGGGTTAGAAATTCGCCGACGAAACCGGAGGTACCAGGAAGACCGACGGAGCCAAGCATAAAAATCATAAAAACAACGGCATAAGCGGGCATGTTTTTGACAATTCCGCCGTAACGGTCAAGATCACGTGTGTGCAAGCGATCGTAGACAACACCGACACACAGGAAGAGCGCTGCTGAAATCAGGCCATGGGATAGCATTTGGAATATACTGCCTTCGATTCCTTGTGATGTGAACGTAAAGATACCAAGCGTCACAAATCCCATATGCGCGACGGAAGAGTATGCAATTAGTTTTTTCATATCGTCCTGAACCAGCGCCACCAGCGAAGCGTAGATTATAGCTATCACGCTGAGCGTCATGACAAATGGAGCAAAATAGACACTAGCAAGCGGAAGCATTGGCAAAGAGAACCTTAGAAAGCCGTATCCGCCCATTTTCAACAATACACCCGCCAAAATCACTGAGCCTGCCGTCGGTGCTTCGACGTGCGCATCCGGCAACCATGTGTGAACAGGCCACATGGGCATTTTTACGGCAAAACTGGCAAAGAATGCGAGGAATATCCAAAGCTGCATCTGGAATCCGACCGGGCTGTGCATCAATGTCGGAATATCGGTTGTTCCGACTTGGGAATACAAGGCCAACAGTGCCACAAGCATCAGGACTGAACCTAAAAGCGTGAACAGGAAGAACTTATAGGAAGCATAGACGCGCCGTGGGCCACCCCAAATTCCGATAATCAGGAACATCGGGATCAGTACCCCTTCGAAGAAAACGTAAAACAGCACCGTATCCAGAGCGGAGAATGTCCCTATCATAAGGCTTTCGAGAACCAAGAAGGCGATCATATATTCCTTGATTCTTGTTTTCACTGAGTTCCAGCTTGCAAGGATGCAGACAGGCGTCAGGAATACCGAAAGCAGGATGAAGTAAACGGAGATTCCGTCAATTCCAAGATGATATGTAATTCCGGCTGCAGAGAACCATTCGTATTTTTCGACAAATTGAAATTCGGCGCTTGTACCGTCAAAATTTGCGTACATGAATACAGCGAATGCCAAAACAAATAGAGAACCGAAAAGTGAGAGATGTTTGATATTCTTCTCAACAACATCTTCATCTCCCTCTTCGCCGCGAATAGCCGCAATCATCAGTGCGCACACCAATGGCAGGAAGATCATAATGGAGAGTACCGGCGGCATAATCATGGTTGTTGCATCTCCTCAATAGATACGGGCAGATCAACGATGTTCGGATCAATGCGAAAGACTAGCCATGAAATGATGGCGATGACTGCAATCATCATAACGAAAGCATATTGGTAGACGTAGCCGCTTTGAAAACGGCTCAAACCTGCAGCGGTTTTCTTTGCCATGTAGGCAAAGCCATCAGGGCCTAGACCGTCTATGATTTCCTTATCGCCCCATTTCCAGAATGCGCGGCCGCTGCGGAAGGCATTCTTCACGAAGATAACATTGTAAAGGGGATCAAAGAACCACTTGTTGAAGAATAATGTGTGTAATGGACGGAACATTTTGACCGTTTTTGCGGGTATATCCGTTCTGTACATATAGGCAAGATAGGCAAAGCCGATGCCGAAGATGCCTGCTATCAGGGGTAATAGCTTTACCCAGAGCGGAACGTTGTGCGCGGCTTCTACCGTGTCATTTTCGGCTTTAACGTAGAGAGCATTCTGCCAGAAGAAGTCCCGTGACCAAATTTTTATGTTTGTATCGTGCGGACGCCCGCCATCAGTCGCATGCTCGCCGCTTGCATGTTCGCCTTCATCAATATGTTTGGCCATTTCTTCCATTTTGTGAGAAATCGCAGCGGCATCGCTATCTTCTTCATGTTCTCCTGCAGCATGTGGATCGCTGGTATGTTCATCATCGTGATGTGCCGTTTGATGTGCTTCGCCATGACCACCATGGTGATCGTATGTAGAGCCCACGAAACCCCCGTAGAGAACATAGCCTGACAGCAGTGCGCCAGTTGCCAGAACCAGTAAGGGACTGATCATGACAAAAGGAGATTCATGAACATGATCCATAACTTCTTTGCTTGCTCGCGGCTGTCCGTGGAAAGTTAAAAGGATCAAGCGCCATGTGTAGAATGCGGTCATGAAGGCGGCGGCAATTCCCAGCCAAAAGGCAAAATGCCCGAACCAAGTCTGATCGGCCCAGGCGGCTTCCAGAATAATATCTTTTGAGTAAAAGCCTGCCAAAGGCGGAATCCCGGCAAGAGCAAGACCGCCGATCCACATCAAAATATATGTGATCGGGATTTCACGCCAGATGCCGCCCATATTTCTCATGTCCTGCTCGTCTGACATTGCATGGATAACGGACCCTGCGCCCAAGAAAAGCAAGGCCTTAAAAAATGCATGAGTCACAAGGTGGAACATGGCAGCGCCGTATGCGGAAACGCCCAATGCAAAGAACATATAGCCGAGCTGGCTCATTGTGGAATATGCAATGACTCGTTTAATGTCATATTGCGTCATGCCAATTGTTGCCGCGACAAAAGCCGTAAGTGCCCCTACGATTGTGACCACCATGAGAGCGGTCGGCGCAAATTCGAATAGAGGAGAGAAACGCGCAACGAGGAAAACACCGGCCGTGACCATTGTGGCCGCGTGGATCAATGCGGAGACGGGCGTCGGCCCCTCCATCGCATCGGGGAGCCATGTGTGAAGTCCAAGCTGTGCGGATTTACCGATTGCACCTGTGAACAGAAGCAGACAGATCAGCGTCATGGCATGCACATTGTAGCCGAAGAAATTCATTGTGGTGTCGGCGTATTGTGCGGGATTTTCGAAGATCACATCGAAATCTATGCTTCCGAAAATAACGAAAATTGCCATCATGCCCATTGCCAGACCGAAGTCCCCTACCCGATTGACAATAAATGCCTTTTGAGCGGCAGCATTTGCGGAGTGTTTGTGTGACCAGAAACCAATCAAAAGATAAGATGCAAGACCAACACCTTCCCAACCAAAGAAAAGTTGAAGCAGGTTGTTGGATGTAACCAGCATTAACATGGCGAAGGTAAACAAGCTAAGGTAGGCCATAAAGCGCCCTTTGGCGGGGTCATGGCTCATGTAACCGATGGAGTATACATGGACACAGGCAGATACGATGTTAATCACGCACATCATGACCACGGAGAGCTGGTCTATGCGCAGCGCCCATTCTGTAACAAAGTCTCCTGAGGACACCCATGTGGCCAGCACATTAACATATGACTGGTCTGCCTGAAAATGAAGGCCGATCTGAAAAAACAAAGAAACGGACGCCAGTGCCGCGACGATGACGGCTGCGCATGTGATGAACTGACAGCCTTTGTCGCCGATTTGCTTGCCGAATAATCCGGCAATTATGAAACCTATTAATGGGGCGAAGACCGCTAATAATTCCATACCGGTTACCCCTTCAAGCCTGAGATGTCTTCAACCGCGATGGATCCGCGATTACGGAAGAATACGACAAGGATGGCGAGACCAATAGCTGCTTCTGCGGCAGCGACGGTGAGAATAAACATTGTAAAAATCTGCCCAACCATGTCGTCCAGATAGGCCGAGAATGCAACAAAATTAATGTTAACAGAAAGTAGCATTAGTTCAATTGACATCAGAATAACGATCACGTTTTTTCGGTTTAGAAAGATGCCGAAAACGCCGATAGTGAAAAGTATGCCTGCCAATGTGAGGAAGTGTTCAATTCCGATTTCCGTCATTTTACACTCCTGTCTTCGGGGTTACTTTGACGATTTCCATTGCATCCTCAACTTTTCTGGCTTGTTGCACGGATACTTTTTGGCGCCTTACGCCGGGACGTCTTCTGAGTGTTAGAACAATCGCGCCTACCATAGCAACAAACAGTATTAAGCCTGCCATCTGAAATGCAAAAACATACTCGGTGTACAACAACATCCCTATTTGTTCTGTATTTGATATCTCGGCAGTATCCGCAATCGGCGCCGCTCTATTTTCCGTCATTTGTGGCGTTCTGCCCCACATGCCGTAGAGCGTTACCAGTTCAAAAAGAAGAATTGCTCCAATCACAAGCCCGATCGGAATATATTGCATCGCGCCTTTGCGCATATCTGCGAAGTTAATATCGAGCATCATGACGACAAAAAGGAAAAGAACGGCAACGGCTCCGACGTAGACAATTACCAAAATCATCCCAACGAATTCAGCGCCGAGCATAATAAAAAGCCCTGCCGAGTTAAAGAATGCAAGTATGAGAAACAGAACGGAATGCACAGGGTTGCGGGCCGTGATGACCATCAACGCGCTAAGTACTAGTATTCCTGCAAATAGGTAAAAGGCAAGTGCCTGAATGAGCATCGAATTTCTCTACCATTTTTGTGTACTTTTCTAATCCTTTCTTAGGCATGCCGCAAGGGTTGATCTGGAAAAAAAGCAAGGAATGCGAAATAAATTTTCCAGGGTTGCAATTTTGATACCTTTGCTGAATAAATAAAATAAATCATACATATATTTCAGTTGTCTCTGCGTTTTTTCTAACCTCTTTGCTCAGGGAAAGGTCTAAAGCGTGCGTGTTTTTTCTTTATTTATTACTTGTGTCGCTCTGTTATTGATAACTTTTAAGGTTGCGCATGCGTCCAAGTTCTCCGGATTTTTGGGATTATCGGTTGGTCACTTTGACTTTCTCTCCCAAGGACATGATGAGGCGGTTGATTTCCGTGTTGAATACAGGCCGAACGTTTCCATTGTTTTCAAAAAATTAAAGCCCTGGGCAGGTATCGAGCTCACGCATGACGCTTCATTTTGGGCAGGCGGCGGCCTTTTGTTTGACTTTAAACTGGCCGATAAGTTTTATGTCACGCCTAGTATCGGTGTGGGTTACTATGCTTCGGGCATGAGCCAGCATGATCTCCACGGCCCTATCGCTTTCAGATCTCAGCTTGAATTTGCGTACCAGTTTGATCACGGCGCACGCATGGGTATTGCGGTAAGCCATATTTCGAATGCCAATCTTGATGATAAAAACCCGGGCGCGGAGATTTTAAGCCTGTATTACCACGTTCCGATTGATTCACTCTTTAAGCGGTCTGTGGTTAAGACCAACGATATCTAGGCATTTTCGATTGTCCACTCTTCAGGTGATGTGAGGTCAATGCCGTGCTGCTCCCTGAAATCGGCGGGCAGTCTTACCTTGTCTTCTTCGGGTAGTGCATGAAAATAGTTTTTATCGGGATGGGTTATAATCACACGTAGAAACGTGCGGCCCGCTTCGTAGACTGCGGCTCCTTGTGTATGGAATGTGCTTGCCCGCCCCCGTGTTAATTCAAAATCCTCGGCCTGACGCATCAATCCTTCTTCGGCAATAGCCTCGGGTTTCATTTTGTTGAGGGTGTCCCGCGGATTTTTAACATATGCAGCCTGAACAAGAGTTCCCTGTTTGTTGGATGCAAAATATACATAATCCTCAATCACTGCATTCGGCGTTCTGGACGGATCTGCATGCACTTGTCTATCAGGTGTTTGTGCTGAGGGATTCTGGCGATAGGTAAATTCAATTCGAGAATGCTCAAAGAGTGGATTATTTTCGATTTGATCTGCAATAATCATTTCCATGACGTCCTGCATGTGCTCAAACCCTTCGGGTAGTGTTTTAATAACTTGTCCCGGGCGTTTTAGAACCATATTTTCGGGTTGAGCCGTGCCTCTGACGGCTTGCGCGAATACATCCTGATTTTCGATTTTTCCGATTGCTTGTGCGGGCGTTCCGTAAGGTGTTTCATTTTCTTCCAGCGCATAAACAGCCTCATCATCGACCAAAACCGATGAGACCCATTCGTCCATTAAGCCGCCCATTTGACGCATTTATACACCCTAAATAATTATTATAATTTTAATTATAACATAATAGGGTAATAAAATTACAAAAGTCAATTAAAGCGGTATTAGGAAATACCAGGTTTTAACGGTAAGGCGCATCTGCTACCAAATTTGAGGCTATTTGAGCTTCCCAACGATCACCGTTTTCCAAGAGCTTGTCTTTATTGTAGTAAAGCTCCTCGCGTGTTTCGGTCGCGAATTCAAAATTGGGCCCTTCAACAATAGCATCTACGGGGCATGCCTCCTGACACAGACCGCAATAGATACATTTGGTCATATCAATATCGTAGCGCGTTGTGCGGCGTGATCCGTCGTCACGCGGTTCGGCTTCGATTGTGATGGCTAAAGCCGGGCAAATTGCTTCACAAAGCTTACAGGCAATGCAGCGCTCCTCACCGTTCGGATAACGCCTTAATGCATGTTCACCACGAAATCTCGGGGAAATCGGCCCCTTTTCATAAGGGTAATTGATTGTTACTCGCGGCATAAAGAAAATGTATTTCAGGGTCAAAAGAAACCCTTTTACAATCTCTGTTAGAAAAAATGCTCTTGCGAAATTGTCCATTATTCTGCGTCTCTATCTATCGGTCTTAACTCAGGTGCGGGCGGCATCTCTTCGTTAATAATAGGCTGTTCTATGATCGGGGGCAACTCGACTGTGACAGGCTGCACTTTGTTCGGAAGCGCATCGAAGGCCAAAAGAAGTCCGGCCGTCAGGACAACCCAAAACAATGTAAACGGCAGGAATACTTTCCAGCCTAGTCTCATCAGTTGGTCGTAACGGAAACGCGGCAATGTTCCCCGCGCCCAGAGGAAGACAAAAAGAACCAGTGCCGTTTTCAAGCCAAACCAGATAATACCGGGCACGAATGAAAGAAATTCCATTCCAAATGGAGGCAACCAGCCGCCGAGAAAGAGCGTCACGGTAATTGCGCTCATCAGGATCATATTGGCGTATTCTCCAAGGAAGAATAGTGCAAATGCCATCGCAGAGTATTCGACCATAAAACCGCCTGTGATTTCTGACTCGCCTTCGGGTAAGTCAAACGGAGCGCGGTTTGTTTCCGCCAAGATAGAAATCAGGAAGACAATAAACATCGGGAATAACAAGGCTTGCATCCAGATCGGCCTCGGAGCCAGTACAATTTCCTGCAAATTTAATGAGCCGGTACATAGAAGAACACACACGATGATCAAGCCCATAGACACTTCGTAGGAGACCATTTGTGATGCGGATCGAAGGCCACCAAGGAATGCGTAGCGTGAGTTTGAGGCCCATCCGGCCATAATTACGCCGTAGACGCCCATAGAAGATATTGCCACGAGGTATAACACGCCGACATTGATATTCGCGATCACCCAGTTTTTATCAAACGGGATAACAGCCCAAGCCACAAGTGACAGCGCAAAGAGAACCATTGGTGCAAGCAGGAATACTACTCTATGCGCTTGTGAGGGGATAATCGTTTCTTTTGAGAACAGCTTCAATCCGTCTGCCAAAGGTTGCAACAGGCCGAACGGGCCGACGGTCATCGGGCCTTGCCGTCTTTGGATTGCGCTTAAAACCTTACGCTCAGCATATGTAAGATAGGCCACGGCCACCAACAAAATAATGGTGACAATCAGGATCAGCAAAACTGTCCAGCCAAGCCATTGTGCGTAAAAAATTAGATCTTCAGACATGCGTTGCTTTTAGTGCTTATATTTGCCCAAAAACTGCACTTTTTTTGATTAAAAGTAAAGGGTCAATAAGAAGAAAAGCTGCTTTTGTAAGTCTTGTGATTTGAGCTAATTCGGAAATTAACCGTAAGCCAGAGTTTGAGAAACATCCGCGTCGGGGTTCATGGCTACGTATTGCTCGATGACTTCCTGCGGCGGCAATACATGGAATCTTTCCGGTCTTTGGTCGGGCGGTATAGACTCAAGCATTTCAAAGAAGTCATTTGTGACATCATCATCCATTACAATACACCCCAATGAACCGGTTGCATTTCCGTCTGTGTGAATTGCAAATAAATCTCTCGGCGTATCTACGCCATCATCATTCACCAGACCAATACGAGAGCCGCGGCCATTTGCGCCTAGCATACCTTTTACAAGTTCTGAAGAATTATGTGCGTATCGTGTTTCCCAATCCAGACCGTAAGAGACTGCTGTCATTTCATCACGGTCGAGGCCAGGAAGCATGCTGTCATCACCGTATCTGCCCCATCCGCCCGAACGCACATCGTATGTATATGTTTCGCCCTCCGGACTCACAAGAACCATTTGCCCAACGGCCATGTCGTGTCTTGCGCTATCAGAGTCTATGCCTGTCATCTGAACACTAAGTGACCATTTGCCGTCTTCGCGTGGGATTATATTTCTTGTTGTTAGATTCTCTACATCAACCGGATTTTCTACTGTAGGCGTTGTTCCTGATCTGTCTCTTGAGAACCGATCAATCGCTTGCTCAAGTTCCAAGGATCGTTCCCCGTCAATCGGGCCGGAATAATATCTTTCCACACCGGTAGCATTCGGATCTTCGATAAAACCATCCGGACCGTGATTGTAGAGAAGGGTTTGAAGCTTTCTTGTATCTTCTTTGGAGAGGTCGTCACCATAGCGGTCTGCCAATTCAATTGTATCGTCTTCCCAGTCTTCTTCCGCTTTTGCCATCGCCTTTCGTCCGGCAGCAACAACCAGCAGCATTGAAAGATCCACATCCGATAATTGGGACGGTTTCTCGGCTTTTTTGCGTTTGCGTCTTTTTTCATTGGTGTCTCCTTTTTCCTCGACACCAACTTCGAACGCCTGCGCGAGCGTATTTTCTGTGCCGTGAGTAGAGCCGCCTGATGCCACTTCTTCAGGTAGATCGGACACAGAGAAAGGCTCATCCCGTTCAAGGCTTGTCCGGAAAGAGCGTCCCAATTCTTCAGTATTTTCGTTATCACCCGCCATAGTGTTTTCCACTTATTAGCATTATCTCATTACATAATGCAGGAAATAAAAATTAAGTGCAAATAATAATTTCTTGGCGCTTACTGGGTGTTTACTTGCTGAAAACTTTATGTGTTACTGCCGGGTGCGGTTGTTCTTACTGTTGTGTCTGCTGTCGTAGTAATTGCAGGATCGATTTCAACAGGATCAGGCGTTCTCGTTGCCTCGGCCGTGGCGGGTGCAAGATCTACATCGATATCAAACATGGCGGCCATCAAAGCAGCCATAATAACAAAGGCGCTATATTGAGCAGCGTTATTAAATTCATCAACGTTAGAGGCAGGTGTCCCTGTCCCATTACGGGCGGCATCTGTCAGCAATAATGTGTCATTACTCTCTCTGCGTTCACGTTCTTCTCTCGTTAAGCCCAGAGTTTCATCAAGTGTCGGGATATCGTCAATATTCACGCCAGATCCGGCCAGCATCGTTTGTGCCGTATTACGGTCGATCTGTCTGTGCATGTCAGGATGAATGTACGCTCCGACAAAACGGTCAGGAACAGTACCACCGAAATTCGTTCTGGCCTTGTCGGACACGTATTGGCGTGTGCCGTCCGTTTCAACTGCCACGATTTCTACATGCCCGTATTCATCACCACCGCCGCCATCACCATTCTGTTGGCTGCGTGGGCGTTTATCGTATACCAGAACAGCACCGGGAGGAGCATTTTCAGGGGTGACGCCCTCCAGCTTTACCCACCCCGCTTCGGGAAGGTGCTCAGCATATGCAAAACCGTGTCTTCCAGAAGTCGGAAGGCCGTCGGCCATTCCAATCGCATCAAGGATATTGTAAACACCAATTCCACAGTAGCCACCACGCGCCCAACGCGAGCGACTTAAAAACTCGCGGCACAGCTCCTGCTGGTTCATTGTAATGATAGTCATCGGTATTCACCCTTTTTCACATCACGCCCATAATTTTATAATTCTTATCTCTATAATGCAAAGAATGCAGGAATTATGCAATTTTTTTGTGTATTGGGCCGGTTATTTTATGCAAATTGCTGCAGACTTGACTGTTTTGGGAATTTATTCAGCAGCATCAACGATTTCATCGCAGAGGAACTTGCGAATATCGGGCTTGAAGTAGTTAGGGCCCTTTAGGATTTTTCCGTCGCTTTCACGCACAATCGGTTTGCCGTCTTTACCAAGTTTGCTCATGTTCGAGTTGTGCACTTCTTCAAAAGCCGCTTCTTTAACGTGTTGTAGGCCGAATGACAAAAAAGCTCCGTCCAGAACATATTGCAGGTCAATCAGCGCGTCTAGTGTTTCAACAATGTCACCTTGTTTAAGCGCATCTTTGAGTTCATCCAGCTCTTCGGCGATCAGGTTGATCCGAAGTTGATTCGTTTTGTCATCGGAAATATTCGGTTCTGATAATACGGGAAGACCGTATGTTTCATGAAATTCCTGCACCTGTTCAAGTGTTGTTTTCTTTTCCGATGTCATACGATTTTCTTTCTTTTTAGTGTTTTTACTCTGCGGCCTCTTTCATCCGCGGCTCAACAAAGGCATCAACACAGGCATTCATCGTTTTGGATGCGCGGCAGATCGCGTTGGTTAGATAATATTCCTGTACGGAAGAGCGCAGCGGGTCTTTGAGCAGCTTTCCCTTTTTGCCGAATTTGCTCCACTTCGCAGGTGTTACTACATCAATTGTTTTGAAGATACCGTTCTCTTTACGGACGCGTTCACGCAGCTCAGCAAGCGTATCGTATGGCAGTGTTTTACCTAACACTTCGGACAATGCGCGAATAATTTTCCAATCTTCACGCGCCTCACCCGGCGGATAAACGGCGCGTTTTGCCAGTTGCGGACGCCCCTCGGTATTGACGTAAATACCTTCTTTTTCAGTGTAAGCAGCGCCTGGTAAAATTATATCTGCGCGCTCAGCGCCCTGATCTCCGTGGTGTCCTTGGTAGATAACAAACGTTTGCCAGCCGATATTTACACGGGCATTAAATTCATCACTGCCTAAAAGGAACAACGCTTTGATAGAGCCATCCTTGGTTCCTGCAATGATATTTCGAAAGTCTTTGCCGTCCTTTTGCGGGACAAAACCGATATCAAGTGCGCCGACACGGGAGGCTGCCTGATGCAGGACATTAAAGCCATTCCAGTCTTTTGTTACGATGCCCAGTTTTTCCGCGGCCTCATAAAGTGTGTGATGCAAGGTTTCGCCGTCGTCTCTTGTAAAGATGCCCGAACCAACGATCATCATCGGCTTTTCGGCAGGCAGCTTGCCGGAGAATTCTTTTGCGAATTGCTCGATATCCTTGGCGGTTGTTCCGTAATGGTCATAAGGATAGGTCAGATCTCCGCCCTCCCCTATGACGACGACTTTAACACGGCGTTCCAGATAGGCCTTACGAATACGGGCATTAATCATTGTTCCCTCGTATCTGGGATTTGTGCCGACAAGGATAATCAGGTCGGATTCATCAATGCCATTAATCGTCGAATTGAAAAGGTACCCGGCACGGTTTGTTACATCAAAATGAGAGCCGTCCGTGCGGCAATCCATATTCGAGCTGCCCAGTTCGGACATCAGGTCTTTCATGGCCATCATGGATTCGACATCCATCAAATCGCCGGCTAATGCCGCTATTTCTTCGCCTTTCAGGCCTTCCAGCTTTTCTGCGATGAAGCTGAGGGCTTCAGGCCACCCTGCTTCTTCCAGCTTTCCTGTTTCCTCGTTACGGATGTAGGGGCGGTCAAGGCGGCGCGCGTTAAGACCATCGTAAGAAAAACGTGTTTTGTCGCTGATCCATTCTTCATTGATATCTTCGTTCAGACGCGGCAATACGCGCATCACTTCGCGGCCTCGGGCATCGACGCGGATGTTTGATCCGACGGCATCATGCACATCAATCGTTTCCGTTTTCTTTAATTCCCAAGGGCGAGCCTTAAAGGCGTAAGGTTTTGATGTGAGCGCACCGACGGGGCAAATATCAATCATGTTGCCCGACAATTCCGTATCTGTCAGTTCATCAATGAATGTGCCTATCTCAGCATCTTCGCCACGGTTCAGTTGCCCGAGAACAGGTGTTCCAGCCACTTCTTCAGCGAAACGGACGCAGCGTGTACAGTTAATGCAACGCGTCATGACGGTTTTGATCAGCGGCCCGAGTTCCTTGTCCGGAACGGCTCTTTTGTTTTCCTGAAAACGGGAGCGGTCAAAACCATAGGCCATAGCCTGATCCTGCAAGTCGCACTCACCGCCCTGATCACAAATCGGGCAATCCAGCGGGTGATTGATCAGGAGCATTTCCATCACGCCCTTGCGTGCCTTCTTCACCATAGGCGAGTCGGTTTTCACAACCATTCCGTCACCGCAGGCCATGGCACAGGAGGCAACAGGCTTAGGCGGGCCGCCTTCGACTTCAACGAGGCACATACGACAGTTGGCGGGAACGGACAATTTGTCGTGGTAACAGAAGCGCGGAATTTCGACCCCCAACTGCTCAGCAGCCTGAATAATGCTGGTCCCCGGCTCGACTTCGATTTCCATTCCGTTGATTGTGACTTTGGGCATTAGATTTTAATTTCCGAATGTATATTGAAAAGTCTCTCGGACTACTATTTAATCTGCGCGTTACAGAAGATCAACCGTTACTTGGGATTTTCACCAAGTATGACTTATTTTCAGGGTAGTATATGGCATACCGGATTGAAGTTCTAGGGCACGAAGAAGACGGACGCGCCCTCCAAATTCAAAAAATGTTCGCTGCGAGTGGTAAGAATGCAACCGTAAGGATTGTTGATGTTTATACTTCCGAGCATCCGTATGCGGATAGTGACCAATTTGCCGAAAGCCTTACCAACCCTGTGGTTCAATCTACAGATAGTAACTTAGGTGACTTTGACTGGGCACTGGAAATCGGATACTTGCCCGGTGTGACGGATAATATCGGGCATACCGCCAGCGAGCTTCTGGAGCTTGGCTCGAATGATAATACTTCTGATACTTCATGCTATTCCGCCAAACTCCTTCTCATAAAAGGTGATGTCACACAGGACGATGTGAACAAGCTTGCCGAGACTATTTCGAATAAGCTTATTCAGCGTGCCACGATTAAAAGTGCAGCGGAGTTTGAAAAAGATGGCGGTATGGATGCTGTTATCCCAAAGGTGACTCTCGATAATAAGGGCGTGGTTGCAGATGAGGTGAACCTCTCTGTTGATGACAAGAAATTGGAAGTTATTGGCACGCAAGGTATCGCAAATCCGGATGGTAGCCGTCGCGGACCTTTGGGGTTGTCACTGTTATATATGCAGGCCATTAAAGATTATTTTGAGAAAGAAGGCCGTGCTGCGAAAGATATCGAGTTAGAGACTCTCGCGCAGACATGGTCAGAGCATTGCAAGCATACGATTTTTGCATCGCCTATAGATGATGTGAAGGACGGGCTTTACAAACACTACATCAAACGTGCGACGAAGGAAATTCGTGAGGCTCGCGGCGAGGGAGACATCTGCGTTTCCGTGTTTTCCGACAATGCGGGCGGTATTATCTTTGATGAAGACTATCTGGTTTGTGACAAAGTAGAGACACATAATTCGCCGTCCGCGCTTGACCCGTTCGGCGGCGCGATTACAGGGATTGTCGGTGTTAATCGCGATTGTATGGGGTTTGGCCTTGGTGCAAAGCCCGTGATTAACCGCTACGGGTTCTGTTTTGCTGATCCGCGTAAAGAGCCAAATTATTTCCGCGATTCGAAATGCACGGATCCCCTTCTCTCCCCTGAACATATTTTGAATGGTGTCGTTGCAGGTGTTGAGGCCGGTGGAAATTGCTCCGGTATTCCAACCCCGCAAGGCTTCGTTTATTTTGATGACCGTTTTGCAGGCAAGCCTTTGGTCTTTGTTGGTACGATCGGTCTGATCCCACGCGAGATTAACGGTCAGCCGGGGCATGAAAAAAAGGCAAACCCCGGTGACAAGATTGTGATGGCAGGGGGGCGCGTCGGGCGAGATGGCATTCATGGTGCGACGTTTTCGTCTGTCGCACTTGATGAAGGTTCTCCTGCGACCGCTGTGCAGATTGGTGATCCGATCACACAGAAGAAGATGTCCGATGCACTGATTAAGGAAGTTCGTGAAAAAGGCTGGTATTCAGCCATTACCGATAACGGTGCGGGCGGTTTGTCTTCTTCCGTTGGCGAGATGGCCGAGCAATCCGGCGGCTTCCATATCGAACTTGAAAAAGTGCCTCTCAAATATCCGGGTATGGCACCTTGGGAAATATGGATTTCCGAGTCGCAGGAGCGCATGACACTGGCTGTTCCGTCAGAAAATACGGATAAGCTGATTGAATTTTTAGCCAAGCGCGGTGTCGAGGCAACTGTTGTCGGGACATATACAGACAGCGGGCGAGCGCATGTCAGTTGGCATGATGAGACGATCATGGATCTGGATATGGAGTTTCTCCATGACGGGTTGCCTGAAACTCCACTCAAAACGACTTTTACACGCGGCGGCGAGAACGAGCCTGAATTGGCTGAGCCATCTGATTACGGTCAAACCTTGACGGAGATGATGGGGCGTTTGAATATTTGCTCCAAGGAATTCGTAGCAACACAGTATGACCACGAAGTTCAGGCCGGTTCGGTTTTGAAGCCTCTGCAAGGTGCAGGACGGGTTTATGCCGATACATCGATTACAAAACCTTTGATTACCTCTCCTAAGGGAGTGGTTCTTTCTCAAGGGTTGTTCCCGCGTTACAGTGATATTGATACTGCGGCGATGGCGGCAGCAGGACTTGATATGGCTGTGCGAAACGTGATTGCAGCCGGTGCAGACCTCAAACACACGGCGTTGCTTGATAATTTCTGCTGGTGTTCTTCGGATGAACCTGAGCGTCTCGGCCAGTTGAAGCGTGCCGTTGAAACCATTTATGACATGGCTGTCAAGTATCAGACCCCGTTTATTTCGGGTAAGGACAGTATGTTTAATGACTTTAAGGGGTATACCGAAAGCGGTGATGCCATTAAGGTTTCCGTGCCCCCTACTCTGCTGGTTTCAAGTATTGCGGTTCTTCAGGATATTCAAAACTCTATCTCGCTTGCACCTAAGGCCGCGGGTGATCTGGTTTACCTACTTGGCGCGACCAAGGACGAGCTGGGTGCTTCTGAATATTACGATCATCTCGGTCATTTGGGGAATAACGTACCTGAGACTGACGCACACGAGAATTTGAGACTTTACAAACTATATGCCCGTGCAAGCCGTGACCGTTTGATTGCTTCCGCACTTCCGATCGGTTATGGGGGATTAGGCGTGACTTTGGCCAAAAAATCTATAGCCGCGCAAACAGGACTGGATATTGATCTCTCCGCTTTTGACCTGCGAGCTGACAAGATGCTGTTTTCAGAGAGTACGGGGCGTATTGTCGTAACAGTCGCGCCGCAAAACAGAAAAGCGTTTGAGAAAAACTTCAAGGGATTTGATCAATGCCATCTTATCGGTAGTGTGGCTTACAGCCAGAACTTTACAATCCGCGACATACTAAAAGTTGCTGTCGCTGATCTTGAAGAGGCCTACAAAGCGCCATTGAGGAATTATTGATATGAGTGCGAATGTTCTTGTTCTAAGTGGTTACGGTTTGAATTGTGAAGAGGAAACGCTTCACGCTTTTGAATATGTCGGATTGCAGGGGAGAATCAGACATATCAACGACCTGATCGATGCACCGGAAGAACTGAAAAATGTACAGGTTTTGGTTGTTCCGGGCGGTTTCTCCTACGGCGATGACACAGGATCAGGGAATGCCTTTGCCCAGAAGATGAAACTGGCGCTCAAAGATCACCTGCATGATTTTGTCCGTCGTGACACGTTGACGCTTGGTATCTGTAACGGTTGTCAAATTATTGCTAATTTGGGGCTGATACCGGGGCTAGATCACAAATACGGCGAACGCCTGGTGGCTGTTACACATAATATGACGGCACGTTATCAGTGTCGTTGGGTCGATGTTCAGGTTAATCAGGAGTCTAATTCTCCATGGTTGCAAGGCACTGATAAAATGCATATCCCTGTTGCGCATGGTGAAGGCCGCTTCATGATGGATGATTCGGTTCTTGGGACGCTCAAATCCAATCAACAAGTCGGGCTAACCTATATCAAACCTGACGGCAGTGCAGCGGACGGTGAGTTCCCGTTTAACCCAAACGGTTCGCAGGCCGATATTGCGGGTATGACCGATGAATCGGGGCGTGTCCTTGCTTTGATGCCGCATCCTGAACGTGGTATGTTTACATGGCAACGTGATGATTATCAGGAAATCAAGGATGCTGCGCAGAGGAATAACATTTCACTTCCTGAGACGGCAGATGGCATACAACTCTTTGAAAACGCTTCTATTTATTTTGAATCTGCGAAGCGGAAGATGGCTTAGTATTTTGTCAAAAGGCTTGTAAATAGGCTTATAAACAGGCTTATTTTCATAAATTGTCACATTTTTCTGGAATTCTGCGCTTCCTTTCCTTATATTGTAATTAACAAAAAGTATAAAAATATACGGTGATATAGGGGTTTTAAGGCTATGCCTGTAGGTTGGCTTAAAAATTTAGATGACATTCTTCCGGCTCTTTTTAAAGGCGGCGATATAGTATCGCTGCGCTCTGCTTTGGCTAACGTCGCAGAGGAGCTGGACGTTGCTCTTAAAGCTTCTGATCCTGAAGCTTTGGAAGATTTCATGCGTAGTGCTGCGCGTTCCGAGGATCCTAGCGTTTCAAGAATTTTTCGAAATCCTGAGCTTAAAGATGCAGTTCGTTACGAACGTAATTCTCATCACTTTACTGAAGATATTACCCGTGCGATCGAGGAAGGGAACGGCCTGTCTCGTGCCGATCTTGAGCGTTTAAGACGACAATATGATTTACCTGAGACACATGCGGGCTATTTAGAAACAAGGCGAGCGATTAGTGACGGGACAATCAAGTCCGGTTTTGATGAAGCTGCAGGAACAGGCAGACAAGCTAACCCGGAACGCTCTATGTCAGACATGCGTGCTGGCTTCGTTGGTATGGCAAACCCTTTCAGCTGGCCTTATGCTATTTTAGGTAAAGTTGCGCAGGAATTCCCACAAGGCAGTTTTGGACGCCGTGCTGTTATGTTTACCGCCAACACTTATGCCGTTACGGCTATTGGTGCTGGTTCGGTGCTGACGCTTGGAACGGCTGCTCATCTTGCCTCGGGAGGTCAGTCTACTGCTGCTGCGACTGAGGGCATGAGTGAATTTGCTCAGGGAACGCATGCATGGCTTCAGGAACATTGGCCTGCTGCTGCCGCGTGGCTAGATGATAACGCTGCAGATATCGGAGAGAAAACAACGCTTCTGTTCACGGCACAGTCAGATATGATACGCCAGTCTTTGTCGACGCTTAATGAAAAGCACGGCTGGGGTATGGACGATCGTGCCATTAATATTTTTACGCAAGGTGTTCAAGGAAATGCTATTTTTGCGGCATTGTCTGCGGCTGAAATTGAAATTACACCGGAAGTGGTCAAGAACGCTATTGAGACCGCCCAAGGTCAAGGTGGAACAGCCGAAGAACAGGATGCGCGTATGTTTGAGATTCTATCTCAGGCAACAGGTAAGACGCCAGAGGAACTTAAGCAACTCATGCCGGAAGTTATTGACGTAAGCCAGTGGACGCCGGAGCAGATTCAGGCTTTTTCTGAAAATGGCCAAACACCTGGGAACGTTGCAGGTGCCGTTGCAGCCGTGACTGGTTCTGAAGGTATTACTGAGCGTTTGCGCAGAGAGCGTGAGGAGGTGCGTGCAGGCCTAACCGAAATGTCAGAACATGCACGCAGGCTTGACGAAATCCGGAAAATGTCTCCTACTGCTTTGCGCGCTGAGTTTAATGAAGTCACTTCCGGTATGGGCTTTTTGGAAATGCTCACCTCTCCGACTGTTCTTATCGCGAATTTGTTGGATATGATTGGTCTTGATGACTGGGCTGACACCCTTAAGAAAAAATACCTTGTTGAAAATACAGTTTCCCAATTTGGCGACCAGTTTGATGTTCTTGACCGTGGCCGTGACCTTATCGCCCGCCTTGATCCTAGGGATCCAGAGCCCGCACCAAGCAGTTAATCTCTTTTTTTGCTAAAGCTTTTACCAAAGCTTTGGTATCATTATTAAATGTTTGAAGTTTTTAAGAAAACCAATGCTCGGCGTTCAGTCAGAGACGAACTTATTATCGATATTTACGGTAATGAAGAGGTTCGGGGTTTGGCTATTCTTATTGACAGAGAATTCGAGCGTCAACTTCTGGAGTTAGAGCTGGATTTAAACGACGATTCTCTCATTTTCCACTTTGATGGCGGCGAACAAAAGGATTTAGGCGTTCCTCTGAAGGAAGATCTTATTCCGCGTTTTCTTGAGCGCGAGGAAGTCAAATTCTGTGTGATGGACATGCCTACAAAAATGCCGATCGAACAATTTATGATTCCCCTTACTGTCACGGAGGAAGGCGAAAAAGACGCATAGAAGCTTATTCTATGCGGCCGCTTTTCTGTATTCCATGATCCGCTTTTCCATTTCAGGGCGGAAATGCTTGATCAGGCCCTGTACCGGCCACGCAGCAGCATCACCGAGCGCGCAGATTGTGTGCCCTTCGATTTCCTTTGTTACTTCGTAGAGTTTGTCAATCTCTTCGACCGTTGCATTTCCCTGCACCATTCTGGTCATGATGCGCCAGAGCCAGCCCGCACCTTCGCGGCACGGTGTGCACTGGCCACAGCTTTCATGCATGTAGAATTGTGAGAGCCGCGCGATGGCCTTGATGACATCCGTTGACTTGTCCATTACGATGACACCTGCCGTTCCAAGACCTGTTCCGACTTCACGGAGAGAGTCAAAATCCATGAGGATATTTTCGCAAACATCCTTGGGCATCATTGGTGTGGATGAACCGCCGGGGATGACGGCCAAAAGGTTTTTCCAACCGCCGCGAACACCGCCGCAATGTTTTTCGAGTAACTCCTTGAGCGGGATGCCCATTTCCTCTTCGACATTGCACGGCTGGTTCACATGTCCGGAGATACAGAACAGTTTTGTTCCTGCATTCTTTTCATCTTTCCCTAAGGAAGAGAACCAGCTCCCGCCGCGTCTAAGAATTGTCGGCACGACTGCAATGGTTTCAACGTTGTTAACGGTCGTCGGGCATGAATAAAGACCGGCCATAGCAGGGAATGGCGGCTTGTTACGCGGCTGCCCTTTTTTTCCTTCGAGGCTCTCGATCAATGCGGTTTCTTCACCGCAGATATATGCACCTGCTCCACGATGCAGGATAACATCGAAGTCCCAGCCTGAACCTGCGGCATTTTTGCCGAGCAGACCTGCGTCATAAGCTTCCGCGATAGCCTTGTTGAGTTCGGATGCCTCGTGGAAAAACTCACCGCGTACGTAGATAAAGGCCGTGTGTGCGCCCATAGCAAAACCTGCAAGCAGCGCTCCTTCAACCAATTTATGTGGGTCATGGCGCATGATTTCGCGGTCTTTACATGTTCCGGGTTCGGATTCATCGGCGTTAATGACCAGATATGACGGACGGCCATCGGGAGATTCTTTTGGCATAAATGACCATTTCAAACCTGTTGGAAACCCGGCTCCGCCACGTCCGCGAAGACCGGAGGATTTAACTTCCTCGATGATCCATTCGCGGCCTTTCTTGATGATTTCGGCTGTATTATCCCAGTCACCGCGCTTCTTGGCTTCCTCCAGTGTGAAGGATTCCCAACCGTAGAGGTTTGTAAAAATTCTGTCTTTATCGTCGAGCATTACGCAACCCCCGCTTTTTTGGCTTGCTCCTGTAGCGTTGTCGGACCGGACACAGCCATTGATCCCTTACGTCCGCTTTGGGAGCCTTTCTTCGGTTTCATGTCTTCGGCCAGCAGATCAATGATTTCAGACATTGTTTCGGATGTCAGATCCTCGTAGTAATCATCATTGATTTGAACCATCGGTGCGTTGACGCATGCGCCGAGACACTCGACTTCCATAATGGTGAATTTGCCATCGTTGGTTGTTTCGTTCAGGCCGATGCCGAGCTTGTCCTTGCAGGTTTTAACGATGTCGTCACTGCCGCACAGCCAGCACGGCGTAGTCGTACAAAGCTGCACCAGATACTTACCGACAGGCGCGAGGTTATACATGGAGTAGAATGTTGCAACCTCGTAGACTTTCATCGGCGGCATATCAAGGACATCGGCGATATGATCCATGGCCGCACGGGGAATCCAGCCACCGTATGGCGGGTTGGCCTTTGCGCCCTCTTCCCCGACCTGCCGCTGCGCCAGATCGAGCAAAGGCATGACGGCAGATTGCTGGCGTCCCTTTGGGTAGAGGTTAATCGCCGCCGCGACTTTTTCCTTATACTTGTCGTTAAAGGCAAAAGTATTGGGTTGATAATCCGCGTTGAGTTCAAACTTCTTTTTCATTCTGTATTACCTGTCAATCTCACCAAAAACGATGTCGAGTGAGCCGATGATTGCCACGGCGTCCGCGAGCTGGTGGCCTTTGCTCATAAAGTCGAAGGCCTGAAGATGGGCGAAGCCCGGAGCGCGTATGCGGCAGCGATATGGCTTATTTGTTCCGTCGGATACCAGATAAACGGCGAATTCGCCCTTTGGTGCTTCGACGGCGGTGTAGGTTTCACCTTCGGGTACGTGATAGCCTTCCGTATAAAGCTTGAAGTGATGGATCATGGCCTCCATCGAGCTTTTCATTTCCGCGCGCGGGGGCGGCGATACCTTGTAGTCGTTCATCTTGATATAGCCTTCGGGCATGTTCTCAAGACATTGTTTCATGATCCTTACGGATTCGTACATTTCGGCCATGCGCACCAAATAACGTGCGTAGCAGTCCCCTGTTTTACCGACCGGAATATCAAAGTCCATTTCCTCATAAACATCGTATGGCTGTGCCTTGCGTAAGTCCCATGCAACGTTTGAACCGCGCAGCATCGGGCCAGTAAAGCCCCAGTCCAGAGCGTCTTCCGTTTCGACGATACCGATATCCACAGTTCTTTGTTTAAAGATACGGTTATCAGTCAAGAGCGTTTCGAGATCGGCAAGGAATTTCGGGAAGGTTTCGCACCATTCGAGCATATCTTCAGCTAACCCTGCAGGCATATCCTGATGCACGCCGCCCGGACGGAAGTAATTAGCGTGCAGACGTGCTCCGCAGACGCGCTCGTAGAATTCCATGCCTTTTTCACGTTCTTCGAAACCCCAGAGTGCGGGTGTAATCGCACCGACATCGAGGGCGAATGTCGTAATGTTCAGAATGTGGTTCAGGACACGGCCCAGCTCACAGAACAGTACACGGATGTATTGTGCGCGTTTGGGCGGCGTGATACCGAGCAGCTTTTCTGTCGCGAGGGCGAACGCATGCTCCTGATTCATCGGAGCGACATAGTCCAGTCGGTCAAAATACGGTAGAGCCTGAACGTATGTTTTGTATTCAATCAGTTTTTCGGTTCCGCGATGCAGAAGGCCGATGTGCGGGTCAGCTCTTTCGACGACCTCTCCTTCCATCTCCAGAACCAAACGCAGAACCCCGTGCGCAGCAGGGTGCTGCGGCCCGAAGTTCATCGTATACGGTTTAATCTGTGTTTCTTCAGCGACTGCGACGTCGGGTGTTTCCAGCTTGTCTGCAAAAACAGTCTTGTTCATGCTTTTTCTCCCGCAGTCTCTTCCTGTTCTTCGTTGTGCGCTTCTGGCGCTTCTACTTCTTTAGCAGATTCAGGCGTTGCAACTAGTTTTGTGCTGACCCATCCGTGTGGCGGGACCGTGCCCTTTTCATCGCCCGGCAGTTGAATATCAGTCATTCCTTCCCAAGGGCTGAGGAAGTCAAAACGGCGGAAATCTTGCGTCAGTTGGACGGGTTCGTACACGACGCGTTTCTTTTCCTCGTCATAACGCAATTCAACGTAGCCTGTTAGGGGGAAATCTTTGCGCTGCGGATGTCCTTCAAAACCATAATCCGTAAGGATGCGGCGCAGGTCAGAGTTGCCGGAAAACGGAATACCGTACATATCCCAGATCTCGCGCTCGAGCCAGCCTGCCGTGCTGTAAACGCCCGTTACGCTTGGGACAATAAAATCTTCTTCGACGGTAAACTTAACGCGCGCACGATTGTTTTGACGAACGGACAGCAGGTTGTAGACAACTTCGAAACGCTCAGTTTTATCGGGATAATCGACAGCTGTAATATCGACCAGAATATGAAACTGGCATTCTTTATTATCGCGCAAGAACTGCAACACGGGCACTATAGAGTCCGCTTTCGCGTGCAAAACGAGTTCGTTTTTGGCAAAGCTGTAGGATATTACATGATCTTCCAGCTTTTCGTGAATGTAATCTGCTAAATCCTTAAGTGCTTCACCGGGCAATTCTGGTGTCCTCCCTTTGAATTTTCTTCTGCAGTTGCAGTAACCCATATACAAGTGCTTCAGCCGTTGGCGGGCATCCGGGAACATAGATATCTACCGGAACAATCCTGTCGCAACCGCGTACGACGGAATATGAGTAGTGATAGTAACCACCGCCGTTTGCACATGAGCCCATGGATATTACCCATCGGGGTTCGGGCATTTGGTCATAAACACGGCGCAATGCGGGAGCCATTTTATTTGTGAGAGTTCCGGCCACGATCATAACGTCGGATTGGCGCGGTGTCGGACGCGGGATCATACCAAAGCGGTCAAGGTCGTAGCGGCTCATGTAAGAGTGGATCATTTCCACCGCGCAGCATGCCAGCCCAAATGTCATTGGCCAAAGAGAGCCTGTTCTTGCCCAGTCAAAAAGTCGATCGGCCTGTGTCAGGACAAAACCCTTTTCATCAAGCGTTTTGGATATGGCCGCAGGCACTACGTCCTGCTGATCTGCCGGAGGCACTGGGACTGAGGTCTTCAGCGCGTAATCCGGTGCTTTAATAATGTGTTTGTCGTGTCCCATTCAATTACTCCATGGTCTGCATGACTTGACGTTTATTCCCAATCCAGACCACCTTTTTTCCATTCGTAGATAAAGCCGACTGTTAGGACGCCTAAGAAGACTACCATTGACCAAAAGCCGAACATACCAATCTTGCCAAGTGTGATGGCCCACGGGAACAGAAATGCAATTTCAAGATCAAAAATAATAAACAGCAGCGTCACAAGGTAAAAACGTACATCAAAGCGCCCTCTGGTGTCTGAGAATGCATCGAAGCCGCACTCATACGCTGATAATTTATCAGGATCAGGGTTTTGCTTTCCTGCCAGTAACGATGCAACAATCATGATCACGGCCATCCCTGCAGCGATAGCGATAAACACCAAAATAGGAAGATATTCAATTAGTAATTCTTCGGATGCCATGATTAACCCTTTGAGAGCTTTATTTTGCTACAGTATTAGCATCTAGCCATGGGAAAGAAAACAGGAATTCTTAATATATTTCTTGTGCATACGGAAAGTTAATTTAAACTGTTTTATGACATTGTTCACGTGCTTCCCATGCGTTTGTCACTGACTATTATCGTTTGAGCGCCGAGCGCCACCTCTTGTTACTGAAAGGTTATAAAATGTTAGGTATTCGAGTTCTTGCCACAGGTGTCACCCTTTTGGTTCTCGGTTTTATTGCTATCGGGCTTTACCAGACCGGAAGTGTCGAGAATCCCATTGTTATGTCATTAGGGTCGATCGGCGTTGCTCTTGGCGGGTTTATGATTATTTTCGGCTTTTTCAGTTCCGCCCTTATGGAGTTTACACCTAAGGCAGGTATTCACAAGGGCGATACGGCTATTTTCTCGCACACGTTAATCCGCAGCATGATTGCCATTACCGTTGCTGACAACGAACTCGAGGATGAGGAAATTCATGCTGTTATGCGGGTGTATAAACATCTCACGGGTTCTAACATTGACGAGCAGCTTGTCAGAGATACTGCCGGTGAGATGCTTGAAAGCGGCATTGATCTCATTTCAGAGCTTAGCAATACCCAAGGAAATCTGGATAAGGAATCCAAAGAAAAAATTATTATCGCTTCCCTTCATATTCTTGCCGCTGACGGTGTTATGGACGAAGGTGAAGAAATATTTTTGGAAGAAATTCGTAATGGCCTGAGAGTTCCTAAGGGGCGATTCAAGAAATTGAAGAAAGACTTCCTAAAATCCCGTAAGTTAGAAAAGCGCTCTGCTTAGCTAGTGTTTAGAAACAAAAAACCTGCCGGTTGGTTTCAGCAGGTTTTTTTGTGGTCTTTTTTCTTCTAAAATGGCGCGAGTGACGGGACTTGAACCCGCGGCCTCCGCCGTGACAGGGCGGCGCTCTGACCAACTGAGCTACACCCGCGCATTTCATTTAGACTTCAAGTGTTTAATATCTCGACTTGTAAAAATCAAGCGAAACCAACAAAAAAAGTCAAAAAAGCTGAATTATTTTTGCTATGCCGCCAAAGCCGCAGGCTCTGCGGTGAAATCGAGATCCAGTGCTTCAGCAACCGCCTGATGAGTCACCTGCCCTTTACAGATATTCAGCCCGTTTTTGAAGTTCGGATCTGACTTTAGCGGCTCTCTCCATCCTTCATCGGCCAAGCGCAAAGCGTAAGGCAGTACGGAATGGTTCAAAGCCAATGCAGATGTCAACGGTACGGCTCCCGGCATATTGGCGACGCAGTAATGTACAACATCATCCACGACGTAGGTTGGATTGTCATGTGTTGTGGCCTTACTGGTTTCCGCACAACCGCCCTGATCAATTGCAATATCAACAAAGACCGTTCCATGTATCATTGTTTTGAGCATCGGCTTATTGATGAGTTTTGGAGCCGATGCACCCGGGATCAGAACCGCGCCAATAATCAAATCGGATTTCTGAACGCAGCGTTCCAGAACATCAATGTTGGAATATATAATGTTTGCACGGCCATGGAAATATTCGTCCAAAAAGCGCATACGCGGGTTAGAACGCTCAAGAATTGTAACATTTGCGCCCAAGCCTGTTGCCATTTGTGCGGCATGGAAACCGGATGTTCCGCCACCGATAATGAGAACTTCTGCAGGTTTTACACCTGGCACGCCGCCGATCAAACGGCCGGTCCCGCCCATGTGTTTTTGCAATGAATGTGCGCCGACTTGAACGGACAGACGTCCGGCGATTTCGCTCATCGGTTCGAGAAGAGGTAATCCGTAGCCGTTTGGCCCTGTCACTGTTTCGTAAGCGATCGCGATGCATCCAGACTCCATTAGGCCCTTTGCTTGTTCAGGGTCGGCGGCAAGATGGAGATATGTGAACAGGATTTGATCCTCGCGCAGCATTTTCCATTCATTTGGCTGGGGTTCCTTGACTTTTACAATCATGTCACATGATTCGAAAATTTCTTCGGGTGTTTGTGCGATTTTTGCTCCGGCCTCTTCGTAGTCTTTGTCGGTAAAGTTAATCGCTTTTCCTGCATTGGTCTCAATTGTCACTTCGTGGCCGCGACTTGTCATTTCCTTGACGGATGACGGTACCAAGCCCACCCGGTGTTCGAGCGTTTTGATCTCCTTGGGAACCCCTATTCGCATATATCTCTCCTCTATGGTTTGAATTTGGTACAGGCTAGACCATCTTGCATGGTGCAGCAATTCTTTTTCAGAAAAGCCTTTTTGCTACGCAGCAAAGCGATTTTTGATGTATTCGCTGACCATGTCCTGAAAGTCCTGCGCGATGGTATCACCGCGCAGCGTTTTAGCTTTCTTTCCGTCTATGAAGACAGGGGCTACGGGCTGTTCGCCTGTTCCGGGAAGGCTGATTCCGATATCAGCGTGTTTGCTCTCGCCGGGGCCGTTCACGATGCAGCCCATCACAGCGACTTTGAGTGTTTCCACGCCTGGGTATTGCTGCTTCCAGACGGGCATTTTGACCTCTAGATAGCGCTGGATGTCCTGTGCCAATTCCTGAAAATATGTGCTGGTTGTGCGGCCGCATCCGGGGCATGCACTGACCTCGGGAGCAAAGGAACGCAGGCCAAGAGATTGAAGGATTTCCTGACAGACTTTCACTTCCAAGCTACGGTCGCCGTTTGGCTCAGGTGTAAGAGACGCACGGATCGTGTCCCCTATTCCCTGCTGCAGCAATATCCCCTCGCCCAATGCCGTTGCAACAATGCCCTTTGAGGCCATGCCTGCTTCTGTGAGACCAAGATGGAGCGCGTATTCGCAGCGCTGTGCCAATGCAGTGTACACGGCGATTAAGTCCTGTACGCGGCTGACTTTAGCGGAAAGGATGATCTTGTCTGCGGACAGCCCGATATCTTCGGCCTTCTGTGCGCTGATTATCGCGGATTGGACAAGTGTCTCGCGCATGACTTCATCCGCCTCGGCAGGATTTGGCTTGGCCGCATTTTCATCCATAAGCTTTGTGGCAAGATCCTGATCCAGAGACCCCCAGTTTACGCCTATCCGTACGGGTTTTTTATATTCGATGGCCTTTTCGATCATGATCTCGAATTGCTTGTCGCGTTTTTGTCCGAAACCCACATTACCGGGGTTGATGCGGTATTTGTCCAGCCCTTCCGCCAGCCCTTTATGTTCCGATAGGAGTTTATGGCCGTTGTAATGAAAACACCCGACCAACGGGACGGATAAACCCTCTTTGTCCAGACGCTCACGAAGCCTTGCGACGCCTACGGCAGCTTCGTCATTATTGACGGTCACACGCACGATTTCAGAGCCGGCGAGATAAAGCTGTTTGACCTGCTCGAATGTCTTTTCAACATCGGCGGTATCCGTGTTGGTCATGGATTGGACGACAACGGGCGCGCCGCCCCCCACTGTCACATTACGTACAGTTACAGCGTGGGTTTTGTGTCTTTTTATTTGCGGTAAGGCAACCATGCGCTCTTGATAAACCGAAACGGCGGAAAGGTCAAAAGAAAGTGGCTGATTGGTATGCTTATATTCAAAAGCATATTTTAGTTATTACATATATTTTTAGCATTTGCTAAATACTATATAGTAAGCTAAATATGATTGTACAGTCTAGATTAAGGAACATCTTTAAGCCGCCATGATGAATTACTTTGATAAAAACATTATCATTTTTGTTTTTTTAGCCATGTTAGCAGGTCTTACAAGTAAGCAGGTATTTGCAGCTGACAAGTTTAAGGCCGTTACAACCTTTACAGTGATTGCCGATATTGCCCAAAACGTGGCGGGTGATGCGGCTATCGTCGAATCCATTACTAAGCCCGGTGCTGAAATTCACGATTACCAGCCTACGCCTCAAGATATTATCCGCGCGCAAGATGCGGATATGATCTTGTGGAACGGACTGAATTTAGAACGCTGGTTCGAGCGTTTTCTACAGGATGTCAAAGATGTTCCGAGCATGATTGTATCAGAAGGTGTAGAGCCGCTTTCAATCTATGACGGGCCATATAGAGGTAAGCCTAATCCTCATGCATGGATGTCCACTGAAAGCGCGCTCATCTACATTGAGAATATCCGCAAAGCCTTCGTTGAGATGGATCCGGATCATGTAGATAAATATAATGCCAACGCGAAAGCCTATTCGGAAAAAGTTAGAGCCATAAAAGCTGAATTGGAGGATACTTTAGGAGATATTCCCAAAGAACAACGCTATCTCGTTACAAGTGAAGGCGCATTCAGCTATCTGGCCAAGGACCTGAATATGCAGGAAGTCTATCTTTGGCCGATGAACTCTGATCAACAAGGCACACCTCAACAAGTTCGCAAAGTAATCGATATCGTTCGTGAAAAGAAAATTCCGGTTGTTTTTAGTGAAAGTACGATTTCGGATAAACCGGCCAGACAAGTCGCATCAGAAACCGATGCTGTTTATGGCGGTGTCCTTTATGTTGATTCATTGAGTATGCCGGATGGAGAAGTTCCGACTTATCTTGATCTCCTGAAAGTTACAACAAGTACGATTGCTGACGGCTTTAAAGGCGCTTTGGAGAAGTAAATGAGTGATATTATAGAACTCGAGAATGTGGGTGTAACCTACCCTAACGGTCATACTGCGCTTCAAAGTGTGAATGGCAGCTTACACAGCGGTACAATATGCGGACTGGTTGGTGTTAACGGCGCAGGAAAATCAACGTTATTTAAAACCATTATGGGTTTTGTAAAGCCCACGACAGGTTCCGTTAAAATCATGGGACAAGACGTTCGCGCAGCTCTCAAAAAAAATATCGTTTCATATGTCCCACAAACCGAAGAGGTTGACTGGAATTTCCCCGTCTTGGTTGAGGACGTTGTGATGATGGGACGTTACGGTCATATGGGATTTTTGCGCCGTCCTTCCAAAGCCGACAAGCAAGCTGTTGAAGATGCCCTTGCCCGTGTCGGTATGATTGAATTTAAGAGTCGGCAAATCGGGGAACTTAGCGGCGGACAAAAGAAGCGGGTTTTCGTTGCACGGGCACTGGCACAAGGCGGTCAGGTTATTTTATTAGACGAGCCATTCACAGGCATTGATATCAAGACTGAAGAGTCACTTATTACTCTTTTTCGCTCTCTGGCAAAAGAAGGCCGGTTGATTTTAGTCTCTACACATAATCTCGGGAGTGTGCCGAGTTTCTGTAATGAAGTCATGCTCATCAACAAAAACGTCCTTGCATATGGCCCGGTGGAAACAACATTTACACAAGAAAATTTGGCCAAAGCCTTTGGGGGCATGCTGCGTCATCATCAGCTTATTGGCGCTGAATTACACGATGATGAAGACAAGCGCGGCATTACCGTTTTGACTGACGATGAACGTCCTCTTGTCTTCTACGGCGAGCGCGGCGGTGAAAAAATCACCAAACATGGCGGCAAAGATGATTGATTATTTATTAGAGCCGTTTAGCTATAGTTACATGTTTAAGGCCATATGGGTCTGCGCGCTCGTTGGAGGCGTTTGTGCTTTTTTATCTTCCTACCTCATGCTTAAAGGCTGGTCGCTTATGGGAGATGCTCTGGCTCATGCTATTGTTCCGGGTGTTGCTTTATCTTATTTACTGGCTCTGCCTTATGCTGTGGGTGCTTTTTTCGCCGGACTTTTGGCAGCAGTTAGCATGGCTATGGTGAGGCAAAAAACCAAGCTGCGTGAAGATACAGTCATTGGCCTTGTTTTTACGGCCTTCTTTGCCCTTGGTCTTCTTATGGTCTCCATCAATTCGGTATCAGTGAATATCCAAGCGATCATTTTAGGGAATATTCTAGCCATATCGGATTCTGATATTTTACAGGTTGTGATTATCTCGGTTGTTTGTCTCGTTGTACTTGTCATGAAATGGAAAGATTTTATGGCTCTTTTCTTTGATGAAAACCATGCACGCAGTATCGGCCTCCCTGTTAATACGCTAAAAATTCTGTTTTTTACGCTGCTTAGCGCAGCGTGTGTTGCCGCTTTGCAGACTGTAGGAGCTTGTTTGGTCATAGCGATGGTCGTTACACCGGGAGCTACAGCGTATTTGCTCACCGATAAGTTTAGTCGTTTGATTATTACAGCCGTAGCGTTAGGCAGTTTAACGAGTGCGTTAGGCGCATATACCAGCTATTTTCTTGATGCCAATCCGGGCGGGTTAATCGTCGTTTTTCAAACCTTTATCTTTTTGTGCGCATTTTTATTTGCGCCTAAATATGGCCTGATCAAAAGAAGAGCAGTCATTCATGGATAATATTATCACTTTCATTACTGAACCGCTCGCACATGAGTTCATGCAAAGGGCGCTGCTGATGTCCGTTCTGATTGCCTGTGTCTGTTCGATTTTTTCATGTTTTTTGGTTTTAAAGGGCTGGTCGCTCATGGGTGATGCGGTATCTCATGCTGTTTTACCCGGTTTGGTCATTTCTGTTGCCATAGGGATCCCTTTAGCTATAGGAGCGTTTGCAGCAGGCTTGTTTTGTGCTGTTGCAACAGGCTACCTCAAAGAAAACAGCCGCGTTAAAGAAGACGCGGTCATGGGCATTGTTTTTTCAGGAATGTTTGCTCTTGGTCTCGTATTACTTACCAAGATTGAGACAGACGTGCATTTGCTCCACGTTCTTTTTGGAAATGTTCTTGGAATTTCAACGTTTGATCTTATCGAAGCCGGAAGCATCGCAGCGATTTGCTCTGTTATTATGATACTCAAACGTAAAGATCTGATGCTGTATTGTTTTGATCCTGCATATGCTGGTGTCATTGGTTTGCCTGTTCGAATCCTTCATTTCGGGCTTCTTATATTGTTGGCATTGACAATTGTTTCTGCCTTAAAGGCCGCCGGCATTATCCTTGTTATTGCGATGCTCATTGCTCCCGGAGCAATCGGGTTCTTACTCGCGCGTTCATTTGATCACATGCTTATAATCGCATTAACCGCATCCATTTTGTCTTGTGTTACGGGAACGATACTAAGCTTTCATCTAGACGTCGCAACCGCTCCACTTATCGTTCTTATTCAGGCCGGCTTGTTTATACTGGCGTTTGTTACCGGCAAGGGACATGAATCATCGAAAGGAATGGCCAATGCCCGATAAAGTGCAAAAGAAACATAAACTCACTCTCGCTGATCCTGAGACACAAGCGAGTTGGTTTGCGCGTGTTCGAAAAGCGCATCAAACAGAGACAATAGAAGATTACATTGAGCTTATCGCTGATCTTATTGAGGTGCATAAAGAGGCTCGTGCCAGCGATTTGGCAAAGCGGCTTGGCGTGGCCCACCCGACTGTCACTAAAATGCTTTCACGCCTGCAGGAAGAAGGATATGTAGAAACCCAGCCCTACCGTTCAATCTTTCTGACCGAAAAAGGGAAGAAACTTGCCAAAAGATGCAAAGAGCGCCACCAAATCGTTTTAGAATTCCTGATCCGGCTTGGTGTTGATCCTGAGACTGCCGAGTTTGATGCAGAAGGGATTGAACATCATATTAGCGAACAAACTCTTGAGATAATGAAGTCTTTCAAACCTTAAGTTTTAGAACCGCCGCTTTCTTGCAGCCATTCTCGCTTTTAGCCGATCTAAGTGAGGGGAATAATAAAATGGTGGGTGATAACGGACTTGAACCGCTGACCCTCTCGGTGTAAACGAGATGCTCTACCAACTGAGCTAATCACCCATATCCGTACGGATTGCATATTCCTAATGGCTTCGCGTTGAAAAATCAAGCATCACTTGCCGTTTTCGTATCTTTTAGAGCAAAAAACTTCGGCCGCTTCGATGGAAACGGCCGATGTCATAATTTCTAAAGAAGAAGAACTTACTTGTTCACTGCTTCTTTCAGCTCTTTACCGGCCTTGAACTTAGGCTGTTTAGACGCCGGAATTTTGATTGGCTCACCAGTACGTGGGTTACGGCCTGTTGTCGCGGCGCGCTTGGCAACTGTAAATGTACCGAAGCCTACCAGACGAACATCGTCGCCTTTTTTCAGGCTTGATTTGATTGCGTTAATTACCGCATCAACAGCCAGCGCAGCCTTTTGTTTAGAAATGTCGGCGTTTTCTGCCACTTGTGATACTAGGTCTTGCTTATTCATTGAAGAACTCCCTTGATTTAGAGTTAAGCATATAAGTTAAAAAGAAAGTCTTTAAAATTAATATTCGGACTTCCACAAAATCGAACACGTCATAATCGCCGAAACATAAGTCCCATAAGGCTTTTCACAACGTATACAGTGATTCTGTTTTAAGCTGTTTTTGACTTAGACTCAATGGTGAATCACGTCTTCCCCCTTATTTTCTGCAGTTTTTGAAGAAATTTGCGTCATTTCTTCATCATTTTCTGCATTTAGGGGCTCAGGCTGGCTGATTAAAGCGTGTGTCAGCACCTCATCGATCTTATCGACAGGGATAATCTCCATACCTTTGATGACGTTATTGGGGATTTCCGCGAGGTCTTTTTCGTTGTCCTTAGGGATAAGAACAGTCTTAATACCTCCGCGCAAAGCCGCAAGGAGCTTTTCTTTCAAACCTCCAATTGCGGTGACGTTTCCGCGCAAATTAACCTCGCCCGTCATCGCAATGTCCTTGCGAATCGGGATGCCCGTCAAGGTGGAGACAATTGCCGTAACCATCGCGGCGCCAGCGGAGGGTCCGTCTTTTGGCGTGGCACCTTCGGGCACGTGGACGTGGATTTGTTGTTCCTTGAGAGTTTCGTAATCCAGACCGTATTGTGCCGCGCGTGATTTAATCAGCATTTCGGCAACGGTAATGGATTCCTTCATGACATCTTTAAGGTTACCGGTTGTAGAAACTTTGCCGTCTTTACCACGCATTGTGACCGCTTCGATAGAGAGCAGATCGCCCCCCGTTTCGGTGTAAGCCAGACCGGTGACCACGCCTACGCGGTCATTTTCGTCGATCTCACCATAGCGGTACTTCTTCACGCCGGCGTATTTTTCAAGGTTACGCTTTGTGATCGTAACCTTTTCCTTGCCCTTCATCAGAATGTCTTTAATCGCTTTGCGGCAAAGATTGGCAATTTCACGTTCAAGATTACGTACGCCCGCTTCTCTCGTGTAATAGCGAATGACATCGCGAATAACATTGTCATTAAGCTTTAGCTCTCCACGTTTGAGGCCTGCGGCTTTCATCTGCTTCTTGAGCAAATGACGTTTTACAATTTCAAGTTTCTCATCTTCGGTGTAACCGGAAATACGGATCAGTTCCATTCTGTCCAGCAGCGGACGCGGCATTGTTGCCGTTGTGTTTGCCGTACATACAAACATGACGTCAGAAAGGTCGTAGTCCAGTTCGAGATAATGATCCTGAAACTTATCGTTTTGTTCGGGGTCCAGCACTTCCAATAAGGCAGAGCTTGGATCGCCGCGCCAGTCAGAACCGAGTTTGTCGATTTCGTCGAGCAGGAAGAGCGGGTTGACCGTCTTGGCCTTCTTCATTCCTTGCAGCACCTTACCGGGCATTGCGCCTATATACGTACGGCGGTGACCACGAATTTCGCTTTCGTCACGTACGCCGCCGAGGGACATGCGCACAAAATTCCGGTTCGTGGCTTTTGCAACGGATTGCCCCAAAGATGTTTTACCAACACCCGGTGGCCCGACGAGGCAAAGGATGGGCCCTTTAACCTTGTTTGTTCGTTGCTGGACAGCCAAGTATTCCAGAATGCGTTCTTTGACCTTCTCCAGACCGTAATGATCCTTGTCGAGAATAGACTTAGCTTTCTTGATATCTTTTTTGACACGTGTTTTCTTGCTCCACGGAATACCCAAAATCCAGTCGAGGTAATTTCTAACGACCGTTGCCTCGGCGGACATCGGGCTCATCTGACGGAGTTTCTTGATTTCGTTTCTTGCGCGTTCTTCGGCTTCCTTGGATAGTTTGGTTTCCTCAATTTTCTTTTCGAGTTCACCCAATTCATCCAGACCATCCTCGCCTTCGTTCAACTCACGCTGAATGGCTTTCATCTGTTCGTTGAGGTAGTACTCGCGCTGTGTCTTTTCCATCTGGCGCTTAACACGGCCACGAATCCGTTTTTCAACCTGAAGGACGCCGATTTCGCCTTCCATCAGACTGTATAGTTTTTCCAGTCTTTCGGCAGCCGGACCCATTTCCAGAATTTCCTGTTTTTCCTCAATTTTGAGGGTCAGGTGGGATGCGATTGTGTCCGCCATTTTAGAGGAGTCGCTGATCTGATTCACAGATACAATGACTTCCGGCGGAATTTTCTTATTCAGCTTGACGTATTGTTCGAACTGGCTCATGACTGCGCGGGCTAGCGCTTCCAATTCTTCGTTCTGCGGAGACGTGTCAGCGATCTCCGTGACGGTTGCTTCAATGAAGTCGTTTTCTTCGGTGAATTTGTTAATGTGAACACGTTCTCCACCTTCGACCAACACCTTAACTGTGCCATCTGGTAACTTCAGGAGCTGCAGGATTGTGCCGATTGTACCGACTTCATAAAGGTCGTTAGCAGTCGGGTCATCTTCGGATGGGCTTTTCTGCGTTACAAGTAGAATTTTTTTGTCTGCATTAATGACATTTTCAAGCGCCTGCACAGATTTGTCGCGGCCTACGAATAACGGGACAATCATGTGTGGAAACACAACAATGTCACGGAGAGGCAAAACTGCGTATGACCTTATTCTGGAAGTGCCTGATGTTAACATCGATACATACCTTTCTGAGCTTCATAAATCTCAAAGCGTGATGGGAAAATTTACTCTTATAGTGGCTGATTTTCAATTATATTCGCCCAAAAAGGGAAAATGGTTACGGCGTGTTAAGGTACACGCGCAAGTCTAAATACAATCATACAAAAAATTGGTTTATTTTTTCTTATCTTTTGATTTATCGTCAGATCCAGCAGTATCCGCGTGTTTTTCGACAACATGGTCGATAAGCCCCCAATCTCTGGCTTCTTCGGCACTCATAAAGCGGTCGCGATCCATGGCTTCTTCTACTACTTTAAGTTTTTGGCCCGTGTGCTTGACATATGCTTCGTTTAGTCTCTGTCTCAAACGAAGGATTTCTTTGGCTTGAATCTCGATATCCGTTGCCTGACCGCGCGCACCGCCGGACGGCTGGTGGATCATGATCCGGGCATTCGGAAGGGCAAAGCGCATATCTTTTTCACCAGCCATTAGCAGGAACGAGCCCATAGACGCGGCCTGACCGATACAGACTGTCGAAATTTTGGGGCGAATGTACTGCATCGTGTCATACATCGCCAAACCCGCCGTCACGACCCCACCAGGCGAGTTGATGTAGAAAGAAATTTCCTTGTTCGGGTTTTCTGACTCCAAAAACAGAAGCTGGGCACAGATCAGGCTGGATACGTGATCATTCACTTCCCCTGTAAGGAAGATAATGCGCTCCTTCAATAACCTTGAATAAATGTCAAATGCCCGCTCGCCACGGTTTGTTTGTTCGATAACCGTTGGGACAAGATGGTTCATGTAGGTATCGTAAGGATCGCGATCAGTCATATTTTAGCCTTTATAGATCATAAGACGTTGGATTAGGTGTTTATCCCTTGGGACAAATAGATAACAAACCCTAACCACTGGCAAGGGTTTGTTCAAGACTGTTTTTCAAGATATTTCGAGTTTCACTCAGAAGCTTTTTTCTTCTTCGCTGTCGATTTTTTGGCCGGCTTTTTCTTGTCATCAGATTTTTCTTCAGACTTTTTGGCCTTTTTCGTTGTTTTCTTGGCTGAAGACTTCTTTTTGCTTTCTTTCTTTGTCGATTCCAGCTCGTCTTCCTCATCTGCCATCAGCTCTTCGGATGTCATTTCTTTTTCTGTCACGTCCGCCAGTTCCAGAATAAAGTCGATGACCTTATCTTCGTACAAAGGCGCGCGCAGTGCTTCAAGGGCCTGACGGTGTTTGGAGAAGTAGTCGAAGACTTCTTTTTCCTGACCAGGATATTTTTGCGCTTCGGAAATCACTGCCTGCTGCAGTTCCTGATCGGAAACCTGAATATTATTATCTTTTCCGATTTCGGCAAGAACGAGACCAAGACGAACGCGACGGTTTGCAATTTCCTCGAGTTCTTCTTTTTCTTCATCACTAAGCTCAGCCTCAGGGTCGCCGCCGCGTTGCTGGTTGTCGGCTTGAACTTGCTGAATGATATTATTCAGTTCCTGCTCTTTCATACCTGCGGGGATTTCAAAGTCATGCGCATCGTCCAACTGGTCGAGAAGATTTTTCTTCACGATCATTCGGCTGCGGTTGTTCATTTCGACGTTCAGTTGTTCTGCGACTGCCTTGCGAAGTGACTCCACGTCTTCCATGCCGAGTGATTTGGCAAATTCTTCATCAATTTCCGCTTCTACAGGCTCACGGATCTCGTGAACCTCAACGTCGAAGATGGCATCTTCACCTGCCAGTTCGGGCACAGGGTATTCTTCAGGGAAGGATACTTTAACCTCTACATCGGAACCGCCTTTAACGCCAACGAGTTGATCTTCAAAACCGGGAATGAATGTGTTGCTACCCAGTTCAAGATGGTGGCCTTCTGCTGCCATACCCTGATGTTCGACGTTGTCTTTTGCTGTACGACCTTTGAAGTCGATGACAAGAATATCGCCTTCTTTACTCTTTCGGTCGCCCTCAATCGGCTTGCTGGACTTACGGGAAGATGCGATGCGCGCCAGTGCGTCGTCAATTTCCTTGTCATCTGCTTTTGCGACAGGCTTTTCAAGTTTGAGGCCTTTGTAATCTTTAATTTCAATTTTCGGCAGAACCTCCACAGACATTGTATATGTCAGGTCTTTGCCTTCATCAAAGGATTTGACTTCGATTTGAGGCTGGATTGCAGGCTGAATGTCTTGCTCTTCCATGGCCTGACGTGATGATTCATTCACGGCGATTTCAAGAATTTCTCCCAGAATGGCCTTACCGTATCTTTTCTTCAGAAGATTGAGAGGAACCTTGCCGGGACGGAAACCAGGCAGTTTTACCGTTTTACCGACTTCTTTTAAGCGGGTGTCTACGCGGCTGTCGATTTCTTTTGCATCGACGGTAATTTCCAGTTCGTGAAGCAGTCCTTCCTGCTTGAGTTGCTTGACCTGCATTATTCCTATCTCTTTCTTCTAAACTTCTAAATTCTATTTTTTCAGGTTTTTCCTGAATTCCTTCAACGGTGTTTCAAAACTTACCGGAAGGATGGTGCGGGTGGAGGGACTTGAACCCCCACGTCCGAAGGACACTAGAACCTAAATCTAGCGCGTCTACCAATTCCGCCACACCCGCATGTGTGCCAAAACGCCCTATACCATAGGACTGAGCCGTGGTTTTAGCGTAATTAATTCGTAATTCCAAGCAATTCTTGCATCACTTTCGGAATAAAATCAGGCAAATCGGAAGAAACGAGCCCAAAGCCAGCCAAGCTTGCGACTTTTCCATGAATCCAAACACCTGCGCATGCCGCATCATAAGGTTTCATCCCCGTTGCCATCAAACCGGCAATCAGACCAGTGAGAACGTCTCCCGAGCCTGCGGTTGCCAAGCTCGGCGGAGCGTTGTCATTGATGATTGTATCCTTGCCCTGTCGTGCGATGACCGTATGTGCGCCTTTATAGACCATAGTAAAGAGCTGGTTATTGACGGCACGTTCGGAGGCGTCTTTTGGTGTTGTATCAAAATTCGGAAACAACCGCTTAAATTCACCAGCGTGCGGCGTGAGGACTACATCTTCGTGCAAAGACTCCACCAATTCTTTAGGGTTGCTCTGAAAAACATTGAAGGCATCGGCGTCCAGTACAACAGGTGTTTTTCTTTGCAGCACACTTAAAATTGTCGAACGAGTAATGTTGCCTTGGCCCTTTCCCAGACCTGGACCTATCACACAAACATTCCGCCCTTTGGATTCGGACAGTTTAATATGATCAGTAATGCTTGTGTTCTCCAGTACGATGAAATTCGGCCTGTAGGAGCGGTATATGATTGTCGGATCTACGGCATCGGGTTTTTTCTGATAATGAAAGGTCGGGCTGATGATTGTGATCATCCCTGCCCCGGTTCGTGATGCGGCATGTGCTGCAAGACACGTCGCGCCCGTCATCTCCATGCCACCGAGCAGCGTGACCTGTCCGCGGGTGTATTTATGGTCTTCTTTGGTCGGCGGGATCAGTTTATCCTGCCAGAGTTTAGGGTTATTTTTCATGCAGGTATCATACGGATTAATGGATCCAAATGATAGAGAGATAGGTTCTAAAGGGATAAAATGGGGCGACTGACGGGATTTGAACCCGCGACAGCTCGGACCACAACCGAGTGCTCTACCAACTGAGCTACAGCCGCCATAATCTAAGACTTGTTTGTCTATAGTCTAAGACCCTGTTACGTCAAGTCAATTATACTTGAATTTGAAATTTCTGCCGCAAGAAAATGATATACGGATTGCCGTGCCCTACCCTGCGTGCTAAAAATTGTGACATTAATTATATCAGAGAACGAAGAGGTTTCCCGTGAATAAGTATGCTTTGTCTTTTAAGACTGCTGCAGAACTCCTTAAATATATTGAAGATCAAAATATCGAGTATGTTGATTTCAACTTCACAGACCTTCGCGGCAAGTGGCAGCATCTGACGTTAAAAGCAGACTATGTCGACAAGGATATTCTAGAGAACGGGACTTTCTTTGACGGTTCGTCTATTGCGGGCTGGAAAACGATCAATGAATCTGACATGAACCTCAAGCCTGATCTTTTGAGGGTTACGTATGATCCTTTTGCGGCACAGAAAACAATCAAGCTATTCTGTGATATTTATGATCCGAACACGAACAAGCCATACAACCGCGATCCCCGTTCTATCGCGAAGGCTGCGGAGGCATATATTAAGAAGTCCGGTCTTGCAGACACAGCCTATTTCGGACCGGAGCCTGAATTTTTTGTTTTTGATAACGTACAGATCAATACGGACATGAATCATGTCGGTTACAAAATCGACAGCATTGAGGGGCCTTATAATCGAGGCCGTGAATACCCCACAGGCAATATGGGGCATCGCCCGGGTGTTAAAGGCGGATATTTCCCGGAAGCACCTGTTGACAGTCTTTCCGATATCCGTTCAGAAATGTTGACTGTGCTGGAAAGTATGGGTGTTCAGGTCGAGAAACATCATCATGAAGTCGCGCCGAGCCAATGTGAGTTAGGGATGCGATTTGCAACTCTTCTGACCTGTGCGGATAATTTGCAGATGTATAAACACGCCGTTCACAACGTTGCGCATAGCTATGGCAAAAGCGCGACGTTTTTACCCAAACCTGTTTTTGGTGATAATGGATCTGGGATGCATGTTCACCAGTCTATCTGGAAGGCCGGAAAGCCCATGTTTGCGGGCGACGGGTATTCGGGATTGTCCGATACAGGGCTTTACTACATTGGCGGTATTCTTAAACACGCCCGTGCCTTAAATGCTTTTACGAACCCGACAACGAATAGTTACAAGCGGCTTGTCCCCGGTTATGAAGCGCCTGTCCTTTTGGCCTATTCCAAAGGCAACCGCTCCGCATCGTGTCGAATTCCCTTTTCCAGTGCGCCGGGCGGCAAACGTGTCGAGGTTCGATTTCCCGACCCGACTGCAAACCCCTATCTTGCCTTTGCAGCGATGCTGATGGCGGGGCTAGATGGCGTTGAGAACAAAATTCATCCCGGAGAAGCGATGGATAAGGATCTTTATGCTTTGCCGGAAGAAGAGTTATTGGATATTCCAACTGCGTGCGGTTCGCTTAGAGAGGCTCTAACTGCGCTTGCCAATGATCATGAGTTTTTACTTAAAGGAGATGTTTTCACAACCGATATGATCCAAGGTTATATCGCGCTGAAGACGGATGAAGTCAGTCAAGTCGACACCATGCCGCACCCGATAGAGTTCGCTATGTACTACTCTACATAGTGTTAAGTTAATATCTGTAAAAGTCTTAGAAAATTAGTTTTTTAAGCTGTTGGCTTTTTATTGCTCCAGAAAACCACCCGATGATGGTGTTATGCCTTCAATGATAATTTTATATGTCTGGCTGTTTCTAGCCCATGTAAAATAAGATTCATTGCGAGAGGGCGTTAAAAGCGTAATGAAGTAGTAATAGTTACCCGATACCATGACTGTAAACCACAACTCATAGTCAATCGAATCATTCGTGCTGTCTATTCCCTCATATACTTCTGTTACAGCGAAGGAAAAATTCTCATTGTAGTCCAATTCCGGTTCGGTATACATTTTTGTACCAACCAGCATTCCGGTTCCTTCAAGCGTCTTTTTGTATTCTTCAATTTCTCTAAGCAGCGAGTCCGAAGACAAACTCGAAACAAGAGTTGCATCAACCTGACCTTCAATCGATTCTTGGGTCTGTTTCCAACGTGTAATGGTTTCACGTACATTCAGAAATTTAATATTCATCTTATTGACGTCTTTAAGGGGCTTTGCCCAAATTTTCCAAGATTCCGGATACTTTACTTCGGCAATATCCAAGAACTGAAAAGCCGCCATATTTTCTATTGTATCTTCTCTGGGATAAAGCTCTTTAAAGCTTTGTACGCATCTCGCCTGAAGGGCTTTTTCATCGTTCCAGAAAAACATCGGTACGTAATATTGCGCCATTAAAACCCGCCTCCCGTTCAGGAGTATTGTTGAGCGCACGTAATAAGACGTGTCATGTTCCATAACGATTTTCAAGGCTTCTACTTTGCGCTCGCTGTGAACGATAAACCCTTCCAGCGTCTGACCACTTTCAAGTACATATTGAAGATACCACTGCTCTGCGGTTAGTTGGTATTGAAGGTCTACTGCTTTTATTTCCAGTCTGCTTCGCCCGCCCATTCTTGGGGGCCCGTGAAATATGCTAATGCTTGTGAAAAGCTTTGTATTCAGGTCGAAGTTTCCAACTTTTTTGTCCTCGCCTTTTTCCCACCCTTTGGGCCACCGGATGCTATAAGCAAGTGATTTATCGTTATAGGGAATATCTTTGTGCTCTTCAGTTAATTCAATGAACTTCTCCATCTCCAGAGGCTGCATTTCAGGCATAGGCTTTTTAAACCGATCTATCGCAGTCGATTTTTTGGCCTCACCATCCGCAGAGTTTGCATTATGGTGTGAGGCTAAAAGCAGTCCAACCGCAAAACAAATCAGAAAAAGACTTTTCTTTACGGCAATAAAACAGGATTTATTCAAATGTGCTTCTCCAGCTTTTTGTATCTTTGTAAAGATATTCGATGTTTTTTTAAATCGCAATGTTGATTGTATATTGTACACCAAATTATGTTTTCGGTCTAAATCAGATGTAATTTTTTGCTAAAGAGATTGAAAAGCGTTGCGTTATGGCGATTCAGAGGATAATTTTTAGGTTTAATCTAAAGTAATATAACATCAAATGGCGGCTTCCATACATGGCAAAGAACAATAACGGCGACGATGGCAGTGATAATTATAATGCTTCGGATATTGAGGTTCTGGAAGGGCTAGAGCCTGTTCGAAAGCGTCCTGGCATGTATGTCGGCGGCACTGATGAGCGTGCTTTTCACCATCTTGCCGGCGAGATTTTGGACAATTCCATGGATGAGGCTGTTGCGGGGCATGCCGACTGGATTGAGGTGACGCTTGAGCCGGATAATATGCTGACAATCCGTGATAACGGCCGTGGAATACCCGTAGACAAACATCCTAAATTTCCAAAAAAATCAGCGCTTGAGGTTATTTTGACCACGCTGCACTCTGGCGGAAAATTTAGTAACAAATCTTATGAAACCGCGGGCGGTCTGCATGGTGTAGGCATTTCCGTTGTTAATGCTTTGTCTGACAAGATGATTGTTGAGGTGGCCAGAAGCAAGAAGCTTTACCGTCAGGAGTTTTCGCAAGGTACGCCTACAACTACCCTGAAAGAGATGGGCGATATTCATAATCGTCGCGGCACAAGTGTTACGTTTCGGCCTGATCCCGAGATTTTCGGGCCCAAGTTAAAATTTAAACCGTCTTGGCTCTATGGTATGACACGGTCTAAGGCGTATCTTTTCTCCGGTATCGAGATACGATGGAAATGCGATCCCTCGCTTATCCTTCCGGATAGCAAAGTCAAAGAGGAAGACGTCTTTAAGTTTCCAAACGGTTTGATGGACTTTCTTGCAACTTCTCTTAAGGACAAGCAAACCGTTATTCCGAAAGCCTTTCACGGTAAAGCTGACTTACCGGACAATAAGGGCAAGGTGGAGTTTGCTATTGCATGGATGGAACATGAAGACGGTTTTTCACATACATACTGTAACACTATCCCTACTCCGCAAGGTGGTACGCATGAAAGCGGTTTGCGCTCCGCTCTTTCAAAGGGTTTTCGTAGCTACGGCGATATGACGGGACAAAAGAAGGTTTCACTCGTTACACCTGATGATATTCTTTCAGGTGCTGCGGTTCTGTTGTCCGTTTTTATAAAAAACCCGCAATTTCAGGGGCAGACAAAAGAAAAACTTGCTACAGCCGAGGTTACGCGTTTGGTCGATACCGCAATTCGTGATCATTTTGATCATTGGCTTTCGCGTGATCCGAATACAAGTAACGCTTTACTGGCCAGTATTATTCTCAAGGCCGAAGAACGTCAGCGCAGGAAGAACGAACGCGCTACTGCCCGGAAAAGTGCGACGCAGAAGCTTCGGCTTCCCGGAAAGCTTGCGGATTGCAGCCGGAATAATTCTGATGATACGGAGCTGTTTATCGTTGAGGGCGACAGTGCGGGCGGTACAGCCAAAACGGCTCGTAATCGTGAGACACAGGCAATCATGCCTTTGCGCGGAAAGATTCTGAACGTTGTCAGTGCCTCACGCGACAAAATTATTGCCAATCAGCAAATCCAGGATCTTGTGCAGGCTTTGGGCTGTGGTGCCGGTAAGGATTTCAATCTCGATAAGCTTCGTTATGAGCGCATCATTATTATGACCGATGCTGATGTAGACGGCGCGCATATTGCGTCGTTACTTGTGACGTTCTTTTACTCCCAGATGCGCCCGCTCATAGAAAATGGGCATTTGTATTTAGCGCAGCCACCGCTTTATAAGATTTCGAGCGGTAAAGTTTCTGCTTATGCCATGACGGATGAAGAGAAAGATCGTCTGCTTGAGACCAAGTTCAAGGATAAAAGCAAAATAGACATTCAGCGTTATAAGGGGCTAGGTGAAATGATGGCACCAGAGCTTAAAGAAACGACAATGAATCCTGAAAACCGCGTTCTTTTACGTGTGACTTTGCCAGATGTTGTTGCGTCTCTTGGTATTGCCGCGGATGAAATGAGCGAAGAAGACCTTGATATCGATACTTCCGCAGACGTTGATGACCTTGTCAGAAGGTTGATGGGCACAAATGCCGAAGCCCGCTTTGACTTCATTCAGAGCAATGCAAAATTTGTTGAAGATATAGATGTTTAAAGATTGTTTTTTGCGTGATAGTTTAAGTTAAGATAACTCTTAAAAATAACGTCTTGCCCTTTTCATGCGCAATTTTTTGAAATTTGCCTTATTCCTGTCCGTCATGCTTGGCGGCACGTACGTGTACGTGTTGCTTTGGTATGTCCCCGCACAAGTTGAAATCAGGGTTAGCGAGGCGCTGAGCAAGCTCGGGTTTGGTGATGCACATATCGGCTCTATTGAAAGTGATTTCGGCAAAGTCACCCTCAAGGATATTTCCCTTGATGAAAAGAGTTTCAGTCAGATTGGCTATCTTGAGGCAAATTACACGACTTTCGGTTATATGCTTAATGACGGACTTGTTGAACGTATTCTGGTCAAGGAGCTTCAATTGACCGGCGAGCTTTCCGAAACCTTTGTGCCTACGATTGCCGGCTGGCAGAATGGCGCTTTGCTCCTTGATACATTGAAAAAGATTCCCGTTAAGCAAATGTATCTTGAGGATGCGACAGTCAATTTGTTTTCAGAAAATCTAGGGGGCATTCAGCTTGACGTTGAGGGACAAATTACGCGCAAAAGCGAAAGTAATCTTGAATTGCTTGGCCGTGTAAAAAGTCGACAAAAGAAAATTACTTTTACCTCTAAAGTATCGGGTAACCTCTCTCCTAGCGGAAATCTTGAGTTGGTTTCTGAAACAACGGAATTGCAGCTTGCCCTCGATGATTTACGCATTAATAGGGCTACATCCGAAGCGACATTCATTGTCTTTCCAGACCAAACAGTCAGCCTGACAGTTCAAGCCATTGCAGGCTCTATGTACTGGAAGGCAATACCATTTCAGGATGTGAATATCACCATCGTCAAGGAAAACAGTGAGCCGACGCTTTTTATCGAGGGTCGTACCGCTGGTCAGAATAGTATTGATTTTATTGCCAACCGGAAATGGAATGCCGATAAGGGTAGCCAATTCGAAGTTATGATAACGCCCAAGAAGCTTGATGATTTGCGCGCTTACCTTCAGGACAACGGCTTACTGGATGGAAAAGAAAACTTGCCGCATGCTTTCCTTTCTATTGAAAATCCTGTTCTGAATGTTTTTTTTAATAACTTTATATCATTACGTGACGGGTTGTCCGGTACGTTTACCGTGGAGAGTGAAAAGCGCGGTCTTTCTCTTGAGGGATCATTTATACGCAGCAAGGGAAAATCAGAACTGAACGGTGCTTTTCTGGCTTCTTTGGAAACAATTAATCATGTGGGCGGTACGAAAATTTCCGGTGCGTCTTCTGCCATTAGCGGAGAGTTTTCTTGGAATTTTAAAGCAAATAAGCCTACGCTTCGCTGGAAAGCTGAAATCAATGCAGAACTTGGCCGTCACCGTTATGGACCAGTGCAATTTCAGGATATACAAGGCAGCATTGTACTCTCTTCGGAGAAATCACAAGATAATAAAACACAAGGTACATTTAATTTCCGTGTTCCCATTGACCGTGACATTAAACAAGTCGGAAAAATTGTGCTTGATCTGGATGCACCGGAGCAGCGCGTTATAAAAGAGATAGAACTCTCAATCTATGATGGAATTGTCAGCGCTCAGGGTTTGTTTTTCCGTGAAAACGGCTTGCTGCCGAAATACATTACTCTTCTTGTTTCAGATGTAACTCTGAACCAGTTTTTTATTGATGCCGGATTGAAAGATTTTGAAATGTTCGGGCGTATGGGCGGACGCGTTCCGCTTGTGTTAGAGGGCGATACGCTAATGGTTGAAAAAGGCATATTGCAGAGTCAGGAAGCCGGTGTTGTTACTCTGGATGAAAGTATCTCGGAAGGTCTATTTCCCGGTGATGACGAGCAAATGCGTACAATTCGTCAGGCCTTGAAGAATTATCATTACGAGTTTTTCGAAGTTCGTCTGGACGGTTCTGTTTCGGAAGGCATTATGATGACCTTAACAGCGCGTGGGAACAATCCCGATATAGGGCCTGAGCCTGTTGATCTTAATTTGCAAATCGAAACTCAACTCGGCTTGCTTTTTCAAAACCTCAATAGAAAATAGCTGCTTTTTTATGGAGCGTCACAATTGTCATATGTTACGCGAGCAAACGAGCGTTCACCGGGCGCAATCGTAAAGCGATATTCCTTATCGTCATAAATCACGTAATATTGAAGTGGCAGCACGCCCGTTTTCACCTCTTTTTTTCCGCTAGCGAGTTCGAATGTCATTTCTACCGGCTTGGTCGGGTCAAACCACGCTTCAGATTCACCATCAGAGTTTTTTGCCGACTCGCCGGACCCATAAATCACAATATTCCGTTTATCGATAGAAACTTTACTGACGGGGCCACTGTATGCAGGAGTTGTCACCACAAACCGCTTGGATTGTGCTTCGGTACAATTTTGCGGCGGACTGACCGCGCGCAGCACGGACTCCATTCTCTTGGGGTCGATTCCTTCATCCAGCTGCTTCTTCATGAGCATCGTAAGATCCTGAATAGGACCTGCGGGCAGTATTTCTTCATAACTGGTTTTTAGCTGTTCGTAGCGGATGTTGGATGTTCTGGCCTCAGCACGAAGTTCTGTGATTTCCTGTGTGATGTCTTCAAGATCAGAGACGGCACTTTTATGCTTTTCTTCTAGCAAATGGATTTCTTTTACGGCTTGCAAGCGTCCCAAATAAAATCCAATACCACCAATCACAAGAACAAGGATCAGAAGTTTCAATATATTTATAAATCTTTGTGCGGATCGTCGGCGGTAACGTGCGCCCGGGTCATACATTTCAAGCATAATTTAAATTCTGTATCTGCACTTTTAAGACAAGCCAAAGTAATACTTGGCTACAAAAATATAGGTAATCCAGAGAAGGATAACAAGGGGTACACCCGCAATCATAAAGTCTTTAAATCTATATTGGCCGGGGCCCATTACGAGCAAATTTGTTTGATAGCCGATTGGTGATGCAAACGAACAGTTTGCGGCGAAAACGACCGTTACGGCAAAAATGTAGTTCATATCAAATGCAAGGTTCGGCATTTCCGGTGATTGTGCCGCCATACTCATGGCTACTGGCGTGAAGAGGATTGCGCAGGCGTTGTTGGTCAGAATGTTTGTTGTAACGGCCACAATAATAAAGAGAAGAGAAACCATCCAGAGAGGCGAGTCCGCAAACGGTGCAGTCATGATGGTTTCGGCTATGTGATTTATGCCTCCGGATACTTGCAGGGAATGGCCGAGTGCAAGCATCGAGCCGACGAGCAGGAAAATTTTTCTGTCGATTGCACGGGTTGCCTGCCGGATATTAAGGCATCCAGAACCAACCATAGCAGCAGCGCCAGTAAAAGCTGCAACCGGAATAGTTAGATAGCCTGCGGCTGCCAGACCAATTGTTGCCAGAAATACTGTGATAGCGATCGGCGCTTTTCCAGGAACTGGTAAATCTTTCTTCGAGCCTGAGAGCAGAATAAAGTCAGGACTTGTTCTTAGGCTATTGATAATACTGTTTTTTCCAGCGATCAGAAGAACGTCTCCGGCCTCAAGGCGGATACGGCCAAGGCGACGGCGTACGACACGTGCGCGGCGCTGAATGCCTAAAACGATTGCCCCGAATTGCTTGTGAAAGCTGATGTGGTCCAGAGACATATCAATCATACGAGAGGCCGGCGTAATCATAATTTTTGCCAGAACACGGGTTTCGGCCTGCTTAATAGCGCGATCCCCCTCATTGTCGTCGCTGATCCCTTCGATAACTTGGGCCTCTTCTTCGGAAAGAAGGAAGCCGGGATATTTTGTGAGCAAGTTTCCGAGTGCCTCGCGTGTGGTAGACACGATAATAATATCGCCCGCGTGAATGCTATAGCCTTCGAAAGGCGGCAGGATCAGATGCCCGCCGCGCTGTATCAGTTTTACGTTAAGGTCTTGTAATTGAGAAAATTTGCCGTCAATACATTCTGATCCTATGAGTTTACTTTCAGCAGTGATATCCAGTTCCGCTACGAATTCTTTTTCATTTCCAACGATTTCTTCCTTCAGAGAGATATTGGACGGGCTAATTCTTGGTACAACAAGCATAATATAAATAAAGCCGACCGCGACGAGGAACAGAGCCGGAATTGTAAATGAGAAAAAGCCTAGCGGCTGATATCCCAACTCGACCATTGTGCTGGATACCAGGAGGTTTGTCGATGAACCGACGACCGTCGTCATGCCACCGATGATGGCTATGTAACTTAATGACATCATCATTTTTGATGAGGGCATCTTCAGGGTTTGCATCAAGGATTGCAGAAGCGGGATTGCGATAATCACCAACGGCGTGTTGTTCATGAATGCACTGACCGTCATCACAAAAATCAAAATTGCCAGAACGGACAGCCACGCACGGCTTTTACTTCTCGAAACAAACAGGTTTGTAACAAAGCGCAGTGAATCGGTATGAATCATCCCCTGCCCCATAACCAGAAGTGCGAGAACAGCTATTAGTGAAGGGTTTGCGAAGCCTGCCAGTAGATGTCTGGCATCCATCATGTTGTTGCCTTCCGCATCCATGAAGGCAAAAATCTGTCCGTAAAGAAGCAATACCGTCAGAAGAATGACGCTTGTCAGTTCAAGGCTCCACTTTTCACGGACAAAGGCATAGATTGCCCCCGCTGTGATGGTAAACATAACCCACATATGGAGATCTGTTTGTAAGACGTCAAAAAACAAAAAGGGCCTCTGCGCTTATAAAATGGATGATTTTAAACTGAGAGTATAAATGTTTTTAAAAGAATAAGAACCCTGTCTTCATATCTTACTGCATTTAAAAGAATACGTTCAGATCACTCTCCGTCTTCATCGTCCAGATCATCGGACGAGGAAGAGCTGCTGCCGATTGATAGGCCGCCTGTTTCGAATTCTCCCAGATTTTTAAGACCGATGCGCAGGAGGATTTCTGTTCCGTTGTCACCGGATGTATCCTCGGTCAATATGCGCCTTCCTTGAACTGACCATGAGAAGCATTGTCCGATGTAATCTACTCCCAAACGTGCCTCGCGGAGCCCGGGGTCTTCTCCCAAGTCATGCCTTGCAGAGCCGTGCAAGCGCCACTTGTCGTTAATGTAATAGCTGGCGCTGTTTTCAATTTGCTCTCGCGTTTCTTCGATATCCGTTCCTTCCAAAGACTTGGCAAATAAGTATCTTGTCGAAAAGTTTACTTTTTCAAGAGTAACGGATGCATCGACTTCGTGTCGCTGCGGAGATAAATTGTCGTTATCCAGTTGAAAACGATAATCTACACGGTAGTTGTTCTGATAATTTCCAGTGATTTGCCCGACGAAATCAGATTGCTTCTCATCAAGACCCGTTCCGACAGCAAACGGGTTGTCGTCATCGTTAAAACGCTGGCTTTGGCCGAAGAATACATCACCATAACTACCGTCATGCCCGTAAATACCGGTGCGAAGGCCGTAGGTAACGTGAGAGCTGTCTTCTACTCTGTCTAATCCCGGAAAACGGTTCGGCTCAAAAAGGTTAAGGGTATCAATCTGGACGTCCTGACTGTCCTCATTGGGGATATCATCATCCTGGTCAATGTTCGGCGCGAGTGTTAAGGATGCTGTCGGCTCAACAGTCCATTGGAATTTTTCGAATCTTTTGACGACAGGGTATGATGTTTCACCGTTTATAAAGGCAAAAGAGCGTGTTTCGTCTGCATCATCAATTTCATCACCATCCCGCGTACCATAATATTCAGAACGGAATTGTGCATCGAAATCGGTTACTAACCCAAAATCACTTACCAAACGTCTATACCACCCTACTGATACCCCCAGACGCCCTAAATCCTGACCCGTTTCGGATTCTCTTCTAAGACCCAAAGCCGATACATCGGCGCTCCAGCGTCCGCCGATTAAAGGTACTTTTCCCGGCTCGCCTAGGAAACTGGCCTGAATTTCAGGGAGAACATCAGGCTGCTCTACATCTGCAAAAATACTATCGTCATCATCTACGCGCAAATCCTGAAACGCAAGCAGGCGACCAACGGCATAGTTGCGCCCCGAAAAGCGTTCAACATAGAGTTCGTTTTCAAGAACGTCTTCGCTTTCAAAGTCATATTGCCTCAGGTACTGGTCGTCGGATGTTACTTCTATGCCCAGCCCCGCGCGCCATTTATTATTGATGTCCCACAGGCCATCGGCAAAAATGTGGCCTCGCAGTTCGTCATCCTGTCTAAAACTTTCGCCGCCTTCGCTATCGTAATAGTCCGAGTACGTCACACTACCCTCTACTTCAAATCTTGCGTTTTTCCAACGCTGTCTGTACTCACCAAGGGCAACAGGCGCCTGTTTTGTTAGTGCCATCAGGCCAATCGTAGCGTCCTTGTCAGGAGCGATAGACCAGTAATAGCTGCTCTCTACAAAGAAACCGAGATCACTCTTAAACCCTGCGGAAGGGGTCAAAAATCCACTTTTTCTGTCTTCTGTGCCGTCGGGGTGAGAGAAATAAGGCAGGTATGCGAGAGGAACTCCCATCCACTCAAAACGCGCATCCTCGTAAGATACGGTCTTGTCCTGCTTATCATGTGTGACTTCCGATGCACGGATTTGCCAAAGTGGCGGCTCATCAGGGTTGCTTTCACAAGGCTCACATGGTGTGTATGTCGCATCATGCATTACGGTTTGGTTGCCGCGTTTGTGTTCGCCTTCGTCTGCTGTGAATCTTGATCCATCTACGAGGAAGGTTCTCAGACCCTTCACAAACCCATCTTTCATGGCATTATTGAAGGTGACTTGCTCGGCCTCGTGACGATCGCCATTGCTATCTGTGAACTCAACGTTGCCAACGGCCTTTGCGGTATCTGTTTTTAGATTGTATACGATTTTATCGGCTTTGAGCGTACGTCCATCCTGAATCATAACGACGTCACCGGAAGCGGTCACCGTGTTGTTTACTTCGTCATGGTGGAGGCTGTCTGCCTGCAGGTCTACAGGCGCGTTACTGATTTCTTTGGCCGCGTTAACGGGCGTTGCGGTTCCGATTATGGTCAACGCCGCTAGAATAATTGCGCATTTAGAGACTAAAGAACGCGAGACTAAAGATTTGGCTTTATACGCACTTTCAGGCAGGAATGAATTTGAAACTTTCATAGAACTCAGAAGACCTTGATGTAACCCTTTATCAATACTGGAATAACCACCCATAAAGTCAAGAGCGGGAAGGCATTTATGACCAGCTTTCCAACACTTATTTGCCAGAGAGGAAGAATGCCGGAATATCATCACCGAAACCGCTCTCGCCATTATCATCCTGTTCCGGTTTAAAATCCCTATCTTTTTCGAGGTCTTTTTTCCTGTTATCACTTTGCCTTACGGGTTCCTGCGGCTTTGTATTCTTTTTTGTCGTTTTGGATTTAGACTTGGGTTTGTTGTTAGGTTTTTTATCGTTTTTTTGGTCTTCGGACTTCTCTGATTCTTTCTTTTTGTTGTCATTTTTATCATTAAAGTCAATAACTTCTATCGATTTTTTTATTCTTTTTTCGACAGCGTCTACAAGTTTATTTTCATCTTTCAGCGCAATGGTCCATGCCCGTCCCTTTTGTCCCGCACGCCCTGTCCGCCCAATGCGGTGAACAAAATCGTCAGGATTGAACGGAACATCGTAGTTTATGACATGCGATACGCCCTGCACATCAATACCGCGTCCAGCGACATCGCTACATACAAGGATTTTAATCTCTCCTGATTTAAAACTATCAAGTGTTTCTTGCCGGATGTTTTGCGCCATGTCGCCATGAAAAGGACGAGCCGCATGGTTTTTCTTTTTTAACCATTGTGAGAGGGAGTCCACGTCCCTCTTTCGATTACAGAAGATGAAGGCGTTCTGGATGTTTTCGCTCTCCAGTACCTTTTCTAAGTGCTTTTTCTTGCCGCGTTTGTCCGTGTAGGTCAAAAACAGCTCTACCGTCTCTGCGGTCGATGCCGGCGGCGCGACCGAAACTTCTTTTGGGTTTGATAGGAACTTGGACGTCAGTTTTTTAATTTCAGGTGCCATTGTTGCGGAAAACAACAGTGTTTGGCGCATAGACGGTAAGGTGCTGCAGATTTTTTCGATATCGGGGATAAAGCCCATATCAAGCATACGGTCCGCTTCATCGATCACGAGGATTTTTATGTCGTTCAGAAGGATATTCCCGCGCTCGAACAAATCAATCAGGCGTCCGGGGGTCGCAATCAGGACATCCGCGCCGCGCTCCAGAACCTTAATCTGTTCGGGCATGGACGATCCGCCGATCAATAGGGCTTTCGAGAGATTGCAGTATTTCCCGTAGGTATCAAAATTCTTGGCGATCTGGTCGGCCAGTTCACGCGTTGGTGATAAAATCAGAGAGCGCGGCATGCGCGCCTTTGCACGGCCACCGGCCAGCATTTCAATCATGGGCAATGTGAAGCCCGCCGTTTTACCTGTTCCCGTCTGTGCCAGTCCAACAAGATCCCGTGTCATCAGAATGTACGGGATGGCCTGCTCCTGAATGGGCGTAGGGGTTTCATAACCGCATTCCTTTACGGCACGTAAAACGTTTTCACTGAGACCTAAGTCTTCAAATTTCATATAAGTTCTTACTCTTGTATTTTTTTTCGACTTAAGAGCTAGTATAAAAAGTGAAGAAAAGCAACAAGAGTGACAATAATGAGTTTAAAAATCGCGGTCCAGATGGATCCTCTAGAGCTGATTAATATTGATGGTGACAGCAGTTTTGTTCTGATTCTGGAAGCACAGAAACGCGGGTATGAGGTTTTTTACTATTCCCCAAAAGACCTTTATTTGCTGGACGGGCAGGTTTTAGCGCAAGCCAAGCCTGTTGAGGTCAGGCGCGAAAAAGGCAATCACTTTACTTATGGCTCGGACGTCACGCTTAACCTTAAGAGCGACATTGATATCGTTTTGATGCGGCAAGACCCGCCATTTGATATGTCTTATCTAACGGCGACTTACCTTCTTGATCATGTTTATCCTGACACACTGGTTATCAATGATGCATTCGAGGTTCGGAATGCGCCTGAAAAATTAATTGCTACGCATTTCAAGAGTTTGATGGCCCCTACTCTGGTGTCAGGCAAGAAGAATGTTATTCTCAAGTTTTATGAAGAGCACAAGAACATCATTATCAAGCCCCTGCATGACAAAGGCGGCACGAATATTTTTCACGTGGATGAGAAAGGGTCGAACCTGAATGCTCTTATCTATCTTCTTGAAGAGTATTATCAGGAGCCTTTGATGATTCAGAAGTTTTTGCCCGAGGCCATTACCGAGGGCGACCGCAGAATTGTTTTGGCGGATGGCGAGATTGTCGGTTCTTTCGTTCGTGTTCCCGCCAAGGGTGAGGTGCGCGGCAATCTTGTTCAAGGCGCGAGCGCCAAGGAATGGGATATGACCGATAAGGATCATGAAATCTGTAAGATTATCGGGCCGGAGCTGAAAAAACGCGGCTTGTTGTTTGCAGGCGTTGATGTTATCGGCGGGTACTTAACCGAAATTAATGTAACCTCACCGACGGGATTGCAAACGCTGAATACCCTTTATGATATGTGTTCTGAGGCTGCGATCTGGGATGCGATCGAGGCACGGTATGAAAACAACATCAAAGCCGCCAGTTAGGATAGGTCATGAATAAAGAGGATTTAGAAGAAGGTACGGTTTTTTCTCCCCGTTTTGACGAAAAGGGTCTTATTCCCTGCGTTACTGTTTGCGCCGAGACGGAGAAGGTTCTGATGGTGGCGTATATGAATGACGATGCCTTAAGGAAAACGCTAACGACACGTGAGGCGCATTACTGGTCACGCAGCAGAAAATCACTTTGGCACAAGGGCTCAACAAGCGGTTATGTGCAAGACGTGCAAAGCCTTCATACCGATTGCGATCAGGATTGTCTGGTTATGGCTGTTAAGGTTCGTAAGCCGGATGGTTCGAAGAATGCCGAAGGTACTTGCCACACAGGCCGTGAAACCTGCTTTTACCGCCATGTTGACCTGGATTCTGCAGCTCGCGGTAAGATGGTTCTTGCTTTTGATGACGAATAATTCCTATAAATATTATGTCTAAAAAATAATATTACACAGGAAGTTCCCTTTATGGATCAGAGTACCCTCAATCCCAATGATTACCGCGCACCCGAAAGAGGCTTGAGAGAAGCCATTCACAGACATTTGTGCCCATATTTCGGACAGGGATACGACTCTATGCATACGGGGGAGTTGGATGCTCTTCATGCTTTGGTACCTGAAACCATTCAAACGATGCTGGATGAAGGTATTATTGAAAAGGCCGAGGATATGGCTTTTGAGGTGACCCAAACCAGCGAACATCTCGGCCGCGTGACATTTTACCAGCACAAACGTGCGAAAGTGGACAGTCAGGCTGCCTATGCCTATGCGGATACGCCTTACACAGGACAAGATCGCATTGAGCCGCCGCAAGAAGCGCTCGGCATGTGAGTGAACTCTGCCAATTTAGTTTTTTTCAGAAGCTGTTAGTGGTCGTGACCGTGGGCATCGTCGTGGCTGTGCGCGTGTTCAATCGCGGCCGGATTGTGCTGAACACCCCCAAGTGTTTCTAGTCCTTTGTGGAAGATCAGGAAGATTGCGACATTGAAAAGAAACAAAACCGTTCCTATCTTTAAAACAGTGTGCGCTCTATCTTTCTTTGGTTCGCAAGGCGGGTGGCAGCAACCGTCATCATGGCAGTCCAGCTTCTGGCTGTAGTAATGAACCAGCCAACCGAGAGCCAGAATTACCCCTGAGGAGATGATGATGGGAATTTCATAGCTGTGCATCGCGTTATGCAGACTGTCCATCCAGACGGGTGTAATCCCGATCAATCCAAAGGCGGCAAGAACACTCGCTATACTAAATATTGTCGGAAGAACACAGCAGAAAACGTGGCTGACCTCTGAGAGGATTACCATGCCGCTTAATACGTTTTGTGTTTTCTTTGCCTGCATTTTCTTACCTAAAACCTGTCATACAAAAATCCTGAAACACTTATTTTAAGTTTGTGTTACAGGATAACGTTTCAAATACAATTGAAATAATGTAACACCCATTATCCACAAAATCTCCCACGCGACAAGAATAAAAGCTTCTTTTTGAGGGAAATATAATGCGGCAAGGCTGATCCCAAGCGCTATGTTATTGTTTCCGCTCATTAAAGCGTAGCTTATGCGACTAGGATGGTCGGCATTTTTGAAAAGAATCCACCCCATCGCGTAGAATGAAAAGTATGCAACAAAACCGATTACAACGGCCTCTAGAAACATCATCGGCTCCATAAAGAACTTCTCTCGTTCATAGGAGACAACAATGACAATGACGACACAGATCAGGAGCACACCCATCATCGAGGCATTTTCACGCATCTTTATTTTCACAGGCTTGATCATGCGTAGAAACCCAAAATACAAGATGGCAGGACAGAAAATCATCAACACCAGTTTGTAAAACATATCCTGAATATCGAGATCCATCGAAACATCACTGAAGATGTAAAAGCCCAGCGTAATCGTGAACGGTGCCATCAGTCCTGTGACAGTGACAGCGCTTAACCCCAGTGCGGTATTACCGCCCAGTATCCCGAGCATAGCAGGCAGTGTTGCGCCGCAGGGTAAAAGAGCCAGCAGAAGCAGAGCGTAGCGGTAGTCCGGTATGAGCGCTCCCGCAATGTAGAAAACGATCACGGGAAATATTATGAACCGCAAGATATAAAAGCCGAGGATATCACGCAGACGAAAGGCCTTGAAATCCTCGATCTTAATCTTCGAACATGAAAACAGTATAATTGTGGCCAGCAGGATCAGGATCGCTTCTTTCGGTACGTTTTCCGCACCAGGGACAAACAGGCCGAAGATAAATGCCGTAATTAACAAAAGCCCGAAATGCCGTTCTATGAAAGACCGTATTGTACTGAACACCGATGATCTCCCGCTTTATTTTGGGTTGGCTTTGGTTTCAGTCTCTTTTAGGCAATTTTTACGGCTTTGTCTTCCTGTTGTTTCGCATACGCAGCGTCCTGAATATGGATTTCGGGGGTTTGCCTACCCTGCCATTCATTGATTTTCAGGCTTCCAGCAATATGAAGCAGCTGCTTGTTGTTTTGTCCTGCAAGAAGCGTATCCCCCAGCGGTGTCCCGACAGAGCGGAATGCCACGCCCTTAAGCCAGCTCCCGCCGTGTTGATCTCCGATCATGGCCCTGATGTGTTTCTCGCCGATAATATCGACCTTGAACAGTTTTACGTTTGTAAGAGCAAAGGTCGGTTCGGGATGTTCCTGACCGAAAGGGCCGATAAAGTTTTGCAGTAATGTAATCAGCTCAATATCAACGCCGCGCGCGGACAGGACGCCGTCTATGGTGGTTTCGATATTGATGTAACCGGACTCCGTTTGTTTTTGTATATGCTCACCCAGGAACTCACGCAATTCATCAATTTTTTCAGGCAGAACGGTGAAGCCGCCTGCCATGGCATGCCCTCCGCCTTTTTCGAGTAGACCTTCCGTGCGGGCGTCAATGAAAGCCTGAGCGATATGTATTCCGGGGATAGAACGGCCTGACCCCCTGCCCTCTTTCTTGCCATTAAGGTTTTCCGCATATGTCACAACACAGGCAGGCTTGCCGTATTTTTCTTTCAAGTTTCCGGCGACAAGGCCGCTCAGACCCGGGTGCCAACCTTCTTTAGCCACAAGAATGAGAGGCTTCTCGGTCTGCCCCGTTTGCTCAGCCATATGTATGGCTTCTTCTTCCATCTCTGCCTGTATATCCTTGCGCAGCTTGTTACAGTCATTTAGCGTCCATGCGATGTTCTTTGCTTCTTCAGGGTCTTCGGTACACAGAAGCTTGGCACCGAGATCGGCTTTGTGGACGCGGCTCCCTGCATTAATGCGTGGGCCTAGCGCATACCCCGCATCGTAGGTGGTCATCGGCGGGTTTACCCCTGCGACATGCATGAGGGCTTTCATCCCTGTATTCATTCGATAAGGCTCGGTTGCAAAACCTGCCTTTACAAAGAGCCTATTCGGGCCTGTTAACGGTACCATATCGCAGACTGTTCCAAGGGCGAGTAAGTCCATGTCCCCCTTGAGGTCGGGTTCACGAATGCTTTGCGCTTTGTAGTAGCCCTTCTCCCTCAGGCGGCTGTTGACGGCAACACAGACCATGAATGTCACACCGCACGCGGCCAGCGTATCTAGCCCCGAAGTGTCATCCTTACGTTTCGGGTTTATGACGTGCCATGCATCGGGCAGTTTGTCCTCTGCCTCGTGATGGTCGAGGATTACGATTTTCAGGCCAAGGTCTGTACCTGCCGAAACGACATCAAACGCGGTTGTACCGCAATCGAGCATCATCAGAACTTCTGCACCGTCTTCCCTAAGCTTTTTAAGCGCTTCGATGTTCGGGCCGTAGCCTTCGGTAAGACGATCTGGGATGTATACAGTGGCCTCTATGCCACAATGTTTGAGGAAACGGTAGAGGATTGCCGAGGATGTTGCGCCGTCCACATCAAAGTCACCGAAGATGGCAAATGGTTTACTTTCCATGATAGCGGTTGCGATATCCTCAGCCATTTCTTCCATTCCCTGCATAGAGAACGGGTCAGGAAAGTTGTTTTTCAAAGTCGGTCTTAGAAACGCCTCTACGCTGTCTTTCGTTACACCGCGAGCACAGAGCATACGCGCAATGATTTCGGGCAAATTATGGGCACGGGCGAGTTGTTCTACCTGATCCAAGGGGGCATCGAGAATGACCCAACGCGCACGCATGAGAGATTTTTCTACAAGAATATTATTTTGCATAGTATTCAGGATAAAGCTTCGGCCCTGCGCAATATAGCAACAGGGCCGATCAAATCTTTGTTATCCACAGGCGGTGTCATCCTTAAATGGATTTAATCCATGTTTTGCGGCGGAAGTTGTGTGTTGCCTCTACGCGGCGAACTGTACCGGACTTGGAGCGCATCACGATGGAGGACGTTTTCGCACCGCCAGCGGAACGGCGTACACCACGCAACATCGTACCGTCTGTTACGCCCGTTGCCGCGAACATGACGTTATCGCCCTTGGCCAGATCGTCGGTTGTATAAATCTGATCAAGGTCTTTAATGCCCCAACGCTCGGCGCGGGCGATTTCATCATCATTGCGGAAAACCAGACGGCCAAGCATTGCACCGCCTGTACACTGGAGCGCAGCCGCGGCCAGAACCCCTTCCGGTGCTCCGCCGGAACCGACATAAAGATCGATGCCCGTATTGTCGGATTCTGTGGTTGCGATCACTGCACTGACATCACCGTCACCGATTAGGATAATACGTGCGCCAGCCTTGCGCACATCACCGATAAGGTCTTCATGGCGCGGGCGATCCAGAATACAAACCGTCAGTTCGTCTACTGCGCCGCCTCTTTCCTTCGCCAGTTTTTTCAGGACATCCTCAATCGGGTCATCAAGGCTCAGGATATTCGGGTCAATGCCCGGGCCTACGGCAATTTTTTGCATGTAGACGTCGGGAGCATTCAAAAAGCCGCCTTCGTCCGTCATGGCAACAACTGCCAGAGCGTTCGGGCCACCTGCAGCCGTGATATCCGTTCCTTCCAGCGGGTCGAGGGCGATATCAATTTTAGGGCCTTTTCCTGTTCCGACTTCTTCACCGATATACAGCATCGGCGCTTCGTCGCGCTCACCTTCGCCGATCACGACCTTGCCCTGAATGTGAAGGGAGTTCAAAGCATCCCGCATGGCATCGACGGCGACCTGATCTGCCTTTACCTTGTCGCCACGACCAACAAGCTTGGACGCTGCGAGCGCGGCGGCTTCGGTTACGCGAACAACCTCAAGCGCGAGGTTTCTGTCCATAGCAAAGCCCTCTTGTGGCGGTGCTGCTGCAATTTTTTCTGCTTCTGCGGAATTTGTCATGTGGGTTTGCCTTATATTTCCAGATTAAATCTCATATTACTTTAGTCATTCACCAAAGCCGTGCAAGCTTTTCACACTACGGCTATTACAGTTCTTCTATGCACATCAAACGCGGTTTATCGACAGATGTTTCAAGTGCTTCAATCATGCTGCAAGCTTTCACCATATCTGCGTGTTTCGTTTCATGTGTTGTCAGCACGACGGGCACAGGTTGCCCCGGATCACGTGCGCGCTGAACCAACCCTTCGATAGAGATATTTTGATCCCGAAGGATGGCGGAAACGTCCGCGATGACACCAGCCTGATCCAGAACGCTTAAGCGCAGGTAATAACGGTTTTCCGTTTCGCCCGGATCGGCCCATTGTGCGTCCTGCAATTTGGATGCCGGAATGCCGAAGGTCGGTAAGCGAATACCGCGTGCAAGATCAATAAGATCGGCGACGACTGATGAAGCCGTCGGGCCTTCTCCAGCGCCTTTTCCGGTAAATAGTGGTGTTTCGACATAATCGCCTTCGACATATACGGCGTTGTAGACATCCTCGATAATGCCGAGAGGGCTGCCGATCGGAACCAGACATGGTTCCATCACTTGCAGAATTTTGCCGTTTTCACGGCGAGCAATCCCCAGCAGCTTAATACGGTAGCCGAATTCATCCGCATAAGCGATGTCTGTCGCGTTTATGTGTGTAATCCCTTCGATAGTTACTGCATCGAAATCCGGCTTTACACCGAATGCGATAGCGGTCAGGATTGCCAGCTTATGCGCAGCATCAATGCCTTCGATGTCGAATGTCGGGTCCGCTTCGGCGTATCCTGCCTCTTGTGCTTCCTGCAATACATCCTGAAAATCGCGGCCGGATGTACGCATTTCACTGAGGATATAGTTACAGGTTCCGTTCAGGATGCCATAAACGCTCTTGATCTCATTAGCGGCCAGCCCTTCGCGCAAGCCCTTGATGATCGGAATGCCGCCTGCGACTGCTGCCTCGTACAGCAGGCAAGCGTTATTCTTTTCCGCAGTCGTTGCCAGATCGATGCCGTGATGAGCCAGTAATGCTTTATTTGCTGTGACTACGTGTAGGCCGTTTTCGAGTGCGCCTTTCACAAGATTGGCCGCTGTACCCTCAGAGCCGCCGATGAGTTCCAGTACAGCATCGACGCCTTTGTAATTTGCTAAATCCTCGGCATTATCCACCCATTCAAACCCTGACAGGTCAATGCCACGCTCGCGGTTTTTCGTTTTAGCGCTTACAGCTACAATTTCAACGGGACGTCCGGCACGCATTTCAATCATCTCAGAATGCTGCTGCAGAATTTTTATAACGCCTACGCCTACGGTTCCGAGGCCGGCTATCGCTATTTTAAATGGCTCTGACATTTGTGCTTGTCCCTGATAATTCAATTAAACGGTACGTTATTACAGTGGATAGAGCACAGTTTCAAGAAAAGGAATGCCGCATGGCCGATGTTTTTTATAAACGCGTTCGTCTTGTCACCATGCTTTAACGTCTCTTTTATTTCATATAAAAATGACGTAGAAAGAAGGATTAATGTTCTTTCCTTAAGAATTATAACCTTACAGATGTACAAACTTTTTCTTTCAAGGGCGTTTACCGTCTACCTACCTCTATTTATTATTCTGGCACAAGTCGTGATAGAACTGACGGTGCGCGAGGAATACCTGCCGGGTTTGCATTCGGAGGAAGGGCCGCATGAATTGCTGCAGTGGCTTATCCTGATCCCCGCCATTCTTTTGTCTGCCTACCTAATCAAGATCGCGCCGAATAAATATATCCGCGGCTGGGGTTTATTGGCTCTGATCGGGAGCGCTTACGTCTTTGGAGAGGAGCTGAGCTGGGGGCAGCATATTTTTGAATGGAGTACGCCGGATTACTGGTTACATGTGAATGACCAGCAGGAGACCAATCTACACAATACATCTTCTTGGCTTGACCAGAAACCGCGGCTTATTCTTGAGATCGGGGTCATTATGTGTGGCTTGATCATTCCGCTTATCCAGAAATTCAAACCTTCGCTGATCCCTGATTTCTCGAAGCCTATCCTTGGTGATGTGCGCATAATTCCGATTGCCGTTTTCTTTCTTATCGTTAAGCTGACATCCAAGATTACTGAGGCGCTTGGTGATGATGTCTTTACACGTGCCAGCGAAGTCGAAGAGCTTTATCTGTTTATTTTTGTTGTGGCCTATCTTGCGGTTTTGTGTGAGAGGTTTGCAACGCAGAAAGTTGCAGATACCGCTGGTATTCCCGCATAAATAGTTTCCCTTGATTTTTGGCCATTATTGCAGCACAGTCGCGTTAGACTTGCAGCAATTTATACACAGGATTAACGGTTTAGTGATGGCAGCAGCAAAGAAAACGGATACGGAAACAAGCCAACCCGAATATAAGGCGCCTGACTTTGTTGTGCTTTCGCGCGCGCTACTTGACGCTTATGAACGTGCGACGCCCTTGTTTGAAGAATATATCGAAAAATACGGCAATCAAAAGGGTGTCGAGGACTTTTTGAACCGCGACCTTGACCCGATGAATATCCGCCAGAGCTACATGGCATTTCTCGATAGTGTTGCGACCGACCCCGGAAAATTCCTGCAGATGCAGGCAGAGTTTGTGCAGCAATGGACGGAGCTTTGGCAGGAAAGCTTCCTGAAATTTATGGGGCAAGACGGGCGAACACTGATTGAACCGGAATCCGGTGACAGACGTTTTCGCGCTCCTGAATGGCAGGAAAGCGCCCTCTTCGATTTTATCAAGCAATCCTATCTCCTAACGTGCCAATGGATGGATCGCACCGTTCGTGATGCGGACGGCATTACGCCGAAAGAAAAAGAAAAGCTGGCTTTTGCCACAAAGCTTTTTGCCAATGCGATTTCGCCAACAAATTTTTTGATGACGAACCCCGAAGTTCTGAATGAGACAATTAACAGCGGCGGTGAAAATCTGGTGCGGGGTCTGGAGAACCTGATCGAGGATCTTGAGCGCGGACAGGGCGAGTTAAAAATTAGCACCACGCAATATGACCAATTCGAGCTGGGCAAGAATATCGCCGTGACCGAAGGGCGCGTCGTCTACCAGAATGATCTGATGCAGTTGATCCAGTATGCGCCGAAGACAGACAAAGTCTTCGAGACGCCGCTTTTGATTATACCGCCGTGGATTAACAAATACTACATTCTGGATTTGAAGCCCGAGAATTCCTTTATCGCATGGGCGGTCGAGCAAGGGCATACCGTTTTTGCGATTTCATGGGTTAATCCGGGACCGAAGCTTTCGAAGAAGCGTTTTGAAGATTACATGGAAGAAGGCGTTCTGGATGCGCTTGATCAGGTTGAAAAGGTTACCGACCAAAAGAAGACCAATGTGATCGGGTATTGTCTTGGCGGCACTTTGCTGACTTGTACTCTGGGGTATCTGACTGCGAAGAAAAAGGCGGGGCGTGTTGCATCCGCGACCTTTCTGACGACGTTGCTGGACTTTGATAAGGCGGGTGATTTGAAGCTGTTCCTTGATGAGGGGCAAATCGAGCAGCTTGATGAAAAGATGTACGAGAAAGGTATTCTTGAAGGTAAGGAAATGCAAAATACCTTTAGTTTGCTGCGCTCGAATGACCTGATTTGGTCTTTTGTTGTGAACAATTACCTGATGGGAAAAGAGCCGTTTCCGTTTGATCTTCTATACTGGAATGACGACTGCACAAATATGCCTGCGGCGATGCACAGCTATTATTTGCGTAAGATGTATCTTGAGAACGCACTGGTCACGGCGGGCGGTGTTACGATGAAAGACGTTCCCGTCGATCTGGGGAAGATCAAAACGCCAGCGTATTTCCTTTCAACACGTGAAGATCATATTGCACCATGGAAGGCGACCTATGATGGCATGCGGCGTCTGGGCGGGGATGTGACGTTTACACTCGCGGCGTCTGGGCACATTGCGGGTGTGATCAACCCGCCCGTGAAAAAGAAATATTGCTATTGGGTGAATAACCAGATTACGGATGATCCCGATGCGTGGCTGGAAAAAGCCAAGCAGCATGACGGCTCTTGGTGGCCGGAATGGCAAAAATGGGTGAAGGACTTTGCGGGGAAGAAAGTTACCGCGCGTCAGCCAAGCAAAGGCATCGAGTCCGCTCCGGGCAGTTATGTTCGGATGAAGGGTTAGTGTTTATTCGTTTTTGTCATCAATATAATCTTCAGATACTAACTCACCATCTTTGCATTCAAAATCAAACAACTCTCCTTTTGCTTTATCTATATATTTCTTTGTGCCTTTATCTAAAAAAGGAGCGCATCTTTGCGGCAACTGAGACCATTTGTCAGCGTCTTCACCAGATACTCCTGCAATAAACTTCCACCCTTCATTATATTCAAGTCTGTTCGGGGTTTTTAGTTTACAGGGCTGTGCATATGAATTGTTGATGCTGACCCAAGCTCCTTGTTTCGGAGAAAATTCATAGGATTCTCTTCCACCGTAGAATAAAACATCGCAAAAGTATTCATCATGCTGTTTCGAGGGGCTAATGTTTTTTCTTTTCCATATATTGTAAAAAATTCGACAATCTACAGATATTTCGTTTTTGTTGACACATCTCAACGTAATTTCTCTCATTTTATCTATTTCGCCGAATTCATTTATTACGACGTAATCCGTAGTAAAAAAACTCTCGGGGCTTTCCGAGTCTGTCTGCGCATAGACACTCATAGGACAGAGTAGTATTAAGGCTTTTATTGCAATGAACCACTTCCTCATCCGCAATTCTCCTTATGCTCCTGTCCGAGGTCGCGGTAGTGCGTGGCCGACCAGTGGATGTAGTCTTTTTCTACCTGTTTCATATCGCGCATATAGGTTGCCGGGCGGCCTGACCAGAGTTGCCCCGTCGGAACACGTTTGTTCGGTGTCAGGAGCGCACCCGCGGCGAGCATTCCCATTTCCTCCACCACCGCGCCGTCCATGACGCAGGCCTGCATGCCGACAAAGCCCTTATCCTCCACCGTGCAGGCATGGAGGATCGCCATGTGGCCGACGGTTACGTCATCGCCGACCACCGTGCCCTGAAAATTACTGGTGGTGTGGATGACCGTGCCGTCCTGAATGTTCGTGTTCCTGCCGATGCGGATCGGGTTGACGTCACCGCGCAGCACCGCGCCGTACCAGATGTTGCTTCCCTCCCCGATTTCGACATCGCCGATAATGCTGGCGGTTGGGGCGATGAACGCGCTTTCGTGGATTTTGGGCATGATGCCGCGATACGGGAGGATAAATTGGGACATTGATGGCAGCTCCTTTTTTATTTCTTAGGTCATCAAAATACTCGGCACAAGAAAACGCCCCGACGAGTGTATCGTGCAGGGCGTTTTTGTAAAACCTGTAATGTAATGCGTAAGCCGTAGCTTTGCGATTAACGCTTTGCCCACTGCTTCGTACGACGCGCCTTGTGCTTACCGACCTTCTTACGTTCGACGATACGTGCATCACGTGTCATCATACCGGCCTTCTTCAGCGCGGGGCGCAGTTCAGGGTCGAAGTTTTCGAGTGCGCGGGAAATACCGTGACGAACCGCACCGGCCTGACCGGACATACCGCCGCCCTTGACCGTGCACATCACATCGAAACGGCCAACGCGATCAACAACCAGAAACGGCTGGTTCAGGATCAGGCGGTGTGTGTGACGTGTGAAGTATTCCGTCTGGTCTTTACCGTTTACGATGACCTTACCGCTACCGGATTTCAGCCATACACGTGCCACGGATTCTTTACGACGGCCTGTTGCGTAGGAGCGCCCCAGCTTGTCGAGCTTCGGCTCTTTCTTTTCAGCAGGTTCGGACACGTCTGCTGAACTTTCATTTTTTGCATCTGCCTGTTTGGTTTCGGAAACTGCTCCTCCGATATCCTTCAGGTCCTTGATTGCTTCTTCTTTTTTCTCAGTCATTTTTCTTTCGTCCCAATTATGCTGTGCGTTTGTTTTTGTCGTTCATGGATGCAACATCCAGAACCTCAGGGCTTTGTGCCTCATGCGGATGTTCTGCACCGGCGTAAACGCGCAGGTTGCTGAAAATCTTGCGGCCCAAAGGTCCTTTTGGAAGCATACGCTCAACTGCTTTTTCTACGACGCGCTGAGGGTGGTCACCATCAAGGATCTGGCCTTTTGTGCGTTGCTTGATACCGCCGGGGTAGCCTGTGTGCCAGTAGAAAATGTCCTGATCACGTTTTTTACCGGTCAGGCGCACCTTATCGGCGTTGATAACAATTACGTTATCGCCACAGTCCATGTTAGGCGTAAAAGTAGGTTTGTGTTTGCCGCGCAAGCGTAATGCTACGATACTTGCCAGACGGCCCAGAATAATGTCTTCCGCATCAACGATAATCCATTTCTTTTCGATATCTGCGGGTTTTGCCGAATATGTCTTCATGAGACGCTCTTTCTTCAATTCTTATTGGTTTCACAGAAGTTGCAGCTTTATGCGTCATATTCACGGCATTGTCAATAAAATTTAATAACAAAAACAGACTTTTAGGTTTGAGGTAATATAATACCTCTATTTCTGTTTTGTTTCATCTTCTATCCATTTCAGGAACGGCAGATGTCCCTTTTCGATCGGCCAGGCAACAATGCACGGCACATCATAGGGGTGCAGCTCTTTAATGGCGGCTTCGAGTTTGTCGTAATTCTGTTCTGTGGTTTTAAAAATAGCCGCAGATTCGACAGAGGTTTCGGCTTTTCCTTCCCACCAATATATTGATTGGTGCGGGCGAAAGATATTTGCACAGGCCGCTAAACGCTTCTGAATCAACGTCTTAGCAATTTTCTGTGCCTGCTCTTCCTTTTCAAACGTAACGTAGACGATCAGTTTGGTCATAGCGTCATTACCTTGTTAGATGATAGATACATAGAAAATTGACACTTTATGTGAAATTCTTCAAAATAATTGCGCAATTAAATGCGGGTTATAAAAACATGAATGGTGATACTCTACGTTCCGGTTTTACCGCCGTAAAGGAGAATTCTGGCACGCCGCTCGGTCGAGACGGCGAAATATCCGCTATGCTTGAACAGGATATGACGGTACGTGAAGCCGCTGCCCTAATGATCAGGAATTGGAACTTGCCCGGCGAAGATGATATCGAACATGAAGCTGGCCACATTGTTCTTGCGCTTGCGACCCTGTATCCCGAAGCCTCAGAGGGGTTGCCTTATCAAGGCGATTTTGAGGCCGAAAATATTGTTTTTACAATCGAGGAGTATATCCGTCAGACGATGCAGGTTGATCATCATTCTCCTCCTCTGGATAAAGACGTATTTGTAGATGGTGTGATAAGCGAGTATCAGGATAGCGCCTATCAGGGCAATTTGAACCGAACGTTGCTTTGGGCGATGAATTATGTTGGCGGTGATGATCCCGAACGTGTGCGCTACGCTACTAACTATGACGATGACACCTTGAAGCGCGCCGCCATGAATGCTGGGATTGGCGTTGATGAAAACGCGTATCTTCAACAATGGAACATTCGTGTTCCCGGACTGGATGAGCCTTTTTTCTTTATGGCTGATGATGTGCGTTATTTGCCGGATGAAATTGAGGGAGGCACGGGATTTCAGCCTTTTTTGAAACCAGATCGCAATCGTATTGCCGCCATCTATGACCGTATTGCCCCTGCGCTGCATCTGATCGGTGAAAACATCATACATGCTCAGCAGACGCATGGTGATACGCCTATCATGGACGCCATGCATGATGCTATCGGACATATTCGTATTAGCGCGTTAGTGGACGCTATGCATTCACCACGGGCGCTGGCGTTGAGTGTGGAAAGCGATCTTGATCAGCGAGGTTATCATGCCTGATACGCCGAATGATCAAACACCACATGATTTGGGCCGCGAATTTTCCGGTATGTCAGTAGATGAGGTTCCGGTCGAGCTTGACGAGTTTGCCTATATGCTTGAACAGGATATGACGCTGGACGAAGCTGCCAAATTCCATCTGGATGTTTGGGGTCTGCCACCTGACTTTCAATTGGAACATGATGCGAGCCATTTGATTATGGGCCTCAGTACGGGGCTGGATGGTGATGGTGATTATCCTTATCAGGGCACTTATGAGGCGGAGATTTATACCGTTGCAAGCGAAATGGCCATTCTGGATGCGGGGAGCGGCAACCGCAAAACGCATAAGGACATGCGTACTGATTTCTTAAGCCGTGTGCAGGATAATTTTGATATTTACGGCGATGAAGAAAATCTGAATCGTACTATGATTTGGGCGCTTGAACAGCAAGGTGTATCGGATGCGGAAGATATTTTTGCCCAGAACGGACACAAAACGTCCTCACTCCAGCAATTGGCGGCGGAACATGGCATTGAGGTCACACGTCGGGACGGAACCTGGGGGGTCGATATTCCCGATATGGACGAGCGGTTCTGGTATATTGATGACCGTAAGAACTACATGCCGGATGATATTGAAAGCGTTCAGGACTTCATTCGTTTTAACCGCCCGAGCGAAGAGGAAGTTTCGGCTATGTACGAGCGCATACGCCCTGGGCTTGCGGCTCTTACCGAACGCATTGAGGACTATGTCGAACGCCACGGGAAGACGGCGGGTATGAGCAGTCGTCTCAGCCGTGAACTCGGCCAAATTAAAGTGCGTGAGTTGTATCAAGAAATGGTCAACGGCTATCGTCCGGGGCTTTCTAATCTCGAACGGGAAAGAAAGCGCGACGGCGATGATTGGGATCATTACGAGACTTAAGAATTCGGCACATGGATATTATACAAAGATTAAGAGGACTTTTAGGCGTTGCGTTTCAGCAGACCGGCCAAGATTCTCCTGATTCGTTGGAACACAGTTCCACGCGCGTTTCCAGCGGCAAATTGTCACCCGAAATTGAGACGATGATTGGTGAGGACATGACTCTGGCTGAAGCTGTCGATTATCATATCGACGAGGTCTGGGGCTTTACGGAACGCGAAGGGTTTGACCACGAAGCCGGACATGTTTTATTGGGGCTTGCATTTGCCGAACCTGTCAAAGGCCATCACTACGCTCATCAGGGGTCTTATGAGTCTGAAATCTATAATTTCAGGATCGAAAACATTTTACTGCCAACACTGATTGGACGCTCTAAGACCTTGTATGATGATCGTAAAGATTTTCATGAAAAAGTTCTCAAGACTTATCAAGATGCCATGCCCGTTGAAAATCTTAATAGAACACTTGGTTGGATCTTGGAGCAGAAAACCGGAAAGTCTTATGAATCCTTAAGAGAAGCTGTCGGCCACGATGATGATGCTTTCAGAAATTTAGCACGCGAACATGGGCTTATGCTGGAGGCCAATGACGTCGGGCAGAATTGGGTTTTAACCATACCCGAAAACGGCGTTCGTTTTTTCTGTAAATCTGAAGATGATCTGTTTTTGCCAGATGATATTGAGGGCGTTTCGGATTTTCAGCGTTTTGTGCGCCCTACTGATGAGGTTATTGATACCGTTTATGATCGTATTTTGCCGGCTGCACATGTACTACAGCAGCGCATTTTTGACGCCAGATCAGAGAACGGCGGCACTTTGAATTCAGATATGGTCGAGGAGGCCATGGGTGCGGTCAAAGTACGTGCGCTTTACGAGGCCATGTATGCACGCCCTGCTCCTGCTGTGACTATGGACGCTATCCCCAGCTAGATAATTTGTAGTAATCTTCTTTTCGGTTTTTGATAAAGGTCACCAATACGAAACTGATGATCATCAGCAGGAACCACGCGCCCATTTTGTGCGGCGAGACGATCGTCCAAGTCTCGGCCTGTTCCGGATAGCGCCAGGCGGACGCGAATGTGCCTGTATTCTCGGCAATCCAGATAAAAAAGGAAACGAGGAAGAAACCGAGTAAGAGCGGCATTTTATGATAGGTCTCGTGGGGCTGGAAATAAATCCATGTGCGCCCGTATAGCATCACGGTTATGACCATCAGTGGTACACGGATATCATAGAAGTAGTGATGCGTGAAAAAATTTATATAAATAAATATGCATAAGACTGCCGTTGCGCCCTTAGAGGGGTAATCGGTGAATTTGAATTCAAAGATGCGCCAGACGCGGGCGATGTAACTGCCGACTGCGGAATACATGAAACCGGAGAATAACGGCACGCCGGCGATACGGATCAGGTTTTCCTCGGGGTATTCCCACGATCCTACATGTGTTTTGAACAGCTCCATCACCGTGCCGACGATGTGGAAAATGAAAATGACGCGCATTTCCTCCCAACTTTCGAGCTTGAAGGCTATAAAAACTGCCTGAATTGCTATGGCGTAGAAGAACAGGAAATCATAGCGTGCGAGCGGGACATTTTCGGGCCAGAGAAAATGTGTGGCGATAATGCCGAAGAGCATTAACCCGCCGAACAGACACGCCCAGGCCTGTTTCAAGCCGAAATACAAAAATTCCTGCAGGAAGAAGGCAAGTTTCGGGCGTTTTGCGATGGGTGGGAAGGCTGTAATTTTGTTGATCATGCCCGGAAGAATTTATTGGTCTGTTTCATTTATACTTTAAGGCAAAAATTCAAGACACATAAAGGTTTAATCAGGCGAAAAGTGCATTAATCGTGATTGTATCAACGATAATAAATGAGACCCCATTCCAAATGTTAAGGGTATTTTTCCTCTTTCACGTACATCATCTTTCAGGCCATAGTCCGGCCTTTCGTTGAGTTTTTCTTTCGTGATCTCAAAGCTCGTTATGACACCTTGATATGTCCATATATGATCCTTAACACAGAGCATATCGTCATAGGTTATTGTCACATCCCCGTTATCATCAACTTCACATGTCAATAAGATTCCATATTTCTTTTTCATTTTTTACCTTCAGATCGAGAGCGCGGGTTTGCGTCAGCAGGCCGCAGTTTTTAATTAGGCCATGCCCTCATGATGCTAAAAGAAATGATAGGAGTCAGGAAATAAAAAATGATTGGAACCTATTTATAGCGAGCAGTAAAAGCGAATGCCCAAGACATAAGATCCGCACATAGGATTATTATTTGTGTGCAGGAAGAGTTTATTGAAAACTATTGGGCATTGTCGCTTTAATGCTTGGTGCTGCCTTCACAACCGCAATTATGGCCGCAGCCTTTACCATCAAGATGGCCGTTTGAGCAGGCTTCGCTACAGTAGACATGATTGTCAGCTTTAACTGCGTTTTCGAGTGTTACGATACACACACAATCAGCACAATCACATTTTTGTTCAACGGTTTGGTTCATTGCACTACCTCTTAATTTAGACAGTTTCATTATATCAAACTCCGGCAGGCCTGAAAAATGTTAACATATAACATGTGTTTTTCGCTCTCCACCAAAGGGATAACGAGAAAATACACCGTAATTATCAATTTGTAGACCCTGCGAGGTAATCTATGGGAGAAACGGGTAGCAATGGGAAAGTTAGTTCTTGCTAATGCTTTGAAGCACGGGTGAATGGTCGGAACGAGAGGATTTGAACCTCCGACCCCTTGCACCCCATGCAAGTGCGCTACCAGGCTGCGCCACGTTCCGTCCTTTAAAAAATACCTGTTGGGTTTACTCTATTTCAAGGCTGAAATCAAATATCAAAACCGCAAAAGATATCGGTTACTTTTTGGGCTTGATGATGTTGCGGAGCTCTTTTAATTCGTCGAGCATTGTTTCGAGAATATTTCTCTGCCCGTCTGTCAGCCCTTGGTTTGCCGCCGGCGGGTGACGAAAAGCCTGTTGCTTTTGCTGGTTCTGCATCGCTTCGGCAGCTGCGGCCTGCTGGTCTTCGGCGGGTTGGTGGCGAATGATGGCTTCGTTTGTGCCCGCCCCTTTTAGCACCTGATTTTTGCCGACTTCGCGCAGAAGCTTTTGCACGCCCTTGATCGTATATCCCTCGACGTAGAGGAGATGGTGGATGCGCTTGAGCAAGTCTACGTCCTCGGGACGGTAGTAACGACGCCCGCCCCCACGTTTCAGCGGACGGACATGAGAGAATTTGGTTTCCCAGAAGCGCAAGACGTGCTGCTGTACGTCGAGTTCATCAGCCACCTCACTAATCGTTCGGAATGCACCGGAAGACTTACGCGGGCCGGATTTGCGGCTGCGTGAGGCCTTCTCAGCCTGCTTGCTTGCATTCTGTCCGCCGACGGATTTGTCAGATGTCTGACCCGCAGCGTTTTGATCGTCGGATGTTTGTGTTTCTGATGCTCTTGACGGTGATGAACTCATAATGTGCCTTTGTAAAAATGAATTGTGACTTTAGAACCTGCGCTTATGTTTGTTCGTTAATCTTGTCTTTCAAGACGTGAGATGCGCGGAAAACCAGAACCTTTCTCGGGGAAATTGGCACTTCTACGCCTGTTTTCGGGTTACGGCCGATGCGTTCGCCCTTTTCGCGGATTGTGAAGCTGCCAAAGGAGGAAATTTTGACATTTTCGCCGGAAATAAGGGTTTTTGACACCTCATCCAGTACGCTTTCGACCAAATCTGCGGATTCATTGCGGGAAAGACCGACTTCCTGATAAACGGATTCAGCAAGATCCGCCCTTGTTATCGTACGATTACTCATCGTTTGCTCCATGTATGTATATGAATTTAAGACTACATCGTGGTTACGTCTGCGTCAATCTTAGGGTTCAGGATAACCACAAAAAAATGATTCAATTCAATAGGTTTAGCGCATTTCTTTATTTTGAAATACATGCTTCATATTTTGACTAACGCAGCTATACGGGGGTTGTTCCTACTGATTATAAGGTTTTTCTGATTTATGCAGACCTAAAAAACTATCAGATTCTGGCCAAGGCGGATGCCCATGTTAAACCGCCGCCCATTGCTTCGAACAAAACAGTCTGTCCCTTTTGGATTCTGCCCGAACTCATGGCTTCATCAAATGCAAGCGGAATGGACGCGGCCGAGGTATTGCCGTGTTTTTCGACTGTTACGACGACCTTTTCCATAGACAGGCCAAGTTTTTTTGCTGTGGCTTCGATGATGCGGATATTGGCCTGATGCGGGACGAGCCAGTCAATTTCGGCGGCGCTCATCTTGTTTTCGTTCAAAGCATCCTCTACGGCTTGCGCCATAAATTTTACGGCATATTTGAAGACTTCGCGCCCGTGCATGACAATATGGCCGCTTTCGCCGGTTGTACTCGGGCCACCGTCCGTATAAAGGAGGTCTTTAAGGTTACCGTCGGCATAGAGGTGCGATGAAAGTATCCCCTTCCCTTTGCCCTCTTCTGCTTCCAGCAGAACCGCTCCAGCGCCGTCGCCGAAGAGAACGCATGTGGTGCGGTCTTCCCAGTTCAGGATTGCACTCATCTTTTCTGCGCCGATGACCAAAACGTTTTTGAGTTGTCCTGCCTTGATAAAATTGTCTGCCGTGCTAAGGGCGTAGACAAAGCCGCTACAGACAGCTTGTACGTCAAATGCGGTACACACGGGTACGCCGAGTGCCTTCTGGACACTCACAGCTACGGACGGGAACGTCTGATCCGGGGTTGTGGTGGCGACAATAATACCGTCGATGTCTTTTGCATCTTTTCCTGCACGCTCCAAGGCCTGTTTTGCGGCCTGTGTTGCCATTTGTGATGTTGTTTCATCTTTGTCCGCGATACGCCTCTCACTGATCCCCGAACGCTGGAATATCCACTCATCGGAGGTTTCGACCATTGTCTCCAGTTCCTTGTTGGTCAAAATCTTTTCAGGCAGGTAGCTGCCTGTTGAACGGATTACAGAAGAAAATGCCATTGTTGTTTTTACTTTCTAATTCAGTCTTATTCGGATGTGGTCAGGAAGCTTTCCTGACGCATGAGATGGTTAATATCATCTATCACTTCGGATACATAGCCGTGTTTTGCAAGCCGTACGGAGAGCAGGACGGCACGTGAGAAGCCCAGAGCATCTGAACCGCCGTGGCTCTTGACGCATAATCCGTTCAGGCCGAGAAAGACACCGCCGTTATAGCGTCTCGGGTCGAGGCGTCTTTTGAATTTTTTCAAAGAGCCGTAAGCGATCATGCCTCCCAGCATCGCTAACGGAGCTTTAAACACATCCGTAAAGTAGTGTTTGATCAACTCCCCCACGCCCTCGGCGGTTTTCAGGGCAATATTGCCCGCATAGCCATCGGCAACTGTTACATCCACAGTCCCTTTCATGATGTCCGTGCCCTCGACGAAGCCATAATATTCGCCCGGAAAATCAACATTTTTTAGAATTTCTGCGGCGGCGCGGATATGCTCCGGCCCCTTGATATCCTCGGAACCGACGTTCAAGAGGCCAACCTTGGGATTACTGATTTTCTTTTGTTTTTTTGCAAAAACCGCACCAAGTACGGCAAATTTTACAAGGTTTTCGGCATCAACCAGAACATTTGCGCCAAGATCGAGCATAATGCTCTCACCCTTTATTCCGGGCATAACAGAAGCAATGGCGGGTCGGTGGATTCCGGGAAGTGTTTTAAGCACCAGCTTTGCAAGCGCCATTAGCGCGCCCGTATTTCCGGCGGATACTATTGCGTCTGCCTTGCCGTCTTTTACCGCTTCAATCGCAAGGCGCATACTTGTACCCTTGCTGGCGCGCAAGGCGGCGGACGGTTTGTCATCACTCTTAATGATTTTATCCGTATGGACAACGCTAATCTTGGGCTTAAGGTTGCGGGTTTTATCGAGTGCGGTGTTAATCCGCTTTTGGTCGCCGAAAACCAGAAACTCAACTTCCGGCTTTTCCTTGGCAACAAGCCACAGCGCAGGAATAATCTCCTCCGGCCCGTGGTCGCCGCCCATAGCATCAATAGCGATCTTTACTGTTTGAGATGATTGTGTGCCGGACAAATTACCGCCCCCTCTCATCCGTTGTTTCATGATTCCACACCGTATCTACACGGATGGATTAAACCAAGAAGATGGAAGAGGCAAGAGTGTTCCTTGCCCCGTTATGGGATTATTCTTGTTCTTCGATAACCTGACGGCCCTTGTACATGCCGGTTTTCAGGTCAATGTGGTGTCTGCGGACAGGCTCGCCGGTATGTGTGTCCTCTACCCAGTTTTCTGTCTTCAGGGCATGGTGAGAACGGCGCATGTTCCGCTTTGAGCGTGTTGTTTTTCTCTTTGGTACAGCCATTTTTCGTGTCCTTTATAAATATCGAAACTGGTTTCTAAACAAAATGTAGTCGGCTTGCAAGGAAATTTTGTAATAATTCCTCCTGATTTTCCTAGGATTTTGTCTCTTTTTCTTTCCAGTCTTTCAGTTTTGCGAACGGATTCTGGTAAGCATCGCCCTCTTTTGTGGCTTTCTTCTCGTTTTCATCACTGTAGGCGTATTCCGCATCTTTTTTACGCGGGTACGGATTAAGATTGAGTGACAGGTGCTGTACGATTAACTCCCCAAGATCGATTTTTCCGTCTACAACCGGTTCAGGATCTTCCCATTCATCAAGCATCGGCTGCTCGACATTTTGCTTTTGCAGCTCACGCTCCCGCTTTGCTTTTGCAAAAGATACGGCCTCTGACGGATCGGCATACCAAGCATCGAATTCCGCCACGATATCGTCGCTCACAGGTTCGAGGGTCACGACACAGCCTTGTGTGACTCTGGCTGATATTTTTCCGTGAATGTTAATAACCATATTCGAGGGATCACGAAAAATTGTTAGTTCCGTGTCCAGCCTATCAAGGCCCTCTATACCCAGCCGTTTTGCTATGGCTTCTTTTGCCGCATCATCCGGCGATACGGTCAAGGTCATCGGAGTTGTTTCAATATCTTCCGAATTCAGAGGTTCTGACCATTCGGATTTAAGATTGTTTGGCTCTAAGGGTGCGTTCATTTTGTAATTTCAGTTCTTCAAAATTTTTTTTGTACTCGTCTATTTTCTTATACTCTTCCATCGGTATGTTTTTTGGATCCATGAACATGATATTACCCATGGCCACTTTTTCCGTGTCGAGCTCGTACAATAGTTCAACACACAGCAAAACATAGAATTCCATATCTCTTATCATGCTCTCCTTTGTATCTTCAAGCACTGTGCCGTATAGATTGCGCGAGAGCGTTTCATAAAGAATATTTTCTTGGTCGGGATTGTCTTCTATGGCGTTTTTATAGGCATGCATACGGCCGTTAAAGGCTTTCATCATTTTTTTCATATGTTTTGGAATGCCAACATCGCCTATTCCTATTTCACGCAAGGTCAGCTGCATGTCCTTAAAAACCAGATCAAATATGCACTGAGATAATTCCTCGTATTTTTCGTGCGCTCTGATCTTGTGATAAACCAAATAAATATGCAGCAACAGACTTTCAAAGCGACCGTCAAATGTGTCAGGCACACCGTAACGCGTGTAGAGCGGCTCGATGCGTGAATGGCTTAGCGCCTCGGCATACAGATTCTCCGAGATAAGCTGAGTCTTTTTTTCATACCGGGAAAATCCCTTAAAAAGAAATCCGAACATTGATTTTTACTCTGTGTTTAATTAGCAAATACACTATAGATTCTCTTTACAAGCAATGCGATACTTCCGGTTATGCGAATAAATTTTAAATTTTTGGTTCTAGGGTTCTGTTTTTTGACGGTTGCGGCATGCTCTCCGGTAACGGCAAAGCGCGGTAATATGCTGGAGACTTATCAAATTGAAGAGGTCAAGGCCGGCCAGCATACCAGAACGGACGTGCTGAATATACTTGGCTCTCCCACGACGGTGTCCACATTTAACCCGCGCATTTGGTATTACATCGGTCAGGAAACCGAAAAGCGCGGTATTCTTGATGAAGCTGTCGTGGATGAAAAGGTTGTTGCCGTGGCATTCGGCGATGACGGACTCGTAGAGGAAATTCGTGAGTTGGATAACAAACGTGCCGATATTCCTGTTGATCGCACCAAAACCCCGACACACGGAAATGATCTGAGCTTCACCCAACAATTATTGGGTAATATCGGACGCTTTAACGCACCGAGTTCAACCAAATAGAAATTTCCTGAAATCTTAGATCGGTCTTTGCTGCACAACCTGCAGGAGGACATCGTTGGAAACGTCATCACCCAAAACTTTGTTTGTTACTTCGTTCAGGCGTTCCTTGATTTTTGCGACCTGAACAATGCCGCCCTTCAATGCCGCATGTTTGTTGAGCATTCCGTATAAGTCCTGAATGTAGGCATCTTTCAATTTTGGTGACATGGCCTTGACCTTGTCTTTTTTCAGCTGATCCTCAACCTCGATAGCGATCACGAGGCTTACAACCTGATTCACGCCGCTATTATCTACAATCGGAAGGATCAAAGGGTCTAGCTCTACATATTCATAGTGCCCACCCTTATGCCCGTTATCCTCTTTATGGTCGCTTTTTGCTTCTTCGTGCCCCTCTTCGCCTACGGATGCTTCGGCATTCTGGATGAAAAAGTACCAATATGCTCCGCCGCCGCCGCCGCCAAGCACCAATAAAACAACCAATAACATCAGTATTTTACGCATTTTTGATTCTTTTCCAGAATTACCTTCCCCCCAAATTTTAACAAAGAAGGCTTAACGCAGGCTTACCATTACATAAAATTATATGTAATTCGGCAGTGTGGCCCTCAAGATACAGGCCGGTAGGATTAAGACCGGAGAAGTCCGGCGACAGAGTCGAGAACGGCATTTACGAGCGAGACTTCGCCCTTTTCATAAAATGCACGCGTCACTTCTAGATAGTCGTTGATGATTATGGGGTGGTCAATATCGCTATGGTCTAAAATTTCGCCTATTCCACATAAAAGTACGGCTTTGAGGAGAGGTTCGACCTTTTTATCGGCTGACGTTGCTTCTTCTTTGGTGCGGATGTTCGCTTCCAGAATTTCGGAGATTTCGGGATATCTTTTTTCAACGGTTCTGGCGATTTTCAGGAACAGTTCCTTGTCCGGCTCTTCGATTTTATGGGTATCGAATTCCATGCCGATACGGCTGTTCACGTAATCCTGAAGGACGTGGTCGAGAATTTTGCCGTTTTGGGAGGCTTCATAAACTGCCTGCACCGCCAAGAGACGTGACACCAATTTCTTACGTCCTTGCGCGCCGCGCTCTGTTTTGATTTTCGGTTGTTTTGCAGGCATAATGCGTTGTCTTTTCCAGCTTACTTTGTCCTAAACGGAAACACCTAGTTTCTTTCGCAAGTCTACCAAGGATAAAACCGCCTTTGCCGCTTCGCCTCCCTTGTCTTTTTTAGACGGGTTTGCGCGCGCCAGCGCTTGTTCCTTCGTATCACATGTCAGGATGCCGTTACCGATTGGTTTGCTATAGAGTAGCGAGAGTTTTGTCAAGCCGTGTGCGCTCTCATTCGTGACAATATCGTAGTGGGATGTTTCGCCGCGAATGACACAGCCTAACGCGATAAAGCCGTCGAATTGTCTGTGTTCAGGTCCATGGCCTTCGGGTTTTAGGATTCCCATTTTGATGGCCAGCGGAATTTCCAAAGCACCCGGCACCTGAAACACTTCGTACGTGCAACGTGCATCGCTCAATGTTTCGCATGCGCCCTGCAAAAGTAATTCGGAGATATCCTTATAGTAAGGCGCTTCGACAATCATGATATGAGCCATTTCAGAACCTCGTCTTTTATGAATTATGTGATGTTTTTATGACCGTGAATGTGCAAATCGTATCCGTCAAGGCCGATGACGTTTTTTGGCTTATTGGATAGGAGTATCATATTACGCACCCCGATATCGAGCAGGATTTGTGCGCCGATTCCGTAATCGCGCAAAGCTCCGCTTTTCTTTTCCGGCTTCGTTTCATTGTCACCCATCAATTTTTTGGATAAGGCCGTTGGGTCGGGTTCACGAAGGATAACGATCACGCCGCGTTCTTCCCGGCTGATGATCTCCATAGCGGTTTTCAGCGTTGAATCGTCGTCTTTCCCCAAGACATCCCCAAGAAAGTCCACAGCGTGCATTCTGACGAGAACGGGCTCCTTGTCATCTGGATTAATATCGCCTTTTATGAGCGCTATATGTTCGGCATATTCGGTTTTATTGACATAGAGCTTCAACCTGAATTCGCCGCCATGAGGGCTTATGAGCATATCTTCATGGATTTTTTCCACAAGGCTTTCGTTTTTGCGGCGGTATCCGATCAGGTCGGCAATTGTTCCGATTTTCAGATTGTGTTTCTGGGCAAACGGGATGAGGTTTTCTAGGCGTGCCATTGTCCCGTCATCATTCATGATCTCGCAAATCACACCCGCTGGCGTCAAGCCGGCCATACGGGCTAGGTCTACTGCTGCTTCCGTATGGCCTGCGCGTACCAAGACACCGCCATCTCTAGCCACTAAAGGAAAGACGTGTCCGGGCGTTGCTATATCGTTCGGGCCGCTTTGGGAGTTAATTGCAGTGAGGATCGTATGTGCGCGGTCTGCTGCGGAAATACCTGTTGTTACGCCTTCCTTGGCCTCGATGGAGACGGTGAATGCTGTCCGATGGCGGGAGTTGTTGCCGCGACCCATGAGCTGTAGCCCGAGACGATCCACGATGCCTTCTTCCATCGGCAGACATATCAGACCGCGCCCTTCCTTGGCCATGAAGTTTATGTTCTCGGGCGTTGCCATATCTGCGGCAATCACCAGATCGCCTTCGTTTTCGCGATCTTCATCATCCACCAGAATCACAGGTTTTCCCGCTTTTACATCTTCAAGGATTTCATCAATTGAAGACAAAACGGCCTGATCTTCTTCACCAAGACGGCTATCACGAATTTCCTTTTTTGAGACTGTTTTTGTCATTATGCCGCCACCTCAAGAGATCTTGCGACGTACCGTGCGAGCATATCAATTTCTATATTAATTTTATCTCCGACTTTACGGCTTCCCAGCGTTGTTACGTCCCAAGTGTGTGGAATGATGTTCACACCGAAGCTCGCATCAGTGACTTCGTTTACGGTCAGAGATATACCATCCAGCGCGACCGAGCCCTTGGATGCGATAAAGCGCGTTAAACTCTCGGGTGTTTTGATCATCATGCGATGCGATCCACCCTCTTCCCGTATGTCCGCAATTTCCGTCACGGCATCAACGTGTCCGAAAACGAAATGCCCACCCAGTTCGTCACCGAGTTTTAAGGACCGCTCGAGGTTGATTTTTGTTCCTTCTTCCCATTGCCCCAAGATGGTTTTATCGAGGCTTTCACGGGAGATGTCGACAAAGAAACTGTCTTTGGTTTTTTTGACAACTGTCAGACAGCAGCCCGAGCAGCAGATTGATGCGCCGTCTTCGACGTTTGACAAGTCCAGTTTGGTGGAAATTTCAAAACGCAAATCGCCGCCGCTGCTATCAACGGTACGAATGGTGCCAATATCCTGAATAATTCCGGTAAACATGTCGGCGAGACTAGACCTTCGGGGTGTATTTTTCCAGCAAATCTTGACCCAGTATCAGTGTTTTCTGATGTTTTAAGCCCAAATTGCACATGATTTTCTCGATATTCGCCCTGGAGAAGAGGTCTTTGCCCTGCCCGTCTGCAATTTTGGTGGCACGATAGACCAGCAATTCATCGCAGTAACCTTTATCAATAAACGACTGGTGAACGGTTTTCCCGCCCTCAACAAAGAGACGTGTAATTCCCTGCTCCGCCATATCCGCCAAAACGGCTGTGAGGTCGTGTGGTGCAACCGGTCTTAAGTTAATGCCCTTCGCCGTTGAGAATTCGCTATCACCCATACGATCGGGATTGTGATAAATCCAGAGAGGCTCGTCTTCTGTTGCCGTTTTGACGAGGTTGCTATTTGTGGGCATTTTTAGATCGCTATCCAGCACAATGCGCACGGGTGTGTGTTTAATCCCCTCAAAGCGTGTGGTCAGCATCGGGTTGTCCGCAAGCACGGTGCCTACACCCACAAGAATTGCATCATAGTAGCTGCGTTCATGGTGTACGTGCCGACGGGCTTCCTTGCCTGTAATCCACTTTTCCTTTTCTCTGACCGTTTGACCTTCATTTGTACAGGCGGTTTTCAAAGTGATTGCCGGGCGCTGTTCGGTCTGTTTTTTTGTGAAGCCGATGTGTAGTGCGTGACATTCTTTTTGAAGTACGCCCACCTCAACTTCAACGCCAGCGGATTTAAGTATTTTTATACCTTTTCCATAGGTTCTGGAGTCTACGTCAATATCGCCGATGACCACGCGTTTAATGCCTGCTTTGATCAGAGCTTCGGCGCAAGGTGGTGTTTCACCATCATGGGCGCATGGTTCCAATGTGACGTAGGCGGTTCCCTTTCTGGCTTGTGCGCCTGCTTGTTCCAATGCCTTGGTTTCTGCATGCGGGCGCCCTGTATCCGATGTTCTGGCTCTGCCTACGACTTCATCATGCCGATTTACAATAACGCATCCGACAGACGGATTCGGCGCGACAAGACCCCAGCCGCGTTTGGCAAGGGCGATGGCGCTTCGCATGTACTCGATATCTTGTGGTGACGTCATGAGGCCTTTTTGTCGGCTTTTTTCTCAATTTCTTTTTTTGTTTTTTGTTCGAGTTTTTTAAGTTGCTCAAGGAAATTGTCAAAGTCGGCAGGTTTACGGAAATCTTTGTAGACGGATGCAAAGCGGATATAGCCCACCACGTCCATCTCGATCAGTGCGTCCATGACCTGTTGGCCGATCAGTTCGGACGGCACTTCTGATTCGCCTTGGGATTCCAGAAAACGGACTATCTTGTCGGCTGCTTTCTCAATTTCAGCGAGTTCAATGGGGCGCTTACGCAAGGCAACCTGCATGGAGCGGATGAGTTTATCGCGGTCAAAGGGTTGTTTGCGTTCTCCTGCCTTTACGACGGTCATTTCACGAAGCTGCACCCGTTCGAATGTTGTAAAACGCTGTTCGCATACAGGACAGGCACGCCGACGGCGAATGGCAGAGTTATCCTCCGTCGGGCGGGAATCTTTAACTTGCGTTTCTTCGTTACCGCAAAATGGACAGCGCATGCTCTCCCTCTCTTAGTTACTCCCTCACTCCTTCGGGTAGATCGGGAACTTCGCGCACAGGGCGTTTACCTTCTGCTTGACGGCTTTTTCTACTTCGGCATTTCCGTCTTCGCCGTTTTCTTTTAAGCCGTTCAGCACTTCGATTACCATCTCACCGACTTGTTGGAACTCTGCCACACCGAAACCACGACTTGTGGCCGCAGGCGTTCCAAGACGAACACCTGAAGTGACCATTGGCGGCTCAGGGTCAAACGGAACAGCATTTTTGTTACAGGTCATGCCTGCGTTTTCTAGTGCTTGTTCAACCACTTTACCTGTCAGACCCTTTGGACGCAGGTCCACGAGAACGATATGGCTGTCCGTACCACCTGATACGATGTCTACGCCGCCCCCTTTTAATGTGGAAGCCAATGCGCGTGCGTTTTCAACGATTGCTTTTGCGTAGGACTTGAACTCAGGTCTTAAAGCTTCGCCGTAACATACTGCTTTACCAGCAATAACATGCATCAGAGGTCCGCCCTGAATACCGGGGAAGATGGCTGAGTTTATTTTCTTGAAAATTTCAAGATCGTTCGTCAGGATCATGCCGCCGCGCGGGCCGCGCAGTGTTTTATGTGTTGTCGTTGTTGTGATATGCGCATGCGGCACAGGGCTGTCGTAAGAGCCGCCCGCGATCAAGCCGGCATAGTGTGCCATGTCTACCATGAGGTATGCGCCAATAGAGTCGGCGATTTCACGGAAGCGTTTGAAGTCAATCTGGCGCGGGTATGCGGACGCACCGGCGATAATCATCTTCGGCTTGTGTTCCTTTGCAAGTTTTTCCACTTCTTCGTAATCCAAAAGCGCGTCTTCTTCGCGTACTCCGTACTGGATCGCGTTGAACCACTTACCGGACTGGTTCGGTGCCGCGCCGTGAGTCAGATGACCACCAGATGCTAGAGACATACCAAGGATTGTGTCACCCGGCTGAAGCAAAGCTTGCATGACGCCCTGATTTGCCTGTGAGCCTGAGTTCGGCTGGACGTTTGCATATTTTGCGCCGAACAGTTCCTTCGCGCGGTCTCTTGCGAGGTCTTCAACGACATCGGCAAATTCGCAGCCGCCGTAGTAACGGCGACCGGGATATCCTTCGGCATATTTATTTGTCAGAACAGAGCCCTGCGCCTGCAGAACGGCACGGGATACGATGTTTTCAGAGGCGATCAGTTCGATCTGATTTTTCTGGCGGTCCAGTTCGTTCTGAATGGCGTCAAAGACGGCCTTGTCAACGCTTTCCAATTCGTCGGTGAAGAACCCGTCAAAATCCGTAGCTTGTTGTTTTTCTGCAGCTTGAGACATAATTAATAACTTCCTTTAGTGCTTTTGTTCATTCGTCTTTAGTTAACTTAAGTCCGTGGTTTATTTCTTTCCTGATCAAGAAACGTCCGATAGTTTTTGGACACGCTTTTCATGGCGTCCTCCTTCATATTCGGTTTTCAAAAATGTTTCAACAATATCGTATGCCACTTCCGTTCCGGTCAGGCGTTCACCAAGGGCTACGATATTCGCGTTGTTGTGGAGTCTTGTCAACTTTGCCATGGTCGAATCGGTACAGAGAGCAGCGCGGATTTCGGGGTAGCGGTTTGCGGCTATGGAAATTCCAATACCCGTACCGCAGATCAGAATGCCCTGCTCTGCATCTCCATTGATTATGGCTTTTGCGACGGCCTTTCCGAAATCGGGGTAATCGACCGAGTCTGTTGAATTTGTGCCGAGGTCAATCCATTCGATCTCATTTTCGAATTTTGATTTGATGGCGGCTTTTAATTGTACTCCGGCATGGTCGGAGCCTATGGCTATTTTCTTTTTCATGCACAATATATAGTCGTGCGGGATTGATTAAATCAATCCTTTCTTTTTCATGACATACTCAAGGCGCTTAAGTGCATTTCGCTTTAGCGCGGTTTCCCCCGCAGATGCCGGTCCCTGAATAGAAATTTCGGTGAGGCTTTCGGTATCCATTGCAGAAACTTTCACAACAGAACCGACAGGACGAAACTCAATAATTACTTCACGTCCTGCAAGAAGGTCTTCGCTCATAGGAAAGTCAGTTTTTAGAAACCGCCCGAGAAATTAGTCTGGTGCGCCCAGAAACGTTCAAGCATTTTGAGTGTCTGGTTTAGTTCTTTCAGACGATCGGATGTTATTTCCGTGCCCTGAAGCGTTTCCTCATGTTTTGTGAACATGCTGGAGATCATATCACAGAGTTCCTTACCCTTGTCGGACAACCGTACACGGATGGAGCGCTTATCATGAACGGAACGTTCCTGAATCAGGTAACCGTTCTCGACCATCTTCTTAACGTTATAAGAAACGTTTGAGCCGAGATAATAACCACGGATTGTCAATTCTCCGACAGTCATTTCTTCATCGCCGACGTTGTAGAGAATCATACTCTGTACGTTGTTGATGTCCTGAATGCCACGCTTATCCAGTTCCACCTTCAAAACGTCCAGAAAATGACGGTGAAGGCGCTCGATGAGCTGTATCGACTCGTAATACGGTGTTGTCACGTTTAATTCTCCGAAACCTGATTTCTAGCGTTTCTTAGTGGTTTTTCTTTGTTTTACAGCAATTTGATGCATTTACAATCCCTGTATGCAGCAAATTCGGTGATCATAATAAACAATTGATCAAATCACAAAGATAATTTTTAATGCGTTTGACTTAAAGAAACGTAAAACATATGACAAATTTTTCAAATATTTCCCCTTTTCCCTCTCTTCGGATGCGCAGACAGCGTCAAAGCCCATGGATTCGTGATCTGGTACAGGAAACGCAAATTTCCGTGAAAGACCTGATTTGGCCGATTTTCGTCATCGAGGGCGAAAAAACGGTCGCAGATGTGGCTTCCATGCCGAATGTGCAGCGGTTTTCGATCGATCTGGCGGTTGAAGAAGCTAAAAAAGCAGCGGATCTGGGGATTCTCGCTCTTGCTTTGTTTCCTATTACAGAGGTGGATAAAAAGACCGATGACGGCAAGGAAAGCGCCAATCCCGATAATCTGATGTGCCGCGCCGTGGCCGCTATCAAGAAAGACGTTCCGCAAATCGGTCTGATCACGGATGTGGCGCTTGACCCTTATACCTCTCATGGACATGACGGTGTGCTTGACGACGGCGTTGTCCTTAATGATGAGACTGTTGAAATCCTCTGTCAGCAGGCCTTGGTTCAAGCAAAAGCCGGCGCGGATGTGATTGCACCGTCGGATATGATGGACGGGCGTATCGGTGCAATTCGTCGTACACTGGATACGCACGGTTTTAAGGACACGATCATTTTGTCTTATGCGGCCAAGTATGCCTCCGGCTTTTATGGGCCGTTCAGAGATGCCGTTCAGTCTTCGGGATGTCTGACGGGGGATAAGAAGAGTTATCAGATGAATCCTGCAAACAGTGACGAGGCGTTGCGCGAGGTTGCTCTTGATCTGTCCGAAGGTGCGGATATGGTAATGGTGAAACCCGGTATGCCGTATCTGGATATTATTCAGCGCGTGAAGTCTGAGTTTAAGGTTCCGACATTTGCTTACCATGTCAGTGGTGAGTACGCGATGTTGAAGGCTGCTTGTGATAACGGATGGCTGGACTACGAGAAAGCAGTGATTGAAACGATGACCTCATTCAAGCGTGCAGGGGCAGACGGCATTCTGACGTATTCCGCTTTAGATGTTGCAAAACTGCTTGATCGTTGAAATTTATAAAAAAAGCGCTTGAAAACTCCTTGAAAACCATGCCGATACGCTTGATATCAAGGGCAAAACTCCGCAAGATATGTTATGTTCTAATACACAAAGATGGCCTTTTTTCTTAATGCTGTCTTCCTTTTGTGTTTTCTGCGTTCTGATTTTGCTTTAACCCGCACTCCTTGGTGGGAAAGGATCGTCGTTTGTTATGAAGTTACTGGGTCTCTTACTTGTCCTTGTTGCGACCTTTGGCGGTCTTTCTATGGCTGCGGGTTTCGACAAAGCGATGAGTCTTCTTACTCATGCCATTCTCCCTGCTGCACCCGGCGAAACTGTGATTATTATGGGCTGTGCGATTGCTGCGTTTATGGTAGCCAACTCAATGGAGGTCATCAAAGGCAGCATTAAGTACTTGTCGGCACTTGTTAAGCCAGAGGCCTACAGTAAGGAAGATTACGAAGAGCTTCTCTGTATGATGTTTGCGGTATTCAAGCTGGCTCGCTCCAAGGGTTGGCTTGCGATTGAACCGCATATTGAAAACCCGCATGAAAGTGATCTTTTCGCACAGTTTCCGAAGTTCCAGCATAACCATCACGCCATTACGTTCTTTTGTGATTACTTGCGCATTATTTCTTTAGGAAATGAAGATCCATTCCAGCTTGATGCATTGATGGATGCGGAGATTGAAACGATCGCACACCATGAGGAGCATCCCGGTCACGCGGTACAGGCGATGGCAGACGGGATTCCTGCGCTCGGTATTGTCGCGGCGGTTTTGGGTATTATCAAAACCATGGGCTCGATTTCCGAACCGCCGGAAGTTCTGGGTAAGATGATCGGTGGCGCGTTGGTCGGGACGTTCCTTGGGGTCTGGCTATCATATGCATTTGTTGCGCCGATAGCGGGGGCAATGACGGCAAAGGCCGAGACGGAAATCGTTTATTACAAGGTGATGAAAACGGGCATTATTGCTTTTCTGAATGGTGCTGCTCCACAAGTTGCCGTGGAGTTTCCGCGTAAGCTATTGCCGCATAATGTCCAGCCGAGCTTTGCCGAGCTGGAAGAAAAACTTAATGAAGTGCCGGCGGCCGCATAATATCGCTATCGTTTTTGCAATGAGAAAGGGCCTGAAGAGTGGCTGAATCTGACGACGATAAAGCCCCGATTGTAGTTAAGAAGATTGTCCAGGGCGGCGGTCATCACGGCGGCGCGTGGAAAGTTGCTTATGCTGACTTCGTTACGGCGATGATGGCGTTCTTTCTTTTGCTCTGGCTTTTGAATGTGACCACCGACGAACAAAAGAACGCGATTTCCAATTATTTTGATCCGACACATCCGAAAGTCTCCGACCAAACAAGCGGAGCGGGTGGAGTGCTGGGAGGGTTGACGATGTCTCCGCAAGGGGCGATGAGTTCCGTCAAAAATCCTTTGACACCACAGCAAGTCAGCACGGACCGTTTGCGAGGCACAGATAGCCAGTCCAAAGTAACCGTTAATAAATCAGCGGCACAAAAGGCCAGAGAAGCCAAGGAAGAACGACGGTTTAAGGAAGCCGAACAAGCCATCAAGCAAGCCATACAATCTTCGCCGGAGTTGGCGGAACTGGCGCGAAATATCATTATTGATATGACTCCTGAGGGCTTGCGTATCCAGATTGTTGATCAGGAAGGCGAAGCAATGTTTCCATCGGGCAGCGCACGCATGTTTCCCAAGACCGATGAATTGATTCGCCAAATCTCTGACGTTGTTCTGACGATGCCGAATGAAATTTCAATCCGCGGCCACACGGATGCATCCAGATATGCGCCGGGGGCAACGTATACCAACTGGGAGCTATCGGCTGACCGCGCGAATGCCAGCCGCCGTGTGATGCTGGATGCCGGAATGCCGGCTGACCGCCTCAACAATGTTGTCGGTAAAGCTGATACAGAGCCTCTGGTCGCAGAAGATCCATCAGACCCAAGGAACAGGCGGATTAGTATTATCCTGCTGAAAGAAGAGTTGACGAATCCTCTGCCTCCGGAAGAAGAAACTTATCAGGATGAAGAGAATATGCCCGTAGAAGAGGAAGAGGAGATTGTTGATGATCCGGATTCCCTCTCTCCACCGCAGCGCCCGATCGGGACGTTCAGGAGAACACCTGGGGATGTGGAGTTTCCTTAATGCTCGGGGTCATTTTCCTCTGACCAATATCTTTTCAGGTCTTTTTCTATGTCCTCTCTACTGAATGCATCTATCTCCATTACATAGCGTAAGTAATGACGGACTGCCTGTCTTTGTTTTTTGTTCAAATTTGAGAATTGAGTCATTTGGTAATCATTTATCTGAGTTAAGCTAAAACAAAAGTCAAAATTATATTCATTCTTTAAATCACAAATCATGAATGCGGGAAGATGGAATCTCATGCCTTCCGCATCGAAGAAACTAGGGCTTGAATAACATCTGTTTAGTTGCTCTATGGGGATATTTGCCCAGTCTATCTTCTCGTCTTTTTCGCGCGCTTTTTTCTGTAATTCTATTGGCTCATAATCATCCAAGGCTTGCGCTTGCCACAACCCTATACCGTCGCCGAGTTCCACGCCCTTAAAAGCCTCGGTGATTTCTTTGATAATCCGTTCGGCTTTTTCTTTGTCGGACATGGATTTTACTAATCAAATTTATTGTTTTTCGGGAAGCCGTTCGGCGGAAGGCGGCCGGCGGAGGCGCGTTTACCAAGCCAGGGATTAAGGTCAGAAGCCGTTGTTTCGCCCGTGCCGTATTTGTAATTCAGCCCCTCTTCCCAATTAAAGGTCTTGGCATCAGAGAGTTTTCCGGAGCTGTACTTCTGAAGCCGAACGCCTTTACCGCGGCTCATCACGGGGAGTTCTTCGATTTCGAAGACGACCATTTTGCGGTTTGTCCCGATGACAGCGATGTGGTCATCGTTGTCTGATACAAAGCGGCAAATCGCGGCCTTATCCTTGCCTGAAACATTCAGGATCTGTTTACCGCTCTTGGTCTGAGCGAGGACATCATCGGAGGCGACAATAAAGCCGCGTCCCTCTGCAGAGGCGACGAGGATTTTTTCCTCCGGCTTATAGACCATAATATTCGTGATGTCGGCATCGTTCGGGATATCAACCATGATACGAATCGGCTCGCCGTAACCACGGGCAGACGGGAGCTTGTCACAGCCCAGAGTGTAAAAACGGCCGTTCGTGGCGAAGATCATCAGCTTATCGGTCGTCTGGACTTCAATGACGAATTTTCCTTTATCGCCGTCCTTGTATTTCAGGCCCTTTGTGCTGTTGCCGTGTCCCTTCATGGCGCGCACCCAGCCCTTTGCGGAGCAGATTACGGTGATCGGTTCTTTTTCGATCATAGCGGCGTCGAGGTCAATGGCGATCGGCTTCACGGGTGCGCCGATGAGTGTGCGGCGTTTGCCGAGTTTCGTGTCGGGGCCGAATAGTTTTTTAATCTCGCGAATTTGCTTCTTGATGATCGTCCACTGGCGTGCCTCGGATTTAAGGATTTTTTCAATCAGGTCACGTTCTTTTTCGAGTTCTTCCTGTTCTTTCTGTAGCTCGATTTCCTGCAATTTGTTCAGAGCACGTAGACGCATATTCAAGATCGCTTCGGCCTGTACTTCCGTCAGATCAAAACGCTCAATCAGTTTGAGTTTTGGCTCATCTTCGAAACGGACGATTTTAATCACTTCATCGACATTCAGATAAATTGTCAGCAAACCGGTCACGATTTCCAAACGATTCATGACCTGAGCCAAGCGGTTTTGTTTGCGGCGAACGAGGACTTCCTGCTGGTGGTTCATCCAGTTCTGCAAGGCTTCCTTGAGGTTCATCACTTTCGGTACGACGCCGCCCTCAAGCACGTTGAGGTTCATGTTAAAACGCGTTTCCAGATCACAATTACGGAAGAGCGCTTCCATGAGGAGTTCCGGCTCGACATTTCTGTTTTTGGGAACAAGGATCAGGCGAATGTCTTCGGCGCTTTCGTCCTGAACATCATCGAGCATCGGGATTTTTTTCGTGTTGATCAAGTCGGCAATGCGTTCGATCAGTTTTGATTTTTGAACCAGATACGGAATTTCAGTGACAACGATTTGATATTGCCCCTGTTTTAAATCTTCCCGATTCCATTTTGCGCGAATTCTGAATGCGCCGCGTCCGGTTTCGTAAGCCTGAATGACGTCTTCTTTTTTCTCGACCAGAATACCGCCTGTCGGCATGTCGGGACCGCGCACAATGTCCACTAATTCAGCAATCGTGGGGTCTTTTTCGAGCATGAGTTCCATGGCTTCACACAGTTCGGCGACGTTGTGTGGCGGGATGTTGGTGGCCATACCGACGGCGATCCCCGTTGAACCGTTCGCGAGCAGGTTCGGGAAGCCACCCGGCAGGACGACAGGCTCCTCGTTCGAGCCGTCATAGGTCGGGCGGAAATCGACACAGTTTTCATTGATTCCATCCAGCAGCATCATGGCGACTTCGGTCAGGCGAGCCTCTGTGTAACGCATGGCCGCCGCGTTATCTCCGTCGATGTTCCCGAAGTTCCCCTGCCCCTCGACCAGCGGATAGCGCTGTGCAAAGTCTTGGGCGACTCTTACCATTGTGTCGTAAATTGCGGCATCGCCGTGCGGGTGGAATTTACCCATCGTGTCACCGACCACACGTGAAGATTTGACGGGTTTTTCGCCGGGGCGCAGGCGTAAGAGATACATCGCATAAAGCAAACGTCGGTGTACGGGTTTCAGGCCGTCTCGGACATCTGGCAGAGAACGGCTCTTGATCGTCGAGAGCGCATAGGAAAGATATCTCTCGGAGAGGATATCGCCCAGCGGCTGATCAATAACTTCGTTTGCGAATGCGGTGCTGTTGTCGTTTGCCATGTGAATTCAGTTCTACTCTGTCGGTGTTATTGCAATCATTCTCTTTATGATGCCAAGGCATCAGTTTTCTCAAAACGTTCGTGAAAACGCAAGTGTAACCTGCGTCTTGCCTCGGGAATTCCGTGCGAATGATGGGCAAATGCCCAGTGTTCAAGGAAATATCCCGTCATCACGAGACCCATCAGGACATCTTCCTCTTCGGCGGGGCCACTGTTTGGCTTTAGGAAGGCAGGGAGTTCCAGAAGTTTTTCCTTATAAGGTTGTCCTGCCTCATAGCTGACGGCGCGTCCGGTCTTGGGGCTGACATATGCCAGCATCCTCGGGTCACCCCCCGCCGCACACTCGCTGAGGTCTAGCGAGAAGCCCATTTCCTTTAGCAAGGCAATTTCCCACATCACGTAAGCAGCGCCCCAGACATCGGAATTGAATGTCTCAAGCAACGCCGTGAAGCCGTGGAATAATCCCGCATGTCCCTCGCGTTCGGGCAATCCCTGATCACAGAGGGAGCATGCCGCCTGTAGTGCAGCTAGTCGCATCGGGTCGGCCATGAATCCAGCGGATGAGTTTCGCTTTAGCTCAAGCTTAATCGTGCCAAGGTTTTCCTCTAATCGTGCTTTCCAGTTTGCGTCAACCAAGTTTCCGATTTCAAGAGTCCCGCGATTCTTTGAGGAAAATGCCGCGTGCATGAAGCCGGCGCGCCGTCCATATTGCTCGGTCAGGAGCGAGACGATCGCCCCGTTTTCACCGTGGCGGCGTGCGCTTAATATGATTCCTTGATCCTGCCAGTGTTCCATGCATATTAAGTATCTTTATTTTTCGGCAAAATGCCAGTGTGAACGTGAGTTCCAGTAAAAAAGGTTTTCAGCCTATGAGTATAAAAATCGGAGTTGCGGGTATCGGCGCGATCGGTCAAGCCGTTTGCAAGGCGTTGACAACAGGTGATGGTATTGAGGGGTTATTGCTCGATTGTATCTCTGATAAACGGGACGTTCCGAGTTACGATGTTCCGAATGTTTCTTTTGCGGAACTCGCTGAACGCTCAGATCTAATTGTCGAATGTCTGCCTGCTCGTCTGGTACAAGAATTAGCGGATGAAGCTTTTCGGTTTGGCAAAGATATGGTGGTTATTAGCAGTGCTGCCCTCCTCCTTACACCAGAGATACTGGATGGGCGCAGAAAAGCAGGAACACGGATTTTTGTTCCATCGGGTGCATTGGGCGGACTGGATGGTGTAAAAGCCATGCGCGAAATGGGGATTAAGTCCGCGCAAATTGCTTCAACCAAGCCGCCCAAAGGATTTGCAGGCGCACCGTTTATTGTCGATGAGGGGATTAACCTTGAGAACATTCAGGATAAAACGCTGCTCTTTAATGGGAATGCACTAGAAGCGGCAAAAGGTTTTCCGGCCAATGTGAATGTTGCGGCGACACTGAGTCTTGCCGGTATTGGTGGTGAAAAAACCATGGTGGAAATCTGGGCGGATCCGGCTGTTACGAGTAACGCGCACGAGATTACGGTTTCTACTGAATATAGCACATTGAAAGCCCGAATTGAGAATATGCCTGATCCCGCAAACCCGAAGAGTTCCGTTCTTGCGGCGCAGAGCATCGTTGCATGTTTGCGTGATATGCGCCAATCTGTTGTTATTGGGTAATTCGGTTTAGAACGCGTAATAACAGACAGATATCATGATACCAGCAAAACATTTCTATATGATCCGCCATGGTGAAACAGAGGCAAATGCCTCTCAAATTATGGCGGGCAGTAATGACTCACCGTTGAACGATACGGGCCGCTCACAAGCAAGAACGGCACGCGCTATTCTTAAACAGCTAGAGGTTAAGCCGAAGGTCATTGTTCATAGCCACCTTTCCCGCGCGCGTGACACGGCGACAATCCTGAACGAGGCATTAAGCGTGCCGCAATATGAGGATGAAGATCTAGGTGAACTCCATGCAGGAGACTGGGAAGGACAGCCCTATGAAATTTGCCGCCCGATGTTGCGTGGCTGGCAGGATCCGCCGAATGGTGAAACATTTAAAGAGTTTTGTGCGAGGCTTAAGCGTGGGAAGACCAACGCATTGGAGAGTTATGATGCGCCTGTGATGATCGTTTCTCATGGCGGCGTTTTTCGTGGTCTTGGCAAGATGTTCGGGTTGAATACGCCGGGTGTTTTTCGCAACTGCCACTTGTACGAATTCATTCCAAATCCTGAGAGCAGAGTTTTTCCGTTCAAGGTTTGGAGTTATCATCTGGATGAGACAACTGATGGCTCTGCGGTCGTGCGCGAGCAAAGTTTCGTCTATCACGAAGAACTGCAGGCTGAGAGCGCGTAGTTGCCTCTGAGAGGCTTTTGGGGATTGGCTAGGCTGACTTTATGGCGCTGTAGATTTTCAATGCCTGCGCGGTTTCAAAAACATCGTGCACTCTAAACAGTCTTACACCTTGTTCGTATCCCCAAATCACAGAAGATAATGAGCCGCCGATGCGCTGCTCGGATGTGCTGTTGTCTTCAGAGACTTTCGGTATAAAACTTTTCCGCGATGTCCCTAACAGGATCGGGTAGCCAAGAGATTCAAACTCTTTGAGATTTTTCAGAAGCGCCAGATTATGGTGGACGGTTTTGCCGAATCCTATGCCCGGATCGACTATAATATTTTCTGACTTTATGCCTGCATTGACGCATTCCTCAATGCGCTCTTTCAGGTACGCCAAGACTTCATCCACGACATTTGCGTAAGTCGGTGCTTTTTGCATTGTCTTGGGGTTGCCTTTGCTGTGCATCAGACACACAGGCATATCATGTCTTGCCGCTACATCCATGCTCGCAGGATCATGGGTTAGCGCCGTTACATCGTTAATGATATTCGCTCCTGCTTTGAGGGCGGCATCCATCGTTGCGGCGTTACGGGTATCAATGGATATGAACTCCGACTTGTTAGACAAACCTTGGATCACGGGGAGAATGCGCCTGATTTCTTCGTCTACAGGTACAGTTTCTGCACCGGGTCGGGTGGATTCACCGCCGATATCGATTATATCCGCGCCCTGCTCCAACAGTTGTAGGCCATGTTTTATTGCGTTTTCAGGGGAATAGTAATCTCCGCCATCTGAAAAACTATCGGGCGTGACATTGACGACCCCCATGATGAGGGGCTTGTTTTCTATCATTTTTGCCAAATCAGGAGATGTTCGGCTCATGCGGCGGTCTCTTGGGTTTTGAGTAGAGGGCCGGATTTCCTGATCTCTTGTCCTGCCGGTATTTTTTCTATTAGCTCCGAGACGCTTTGCTTCAACACAGGATGTCTCCAGTTCGGGGCAATTTCCTGCAACGGGTAGAGAACAAAGGCCCGCTGATGCATTCGCGGGTGCGGAATTTGAGGGCGTTCGTTGCTGGTTTGCTCATTATAGGCAAGCAGATCAATATCCAACTCGCGGGGTGCGTTTTTGGTTGAACGGATGCGGCCGAAAGAGGCTTCCGTATTATGAAGCATCTCCAACAATTCTTTCGGCTTTAAACGGGTTTCAATTGTACAGACGGCGTTGGCGTACCACGGCTGGTCTGAAATCGGTACGGGCGCCGACAGCCAAACGGATGATGCCTTAAGCAGCCTGATTTCCCTGATCGACGACAAAGCGTCGGCACTGGCCTTCAGCGCATCCTCAGGTGATATATATTTGCCGGGTAAATTTGCTCCCAGACCCAAAATAATCACGATCAGTCCCTCAATTTAATGCCTACTCAAAAATGAAACAGGGCCTTTCGAAAAGGCCCTGAGGGTATACCATAAAAAAAGCTGATTTTACCAGCTTCTTACTTTTCCGGTATCAACGTGCACGAAGCTTGAACGTGGATAATAACCCACACCGCCGGCTCTCAGACTTGACGCTACGTTTCGCAATTTTTTTGTGCTTTTGCCGGGAATACGAATATCAATAGCCTGACCGTACATATGGAACGAGTTTTTCGCGACGCCCGTGCTTGCATTTCGAAGCATGCTGTTTGTTTTCGGGCTGCGGTAGCCGGAAAGAACCTGATACGGCTCGGTCGCGCCGATTTTCTTATGTATTATTGCGAGAATATCAATCACACGCGGGTCCATAGGGAAAACCTCATCGGTGCGGAAGTCACGCAACACATAGTTTAGACGTTCGAACGCTTCGGGCAGGTATTTATCACCTACGCGGTAGACGCCTGAAAAGCTTTCGCCGGTGTGGGCGTGTCTGAAAGACACTTTCCAAGAGCTGAATCGGTTGGACGCCAGTGCAGTTTTTGCAGGTAAAAATGGTAAAACAGACGCACAAAGTGTTCCAAGACCCATTTTCAAAAGGTCTCTTCTACCGACGGTAAGTCTTTGTTCTGTTTCGTCTTTAGCAGATGAATCCAAAAGCATTGCTAACCTCTTTGTCAAAATATTATCGTTTTATGGAACTATCTGTGCGAGTGAGGTTTATTACTAACGGAATATCATTTTTCAGTAAAGAAAATTTCTAAAAAAGTACACGAGAGAGGCGTATTATTACGCGAAGGATTCGTTAGTTCGCTGCATTCGCAATCATCTCATTATCTGAAAACGGAATAAAAATACCGTTAACTTTTGATAGCTCTTTAATCAATTTTGAATCACGTCCGTAGATATCTTCTCCGTAAACGACTTTGCCTTCGGCATCAGTCCAGACAGTATTGTATAGTAACTGGACAGGTATTTTGATATCGGTCATCAGGTCTTTTGTCTCTTTTTCCGCCAGAATTTTCGGCAGGTATTCCGGCTTCCACGTGCTACGCTCTTCCAGAATAAAGTTTGCCATTTTTTGCGGCTCCTCCATGCGGATGCAGCCGGAAGATTGTGCGCGGTCAGAACGGTAAAACAGCTTGCGGTCATTCGTATCGTGCAAATAAATGTTGTGTCGGTTCGGCATCAGTATCCTAATTTGCCCTAGCGGGTTCGTCGCTCCGGGTATCTGTACCATTCTTAAAGCGTGAAACTCCTCCGGCGTTAGTGCGGCCCAATCGATTGCCATGGGATCAAGCGATTGAGAATCACGGCCATAGCCATCGTAGACTTCCATACCTTTATCAATCAGATAACCGGGGTCCTCGATTAGCTTTGGCAGGATGTCTTCTTTTTTGATTGTTGGCGGAACGGTCCAGTTCGGATTTAGTCTTACGCCTACAATATCGGCGCGAAACGTCAAGGTTTCCCTTTTCGGGCGGCCAATAATGACAGGCATTTCAAATTCCACCTGACCGTCTCTAATCGCCCATAATGTTGCGGATGGCAGATTCACCAACACCATTTTCTTGGCTTGAATATCCGGCATCCATCTCAGACGTTCCAGATTAGCAATGAGTTGGAGGATTTTGTCCTGCTGGCTTTGGTTCAAAATATACAGCGTTTTGGAGCCTATAATTCCATCGGTTTTCAGGCCGTTATTGTACTGGAATTTCAGCACAGCGGATTGCAGCGCCTCGTCATACATGTACTGAGCCTGCTCGCTTTCCGGCTGGGACAAGCCCAGACGGGTGCGAAGTAAGGGTACTTTTCTGTGCGACTGACCGGGAGCGATAACTCCATCAAGATTGATTTTTATTTTTTCATATTCCGGTTGTTCCTGAAGGCTTTCAACCAGAAGCGTTAGTTCCTTTTGCAAGGCTTTATAGGTATTTCCCTGCGGCTCTATCGAATACTTAATATCGTCGAAATCAGCATCTTCATTTAATATGGATAATAGTGTTTCGGACGGAAGGGCTTGTCTCCAGTGATTGGCATCAAGAGCCAGATTCCGTACATCCGGGCGCATGCCGCTCAAATCATGCGCATATCGCAGATAGGCGTCCGTGAGTATAATTTCCACGTTCATTATCAGATCGCTGTCCAAAGGAATACGTGTGCCCCTGCGAAGCCTTTTATCGCCAAAAACCGTATATATTTCCTGAACATAATATGTATTCGGGTTCAGGCCGTGCTGCCATGAGTTTTCAAGAGTTTCTATCAGGTCAACGGCCTGTTGTGTAAGGCGGTTGCGTTTCAACCAATAAGGCTGACCTTCTCTTTTTAGGTAAAATTGCTCGATTGCCCTATGATCGAAAAGTGATAAAGGTTGAGAAAGAGACGAGCGGTCTTTCTCGACGTTGTATTCGCCCTCGTAGACGCCAATCTCGTGTTTTAATGTTTCAGCGTTTGTGTGCGCCAAGCCGCCCAGCAAAATACACGCTGAGAATAACAATAACGGTAGCGTTTTTTTAAGATCGGTGATTACCCCGAAAACCATCATTTCTGCCCTTACTTATAGCTTATACTTGCCTAATTGTCCTTTGATCACAGGACAGTATAGCATAAGCCTCCAGCCATCAATATTTTTATGGAAAAAACTTAAAATGGCTTTAAATCGGGCTTTTTATTCTACTTATAGCCTTACAAGTCCACAAATGTGTGTGTTTCTTCCTTTGCCCCAGGATGTGTTACCGCCCCGTCACGCGCAGAGCCGACTGTTTGGGCAAACTTCCAAAGCGCACCGGAATTGTAATTATTTTTGCGCGGTTTCCACTTTTTACGGCGTTCTTCCAGCTCTTCATCTGTCAGGTTTACGCTAAGGGATCCGTCAGTTGCATCAATACGTATGATATCTCCGTTTTCAATCAGACCAATGGGCCCTCCAACTGCGGCTTCCGGGCCAACATGGCCGATACAAAAGCCGCGTGTTCCGCCGGAGAAGCGACCGTCCGTGATCAGGGCAACTTTGCCGCCCATGCCCTGTCCATACAGCGCTGCGGTGGTGGAGAGCATTTCCTTCATTCCGGGGCCACCCTTCGGGCCTTCATAGCGCAGGACAATCACATCGCCCTCTTCGTATTCCTTGTTTTGGACGGCTTGGAAACATGCGTCCTCACCATCGAACACACGTGCCGGCCCTTCAAAGACCAAATCCTCAAGGCCCGCAATCTTCACGATTGCTCCTTCGGGTGCCAGATTTCCCTTAAGACCAACAACGCCGCCTGTCGGGTAAATAGGTTTCTTGACTTGGTATACAACGTCCTGATTTTCGGGGAATTTCACATCTTTGAGGTTTTCTTCCAGCGTTTTTCCGGTCACGGTAATGCAGTCACCATGAATATGACCGTTGTCCAGCAATTCCTTGATGACAATACCTACACCGCCGACATCAAAAAGATCTTTAGCAACGTACTTACCGCCGGGACGCAGGTTCGCAATGTACGGTGTTTTTTTGAAGATTTCGGCAACATGGAATAGGTTAAAATCAATTCCCGCTTCGTGTGCCATAGCAGGTAAATGCAGTGCTGCGTTTGTCGAGCCGCCCGTTGCGGCGACAATAGCGGCTGCATTTTCGAGGCTCTTTCGTGTTACGATATCACGCGGCAGCGGGCCGCCATTACGGATCAATTCTACAACCGCTTCGCCGGACGCTTTTGCATATTCATCACGGCTTTCATACGGCGCGGGTGCGCCTGCAGAATTCGGCAAAGCCAAGCCTATTGCCTCGCTCACACACGCCATTGTGTTGGCCGTAAACTGTCCTCCGCAAGCACCAGCGGACGGACACGCGACACACTCGAGTTCGTGCAAATCTTCGTCGGACATCGTCCCCGCGGCGTGTTGCCCAACGGCTTCAAAAACATTTACGACATCAACATCTTTTCCGCGGAATTTTCCGGGCAGGATTGTACCGCCATACATAAATACGCTCGGCACGTTCAGGCGGATCATGACCATCATCATACCGGGAAGCGATTTATCACATCCGGCGAGGCCGACCAGCGCATCATAGCAATGTCCACGCATGGTTAGTTCGACGGAGTCGGCGATCACTTCGCGGGATACGAGCGAGGAGCGCATGCCTTCATGCCCCATTGCGATCCCGTCCGTGACGGTGATGGTTGTGAATTCACGCGGTGTGGCGCCCGCAATGTCCACGCCCTTTTTCACAGATTGTGCCTGACGGCTCAGCGCTATATTACAAGGCGCGGCTTCGTTCCAGCATGTTGCAACACCGACCAAAGGCTGGTGGATTTGTTCTTCCGTCATCCCCATCGCATAATAATAGGAACGGTGAGGTGCCGATTTAGGGCCTTCGGTCACGTAGCGGCTGACTAATTTGTCCTTGTCCCACTGTGTGCCGTCGGAGGTTTTCTTATGTGATTTTTTTTTGTCAAACATAGAATTACCGATAGAATGTTTTGGTATTAAAAACAAGCCTATACTGTTGAAAAATAGAAGGATTACACTGCCGCGCCACTTTGCAGAGCACAAATTTTACTAATCAAGGGATAAACTTATTTGGCTTTCTTGCTTTTTGTAGGCTTTTCGCGCGTTCGTGCAGGCTCTTTGCCAATAGCGTTATCGTGAAGATCATCAATATCTTCCTCATCTACGCCTTCATCAGCGAGTGTAATTTCGTTATGATAACGGCGGAATGCCTCGGCATTCGCAATGTAAGGAATGCGCATGTAACGCTGACCCGTCCCCATAACAACAACGCTGGCGTAGCCGAAGATATGTCCAGGCAGCATTCTTTCGAGGTCTATGCTTTCAATCTTGCTAAAGCGGATATCGACGACATCCATTTGCAAGAGGCCGTAACGCGCGAGAACACGCTTATTTGTTATAGCCAGCAAGAGGTAGTGTTTTGTTATAATTGCAAGGATGAGCATGATCACGCCCACGACAAATAGAAGAATTCCGAGGGGTGTTGCAATAAAAACGAAAAACAGGATAGAGATCAGCAAGACGGCAATAGATTTCCAGTAAATAGCGTTGTGAAGGACGGCCTGAAGTATGACGCTTTCATCCTTGACCAGCATTCTTTCCAGTTCCATATCCTGGAACGTTTTTTTTGTCTTTCCCGAAGACCCTGAAGGTGTTTTCGGCGTGGAACTTGTGGACTCTGTACTCATAACGATTTTGCCTTTTCTATCGCTCGTCTGAAGGAAATCGGATCTTCAATCGGCGGCAGGACGACCTCGCCAACACCCATACCGCGGACCATAATACGTCCGTAATTGAAAATCCTTCCCATGATTGTCTGAAGAACATTTACACCCTCAATACGGTCGATGTTGATTTCACCGACCTGACGTGCGACAAGCCCGCGTTTAAAAATCAACCGTGTGTTTGTAATCGCAATTTCCGTTGTGGCCTTAATCACCATCATGTGCGCAAATTTCAGAAGACCAAAAATAAACACCATGAACGCGGCGATACGGATACCGGGATGAAGCTGCAGGATTGCTTGTAAGAAGCTTGTCCCTTGTATTTCTTCGGGCCATACCGTCTTGTAAAGGTAGATTGCCCCAACAATAATTATTACTCCAAGAATCAAACCCCAGAGGATCGAAAAGAAGGCATTAACGGTGTACATCCAGTGAAATTGTCCAATGTGTACGAGTTCTTCGTCGGGTCCGAGGGATTGTTGTACGTATAGCATTTAAATTCTATGCCCTTTCAAAGCAGTGTTGGGTATAAACTTCCTTAATATAGTTCGAGAAGTTTATCCTCAGCGGCGAGAGGCTGCAAGCATCAAAAAACTTTATTCTCAACGCTTTACACAGATTATCATAATTCAGGCTGCAAGACTAAGCCGTAATTAGGATTTTTTTCTAATTATCGCCGAATGAAACGCCCAGCGATCTTGCCGTATGTACCAAGAGGCTGTCCTGACTGACCTCCCTGCACTCCTTGATCGCATCTTCAATAGGCACATCGACGATGCTGTTATTCTGCCACGCGACCATACGCCCGAATTTTTGCTCATTCAGCAGGTCTACAGCCTTTACGCCCAGCGCTGAGGCCAAAAGGCGGTCGTTATAAGTCGGGCTGGCGCCGCGCTGCACGTGCCCAAGTACGGTAACACGCGTTTCCGAGCTCGTTGCATCGGCCAATTTAGCGCAGAGATAGTCCCCTATACCGCCATACCGTGTTTCTCCACCGTGATAAACAACTTCGAGTTTGTCTCCATCGGGTGTTTTGACCGCCTCAGAAACCATAACAAGGGCAAAATTTCTGCCCTCTTCTTTCACGCGTGAGATTTTGGCCGCAATATTGTCGATTGTATATGGAATTTCAGGGATGAGGATAACATCCGCGCCTCCTGCAATCCCGGCTGTTAAGGCGATATGCCCTGCGTCGCGTCCCATCACTTCCAGAACCATAATTCTGTCATGGCTGGCGGCTGTCGGTTGTAGGCGGTCCAAGGCCTCAGTTGCTACCGTAACGGCCGTATCGAATCCGACGGCGAAGTCTGTCATTTGAAGGTCATTGTCGATTGTTTTCGGTATACCGACAAAGTCCAGCCCACCCTTACTCATCAGACGGTTTAGAATTCGGAAACTGCCGTCACCGCCAATTCCGATGATATAGTCAATTTCGAGCGCTTTGAAGGCCGCTATCAGTTCGTCAGAACGGTCTTTGGTCGAGCCATCATCCATAGGATATTCAAACGGATTACGCGAATTGGTCGTACCGAGGACGGTTCCCCCCTGGCGCATGACGGTTCCGTCGAAGTCCTCGGGTCTTAGTAAACGGTAGTTGGGCGGGTCTTCGAGTAAGCCTGCTGTTCCGTTCTCTATCCCTATTACCTCCCAGCCAAGGTTGTGCGCACGCAAAATAACGGCTCTCATTACGGCGTTTAGCCCTGCGCAGTCTCCACCGCTTGTAAATATGGCAATTTTTTTTGACATTATATTCCTAACATTTTCGGGATTTTTGAGTTTGGTTTTGACGGATACAGTATAAAGATAAATCCATTTTAGTGAATAGGTTTGTGAGTGCGGATTTCAGTGGATTTCCTTTGTAATTTTCCAGAATTTATGTTACTAATCATAGCATTATATGATATATTTATTTTTTGACGTGATATAGAAAATGTACGATTTTTCACTCATGGAAGATCAAGAAGAACTCCGGTTAAAACTTGCTGAATACAAAGGCGAGCACAAGGCGCTTGATGAATTGATCGAGCGTGCGACTGATGGCGATAAGCCAGTGAATCTTCTTCACCTCCAGCAGCTTAAAAAGAAGAAATTGTGGCTCAAGGACATGATTCAAAAGGTCGAAAGTGATCTTATTGATGACATTATTGCCTGATTGCCGTTGATTTTTCCGCCCTCTTTGTTATAACCCGTTTGTGACTTATACAGACGAAAATCCTGTTGTTGGCATTATTATGGGTTCCCAGAGTGATTGGGACACTATGAAGCATGCCCACAAGGTTCTTCATGACCTTGGCATTGCGCATGAATGTCGTATTGTGTCAGCCCATAGAACGCCCGAACGTATGTTTGAATATGCCAAGACCGCTGAGGCACGCGGCATTAAAGTTATCATTGCAGGTGCAGGTGGCGCAGCGCACCTTCCGGGGATGGTGGCAAGCCTTACGCATCTTCCTGTTCTCGGTGTTCCTGTGAAGAGCAAGGCCCTTAAGGGTATGGACAGCCTTCTTTCTATTGCGCAGATGCCGGGCGGCGTTCCCGTCGGAACTTTGGCCATAGGTGATGCGGGTGCAAAAAATGCAGGTTTGCTGGCGGGCTCGATTGTCGGGCTGTCAGATGCTAATGTCACAGAAAAGCTAAAATCATACCGTGAATCGCAGACCAACGCGGTGGCGGAAATCCCAACGGATACTTAAACTAAACGCGGGCACAACCGGAACTTACGATCCTGATATGAACATCAAAATACTGGGCATTCTTGGAGGGGGGCAACTGGGTCGCATGAGCGCCATGGCTGCGGCACAGCTCGGTATCAGGACTATTATTTTCTGCCCAGAAGAGGACTCCCCAGCTTCCCATGTTGCGTACAAGACCATTAACGCGCCATATGATGACAAAAAAGCTTTAAAAACTTTTTCAGATGCAACAGATATTATCAGCTACGAGTTCGAAAATATTCCCGTCGATACTGTTGATTACCTGAATTCTATTAAGCCTAATTCGGTTTATCCGGAAAAGAAGCTGCTTGAAGTATCTCAGGACAGGATCAAAGAAAAATCTTTTTTGAATGAGATCGGAATCGAAACGGCACGTTGGGGTGAAATCAAAGATATTTCAGATATTCAGCATTTGCTTGAGCAATGGCGCAGTCAGTCTTTTGTTTTGAAGACAACGCGTTTCGGATATGACGGCAAAGGACAAATTTTCGGCTCTGACCAAGATCTTGCGGGTGAGGGCAAAATCCATGAGTTCCTTGAAAAGACCAAGGATCAATCGATTATCATGGAAGACTGCGTGAATTTTGTTGATGAAATCTCCGTGGTTGTGGCTCGTGATAAATATGCTAAAATGGCGGTTTATGGGCCGATGTTAAACGAACATCACAACCATATTCTGCACAAAACAACGGTTCCGACGCCTCATAATAAAGAAATCAGCGTGCGTGCCTTCCAACTTACAAAAAATCTGGCTGAATCGGTCGGCTTGGTCGGTGTTTTGACACTAGAATTTTTTGTCACGCGAAACGGACGTTTGCTGGCGAATGAAATTGCGCCGCGCACGCATAATTCGGGACACTGGACCATTGATGGGTGTGCTGTTTCCCAATTCGAGCAGCATGTGCGCACGGTTTGTGGTCTGCCTGTCGGAAGTGCCGCTCGTCATTCCGATGTGATGATGCTCAATCTGATCGGCGATCAAGTCAACGATATCGAAGAATATTTTCATCAAAAAAACGCTTGCGTTCATTTGTACGGCAAGCAAGATGTCCGAGAAGGACGTAAAATGGGTCATGTGACAATTCTGGAGGAAAAAACCGATGACTGAAGCAGCAGCCGCTCTCTCCGGCGATAACGGCGAGACACGCACCGAAACCGATTCTTTCGGTCCGCTGGAAGTTCCTGCAAACCGCTATTGGGGCGCACAGACACAGCGTTCTTTGGGTAATTTTAAGATCGGCGGAGAAAAGATGCCTGCGCCTCTCGTTCGTGCGCTCGGTATTCAAAAGAAGTCAGCGGCTTTGACGAATATGCAGCTTGGCGTTTTGGATAAAAAGCTTGGTGAAGCGATGGTTTCTGCCGCGGATGAAATTATCGAAGGCACTTTGGCAGATGAATTTCCGCTGGTTGTCTGGCAGACAGGCTCAGGTACACAGAGCAATATGAATGCCAATGAAGTCATTGCGAACCGTGCGATTGAAATTCTGGGCGGTGAGATTGGAAGCAAGTCTCCCGTTCACCCCAATGATCATGTTAATATGGGGCAGTCCTCTAATGATACGTTCCCGACGGCCATGCATATTTCGGCGGTCGAGCAACTTCATCACGAGTTGATCCCTGCCCTGCAGCATCTTCATTCTGCGCTGGATAAAAAGGCCAATGATTACAAGGATATTGTGAAGATTGGGCGAACACACTTGCAGGATGCGACACCGCTGACACTTGGTCAGGAGTTTTCGGGTTATGCCAAGCAGATTGAATACGGCATCGAACGTGTTAAGGCCACTTTGCCGCGTTTGTTACAGCTTGCGCAAGGCGGAACGGCCGTTGGTACGGGTATTAATTCCAAGACAGGTTTTGCCGAGAAATTTGCCGAGAATGTGGCAAAAATTACGGATCTGCCTTTTGTCACGGCGGAAAACAAATTCGAGGCTCTGGCCGCGCATGATGCGCTGGTGGAAGCTTCGGGAGCGCTTAATGTTCTTGCGACGTCTCTCATGAAAATCGCAAATGACATTCGTCTTCTAGGTTCCGGTCCGCGTTGCGGCCTCGGTGAGTTAAGCCTTCCCGAAAACGAGCCGGGGTCATCCATCATGCCCGGCAAGGTCAACCCGACACAGTGTGAGGCTTTGACGATGGTTTGTGCGCAAGTTATGGGCAACCATGTTGCGGTTACTGTTGCGGGGTCTAACGGACATTTCGAATTGAACGTGTTCAAGCCCGTAATGATTTACAATGTTTTGCAGTCTATCCGTTTGATTGCTGACGGTGCAAACAGCTTTACCGATAACTGTGTTGTCGGCATTCAGGCGAATGAAGAGAAGATCGAAAAGCTGATGAATGAAAGTCTTATGCTTGTGACGGCATTGAACCCGCATATCGGCTATGATAATGCGGCGAAGATTGCAAAAAAAGCACATCAGGAAGGGACATCCCTGAAAGATGCTGCGATTGCGCTTGGGCTGTTGAGCGAAGAGCAGTTTGCGGATTGGGTTAAGCCGATTGAGATGATCAAGCCCCGTGACTAAAACGCTTTTGTTGCGCTTTTATCCCATGAAGGTTTATCCTGAAATTCTAATTTTAGGGTAAGTTTTTATGAAAGAGAACGATTACCAGACCATCCATGACCGTATCAGGGAGAATTTATCTTCTCCTGCTCTTCGCGAAGCAGTCCGTGATGATTATGCCGTGACACTTAAGCGCTTTGGTATGTCATTAGAGGATTCGACTGCGCTTGCCGATGAGATTATGAGTGCTCTGGAAGACGGGGATACACCGCTGCGCGAGATCGAGCACGAAGTCTATGAACAATTCAAAGCTGCGCCTGCCAGTTCACACTTTCGCAGGAATTCAAATCTAGCCGAAACTTTTGCCGAGGCACTGGAGCGGCGTGCCGGTGCGTTTTCGGGGCAGGTTTTGTTACAGCTTGGAGATTTACCACAGGAGACCACGTCCGTTCTAAATGTTTCGCGCCATAACGAACCGTTAAGGCAGGATAAGACACGCTTTCATGTTATTGAGGCGGAAGATACTGCGGGCGTGATCGAGCCGTTTAATGTGGCTGTGCTGAATAATGTTTTGCACCATGAAACACCAGAGCGTGCCGACGATATTATCTGGGATGTGACGGAGAAAGGTGCGACGAGACTTGTGATTGTCGAGAATACGACTGTCGGGTCAACGCCCGAGGATGTTGCGTTCGACCGCGAGATGCAGTTCATGCATGAGTATCTGTTTCACCGGTTGCTGCAGGACCCCGCTTCGCATGATACCGAGTTGCCGGGGAATTATGATACGGCCGAGGGCTGGAAAGAACGGATCGAGGCTTTGGGATGGGACATGAGTTTTAGGGATTCCTTCCCGCTTGATCCGCACCATACGGTTATGGTTTTTGACCGTGAGATGCCCTGATGAAAAAACATTCCGTCAAGATTTCAGGACATCCGAGCAGCGTTTCACTGGAGGATGAGTTCTGGGATGCGCTTAAGGAAATCGCAAAGTCACGCGGGCAAAGCCTGAACAGCCTGATCTCAGAGATTGATGAAAACATGCAGACGGAAGGGCAGCACGACAACCTCTCCAGCGCGATCCGGATTTTTGTTTTGCGTGATATTCAAAAGGCTAGAAACTCATGAACCTTGATAATCAGGTATGGGTTCAAACAAAGAAACATCTTTATTCGTTCAAATTCCCTATTTCTATAATTTTATTAATTGCTGTCTATAATTTTACCTTAATTGTTTTTGGTAAAATTTCTTCTTTATATGTCTATATCACACCTGACATAGCTCCAACGCATCAGCTATTGATATTTCCTTTTTTGGTTTTTTCTTGCCTTCTTGTTTCCATCCAGTGGTGCCGTTGGCTATACGCGATGATTAGGGGGAAATATGAACGAGACTTGTTTGTTGGTAAGTATTTTTTTCCTTATCTCAAGGGATCGTATTGCTTCTGGTTCTTAGTAAATCCAGCCTACAGCTTTATGCTTTTAACTTTATCTGGTGAGACCTTAAGTAACGCAATATTTGTTGTTTTATTAGTTGTATTTTGTGGGCTTCCGATCTTCTTAGTTTTCGCAATGCTTACAGGTATGTTTGATTTTTCACCCATCGAACATAGCAAAGATAATTATATTTTACAGATTTCTATATCAGTTGTTATTTTTATGGCGTTATTAGATATACTCTTTAACTTTACTGATGCGCTTGAAGATTTTGCAGCTTGCTCGTTCATAAACGGTCATGCCTACATATTAATGTTAGGTTCTGCTTTTTTCTTCAAGGCCAGCGATATGATTTGTCGTCCCTTGATACCACAGAAGTATATACCCAATCACTATATGTTTTTACTACCTACACTGTTAATTAGTTTAGCATTATTATACATAGACTTTTTAAGCAGCAAATTTCGTCCGGTATGTTACTTACTGCAATAACCCTTTCAGGACATCTTTGACGACATCTTCCGGCTCGATATCCTTGAGGTCTTTGGGATTTTCCTGCTGTTTTGCCGGTTGCTCAGCTGCGCCGTCTCCGCCGCTTGGAGCGACATCGTTTTGCTTGTTATCGTTGGCCATAGGTATACCCAGTTTTTCGCCGAGTTTATCTTTTATCAGGCCCTCGACCTTACGGTTGATCTTGCGATTCAGATAATCCTGCAGAACGCCCTGCCCGAAGGTTTGTGCGGGATTATCTAGAGACCCCTTGAAGGACATTTCGAACGGCGGTACGTCTGCAGGTGTTTCCGCATCGACAGGCTTGACCGTGATTGTGTGTTTGGTATCGAGGGTCCATTGCGGCAGGCTCACAATACCCTTGGTCGTGATGGCTGATTTCGGGCCGTCGAGATCCATTTTGCGGATGTTGACGATACCGTTTGCAATGTCAAAGTTTCCATCGAGCGTATCGAATGATGTGCTGCCGCCTTTGGTTGTGCCTTTCCAAACACCCAGAACCGTGTCGCCCGGCTTGGTTTCCGAAGACAGGGCCTTTGCAAAACGGGTAACATCAACGCCATTCAGGACTATGGCATTGCCTGAGACCGTGCCCTTGCCGCCGAGATTATTGACGAGTGCATGTGCGCTGGAGCCTGTGGCGTTTATTTCCGCATCTGTACTCACCTTTCCGGATGCCTTGATCAGCTGTGTGCCCGATAGTGCGACAATCAGTTTTGATACCGCAACATTGTTCAGGTTTGCCTTACCTGTCACATTGATTGGTTGAGAGGATGTTGAGGCGGATTTAACGGTTGCGTCCATGCCGATTTTTCCATCAAACAAGCCCGCCTGAAGTCCCGAGATGTCCAGCGTGCCTTCATTCAGTTTAACGCGCATGGATGGTGACTGCAGAGGCCATGGGCCGTATGTCAGTGAGGCAGCCGAAATATTCACATCTGCATTGAGGGAATGGAGTGCGGATGTGTCTATCGTTTGTTTTGACCAGCGTTCCGCCGTACTTTGTTGTGCGGCGTTGTTTGTGGTTACGGACGATTCAATATTAATCTTGCCGAATTTCAAATCGCCTTTGAGCATCGGCTTTGTTTTAGAGAGATCAACCGTTGCATTGCCCTGTATGGTCGTGCCTGCCAGATCGCCTTTTACATCGGCGAGTTTATACGTCTGCCCCGACTGACTTATCTTGGCGTAGACATCCATCGGTTTTTTGAAGTTTGGATCCTGCTGCGCGGCGCCTGTGAAAGCTTGCAGTGCCTCGGCCATATTCTTGTGTTTGAGTTGAAGTGCCAGATCACTGAGTTCAAGCGCAGAAAGCGGATTTTTAAGTTTTCCTTGTGCGATCAATTCCCCGTTCATGGCCGATACGTTTGTTGTCATATCCATCAGGTCAGCGGAGCCGCTCAAGGCCGTTTTGATGTTGGCTTTCCCTAAATCCTTGGGCAAGGAAGAGGTATCCACACCCAGTGCCTTTGCCAATTCCTGCGCGCTCTGTGCATTGATGTCTGTATTCAGGGTAATACCTTGCAAAGCTTTGATATTTTTTATCTCTGCATTTGCGCGGACATAGGCAGAAGCAAAGTTTTTAGCATCAAGTCTTGTGACTTTTACGGCATTATCGGTAAACCTTGCCTCAAAATGAGCATCGTGCATTTGCTGGCCCATCATGGCGAATTTGTTCGCATCGATACTCAGTTCAAGGTCAAGCGGTAGGGCCGCCATTTTCAAAGAGTCTTTGATACTGCTTGAAGAGGCTGATGATTTGGGAATCTTTGCCATTAACGCATCATAATCCAGACTTTTTGTAACAATACCCAGCCGTGCATCCGCCCGCTTTCCTTCAGCGGCATATTTGTAATCGGCGGTTAAATCAAAGACATTTTCATCAAGCGTCAGGCTCGATTTATTAAGGGTAATTTTTTTGGCATCGCCTTCCATACTTAAGTCCAAAGCTGCCGCGTTGAACATTGATACATCCGGTAAAATTCTGCTTACTGGGAAAGTGTCATCTGACTTTAGCTTAAGTGTAAATTTTAGCGGATCAAACTTTGCGCCGACGGAGCCCGTAAATCCGTATTCGCCCAGATTCAGTTCAAAATCCTTGTAATCGGCCATATTGGAGTTCGCGGAAAGCATGCCTTTAGCGCGCAACGGGACATCAAGACCGTTAATTCCGGTGACGTTATTTTGTTTCAATGTTTTTGCTATGTTTGCGATGTTTAAGGACATCTGCCCTTGCGCTTCAAATCCTTCTTTTAGATTCATAGCACCGGAATAACTTAGCTCTATGTCGCCGGGCTGAAGCGCAAGTTTGATTTTCGGGTTCATAACCATCGTGTCGGCGTCATATTTATCTGCCTGAAATTCAAAATCGAGAGAATTGCCCGCATAAAATAGGGAGCCGTCGGCGCTGAAAGGACCATTTACGGACTTTGCAACCAGTTCTGTATTAATATTACGTACAATGGTTTCAGACTTTGTTTTGTGATCATAGTAATTGAAAAGGCCGTCCTTAATGACGACTTTGTTGAATGAGATATTCGGCCCTGCGGATGATGTTTTTTGTTCTTCCTCTGCCGGTTCTTTATCTCCCATCATAGACTCGATCTCGGGCGTCATAATGTTGAGTTTTTCAGTGGCCAGCATTTCCAGATTAATTTCAGGCTTAATCAGCGTAATGTAGTTGACAGAAACTTCCTTGCTCAGAAGCGGGATCAGATCCACATTCACGTCGAGCCTATCAAATGTCATTGCGTTTTCGCTTTTTGAGCCTGCAGGAGATTTTACCGCGACTTTTTCAATCTGAATGGCGGGTGAAGGCAAGACAGAGAATCCGATGTCTCCGGCCAGTTCAATATCAAGCCCTGCCGTCTCTTTTACCTTTGCCTGTATCTGCGGTTTGTATTGGTTCCAGTCGATGAAGCTCGGGGCAATCAATGCAACGGCGATCAAAAGGATTAATATAGCGGGGATGATAATCAAAGCGCGCTTCATGTGAAGGCTCCTATGTTAACTTTGCAAGGTTGACGCCATAAAGATATAGCGAGAAATGGTTGTACACGGCAAGTGCTTGATCAATACAATCTTTGAAATATTAACGCGTGCACTAAGGGAAGTGTTCCGTTACTTGCTGAATTTTTCCAGTTTTTCAACAAGTTCATTGAATGTTGGTCGGACCGTGTCCTTAAAAAGTTTTTTATCTTCGTCCGAGAGAGAATGCGCAAAGTTTTCCAATAATGTGTTTGTTAGATCAATCAAGCTTGTGACATCTCCGCGCTGATGCGTTGTTATGGCCGTATTCCCTTTGATAAGTCTGTTGATTAGCATTTCGACAACCGCACGAATTGTCGGGTCACTGCTTTTCATCTTATCAAGGAAAGTTTGGCGGGCGATGATAATGAGGTTACAGTCTTGTTTTACGCGGACATTCGCAGTGCGCGGTTCCTCACTGGCCAGTGCCATTTCGCCGCAAATCTCGCCGACACCTAGCTCGGCCAACACGACCTCTTTTCCTTCAAGGTCTGCATATACCTCAACAGAGCCAGACTGGATGAGGTATGCGCAATTGGCCTCCTCACCCTCTTTCATAATGATTGTTCCCGCGGGAACAAAACGTCTTTCCAGTATTACGGTATCTTTTGCCATGGTCGGGAGTATACCCCATACCTTAGTATTAGGCCATATACTGTCCACCGTTTGCGGAAATTGTTGCACCGGTAATAAAAGCAGCCTGATCTGATGTTAGGAAAGAGACCAGAGCCGCGATTTCTTCGGGCTTGCCCATACGCGTTACAGGGATTTGACGGATGATTGAATCAAGGACGTCCTGGTTCATATCCGCTGTCATATCCGTTTCGATGTAGCCCGGGCAAATGGCATTCACAGTAATTCCCTTTGCAGCCAATTCCATGGCCAGAGCTTTGGTAAAGCCAAGCATTCCTGCTTTTGCAGCAGAATAGTTGACCTGACCGAACTGCCCCTTTTGGCCGTTAATCGATGAGATATTGATAATGCGCCCCGCTCCACGCTGTCGCATATTCGGAACAATCAAGCGACAAAGATTGAAGCATGATGTCAAGTTAGTATCGATCACTGTCTGCCAGTTTTCATAGGGCATTTTATGGAGTACTCCATCGCGTGTAATCCCCGCGTTGTTGACAAGCGTATGAATTTCGCCTTGTTCGGCTTCAATTTTTTTGATTGCCTCCTCACATTCTTCGAAATTAGAGACATCAAATTTGACAGTTTCACATCCTGTTTCATCTTTAAATGCCTGTGCGGCTTCATCGTTGCCTGCATAGTTTGCGATAACTTTAAACCCGTCATCAAAAAGGGCTTTCGAGATGGCTTTCCCAATACCCCTGGTGCCGCCAGTGACCAATGCCACATTTGCCATGAACCTAACTCCTTAAAAATATGTTTTGTGATTTATGCTACTTTTTTCCAGTCCTGATCAGACGGGCGTTCCACGCACATTGCGATTCCCATGCCGCCGCCGATACAAAGTGTTGCCAGACCTTTTTCAACATCGCGGCGCGCCATTTCGTGCAGCAATGTGACGAGGACACGCGTACCGGACGCACCGATCGGGTGGCCGAGCGCGATGGCACCGCCGTTGACGTTTGTTTTCTCAGGATCGAAGCCCATTTCCTTTAGCACGCAGCATGCCTGCGCGGCGAAGGCTTCATTGGATTCGATCAGGTCGAGGTCCTTAACGTCCCAGCCGGCTTTTTCCAATGCTTTTTTGGATGACGGGATGGGACCTGTTCCCATAACAGAGGGGTCGACACCTGCGGAGGCGTAAGATTTTATTTGTGCGATTGGCTGCAGGCCGCGTTTTTCCGCTTCACTTTTGCGCATCAGCAAAACCGCCGCAGCACCGTCATTAATGCCTGATGCGTTTCCGGCCGTGACGCTACCGTCTTTCTTGAAGGCGGGGCGCAGTTTGCCTAGACCTTCGGCCGTTACACCTGCGCGCGGGAACTCATCTTGCTCAACCGTTACGGTCTCTTTTCTTTTCTGAAATTCGACTGGAACAATCTCTGCCTTGAATTTGCCTTCAGACATCGCCGCTTCGGCGCGGTTCTGAGACGTGGCCGCGAAGTTGTCCTGATCATCACGTGTGATCTGGTATTTTTCCGCAATATTTTCGGCCGTGATGCCCATGTGATAGTCGTTAAAGATATCCCAAAGACCGTCAGTTATCATTGTGTCCTTAAAATCGACATTTCCAAACTTTACGCCGTCACGCATATGGATGGCGTGGGGTGAGAGGCTCATGTTTTCCTGTCCCCCTGCAATAACGATCTCGCTTTCATCTAAAAGGATAGCCTGTGCGCCAAGTGCGACAGAGCGAAGACCGGAGCCGCAAACCTGATTGATAGTTAGAGCGGTTCTTTCCTGAGGAATGCCTGCGTTTAGCGCGGATTGTCTTGCGGGGTTTTGGCCGCATAGTCCGGTCAGGACTTGCCCCAAGATAACCTGATCCACATCTTCGGCTTTTGCACCTGCGTCTGACAGTACAGCTTTGATCACAGCCTCGCCGAGTTTTGATGCAGGAAGTGAGCTCAGCCCTCCTCCCAAGTTTCCAATTGCCGTTCTTTTGGCTGAAACAATTACGATAGGATCTTGTGCGCTCATGTGTAACGTCCTCATGGTTATTTTCCATGTCAAAGTAACAATGCAGCTAAACTTTGCAAGTTTTTTGATTGTTGCGGGTCGTTTATTTTTTTAACCAATCGGCCACAGGTTTCCAAACGTGGTCGACCGCGTTCTTACCTGCAATAAGGCTAATATGACCGCAGTCGAGTGTGATTATTTCTGTTTTTGCAGTATCTAGTTTTTCCGCCACTGCTTTTGCGGACTCATAATTAACCAGCTTGTCCTTTCGGGATGCAACAATCAAGGTCGGACAATCTATATTTTCAATCTCAATTTTTTGACCGTTGATTTGCCAGTCTCCGTTGTAAGGCGCGTTTTCACTGAACCATTCCCTGATACACATTTTTGCAATATTGCCGTTTAAATCTATGCCGTCGTTCAGCCAATCTTCAACAGCAATAAAGAGCCGTTCTTTCGATGACCTCTGCTCCATTTTTGCGAACTTTCCGAACTTCCTTGCTGCGCCGTCCAGATCAATGGATGCGAAGAGAGCTTGCGTCCACTCCGCGGGGAGGTACCCTCTTTCTTCTATAACGGGAAGTGCCAAAGGAGCCCATTGCCGCACCTGACTTGAGAGCAAAGATGTTGAGGTCTGAAAATTCCAGGGAGTCGCCATAAGCACAAGCTTATTCACCTTCGCCTGCGCTGCTAATGTTGCAGCAAGTGACATTGTTCCCCCCATACAATATCCGAGCATGCTGACGGGTTGTCCTGTTGTCTTATAGATATGATTTATTGCACCGATCAGATGTTTATTTATTGCGGTATCGATGCCGTATCCTTCGTCGGATTCGGTGGTCTGCCCCCAATCAAATAAATATGCGTCCAGCGCCTGATCATTAAGGTAGCCAACCAGTGACCTCTTTTCGCACAAATTCAGAATGCGTGGCTTATTAACCAAAGACGGCACTAGCAGGACAGGCCGGCGTTCGGCTGAACCTTCTGGGTTGCCATCAGGAAAGCGCATTAGGGATGCGATGCCCTCTTGCCAGATGTTTTCGAGAGGCAAGGTCGGTATGACGTCTGCGCATTCCTGATACTTTTTGATACCCGCAACAATATCTATGAGATCATTGTTCGTGAGGGCGTGGCTGTTCATAGCGACATACTGTTGTATCCCTTCGCTTTGTGCAGCAGCCATGCCGATATGGATTGGTAGCGGGTGTGGTCCTCTTCGCATACATTCCAACTTAGCGTTATTGCAGCAATAAAAAAACTTTTTTGCATCATACTACGCTTTTTTTTGCAGCATTTTTGTGCATAATGGGATTAATCATTCAATTTTTTATTTAACAGACAGGTGCAACATGGCCAAGTCAAAGAACGGTAAAGACGGTCCTACCGTCATCAAGAAGTATGCTAATCGCAGGCTCTATGACACAGGGCGCAGTAGTTACGTTACACTGGATGATCTGTGTGAAATGGTTAAGGAAGGGCATGATTTTGTCGTCGTTGATGCCAAGAGCGGTAATGACATTACCCGCAGTGTTTTAACGCAAATTATTGTGGATCAGGAATCACGAGGCGAAACATTGTTGCCAACAAACTTCCTTCGTACGTTGATAGGTTTTTACGGCGATAAGGTTCAGGATTTTGTTCCGACCTATCTCGACCAGACATTGCAGGTTTTTGTAACGAACCAAGAGCGTATGCGTGAGCAAATTAACAAATCTTTCGAAGGAATGCGCAACATGGAAGGCATGTTCCCAGGCGTTTCAAGTCTGGAAGAAATGCAGCGTCAAAATCTTGAGATGTTCGAGAAGACCATGAAGATGATGACACCTTTCAGCTATTCCGATACGGAAGAATCTAAGAAAGACAAAAAATCATAAAGCTTTCGAGCGTAGATCTGCGTTACTGATCTTTTGACACGGGAATTTCATAGTTTCTGGGTTTTGTTTGTATGCCTATGAATTAAAGAAATTTTCGTCATAAGGTTTATGGTCTTTCTGATTTTCGATTTCCGGCACGATGTTTTGATCTTTTATTGGTTTATTACTTGTTTTACGTGGTTGTTTTTTCTGGTCTTTGTCTTTGTCATTGTCTTCGGTTTCACCTGCTGCTGGCTCTAGGCCATCAAGCATTTCTTCTTCTGCGCCATATTGTTCTGCGTTCAGGCCATTGTTCTCGTTTGCGGATGCCATCGGCTTCAAGTGTTCATAATTTTCCCTAATATACTGCACATCGGCTTGTTCGATTCCCTGATCAAGCAGCTCTTGCACTGACGGTGCTCCCAAAGACGTGTATGGTGATTCGTTCTGTTGCATCAATGCCGGCGCATCAATATCGCTTCTTTCATCTGACATGCGATTGGCGTTACCCGAGAGCAGTTTGATCCGTGCGTTCAATTCCTGATTTTGTAACTTTAAGAGCCTGATCTGTTCTTCCAAAGAGTCTGCCTTGGCGGAACTGATGCCGTTGTTGCCGGATTGAATTGCCATCAATTCGTCCTGATATTCCTTAATTTTTTTTCTGTATTCGATTGTGACCTGTTTGGACTTTTCTATCTCTTGCTCAAGCTCGCTTATTCTTAAAGATGCCTGTTTATCCGTTGAATACCCGCCTGATGCTTGGGGCCGCGCTTGCGCCAATTGCCTATTTTCCTGTGAGAGCTGTTGGATTTGTCTGTCTTTGGCTTGCAATGCGTTATTCATCAACGTGATTTGATTTTCGAGTTTCGAGACACGCTCACTGTCTCCGCGACCCAGATTTTTCATTTGGGAGAGTTGCAGACGCAGGTTTTCGTTCTCTGTCTTTAGCTTATTGGACAATTTAACCGAGTCGTCCGAGGCCAGAAGCGCCTCGTTTTGTGCCCTAATTGTTGCTCTCAAGCTCTGATTCTGCTCTTTCAGCGTTGCGATATCAGCATTGTTCGATTTGGGGCGGCTTTCCTGTAGCACGTTATAGGCATCGACCAGATCATTATAGTCCTTGGTTGTTTCAGCAAGTTTTTGGTTCAGGCGTTGAACTTCCTCACTATTTCCAAGACTAGCTGATTGTGTCTTCAGCTTTTTTTCTAACTCAATAGATTTAGATGTTACCTCTGCGAGCGTTTTCGCAAGTTTACGGTTTTCCTCATTCAGCTCTGAAATTGTTGAATTCAGCGTTGAAACGGTCTCATGAAAATTGTTCTCTGCCTGATTTTGGGTCTTTTGTAACTGACCGGTCAAACTCTGTTTTTCATGTCTCAACCCATCAAGCTGATTTTTAAGCTCTATATTGTCGCTGCGCAATGAGGCAATGATTTGAGTAAGCTGGTCGTTTTCCAGTTTTGTCTGTTTTAGTTCCTCGTTTTCATCAAGGACCTGTGACATCTGATTTTGGAATTTCTGATATATATTTTCTTCGATCTCAGCAAGCTCACGCAACAGCTTTTTGTTTTCCTGCTGGAGCGTATGAACTTCAGCGTCACGATTTACGCTTTTTTTTTAAGAGCTTGTTCAAGCTCTTTTTGCAATCTCTGATTTTCTCTGGTGAGCCCTTCTATTTGATCTTGAAAGGGTCCAGAGGCGTCTTCTTTCAGACTGTAAATCGAGTTTCGAAGCTGAGCGTTTTCACGCTCCAGCCTTTCAATCTGTTCTCGTAAGGATGATATGCTTCCGTCTTCCTGATATTCCGCGGCCTGTGCATAATAATGATGGTTGTGGCCCCCACCCGGAGTCATACAGCCTGACGGCCCATGCGTCAGGAAAAACAGGAACAAAAACGGAAATGTGATTATTCTTTTCATTGTAGACGTATCTTTTGGCTCAGAATTAAGGTTTAAAAACTGTGTTAAGTGGTTGAAAATCATTTGGATTAAGCCATATTTTCCGAAAAATCACAAATAAAAATTAGGCAAAGCTTTAAGGTGCTGAAAAAACACCATAAAACGATCAGTGTGAATATGTGGATAAAAGCTTATTGACCGGCACGGGCAGCCAGTGCGGCTTCAAGGAATTCATCCAGATCTCCGTCCAGAACACCTTGGGAGTTTGTTGTTTCAACAGAGGTGCGCAAATCTTTAACCATCTGGTATGGATGAAGAACGTAAGAGCGAATTTGATGGCCCCACCCGATATCTGACTTTTCACCGTGTTCCTTTGCTTGCGCCTCTTCTCTGCGCTGCAGTTCAGCCTCGTAGAGCTTGCCCTTCAACATTTGCATGGCTTCGGCCTTGTTTTGATGCTGGGAACGGCCCGATTGGCTGGCCGCGACGATACCCGTCGGGATGTGAGTGATACGCACCGCACTATCGGTGGTGTTAACGTGCTGTCCGCCCTTCCCGCTTGAGCGATAGGTATCAATGCGCAGGTCCTTTTCCTCGACTTCTATTTTTATATCATCGTCGATAACGGGCGAGACGGACACAGACGCAAAGCTCGTGTGACGGCGGGCATTGGAGTCATACGGTGAAATTCTGACCAGCCTGTGTACACCCGTTTCCGTTTTGATCCAGCCATAGGCTTGATGCCCGCTCAGCTTTATGGTGCAGGATTTTATACCGGCCTCATCACCGTCGCTCCTTTCAAGGACTTCTACATTGTAGCCGCGTTGTTCAGCCCACCGCACATACATGCGCAGAAGCATTTCTCCCCAGTCTTGAGCTTCCGTTCCCCCTGCTCCCGCATTAACCTGAAGGTACGCATCATTTCCGTCAGCTTCCCCGTTCAGAAGGCTTTCTATACGTTTTTTGTCTGCGAATTTACGAAGTTTTGCGATTGCAGCTTCTGTTTCTTTCACTACTTCTTCGTCTTCTTCTGCTTCGGCCAGTTCAAGAAGGTCTATGTTGTCCTGTAAGCTTGTTTCGATTTCCTTGATTGCATCGATGGCTTGCGCGATGTGGGTTCTTTCGCGCATCAGTTTTTGCGCCTTGTCGGCATCGGACCACAAGTCAGGATCTTCGCAAAGGCTATTTAATTCATCAAGACGCTGGACGGAGGCTTCCCAGTCAAAGATTCCTCCTTAGCAGGGATAGTGAGTCGTTGATCTCGCTCACAACTGCTTGAATTTCGGCACGCATTCTTTCGGCTTCCCGCAAATTAAAAATTCAAAGGTAAATTATGCAAGCTGCGGTGCTAAATCAAGCGGCGATATAAATTACAGGCGAAATTAAGTCGACGTTATCTGATTTCTTGACTTCTCCGCGCAGGAACGCCTGTACTATATGAGCGCTTTCTCCTGATCTGGAGATGCTAAGGACGTTTTTGCTCTGGCTGAACGGTTTTTTAGAAATTCTTATATCTTGTGCCGGAATATCCTGCTCCAGTGCCTTATCCGCAAAGGCTAGGCCGCTTGCCTGACCGGACTCCACGAGAAGCTCAGACGCATTGCCGTAGACAATAACAGGCATTGCCGCATTCATAAATGCGGAGAGGAAGGCATTCAGGCCCTGATCGAGTTTTAGGTGATTAATGCTTCGTCTGCCGCCGGGGATGACGAGCAAGTCATAATTGCTTGGTGTTACTGTTTGAAGCGTTGCGTCCACAGCGTATTGACCGGCCCAGTCATTTCCGTTCCACGACCTTATAACGTCCTTGTCGGATGCAATGATCCTGACATCGGCATCGTATTCTTTCATAATTGTCGTGAATTCGCTGTAATCCCGTTCACAGAAGCCGTTTTCTGCCAAAACCGCTATTTTTTTGATATTCAGTGTCTTAGCCACGATTTTCCCCTAACTTACAGTGTTTTTACTTTATTCATCTTCCAACATTGAAAAGTATACAGGTGTCATATTTTTGTGCAATGCAAAAAAATGACGGCTTTTGAAAACTTAACCCAGAAAAAATGATTAAAAATCATAAACTAAGCTTTACAATGGTTTTTTCTGGATATAATAATTTTACTCAGGTAGTTTCTACGTGAATAAATTAGTGGAAAACTTTCTAACAATTACTCTTATGCGTTCGCTTACACACTTTTAGGGGGCAAAAAATGAAATCCTTGCGTAACTTAATTTTAATTACAGGCTCTTTAGCACTTAGTGGCTGTACAGTCTTTGACACATACAGTGAAGTCGATGCTTTGAATGAAGCACAGCCTGTCGGTAGCCCGTTTACGCAGGCGCTCGCTGAAGAATATAAGGTTTTTGCGAACCGTGAATTGGACGATATGTTCGACTATCCCGATGCGTTGCATTTTGCACGTAAGGGTCTTGCGGCCGCTTCCGGTGAAACTGTTATGCCCGAGCCGGTTAATGACTGGAACCTGAATGAGAATCATATCAAGGAACTGGGTGCAGCGCGCGGCCGCCTCGTTGTTGCCTTTGACCTTGGCGCAAGAGAGATTGCCCCTGCGACTGCTGCCAAGGCACAAGTGAACTTCGATTGCTGGATCGAGCAGCAGGAAGAGAACTGGCAGACAAATGAGATTCTGGCATGTAAGTCCGCTTATATGCAATCGATTAACGAATTAGAGGGATTGGTTCAGCAGGCACCACAGCCTGTACCGACTGACGAGCCTCCTCCGATGGCGCCTGAAGAAGCGATGTACCTCGTCTTCTTTAACTGGGATGCTTATGATTTAAGCTCCGGTGCGATGAACGTTCTCCGTGCGGTTGCCGATGAGGTCGCAAGCAATCCACCTTCACAGGTCAACATTCAGGGTCATGCGGATACTTCCGGTCCGGCTGATTACAACCAGCGCCTTGCATTTAAGCGTGCGACAGCAGTACGTGATGCACTTGTTAAGATGGGTGTAAATGCTGACATTATCAATATTGAGAGTATGGGTGAAGATGAGCTTCTCGTATCCACACCTGATAATGTTCGTGAGCCGGCTAACCGCCGCGCCAATATCTCTTTCCAATAAAAGAGCTGCATAAGAATTAACGAAAGAAGCGCCTTTTTGCGCTTCTTTTTTTGTGCTTTATTAAGTCCGTATCTTTTGGGCGTGTTCCGAAAAACCAGCTTTTCAGAGCAGTTTCCATTTTTTAGGAGTTTTTTTTGCATTTGCGTTTGATTTTTTATATTCACGGCGTTTTGCTCTCTTTTATGTCTCTTGCCATGGTCATTCCTATGCTGGCCGATTTTTACTTTGGGTACGATGACTGGAAGGTCTTTTTTGCCTGCATCATTATCACGGCCTTTTTCGGCGGTGCGCTTATGCTCAGCAATGCTGGACGCGACTACACGATCGGCATTCGTGATGCTTTTATGCTTGCAACGTCTTCATGGTTGGTGCTCGCTTGTTTTGCCGCTTTGCCGTTCTGGTTATCTTCATTGGATATGACAGTTGCGGATGCGTTTTTTGAAGCTATGTCAGGTATTACGACAACCGGAGCGACGGTTATTACGGATTTGAATCATACGCCGGCGGGTATTCTTTTCTGGCGGGCGATGCTTCAATGGCTGGGTGGGATCGGCGTGATTATTCTGGCCGTTTCGATTCTACCGTTTTTGAATGTCGGCGGTATGCAGATTTTCAGAGCGCAAAGTTCTACAAGCGAGAAGGCTCTGCCGCGAACAACGCTTCTCATTATCAATTTGTTTCTGGTCTATCTTGCCCTAACACTGTTTTGTTCGCTTGCCTATATGGGTGCAGGGCTTGAGATTTTTGATGCCGTTTCGCACAGTATGACAACAGTCTCGTCAGGCGGGTTCTCAAATTATGATGCATCTTTTACGCACTATAACAGCATAGCGGTCGAGTGGATTGCCATCGTCTTTATGATACTTAGCGGCCTTCCGTTTGTTCTCTATTTGAAAGAGGTCTCGAACATTATTCCGGCTCTGCTTAAAGATATGCAGGTTCGCTGGTTTTTGGGCATGATCGTCACCAGTTCGCTTGTTATCGCGATGTATCTTTACAGCGTTTTCGGAATGGACGGGTTTCAGGCGCTTCACTATGCAACCTTTCATGTGGTCTCCATCATCACAGGCACCGGCTTTACAAACGGTGATTATAGCCTTTGGGGCGGTTTCTGTATCAGCGTCTTTTTCTTTATTATGGTGATCGGTGGTTGCGCCGGTTCTACGGCTAGCGGCGTGAAGGTTTTCAGGCTCCAGATCCTTTATGCCGTTGCGGTGGTGCAGCTTAAGAAGCTGATTTATCCGAGCGGCGTTTTTATCCCGCATTATAACCGTAAGCCCATACCTGAAGAGGTGCCCGTTTCAGTTATGAGTTTTTTCTTTCTGTATGGTTTTGCTTTTTGTGTTCTGGCGGTGCTGCTTAGTATCGCCGATGTCGACTACATCACGGCCATCTCGGGCGCGGTCAGTAGCATTTCAAATGTCGGGCCGGGTATTGGGTCAATCATCGGGCCGGGTGGCACCTATGCACCATTACCCGATGCGGCAAAATGGCTTTTATCTTTTGGTATGCTCCTCGGGAGGCTGGAGATTTTTACCATTCTTGTGATGTTTACACCATATTTCTGGAAACATTAGTACGGCGGTAAAGCGGCTTTAGTAGTTGCCTTGCCTTAGAACACCGAACTCTTCACTTAGGACTTTTTGGATAGCACCATCAAGATCATCGATCAGGTTGTCCATCGCTTCCATCTGGTATTTTTCCCGTTCGGCCAGTGTCAAATGCTCCGACATTGTCACAGCGCGGTAACCACGAATGGTTGTTTCCTTTACATCGAAGCCGTTTGCGCCGTATATCGCGAGTTTGACGGCAACATTCATTTCGTACTGATCTTTGTTATCGACGTTTAGCATTGCGCCGATCTTGCTGTCTGACGGGACTTGTTTTTGTGTGACGTCAGCTTGCTCTAACACAACGAGGAGCTTGCCGTTTTGTCCGACACTGCCAAACCGGCTATGCAAGTAGTCTTCAACTGTTTCATTCAGGGGCGCTACGAAATTTTCAGGCTGTTTGGCTGTAAAGCCGAAACTTCCATCGGTTCTGTTCTGGATTTCGTATGAAGCGACATCGACGGGAAACGGGTTGATATGATTGAAGGTCATTTTGGCCAGCGGCTTACCCTCAGGGTTCATTGTGCATGCGGGAAAAGCCGCCAGAGCGCCGCAAACCAGAAATGCATTTAAAATCTTACGTGTCAAAAACCGATAGGGTTTGTTCATATTCCACCTGCAGAATCGTATTAATCTGCATTTATGATACGCATGACGGCGGCTTCGTCAAAGTCGTAATTGGTGCTGCAGAATTCGCATGTGAATGAAACCTTGCCATCCTCCAGCATGCCTTCCGCGTTCTCGCGATCCATGGATTTTATAATGTTGATCACTTTGTCTTCGCTACAGCGGCAGCCTTTTCGGACGTCTTTGGCATCATAGACCTTTATGCCTTCTTCATGGAAAAGGCGGAACAGCAGGTCATCAGCAGGAAGTGCTGGGTTCAGGAATTCTTCGTCGGTGCAGGTCTGCAGAAGCATCATTGTTCTGCGCCAGTCATCTTCGTCCGTGTTTCCCATAGAGTCTTTGATGTAATCCATATCGGGAACGTCCTGCACCATGATGGCCCCTGCACGCCATTTTCCTTCTATTTTACCAACGCTCATTTTGATCCCGCTTTTGATCTGTTCGGATTGCGTGAAGTAATGCTGGACACTTTCAGTGAGATTGTTGCCCTTAATCTCTACAATCCCTTGATAGCGGTCTTTTCCACCCTGCTGATCAACAGTAAAGGCGATATGGCCTTCGCCAATATAGTCTTTGATTTCTACTGGCTGGTCTTCGTCATTCTTTTGGTTGGCCTGACGCCTTTCCTGCGACAGTTTTTCTAGCGCCTCTGCGTTGTAGGAGCAACATCCTCTGATAATCCGCTCGGATGTCATATCACTGACCAACATTTTTATGGGGCCGCTACCCTGAGCCTGCAGCGAGAATATTCCCTCATATTTCAGCATAGAGGACAGCAGTAGTGTCGTTGTGATTGTTTCGCCGAGGAGTTCGGATACCGGTTCTTCGTAATTGTGTGCCTGTAAAATGTCATTGAGAACGCTGCCTAGTTTTACTATGCGCCCGCGAAAATTCGGCTTTTCCAGATCGAATGTTTTTACGAAATTGTCCTGTATCATCTGTTTTTACTTTAGCTTTTAATTTTGTAACCGGATTTCAATAGCTTGTAACACAAAACGGTCAAGAGTGCGTTCATCACAACGAGCATGATGATACCGACTGTTATGTTTCCGTCCGACTGGCCGATGAAGCCGTAACGGAAGCCGTCAATCATGTAGAAGAACGGGTTCACGTGAGCGATCCCTTGCCAGAATTCAGGCAACATATTGATGCGGTAGAATGTCCCCGACAGGAAAGTCATCGGTGTTACGATGAAATTTGTGAAGGCCGCCATATGGTCAAATCTCTCGCACCATATTCCCGCAATCACTCCTAATGCGCCGAGCATATATGTGCCGAGAATGGCGAAGGTGATAATGGCAGGTACGGAATAAATAGTTATGGGCGCGAATACAGACAGGAAGCAGAGTGTTATCATTCCTACGGCAAGGCCGCGCAAGACCGCGCCGCTTAAAAATCCAGTCAAAATTTCGCCCGATGAAAGCGGCGGCATTAGAATATCAACGATGTTTCCCTGTACTTTGGAAATAATCAGGGATGATGATGTGTTGGCAAAGGCGTTTTGCACCATGGACATCATCATCAGGCCGGGCGCGAGGAAGGTCAGGAACGGAACGTTTCCGCCAATGTCTCTATCAATTCCTCCAAAAGCGAGTGCAAAGACGGTGTAGAACAGCAACGTTGTAACAGCGGGCGCGACCAGAGTTTGCATGTAAACCTTCAGGAAGCGTACGACCTCTTTTCTTACAAGCGTATAAAGGCCGATTTTGTTAATACCTTTGATCTTGCGCGCGGTTATGGATTGATCTGCCATGTTTTGCCTGACATCATTAACGTGATATGGAATACACCGCAGACAATAAAGAAACAGCGCAACGGGTCAACTCAAAAAGTCGACAGAGCGGCGGTCGAAAGAAGCCCAAAGTTCCCAAGAAAATCAGCGAGCGTTACCTTCACAATTCAGGGCTATACTACCTTCAGAGATTTACGGCCAGTAAAGCGCATTTCAAGACTGTAATGATGCGTAAAGTCAAGCGCTCCTGCGCCTATCATAAGGATCAGGACTACGACGAATGCGTGCAATGGGTTGATGCGCTTGCGGATAATTTTGAAGAGTTAGGTTTGCTCAATGACGCGCTGTATACCCGCGGGATGGTGACGTCCTTGAGGCGCCGCGGGCTATCGCGGTCTGCTATTTTTTCAAAGTTAAGAAGTAAGGGGCTTACGAAGGAGCAGATAAGTATAGGGCTTGAAAATTATAACGAGGAAACGGGGCGCGATTGCAGTGAGCAAGAGTTTAAGTCCGCCCTCATGCTTGCAAGAAAGAAAAAGGTTGGTCCTTATCGGCGTAGCGAAGAATTTGAATACAAGAAAGAGCTTGGTGTGCTGGCGCGAGCTGGGTTTTCATTTGATATTGCCAAGCGCATTTTGGAAATGAGTGCCGAGGAGCTGGAAGAGCACATTGATGACGGATTGCTCAGGCCAATTTAGAATTTTTGCAGGAATAGAGTTTGCTTAGAAGACGTCGGGTTTTTGATCGCCGTAATCGATATCATCCTGATCGACATTGTTTTCAATGTTCTTGGGCGGCTTGCCTGAACCGCCTTTTTCTTCTTTCTTTTTTGCTTTTTTCTGGCCGACGCGAGTTTCCGGGAAGATCAGACTGACGGTTGTTCCGATTCCTTTTTCAGAGAGGATTTCCAGATCACCTCCGTGCAATTTCATCATCGATTTGGAAAGCGTCAAGCCCAGCCCTGCACCTGAGCCGGAGCGGTCAAGCGCATTGTCGATCTGCCCGAACGGCGAGAGCGCTTTCTGGATTTCCTCTTTTGTCAAACCGACGCCCGTGTCTGTGATGGAGAGTCTGAAAGAGCCGTTGTGGTCATATGTTGAAAAAATTGTGATGCGGCCGCTGTCTGGCGTGTATTTGATGGCGTTCGATAGGATGTTCGAAATGATCTGTTTGACCGATAATTCCTCACCGATAATCATCGGCAGGTTCTCTGCGTTGTTGGACAGAATAATCCGTTTGTCCTGCATCTTGCCGGCATTCAGATCCAGACAGGTTTTTAAAACGTTTTCAAAGTCGATTTCCGCTTCGTTGATTTCGCGATTGCCGGATTCAATCTTGGAAATATCAAGAATTTCATTAATGATTTTCAGCAAGCCCTTACCACTATCGTAAATATCGCTGACGTATTCGCGGTACATGTCCGCGCCAAGTGGCCCCATCACCTCGTTCTTCATAATTTCGGAAAAACCGATAATAGCGTTTAGCGGCGTGCGTAATTCATGGCTCATATTGGCGATAAATTCGGTCTTGGCACGGTTGGCCATATCGGACTGGACCTTCGCATCGCGCAAGGCGAGTTCTGCCTGTTTGCGCTGGTTGATGTCTTCCATACTTCCTTCGAAATACAAAATGTTATCGTTTTCATCCTTAACGCAGCGGATGTTTTCGCTGACCCATATTTTGGAGCCGTCCTTACGGTAGACTTGTGTTTCATAGCCATTGATCTGCCCGGCTCTGATCAGCGCGTTCATAAAGGCTTCACGCTCATCTTTATCGATGTAGACAGCACCGTTGGCGTTTTTTACCTCGCGCAGGAGTTTTTCGACGCTCTCATAGCCGAGGATGCGAGCCATAGACGGGTTTGCGCTCAAATATATGCCTTCGGGTGTTAACTGATAGAGACCGCCCGCAGCATTTTCAACGATCGTTCTATATTTCTTTTCCGCTTCCGATAACGCACGTTCTGCCCGACGGCGTTCTTCTACGTCAGTCACGGTACCTACGACACGCAGGTCCTTATTTTCATCCTGACGGATCATGGAGAATGCCAGTTCGACGGAACGGAATGTTCCGTCTGACGTCCTGATTCGTGTGAATGCGCGGTAGGCCATTTTCTGGCCTTTGACGAGGAGCTGGAAATCGCTTTTCTGCTTTGCCTGATCATCAGGATGCAGCATTGTAAACAGATTGTTTCCGATGGAACGATCAACGTCAAAGCCGGTGGTTTTTTGCCAAGCAGCGCTTAAAAACAATATATTTCCGTCTGTGTCCGTTTCAAAAATAATATCGCTGACCGAGTCAATGACTGCGCGGTTATCTTTATCGGCTTTAATCAAAGCCTGATTCAGTCGCTCCCTTTCCGAGACTTCTTTATGAAGTTCCTGATTTTTTAATTCCAGCGCAGCATTCATACGTGACATTCGGAAAGACTGCTTCTGGTTATTCCGAACGAAAAGTGTTCCGACAGCTGTTAATGCGATCCCGAAAAAGAGGATGATAAACGGCATTTGCTGCATGAACTGCGTGTTCTTGTCTTTTGTAAAATGCAGATCAACTTGCCATGTGCCATCGCCAACAGGATAGCTTAGCATTTCGGAATAACCTACATGATGGCCTTCTTCGCTCTCTTTTGTAAGATTGAATAGTTTTTTACCTGTGGCGATATCTTTTATCGAGATACTCATCAGAGCACTTTCGTCTTCGCTCCACTTTTGTTCGATCAGTTTTTTCGGCGTAACCAGACCGAGAATAAGGCCTTCAGATGACTTATTTTCTGTCACTACTTTTGCCAAAGCGAATGGCCGCTCCATAGTTTTCGGCTTTGCCTGCGTCTGTATATAATTCATGCCGGGGAAATCAGAAACCACCCTTAGTTGTGCATTAGCAAAGTATTTTTCGCCTACAATTTTTTTGATCAGACGTTGATTCGGAACAATATAAAAGTCGGCTTTTTTATCTTCCACGCGGTTGGATTCGTATATTGTTTTATATTGCCATGAGCCTGGGCGGGCTTCGTAAAGCCAGATCAGTTGGTCAAAGTTGCTGAGACCGGGGACATTCAGTTTGATTTGTGAGGTCAAAACGGTACGGTCACTATTTTTGGAGACGTGCAAAATACTCGAGATGAGGCGCATCGTATTCTCCAAATCAGTAACCCGCTCTACAAAGGCGTTCGAGGCCTCTTTAGAAGCATTCTTGTATTCGTCTTGAGTAATCTCCTGTACGTAAATATTCAGGATGTAAAAAGCCGTTCCGGTGAGGATCAGTCCGTTCAAAAGCACCATTAGTTGTGCCATGCCGGATGTCAGCCACAGGCTTAACCATGACTTTCCCCTTTTCTTCCGTACTTTCGCGGACTTTCTTACCATGTGCTTTTCAATATTAGTGTGCCCTCATAACATTCACGAAAATGCTATGCTCCTTTTATACCATGAATTAAACACCTTAACAGAGCGCTAAAATCACCTTATTCAGGGATTTTATTCTTTCTATGGCGTAAAAAATTATCCGGATTTCTGCAGCATTTTTCCGATTAAAAATGATCTGAGCGGGGCTTTGGCTGCGTGTAAAAAACTTGACTTCAAGTTGTATCGGTCCTAGCATTCCTGTACGTAGATTTTCATTCGCAAGAGGCTGTCATGTCACAAGATAATTTGTTTAGTAATTTTTTTACCCAATCCCCTTTCTTTAAGACTTTTGAAGAAATCCGCTCTTCGGCTTTCGACCTTAACGCCCTGCTAGAAGCTCAGCGTAAGAATTTTCAAACACTGACTCAAGCGCAGCAAATTGCATTGCAAAGTGCTCAAAGTATCGCGCATCGGCAGGCCGAACTTTTTTCACAAATTATGAAAGAGCAATCCACGATTACATCCGCGCTTTTGAAAGAAGGTAAGCCAGAAGATAAAATCGCAAAAAATGCCGAACTGTTCAAAAACAGTTATGAGAAAACACTTGAAGGTATTAACGAGATTTCAGAGCTGGTTCGAAAATCGAACACTGAAACTTCTTCTGTGCTGAACAAGCGCCTCTCGGCTTCTCTCAAAGAAATCAGAAGTGCAATGGAAAAAGCGCAGGATGTTGCCAAGAAAGCCGCCTGATTTTCTGATGCTTTAATATGACAGACACTACTATTACGTATCAGGATTTCCTGAATGTTGATATCAGAGTGGGCACCATTATTGAGGCTCACTCTTTTCCTGAGGCCAGAAACCCCGCTTATAAACTTGTTATAGATTTCGGTAGCGATATCGGGGTCAAGAAAACCTCCGCACAGATTACGCACCATTACGCCTTGGATGATCTTAAGGGTAAGCAAGTCCTTGCCGTTGTGAATTTTCCTCCGAAGCAGATCGGGCCTTTTATGTCTGAGGTTTTGACTTTGGGATTTTCAGATGATAACGGGCACATTGTTCTGGCTGAGGCCGAGAAACTTGTGCCGAACGGTTCACGCTTGCATTGATTTCTTTTGTTAAGCAGGTAATCTAATTTTAACGGCAAGTCCGCCATGCTGACTTTGCTCCAACCATATAATTCCGCCATGAGCGTGGATGATATCCATGGCAATCGGCAGCCCCAACCCTACCCCACCTGTATCCGTATTGCGCGAACTGTCGACGCGGAAGAACGGCTTGAATACGTCATCATAATGATCTTCCGGAATGCCGGGGCCGTTATCCTCTATCGTAATCAGAAGTTTTTTCGGCTCGTTTTTCTCTGCCGTCACCCAGACTTTTGACGAGTATTTTGCTGCGTTTCCTATGAGGTTGGTAAGACACCTTTTTAGAGCCATCGGGCGCAGCGTGATAAATACGTTTTCAAGCCCTTCTGTTTTGAGAGTTATTTCGTTTCCTTCCCGTTTTGCCGATGTCACCACATTTTCGATCAATTGCCCTATCCCCGTTGATGTCGGAACTTCATTTCCTTCACCGCGTACAAAAGTCAGATATCCGTCGATCATTTTTTCCATTTCTTCAATATCTCCTTTTAACGCTTCGACATCGGGACTGTCGCCAAGGAGTTCGATCTGCAGCTTCATGCGTGTTAGTGGCGTACGCAAGTCGTGTGATACACCGGCCAGCATTGCCGTTCTTTGTGTAACCTGACGTTTGATGCGTGTGCTCATATCAATAAACGCCTGCCCTGCTTGTCTGACTTCTCTGGCGCCCTCAACCTTGAAGTTTTCAACATCGCGCCCTTTACCGAACCTCTCGGCTGCGATTGCAAGGCGCCTGATGGGTCTTACCTGATTGCGCATAAACAGAACGGCAATGATCAAAAGCAGGATAGAAACACTGTAAATCCAAAGCAGAAAAATATAAGTCGTCGAAGAAAAAAGCCTGCGCTGAGGCATTTCAAATGATAGGGTTCCATTGTCCAGTTGCATAATAAGGTCAAGTTGTTTTTCTTCGAAATGAACATCCAGCCTAAACGGTCTGTCTGTTTTTAGCTTTAGCTCCTCGTTTAGTTTAGTTCCTATTAAATATGCCCATCCGACTCCTACGCCCTCTTCTTTTTGTTCCAGCTTTTGGTTTTCACGAAACTCGGCCTTCATTGAAAGATTTTCTTCAAAAAGCCTTATGACTTTTTGTCTTTCGGCCGGAGTAGGATTATTTTCAATAAATTCTGCAAGTAATACGACTTCGCCTGCAATGGCATTGGCAAGCCGGCTCGTCATTTTCTCCCAATGGCGATCAAAAAATACGAATGTAGAAACGACTTGAATCAAAAAAACAGGCAAAATCAAAATTAGAAGCGAGCGCCCCAACAGCGTTTTAGGCAAGACTGTTTTAACCATGTTTTTGCGACTGTTCGCCCTGGATGTCATTCTGTCTTGCCCTCATATTTTTCAGCGCGCAGCAAATATCCTTTTCCGCGCACGGTGGTCAGAAGGCGCGGCTTTTTTGTATCTTCTTCTATCTTACGGCGCAGGCGCGTAACCTGCACATCAATGGTGCGCTCGCCGGTATCGACACCGCATTTTTCCGCAAGCTGTTCTCGGGACATGACATTTCCGGCTTCTTCACACAGCGCCTTAAGGAGATTTGTTTCCACGGTTGTTAGTCTGATTGTATCGTCTTGGTCTTCGTGGTTATGAATCTCGTCCAGTTCAGGGTTAAATAACCATCGTCCGATTTTATATTGCAGGTCTTTGCTCTTTTTTTCAGGAAGCCTTCTTAATACCGCCTGAAGACGCAAGATTAATTCCTTAGGTTCGAACGGTTTGGGCAGGTAATCATCAGCACCGCTTTCAAGTCCCGTTATACGATCATCCACTTCTCCCAAAGCTGTGAGTAATATAATGGGAATGTTATTTGTCTTGCGCACCTCTTTCGTGAATTCAAAACCCGTCTGGCCCGGCATCATGACATCGACGATCAGCGCGTCAAACAGAAAGCGTGTCATGATTTCCTTAGCTTCATCCGTATTGAAAGCCATCATCACAACAAATCCCTTACCCGTCAGATACCGTGCGACGAGCTGGCAGATGCGGATATCATCATCAATAATCAGGATATGCGGCCTATCGGCCATTTTTTTGCTCTGATGTTCCAAAGACATCACGATCTTCTTTACAAAATAAACGGGTGTGTATAGCTTGTTTTCTCTGGTATTTCGCTAGCCTAAACGGAAATGTTGTGTGCGTAAATGCCAAATTGAAGAGAGAATAAAACGAGTTTTAGCTTTTAGGAATTGGAATTATGGCCTCCGAATTCATACCCTTTGACGATAGAGACGGATTTATCTGGATTAACGGCGAATTGCACCCTTGGCGTGAAGCGAAGATTCACGTGCTAAGCCACGGTCTACATTATGCAAGTTCGGTCTTCGAAGGCGAACGCATGTATGACGGCCATATTTTCAAGAGCCGTGAACATTCCGAGCGTTTCAGAAAATCTGCGGAAATTTTGGGTATGGAAATTCCATTAAGCGTTGATGAGCTGGAAAAGATCAAATACGAGGTTATGGAAGCTAACGGCCTGAAAGACGGTTATGTCCGCCCTGTTGCATGGCGCGGCGGCGAGCAGATGGGTGTTTCCGCCAAAAAAACCAAAACTCACGTGGCCGTCGCAGGCTGGGCTTGGGGCAGTTATTTTGATCCGGAAAAACGCGAAAAAGGAATTCGCCTGAAAACCGCGCCTTGGCGTCGACCTGCGCCTGATACCGCTCCAACTCAGAGTAAGGCCGCGGGTCTATACATGATTTGCACGATGTCCAAACACGCCGTTGAGGATGAGGGATATGATGATGCTTTGATGCTGGATTATCGCGGAAATATTGCCGAGGCGTCCGCAGCGAATTTCTTTGCGGTAAAAGACGGCAAACTGATTACACCGCCGCCCGAATGTTTCCTGAACGGTATTACACGCCAGACCGTTATCGAATTGGCACACCAGTTGAATGTTCCCTTTGAAGAACGGCATATAAAACCAGATGAACTCCCTGAAATACAAGAGATTTTTGTGACAGGGACGGCGGCAGAAATTACGGCTGTCGGCGGTATTGACCAGCACAGTTTTACGGTCGGCCCTGTTACACGAAAGCTGCGTGATGCCTATGAGTCTCTGGTTCGTCAAAAACCTGCCGATCTGGCGCAGTCAGCCTGATTAAGGCATTTTCCGATAAACAGCCCGATTTATTTGACAAAAACAGTTTTTGAAGCCTATAATTTGTCAAAATAAAAGAATTATATCCCGATTGTTTTATTCGGGGTGAGGGTCAAAATGCCAGATAATAAGCTACAAGAGCTGAAAACCACGCTCAACGCCATTATTCCCCAGATTATTGATAGGGATCACGCGGCTATTGCCGTTGATGATAATGCGTCTGATGAGGCATTTCTTGATAGTTACAACGAAACTGTTGTGGCTATGCAGGCTTATCTTTCCTCTAGCACCCCACAATTACAGGAAATGGCCGGTGAACAAGCCAATTTGCTCAGTGCGCTTCAAGTTACAGGCCAGATGGATGAAGCGACTGTACGTGCCATTCAAGTTCTCAAAGAAGCGGCCGATGCCGACACAAGTGGTCGCTACAGCTCCAGTATCAAACAAACTATTGATTTATTGCATGGCTTTACTACGGATGTACAGGCATTGCCTGAGGATGTCCGTCAAAGTGTCAATCAAGCTTCTGCAACAAGGACAACTGAACGCCCTCCTCCGGCTCCGCCGCGTGATGCGAATCGCGAGCAGACAGAAGCCCGTCAATTGGTTCAAACTGCTGAGTCTTATCTCGGCGTGACGAATGACCCTACAACCGACGTTCTCGAGAATACAGGTCGTGCGCTTAAAGATTATTTAAAGGCTGCAAAGGCGGCTAATCCCGGGATTGATGCCGAGATTGACTTTACACCGCAAACAATTGATCGCAGAACACAGGAATTCATGCATCGTCTCTTGCAGGATAAGATGCGCAATGCCGGAGTGACGGAAGACAATCTGCATGCAACATTAATACAGATCTGGGAGATGCAGCGTCGCGGCGAGCAGCCGGGCAGTGAAGCTATGCGTGAGCTTGGTGAAGTCGGTGCGATGTCTTCACTTGTTGATTATATCTTTACAGGCCGTTTGCCTAGCGGTGATGCAACAATGACTCCGCGGACAGACTCCCCTTGGGAAAACCCCGCAAATGACGGTTTCTTCAATGGTCTGGTATATCATGAACTTGCCAATAACGGTGTTGTGACTCATGCTTCATTATTTAATCCGCCGAATGCCGATCCGCAGCAACAGGAACTGATTGCCAAGATTTTCTCCGATTTGGGTATGGAGCAAGCTGACTACTATACAAAAGATCAGGTCGGCCAAATCGCGCTCGAAATTATGGTGCATCAGGCAAAAATGCAGTGCATCGATGAAAGCGAGATTACGGAAGCCATGATGGACGGGCGTTTTAACCCGCATTTTCAAGATGTCCATCTTGCGCAGTCTGGTCTCGGTAAGCCTCCTCGTGATCAGGCTCGCGTTGAGGAGCTTGAGCGTATCGGTATTAGTCCGGCAGAACAGACAGACACGTATTTTGCGGCTTCGATCAACCATTACCGCGATCAAGCCTGGGCAGAGCGTTTCGGAAGCATTAGCGATGAACATCTTTTCCGCATCGTCCAGCGTATGCATGGTGATGAAATACCGCAGAATCTTGATGTTCGCTACGAGGATGTCAAAGATCAACCGCGCGTTCAGGAATTGATGGAATTCACCCGCCAATATCACTCGTCCCCTCCCGAATTTTTTAAGTGGGGAGCGCAGCCCGGACAGGAAGATTTTAATTTCAGACTGCAATACGAACGCTTAAGGAATAACCACTATCTCCCTGCTTTACGTGAAGCCATTGACGAACACGGTTTAACGCTTTGTGACCCGAATGGTACGCCCGTCGGCCCTAACGGCCCTGTAACTGGTGGGGATGGTGTTGAGGATGACGGTGTTTGTTACGCGGATGATACGCTTGGCCCTTGCGAGACAGATACAGGCGGTAAAAGCGGAGATGACGGCGTTTGTTACGCAGATGACTTTGATGATGCCCACGGCACGCCATGCGAAGCCGGCAGCGAAGACAGTATTCGTGACAACACGGGCGATCTTACCGGTCAGACCGACGCTGATGCTGCGTGTTATGCTGATGATATGGTCGGGCCTGATTGCGGGGTTGATACTGTGATCCAGAATCAACTTTCCCGTTAGTCTTTAACTTGTTTTTTTAGACATTAAAGCGGAACAGGATGACGTCTCCATCGCGGACGATGTATTCTTTACCTTCCTGACGCATTTTTCCTGATTCTTTGGCACCCTGCTCGCCTTTGCATGAAAGGTAGTCGTCAAATGCAATGACTTCTGCCTTGATGAAGCCTTTCTGGAAATCGGTGTGGATACAGCCTGCCGCCTCGGGTGCTTTTGCTCCGATGCGCACTGTCCATGCGCGGGTTTCTTTTGGGCCTGCTGTGAAATACGTGTGCAGGTTCAAAAGTTTATATCCTGCGCGTATGATGCGATTTAGCCCCGGCTCTTTCAGGCCCATTTCCTGCAGGAATTCGGTTTTCTCTTCATCAGTTTCCAGCTGTGCGATTTCAGACTCTATCGCCGCGCAAATGACCACCGACTCCGCCCCTTTTTCCTTGGCCATAGCTTCAACTTTTTTGCTCCATTCGTTGCCGTCTGCGGCATCCTGTTCCAGAACGTTACAGACATAGAGGACAGGTTTGGATGTTATAAGCTGGAATTCCTTCATCCAGCGTGCCTGATCGGGGTTGTCAACGGAAACCGTACGAGCGGGTTTGCCCTCGTCCAGCGCGTCTTTGATCTTGCACATATATTCATGCTGCGCCTTGATATCTTTATCACCGGATTTGGCACGTCTGGCAATGTTTTCAATTTGTTTGCCGAGGCTTTCCATATCGGCGATCATTAATTCTGTTTCGATGACTTCTTCATCACGCAACGGGTCAACAGAGCCGTCGACGTGGTGAATATCTTCATCTTCAAAGCATCGGATCACATGGATAATCGCATCTGTCTGACGGATATTTGCAAGAAATTGGTTTCCCAGGCCTTCCCCTTGACTAGCGCCTTTCACCAACCCTGCGATATCAACGAATTCGAGTTGGGCGGGAATGACATTGGCAGAGCCCGCGATGTTGGCGATTTCGCTTAAGCGCTCGTCAGGAACGGCAACGCGGCCTATGTTCGGTTCAATTGTGCAGAACGGGAAATTGGCCGCTTGCGCCGCTGCCGTAGCGGTGAGCGCATTAAAGAGTGTTGATTTACCGACATTCGGCAGTCCGACGATTCCGCAGTTAAATCCCATTATTCCGTGTCCTTTTTCTCTGTTTTGCCGTCTGTTTCTTCTTTTGCTTTTTCGGCAGCTTTTTGTTTTCGCGCTTTTATAGCGTTTTTCAGTTTTTCTTCATAGCGTTTTGGCCCTTGCCGCACCAGCAATGCCATGTTTTTTGCTAAATCCTCGACCAGCGGCTCCAGCCACTCCTGATCTGCTTTTGCGAAGTCATTCAAAACATATTTACTGACATCATACCCTTTCGGCGGTCTGCCGATGCCGATACGAACACGCCAGAAATCCGGTGTGCCGATACAGGCCTGAATGGATTTTAAGCCGTTGTGTCCCGCATTTCCCCCGCCTTGTTTGATTTTCACCTCGCCGGGCCGGACGTCTAGCTCGTCGTGGAAGATAACAATACGATCCGGTGAGATTTTGTAGAAACGTGCTGCTTTTGCAACAGAATCACCCGACAGGTTCATGTAAGTTTGGGGTTTTAGAAGTAAAACTTTCTCTCGGCCAATCTTTCCCTCGGTCACAAGCCCCTGATATTTGGAACGGAAAGGCGCGAAATTGTCATAAAGCTCCAATACTTTATCCGCCACCATAAATCCGACGTTATGGCGGTTTTTTTCATAGTCATCTCCGGGATTTCCCAGCCCGGCAAATAACCACATCGGCCTATCCTTCTCTTTATTGGTCTTTTTGGAAAAAAGCGCCGGGATCCACTTTCGTCGACCGGCGCTCTTGAAAAAATTTAGAAATTCAATCAACAGGTGATTAGCCTTCGGACTTCTCGTCTTCTTTGCCCTCTTCACTTTCGGCACCTTCTTCGCCTTCTTCACCTTCGGCGCCCTCCGCACCTTCTTCGCCCTCTTCAGCGTCGCCTTCCAACTCGGCTTCAAGTTCTTCGGCGGTCTTCGGTGCAATCAGCGTTGCGATTGTAAAGTCACGATCATCAATTACGGGCTTAACGCCTTCCGGCAGCGAAGCATCACTGATGTTTACGGAGTCACCGATTTCCTTGCCTTCCAGGTTCACGTCGATGGAATCGGGAATTGCCATTGCAGAACACATCAGCTCAACTTCGTGTCTTACGACATTCAAAACACCTTTGTTCAGCAGGCCCGGGGATTTTTCTTCGTTGATGAGGTTCACGGGCACCATGACAGAAATTTTGGTTTTCTTGGTCACACGCATAAAATCTACATGCTCCACAACGTCCGTTACAGGGTGCAACTGAACGTCACGAGCAAGAACAAGGTGTTTGTCGCTGCCGTCAACCTGCAGATCACACAATGTTGTGTACATCAGACCGCGGCGGTATTCCACGTTGATTTCGTTTTGATCAAGAGTGATTTTTACGGGTTCTTTTTTGTCTCCGTAGATAACTGCGGGTGTTTTACCCTCACGGCGCAGTGAACGAGCAACCCCCTTGCCGGCGCGATCACGACTGGCCGCTTTTAAAGCATATGTTTTAGCCATGGTTTAAACTTTCATATAAAATGTTAATAAAAACGCCAGCCTCCAGGGGTGCTGACGCACATACAGCGCACCATAAACCAAATCTGGCGGTGTATTTCAAGAAAATTCGTTCGTTGCAGGGGTTTATTGTCTATTTGAACAACTCTGAAATAGAGCGCTCTTCATAAATTCTGCGCATTGCCTCGCCCATCAGGGATGAAACGCTGATCTGCTCTATGTTATGGGCAGCCTTCACTTCTTCCGTGGCCTGAATACTGTCCGACATAACCAAACGCTCCAGAGGGGAGTCCACAACGCGTTGCACGGCTTCGCCAGATAGCACGCCGTGAACGACGTAAGCGGAGACTTCCGTAGCCCCTTGCTGTTTTAAGGCATCAGCCGCTTTCACTAGCGTTCCGCCGGAATCAACAATATCATCGACGAGAATACAGACCTTGTCTTTCACATTTCCGATTACATGCATGACCTCGGATACGCCTGCTTCTTCGCGGCGTTTGTCAATAATGGCCAGATCGGCTTTCAAACGTTTTGCCAAGGCACGCGCACGGACAACGCCGCCTACATCGGGTGAAACAATACATAATTTGGATTCGCCGTAGGTTTTTTTAATGTGCGGAACCAAGACCGGTGAAGAAATCAAATTATCGAGCGGTAGGTCGAAGAAACCCTGAATCTGGCCTGCGTGCAGTTCAAGGGTCAGAACACGGTCGGCACCGGCGGCGGTGATCAGGTTTGCAACCAATTTGGCGGAGATTGGTGTTCTTCCGCCTGTTTTTCTGTCCTGGCGGGCGTAACCGAAATACGGGATAACGGCCGTAATTCGTTTGGCCGAACCGCGGCGTAAGGCGTCAATAGCGATCAGCAATTCCATGAGATGGTCATTTGCGGGGTATGAGGTTGACTGTATAAAAAAGACATCCTGCCCGCGGACGTTTTCCATGATTTCAACAAACAACTCCATATCGTTGAAACGCTTGATATTGCATTGAGTCAGAGGGATATCGAGGTAAGAAGAAATTGCTTCCGCCAACGGTTTATTGGAATTTCCCGATATCAGTTTCATGGTACCTCCGCCCGTTTTTATTTCCCTAACCAAGTGCCTTGAACTCCTTGGCACTATAGGAATTTTGGTTGATAAATCAACCAGATTCTAACCTATCGCGGGTTGTCTTTTTCTGTTTTAATGGCGATTAAAGATATTTGCCGACCGTAGTCAGTCTCGTTTCTGTGGGTTGTACGTCGGTAGCTAAAAAACTTAGTTTCGGCGCTGTACGTGTCGATGTGCAACGCGAATGCGTTTGAAATCCCTGCATTTTTGAGTCTCGACAGACAGTAATCAGGCAGATTGAACATCAGATGTCCGCTTTTGTCGACAGATCTGAAAAAGCGCTCATTTTGCGGATCTTGTTTCATGAAGGGCGGTTTGAATTCCGCGCTAACTTCATAGGATTGCGGGCCTATACAAGGACCGACGCAGGCATGGATGCTGTGTTTTTCCGCGCCGAGGTCTTCCAGAGCGTTAATGGTGTTTTCCATGACTCCAGCCAGTGCGCCCTTCCATCCGGCATGTGCCGCGCCGATAACGGGTGATCCACCTTTTTTACGGCCATGAAATAGCACGGGCGCACAGTCGGCCGTTAAAATGCCGAGGCCGAACCCTGCCAGATCCGTCACCATTGAGTCTGCTTCGGGTCTTGTCTCCTTATCCCATGTTTTTGTGACATAAACACATTTATTGCTGTGGATTTGATAGAGTGAAAGGACGTTTCCCTCTTCCAGCCCTGCCTTTGCGGTGACGAGCGCGCGGTTGGCTTGTACATCCTGCGGGGAGTCTTTCGAGCCTTCACCGCAATTCAGACTTTCGTACAGGCCACCGCTAACACCGCCCTGCCGGCCGAAAAAGCCGTGGTATATATCGGTGTTTTGCAAAGGACAGAAGTCAGGACTTTGATCGACGTTCATAAATTTGAAAATCCTACGGGGTTGAGATTTCTGTTTTTTGTGAAGCAAATCACTTTAAAGAGTTTGCCCATTTGTTCTGATGATACCAAACGAAACAGTGATGATTTAAGTTCATCCGTCTTTTTTCTTTTTTCGTCCTCGGAGGCTGTCGACGCATCTACAGAGTCTATTAGGGCTTGTGTGCGCTGAGATATACCGAGTGCCCTCAAGTAAGATGCTTGAGACATAGGACCGTGAACGATACATGCGCTTTTCTTTGCCTGATCTGAGATGCGCTCGAAATCGACATGGGCGGTCAAATCGGACTCACCTATGTTTTTAAGTGGATTGGAATATTCATGTTTGTACACCGCCTGTAGTGTATCGCCCCATGAGGTTTCCGAATAGCCGTAATCGATGAATAACGCCACGCCTTTGTCTCCCATCAAGGAAGCACAATCCTTAATAAATTCGTCCTGCGCGGGGCTGTCTTCATAGGTTTTATTGAGGGTCATGTGTTTGTCTTCAGGCATAAAGCCAGTCATGGGTTTCCAGCCGTATTCAAATGCACCGCTTTCGGAAAGCTGCACGACGCGCTCCTGTATGCCTTCTTCCATTCTTTTGGTTTGTCTGATCGGCAGAGCATCAAGAAACTCGTTTCCTATGATGATGGCTGGCACGCCCTCTTTATTCTCGGGAAGTTTTTCATGCCATGTAATGTTCCAGTTTCGCAGCGTTTCCTTTTGCACGTTTTTTAAAACAGGGCTGGTCTCGACCAGATGGATATCCAGTGCGGCGTGAAAGTTCGGCACATTTGCGGTTCCACGCAGAACATCGGCCATAAGGGTTCCTCTACCCGGCCCGCATTCCACAATCATCATCTTTTCAGGACTTCCCATTTGCAACCAGAGATCAGCCATCCAAATTCCGATCAATTCGCCGAACATTTGCGAGATTTCGGGCGCGGTCGTGAAGTCCCCTTCCCGTCCGAACGGGTCGCGCGTCATGTAATACCCGTGTTCCGGTTGGCAAAGCGCCATGTCCATGAAATCCGCCAGTGAGAGGCTACCGTTCTGTTTAATTTTATCTGCGATGATTTTTTCGAGTGCGTTCATGCGCTTGGCTGTATGGGCTGTTTCGCTTGTATATTGGCGACAAACATAACAATGATTCCGGCGGCGATCATTGGCAGACACAGGATTTGGCCCATTGTGAAGACGTCACCGATATATCCGATTTGGGTGTCAGGCTCTCTGAAAAACTCAACGAATCCACGGAATAAACCGTATCCGGCGAGGAAAAGCCCCGAGGTCAGGCCGGGCGTGTTTCTGGCTTTGTCATTTGTCATGACCAAGAACAGGATGAGGAAAAGCACAATGCCCTCAAGCGCGGCCTCATAAAGCTGACTGGGGTGGCGCGGCATGTCGCCCGCATTGGGGAACACAAAGCCCCATGGCTGGTTTGTGAAGCGCCCGTAAAGCTCTGCATTTGCGAAGTTTGCCAGCCTACCGAAAAACAGGCCAACAGGGGCAACGGCGCAAACGATATCCGTCAGACGCAGGAGTTTGATCTCGTTTACTTTTGCAAATATCAGCATCGCGACAAATACGCCGAGCAGCCCGCCGTGGAATGACATGCCGCCGTGCCAGACCATCAAAATTTCAGCGGGGTTTTGCATGTAGTAAGTGAGTTGATAAAAGAGGATATAACCCAACCGTCCACCAAGGACGATACCCACGATGGCCCATGTTACAAAGTTGTCGATATCATCTTTGTTCGGACGGGAAGCACCATCCTTCTTTGCCAAGTGATTTGCATATTTCCAGCCGAGCAAAATTCCGATGAGGTATGCGAGCGCATACCACCTGATTTCAATCGGGCCGAGGCTGAGTGCTACCGGGTCGATATCGGGGAATTGAATAGCCATGCGAACTTTATCAATGTCTTAGGGGCTTTTGTAAAGACCTTTTGCTCGGGACGCGGCTATGGCGGTTCAGACCAGTGGTTTTTGTACAGTTTATAAATTCGACCTTACCCGAAAGAGAACTTGCAAATTTTAGCCTTGCATGTTAGGTAAACGCACAATTTTTAAGGTGATTTTATTCATGGTATCGCGAGAAAAAATTCTGGACGATATAGCACGAATTGCAGGCGGTGCAGCCTCTATCCTCAGTGATGCAGGAAAACAGGCCAACCAGAACGTGCGTTCGCGTGTCGATGATTTTGCCTTGAAACTTGATCTTGTTCCGCGTGAGGATTTTGACAGGCTGGAGTTGATGCTGCAGACCGCACGTGAAGAGATCAACGAGTTAAAGGCGCGGGTTGAAGCTCTTGAAGGCACAAAGAAAAAGCCGGCAAAGAAGACATCCGCAAAAAAGACGAAAACAACGAAGTCCAAAACTACAAAGAAATAGTTCGGACTTTTTGATTTTAGCCACGGGGTGAGCAAGACGATGGTCAGCAGAGTTGAAACGGTAGAGACGCATGTCAATCCATTGGACAGCGTAGAAGAAGTTCTTACGGACAATGACTGGGTTTATGACCGCACGGACGAGGATTGCCTCACCGTTCAGGTCAAAGGACGTTCCTGTAATTACCGTCTTTATTTCATGTGGCAGCGTCACCTGAATGCCATACAGTTTTCATGCGAGTTCGATCTTCTTGTCAGTGACAGCAATATGCCGATGGCGGCTGCTTCCCTTATCGACATGAACGAAGAGACATGGATGGGGCACTTCGAGATCAGTCGTAAGAGCCTGCGTCCGTCATACCGTCAGACCTGTTTGCTCAGAGGTTGGGAACATTCGCAGGATAGCGAATTGTTCGAAGACCTTGTTGATATCTCGCTAGCGCATTGTGAGCGTTACTATCCCGTATTCCATATTCTTTCCCAACACGGAAAAGCGAATTCGGAGAATTTATCACTTGCGTTGATGGAGACAGTCGGCGAGTCTTGATTCAGTTTTATTACTGAAGGAGCATGCCGATGACCAACACAGACACCCTCCCTACAACGATTGATGATATTGTTCTTGTCGGTTGCGGCAAGATGGGTTCGGCCATGTTAAGGTCATGGCTCGAACGTGGCGTTGCGGGACATATCCATGTGGTTGATCCTGTCGGTTTGCCCGATGACCTTTCAGGCAATGATAATATTACATATTATTCGAAGTATCCGGATGAATTTCACCGCGCACCCGATGTGGTCATGCTGGCCGTAAAGCCTCAGATCCTCACGACCACGCTAGAGAGTATTGATGCGTCCAAGCACGACGGTACGCTTTTTCTCTCTATCGCAGCGGGCAAACCTATCAGCGCGTTCGAGAAAATGCTGGGGGCGGATGCAGCGGTTATCCGTTCCATGCCCAATACGCCCGCAGCCATCGGCCAAGGGATTATTGCCGCGGTTAAAAACCGTGCGGTCAGTGAGGAGCAACGCAAGAAAGCGCACATGTTGCTGGCTTGCTCGGGTGATGTCGTCTGGCTTGAACAAGAAAGTCTTATGGATGCGGTTACGGCCGTTTCCGGCAGCGGTCCTGCTTATGTTTTCTATCTTATTGAAGTTATGGCGCAGGCGGGGGAAAAATTGGGTTTGCCGGCTAGCACCGCTATGAAACTTGCCCGAAAAACCGTTATCGGCAGCGCGGCTCTTGCTGGAAAGGACGCTGAAACGCCCGCACAGCAATTACGCCAGAATGTCACCAGCCCTGGCGGCACGACCGAAGCCGCACTCGAGGTTTTGATGGGTTCGCTGGCCATGCAGGAATTGTTTGATAAAGCTCTGAAAGCCGCACAGAACCGCGGCATCGAACTCAGCAAAAAGTAGATTTTAGCAGTATAAGAGGGATTATTAACGTCCGCGCGTTCCAAGGCCGATATCTTTGGCCAGTTTGGAGCGTCTGCGGGCATAGTTCGGCGCAACCATAGGGTAGTCCGGCGGTAAGCCCCAACGCTCGCGATATTCTTCAGGCGTCATGTTATACGCTGTCTTCAGATGTCTTTTTAGCATCTTTAGCTTCTTGCCGTCTTCCAGACAAATAAGGTAATCCGGTGTCACCGATCGTTTAATCGGAACCGCCGGTTGAGGGCGGTCAGCGGCAACGGCCGTTTCGGTGTTCAAACCAGACATGGTCTTGTAAACCTGCTCAATCACTCCTGCAATTTCGCTGGATTGGAGTGTGTTGTTGGAAACATACGCAGACACGATTTCCGTCGTTAGTGACAGCAATTCATCGCGGCCGACCTGCTCTTTAACTGTATTTTTTGTTTGATCAACCATAAATAAACCCGTTTTTTACTTTGCCAATACAATAATTAAACTAATAAAAAAATGCATGCTCGATAGATTATAATACAAGCATGAATTTTTATTTAAGACAATCCAGAGAAAAACCGTTTTGCTCTTCTCGGTATAGTAACATCCGGCGGACGTATATAAAAAGGTTTTAATTGTTCGTTTTTTTTCTTCAAATTGAAACCAGCGAAGCCGGATTTTGCTATGACCTCTGGGTTAGATAACCCTATTTCAAATTGAGAAACGTTTGCAAGTGCTGTTTCTTTTTTAAATCTTTTTACAGCGTCACCTACGAAAAGTATTTCGTCGTTTGACGTTTTTTTGACGATATCTTCCGCTTCCAAAGAGCTACCATCTTCTTTTGTTGAACCATCAGGTTCATAAAATCTGCAGTAGTAGTCTTTTCTTTTTGTTTCAAGAAGAACGCAAACTCTTTGCGCAATCAACTCGGGGGCTTGTAGCCGGAACGTTTCAAACACGGCATCGAACGTGCTTACGCCGATTGCAGGAATGTCCAAGGACAAGGCGAGCGCCTTTGCGGTTGCAATGCCTATCCTCATGCCTGTAAACGCGCCCGGACCTTTGGTTACGGCAATTAAGCCTAAGTCTTCATATTTGATTTGCGCCTGTTCGAGCGTTTCCTCGATCATGGGTATCAGCCGTTCAGCCTGCCCTCTGTTCATGATCTCGGTTTTTTTGGATAACGTTTTTCCCGCTCCCGCATCGTATACACATACCGAACAGCCGTTCATGGCTGTATCAATTGCAAGAACAATGGGTTTGGATGTCATCATCAATCAGAAATTTTATGCTCAATAATTTACGGGACGAACTTCAACCACTTCGGGAATAAAGTGTTTGAGCATATTTTCAATGCCCGCTTTCAATGTCGCCGTTGAACTGGGGCAACCGGAACAGGCACCGCGCAGTTCCAGATAGACGATGCCATCTTCGAACGAATCAAAAATGATGTCGCCGCCATCCATCGCGACCATCGGACGTACGCGTGTCGCCAGCAGTTCCTTAATCTGTCCTGAAATTTCGTCATCCAGTTCAGAGGGCTGATCATCTTTTTGTTTTTTGACTTTGTTTTCATCGATAATCGGTTGGCCGGTAGACAAATGCTCCATAATCGCGGCCAGAACCATCGATTTTAGAAAGCTCCAATCTGTATTTTCATCTTTGCTAACGGAGATAAAATCTGATGCCAAAAATACACGCTGGACACCTTCCAGAGCAAAGAGCCTTTGCGCAAGCGGTGATGCGCTTGCCTCGTCCTTCGAGGCGAAATCCATTGTGCCTGATTTGAGTATTTCCTGCCCCGGGATGAATTTGATTGTCGCCGGATTCGGTGTTGTTTCAGTTTGTATAAACATGGTTAGCCTTTAGACTCTTTTGAGCAATTCCGTAAAAGTAATATTCGTAATTGCTGTTTTTTAACCTTTTTTACTCATCGGATGCAAGGTTAGCGTTTTGCATATGGCCGGGGATAATCATCAAAGGCACGTCCAGTTTTGACAAGCCTTTGCCCGAAAAATGCGAAACAAGGGGTCCCGGATTAGACGTACTGCTGTCTGCCCCCAGAATCAGCATACAAATATCGGGGTTCTCTTCGATGATCTTTAGAATAACATCGCTGCGGGTTCCCTCCTCAATACAGATCATCGGGAACAGGCCTGTGCGGTCAATAATTCGACCCGCCGTTTCCCAGATGAGGTTTTCGGCCTGCGCGCGCAGCTCTTTGCGCATTTTGTCTTCGACGTTGCTCCAATGGTCAAAGTGGTCGACGTTGATCACGTTTAGCAACGCGATGTGGCCGTTATTTGCCCTGGCGTAGTCAGCGGCATAGTCGACGGCCACAGAAAACTCGTCTGTTACGTCCACAACGAGGAGATAGACCCTATTTTTAGAAGTGTGCGGATTAGATCTCTGTGCTGTCATTTTTTGTTCCTTTCTGCTTTCGCTTCTAGGGTTTTACGCGCAATGCGCCTGCAAACCAGCCACATAATGCCGCCAATACAATACTAAACACTCCGTAGGCAACGGCATAGGAATTCGCCGCCGTATAGACAAACGCATTCATTCCGACTTGCCTGACGGTCAAAATATCAAGGTCACGCTCTACAAGTTTGCCCTCTTTAAACAAGAGAGCGTGAATTTCATATTGTCCCGTCGGTGCCTCCGCAGGAATGAAAAAACGCGTGCGGAAGAAATATTCATTAATGAAGTTTATGGCTTTGCCCTCAGAAGGCAGTAGCCCCTTGTTTTGCTTATTCTCTAAAAGTGCTTCCTTAAAGACGATGGGACTTATCTCTTTATAAGGCTCTTTATCAATGTCTTTCTCAAAAAGCGCGGAGACACCAATACCGCTTTCGTGCATCAAGTCCTTATTTTCAAAAATCTTCCCTTCGCTTGTCGCGTAATTATAATATAGCGGAATATTTTCAAACTCCTTTGAATGTCTGTTGACCCAAGCACCGAAGACTTTTTTCTTTTTCCAAATGACAATATCTTTAGACGGGCCGCGTATGATGACGGCCACATCGGTATATTTATCGCGGCGATGGCCGAATATCTCGACTTGCGCGCCTTCGAAACCGGATGTTACGTCGATGTGTTCCGTTGCAAGTTCCAGATTCAGGACCTTGTCATTCGCATGCGCCTGTCCGGAGAAAACCCCGACTATCAAGATTAGAATAATCGCCTGAAGCTTGTTTAACGATATACTGGTAATATGTTTCATTATTGCACCGTGATATCAAACAGGCTGGCAGGGATGAGGAAGAGCTGTATGCCCAGCTGTACGCATACACCTAAAACAAGAAGAGCCAATATCACACGCGCCTTTGCACCACTGATCTTGCGGGAGAACAAGACGCCGAGCTGTACGCCTACAACGCCGCCGACGATCAGGAACATCGCGAGCAGCAAGTCGACCGCATGGTTGGTGACGGCGTGCATCATGGCCGCGAAGGCGCTTGTAAACACGATTTGAAACAGAGATGTCCCCGCAACCAATAATGTCGGCATGCCAAGGATATAGATCATGGCAGGGACAAGCAGGAAGCCACCGCCAACACCCATTGTCGTCACCAAAAAACCGCTTACAAAGCCTATGCCGCCGGGAACCAGCGCACTGATGTAAAGTTTTGATTTGGTAAAGCGCATTTTATAAGGAAGGCGGGCCACCAAAGACGGGCTTTTCAGTTTGTTGAATTCTGAGCGCACGGTCTTTTTCTTAAACATGGTGAAGAAGCCTTCGAACAGCATCATGAGTCCGATAGAGCCTAATAACACAATGTACAGAAGCGAGATTACGAGATCAATTTGCCCAAGGGATTGAACGACCCTGAAAAACAAAATGCCCACGCAGGAGCCGATGACCCCGCCGACGAGCATTACCGTTCCGATCAGGAAGTCGACGTTGCCCTTCCGCAAGTACCCCATAACGCCGCTAATCCCCGAGGCGACAAGCTGGCACGATTGTGTCCCTACAGCCACAGGGGCCGGGATACCCATAAAGATAAGTAAGGGGGTGGTTAGGAAACCGCCGCCAACGCCGAAAACACCGGATACGAAGCCTACAAAGACACCCAAAAGAACAATGGATTCTATTGGAATGGCAACTTCGGCGATAGGTAAATAAATATTCAAGGCGAACTCCCCCGTGCCGCCCAGAATGCACCAGAGTATGCCATCTTACAAGATGCTAATGTGGTATTGTCATGAAAGTTTTACAGAAATCAGGCAGATCCTGAAACCGACTACACTATAAACCTTGTTTAGTAGGTGGATGTGTCGATTTTCTTTTCGCCGTTGATCACTACTTTTTCGTCTGCGAGGAAGTTGCGGTAGTTTCCGCTCGGCAATTCATGAATTGTCTTTTCAAAGTCCACAGACTTTACAACAGACAGGAATGCCGGACGCCATTTCTGGTAAATGCTTTCCTCAGCTGAGCAATCTACAATGTATGCTTTATCATGATAAAGAGAAGCGAACATTAGGCCTCGCTTGCGCATGATTGTCCCTTCTGCGGTTGTGTAGGAAGCCTCGGTAAAGCTACCAAAACCTCTTCCCAGACCTGCGGGCTCACGGAAATCGTCTACGAGGACATCGTCGTATTCGCCCAGATATTTATTCCAGAAATCACGGCTGAAACCGACTTTCTGTACCGCTGAGGCGTATTTACGGGGATAAATCAGGAAGCGTCGCTCCTGACGCACACGCACGCGGCATGTTGCGTAATCATTTGTACCAGGGCCGGTAATTGTCAGCTTATCATCGGCTTTCTGGTTCAATGTCATTTGCCATGTATCGGGAAATGTAATCGTGAAGCGGTTTCCTTGATCCTCAATAAAGAACATCTCAGCCTTTGCCGGAGCCCAAGCTGAAACACAGATTACAGCCGCGAAAAGTATAGTACGTGTGAAAAAATTCATATCGAACGATATCCGAAATTATTAAACTCAAAAACCCTCAGCCTGTTGCCCAAGCCATAACGCCTTACATAATAAACCAAAATTCTATGTTTTGCACCTGTGAATTTTACAGGGGATAAAATTTAGATTTCGTAAAATTATTTTATGAATAAAATCCCATAATTTTTTTAGCTTCCTCTACGACTGGTGCGGCTTCTGTATTGGCTTTTGCATTCCCTTCTTTCAGAATTGCATCAATCTGGCTGGGATCGTCGAGAAGTTCACTCATTCTGGATGTCATCGGGGCCAACTTATCCACAGCGAGTTCGACCATAGCCGGTTTGAACTTGGAGAATTCCTGCCCAGCGAACTCTTTTAAAACATCTTCTTTCGATTTTTCAGCGAGTGCCGCGTAAATCGTGATCAGGTTCAAAGCCTCGGGACGTCCATCCAGATCCTCAAGTTTTTCAGGAAGTGCTTCAGGGTCTGTTTTCGCTTTCTTGATTTTCTTGGCGATCAGGTCTGCATCGTCAGTCAGATTTATCCTAGTCATATCGGACGGGGCGGATTTGCTCATCTTCTCGGTTCCGTTGCGTAAGCTCATAACGCGCGGCGCAGGCCCCGTGATCACGGGTTCGGGTTGTGGGAAAAATTCTGTGCCGTAGCGGGTATTGAACGTTGCGGCGATGTCACGGCTTAGCTCAAGGTGCTGTTTCTGGTCTTCGCCGACAGGTACGTGCGTGGCTTTGTAAACAAGTATATCGGCAGCCATGAGAACAGGATAGGCAAATAAGCCCAAACCTGCACGCTCGGCATTTTTACCTGCTTTGTCCTTGAATTGAGTCATGCGTTCCAGCTTGCCCATCTGCGCCATGGTCGCGAGCATCCACATCAGTTGGGAATGTCCTGCAACGGAAGATTGCACAAAGATCGATGATTTTTTCGGGTCAATGCCTGCAGCGATAAAGGCGGCGGCAATCTCTCTGGAGGCCTGTGCCAGAACTTTCGGGTCGTATTCAACCGTCACGGCATGCAAGTCGGCCACCATATAAAGGCAGTGCGTGTTTGGCTCGTCCTGAAAACTAACCCAGTTTTTCAGTGCACCGAGATAATTGCCCAAATGAAGCTGTGCTGTCGGCTGCATACCGGAAAGAATTCGTTTCATCGCTTTTCTACGTGCCTTTTCTTAGTAGGTGTTTCTTCAAATCGCTTGGCTTTACTGTGCCTGTGCCGAGAATGGCTGCTCCGTAAATGACCATTCCGCTCAGGACAAGAATGGAGACTGCTGCAATTTTACTTGTTGCCGTGCCGCCGAAAACCCAGCTTTCCAAAATCGTGGCGAGTATATACAGCGCAACACCCATTAGACAAGATGCAAGGATGATGCGCGGGACGTTCCGTTTGAAACGATCATCCAGTTGAGCCTGCGGATGATTTTTCAAGGCATATACATGTGCGAAGTATTGAACCCAACCTGTTAGCCCCGTGGCCAGAGCGATTCCCGCGACACCAATGATAGGGGCGAGAGAGACCGCAACGATAATGTTCAGGCCGACGCCAAGAATCGAAATTTTGACGGGTGTTGTTGTGTCATGTCTTGCCCAGTGCGCGGTCGAGAAAACTTTGGTCGCGATGTATGCAGGAAGTCCGATTGAATAGCAGATCAAGATTTTGGCAGTTATCTCGCTGTCTGTTGAGGTGAATTCTCCACGCTCGAACAGGACAGTAATTAACGTGAGCGGAATGACACCCAGTGCGACTGCTGCCGGCAAGGCCAGCAATAGGCAGTATTCCAGAGCGCGGTTAAAAAGATCGCGGGCTTCGCCTTTCGGGGCATCTTCGCCCTCCTCCTTTGCCATGGCACGGGAGAGCATCGGCAGGAGCGCAGTTCCAACCGCGATTCCCACGACACCTAGCGGGAGTTGATTTAATCGGTCTGCATAATAAAGGTAAGAGATTGCGCCGCTGGAAAGATACGATGCGATGATGAAATCAACAAAGAGGTTGATTTGCACGACCCCTGCCCCGACAATTCCCGGCCCCATGAGTCGGAAAATCTTTTTGACGCTTTCATCCATAACGGGTCGCCGGAAATTGATTTTCAGTCCAGCCCGCTTGATACATGTATATAAGAAGGCAAATTGAAGGAACCCGGCTGCCAGAAGTCCCCAAGACATCGCATGCCCTGCTGTCGGAAAGTAATCGCTCAAGAGCAATGCTGTAATCAGCGAGAGATTGAACAGTGTCGGTACGAAGGCAAACGGTGCAAAGCGATCATGTGCGTTTAGTACACCGCCCATCAATGCCGTCAGAGACATAAGCAGCAGATACGGAAATGTAATGCGAGAGAACTCTACGGTCAGTGCATATTTCTCAGGATCGTCATAAAATCCAGGCACAATCGCCAGTATGACCGCAGGCATGCTAATCATAGCAAGCATTACAAAAGCCGTCAGGATTGCCAACATCACCATGAAGACATTGCTGGACAGGTTTTGTGCTGCCTCTTGTCCCTCATTTTCCAATGTCTTTGTATATAAAGGAACGAAGGAGACGCTGAATGCGCCTTCGGCGGTGATGCGTCTAAAGAGGTTTGGCAGTTTTAAGGCTATAAAAAATGCATCTGCAACAGGCCCTGCCCCAAGTACGGCCGCCGTCATGATATCGCGCACGAATCCTGCGATCCGCGATAGGCCGGTCATTCCGGCAACAGTGGCCATGGCTTTTACCAATTTCATGTGCTAACAAATACCATCATTTCAGGAGTAAAATATAGATGCAGAATCCAGAGAGCATATGGTTTGGTGAGAAAGAAGTCACCCCTGATGAAAAAACGGGCAAGGTCATCGGCGTTTTTGACAGTGTTGCCGACCGTTATGATTTGATGAACGATCTGATGTCAGGCGGTATTCATCGTATCTGGAAAGATCGTTTTGTTCGTATGATCAGACCGAAGGCGATGCGCAACGGCAAGCCTCTTCATTATCTGGATGTTGCCGGCGGAACGGGCGATATCGCCTTTCGTATCCGCAAGAAGATCGGTGCGGGCGCAACGATTACACTTTGTGATTTGAACGAGAACATGCTTTCCGTCGGCCGCGACCGTGCGGTGGATAACGGCTGGCTTCATGATTTTGAATGGGTCACAGGAAATGCGGAAAGCCTGCCTATGGCAGATAATAGCGTTGATCTCTACACGATTGCGTTTGGTCTTCGTAATGTCACACATATTGATAATGCGCTTACCGAAGCCTATCGCGTTTTAAAACCCGGTGGACGGTTTTTCTGTCTGGAATTCAGCCATGTTCAGCCTGATTTTCTTGCCAGTGCCTATACTGTTTATTCGGATCTGGTGATTCCCCGACTCGGTAAAGTCATTGCCGATGATGAGGAAAGCTATCAGTATCTGGTTGAAAGTATCCGCAGGTTTCCCACACAGGAAAGATTATTACAGCGTATTAAAGATGCGGGCTTTAAACTCGCCAGATACAATAATTTCAGCGCAGGTATCGTCGCTGTTCATCAAGGCACCAAGCCATAAAATAATTACCATAATGTCGATTTTTCTTCTTTTTCAGTTGACTTTTGTCTATAACGGGGCAATTGTTTGCGAACTTGAGAGACAATTTTAATTATGTGAAATACAGTAGGAAGGGTTACCCTCATGAGCAATTTTACAAAATCCGTTATTTATTCAACTGCCGTTCTGGCCGTTGGTCTGGTTGGAATTCTTGCACTTTCCAATCAAAAAGAAGGTATGACAGATGCCTCTACAGAAGCTGCAGCAATACAGCCTGCTGCCGGTGAGAGTGCCATCGGTCTGGATCTTTCTGAGAACATCCAAGATGCTGGCGACAGTGTTGTTGAAGCTGCTGCCGAAATGAAAGAAGCGGCTTCCGAGAAGGTTGGAGAGATGAGCAAAAGTGCTTCTGAGACTGCCGACGCACTTGGTGAAGATGCAGAAGAAGCGGCTAATATGATTAAGGAAGGCGCACAAGATACTGCTGATGCTATGACTGAAAAAGCAGATGCGCTTTTTGATGATGCTGCTGCAGAGGCCACGCCTGAAATGCCGGCTGAGTTGAAAGAAGCGGAAGCTGCTATTAAGGAAGCGACGGAAGCTGCTGAAAACGCAGAAGCTGCTGCCGCGGAAGCTACAGAAGCCGCAGAAGATGCAGAAACAGCACTTGAAGAAGCGATTGAAGAGCAAGCTGCTGATATCGAGCCGGCTGCTGCAAGCTCCATCCAGGAAGAAGCGCAGGATGCTGTTAATGCGATGAAGGACGAAGCGCAAAAGAAAGTTGAAGACGTATCTGAAGCTGTTGAATAAGCTTTATTTACTTTAGCTTACAAATATTTTTTAAAGCTCCGCTTTATGTAGCGGGGCTTTTTTATTCGACGTGTGTTATGATATCCGAGTGACTGATTTAAGGTTTGAAGATGGCTGGTTTAAAAGACAAGACCATATTATTGATTATTTCCGGCGGTATTGCGGCCTACAAGTCGCTGGAGCTTATTCGCCTGCTTAAAAAGGATGGTGCACAAGTGCGTACGATCCTGACAAAAGGCGGTTCGCAATTCATCACGCCTTTAAGCGTTTCTTCGTTGAGCGCCGAAAAAACATATACGGATTTGTGGTCTCTGACGGATGAAACGGATATGGGACATATCCGCCTGAGCCGTGAGGCTGACCTGATTGTTGTCGCCCCCGCCAGTGCGGATTTGATGGCTAAAATGGCGCACGGTCTGGCGAATGATCTCGCATCAACAACACTTCTTGCATCTGACAAACCGATTATGGTTGCGCCCGCGATGAACCCGCAGATGTGGAATAATGCCGCCACGCAAACAAATATCTCGGTTCTGAAAGAGCGCGGCATTCAGCAGATCGGGCCTGAACCCGGAGATATGGCTTGCGGAGAGACAGGTTGGGGCCGTATGAGCGAACCCGAAGATATTTTCAAAGCCATCCATTCCTTTTTTTTTGAAAAGCCCCTAAAGGGGTACAGCGCTCTTGTGACCAGCGGCCCGACGTTTGAGAAGGTTGATCCCGTGCGTTTTATTGGCAATCGTTCGTCCGGCAAACAAGGACATGCGATCGCCGAAGCCCTGACAAAAGCGGGCGCGAGCGTAACGCTGGTCAGCGGTCCTGTCAATATTCCCGCGCCGCAGGGTGTTAAAACCATTGCCGTGGAAAGTGCTCTTGAGATGCTGGAAGCGTGCGAGAGTGCCCTGCCCGTAGATATTGCCGTTTGCGCGGCGGCCGTTAGTGACTGGCGTCCTGAGAATCCTCAAGACACTAAAATTAAGAAGGGCAAAGGTACTGATCTGGCCAATGTAAGTTTTACCGAGAACCCCGATATTTTGAAAACTTTATCGAATCATAAGGAACACAGGCCGCAAGTGGTCGTTGGTTTCTCAGCCGAGACGGATCATCTTGAGAAGAATGCCGCGGCCAAGCTCGAGCGAAAAGGTTGTGACTTGCTGGTTGCAAATCTCGTTGGCCCGGATCAGAGCGGAAACGAGAAGACTTTCGGCTCTGATCATAACGAGGTGTTTCTTTTCGGCAAAAATACCGTTGAAAAATGGCCACGTCGGAGTAAAACAGAGATAGCATCTAAACTCGTTGAATATATAGCAACATATCTGGAAGATCATGGACAAAGAGATCAAAAACATCAGTCATGAAGATGACATTGTCGTCGCCCTCAGACCATTGGAACATGCCGTCGGTTTGCAGGTGCCTACTTATGCGACTGCCATGTCCGCAGGTATGGATCTTACGGCTGCGTTGGATGAGGATCTCGAGCTTGGCCCCGGTGACCGTGCGTTGATCCCGACGGGTTTGAGCATTGCGCTTCCCAAGGGTTTCGAAGCGCAGGTGCGGCCGCGCTCAGGCCTAGCTATAAATCACGGCGTAACTGTTTTGAACACGCCGGGTACGATTGATGCGGATTACCGTGGTGAAATCAAAGTGATTCTTATTAATCACGGCAAAGAGCCGTTTACGATCAAGCGCGGTATGCGGATTGCCCAGATGGTTGTCGAGCGTCACACGCATGTCGAATGGAGCATTGTAAAAGATCTTGATGATTCCGAGCGCGGCGACGGTGGCTTTGGCTCTACAGGTACCGAGTAGGTAAAAAACTTTTCTTAATTATGTAAATCAATTAGCGCATCTTTCTTAAGAAGCGGTTAACCGTTTATGTGCTAGATTAAATAATCATATAACTTTAGTATAATGATCTGCACATGATAAAAGAATTAAAAGCACCGTTATCCCGTCTGAGAGACGCTTTGCAGCCTCTAGATGTCAGCGATTTTATCCGCCCTCCCGCGGATTATATTGCCTTATATACACCTATAACGCTGCCTCCGCTTGAGCCGAGGCCTGATTACGGCAATCTTCCGAAGCCCCATTACTCCGTAACTTACGGAGAGTGCAAGAAGCTCTATGAAACAATGGACCAAATGGACGAAGTTCTGGTCTCCGGTAAGAAAACCGCGGCAGCGAGCGAAGAGCTGGAAGACCTATCCTTCAGCTTGATTGAACAACTTCGTGAAATCGTGAATTACGCAGACTTTATAACGAATCATGGTAAGTATTCCGATGACAGCGATGCCTATCACCTCACAACTTTCATCAACAATTTCACAAATTCTACGCCCCGCCAGAAATCTGCGTTCCCGGAATTCAGCGGCTCGACAAGACACCGTATGACGGTCGGAAATTTGCGAGAGGTTCTGCATGCCGCGCTTGATGTCGAGGCCGTCGTGAACCCGAGAACAAGTGCGGACCGTGTGGTTTACCTTGATCAGGGCTCAGCAGCTGCGCATCAGCTAGAACCCACAGTTCAGTAAGCTTTTTCCAGCATTTTTTATTCTCATTCATGCCGACTTGTCGTATGACTCTTAGGTATGTCCCAAGCTGTTCGGAAACACTCGCGTAACGATAACGCACAGCCTTCTTCTGCGTCCAAAGGCCATACGCCTATGATGGCGCAATATCTTCAGGTGAAAGAAGACCATCCCGATTGTTTGTTGTTTTATCGCATGGGCGACTTTTACGAGCTTTTCTTTGATGATGCCGTGATTGCCGCCGATGTGCTTGATATCGCCTTAACCAAACGCGGCAAAGCGCAAGGTCAGGATATTCCGATGTGCGGTGTGCCCTACCATTCTTATGAACCTTATCTGGCAAAACTGATCAAGGCCGGACACAAGGTTGCGGTTTGCGAGCAAATTGAAACACCGGACGAAGCCAAAGCCCGTGCAAAACGCGAAGGGCAAAGCGTGTCCAAGGCGCTTGTACGGCGTGAAGTCGTGCGCGTTGTCACCCCCGGAACATTGACCGAAGACCATTTGCTGGATGCGCGAGCGAATAATTACCTCTGCGCGCTTGCGGAAACGGGACAAGGCTCCTACGGGCTGGCATGGCTGGAGCTTTCGACGGGTGTTTTTAGGGTGCAGCCGCTGGAAGCCGATGATGTGCGCTCTGCGCTTGATCGGATTGCTCCCGGCGAGGTTTTGATTGAGGAAGCTTTAGCTAATAAATTATCTGTAAACATAGAGAGTTACAGGGAAAAGCTTAGTTTTCAGCACAATAGTTTCTTTGATAGTCAGAATGCCGAATCGAAGTTGACGGCGTTTTATGATGTTCAATCACTTTCGTCTTTTGGGGAGTTCGGCCGCGCGGAGACTTCTGCGGCCGGTGCGTTGCTGAATTACGTCGAGAGAACGCAAAAAGGCAAAGTGCCCTATATCGAGCCGTTGCAGCAGGTTTCAGGAAACAGTTTCCTTGAGATGGACGGGGCAACCCGCCGTAACCTCGAACTCACGCGGACACTGTCAGGAGAGAAAAAAGGCAGCCTTATCGATACGATTGATCGCACAATTACGGGTGCGGGTGCGCGGATGCTGCAAGATGTCATTACCGCGCCGCTTTTCGATACGCAAAAGATCAACCGTCGCCTTGACCGCGTTTCCCTTTTCAAAGAACAAAGGGCATTGCACGAGGTCATTCGGGGCTATCTGAAACAGGTTCCGGACATGGAGCGGGCGCTTTCACGGCTCACGGCATCACGCGGGACGCCGCCTGACCTGCAGGCACTGCGTATTGGGCTGGCCACAGCGGAGATTATCCGTGCGGAGATTTTAAACAATAGTGATGCAAAAACGGTTCTGTCCGACATTCTGGAGTTGATGGACTCCTCCCCCGCTCTTGATGATCTTAATGATGAGTTGGCCAAGGCGATTATTGATGATCCGCCAGCGTTGATCCGTGATGGCGGCTTTGTCAAAAAAGGATATGTCGTGAAACTCGACGAGCTTCGTATACTGCGCGATGAGAGCCGACAGGTCATGGCGTCACTACAGAAAAAATATAAAGAGATAAGCAAAATCGATACGCTCAAGATCAAGCATAATAATGTTCTGGGCTATTTTATCGAAGTGCCTGCACGACGCGCCGATGCCCTTATGGTGAAGGCGGAAGATCAGGATAACGCCCCAAACCCTTTTATACACCGCCAGACACTGGCGAATGCCGTTCGCTTTACGACGACCGAGCTGGCGGATCTTGAGCGGGATATGGCGTCCGCCTCCGAGAAGAGCAAAGCGATTGAAATCGATATTTTCCAAAATCTTGTGAATTCCGTTTCACGGTTTGCCAGTGAGATCGGGCGTATTGCCAGGGGGCTGGCGAGCATTGATGTCGCTGCGGGACTTGCCGCTCTTGCGGTAGAGATGGATTACGTGCGTCCTGTCATTGACGATACGCAGAGTTTCGAGATTGCAGGCGGCCGTCACCCGGTTGTCGAGGCGGCCTTACGTAAGCAAAACGAGAGTTTCGTGCCTAATGACTGTAACCTTAATCCTGAGCAAAAACTCTGGCTTCTGACGGGACCGAATATGGCGGGTAAATCGACGTTCCTGCGGCAATGTGCGTTGATTACGATTATGGCGCAGGCAGGCTCGTTTGTTCCTGCGGAGCATGCCCATATCGGGCTGGTTGATCGGGTTTTCAGCCGGGTGGGTGCATCTGATGACCTGGCGCGCGGGCAATCAACGTTTATGGTGGAGATGGTGGAAACAGCCGCGATCCTGAATCAGTCGACCGAAAATTCACTGGTTATTCTGGATGAGATCGGGCGCGGGACGGCCACATTTGACGGGCTTTCGATTGCCTGGGCCTGTGTCGAGCATTTGCATGATATCAATCGCTGCCGCGGGTTATTTGCCACGCATTATCATGAACTGACCTCTTTGAAATCCAAGCTGTCGTCCTTGAGTTGTCATGCGATGGATGTGAAAGAGTGGCAAAACTCTATCGTGTTCCTACACAAGGTTGTAGCCGGAAGTGCCGATCGCTCTTACGGAATTCATGTCGCAAAGCTGGCGGGGTTACCCGATGCGGTTGTACGCCGCTCGCAGGAGATACTAGACCTGCTTCAATCCAAGGAGCAATCAGGGAAACTGACGGCTCTCGCGGATGATTTACCCTTGTTCACGGCCGCACCACCGACATCGAAAGCGCCTGCTAATATCAAACACGAGGCTGTTGCTCGCCTTGAGGGGATTAATCCAGATGAGCTGACCCCTCGGGATGCGCTGGAGCTTTTATATGCTCTCAAATCCCTGACGTGATGCGCCGCGACTTTACATCTGCGGCAATATGTCCTAATACACCCTCTGTTCTGGCGTAATAACATCCGGAGTAATCCCATGACAGGTACAATTGAAACAGATGTCGTTATTATTGGTGCTGGCCCTTGCGGTTTGTTTACCGTTTTTGAAATGGGACTTTTGGATCTGAAATGTCACGTGATTGATATTCTTGACCGCCCCGGTGGACAGTGTGCTGAACTTTATCCCGAAAAACCGATTTATGATATTCCCGCTTTACCCGTTGTGACGGGACAAGAGCTTACGGAGAATTTGCTTGAGCAGATTGCACCGTTTGAACCTGTATTCCATTACCAGCAAATGGCAGAGAAGCTTGAGAAGCTGGATGATGGTCGATGGAAACTGAAGACGGATGAAGGAACAACGTTTATTGCACCCTGTATCGTGATTGCCGCAGGTGGCGGTAGTTTTGTGCCTAAGAAGCCCCCTATTCCGGGCATTGCCGATTATGAAGAAAAGTCCGTTTTTTATGCGGTTCGCAAGAAGGACACGTTCAAAGATAAGGATCTTGTGATCGTGGGCGGCGGCGATTCCGCACTCGACTGGACAATAAATTTGCAGGAAATTGCCAAGAGCGTGACACTGATTCACCGCCGCGACGAGTTTCGTGCCGCACCGGATAGTGTTCTGAAAATGCGTAGCCTTGAGGCTGAAGGCAAGATCAAGTTTATGGTCGGTCAGGTTAAAGGCCTGAAAGGTGAAAACGGTGTTCTTGAAGGCGTTGACGTTCAAGATAAGGACAAACATATGCATGCAATTTCCTGTGATTGTTTGTTGCCGTTCTTTGGTTTGACCATGAAGCTGGGGCCGATTGCGGAGTTTGGTTTGAACCTCGAACGCAACCTTATCCCAGTAGATACGGAGAAATTCGAGACATCCCAGCCCGGTATTTTTGCCGTCGGAGATATTAATTATTATCCCGGCAAGCTGAAGCTTATTCTTTCAGGGTTCCATGAGGCCGCTCTCGCATCTCGTCAGGCGTTCCGTTATTGCCGCCCCGATGCGAAGCTGCGTTTCGAATATACGACATCCAGTTCTTCATTGCAGGAGAAGCTGGGTGTAGATGAGAGCCGCCCAAAAGCAAAATCGGCTTGAAGGATAACCCCAAGCCGATCTTAACTTCTTGATATTCGCTTTATAGGTCTTCTTATTCTTCGAGACCGTCGAAGAGTGCCGTTGAGATATAACGTTCAGCGAAGGAAGGCAGGATCACGACGATCTGCTTATTCTTGTTTTCCGGCATTTCGGCAACTTTGCGCGCTGCCGCGATCGCTGCACCTGAAGAAATACCTGCAGGAATGCCTTCCAGACGCGCCAGTTCTTTTGCCATTTTAAATGACTCCTCACTCGGTACTTTGACCGTGTCGTCGATGAGGCTCTTATCCAAAACATCAGGAATGAAGCCTGCGCCGATCCCTTGAATTTTGTGCGGGCCTGCATCACCGCCGGAGATGACCGGGCTTTCTTCCGGCTCGACCGCGTATGTTTTGAATTCCGGTTTTCGCTGTTTCAGAACTTGGGAGACACCAGTCAGCGTTCCTCCCGTTCCGACTCCAGCGATCAGGATATCTGCCTTGCCGTCTGTATCGTTCCAGATTTCCTCGGCTGTTGTTTCGCGGTGGATTTGCGGGTTTGCAGGGTTCACAAATTGGCCCGGTGAGAAGGAGTCCTCATAGTCATTGAGCAGCTCTTCGGCCTTTGCGATTGCGCCGGGCATGCCCTTTTCTTTCGGGGTGAGGACAAGTTCCGCACCGAAGTAGCGCAACATCTTGCGGCGCTCGATAGACATGCTTTCCGGCATGGTCAGGATCAGGCGGTAGCCCTTTGATGCGGCTACAAATGCCAGTGCGATCCCTGTGTTACCAGATGTTGGCTCGATCAAGGTGGTGCGCCCCGGTTTGATTTTTCCAGCGCGTTCGGCATCCTCAATCATCGCAAATCCGATACGGTCCTTGACGGATGCAACGGGGTTAAAGAATTCCAGCTTTGCCAGAATTTCGGCTTCCAGCGTGTATTCTTCCATGAATTTCTGGACACGAACCAACGGCGTCGCACCGATTGTTTCAAGAATGTTGTTGTAGATATGCCCGCGATATTCCACGTTCGGCTTCAAGGCATTTTCATCTTCGTTTTTCACTGCAGGGAAATTCATTTTCTGTAATCCTCTTTGCTTACTTTTCAATAATCTTAATTATAGTGACGCATGTCTATATGTAGCATTCACGTCAAGATCATGAAAGGTTTCATGTATTGTGGGGTTAATCGCCTTCGCCGGGTTTTTCGCTGAAGTGCTCTGCCATTTTGTTTGGCACGCCCTTCATTTCTTCGGCGCTCTCCATCGGATCTTTTTTTGCCGTGATGTTCGGCCAGTCCGCTTCACCCGGATCCGAGAATTTGCGGTTGACCTCCAGCCATTGTTCAGCTTTAGGATCGGTGTCGGGTAGGATGGCCTCAATCGGACATTCGGGTTCACATACGCCGCAATCAATACACTCGTCAGGATTGATCACCAGCATGTTTTCGCCTTCGTAAAAGCAATCGACCGGACACACCTCTACGCAATCGGTGTATTTGCACTTTATGCAATCTTCGGTCACTACAAACGTCATGAATTATGTCTCCCTTTTAGTAGGCTTTATTCATGCTAAACACTAGTCCCGCTTTACGGCGTTATCAACCGCTTTTCGTGAAAAAAACTGTGCACTGCAGCAAGAATAACAATGCATTAACGCTAATATATGACGTAAAGTCTGTTTATGTCCGATTGCACGAAATTTTCTTTGTTTTTTCTTCATCTGGCTACGCTGGCAAGTTTAATCCTGCTGGCTTCCTGCGGCGCGGGGGATCGTTCTGGTTCAGCTCATGGCCTGACGCCCGAATTGCCCCAGCGGCAGGAGGTATCAAACCAGACGTTGCAATATGCCGTTCAGGAATATCTGGAACGGTCCGGTGCTCCCGCCGCGTCGCGTTATGCGTTTGTCCGCCATGACCTTGACGGTGACGGGTTTAAAGATGCGCTGGTTTACATGAAGACGCCTTACGGCTTTTGGTGTGAGGATCACGGCTGCACGCTTCTGGTTCTAAGGGCGGAGGAAAAAGGATTTTCGGTTATCAGTCATACCAGCCCTATTCGTGCGCCCGTTTACATCAACGGGAAGTCGGTAAGCGGCTGGCGCGATTTGGTTGTGCGCGTTGCGGGTGGTCAGGCCAAAGCCAAATATGTGAGGCTGCAAAATCTGGACGGTGACGGGTATCCCCAATATATACGCTCGCTTGCCCCGTTTGATTTCAAGGACAAGACGAAGGCAATTAAGGCTTTTCCTTAAACCTATTGGCTAATCTTCGAGATTTTCAAGGAACCTGTCCTTGAAGGAATGCAGGATTTTTGCAAATCCTTTGTGTTGCGGCCCGTTTGCATAGACAGGTCGCTGCTGTCTGTACGGCTCGTCGTCTTCGAATTCAAGGTCGATATTTCCGATGAGGTCATCAACATTTGTTTCCTGGAAATGTTTGCGGGCGAGTTTGATCATGGCACTTTGCTCTTCGATGCCATAATCACCATCGGCATAAACGAGTTCGCGCGCAATCGTGAAAAATTCGATGCGGTCTTTGACATCGGTTACTCCCTTGAACATTTCTTCAATGTCCTTTGGGTTGTCGATATCGTCTTTGAGGATATTGTTCTGCTCTTCCGAGAAATCTACTTCTTCAAGGATTTTGGCCATGTATTCGATTTCACCCTGCGCCAGAATATTGTCGGCATGCGCGATGGCGAACAGGGTTCGCCACATGTTGAACTGACTGCTTGTAATGTTCAGTCGCATTTAAAACTTCTCCCTTTTCAACTCGTCTTTTCGGGATTTATCAGATAATTTTTTGTAAAACGTTATCATCTTGGCGACGACATCCTGCATCATACGCTCTTCCGCTTTTTCCTTCGGAATATCCGGCTCCATGAACGGTTTGCGGTCGATCCAGCGTAGTTCACTGGCATATTCCGATGCTTCATCTCCCAATTTATCGACAATGTGGTTGATTGCCTTGCTCTCCAATTCATGCAAAAAACCGTCACACCAGAGTATTGTTCGCGCCATTACAAAAAATTGTCTTCTGTATTCCCTGTCTTTTATTTCATCAAATAATTCAAATATATCACGGGGATTCTTAATATCTTCTTTTATTATGGCTTTTTGTTCGGCCGTGAAGCGGAAAACTTCGACCATCGCATCGACATATTTCTCTTCTTCGGGGGAGACTTCCTCATCCGCGTGCACAAGGGAAAAAATCGCCTGCCAGAGGTGGAACATGTCCTCATCCGGGGATTGTAGGTCTCCTGCTTCCATCCACGGCACGATGTAGCGGATGACATTTGACAATCCGGCCACTTTTTCAGCCTGTTTTTTGTATTCTTCGTTTTCGAGTGCACGGCGCAATGCCCCTGCTGTCTTGGCCTGACGCAGGTTTTCCAGCAATTCTTCTTCATTTCTTTTGGCTTTTTGGTCGACGGTCAAGCGGTCGACCAGATCTTTTTCTCGAATGCTGTAATCGTTATCGCTCCATGCCAGCATGGTTGCAAACTGAAAGAAATCGGCGCGATCTGTCGGATTGATAACCCCGGAGAGCATGTCACCGACTTTCTTCGGGTTTTGCAGGTCATCGCGCAGGATGTTCTTCTGTTTTCTACTGAACGGGATGCGTTCAAGATAGTTTTCGACGAAGCCAACCTCTTCCTGCGTCACCTTGTTGTCGGCGTGAGCCATCGCCAGCACAGCGCGCCACATATGAAACCGACTTTTTGTTATGGATCCTGACATATTCTTTTCCTGACTAAGCCATTTTTATTGAAGCGTTTTTCTTGTTTTGACGCAAGTACGCGATTAAATGTTCTTGATTTGTTCTATTTTTTGTGGTGTATTGATGATGCCGCATATCATTGGAGTATAGAACATGGAACGTGAACAAGGTCTTAAGTGGCTGTTCATGGACTTGAACAGTTATTTTGCAAGCGTCGAGCAGCAGGAACGCCCGCATTTGTGGGGGAAACCCGTGGCAGTTGTCCCGATGATGACGGATTATACGTGCGCGATTGCAGCATCCTATGAAGCCAAGGCTTACGGTATCAAGACGGGTACACAGATCAAGGATGCCAAGCGCATGTGTCCTAACCTGGCATGCGTTCTGGCGCGGCATGACAAGTATGTCGAGTATCACCACAAGATTGTCGAAGAAGTTGTGCTGCACACGCCCATTAATAGAATCTGGTCGATTGACGAGTTATCGAGCCGCCTGCCTCCGTCCAAGCGCACTGTCGAGGCTGCCACTAAAGTTGCCATGAAGATCAAGAACGGCATCTGGGACAATGTCGGTTCTGCGATTAACTGCTCGATCGGTCTGGCGCCTAATACGTTATTGGCGAAGATTGCGGGCGATATGAAGAAGCCCGACGGGCTTGTGATTTTGCGGCAGGAAGATTTGCCGGGGCCGCTGTTTGATCTGAAACTCACGGATTTGCCCGGTATCGGGAAGAACATGGAAAAACGACTGCACAAGGCGGGTGTGCGCAGCGTTGAAGATTTCTGGAACATTTCCCCGAAACATGCCCGCAAAATCTGGGGCAGCGTTCAGGGTGAGCGGTTCTGGTACTGGCTGCACGGATATGATTTTGAAGTGCCCGAGACGGGTAACGTCATGCTTGGGCACAGCCGTATTCTTGACCCCGAATTGCGTTCGCCCGAAAAGGCGCGGCAAATGGCAAGAAGGTTATTGACCAAGGCAACATACCGCCTGCGGCGTAAGGGGTTTTACGCGAGTTGTTTGTCTCTTGGCGTTAAAACGCCGGACGGTTTGCGGTGGGGCGGCGAGATGCGTATGCCCCCTGCCCGCGATCCGTTTACGTTTCTGACGCAGCTTGATGCGTTGTGGGAGGATATGCTGCGTTATTTCTATACGCATCATTATTCGCCTGCCGCACGCGGGTATAACGGGTTGCGGTTCAAGAAGGTCTCGGTGACCCTGCATAAGCTCGGCAATCATGACCAGATTTCCTATGATCTTTTTGAAACGGGACAAAAGGAGACTCTGGAGATGATCCGAAAGCATGATGCACTGGCGGAGGCGTTGGATAAACTTCACACGAAATATGAAAGCGAAACGGTCACGCTCGGCGTGCCGCCGAAAACTCTGGCGGGGCATGTCGGGACGAAGATTGCCTTTTCGCGCGTGCCCGAGAAGGAGGAGTTCTGGAGCTAAATGCTGCACCACTTCGGGGTAAATAATGTTTGCCGCCGCATAGCGCATTTGGTAAGAGCAACACATGACAAAGACATTACACATTATCGGTGCGGGGTTGGCGGGAAGCGAGGCCGCATGGCAGGCTGCGAATATGGGCGTAAACGTCGTATTGCACGAGATGCGCCCAACGGTTAAGACGGCAGCGCACCAGACAGATGGTTGTGCGGAGCTTGTTTGTTCGAATTCTTTCCGTTCTGATGACAAGGAGTATAATGCCGTCGGCGTTTTGCATGAAGAAATGCGGCTGTGCAATTCCCTGATTATGCAGGAAGGCGATAAGGCTGCTGTTCCGGCGGGTGGCGCGCTTGCGGTTGACCGTGATATTTTTTCGCAGAATGTGACGCAGGCTCTGGACGGACATCCGAACATTACAATCGAACGTGGCGAAATTGCGGGTTTACCACCCGAGGACTGGGAAAGCGTGATTATTGCGACGGGGCCGTTGACGTCTGATCCTCTGGCGAAGGCCATTCAGGATTTAACGGGCGAAGATGAGCTGGCGTTTTTTGATGCGATTGCCCCCATCGTTCATACCGAGAGCATTGATATGGATGTGGCGTGGTTCCAGTCGCGCTATGACAAGGAAGGCCCGCGCGGCACAGGGAAGGATTACATCAACTGCCCAATGAATGAAGAGCAGTATAAAGCGTTTATCGAGGCGTTGCTGAGTGCCGAATACGGTGATTTCAAACAATGGGAAAAAGACACACCTTATTTCGAGGGGTGTATGCCGATTGAAGTTATGGCTTCCCGCGGGCCGGAGACACTTCGCTTCGGGCCAATGAAGCCCGTCGGTCTAACCAATCCGCACAAGGATGAGCCGCCATATGCGGTTGTGCAATTGCGACAGGATAACGCGCTTGCCACGCTTTATAATATGGTCGGTTTCCAGACCAAGATGAAATACGGCGAGCAGGTGCGTGTCTTCCGCACCATTCCGGGGTTGGAGAACGCCGAGTTTGCGAGACTTGGCGGTCTGCACAGAAACACGTTTATCAATTCCCCGAAATTGCTAGACGGATCATTGCGCCTTAAGGCTCAACCGCGCATTCGTTTTGCAGGGCAGATTACGGGATGCGAAGGATATGTCGAGAGCGCGAGTGTCGGGTTGATGGCCGGACGGTTTGCGGCTGCGGAACTTCTGGGGCTGGACTTCGAACACCCCGCCGAGACGACAGCGCACGGATCATTGCTGCGGCATATTACGGGCGGCGCGGATGCGGAAACGTTCCAGCCGATGAATATTAATTTCGGATTATTCCCGCCTATTCCCGAAGCGGAGCTTCCACTCAAGCCCAACGGGAAGCGCAAGAAGCTTAAAGGTAAGGATAAGAAAAAGGCGCAGTCGACGCGGGCGCTGAAGGACATTCTGGTCTGGTCACACGCGCTTGATGAAGCGGCATGACCCTGATCGCGCGAGGACGTCCGCGTTCGTCTTTTTTCTGGCAATACAAGGTTTTTACTTTATTCTTAATTCTCGGCTGTTTTATGAGTGCTTGCGCATGCGGGAACAGCACGTCATCTTTTGAAAACCGGAGTAAAAGAACTATGAGCGAACACGGTGAGGACAAGAGCACGGAACTTGTTGTGTTGATGCACGGTATTCTGCGCAACAAAATCGATATGATTCCGATGAGTATGTATTTGCAGAACAGAGGGTATAAAACGCTCAATATTCTGTACCCTTCGCGTCAGAAGAGCCTTGAGGATCTGACCGAATTCGTGCGTGAGAAGATGGTGGAAAGCCCGCATTTTGAAGGTGCCACAAAACTCCATTTCGTGACCCATTCTATGGGGAGTTTGATCGCGCGGTATTATATTAAAACGCATCAGCCAGAGAACCTCGGCAATGTCGTCATGTTGGGACCGCCGAATACGGGAAGCGAATTTGCAGACTGGCTCGATGAAACCAAGGCGTTTGCGCAATTCTACAAGAAGTTTTACGGGCCAGCGGGGCAGCAGTTGAAAACCACGCATAAACATATCGATGATGACATCGACTATCCGATCGGTGTTATTGCGGGTAATGTTTCGATCAATCCGCTTGCGCCGTGGGTTCTGCCCGGCGAACATGACGGTATTGTACCCGTAGAGCGGACGAAAATTGAGGGCATGGCCGACCATATTGTGATGCCTGCAACGCATTCCTTTATGATGTTTAATAAAAACGTGATGCGCCAAACCACAAACTTCCTTGAGACCGGAAAGTTCGACCATAAGGTTGATATGACAGGGGACAGCGAAGGTGATGCATCTGACATCGTCACCGATTAGCTGTACTCTTCTTCATTAAGTTTTTCTGAAATCTTATTTTTCGAGTTCGACAGGAATGCCGGGCTCGTCTTTTGTGGCTCGAATCGCCAGAGACGATTTTACGGATGTGACGTTCGGCGCGCCCGTAATTTTTCTATGAATCACTTCTTGATACGTGTCCCAGTCTTTAGCGACGATTTTCAACATGAAATCGACTTCGCCGGCGAGCATGTGGCATTCGCGCACCTCAGGCATTTCAGATACGAGTTTTTCGAACCGTCTTAGGTCATCTTCAGCCTGACTGGCAAGCTTAACAGAGGCAAAAACAGTTACGGTGTACCCGAGCGCCGATTTATCTAGTTTGGCGTGATATCCCTTTATGAGTCCTGCCTCTTCCAGAGCGCGTACACGGCGCAAACATGGCGGGGCAGAGATGCCGACGCTTTTGGCCAGGTTCACATTTGTGACTCTTCCGTTGTCCTGAAGTCCCTTAAGAATTTTCTTGTCGATTTTATCAAGGCGGGATTTTTTCATGGGTATAAATTTTTCCGTTTGGGTGAGTGATTTCCAAAGCCTGTGGCTTGTTTTACCGATAGATTTGTATAAGGTTGGCAATAGTTGCGTGCAAGGTTTTTTCTTCGATATTTTTAAAAATCATTCGCAACTATACCAAAGAGTTTGTAAACATCGGAAACCATCGGCTTTCATTGTGCGAATGATTTAATGTAAGAGTTTTTACGAGGATTGAATGAGTATGTCAGAGGTTAAGAAGACAAAAGTTTTGATTATCGGTTCCGGCCCTGCGGGTTACACGGCGGCAATTTATGCGGCGCGTGCGAACCTTAGGCCGATTTTGGTAACCGGTTTGGAACCAGGCGGACAATTGATGATTACGACAGAGGTCGAGAACTATCCCGGATTTGCAGATGTCATTCAGGGGCCGTGGCTAATGGAGCAGATGAAGCTGCAGGCAGAGCATGTCGGTACACAACTGATTACTGATTACATTACGGATCTGGATTTGTCTAAGAGGCCGTTTAAGGCTACAGGCGATTCCGGAGCTGTTTATGAGGGCGATACGCTTATTCTGGCTACTGGCGCGAAGGCGCGTTGGCTAGGGCTTGAATCCGAATCCAAGTTTCAGGGGCGCGGTGTTTCAGCATGTGCGACTTGTGACGGGTTCTTTTTCCGTGATAAGGACGTTGCCGTTGTCGGTGGCGGGAATACGGCCGTTGAAGAAGCACTGTTTCTGACTAATTTCTGTTCCAAGGTCACGGTGATTCACCGCCGCGATGAGCTGCGTGCGGAAAAAATTATGCAGCAGCGCTTGTTCGACAATGAAAAGGTTGAGGTCATCTGGGACAGTGTCGTCGAAGAGGTTCTGGGCGATGACAGTGGCATGACAGGCCTTAGAATTAAGAACGTCAAAACGGGTAAGGAAACCGAGCTTGAGAAACAGGGATTGTTTATCGCTATCGGTCATGATCCTGCAACGGATCTGGTCAAAGGCAAGCTGCATATGGATGAGAATAATTATGTCATTACCGATGCGGATTCAACCGCGACGTCCGTGCCCGGTGTTTATGCCGCTGGCGATGTGGCCGATCATGTTTACCGTCAGGCCGTGACGGCTGCCGGTATGGGCTGTATGGCCGCATTGGAAGCTGACCGTTTTTTAGCAGAGCATAGCAAAACCTCTTCACAAAAAGCCGCCGCCGAGTAGTTCTCTTTAACCGTTAAACATTGCAGGGCACCCTGATCGCAGGACAGATTTATGGATTGGGATAAATTACGTATTTTCAAAACTGTTGCCGAGATCGGCAGTTTCACACATGCAGGTGAAACCATTAACCTTAGCCAGTCGGCTGTATCGCGGCAGGTTAGTGCTCTTGAGGAAGATTTGGGTTTCCCCCTCTTCCACAGGCATGCGCGGGGGTTGGTTCTGACGGAGCAAGGCGAAATTCTTTACGAGAGCGCGCGGGAGATTTTTGAAACGCTCGAGGTCACGCAAACGAAGCTTTCGGATTCGCGTGTTCTTCCCGAAGGATTGCTGAACATCACAACGGTTGATTTTATTGCGTCCAGTTGGTTGGCGCCTGTACTACCGGAGTTTCGTTCCCTCTATCCGAAAATCCAACTTAAATTCTTTCTTGATGACCGCCTCTACGACCTGATGCGTCGTGAGGCAGATATTGCCATTCGTCTCCAGAAAACCGAGCAAGGTGATTTGATTGAACGGAAACTGACTACGATCGGCTTTAAGCTCTGTGCATCTAAAAGTTACCTCGAAAAGTTTGGAGAGCCGCAAACCCTTAATGACCTTAAAGACCACACCATGATTGGACATCCTCCGGGTTTGCGTACGCCGTTTATACGCCCGAACTGGATTTTCTATGCTGCAAATATTGATAAAGCCAACAACCAGAATGTGATTCTAATCAATTCGATGAATGCCCGTTTTGCTGCGGTTAAAGAAGGTGTGGGCATAGCCGTTCTTCCTGATTATGTTTCGACTACAAACCCCGATCTGGTGTCGCTTTTCCCTGATTTGGATATTCCGGGCGTTGATATGTTCTTTGTGTATCCCCAAGAACGACGGAATTCAAAGCGTATTGCGGTGTTCCGTGAATTCTTGTTTGACAAAGTCAAAACCGCCAAATCCTAGACCTAAAACTTATCTGCATAATGCACGATTTCAAGCTATGCGTTTTGTGCATACCTTGTTTGCATAAATAGCATTGGCAAGATTATTATTGTATCCGTTATAAGGGAGTTATGCAGTTTTTCTGCAGAGGGTCTGAATTACAGATCCTACGTCTTACAGACGTGAAACCTCCCTGTTCAACTTGCCGGGCGTGAGCCCGGTATTTCTTTTTTTTGGCTCTTTATTTATTTTCGTGCAGTGCAGCGTGATTTAAAAAATCCATTCTGATAAACTTAAGCCATAAGAGAAGAAACTAAATAACAGGGTGAAGACTTGCCAACATTACTGCGTGACTTTGTTTCCGCTGCATCCCAAGGCATTGATAGATATTCGTTGAACAATCTCTGGTTTGCACTCCGCGGGCCTTCGGAAGACTTTGCTCATCCCGACTTTGCCTAGGCAAATACAATGAACGTGCTGCCCGAGCACTGGTCTATCGATATGATGGATTACGAAGCGCGCAGCGGTCAGAAAGAAGCCCGTGTGTTTAGCAGCTCTGTTCCTGTTCCGCGTGGTGTGGTTGGTTTTATTCCGGGATGGAAAACTTCACCTGCTGAGAAAATTGATGCTTTGGAGTCTTTTAGAAAGGCTGGCTACATTGTCATGTCCGTGGGTTTGGAAAATCCAGGTATGGAAACTGGCTCGCTGGATGACTCCCTCAACCGTATTAACAGTTTCGTCTTTGATCCCGAGTCTCCGCTATATCAGACTTTTGATGAAGACCTGCCGCGCTTTGTTGTTACACACTCGACGAGCGGTATGCTTTTTCAACATGCCCTGCTGGAAGCACGCCGAAACGATCAAGATATGCCGGATATACGTCATGCGTATCACACCGCCCCGTTTTTTGATACGGCAGGATCTTCACTGTTGTTTCATCCGATCAAGAACCGTATTTATACCGGTCATGCGATGCGTCACATGAATGAGTTAGCGGGTACACCTTTGATGGATCGGCTTTACTACTATTACCGCGGACTATCCCATCGTTTACGCGAAGAAAACCCGATTGATCGACCGACACACGGGCAAATTTTAGAGATAGCAGCTTATGGCGCAGGCTACCTGTCTTACAAAAATGCTGAGCTCAAGAGCGGCAAGTCTGTTAGCACTCCGGAGCAGACTTATATCATTAGTACGGATGACAGTTTCTCCTGTCCGAAAACGGCAGAGCATTCCGCAGGACTGGCGGCGTTAGGCTTTACCGATCGCCAGCCCACATAGCTAATCCACTTAAGAGAAATTCAGTTAAGCCGCAATGGCTTCGCCTTTCAATTCGGAACAGGCTTTCTGCACACGCTTGCAGGCCTCTTCCAGAGCTTCTGTCGAAGTTGCGTAGGAAATGCGGAAATGCGGCGCTAGGCCGAAAGCTGTTCCTTGCACACATGCAACACCTTGTGATTCCAGTAAGTAAGTCACGAAGTCTTCATCTGTCTTAATGGTTTTTCCATCCGGTGTTTTTTTGCCAATGCAGCCGGCACAGGACGGGAAAACATAAAATGCGCCTTCGGGTTTCAGACATTCAATACCTTCTGCCTCGTTCAACATTTTTACAACCATATCTCGTCGTTTCTTGAAGACTTCATTGCGCTCGGCCAAGAAGGATTGATCACCGTTCAGAGCTGCGACTGATGCGGCTTGAGAGATGGAGCACGGGTTGGATGTGCTCTGGCTCTGGATTTTTGCCATAGCCTTGATCAATGGCTGCGGGCCGGCGGCGTAACCGATACGCCAACCTGTCATCGCGTAGGATTTTGATACACCGTTTACGGTCAGTGTACGTCCGTAAAGTTCAGGCTCGACTTCTGCGGGTGTGCAGAATTTAAAGCCGTCGTAGACAAGGTGTTCGTACATATCATCTGTCATGACGTAGACATGCGGGTATTTTACCAGAACATCAGTTAGTGCCTTCATTTCTTCATTTGTATAGGCTGCACCCGTCGGGTTGGACGGGGAGTTCAGGATGACCCATTTTGTTTTGTCCGTGATGGCCGCTTCAAGGTCGGCGGGTTGCAATTTGAAGTTATGTTCCTTCGTGCATTTCACGGGGACGGGCGTTCCCTCGGCCAGCAGAACCATGTCAGGGTAAGACACCCAATATGGTGCAGGAATAATGACTTCGTCACCGGGATTTACGGAGGCCATCAGCGCGTTATAAAGAACCTGTTTTCCGCCTGTTCCAACCGTGATTTGATCACGGCCATAGGTCAGGTTATTGTCGCGCTTGAGCTTTGCGATGATCGCATCTTTGAGTTCAGGAGTCCCATCAACAGCAGTGTATTTTGTTTGTCCCTCCGCAATCGCCTTATTGGCGGCTTCCTTGACGAAATCCGGCGTATCGAAATCTGGCTCGCCCGCACCAAGACCAATAACGTCGCGGCCTTCGGCTTTCAGTTCCTTCGCCTTGTTTGTGACCGCGATAGTTGGGGATGGCTTGATGCGGCCTAGACGATCGGCAACGAGTGACATTGTGATAACTCCTGTTTATTTGTTCAATTATTTTCAATACTTAATGTTCCGAAATACAGTTCGGATACTTTCGCCATTCAAATCCTTTATGGGGGCGAAATCAAGCCCTTCTTTGTCGAACCAGCGCTTGAGTGGCTCTAAAACAGGGTGTTTGATGTGTTTTTTGAGGTATTTTTGTAATCTTTCAATGTGTATCAGATAATCATCGCGGTTTTGTTCAGCCGAAAGCTTGATAAACAGGCCGATAACACGGCAATGGAATTGTGTTCCGAGAACGCGATACCAGAGGCGGAAAGCTTCTTCCTCTGCTAGTGTCATACCTTCACAATATCTGGTGATCAGGGTTTCGGACAGATCGGCAGAAACATCCATACGTGCATCTTCGAGCAGATTTACAAGGTCGTACGGGATGGGGCCGTTCAGAGCGTCCTGAAAATCGATGAGTGCGCATTTCTTTATGCCCTCTTGCTGCTCCATCAGCATCAGATTTTCCAGATGATAATCTGCATGCAGGAAGCCTTGCTGGCACGGCGGAAGGCTGTTTTCAATCTGTGTCCAGATATCGAGATATTCCTGCGCCAATCCTTTTTCGTTTAGTTGGCTTCGCGTAATCGGGATGTAGTAGTCAACCAGTTGGCGTATGTTGGCGCGAATGCGACTTTCGCTGAATGCAGGGAGATAATCCGGCGCATCACAGGTTCTCAGGTGCTTAAGGACATCAGTGGCGAGCGTATACAGTTCCGCTCTGTCGTGCTCTGCATTTAAAGCTTTTCCAAAGCTTGTGCCGCCCAGGTCTTCTATCAAGGCATAGCCGTTATCGACATGCTCCTCATAGAGTTCGGGAGCCTTTATGCCCTGCTCTATTAGCCAATGGTCGATGCGGATGAATTGCCGGAGTTCGGCCTTGGTCTCTTTGGTGATTTCGGGATAGCGCATCAGGATGAAGTTCAGATCGCCGCGTTTGCCGCGATAATATTCACGCGGGGAGACATCGCGCGGAAGTGCATCCAGTGACTCGCACCCTATTTCTGAAGCTAAGGACATGGCAGGCTATTGGTTATTCGGTCTCTTTATTCTTTTTTTGTACACTGGCGGCCATTCTTTGCAAAGCATCGATGTGCTGTTTTGAGGTTTTGCTGTTTGACCTGCGGGGGCTGCTATCCTCAAACCCGAAGACGGCAGCATCGGTTGCCGCAACCGCACGTAGGATATCCATACCGAAATCCTCGCCTGCCGGCTCTTCACCGGATACGGCCTGTGCTTTTTTCTTGCTGGTTGCTTTAATCGCGTTGGAGAGGAAACGATCAATATTGTAGGCAATAATTCCGTCAAGATGAGAGCGGGTCAACGCATGAAGGAGTTTTGAGTCCTCGTATGTCCACGCAATCAGTTGATGCCTGGCAAGCAGCTTGTTTCCCTTTGATTTTTTAAGGGCTTCTTTGATGCGGTTTTCAACATATTCTCTGGACATGTGAGATATCCTTAAAGATTAAGCTGGCTAAAGGATGGCATAATAAAGCGAAAAGACCAAATTATTATGTCTTTTTCGGGTTTTATTGTGATGATAATTCCGCGAGTTCTTTCATGATGTTTTTGACGCCCTGAACGCGTTTTGCGGTGTTTTCCCATTGTCGGATCGCAGCGATCTTCTGGTCGGGACGGAGTTTTACGCTTCCGCGTTGGGATTGCATCCATTGCATGATGCCCTGCACGTTTGGCGGCGTGTTGTTGTGGAATTCGATGACCGCGCCCTTCGGCCCTGCATCGACCTGTGCAACGCCGGCTTTCTTACAAAGTTGCTTGATTTTGAGGATATCGAGAAGGTTTTCGACTTCTTCGGGCAGATCACCAAAGCGGTCAATCATTTCCGCAGCGAAAGATTCAATATCTTCAGGCTCTACAAGGTCACTCAAACGGCGATAGAGGTTCATACGGACACTTAAGTCTTCGACATAACCCTCTGGAATTAATACGGATGTACCGACATTGATCTGCGGAGAGAAGGTTTCCGTTTCCATGACCTCACCCGAGCCTTCCTTCGCTGCCGCAACGGCTTCTTCAAGCATTTGCTGGTAAAGTTCTACACCGACCTCCTTGATGTGACCGGATTGTTTATCGCCCAGCAGGTTCCCTGCTCCGCGGATATCCATATCGTGGCTGGCAAGCTGGAACCCTGAACCGAGGGTATCGAGAGTTTCCAGCACTTCTAGGCGCTTTAACGCATTCGGGTTGAGCTTAACGCCCGGACGGTAGGTCATGTAGGCGTAGGCGCGTTGTTTCGAGCGCCCGATGCGGCCCCTGATCTGATAAAGCTGCGCGAGACCAAACATATCGGCGCGGTGTACGATCATTGTATTCGCGGACGGGATATCAATTCCGCTTTCGATAATATTCGTTGCCAATAGTATTCCGTACTGTCCTTCATAGAACGCGGTCATACGGTCTTCGAGGTCTGTGGGGCTGAGCTGGCCGTGTGCGGACACGGTTTTGATTTCCGGCACAAGTTCTTTGAGAGTTTCCTCAATTTCAGGCAAGTCCTTCACGCGCGGTACCACATAGAAGCTCTGGCCGCCACGATAGAATTCACGCAGCAGCGCATCGCGGATCACAACCGAATCGAACGGCATGACAAATGTGCGAACGGCCAGACGGTCAACGGGCGGCGTTGTAATCAGGCTCATTTCCTTTACGCCTGTCAGTGACATTTGCAGAGTCCGCGGGATTGGGGTTGCGGTCAGGGTCAGGACGTGAACATTGTTTTTAAGTTCTTTTAGTTTTTCTTTTTGCTTTACGCCGAAACGCTGTTCTTCGTCAACAATCAGGAGTGACAAGTTCTGGAATTTTATCTTTGAGCTTAAGAGTGCGTGCGTTCCGATAACCACTTGCACGGAGCCGTCTACCAAACCTTCTCGCACGCGCTTAGCGTCCTTGGCATTTACCAGACGCGAGAGTTGTTCAACCCGAATTCCTGTTCCTGCAAAGCGTTTGACAAAATTCTGGTAATGCTGGCGGGCGAGCAACGTCGTGGGAACAACCAGCGCAACCTGAGAGCCAGACATGGCCGTGACAAATGCTGCACGTAAAGCTACTTCTGTTTTTCCGAACCCGACATCCCCGCACACGAGGCGGTCCATTGGGTATTCGGTTTGCAGCCCCTCCAAAACATCCTGAATGGCCCGTTCCTGATCTTCAGTTTCCTGAAATGGAAAACGTGCAGCAAATTCATTATATATACCGGGTTCGACCTCGATTTTATCTGCTTTAGTAAGGACACGCTGCGCGGCAATTTCAAGAAGCTGCCCCGCCATTTCCATGAGGTCTTTCTTGGCTTTTGCCTTTCGTGCCTGCCACCCTGCGCCGCCCAGTTTATCAAGCTGTACAACACCTTCATCACTTCCGAATCTCGATAAGACTTCCAGGTTTTCAACGGGTACGAACAAACGGTCGCCGCCTGCGTATTCGATTTTTAGACAATCGTGATACGTCTTGGCTGCCTTGACCGTTTCCAGTTCAATGAAGCGACCAATCCCGTGATCAACGTGAACGACCAGATCGCCCGCATCAAGGGATGACACCTCCTTGAGAAAGTTATCGGCCTTACGTTTTTTCTTTGCTTTACGTGCCAGACGGTCACCGAGGATATCCTGCTCTGTAATGACGGCCAGATCATCATTTACGAACCCGTTTTCAAGCGCAAAGATGGCTATCCCGACCTGACGCCCTTTGAGCTTTTTGACATCCATCCAAGTCTCGCATGTTGTGATCTGCGTGATATCCGCACTTTCCATCAAGGTGGTCAGGCGTTGTTTTGAGCCTTCGCCGTAGCAAGTGATCAGAACGGTTTTCTTGCTCGCATGAAGGACGGTGATATGGCGCTTGAGTTCTTCGAAAACGTTACCGTCGGATTGTGCACGGATGTCGGCGAAATCCCTGCCCTTTTTGCCGCCGAGACCAGGCGAGGTTTCTTCGGGAGATTTAAACGGTGAAAAGCCGATTGCGCCGCTTGTTAAGCCCTGCCATTCGTCTTGCCCGATGAAAAGTGATTTGACAGGGATAGGCTGATAAACCGCACCTGACAGTGAGACATCCTTTTTCCGTCCGCCCTGTTTTTTTGCCGCGTCCATTAGGGTGACACGCGCCTGATAGAAGTCTTCGATTTGTGACATGCGTTCGTCATGTGCTTCTTGCACGTGCGGGTCCATAGTGATGTCTGCGGCCTTCACATAGTCGAAGATCGTATCCATTTCCTCGTAAAACAACGGCAACCAATGTTCTACGCCATTATGTCTACGGCCTTCGCTGACGGCTTCATACAGCGGGTCATCCGTTTGCACGGTTCCGAACATTTCGCGGTAGGATGCACGAAAACGAGAGATTGATTCTTCATCAAAGAAGAACTCGGTCACGGGCTGCAGGCTAAACTCTTTTATGTCTTTTTCCGTCCGCTGTGTTACTTCATCAAATGTTCGTATTGATTCGATCTCATCCCCAAAGAGGTCAAGACGCAGGGGGTTTTCGTAGCCTGATGGATACAAGTCAACGATGCCGCCACGCACCGCAAACTCACCCGTTTCGCGGACGGTTTCGGTGCGGACATATCCGTTCTGGGTCAGGAAAAGCTGAAGTTTAGCGAGGTCTATTTGTTGACCGACTTTTGCTGTGAAAGACGCTTCGCGTAATGTTTCCAGAGGCATGACCCGTTGTACTACGGCATTCAGGCTGATCAGAAGCACACGCGGATAACGCTCGGCTTCGTTTTTCCATTGCAGGAGTTTTGTAAGCGCACTAACACGGGCGGCCACGACATCGCCATGCGGAGAGACACGATCGTAAGGCAAGCAGTCCCAAGCGGGCAGCGTGATAGCTTTTACATCGGGCGCGAAGAAAGCCAACAGTTCTTTTAAAGTTTCCAAACGACCGGAATCCATGGCGATATGGATTAAAACCTTGTCATCGCGCATTATTTCGCGCGCGCGCTCTGCAATCACAAGTGCGTCTTGCCCTTCCGGCACACCATAGAGTGTCAGGTTGGTCTTTTCTGCGTTGTCATCCTGCGCTAAGCTATGCACATCAAAACCCTTATATACGCGCAATTCATATTTGCGTTCGCTCGGATTTTTATATATAGGTTTTGGACTATTTCAAGGGATTGCTAGGAAATGAGTGCAAATGTCTCTGTGAGGGAAAATACTGAAACCGTCCCGAACAAACAATTACTGAAAGATGCCGTTTATGGCCAGAAGAAGGCGCCTTTAAAGCGCAGCCTTAATGACCGCTTGTTCACCATGATGTTCAGCGGTTTTGTGTATCCGCAGATCTGGGAAGATCCGGAGGTGGATATTGAGGCGATGAAGATCGATAATGAGACGCGCATCATGACAATATGTTCCGGCGGTTGTAACGTGATGAATTATCTTACGGAATCTCCTAAGTCGATTCATGTTATTGATTTGAACCCTGCGCATGTCGCGCTTGGCCGTTTGAAACTGGCGGCACTCAAGCATCTTCCCGATTACGAGAGCTTCTTTCTTTTCTTTGGTCATGCAGACAGCCCGAAGAACGTGGAAAATTACGATAAATATATTGCGCCGCATTTGGATGAATTTACACGCAGCTTTTGGGAGAAGCGTACACTGCGTCATGGACGCCGTATCAATTTCTTTAAGAAGAACCTGTATCAATACGGCTTGTTAGGGACGTTCATTGCGACGGTGCATTTTATCGCGAAACTCTATGGTCAGAACCCACGTGACCTTGTGAAGGCGCGTGATATGCAGGATCAGCGTGAGATTTTCGAGCGCACGCTAAGTCCTCTTTTCGAAAAGAAAATGGTACGTGCGCTTTGCAATATGCCTGTTTCTCTTTTCGGCTTGGGTATTCCGCCTGCGCAGTTTGACGAGTTGAGTGAAGCTGCTGGCGGGGATATGGCGGGTCTTCTCAAGGCGCGTTTGGAGCGCATGGCTTGTGACTTCCCGATGGATACGAATTACTTTGCCTGGCAGGCGTTTAACCGTGGCTATGACACGGAAAAGCGCAAAGCAGTGCCGCGCTACCTGATGGAAGAGCATTACGAGACACTTAAGAAGAATGCTAATTCCGTTGAAGTATTGCATACATCCATTACGGAGTTTTTATCGTCCAAGGATGCCGAGAGCCTGGATTGTTATGTGTTTCTGGATGCCCAAGACTGGATGACTGACGAGCAACTCACCGATCTCTGGACACATGTTACACACACCGCGGCTCCGCAGGCGCGCGTTATTTTCCGTACGGCCGGTATCGATAGCCCACTGACCGAAGCCCTGCCTAATAATCTTCTGAAACAATGGAAATACGATCCGAAGACGTCAGAACCCGCAGTCAAGAAAGACCGTTCTTCCATTTACGGCGGTTTTCATACGTATACTCTGGCAAAAGAACAAAGCGACAAGATTGCAGCATAGTTTATGAACACACGCAGCGTTGCACACAGCGAAGAGCAAACCAAAAAGAACATGGACAACATGTATCGCTGGACGCGGCATGTTTATGACCTGACCCGCAAATACTATCTTCTCGGTCGCGATGTTCTGGTTGAAAAACTTAATGCGCAAGATGACGATATTGTTTGTGAAGTCGGCTGCGGTACAGCACGGAACCTGATCAAGGTTTATAACCGCTATCCGCGTGCAACGATCTGCGGGCTTGACGCATCCGAGGAGATGCTGAAAACAGCACAGCGAAATCTGAATAAAGAGAATATTCCTGATGCTATTTCCCTGCGTCAGGGATTTTCGCAAAGTTTCGATCCGCAAAAACTGTTCGCTCTGGACGAAGTACCGAACAAATATATCTTTTCATATGCGCTGTCGATAATTCCGCCGTGGCAAGAGTCTATTGATCACGCACTACGACTACTGCCCGAAGGCGGCGAGATGCATATCGTGGATTTCGGGGCGCAGGAGGATTTGCCCAAGTGGTTTAAAGCGTTCTTGTTCTGGTGGCTTAAGATGTTCCATGTTTATCACAAGCCGGAAATTCTCGACTATCTCAAGCGTCTCGAATATGAGAAAAAAGGGACGCTGCAGTATGAGTCTCTTTACAAAGGTTATGCGTACCGAGCTGTTTTCACAAAACGGCTTAACTGACATAATGGGTGGAATGCCTTTTTTAGGAGAGCCGTTTGTACATTGTTATTTCATGTTTGGTCTTGGCGATTGCAGGTATAACTCTCTGTTATTACCTCTCTTCTCCACGGCCGAAATACATGCCATTACTCACCTCCCCTGATGATCCGCTTATGAAACAAGCTGCTGAGGATGCCAAGGCCTCTCTGGATCGATTTTTTGAGCTGTTTGAAAAATATCCGAAGGACGCGCTTGTGAAGCTCTATTTTGAATCCAATACGGATCAGGTGGAGTATTTGTGGGCCGAGGCTCTGGAAAGTCCGTCTAGTAAAAACGGCGAGCTTAAGGTCAGGCTTGTCACACCGCCCGTAACGCATCGCGGAAAGCTTGACCGAGTGTATACGTGCAGCCCGGATGATATTCAGGATTGGGCGATTAAAGATGACCAGAGCAACATTTACGGCGGGTTTACCGAACGCGCCATGTTCAAGATTGCAGAGCGTGACAAAGTTGCACTCCCCAAGAAGCTGCTGGAACGCAAGATGCGTTATAAGGAAATGTAGTCTAGTTCTGTTCCAGCGTTTTTGACACGTCGTGGCTCATCAATTTTTCAAAAACATTATCGATAATGTTGGCGGGGGCGTCTTCCTTGCCTGTTATCCAATTATACAGGTCAGGGTCACTGTACTGCAGGATGCGCTCATATTGATCCAGCTCTTCAGTGGAAAATGACTTCAGATATTTATCGGCAAATGATCCCATAATGAGGTCCATTTCTTTTGTTCCGCGATGCCAGGAGCGAAACGTCAGCTGTTTACGTTTCTTTTCTGTTTCAGTTGGTTCTTGATTATCAGCCATCTAGTCTTTACCTTTTTTGATACACAGAACAATAGCAGGACACACGTGCAATGAAAGCGTTTTTCAAAGAGCATTTTGTTTTAATTGCCGGCATTTCCCTGCCCCTTATCTTGTCACTGGCCTTCTTTTTATCGGCCAATATCAAACAAGCCACGGAAGACCCGCCCCAATATGATGTCATTTTTGCCTCGCGCTACTATCCGAATGCGAGCAATAACCCTTACAAAGTTGAAGTGAATAATGACGGGGGGCTTGAAATTGAGTACAGACCGCCGGAAGATGACAACAGGCATTACCGCGATGCGCCTCATCTGTATGTTTACCGTGTCGAGAGCGAAGAAATCGAACACCTCAGCCTTCCCGACATCGATGAAGATGTTAAAGGGACTTATACGATATACGAACTAAAGGGTGCCAAGATTTCGGATAAAGTCGCCAGCCCCGATGGTTATCATTTCAAGTCGTATTATCGCGGCGGCGGAAACTTAATGACAGAGGTCTTTGGTGCGGGCGGGCATCGATCCCGCTATGTTACATCTCTTGAAAAAGACGGATATGAAAAACGGCTTGATATGGACGAGTTGCGTGCCACGGGCGGGTATTATAACAATACGGTCTTTATCGGCTGGATTATTGAAAAGCCTGCACCATGACAGACACTGTCCCAGCTACGAAACCTAACACAGATGCAAAACACGAAGCCCTTAGCCAAATTGCTACGCTCGCGCGTGATCATGATATCACGCTGGATGAGATTGGCGCGCACTTAACCCAAGAGCGTTTACACAGCAAGGATTCGTCTTGGCTAACACGACTTTTCGGCTATCTTGGTGCGGTTTTTATTTTTGGAGGGCTCGGACTTTATGTTTCCATGATCTGGGGAGACTTGGGTAGTATGGCACGGGTCATTATTACTTACGGGCCGGGTATGGTTGCGTTTGTTCTGGGCATTATCATGATGCATGACGAGCGTTTTCACCGCGCATCCACCCCGCTTTTTCTTAAGGCTGCTGTTTTGCTGCCCGTCGGCATGTTTGTCTTTCTGGATGAATATGCGGACGGCGACGATGCCCAGCTTGCAGCAATGATCGTCTTCGGTATTTTGTGTGCGCAGTTTATGATCACCTTCTTTTTCTATCGTCGCACGAGCTTGTTGTTTTTTGGCTATCTTTACTGGAATTCGTTTCTCGGGTTGTTGATGGATCGCAACGGCGTTGACGAAGATACACTTGGAATTGGGCTTTCGCTTTCGATTTTACTTGTCGCGTATGGCATAGATAAAACGCAGCATCGTGCGATTTCAGCGTTCTGGTATTTTATGGGTGGCGTTGGTCTGCTCTGGTCAGTGTTCCAACTTGTTGAAGATAGTTCATCTGACATTCTTCTCCTGCCGCTTTCCATCGGATTGATGTGGGTCAGCGTACGCATGCACAGCCGTACGCTTCTGATTGTCGGTACTTTCGGGTTGTTCGGGTTTTTAACGTATTACACGGATAAGTATTTTCAAGATATTGTCGGCTGGCCGATTGCCTTGATTGTTCTCGGTTTTGTTTTGATCGGCATTAGTTATTTTGCCGTTAATCTTGGTCAGAGGATCAAGGCTGACACACAGACCTCTTGAGGTGCACGTCTGATGAGCAGACCTTTCGAGCTAGATCCCCTGTTCCGCTCCGTCACTGTTTTACCCGGTGTCGGCCCGCGAAACGGTAAACTTCTTGAGAAACTTGTCGGTGGTCCGAAAGTTCTGGATATTTTGTTCCATCAACCCGTTGATTTCATTGACCGCCGCTTTTCGCCAAGCATTTCTCATGCACCGAACGGCAAAATAGCAACCATGCAGGTGACTGTCGGCATGCATAAACCCAATGCGCGGAAGAACCTGCCGTATCGAATTTCCTGCTCGGACGGAACGGGTACTTTGACACTTGTATTTTTTCATGCGCGGAAAGACTGGCTACAAAAACAACTGCCCGAGGGGGCTGATGTCATTGTCTCCGGGCGTATCGAATATTTTCAGGGGCAGCCCCAAATGGTTCACCCTGACTCTATCGGCACTTTGGCAGACAGGGAAGATATTGAGCGATTGGAGCCTATCTATCCACTGACACAAGGGATTACGAATAAGGTTCTGAACAAGGTTATGAATGCTGCGCTTTCCAATGTACCCGATTTGCCGGAATGGCTTGATGCATCTTACAAGGCAAAGAACAACTGGCCGGACTGGAAGGATGCTTTGCTTCGTCTGCACCGCATTGAAAGTGACGCTGATCTGAACCCTGAATCCGCTATACGGAAACGGCTTGCCTACGATGAACTTCTTGCAAACCAGTTGACATTAGCGCTTGTCAGGGAGCGGGAGCGTGCCATCAACGGGCGGAGCTATCCAGTGTCACAAAGTCTTAGACAAAAGGTACTGGATGTCTTGCCGTTTGAGCTTACAGGCGCACAAAACAGATGTCTTGATGATATCAATTCAGATATGGAGCGCCCACTCAGAATGCTGCGTCTTTTGCAGGGTGATGTCGGGAGCGGCAAAACAATTGTTGCATGTCTTGCGATGCTCAATGCTGTTGAGGCCGGTTATCAAGCGGCAATTATGGCACCAACGGAAATTCTCGCACGGCAACATGCGGAGAGCTTGAGGCCGCTTCTTGATGCTGCGGGAGTGCGTTTCGTAATTCTGACGGGGCGCGACAAGGGTAGAGCACGAGAAACTATGCTGCAGCAAATACGAAACGGCGCCGCTCAGATTGTTATCGGCACGCATGCTATTTTTCAAAAGGATGTCGAGTATCAGGATTTGGGTCTGGCCGTTATTGACGAACAGCACAGGTTCGGCGTCCACCAGCGTTTGGAGCTGAGCAGTAAAAATAAGGGGATCGACCTTCTGGTTATGACCGCCACCCCTATTCCGCGCACGCTTGCGCTTACGGCTTACGGGGATATGGATGTCAGCAGGATTGACGAGAAGCCGCCCGGACGTAAGCCGATTGAAACGCTTCTTCTACCAAGTGAGAAAATGGATGTTTTGGTTGAGAGAATCAAGGCAAAGACCGCCGAGGGAACGCGCGTTTACTGGGTTTGTCCTTTGGTCGAGGAATCCGAGGTCATGGATCTGGCGGCAGCGGAGGAGCGGTTTGATATTCTTCAGCAGGTATTCGGGGATCGTGTCGGGCTTGTACACGGGCGTATGAAGCCGAATGAAAAAGATAGCGTGATGGAAAAGTTCGCCACGGGTGATCTGGATATCCTTGTTGCTACAACCGTGATTGAGGTCGGCGTTAATGTCCCCGAGGCTACGGTTATGGTGATTGAGCATGCCGAGCGTTTTGGTTTGTCACAGTTGCATCAGTTGCGCGGGCGTGTAGGCCGCGGGGCAGAACAATCCTATTGCTTTCTTCTCTATTCAGGGCCATTAGGTGAAACGGCAAAAGAGCGTCTGTCTATCATGCGGGAGACCGAGGACGGCTTTCTGATTGCGGAGAAGGATCTGGAGCTGCGCGGCAGCGGCGATATTCTGGGTGTTAAGCAAAGCGGCATGCAAGTGTTCAGACTTGCGGATTTATCCGTTCATAGCGAGCTTCTGGCAGCTGCGCGTGATGATTCAAAACTGATTCTGTCAAAGGATAAGGAATTAAAGACAGAACGCGGAAAAGCACTTAGAACCCTGCTTTATCTCTTCGAGCGGGATCAGGCGATTGCCTATTTCCAGAGTGGTTAATCAGAATTTCTGGCCCGGGAGCATGCCACCGGGTGTAGGCTCGCCTATTCCTTCATTCTTGGGGATATCAGGTGTCGGCTCTGCCGGCGCTTTATCTATTTCGTCCCAGATGACGGATTTGCTGGCATTTATGATTTCCACGATAGAACCGAGGTAAGAATCCGCACTGATCTGGTCTTGTGTGAAACGTTCGGTCAGCTTGCCCCAACTTTCGTCGAGTTGCTGCTGCGCTTGCTGTAATTCTCCGGCGGCCACAAGCCGTCCTGCCTGTTGCATGCCGTCTAGAACCGAGTCGATGGCTTCCCGATTGCCTTCGGACAGCCATGCGGATGGTCTGGCAGTCTCATCAAGAACGACAGGAACCAAATCTATTCCGATACGATGCATTTCCTGACTCAAGAAATGGCGGTTGACTTCATAATCGACAAGACTTACGTCCAGATCAGCGCCCTCATGGTTGGTTCTGACTTCCGGTACGCTGCCCTGCTCGCGCATTCTGATATATGAGAACCCGAGCGCTTCATTCAGATCAGATGGGGCGTTTGCATGGTTATCGCCCGTTAAAACGATGGAAAACGATCCTGCTTCCGCTCCCGCATTTATGTTACGGATCATTGCTGGATTGTGAAGCCGTTTTCGCGCGCGGAGTCCAGCACGGCCTTGAAATCACGCTCGACAAGATGCTCCTTCTCATCGTTGGCAAAATCCAGATTGGTTTCCACCAAATGATCACGTACCGCAGGGTCGCCCGTTCTATGATATTCGTCAATCAGGGCAAGGTTTTCTTCGGTATTATCCCATTCAAGAAAGAGATTTCGGGGCGTATTGCCCGCTAATTCAGCGGCTTGCGGAAGGATTTGTGCGGCCAGCATCTGGTGAAATTCGTTGTTTGTATGCTCCTCACCGAACACTACACCGGTCCTCTCGGCACCTTCTTTACCGAGCGCCTGAGTCATGACACCGGCGATTTGTCCGGCGATTTCTTCCGATGGTGTTTTTTCGGGCACAATCCTGCCTCACCCTTCTTTATTATTATTGATTTTACCGAAGCTTTTCAGAAATTGCCAGAAAGGCGGCCGTTATTTAGTGGCACTACGATTTTTATTATCCATGCATTCTTCAACGCTCTGACTGCTATCGGGTAGGTTCAGTTCTTTTTTGATTTTGCCCATTTCTTTTAAAATGCAATCCAATGTGGTTTCCAAATCCTCAAGCTCTTCCCGGCTTGGCATACCGTATGCGCGCGCTTTATCATCGCCGCCGACCACACGGGCGGGAATACCAATGGCAGTGGCATGCGGCGGGATATCTTTGGTTACGACAGAATTAGCGCCTACTTTTGCGCCTTCACCTACGGTGACATCACCAAGGACTTGTGCGCCTGCCCCTATGATAGCCTGATTGCCGATGGTTGGGTGGCGCTTACCGTTAACGCTGCCGCTTTTGCCAACACCGCCAAGCGTTACACCGTGATAGATCGTGACCTCATCCCCAATGACGGCAGTCTGACCTATCACAACGCCTGTTCCGTGGTCGATAAAAAGGTTTTTACCAATTTCGGCCGCTGGATGAATTTCTATGCCCGTTATAATGCGGGTTATATTGGCAAGAAAGCGCGAGAATGCCTTTAGCCCTACCCCCCAGAAGAAGTTGTTCATACGATGTAGGCATACGGCATGGAATCCGTTGTAACCGAAGAGGACTTCGGCAAAGGTCGGGCTTGCGGGGTCTCTATTCCGGATTGATTTGATCAGATTGGTCATCGTTCTTCCTGTTTATGCGCATGCTTATACTTAATTTAGCGTCTTATCCACCGGCGGTTTTTGTTTTTTAACTTTTTGGGCTTCCAGTGCCAGTTTTTGTTCTTTGGTCATTGGCGTTATCATCCCGGCCGAGACTACCATTTTTATGCCTTCTTCTACGGTCATTTCGAGGTAGATCACGTCTTTTTTCGGAACAAAAAGCAAAAACCCTGATGTCGGGTTTGGTGTTGTCGGCAGGAATACATTTACAGTTTCTTGAGCCGTATGATCCTGAATTTCTCCTTTTGAAGTCCCTGTCACAAAGCCGACTGACCAAATGCCTTCCCGCGGATATTGGAGCATTACTACTTCTCTAAAGGCATTCGACTTGCTGGCCATAATGGTTTCAAATACCTGTTTTGTGGCCGCATAAATCGTGCGGACAATGGGCATCCGATCAACAACGTATTCCGAGAGTTTTATAAATATGCGTCCGAGAAAATTGGTTGCAAACCAGCCAATACAGACAAAAAATGCCAATGCCAGTATCAGGCCGATGCCAGGTACGGTCGTTTCACCATACAGCATCTCATACCAGTCATCAGGGAGAAGCTTTGCGACCTTACTGTCAATAAATGTCAGAAACAGATAAGTGAGATAAACAGTAATCGTAATCGGCGCCGTTACGAGAATACCGGCAAGCAAATACCCACGAATGCGAGCCATAGCGCTTCTGTCACGACCGGCTATATTTTCCTGAAACAGCTTTTCGGCTGAACTTCTTGTATCAACTTGAGAATTTTGATCTTCGTCTTTGCTCATAGTGACCGATCTTTATTGATGTTTAAGACTGCATTCAGAGCCAAAGGTGTGTTTTTGTCAAGATAAGGATTGCTGCAGATATTTGAAAAATGACTAAAAAAATTTACAAAACAAAACAAAAGGAGCCGAAACCGGCTCCTTAAGAATACGTTTAATCCTAATCTGTCTATACAGACAAAGTATATTAGGTAACGTTAAAGCTAACAGATTGCAGAGCAGCTGCAGAAGCACCTGTACCTGCACCACCATCATCAAGTGTCTCGGACATTGCTTCGAAGATGATTGGAGCAGCAAACAACGCACCACCGGCTGCCAGACGGATCGCACCGTCTTTCAGAGGTGTCTGTGTTGGGTTCTCAACGTGATCCTTGATTTTCAGGATACCCAGAACACCAAGAAGAATACCGAAGAGGTATGCCAGAGCTGTCAAAAGACCCGGGATACTTGCTACGGAAAGGACCATGTTTTCTGCGATGGAGCTGAAGTTGTTAGCAGCGTGGGCTGTACCGGCAGAACCGGCAACCATACCTGCTGTCATTGCAGCACCGAGTTTGTAGTATGTAAGTTTTGATGATTTGAACATTTAAGTTCCTCCTCTTACCAATTTGTTTAGTTAAGCAATAGCTCAAGCTTACTTGCTAGTGATTTTTACCACCTACGATTTATTAAGCTATTAACTCACTGTAACATGCAATTTTTAAAAATGCCACATTTTTGTCATTTTTTTTAGAGTACCTTAAGTAATTGTTTTAAATTGTTTTTTCTTGTATTTTTTAACATATCCAGCACTAAAATTAAAAAAAATTCATCTAAATAAGGCACATTTTGCACAATTTGGCGGATGTTTTTTGCTTCAGTTACAGATGTTCTGCAAGTCTTTCCATTCGTTTGGGGTTATGGCAGGAGTGTAATTAAGGCGTTTCTTCCTTATTTTTTTAATATTTTGGATGCGCTCCTTGGTTTCAGGATGGGTCGACAAGTAGCCAAGCAGCCCTGCGACATCAATATCACCCTGTATTCTCAAAATCGATTCGAAAAAATTTGCCAATCCATTCGGATCAATCTTTGCTTGTTCTAACAATTTTACCGCGTGTTCGTCGGCTTCGGTTTCATCTTCCCTGCTGAAATGGAGCTGATTGATCATTCCCGCAACCTTCACAACCGAGGCATCCCCGAGCATCATTGCCAGCATAGCCGAGAAGCCCACATTTCGGACAAGGCTTTTGCTGGCGTGGTAAAGATCGACGTGGGACATTTCGTGCGCAAGGACACCGGCGACGTCATCCGGTCCGCTCGCGCTGTCCAGTACGGCTTTATATATAATGATGTAGCCGCCCGGAGCGGCAAATGCATTGGGAACAGACGCTTCATCCACGACGCGCACATTATATTTGATGTCACGAGATGTATGATCACTGATTCTGTTGATCAGTTTTTGTAATGCCGCCTCCCCCTTTCGTGAATTGCATACTCTATAAGAGGATATCATGCTGTCTGTGATGTTTTTACCGATCGCTTTAGCCGTTTGATCCGGTATCAGGTATGCCGCATTCTCCATCAAACGTGGCAACCCAAGGAAAGAAAATGCCAATACGGCCACGGCGATTACTGCAAGCGCGACCAAAGCAGGTACAGAGGTCGGCAACGTCATCGGTTTGTTTTCAGATTTGATCTTGGAGGTAATGTATTTCCATGCCTTGCCGTCTTCCATCATAATGCGGGCGTGAGGCTGTTTCGCATAGCCAAGCTTTCCAGGGATCGGCGGAGTCGGTTTCTCGATGACTTTTATGTCAGAGACTTTCCAGCGGGCTATCTGCGTTTCATTCTGATCCAGAATTTCGATAAACGATCCTGTGGCATGTAATGTCACATTATGGGGCGTGGCAGTCTTGCCGTCATAATATCTTATGTCGCGAGCCAGAATTATAGACATGGTACACCCTTAGTGAAAAAGAGACGTGCGGCGGCATCAGAATACACCGACATCTACGCCCATAAAGTCTTCAATGCCTTCACCCGAACGGATGTTCTGATCCTGTGCCTGTTTGATTTCCGAGGTTTCAAGATCACCGATAATAAAGTTATGGCGTTCGAAGAAGCGCATATTCCGCTGGATAACAAACGGATAGCCAAGCCCGAGCGTTACAAGCAGGATCAGACCGTTTACAAAACGATGCCTGACGAGTCCCCACCCTGTGACATTACAGCGGAAACGAAGGCCGGCGATGTGGATTCCGCGCATTTTTTCCTGCATCAGGGCTGCAGTGTAAAACGAACGGGCAATCGGAACTACCAAAATGATTAAAAAGATGAACGCAAAATAGCCCAAGACAAATAACAGAGGCATGATCTGATTTGGCAGAAGCTCTGCCATCATGAGGAGGAAGAATGGTCCTCCGATCAGAATGCCAAAGAAAATCATGAAGACGGGCACCATTAGTAGCGATTTAATATGTGCGCCAAAAATAACGCTGCCGCTGCCTTTATATTCGGCCTTCAAAGAGCCGAAATACGTATTTTCGATGATATATTTGTGTTTCGCGATATCCGAATGCGGGATGGCAAAGCCCAATGTTACGATGTTTAAAAGCCCCCTTCTAAAACACAGATTGGCATATTTCAATGTATCGCCGCCGAGCATGGCCCGGATGCCGCGCCATGTTGTCCGACTGAATCTGTAACGCGTGGCAGAATAGATCGCGATGCTGTAGATGTAATAAATCGGGGGTATAACCAAAAGTATTAAAGGTGAATCTTCGCCCAAGACCAATCCCGGAACCACGAACAAAAGGATCATGATCGGCACGGCTTTCAAGAAACCCTTGAACAGCTCGCCACCTGTACCGTGGTATTCAAAATGATCGCCTGCTAGTGAGAACGAGCCTAGCAGGTATTTGCGCATGCGTGTCTTTCCCCAGAAGTAGTAAATCCCCAATGTTATGATTGTCATCAGGATGTTCAAAATCCAGATTTTGTAGACTTGTCCCGTGCGTCCGTCATATTCAAAATCCTGTTTTTCAGGTCCTTGTTTCTTGTTTTCCGATGTCCTCGGATTCATGTTTTGCGGTTTTTGCGCCGGTGGCGGCGCATCGTCTTCCAATTCAAACCCCTGTGTCATAAATATGTCCCTAGTAAAATAATAGTGCCCTTCATCAAAAATATTACTTCAATACAAAGTGTTTTACAGTGATAAGCCTAATAATAAATTAAACTTATCCCGAAGCAGACTGTCTGACTTCTTCCTCTTTGCCTAATAGCTCCGGTATTTCGGAGGACACATGCGCGGCGAAGCCTGCTCCCGCTTCCGTGTAAACATTGAAAACAGAGTGGACGCCCGCCTCTTTGAGCTCTTCCTCTTCATCCGGAAATCTGGCGGTTGCTGCGATCCTGCAGGCCAATGACGCTTGTTTCACGCGTTCAAGGACAGCAAGAGTCGTTTTTATGCGTGGTAACGCAATCATGACGAGGTCTAGAGAATGCACAATTTGTATTCTGTCCCAGAAATCGGCATCGCTCGGGTCTCCCAGAAGGACATAGCGGCCTGTTGATTGCTGGTTACTCACTGTGACGGGGTCAATATCAATGCCGATCAGGGCATCACCGAATTCTTCCCTTAACTTGTCGTAAGCGCCCATACCAACGCCGCCCATACCGATAATAATGACTTTTGCTCTGCCGATGTCATATACCCTGTCTTCCGGCAGGAGTGTTTTGCTCTGCCATTTTTTCCAGAATGACTTATGATTTTTGTAAATGTTGTAGGAGAATTTATTCATCGCGGAGGCCAGCAGGAACGACATGGATAATGCCACCGAGAGGACGATCAACCATTCGTTCCCGATCCAGCCGTTTGTGACGCCGATTGCCAGAACGATCAGACCGAATTCGCTGTAATTCGTCAGGTTTATTGTTGCCAACAATGAGGTTCGAGCACGTAAACGGAAGGTTGTGAACAGAACGAAGAACAATATCGACTTTATGGCGATGGCGGCGGTCAGCAGAGCGCCCAGTCCGACGGCCTCCCATGTTAATGCGCCGGACAATCCGATCGACAGGAAGAAGCCGAGCAGGAACAAATCCTTGAAACCGAGCATGGTCTTTGCCATTTCCTCGGCCTTGTAATGGGTGGAAATCAGAAGCCCGAAGATTAGCGCGCCGAGGTCGCCCTTCACACCAAAATACTCGAAGATTTCCGCACCGCCCAGCGCAAGCAGGAAGCCGTAGAGTACCAGTAACTCCCCGTGTCCGGCTTTTCTTAAGATCAATATCAGGAGGGGTCTGAGCGGGATCAGAAGCAAAAGCATAAACGCCCAGAGCGAGGGCATATTGCCTTCCGATAATGCAAGAAATATGACAGCGGCAATATCCTGCATAATCAGAACACCAACGGAAATCCGTCCGTGCAGGGACTTTACCACGCCCCTGTCCTCCAGAGCCTTGACCACGAACACCGTGCTGGAAAAGCTTAAGGCGAAGGCGATCAGGACAGCTTTTTGCATTGTCATGTCTGCGAAAATGCCAAGTCCTGTTAGAGCCGCTGCATAGAGAAGACCGGAGAATACGGCCGTGATTATGCCCATGTGAATGCCTGTCAAAGCCCAGACTTGCGGCCTTGCCAGTGTTTTCAGATCAAGCTTCAGGCCGACCGTGAATAACAGGAGAGTAATCCCTAAATCGGCGAGTTTCTCCAGCAATTCGCTGTCCTGAAACCCCATCGCATTGAGCAGAAAGCCAGCACCAAGAAAGCCGACAAGCGGCGGGAGGCCGATGATGCGCGAGCACAGACCGAAGATAAAGGCCAGTAATATCCACGCCACATCATTAAAGGCTATGGCGATCCATTCAAAGTCCACTGATGTTTTTCCGTTCCTCTATGTATTGGCTGTCTGTCTTGCCTCTTTGAGGCGGCTTCTTTTAACCTAGGCTGATTCTCGGCAAAAAGGAATCCAAGCGTTACGGCTTCTTAAAAATGTTCGGGAAACACATGGAAAAATTTAAAAAAGTCGAATGTTAGAGTCGGTTCGGAGCTTAACAACTATTTGGAAGAAAATGGTGATCGCGCAGGGATTACTTTGCGCCCGTGCTGAAAAAGCCCGCAGGCGCAAAGTTGCAAATGCTAAACTCGCCCTGTCGGCCTTGTTAAGCTTTTTGTCGAACCCGGGTTCAAATTACTTACAGTATACACTTATCAAAAAAGCCGGGACGAACCCGGCTCTTTTGATAAATGGTGATCGCGCAGGGATTCGAACCCTGGACCTACTGATTAAAAGTCAGTTGCTCTACCAGCTGAGCTACGCGATCATCAGTTCATAGCGGCGAAAGCCGACTTCAGACTGCCGCACAATATGTATTTCCGCTCTGCTCGTCAAGCATTAGCTGGCGGATTTTATAATTTTTTCTTCAGTTTTTCGGCTACTTGCGGGGTGACAAATTCATCAACGTTGCCGTTCAGACTCGCGATTTCCTTAACAAAAGAGGCGGACACGAATTGCCATTTGTCCGCGGCCATCAGAAAAACAGTTTCGATATCCGGGTCGAGCTTGGCGTTCATACCCGTCATCTGGAATTCATATTCAAAATCAGAAACGGCGCGTAAGCCCCTGAAAATCAATGATGCATTAACGTCCTTAACGAACTCTACCAAGAGGCTGTTAAAGGGCATGACTTCAATTTTGCAGCCCTTTTCAGGCAAATTTTTGATATCTTCCCTGACCATTGAGAGACGCTCATCACGCGTAAAAAGAGGGCCTTTTCGGTTGTTTTCCGCAACAGCGATGATCAGCTTATCGACAATGCGGCTTGCGCGGCGGATCAGGTGGAGATGCCCCTTGGTGACGGGGTCGAACGTGCCCGGATAGACACCCGTTACAAAACGTCCCTTGGCTTCACTCATTCGTCAGGGCTTTCTTCTGCACCGCCATCATCTGCTCCATCATCTTGGCCAGATTCGGTGTCGGCTGAGGATTCGCCTGAGTCTGCTGCTTCGATGTTTTCTTCACCGTCTTCGCCATTTTCACCGTTGCCGTTTTCGTCTTCATCTTCCTGAATGAGCCATGCCACGGAAACAACGTTTTCATCCTTACCGACCTTGAAGACCGTCACGCCCTGCGCGCTTCGGCCCGTAATTCGGATATTCTCGACGCGTGTGCGGATCAGCTGCCCCTTGTCGGTCACAAGCATGATCTGATGTGAGTCCGTTACGGGAAATGTGGCCACGACCTCGCCGCCGTTCTTGTCGGTCAGACTCATGTTCGTGACACCCTGCCCGCCGCGGCCGGATACACGGTATTCGTAGGACGATGTGCGCTTGCCGAAGCCCTTGTTGGTCAGGGTTAGCAGCAGTTGTTCCTTCTCCAGCATTTCTCGGAATCTATCTTCACTGATTTGCATTTCCGCTTCGGAGAAGTTCTCACTTGTCGTTTCGTCCGGGTTTACAGAACGGTTAGCGGCTTTTAGGTAAGCGTTCCGTTCTTCCGGCGTGACATCAATCTGATTCAGGATAGACATCGAGATGACCTCATCGTCCTTTTCCTTCAACTTGATGCCGCGCACGCCCGTGGAGGTTCTGCCGGAGAAGACACGGATATCGGAAACAGGGAAGCGGATAGCCTTGCCGAATTTCGTGGCCAGCATAACATCCTCGTCATCCTTACAGATTTTCACCGACACCAGACTTTCGTCATCGCCAAGTTTCATAGCGATCAGGCCGTTGGATCGGATATTTTTAAAGTCCGAGAGTTTGTTCCGTCTGACGGTTCCGTGCGAGGTTGCGAACATCAGGTCAAGGTTTTCCCACACGTCTTCGTCTTCGGGCATTCGCAAGTAAACGCTGACGTTTTCGTCTTTTTCAATCGGGAGCAGGTTAATCAGCGCCTTACCCTTCGATTGCGGGGTTGCAAGCGGCAATTGGTAGACTTTCAGCTTGTGGACAATGCCTCGAGACGTAAAGAAGAGAATCGGCGTGTGGGTACTGGCGACGAACAGATCGGAGACAAAGTCATCATCCTTAGTACTCATGCCAGAACGCCCCTTACCGCCACGGCGCTGTGCGCGGTATGTATCAAGCGGAACGCGTTTGACGTAGCCGCCACCTGTAATGGTGACAACCATGTCTTCGCGCTGGATCAGGTCTTCGATATCGACTTCGAATTCCGCTTCGATCAATTCTGTGCGCCGCGGAGAACCATACTTTTCTTTGATTTCGACCAGTTCATCGACCAGAATTTCGAGCAAGCGCTCACGGCTGGCAAGAATTTCAAGGTATTCGGCGATCTGGTCTGTAATCTTTTTCAGGTCCTCACCGATTTTGTCACGCTCGAGACCTGTCAGTCGGTGCAAGCGCAGATCCAGAATTTCTTTCGCCTGAATTTCAGACATCTGATACGTGCCATCATCGGCCACAAAATACTCAGGGTCATCAATCAATGCAATCAGCGGTGCGACATCGGCCGCATTCCAGCGCTTAGCCAGCAACTGTTCCTTTGCGACCCCGGGGTTGGGTGCGTTTCTGATCAGGGCTATGACCTCATCGATGTTTGCCACAGCGACGGCAAGACCGGCCAATTTATGTCCGCGTTCACGGGCTTTGTTCAATTCGTAAATCGTACGGCGCGTGATGACTTCTTCACGGAATTTAACAAACGCCTTGATCATGTCTCTGATCAACATCATTTGCGGCTTGCCGTTGTGCAGGGCCACCATATTACAGGCAAAGTTTGTTTGAAGTGCCGTGTGTTTGAAAAGCTGGTTCAGGACAACATCTGTATTTGCACCAACCTTAAGTTCGATCACAATACGCACGCCATCACGGTCTGATTCATCACGAATTTCCGCGATATCTTCGACGATCTTTTCGCGCCCGACTTCGCCAAGACGTTCGAGCAGCTTACCCTTGTTGACCTGATACGGGATCTCGTTGACGATGATTGCTTCGCGCTTGCCTATTTCCTCAATCTGGGTTTTGGAACGCATCACAACCGAGCCGTTTCCGGTATGGTAAGCGGAGCGAATTCCGTTTTTGCCCAGAATGTACCCGCCTGTCGGGAAGTCAGGACCGGGAATGATCTCGTTGATTTCTTCGGTTGAAATTTGGGGGTTTTCAACAAATGCGCAGCACGCGTCGACCACTTCATTCAGGTTATGCGGCGGGATGTTGGTGGCCATCCCGACGGCGATACCGCCCGCACCGTTAACCAGCAGGTTCGGAATTCGGGAGGGCAGAACGGCCGGCTCACTCTCCGTATCATCATAGTTCGGGACAAAATCGACGGTTTCCTTGTCGATATCCTCAAGCATGCTCTCGGCAGCTTTTTCAAGGCGGGCTTCCGTGTAACGCATTGCGGCGGGAGAGTCCCCGTCCATCGAGCCGAAGTTCCCCTGCCCGTCGATGAGTTTCAATCGCATTGACCAGGGTTGTGCCATGCGTACGAGCGAGTCATAGATCGCCTGATCGCCGTGCGGGTGATATTTACCCATGACGTCACCGACGATACGACCTGACTTTCTATAAGGTTTATCGGATGTAAATCCTCCGTCCTTCATGGCGTACAAAATACGCCTGTGTACCGGTTTTAATCCGTCACGTACATCGGGTAGCGCACGACTGACAATAACGCTCATGGCGTAATCGAGATAGGATTGTTTCATTTCCTCTTCTAGGGAAATGGTCGGCACGCCGCCTTCAGGTTCATCAGGTAAGGTTGTTTCGTCTGTACTCATAGATGTTTATTCACCAAATTATTATCAGTATTATCAGTTCGGGGCTCCGGTGCGCACGCGCATCATTGCTTTATCAATCATACGGTTAATCTCAGGTTGTACGAGCATTGCCCAGTCTCTTACTTTTTGTGAGGCGCTTTGCGCTTCGGGCTTGCTGTAATAGTCAACCATCGCTTCAAGCTCTTCGAGCGTGTAGACCTCCACCATTGCGTCAACCGAAATTCTTTCAATTGCCTTGTAAGGTAAAACCGTTTTCATTGCGGCCACAAAAGCTTCTCTCTCACTTTCGGGAATAGATAAGGACGCTCTTAGAATAGCATTGTCTACCTGCGGGCGTGTTGGGCGCAATTCGTGCATTTTCTGCGCTAACATAAGGCGCTTTTCAATGCTTGCTTCATCTTGCTTTGGTTCGGGTAAATCCGATTTCGGCTGTTCCTTGATTTGAATTTCGGGTTCTTGCTGATCACGTTCATTACCCATGCGCTCCTCAAGCAGGTCGGCTGCACTGACCGCCTCGCCTGCAAACGCGTTATTCGATGACACGTGCAGTGTAAGGATCAATCCTAAAATGATGAATAATGATAGTTTTAAACTAGAGCGCATTTAGCTCCCTCCGTTGGTTACACGATTAACGACCTGATGACCCAATTCGCCGTAATGATTAGAAAGGTATCTCGTCTTCGAATTCTTCGACCATTGGCTGTTGATCTTGTTGCGCAGACGGCGCTCCGCCTCCATATGAGCCGGAGCTGCTGTCCTGAAATGACTGGCCGCCGCCATAGGATGAGTCGCCGCCGCCTCGCGCATCGAGCATTGTCAGTTCGCTACGGTAAGGGCGAAGCACCACTTCCGTTGAATATTTCTCCACACCGCTCTGGTCTGTCCATTTGCGGGTTTCCAGTTGACCTTCGATGTAAACCTTTGATCCTTTTTTCAGATAGTTTTCGCAGACGCCGACAAGTCCTTTATTAAAGACAACGACACGATGCCACTCTGTTTTCTCTTTTCTCTCGCCAGTGCTTTTGTCTTTCCAGCTTTCCGATGTTGCTATGGAAAGATTTACGACCTTGTCACCGGATTGCATCATACGAACTTCGGGGTCTCGCCCTAGATTTCCAACAAGAATGACCTTGTTTACGCTGCCTGCCACTTTAATACTCCTCACGTTTGAATAAGAATCTTAATATAGTCACACCGAACGCAAACCTAAAGGGTTTTTTCCGCATGTATCCCCGAGAGAAGCGACACAACATAGTGGCTCTTTCGTTCTCTATTTTTCACTTGTGGATATCAGGTTTATTTCTGTCCGGCATAGAATGATGCTTATGCAGCCGAATACTACATATCCAGACCTTGACCTTGTGGCGGTTCCCCTTGCGGTGTCGCGATGCGGATGCCGAACTGGTTAATAACACCGCGCTGTTTTAACAGCTCTCCTGCAATTCTTATAACCGCACGGTCTTCGATGGCCATTTCTTCCAGAATTGCGCAATCCTGCACCGTATCATTGTCGAAGCTGCCGTCCCCATGAAGTGAGTCGTTGGCATCTTCGTAGCGCTCGTATAATTCATCGTCACCCAACGCCTCGAGTTCGGCACGCAGCTTGTCGCTATCAAAGTGGAATGTATTTCTGGCCATGACACTTTCAATGTTTATGTTAACTGCTTTTAGTTTAGGCGTTTACAGCCTGATTACACAATATTAATTTGTCAGGTTTGAGATTTTAGGCCATAAGAATGCCATGCTTACAGAGATATCCGTGCGCGGAGCACGAGAACATAACCTTAAAAATGTTGATGTTGATTTACCGCGCGATCAGTTGATCGTGATTACAGGGCTTTCCGGTTCGGGTAAGTCTTCTTTGGCATTTGATACAATCTATGCGGAAGGGCAGCGGCGTTATGTCGAGAGCCTGTCGGCGTATGCGCGGCAGTTCCTTGAGATGATGCAGAAGCCGGATGTCGATTCGATTGACGGGTTATCGCCCGCTATTTCTATCGAGCAAAAAACAACCAGCAAGAACCCGCGCTCGACGGTCGGGACGGTCACGGAAATTTATGACTATATGCGTTTGTTATGGGCGCGGGTCGGTGTTCCCTACTCTCCGGCAACAGGTTTGCCGATTACCAGTCAGACTGTGTCCGAGATTGTTGACCGCATTCTTGCGATGGAGGACGGCACGAAGCTTTATATTCTTGCGCCGATCGTGCGCGGTCGCAAGGGTGAGTACCGTAAGGAATTCAAGGAGCTTCAGAAGAAGGGGTTCCAGCGCGTCAAAGTTGACGGCACGGTTTACGAGATTGAAGACGTTCCTGAACTGGATAAAAAATACAAACATGACATCGAGGTTGTCGTGGATCGTCTTGTTATTCGTCATCATACAGATGACGAGCAGAAGCAGACGTTGATGACGCGTCTTGCAGATTCAGTCGAGACTGCACTGAATTTGGCTGACGGGCTGGTCATTACCGAGGATGCAACGACGGAAGACCAAACACTGTTTTCCGAGAAGTTCGCCTGCCCCGTTTCCGGATTTACGATTCCCGAAATTGAGCCGCGTCTGTTTTCGTTTAACAATCCGCACGGCGCGTGTCCGTCCTGTGACGGTTTGGGTGAAAAGAACGAATTTTCCGAAGATCTTGTTGTGCCTGATGCAAAAAAGTCGATTGCGAAAGGCGCGATTGAGCCTTGGTCAAAGAACTTCGCCCCTTTTTACATGCAGGCGCTTGAAGCGGTTGCCGGTTTTTACGGGTTTAGTGTCGATACGCCGTGGGAAAAGCTGAGGCGTGAAAATAAAGACGTTTTGCTCTACGGGTCTGGCGACACGATTATCCCGATTACCTATACCAGTAAAAATGACAGTCACTGGAAGAGTAACAAGCCGTTTGAAGGAGTCATCAACAACCTGAAACGTCGTTTGGTGGAGACGACCAGTAATTCGGCGCGTGAAGATTTGCAGAAATACCAGATCAGCGCTCATTGTGATGCGTGTGGCGGGAAGCGCCTTAAACCGGAAGCTCTGGCGGTTAAAATTGAAGGCGAGGACATTTCCACGATTACAGCGATGAGCATCGAAGAGGCACATGCCTGGTTCGGAAAGCTGCCTGATACTCTGAATACCCAGCAGGGACAGATTGCGGATAAAATTCTTAAGGAAATTAACGAGCGGCTCGGTTTTTTGATGAATGTCGGCCTAGATTATTTAACCCTGTCACGTTCTTCGGGTACGCTGTCGGGTGGGGAGAGCCAGCGTATCAGACTTGCCTCACAGATTGGCTCAGGCTTGACGGGTGTTCTTTATGTTCTGGATGAGCCATCTATCGGTTTGCACCAGCGTGATAACAACCGCCTGCTTGAGACGCTGCAGCGTCTTCGTGATTTGGGGAATACGGTTATTGTCGTGGAACATGATGAAGATGCAATTCGCACCGCCGATCATCTTGTTGATATGGGGCTAGGTGCGGGTGTGCACGGGGGCGCGATTGTTGCGCAAGGAAAGCCCGAAGCCGTTTTCAAACATAAGGATAGCCTGACGGCGCAGTATATACGCGGCGACAAAGAAATCAGCATTCCCGATGAGCGCCGTAAGGGTAAGAAAAAACAGTTTATCGAAGTGGTCGGCGCGACCGGCAACAATCTCCAGAGCGTTTCAGCTAAGATACCGCTTGGCACGTTTACATGTGTCACAGGTGTTTCGGGGTCGGGGAAATCGACCTTCACGATTGATACCCTTTACCGAGCGGCAAGCCGGACGCTTATGAAATCAAAGGAGCAGCCCTTACCCCATAAAGAGATCAAGGGTCTGGAATTCTGCGATAAGGTCATTGATATCGACCAGTCACCGATCGGGCGGACACCCCGCTCCAATCCAGCTACTTACACCGGGGCTTTTACACCTATCCGTGACTGGTTTGCGGGACTGCCCGAATCGAAAGCGCGCGGATATAAGTCGGGGCGTTTTTCATTCAATGTTAAAGGCGGACGGTGCGAAGCGTGTCAGGGCGATGGCGTTATCAAGATCGAGATGCACTTCCTGCCTGATGTTTATGTTCAGTGCGAGGCTTGCGAGGGCAAGAGATATAATCGTGAAACCCTTGAGGTTAAATATAAGGGTAAGTCGATTGCCGATGTGCTGGATATGACGGTTGAAGAAGCCGCAGAGTTTTTTAAGGCTATTCCAACGATTCGGGACAAGATGGATACGTTGAAAGCCGTGGGTTTGACCTATATTAAGGTCGGGCAACAAGCAACGACCTTGTCCGGCGGAGAGGCGCAGCGGGTCAAATTGGCGAAGGAATTATCGAAACGATCCACAGGCAAAACACTCTATATACTCGACGAACCGACGACAGGATTGCACTTCGAGGATGTCCGAAAACTGCTGGAAGTTCTCCATCAGCTGGTTGATCAAGGGAATACGGTTATTGTTATCGAGCATAACCTAGATGTCATCAAAACCGCGGATTATATTATTGATATCGGGCCCGAGGGTGGACATAAAGGCGGGAAAATTATTGGTGCAGGCACGCCCGAGGAGATTTGCAAGATTAAGAAAAGCTACACAGGGCAGTTTCTAATGGATTTAATGTTCAGGCAAAGCAAGAAATTGTGCGCCGCAGCAGAATAGACGTAATACTTGCATATTTTTGACTTCTTGTGTTATTTTACCTATAAGTAATAAAAAATTAATTATTGGGTCGTGAGGTTAAGAGAATGGCTAATCCAGTTGATGCCGCAGCTAATGCAGCAGGACAGACAGTAAACGCAGGTAGAGGTTTACTCGGAAGCGCATGGAGCGCAACAAAGCTTGTCACTAAGGGTTTAATGGTTGCAGGGGGACTTGTCGGTCTTTTTGCGATCGTTGGTGCGTTCACAGGTGGTGGTGGACTGGCAGCGCTGGCTCCGCATGTTAACCTCGCCTTTACAGGAGCTACAGACGCTTTAGGTATGTTGAGTGAAGGTGCTCAAACTGTTGCTTCGTGGTTGCCGACAGATGTTTCGCCTGCGGTTGAGGCTCTGCCTTCATTAGGCTAATTCATATTAGCGAGTTTTAAAAACTTCGAGAGCGCCTTTTCGGCGCTTTTTTGATTCAGGATATAGGTCAGAAGTGTAACGGATGCGAGGAATTCCGTTGCCTGTTCGAAAATCCTGCTTCCTCTGAAACCGTATGCGCCTGTCAGAATTGAGCAGAATATGAATATAAAGAACAACGCGGAAAAAAATAATAACGAGCCGTTTTTTTCATCTTTGAGGAATGACACTACCTGCTCACGGAAGTATAACAGGAACCCTATTCCGTAAAGAATGACGGCGATAATGGCGAAGCGGAAACCGGCAACGGCCATGGTGACGTGAAGTTTTGCGCCGTCAGGCACTTCGCTTAATGCACCGATAATGATGTCTTTGATTGTTTTAACGGAGTAGGAATCGGGGTTTTCAGTGACAAGCGTTATGAACCATTTCATCTCTTCGCAGATCATAACAATGCACAGCAGCAGCATCAGGAGCTTGGGCGACCATTGTTTGAGTGTGCGTTTCCAGTCTTTCTTAATAGACTTAGTCAGTTTCTTACGGTGTTCGTACACCACAAAGCCGATCACCCCCATTATGATGAGATAAAAGATGATCGTCAGATTGCTCAGGATTCCGAAATCGGCGGCGAAGACATTGATCAGAAACGGGATATTCAGGGCATAAACACAGCCGCAGAGCAAAAACGTTACCAGCACAACAGCCGTGAAGGCTCCGCGATCATCGAGGTCTACGGGAATGTGTATTTTATCGTCCTTTGCCTTTGACACGTTTTGTTCTGACTTTCTTGCTTATTGAAACAGATAAATTCGGGAAACTCAGCCGCGGATAAGACGATCTTACCCTGCGGATTTCGGGCTTTAAGCTATTTTAGGGCATAAAGTGTTGATTTTATCTTTACGTAGGGCAAGTATTTCACTATTCGCCGCATTTTATAGAGAAAGACTACCCATGAACGCTATTCGTCTGTTTTTGATCTATTTCGGGGTCTGCCTTGTCTGTGCAGGCGGTTTTTTCCTGCTCTATGCCGGATATACAGTGATGAATGCGATTGAAGATCCCGAAAGCCTGAAAATCATGAGCTTTGTTTTCAAGCAGGTTGTCGGGGATGACAAAATCATTCACGGCACTGTCGGGCAGGAAACTATCGAGATTTATTTTTCCGAGCGGATGCAGAAATTTGTTTATTCGGTGCTTGGCCTTATGATCCTGGGACTGATTGTGCAGGTGGTCAGTTCTCTGGTCTCCGCAGGTGTTAAAATCATCCGCGCGGCACTTCGTATAGAAAATAGCGAACGCAAAGACCGCCAAAAGCGTGAGATATACTAACTCTGTAATCGATGACGTTTGAGGCCGTTCCATGTGTTACCGTTTTGTTGTTTGTCTATTTCTTTTTTGCGCCTTTGCGCCGTCGGCTTTGGCGGATATCATAACGCCGCCTGCTCTTCCTCAACAAAAAATTGCCGATACGCTCCGGCGGTCATTTGACGGATACGATTCCTTTATTTTCAGCGGATCACAATACAAACGCCTGAAGCTTCGCCCCGATCAGAACGCGCATATTACACTCGACGGGTTTAGCGGGAAGGCTTTTGTTACGGGCGGGCGTCATGTCGCGTTTACTGGAAACGCCGCGACATCACAAAAGGCTGAAAAATTCGGTGGCAAACGGGCTGTACTTAGGATTAAGAACGCCGCGCATATATACGGGTACGATTTCTCAATTGATGCGGGGCAAGCGCGCGGGCTGGATGCGTTGATCGTCGGGAATGACTACGGCAGTGCCCCTTCGGTTACGCTGGAGAATTTTACGCTGGAAGGCGGCTGGAACAAATGGCCTTACGAGATGCCGGAAGATACGTTTCACGGTGATGCGTTTCAGGCTTACGGCGAAGTCGGCGATGTCGTTCTTCGCAACGGTACGATTATTGCGAATTATCAGGGGCTTTTCCTTGATCCGCAGCATCCGATCGGCTCGTATACACTGGAGAATATTGATATCAGATATGGTGACAGGCAAACCGGATACGCTCTGTTTCTGGCCGTTGACGGGCGGGAGCCGCCCTACCCGCTTACGGTCTTAAAAGACGTGCGGATTTGGCCGGGAGAGAAGAAAGGCCGCCCCGAAGCCACGATGGTCGCGCCTGCAAAGCACTGGCGCGGCGGTTGTGTTCGTGAGGGGAAAACCATCCGCTTTCCGATGCAGCCAAATATTCGGGGGTATGTCGAGATTATGGACTAAATGTTTTAAGAGGCTGTGCCAATGGAACTATTTTTTAGGTATTTAGGACGATTTGTTCTCCTCATCCTTTTTTTGCACCTCTTTATTGCGGTGAGCCTCTTTATCCGCCCGTTACAACCGATCGCAGGCTTCTTTTACCAAGCGATGTATAAGCCAATGCAAATGGCCATTGAGTATGAAGTGACACCGCTTGTTTATCTTTTGTCCTTTACGCCGTTAAAAGACAGACATTACAGGCCTCCCAAAGAAATTTATTGCGATACGCCCCTTACTCTTGCCGCAAAAAAAGGATCAATAGCCAGCGTTGATATTTTACTTGATGCAGGAGTAAGCCATGAGGGGTGTCTTAATTCTGAGAATGTAGAGAGAAGCGGCAGGGTTATACTCTATGCAGGAAAGCATCCTAAATTGCTGGTACACTTGGTTGAAAATCGCGGTATTCTTGAAGAGAATCCCGAATATAAAGACAATGGATTATGGTGGACCGTTACGGGTCATTGTAATGCAGATACGCCAGAGCTTACGAGGCTGTTTTTAGAACACGGTGCGAACCCAAATTTAACGCGCCATGAAAAATTTGTTGATACGGATATGTCGGTCTTGGCAAAGGCTTACAAGGAAGGCTGTATTTTAGCTATTTCTGTTTTATTGGAATATGGCGCTGATCAGGCCGAAGGCGAGCGAATGTATGAAACTTATATACATAACTATAACATCCGTTTTAACGCGCCAGATGCTCTGGGACACGCCTCGCCTGAAAAACGTTAGTCGCTGATTTTCTTGCACATTTCTTTCAAAATACGCAGTATAGTTTTGATTAATTTAATAAGGACAGAATTCGATGGGAAAATTTGCACAGAATGCTGCCAGCGCTATTTTGGTTGGGACGTTGTTGACGGGGTTTTCGTCTGCTCACGCCGGCGATTCAGATGACGTGACACAATATCCGAAAATTCCCGAGGAGACGCTGGTTCAGATTGATGCCATCATGGAAGATTGTATCGAGGGCGAAATTACGCCTGATGATGCGAGTGATCGTATTTACGAATTGATGGAGCCGCTGTATCTCGCCGTTGATCCGGAATTGGATATTCTTGCGCGTGCCGCCGTTCGTCAGGACGTTACTCGCGAGGTGCATTTGCAATGCGGCCGAGAGGATGAAGACGCAGAGAGTAACCGAGATTTCCGCAGCCCGCTTGAGATGTAATTCATTTCAATCTTTTTAGCCGAGAATGAGATTTGTGCGCGGCTCGTCTTCCCAGTTATCATCGTAGGGTGCGGCGCTGTGCCAGACGGTTTCGTCAAATATGCCGATTTGTCCTGTTTTCATTGTGTAAGCGTTTTCGTAGTTTTCATCAGGGTAGATTACCGTTCCGTCGCCGGAGAGAGCAATGGCCATTGAGTCCCCGCCTCTGGCGATTTCATTCCCATCTCCGTCTTTAATAATGTGTCTATGCGGCATGATCGGATAATCAGAGTTTACGCGCGTATGCAATGTAATCAGATCGCCCGTGCCGGACTCCGCGCCTGCTTTGTTTACATAGGTATCGGCCATGGTGGAAATCACATCCTGAATATCGGCCGACATTTGTTGAACGGCGGGCGGCAATTTATAGGGTGTCATGCCATCGTTTTCATCTTTTGTCGTTTTCCATGCCCGTGCAAACAGACTGGATTGAAGGCTCATGGCCGAGGGCGAGTCCATATTGGCATGCATCAGGGGATTGAAGACACTTCCTTCGCGCTGCGCGGTTTTAACCAGTTGATCGGCGGTGCGTTTCAATGTTTCAGGGTCTGCAGGAAAATCTGTAAGGATGCCATTCAGGCCGACGTCTTTGCGGGCACGCCATAAAGACAGGTCTTCCAAATTCTGGACGACCGCGACGTTCGGATTATTCGGTAACCGCGTAAATGTTACGCCGTTGTGTTCTTCGAGTTCCGTGAACTCATCCGAAAGATCAAACACTACCCTACTTTAGCCCCTCAATTACCTAAACCGTTATGATTTTCTACAGGAAAACGTTTCAGTATGTCAAAAAGTCATGTTTTTGATTTCTTGGATATTCGTTTTCGAATCACAACGATGGCCGTACAATTATTTCGTTTGTTGTTGCCGCCTCAGCTTCCTGCGTTATGCCCGCCTCTTTCTCAGGAGGTTCGGGGGTCTGATAGAATCGGGGGCGGACTTGCATATCGATTTCGATATAATCGGCAAGGCGCCTCTGGATGGGGTTGTCGTCGAACGCGCCTTCATCGCGGAGCTGCAGGACGATTTGAGCAAGGCGTGCATTATTTCCATGGAAAACCTCCAGATCAAATTGGCCTGCTGAAAATAACTCCGGGTCTAGCACCCCTGTCTGGCGTGTAATTAGATCGGGATGGTTCTGCGCAATGTAATCCCTGAACATCTCCGGGTGGGTGTCGCGCATAAATGAAAGGGCCTGATGATATTCTGATGCCATTTGCTCCATAACTGGAATTGATCTGGCACTGAGTAACAATTCCATGTCACCGATCCATTCCGGCTCAGACGTACGTACAACTGAGCCAGCAGATTCGGTAAAGTTGTCAGTTAGCCTTTCGATGGCTCTTTGCTGCTCTAGCAAATTGTTAAGATTTTGCCGGAATTCGCCGTAAAAGGCTGCAATTTCCGGGTTTTGTTGCCCTATAAACCTAGTGAAGGTTCTTGCTTCTTCTTCGATTTCCTCTAAATCCCGCATATCATCGACCCCTATAAAAACCTCGGACAGGCCGGAAATATCAATCTCGAAATTCGGGTTCTGCTCTACGTAATTGTCGTGTATTTTTGCGGAAATCAGTTCATGGAATTCATTTAAGGATGCTCTTAAGTTTGCTTCGGTGACGGTGTATGGAAACTCTCCGGGTAAGAATGTGCCCAGAACTGACGCGTGCTTGAAATGCATGTTATCACTATAATCTTCAAAACCCAGAGCCATTCTTTCTCCCAGCAAGTGCAGGGCGTTTCCGGCGCGAGCAGCCAGAATGCTTCTTTGAAACTCTATTGTCGCACTCTCCCCCATACCACGGAAAGAGTCTTGATCGGCGTCTGTTTCGCTTTGCCAGACACTCCAAAAATCATTGCTGTTGATCGGGCGCATCTTGCGGTGGCCAAATTCATGCCCGGTGATAAAGTCCCTGACCTGCTCCGGTGAGTCGCCGGGAAATGTTTTCCACCATGTATCCGCCTCGAAACGTTCCGGAATGAAGCGATAACTGGCAATATCAAATGTTCCGTCGCCGTCGATATCCATGGAATAGAAGCTCGGCTTCGTCTTGCTCATGGCTTCGTCAATGAACTCGTCCATTTGTTCCGGATCAATCATGAAGGGGTCGGCACCCGAGGAAAGTCTTGCCTGAAAAAAGAGAAAAGCTATTTGTTCCCTGCTGTCCGCAGGTCCGTGAATGATGATTTGGCCACCGTCGCCCACGCGCTCGTATATGGCTTCAACATGCTCGCGGCCTCCCATGGCCTCGGCTGTCGCATCTGTCATGTAGAGTCTGCCTTCCGGCATTGCTTATCACCCTTTTTTCTTTCAAGAATAGCTTTTTTCATAAGATTGAGGCAAGAAAGATATGCGTTTTTTCAGGGTTTTTTCGATACAGAAAATTACTCAGATTGATATTTTTGTTGTCGGCAGAGGCGAAGAAAGCAAAGCAATACTGATTGTGCCTTGCTTACAAGCGCCGAAATCATTATTCGCTAGAAAGAAGATTTTGTTTTGAATATACGATTTTCAAAGGTTAAATTTTCCATTCTGCGTGTAAATGTAGTAATGTAATGCAAATAAATAGATTTTCGGGGTGAATATGACTGGTGAACCGGAAGAACTCAGTGATAATTTTAATTTGAGAAGTCTTATCTACACTGGCGTTGTGTATAAAAGCGAGCATGACGACACGTGTCAGGTTGCCGTTGTTGGTGCCGGAGGAGCTGTTGCCCCGAACCTTGATTCTGTTACCGGCTCCGTGAATGAAGCCCTTGAGGCACTTTTCGGCGATGATGTGGACTACATGATGTCGGTCGAAGAACCACCCAGCCACGACGACGTTGTTAATGATCCGGATTATGTGGATGATACAGCGGTCGGGTATGTGACGTCCGTTGTTAGCACTGATGGAGAACATATTACCGTGGAATCGGAATATCACGGCTTTGGTTAAAATAAATACTCTTTAGCGGGAGATATAATAATGGCGATGAACGCCAGAGAAGTTATCAGAATACTCAGACAGGAAGGCTTTGAAGAGCTTCGCCAGAACGGCTCTCATCGCGTTTTCGGTAAGGGTAATCTCAGGACTGTCGTTCCGGATCACGGGGGCGTTGATATTCGCCCGGGTACGCTTAATTCCATCTGGGATCAGGCAGGTCTCCCCGAACTCAGAAATGTCAGGTCTGCCGGACAGGCTATGGCAAGGCTGGAGGCCAGAGGGAATTTACCGACTGTCGGGCCGGATACGCCTGAAGGACGTTTGGCGACAAGCATCATGGAAAATAATGAAACACGCGGTTTCTGGTCTGACAGAAACGGGCGTGTCATGCACTTCTTTAGCGAAGAACATAAGGCCATTGTGACTGTTTCTCCAGGCGGCACGTCGCTGAGGCAGTTTGATAACCTTGAAGATGCGCGTCATTATTTTGGTGAGCAAAGAAGTATTGCCGGACGTGTACTCGGGGATATTCCCGATTTGCGTGCAGGCGGATTGAGCGGCGTTACGGAGGCATTCCGATCTATGCATTCCGGTCGTGTTCCCCGTGCCGTTCGTGAATTAGGGGAAGACGCTGCACGTGTTCTCGGTCGTGCAACAAAAATTCTTGGTGTTGTCGGCGCCGCCTATACCGGCTACGAGGCTACGAACCTTGCCATCAAGAGCCATGAAATGGCCGAATTCGGCATGATCTCAGGCGACTCCCTCGTTGGTTATGATGCCATGCTTGCAGGGTTTATTGCGCAGGCTACTGTTGACCCTACATTGATCGGCGGTGAGGCGGCTATTCAAGCGGCGTTTGATGCCTGGGCTAGTGAGTATGACATCTCACCTGAAATCAAGGCGGAGTTACAGCCCGGGCTGTTGATCAATGATATTAAGGATCTGGTTGTTGCCGCGAATGAGACTCTAAAGAATGCTGCGAACGCGATGATTGAGAACGGCGCACCTCTGGTTGAAGCTGTCATGGAAGAAGTCGGTGAGCGCGCTTTTGAAAATATGAGCCGTGAGGAGCAGTTAGGACTGATTATGGACAAAATCGGCGATAGGCTCGATGATCCGTCCAGTCTTCAACGTCTTCTTCAGGATAATGCGCGGGAAATCGGGCCTAATTTCCTGCAAGAGCTTAACAGAGTGTTCGATATCAATATTCCGAATATGCCGTCTATCGTGCCTTCCGTACCTCATATACCTACACCTTCCGTTCCTATCCCGGGAAGTGGTGATGGCGGGAATTGGTATGATATTCTGCCGTCCATGCCGGAAATACCCCTGCCCTCGTTGCCGAATTTAAGGGACTTCATTCCGCGAATAGATTTGGGTATTCCGGGTCTTAAATTCGGTGCACTTGAACAAGGCGAAGATTCTCCTATCCAGTTGGCCGGACAGTTTAACGGCCTTGTTTCGACTGACGGCCCTGCTGCTGCCTCAGCTTTGCAACAGGAACAACACGATCCTATAGCTTTACGTGCCGCCGCTTTTGAGGGACTGCCCAGTGATGCCGAGGTTGTCGCGGGTCTTGATCCGTCGCTGCAAAACCTCGTTGAAATCCGTGATAATCTCGAAACAATGCTCGAGCGTTATGAGGTTGCGGCATCTCAAGCCGCAGATGATCCCGCGGCTTATGCGCGTGCGACCGAGCTTCTTGATCGTATCGGGGAACAGGCCAGCCTGTTTAACGAGGAAGTTGACCAGCTAGCGGTCAGTATAGGATCGGACGAGTTGGAAGCGAAGATTGCCGCTGTTACGCCTGAGACAACCGCGTCAGACGGGCTGGTCGTGCCATCCGAGGGTGTTCGTCTTGCAGACAATTCCGTCGGGTTCGGGCAAGGCAGCGTCGCTAAAATATAACTTTTTCTTTCATATGTATTGGATAATGAAGACTCTTTAGTTTTTAGGCTTATAAATCGCCTTCGTTTTGGGCTTTGATTGCCTTTTTTCGTTCATTCATAGCATTATGCATCGCGTCCAGATATTCCATTGTGTAGAAAACGACTATGCGCTCGGGCCTCTTTTTTTGTGATGTGAAGTGATTGAGCAATTCCTGTCTGGTTTGTATATGGTCTTGCTCCGGTGTGACGGATGCCTGAAAACCACCTTCAGCTTTTCTCAGCGGGAAATAATCGCATGACTTTTCAGATTCGCAGACTTGAAGGATGTGCCAGCCTTTTAAGGGACCTTGCTTTAGGGGCTTGTCCAGAATACGAGCGTAATACGGTTTGTTTTTCCTGAGTTTTGATCCTCCGCCCGTGATCGTTTCATGACCATCAGAGGTAATGTTGAATGTGTAACCGTTGGTATTATTTTCAGAAATGCTGATCCAGCCGCATTGAGAGGCCTGCATGATGGTGACGTGCGGCTTTGTAAAACAGTATCTGCCCGAGGATACGAGGGGTACGGACTCCTCTTTTTTGATGAGCGGATAGCCAGACGTGACGCAGCCGCCGAGTGTCAATAATGCCATGACGGCTAGGATTTGTTTTTGTTTCATGGTTTCAACTCTCCCCAAACCAGCTTTCATTCGAACGTCTTTATAACACTAAAAGCGCTTCTGTTCTTGCTTTTAATCCAAATTCAGGCAGGTGAGTATAAGATGGTGCGAGAAACATCGAACTCATTATTCAAGGTATTTGAGGACTGGAATCAGGTTTTGAAAAGCTATTAACGTCACTGCATCAGTAGTTTGAAGTTAAATGATTAATATGTCTTGTAGAATCAGTCCATGTAATTAAACCCAGCAGCTTACCATTCCATGAAGAAAATAAATGATTTCCGTCCCAGTATGTAATGGAACCGTTTTCTTCTTTACGGCTTACTCGCCATACGTTTTCAGCGCAAAGAAGAGATGGTACTTCTTGCACTTTAAGTTTAGGTACTTCACAGCCTCTTTGGCCATAGCCATCATCTGAGACAACTTGATTTTCAAGCCCCAAAAGCAAAGCTGCGTGTTTACTTTCTTTAACTACAAGCGCAAATTTATTGTGTGTCATATTGTACCCCCACGTAGAATGTACAATACGGTAATCATGCTTTTTCGAAACTTGTCTCTTCCAACAATATGTATTCAGTCTTCCTATAGCCGTAGCAATCAACAGTTTTTGTTAATAATTTTCATGCTCATTCTAAATGAGAAACAGCGTTTAGTATCTCAGACGGTACAGGGCCGTGTTGTAGCTTCTTGTAGGTCATGCCAGTTAGCGTTTTTCCTGTTCCAAGATAATGTGCCAGATCGGCATATTGAGACGGGAGCGAGCCGTATCCTCGAAGTCGAGCGCGACAAAATCATTTGCCGATACAATTATAGAAATGATAGAGTATAAAAAATTTTTATTTATATACATACAGGGGTTTTATGATGAGTGAGAATGAGAAAATACTTGACAATCAGGACGCTGACGCACTGGCACAGGCTGAGCCGTACCGGCCCGGCATAAAAGCCGGGGTCGACGCCTTGCCTGGTTGGTTCAAAGGCGTGATGAACTTTGCTAACGCGGTTCGCGCTCAGGGAGATTACAGGGACGCATTAGAAGAGGCCCAGCAAGTACTGGAAGACAATCCAGACAGTTATGTTGTTATCGACATGGTAACCTCACGCGCTGGGACACGTGATTTCAACGTCCAGCTTTACCATGGCACATCAGTCGGCCATCCGCGTTCGCTCGATCAATTAGACGATCAGGCGTTCATAACCCACCCCGACAACACACATTTTCGGACGCTGGTCCATAATCTGCCGAATGCGGACCTTGCGTACCCGCCAGGGTGGGCGGATCGTGTTGTTCATACCGATTATATTGAGCCCAACCTTTCAAGCGACAACGAGGCGGGAACGGTAGAAGAGCAGGTCGCATTGGAAACATCCTACGATTCTGCCGCTGAGGATGCGGTTGCATCATTCGCAGATCAACAAGAGCTAGAAGCGGCAGAGGTAGATGCAGAATTTGTAGGTATCCCAAACCCGGTTGGACAGGAAGATGTGTTGGTTAACCAATTTGCGGTAATCGCGCCCGATTTGCCCGATCCAACAACCACAGGTCCGGCCATCACAGATGCCCCAATCCTCGATGATACGATAGGCATGAAGGTCTAATCCAGAAATGAGACAAATATAAAAATTACAAAGGAGGGTTAAAACCCCTCCTTACCTTCCTTGGAAACCCGCAGAATTTATGGGATACAGGCAACCTCAATCACAAAAGATTAGTGCTGAAATTGGCATTTTCAGAGAGATTGCCATATGTGCGAAATGAAGGTTTTCGAACTCCCGCAAAAGCGCTTCCATTCTCGCTTTTAGACCAAATTCAGGACGGTGAGTATAAGATGGTGCGGGTGGAGAGACTCGAACTCTCACTTCCAAAGGAAACCGGATTTTGAATCCGGCGCGTCTACCATTCCGCCACACCCGCATAAGATATAGCTTTGTTCTTGGGATCATACTCATACCGCGCGGCGGATCAACATAAATTTTGAGAAACGCCCTTCCCTTCGGCATTTTACGGATGTAAAAAAGGACTCTTGAGCGATTAAGGATTTCCCCGCATTGCATAAGATATAGCTTTGTTCTTGGGATCATACTCATACCGCGCGGCGGATCAACATAAATTTTGAGAAACGCCCTTCCCTTCGGCATTTTACGGATGTAAAAAAGGACTCTTGAGCGATTAAGGATTTCCCCGCATGCGCAGTATTTCCGATGTTTTTACCGATCTTGAGGCGAGTCTGACCGAGGATGACGTTTCGATCCAGACGTTGCTTGATGCCTTTCACGAGCGCGGGTTCGGGTTCTTTTTGTTTTTATTTGCGCTTCCCGCCGCGTTGCCCCTGCCCGCGGTCGGTGTCGGGACAGTTCTTGGCTTGCCGCTCGTGTTTTTGAGCGCGCAGCAGGCGGTTGGACGCCGTACGATCTGGTTTCCCGAGAAATTCAAGCATAAGAGCATCAAGCGTAAAACCGTGGTCGGCATGATTGAGGCCGCGCTGCCGTGGGTGCAGCGTGTGGAATTCCTGATCAAGCCGCGGCTGGAGTTCGTGACTCAGGGGCTGTTTTCCCGTCTGATCGGTGTTTTCGGGTTTATCATGTCGCTTTCGGTTTGTATTCCCCTGCCCCTTACCAATACCGTGCCGAGTTTCGGGATTGCACTAATGTCTGTCGGTGTGATGATGCGTGACGGGCTTGCGGTGCTGGCGGGAGCGACAATCGGGATGTTGTGGGTCAGTCTTCTGGTCTTTTTGGGGACGGAAGGTGTTATCTTTATTAAAGATTTTGTGAAATCATTTTTCTAATCCGTACGAATATAAAGCTATGAATAAGATTATCTCGCTTATCAAATGTGTTCTGGGGTCACCGACCCTGATGTTTTTGCTTATCTTTCTGGTGAGTTTCGGCTCTCTGGCGTCGGCGTTTATTGCCGAAGGGTTTTTCGGGTTGGAGCCTTGTGAGCTCTGTATTTACCAAAGGTATCCGTTTGCGATCGGGATGGTGATCGGGATTATCGGTCTGGCGATGCGCAAAAAGACGCGGGTTGCGGCTACGCTTATGGTGATCGCTGCGCTCAACTTTATTACGAATAGCGGTATTGCGTTTTACCATACGGGTGTGGAGCTGAAATGGTGGGAGGCGAGCGATGCCTGCAAGATGCCGGATTTCGGGGACAACGGTAAAAGCCTGATCGAGAACATTATGAGCAACCCCGGCGGGCGGTGTGATGAAATTCCGTGGGCCGATCCGATCCTTGGCCTGAGTATGGCGAATTACAATGTGATTTTGTGTTTCGGGCTGTTTGTGGCGTGTTTGCTCTCGGCGGCGCTGATTTACAAAAAGGGTAAGCCGCGTTCAGAGGATGCAGAGACGCCGGAGGACTCCGACGTTCCTGCTCCCGAATAATTAAATTCCAATTCCGCGCAGGATCACCATCACCGCCAGTACAAGGCCGGTGTGGAAGAAAAAGAACCCGAAGGACTCTTTCAGCGTGCGTTTCTTTCCAAAATCAAACAGATCTTTAAACATTTTTTCTCTCGTCATGTCGGTGCTACGGGTTTCTTCATAGACCATAATAACGCGCAACGTCAAGCTTTCTGCGGGTTAGGGATGAATTTCGGTTATTTGGATAAAAGAAAGCCGGGTGTTGCAGACCCGGCTCAAGGACTTTTTTATGGGGCTTGCGTTTACGGGACGCAGCCTTTTTTTCTTATTTCTTATTTGCCTTTGTCTACGGTTGTCAGATAAGCAACGACAACCATACCCATTATGACGTCTACCTTGTAAGACAGGTAAACACCAACCAAGGCGACAATGACCGTCATCAGGTCATTGGTCAGTTTCTTCCCTGACAGGATCATGCTGGAGAGGACAAGTGTCCACGCCGCACCGATCATGGTGTGCAGTTCGCCACCTTCGAAGAAGGTACCGCCTGTCCCTTCTACCAAGCCGAGTGTGACGAGGTAGTGGCCAAGGAAGGTTGATAGACCGACAAGCAAGACCATGTAGAATAAGAAAAATCCTAAGGCCTGCGTTATCGACCGTACGTGTGCAAGGTTTGTGATATGTGTAAACATAACGACCTCCTTTCGTTGCACAAGGTTATGCGCGCGGGCTTCGATCATGCGAAAGCCTTTTGCGCCTTCTTTGGCAGGCCACAATTACCGTTCTCCGTGGCAAGCCAAAACTTTTGCTATTCTCATCGAATTGTCAGAATGACGTTTTTTGCACCAGAGCTTCTACGACGTTCTAATCATCCTGCAATTCGGCATCCCAATACAAAAAATCCCCCCAGCTTTCGTGTAGAAAATTCGGAGGGAAGCGACGACCATGGTTCTGAAGCTCATGAATCGACGGTCGCCTCGGACTGTGTATCGGAAACATTCCGACCTCGTCCGGTAATTTGCTTCCTTTCATCGTGTTGCACTCCCGGCAGGCAGAGACAATGTTCTCCCACGAGGTGCGGCCGCCCTTTGATCTCGGAATAACGTGATCAAAGGTCAGTTCATGCGTCTTAAAGTGGTTGTTACAATATTGGCATGTCCACCCATCACGCAGGAACACGTTAAATCGTGTGAATGCCGGCGATCTTTCCATCGGCACATATTCTTTGAGTGCCAGAACACTCGGTAATTTCAGGCTCATACCCGGTGATCTGACCACACGTTCATATTCCGAGATAACCGTGACACTATCGCGGAATATGGCTTTGACAGCTTCCTGCCAGGGCCAGATTGAAAGCGGGTAATAGCTCAATGGCCTGAAGTCGGCATTCAGGACCAGTGCGGGGCAGTTCTCCAATGGCGCAATCGAATTCATTATGCTCTCCTTTCCGATTATCCGCTGATAAACACCGTTTGCCAGACAGGTTTTGCTGCGGCGGAGGTTTGCATTTGGGAGGGGCCGTTCAAGGCCGGACAAACCTCGCGATTACTGTTACTCATTATATCATAAATGGCGGTTTTCCCTCATTTTCTTTCAGGTTTTTATGCTGCACTCCACAAGATGTTGCCTTGCAATATTAATTTACATAATGCAGCAATCTATATTTTACAGTGACTTACGAGGTAACCTGCATATTCCGCATTAGCATAACGCGCTGCAGCATGATAAGGCAAAATTTTCTTTGAAGATTGGGCATTTCTGCGGGATATGCCGCTATTTTTGTTTGAGATAAACTTTTAAGGAAAATCCTTAGGCCACTGTTTTAACCTGTAAAATACGCTCCAAAAACTTACCGCCGGCAATAATGCCCTTCTGGTCGATGTTGTGCATCAGGCGGGGCTGGGTGAATCCGCCGACGTCGAATCCGTATTTTAGAAGCGTGTCCGCGGCGAAATGCCATTCGCTCACGGGAACAACATTATCCTGCTCGCCATGTACCAATTCGATCGGAATGCGCTGTAATTTTTCGTGATCATATTCTTCATCCCACAGCAATGCGCCTGAATATCCCATGATCCCAGCGAGTTTATCCTTGTAGCGCAGACCGACATGAAGCGCCGTCATCGTGCCCTGAGAGAAGCCGACGAGTGCGACGTTCTCCGGCTTGACCTTGTGTTCCTTGATTTTGCGGTCGATGAAGTCCGCTAAGATCGGCTCAACATTTTTGGCACCTTCGAGCATCGCTTCGGCTTCGCGGTTTTGCAGGGAAAACCATTGATACGAATTCGGATATCCCGGCGGCACCATATCACAACGGAACGGTGCATCGGGTGAAATAAACATGGCGTCGGGAAGATTGTCGGTCCATATCGGCGCCAAGGATATCAGGTCTTCTCCGTTCGATCCTAAGCCGTGGAGCAGGATGACCAGTTGTTTTACCTCCTCTGATTTAGGGGGCAATGTGTAGAAATTTGTAATAACGCCGTCAGTCATGAACGTTGCTTAGCACAGAGTTTTATTTTTAAAAAGCGATAATGTTATTGAACTTTCTTAGTGTCTTGTGGTTATTAAATCGTGATGATGAATTTTAGACCACCTCGTTTTGCGCTTCTTGTCCTTTCGCTCCTGCTTGCTGGGTTACCGGCTTTTGCAGACGATGACGCAGATGAGAACGCACGAGACAAAGAAGACAGAACCTATATCAGCGTTGCCATCGAGAACGATAATTTCGGAGGAAATTCCGATCGCTATTATACAAGCGGTGTTCGCTTTAGCTGGTTCAATGCAAGTATTCATGTCCCGCCGGTTATTGACGAGATGGCTGATGCCGTTCCGACGTTTGATTTAAATGAAAGTACGAGTGTGTACTATTCCCTAGGGCATAATATGTACACGCCCAAGGATATTACCATTGAAGAAAATCAGGACGATGACAGGCCTTGGGCCGCTTTCCTTTACGGTTCTGTCGGTATGGCAACGGTGACATTTGATGACGGCGAACCGCATCATGTTGATGATCTGGAATTTACGCTCGGGGTTGTCGGTCCTGAGGCTTTGGGTAAGCCTATACAACGTGCCGTACACCAATATATCACGCCTGAATCCCCTGATCCGCGGGGCTGGAAAAACCAATTGGATTTCGAACCCGGTGTCATGGTCTCCTGGCGCAGACGTTTTCCATTTGTCTGGAAATATGAGAGCGATTATTTCGGCGCGCGCTTAGAGCCTAACTTTTCCGTTACGCTCGGGAACATTTACACGCATGCGGGCACGGGGGCAACCATCGTGATCGGTTCTTCAATCAATGAAGACACACCGCAGCGCGTGCGCCCTGCTATTCCGGGAACGGGGGTGTTCGGAAACGGAGAAGACGAATTCCACTGGCAATTCTTTGTCGGGATCGACGGGCGCGTTGTCGGACGCAATATTTTTCTGGACGGAAATACGTTCTCAGACTCACACAGCGTTGATAAAAAACATTTCGTTGGCGATGCCAGCGTCGGTGTGTCCTTCACCTATGATGACTACAGGTTGTCTTATACTCTAAATGCAAGATCAAAAGAATTCGATGCGCAGGACGAAGAGAGTATTTTCGGTTCGGTTGCGCTTTCCTACCGTTTCTGAATGTCGTTTCAATAAGGTTGGAAGTCGGGTTTTTTTCCTTTATGATGCGCTAGCAGTACAGGAGAAAACATTTGAAGTATGACCTTCTGCATATTCAGGGCAAGCCTTATGTTCTTATCCCCCTTCATGATTACAGGGTGATGACTAAGGAATTGCCGGAAAGCGACCTTCCTGACAGCGTTCTGGACGAGCTTTCAGCGCGGCAGGATAGTCCGCTCAAGATCATTCGCAAACATCGCGGTCTGACGCAAAAACAACTGGCTGATAAGTCCGGCATTTCGCGCCCCTATCTGACCGAAATCGAGACGGGGAAGAAAGACGGATCGATTCGCGCCATGAAGACACTGGCAGACGTACTTAAGGTTGATATCGGTCTTCTGGTCTAAAATTATTTCCCTTCACCCGCATTTCGGGGTATATTTTCATAATGATAAGAAAAGGTGATACATCAGACCTTGCGGGTCTCGTCGATATAGAAATCGAAGCGTTTGGCGTCCCCGGCATTGTTGTGCCGCAGGAGATGCCGCGTATGCGCGCGGAATGGGAGAATGCCCTTCAACGTGACTCCGTTTATTGTATCGAGGCCGACGGCCAGACTGTTGGCGCCTTGCATGTCATTGAAGGTGAAGACCATGATGAAATTAAAACCCTGATTGTCAGCGGCTCTTATCAGGGCGCCGGGCTGGGTAGTCAACTTTTAGCGCCTATTCTGAAATCTTCAGATGAAAGCGGAAAGCCTCTGTCACTTGAGGTTTCCCCTGACAATAAAGGCGCGATCCGTTTTTATGAGCGCCATGGGTTTCATGTCAGTAAGACCCTTGCTAATTCACTACAGGAAATGAGTCGCGAGCCGCAGATGGCGCGCGAGTTTGCCCTTTAAGTTCTTCGATACTATTGCGTAATTTAAGTTACCGCTTCAATGCGCCCATGACACCGCGTATCAGTTCGCGGGAAATTGTTCTTCCCAAAGACGAGCTGATCGAGCGGACAAACGATTTCACGGCGGCCTCACCCGTGCTCTGACGGCTTGATCTTTTCTTGGTTGTTTTGGCTTTTTCTGCTGCTTCCTGTGCCTTTTCAGCCTGCTTTGCGGCGATTTCCGCTTTTTTCTGCAGGATCTCATAGGCGGATTCATTATCGATGGTTTCATCATATTTCCTGCCCATGACGCTGGCGGATAACACCAAATCTTTCGCGCTTTGCGTGGCCGGACCAAGGCGGGAGGACGGCGGACGAATGAGTGTACGCTGGACGATGGACGGTTGCCCCTTGCCTTCGAGGGTGGAAACAAGCGCTTCGCCGACACCAAGTTCAGTGATGACTTCGGCCACATCGAATGCAGGGTTTTCACGGTATGTTTCGGCGGCCTGTTTGATGGCTTTGCGCTGGCGCGGGGTAAAGGCGCGCAAGGCATGCTGGATACGGTTTCCGAGCTGGCTAAGGACTGTATCGGGGATATCGTCAGGATTTTGAGTGATAAAGAATACACCAACGCCCTTAGACCGAATGAGGCGCACGACCTGCTCGACCTTTTCCAACAAAGATTTCGGTGCATCGCTAAATAACAGGTGCGCTTCGTCAAAGAAGAAGACGAGCTTCGGGCGGTCTGAGTCCCCTGCTTCGGGGAGTTCTTCAAACAGTTCGGAGAGAAGCCAGAGGAGATAGGTTGCGTATAACCTTGGGGAAAGCATGAGCTTATCGGCGGCAAGGATATTGATGTGTCCTCTTCCGTCAAGATCAGTTTGCATAAAGTCTTTGAGTTCGAGTGCAGGCTCGCCAAAAAACTTTTCTGCGCCTTGCGTTTCCAGAGACAGAAGTTTGCGCTGTATCGCGCCGATGGACTGCGGGCTGACATTCCCATAAGTGGAAGAGATTTTTTCGCGTTCGTCATTCATGTGATTAAGGAAGGAGCGCAAGTCTTTCAGGTCAAGCAGCAAAAGGCCCTGTTCGTCAGCGACGCGGAAGGCAATGTTCATCACGCCCTCTTGCGTATCGTTGAGTTCAAGAATACGAGAAAGTAGCAGCGGACCCATTTCGGATATGGTGGTGCGGATGGGATGCCCCTGATCCCCGAAGAGGTCCCAAAAGACCGTTGGGTAGGCCTGTCCTTTATATTCTTCGGTAAACTGGATGATATCTGCGCGTTTGGTCAGAAAATCCTGCATTTCGGAGGGCATACACATCCCCGAGAGGTCGCCCTTCACATCAGCCATGAAAACGGGTACGCCAGCATCAGAGAATCCTTCAGCAAGGTTCTGCAGCGTGACGGTTTTTCCCGTTCCCGTTGCGCCGGCGATAAGACCGTGGCGGTTTCCCCATTTAAGGGCGAAATATTGCGGCTCTTCTGTTTTACCAACACTTCTTCCAATAAAAACAGCATCTTCTTTTAAATTCTTCATATTTTACCTTTACTATGTGCTCTAAGTTATTTACAGCGCTTTCCCGAATTTTTCGAGTCCCGTCTTCAGATCAGTAATTAAGTCGGCGGGGTCTTCCAAACCGATTTGCAACCTTAGGCATGCCCCCTTTTCATTCCAAGGGACAGCGCTACGACACGTTTCTAAATATTGGGGTTGAAGTAATGATTCATAACCACCCCAAGAACTTCCGATCGGGAAGAGAGTCAAGTTGTTGACGAATTCCGATACGGCTTCTTTGGATGCGTCTTGCAGTACAATTGAGATTAAACCATTTGAGCCGTCAAAATCACGCTTCCATAATTTATGATTCGGGTCGTCCGGTAATGCCGGATGAAATACTTTTTTGATTTCTTTTTGTTGCGTCAGCCATGTAGCTACTTCGAGTGCGTTTGCCGCATTTTGCTTCATGCGCACCGACATTGTCCGAAGACCGCGAAGGCCAAGCCATAAGTCATCCGGAGCCGCACATGCTCCCATATTAATGGCGCATTTTCGGAGCGCCTTAAAGGTGGTTTCGTTATCTGCGATTGCAACACCAAGCGAGATGTCAGAGTGTCCGCTAATATATTTTGTTGCAGACTGGACAGAGATATTCACACCTTGGCGTATCGGTTTATAGACTAAGCCCCCTGCCCAGCTGTTATCGAGCATGGTGATGATATCGTGTTTTTTTGCTTCGGCTACGATTGCCGGCACATCCTGAATTTCGAACGTAGCACTGCCCGGTGATTCCATATAGATTAGGCTTGTATTATCACGGATTAAATCCTTGATGCCGCCGCCGATAAGCGGGTCGTAATACTCGACCTCTATACCCATGCGTGCAAGCATATCATTACAGAAAATTCGTGTTGGCGGGTAAATCGTGTCCACGAACAGAACATGATCCCCTGTTTTTACAAATGCCAACACAGCCGTCGTAATGGCTGCCAATCCGGACGATGCGGTGATGCCGTTATAACCGCCCTCCAGTTCTGCGATTGCCATTTCAAAAGCCTCACTAAGAGGATTTCCCGTTCTGGCGTAACGGAATTTGTGATGCGGGTTCTCGTAAGCTTCCAGAGATGGGTACATAATTGTGGAGGCGCGTCCGACGGGCAAGTTTGCCAAACCAAAAAACGCATCGGGGTCGCGTCCCAGGTGGACCAGTTTTGTATTCTCGCCGTGATTATTGTTTTTGTCGTCTTTGCTCATGTTTTATTTCTCGTTTTACGTCTTGTATTCTCTATCGTGTTGGAGAGCAGGTATCTTCTCCCGCGCTTCCTTTACCTCGTTGAGGTCGATTTCAGCGGTTATGTAGCCGACATCCGTGCCGCCATCGGCCAGAACTTCGCCCCACGGGTTTATAATCAGGGAATGCCCCCATGTAAGACGGCCGTTTTCATGCTCACCCGTTTGCCCCGGTGCGATCAAAAAACACCCTGTTTCTATTGCGCGGGCACGCAACAAGGTTTCCCAATGCGCCTGCCCTGTAGGGACTGTGAACGCTGCCGGTACAGCTAGGATTGATGCGCCCAGTTTTGCAAGGTCGCGGTACAGATAGGCAAATCGCAGGTCATAGCAAATGCTCAGGCCGATTTTTCCCCATGGCGTATCTGCGATGACGGCTTTTTCTCCGGGAAGGATATGTTCGCTCTCCTTGTAGGTTTCTCCTTTTCCAAGCTCCACATCAAAGAGATGAATTTTATCGTATTTCGCGATGATTTGACCGTCTGCTCCAAACAGGTAGGAGCGGTTATAGAGTTTATCTTCGGAGACTTTTATCGCGTAAGACCCAGCCAGAATGTAAACGCCGAGTTCCTTTGCCAAATCACTGCAAAACGGAATGCCGGGGTGTGTTTCCTCGGGGTGAGCGGAGCTCAGCTTTTCCTTCGACGGCATCCGGATGTGACATGTGTTTTCAGGTGTTGCTATAAAACTCGCGCCCTCCCGAGCGGCAGCACGGATCAGTTCTCCCGCCTTGTCCAGATTTTCCTGAATGACGGGCGTGCTGCTGAGTTGAATACAGGCGAGTTTTAGTTTTTCGGTCATATCTCTCTTTTGGTTTTGTTCTGATCGCGTTACGCGGCCAGCAAGGGATCAAGTTCATTTTTTGCATCCAATGCGTGAATATCGTCGCACCCGCCGTAATGTTTGTCATTGATAAAAATTTGCGGCACAGAGCGCGGTCCGCCTGTGCGTTCGGCCATTTTATCACGCGCAGCTTCATCACCATCGAGTTTGTATTCGGTGTATTGTACTCCTTTTGAATCCAGAAGTGCCTTTGCTCGGATGCAATACGGGCATGTCTGCCATGTATAAATTTCGACTTTTGCCATATCTAAAATGTTCCCTTTAGCTTTCTTTTTGCGAATTGAGTTAGCGATACATAAGCGTTATTGTGAGCGCATACATAAAGCAAGATGAAATCTAGCATGAAAGCCAAGAAAAAGAACACTCCCAAGGTGAAAAACGTTGACCTTCTGATTTCCGGCGGAGGGATTGCAGGTCTTGCCTTGGCCGCCATTCTGGGCAAGCAAGGCGTTCATATCGGCGTTATTGACCCGCAGGCCCCTGCTCCGTTGAAAGAGACTGATCCGTCGGGGCGAACGGTGGCATTGATGGAGGCCTCGCTTAACGTCCTGCGCGCTGCAGGGCTTGCAGATATTATCGACCAGTACGGTACGCCGCTTGAGGTGATGCGTCTGGTGGATGACAGTGTTCCGGGACAGGATACGATTTCCCATGATTTCGAGGCGATTGATATTGATATGGACCGTTTCGGGATGAATATTCCGAACAGCATGTTGCGTGCGGCCTTGTTTGAGGCGCTTCATAAGATTGACAACGTAGATCTTTTTGTGCCTGCGGTGTTGCATGATTATACCGTTGAAGGTGAAACGCTTGTGCATGCGCGGCTTGAAGACGGAACAGAAATCCGCACGCCTTTGATTGTCGGCGCAGACGGGCGGAAGTCTGTGGTGCGCGCCTTAGCGGACATTGAATGCCGCAGCTTTGATTACGGACAGAGTGCGATTACATGCATTATCAATCATTCGCGCAGCCATAACTTTACATCGACGGAATTTCATCGCCCGGGCGGGCCGTTGGCGCTTGTGCCGATGGCGGGGAATCAGTGCAGTATTGTCTGGGTCGAAAAGACCGAGAAAGCTGATGCGCTGCTGGCCTTGCCGCGCGATGATTTCGAGCGCACGTTGCAGGAGTTAACCAACAATATTCTGGGCGGGATTACGCTTGAGACCAATCCGCAGGCTTGGCCGCTTTCGAGTATCAGGGCGAAAAACCTGATCGGTGAACGCGTGGCCTTGATTGCAGAAGCCGCGCATGTGATGTCCCCTATTACGGCGCAGGGCTTGAATTTAAGCCTTCGGGATGTGGCCGCGCTAGCCGAAACCGTTATTGACGCGATGCGCCTTGGCGCGGATCAGGGCAGTTCTGCCGTTCTTAAAACCTATGCGGGCAGACGCAAACTTGATGTGGCAACGCGTGTGATCGGTGTTGATTTCATGAACAGAATTGTACGGCAGGAGCGATTGCCCGTGAAGGATTTGCGCCGTGCGGGGCTTAAGGTCGTCACCAAGATTCAACCCGTCAAGGAACTTGCCATGCATTTGGGGCTTGCACCGTCACTGGATCAGGGGCGATTGGTTCAAGGGCAGCCTCTTTAGATATTTATCCGTTCATGCCTTCTCTGACGACCCTTGCAAGCGTCAAGATATGTACAGTTGATGCGCCACTTTTTAGGAGCGTTTTCGTGCATTCCTTTACGGTAGCACCCGTGGTGTAGACATCATCAATCAGAATGATCTTTTTGCCGTTGATCCGTGATGTGTAAGCGGGGTGCAGATCAAACGCCTTTTTCACGTTTTTGTGACGCTCTCCGGCCGTTAAATGTCCTTGGCTAGGGGTTGAGCGTATGCGGCGCATGGCCAGCGGGTATGACGGGATATTCGTTTTATGTGATAAGGCATCGCTGAGTATGGCGGCCTGATTATAACGCCGCGAAAGTAAGCGCCAGCGGTGAAGCGGCACAGGGATTAACATATCGCCTTCTTCGAGCATTTTGCGGCCCGCCGATAACATCCAGGGGACGAAGGCCTCGACAATATGGAGCTTATCCGCATGTTTAAACCCTAATATTAAATCCCGACTGGTGTCATTATAACGTACGGCCGCTCTTGCGGTTTTGAACGGCGGCGGACGGTCTATACAAGATAAGCAGCAGCCGTCCTGCTCGACCTCGAAATCAAAGGGAATGCCGCAAGAGTTGCAAAAAGGGCGGGAAATGAAGTCAAGCCCGCCCCATGCTACGGGTGACAATTTCCCGTTACTATCCACGATTTCGCCCGTTAAAACGCAGCGCGGCGGTAAAACCGTGTCTATGAGGCGCAAAATTGAGCTAGATAATTGGTTTTTCACGGTATTATGGCCTGTAACGGGTTTCTCTTTTGCTTGAAAATGCTATGATTTCAGCATATTCATATGGGCGAAGGTTTTGCAAGATCATCGCGCGCAAGGAAAAACTGGTACTTTTCAGCCACCTTTTGCATAATACAAACAAAATAAGAAGAGACTGCCGAGCTTCAGGATAATATATGAGCAAAGACCAGATTAAGGGTTCGTCAGGCAAAGGGGTGGATGACAGCTACGAAAGCTTATTCCCGGAAGAACCTATAGACTATATCGAGGAACGGAATTTCCTCCTTAAAGACGTTTCCTATAACGTCGTCCGTCGTGCGTGGTTTACGCTCTCCCATATTCTTGTCGATGAAGGGTCGAAAATCGTCCATATGGGCTGCGGTGACGGCGAACTGTCTTTTGCCATGGCTGTACTGAGCCCGAAGATGAAGTTCGTTGCCGTTGACAAAAGTAAGCGCAATATCAACATGGCGCGCGAGAAATACCAGATTCACAACCTCGAATTTATTCAGGGTGATGTGTCCGGTGACTTGTTCCCGCCAGAATCGGTTGATGTGATTATCAACTCTTTCATTCTGCATATCGTATTCTCTAATTCCCGTTACAATGAAAGCATCGTTAGCGACACGCTGCGGAAGCATTTCCAGATGCTTAAAAATGACGGGATCATGTTCATTCGCGACTACGCGAAGCCACCAGATGGCAAATTCGTTTTGATGGAAATGCATGACGAAGACAGTGAAGGCGATGACGTCGACCAGCTTTGCGAGGCGGATTTGCTGGATTGGTATTCAGAGCATGCTCGTCCGAAACAAGACCCCGGTTGCGGCGGATTTTTCCTAGAAGAATTGCCGCCGAGTTTTCCGCGTACGCGCCTGTTCCGTCTGCCGTTCAAATGGGCTTACGAGTTTATTATGCGGAAAGACAACCGCGAGGGATGGGATAATAACCTGCCGAACGAGTTTACTTTTTTTACGGTAGAAGAATTTCGCCGCGAATTGCGCCGGATGGGCGCGCGGATTCAATATTCCGGCCCGCATTGGGATGAGGCCTTTATCAAGGAGAATTTTGACGGGCATTTCCGCCTTTATGATAATGACGGGACGCCGTTAGGTGACCCTCCGACGAGTTTTATTTCTGTTGCGCGCAAGATGCCCGAGCGTGAGAGTTTGACGATTATGGAGCGCCGCATTTCGCATGACGAGAAAGGCCAGCTTGAGATTAAGGCTCTGCGGAATGAGAAAACGGGCGACATTGTTGATGTTGTCACGCGGGGTATGGAGTTGGCAGAAATTTTGCCGTATCGCATTACGGAAGAAGGCCGCTTGAATATTTTCCTGCATGACGGGATTGTCCGTGGGGTTGTGAATTCAGTTCCGCGTAGCGGTCTTAATATCGACGGGCGGATGTGGTCTGGCCACATGATAGAGCCGCTTTCGACGGATTTAAATCATCTGCAGGATCTGGGCGATTTTGATGAGCGAAATTCCAAGAAATTCTCGAAAGACTTCCTCGGTTTAAAAGCCAAGAAAGGCAGTATTATTGAACAAGGCGCCGAGTATTATCCCGACCCTAACTATATTGATGAGCGTGTCTTTACCTATTACCTCGAAGTGGACGAGAATAAGACCCCGAAAGCCGTTAAAGATAAAATCCACCAGAATGCAAAGTTCCGCGCCAAGGGCGTTATCCGCGAATTGAATGCGCAAACGGTTCTGGATGCGATATCCGTCGGCCTTATTCCGAACGGGCGTCTAGAGCTTCAAATTCTGGCCTTGTTCCAACACCTGAATATGAAAGCGGAGAACTGGACAAGCAAAGACATCCAGATTATTGCAGGAGATATTACGCAGACCTTTAACGTTAAGGACTTCATGAAGCAGGCCGCGGAGAGCGATTTGCGCTTTCGTGAGGTCAAGGGCGCGGCTGGTATTTTACGTACCGTAAATTCGGTTTTTGTCGAAGAGGGGCAAAGTCAGGGCGGTCGTATGGGATTATCTTCGGCTCTCAATGATTTCGTTATATCCGATGATAAGACGGTGAACACGGCTGTTGTCATTCCGTTGACCAAAAACCTGAAAGGTGATGTTCATGCAGGTTTTACTGTCAAGCATACACCTGTGCCGCAAAGATTTCTTGGCAATGGCCTGACGGTTAGCGCACCGCAATTCAATATTCCTAAAGAGATTAATACGTTTAAATTGCTCAAACAGTTTGTGGCCGAAAAATTTGGGGTGACACCGGATATGGTGATTAAGCTGGGCGAGAGTTATTACAGCCATATCGGGGTGACACCGGAGCGCATTCATCCTTTTGCGATTGCTGCGCCGCCGCAGCATATCAAGGATCCCGAGATCAAATTCATGCCGATTTACCAGTATATGCTGCTGTGGAGGAGTATATCGAAAGAGCCGCACTTCATGATTACGATTGCGCGCGCATACCGCTTCCTTCCCGCACATATGAAAACGAAGGCCAGCATTGATGTGAAGAAGATTATCGAGGAGAAGTTCAAGCAGGTACAGCCTGACTGGACGGTTCCCGCCTCTTTTGAACATACAACGCCGCATGTGTTCAAACAGGCCAGCAGCAAGTTCGGAGATAAAGGTATGACGAACGAACTGGGGCAAGACGGCGGTGGTGTGGGTGGTGCAACCGTTACGGGAGGGCAAGACAAAGAAGAGCTGACCGATGACGAGCAGGACAAAGAAGACAAGCTTCTGAATGATGCGGGTATTACAGCCGAGGAAATTGAAGGCTCCAAAGAACATTACAAGAAAAAAGAAAAAGACCGTCGAGAGAAGAAAGAGCGCAAGAAGCGTCAGGGCATGGACAAGAAAAAGCTTAAGACGCCCGAACATGACGAAGATGAGTTTGAAGCCGATATGGAGCGCACACTCGACATTGATCTTGTTGAAGATAACGAGTTTGCGCCGGCACCTGATGATGATGACCCTGAGGCACAGAACGAGCCTGTTGATCCGGAACTGGCCGACGATGAAGACTATGACCCTGATGATTTTGATCTGGATGAACAAGACCTTGAAGACATGGATCCCGAACATGTTAATCTGATCGAAGACTTTGAACGTGAGATTGACGAGATCAGGGATTTAATTGATCCTGATGATGATCCCGAACCGAAACCGGATTAATGACACCACCTGAGAGCAAAAAACCTCCTGCCCCATCGCTTTCCAACGACATGGGTGTGTTTTGCCGCGATGCCGTCAAGCGTAATCGCTTGCGTTCTCTGGATACATTTATGGACTACAACTTTTTATTTGATTGGGTGCGTAAGGACTTAACCAGCCGTTTGTGCGAGGTGAACAGAACTTTTGATGCGTGTCTGCAGATTGGCGGGCGCAGCCCCGTTCTGAAGTCGGAAAGCGGCGGCAAGATTATGCATTTGAGCGTTATGGACATTGATGAGGTTGTTCACTCTTTTAATCAAAAGCGCGATTATGATGCGTTTGTTGTTGGAGATGAGGAATTCCTGCCGTTCGGTGAGGAGACTCTTGATCTCTGTTTGAGTAATTTGTGCCTGCATAGCGTCAATGACCTGCCCGGTGCGTTGCTACAAATTCGCAAAGCTTTGAAGCCGGACGGGTTGTTTTTGAGTGCGATGCTTGGCGGGGAAACGCTTCATGAATTGCGCGCTTGCCTTACGGATGCGGAAATCGAGATTAAAGGCGGTCTTAGTCCGCGCATCTTTCCCTTTGCCGATAAACAACAAGCGGGGGCCTTGCTCCAGCGTGCTGGTTTTGCACTGCCCGTTATCGATTCCGAGATTGTTACCGTGACGTATCCGCATATTTTCAAGTTGATGCACGATTTGCGTGGCATGGGTGAAGGAAACGCTATCAAGGCGCGGGCGAACTCTTTTACAGAGCGAACGTTGTTTATGAGAGCGGGCGAACTCTATCAGGAGCGTTACAGCGAGCCGGATAGCCGCATTGCGGCATCGTTCGAGATTATTTTTATGATAGGATGGTCACCGCACGACTCGCAGCAAAAGCCTCTGCGCCCCGGTAGTGCGGAAACCCGCCTCGCCGATGCGCTTGGGTCAGATGAAATTAAAGCAGGAGATAAAGCCAAGCCATGATGAAGGTCACATTACTCCCTATATTGAATGACAACTACGCCTATATTCTCCTAGCCGATGACGGCACATGCGCCGTGGTTGATCCCGGTGAGGCCGAACCGATTATCAATTATCTGGATGAGAATGGTTTGTCGCCGGATTATATTCTGAATACACATCACCACGGGGATCATATCGCGGGGAATGCGGCGTTGAAGAACAAATACGGCGCGGTTGTTGTCGGACCGGAGGCCGAGCGCGGGCGTATCAGGGAATTGGATCAGGGTTTACATGACGGAGACAGTTTTTCTCTTGGCCGGCATGATGCCGATATTATCGCCTGTCCCGGTCATACCTCAGGTGGAATTTCATATTATTTCCAAGAAGATAAAGCACTTTTCTCAGGTGATACTTTATTTTCTATGGGCTGCGGCAGGTTATTCGAAGGTACACCGCAACAAATGTTCGCATCACTGGAGAGGCTCAATGCCCTGCCCGATGATACGCTTGTTTATTGCGGACATGAATATACGCTGGCGAATGCAGAATTCTGTCTGAGTGTTGATGAAGATAACGCCGCGCTCAAGCGGCGGTATGATGAAGTAAAGCGCGCGCGCAATGACAACCAGCCGACGATTCCCGTGTCGATCGGTGTTGAAAAACAAACCAATGTCTTTCTGCGTGCAGAGGACGCAGAGGATTTTGCCCGTCTTCGTCGATTAAAGGATAATTTCTAGCCTTCGGCCTGATTGGGTTGATTGCCACCATCATTAGACTTTGGTGAGCGGCCACGTTTTTTGGGGCCGCCGTTTCCGCCATTATTGCCGCCATCTTTCTTCTTGCGGCCTTTGCCATCACCGCCGCGTCCCTGATTGGATTTATGAGACGGGATTGGAAGTGGTTTCGAAGCACTATCCTTGCGCTCGTTCACGGCAACTTCGATTTCCAGACGGGAAGAGACTTTTCTTAATTCATGGATGGCGGCCTCCAGAGCTTCCTGCGCTTTTTGGTCTTTTTTATTCGACGACCAAGCCTCATATGCTTTCAGGCATGTCTCAGACGTCTCTTGCAAGCGTTTTGAAATATCATCCATAATTTTTGAATCCCCTAGTCTACTCTTGATGATCTGTGCATAAGTACAAAACACTTTATCGGCAGAGGTCTGAAACCGCAAGGGAAGTCTATGTTGAAATCAGGAAAAATTCTTTCTTATTCGTTCCCGAACACCGTATTTAATTGCTGGGAAACACGGATAAAAGTCGTGCGCTTGGACAACTCTTTCAAGCGTCTTGCCCCGACATAGGTGCAGGCCGAACGAATACCGCCGAGGATGTCCTGCAACGTGTCCTTTACATCACCGCGGTATAGAATTTTGACCGTTTTTCCTTCGCTGGCACGGTATTCGGCCACGCCGCCTTTGTGTTTGGTCATCGCGGTACTGCTGCTCATGCCGTAGAATTGCAGGTACTTCTTGCCATCGATTTCTATGATGTCCTGCTCTGATTGATTGTGTCCGGCGAGCATACCGCCAAGCATGATGAAATCCGCGCCGCCGCCGTAAGCTTTGGCCAGATCGCCCGGAACGGTGCATCCGCCATCGGCACAAATCAAACCGCCCAGACCGTGTGCGGCATCAGCGCATTCTATTACAGCGGAGAGTTGCGGGTAGCCGATACCCGTCATTTTGCGTGTGGTACAAACACTGCCCGGGCCGATTCCGACCTTGACCACATCAACACCGGAGAGCGTTAGCTCCTCAACCATTTCGCCTGTGACTACATTTCCGGCCATAATCGTCAGATCAGGCATTTTATCACGAATGCGTTTGACGTAATCCACAAAATGTTCGCTGTATCCATTTGCAACGTCAATACAGAGTTTTTCGATGACGTTTGGCTTTTTCTTCACAAATTGATCGAGTTTTTCCTCGTCCGTCTTGGTCATGCCAATGCTGTACCAGACGGTTTTAGTTGTTTCCTCATCGAAGAAATCGAGAAGCGTTTCCAGCGGATAATGTTTATGCAACGCCACGGTCATGCCGTTTCCGTCTTCTATAAAAGCCCTCGCCATTTCGATTGTGCCGACGCCGTCCATGTTCGCGGCGATAACGGGTACACCGTTAAACTTTTTTTTGCTGGAGCGGAATGTAAACTCACGGTAGATATCAACGTCCTTACGACTTGCGAGTGTTGATCTTTTCGGGCGGATCAGGACATCTTTAAAATCCAGTTTTACATCTTCTTCTATACGCATAATTATCCTTTATATGAGTTATTTATAGTGTTTTATTAAATCTAATTGTTAGACTAGTTTTACTTGAAGAACGAGGATGCGGCTTCTTCGGAGGCTTTCTTTCTTGTGACTTCGCCCTCAACGCGCTCTATCTCGCTTTTTAATTCTCCGATGTACTCTTGCAGTTCCGATACGGACAATCTTTCAAGGTTACGCGGGAATTCCTCGGTTTTCTTTTTCGGCAGGTCGTCGTCAAACATTTATCCCCTCCTATATCATCCATCTTCATTGTCTATCTTGGCGAGCTATTTTCAGCACGGATATTCAAACAATTGTGAAGAATACTGCCAATGCCGCTGTGATAGAAGCAAAAAATACTGGTAATTTCGGGGATGATCCCTTATAGAAGTTGTGTTCCCTAAAAACGAAGTGTTTAAAAGCATGTTGGCCATGGAACAGGTCGGCGTAAAGCTCTGTGTATTGAGTTGAGCCCTTCGTAAAACTAAAAATTTTTAAAGTTATAGAAACTATGGAGATAAGATATGGCAACGGCTCGTAAAGACAAACAAATCGGCCTTTTGATGCCCAAGGCGACAGCCGTTTGGCTGATTGAGAATACTGCTCTCAGCTTCAAGCAGATTGCGGACTTCACTTCTCTGACGGAGATCGAGATTGAAGCTCTTGCCAATGAAGAGATCGGACGCGGCCTTGTCGGACGTAACCCGATCGAGCACAAGGAACTCGAGCAAGATGAGATTGATCAATCCGAAGCAGACCCTGCTCGCCCTCTCGAGATGGCCAAGCGCGATCTTCCGCCCGTTAAAACACGTGCCAAAGGTCCGCGCTATACCCCGATTTCCAAGCGTGGTGATAAGCCGGATGCGATTGCGTATATCCTGAAAAACAATCCCGAAATTTCAGATGCGCAGATTTGCAAGCTGGTCGGAACGACAAAGCCGACGATTGCCGCCGTTCGTGAACGGACACATCCGAATACCCCTAACCTCAAGCCGCGCCACCCTGCGGAATTAGGTCTTTGCAAGTACGAAGAATACGAAAATGCCGTGAATAAAGGCCTGAAAGCAGCGGGTAAGGACCCGGAGGCGGTTAAGGCTCAGCGCCAGGCGGAACTGGAAGCGGCCAATGCGCCGTTCGGCTCTTCCGATGATGACGATCAGGGAAGCCAGCGTTCCGGCGGGTTTGATTTTTCAAACTTCCTTCCCGGCTCTATGGATACAGAAAAATCTGACGATTCCTAAGCTGAGCGCTGTTTCAGCACACAAAAAAGCCGGTCAATGCGCCGGCTTTTTTTTAATATCGATTTTCCTTTTATGTTTTAAGCAGAAGCTGTTTCTTTAAAGTTTGCAATTTCTTCTTTCACAACAAGTTTCTCTTTTTTGAGTTGCTTGAGATAAAAGTCAGTCGTTGACAGATCTTTTTGCGCCTCCTCGACTTTTCGCTTTAGTTCGGTATGTTTTTCTTTTAAAGCCAGAATTCTTGGGTTTTCTTTAGACGCAGGAGCTGTTTGTACTGACATATAGGCCTCCAATTTTTTAACAATTTTAAAAATATAAAATAGATGATACGCGAATCTGAGGCGTTCAGCAAAAAGGGAAATGCTTCAAGCTAAATTCCAAAGTATAAACAGATTTTTAGCAGAGTTCTCTCACGCACTGAAAACAGACCTAGATTTAGTCAAAATATTCGAATCACCTAATCTTTTATTATGTAAAAATTTTCTTAATATCCTGTTAACTACTTCTTAAGCGTTTAAAACGAGGACTCCGAATGATTAAGGAACTCAATTTCCTCTTGTGTGCTCCGGCGGCCGAGGATTTTGTTTCTGTGCGGAAAACGGCCGAATTTTTCAATAACTTCCATATGCTTAACGGCATAGTCATATCCTACAGGGTCCTCCTCCTTCATTGATTTGAAGAAATCAACAGACTGACGTTGATCCTCGATGTTTTCGCTGTGCTCAAACGGCAAGTAGATAAAGCGGCGTTTCATTGGCTCAAGTATTTGATCAAAGCCTTTATGCACCGCTTCTTTGGCGATTAGCAGGGCCTTATGGTCGGTTGCGAAAGCCAGAGGCGTGTCGCGGAACATATTGCGCGGGAATTGATCAAGGACGATGATTAGTGCGAGTGCGCCGTGTGCGTCCTTAGCCCAGTCGGTACACAGGTCTTCGGTTGCCATTTTATATGCGGTTTCAAAACGATCCTTGATATGCTTATCGAACGCTTCGCTTTTCTGAAACCATTGTTGAGGTTTTGTTTCTTCAAACCAGAAGTTTAGAACTTCCTGTTTTGTGTCTCGCATACGTTGCTTCCCTTCTTTCAAGGGACAGCATAGCCAGAGCCGTCACAAAAAAACAGGGCCATAACGCCCTGCTCTTTCAAATCTTTAAAAACGTCTGCGGGTTAATGCGCGTCTTTCCATGTCTTCTTTTTTAATGCGTACATGATACCCGCGAAGACCAGCAAAAAGAGGATAACCTTAATCCCCGTTTGTTTACGTGTTTCCATATACGGATCGGCTGCCCACATCAGGAAGTGCGCGATATCGCGGGAATACTGATCCAGTGTTTGCGGTGTGCCGTCTTCGTACTGGACCTGACCATCGACCAGCGGCGGTGCCATAGCGATGACATTACCATCTTTGTATTTGTTCCAGTACTGCCCCGTCAGCAGCTCTTTTCCATGCGGTGCGTGGTCTTCATAGCCTACAAGCAATGCGTAAATATAGTCAGGGCCGCCGGCACGTGCCTTCGCCATGAGGGATAGATCCGGTGGAATCGCATTATTGTTGGCGTAAGCGGCCTGTTTCTCATTTTCGTATGGATTTTTGAAAGGATCGCTCGGCAGGCCGGGACGTTCGAACATGTCGCCTTCTTCGTTCGGGCCGTCTTCATAAATATATTCGGCTGCGATGTTTTTGATCTGGTTTTCATTATAGCCCAGCGCAGAGAGATTTCGATAGTACAGCAAATCCATACCATGGCATGCCGCGCAAACTTCGCGGTAGATTTTGTAGCCGCGTTGCAGAGCCGCACGGTCGTATGTTCCTGTCGGGCCTTCAAACGACCAGTCCTGATCAGGTAGAGGCTCCCCTCCTCCTGCTGCGAAGGCTACGGGAGAGATCATTGTCAGGGCGGCGACTGCCAGAACGACTTTTCTGAACATCTTTTTCATGCCAATGCCTCTTTTTTCTTTTGTTTATCCAGAACGGACTGGTGAATACTTTCCGGCAATTCTTTTGTTTTTTCGAAACGGCCCAGAAGCGGCAGAATAACAACAAAGAAGAAGAAATAGTATCCCGTGGCCAGAAGCCCCAATAGGCTAAGCGGAATGCCGAACATAACAGCATCGGCGGATTGTGAACCGATGTAACCCAACAGAATGAACATCAATACAAAGATGATGAAGAATAATTTGTAGAGCGGACGGAAACGGGCACTTCTCACAGGGTGAGAGTCCAGCCAAGGCATCACGAACAAGATTGCAACCGCACCGAACATTGCCAAAACACCGCCGAGTTTTGCAGAAATCGGAGCGAACTCCGCGCCCATCAGGGGCATGGCCTGTAATCCGTTACACATTCCTTTTATTCCCGCGTTGGCCTCAAGGAATGCAGGTTCTATACGCTGACATGAATCTCCGATAAATCCGAAAGCGGCCAGTCCGCCACCGATTAACGCCAGAATAATCCCAAGTTTCGGTGACAGATCTTTGGGCTTGTGACGCCAGATAAATTCGACCATCAGATAGAGAAGGATTACCAGACCGCCGAGCAAGTATACATTCATGTTAAACGTAATGGCGCGCAGAATGGCGTAAAACGGCAGGAAGTACCATTCGGGCACAATATGCGCAGGAGTTACAAGCGGATTGGCCGGAATGTAGTTATCGGGGTGTCCCAATGCATCCGGCATGAAGAAAATAAAGACACAATACAAAATCAGGAAGATAAGCAAACCGAAGGAATCTTTTATCGTGTAGTAAGGGTGGAACGGCAGTGTGTCCTGCGGGCCCTTTGTGTCGATCCCCAGTGGGTTGTTTGAGCCCGTGACGTGCAAGGCCCAAATGTGCAGGAACACGACGGCAAAGATCACGAACGGCAACAGATAATGCAGCGCGAAGAAACGTGTTAGTGTCGGATTGTCGACAGCAAAACCACCAAGAAGCCATTCTTGAACTAATTCACCCACGAACGGAATAGCCGTAAAGAAGCCCGTAATCACGGTTGCGCCCCAAAGAGACATCTGTCCCCACGGAAGGACGTATCCAAGAAAGGCCGTTGCCATCATAAGCAAGAAGATCAGGCAACCCAGAATCCATAGGAGTTCACGCGGGCGTTTGTAAGAGCCGTAATACATGCCACGATACATGTGGATGTAGACCGCAATAAAGAAAAAGGATGCGCCGTTCATATGGATGTAGCGGATCAACCATCCGCCGTTGACGTCACGCATGATACGCTCGACACTGTTAAAGGCGAGTTCGGTGTCCGGACTGTAGTGCATAGCCAGTACGATACCGGTTGCGATCATCGTTGCCAGCATGAAGAAAGCTATTGCCCCGAAATTCCAGAAATAGTTGAAGTTCCGCGGTGTCGGGAATACGCCGTATTCTTTGTTGAGTACTGTAAAAATCGGCAGGCGAGAGTCGATCCACTCCACTACCGTGTTATCAAATTTTTCGCGTTCACCACTTGCCATTTTTGCGAATGCCCCTAACCAATTTTAATTCTTGTGTCTGAAATAAATTCATATGGCGGCACTGTGAGGTTTTTCGGTGCCGGCCCCTTACGAATGCGGCCTGACGTATCATAGTGTGATCCGTGACACGGGCAGAACCAGCCGTCAAAGTCTCCCTTGATGTCTGAATTCTTTTGTCCTGCGGGAATACAGCCGAGATGCGTACACACGCCGATTGTGACCAGCCACTCAGGCTTTTCCACGCGATCTTCATCCGTTTGTTTATCGATCAGGCTTGAGACGTCAACGCTACGTGCCTCTTCAATTTCCTTAGCCGTGCGGTGTTTTACGAAAACAGGTTTTCCCTGCCACATGACTGTTTTGGATTCGCCAACCGGAATTTGTGTGAGATCAACCTCTACGGTTGAAAGCGCCAATGTATCCTTAGCCGGATTTAATGAATTTACGAGTGGGAAAGCCGCGATAACTGCGCCGACAGCTCCGAAAGCGCCCGCCGTCCATTGCAGGAATTCTCTGCGACCATCCTTGTCGTCATCTTGATTAATATGTGTGTCCGCTGACATGTCGTACCTAAAGAGTTTGCAGTAAGAACATTTTTGTAGAAGTCTTTTAATCCTCTCTTTATAGAAGATCAACCCCTGACGATCCAGAGGAACAAGAAAAAACCTTTTGAATACAAACAGGAATCATGAGCAACACCTTTTCTTCTCCAAAATTACATTTAGCGTTGTACCAACCCGATATTCCGCAGAACGTTGGCGCGGCGATCCGTCTGTGCGCCTGTCTCGGCCTTTCCCTTGATATTATTGAGCCGTGCGGCTTCCTTTGGAATCAGCGCAAAATCAGGCAATCTGCCATGGATTACATCGACTTCATTGCGCCTATCAAGCATGATTCATGGTCTGCATTCCTTGATAAATATCAAGGAATGCGCCGTATTGTGCTCATGACCACCAAAACAGATGCAACCTACACAGATTTTTCTTATGCACACGGCGATATTCTTTTGGCCGGACGCGAGAGTTCGGGTATTCCTGAAGAGGTTTATGATACTCTGGCGCATAAAGTTACAATTCCGCTGACGCAGGGTTTTAGGTCATTGAATATTGTCACAGCCAGTGCCATGATTGCCGGTGAAGCGCTGCGGCAGCTTCGATAAATTATCTGCCAATAATTAAGGACGCGTAACAAAATGTCAGAACTCGCTAAATCTTCTACAGAAGAGCTTTCACAGGAACATAAACAAAAACAGGCTTCGAACTGGTTTTATGATTTGCAGACGATGATCTGCGAGGCCTTCGAAAGTATTGAGGACGATCTTTCCGGCGGGCAGCATGCGGAAAAAGATGCAGGCCGTTTCGAGAAAACGCCGTGGGAGCGCGAAAATTCCGAGCAGCCGAACGAATCCGGCTCTATTTTGAAGGGCGGCGGTACGATGGCGGTTATGCGCGGGCGTGTTTTTGAAAAGGTCGGTGTGAATTTTTCTAAGGTTCACGGCAAATTTTCCGAAGACTTTGCCGCTAAAATTCCGGGTGCAAGCGAAAGTGGTGGGCATTTCTGGGCGTCAGGGATTTCTCTGGTCGCGCACATGCAATCCCCGCTTGTGCCTGCTGTTCATATGAATACGCGGATGATTATGACGTCGAAATCATGGTTTGGCGGCGGTGCGGATTTAACGCCGATGTTTGAAGACGCGCAAGATACGCGGGATTTTCACAGTGCTTTTAAATCCTGCTGTGATGCGCATGACCCCGCATATTATCCCGAATTCAAAAAATGGTGTGATGAGTATTTCTACTTACCGCACAGACAAGAGCCGCGCGGGATCGGCGGCATTTTCTATGATTATCTTGATCGCAAAGGCTGGGAAAACGATTTTCAGTTTACAAAGGATGTCGGGCGGACGTTTCTCGATATCTATCCGAAGCTTGTGCAGCGCTCTATGGAAAAGGAGTGGACAGACGAAGACCGCGAGCATCAATTGGTCAAGCGCGGGCGATATGTGGAGTTTAACCTGCTGTACGATCGCGGGACGCAATTCGGCCTAAAAACAGGCGGGAATACCGAGGCAATTCTGATGTCTATGCCACCGGAAGCCAAGTGGCCGTAAGGTTCTCATTGCCTCTTTGCAGCACCTTTGCTGCGTCGCAGCATATTGTTTTGTTTACTTGTTCCATCTTTTTTTGGGAAACTACAGCATTAGTGCGGGTTTGAGATAAAAAAATGGGCCAAGACGAAAAATATCTAGCTTCTTACATGATTGATGCGTGGCGCAGGCGGCGTGACGATGATTTGAGTGCTTCGATCAATCACGATCCTATCTGCGAAAGTCCTGAAGTTACAATAGAATTTGGTCAAGCCAGCTCCCGTTTTGCATTCGGACTGACGCCTTTTAATTCGGAGCACGGAAGTGCGCTCGTCAGCAATAAGTCAGAATTGGTCAAGGCATCGTATGAACACATGCTTTGCCCCATGACGGACATTTACGATAAAAGATCCGATTTATCCCATGAAGATATTCGAGATGAAATTCTCCAAAATATTCGAGGGAAAGGGCATCCCTTTCAATTTCCGATCGTTTTAAAACCCAGTCATGGATCGTTATCCAGAAATGTTCATATTGCCAAAGATGAAGAACACCTTCTTAGGGCGATCAAATCCATACGATCAGAATACGGACAGGGCGACCAGATGCTTGTTCAGCAATTTATAGGCGATGAGCAGGGTTTATTTCGCGAGGTTCGCGGAATTTGCCTGGATGGTGAGTGTCTAGTTGCCTATGAGCGCAAAACAGATGAGGTTATACCCGAAGACAAGATTGCCGTTCCATATGCATGGCCGGGCGTTTACCGCGAGCAAATAGAAGATCCCGAAATCATCGAGCAGATCGAAAAACTGGCGGAGCATCTTTATTATCAGCACGGGGTCTCGTATGTCGCCTTTGATATGAAGTGTGATCGTTTCGGTAGAATGTGGCTTTTGGAGGGAAATATTTCCCCTATGGAACTTGCGGATATCGAGCATGATTTACCAAACGGACGCGCTATTATTCAGGACATGACGGATCGTATGATTGACAAGATCAAGTTTCAGGGATCTGCCGAAACGCCGGATATTCATGTTGATGATCTTCAGGATGGTCAGGTAGGTGCGGGCGCAGGTGCTTCTCATGATGCGCCGACGCATGATTAATCAGTTACTCAAAACTTTTTAAGTTCTTTCAGGCATTCTTCGCGGGTTGCGGAAAACCCGTTTTCGATCCACCAGTTTTCAAGTTTTTCGAGTGTATCGCCTAGTGCCGGACCTTGCGGGATGCCGTTTTCCATCAAATCATTACCGCTTACGGGGAATGTTGGGACTTCCCATTGCTGGATAATGCTTAAAGCCTTAGGCGCGTACCCGTTCATGACACGATCCTGCACCAACTCAATCATCAGGGCTTGTGCGGTGATAACCCGCCCGTAGCGGTAGATAGAGACTTTTACATCGTGGTCGCACGAGAGGTCAGGTTGTGTCAGCGCGTCTGAAATGGCCTGCATATCGCGCATGAAAACTTTGGGAAAGATCATAAGATTTTCCATTCTTTTGACATTCGCGATGTCTAATCCCCCCTGCACGTACAGGCGTGAAGGTATGGAGACCAAGCCGTAGCGCGATTGGAATTCGCAGAAATACTGAAAAAATTTCGGGTCGTACGTGTCAAAATTCAGATCGGGCAGTACCTTGTTTTCGAACATGATCGCCAGAATGTCCCATGGTTTTTCGGCGGCCATGATTTTCAGATATTCCTGCGTTATGCGTTCCTTTGAGAGTGTCGAAAGTTTGTCCGCGTATTTGCGGCACGCCTTCAGTGCCGTTTTATCAAAATCACCGGTGCCGTATATCGCATGGAAGCGGAAGAACCGCAGGAGGCGCAGATAATCTTCCTGTACACGCTCTTCGGCCTTACCAACGAATTTAATCGTGTGGCTTTCGAGGTCCTTGATACCCTGCCCCAGCGGGTCATAGATGTTGCCCTTTCTGTCCGCCAAAAGCGTGTTCATTGTGAAGTCACGGCGTTTGGCATCTTCTTTCCAATTGTCAGTAAACTCTACAACGGCGTGACGGCCATCGGTTTCGACATCATGGCGCAGCGTTGTGATTTCAAAAGGCTTTTTGTTGATCACGGCTGTTACCGTGCCGTGCTGTAGCCCTGTCGGAATGACCGTGATATCTTCGGCTTCCAGTTTCTTAACAACGCTTTCCGGTTTCAGGGATGTGGCAAGATCAATGTCTTCAACCTCCATATCCAACAAGGCGTTGCGAACACAGCCTCCCACGAACAGAGCGATGGGCGTGGTTTCTCCCTTCTCCAACGCGTCAAAGAGGATTTGCGATTCTTTTGATATCATCCAATCCTGCGGGGTGATGGTTTTTGCAGGTTTAAGCGTCATCGCTTTCTCCGAGCTTAAAGGTGATGCCATTGCTCTCGACAGTTTCGCCATATGTCATGACCAAATCGTAATAAACACTACGGGAGATGCGTGCGTCCAGCCCATCGCGGACATGGATGTAGGGTATTTTTTGCTCTGCGTGAGCATAGCTTCGCAGTTCCAGTGGGTGCTCCTCTCCGACTTCAATCTCCTCGTCCATATTCGTGGTCAGAACAAGCACGTCATTATTTTGTATTTTGTAATCCGTGATGATGAACGGCACGTCCTCGACCTCGACCGGGTATTTCTCGTAAGGAGATTGCATCCAGTATTTGCCTTCTTCGTCACGTTTCAACCCTTTATCCGCGAAGAGCTTGGCCAGCGCGGCACGGTTGATCGGGTCGCCGTTATGGAACCATTTTCCTTCCGTATCTATACGGAAATAATGATCGGTTGAGGCTTGTTGTGGTTGTATCATCGGGCTAAATCACTTTAAGATACGCGCAAATGCGGACGTTACTCGAAATATGGGGTATAATAGTACGCATCCTGTACAGAATGAAGGAGTTTTTAAGCCGTGAGCGAAGCCAGTCAAACACATAATCCCGAAGCTTTTCTTGAGGAATCTGCCGCAAAACTTTTCAAAGCCCGATCTGAAATTGCCAAAGTCATTTACGGGCAGCCGGAAATTATCGATCAGACGCTTGTGACACTGATCTCCGGTGGGCACGTTCTTTTGGTCGGTGTTCCAGGTCTTGCGAAGACGCTTTTGGTGGAGACGGTGGCCAAGGTTCTCGGGCTTTCGTCCAACCGTATCCAGTGTACACCGGATCTGATGCCTGCGGATGTCATCGGCTCCGAAGTTCTGGAAGAAGATGAACAAGGCAAGCGCGGTTTTCGTTTTATTCCCGGCCCCGTCTTTACCGAATTCCTGATGGCGGACGAGATCAACCGTGCAAGCCCGCGAACGCAATCCGCGTTGCTTCAGGCAATGCAAGAGAAGGAAGTTTCCGTAGCGGGTCGTCCGCATGCCCTGCCCCGCCCGTTCCACGTTCTGGCAACACAGAATCCGATCGAGCAGGAGGGAACGTATCCCCTGCCTGAAGCGCAACTTGACCGTTTTATGATGCAGATTGATGTCGATTACCCTGATGAAGCCGCCGAGCGTGAGATCATTCTGAATACAACATCCAATGAATATTACGAGCCGCAACAAGTTATGCAGAAACAGGACTTGATTGATATTCAGGTTTTGGTGCGTGATATGCCGATCGGCGAAGAGGTCGTGGATGCTATTGTGAAACTGGTGCGCCAGCTTCGCCCCGGTCCGGATGCGCCTGACATGATTAATGAATACGTGACATGGGCACCGGGACCGCGCGGATCTCAAGGTTTGATGCTCGCGGCGCGTGCCGCAGCTCTGCTCGATGGACGTATGGCCCCTGTTCTGGATGATGTTGCGGTTCTGGCTGCGCCAATCCTAAAACACCGTATGGCGCTGAACTTCAAGGCGCGTGCGCAAGGTTTGAGCGTCAACGATCTTATCAACGAGTTGGTCAGCAAGCTCTAAGAGGTTACTTACCCGATATGCTTCGTATCCGAGATCTTCTATCCCTTCGAAAGGAAGCAGAGCAGGCTTCTATGAATTTGCCTGCGCTTTTGGTGGAGGCCGATAGAATTGCGAACGGTATTATGCACGGCGACCATGCGTTGCGTAAGGCGGGTGCGGGTGAGAAATTCTGGCAATTCCGCGAATATGAGCATGGCGACAGGCCGCAGGATATCGACTGGCGGCAATCTGCCAAGACGCAGAATATCTATATCCGTCAGAAGGAATGGCAGATATCACAGAAGACTTTTTTCTGGGCTTCTTCTGCTGAGGGAATGTTTTTCAGTTCCGACAAATCTCTTCCGCAAAAGGCAGATGTCGCACGAGTCATTACACTTGCGCTTGCCTTGCTAATGTCGCGTGCGGATGAACAAGTCGGATATTTCGGGAATTCCAAAACGGGTCGCAGTGACGGTAAAATTCAGCAAATTGCGCAGAAACTGATGGAAGATGAGCCGAAGGCGCAATCTTTGCCGGATGTTCAGAGCTTTGCCGTTCCGACCAATGCTTCAGTGGTTTTGGCAGGCGACTTCCTTGATCCGTTCGGTGATATCGAAGGCTGTTTTAATTTTCTGGCTGCGACGGTGGAGAATGCTTTGGTCTTGCAGGTGCTTGATCCGCAGGAACTTGAGCTGAATTATGACGGGAGGGTTATTTTTCAGCCGCCATCGGGCGGACAGAAAGAGACGATTAATCACGTCGCATCCATCAGACAGGATTACCGCACCCGTATTCAGGCGCATATTCAGGATATTTACGCCCTTTGCACGGCATCGAACTGGTCTTACGTTTTGTGCCGTACGGATCAGGATTTGGCGGAAGTTGTTACGCAAATCTGGCTTATGCTCAGCGCGAAGGGTGAGACCGGCCGCAAGATCAAGGGAGGCGTGTAAGAGATGGGAGCTTTGCTTACCGGTACCGTTTTCCTACAGCCGTGGATTTTATCCGCGTTGCTGGCGCTGCCGCTTTTGTGGTTCTTACTGCGTGTGACGCCGCCCTCCCCGCGTCTGGTTTATTTTCCAGCCACACGTTTTTTGAACGGGCTTGTCTCGGATGAGCAAACACCAAACAAAACGCCGTGGTGGATCTTGCTGCTGAGGTTGCTGATTGCCGCGTTGATTATCATTGCGCTGGCGCGTCCGGTTTATAACCCTGCCGAGCAAATTAGCGGCGCAGGGCCTGTGCGTATCGTGTTTGATAATAGTTGGGCGGGTGCGCAGACATGGTCATTACAGATGGAAGCAGCGGAGGAAATTCTCAAACAAGCCTCCCGCGAACGACGGGAAATTTATATTCTCGGAACGGCTCCCCTGCCCGGAGAAGAAGCGCCGTTTCATGCCGGCCCTCTTGCCTATCAGGAAGCGGCCGCACTTGTGCGCGGTATGAAGACACAGGCATGGGCCGCCGATTATCAAGCGGCGAAAAATGTCATCGTAGAGAACAAGCCGACCAGCACCGTTACAAGTATCTGGCTGGCAAGCGGGCTGAACGAAGGGAATATGTCCGTTCTTGTCCGCGCGCTACAAGCGCAGGGCAGTTTGATCTATACACGCCCGCAGGCGCACCAATTGCCTCTGCTTTTACGCGAAGCCCGATACAAGAAGAATACACCCGTAGAGGAACAGATTTCTGCGGTTCGGATTGCGGTTGATGCACCAAATGATATTCCCGATGTTTTACCCGTTTCGGTGAAGGCCATTTCGCAGAACAACCAATTGCTGGATATTCAATCGGTTGCGCTCTCTCAGGATGATCTGCCGTTGAATGTCGGGTTTGATATTCCGCAGACGCTGCGCGGGGATATCGGTCAATTCAGACTGACGGGACGTAAGGGTGCGGGCAGTGTTTATCTGCTGGATTCGCAATTCCGCAAGCGTCAGATCGGGATCGCCGCTCCGGCTGAGGAAGCGGATACCGCACCGCTGGTCAAGGCAAGCTACTACATTAAGCGTGCTATGGAGCCTTACAGCATTATTACGATTGATACGATTGATGAGCTTTTAAATAATAATGACCTGACTACGATTATTCTGCCTGATGTCGGTGCGATGCCGTCCGAAACGCTGAACGCACTGGAAGCATGGGTAAAAGACGGCGGTCTGTTGTTACGTTTTGCCGGGCCGAATTTAAGTGAGGCGCAGGGCGAGCAGTATCTTCTTCCCGTACAATTGCGGGCGGGCGAGCGGTCTTTGGCAGGTTCGATGTCTTGGGAGGATCCTCAGGCTATTGCGCCGTTCGGTGAGGAAAGTCCGTTTTACGGTCTTGAGGTCACAGACAGTATTAAAGTCCGCAATCAGGTTCTGGCTGATCCTTCGCAGGATCTTGAAGGCAAGGTCTGGGGACGTCTGACGGACGGCACACCGATTATCACGGGCATGCCGATGGAGCGCGGGCTTGTTGTTCTTATTCATACGACGGCCACGCCCGATTGGTCGGAGCTTGCACTCTCGGGGCTTTATGTCAATATTCTGAAACGCCTCGCGAATATGTCCGGCAATGTTGCGAAGAACCTTTCTGTGAACCATAGCTACCTTGATCCCGTTCTGGTTCTGGATGGTTCGGGTGCGCTTGTACCTCCTCCGAGTTCCGTTGAGCCGATTTCTGCCAATGATGTTGAAAATATTGTTCCGAATTCCGTCCATCCCCCGGGCATTTACGGTGCCGGCGGCTATCAGGTTGCCTTAAATCTCGGTACAAACCTGCCTGCGCTGAACGGTGCGGGGACTCTTCCTTCGGGCGTCATACAAAAATATTATGATGCGGAATATGAGCTGGATATGATGCCGTTTCTTCTTTATGCGGCAGTCATGTTGTTCATGGTCGACTGGATTATTATGATTATTATTATGTCCGGCGTTTTAGCATTTACAGGCGTGTCCAGAGGCTTTATCGGTGGCAAAGCTAAGGCTTCATTGGCTATGCTTGCATTTATGCTCGGGCTTTTATTCTTCAGTGCGCCTGTGTTCGCGCAAGACCGTGAAAACGCCGACATTGCCAATGACATCAAATATGCTTCCGGGTTTTATCTGGCGTATGTTCGTACAGGCGATTTGACGCTGGACTCGACCACAGAGATGGGTCTGGAGAATCTCTCGGCGACGTTGTCGCGCAGAACATCCATTGAGCCGGACGGGGTTGTCGGTGTTCATCCCGAAACCGACAATCTTGCATTTTTTCCTCTACTCTATTGGGCAATCAGCACCGATATGGATCCGGTCTCCGGCAAGGCGATGCAGAATATTCAGAATTATCTCGATCACGGCGGTACGATTCTGTTTGACACACGTGACCAAAGCTTGTCCAATAGCACCTTTGCCGAAACATCAAATGGCAAAACCTTGCGTATGATGACGCGCTCTCTCAGTATTCCGCCTCTTACTCCCGTGCCTGAGGACCATGTTCTGACCAAGGCGTTTTATCTTCTGGATGAATTTCCAGGGCGTTTCAGCGGTGGTACGCTCTGGGTCGAGCAAAACAGTGTGAGCGGGCGCGACGGTGTGTCTTCCGTTCTGATCGGTAGTCATGACTGGGCAGCCTCCTGGGCAAGTTCGGGACGCAGCCAAGGTGGCAATTATAATTCCCGACGATTTGGTGGAACGCGGCAACAGGAACTGGCGCTGCGTTTCGGGGTCAATCTGGTTATGTATGCGCTTACCGGAAATTATAAGAACGATCAGGTACACCTGCCACATATTTTGAAACGACTGGACAGGTAAGAAATGAATAATAGCAGCCCGTCGATTAGTATCCATTTTTCTCCGCTGCTTGATGAAGTGTGGCTGATTGTTATTGCCGTTGTCGGTTTATTGCTGTTGGCCTTGTCTTTCTGGAAATCCAGACGCGCGTTGTTCTCACGTTCGCTTACGTTTATTTTCTTCTTACTTGTTCTGCTTAACCCTTCATTGCTTCAGGAAAATAGAAAGTCCGTGGCCGATGTTGCGGTTGTTATGGTTGACCGCAGCATGAGCCAGAAAATGGGTGATCGTGAGGAGCGGACCAATATCGCGCTTGAAAGCGTTAAGAGTCAGCTTGCGGATAATCAGAGTCTGGAGTTAAGGGTTATTGAAGCTCCCGACGAAGCAACGCTGGCAAATGAAACACGGTTGTTCAATGCGCTTGAACTGGCCTATGCCAATGTTTCGAAGCAGCGGCGCGCGGGTGTGATCTTCATTACCGACGGGCAGATCCATGATGTACCTAACAACGAAGAATTTTATACGCAATACGGGCCTGTCAGCGCTCTACTTTCCGGTGATAAGGATGAAAAAGACAGGCAAATCGTGATCACGAATGCGCCTGCGTATGGACTGGTCGGGCAAAGCGTTACGGTCAAATACAAGATCGAGGACACCGATAATATAGGTCAGAGCTTTGCGAATGTTGTGTTCCGGCGACATGACGGATCGGAGGAGTATTTCCGTGTTCCTGTCGGGATTGAACAGTCGCTTGATCTTCCTATCGAGCATTCGGGACAGAATGTTTTCGAGATCGAGACGGACAAGTTGGACGGTGAAATTACTTATGCCAATAATCGCGCGGCGTTTCTTGTTAACGGTGTACGTGACCGCTTGCGTGTGCTTCTGGTCTCAGGCAAGCCGCATGCAGGCGGACGGACGTGGCGTGATCTTTTGACCTCTGATCCCGGTGTTGATCTCGTCCACTTTACGATTTTACGCGAGCCGCAAAAACTTGATTTCACACCGCAAAATGAACTGTCTCTCATCGCGTTTCCGTTCAGGGAGCTGTTCGAGATTAAGCTTTATGATTTTGATCTGATTATTTTTGACCGTTATCACCTGAACCGTATTTTGCCGGATGTGTATTTTGACAATATCGCCCGCTATGTCGAGGAAGGCGGCGCGTTTCTGGAAGCCAGCGGCCCGTCTTTTGCGGGAGACAGTTCGATATACATGACCAGCTTGATGAATATCCTTCCCGGTAGTCCAACAGGTGAAGTTTTCGAGCAGCCGTATAAGCCTGAATTGACCGATCTTGGTAACCGTCACCCTGTGACTAACAATCTGGTCTGGGGCGATCGCAGCACGGCCGGAGATACGCCCGAATGGGGGCGATGGTTGAGGCAGGTTGATTTGCAGCGCGAGAGCGGAGATACGCTTATGCAGGGTGTGAACAACAAGCCGCTGCTTATTCTGGATCGTATCAAGAAGGGGCGCGTTGCACAGATTGCCAGTGATCATATCTGGTTGTGGTCGCGCGGATATGAAAACGGCGGGCCACATGCGGAGATGCTTCGCCGTGTGGTGCATTGGCTCATGAAGGAGCCGGAGCTGGATGAGCGCGCTTTAGAAATTAAAGTCGAAAAAGACACGATCATTGTGCGTAAGCATATTTATGATCAGGAGCAGGAAACGATCACGATAACGCGTCCGAGCGGCAAGTCGGACGAGTTTGATCTGGAATTGAGTGATGCGGGGTGGATTGAACACCGCGTTAAGGCCGATGAGCTGGGTATTTATGCGTTTGAAGATTCACGCGGTGAGCGCCGTTTTGCGATTATCGGAGATTTAAACCCGCCCGAGCTTTTGAGTGTTAAGACAACCGATGAGAAGCTTAAGCCCGTTATGGAAGCCTCTTACGGCGGTGCGGTCTGGTTAAGTGACGTGGCCGAGCCTCGTGTGCGTCTGCTTTCGAACAGCCGCCATTATGCGGGACGAAATTGGGTTGGGTTGCGCAAGAACAACGATTATACGGTTACAGGCGTTAAGGACATTCCGTTGATGCCCGAATGGATGAGTTTATTCTTACTTCTTTGTGTTCTGACATTTGCGTGGTGGCGCGAGGGGCATAGTCGTGGCGAATAGCAGCGGCGGTAATCAGTTTGTTTTTGTTTAAGCAGCCTTACTCAATTTTTGTTTGACTACGTTTATGATTTTTTCATGCAGGGTATCTTTTGAAACGGGTTTTTTAAGGAAGGCTTTGACCGCTTCGTGATCTTCGATCATTTCCTGCATGCGTTGCTCGGAATAGCCGCTGACGAGGATGAACGGCAATTCAGGGAAATCGAAATGTACCTGAGTAATGAGTTCAATCCCCGACATATTGGGCATGTTCTGATCTGTTATAACCAAGTCGTATGTTTCGGGATTTTCGCGCAGATGATCCAGTGCCGTTAGCCCGCTGTCGCAGGCGTGGTGCTGGAAGCCCAAGCGTTCGAGCATATTCGTCAACATATCTCGCACGTTTTCCTGATCCTCAACCAGCAGGATTTTGATCTTATTGTTATCGATCTTATTGATACCCTTTGCTTCTGCTTCCTCTGAGCTTTTGTCTTTGCCAAGGCTCTCTGATATCGGGAAGTAAAGATTAAAAGTTGTGCCTTTTCCAACGCAGGTTTCCAGAAGCATTGCCGCCTGATGGCCGACAAGGACGCCGTGAACGTTTGCCATACCAAGCCCCGTTCCCTTGTTAACGTCCTTGGTCGTGAAGAAAGGTTCGAACATATGTTCAACGATGATCCTCGCCATGCCGCAACCGCTGTCTTTTATCGAGATACAGACATAATCGTGTTTGCGGGAGACCTCGCCCATGACGAGACGAACGGTGCCGTTGTCTTCTTCTTCAATGCGTGTGAAAGGCTGTTCCTTTGGGTTTGGTAACTCGCCGATGATTGCCTGCATCAATGGAAATTCTTTGCCCTTTTTTTGTGTCAGATTGATTTCGATTATGCCTTTTTCATCCTCGATTGCATCGCGCGCATTCACACAAAGGTTCATCAATGCCTGTTTGATTTGGGTAGCATTCCCCTCAATTTCTGTTGTCTGCGCTTCTGTGGTGTATTTCACCTCAATGCTCTTCGGCAGGCTGGCTTTTAGGATAGAGAGCGTATCTTTGATACAATCCTTTAGATCAAGCGTTGTAAGCGTGGAGTCCTGACGTCGGGAGAAGTTCATCAATTGGTCAACGAGAGATTTTGCCTCGCGGCCTGCAGCAAGAATTTTGATCGCAAATTTTTGCTTATCCGCATCGCCTTCCAGATCCTCTTCGAGAAACTCAGCGTAACCGTTGATCGCGGCAAGGATGTTATTAAAGTCATGCGCAATGCCGCCCGCCAGACGACCAACCGCTTCCATTTTCTGCGCCTGATAGAATTGTTCTTCGAGCGCTTTTTTGTCTTTTTCGTTGCGGTAACGCTCGGTCACGTCTCTGGTCATGACAATAAAACCACCATCGGGAAGACCTGTGAACGCTATATCGAGATGTACCGGCTTACCGCCTTCACGCTCAACGGCGATGTTGCCTTGCCAGTATTTGTGCTGCTCCAGCGCAGGCATAACTTCATTCTCAAGCAGCGTTTGTGTCTTTTCAGGATAAAGGCGGTTCCAGCTTTCGCCTATAAACTGGTCTTCAGCTTCCAGCGGGATGCCGTAAATATCGAGCATGGCCGTGTTCATATATGTGATTTCGTTGTTGCCATTGATCATGCAGATGCCTTCTTGTGAGGCTTCAATGGCGGCGACACGGTTTTCCATGAGCGACATAACCTGATTCTTTTCTTCGGCTGCCGTATTCAGTTTTCTGATTTTCTGATTGTTGCGCAAGAATATGAACAATCCTGTAATCACCATAATGCTAATGCCGAGATACAGGCTGAACTGTTTTCGCTGGATGCTTTTGATAAACATTTTGTAGCCTGTAGACGATGACGTATCAAGATACTCTTCGGCTTGATGCGTGAAATCTATAATTTTTTTATCATTGAGGGCGTTGTTTACGTGGGAGTGATTCGATCCTGCCAGCTTTACTTCTAACATGGACAAGCTGCCCATAAGTGCGCCGAAAGATCCTTCCGATTTTATGTGGTATTTTTCTTCGATATCGGCACGGTAAGATTTTAATGCATCGCGGATGTTACCCAGAATGTTTTTTATCTTACTATGCTCGGTGTTTTCTTCATGATTGTGACTCTGAGCATCTTCGAGCATATATAAATCCAGTGCATGTAAGGTGTCCTGCACCGCTTGCTCTGATGCCTGGCGGTCGCCGATGTAATTCGCATAAGTCTGGTTTTGTGATGCGAGGCTATATGTCAGGGCTATTGCGATAATACCGATGCCGACAAGTACCGCTCCCGACAGCGTTTCGAATGATGCCGATATGGTTGCTCTTTGTTTGGTCATTATAAAAAGATATTTTCTTAGGTGTTGCTGCTGGAGACGGACTCCTGAATTCCCAGATCACGGGACATGAGCGCAGCCTGCGTTCTGTTTTTTACGCCCATTTTACGGCAAATACTTCTGACATGAAGCTTTACCGTTACAATCTGCAAGCCCAAGGCGTTTGCGATTTCCTTGTTTGATGCACCTTTTGCAAGAAATGATAATACTTCGCCCTCACGCGGGGTGAAAGCAATATCCTTAGCGTCGATAGCATTATTTTCCACTTTTGATTGTATTTCTTTCGGCTTTTTGTCCGCGTAATAAGACGGCATGTACGACACATTATTATCATCGAGCGGAATGAAGTCATCGCCTTCAATAACCTGCATGATCGCCTTCAGTAACGCTTTACCGGATAGTGTTTTGGGAAAATATCCTTTTGCTCCGAGTTCTAGAGCTTTTTTTACGTCTTCAGGCTCGGCAACGCCGGAAATCATGGCAACGGGTGTCTCCGGATAGACTTCACGCACATATTTGAGACCTTCAAATCCGCTCATACCCGGCATTCGCAAGTCGAGTATTACCAAATCCATATCCGGATCTTTTTCGAGAATGGATTTGGCCTCGTGAAAATCCTTTGCAAGCAAGACTTCGGCATCCGGCTGTCCGCGCTCAATGTATTGTACTAGCGCGTCACAAAAAAGTGTATGGTCATCAGCTATCAATAGCCTCATCGTATATCCAAAGTCATTATTTGTTAAAAGAATACCCCTATTCGAAAGTATATTATATTTTCAAAATGTTAATAACCCTATAATTGTATTTTGTATTTCAAGAACATATATGCGTATGTTTTAGCGGTTATTTCGGACATATATCTCGTAGGCGGGTTCGGACTGTATGCCTTTTAACCTGAGTCGGTACACGTACACCCCTTCCATAACGCGCTGCACGTAGTTTCTGGTTTCCGAATAGGGAATCAGTTCAATCCAGTCGATAATGTCAATTTCTCCTTTGCGCGGGTCGCCGAACCGTTTCAACCATTGGTTGACTCTGCCCGGCCCTGCATTATACGAGGCTATTGCAAGTGGATAGTTGCCATCAAAGCGCTCGATAAGACTACGCATATATTCGGCGCCGAGTTTGATGTTATGTGACGGTTTTTGTGTCAGCCAACTTGTTTGATGCGACATATTCATTTTTTTGGCCGTTGCCCGCGCCGTTGACGGCATGAGCTGCATAAGCCCCCTTGCGCCAGCGGGGCTTACGGCTGTGTATTTGAACATGCTTTCCTGTCTGATCAGCGCGTGTATCAAGGCCCATTCGATGGCATCTTCGTTTTTGAGCCATTTTGTAATCGTGGGGTAAGATTGCGCCGTGAGGAACAAGCCCTTCTTGGTTGCTTTCTTCGCAATTCTAACGGCTTCGTGATATTCACCCATTTTAGCGGCAAGTTCTGCGCCATAACGGTAAGCCTTGGGTGTTTCTTCGTAGCTGATGAACGCCTGCAGAAAACGTCCCGCATCATCCGCCATGCCCGCTTTATGAAACAGCAGTGCCGTTCTGATCAATTCGTTTTCGCCAAAACTCCTTAAGTCGGATTTTGTCAGAACGGGCGGGGAAACTTGCGGCAGGTGATCTGTCATGCGCAATTCAATGCTTGCCATTTGTCCGTAATATACGGTCTGGAATGATGCGGCGGTCTTATACCATTTTTCTGCTAGGTTTTTCTGGCCTATGCCTTCGGCTGCTCTGCCTGACCAGTAGGCGGCACGGGCGCGGCTGATAGGTGTTGAGACCTTTTGATACAGGGCGGTGAAATGCTGGTAGGCTTCGGTCGGCTTGTCCATGAAGCGCAGCGCCAGCCAGCCGGCAAGCCATTCGGCTTCCGCATAGGGCAAGCCATCCGTCTGCATATGTTTACTGGCCAGCAGGTATGCGCTTGAATATTGTTTTTTATCAAGCAGGCGGCGGATAATGATATGGCGCTCTTGCCACCAATCTTCGGGGTTTTGCACCATGGCGGGGTCAGGCGCACGGTGAAGAATTTCCATGGCGCCGACATCCAAATCATGTTTTCTGCGCCAGCGCAGCCTTTCAAAGAGAAGACCTGCATCGTCCTGAAGATATGACGGCACTTTTTTGATCAGTGCATTCACATTCCTGCGGCGTTTGGCCAGAGCAATCCGTGCCTCGGCCAGGGCAGGATAACCCTGTCCTAGAACATCCGCTATCGCTTTCGCGCTTTCGTATTTTCCGGCAAGCAGGAGCGCATCAAAACGGCGTTTATGCGCATCAAGTGTCAAGTATTGACCGTATTTGCGGAACAAGTCCCGTTGCTGATCACGGGAGGTTAAGGTTCCGGCCCACCAGTCCACCAGAAACTCTCTGGCTTGATCTTTTTTTCCCTGGTCAATAAGAGCATCCATGTAGCGGCTCATCCCCTTTGTGGTTTTTGGCGGGTACTCCTCGTACCACGTCAGGACGGCATCACTTGGCAGGTCTTCGGGCATGTTCGTTTCTGCCAGATTTCTCAAACGCCAGACGCTCGGCCAATCTGGATTCTGGCGGATAAAGCGTGTCAGTGTGATAAAAAGATCGGGGTCCCAAGCACTACCCTGCTCCGTAAAGATTAGCCAGTGATAGATTTTGGCGGCAAGGGGATCGCGGCTCTCGGCGATCAGTTTGCGGGCGTTATCATACTCCCTGTTTCTGAAAGCCTTGATGGCGAGGATTGTTTTTTCGCGTGCCTCGACGGTTTGCGGACGGCTGATTTCTGTATTTTTGGCTTGGGCGGATGTCAGGCAGAGCGCAGCAGAACACAGAAAAACCGTCAGGCATGCGAGCAGAGCCTTGCTTAGTTTGTTATGGTTATATAAATTGTCACACATTCCGGTTTTATCCAGTAAGAAAGATAGAAAATGTTCAAAGGCACTTTTACGGCCCTTATCACTCCGTTTAAAAACCACGAGATTGATTGGCCTGCATTTGAAAAACACATCGAATGGCAGATTGAGCAAGGTGTACATGGTCTTGTTCCGTGTGGCACGACGGGTGAAAGCCCTACTCTTTCTTACGATGAACACATGGCTGTTGTCGAGAGATGTGTGCAAGTCTCTAACAAAAGAGTGCCCGTTATTGCGGGAAGCGGTTCGAATTCTACTCATGAAGCGATTACCCTTACTCAACATGCGAAAGACGCCGGAGCCAACGGCGCTCTGATTATTACGCCTTATTATAACAAACCTACGCAAGAAGGCATGTATGAACATTTCAAGGCGATCCATGATTCCGTCGCTATGCCGATTATTATTTACAATATTCCGGGGCGTTGCGTGATTGATATGTCTGTCGAGACGATGGCGCGTCTTGCAGAGCTGCCGAATATTGTCGGTGTGAAGGATTCTGTTGGCGATCTGGCGCGCCCGTTGGAAACGCGTGAGGCGATCGGCTCTGATTTCTGTCAGCTTTCGGGCGATGATATTACCGCGGCGGCGTTTTTGGCACAGGGCGGCGTGGGCTGTATTTCCGTTGCGTCGAACGTTGCGCCCGCGCAATGTGCGGCGCTGCAAAATGCATGGATGGACGGTGATCTGGAGACGTTTGCGAAGATGCGTGACCTGTTGCTGCCGCTTGCGAAAGATTTGTTTATAGAGAGCAATCCTGCGCCCGTTAAATATGCGGCGTCAAGACTGGGCTTCTGTTCGGATGAAGTGCGTTTACCGATGTTACCCGCGTCCGAGGCTGCGCGTGCGGCTGTTGACAAGGCGATGGATGCGGCGGGGCTTAAGCCGGTTGTGTAGCTTTCCGTTTCCCGGGTTTCCGAGGCTCGGCTGTGACACCCTTCAGGCTTAACTGTTACGCTGCGGGCACATCTTATATCCTATAATTTTCGACGACTGTTAATCTACTTGCCAAGATACGGGGGTATTCTGTACTCTTGCGCCCTTCCCCGATGGTGTCATCATTTATTTAGAACTGTGGGCGGCGGGGAGTGATTAGAGAAATGCTATGGCTGATAAAAAGAAAAAAGACAAAAAAGGCATGATTTCGACCGATAAAGTCGTTGCGGATAATCGCAAGGCGCGGTTCGATTACGAACTTCATGATACGTTTGAGGCGGGCATTATGCTGACCGGAACGGAAGTGAAATCGCTTCGTCTTGGCCAATGCAGTATTAAAGAAACCTATGTCGGGCCGAAGGATGGTGAAATCTGGCTGTTCAATGCCAATATTCCAGAATATCAACAAGCAGGATCACACTTACAGCACGAGCCGCAAAGGCCGCGTAAGTTACTCCTTCATAAACGCGAGATTGATAAGTTGCTTGGTTCTGTGACGCGTGAGGGGATGACGATTGTTGCGACCAAGCTTTATTTTGACAAACGCGGACGTGTGAAGGTTGAAGTTGCCCTTGCCAAGGGTAAGAAGCTGCATGACAAACGCGAAGTTCAGAAGAAGCGCGACTGGAGCAAACAAAAACAGAGATTACTGCGCGAGAAATAATGTTCTCTTAGGCTTAGCCGCATGCCCTTCGGTCTTATGCTGATTTTTTGTCCTTTTTGTCGTCTTTATTGCTGTCGTCGTTGGCCTTTTGAGCGGAAGCGTCTTCGGCGTTATCGGCAGCTTCAGAAGGGCCTGTGAGCATGTCCTCCGCGATAAGTCCTGCGTTCTGGCGGATTTTCTTTTCGATGTCCGCGGCGATTTCGGGGTTTTCCTTCAAGAAGGTCTTCGAGTTTTCACGTCCCTGCCCGATGCGTTGCCCGTCATAGGAGAACCATGAGCCGGATTTTTCAACGATGTTGCCCGAGACACCAAGGTCGAGAAGCTCCCCTGTTTTGGAGATGCCTTCGCCGTACATGATATCGAATTCGATCTGACGGAACGGCGGTGCCATTTTGTTTTTCACGACTTTGACGCGGGTCTGGTTGCCGACCACGTTTTCCTTGTCCTTGATTGCACCGATACGGCGAATATCCAGACGGACGGAGGAATAGAATTTCAGGGCGTTTCCGCCTGTTGTTGTTTCGGGCGAGCCGAACATCACGCCGATTTTCATGCGGATCTGGTTAATGAAGATGACAATCGTGCGGGAACGGGAAATGGAGCCCGTCAGTTTTCGCAAAGCCTGTGACATCAGGCGTGCCTGAAGACCGACGTGGGAATCGCCCATGTCCCCTTCGAGTTCGGCGCGGGGCACGAGCGCAGCAACGGAGTCGATAACCAGTACATCAAGTGCGCCGGAACGTACCAGCGTGTCGGCGATTTCGAGGGCTTGCTCCCCCGCATCCGGTTGGGAGATCAGGAGGTTATCAACATCAACGCCGAGTTTGCGGGCATAGCCGGGATCAAGCGCGTGTTCCGCATCGACGATGGCGCATGTGCCGCCGGTCTTTTGCGCTTCGGCGATAACGTGCAGCGCGAGGGTTGTTTTACCGGAGCTTTCGGGGCCGTAAATCTCCACGATACGCCCGCGGGGCAAACCGCCGATGCCAAGACCGATATCCAGGCCGAGGGAGCCGGTGGAGACCGCTTCGACCTCAATCGGGGCGGAGCCGTCGTTCAGTTTCATGATCGAGCCCTTTCCGAAGGCCCGTTCGATTTGCGAGAGAGCGGCGTCGAGGGCTTTTTGTTTTTCGGCGTTATTCTGGCTCATGTCTTTATCCTGTCTGATCGGCGTTACTGTCATGGTGTGACTCCCTTTTGGCATAATTCACGTCTGTCTGCAAATAGTTCATCCGTCTTGAATACGGCTTATGCACATCAGCATGTTCTTGTTTTATTCTCAAGTCAAGGAAAAAGAACATTTTGAGAACATTTTTTATTAATCAGGAAGGTTTATGCTCATTTTAAAGTCAGCACACAATACGTCTATTACATCGTCGTATGTTGCGAAGATAAAGTGTTTCACTTTAGGACAGTTGTGGCTCTGTTCAGCCCTTCTCAGCCATTCTGAGTTTATGACCTGATCAAAGGAGGATTCATATTCGTAGCCATACATTTCCAACTCTTCTATTTTTAGGGCAAATACCTGCGAAAATATTACGGCGTAGGGCATGAATTCGCCTTTTTTTTTATTTCGGAGAGATAGCCGTTGATCTCCCCTTTCAGGGTCAGACGTTGCTTTTTATGGTCATAGTTCAGGGTATCGAGATAAATACAGTCCCTGCCTTTGAGGATACCAAGCTTCGTCATAATCGGCTTGTTTTTAATCACTCCTCCAGCACCTCTTTCACCTTTTCGGCGAGTTGGTTGAGGGTGAAGGGTTTGGGCAGGAAGTATGTGCGTTCGCCCACGTGGTTTTTCAGTTTTTCCTCCGTGTAGCCAGAGATGAAAATGATCTTGAGTTTAGGGCTGTGCTGGCGGATGCGCTGCGCGAGGGTCGGGCCGTCGATGCCGGGCATGACCACGTCGGTTACCAGAAGGTCAATGGTCTGTTTGTCCTTATTCTCATCAAAGAGCGCGAGGGCGGCTTCTCCGCTTTCGGCGGCGAGCACCTGATAGCCTTTATTGGTCAGGGCGCGCTGACCGAACATACGCACGGCGTCTTCGTCCTCCACCAGCATGATGGTTTCCGTCCCCGTCAGGTCCTTGGGCGTGTCATCGGTGATTTCTTCCTCGGCGTCTTCCTCGTCCTCGTTTTCGTCGGCGCGGGGGAGGTAGATGAGGAAGGATGTTCCCTCCCCGACTTTGCTTTCCACATCAAGATAGCCGCCCGATTGTCGGATGATGCCGTAGACCATAGCGAGGCCGAGACCTGTGCCCTGCCCAACGTCCTTTGTGGTGAAGAAGGGTTCGAAGATACGCGTGAGGTTTTCCTTTGAGATACCGCAACCGGAATCCGTGACCTTGATCAGAATCCATTCGCCCGGCGGCATGTCTTCGGAGGCGATTTCGCGGGCTTTTTTGTTCTGATAGTTTTCGGTTGTAATCGTCAGGGCGCCGCCGCCGTCCATCGCGTCGCGCGCGTTCACAGCCAGATTGATAAAGACCTGCTCGACCTGTCCTTCGTCAATCTTCACTAAACCGAGGTCGTCCCCGTGGATCAAATTCAGGTCGATGTTCGCACCGATCAGGCGGCGCAGGAGGTGCGAGACTTCGGTCAGGATGTCGGTGATGTCGTGCAGGCGCGGGCGCAGGGTTTGCTGGCGCGAGAAGGCCAGAAGCTGGCGCACAAGGTTGGCGGCGCGGTTGGAGTTTTGCTTGATCTGCATGATGTCGCCGAAGGACGGATCGCCCGGTTTATGGCGCAGGAGGAGCAAATCGCAAAAGCCGATAATGGCGGTCAGCATGTTGTTAAAGTCGTGTGCCACGCCGCCCGCGAGTTGACCAACGGCCTGCATTTTCTGGGACTGGACGAATTGTTCTTCGAGGGCTTTTTTCTCCGACATGTCGATGAAATGGAGCACCATGTTGCGCCCTTCCTTGAAACGGCGAGCGTGGAGTTGGGCAATGACGGGTTTTTTCGCGCCCTTTAATGTGACCTCCAGCGGGGCGTCCATTTGCTGCCCCTTTTCGGTGCGGGTCAGCGCGGCGACAACGGTTTCGCGGTCCTCCTCGTCGATGAGTTTTTTGAAGTCCATGCCTTCGAGTTTTTCTACTGGCATGCGCATCATGCGAGCGAATTCGTTGTTGCAGTCCTCGATCACGTCGTCCTGATTGACGAGTGTAATGCCCAAAGGGGCTTCCTCGAAAAACCGTTCGAAGCGGTCTTCGGAGGCTTGCAGTGCTTTTCGCATTTCACGTTCGGCGGTCAGGTCATGAACGACCGCCCGTGTTCTGACGCTGCCGTCGTCTTCACGCACGATGCTATAATTTACGGAGGCAAGAACGGCTTTTCCGCGCGGGCCTTTCATGGATAGCTCAACGACCTGGTTGTCCGCTTCGCCTTCGGTCAGGGCGTAGGGCTTGCCGTTTTTCGGCGGGTCCTGCAGATAGGTGTGGAGTTTCCCGCCGCGCAGGATGACGTTCAAATCCTCCCCTACCCAGCGGGCGAAGGTGGCGTTGGCAAACAGGAAGTGACCGTTTTCATCGACGGAGAAAAAGCCGACAGGCGCATTGTCGGTGAAGTCGATCAGTTTTTCACGTTCCTCGCGTACGGCGCGGTCGGCGGTGTGGCGTTCGGTGACGTTATCGATGCGCCAGTGAATAAATCCCGCGTGTCCGGCGATGGGCTGGGCTGTCACCTGATACCAGCCTTCCAGATCGCGCTGCTCGCAATAGAGTTCGATGGAATCGGTGAGGCCGCGATGTGCCTTGTCCGAAAGGGCGCTGAACAGGCCGAACGCCTTGTCGTTGGTTTCGAACATCTTGATCAGGGATTCATAGCTGTATTCCTCGGAGAGCGGGCAAAGCTCCACGAAGCGCTGGTTATAAAATAATGTGTTGTCAGCGTTGTCGGTGATCAGGCGACCACCGCGGCTACCCTCCAGCACTTCCTTGAGGAGTATAAGCTCCCGCTCCTGTTCTGCCTGCAGATATTGCGCGCGTTTGGCGGCAAAGGTAACGAGCGTTGCCGCGACAAAGACAAAGAGCGAGACGATGATCGTTGTCATATCGACTTGCGTAAATACGACTGCAAAAATGATCAGGACAAGATAGAGCAGAATGATAAGAAAAATCATGAGATTGCCCGATTTGGACGGGGTCTGCGGCTTCTCCGTGCCCAGATTTTTGTGGTGTCTGTCTATGAAATCTTTATGGTCAATGGTCATCGGTCAAATCATGGCACAAACCCCGTACTGTGAACAGGTTCGGCGGCGGGCTTCGGGCAAGTTATTCACGTTATGGTATTTGTTTTCCTTAGGCGTTCTCCCTAGCTCGGGCGGCCGCGCATTTTGTAGACGTAGGAGATGACTTCGGCGACGGCCTTGAAGTGTTCTTGCGGGATGGTGTCGTCTATCTCTACCGTGTCATAAAGCGTGCGGGCGAGCGGTGGATTTTCGAACAGGATGATATCGTTTTCCTTCGCCACTTCGCGGATACGCAGGGCGAGATCATCCATGCCCTTTGCAACGCAGACCGGCGCGCCCATCGTTTCGGGGTCGTATTTCAGTGCGATAGAAAAGTGCGTCGGGTTGGTGATGACGACGTCTGCGCTCGGCACGGCCTGTATCATTCTTTGGCGTGCCTTTTGCGCACGAAGTTGGCGCAGACGCCCTTTGACGTGCGGGTCCCCTTCGGTTTGTTTGTATTCGTCTTTCAACTCCTGTTTGGTCATGCGCATTTTCTTGTAATATTCGTAACGCTGATACGTCAGGTCGATGACGGCAATTACGATCAGGAACACCAGAATGCCCATCATCATTTTCAGGACGAGATATTGCAGTTCAATGACGGCGGCGCCCGGCTCCATATCGATGAAGTGTTCGAAACGGTCGAAATACGGATAGATGATGATTGTGCCGATGACGCCGACCATTGTGATTTTTAAGACGCCCTTTGCAAACTCCATTAGCGAGCGCATAGAGAACAGACGCTGCAGCCCCTTTATGGGGGAGACTTTGCTGAGATCGGGTTTGATGACTTCGGGGGCGATTAACGGTCCGACCTGCAGGAAGGGCGCGAGGAAGGCCGCGGCGATCAGGATAATAAACGGCAGGAGCAGCAGGATAAACACATCCTGAAACAGGCCGCCCATAACACTGGAAAAGCCGCCGGGCATTGCAGGATAGTTGTGTGCCTGCGCGATGTATTCACGCATGACCACCTGCATATCGCCGAGCACGGGAATTGCAAACAGGCCGATCAGCAAGGTTGCGGCGAAGAGCATGACCCAGTTGTTAACTTCACGCGAGAGGGCAACCTGCCCGCGTTTTCGCGCATCCTCAATTTTCTTGGGGGTGGGGTCTTCGGTCTTCTGGCTGTCGTCCTGATCGTCGCCTTCGGCCATGGCCGTTTTATCCTTTCCTTATTTTAGGGGCTTGCCGCCTGAAAGAAGTAGACCATGCTTTCCTCGAAATGGGCAAGCCACGTGGTCAATAAGACGGAGACCACTAGCATTAATAACGTGATCGAGAGAAGGATCTGCATCGGAAGAGCGAGCAGGAAGACCTGCACCTGCGGCATCAGACGGGAGAGAACGCCCATCCCGACATAGATCAAAAGCGTTAGAACGATAAACGGCATTGCGAGTTTGAAGCCGATGGCGAAGGCGGCGGAGACGGCCTTGCTTACGACTTCGGCCATGCTGCCCGTATCGGGCATCGCACCGAGCGGGAACATTTTATAGCTCTCTACCACGCCCATCAAAAGCAAATGGTGCATGTTGGTCGAGAAGATCAACACCATGCCCGTGACAGTCAGGAATGCACCCATGATCGAGCCTTGCGAGGCGAGCGAGGGGTTAAAGACTTGCGCGTTCGATAGACCCGATTGCATGGAGATGACCATCCCAGCGGTATCAAGTGCGGCCATGAATATTCGTGCGACCGTGCCTATCAGCAGGCCGATAATAAACTCCATAAAGATCAGGACAAAGAGCGTGAACGTGCCGGGGATCGGGTTCGGGATATAGGGCATGATCAGCGGGAAAAGCACGAAGGAGGCGCCCAGCGCCATATGCAGGCGGATATTCTGGGGCACGAAGGAATCGCCGATACCGGGCATGATCATCAGGACCGTGCCGATGCGCACGAAGGTCAGCATAAACGCCAGAACGCCAGTCGTCAGAAATACGTCGAGTGCGGCTTGCATGGGGTCGGACCTGCTCTTCTTTTGTTATGCGATCTTTTTGTTATCCGCCGATGATGCGGTCGGCCAAGTTCTCCATAAAGATGACAAGCGTGTCCATCATCATGGGCAGGAAGAAATACATCGCCAGAAAAATCGCCATGATTTTCGGGACGAAGACGAGTGTGATTTCCTGCACCTGTGTCAGAGCCTGAACAAGGGCAATCGACACACCGACCAGCAACCCGACCAGCAGGACGGGCAATGAAATCTGGATGGTGAGCATGAGCGCTTCGCGCGCGATGTCGATTACTTGTGCATCTTCCATAACGAAGAGGATATCAAAGTGCGGCGTTTGAATATACGGATGCGATGCGGAAAGTCACAGATATCCAGAATTGATATGGCGTTAAATAATCTATCATCCATGATTAATCCCTCCGTGTTGTAAAAGAGCCAGCACTCAAGCTATTTGCAGTCCGGTTATCCGTGTAGAGAGTCAAGTACCTATTGCCATCTAATCTCTTGTCAAAATATTCATCCAGCCAATGAAGTTTTTGTCTAACAGCGCCGTACGTCACAGGATCTTTGGTCTTTTCAATTTTGATCGCCCTAAATATCACGCCCTCACCGAATACTTTTTCAAACTCACCAATATTGACCGCCACAGCAGTTGACGGATCGTCCAAGTCTTCGAACGCGATCAGGTAAGGGTAATTATTTTTTAGAAAAGCTGTTTCACCTACCCTGATGTTCTTATTGAATTCCAACTTTTGAGCAGGGGAACTTTTATCCAAACCAAATGCACTGAAATATTCTTCAAATGAACTGTGTTTGATGGTCGCAAACAAGACACCGTACTCTCCCAGATCAACAACGACAGCTTCGCCAAGAACCTTGAATCTGATGTCCGGCACATCAGGATTGAATGCCATCGGTCTGAAGGCATCGATATGACGCACGGCACTGCCTGTTTTCATACCATCCGGCGTTTCAACCATTATGGTTATGCGGTAGTTCCAACCAGCAGGGTAAATGAAATCACACGATGTTAATGTGAAAAGACTGACCAGTAAGATGGCTATTTGTCGAAAATACATGGCGTCCCCGTTTGTAAGACATTCATCATAGATGACGGGGGCAGGATTATGAAATAAAAACAGGTGTTTTTAAATCTGCGTGCGCATGATTTCCTGATAGGCGGAGACGAGGCGGTCGCGGACGGACACAACGGTTTGCAGGGCGAGTTCGGCCTGCGTTACGGCTTGTACGACATCGGTGATGTCGGCCTCTCCCGTGACGGCCTTGGCGGACATGCGTTCGCCCTCGCGCATGGTTTCGACGGAGTTTTCGACACTGCTCATCAGGAAGTCGGCGAAGCTTGTACCTTCCTGTTCTTGTTTGATCTGCCCTACGCCGCCGTTTGACTGCCCGATTTTCATCGAGTTGCCGTAGGCCTGTATGGCGGTGTTTGTATCTGTGAGTTTATCGACGGGCATGTCTTTCTCCTGTCTTTAAAGTATACGCATGCGAGAGCGTCATATCAATTACGATCTCAACAATTCTATTGTCCGTAGCATCATGGAGCGTGCCTGTTCGACCATCCCGAGATTGGCCTCGTAGGAGCGTTGTGCCTCGCGGATGTCCATCATTTCCATCAGCATGTTGACGTTGGGTGTTTTGACGTAGCCGTCCACGTCTGCCGCGGGGTGATCGGGCATGTATTGCAGGGAAAACGGTGTTTCGTTGTCCACGCCGATCCGGTCGACCTTGACCTTGTGCAGCCCTGAGGCGCGGTCGAGTTCGTTCACGAAGCTGATCGTCTGGCGGCGGTACGGGTCTTCGCCCGGGTTTGTGCCTGTTGTGTCGGCGTTTGCAACGTTTTCGGCAATGACGCGGACGCGTGTGCCTTGTGCGCGCATTCCGCTGGCTGAAATCTGCATTGCACCTAAAATATCTGAGCTCATCGGACTACCCTTCCTTTCATCTCAAAATTAGTTGCCGCGCAGGGCAAGACGGAACATGCCAATCTGTTTCTGATAAACGTTCAGCATCAGGTTGTAGTCCATCGTGTTCTGGCCGGATTTGAGCATTTGCTCTTCGATGATGACCGCATTTCCCACGGGTGCGACTTCATATGTGTCCTTCTGTTTTGCGGCTTTGGGGTCCTGCACGTCTGCGTTCGGCGACATGTGGCCGCTTTTCGTGCGGTTGATGTTGACTTTCTCGTCGCCTGTCACGCTGCTTAATACTTCACTGAAATCAACGGGTTTCAAGTCTTTGGGGCGGTATCCGGGGGTGTCGGAATTTGCGATATTCTCGGCGATGACGCGCTGGCGTTGTGCCAGATAATCCATCTTGGCCGATATAGCGCTTAAAAGACCTATATCTTGTGTCGTCATGATTACATACCTTACAATTATAAAAGTTACTCTTTTACTATCCACCGGCCTCTTGTTTTTGTTTTATGGATAAGAGGCCACTCAGAACAATGCAGGATGCGTGCCAATGACAGATATTTACGATGACGGGTCGGATGGAGCGGGCAAAGACCCTCTAAGTCCTTTAAATTCAAGCAAAATTCCGAAAAACAAGACTGCGGTTGCTTTGGCGGAATCCGAAGGCGGGAAAAAAGTGCCGCGTATTAAGGCCGCAGGACGCGGCAGTATTGCCGAGAAAATCCTCGAATTGGCCTATGAAAACGGTATTCACGTGCGCGAGGACAGCGATCTGGCGCAGCTTTTGGCGAAAATCGAGCTGGATAGCCCTATTCCCAGCGAGGCGTTCATGGCTGTGGGGGAGATTTTATCGTATGTTTACCGTGTAAACGGGCAGCCTGATCCTTTTGACAGTGATATAAAAATGGGCAAAGATACGAAGAGTTTATAAGCTTATATTGAGGGTATTTATGAGCACACCGAAAACCATTGAGACCTTTGAGGCGGATATTCACGAGATTACGAGCGTGATTGAGGATGCGTTTGTCAAATTACGGGACAACGAGCCGCCTGTTCTGGGGTCACTGATGCAGGATGTCGAAACGCTTTGCAATGATATTACAGCATCTGAAAAGGACGTGGTGGAACAGGTGCAGCCCAAATTGGTTAAAGTTATTTCGCAGCTTGACGAACTGGCCGACGAAATCGGACGATTTCAGGCCCAGCACGAGCAAGATGCGGCTGATGAATAGTCCGGTTATTTAGTTAGGAACATTTCATGGTTATGGGTTACATCACGCGCAAGCGTGCCTACCATATGTTGAAAACGGGGAGAAACCTGAAAAAGCTGTTTCAGCTGATCAAGCCGCATGTGCTCGAAAAAGATCCCGATGCGCTTTATATCTATGCCTGTTTTACGCTGGATGAATGGAACGAGGATGAAGAAACGTTTCTGGCACGGCGTATCAAATATCTGCACTTTGCCGCGAAGTACGGAGTCCTTGAAGCCCTGCACGAGTTAGGACTTTACTATCACACCGGTCAGGGGATCGAGCAGGACAAGAATAAGGCTGCGGGCTTGTTCAAGGCGGCGGCGGAGCGCGGCCATTCCTATTCTAAGCTTTATTACGGACTGGATTTGTTTTATGGCTCTTGCGGCATTGAAAAGGATGAAGGGATGGGCGTTCTTTACGTGCGCGAGGCCGTGGACGAAGGGGTTGAGGATGCGTACCAATCACTGCAAAAAATAACGATGCTGCGTGATATGACGGAGGAAGAACGCGCCGCGTATTTCGAGGAAGAAAAACAAAAAGCCACGGCCAAAAAGAAGAAAAAAGTCTCGCGCGTTAAGCTTACGGTTGATCCACCTGTCGAGGAAGACAAAGAGATTGCAGATATTCTTGACCGCGCGCCCGAAGAGCCATTGAACGAGAGCGAGGATGAGGGCGAGGCTCAAGATGGTGTGGCTGATAATGCGGATGATATTTTCACTACCGAAAAAACTCTTGATGACGAGCCTGTTGAACCTAAGAATGATGAAGATCAAGACCTTCAGGAAGAGCCTCCTCAAAAGGTTGACCAGCCCATTGAGGCTCCGGCTGAAGAGCCTCCCAAGAAACGCTCTCTTATGGATGAGGTTATAGAGATCAAGCCGCGAGGCGGTGTCTTTGAGGAAGAAGACGATGGTTTTTTTGATGATCTCGATATAGACTCGCCGCCGAAGCAAAAAGAAAGCGAAGATATTTAGGATATGGGTGCTGAAGAGCTATATCAAATCGGCAAGCTGATTGCGGCGCTGGCGTTTACCCTCGCTCTGATGGGCGGACTGGCTATGTTGCTCAAGAGACTTGGATTTGCGCAGGGCGTTCCGGCTAAAAACGGGAAGCGTCGTTTGCAAGTCATCGAATCACTCGCCGTTGATGGTCGCCGCAGACTTGTTATTGTTCAGTGTGATGACAAACAACATCTGATCATGCTGGGTCAAAACGGCGAAACCGTGATTGATCAGGACGTTGATATCCCCGATGAAGTGCGCCCGAAGATATCTGTTGTGGATGCTTCTTAGGGAATCTCCTTCCCTCCCTTTCCTTCCTCTGTGAAAGCTGTGTAGTTTTTTAGTATCACTACTAAACGCAGCATGATGACAGAAACCCGCGTTCAAAATTCCAGAACGAAAACGGTGCGCCCGAAATGGCGGCGCATTCTAAAGACGGCTTGTCTTTGCTCTGCGTTTGTTTTTCCTTTGTTGCTCGCGCTTTTGATCTACGCGTTTCCCGCGGCAGCTCAGAATATTTCGATTGATCTGGGTGCTGAAGGTGACGGAACGGTTACAGGACGCCTGATTCAGATTGTCGCGTTAATGACGGTGCTGTCTCTTGCGCCGTCCATCCTGATCATGATGACGTCGTTTACGCGTATCATCGTTGTGCTGTCCTTCATGCGGACGGCCATCGGCGTGCAACAAACGCCGCCGAATACGGTGATGGTTTCTCTCGCGTTATTCCTGACGTTTTTTATTATGGCACCGACGTTTCAGTCTGCTTATCAGCAAGGCGTGTTGCCGTTAATCAATGAAGAAATTGATGAAGTTACCGCATTCGAACGCGCGACCGATCCGTTCAAGCTGTTTATGCTCCGCCATGTGCGCGAGCAGGATTTACAGCTTTTTGTTGGTATGAGTGAGGCGGGTCCATTTGAAAGCCCCGAAGCCGTGCCGCTTCAGATTGTTATTCCATCCTTTATGATTTCGGAATTACGGCGGGCGTTTGAAATCGGCTTTATGTTGTTTTTGCCGTTTCTGATTATCGACCTCGTTACCGCATCGATATTGATGTCCATGGGTATGATGATGCTGCCGCCGATCACGATCTCTCTGCCGTTTAAGATCATTTTTTTCGTTCTAGTGGACGGCTGGTATTTAATTGCGGGATCTCTGATACAGAGTTTTGATAGCGTCCCGGTACCATAAAACTTGCCAAGTACAGAATAACCATTAAAAATATGACCGAGAGAAACAGGAAGAACAGAACCATTTCTGTCTGCTGAACCTGCTGAATATTTTTTCTTCGCGCTTCATCTGCATTCGGCTTGTCCTGAGGCGGCGAATTTAATGTTTCCGAATTTTGTAAAGAGAAATGGCGGCGGGAAATGATCTCATCTTTTGCATCAGGATCAACGCTTTTTTCAACATTTGGCTTACTGGTCGGATCGATATCCGGTTCGACACATGGCGACTCAGTTATCCCGTCCGGCGGCTGGTCATCAGTATTTTTACTGACTGCCTTGTTGTCCCTGATCGGCATTTCCACTTCCCTCATCGCGGTATGCGTCTAAAAATTCCCTGAATAAGTCTACCTCAGAAACTACGGAGAGCAAAGTTTCGCGGTCAGCGAGCAGTGTTGTGCGGCGCGGGCGCGTTATGACTTCGAATTGGCGGGATTTTGATGTTTTGTTCATGGCATTGAGGAATTTTTTTCGCGTATTGGCAATCGCTATGCGGTCATTTGCAAGATTCAGTGCGACAACCTGATTTAGGATCAATTGCGCTTGTTCTTCGGTCAGCGATCTTGCATTGTTCAAACCCATATCGACCATGACGCTCTCAAGCGCTTCGGCGGCTTCGGCCCAGTATCCGGCTTGCCAAGAGATATCGGCACGCAGACGATTGACATTCGGTCCGCTTTCCAATGTGTTGAGCAATGCCAAAGCATTTTGCGGGCGGCGATCCTGTGCCATTGCGCGGGCGGTCAGGAGTTTGAGTTCATGCTGTTGCTCTTTGCCTGATGCTTCGCGCGGCAGTGTACGAATTGTATCAGAGACGGTGTCGAGAATATCGAGCGCTTTTTGAGGTTGCCGGTCGAGCAAATATATAACGGCAAGACGTTTTCCGACGTTGACTTTTTCCTGTCCGCGCAAGCGGTGTTTAAATTGTTTTTCGAGAAGTTTCGAGGCACGCCCTAAAAGATCGGCACGTACAAGATGCTCAGCCAGTAAACGAACGAGGCGGTCACCTTTTTCCCCCGGGGGTGTCAGTTCGCTAAATTGTTCGTAAAGTGCAACCGCATCCAGCGCCGAGATATTTTTCAGATCAGGCCCGAGATACAATGCGGTGAAGGTTTCGCTCATATCTTTGGCAATTTTGCGGCCCAGAGTACTGTCTCCCGCGATTTCGGCCGCATCGCGCATAATCCCCAGACCTTTTACGAACTCTTTTTCCTTAAAGTATGCGTGCCCCAGCCAGTAATTTACTTGCGCTTCCAATTGATCACCGCGCCACGCATACCGAAGCCGCTCCAGCCGGTCGATAATTTGTTCGTTCGGTAAATTCGCCTGTATATCCAACAAGCGGGTCAAAGCCAGCCCTGCCTTCACACGAAAGAGATCATCATCACTATCTGCCAGTCCCTGCCATATATCGACAGCGCGTTGTGCTTCACCCTTCTGGCGGTAGGCTTCGCCGCGCAGATATGCGAGTTCGGCGCGCATGGGCGCGGTGATTTTGTCTTCATCATATTCAACGAAGGCCAGAAGTTCTTCGGCCTGATCCACCTTTCCCGCGCGCAAGGAGACTTCGGCCAGTGTGAGTGCCAATCGTCTGCCGATCAGGTCAGGATACTCGTAAAACGTATCAAAACTTTCGGGCAGAACGTTGATGGCTTGCTGCCAGTCGCCGAGGTCTGCCAGCACATAAGATTTCCAATAGCCGATTTCGGGATAAGCCTGCAGTTCGGGATGCTGGAAATCGGCCAGCGCCAGTTCACTTTTCCAGTCAAACGCATGGGCCATACCGCGCAGAGCTTTGAATGGAGCGCTCTTTTCGATGTCGGGCACTTCCTGTTTGGCAAAATCGAGGAAGCCAAGCGCTTCGGAGCCCAGCCCACTCAGGAGATGCATTTTTGCTAGGGCCGTTAAGTCTTCAACGCGAGCGGATGACGTATATTGCGGCAAAGATGCCAGCACGCTGTTTTTGGTTTGCTCAAGCTGGTCAAAGGGTACTTTTCTCCATATCGAGAATTCAAAGATGCGGCGTTCGTCCCGTCCCTGCGTTGCTTTCTTTTTAGGTTTATACTGTTTTTCAAAATTTACGGCCGTATCAATAATCTTTTCAGGCAGAATGGACAGACCACCCGGGCGTGATATTTCCACCCCTCTTTCCGTGATCTCCACAGTCAAGTCGTCCACTTTCGGCAGGATCGCAATCCCTACAGAAGAGGTCAGAACGGAGAACTCGACAAACTCACGTGCCGGGCCGGTATACATTTCCGCGTTTGTTACGGTTATGATTTGCAAAATCTGTCCCGTTAGCGGATCCGTCATTTGCAGTTGTCCCGAAATATTTTCCAGCGGCCAGATAATTTTGCCGTTATAGCCACTTTCAGGAAATTCGCTCCCGCTGACGCGTCGGGGTTGAACAGGATTTGTGACCAAGGGGTCTTTGGTCATGATAATCCGCCATGAAAGTTCGCCGCCCTGAGCCTTCATATTCATGCCGTCGGGCAGAATATTTCGGAATGCGCGGCCACCGTCGAGATCAAAATCGGCAAAGCCGCCGAAGATGTATGGCGTTTCGCTGCTGATCGCAGGACGCAGATGCTCGGCATCAGAATCCGTTACAACCCATAGATCACCGTGATTTTCGAATACGGCCAGTCCGAAACGGTTGATGGATGTCATTGTAATCAGGTGCGGCTTGTCTTTACTCCCTCTGATTTGCGGCGGCTTCGGTTCCGGTTCTTTTTCCAGCTTTTCTTCTGCCTTCGGCTTAATTTTCACTTCCGGCTTTTCAATAGGATCCGTTTCAGACTCCGCTTTGTTTTCGGCCGTGTCGATCACTGGCGGTGATGTCGCAGGACTATTTTCAGGGACGAGTTCAAACTTAGGACTAATTTGCTGTACAGGCGGTTTTTCTTCTGCCTTTTTTTCCTGTTGTTCTTCTTTCTGTGCCTGCTTGGTTTCCTGCTTAGGGTCTTGTGTCTGCTTTATATCTTCGGATGTTTCTGCAGGCTCTTTCTTTTCCTGTTCTTCAGGTTGCTGTTCGGGCTGCTCCTGCGGTTCTTCTTCTTGTTTTGCCTGCTCTACAGGCTCGGGCTTTTTGACCGCATCGGCTTCTTCTGCAGCGGCTGGTTTTTTTGAAGGTTTTGGTGTCGCTTTTGCCTGCTCGTGTTTCTCCGCAGGTTTTTGCTTAGTTGTTTCGGGCTTTGTCTGAGACTGTTTTTCTTTTGCAGGTGACACAGGTTTCTCAGGGCCTTTACCCGGGTCATAAATGTCAATCACAAAACGGTAGTTATCGAGATTGAAGGCTTTCACTTCTCCGCGTTGTGGTGTTACTAGTGCAATTTTCAGCGGGTCATTTGCAATAATGCGCAGACCGGAAATATTTTTTAGCTTTGAAGGATTGAAGTCGGATAGATCCAGTTTTGCATCTGCCTTAAAGGAAATCATGAGTTGGCGGCTGTCGGTTTTATCCAGCAAATATCCAACGCTGCGGTTCCAGTCGAAAACCACACGGGAATAGTCTTCATGTCCGCCGGAACGCACGGTGATCGTTTCCTGTGCGAATGTTACTAGCGGGAAAAGAAGACTCAGAACAAAGACGGCAGAGAAAACGTGTCTTTTCATTCTAACAGGTTGCCACATAAGGATGAATCAATCCAGACCATTCAGTTTTGTATGGGCTGATCCCCCACGTTTTTTTAACGCAATTGCATATACTCTTTGGTACCGCCGGTATCTTCATAAATTGCGATGTCAACGCGGCGTGCCAGTTCATACCGTTTTTGCAGTGCCAATTCTTGAGGCAGTTGATCGAACAAGGCGCTTGATAAGCCTCTGACCACCAGTCTGCGGTCATAGCCGACGCTGCGCATCATGGCGGCTAATGCCGTGCTTCTGGCCAAGGACAGTTCCCAGTTATTCGCAAAACCGCCGCTGTTGTTTGCACTCGGTCTTTGCGGATCTGTGTGGCCGATGACTTCGACGCGGTTGGAAATTCTGGACAAGGTTCCGCCGATGACAAAAATAGGACGACGGCTTTCCTCTTTGATTGTGGCGCTGCCGGCATCAAAGAGCAGATCAGACGGAAGGGAGATGACGAGACTGTCCGTTCTGCGGAGAATGCGCAGTTCAGTGATGTCCTGTTCGGCAAAAGTATCAGTTAGCAGCGTTTCCAGATAATCGAGGTCCAGTGCCTTTTGCAGGGTAATTTTTTCGATGCTGATTTCCTGATTGGGGCCTTCTTTGAAAGGCTTGCTATGAGATTGTGTGAATTCACTTGTGATGGATAACGATAATTCTTTCCATTTGTCGTCTTCGGGTACCGACATGGAATACAGCAGAACAAAAAAGGTCAGCATCAGAGCAATCGCATCTGTAAATGTGATCAGCCATAGTGCAGCACCATGTTCCTCTTCTCCTTCATTTAAACGCTGAATATAATTCGACGGCGTATATCCTGAATTTCCGCCGTTTCCGCTTTCTTTTGCGCCTTCGTTTTCTTCGTCACTCTCTTTGAGGTCTGCGTCCATGTCCGCATCAATTGCATCTGCCATGTTTATCCCCCATCCGTGTTTGTTTGCGGAGGAATGTTTTCGACCGGATTATAAGGATGATACGGGCGAAAATAGAGCGTTATGTAGCCATTATCGCCTTCGCCAAGTCCGGTGCTCAGCATTTCCTTAGGCATGCCTGCGCGCTCTATCTTATTTGACAGGGTTGCGGCGAGTTTCAGTTTTTCCTTAAGCGTTTCAGGCTGCTGTTCCAGCATTGTGGCCGGATCCGCAGACGTGTTTAGAATCATATCCATGCGGTAGGGCAAGTCGGCATCACTTGAATTCATGAGCGATATGAGTGTCGGCAAGAACGTTCCGCGTTCACCGCTGAAATCATATTCGCCCGTTTCCTCGTCAATCACGGACGTGTCTATGCCGCGTTCGAATGCGCCGACAGGAAGGCGCAGGCGCATCACGTTACCGATCGTATTTTTTTCCGCATCAACGTGTGTGATATGTGATGTGAACAACGATTCAATACGCACAAGCGCATCGCCTTCATTGATTAGGCTTTCCTGAAAAAATTCAACCAGCGGGGCGCGGCCTTGTTCTTGTGTTTTATTTGAGAAGGCCAGTGAAATACTGTTGAGAACCGGGCGTTGCCTTACTTCGTCAAAGCCGGATGTGCCGTTCAAGATAATGAAGAACGACAAGAGCATCAGAAATAACGCGAGTGACATGTATTGATTGGACATGGTCGAACCTAAAAAAACGTACGATCATGTCCGAGTTTACACCTTATTTCTCTAAAAAGCATTAGGCGGCTGGAGGTGTTCCTCAGATGAGTTTATTACTTGTGATTTGAAGGACTTTATTGCTCGTCGAATTCAGCCAGAAGCCTGTCGATTTCATCCTGAGTTACGCCTTGGTCCGGCAGTTGTGGACCGTTCATCAGTTTTTCATCGCCTTCACGTTCGTCCTCAATAGGTTCACCGACATGCGCCAACTTGTCACCGAGAACCGAGATCAAATGCCCTACACGCTCATCAATGCTTTGCAATGTACTCACGACTTTGTTGATACGCTGGCCTGTGATGTCCTGAAATGAGCAGGCTTCATAAATTTTCATGATTTCATTGTTTATCGCATCCGCGTGCTCGCCTTCGATTTTTTCGGCATGATTCTGGATGGCTTCGCACGCATCCATGATTGTTCCAGTTGCTTCTTCCGTAGACGCCACAACAGCATCAAGTTCGTCCGTGGCCGTCGGGATATCTTTATTCTGAATATCACCGGGACGCGCCAGACCAATTTCTGCACGAGATTCATCAATGACTTTTTTGAGATCAACAAGTTCCTGAAAAAAAACTTCGCGCATTTGGTGGTCGGCTTCGCTGACCTTGTTGATCATTGAGCCTATAATTCTAACAATCCTGTCTTTTTTGGATGTGTTACCGTCAGCTTGCCCTGTTGCTTTGGCGGCGCTCTCCGTCATTTAAAAATCTCCATCAGTATGATTTTTTAAAAAAATTTCGATTAAAAATCGCCGATGACAGAACTCATCTTCGTCTTCAGCGTTTCGGCGTTAAACGGCTTTACAATATAGTTATTTACGCCGGCCTGTTTTGCGGCGATTACGTTTTCAGTCTTGCTCTCGGCTGTGATCATAATAACCGGCACGTTTTTATACGGCCCCTCCGATGCCCTGATCTGTTTCAGCATTTCAAGACCTGACATCGGCTCCATATTCCAGTCGGAAATGACCAGTCCGTAATTCTTGGCCTTTATTTTTTCCAATGCAGCCGTGCCGTCTTCGGCCTCATCGACGTTGCTGAACCCTAATTGTTTGAGTAACTGGTTGATAATTCTGCGCATTGATTTGAAATCTTCAACGATCAGAATGTTCATATTCATATCTACAGCCACGGTAAGCTCCTTTTAGGTTTTGACTTAAGAATTTGAAATCAAAAGCGGTTTTATTACGACCCCAGCGCATATTATGCCCTGTAAAAGTTAACGCAGTGTAATCAAAAACTATTTAATCAAAATTTATTTGGTTTGTTAAAAAATAAAACCATAAATTGTTTAGGTTTTATCATTCACACTTAGATAATACGCAGTTTTCAAAGGTTTTTTTGTTAAGGCGAGATTGTGGGTAATTTGCTCTGTTCGGCCATCATAATCGTAACGGTTCTGGCGCGTTCGGGATTCATGGCGGCCATGATAGGCGCAATTTTCCGCTCGGACATTTTGGTCATTACGGTTACGAGGACATCAAGGTCCAGCGTATCGAAGATACGAGCCGCGTCTTTTGCCTTCATGCCTTCATAGATTTTGACAAGGCTGTCGATGCGCTGTGTTTCCTGGTCCGATTGTTGTTGCAGGAGCGCTTCGATTTCTTCCTTTAACTTGGATAGTTCTTTATATTTACGGTCAAGTTCCTGCTCTGCGGCTTTCAAGAGAGCTTCGCGGACTTGTAAATCGCGTTCTAGCTTTTCAAGGTTTCTGCGTCGTTCGGCAAGGTCTTCGAAAACTTCCATTTTGACTTCTGATAAGTCAATTTCCGCATCGCCTGCGTCCTGCCAATCGGGCATGGTTTCATCCCCGCCTTCATAGGTCACGTCTTCTGCGCTCATGCTTTTATCGCCATCTCCGTGCGTTTCGTCTCCACCATGATCGGCTTGTTCTTCGGCATGAGCCGTGCCCGAAAGCGATTTAATTCCTGTTACGACTTCGGCCAAGCGGAATGAAAACGTCAGGAATGCGACGAGGACAAGGGCGGGCAGTATTTTTTGTTGAAGTGATGACTTCAATTATGTCCTCCGTTTGCGGCCTTACGCTTGTTTTTCTGAAGTGCGGAAAAGAGTTCGCGTTCGGCCTGACTTTGTAGCGCATGCGGGATCGGGCTTTCTTCGCCCTCGTCATCTGCGAAATAGTTATCCTCTTCGGCGTCAAAAACATCGACAAAACCGGGATGGGTGTTGTGCGGCACAGTGTCAGCCTTTGCCCCGTCGTCGAGAAATTCATCGAATTCCTTATCCTGAATCATGAAGGCGGGGAAATCGAAATTGTCATCCTGAGAGGCCTGCGGCGCGGCGGCGCTGGCGGTTGCGGAGGGTTTGACCGTGTTGGCGGGCGGCGGTGTAGCTTGCACCCTTGCGCGCTGCGTATTTGTTTCGACTCCTTGAGCGATCTTACTGTTCTTTTCCGCCAACGTTTCAAGGCGCTTTGCCATATTCTCGCAGGCTTCATTGACAATTTTCAACTCGTCCTGCATGTCACGTGCGCGTTTGATCATCGTTTCAAGCTCTTCGTATTCTTCTGCGCCTTTGGCCTTCATGTTTCTGATTGCGTCTTCGGCCTGTGCGGTGCTGGCCATCAGTTTTGCGATGACCTGATCGAATTCGTCACGGTGTGCGCGGAAGCTTCCGAGGCTGTTATACAGGCGTGTGCTGAAAAATATGGTCGCCCCAAGCAAAATGACGATCAGGACGTCCAGCAGAAGTGCAAAAATTTCAGTCATGTTTTACTCGATTCATTCACGTGTTAATCAGTATCTTTTTCAGGTTCTATATACCGTTCAATCTGTACAGCTATATTGCCCTTTTTCTGGCCGACCGGCCCCTTGAACATCGGGAAGTGGCCGCAGCGCAGTTCCAGATCCTCGTTCGGTGAAGCGTTCAAGAATATCTGGTCTCCTATTTGCCAGTTCAGCATTTCACCCAGCGGCACGGTCAGTTCACCGAGTACGGCTTGCACCTGTACGTCGGTTTTGTAAAGTTCTTCGGTCAGGTGGTTTTCCCAGATGGAATCGCGTCCGAATTTTTCTCCCATGAACATTTGCAGGAGTAATTCACGGATCGGCTCTAGCGTCGCATATGGGATCAGGATTTCGGCGCGGCCGCCGCGATCACCCATATCAATACGAAGACGCGCAAGGACACAGGCATTGCCACCTTGGGAAATCGTGGCAAAACGCGGATTGGTTTCTATTCGATCCAGATTAAAGGTTACGGGAGAGAGAGGATCAAAAGCGGAAGATAGATCACCGAGCATCACCGCCACCATGCGCTCGACCAGCTTGCTTTCGATGGTCGTATACGGGCGGCCCTCCACACGGATGGACGGCGTTCCCTTTCGTCCTCCGAGAAGGACATCGACGATGGAATAAATCAGCGCACTATCCGTGACCAGAAGGCCATGGTTATCCCATTCCTCTGCCTTGAAAACGGATAGCATGGCCGGTAGCGGGATAGAATTCATGTAATCGCCGAAGCGGACGGTTGAGACCTGATCGAGAGAGACTTCGACGTTGTCGCTTGTCAGGTTGCGCAGCGTGGTGGACATCAGGCGTACAAGACGGTCGAAGACAATATCGAGCATCGGCAAGCGTTCGTAGTTCACCATAGCCGAATTGACCAGTGCCATCACGCCCGATGTTTCAGAACCCAGCCCCGTGTCATCGTCAAAGCCGAGAAGGCTGTCGATTTCTTCCTGATTGAGAATTCTGGTGTTTCCGCCCTCACCCCCTTCGCCGCCGCCGGCGCCATCTGGAGTGACGTCGCCCATGACGTCATCAGCAGCATCCTGACCGCCCTCATCGTCGGCCATGGACTCCCACTCTTCCATCATCGCGCGCTCTTCGGCGCTCATTTCTTCGAGTTCATCCGTATCGGCGTCACTCATGTTTTGCTCTTTGCTCCAAACGTTGTTTGACGGGGCGTGCCGGATGCACATTGTCGCAGGGCGCGGTTTTCATTCACAATAGATAGCCTAGACCCTGATGCGATTATAGCAAAAATTACGCATGAATCAGAACAATCCATGCCTGTTTTGTTATTAAGGTTTTTACTGTATCAAGATTTCCTGAAATAAAACATCCTTCACTTTGTTCGGGCTTGCGGCCTTATTGACGCGCCACAAAAGCTCCATTTGCAAACGGTAAATTCCGGCGGAGCCGCGCAAGTCTCGCACACGCAGCTCTCTTAGATATGTCTGGAACTGGTCAACAACACGCGGAATTACGGCCTCAACGGCCTCTTTCTTTGAAGGGTCATCCAATTCGAGTTGTACGGTTAATTTAAGGTAACGCGGGTTGCCATCGTCGCTGTTTAGATTGACCAGCATGGTCGGAATTTCGATAAATGCGCCCGATCCGCCGCCGCCATGGCCGTCATCTCCATGACCGCCACCGTGGTCATCTCCCCCGCCGTGCCCATCGTCAGCGGCATGATCGCCGCCCTCACCATGGTCGCCCTCCTCGCCTTCGGCGTGTTCTTCGGCACCGCCGCCTAGGAATGAGTCCAACATGCCTGTGAAATAGAGTCCGGCACCGCCGCCGCCAAGAAGCAAAAGCGGGACAAGAATAATCAGGATTTTTTTCATTCCCGAACCGCCGGAACTTTCTTCCGCGCCCTCTTCTCCTTCTGCCTCCGCTTCTTCTGCTTCAGCGGGGATGTCTTCTTGCTGGTCTTCTTCTGCCATGATGGTCTGCTTTTGGTTTAATGGGTTTTCGGAAACGCAGAGAATTGAATTGTTATTATAATTCAAAGGTCTGGATACGTCTAATGGCCATATGCAACTATCCATAAGGAATATTTTGCCCCTTGGCAGGTTTTGTATGGACATAATTACGGATTTTGCCGTTTGTGTGTCCCTGTTCCCGCTTACAATAAATACCCCAAGTGATTGATTTCATTTATTTTATTTTTTTGGCACGGCGTATGCATTGCATTGGGCGGAAAACTATCTGGTGTAAGCAGGCCATAAAAAAAGAGACTGCACGCCGTGGGATAAGGAAGAGTAACATGGAAAATTCAATCTATCTGGGACTATCCAGGCAGATGGTGTTGCAGACCAGCATGGACACGGTGGCCAACAACATCGCCAATATGAACACGTCGGGTTTCCGAGCGCAGAATACAATGTTCGAGGAATATCTTTCCGATCCGCGATACAGCGATGATCCGCTTTCTTTCGTTTATGATTCAGGTCAGTTTCAGACTACCGCTTCGGGGCCGATGGAGCAAACGGGTAATCCGCTGAATGTGGCGTTGAGCGGCCCCGGTTATATGGCCGTTCAGCAACCTAACGGAGAGATTGCCTACACCAGAGACGGCAACTTTCAACGTCAGGCCGACGGAACAATTGTGAATTCCTCAGGCTTCCCGATTATTAGTGACGGCGGTCCTCTGACCATTCCGGCCACATCGACCGAACTTCACATAGATGAGAAAGGTGTGTTGTCTGATCAGAACGGACAGATCGGCCGATTGCAGGTTGTTGAATTCGACAATGTGCAGGAGTTGGAGCCAATCGGAAATAATCTATACCGCACTGACGCAGCCGCGAATGCCGCCGAGGAAACCAGTGTGATGCAGGGTTTTCTTGAAGGTTCGAACGTACAGCCGGTGGTCGAAGTTACAAAAATGATCAAAATCCTGAGGAATTTTCAGGCCGTGCAGAACATGCTGGAAAGTGAGCACACGCGCATGCGAACTGCAATACAGAGATTATCGGGGTCGAACAGTTAATACCCCATCGGGAAACCAAGAATTGAAACGTTTTGAAGTGTAAGGAGTAAAAAAAGATGAGATCACTGGATATCGGCGCAACGGGCATGATGGCGCAACAAACGAATGTTGATGTAATCTCGAACAACATCGCGAATATGACAACGACTGGCTATAAGCGCCAGCGTGCAGCCTTTCAGGATTTGATTTATCAGAACCTGCGTCGTCCGGGTTCGACATCTTCGGATGCGGGTACGACCGTTCCGTCGGGTATTCAACTCGGGCTTGGTGTAAAAACAGGTGCGGTTTACCGCCAGCACTCCCAAGGACCGGTTGAGATTACCGAAAATGATCTGGATTTAGCGATCCTTGGCCGCGGGTTTTTCCAAGTTGAATTACCGAACGGTGAAACGGCCTACACCAGAGACGGGACATTCCAGATTAACGAAAACGGTGAGATGGTTACGGTTCAGGGCTATTTGCTGGACCCGGGCATTACGATTCCCGAGGATGCAACCAATATCGACATTAGTGAATCCGGCGAGGTTCAGGTCAGTATTTCCGGACAGGCTGCTACGACCAATCTCGGACAAATTCAGCTTGCGGATTTCGTGAACCCTGCGGGTCTTGAAGCCATCGGTAACAACTTCCTTCTGGAAACGGATGCGTCGGGCTCTCCGACTGTCGGAAACCCGAATGACGAGCAGTTCGGATTTATCGAGCAAGGGGCTCTGGAGCGATCGAACGTCGATGTGGTTTCCGAGATTACCGAGTTGATCACCGCACAGCGTTCGTATGAGATGAATTCGAATGTCATTTCGACCAGCGATGAAATGCTGCAGACGATTACACAGCTTCGATAAGAAAGCACGGCAGTTCAATAGCGTAAAAGGATAAAGGCAATGCGTAAGGATATGAACATAATGACAAACCAAACAAAGAAACCGACTTCCAAAAGGTTCTGGATTGTGTGCTGTTTGTGTCTGCTTGCCCTGCCCTTTCATCAGGCCTTTGCGGTTGGGTTAAAAAATAATGTCGTTGTGACGGATAACACGATCAAGCTTGGCGACATATTTTACGGGTTATCGCGGGATGAAGAGCGTGTCCTCGGTGTTGCGCCGCATCCCGGGAAGGATATGGTGTTGAATGCGCGGACATTGTTGCGGATTGCGATTGCCCTTGATCTGCCATGGCGACCGACAAGTTCGACGGATCAGGTGATTATCAAACGTGAGGCTACCGTGATTGACGCGACGCAGATTCAGGATTCCCTGACGCATGCGATTGCATCGCAAGGTTTCGGCGGATCGTTTACGGTCAGTATTCCGCTGGATTATTCGCAGATTGTCCTGCCGCATGATCAACCCGCGAGTTTGGATGTCAGCAATGTTACGCTTGATCGGTACAAGAATACATTCGAGGCTACCGTGGCCGCGCCATCAAACGATAACCCGATCCAGAAGTTTCAGGTCAGCGGGCGGATTCATCCCCTGATTGTTGTGCCTGTCCTGAAGGATAACCGTCAACACGGGCATATTATTACGGCAAAGGACATTGATTACATCAAAGTGCGCGAGGGTGATTTTGTTCACGGCACGATTGTTGATGACAGTTTCCTTGTCGGTATGACACCCAGACGTTTTGCCGTGGCAGGAAAACCATTACGCGAGAGCGATATTATTGCGCCGCGCATTGTTGAGCGCGGGGATTATGTGACGATGAACCTGAAACACGGGCCGTTGAATTTGACCGCGCAGGGCAAGGCTCTGGAAAACGGCTCAAAAGGCGACATCATCCGTGTGGTGAATACGTCCAGCAACATAACTGTCGAGGCCGTCGTCACGGGACAGAAGGAAGTTACAGTTCGGAATTAATAGGGATTTTTACTCGGGTAGTTTTTGAAGAGGTGAATTATGCGTATCCATGAATACAGACGAACAGTTAAGAACAGCATGCTGGCTTTGCTTGCCTGCACTGTTATGAGCGGCTGCACGGCGGCGGACAGGATTTCGAAAATCGGTCAAGCGCCGGAGATGTCGACGATCTCCAATCCGGTGACGCAAGCAAGTTATCAGCCCGTGAGTTTGCCGATGCCTGCCCCTGTTAAGGTCACACCGCAGAAAAACTCCCTCTGGCAGGCTGACCGTGTGACGTTCTTCAAGGATCAGCGTGCGTCTTCTGTCGGCGATATTATTACGGTTCTGATTGACATCAGCGACGAGGCCGAAATGGAGAATACCTCACAACATACGCGCACGGCTAACGAGGGCGCTTCCCTTGGTGCTTTACTCGGATACGAACAGGCTCTGAATCGCGTTCTGCCTCAGGCCGTGGACAATACCAACCTTGCACAGGCCGATTCGACCTCCTCCCACAGCGGAACAGGAAACATCGAACGCGAAGACGAAATTACGATGCGTATGGCGGCGATTGTCTCGCAGATTTTGCCCAACGGAAACATGGTGATTTTCGGAAAGCAGGAAGTGCTGGTGAATTTCGAGAAGCGCATTTTACAGATTGACGGCGTGATCCGCCCCGAAGACATAACGGTCAACAACACCGTATCTTATGACCAGATTGCGGAAGCCCGAATTGTCTACGGCGGAGAAGGCCAACTTACGGATGTTCAACAACCGCGTTACGGACAACAACTTTATGACATCATCTTCCCGTTCTAAGGCCTGATTCCGGTATGCGAATCCCGGACAGGTCTTAAGGGTGAACTATGCCCTTTTACGGAAAGGTGGTGGCATACCTTACCCACCAAATAAACTTGCCGGTCCTGCTTTACGCGGGTACCGGCAACTTTTTGTTCGGATATTTCGAAAGACGCTTAAATTAACTAGTCGTCGCGCTTGGTTTTTTCCAGACGCTCGTGACGTTCCTGCGCTTCGAGTGACAATGTTGCAATCGGGCGTGCCTTCAGACGTGCCAAGGAGATCGGCTCGCCTGTTTCTTCGCAGTAACCGTATTCATCATGATTAATAGATTCCAAAGCAGAGTTGATTTTGCTGATCAGTTTGCGCTCGCGGTCACGTGTGCGCAGTTCCAGCGCGTGATCTGTTTCCGCCGATGCGCGATCGGCCAAATCAGGCTTTTGTAATTCCGTGCCCTGCAGTGTTTCTGAAATCGTGTGTTGAGATTCTTTAAGAAGTTCTGTGCGCCACGCTATAAGCTTCTGGCGAAAGTATTCTTTCATGACAGGGTTCATGAATTCGCCCTTGTCTTTTTCCGGATCATATTTTTCGGGTACTGTTACTAATTCTACAGCTTGTGACGTCATATCAATTTTTCCCTAAATAACGTGACATAGTATTTTTCAAAGAGTGAGAATATATGGTGAAGCGACCTTAAAAACAAGAAAATATAGAAAATAGCGTGATAAAAATAAAAATTCGTTAATCAAAACAAATTCTTACACAGGCTCTCCCTTGTTGAGTGCTACTTGCATTTTTGCCAATTCCACCTGTGCGCGGAGGTCTATTTCATCCATGATGTCTGTGAGGCGCGGATCCTGTATTTTTTCGCGGTGCGATGCGATGACATCGGCAACATCGATCATATCTCCAACTGTCAGGTTTCCGCCCAGCATGCGCAAACGAATCTTTTCAAGATTATCGAGAATTTTATCACCGCGTTCCTGCATCTTTCGGCGCGCTGCGCGTTCGGTCGGGTCTTCGGCGGCCTGAACCGCAAGAAGGGCATCAACCTTGCTGATTGCGTTATTGGTTGAGACGGAGGCTGATTCGCTGCTGCCCTTGTTAATATATTGGCTAAAATCTGTGCTGTCCGCAGAGGTGGACGATTTTTTTGATGTTTTTGAGGATGATTGGGATTTTTTCGGGCCTTCGACTTTCATGCGCCTTTTCCTTTATTTTTTATGGTTAACCCATGTCTTTAATTTTATGCCCTGCACGGGGGGTGTTGCAAGTCGGAAAGAATTGCCTAGTGATATCAGGTTCTTGCGGCAAAACTGTCCCCCGCCCTCTGTGGATATTATATCTGCACGCTGAAACCCTTTGATTCCAATACCTTAGAAACTGGCACGCCACTCGCAAGTATCTCAGTCGGGTAGCGTAAAACCACTTAAAAATCGTTGAACGTTATCCGGTCGTAAACTTAGCGCAGCCGTTAGGCGGCAGCATATCTGAAGCAGTGGTAGCAATAGATGTTAAAAACGACATTCAAACCTAAAAAAACGAGCCCCTCCTCCAAGCAGGAAGCGGGCCACAAAACCAAAACGGTGGGTTTCCGGTCACCGTCCTTGAGGATTCTAAGATTCGCAATGGTGGCCGGAGCATTTTTTTTCTCCTCCTATGTAAACTTGAATACTGACGCGTACGCCAAGACATCACGTATCAAAGATATTGTTGATGTCGAAGGCGTGCGTGAAAACCAACTGGTCGGATACGGTCTTGTGGTCGGTCTGAACGGTACGGGGGACGGGTTGAGTAATTCTCCGTTTACGGAGCAGAGCCTGATCGCGATGCTGGAGCGTTTGGGCGTTAGTGTGCGCGGTGAGAATATGAATACGGGCAATGTGGCCGCGGTGATGGTGACGGCGACATTGCCGCCGTTTACGAATCAGGGTTCACGAATAGATGTCAATATTTCCGCGCTTGGTGATGCGAGCAGCTTGCAGGGCGGAACGCTTCTTGTGACGCCGCTTCTGGGTGCGGACAGTGAAGTTTATGCCGTTGCGCAAGGCGAAGTTCATATCGCGGGCTTCTCGGCCGAGGGTGCGGCAGAATCCGTGACACAGAACGTTCCGACGTCGGGGCGTATTCCATCCGGTGCGATTGTTGAGCGCGAGATTAATTTTGATTTAGCCGAGTTGCAGCAAGTCAGGCTGGCGCTTCGTAATCCGGACTTTACAACGTCCCGCCGCATTGCACAGGCGATAAACGGTTTTACAGGCACGCAGCTAGCGAAGGCCGAGAATTCTGCAAGTGTGGTTTTGAACCGACCCGCCGATTATGACGGCACGATTGTCGATTTGATTACCGATGTCGAACTTCTTCCGATCCAGCCCGATCAACCCGCTAAAGTCGTCATAAGCGAACGTTCGGGCGTAGTTGTTATGGGTGCGGATGTACGGGTCAGTGCGGTTGCGATTGCGCAAGGCAGTCTAACGCTGAAGATTACCGAAACGCCGCAAGTGTCTCAGGCCAATCCGTTTGCAGATCAGGGACAGACGGTTGTTGTCCCCCGCTCCGATGTTTCCGTCAATGAAGGCGAAGATGTGCAACTTGCCATTCTGGAGTCCGGTGTGACCTTGCAGGAGTTGGTGACAGGATTAAATAAGCTCGGTGTAAAGCCGCGCGATATCATCACTATTCTTCAAGCCATCAAAACGGCCGGCGCATTGCAGGCCGAGATCGAGGTGATGTGATGGATAACCTGATGCCGCAGACGAATACCGCCATGATCCAGCTCTCGCAGATGGATGCTGCGCGCGTTACGGACAATGCGAAGGCCATCAGAAATCTTGAAAAAATTGACGAGCTTTCCCGCGATTTCGAAGCCGTGTTTATGACCGAGATGATGAAACCTATGTTTGAAGGGATCAGTACGGACGGATTGTTCGGTGGCGGCAAAGGCGAGGAGATTTTCCGCGGAATTTTGTTGCAGGAATACGGGAAAGACATTGCCACGCGCGGAAACGGCATAGGACTTGCATCACACGTTAAGGCGGAATTGTTGCGCCTGCAGGACACGCAGTATGCGGAAGAAGTAACGCCTTACGTCAAACCGAACGATGTAAAGGCACAATGAGTTTAAGGGATGGGGCGGCGCTAGCGACGGCCCGGTAGCATTAGAGTAAAAAGAGAGGACTGTTTCATGAGACAGACACAACAGAAACAAGACACACAGGGAAAATCCGTTCTGCCGGATGACCCTAACCACGCCTTACGCGAGTTGATCCGCCTGACAACGGCGCTTCGTGATATGGCCGAACAGGAAACGCAGCATCTCGTGACGAATGACATGCTGCAATTTGCGTTTACGCAGCAGGACAAGGAAAAGATTGCCGTACGTTATCAGGAGGCATCGCAGGAATTTCGCAGACGAATTGAAGAATTTCGCGGCGCGGATAAGGGTTTAATCCAGAAGCTGGAGGCTCTGCAGACTGAGCTAAAAGAAAAATCAGAAAGCAACAATCTGATTGTTGGTCGTATTCGCCAGAAAGCAACGGCGAATACGAAAGCCACTTTGTTTACCGCGCAGGAAATCGGCCAGCGCGCGGAGTTCCCTCAGGACGCCGCACGCGAAGCCGAAAAGGCTGCGGGGCAACAGGGTCAAGGCGCATAGGAGGTTTGTGATGAATACAAAACCAGGCAACAACAAGAAGACGGATATTGTTACGGCGATTGAAGAGATGATCGCCATCATTGACGACCTTGCCGATATCTACAGCGAGGAAATCATGATTCTGGATGCTGCCGACGGCAATGGCTTTCTGGAGCATCAGGAGAAAAAGGCTATTGCTGCGCGTGCCTATCAGACCGTTATGGTGAATATGATCGACCGTAAGGACGAGATTAAGGCAGCGCCGGAAGAGATCCGCCGCAAATTGAAAGAGACACATGCAAGGTTTTCCGATCTGACAAGCAGAAATCTGGAAGCGCTGGAGCGCATGCAACGCTGCACAGAGAGACTTGGCGATACGATCCGCAATGCGGCCATTCGTGAGGCACGTAACAAGCAATCCTACAGCTACGGACAAAACGGGAAGATGAGTGACAGCTTGCAAGGGCGCCGCATTTCTTCAGGCATTAGTGAAACGGCATAATTTTTTTTAAAGGCGGACGATGAACACAAACTTTACCTTTTCTGCTCCCCTCCTCCTCAAGGAGATTCAAACACCGGCAAATGACCAGTCGGCGTCGCAGTCTGCCGCACGGGAAAGTTTTGAAACGAAACAAACGCAGCAAGAGAATAAAGTTGTTACAAAAACTGCCGACACGGACCCCTCCAACGTTGCAGAGAAGAAAAAAGCTTTTTCCGATTATGTTCGCGATGCGGTCACGAGCCAGCGTTCGAAAGATAATCTCTCAGCGGATGTCAGAGGTGACGGCGGTTCGCAGGATATTGAAGATTTGCGCGCGGATATCAGCAAACTTCTGGAAGACATTGCCGCGCAGGTTCTCGATACCGCCTCCGACACGGATAAAGCCCGTGATGATGCGCCTTTGGTACTGGACGGCAGTGAGAGCCAAGATAATGACCAAACACCGCTTGATACGCTTTTGAGTTTGCTCTCGGGCATCATTAATACAGATGGCGAAGAAAAAGGCGACGAACTTTTGATGGCGGATGAGGTGGAGAAGCTTTCGGAGACTGCCGATCTGCTCTCACTCTTATCGGACAAGCTGGAAGCCCTTCGTGCTTTGTTAAGCTCGGACAAATTTGTTCTGACGTCCAATTTGAGTGCGGATGAATTGCAGGCCTTAAAAGACCAGTTGGCCAAGGCACTGGACGAGGAAGAGAATTTCAACGAGTTGGCTCTGTTGAACGATATTCTTAGCAAGACAGCCGCGTTGGTCAAACCCGATCCGCAGGTCAGTGCGCGAAAACAGTTGATCAGTGCGGACAAGATCAATCAAATCGGGCATCAGCAATCCGAGCGCTATGATTACAGATATACGCTGGACGGGCGTGCGGCGGCTGCAGGTCAGGACGCTTCAGGTGATCGGAATTCCGGTCAGTTCCGTGATGCGCTTCTGGCTGCAAGAACAGGCAGTAGTGGCGGTGAAAGCTCTTCCCATTCGTCCTCTCAAAGCCAGACTTCGCTTACGGCATTTCTTGCTACAGATGGCGCTTTGACGTTTTCACAAGCCAACGGAATTTTCGGTTTTAACGGTGCCCTGCCCCAACAAGGCGCAGCGCATATCTCGACAACTACGACAGTCAGCAGTCTTGTGACACAAGCACAAAGTGCAACACAGCCACATCCCGCAACACAGACCGTTATGGCAAGCATCCAGAAATACGGCACGGGTAAAGAGAACACCCGCATCCGCATTCAGCTTGACCCTCCGGAGCTGGGTCGTGTGGAAGTGAAAATGAGCCTTAATAGCGACAATTCCAGCAAGGTTGTTTTGACTGCTGAAAAGCCCGAGACATTTATGATGCTGCAACGTGATGCGCATATGCTTGAGAAAGCGCTGAATGATGCGGGGCTGGAGACAGACGGCGGCTCTCTGGAGTTTGCTCTGGCGGATGAAGGATTTGATTTTAACCAAGATAACAAGCGCGGCGGCGGTCATGATCAGGGCGGGACAGGGTCTTCGTCCGGCGAGAGTGAAGACGCCCAACTGGTCGAGGCCACTATGGATTGGCAGATTGACCCGCGTACAGGCCGCATGCATTACAACGTGCTGGTCTAAAGAATGAAGTGGAAGGAGCAAAATTATGGCTAGTGATGTCACCGTACAAAGCGCGATTAATTCCGCGCAGGCAACGCAAAGCTCTACTGTTCAGCTTGCGGAAGATTTTTCCGAATTTCTAAATTTGCTTACCGTTCAGCTTCAAAATCAGGATCCGTTGTCTCCGATGGATACGACGGAATTTACAAACCAGCTTGTTGCCTTTACGGGCGTTGAGCAACAAATCAATACAAACCAGAAACTTGATGATTTGGTTTCTCTGGGTCTGGGTACATCTTTCTCGACCTCTTTGAATTATGTCGGGCTGGATGTCAGTTACCTGAGTTCCGAAGTTTATTACGACGGATCGAAGCCGGTTGAATTCAGTTATGCCATTGATGGTGTGGCCTCAAGCACCACGGTCAATATCTATGCCGAAGACGGAGAGCTCGTTTACTCGCAGCAAGTCAGTGACGATGAAGGAGTTGAAGCGTTTACATGGGACGGTTCGCACAAAGGCGGCGGAACGGTTGAGCCCGGCACCTACTCCATTTCGATTGATGCTTTGGATGCCGAAGGACAAGCCCTTGATACCTCAACAGTTGTCACGGGGCATGTGCGCGGGATCGAAACGCAGAACGGACTGACCTATCTGCTGGTCGGGGAGCGTGCGGTTTCCGTCGGGAATATTATTAATGCAAGTGAGCCTTTGCAAACCGCATCGGATGATTCCGGTGACGGTGAAGATAGCGGCTCTGATACAGGAACCACGGATAGTTAAGGACTGGCGTGGATATAGAGAACAAACAGTTTAACCAGAGTAAGGAGAAGTAAAATGGGACTTTTTGGAGCATTGTTCACGGGTGTGTCGGCATTGTCCGCACAATCGCAGAACACGGCGATTATTTCGAACAATATTGCCAACATCAACACGACAGGTTTTAAGCGTGCCGAAGCCTCATTCTTCAGTCTTGTCACGACAGAAACAAACAGCTCGCGGTATTCACCGGGTACTGTGACGGTTAACCGGATACAAAAAGTTACCGAACAGGGACCGATTTCGCAGTCCGCGTCCTCAACGGATGCGTCCGTATCGGGGAACGGTTTTTTTGCCGTCAAACGAGATTCTACAGACTCCGCATTGACGGAATTTCTTTACACACGGAACGGTCAATTCAGTGAAGACTCGCAAGGGTTCTTAAGAAACTCCGCGGGGTTCTTCCTTTACGGCTGGCCAATTGACGTGGACGGAAATCTTCCGGCCAACCAGGGGGACCTTACATCGCTTGTTCCGATTGACGTTGCCTTCCTCGGCGGTTTGACGCGTCCGACAACAACGGCGGACCTGGGTATCAACCTTGATGCGGCGGAAGTGGACTCTGACTTTACAACAGCCACTACGGCTGCGGCGGACTTTACACGGGGTCTGACGGTTTATGATACGCTCGGTAATCCGCAGAGCATTACCTTCGAATTTGTAAAAACCTACGGCCCGCAAGCGACGGCGTTCTCGGCAATCGGCGGCTCGACGGCTGCAGATGAACTGGTCGCGGATCTCGGTCTGGCTGACGGTGATGAATTTACGGTCAGCGACGGCACGACAACCATTACGCTTGAGATTGATGACGGCGGCGGTGCCGGCGGTGCCGGTACGGCTGTGGTTACGATCGGTGATATTATTAACGAGATCAATGCAGGTTTGGCGGACGCGACGGCATTTCTCGGGAATAACGGCGAATTGGTTATTCAAAACAACGACTTTATCGCTGGCACTGAGACTGTGACAATCGCCAACACATCCGGTACACCGTTGACCGAATTGGGTTTGACCGCAGGTACGTACACTTCCGATGATATCGGAACGGCGGGAACCTATTCCAACGGTGCGTCTACAGACTCACCGCCTTACTCCGCCGGTGAGTTCCCTGCCCTGCAATTTGTGCCGGGTGATCCGGGCTACAACTCCCGTGGCTGGTGGCAGGTTCGCGTTGTTGATCCGAACAGTAACGAACTTACAATCGGTCTTTTAAACTTCAACGGTGACGGGTCACTAAACGCGCTTTCAGACGGGACAGGCGAAATCGACCTCGAACTTGCGAATATCGACTGGGGGAACGGTTCGGAATTGCAGGATATCGACATTGATATTTCCAGTTTCAGCCAGTTCTCTTCGGATTATACGGTTTTGTTCTCCGATCAGAACGGTGCGGAGCTTGGTTTGAGAACGGGTGTTCAGATTGACCGTGAAGGGTTTGTGATTGCGCAGTTCTCTAACGGTGCGACGACCCGCCTTTACAAACTTCCGCTGGTGACGTTTGCGAATGCGAACGGCCTGAACGAGGTATCGGGTACGGCGTATACCGAAACGGAAGACTCGGGGGAGGAAAACCTTCGTGAAGCGGGAACGGGTGGCGCGGGCTTCCTCGAGCCGTCAACGCTTGAGAACTCCAACGTTGACCTTGCGGACGAGTTTGCGCTCCTGATTGTAGCGCAGCGGGCGTATTCCGCGGGGACGAAGGTTATTAACACCGTCGACCAGATGACGCAGGAACTTTTACAGCTCAGATAAGTTTATAGATCAGTGAGTTTTACCTTTTAGAAAACCGAACTTGGAACGCTACCCGGCATCCCTAACTTTCAAGGACGGTTTTCGACGACTGCGGGGCACATGTCCCAGGATGGGAACATATCCGCAGAACAAGGGGCGCACCGGGTTTTCTCTCCAACTGTTTGAAAAACTCCCGGTGCGTCCGCCTTTTGATCTCTTTGGAGAAATCCCTTTCGTTGTATCAACCCTTTCCTCTCGCGGCAAGAGCGGGATGGTTGTATAGTCGTGTTTGTTTGGAGGGGAAGATGAGCGAGAAAGCCATTATAAAAAAGTTTATGTGCTGCTTATTGACAGCAGGCATGCTGTTTATAATTTCTACCTTTGCTCTTTTTTATTACAAAATTTACGGCGAACACCAGTATGCTTTAGCAACACAAACAGCCTTGGTTGAGAAAGTTCTTGAAGCGAATACGTATGATGTTGTCTATTCAAGTGTTCCTTACAAGTTTATCGAACCTGAAGGCGATTGGTGGATCAAACTGGATGAGGGTTTTGATATAGGTGTGCTTGAGAGCAATCCTGACTTTTTCCCTTATCATACAGAGAGTTATCAGGCCTCTCCTCCTTCACAGAAAGAGATAAAAGACAGAATCTCAACTATTTGGGGGTATCAGGCGGAAGGTTTTCAGTATTTCTTTGCCAACCGCCCTCAGATTAGTGACGATACTTGCCATAAGGATATGTTGTTTAATTGCATGATTGATATCTATGCCAAAGACGGTGATCCGAATGTGTTTATTCGTATCAGTATCTGGTGATTTTTAAACATCTAGTGCGTTGTAGATTTTCGGGCCGTTGAGGATGCCCTCCAGCGCGGCGTCCTTGCAGAGCCACATCTGGTACATGGCGGTGAAGCTGCCCGGGTTTATCTTTTCGAATTCGTGCCATTTGCTGAAATCACGGAAGTTTTCCTGCCCCGGGTATTTACGGATGAAATTGCCCAGCACATCGGGGAAGATGAACGAGAAATCCACGAAGGACAGGCCGTGACGTTTCCACATCTCATCCAGTTGGAGGAAGGTGTAGCGGTGTTCCTGCACATGGAAGATTAAATCGCGCACCATTGACATGGAGTAATAATCGCGCCAGCGCGTGACGTAGCGTAGTTCGTGATCATCGGGCAGTCCGGCAATATAATCGCGAAAGTCGCGGATGCCTTCGGGAGTGGGGTTCCAGCCGCGCTCGGCGACGAGGTCGCGTAGCTGCACCACGGTGGCGCGGGCGAGTTCGCTGTAGAGGCCGATATTCATCATCCCCTTATCTTTCAGCAGCGAGACAAGCACCTTCAGCCCCGCTTCGGGGTCGGCCATATGGTGAAGAACGCCCGAACACATAATAAAGTCGAATTTTTTATCGAGCTGTCCGAGTTCAAGGATATCGGCATGGTGGAAGCTAATGCGCTCCAGCCCCAGTTCCTCCACCTTTCGTTTGGCGTAGGAAATACTGGAGAGGCTCAAATCCACGGCCGTGATGTTTGCGTACGGGTACATGAAGCGTTCCTGCAGCACCTGTTTGCCCGTGCCGCAGCCGGCGATCAGGATTTCAAAGGGTTTTTTGAAGTGATAGCCCTTGCTCTCATCCACCTGCGCATTCGTGTAGCGCCAGCGGGGGTACGGGTTTTCCTCGTATTGTTCGCGAACCTTCAAGGAGACCTCGTCCTTGAGGCTGCCCAGTGCGGGGATGGTGTCGCGCAGGCGGGCTTCTTCCTGCGGCTCTTCGATTTGCAGGGTGATCAGGCTGCGCCAGAAACTGTGCATGGAAGATGGGAGGGATTTTGCCAGTTCGATGATCTCCGCGCTTTCCTTATAAAGGGGGCGGTAGCAGGACAGGATGGCAATGCGCAGGGCGCAGGCGCGCGGATCGTCCTTCGTGTCTTCGATTTGTTGCTCCAGTATTTTAAGTGCGCCCTCCTCCGCTTCGGAGACCGAGCACGGGTATTCGTGCATAAATCCGTTTTCGCCCATTGCGCATGTGACCTTTAGCAGGGTTTTCAGGAAATCGTCCTTAGTGTCTGCATCCTTTCCTTCCGTAATGAAATCAAGGATCATCCGGCGCGTGTTTTTTAGCGTGATTTCGTAGTCTACAGCCTGATTATAGACAAGGCGGAGCGCGTAGCTGCAGAAATCATCGGAGAGCAGATTGATCAAGTTTTCGAAATCGGCTTGCTTGCTGAATTCCTCATAGTCATGGATGCGGGTGAGTTTGTGGATATGCTCGAATTCAGGATCGAGGAGAAACAGCTTTAACCATGAAACCGAGAAATTCTGATGTTCGATGTTATCGGTTTTCAGGCACGCCATCATCGCATCTTTCAATTCCTGCGAGTAGACGGGAATATTCAGGTGGCGGCCGAGGGAGCTGAGCTGGGATTTGATGAAATTGTCCTGCGGGTCGAGTTTGAGGACCTTATAAAGCGCAAAGAACGCTTCGTTAAATTGTTCGTTCCGGAACAGGGCGCGGGCGTAGTTCGTCTGGTAATTCTTGTCTTTGGGCTTTTTTTCGACTGCTTTCTGGAAAAAGACGGCGGATTGCTTAAAGTGTTTGGTTTTGAACAGCAGAACGCCGACATTGTTGTTGTTTTCTGCGGAATCTTCCTGTTTCAGGGCGGCCTCGAACAATTGGGCGGCATCCTCGAACATATTAAGGTTCATCAGGGCATTTCCGAAGGCCGTAATAGTTTTTTCGTGTGTGGGGTCAATTTTGAGCGCCATACGATAGTATTCAAGCGACTCCTTTTCCTGCCCGTTTACGACCAGACAGTCGGCTTTCCCGCGATAATTGTCGGGATTTTCAGGCATATCGCGGATTCCCATCGAAAAAATGGTATGCGCGGAGGCCAGATCACCCAACTTGTAATAAAGCATGCCGAGTTTAGCGAGTTTTTTGGGGTCTTTCTTGCGTTTGTATTCGTTTTCCAGCTTTTCGATGTCTTTTTTCAGGCGACCGCTCCCCCGCTTTCTCTTTGTTTTTTGAGACATTAAAGACTGTTTTGCTGTATTTTTAGCACTCATATCAAAATTCCGACCTTTAAAAACTGCTGTGATTCCCAGTCATCAAGCGTAACCGCGGACGTGTGAGAAAAAAAGTCTAAATCTTTACACAGATTAGTTTTTTTCGAATTAAATAAACGTTTAACTATATTTTAAGTAAGTGGTACTATTCTGATATGTAAGCCGAAAGAGGATTTTTCGGTACTAACCCTAGGAAAGGAGAGTTGCTATGTCTTCTGATGTAGTATTAACCGCAGCGCTACGTAATAACTTGCTCTCGCTGCAAAATACCCAGTCCCTTATTGACCAAACACAACTTCGACTTGCAACAGGTCTTGAAGTTAACTCCGCGTTGGACAATGCGCAGAACTTTTTTGCTGCCCAAAGTCTTAATAACCGCGCGAGTGACTTGAGCCGTTTGCTTGACGGAATTGGACAATCCATCCAAGCCATCCAGGCCGCTGACGACGGTGTAACGTCCTTGCTTAGTCTTGTTGAGCAAGCTGACTCCGTTGCAACGCAGGCTCGTGATGCTTTGTCTGGAGGTCAAGCTGAAGCCCGCGTCAATGGAACTAGAGACCTGAGCGGAACCACGGATGTTACAGCCCTTAACGGTATTGCCAATGGTGATACAATCGTTATCTCTGTTACAGACCCTGATTCTGCAACAGCCGGTGCTCTTGTCGACTTTGATACCGGTAACGGTGGTCAACAGGACTTGACCATCACCTTCAATACCAACGATTCTATCGAGCAGATCATTGCCGAAATCAATGACAACAACAACTTGGCCGACCGTCAGGTTGAAGCACGTCTTGATGACGAAGGTCAGCTTGAGATCCGTTCGTTGAATGGTGGTGATGTTCGTATCAACTTCGCTTCTGCTGCGGCAACAGATGCCGGTAACCTTGGTCTGGCGCAAGCGCTTGGCTTTGGTGATCAGGCCTTGATCCGTGCAGACGGTGGTAACGGTACGAACAATGTCGAGCTTACAGCCCTGGCTTCGCCTTCGTTGACATCTTTCGCTCTCTTCGAGGCGGCTGGTGATCTGGCGGAACGAAGCGACCTGATTTCTGCGCTAACCGATTCTGCCGGTGCTGCGCTGAACACGGGTATTAACGCTGCTGGTGACGAATTCTCTATCGGAATCAACGGTGGTACGGCTGTATCCTTCACGCTTAACGGTGCAACGATCCAAAGCTTCATCGACACAATCAACACCAATACAAGCTTGAACGAGCTTGTTGAGGCTACGTTTGATGATGAGAGTGGACAGATCCAGATCCGTGCGATTGACTCCAGCGTCAACAGCGTGCAGATCGGCTTCGAAGGTGCGACTGCCAACGATGCATTGAATCTTGGCTTTGGTACGACTGCCCTTACATCCGGCACAGCGGCAAACGCCCAGATTGAGAACCTTATTCTTGGTTCTGCAGCGGGCGAGTTGGCCGATCTGGAATCCGAATATGATAATATTCTGGCTCAGATCGATCAGTTAGTTGCTGACTCCGGTTATCGAGGCACAAACCTTCTGAACGGGGATGACCTGACGACGTTCTTCAATGAAGACCGTACAAGCTCCCTGATCACGGAAGGTGTCACCTTCACAGCGAGTGGTCTGAATATTAGTGAAGCTAATTTCGGACGGATCGATAGTGTTGACGGTGCGTTAGCAGAAGTTCTTGCCGCAACGGATACCGTTCGGGCCTTTGGTAACTCTATTGCCAATGACCTGGCCATTATCCAGACCCGTGAAGACTTCACGACAAACACCATTAACAACCTCGAAGAAGGTGCGGACCGTCTTATCGTCGCCGACCAGAACGAGGAAGGTGCAAACCTGCTTGCTCTGCAGACACGTCAAACATTGGGTGTTACATCCTTGTCCTTGGCGTCACAGTCACAGCAGGCCGTTTTGAGATTGTTCTAATCTTACCGATACATATTTCACAAAAAGCCGGCGATTTTTTTGCCGGCTTTTTTTATGCGTCCGCCCTTTATTAGGAAAAGTAAAATGTGGGGAATGCGCTCACGTGTTCGAATAACCATTTATCAAGATTTAGTTGCTATGATAGGATTTGAAAAAATTCGATTGGCAGAACGCTAATTTAGACAAAGGAAGTATTCCATGGCACTTGTAATTGACCTGAAACCTGAAGAAAAAATTCTGATCGGTGAGGCCGTGATTACGAACGGGCCACAGAGGGCAAAGCTCCATATAGCCGGAGATGCCCCTATTCTGCGTGAAAAGGATGTGATGAGAGAGGAAGATGCTGACACCCCGTGCAAGCGCATCTATTTCATCATTCAGTGTATGTATTTGGCCAGCAATCCAAAAGACTACCACAAGCGGTATTTTTCCATGGTCAAAGAAGTACAATCTGCAGCGCCGACATCGTCAATTTTCTTTATGCAAATTAATGACGAAATTATGTCGGGCCGATATTACAAGGCTCTGAAGAAAGCCAAGGAACTGATCGAACACGAAAGAGAATTGCTGGAAAATGCCACCAAATAAGAATAATCCCTATGCCAAAGCTGCCGGTGCGTACGACCAAAACGCACAAAAGAACACGCCCGACCAGCGCGAGCTGGAAGGACGGGTTTTGCTTAAGTCCGCGCGCATGATTCAGGATTTGCAAAACAACTGGGATAATGCGGATAAGGAAATTCTTGAGGCGACGTTAAAGTATAATCGCCAGATCTGGATGCTTTTCTATGATACCGCGTTAGAAAACCCGGAAGGATCCCGCCCTAATGACCTACGGAGCAACATCATCAATCTTGCGAATTTTATTTTTAAGCGCGAGATGGAAATTCTGTCCGACCCGCAAAAGGAAAAACTCAACGTTCTTGTCAATATCAATAAAGAGGTTGCGGCTGGTTTATTGGTAAATCAAAAAAGTGGTGAGGCTCAGCAAACTGCTACCCCGACGGATGCTCAAGTATCCGAGAGCTCGGGCAACACTGATATACAGGGATAATCCCTGCTCTTTTTAGCAAATCTTATAAAATACGATGATCTTAGGCCAGAACGCTAATGCTTCCGGACGACTGTGTACCTGAAGATTGGCTTGCTGCAAGCGCAGCGGTCGCCACTTGTGGGCTGTTTGCGGGTTGTGAGGATGTCACTTCCTGCACTGTGATGATATCAGATGTATTGGCACGCTCAGGGGGGGCAGAATTTTCAGCAACCACCTCTTGTGCAGCTGTTGTATCCTGAGAGGATTCCGTTCTAGCCGCTTGCTGTCCCTCTCTAAGACTTTGGGCTTGTATGGCCTGCAACCGTGATTCAGATGGGAACTGGGTCAAAACGTCTCCGGTATCGGAGTCACGAATTTGAAGAACAGCTGTATTGTAGTCCAAATCAACAACAACATAAGGGCTTATGTAGGGTGCCTTGGGTACGTCAATAGATGTTTCAGCAGCTTCCTGAAGACGCGCGGGATTTGATGATAGAGAACGTTGCGTACTGACCTGTTCCGCGGGAGCCCGCAGAACCGACGCATTTGATAATGATGAGTTTACAGCTTCAATCATAATCTCGTTCCAAATTAAGTGCCTGAAATTAAAAGTAGAATTTACACATAATTTAGGCACAATACACTAATATAATGATATGAAAATTCGCGCAAAAAGTCAAGCAAATAGCAAATATTCACAGTATATTTTCTTGTAGAAAACTTTTTATGCAAGTCCAATTAAAACTATAAGCTTCTTTTATTTGTTAAGTAAAAGTAAAAAATTAGAATTTACTGATGTATTCTCAAGTATAAACTTCTTAATATTAAAACATTTATGCAATAAAATTGCTTAAATTCGTGTAAACAAAAAGTAATAGTTTTTTGTATTACAACAAAATTCTTGTTTTTATGGCAATTTTTTTCGATACGGCGCGAATATCGGAGTAAATATGACTCTTTTCAGGGACTTCAAATAGTTATAAGGTGTTATTGGAATTATTATAATCTTGATTGCGCCAGAATATTTGCCAGACGGTTAATTCTAGCGTAATTTGGAATCATATCGCTTTTTAGCGAGTGGTTTGGTCTTTTGGGCTACCCCTGTCCTCTTTGGGGTTCTAGCAGTTGTAATGTGAGGTTTTGCTTTTGAGGTTTTACTGGCGTGAGTAGCTTTGTGGATACATTGAAGCAATTAGGGCCCGCCCGTTTGGGGATGATGGCCGCGATTGTTCTCGGGCTATTGGTTTTCTTTGTTTATGTCTCTTTGCGCGTCTCCACCCCGGACATGAAACTGCTTTATGCCGATCTGACGGTTACAGACTCAGGTGCCGTGACGGCTAAACTTGAAGAATTACAAATTCCTTATGAAGTTTCGTCCGACGGATCGCGGGTTGTCGTGCCGGGTGATGAGGTCGGCCGTGCCCGCATGTTGCTGGCCGAGGAAGGCCTGCCGAACGGCGGCTCCATGGGCTATGAGATTTTCGATAAGCAATCCAGTTTCGGGACGACGAATTTTGTCCAGAACATCAATCAAACCCGTGCGCTTGAAGGCGAATTGGCCAGAACGATCAGTTCACTTGATAATATCCGTAGTGCGCGTGTTCATATCGTTTTACCGAAACGGGAATTGTTCAGCCGTGAAAATCGCGAAGCCTCAGCTAGTGTATTTCTTGGTGTTCATTCCAGCGTCGTTCTTGGGCGTCAGCAAATTGCTTCTATCCAGTCCTTGGTTGCATCATCGGTGGCAACGCTAAAACCCAGTAACGTGTCCGTGATTGACAGCAACGGGAATTTATTAGCTCAAGGCAGCGGTGATGACGTCGATCTGACGTCTATCGAAGGCGAAGAGCGTCGCAAGAATTATGAGACCAGCCTTGTTCGTAAAATCGAGGATCAGGTCAGCCGTGTTGTCGGGCCCGGTAAGGTGACAGCGATTGTGACGGCGGATATGAATTTTGACCGTATCAGTACAAATGAAGAGCTTTACGATCCTGAAGGTCAGGTTTTGCGCTCCTCTCAAGTAACCGAGGAAAGCAGTTCCGAGCGTGAAGCACCTGATGAGGATGTTTCCGTTGGCAATAACTTGCCGGGTGTGAATCCCGATCTTTTGCTTGGTGAGCAGCCATCGGCGGAGAGCAACCGACTTGAAGAGGTTACAAATTACGAGATTAGCAAAACCATCCGCAGTGTTGTTCGTCAAGACTATAGTGTGAACAGGCTATCCGTTTCGGTTCTTGTAGACGGGCGTTACGAGACGAACGAAGAAGGTGAAGAGGTTTATGTTCCGCGCTCGGAAGAAGAGCTGGAGCAAATCAGTGCTCTTGTGCGTTCGGCTGTCGGGCTGGACGAAGAACGTGGCGACTCTCTGCAGGTTTCCAATCTGCAGTTTGCCGATATCGACACGGCCGAAGAATTCGTTGACGAGCGCTATTTGTTTGGATTTGAGAAAAGTGACCTGATTGATGCGGCGGAACTGATTGTTGTGTCCATTATGATGATTTTGGTTGCCTTGCTTGTTCTGCAACCGATGATAAAGAAGTTGCTCGCGGCATCCGGTTCTGCGCCTGCGCCCTCTTCCGGTCCTGCACAGGCATCAGATATGATATCGGCGACACCATCCAACCCTGCGCTGGCGGCTCCAACCGATAGCGGCGGCAGAGATACGGGTCAGGCCCAAGGCGGCAGCGAGGAGCCAGAAACCCTGATTGATATTCAAGGGGTTGAAGGTAAAGTGAAGGCTTCGACCATTAAGAAGGTTGAAGAAATCGTCGATAATTATCCGGCCGAAACGGTCTCGGTCATCCGTAACTGGATGACGCAGGAGTAAGGGTCAGATGCGCGTCAGAGAAGATTACAGATCGTTGTCGGGCCCTGAGAAAGCCGCCATTCTCCTGCTTTCCATGAGTGAAGAGCAGGCTTCGAAGATTTTTTCGCATATGGATGATGATGAGATTCTTGAAATTTCACAAATTATCGCGAACCTTGGCCGGATAGGACCGAATATCATTGAGCGTTTGTTCATAGATTTTGCCGAACAGATGAGTTCCACCAACTCGCTTGTTGGCTCTCAAGATAGTACCGAGCGCCTTTTGATCAAAGCCGGGCTAAGTGATGATAAAATTGAAGGCATTATGGAGGAAATCCGTGGCCCTGCGGGGCGGACGATGTGGGAGAAACTCACGAATGTGAATGAGGAAATTCTTGCAAGCTTCCTGCAGAAAGAGTATCCGCAGACGGTCGCCGTTGTTTTGTCGAAAATATCGACGGACCATGCAGCGCGTGTTCTGGGTATGATGCCGGAAAACTTTGCCATAGAGGTTATCCAGCGGATGTTGCGCATGGAGACCGTGCAAAAGGAAATTCTCGATGAGGTCGAGAAGACTTTGCGTAAAGAGTTTATGTCTAACCTTGCACGAACACAAAGACGCGATAGTCACGAGTTGATCGCCGAGATTTTCAACAATATGGAACGTTCGACCGAGTCCCGCTTCATGGAAGAATTGGAACGCAGCATTCCCGATTCAGCAGAAAAAATTCGAAGTCTTATGTTTACATTCGAGGATCTTTCCAAGCTGGATCCTGCGTCCGTGCAGACTCTTATCCGTGCGGCAGACAAAGAAAAACTACCGATTGCGCTCAAGGGTGCGACGGAGACCATGCGCGATCTCTTCTTCTCCAATATGTCAGAGCGTGCGGCGAAAATCATGAAAGAAGATATGGCCGCGATGGGACCTGTACGCCTGAAGGATGTTGAAGAAGCTCAGCAATACATTGTTAATGTTGCCAAGGATCTCGAAGCCCGCGGCGAGATCGTGATATCTACGGGCAGCGAAGAAGACGAAATGATCTATTAACCGAAATCTGCCTGAGGTAACACACGCGTGAACCAGAAAAAAGAGACTTCATTTTTTCAGAATTTGCATGATTTCGATCGTGACGGAGCCGGCGGCAGGAAAAAACCGCCGCCGAAGGAATTCACGGCGGAGGAACTGGAGGATGCCAGACAGGAGGGATATTCCAACGGCAAGAAAGACGGCTTTCAGGAAAGTCAGGACAGTATCATGCGTCAGGTTCTTGCCCTAATGCAGAACATCCGCCAGCATTCAAATATGCTGTTTGCCGCGGAAGACGAAAGACAAGATTTGTATGAAGCAGAAGCCGTGCATCTCGCAACCTCGATTTACGGCAAGACGTTTCCCATGTTTGCCGAGACATACGGGCTTGAAGACATGAAGGCCGTTATCCAAAAAGTTATTGCTGAACATCAGCCTTCAAAACAGATTACCGTTAAGGTCTCGCCTGCCCTGCTTGAACAGGCGCAAAAGTTTTTTCAGGAACAGGGCCTGACCTCTGATGGTGTTGAACTTGAAGCTTGCCCGAGTTTAAACGGAACGCAATGCAGTATGGAATGGAAAGGCGGCGGCGTGTCTTACGATCCGCATAAAATAGCCGTGAACATCTTTTCTATTTTGGAAGAGACTCTTGCGATGCGTGGGATTAGGGTACATGATAAACTGGAATTACAGTTAGAAGATCCGCCGGAAGACGAGGAGCCCCAAAACGTGGTATCTTCTGAAGGCGAAGAATTATCAAAGGAAACTTCTGATAACGCAGAAGATGCCCCGCAGAAAAGTGCCAAGGTTAAAAAGACAAAAGACGATGAAGATAACAAAGCCGACAGCCCGAAGACATCAGATGACGCGGGGACCGAAACTGGAGATGACGTATGAGTGAAGACGACCAAAATAGCGATCAGGCAGCCGTTGACAATATGTTTGATGACGCCCCGGCAGGCGGCGGTATGGATTTGGACGAGATACAATCCGAAGATGGCTCTGGTCAAGATGACCAAGGTTTTGCCCCCGGACAGCCGATGGCCGGTGATGTTACTGCGATTTATGATATTCCCGTACAGATATCCGCAGTTTTGGGCCGTTCGACGATGCAAGTCAGCCAGTTGCTAAAGCTTGGTCGTGGCGCGGTTGTTGAGCTTGACAGAAAAGTCGGCGAAGCTATTGATATTTATGTGAATAACCGCCTCGTTGCCCGTGGCGAGGTTGTCATCGTTGATGATAAACTTGGTATTACTATGACCGAGATTGTAAAATCCGACCGTAGTTGAACTTTTCTTTTCTGCGTATCCACAACAATAAATAAAGGTGATCCTGCGTTAGCCGGATCTGTTTTTAGAACTTAACGGTATTATCTAGGTTTATGAACGAACCCGCGAGCGCACAACAGGATACGACAATTCCGATTCCGGTCATCCGTATCCCCGCCCCCACGGCCAAGCCAGACTTCGCAACATTTTTTGGTTTGGTTGTCACCTTCGGGCTTATTTTTGCCGCTATTGTTATGGGACAGAGCGATGCGGACTTCCTGAATATACAATCGGTCATGATAGTTGTGCTCGGCACGTTTACTGCTACGTGTATCTCCTTCACCTTTGATGAGATCAGGTCAAGCGGGAGTGTTGCAGCCAGTGCATTTTTCAGACCCGCACGACAGCCTTCCGCGCTGGCTAAATCTCTTATGGATATTGCCACGGTTTCACGAAAGCGCGGTGTGTTGGCGCTCGCCAATTATGAGGGCGAAATGCAGAAGGAGCCGTTCCTTCAAAAAGCGATACAGCTGGTCGTGGACGGATATGACCGCGAAAATATCGAGCGGATGTTGAGCATGGATATCGCATCTTTTATCGAGCGGCAGAAACGTTCGGCAAGTATGCTTCGCCGTGCCTCCGAAATTGCACCTGCCATGGGGTTGATCGGTACGCTGGTCGGACTCGTGCAGATGCTTGCAAACTTGGACAACCCTGAAACGATCGGCCCTGCGATGGCGATTGCTTTGCTCACCACATTTTACGGCGCAATTCTCGGCACGATTGTTCTGGCGCCGATGGCCGCCAAGCTGGACAAGTACACGGCCGATGAGACGATGATCAAGAACCTGATTTTGAAGGCCGCCGTTTCCATCGTTGATCAGGAAAACCCGCGCAGTCTGGAAATGATCTTGAACAGCGAACTGCCGCCATCCGATCAGATCCGGTATTTCGATTAAGCTTAATTTTTTACGACAGTCTTTTGTCACCCACCAACATAAGACGCGGTTTTGTTGACTTTTGTGCGCGATGGACAAAGGCACGTCTGCGGTCAACCTGCAGGACGTTTTTAACGAACTTGCCGAGCCCGCTGCCGGTTTTGTTCCGTACGCGCTGTTTCCAGACATCCCCTACCCTGAATTCGTAAACGGGTGCGCCGTCTCTTGTAAATGCTTTGTGACCATCTACACCGACAACGTCGCAGTTACGGACGAATTGCGTTACGGGTGCATTGTAACAGGTCATATAACGGTCGAAGTCCTGTTTGATTCCGTCGACATGAAAGTCGTGTGTTGTTTCATCTTCGGTGTAATTTTTCAAAACGCGCACATGTGGCCGTGCGCCTGAATGGTGGAAAAACTCCATATCGGACATAATAATATCCAAAGCTGCTAATAGCTCTTCGGCTTTCAGGGTTTCTCGATATTCTTCGAGTTTTTCCTTCTCTGCGTATTTTATGAAGATCTCTTCTTCCTGCAGATCAAAGTATTCGGCCATGCTTTGCGCAAGCGTATCAAAGTCGCCTTTCAAGCGGCGCGGGCAAAGAATGACGTTGGCGTATGACCCGAAATCTTCAACCAGAAGCGCACAAAGGTCACCAACAACCTTTATCCCGTCGTAATCCGCTGGTATATAATTAGTTTGTGTCATCGTTTTATTATAACAGCAGAGTGTTGTCTTATCGTAAAGATGGCGTTATGTCTAATTTACCAGTTTTTTTCTTTCGAGGGTTCACTTAAATGCGTCTCATGATTATCGGCCAACTAGAAGGGTATATTTCCCAAGCGGGTAAAATTGCCCTGCAGCGTGGTGCAAAGGTTATCCATTGTGAAGATACCGCACAAGCCCTTGGCGCTTTGATGAATGGAAAAGGTGCGGATCTGGTGATGGTCGATGTAAAACAAAACATCGGTGACTTTATCGAAAAATTGAAGGTCGAACGTATTCATATGCCAGTCATAGCATGCGGGATCGGTACGGATGCGCGTTCGGCCGTTAAAGCCATTCAGGAAGGCGCGAAGGAGTATGTCCCGCTACCGCCTGATGCGGATTTGATTGCCGCGATTATCGAAGCCGTCACGGAAGAAAACAACCAGATGATTGCCGGGGATCCGGCGATGAAGGCGGTTGTAAAGCTTGCGGACAAGATTGCGCCGTCAGAGGCGACCGTTTTGATTACGGGTGAGTCGGGTACAGGTAAGGAAGTGATGTCCCGTCATATTCATGCAAAATCCAAGCGCAGCGGCGGCCCTTTTATTGCCGTGAACTGCGCGGCGATCCCTGAAAATCTGCTGGAGTCCGAATTATTCGGGCACGAGAAAGGTGCGTTTACAGGTGCCAGTGCCCGCCGTATCGGGAAATTCGAGGAAGCGAATAGCGGCACGATCCTGCTCGATGAGGTTAGCGAAATGCATCCGCAGCTGCAGGCGAAACTGCTTCGTGCCATTCAGGAACGTGAGATTACGCGTGTCGGGAGCAATAAGGACGTCAAAGTCGATGTGCGAATTATCGCAACGTCCAACCGCAACCTAGAGGACTCGGTTCAAAAGGGCGAATTCCGTGAAGACCTTTATTTCCGTTTGAATGTTGTGAACATTGCCCTGCCCCCTTTGCGGGAACGTCCGTCCGATATTGAAAAACTCGCGCAGTTTTTTGTCGATAAATATGCGGAGGCCAACGCGGTTGCGTCGAAGAAAATTTCAGCCGCAGCCATTGAAAAACTTAAGGATTGTGAGTGGCGCGGTAATATCCGCGAGCTTGAGAATACCATGCATCGTGCGATTTTGATTTCTGCGGAAGCCGAGGTCGAGCCGGATGCTATTTTTGTTCAGAGCGGCGCTCTGTCCACGGCGAGCGGCGGAGGAACAGCAGCGGCCAAAGCCCCCGACCCTGCCGGTGTTTCCAAGGCCGAAAGCGCGAGCCCTGCGGATGGGCAAGCGGAAGCCCCTGCGCTAGAAAATCAGGGTGCGGTCGAGAATTTGATCGGGCGTACGATTGCGGATGTCGAGCGCGATATGATCCTGAACACGCTGGACCACTGTCTCGGGAACCGTACGCACGCGGCCAAAATCCTCGGCATTTCCATCCGTACGCTTCGGAACAAGTTGAACCAGTACAAGGACAGCGGCGCTGAAATTCCGCAGAGCGGCACAGGCTCCTAGATATCCAAAAAAACTTCAAGCCGCGCTTTCGGTGTTCTCGCTTTTGCCGTGATAGACGAAGTCGTTTGTGCCGATTTTGACCAGAATAATAAATCCCAAAACCATTCCCGTATTCAGCAGGAATACACCGAAACTGTGCGTATGAAAGAATGCGATCTGGAAGCAGGAGGAAATGAGAATCCAGTACAAAAACAGGTCAACGCACTGGTTCAGTTCCCAATTAAACTCTTTGCCACGGCGTCTCTGGATTTTCTTGAAGGTTTGCCAGGTGACGACGGGGATATAGATATTCAACGCGATATAGATCAGCAAAAAAATCATGAAAAATATTATAGCACGTCCCCTTATGCTTGCGCGCGGAATTTAGTCTTTACGGATTTGCATGTTCTATCCACACAGAGTACACTGGCGAAATGGTTCGGGTTCTCCGATCCGCATACATGTTCGTGTTTTTCTTTTGATCGACTGATAATTCCATGGCGCAAGGTCCTTCGAACAATCTTCCCACTACTCCGCGCTCCGGCGTAGCGGGCTCTTACGATACTTTTAAGGCGGGACCTGTCGGCTCGCGGCTTGCGCCTATTATGCGCACCGATGTTCTGTTCGCGCTTGGTATTATTACGATCATTCTGTTTATGCTGATCCCGATGCCGACGATGATGATGGATGCGGGTTTGTCGATGTCGATTACGTTTGCCGTTGTCGTTCTGATGACGGTTTTGTTCATCCAAAGCCCCCTTGAATTCTCGACATTTCCGACGGTGTTGTTGATTACAACCTCGCTGCGGCTGGGTCTGAATATTGCCTCGACGCGGCTCATTCTGGAGAACGGGCATACGGGGCTGGATGCGGCGGGCGGCATTATCGAGGCGTTCGGGACGTTCATTATCAAGGACAGTTATATCATCGGGGCGATTGTGTTCTCGATCCTCGTGATTGTGAATTTTGTTGTCATTACAAAGGGTTCGGGGCGTATTGCGGAGGTCGCAGCGCGTTTTACCCTTGATGCGATGCCGGGTAAGCAAATGGCGATCGACAGCGACTTGTCCGCGGGCATGATCAACGAGGATGAAGCGAAGGCACGACGACAGAAGCTGGAGCAGGAAAGCAATTTCTTCGGTGCGATGGACGGTGCGGCAAAATTCGTGCGCGGTGATGCGATTGCGGGATTGCTGATTGTGTTTATCAATATTATCGGCGGTATTGTTATCGGGACATTGACGCAAGGCATGTCTCTGTCCGAAGCGGCGTCAAATTATACGATCCTGACCATCGGTGACGGACTGGTCAGTCAGATCCCGGCGCTTATTATTTCGGTCTCTGCGGGTCTGCTTGTTTCCAAGGCCGGTGTTGAAGGTTCGGCAGAGCAAGAGCTCTTTACCCAATTCGGGCGTTATCCGCGCGCGTTGGCGATGACGTCGGGGCTGATGCTGGCGCTTGGCCTTATTCCAAGTATTCCAACCTTGCCGTTTGTCGTGATTTCGGCTGTCCTTGGCGGTATTGCGTATATGTCTTTTCAGAATCTGGCTGCGCAGGAGGAAGCCGATGCTGCTGCTGCGCCGAAACCGGGGCAGCCGGGCGGCCCTGCCCCTGCCGAAGAGCCGATTTCCAAGGCTTTGGCCATGGATACGATCCGTCTGGAGCTGGGTTACGGGTTGCTTCCTATGGTTCAGGGCGACGGGAATAACAACAAGCTGACCGATCAGATCAAGGGGCTGCGCCGTCAGTTGGCCGAGGATATGGGATACGTTCTGCCCGCAGTACGTATTCAGGATAACCTGCAGCTTGATGCGAGTTCATACATTGTGACAATCAAGGAAATCGAAGCGGGGCGCGGCGAAATTCGCCCGAATATGCTGCTCTGTATGGATCCGAACGGTGATCCGATCAACATGCAGGGCGAGAATACGATCGAGCCGACATTCGGCCTGCCCGCGATGTGGATTGATCCGCAGTTCCGTGAGGAAGCGCATTTCAAGGGCTATACGGTTGTTGACGCGCCGACGGTGGTCACGACGCATCTGACGGAGATTATTAAGGACAATATGCCCGATCTTCTGAATTATGCGGAGACGCAAAAGCTGCTGAATGAGTTGCCGAAGGATTATCAAAAGCTGGTCGCCGATGTTATTCCCGCGCAAGTGTCGGTCGGCGGGTTGCAGCGTATCCTGCAGAATCTTCTCTCCGAGCGGATATCCGTGCGTGACCTGCCCTCTATCCTTGAGGGGATTGCGGAGGCCGCCGTGTTTACCAAGAGCATTTCGCAGATTACCGAACATGTGCGCAGCCGCCTGTCGCGTCAGCTTTGTAACGATAATGCGGGGCCGGATGCTGTGTTACCGCTCGTGACGCTCTCGCCCGAGTGGGAGCAATCCTTTATGGAAGCCCTTATGGGTGACGGAGAGGATAAGCAACTGGCTATGCCGCCGAGCAAGCTGCAGGAGTTTATCACCGCCATTCGGGAGCAATACGATGCGCATGCCAGTCAGGGCGCAAGCCCCGTGCTTTTGACCTCCCCTGCGATCCGTCCGTATGTGCGCAGCGTGATCGAACGTTTCCGCCCGCAAACGGTTGTGATGTCACAGAATGAAATTCACCCGAAGGCGCGGATTAAAACGTTAGGGCAGGTTTAGCAGCTTAAATAATACCAAGCTTTATCGGCTTGCATATCAATCGCAAGGTATTCGCGAAAGTCAGAATGCTTTTCCCTGTAATAATATTTTGTCGTTTTAATATTTGGACGGCGCATCCAGAAATAAACAGGAGATATCTCATAGTGAATTTTCTTTCCCAGTTCTAATGTTAGCTCTTCGTAGCCTTCAATTATGGTCTGTACATCAGAATCTAAGAATTCATACTCCATGTTTGCCGCGCAGAAGTCTAATTCTGTCCACATTATGATATTTTTTGCTGAGTCAGGAAAACCGTCAGGTATCCAGCCTTTTTCTTCTAATTCTATTCTGGCGTCCGCAGCTGTCTGAAACTTAAAGTGGTTGCACTCCATAAATGAATAAATTACCAAGAGCAGGTAGAACAGCCCAAACACCCCGGCCATGACTATCAGAAAACGGATGACCAGCATATCAAGCAGGTCTGTTAATAATCTGATCGCAGAGTTCGTATCTGTTTTCATCTCATTACATCGGGCGCATCGTGACTTCCAGATTACACTTTGTGTTTTCGATGATGATTTGGTTTTCGTCGTTCAGACTGAGGTCGTCGACGCAGAAGCTGGTTTGTTCGGCCATCATCCGCATGACGCCACCCATCGGTGACGGTGCGCGCACTATAATTTCGCCGAAAGACGTGACCTTGACCTTGGCCTTTTTCCCGTCTTCGGACGGATCAACGGACAGCACGCGGGTTTTTACGGTTTGCACCTTTGCGGTTTGTGCGCCCTGTTTTGCCTGAATGATGATCTGTTTTTTGTTCAGCGTCAGGTTCGAGGTCTGGGACTGGTTGCCGGGGGCGTGTGTGATGGTTTTGAGGTGCGCCTTCGCATTGTCTCCGAAGTGGCGGCGGTAGAAGACCACCGTTTCATCGATGCCGTTCATCTGGGCTTGGGCGTCCCGATCATAAAATGCCTGTACGTCTTCCCTCGACAAGGTTGCAGGCGCATTTCCGCTGTCCGACTGCAGAGTCTGGCTTGTTTCGGCCTGCGCGTTTAAGGGCGTTGCAAACATCAAGGGAATCATAAATAAAACAGGCAGCGCTAAAGAGAACATACGACTTAAAATCAAGGCACAACCCTTTCGAATGGTTTACGGATTAAAGTTATCACCAGTTTATCGTAATCTGAAAACCAAGACAAAATATTAAGAAACTTCGGTTTTTTTCGATAATAATGGATGAAGGGTCCCTTTTTTATGTTTATACTCTGGTGCTAACACACTGTAACACTTATACTGTAACTGACTTGGTAATTGACCTTCCATGCGTCTGAAAACGTTCTACGCAAATACAATGACAGAAGCGATGCAAATGGTTCGTAAGGCACTTGGCGAAGACGCCATTATTGTTGCCACGAAAGAAGAGAACGGCGGCAAGTCCGTTAAGGTAACGGCTGCGGTTGAGCCTGCGTTTGAAATCAGCACAGGGCAAACGGCCGCGACGGATCGTGACTGGCTGCAATATGACGAGGAAGAAGAGACATCGGCGGTGGCGGAGCGCCTGACCGAGGCGATGCTCAAACACGCGGTTCCCGATGACATTACAGACCAGATTATCTCCTGTGCGACCGTTATGGGGCTGGATGAGCCGGGCGTTGCGATGATCGCGGCGATTGAACATTTATTCTCGTTCCGCCCTCTTCCGATCTCTGCGGTGCGAAAGCCGATTATTATGGTCGGTCCGCCCGGTTCGGGGAAGACGCTGGCGGTGGCGAAGCTGGCAGCACGCGGGGCGATGAACGGCTTAAATATCGGTGTGATCTCTACGGATACGGTTCGTGCGGGCGGCGTGGAACAGCTGCACGCATTTACAAAGCTACTTGAAATTGATCTCAAGAAGGCCGCCAGTGCCGCGGAGCTTAAGGCTTTGGTTGAGCAAATGACCGAAGAGAAGAAAGACCAGATTATCGTGGATACGTCGGGTCTGAACCCGTTCAAGGCACAAGAGGTCAAGGAGCTAGCACGGTTGATTATCACCGTCAAGGCACGTCCCGTTCTGGCGATGCCGGGCGGGATTGATGCCGATGAGTCGGGCGAAATGGCACGTGTTTTTGCCACGATCGGCGTCTCTGAAATTTTACCCACAAGAATTGATATTGCCCGTCGACTGGGCGGTATATTGGCGGCTGCGCACCACGGATCGCTGTCTATCACGGATTACAGCCAGACGGCGATGGTTGCCCAAGGGCTTGCGCCCATGAGCCCAAAAACGTTATCAAGATTATTGATGCCCAGCGTCTTTCGGGACACGCGCACACGCCGTATCATCAAGCCAACACAAAAATCAGGAACAAATTCATGAGTGACAAGCCTGTTGATCCCACCAAAAAGCCGCTGACAACCCCTGTCATACGCAAAAGCTCGAATTTGATCGCCATTGCCAGCGGTAAAGGCGGCGTCGGTAAAACATGGTTCTCGGTTACGCTGTCCCACGCTCTTGCGAAAATGGGTAAGAAGGTTCTGCTGTTTGACGGTGACCTCGGCCTTGCGAATGTTGATGTTCAGCTTGGCTTGATGCCGAAGCGGGACTTGAATGATGTTATCCGCGGGCGTCTGGGGCTTGACCGCGTGATCCAGCGTTATGAAGACGGCAAGTTTGATATTGTTGCGGGACGATCAGGGCAAGCCTCGCTTTCCGCTTTGCCGAGCCAACGTCTGGCATTGCTCCGTGACCAGCTTCTGGAAGTGGCCGAAGATTACGATGTTGTGATTGCCGATCTTGGTGCGGGTGTTGACCGTACGGTGCGTATGTTCTCCGCGAGTGCCGCGACGACTTTGCTGATTACAACGGATGAGCCGACCGCTTTGACGGATGCATATGCGTTTATCAAACTGGGGAATGCGGCAGGTGTTTCAAAGAATATCAATGTTGTCATCAATATGGCCTCCAGCGTTGCGGAAGGCGAGAAGACATATAAAACGCTTTTGAAGGCGTGTGAAAACTTCCTGCGTTTGTCCCCTCCTCTGGTCGGGATGGTGCGCCACGACACACGCGTGAAAGAGAGCATCCGCAGCCAGACTCCGATCCTGACACGTGCGCCGAATGCCGAGGCGTCTCTGGATGCCGAGAAGATCGCCAAGAAGGTCTGGGCTTTTGTTGATAACCAGACGCTTAAAAAAGCGAGCAGCTCCTAATTGTTTTTAGTCTCGGCTTATAAGTTTCCTTTTATCGCTTTGATTTAGTGCGCTACACTTAAAGTATGGTGGAGTCGCGTTTTTCATCCCTGCCCCCTTCAGGATTGCCGGAGTCTTCCGGTAAGGCCCAGCGCTTTGATCCGCAAAAAACCGTACGTCTTGTTTCCGCGCCGGAAAGACTTCTGGATATCCGGCGGGATGCGATCGTGCGCGGGGAAGTGATCAGACAACGGGCCGACGCGCTTGTCGAGATTCGTACCGATCAGGGACAGATTGTTGTGCAGCCATCTTCCCCCACAGATCGATATGTTCCCGATCAGGTTGTGGAGATCAGAATTCCCGCAACCCGCGAGCAGGATACAACGGAGATCAGGACGTTACGCCAGAGCCGCGATACGCCTGCCGATATCCAGAGGAATATTTCAACTCCTGTGGATGTAAGGGTCGAACAGGCTCAGCGGCAAAACACCGAGCGTGCGGACCGCGTTGATTTTCAAGCTCTCAGAGATGCGGTTGTGCGGGCCGTCCCCGTCGAGGCGACAAGTCCGGCCGTTCAAAATGCGGCTTCTTCTACACCTCGTGCTGCCTCTAATGCAGCCATTCAAGAAGCGATAAATACGCCCCTGACGCAGGTTGATTTTCAGGCGAGTTTGCAGCCTTTAAAAATTGAGACACAGATCAATACGGCATTAAAGGCGCTTGTCCCTCTCACGTCGACCTTTTTAAGTCAGTCGGTAAAGCCACTGTTCTCGCAGAGTTTTTTTACGCCGAACGTTGATTTTCAGCCTCCATCAACGTTTTTTCCACCATCATCCATCCTGATTGCGCCGCCGCGTATTCGTCCACCGACGGATTTAGATGTTTTGCCGAAGTCTGCGCTTTTGAATACAGAGCCGCCGCTTGCCTTACAGACAGGGATTGTCTCTCCTGATGCTGCGGGCACTCAGCGTTTGCTTTTTGACCTTCAGGCGTTGCCTTCGTTGCAGGATATTGCGCGGGAGGCACAATATTTAAAAATTTCTGATGTCAGGCTGCCTGAAACCGTATTCAAGGACACGCAGCCGCCTTTACCCCAACCTGTTACAGCTCCAAGTCTTCAAGCCGGCAGTTTACAGGGGCTTGTCATCGGGCATTTGGCAGACAAAAATGCATCACTGGTTCAGATTGTTTTGCCGCAGCAACAGAGCACACCGCATTATGCCCTTTTGCAGCTTGATACGCCGTTACTGACAGGAACAAAACTGTCTCTGACGCCTGCCGTCTTGCCGAGTGCGCAGAACGTTCCACTGATCGCGTTGCCGCCTGCTTATTTCCTGACGCCCGAGGTTTGGGCGGTGTTTCAGGATATACAAACAGCACTTACACAGAATGCTCCACAGGTAGCTCAGGCGTTTTCGAACATGGTTCCGAATGCGTCCAACCCGTCGCAACTTGCGGCCACGGCTTTGTTCTTTTTAGCGGCTGTGCGTGCGGGGGATGTTTCGGGGTGGCTGGGTGAGCGTGCGGTAAATACGCTGCGCCGTATCGGCAAGACCGACCTGCTTACTAAACTGACACAGGAAACCCGATCATTGACACGGGTTTCGGCGGAGACGGTTTCGCAGGACTGGCGAGCGACGACGATTCCAATGCAATGGGAAAACCAGATTTTCAAACTGCCCGTTTATTTCAAACAAGATGACGCGCAGAGCAAGTCGAATAACAATAAGAAGGGCGATACACGTTTTATCATTAATATGGATTTGAGCCAGATGGGCAAAGTCCAGCTTGATGCTCTTTATCAGAAAAGCGCGAAACGGCTTGATTTAATCCTGCGTACCGAGCAAGGCTTTACCAAAGCCATGCAACAAGACATGCGCGGTGTTTATAAGTCTGCTCTGGATGAGGTTCAGTTTTCGGGGGAATTGAGCTTTCAGAGCGCACCGGAAAAATGGGTTTTTATTACGCCCGAAGATGATCCTGACTTTTCAGAGGATATTTAAAACACGGATCAGACGGTTTCGTCTTCTTGCTGATTGCGGTACGTGCCCAACCCGATTTCATCCATTTCCTGCATTTCTTTCTTTGCGCGTTTAGCAGCCTCTTCGCGGTCGCGTTTTTCCTGAATGAGTTCGATCTTGCGCAGTTCGCCAAAGGCATCACGCATATCATCCTGAGCGATTGTGATGCGGGTTTCGAGTTTTTTTTGCGCATCTTCGATGTCTTCGACGCGGGCTTTGACCGCTTCCGAATATGCGCCGAAGAAGCCGATCATCTCCGCAGGCATTTCTTTTAGAGTTTCCTGCTCTTTTTTCATTTGATTGAGCATGGTTGTTTTCTGGTTCTCCAGTTCTTCAGCCTGGCGATAGAGTTCGGCCAGAAACTTTTGTTTCTGTTCAACCACATGTTTGCGGACGCGGATAAGAGATTTCAGGTTTGCCATGTGTTGCGGCTTCTAGAAAAATTTAAAAGGTCTGATTTAATCAACCAAGGCCTTGATCGTGTCCCGGATCGTATGATTGATCATTTTTACCATTATATACCAGACCATCATGCGTCATGGGAAGATGATTGACCATACCTTGAAAATCGACAGCTTCTTTGACCATCTGATCCCAGCCTTCCATATTGTCGTCGGCGTGCATTTGTATCATTTCGGATGCGGAAAGCCTGCCGCGGATAACGCCCTCTTCCCAGCGGTCTGCTTGCACCGCTACGGCGGAAGGGCCTCGTTTATGTCCGAAGTCTGCGCTTAAGACGTCTACCTCATATTCAGCGAGAATATCCAGAATAGGCAGGAGCACGCTCGGCGCATTGGCGAGGTGACCTCTTGGCCCGATCAGGCGTGCTTGAATGTCCCCGCCGCCTTCGGCCACGTGACGCATCATAGTGCGGATTTCCTGCTCGCAATCTTCGCCCGCATGGGCCAGACCTGTTGCTTTGGTGGTTGTATTGTGGACGATGACGCCCATACAGACGGAGAGGCTGTCCGTTCCCAACGCAGGGTAGTTAGAATCAGGTTTGGTGACGCCGGCGCAGTTCATATCAACATAGACCGTTTCCGACGGCTCGAACGATTCCTTGCCGTTAGGCTGAAAACTGGTTTTCGGCAGCTCCAGTAAATCAGCCAGAATCTTGTTCGTATCTGCGGTTGTTCCTAATCTTACACCCATATCAGCCCTTAAAGCCTTGTTGTTTGTTCTGTTCTACACAGAGTTTATTATTATGGCAAAATTATTCGCTCATGCCTAATATCAGAGCCAGTTCCTGAAAACTTTGTTCGATGGTCGCGGAATTGTCTTTGTTTTGAGAGAGGAACTTCTCGATTTGCGGATACAGGCGGATAGCCTCGTCAACAGCGGGGTCTGTGCCTTTCCGGTACGCTCCAAGACGGATAAGCTCTTCCATGTCTTCATATGTGGTTATGATTTGCTTGGCACGGATGATGACCGCGTTCTGCCAGTCGGAGAATATACCCGGCATGGAACGGGAGATGGATTTCAAGATATCAATGGCGGGGTAGCGGCCGCGATCGGCTATGCGGCGATCCATTACAATGTGACCGTCAAGAATCCCGCGGGCGGCATCTGAGATCGGCTCGTTGTGGTCATCCCCTTCGACAAGGACAGAGAACAACCCCGTGATGAAGCCCTGATTGGGGCCTCCCGGCCCCGCTCTTTCCAGAAGTCTTGCAAGTTCGCCGAATGTGGTCGGGGGGTAGCCTTTGGATGTTGGCGGCTCTCCCGCAGAGAGGCCGATTTCACGCTGTGCCATGGCAAAGCGTGTGACCGAGTCGATGAGGCAGAGCACCTGTTTGCCCTGATCACGGAAATATTCGGCAAGAGATAAAGTGACATATGCTGCTTGGCGGCGCATCAGCGCCGGCTCATCCCCCGTTGCGACGACAACGACAGAGCGTTTCAGTCCGTCTTCCCCGAGGTCATCTTCCAAAAATTCCTGTACCTCACGGCCCCGCTCGCCGACCAGTCCAATCACGGAGACATCGGCGGTGGTGTAGCGCGCCATCATCGAGAGCAGAACGGATTTCCCGACACCGGAGCCTGAGAAAATGCCCATTCTCTGCCCCTGTCTTAACGGCAGAAAGGCATTGACGGCACGTACGCCCAGATCAAGTTGGGGGCCAAGTCTTTGACGGGAATGCGGTTCGGGCGCTCTGTTCCTCAGCGGGATTTCCGTGGTTCCGTGCGAAAGCGGACCTTTACCGTCTATCGGCTCGCCCATACCGTTGATGACGCGCCCCAGCCATGTGTCGTTGGGTGTGATGATCGGCAGTTTATCCTGAATGTAGGCTTTGCAGCCCAGCCCGACGCCTTCAAGCGTGCCGAAGGGCATGAGAAGCGCCTTTTTGTCTTTGAAACCAATGACTTCGCAAGGAATATCTGTTTTGTCATTCGGGCGTAGATGGACGTGTGCACCAATCGACAAGGTTTGCGAAAACCCTGCAATTTCAACCAAAAGCCCCAGAACCTTAGTGACTTCACCGAAAGTTTCCGTTTGGTGCATAGCGGAGATGCGGGTTTCGGGTTTCGATTTTACAGGGAGGCTAAACGATCCATGGCGCCATTTTACAGCAGTTTTCGTGAAATAAATAGACTCTATCATATTGATGTATAATGATTTTGTTATATTTTTGTTTTAATTTTGACCTTAGAAGTCTTTTTAGCATGTTTTTTCAGATTTCTTGTTAACCAAAATAGTTAATTCGGATAAAGGGTTTGTTAACCTTTTTAATATTTGTTAATATATTAGTTAACAAATGCAATTTTGCTTTGTATCACTGGCACTTATTCTTACGCTTTATCACTAGGGGAAAACTTATGCGTGTATTGTTAGTAGAAGACGACACCTCAACCGCCAAAAGTATTGAGCTTATGCTCAAATCCGAAGGCTATATTGTTGACACGACTGATCTGGGCGAGGACGGCCTTGAGATCGGAAAGATTTACGATTACGACATTATCATTCTTGATCTGATGTTACCGGACATGGACGGGTACGACGTTTTAAAACAGCTTCGTGCCGCGAAGGTGGAAACGCCTATTCTTATCCTCTCAGGTCTGACCGAGCTGGATAACAAGATCAAGGGGCTGGGCTTTGGCGCGGATGACTATCTGACCAAGCCGTTTGACAAGCGCGAGCTTGTCGCGAGAATTCAGGCAATTGTCCGCCGTTCACAGGGACATTCCCAGAGCATTATCGAGACAGGAAAGGTCAAGGTGAACCTTGATACCCGTACCGTTGAGGCTGACGGCAAGCCGTTGCATCTGACGGGTAAGGAATACGGTATTCTGGAATTGCTTTCCCTTCGTAAGGGTACGACGCTGACGAAGGAAATGTTCCTGAACCATCTTTACGGCGGTATGGACGAGCCGGAAGTTAAAATTATTGACGTCTTTATCTGCAAGCTTCGTAAAAAGCTGGCGGAAGCAACGGACGGAAGCAATTACATCGAAACAGTGTGGGGGCGCGGCTATGTGCTGCGTGATCCGGAAGCCGATAAAAAAGCTGCAAACGGTTAGAAATTTCTGTCACGAAGATTGACAGTCTTTCTTATCGGCTCCATTACCCTCCGCTATCGGTTGTTAGGGCACATATTTTTAAAAGATCCGTGATTTTGTTTACGGGTCTTTTGTTTTATTTTGCAAGCCCTTAGAAAACATCTTATAAAATTATGATGATTGTGCCTGATGAAAAACTTCTTCCCCTGCCCGTTCTTCCCGTAGAGCGTGATGAGCACTGTTCACAGGAGATGACGGATGCGATTATTTCGGAGCTTGAAAAAAACTATAAAGATGCTCTGACGGATGTTTTTTTTGCTGAAAACGAAAGCCGCACATTCGTTCATCATGAACCGTATATCAATATTATTGCCGATGTTATGGAGAAGGTATCCAAAACGATGCCTCTGCCAACGGATTATCTCGGCCTGATTGATCTGGCTTACGAGCTATCGCGGCGTATACGTAAGGCCAAGGGGCTTGCCGATATTCCGACCGAGGGGTTCGAACTTCAGGATGTTCCCGAGTGGGTTTTGGATGAGCGTTTATCCATTGATAAGGATGTTGCCCTAAAAATTTTGCAGGATGCTTATGAGGCAAATCCTGAACTTTGGTTCATTTACGGCGAAGGGTTGCGCAGGGATATGCCGCTTTTTGTTGAAGACCAGCTTGGGGTGCTGATAACAAATCATGCGTTGACGTTATTAGCGGATGCGGCGGATGACTGGAGACTTATTTTTGCTCTCAGACGCAGTGCAGGTGCGAGTGTTATGAACGCATGCGGCCTTAAAAAAGCGGGGCCAAGATGAGCGCTAAGCCTTTTCTATTTCTGGATACCGATTTTGTCAGTGATATATACGGTCCCAAGACTTTTGATGCTCTCGGCGGAGATGATGTTCTTGATATCCTTTCACGGTCTTATAATTTACGAATGACCAGCACTGTTCTTGATGAATTATTGTATGGAACGACTAAAGGCTATGACCGTACGACATGGATAGACCTTAACCCTGCCAAAATCTATATTTATCGCACACCTGAATTTGATGCCCTGCGCAAGCGTGACCCTACTCAAAAAGATGCGGGAGAGCAGTCTATAGCTTCTGTTGTTGACCCAGACTTTGAGCATATTGTTTTTTCTGAGGATTTTGGAAATACTCCCGGCAAAACACGTCATTATGATCCTTCTTTGCCTGTACTGGGCGATCCGAATACGCTTGTTATAGCATCTCGTGACCGCCGTTTTTTCAAGACACAGCCCTGTGGTGCAAATGCTGTGCCCACTGTTGAATTTTTGCGCAGAAGCCTAATCGAAGGACGAGTTGATATGGACAGCTACACTCTTATTCACGAGAATTCAGGCGGCGGGGTTATCGGACACGGCGCTGCTGACAAGTTACCTACCGCGGGTCTTGTCTGGTTGGAAACGACAGAGGCCATCGAGTTTCCTGACGGTTCTACACTTTATACGTATGAGGATGATGACCCTCTGAGTGTGATGGCGCATGACAATCCTATCATCTGGCAGGCCTTGCTTGAGCGTGATGAGGATTGGCATAGCACTGAAAAACCGGATTACAGGATTACTGATCCTCATGCTCCGGCGTTTGAAGAGTCTTAATTTTTTCCGCATTGAATTACCCATTGTATTACCCATGGCATGAACAATTCAGACGACGACAAACATTCTTCAGCTTCTTCCGATGTGTCTATAACAAAGCGCGTGTCAAAACCGGATACGCTGGATAATTGGGCGATATTTTTCACTGTTGTGCTTTGTGCCTCTTTTGCGCTTTCCGTCTTTGCATCCGCGCACTGGTTTGCGGATTTGTTCCGGCATTTTCTCCAGCAATATGCTATCGGCGGGCTGATCTTTTTTGCTTTTTTTGCGTGTAAGCGGCGTTTGTATTGGGGCGGCGTTTGTTTTGCGATTGCGCTGCTTTCTTTCGGGCAGATTTTTATGAGCGCGAGTTACGGCGCGCCGAAAGTGGCCGCTGAGGGTGCGAAGACGATCAAGGTCATGCATTACAATCGCCGCCATAAGATTACAGAGCATACAGATTTTTTAAGATGGCTGGTTGTTCATGAGCCGGATGTGTTGGTGATTCAAGAGGCGCGGCTTTCGCACCAGATCGCGATGGAAAGTTTGCGCGGGATGTATCCGTATCGTGTGCAGGAGGTACGCCATAATGCATTCGGGCAGATGGTGTTTAGCCGCTTTCCTATTGTTTCGAGCAATGTGACGTATACCGAGCGGCATGCTCTAACGAATTTTTATATCCATGCGGTTTTGGATCTAGGGGATGATCAAACCCTTTCGCTCTATGCTATTCACCCGCCGCCGCCAATGAGCGCCAGCCTTGCCAAACAGCGCAACGAAGATCTGTTCACCGTTGCCCGTGCGATAGAACATGATCATGCGGAAAATATCGTGATGGTCGGGGATTGGAACTGCACGCCTTATTCCCCGCATTTTAAAACTCTGGTCGGGCGAACGGGTCTTAAGAACGAGTACACTACTCTCTCGCCGATCCCAAGCTGGCCTTCCCATTTTGCCGTGCCGCTGTTTCAAATCCCGATTGACCATATCCTGCATAAGGGTCATCTTGAATTGTTGGAAAAACGGCGCGGCCCCGCGATGGGATCGGATCACTACCCGATCATTGCGACGTTTGAAGTAAAATAGGATTTTTTATGAGCTTTATCAAAAACAACATTGCCAACATCCTGACCATTGCGCGGATCCTGCTGCTGCCGGTTATTATTGCGCTGTTTTATCTTGAGGCCAGCTGGGGCGCGTGGGCGGCTTGGCTGTGTTTCATCATTTATGTGATCAGCGCGGTGACGGATTTCTTTGACGGGTATGTTGCGCGCAAGCTGAACCAGATTACGCCGCTCGGGACGTTTCTTGATCCGATCTCAGACAAGATTTTTGTTTCGACGCTGCTCATTCTTCTGGTCGCGTTCGGTCGCATCGAAGGGCTTTGGCTGATTTGTGTGATCCTGATTTTTGCGCGGGAATTTATGGTTTCGGGATTGCGGGAATTTCTCGGCCCCAAAAACGTGAAAATGCCCGTAACTGTTCTCGCGAAGTGGAAAACAACCGTGCAGATGGTTTCGACAGGTTTTCTTATTCTCGGCTCCTATGCGCCTTACGCGCTTTCGATCGGGCTGATTACGCTTTTGATTGCGACGGCGTTTACCGTGATTACGGGAACGCAATACCTGATGGCGGGTATGAAGCATATGAAAGAAGAGTAGCAGGCGATCTTGGCTGTGGATATCCTTGTGCACGGGTTTTGGATGCCTAGACCAGAGTCCTGAAATCCCGTAATTTTTTAGACATGCTAGGTTTATACAAACTTGCACGCCCCGTTCTGTTCCAGATGGAACCTGAAAAAGCCCACCGTATGACGTTACGCGCGTTGAAGTCGGGCATGATGCCTATGCCTAAATCATTTAAGTCCGATACACTTTCTCAGGAGGTGTTAGGGATGACGTTTAGCAATCCGGTCGGTTTGGCTGCGGGGTTTGATAAAAACGCCGAAGTGATCGGCCCCGCTTTCAGAATGGGGTTCGGGTTTGTCGAGGCCGGTACGGTTACGCCTAAGCCACAATTCGGTAATCCCCGTCCACGTGTTTTTCGTGATCCGAAGAGCGAATCCGTAATAAACCGTCTGGGTTTTCCGAATGAAGGGCTGCAAGGATTTGAAGAAAATCTGGATGCGTTTTTATCCAGCGATGAAAAACGTGCAGGTGTTGTTGGCATCAATATCGGCATGAACAAAGATACGACCGATCCGGCGCAGGATTACGTGAAGCTGATCAAGGCGCTTGCGATCAAGTCTGATTACATGACGGTGAATATTTCCTCTCCGAATACGGCAGGGCTTCGTGATTTGCAGGCGAAGGACGAACTGGCCAAATTATTGGGGCAGCTTGTTGAAGCCAAATTGCAGGCCACAGGCGCATACCCTCCTCCTCCGCTGTTTGTAAAGCTAGCGCCTGATCTGACCGAAGAAGCACAGGAAGGGATTGCGGAGACGCTTTTGAAATCGGAGATTGACGGAATCATTCTGACGAATACTACGATCTCGCGCCCTGATTATCTGGATAAAGCCTATCGTGCGCGCCCCGGTGGGCTGAGCGGTGCGCCCGTGCGTGACATGTCTACCGAAGTTATCCGTAACTTCTATACCCTGACGGGCGGAAAGCTACCGATTATAGGAGTTGGAGGGGTTTTCAACGGGCAGCACGCTTATGAAAAAATCAAAGCCGGCGCCTCTCTGGTTCAACTTTATACAGGACTTATTTACGAAGGACCGGAGATTGTTTTGAATATTTGCAAAGAGCTTATTACACTCTTACGTAAGGACGGTTACGGGAACGTTTCCGAGGCTATCGGTATTGAGGCCAAGAAGGAGACCGAGTACGCCGCCTGATATTATTTTTTCAACCGCGCATTTTTTAGAATATGCGCATCCTAAACTTTCCCGGCCGTTTCCGGCCACGCTTGTAAATTTTGGACACGACCATGACGCCCAAAAGGGATAAACAAAAACACCCACATCAGCCCAGTGCTTTGGCACGCGGTCTGTCTGCGTCCATGTTTTTGCTGTCGTGTATTTTGATTTCCGTTCTGTCGTTTATTTCCACCGAGTTGGCTTTGTTCACGGTTTCCGTTCTTGTGGTCGGGTGTTTCTTTCATATGTCTTTCAGCACAAAGGAGGATATAGGGAACGAGATGCTGGATACGATCCGCCAGATGTACCGCAAGCAGTTGAAACTGGAAAAGATGGTGCAAACGCATCAAGAGGACATTCAGGGCATTCGTGAGGATATGGAGGATCAGGGTGTTATTGTGGGCGAACATTTGCCGGATCGTGATGCACTCTACAGGATGCGGCTTGCAAAGCTTGATCAGGATGCAGCCGATGCGTTCGATGAAGACGAGATTGCACGAAAGAGTAAGAAGCTGATGGAGGATATCGTGCCGAAGTTTATGCGGCCGAAAGATGAAGACCGCGAGGTCTCTAATGATTCCAAAAAGCCGAAAGCGCCGCCGCGTGAGGCTCTGACGGCGCGCCAGAGTTCGCGTATCATCAAAGAGATTACCACCGCCAATGATGACAGCATGGCCGATCATCAGGCGCTGAGCGATATGGTCGTGCGGGAGTTAATCCATCATGCCGTGGAAAATCGCCAGATTGACACGTTCCTGCAGCCGATTGTCCGTTTGCCGAACCGTCATGCCAATTTCTATGAGTTGTTTGCGCGTATTCGTGCGAAGGCGGGGCTTTATCTTCCCGCTCATCGTTACATGGGGCTGGCGATTGAAGAAAAGTTGATGGTCAGTATTGATAATATGTTGCTTCTTGAGGGGTTAAAATCTCTGAAACGGAATTTTGAGGAGAAAGACAAGGTCTCTGCATATTTTATCAATATCAAGCCGGGCAGTTTGCGGAATGCGAAGTTTATGGATGATTTATTGAAGTTCATCGCCGCGAATAAGCACATGGCCTGTAATCTTGTGTTTGAGATGAAGCAAAAAGATTTTGAAGGTTTGAGTGACGGCGAGTTGAGTATTCTGGAAGGTTTAACGAGACTGCATTGCCGTTTCTCGCTGGATCATGTCACACGTCTGCCGAATGATGTTGTCGGGCTTTACAATAAAAGCGTACGGTTTCTTAAAATGCCTGCGGAGACGTTCCTCGGTACTGATGTGAACGCCGAAGACTTTACCGAGACGCTGCGCAAGAAGCGCCGTTTAGAGGCTAACGGTATTGAAGTCATTATTGATCACATTGAGAGTGAAGATCAGCTCTTGGAGCTACTTGATTATGATGTGAATTACGGTCAGGGGTATTTGTTCGGGCGTCCCGATCTTGAAGGTGTCTATCAGTACCGCAAGATTGCATAAACTTTTCCCGACTGCCCTAGCCCCTCCTTCCTATTTCCGATGTAAAGGCTGTTTCCTGCCCGTTTATCCTTGTCAGGGGGATTTCGTTCGGTAGAATACGCTTGTTTTTATAAGAAAAGGATCGATTTCACATGACGTATGTTTTGCGCCGCCCGCTTTTTGCTTTCCTCGCTTTCTTTGCTGTTTTCTCTTTCTCTGCCGGCCAAGTTCATGCCGCCGAAGAACAAGCTTCGGAAGAGCAAACCGCGCCCGCCGAAGACATGGCGAAAGATGGTGATGATGTTATTACCGCGCACGCAATTGCCCTACACGGTGCGCCGAAATATGCGGCTGATTTTACGCATGTCGATTATGTGAATCCTGATGCGCCGAAAGGCGGAACACTTCGTATCGGTACTGCGGGCACGTTCGATTCCCTGAACCCCTTCATTGTGAAGGGCAATCCCGCGCCCGGTATGACTTTTTTGCGCAGCGGCCATGTGTTTGAAAGTCTGATGCAGAATTCATGGGATGAGCCGTTTACGCTTTACGGCGTTCTTGCGGAGAGTATTACCCTGCCGAAGGACAGGTCATGGGTGTCTTTCAAGATTCGTGATGAGGCGAAGTGGAATGACGGTGTGCCGATTACGGCGGAAGATGTGGTCTGGACGTTCAAGACGCTTAAAAGCGAGGGGCAGCCGTTTTTCAAAGCGTATTGGGGCGATGTCGAGAGTGTGACAGCCGATAGCGAAAAAGACGTCACGTTTAAATTCAAGGTTAAAGGGAATGCCGAGTTGCCGCTGATTATCGCGGAGATGTCCGTTCTTCCTAAACATTACTGGGAGGGACGTGATTTTCAGGCGGGCACGGTTACTGATATTCCCCTGACAAGCGGTCCGTATAAATTCGGGAAAATTGATGCGCCACGTTCGATTGAGTATGTCCGTAATGAAAACTGGTGGGGCAAGGATTTGCCGTTCTATAAGGGCAAGAATAATTTCGACCGTATTGTCTATGACCTCTATCGTGACCAGACCGTGATGCACGAGGCGTTTATTTCCGGCGCGTTCGATTACAAGATGGAAACATCCCAGCAAAAATGGGTTACGGATTATGATGTTCCGGCTGTGAAAGACGGACGGTTGATCAAGGAAAAGATTGATAACGAGCGCCCGGCAGGTATGCAGGCTTATATTTATAACCTTCGCCGCCCGTTGTTTCAGGATGTCAAGGTTCGAAAGGCTTTGAACTATGCGGTGGACTTTGAGTGGAGTAATCAGAAAATGGCGTACGGCGAATACAAACGCACGAACAGCTATTTTGAAAATTCCGAGTTGGCCTCTCATCGCGGCGGTCTTCCGAGTGAGGGCGAGCTTGAGATTCTTAATCCGTTAAAAGATCAGCTTCCCCCCGAAGTCTTTACCGAGATTTACAAAGCACCTGTGACAGACGGGTCCGGTAATGCGCGCGCGAACCTGCGTGACGGGATCAAGATTCTTGAAGATGCTGGATGGGTTTTGGGTAAGGATAAGATTCGCCGTAAGACCATGGCTGACGGGACGGAACTTGAACTGAAATTCGAGATCATTGATGCCGAGGGCAGTGCCAAGCATATGGAGCGTTGGGTGCTTCCGTTTCTTAAAAATCTTGAACGTATGGGCGTTAAGGCGACATTCCGTCCCGTTGATGCGGCGCAGTTTCAGGAGCGCCTAAATACGTTTGATTTCGATGTTATAATCGGCGGGTTCGGGCAGTCGAACTCTCCGGGGAATGAGCAGCGTGAATTCTGGAGCAGTGAAAAAGCCGATATGGAAGGATCGCGGAATTATGCGGGGATCAAGAACCCTGCGATTGATGTGATCATTGAGCAGATTATCAAGGCCGAATCCCGAGAAGACCTTGTGACAAAGGTTCGTGCGCTTGACCGTGTTCTGCTCTGGAATCACTATGTTATACCGATGTGGTACTACGACAAGTGGCGGATTGCATACTGGGCGCACATTAAACGTCCCGAAAATCTGACGGGTATTGCGCCGTTGGTCACCGAGACATGGTGGTATGACGAGAATGCCGAAACGCCTGCCCATGTACAATAGGGTATCGGCCTAAAGGGACACATCGTTATGGCAACATCCCCACCTCTGGCGATCGCCATTCCCGCGCGGTACGGTTCAACCCGTTTTCCGGGAAAACCTCTGGCGCAGATTGCCGGGCGTTCGATGCTCAGCCGTGTTGTTGATGCGGCGCGTCGTGCCGTTGAGCCATTGGCGCAGGATGTTTCAATTTTTGTGACGACCGAGGATGCCCGCATTCAGGATCATGCCAAGGAGATTGGCGTGACCTGCCTCATGACATCGGCGGATTGCCCGACGGGATCGGATCGTGCCTTGGCGGCGATGGAGCAACTGGATGAGGCTCCTGATTTTATCCTGAACCTTCAGGGTGATGCGCCGTTTACGCCGCCGGAGGTTATTCGCCGGATGTTTGAAACTTTTGCCGACAATCCCGCGCTTGAAGTTGTGACACCGATCCAGCGGTTAAGCTGGAATGATCTGGATCGTTTGCGTGCGACCAAAGAAAAGACACCGTTTAGCGGCACGACAGCAATTGTCGATGCTAATTTTCGGGCGTTATGGTTTTCTAAAAACATCATCCCCGCTATTCGTAAAGAAGAAGATTTACGCACAGTCGGCGAGCGTTCGCCAGTTTATCAGCATATCGGTCTTTACGGTTTTCGCAGCGATATTCTGAAACGTTTTTGCGCGCTGCCCCAGGGTGTTTACGAACAGCTCGAGGGGCTTGAGCAATTGCGGATGCTGGAAAACGGTATTTCCATTCAGGCGTTCGAGATCAATTTGCCTGACGGCGTGTTGCAATCGGGCATTGATTCGCCGCAGGATCTGGAACGCGCGGAAAAGATGATTGCAGAACACGGGGAGCCGTTTTGATGGGTGCGACCCTGATTATTGCGCGGCACGGAAATACGTTCGGGCCTGATGATATCCCGACCCGCGTTGGTGCGCGCACCGATTTACCATTGGTAGAAAAAGGGTTCGAGCAAGGCCGTGCCATCGGGCGTTATCTGAAAGAGCACGACCTTATCCCCGATCAGGTGTTTGTTTCCGAATTGCAGCGTACACAACAAACGGCGGCAGCGGCTATGGAAGTATGCGGCGTGGAGCGTGATTTTCAAACCCTGCCGATGCTCAATGAGATCGATTACGGCCCAGACGAGAACAAACCCGAGGCGGACGTCATTGCCCGCATCGGTGAGGAAGCCATTCGGAAGTGGGATGAAAATGCCACTGTCCCCGACGGGTGGAATGTTGATCCCCAGCAGATCATTTCGGACTGGAAAGCTTTTGCAAAAACCCTCTCAGAGAATCAGGGCGGGATTACGCTTGTCATGACATCGAACGGAGTGGCTAGATTTGCCCCGAATATCCTTAAAAACCCCTCTGAATTCCAAAACCGAAACTATATTAAACTTAAAACCGGCGCATTCGGTATATTCCGCTGTGATAGCCAATCTTGGGCGTGTAATGACTGGAATATTCGTCCTTAATACTCATAAAAATCGCCTAAAATTCATAAATAAATTGCAATTTAGTTCCGATTTTGGTTATTCTATGTTTAAGAATAAAAAGAAGACTGATTACAAATATAAAAAAGAACTGTAATAGTTGGGGTAATAAATAATGGTACCAGAGGAAATCTACGCTGGAAGTGCGTCTTCTTCGAAATTTCAATATTCGCATCCGCTGAATCACATGCCTGTTGATGATAGCGCCATGCGTGCGCGTCTGGCGTATGATCTTATGACATTTCTGAAACGTACGGATTGCCCGTATTTTCTGAATCCCGATAGCGAGCATGCTTTTGATTCACACGAGAGTGATGACGAGGTTGATATTTTGATCGTTGACGGATTTTACAAGGAAGCCGAGATTATCATCGATCAACGTCTTGAAGTTGATCCTGAAGACGAGAAAACGATTTTTCAAAAAGCGTTCATCATGCATCTGCGCAAGCAGTACAGCGACCTTCTTCATAAAGAAGAGCGTGTTCTGAAACGTGATCCGCACAATGTGAATGCACTTATCAACAAAGGATTTGCCCTTGCAAACCTCGGGCGTGAAGATGAAGCTCTTGCCGCGACGGATCAGGCTCTGCGCATCGAACCGGATAATATGATGGCTCTGGGGAATAAAGCCTATATAGCAAAGTCTATCGGTAAGGATAATATTCGTGATAGCGCGCTGACCCAAGCTTACAACGTACAGGCCAAGCGCCGTATGGAAGAGTTGGAAAGACAAGAAGCGATTATCCTTGAAGATTTCGGGTCGGCATTTGTCGAACGTGATATGCCGTCCGCGTTTGAAGAATTTAATCTGCACAGTAGCGGAGAGAATACTACTGTCCATTAAGAGGCAGGGTTTTGCACATTACCGTTGATCAAACGTGACATAACCACTCAAAAATGTGCATAGACTTAAGCGCCATAGCCTTTTATATTCTGGGCTATGGCTTCTTATATTCTCAAACGAATTCTGCTTATGATCCCGACACTCTTCGGGATACTTCTTATCAGCTTTATCATTATCCAGTTTGTGCCGGGCGGTCCCGTTGAAAAGCTTATCGCGGAATTGCAAGGGCATGGAGGCAGCGCGACGGCTCGATTTACCGGCGGCGGCGGTGATATTTCCTCGGCAGGTTCCAGTAGCACGACGTCGGGTGGAAGCAGCCAATATCGCGGGGCGCAGGGACTTGATCCTAAATTTATTGCCGAGTTGGAAGCGATGTACGGGTTTGATAAGCCCGCGCATGAGCGTTTCATTCTGATGATCGGCAATTACCTCACGTTTGATTTGGGGGAGAGCTATTACCGCGATGTCGATGTGCTTTCGCTCGTGGTCGAGAAAATGCCCGTTTCGATTTCTTTGGGGTTATGGACGTTTTTGATTATCTATACGGTGTCTATTCCGCTCGGGATTAAAAAAGCCGTCAAGGACGGCGAGCCGTTTGATATCTGGACGAGTGCGTTTGTGTTTACGGGGTATGCTATCCCCTCTTTCATGTTTGCGATTTTGCTGATCGTGTTTTTTGCGGGCGGGCGGTATTTCGACTGGTTTCCGCTCAGAGGGCTGACATCGGATAATTTTGACGAAATGACCTTTATCCAAGGGGTCGGAGATTATGCGTGGCATATGGTTCTGCCCGTCACGGCGATGGTGATCGGCGGTTTTGCGGGCAAGACAATGCTGACAAAGAATTCGTTTCTGGACGAGATCGGCAAGCAATATGTTCTGACCGCAAGGGCGAAGGGCCTCAATGAAAATCAAGTGCTCTACGGGCATGTGTTCCGGAATGCGATGCTGATTATTATTGCCGCGTTTCCCGCAACGTTTGTGCAAATTTTCTTTACCGGAAACCTTTTGATCGAGATCATTTTCTCCCTCGACGGTTTGGGCTTGTTGGGCTATGAAAGTATTATAAACCGTGACTATCCTGTTGTTCTGGGTACACTTTATTTCTTCGGCCTTATCAGTATTTTCATGCATTTGGTGCGTGACCTGGTGTATGTTTGGGTTGACCCGCGGATTGATTTTGCATCGCGCGCGACTTAAATGGGGCTAAGGGGGCTTGAAGGATGGACGAACGCCTGGCGAATGGCGGCGGTTTTTTAGCCATTGTGTTCTGGTCTACGGGGACACTTCTTTTCAGCATGACGTACGGGATGCCTGCGCTTTTGAATACGGCGCTGGTTAGCCTGATTGCCTTTATTGTTTTGTCTTTCGGGTGGATCGCAAAACGCGAGAATCCCCTTCCCTATTTCTATACAAAGCCTGTGGTGTTGCTCTGGTGCATGTTCGGGCTTGGTGCGAATACGATCTGCCATATATATGCGGTGCGGATGATCCCGCCCGTCGAGGCTACGCTGGTCAACTACACATGGCCGATGATGTGCGTGATCCTTGCGTGTTTCCTGCGTTCGGAGAAGAATTTCAAAATTGAATATTTTATCGGAGCGGTTGTCGGGTTTGTGGGGATTTATCTGGTTGTTCGAAAACCGGGCGGACTGGAGCTTGATTTATCGGTCGGGCATTTCATCATGTTTATCGGAGCTTTTAGCTGGGCGTTCTATTCCGTGGGGACGCGTATACTTAAAAATTATCCGAGTGAATATTTAAAGGCCGCTTTCCTTGGGAATGCGGTTTTATTTTTTGCGCTTCATGCCATATTCGAGCATCGGCGTTTTCTGGAGTTCGTTCCGTCCGATCTGTTCTATATGTGCATTCTGGGCACTCTATCGGGTATCGCTTATCTTCTGTGGGACAAGGCGATGAAATACGGACACATGCAAATTTTGAACGTGTCTTCGAATGCGATGCCCGTTCTGTCTACTATCTTCTTGATTATTTTTGGCAAGGCGGTGTTTTCCCTGTCCGTTGTCGGAGCGGCTTTGTTGATTGTCTCAGGCACGTTGATCGCATCGAAGGATCGTGTGAAAGCCGTCATACATCGTTATTCAGCCATATTAAAACGCAGACCGATTGATCCGTTGAATTGACGCCTTTACGAATGCCCTCTCCTGCCGTAAAAATAAAGACTTGTTCCGGTTCTTAAAGTACAGTCAGGTTTATGGCACTCAACCCGATTACCCAGCGCAGAATTAAACAGTTCAAAGCCAATAAGCGCGGCTATTGGTCGCTGTGGCTTTTTATGTTTCTGTTTATTGTGACGTTGTGTGCCGAGTTGGTGGCCAATGACAAGCCGTTGATGGTGCAATACAAAGGCTCCTATTACTTTCCCGTCATCAAACAGTATGCCGAGACGGAGTTTGGCGGAGATTTCGAGACCGAGGCCGATTACCGTGATGAGTTTGTCCGCGAATTAATCGAGGGAGAGAACGGCGATGAAGGCTGGATGCTCTGGCCTCCGATCCGTTATTCCTATGATACGATCAATTACAATCTGCCTTCTCCCGCACCGACAGAGCCGGATGGTGAGAACTGGCTGGGCACGGATGATCAGGGACGCGATGTGGCTGCGCGAATTATTTACGGCTTCCGCTTGTCGGTTTTGTTCGGCTTGATCCTGACGGGGCTAAGTTCCGTCATCGGGATTTTTATCGGCGCGATACAGGGGTATTACGGCGGCAAGGTTGATTTGGTGCTTCAGCGCGTGCTGGAGGTCTGGTCGAGTATGCCGAGCCTTTATATCCTGATTATTTTTGCCGCGCTTTTTACGCCGGGGTTCTGGACGTTGCTGTTTATTCTGCTGCTGTTCAAATGGATGTCACTGGTTGATCTGGTACGTGCGGAATTTTTACGGGCACGTAACCTTGATTATGTGCGGGCGGCCTCTGCGCTTGGTGTGTCCAATCCCGTGATTATGTGGCGGCATGTCCTGCCTAATGCGATGGTGGCTACGTTTACCTATTTGCCGTTTATCCTGACGGGGGCGATTACCTCCCTGACCGCGCTTGACTTTCTGGGGCTTGGATTGCCGCCGGGCAGCCCGTCTCTCGGGGAGCTTTTATTGCAGGGTAAGAATAACCTGTTCGCGCCGTGGTTGGGTATTTCGGCCTTCGTTTCTCTGGCGACAATCCTGATTTTGTTGACTTTTATCGGTGAGGCGTTCAGAGATGCTTTTGACCCGCGTAAATTGAATTTTTAGGTTAAGTACTATGCCGGTGAGAAATTCTATCGAGATTATGAAGGAGGAGTTGACCGAATACAGGCGTCAGCTTCACCAAAACCCGCAAACGTCTTTTGAAGAAGTGTTTGCGGCCAATCTTGTATCCGAGAAGCTGATGGAATGGGATGTCCCATACGAGCGCGGCCTTGGCCAGACGGGGATCGTTGCAACTATCGAGGGGAATAAAAATACTTCGGGCAAGGTCATCGGCCTTCGTGCGGATATGGATGCGCTGGATATTCAGGAAGAAGGCGAGAAGGAATGGATGTCTCGTATTCCGGGGAAGATGCACGGATGCGGGCATGACGGGCATACGATTATGCTGCTTGGCGCAGCGAAGTACCTAAAGGAGAACCGCGATTTTGACGGCAAGGTTCATTTCATTTTCCAGCCGGCAGAGGAAAGCGGCGAAGGCGCGAAAGCCATGATCAATGAGGGGCTGTTTGAGCGTTACCCTTGTACGGCGGTCTATGGGCTGCACAACTGGCCGTACGCGCCGCTCGGCAAGGTTGAAGTTAATTTGGGACCTGCGATGGCGAATGTTGATTTTTTCGAGATCAAGATCAAAGGGCGCGGCGGCCACGCCTCGAAACCGCATACCACTATTGATCCGATTGTGATAGCGGCAGAGATTATTGCGACGCTGCAAACCGTCATCAGCCGCTGGAAAGATCCGTTCGAGCCAGCGGTTTTGAGTGTTACCAATATCAACGGCGGTACGGGGGCGTTTAATGTGACACCCTACAGCGTTACCTTTAATGGAACGGTGAGAACATATTCTGATGATGTGCGCACAAAAATCGAAAAACGGACACGTGAGATTGCCGAAGGGATTACATCCGGTTTCGGTGCGCAGGTAGAAACGACTTATAAACGCATGACGGACTCAACGATCAACGATCCCGATCATGCGCAGTTTTGTGCGGATGTGGCTTCGGGTATTCTGGGGAAAGAGGCTGTTAATACGAATGCGCCGCCATCCATGGGGGGCGAGGATTTCGGTTCGATGCTTAAGGCCTGCACAGGCGCATATATCAAGTTCGGTCAGGGTATGCCGGATGACGCGACCAGCCCCTGTAATCACGGGTTACACAATCCGCAATACGACTTCAACGATGCGCTTATTCCTATCGGAGTGGAATACTGGGTAAAGCTGGTTGAGGAGTCTTTACCTCTGAAATAACGCCCTGCCTTTTCGCTAGTTCGACTGGCTTTTCTCGATGATTTGCGTTTCCCAGCCATCGTAACAGCCGTTATACGATGCTATCTCTCTTGAGATTTTAAGAGTGTGGTCTGTTATGTCAGCTAAAAACATTGTACCGGTGTGGGAAAACGTGACGCACCACTCTTTGTCTTGCGCGTTCTCATCTTTTTGCTCAGTGATTACGACATTTGCGAAGCCCGCTGTCTTCAGCCATGCCGAGAATCTGTTCGCATCCTCATCGGAGGGAAAATAGCACCAGTGATCTACGTTTCTGGATGCTTCCTGATTATCTCCACTTTCCAGTAGCGTATTTAGAACAGCCATATCCAGCATGACGCGACGATCATCTTCGGTCGGGTATAAATCTTGCCAATAGACATCTTTGTTCGGGTCCTCGTCGAGATAGATTTCTGCTTGATAGCCTTCCTCTTCTGCGACACTAACAAGGTCTTTTACCAATTCCTCGCTATCCTCTTTTACCAACGCCATGACCCAGCGTGTTTTATTGCTTGTGACGCGCCCCAGATAGATTCCTTCTGCGTTCTTGATCAGATCATCAATTCTTTCATCTAGTGCGGCGAGTTTTTGTCCTTCTTCCGTTGTCGGCATTCCATTCTCATCCGTAGAATTGAGAATAACCCTTATCCTGAGTGCCAAACTCATGTCGATTTGATTTATTTCGTTTGCTATTCCGTCATCAAATACAATAGATGCCTGATGGTCGCCCATACTTGCGAAAAAATGTCCCCAGATGTCGCTCACGATGTCTCCCCATTTACTTTTGAAGCAAATTTTATGATTGATAATATTCTACAGATAAACAGTTCTTCTTGACATGTCATTATGAAATGTGGTTTTGATTGCGCATGATGAAAAAGCAAACACAAGCACAGCTTCGACGACGACCCCGCGCATAACATGTGGCCGGGGCCTTTTGCCTTGCATTTTCAGCAAAACGATTTTCACAAAAATATTAGCCTTTACAGGTGCTTTGCAGGAAATATGTGTCACAAACACGTTGCAGCAAGCGCTGTTTTTGGGCATGGTGAAAACCCGTAGCCGGAGCAAGAGAAAAACAAGACAAGAATTTGTAAAACAACAAAAAAATAAAAGAGACCACACATTATGGGCAAGATTGCGATAGATAAAATCAGTTCGGTGACGAAGAACCTTCAACTCAAGCATGTCGAGAGCCTTCTGGACAAGCCGGGGATGGCGTTATCCTGTGAAATGGGAACGGTTCTGGCCGTGGAAATTCTTGATGACAAGTCGGTTTACAACGAGTTGGAGCTGCCGTCAGGACGGATGTCCAAGCTCAAGAAAGGCGACATTATTGCCGTGGCTCTGGGGCAGAGGATGGCGCTTAAAGGCTTTGTCGGGCGGTTACCAAACAGTTTGAAGGTCGGAGATGTTATTCACTTGCTGAATTTCGGCGGTGTTGCAGGTGAATGTTTGAGCGCGAATGTGAAGGAAGTCGGAGAGCCGATGCGTATTCGGGTGCTTGGCGGAATTGCCAGAAAGGGCAAGCAACTCAACATCAATCAGAAGATGATTTTCGAGCCGAAGAAAAAGATGACGAGTGATATTCCCCTGATTATCACGACAGGGACGAGTATGGACAGCGGTAAGACAACCGTTGCGATTGAGGTCGTGAAAACCCTGACGCGGATGGGAATGAAGCTCGCAGGCACGAAATTAACGGGTGTTGCGGCGATGCGCGATATCTACAAGATGCAGGATTACGGCGTTTATAACTCCGTTTCGTTCGTGGATGCGGGGATTACCTCAACCGCGAATATAGACGATGCGGTTATGGCCGATGTGGTACGGGGCGCGCTGGATTATTTAAGTCAGGATGAGCCCGATGCGATTATGATCGAATTCGGTGACGGGCTTATGGGGCGGTACGGTGTGAATGCGGTTTTGCAGATGCCTGAAATCCAGAACAATGTGCGGCTGCATATCGGCTGCGCGAGTGATCCTGTTGGCGCGATCGGCCTTGCGCGGACATGCGCGCAGATCGGTATCCCCGTGGATGTGATCAGCGGCCCTGTCACGGACAATAATGTCGGTAAGAATATTTTGAAAGAAGAGCTGGGCGTGATGACATACAACGCCTTTAACCCCACCAGCGAGTGGATAGATTTGGTGATATCAAGATGGCTAAAAGACTACAAGCTTCCATTATCGGCGTAACGGGCTATACGGGTCTGGAGATTTTGCGGATGCTGAATGCGCATCCGTCGGTGGATATTGCGTATCTGACATCACGGCAGCATGAAGACACACAGATCGGAGATGTGTATCCGCATCTGGCGCATCAGGATTTGAAGATTACGAATACCGATCACAATAAGGTTGCGGAAAAGAGCGATGTTGTTTTCCTTGCTCTGCCCCATAAAACCGCGCAGGACACGGTAGCCGCGATGCACGGCAAGACCAAGATTATCGATATGTCTGCTGATTTTCGTTTGGATGATGTGGAGACGTACGAGAAATACTACGCGACGCCGCATAACCATGCGGATTTGCTTAAGGACGTCGTTTACGGCGCGCCTGAATTTTATAAGGAGCAGATCAAGGCCGCGGATACGGTAGCCAATCCGGGATGTTTTGCCCTACTGGCGCAGTTGATGCTGTATCCCTTTGCGGGGGTGATCGAGAGTGCGGATATCATGGCGGTGACAGGCTCCAGCGGTTCGGGGAAAACTCCGTCCGAGGGGACGCACCATCCGGTCAGAAGCCATAATATGAAGAGTTATAATATTAATTTGCACAGGCATATTCCCGAAATACTTCGTACCGCGCAGATCAAAACCGAGCAGTTGAATTTCGTGCCGACATCGGGGCCGTTCGTGCGGGGAATTTTTGCGAGTGCGTTTATCCGTACCTCCTCTACTCCGAGTACGTGTTCGAGCGAGATATACGCGGATGCGCCGTTTGTGCGGGTTAAGTCCAAGATCGAGATGGCGGATATTGTCGGATCGAACTTCTGTGATCTGGCCTACACAAAGGTTGATGACAACACGTTTATTGCGCAAGGCACACTTGATAACCTTGTGAAGGGTGCGGCGGGATGCGCCGTACAGAATATGAATTTGATGTTCGGCCTTGAAGAGACACTCGGCCTGAGCCTACTAACACCTGTATATCCGTAAGGAGAGACTTTGATATGCCCAAGACGCAAAAAAAATTACCGGAATTCTTTATCAACGCGTTTTACGACAATAAATTCCGCGACAACCTGTTCGTGATCAAGGCCAGCGGTAAAGTGGCGGAAGACAAAAAGGCACTTGATAATCTGATTGCGAATATCAAGGAGTTGACTGTTCACGGGATCAAGGTTGTTCTGATCTACGGGCATGGCGGATTGATAGATAAGGAAGTCGATGCGCGCGGGATTGACGGCAAGCGCAAGGACGGGCGGCGCGTGACGGATGCCAAGACTCTGCAGGTGATCAAGCAGATTGTCGGCGGTGAGTTATCGCTTCGGATTTATGAGAGTATGCACAGAAACGACCTGAACGGGTTGTCGCTGAATGCTGTGCCGTCGAACTGGATGAAGGTTGTGCTGCGCCCGAAGAAGCCGATTGATTACGGGTTTGTCGGCGATATCAAGGACGTCTATAGCCGCCCTGTTGCCAGACTGCTCAAAAGCACGAACTTTATCGCCTGCCCTTGTCTGACGATGTGTGATGAGGGGCATCTGGTCAACATCAATGCGGATACGATTGCGACGGAGATTGCGATAGGGACGAAGGCGCATAAGCTGATCTTCCTGAGTGATGTTGACGGGGTTGAGGTCAACGGTGAGACCGCGTTTATGATTACCTCCCAGCAAATTCCGGAGTACATCGCCGACGGCACTGTGACAGACGGTATGAAGGTGAAGATGGAATCCTGTTTGCGTGCGCTCGAGGCGGGTGTGAAACGTATACATTTATTGAACGGGCTGCGCGAGGATGCGCTGTATAAGGAGATTTATGAGTCGGTTAGTCCGGGGACGATGGTTCTGATGGAGGACGAGCGCGACAATTATATGAACGAGGTCGAGGTTCAGAAAATGATCGAGGGGGCGCGGTGACGTGAACTGGCGGTTGCTGGATATACGGCATGGAACTTTGGGGCAAGTGAACTTTGCCTTGCTGTATGTCGGGCTATGGGTCGGGTTTTGGGCGGTTATGTTGATTCTGGGAATGAACTATTTACTGATCGTCGGAGAGCCGCCGCATGCGTTTGTTTTGTATGGTTTGGTCAGTGTTGTTTTTTTGTATTTCAAAACTCTGATCGAGGTTCGGCGGCTGCGTGATATCGGGTTAAGTGCTAAGCTTTCCGCCATGGGTATACTCTACAGTGTTTTCATGTTGATTGTGGAATTCAAACTCTATGATGCCGACAGTAATGCGATGAATGGCGACCCTGATGCCATGTGGAATTTGACGGGTTGGTGGTTCTTTTTAACGAACTACGTGTGGTTTTATTTTGTGTATGTGACCTTTTTGGTTTTCTTTCCCGGAGAAGGACGCCCACACAAAGAAAGCAATTCACATGATATGCCCGCGAAAAATACGATAGAAAATATGGACTTAATCAGTACACCAGACTTTAAAGGCAGAAAGACATGAACTGGCGTTTGCTGGATATCAGGGTTGGGCGGGCAAACAGGATGCAGTTCCTTGTTCTGTTTGGGATTTATATAGGCCTGACAGGTGTCGGTCATATGGTCTTTCCGAATAATAAGGGCATGTTTGATCCCGGCTTTCCTTTGAAATTCTTCCTGACACCGGCTCTGCCGCTTACCATCGCTGCATATTACTTTTTTTATCTTGCCCTGTTCAGACGGTGCAGAGATGTAGGCTCAACTATTCTTGCTTATATATTTTTGTTTGGTACTGCTTTTAAAGTCCTGACTGTCTTAATCCCTCCTCTTTTTTCAATCACACTTGTTGTGTATTATGCGTTCACATTACCGGGTTCAGTTGCCCCTTATGTCATAATTGCGATTGCGCTTTTTTCCCTGATTTATCTGTTACGTCCTGGTGATAAAGACCCAAACCAGTATGGATATCCTCCAATTGGTCTAAATTTTAGAACTATGGTCACCGCAACCTATCCGAAAGACTTGATTCAAGGCTATAAAGATAAAGAGCAGAAAGCATATGAAGCGCATGAAGCTAAGTTTGGAAAATCTTTAACGGATAGAGACATTCGTCTAAGTTCTGACGATGAGGACGTTACTGTAACGGAATATGTAGAATTTAAAGGAAGATCGAAATGACAACAGCACAAGATATTATCAAGAAGACCGAAAGCTTGCTGGTCAGTACATACGCGGCGCAGCCTGTGGTAATGGATCACGGTGACGGGTGTTATGCGTATGATACCGAGGGGCGCAAGTATCTGGACTTCGCGGCGGGGATTGCAGTGGCTTCCCTCGGTCATGCCAATCCCGCAATGCTGCAAACGATTCAGAAGCAATCGGCGCGGCTGATGGCGTGTCAGGCGTCTTATGCGACAAAGGAAAAGCTGGAAGCGGCCGAGATCATTATCGAGAACAGCTGTTTCGATCTGGTGTATTTTTCGAATAGCGGAACGGAGAGCGTTGAGGCGTCCCTGAAATGCGCGCGCAAATGGGCGTATGATGAAAAAGGCCCGCAATGTAACGAGATTATCGCGTTTCACAACTCCTTTCACGGGCGAACCTACGGCTCGGCAAGTGTGACGGAGAAGCGGCATGTGCAGCCGTTTTTCGGCCCGTATATCGAAGGCATTCATTTTGCGACGTTCAACGATCTGGAGTCGGTTAAAAAGCTGGTGAACAAGAACACGGCGGCCATTATCGTTGAGCCGGTTCAGGGCGAAGGCGGTTTGACACCTGCCGATCCGAAATTCCTGATGGGATTACGCAAATTATGTGATGAGGAGAATATCTGCCTGATCTTTGACGAGGTACAGGCGGGGTTCGGGCGTCTGGGGTATTTCAATGCCTATGAAGCGTTTCAATGCTGCCCCGATTGCGTGGATGGCGGCGATATCGTCGAGGAAAACCTGCGGGTGATCGAGCCGGATATTGCGGCATGGGCGAAAGGCATGGGCGGCGGTTTCCCCGTCGGTGCGATGGGCGCGAAGGAGAAATTCGGGAAGGCCATCGTTGTCGGCACGCACGGCACGACATACGGCGGGAACCCCCTCGCCTGCGCGGTGGCGGCGACGGTGATGAAGGAGATGCTCAAAGACGGTTTCATGGAGCAGGTGCAGAAAGTTTCTTCCGTGATGTTTGACGGGCTGAATGCGATCAAGCGCGAGTCGAACAAAATTACCGAGATTAAGGGCAAGGGTCTGATGATCGGGGTTGATACGACCACGAAAACGGGTGATTTGCTCAAGGCGCTCCAGAAAAACGGGCTGATGGCGACGAAGGCGGGCAAGAATACGCTGCGTCTGACCCCTCCTTTGATTGTGAGTGAGAAGGAAGCCAAGGAAGCGCTGGAGATTATCGGCAAGACCTTGAAAGAAATGGAAGAATAAGAAAGACAAAAAAATGAGTATCAAACATTTTATCAACCTTCCGGATATTGATCCGAATGATCTGAAGGCGATTTTGAGCCTCGGTCATGCGATGAAGGAACAGAAATTCAACCCGCCGCAAGTGCTTGAAGGGTTATCGCTCGCGATGATTTTCGACAAGCGTTCCAGCCGGACGCGGATGAGTTTCGAGGTCGCGATGAAGCAGCTCGGCGGGCATACGATTGTCATGTCGGGGGAGAATATGAATTCCAAGTCCGAACGCCCGCAGGATACGGCGAATGTGCTCTCGCGTTATGTCGATGCGGTGATGATCCGGATGAGCGATCACGAACGTTTTTCCGAGCTGGCGGGCCATGCGAGCATTCCGTTTATCAACGGTATGACCGATGCGTCGCACCCGTGCCAGATTATGGCGGATATGATGACAATCGAGGAAAAACTTGGTGAAATTGAAGGCAAGAAGATTGTCTGGCTGGGGGATTACAGCAACGTTGCCAAAACCTTTACGCAGGCCGCGCCTGTCTGGGATTTTGAATTTGTTGTCTCCTGCCCCGCCGATGTGCAGCCCGAGAGCGGCGGTGATGTGACCTATATCGAGGATGCGCACGAGGCCGCGAAAAATGCGGATGTGATTGTGACGGATACGTGGGTGTCGCTCGGAGAGGAAGGTAAATCGCTCGATAAGTTCAAGCCGTATCAGGTGAATGCCGATTTGATGGCGAAAGCCAATGACAGCGCGATTTTTATGCATTGTATGCCCGTTTATGTCGGCAATGAGGTGACCGAAGATGTGCTGGACAGCCCCGCGAGTGTAATTTACGACGAGGCGGAAAACCGTCTGCACGCGCAGAAGGCTATTCTCGCATGGGCACTCGAAGATGCGGGTGTGCGGTTGCAGAAACGCGCGGCGTTGCTGGGGTGATTTGAGATGACAGGCAGCACACAGAAATTCGTTTTATGTTTTCTCTTGCTGCTGACTGCCCTGCCGTTATCTTTGCCAAATTCTGCGCTTGCGTGCGGAATGAAAAATGCGAAAAAAAATATTGTCGTTGAGCTTGTTGAGGATCGTAAACACTGCCGAGATATTTCAATTGCATTCCCCAAAGAGATACCTTCTCAGGGCCCATGGGTTTGGTCAAATCCTTTAGTGAAATTAAAAGTGAAAAACAAAAAAGGTGGAGAAATTATTAATCTTAACCTGCGTGTTAGTTATTTCTCTCTTGAGGGGGTTTCGAAAGTGAAGTTTTGTTTGCCGAGTGATATGATCAACAATACTTCAATGCTTATATTGTATGATGAAACCTCAACGCTTGCTCCTGATGATGTTGAGCCTAATAAAATAAAACTATCTCCAATGTCTCTGTGCTCTTCATCAATCACCATCGACAATCTCGATGAATTACTGGCGCAGGGGAAATAGCAGGGCTTTCAAGGGTTTTCCCCTTCACAATCCCTGTTTTTTGGCATAAAACAACGCTGGAACAATAAGGAGACAGCATTATGAGCAAGGGGAAAATCGTTCTCGCCTATTCCGGCGGTTTGGATACATCGGTCATTTTGAAGTGGCTGATCGAGCAGGATTACGAGGTCATCGCCTATATCGCCAATGTCGGGCAGGAGGAAGATTTCGACGCGGCGAAGGAAAAGGCGCTGAAAGTCGGGGCGAGCAAGGTTTATGTCGAAGATTTGCGCGAGGAATTCGTGCGTGATTACATCTTCCCCGCTTATAAATCCCAAGCGATTTACGAGGGGCGTTACCTGTTGGGGACGTCTGTGGCGCGTCCGATTATCGCCAAGCGTCAGATCGAGATTGCCGAAAAGGAAAACGCGCAATATGTCTCTCATGGCGCGACGGGTAAAGGGAACGATCAGGTGCGGTTCGAGCTGTCTTACTATGCGCTGAACCCCGATATCAAGGTGCTGGCGCCGTGGAAGATGGAGGAATTCCTGACGCGGTTCAAGGGGCGTACGGATATGCTGAACTATGCCGATCAATACGGTATTCCCGTGACGGCGACCCGCAAGAAGCCGTATTCCGAGGATGATAATTTGCTTCATATCTCTCACGAGGCGGGGATTCTGGAAGACCCGAACGCGGTGTGTGAGGAGGATGTCTATTCCCGTACCTCTCACCCCGATGCGTGGCCCGATAAGCCCGAGACAATCGTGATTTCGTTTGAGTCCGGCATTCCCGTTAAGGTCGAGAACAAGGATGACGGCACGGTCAAGACGGGCGCGCTGGAGCTGTTCGAATATCTGAATGAGCTGGGCAGCAAGCACGGGATTGGTCGTCTGGATATGGTTGAGAACCGTTTTGTTGGTTTGAAATCACGCGGCGTTTACGAGACACCGGGCGGGGAAATTATGCTGCAGGCGCATCGTGATCTTGAAGGGCTGACGATGGATCGCGAGGTGATGAAGCTGCGCGATATGATGTCCTTAAAGGTGGCGGAGCTGATTTATAACGGGTTCTGGTTTGCGCCGGAGTTCGAACTGCTGATGGATTTCATGGACAAGGCGCAGGAGCCGAACAGCGGTGATGTGACCGTTCAGCTATACAAGGCACGCGCCTACCCCGTTGCGAGAACATCGCCGAATGCGCTTTACGATCCCGTTCAATCCTCCATGGATGAGGAAGGCGGATACGATCAGAAGGACGCGGACGGGTTTATCAAGATCAATGCCGTACGCCTGCGCAATAATACGAAAGTGCGCGGGAGGGCCGCGTTTTCGGATAAAAGCAAGGCGGCTTAATCCAGCAGGCCATTTGTACACAGCCATGTTGAGACGAGATAGCGATTCTTACCTGCAGGGATGAAAAAGACCTGTCCCTGCTGGTTTGGTTTACGCCTTCTGATGTCGCAGACTTGGATTTCTTTTGGCATTTCCCAGTCATACATGAGATCAAACGCATCACATAAAGCGAATGCAACGTCCCATGCGTTGCGTGTTCTTCCCTTGAATGCTGTATATATGTAATTCCAGAAATAAGATGTATTGACTGTTTTCATATACTCAAAGTGATATTCACGTCCAAATTCTCTGCCGTATCTTCTTTCTTCGCATTTTAGAAATTTTTTTTGAAATACCGCTGGTTCGCTTGAATCAATATAATACATATCGAGATAGAAGCAGTATTCGCCATGGTTGCCTGTTGCACGCGATAAGTAGCGCAGCGCGCCGTCCAGTCGGACGACTTCTTCTTTGTCGATTTGCATTGGGGAAAAATGTGCTGTGAACGCACCACGTTATGTGTTTGTTTGGTTTGATCTTAGCGGCATTTTTTCCCTCCTGCAAATTTCGGGATGACTTGCAGCACCTGCCTTTTTTATTCACCGATTTTGGAAATTCGGCGTATAATTATGGAAGACAGGAGGTCTGAACATGATATCGAATTTCAGTTCCGCAGGATTTGCGAGTTACAAGGATATCCTCAACCAGCGCGCCGATGACAAGTTCGTCCGCACGACGCAAAGGCTTGCGGCAGAGCTGGATATTTTGAGCCGGCGTGATCTGGATGTCGAATTGGGGCGGATTTTTGCGGGGGATGTGCGTCCGGGCAGCGGTAATGCATCCCAAAACCCTGCGGAGACTGCCAAGACCCTGCAGCAGGATTACATCAAACAAAGCATTGAAGATATTCTGGAGATCCGCAGGCGTCTGGGGATTGAAACGCCCAGGGGCGCGAATGTTCCGCTGGAAGAGTTGTTCAAATTAGAAAAAGGCGGCGTTGTCGACGAGAGCATTTAGGGGTACTCTCTGCCGTATGGATTTAAGTCTTTTACTTCTTATTGCTGTCTGCGCGGTTCCGCTTCTTTTTCTGATTAACAAAATCGGTGATGTTCATCACAACCGTGCGATGGACAAGATTTTTTCCAAGCGCGAACGTCTGACCAAGGATGCGTATTACGAGCGGTATTACAAGGATGATGACGCGGTTCCGAAGGATATCGTGACCGGCGTTCTGGACGTATTGGAAGCGCATCTTGCGACCGACCTTTCGCGGCTCCAGCCCTCCGACAGTTTTGCCCAGAATCTGAAATATTTTTTCGAGATCGATGATATGGCAGATGTAGAAATTGTTTTGTCTTTGGAAAGTGATTTCGATATCAAGATTTCCGATGAAGAAGCGAAAAGCATGCATCGTGTTGATGATCTTATGCGGCTGGTTGCCCGCAAGGTTGCGGAACGTTAGTTACATATCCAGCGTTTCAAGCTGCAGGTCGATATCGTGGCGTTCGACGAGGCGTTCCTCGGGTTGTCCGTCCTCGCGCCCGATGCCATGCGCGTGAATGTTCGGGGATTTTCCGCGCTCGATCATTTGCGGGGACGGTGACGTTATCAGAACAGAGGTTCCTTCGGGGAGGACGAGCGCAGATATTCCCGCCTTGATCAATTGCGGCGTATAAACTTGTGTACCGTTTCTACTTTTGCTTTCTACTGTAAAATCATCAGCGTTAAAAAGGATTGTGCCGCTTCCTTTTGTGACATGAATTAAACGCGCATCAAAACCCATGCGGTTATCGATATGTGTGTTAATCTGGCCGTCCATGTTGTGGATGCTGCCGTAATGCGGGGAAAAGCGCATGGAGCTGTTCACGACGTGCGCGGGCATTGTGCCGGCGACCTCTTTGACGACTTGGGTGTAGTATTCCGAAACGGTGAGCAAATCATAGTGATTGAAGCGGGTCAGGTTACCGCCTTCGAGTTCGAAATCCATGCGGCCGCCGGACATTGCGCCTGCCGCCCTGCCCCCGCCGGGGAAGGCGTTTTCATCCAAAATCAGTCGCGGGTCGGATTCAATTTTCAGGCGTTTGTCCATGGCCAGAGCGCGCATCGCCTCTAGCGGCGGCTCAATCGAGCGGGTATCGCCGAAGATCACAACACTGTCGATTTTGGGGACCTCTATGATCTGGCGTATCGCATCACTGATTTGTTCTTCGCGGGTCTGTCCTTCGGCAAGTCCGACGTTGGGAAACAGGTTGGAGCCGTCTGGCTCGACCTCCTGAATATCTGCGACGAGACTAAAGGGAATTCTGGATTGCACGCCATCACCTCCGCAATTTTAATTTGTTCTAAACCGTATGTGAAGGTTATCTTGGAGCGCAAAACTTTGCAAACAAGAAACTATCGTCTCTAAGATTTAAAACCGATGATCGATTGATCCGCTCATAGTGTGAACGCTTAGAATTGTTTATGTTGTTTTCTCAATATATATTTCCCTAAATGCTTGGCAATATGATTATTTTTTGCCAATAGTGCTGGTCAGCTTCGGGCAAGTTATTTAAAAGAAGAACTTATGACAGATAAAAACCAAAAAACTACGAATTCAATGTGGGGCGGTCGTTTTGACGAGAAGCCCGATGATTTGATGGAGCAGATCAACGCGTCGATCGATATCGACAGGCGTATGTGGAAGCAGGATATTGCGGGGTCTATCGCGCATTGCAAGATGCTGGCGAAGCAAAAAATTATTCCGCAAGGCGATGCCGACAAGATTATCGAGGGTCTGAACCAAATTCACGGCGAGATTGCGGACGGAACCTTCGAGTTCAAGCGGGAGCTTGAAGATATTCACATGAATATCGAGGCGCGTTTGCGCGAGATTATCGGCGATGTTGCGGGGCGTTTGCATACCGCACGTTCCAGAAACGATCAGGTTGCGACGGATTTCCGTTTATGGATTCGGGATGCGATTGATCATCTGACTTATCTGATCGAGGATATGCGCGATACGCTGGATGATTTGGCGGAAAAACATCAGGAGACGCATATGCCGGGGTTTACGCATCTGCAGGCCGCGCAGCCGATTACGCTGGCCATGCATCTATCGGCCTATTCCTGCATGCTCAACCGTGACAAGTTGCGGCTGATTGATTGCCGGAACCGTTTGAATAAGTCTCCGCTCGGTTCTGCGGCTTTGGCAGGCTCGCCCTACCCCGTAGATCGGGATTTTACGGCGCAGGAGCTTGGCTTTGACCGGCCGACACTGAACACGATGGACGGTGTGGCGGCACGTGACTTTGCGACTGAATTTCTTTTTGTTTGCGCACAATGCGGCCTGCACCTCTCGCGTCTGGCAGAGGAAATTATCATCTGGGCAACGCCGCAATTCGGATTTATCAGCCTGAGCGATACGTGGAGCACGGGAAGCTCTATCATGCCGCAGAAGAAAAACCCCGATGCGGCGGAATTGGTTCGCGGGAAAACGGGACGCCTGAACGGCAATCTGGTTCAGATGATGACAATGATGAAGGCGCTGCCGCTGGCCTATAACAAGGACTTACAGGAAGACAAAGAATCCGTCTTTGATTCCTATGATACGATTGTTCTCTGTTTGCAGGCGATGCGCGGCATGATGGAAAGCGCGACGTTCAACACAGAGCGGATGCTGGAGGCTGCGGAAGACGGTTATACAACGGCCACACGGTTTGCAGACTGGCTGGTGATGAATTTGGGTATGCCGTTCCGTGATGCGCACCATGTAACGGGCGCGGTTGTGAAAATGGCCGAAGATACGGGATGCAAGTTGCACGAGCTTGCTCTTGACGAACTTCAAGCGATTGAACCGAAAATTACGGATGAGATTTATACTGTCTTGCGCGTTAAGTCATCGTGAATTCAGATATCTAGCGACACGGTGATGCGAATTCTATGAAATACGCAGGTTTTTTGCACCACGCACGTTCGTAGTGAAAATGCTCTTCATGCAGCCGATTTCCCTTGGCGTTGTATATTTCGATTTGTACCGCATCAGCTTTTACCTTGGATTTTTGCTCGGCAGCCGCCAATTTCAAAGTAACTTGGGTTTTACTGCTGCTCGGATCAATAAGTCCGGGACGCATGCTCATAGACCCTATCGGTTCACTCTCTTTACGGAGTGCCGCGCCAGCAGCGAGTTTTCCAAAATTTGCCTCAGGGTTAATTGTATAGGAAATTTCCAATGTTGCGCTCATTGCGTCTTCCTGCACAACGCGCACATCATTAATGTAGATGTCTTTTGAACGATTGAGTTTGCGGTTCGGTGAGCCTTGATAAAAGTTGTAGAGGGCTTTTGTCCGTTTGAGTTCGTAAGGTTCAGACTTAAAATTGGAAGGCCACATTAATAGCCCTCCGATTGCACTCGCAAATAATACAACAAAAATAATCGGAAACGTTTTATTTCCCATACTTAAATTCCCTTTTGCCCAGTTTTGAATAAGAATATCCCTTTTTTATATTTAAAACATTTCATTCAAATAAAACAACCGCTTAAATTCGTGATCTGTGTGGTATCTCATGGCGTTTCTTAAGCATTTTTGTACATCTACATCCTATAGCTTGCCCGTATTTGCCGATTATGCTTTGAATGGACAAGGGAATAAGGTACACCAGAATTTATGTCGGAACAGCTTCTTCAAATCAAAAACCTGCACGTTGATTTCAAAACACCCAAGGGTACGTTTCATGCCGTGAAGGGTGTGAGTTTTGACATTAACAAGGGCGAGACTGTGGCTTTGGTCGGTGAGTCCGGCTCCGGCAAGTCGGTCACGGCGATGTCTGTTATGCAGCTCCTGCCCTACCCACTGGCCAGTCATCCGCATGGCAGTTCCATTATTTTTCAAGGTCAAGAGTTGGTCGGAAAAAGCGAACGGGATATGTGTTCCATTCGTGGGCGACAAATCGGCATGATCTTTCAAGAGCCGCTTAGCTCTTTGAACCCGCTGCATACGATTGAAAAGCAGATCGGAGAAGTTCTGCGCATTCATCAGGGTTTAAAGAGTGAAGCAGTGAGGGCGCGTATTTTTGAGCTTATGGATCTGGTGGGGCTTTCAAATCTCAAGGATCGGCTGGGGGCGTATCCGCATCAGCTTTCAGGCGGGCAACGCCAGCGTGTGATGATTGCCATGGCTCTTGCCAATGATCCCGACCTGCTGATAGCGGACGAGCCGACAACAGCACTGGATGTGACCATTCAGGCGCAAATCCTCGAGCTATTGGATCGTTTGAAAAGGGAGCTGGATATGGCTCTGCTTTTGATTACACACGATTTATCAATTGTCGAGAAAATGGCCGACAAGGTTTGTGTCATGCAGCACGGCGATCTGGTTGAAAGTGCGCCAACGAAAGATATTTTTGAAACACCACAGCATGACTACACAAAGATGCTTTTGGCTGCTCAGCCCAGAGGCCGTGTGCAAGCCGCCGATAAAGATGCGCCGATTTTACTGGAGGGAAAAAACATCAAAGTTCATTTCCCGAGCAAGAAGACTTTCTTCGGCAAGCCAACCGAGTGGGTGCGCGCGGTTGATGAAGTTGATGTGAAGCTTCAGCGCGGGCACACGCTAGGTGTGGTCGGCGAGTCCGGTTCGGGCAAGACGACACTTGCGCTTGCACTGATAAGGCTTTTGAGTTCGGAGGGTAAAATTGTTTTTGCCGGTCGGGATATTACAACGCTGAACAAAAAGCATATGCGCGCGCTGCGTTCGGATATGCAAATTGTGTTTCAGGACCCTTTCGGCTCTCTTTCCCCGCGCATGAGTGTATCGCAAATCATCAGCGAGGGGCTGAAACTGCATAAAAAAGATTTGAGCGAGAAAGAGCGTGATGATCTCGTGGTGCAGGCTTTAGAAGAAGTTCATATGGATCCGGAAACGCGCCATCGCTATCCGCACGAGTTTTCCGGAGGGCAAAGGCAGCGTATTTCAATTGCGCGGGCGACCGTCCTTGCTCCTGACTTTATTGTTCTGGATGAGCCGACATCTGCGCTTGATGTTTCCGTTCAGGCGGAGATTGTTGATCTTTTGCGTGAATTACAGATCAAATATGATCTGAGTTACGTCTTCATCAGTCATGATTTACGCGTGGTAAGAGCGATGTGTCATGATATTCTGGTGATGAAGGACGGCAAGATTGTCGAGAGCGGTACGGTTCAGGAGATTTTTGACTCGCCGCAAAAAGACTACACAAAGACATTGATTGAAGCGGCGATGAACCTTAAGGCGCGTAACGCTGCATAAATGCCGCATTGCTATTACTTTTTAGCCATGTACGAGAGCGCCGTCCAACACTGTTTCAGCTTCGGGCTCATCAGGTTCATAGAACGGGCGCCAGTTTTCATCAGGTGCAGACAGCCGATCATGCAAAATCGCCCAGACTTCACGATTGTGCATCATGCCCACATGACTTGAGTTGATTTCGATGTTTTCCGTTCTTTCGATGCCCTGCTCACCCCACGGGTTAACGGCTCCGTCGGGAGCAATAACGCCATCTGTTAGTGAATATAACGAGGTCACTGTCGCTTCTGGCGGACCGCCTTCCATATATTCATTCAATTCTGCAACCAGCGCATCATCGTCAGGGTTGATGATTTCGTATGCACCATAGACGATACGGTTTGTGCCGCCTTCCATTCTAGCCGCACCGAACGGGCTTCCCTTTGTGATAAGTTTGCCGACCAGATCAGGGTAGCGGTAAGCCAGCAATAACCCTTGAATCCCGCCCAGGCTATGGCCGACGATTGCACATTTTCGGCCTTCGTTTTCGTCTGATATTTTTTGCAGACGCCCTTCAAGACGGTTAAACGCGCCGCCTGTGATGCCAAAGTTCAGACCAATATCCGCATCATAAGGATGATGACCGTTTGAAGACAGGAATTGGCGCATATTCCACGTGGTCAAGTCATGCATCATAAAACCCTGTATAGTCAGGGTCGGCATGCCTTCCTGATCAGCTTGACGAAAGAGCATCGATGGCAGAGTCGAGAATGCGGAGGAAGTCAAAAATTCATATGTCGCGCGCGTTCCTTCGGTCAAACCGTGCATCAAATTGGGCGGATTTATTTTTCTTGTCATTACGTTATTCGGCCTTTTGATTTTGTGCTCTTTTGCTTTTTTTGAAGACTTTAGCGTATACTTGTTTTATGGAATTGCCCTAATTGAAATTGTGATGCGCCGCATCAAAAAATCGGCGGATATTCGGGCTTTTTGAAGTAAAACTGGGTGTTTTTGATGAAAAACCAAGTTTTTACTTTTTTTTTGAGCTGTCAGGTGATAATACCTTCTCAATCTCAGGTTTATCGACAGTATGAACGAATTTAATTTTTAAAAAGGAGTGATGCACTTTGGTTAGTGTAAACGTAAAAGATAACAATGTTGACCAGGCTCTGCGCGTCTTGAAGAAAAAGATGCAGCGCGAAGGTCTTTTCCGTGAAATGAAGTTGCGCCGTAATTACGAGAAGCCTTCTGAGAAGAAAGCGCGTGAGAAGGCTGAAGCCGTTCGCCGTTCCCGCAAGATGGAACGCAAGAGACGCGAGCGAGACGGTTACTAAGATTTTTCCTGAAGGAAGATTTAACTGCCAGCAAGACATGTTGGCAGTTTTTTTGTTCAAGAAATTCTTATATACTATTCTCTATAGCCGTCAGGATTTGTATTTATTTAACTCTTAGGCGGTAACATCTTTTAGGACTTAAAGGAAAATATTCAGTATATGTCTATGAGCAAGCGTTTATTTTGTCTTTCTTATTTTGGATTTATGGTTTTGGGCGTGCTGGTCTTTTTGCACGGCTCTGCTGTTATCGCGGATGACAAGCCGGTATGGGAATATCATCGTTCCGTTACGGAGTCCTTCGAGGCACGTTTCCCCCGAAAATACAAAATGCGGTCTTTCCCGCTCCGTGTTGATAATGAAACTATTTTATTCCAGAACGAAATTGTAGCCGTCATTGATAATGACGGAGATAATCCCAAAAATGCAAAAACGTATGTCATTACAGTTGATCAAACTTTAGGAGGCACCCTTTCATCGAAAAAGGTTAAAGCACTTTTAAAGCGAGATGCCATGAAATACAAAAAAGCGGCTTCAGCGAGCGGCGGTAAGCTTGTTTCAGTCCTCGACATCGATGATAGCGGTTTTATCGGAAAAGAAATCTATATTACATATGGTGAAGAGGACGACGAATACCGTCAGGGATTGCGTGTTCGTATCTGGTACACAGATGTTACAAGAGTGGAAATGATTGTCAGCGGTCCTGCGAAAGCGCTTTATGGTTTTACGGCCAAAAGCTTTTTTGAATCGCTTCAGCTTTATGACGGAAATGCGAAAATCGACGGCAAAGTCGGTGAAAACTGGGTTTCATATCCCTCTGATTTCGGCATGTACACGATTAGGGCACCGGAAAAAGGGCATGAATATGTATATGCCGCTCCCCAGTTTATTAAAGTCAATGACGGTCTTGAGCGTGGTCGTATGATTTTTGTTGATCCCGTTCTTGGCTACAAGGCCATTTATGACTTTTACGGATATAAAATTCGTGATGACATGGATTATGAAAGTGTGACGACACTCATATACAGCGAGCATGTTTCCAAATATGCGAAAACGATGCGCCGCGAGGATCTTAAGGTTGATCGTGATCGCACGGATAAATACGGTATTTTGACCACAAGGCTCGTTATGCGTCCTCTTGAAAAAACGCCCTATATACGGGCCGGTGTTATTCAGGCTTTGTTTAATGATAACGGGGTTCTGGTTCTCGAATTTTTAGGGACTCCCGAGGTTGCCGAGTCAAACCTTCCGAAAGCGTTGTTTTCGCAGGTTCTTTTCCATCCTGAAAAGGCATATGACGATTATAACGGCGAAGACGCTAATTCGTCTATGGAAGATAAAGAGGATAAAGACGAAGATGCTGATAAAGGTGCCTTGTTAGAAGATTCAATGGCTGATGATATGCCGCTATCTGAAGAAGACAAAAAGCTGGAACAGGACATTCTTGACGCTGATATGGATGAAGCTGTAGAGGAGATGGAAAAAGCCGCTACGAGCGAAGAAGATCAAGGCGAGGCAGGTCCTACCGAAGCGCCTCCATCCGGTATTCCCGCAGACGCGATGCCTAAGGATATGTCTTCTGATGAAGAGACACCGAAGGTCAATTTTGGGTCGGGAGACTAAAGCCTGTTTTTTTGGAATTTCGAATGATTAGAAGCCTTTTCTAGTCCAGAAAAGGCTTCATCATTTTGTGGACAAAAGTCTGTAGATGTTGTCCCAACCTGGGCATCACGACCTCGTTAATCTTTGTATAGTAGCTGCGCAGCCAATCTAACTCTTCGGGGGTCAGCAATGATCTATCGATGAGTTTCGGATCGAACGGAACGAGTGATACGGTTTCAAACTCCAAAATTGGTTTCTGTTTTTCCGTTTCTTCACCGCTTTCCTTTACAAGGATCAGGTTCTCGATACGGATACCGTATTCTTCTTCCTTGTAATATCCAGGCTCATTGGAGATGAGCATGCCCGCCTTCAATTCCGAGGTTCCACGCGGAGACAGGCTGGCCGCTTCCTCATGGACACTCAAGTAACAGCCGACGCCGTGCCCTGTGCCGTGGGCGTAATCCAGCCCCTGCTCCCATAAGGCTTTGCGGGCCAGCGTATCGATCTGTATGCCTGTTGTGCCTTCCGGGAAACGGGCGCGGGCGACGGCTATATGTCCTTTTAGCACAAGTGTGTTGCGGGTTTTCATTTCTTCAGTCGGCTTGCCGATGGCGACTGTGCGCGTAATATCGGTTGTGCCCCACATATACTGGCCGCCGCTGTCAACGAGCAGCAGGCCGTCCGGTTCAATACGGGTGTTGGTTTCGGGTTTGGCGCGGTAATGGATGATCGCACCGTTTTCGCCAAAGCCTGCGATTGTCGGGAAGCTTGGCCCCTGATAACCGAATTGCTGTGCGCGATATGCTTGCAGGTGTTCATCAATTTCGATTTCCGTGAGCTTGCCCTTCGCGCCGAGTTCATCAATGATACGCAGCACCTGAATAACGGCGATGGCATCGAGGATATGCGCGTTTTTGATCGCCTGAATTTCGGCTGGTGTCTTGCAAGCCTTGGGCAGGATGCAGGGGTCTTTTTTATTTATAATCGTTGCGCCAGCAGCGCGCAGCCTGTTTTCGAACCAAAGAGGCGTTTTTTTGGGATCGAGCTGTACCTTTTTGCCGGATAAGGCGTTCATGCGCGCCTCACGATCCGACGGAGCAAAAACGTGAACCTTATCGCCCAGCGCTTCGGTGATCGGCGGGGTGATTTTACGCGGATCAATCAGTAACTCGACCTGCCCGTCACTTTTTAAAATAGCGTGCGCGAGTGTGACAGGATTATAAAGCTGGTCGCGACCGCGAATATTCAAAAGCCAGCATATAGAGTCGGGCAATGTGATGAGACAGGCATCGACACCCTCCTCCCTAAGCTCTGTACAAATGTCCTCGATTTTTTCTTCAGCCGTTTTGCCCGCGATGTCATCGGGAAATTTTTCGACAGGGTTCATCGGTTTTCCGGGCTGGTCCGTCCATGCGACGTCAATCGGGTTTTGCTCTACAGGGCACAGCTCAACCTTATGTCCGGCTGTCTCTTTTATTTTTTCTATGTCTGCGGGGGTGTGCAGCCAAGGGTCAAAACCGATTTTGCTGCCCTCTTTTGCGTTGTCTTTCAGCCACTGGCCGACGGATACGCGGGTGCTGTCTAAAGTTTCGTAGAGTCCTTCGTGAACTTCCTTTTTTACCTGTATGGTGTAGCGGCCATCTGTCATGACAACGGACTTGCCAGTTGTCACAACTGCTGTGCCTGCGCTGCCCGTGAACCCCGTCAACCACGCAAGGCGCTCCGCATAAGCGGCGAGGAATTCGCTCTGGTACTCGTCCGTGTGCGGCACGATAAACCCGTCGAGGCCATGCGATTGTAATTGTTCGTGAAAAGCTAGAAGCCTGTCTTGATATGCAGTATTGTTTTCTGGCATGTTTCTTTTTTATAACCTCGTTTGAAGCTTTTACGTGTGGGGTTTACTATTCAAACACAAGATAACGCACATATCATCGTTTTTGGAAACGAAAAAGGTGGCTCGGGAAAGTCTACTGCAGCAATGCATACGGCAATCGCTTTGCTGCGCCTAGGGTATAAGGTCGGCAGTATCGACCTTGATGCACGTCAGGGCACTTTTACGCGATATTTGAAGAAGCGTTTTGATTTCATCACAAGCAGCAAGGATCATCTACCCAGCCCCTCACACATGGCTATCCCCCGTAGTGAAGCCGACTCCGTGACGGAGCAGCGTGCGGAAGAAACGGATTTTCTGACGATGGCGCTCGAAGAATTGGGACACGGGCATCATTTTATTGTCATTGACACCCCCGGCACTGATTCTTTTCTGAGCCGCCTTGCTCACAGCTATGCCGATACTTTGATTACGCCGATGAATGACAGTTTCATTGATCTTGATTTGCTGGCTGATATCGATACGAACACGCTGGAAATCCTGCGCCCCTCCATCTATACAAAAATGGTGCATGACCAGCGCAAACAGCGCCTTTTGAGGGATGGCGGTGACATTGACTGGATTGTTATGCGTAACCGTTTGTCGCATTTGAACGCCAAGAACAAGCAGGCCGTGGGCAAGTTGCTGGAGAAAATGTCCGATCTTTACGGGTTCCGGCTTGCGCCCGGTTTCGGGGAGCGTGTTATTTTCCGCGAGTTGTTCCTTAAAGGCCTAACCCTTTTGGATTTAAAGGAAAATCAGGATCATCCACTAACAATTTCACAGCTTTCTGCACGTCAAGAAGTGCGCAAACTGGTTGTCGAGATCCATCCTGAAAAAATCAAAGGGCATGTTCCGCCGCTTTAACTTTTTCTTTGGAACCTTCTTTTCTTTCAAATGTTATCGAAGGCATGCGTCTTGCAATGCAGCATTTACCATGGCATTCATATTAACATTCAATATTAAAACGGATTGAACTATGACCAACACTTCAAGTATCCGGCCTGTTAAAAAGGCTGTTTTCCCGGTTGCCGGACTAGGCACAAGATTCCTCCCTGCTACGAAAGTTATGCCGAAGGAAATGCTTCCGATTAGTGACCGGCCCCTGATCCAGCATGTTTTCGAAGAAGCCCGCGAAGCAGGGATTGAGGATTTCATCTTCGTAACCGGCCGTTACAAGGAAATGCTGGAAGAGCATTTTGATTATCAGCCGGAGCTCGAACAGACGCTCGAAGCACGCGGCAAGACAGATATGCTGAAAAAAGTTCGTGACTCGGAAATGTCTGCGGGTCGCTTGTTCCTGACACGTCAGCCCCGCCCTCTCGGTCTCGGCCATGCGGTGTGGTGTGCATCTAAGCTGGTTGGTGACGAACCTTTTGCGGTTTTGTTACCCGATGTTCTGATGCGCGGCAAGACGTCCTGCCTAAAACAGATGGTGGATGTCTATTCCGAGACAGGCGGCAATATGATCGCAGTTGAGGAAGTACCGAGGGAGCTGACATATAAATACGGTATTATTGATACGAAAGATGAGAGCGCAAAAGTCATGCCCGTTGACGCGATGGTCGAGAAGCCCGACCCGAAAGATGCGCCGTCCAACCTCTCCGTTGTCGGCCGTTACATCTTCCAGCCGGAGATTTTTGAGCCTTTGAGTGCGTTCGAAACAGGGGCAGGCGGAGAAATCCAGCTGACCGATGCGATGGCGAAACTGATCGGTAAGCAGCCGTTCAATGCGATCCGTTTTGACGGCAAGAGTTATGACTGCGGCAGTCGTCTTGGCTTTATCGAGGCCAATATCGCTTACGGTCTGGCCGATCCCGATCTCGGTGATGATGTGCGTAGATTGCTGAACGAATATGCAGATGCACCAAAGCAATCAACGGCAGCATAACGCTCGTACGAGAAAGGTTTATCACTATGTCTTACACTTTTGATCCGACAATCCTGCGTGAATACGATATTCGCGGACAGATCGGCAAGAACCTCTCGAAGGATGATGCCTATGGTTTGGGGCGCGCCTTCGGGACGTATGTTTCCAAACAAGGCGGGAAGACTGTCTGTGTTGGCTATGACGGGCGCGTGAGTTCGCCCGAACTGGCGGATGAGCTTTCCAGAGGCCTGATGGAATCAGGCATGAATGTTGACTTCGTCGGGCTGGGGCCTACGCCGATGCTGTATTTCTCCGTGAAGCATCGTAAGGCGGATGCGGGCATTATGGTGACGGGATCACACAACCCGCCGGACTATAACGGGTTCAAGATGACCTTGCAGTCGGGTCCTGTTTTTGGTGAGAAAATTCAGGAGATCGGCAGAATTTCCGCTGGCGGCGATTTGGTGGAAGGCTCGGGCGAGCGTCAGGATATCGACATCAAGGATGCGTATATCGAGCGTTTGATGCAGGATCTGGATCTGAACCGCGATATGACCGTGGCGTGGGATGCGGGGAACGGCGCGGCAGGCGAAGTTCTGCAAATGCTGACTGACAAGATGCCGGGCAAGCATGTCCTTCTTTATGAGGAGATCGACGGGAATTTCCCGAATCATCACCCCGATCCGACGGTCGATGCGAATCTCGTGGATTTGCAGGCTGCGGTCAATGACCATAATTGTGATCTTGGTATCGCGTTTGACGGTGACGGCGACCGTATCGGTGTTGTGGACGAGAACGGAACGGTTCTGCGCTGTGACATCCTGATGACCATATATGCGCGTGAAGTGATCCAGAATACACCCGGTGCGGCGATTATCGGCGATGTGAAATGTTCGCAGGTCATGTTTGACGAGATCAAGAAGCTGGGCGGTTCTCCTGTTATGTGGAAAACGGGTCACTCCCTGATTAAGGACAAGATGGCGGAACTTAAGGCGCCTTTGGCCGGAGAGCTTAGCGGGCATATCTTTTTTGCCGACAAATATTACGGGTTTGATGATGCGCTTTATTGCGCGGTGAGACTTCTGAACGAGTTGTCCAAGGCTGAAGGCGGACTGTCCAGCCTGACATCGCACCTGCCCGTCCTGTTCAATACGCCCGAGGTGCGTTTTGAGGTTGATGAAGCGGAGAAGTTTGATCTTGTCCCGCGCGTCTTTGAAAGCCTCAAAGAGCAAGCAAATGACAACATGGATGTTGATGATATTGACGGTGTCCGTGTGTCTACGCCTGACGGCTGGTGGTTGTTGCGTCCGTCCAATACACAGAGCGTTCTTGTGGCGCGTGCGGAGAGCAGCAGCGCCGAAGGTCTGGAGCGTTTGAAAAATATGGCGGGAGAAGAGGTTAAAAAACTCGGCTATACCCTAGCCTTCTAATACTCGAATCACATACCCTGTAGTCCTGCTTTAGCCAATAACACTACAGGGTATGTTTTATGAGTATTCAACTTCCGCTTCGCGTTATCGAAATCGTTTCCTCTAAAATTTGCCATGATTTGATCAGTCCGATCGGCGCTGTTTCCAACGGTATTGAATTTATGGCCGATATGGGCGGCGATGCGGACGAGGAAGCCATGGGGCTTATTTCTTACAGCGCATCACAAGCTTCTGCCAAGCTTAAAGCTCTGCGCCTTGCCTATGGCGGCGGCGGTGCGGATCCCAGTATCAAGCCCGAAGATATTCATCAGGTTTTCGGCGGTTATATTGCGGGAGATGCCAAAGTCAAACAGGACTGGGACCCTTACGCCCCGCTCGGGATTAGCGATCCTCCTGCTGGGTTTTGTAAGGTTCTTCTTTGCTGCCTTCTGGCCATGACCGATACGTTGCCGCGCGGCGGGACTATTGTCGTGAAGGACGGCACTGACGGGAGTGTGCATTTCACCGCGACGGGGCAAGGCGCGTCGTTCCGGGAGGGATATAAAGAGGTTCTGCAAAACGGTATAGCACCCGAACAACTTGAGCCGAAAAGCGTTCATCCGTTTATGACACGGCTCTTTGCCGAACATTACGGTTATTCTATCCACGTTCCTGAACCGCAAAACGATGAAATAAACTTGCGCCTGAGCCTTAGTTAGATATCGTATATTAGAAAGCGTTTGGTCTACACACAATGGTAATTCCGTTTAAAACCTTACAATCTTGACGCGAGTTGCGTTTATACTTTCACCCACTGCGTTCTTTTTAAGTTAGTTTTTACCTTCGCTGCGTTACACTTTAGATACGGTCAATATCACGCGTGCTACTCAGGTTGTGCTGCTTTTAGGGGGGCAGAGTATGGATGATCTTATAGTTGAATTCTTGACAGAAACAAACGAAAGCATTGATGAGCTTGATGTTGACCTCGTCAATCTTGAACAAAATCCAAATGATAAAGACTTGTTGGGTAAAATCTTTCGTTTGATGCATACCATCAAAGGAACGTGTGGCTTTCTAAGCCTCCCCCGCCTTGAGAAAACCGCACACCATGCCGAAAATGTTTTGGGACGTTTCCGCGACGGTGAACTGGAAGTGACGCCTGAATACGTTACGCTGATCTTCGAATCAATTGACCGAATCAAATACATCATTGCCGAAATCGAACAGACAGGATCGGAGCCTGCGGGTGATGATAAAGACCTGATTGCGAAGCTGGACGCAGCGTATGAAGGCAAGGCCGTTGCCGAAGCCGAGGTCGACGAAAGTGCGACTGCCGCCGAGCCGGAGCCTGAAGTTAAAGATACGGCGCGGGTGGAGACGTCTGCTCTTGATGACGACACAACAGGGATCGTCAGTGAAGAAGAACTGGAAGCTGCGTTTCTTGCCGCACCCGGCCCTGAGGATATTGCTGCAGCAGAGGCGGCTTCTGCCGAGGTTGAAGACGTCGAAGAGGAGGAAATTTCCGCACCGCCCCCTCCAGATGCTGCGCCTGATACTACCGCTGCCGAAAAAACGCCAAATAAGGGAGCGCCGCTGACAACGCAAACCTTGCGGGTCAATGTTGATGTGCTTGAAAACCTGATGACGATGGTCAGCGAACTTGTTTTGACGCGAAACCAATTGCTGCAGATTTTGCGCACGAATGCCGAATCGGAATTTTCCACGCCGTTACAACGCCTCAATCATGTTGTTTCTGATCTGCAAGAGGGTGTTATGAAGACCCGCATGCAGCCAATCGGCAATGCGTGGTCGAAATTGCCCCGTATTATCCGTGACCTTTCTATGGAGCTGAACAAGAAGATCAATCTGGAGATGCGCGGACAGGAAACGGAGCTTGACCGTCAGGTTTTAGAGATGATCAAAGACCCGCTCACGCATATGGTGCGGAATTCCGGTGATCACGGTATTGAAGGCCCCGCCGACCGCATCAAGGCCGGAAAGCCGGAGGTGGGTCGTATACTTCTCGAAGCCTTTCATGAAGGCGGGCACATCATCATCAAGATTTCCGATGACGGTAAGGGTCTTGCGCTTGATAAGATCAAGGCAAAAATCATTGCGAACGAGCTGGCGACTGCGGAAGAGCTGGAGGCGATGACGCCGCAGCAAATCCAGCAATTTATTTTCAAGGCCGGTTTCTCTACAGCAGAAAAAGTGACGTCCGTTTCGGGGCGCGGTGTCGGGATGGATGTTGTGCGCACCAATATCGAGAAGATCGGCGGCTCCATCGAGTTGAACTCCGTTGAAGGCAAAGGCTCGACATTTACGATTAAGATTCCTCTGACGCTGGCGATTGTTTCTGCGCTGATCGTAGAGGCCGGAGAGGAGCGCTTTGCCATACCGCAGCTTTCCGTGCGCGAGTTGGTCATGATTTCCGATCAGGGTGATAACCGTATTGAGTACATTAACCAAACACCCGTGTTCCGTTTGCGAGAAAGGCTATTGCCACTAATTTCCCTTGGTGAAATCCTGCAGTTAAATCAGGGAAGTGTCAGCATTCTGAATGAAGAAGCGGTCAAGGAGCAAAAAGCGCAGCATGATGCTGCCGAGCCACAGGAAGACGGCAATATCGTCCCCTTCCCCGAGGGAGGCTCCAAGGGATTGGCGGATGCGAAGAATAATTATATCGTTGTCACGCAGGTCGGCAGTTATGAATTCGGAATTATTGTCGACCGGGTCTTTGACACTGAAGAGATTGTCGTTAAGCCCGTATCATCCATGTTGAAAGGTCTGAACCTTTTTTCAGGAAATACGATCCTCGGTGACGGTAGCGTCATTATGATCCTTGATCCGAATGGTATCGCGGAAAGCTCCGGCGCTGCCACGGTAGCAGAAAAGGTCGGACAGGACGATCATATCACCAGTCTTGTTCCGGATTCACAGAAGAAAACATCGCTGATCCTTTTTTCTGCAGGAGATGCTGCGCCAAAGGCCGTTCCTCTTTCACTTGTGGCGCGGCTTGAGAATGTTGATGTTAAGAACATCGAATATTCAGGCGACCAGATGATGGTGCAATATCGTGATACGTTGATGCCCTTGGTTCCGTTTTCGCATGGCGTGACGATCGAAGGGCACGAGCAAAAGCCCGTTCTTGTTTTTACCGAGAAAAATATGACCATGGGTTTGATTGTTGATCAGATTATCGATATCACCGAGCACAAGGTCGATGTTCAGATTTCAGGAAGCAAGCAGGGATTGCTTGGCAGCGCTATTATTAACGGAAAAGCCACGGATGTCGTAGATGTCGGCTATTATCTAAACTCTGTTGATACGACTTGGTATAAGGATCATGATGACACGCCTTTCGGTAAGGAGGCAGAGAGTTCGAGCAAAAAGAGCATTCTGCTTGTCGATGACAGCCCGTTCTTCCGCAATATGCTGACGCCACTTCTGAGTGTCGCCGGATATGACGTTACAACGCTCGAAAGCCCGCATGATGCGCTTCAACTTTGTGAAGACGGTGCAAAGTTCGATGTGATTATCAGCGATATTGAAATGCCGGATATGGATGGGTTTGAATTTGCACAAAAGGTCAAGGAAACAAATTCCTGGCAGGACATTCCTATTGTCGCCTTGTCGTCCCATGCTACGCCGCAGGATATTGACCGTGGAAAGGATGTCGGCTTCCATGACTATGTTGCCAAATTCGACCGCGATACGTTGCTGCAGTCATTGTCAAAAACCTTACAAAATGACAAGGACGACGGTAAAGGCGTGAGCGCGGTCGCGGAATAAATCAGGTTTTGGGCTAACCTACAGTACGAGGTATACCGGATATGAATGTTGCAGAAGATCAAATTGATGTTGAGTCGCAATCGGACTATTTGACGGTTTTGATTGATAAACAGAAGTTCGGCATTCCTGTTTTACAGATTCAGGATGTTTTGCGGCAGCAGCAGGTCACGCGCATTCCGCTTGCGCGCCCAGAAATTGCCGGTTCACTTAACCTGCGCGGTAGAATTGTTACGGCCATTGATGTGCGGCGCAGTCTTGGCATAGGGGCACATCAGGACGGTAAAGCTATGAGTGTTGTCGTTGAATATAACAATGAACTGTTCAGCCTTATTATTGATGCCGTGGGTGATGTTCTCAGTCTTGATAAAAGATCCATTGAAAAAAACCCGGGCACACTGCATGAGAAATGGCGCGATATCGCCAGCGGCGTTTATCAATTAGACTCCGAACTTTTGATCATTATGGATGTTCCGAAGCTTCTGGAAACGATAACCGCCTAATCGGCTTTTATTCGGACAAATTTAACCACATAATAATAAAAAGCGGTTACTGTTTGTGATCAAAACCTATAGTATGCCTATGTGTGTATCGTATGGCGGGAGAGCAAAATATGAAAACATGTCTTATTGTCGATGACAGCCGCGTAGTCCGCAAAGTCGCCAGCCGCATTATTTCCGATTTAGGGTTTAGCTGTTCCGAAGCAGAGGACGGCCAGAAAGCTTACGAAGCATGTCAGGCGAGTATGCCGGATGCGATTATTCTGGACTGGAATATGCCGGTTATGAGCGGTATTGAATTTCTTGAAAAACTCAGAGCTATGGATAACGGCGATCATCCCAAAGTTGTCTTCTGCACAACAGAGAACGACATGGCGCATATCCAGAGGGCTATTCAGTCTGGCGCGAATGAATACATCATGAAGCCGTTCGACAGCGAGATTATAGAATCCAAGTTTTTGCAAGTCGGGTTAATCACTTAAAAAGGCGTTCTTTTCTTCCCGTTACCGTATATGATATTATCCCCGAGGATCTGACTTTAGAATGCCCCCACTCTCTCACTCTCATGCTAACCATAAAATTACCGTTGCACTGGTTGACGACTCAAGTGTTATCCGCGGTGCGCTCCGGCGTTTGCTGCAGGACGATTACGGTATTGAAGTTGTTAGTTCGGTTTCCAACGGTGAGCTTGCTATAGATGCAGCCAAGCAGAAAAAACCTGATGTTATGATTTTGGATGTCGAAATGCCTGTGATGGACGGATTGCAGGCCTTGCCTACAATCTTGCAAGTTTCTCCCGACACGAAGGTTATCATGTGTTCTAGCCTGACCGAGAAAGGTGCGAGCGTGTCCATGAAGGCTATGTCTCTGGGTGCGGTCGAATGTATTGTGAAGCCTTCAAGCGCGTCTGATAGCGGTATCGGCTCGGACTTTCAGAAATCACTTTTGGCTCTTGTTAAATCTTTGCGTCCGGCAGGCAAGCCTCTGCCCCGCAAGCCGCGTGATACTGGACAAAGCGCATCACCGCAAGCAGTCCAGCCTAAAACATCCGACTCAGCACCAATTAATTTGCGTGATGATGCGAATGCATACACGGGTAAACCTGCCATTGTCGCTATCGGCAGCTCCACGGGCGGGCCGCAAGCGCTTTTTAATGTTCTGAAACATTGCAAAGATTTTAACGTCCCCATTGTTATCACGCAGCATATGCCTGCGACATTCACGACCACGCTTACCAATCACATTGCCTCGCAAACGGGCATCAAGAGCTTTGAGGCAGAAGACGGAATGAAGGTCGAAAACGGATGTATTTATGTCGCCCGCGGCGGCAAACATATGACGTTCGAGAAAAAGGACGGCGGAACGTATATCGTGCTTGATGACGGTCCTGCCGAAAACTACTGTAAGCCAGCGGTTGACACCATGATGCGGTCTTTGCTTCCGATCTACGGTAAACGTATCCTGTTTGTTGTTCTGACGGGTATGGGAGGCGACGGGCTTAAAGGCGGCCAAGGTTTAGTCGAACTCGGCGGGCGTGTTATTGCTCAAGATGAGGCTACGAGTGTGGTTTGGGGCATGCCGGGCGCCGTCGCCCAGAATGGGTTGTGTTCAAAAGTTTTGCCGCTTGATGATCTCGGACCATGGATCAGGCGTGCGGTCTTTGGGTAATTCGGTCGGTTTGATTAACAAAGAATGACAAAGGAACGATAATTTATGCGCATTACGGATTTTGATATTTACCGCGATATGCTGAAAGAGAAGTCGGGTCTTGTTCTGACACAGGACAAATCTTACCTGCTAGATTCGCGGCTAAATCCCGTTGCAAAGAAATGGGGATATGAGAGCATAGACGCGATGACGAATGTTCTTCGCGGCGTTCCACCTAAGGATTTGATTACGGATATTGTCGAAGCGATGACGACGAATGAAACGTCGTTTTTTCGGGACATCCGTCCTTTCAATGTTTTTAAGGACTATGTTCTACCCTATTTCAAAGAGCAATCGAGCCGAGGCAACAAGCTTAGAATCTGGTGCGCGGCGAGTTCAAGCGGTCAGGAACCTTACTCTATTTCCCTCACACTTCGGGAAGAAGAAGCCAAAATGCCCGGCTGGCGTTATGAAATTGTGGCTACTGATATTTCGCATGAAATTCTCGAGCAAGCCAAAGGCGGTCTTTTTACTCAGTTCGAGGTACAGCGCGGGCTGCCTGTTCAGATGCTGATGAAGTACTTCACACAGCAAGATGACAAATGGCAGTTGAACGATGATATCCGCGGCATGGTGAAGTTCGATTACTTTAATTTGCTGGATAGCATGGCTAAGCTTGGCAAGTTTGATATTATCTTTTGCCGGAACGTCCTTATCTACTTCGACCAGCCGACCAAGAAGGATATTCTGGAGCGGATGAGTACCCAACTGGCCGATGACGGGCTATTATTTCTCGGCGGCGCGGAAACGGTTCTCGGGATTACGGATGCCTTCCAGACGGTTCCCGAGCAGCGCGGGCTTTATGCAAAACCGGGCAGCGTGCATTGCCAAAAGGCCAAAGCTGTATAAAAATAGTCTATTCACGGCGCGGGTCTTGCAAATTTACAATAATCGTGTTTATTAGCCGCGCGATATATTTTGCATTTAAATTTTCATAAAATAAGGTTCTGTTATGAGCAACGATACGATCCATGATCCGACAGCGGTTAAGATTCGCCGTGCCCTGATTTCTGTTTCCGACAAGACGGACATTGTCGGGTTTGCACAGGGATTGCGCTCCCACGGCGTAGACATCATTTCCACGGGCGGAACGGCGAAGACGTTGATTGAGGCCGGAGTCGAAGTCACCGAGGTTTCAGATTACACAGGATTTCCCGAGATTATGGGCGGGCGCGTTAAAACGCTGCACCCCAAGGTTCACGGCGGTATTCTTGGCAAACGCGATGATGAAGACCATAAAAAAGCTATGGATGAGAACGATATCGGGCCAATCGACATGGTCGTGATTAACCTCTACCCGTTTACAGAGACGGTTCAGAGCGGTGCAGGCTTCGCGACTTGCGTTGAAAACATTGATATTGGCGGGCCGGCTATGATCCGTGCGGCGGCCAAAAACCATAAATTCGTTACGGTTGTTACAGATCCGAAAGATTATAAGAAGGTTATGGATGAGATGGACAAAACGGGCGGTGCAACCACCTACCCCATGCGTCAAATCCTTTCTCTGACTGCGTTTTCCATTACAGCTACGTACGATTCCAGTATTTCCAGCTGGTTTGCGACGCAGACGGATGAAGCTTATCCGCGCCGCATCAGCTTGTCCGGAACGTTGAAACAGACTCTTCGATACGGTGAAAACCCGCATCAACGCGGTTCACTCTATGTGATGGAGCATACTCCGCGCCCTGGTGCGGCAACTGCATCTCAGGTTCAGGGTAAAGAGCTATCCTTTAACAACCTGAATGACACGAATGCGGCGTTTGAACTGGTCGCGGAATTCGAAGAGCCAGCGGTTGCTATCATTAAACATGCCAATCCGTGCGGTGTTGCCGTCGGTAAAGACACTGTTGATGCCTATAAAAAGGCTCTGCTTTGCGACCAGATTAGCGCCTATGGCGGTATTATTGCTACCAACCAGACTTTGACAGCGGAATTGGCCGAAGCCATTCTGGAGCGTTTTGTGGAGGTTATTATTGCCCCGTCGATTGAGGGTGATGCGATTGATATTCTGAAAAAGAAAGACAAAATCCGCGTTTTGACCACCGGTGCGATGCCTGATCCCAAGCAATCTTACCGCACGATTATGCGGATTGCGGGCGGTTTCCTTATTCAAGATGCCGACACCATGACCGTGGATGACGAAAAAATGAAAGTCGTCTCTGACAGAGAACCTACTAAACAAGAGCTTCAAGACCTTCTCTTCGCTTTTCAGGTCTGTAAGCACGTTAAATCAAATGCCATTGTTTACGCAAAAGACGGCGCAACCGTTGGAATCGGCGCAGGCCAAATGAGCCGTATTGACTCTTGCCGTATTGCCGCGTGGAAAGCAGAGGAAGCCGCCAAGAACGCAGGATTTGACGAACCTTTGACCCGCGGGTCGGTCGTTGCCTCCGATGCATTCTTCCCTTTTGCGGACGGATTAATTGCCGCCGCCGAGGCCGGTGTGACGGCTGTGATCCATCCGGGCGGGTCAATTCGGGACCAAGAAGTCATCGAGGCGGCCAATGAGCGCGGGTTAGCGATGATTATGACAGGGATACGCCATTTCCGACACTAATAGAACCAAAACCGATCCTAAAATAAGTTTTATTTAATTTTTACTTAGATTTTACTTTAAATTATAGTAATAAAAATAAAACAAAAGCCTTTAAAACTTCTTATTAAGTATTTTTTACACTAAATACTTACTTTACTTCTATTTTCTTTGGAGTAATTTTTTCTTGCATAAGGTGCAGACTCCTGCCTATAATCCGATATATGAAAAAAGACCAGAAAAAGGCCTTTGAGGAAAATTAGGGTGAAACCTGAGAACCAGAAGCGGGAAGAAAAGTAGCATAACAAGTAAAAAATTAAGAATATTTGCTGCTTTTCTGGGTTTTCAGGTAGATTTTAAAGTGAATATAAAGAAATAGGGTTAAAATAGCCGCTGAGTATTTTAACCTTCGGGAGTTAAGGTAATGGGATGGTCATTAAGTAGAGCGCTAGGTAACGCTTGGGACGGGGTTAAATCTGCCGGGTCAGCAATTGGTAGTGCCGCCTCTGCGACATGGGATACTGTTACTGATGGTGAAAACTGGAAAGCGGCAGGTTCCGCAATAGCATCGGGTGCCACTACTGCTTGGAATGAAGTTACAGACGGTGAAAACTGGAAAGCCATAGGAAACGGAATCGTTGAATATGGTGAGTTTGTTATTTCGGAACCGGGCCTTGCAGCTCGTCAGCTCGGACAGGGTCTTTCAGATTCAGTTGTTTCTATCGGTGGTTTGGCAGTTGATGCTGTCTGGTACACCGCTGATAATCTTGTTGTTAAAGGTATCGGTAATGCGGCACGCGGGGTTTACAATCTTGGAGCCGAAGAAGAAGATAGAGTTGAATACGCCTCCCTTGATAAATTTTTCCGTGCATCAGATTACTTCGAAGAGCACACGAATGACTGGCTTGGTTACACGCGCGAGCAGCTTGAAGAAATGGTCGAGAACGGCGAACTCGACGAGAAGTTTTTTAATGATGCGCTTTATACCAAGTATGCTGGTCAGGCCGTTGGTGAAGTTGCCACATTTGTGGCGGTTGGTGCCGCAACTGCCGGTACGGGTGCTGCGGCGCTTGCCATGGTACGCGGTAGTTCACTTGCAGCCAGAACAGGTATGGCGCTGGAAAAAGTCGGTGTTGTGGGCCGCATTGCATCCAAGCCGTTTAGATGGTTGGGTACGGATGTTGCCGCTACGCGCGGCATGCCTTATATCCAACGCGGGTTGTCTGGTGTTGATGATGTTGTTTCTACAGCCCGTCAGACCGGCACGATCGGTTTCGCTCAAAGGGGCCTTATGAGAGCGACCGTTACTCCACCAAGGCTTCTTGCGGAGGGTATGAACTTAACAGGCCGCATGGCAAATACATTTCTGCCTTCAAGATTGGTAAATTCAGGGTTCGCCCGTCATATCACCGGTAGTCTTGGTGAAGGTTTGAGATTTTCAGAAAGCACAGCCCGATTCTTTGCCCCTTGGGATCCAAGATTTGGCGGCAAGATTGCGATCGCCATGGAAGGTGGTGGTATGATGCTGGCCGGCTACGGTGCGTATGCCAAGGAATTGCGCAGATCGGAAGAAGGAAAGCTGGAAGAAGGTATTCAGGAAGTCGGGGAGACGATGAAGACCGAAGCAGAGCAGGATTCAGCCGATGCCATCCGTGAAGCTCTCAGACTGCAGCGCGGAGGCGGCTCTGAGGGAAGTGAAGATGAGCCTATACCGGGTACTGTTGACGACGATACCCCTAACGTTCAGCCTAACTTTCAGGAACAAAGCGGTGAAGCCGGTGAAAGCCGCCCCAGACGGTTTAATCTTTTGGGTGACGGTACAACGACATCGACGCCGCTTCGGATTGAAGTTACGCCCGGCGGAAGTGACCCAGAACTTACAGAGACACCTGAGCTGGGGAATGGTAATTAATTCAACGCGATAAAACTGGAAAAGCGAGTGGTTTTTGTGCTAATAATAAAAGAAAAAAATAAGAATAATATTGGGGAAGATAAGAAATGGGCTTAGGCAGCTTAGCAAAACATGGTGATGAACTCGTTAGAGCCTTTGCGGATGGCCTGATTGCCGCTGGCCGTAGCGCCGAGATTCTGGAAGAAATCGGCCCCGGTCTTGCACGTGCGTTCGAACGTAATTCCGTCGCAGACTGGATCCATCAAGCCAAGCGCGGTGACTTCGGCGAAGAAGCCAAGGCGCTGTTGCGCGAGCGCGGTGTTGAAAGAACGCTTACCGAAGCTGCATCGTATATCCGTCGTAAAGATGATTTCCTTCTGGAATTTGACCGTTTCGTTACCAATAACCGTAACGCAACAGCTGATCAGATGAGACGCAGGCTTGAGGAGTTGAGCTCTGTTTACAGGCTCGATGAAGATTCAGTCCTTGTGGCCGTTCTGAAAGCCGAGATTGACGATGGCGCTACTGCAGAGAATTTTGCCAATGCATTGGTTACACGCGTTGATGAAATGACTGCTAACGCTACGCGCCCTATTCCTACTGCGCCGCGTGTTTCTGAAGCACTTGCCGGTTTATCAGCGGCTCAAGCCGCCTTCTGGAGAGAGTTTTCAAACCTGCGTGCGACCGGATTGCCGATGAATGCGGACAATGTCACAAATATGATGACCAAACACGGCCTTGAAGCAGATGATGAGTTGGCTCGTGTTGCCAATACTATTGTTGAAGAGAACCTTCGTGTTCCTGCTTCCGTGTTAAGAGATCCTCCCGCAGAAGCACTGAGTGACGGCGGTGATTTGTTCAGACGCACCTACGGGCAAGCAACAAATACTGCAGAGGAAGTTCTGAGCGGTGCAGACGAAGGATTAGAAGCCGCCACCAACGTCGTGCGTAATGTGACTGATAATCAGCGTGATTTCTGGACGAAGTTTGTTGACGGTCTGCAGAGCGGTAACGCCGAGCGCGTTAATGTTCAAAGTCTCGCCCGTGAGGCCGGCCTTGATGAAACGGATGATTTTGTCAGGCTTGCGAATCAGTTGCTTGCTGACGGGCAACGTGCCGGTGTTGATTTTGATCCCGATGCCCTGCTGCGCCTAAGAGGTGCGACCGATGTGGTTGCAGAAGTGACACAACAACAAAGAGACTTCTGGCTGCGTTTCGTTGACGGCATTGAAAGCGGCGGCGCACAAAGAGTAGATATTGATGCTCTGGTTGCAGAATTCGGGTTGAGCGATACTGACAGCTTTGTTATCGGTGCACGCCACATGTTGGATGCCATACAGGATGGCAGTGTCGAACTTAACCCGCAATTCCTTGAAGCATTGAAGGCCGACGGCGCCTTAAACGAATTCGCCGAGATGAACATGGACGCGGGCAGACTCAGAATTCTGCGTTCGGTTACTGATGATGCTCTTGATGCCGCCGGAGACGGTGCGCGCGTACTTGACGATATTCCTGTGACGCATACAGGGTTCTGGTACGGATTTATAGATGAATTCACAGACGGCCCTGTTTCCGCTGCGCGCCTTGATGAACTGGCTGCAGAACATGGAATTGAACTGACAGACGAGCTTTACCTCTCTGCCAAGCGTCTTGTTGATGCGACTGAAAACATGAGCGCGGAAGATCTGGCGCGTCTGCAAGAAACAGCCGGACAAACTCGCAACGAAGACTTTATCCGTTCGGTTTTCGACGATGCGGATGCACAGGTGGGACGTAATGCTGCCGAAGAAGGTACTGAAGCTGCTGCCCGTAATTTTGAGCCTTCCGAGGCGGAAATGGATTTCTGGGCTGCGTTCGTAGGTGAGTACGGGACTGGCAAGAATGTCAGTGCGGCTCGCCTGACTGAGATGGTTAGTGAAGGCGGGCTCGACAATACCAGTGAGATTGTCAGAGCCGCACGCAGGATCGTTAATCTGCAGCGCGATATTCCGCGCGGTATGCTGAATAATCCGGCTTCTATTCTTGAAAATAACGGCCAAGCTTTCAGAAATGCTTTTGGTCCGGGCGGTAATTTCAATACTTACGGTCCTAATGGCTGGGTGCGTTTCTTTACAGGCACGCCGAAAAACACCGACCCAGGCCGTATTATTCCTGATGCCTTTGTCACCCGACCTCACCGTGCGCTTGATTTGATGCCGGCCGGTTGGTGGGATCGCCTGCCGGGACCATTAAGGCAATTCACGAAGGGTAATCCCCGTGAAGGTTTGCCTAATATTTTTGCACGTGATTACTTCATTAAGCCAGCAATCAGCCACGTTGATAACGCACTCAAGGGTAGCGGCGTTATGGACGATGTCATTGATCTTCAGAAGAAGCTTCATGCTGCCGTTGCAGAATTCAGAGCCGGTGCCGCAGATGGAACCCGTTTGACTGCTGACCAGCTTAAGGACAAGATTGATGTTCTTTTCCGCCAGTTTGCAGAGCAAAACGCCGACAATATAGATGAAGCACTTGTTGCGGTCAGGCAGCTAAAAGCTGAAATTGCCAACGGTAACGGGCTTTTGCCAACCAAGTACCCCGGTATGACGGGACTTAATTCACGTCAGATGACGTCGTTGCAAGAGTATGCCGATGATATCGAAGAAACATTGATGGGTCTTCGTGATCCTGATAGTTCCATCAGTCTGGCCAATCGCTATGCCAGTGAAATTGACAAACTGGCAACCGGCGAAAGAACAAACTTACACGAAACACTGGATACAATGCTGTTCAGCCGTTTGGAGCGTGTTGGTAGCGGCGTGCGTCTGCGGGTGGAAGGTATTGACCTTAACGGTGGAGCAGGTCTGCACCACCGCATTGAAACACTCGTTCGTTCTATCGAAGGTGGTTCATACAACCCGTTTGACCGCAGACTTGTTGCCGACCAGTACAGACCGTACATGGCCAATGCCATGGAAGACGGCCATAACATTGAAAACCGTATGGTTAAGCTTCTCAATGAGTTGAAAAAATATACGGACCCCTCTTCCGAATTTGACGAAGTTGAGATTGCCAACAAGTTCTTGTCCCGTATGGAGGAATATTACGAGCTTGGTATCGATTATGACGCCAACCGTCTTATCCGTGTTCTGCAAGCCAAAGCCGGTGCGAGTTCTCAGGAAGTGTTTCCGGAAGGTATTTTTACACGCTTAAGGTCCAAGATTGCTGTGGAGAAGGATCCACACCAGAAGCGCTGGATGGAGAAGGTTCTCGAAGCCCTGCAGGACATTAAAGATAACGATGCACCTTTGGGTCCACGTGCGATTGAAGCAAAGTTTTATGCACCTTTTGCGGAATTCTGGCACATTGCACGCGGGTATCCGCCTCCGGGTCAGTTCCTGTCTACACCGACACTGAACAAATACTTGCGTACCCCACTTCGTAACACCATTGCCAAAGCATGGGCTTATGTAACAGGTGCTGACCTTGGGCCGGTTAAGGTTCAAAGTGGTGAGAAAACATACGGTATGCGCTTGCATGGTATTCAGCGCCGCTGGAGAATGGGATCTGCTCAGGTCACTCCTGAAGGCGAGGCGATTGAAGCCACAGGAAAAATCTTCGGTGAAGGCGGACGTCTGGACCGTCTGCCATGGTATTTGAAAATGCCCGCCAGATTGAGCACGGGCGGTCTGTTGTCTTCTACCATGCGTAATAACGATATCGGGTCCTTCTTCAATGTCTTGAGAAGTGATAACTGGTGGCGCAACAGCTCCATGGGGATGACTCCTCTCGGGAAGATTATTCTTGTTCCGGGTGCGGCGGGTATGGGTCTTTATCATGGAACGGCCGCCTTAGGAATCGAAGGCTTTGATGATGAGCCGGGCATTGACACACCTCTCAATTATAATCCTCTGCGTCCTGCTGCAACACTTTCCGGCACAGGCCTTACTATTCTGGATTACGGTTTTGCGAAGCCGATCGTCGGTATTGCGAGTTTATGGCCGGGCGGACAGGGTCCTATCGACGGGTATATGAGTGATACACTCGTTGGTGCAGCAAGCGACTTCATGTTTGACAGAGGTGTCAAAATTGATTTGATACCGGATTCATGGTTCTCTTGGGCCGATCGTGATGATGCAGAAGATGTGGCATCGATCGAAGATATCCGCACACGCGCTATAGCATTGGGAGAGCAAATTGCGCCTCTTAAAGCACAAGTAGATGCGCAGGCGGAAGCTATAAGCAACGTTATCAGCCGCGTTGGTGAGATGAGAGATGCCGCCCGTGATGCGGGCAATACAGCCGAAGCAGAGCGCCTTACACAATTCCTTTCAACACTTCAGCCACAAGTCGAAGAGCTTGTAGAAGTTCAGGGACAGTCTGATGAGGCGTTTGATCAGGCGCGTGAGAAGATTGCCGCTATTCCTTATGCTACTGACCGTATGGAAGCTGAGGAAGCCCTTGCGATCGCAGAAGGCCGTACAGCGGATATGGGTCGTTATGCTGCGCGTACTGCAGAACTACAAGCCGAAGTCAGACGCATGGTTGCTGCTGACCCTGCTCTTGCTGCGATACTGACACAAGTGCCCGAGCCTGATCTAACGGAAGAGCCAGCCCCTCCTCCTGCGACGGCCGACCAGAGATTGGAAGCCGCACGAACCGGTGCCTCTGCTCTGGCGCGTGGTCTTGCTCCTGCTAAGACAAATGTTGATAATCAGGTTACAAGTGCGACAGATCTTCTGGGTAAGGTTGAAGACAAGATTGCTGCGGAACGTACAGCCGGTAATACAGCCGAGGCTGATCGTCTACAGACATTGCTTGAGACACTGCGTCCGAAACTTGATCGTATGGAAGAGATTCAAAGTCAGAACGATCAGTCTCTGGCGACCATCCGAGCCAATATCAATTCGATTGCGACGGCTACAGACCCTGCCGAGGCGGAGCGTTTGCTGACCGAATCACAAACGTTACGTGCAGGCATGAGAACAAACGGAACGACTGCAGCCGGATTACAAACAGAAATCAGACAAGCCATTGCTGCGGATTCTGCACTTGCAGCAGTCCTGACAGAAGTGCCGGAGCCAACGACTACAGTTGATCGCGGTGCAGACACAGGCTCTAGAGACGATGGTCCTGTATTTATCGGCGATGATAGAGCTACAACAACAGGAACGCCTGCCGAACAGCTTGCCGCTCTTAAGAGTTCTGCTAATGACTTGGTTAGAGAATCCAACCGTTCAGTTGAAAGTGCAAGACTGGCAGCGGAAGACAGTGCCGCCATGGTAACCAGTGTTCTGGAAGCTCAGGAACAGGCTCGTAATAACGGTATTACCCCCGATCCTGCCTGGGAAAGTACACTTGCCGAGGTGCGTCGTCAGGCTGAAATCGCCAGAAATTCATACCGTTCCGCCGAAACGGCACATCGTGATGTCGAGCGTCTTCAGCAGCAGATTCAGGCCGGAACAGTCGGTGGCCTTGAAACAGTCAGACGCCAGCTTGAAGATATGCGCGAGAAAGCACGCTTCGGACGCCGTGCCCAGCAACAAGCTGCAGCGGCCAACCGTGATGCACGCGCGGCTGTCGAGGCAGACCAAACTCTGGATGAATTCCTGCACAGACAGCGTCAAAGTGACCGTTTGGGCAGTGTTACAGGATTCCTTGACGGCGGTGACAACGGTATCTTCAGTAATCTGACACGTAATGCGCCGGGCGGCGGTCCAAGCATGATCGGTCAGGGCATGAATGCCATAACCGATGCCTTCCACGGTGTAAGTGACTGGTGGAACAGAGATGTTGCCCGTGCGGCTTCCCGTACTCAGGGCGGCAAGACGATGTATCAGGTTGCGGATGCCGGTATTAAGGGACTGCTTCTGCCGCTGATGCTGATCGGAACATGGAACAGCACCGTCGGTAAATGGACGGGTATGCAGTTAAGCGGCGGTTTGAAACTGGCTGTCGTTGGTGTTTGCCTTCTCATGGCGCTTAGAGGATCCAGCGGTCTGGGTGACAGACTTGACCGTATGGGTGGCCGCTGGCGTGCAACCGCACAAAATTATAACGGCGAGACTCCGGGCAGCACATATCCTTTCCGCTCCAACAATGTCTCCGTGACAAGACTGGACGGTCGCAGAGATGAAGTGTCAATCCCAAGAGAGGAAGATACACGCTACGGTGCGCGCGTTTTCCGTGACGGAAGCAGACGCACAGAGCCTGTTATGCAGGGTAATGTCGAAACACTTCCGGATGAAGCCGGTGAAACCTATTCACGTATTATTCGTCAGCCGAATGGCGATGGTACCGTTCTGGAAGACCAAATCATGATCATGGGCGGCGAGCGCGGTGTTGCCGAAGAACTTGCCCCTTCCCAGTAAGGGTATTTGTTATGACTTTAACCATTGAGAGACTAGTGCTATGATGATACACAGTGCGATTACCGATCACACTTCTCTCTCTATGGAACAACAGGCCGTCCTGGCGAACATGATCATGTCAGATGAAGACAAGGAACCACCGAAAAAGTCGTTTTTGACCAGTATGAAAGATGACTGGGGCTCTTCGTTGAAAAGTTCCGGTAAGGCACTGTTTAAACAGGAAGACTTCTCCATTTTTTGTGACAAGGAACAGGACGAGATATTTATCTTTCATAGTCCGAAGCTTTCTTGTACGATTGATTTTCTTGAGTACAATCCTGAAACAAAACGCATTACGGTTTTTACAAAAGACGGACAGCAAATGGATTTGGGTACGCGTATACAATGGCTTGTCAGACCGTATATCAGTACTGCCAAATCGGTTTTGATGGTTCGGACAGAAAAAGGTCAGGCCATAGAAGGATTTGAAGTACTCCTGAAGAGAAAAGAAAAAGAAGAAAAAGTGCTTAATTAGGGAATTTTTTTCGGGCTTTTTTGTATTCGATGTGGTTATAATATTAACAAGTAGAAAAATTATTTGGGATGAGTGAGACAACCGGACAAAGTACAGATAAGCCAAAGTATGGTGACCTTACCGACTTTGTTTATGGTTGTGAGGATGGAAGTTCCTTAAACATACAAGTTGCTGTTAAAGAAGACGGACGTTGTGCAATCTTTCACAACAAGCCATTTAAAAACAGTCTTTCTTGGCTAGAGTTTGATTTAGGAACTTACAAACTGGATTTTGTTATGGATGACGGAGAAATACGTGACGCGGGGTTACCTCTCACGAAGGATGTCTCCAAGAACATGCAAAATTCTCATCAGGTTCTGATGATTTTGATGGATGATGAAACAGGAGAGGCCAAAGAAGGCCATTACATCCCGCTTATCCTTCATCAGGCTTAAAAGAGTTTAATTACGGGTGAAACTAAAAAATTAAAATAGAGGAGTGAAAATATGAGTGGTGTAGAAAATATTCAGGAATTGGCTAATAGCTTTGCGGGTGATACCCAAGTTGGTATTAGCATTACTCCTGGTGAAGGTGCTACTTATTTCAATGCAGAAGCCGGCGGAATGGACGGTCAGGATATGACCTTCGTTAACGATGGCGGTTTTGGAAGCGGTCCAGTTGTCTAAACACGCTTGCAGCAAGACCAGCATCTTACAGTTTTGAATTTTTAATTCTAAATCAAATACGCTTACTTACTATCTAAGCCGGGTTATGACCACTCCTCATAGTTCGGCTTTTTTATTTCAAATATCTCCTTAGAATACATACACACTAACGATCTCTCAGAGGATCGGCTTGTTTGGGTTTTAAGTTTTTATAATATTCCTGTTCTTGTGCTATCGCTCTCTGAGACCTTTCCATGTTTTGTTCATATCGTCTCTTGCCTTCCTCAGGGTCTTGTATCATCACGGCGTAGAAACCCAGAATTATGGCCAGAATTATGAAGAAAATACTGACATAGGGCGGCGGCATTTTTTTGCGTCTATTGTCTTCGGACGCTAGATAAATGCTATCTTCTTCTGGTTGTTGATTCACACAAACCTCTTCAATTTTTGAATTGATTTACAATTATACACGCGTTGGCATTTTTGAAAAAGTGTTCGTATTAGTGATGGCCGCACTCATCCCGCGATTGTATAACTCACGTGTCATAAGAATTTTACTTACGCCTCGGGTGGTTTTCCGATTTGTGCGATGAATCCCGTTCTTGACTCAGGATCGACGGAGCCGAGTACATCCTCAACGTGGCGGATGTATGCTTCCTGCTGCTCCTCACCGAACATGATGGGTTCGGGCGAGAGGCCGAATTCGGCGAGTTTTTTCATTGCACCTTGCGAATACGGACCGATATGGGCGACTTTATCCAGCCCCATAGCATCCGCGTGGTAGCAGGCCGCTGTGTCTACAATTCTTAAAATATGCCCTTTTAAGGCATGGTTGGGAACCGGAGACCCTTCGGCTACTCTTATGGACACATAATCGTTTTCTGCTGCTTCTTCGTGGCGGCCAATGGCGATGCCGCAGAGTTCATCGCCCTTCCAGACGGCAACTTCGAATTTTTCGGGGTGGTAGCCCCCTGCTCTGCGGCTGAAATCGCGGATCGCGTCTTCCGTAAGCTCCTCGGGAACAGGCATCACACCCTTTAGATACGGACTGAGATCGCGGCCACTGTCGATATCGGGGTTCTCTTCCCAGAATTGTTCGATATGCGACCACCATTGATCGCCGATGGCTTGTGACGTGCGTTTGTCAAACAAAGTCAGCCGCAGATCGTCACCATAGGTTTCGCGCAAGTCTTGCTCAGCCTGTTTCAAGGCGTGTTCGCGCATGGCAAAAAAGTATAGGAATCTTGTCTGGTCGTCTGCACCGACCGCCTCTTCAAACGAGACCTGCATGATGGGTCACCCTGCTTGCACCTGATGTGTTTTTCTTTAATCTTTTTCTTAGTGGTAAATGACTGTTTTTCTTATGTCAATTTATCCTGTTCAATATCGCATAAATCGCTACTTTTTCATAGATTTTTGGCAATAAAATCCTTATCTTCGCGTGCATGAGTAAACCCGAAACAAAAGCATTGGCGCATATCCGCAACTTCGCGATCATCGCCCATATCGACCATGGTAAGTCCACGCTGGCCGACCGTCTGATCCAGACCTGCGGCGGGCTGGAAGAGCGCGAAATGCAGCAGCAGGTGCTGGATTCCATGGAGATCGAACGTGAGCGCGGGATTACGATCAAGGCGCAGACGGTGCGCCTTGCCTACACCGCCAAGGACGGGATCGAGTATCAGCTGAATTTGATGGATACGCCGGGGCATGTGGATTTTTCGTATGAGGTGTCGCGTTCTCTGGCGTCTTGTGAAGGCTCTTTGCTGGTTGTTGATGCGACGCAGGGGGTTGAGGCTCAAACGCTGGCGAATGTGTACCAAGCCATCGAGAATAACCACGAGATCGTGCCTGTGATTAACAAAATCGACCTGCCCGCGGCGGATGTCGATAACGCCAAGCAGCAGATCGAGGATGTAATCGGGCTGGATGCGAGCGAGGCGGTGCCCTGCTCCGGTAAGACGGGTGTGGGCGTTGCGGATCTTCTGGAGGCGATTGTCACGAAGCTCCCTCCTCCGCATGAAGGGGATGGCGATAAGCCGACGAAGGCGCTGCTGGTCGACTCTTGGTATGACGCCTATCTGGGGGTTGTTATCCTTGTGCGGGTGCTGGACGGGTATCTGAAGAAGGGTCAGAAGATCAAATTCATGAGTAACGGGCGCACGCGCGAGATTGACCGTGTGGGGATGTTTACGCCGAAACACGTTTTGCTGGATGCGCTCGGCCCCGGCGAGATGGGGTTTATTACGGCCTCGATCAAGGATATTTCGGAGACGAATGTCGGGGATACGATTACGGATGAGAAAAAGCCGTGTGCGGATATCCTGCCCGGCTTTAAACCATCTGTGCCAATGGTGTTTTGTTCATTTTATCCTGCGGATGCGAGCGAGTTTGACAAGCTGCGCGACTCCCTTGGCAAGCTGAAACTTAATGATGCGTCTTTGGAATATGAGATGGAAAGCTCTCAGGCGTTGGGTCTGGGTTTCCGTTGCGGGTTTTTGGGCCTGCTGCATATGGAGATTATACAGGAGCGGCTGGAGCGCGAGTTTGACCTCGATCTGATCCCGACCGCGCCGAGCGTTGTTTACCGCCTGAACATGACGAACGGCGATGTGATCGAGCTTTATAACCCCGTTGATATGCCCGATGTGATGAAGATCAAGAGCGTTGAGGAGCCGTGGATCAAGGCGACGATTCTTGTGCCCGATGAATATCTGGGCGGGTTGTTGCAGCTCTGTCAGGATCGGCGCGGGGTGCAGATTGACCTGACCTATGCGGGGAGCCGTGCGATGCTGGTTTACCGTTTGCCGCTGAATGAGGTGGTGTTTGATTTCTATGACCGTTTGAAGAGTATCTCCAAGGGCTATGCCAGTTTTGATTACGAGCTGGACGGGTATGGCGAGAACGATCTTGTGAAGATGGATATCCGCGTGAATGACGAGCCTGTGGATGCGCTGGCGATGATTGTTCACCGCTCCGCTGCGGAAACGCGTGGGCGGGCGCTGTGTGAACGGCTGAAAGATTTGATCCCGCGTCAGATGTTTAAAATCGCCATTCAGGCCGCGATCGGCGGGAAGATTATCGCGCGGGAGAACGTGTCCGCGCTCCGCAAGGATGTCACGGCGAAATGTTACGGCGGGGATATCACGCGGAAGAAAAAGCTGCTGGAGAAGCAGAAAAAAGGGAAAGCCAAGATGCGCCAGTACGGGAATGTCGAGATTCCGCAGAGCGCGTTTATCGCCGCGCTCAAGATGGGCGATGATAAGTGATGGTTAAGCTAACTGACTATCTCCATGCCCCAGAAGAGTGGAATCAAGTAGCAAAATCAAAAAACTTTGAACACTCGCTTAACGTATCAGGCGAACATATAGAAAATCAAAACTTTGATGGATTTGATTTTTCGAGAGTAAACTTTGCCGGTTGCAATTTTGAAAACTGTAATTTTAGTAAAGCCAAGTTTTCTAATACTCAAACTACATCAGGGTCAAATAACGGTTCCACATTCATAAAATGTGATTTTTCAGGTCTTCATTTAACTGGAAATCAGTTGATCATGCAGTGGACTACTTTCAAAGAATGTATTTTTGAAAATAATCATTTCATAAATACACATATGCAAAATTCTAATTTCTTTGGGTGTATTTGGAGTCATTCAAAACTAGAAGGTGCTCATTTTGAAAAATCTTCTTTTCTTGGCTCAGATTTTAGTGACACAAAATTCAGGTTTTGTAGTTTCTTAGACACGATGTGGCAAGATGTTCAAATTGGTACTAAGACTTCTTTTGAATATTGCGTTTTTAGTCCCAAAAATGCGACTAGAGAACATGATGTCCTAAATGATAAATCAGAAACCGTTGCTATTAAAAGTCCATATAAATATTGGAACTGGAAACTAATTTCAAAGATTGGGCGCGTTCCTGCCCTTGAATTCTCTTGGACGTTATTTGGTATTGGCTTGTTTATACTTAGCGGCCTTATTTTTTTAAATGATAGTCAATTCGTACAAACCATTAACTATCCCATTCAAATACCTTGGCAGTTACAATTGTTTACTTTAGGGGCATTTTTAACCTCTATCGGAACATTCTGTTTTCGCGCTGGCTGCCCTGATCGTATACAAAACTTTACCGAGAACGAGTGGGTTGAAGGACATGGTCATCCGAGAATTTTCTACCGCGAATACTGTGTTAAAAATATAGGTTGGTTGTATGCCACTACTATTTTCCTATCTCTAGGGTTAGCTATTTTGGGATGGCTAATAGTACAGCGAATGTATTACGTTCTGTCTAATATCTTCTAGTGCGTCACTTCAAGCCCCGTCCCAGCCGGGGAAGTCGGGGATTTTGTTCATTTTCCACGGGGGAATGAGGGCATCCGTGAGACGTTGGTTTTCCTGATACAGTTCGGGCAGGCTTAGGAGCGGCGGCGCGTTCAGGGAGAATATCCTGCCGAGCGGCAGGGCGTCGCCCTCCATTCCCGCATTGCTGGCCGCGAGTTCGGGCGGCACTTTTACCCCGATGGATTCGAGCAGGTATTTCGAAGCCTTGCGGCAATTATGCGCCCCGTCATCGGCGTGGAAATTATCACTAAAGCATAGCTCTCCGCGTTCGCCGGCTTCGCGCCCATCCAGCGCTTGGCGCAGCATATGGTTCCATGCGCTCCACATGACGGCTTCGGGCTTACCCTCCACCACGGGGGTGATGTCGGAGGGACCCAGCGGGTTCTCCCTCTCCTTTCCCGTCCAGATATTCGGGATAAACTGCCCCCCCCCCCAGTTATGGGTGTGGAGCTGCTGAAAAATATAGGGCGTGTCGTAGGTTTGATCGACGAGGTAGAGCGCCGTGTGCGGGAAGAAGAGTTCCTCCCCGTCTTTTGTGGCGCTGGAGGGGGCTTCGACCCAACAAATCTCCAGATTTCTGTCCCGTTCGTGTGTGCTCATGGCCCGCTGATGCTTGTTAAATATCCGGTTTTATTCGTTTATTTGCCTTTTTATTCCTTTTTATACCGTGCCCCGCCGCAAATTGCCAATATCGGGCATTAACTTTGTTTAACTTGCCGTTTCGGGGGCTGCGCGCTTATTCTTTTGTCATGAGATGGGTGTTTTTGGCATTTCCCTTGATTTTTATTTTAGCTCCTTCCTCTGCGAAGGCAGAGCCTTCATATGAAGCTGTGGAAATTCTTTCCAATATACCGTCTGTCCTCTTAAATGGATTAAAACCAGTCCCCGTAACCAGAGAAGACTACATAGAATCGCATCTTGCCTATATTACTTTTTACGGCCGTAGCCATGACGCTCTGGACAGAAAGGATTTTGAACTTGCAAAGCAATACGAAATACATGTGCGCACGAATTCTAAGCGGCAGGACTTTACAGATTATGATATCGATCAGGATAAACGGCTTTCCTATGATGAATTTTATGCGATGCGTCTGAAAACAGAAGCATGTGTTTCTTTTACTATGGCTCCGGGCAGCAGCAGCTCCTTGTCACTTGATGATTTTGTTCAGAATCAATCCTCAGGCACATTGCAAAACCACGCTTGTTCAGAAATGCTCGCGAAAAAACTAAAAAAAATCCCTAGCGATTTCGAAGAAAAAGATTCTGACAACAATAACTTACTGGAATTCAATGAATACTATAACATTTCTGCGAAAGGGCGAGATGCCCTTCGGATAAAATATCAGCACATTTTAGATTATCTTGAACTTGATACAAACCAGGACGGTCGTCTAACGCACAAGGAGTTGCGGGATCTTGCTGCGATTACATTTTCAACGGTCGACACAAATCAAGACGGTGTTTTTGACCAGAATGATTCCGTTTATTACAAAAAATCTAAGCATTTCAATTTTTTAAAGGCGGCAAAGACCATTTGCGGTCTCAACACTAATAATCGCTTCGTCTGTCAGCACCCATCCCAGCGCCATACACTTAAGCCTGTCAACAGGGAGGTCAACCTTGAAAACCATCCTTAATACTATTGTTTTTTTTACTATTAGTTTCATTCCCTCATTGGCTTACGCAGGCGGGGTGAATTTTTTGGCTCAGCATCAATGGGAGAAGCGGATTGTCCTGATCTTCGGGGCGGATTTGCAGGCCGATGCGCTTAAATCTCGTCAAAATTACTACGCGCAGTATGCAGACGGCATCGAGGAGCGCGATATGCTGGTGATGTATATTCCGATGGCGGAGACGAACGAGCGAATGGCTCTGATTGACAAACTGCCCCAAGAGCACAGCCTTATGACGGAGCCGACGGAGACGCATTTCGATCTGATGGCGATGTATAATGCCGAGCGTATTGACGGGCGGACGGTGCTGATCGGCAAGGATGGGGGTACGAAGGGCGAATGGGATACCCCGCCCGATATCCGCGAGATTTTTGCCATGATTGATAAAATGCCGATGCGGATCAGGGAAATGCATGAAAATAACGATCAAAAGTAGTATACTCCGCCCAAAGTATTGATTTACAGTAATTATATGAAGATACACACGCTCAAAGCACGGCTGTATTCAAGGCAAAGACTCCGTCTTTTGCCTTTTGCGGCTGTGTTGTGCGCTTTGTTTATCGCCACTGCACCTATTTCTTATGCGCAGGATGACGCCGCCGTATCCTCTGCGGAGGAAGAGCGTATTCATGAAATGGAAAAGCAAAGCGAGGCGCAGGATGACGGGGATCAGGAAACTGAGGAGAACACTGAAGAGGATACTCGCGAGGACGCTGAAACCAAGGACGAGCCTTATGACCCGTTTGCAAAACCGAAGGAGCCTATCCCGCCCATTCAGTTTACGTTCGAGAAAATTCCGGCTGTTTTGTTGCCCGACCTTTCCAATGCGCCGATGACCAGAGAGGCTTTTATTGCCTCACATAATTTTCTGTTCGTAAATTTTTCCAGAAAGAAAACGGTTTTTGAGACAACCGATATTATCGCCGCCTACCGAAAAGCCATTACAAAGCATAAAACGAAGCTGTTTGTGGAGATGAGCAAGTATGACCTGAACAGTGATAAAAAGATTACGAAGGGTGAGTTGAAATTGAGCTCGGACAGCACGGAGTGTTACAAGCTGCATCTTGGGATGGAGCCTTGTACCGAAAAAGAACTCTATCAAAAGAAGAGAGAGATCATTCAGCTTCAATTTCTTTATGATTTTAATAAAGACGGCATTATTTCCGAGGACGAGATCCGTTATGTCACCGAAGACGAACGCATTCGTATTCGTTTTAAAAATAGACGCCTCTACAAATATTTGCGCCTTGATCAAAACAACGACAAAAAGATTACAAAATTTGAACTGGCGTATGTTGCGGGCAGCGTTTTTGATTTCTTCGACCTGGACGGGGACGGCGAAATTTCAGAAGAAGAAGCCGAGAAAAACATGGAGCGCACCATGCAGCGTAAAGAAGCCGAATTCAGGCGGGATGTTGCAAAGTTTAAATGTGCGCTGCATCCCGATGACAAAGAGTGCAAGAAAAAGTAAGTCAGAGTTTATTTTATGATCGCGCGTGTTTGTTTTCTTTTCTTGGTTCTATCGGTTTTTTGTTTTCCCCTCCTCTTTCCTTCCTCTACAAATGCTCTGGGTGAATCCAAAGCCTATAAAGAGCGCGTCGATGCCGTGCGAAGGTGGGCGTATGCGGCCACAACAAATTTGCTGACCTTTTCGCACGACACCTATTTCGACAATATCAAGGCGAACCAGCATCTTATGACGGGAGACGGATGCCGCACCTATATGAAACGTATGCTGGATTATGAAATTTCAGACGGTGTGATCGAGCGTAAAGATACTCTGGTCACTGAAGAAATCTGGCGCAACAAGGTTCGTACGAACATTCTGAAAGTCATTGATGTTGATGAAGAAGATGAAAATGATTACGGCGCGTATACGTATAAGGTCGAAGTGCCGCTGATCATGCGGTTCGAGAACGGGCTACGTAAAAAGAGATACCGTTTCATCGCTGTTCTGGAAGTTTTGCAGCTGCAGCCCGGCAAGCATGAGTATAAAATCGACAAATGGTATGCGCATAACCGACGCGGGGCGATGCTGATGAGTAATTATGACTCCGACCGCGACGAGGAAGATTACTATTACTGCGATATTTTGTATGGTAAGGATCGGTGATTATTTTTTGCAGGCCTTATTAGAAGGATTATTATGATCGAGTTTTTTGTTAATTCATTTCGGGAAATTATACAGGTCTTGCTGTTGGGTGGGTTGGCGCTTGGCGCATTTCTGGGGTATGCGCTTATTCCTGATGTCGTTTCGGGTTTTACCGAGGAGCCTATTGAATTCAATAACTTCGGTAAGATGCTTGTTGGCGGAGGTGTAGCCTTTATTCTCGAGGTTGTTTTTCTGGGGCCTTTTTTGATTTTAATGGATATGCGAGATGGGATTATGGCCGTGCGGGACAATACAAAAGCCATCAATACGAAGCTTGAGGCGATCCAGAAGAGTGTTGACGATCAGGCCTTACAAGCCACCGTGTCATCCATCGATAGTCAGGTACGCACTATGAAAGATACGCTGGTCAATCAGGCACAAAAAAACCGCGTTCTGAATGACAATCCCAATAAGGCCACAGGAACATATTAAACATGAGCAAGATTCCCCTTCTTAGTTCTTTAAAACATATTGCCGTTAAAGGTGCTTTGCTTTGCTTGGTTGCCGTCAGTCTTTCGGGCTGTATGGAGACGACAAAAAGCAGATGGAACGATGTTCTGACAACAACATCCACAAATGCCGGATCAAGAGCCGGCGGCGGCTAGGGTTACACTTTTTTTCGTGGGCGGATGTTTTCCATTGCGACTTCCCCCATGTTATTGGCCAATAAATCCTGCTAGAACATTATTATGAAACATTTTGTTCTTTGCCTTTGTCTGATCAGTTTATGCAGTTGCGGGATCGTTCGGCGTGTTATTCCGAGCAGAAGCCCCAAGATTATCGTTACGCATAATTATCAGGCGCAGGATCAGCTGCTGCTGGATAGTTGCAGCCTTGACAGCGGCGTTCTGGCACTGGCGCAAGCGCATCGAAATCTGGGTTAAGCCCCGGTTATGACTGTTTCAAATCCCGATATCTTCATTTACGGAAACAGTGCGGATGCTTTACTTGCCGCGTTTTTGTTAAAGGATAAGGACAGAATGGTTCATCTCTGCCGTCCACCGGATCAAAACGAGCGGCAAGCCCTTCTTCTCACGCCCTTTATTCTCTCAAAATTCGAAGAGTATGGTCTTGCCGATAAATTGATCGGCATGGGGCAGACATTGAATACCATCCGTATTTTTGAAGATGCAAAATTGATCGGCCGTTTTGAGGTTGGACAGCTTGGACGTACGCATAATTATTTGCTCGCCGTTTCTTATGATGATGTTTGCCGTGTTTTGGAAGCGCAGCTGGGTGACCGCGTAAATCTATGTCATGGTTCTGTCGAGAATGTGCGGGTTTCCGAAGGAGATATCGAGGTTCTTTTAAAGGGGGAGCGCGCCCTTAGTCCTAACATGCTGATCACCGCAGAGGGTGGCAATAGTGTTATACGCACCGCTTTGGGCATTCCTTATATCGGCTATGATTATCCGCTCGACTGGGTTTATCAGGACGGCACGTTCGAGGAGTGGGGCGGCGAGATTGATCTGGTTTTTTATGCCGACCGTTCGATGCGGCTGTTTGTCAAGACAGGAGAAAACCGCCTGCGCCTTTACAGTAACGTGCCGGAGCTGGAGCGCCCTCTTCCTGCATTTATCGGTTCGCTTGATCTAGGTGCACCTCACACATTTAAGGTGTTCAAGCGTCAAGCCAAAGATTACGCCCGCGGGAATGTCTTTTTAACGGGTCATGCGGCGCACGGTCTGGGACCGCTCGGCGGAGTCAGTTACGGATGCGGGTTTGCAGATGTTTTTGATCTGGCGCAGAGAATTCAATCGGAGGATTCTGGTTCATCTGGTGTGCTTGCGGCTTATGCGGCTGAACGACGACGCCATGGCACGGATATGCTGGAGCGCAGCGAGATGATGTTCAAGGCTATGCATATGAATAGTTATTGGCAGCGTTCGCTGAGAGCTTACTGGCTTTTTATTGCACGGCTTATTCCGGGTTTTCGCAGAGCGGTTTTAAAACGGATTGCCGGAGTTGATAGAGACACGGCGGCTTAGGTCTTTAAAGCTTTTACTCGCACAACCCTTCAATGCAGGTCGGTGTATGCGGTTCACACTCCATTTCGCAAAGCATTTGGTCTTCGGTCATTTTGCTGCAGGTTTCCTCAAACATTTCCATATATTTTTTGGCGGCTTTATGAGCAACAGGCGTTCCACAGCCGCAACCATCGCAATCCGTTGAAACGGTTGTGCATTCGCCAGCATTACGGCACACACGGTCCAACGCAGGGATTTTGAAATCATTTCCTATGCCGATGTGTTCGTCCAAAATACGGATATAGTTTTGTTTCTTGGCAAAATCCAAATCCATTGTGTTTCCGCATAAGGGTATCCAGATAATATCTTCGGCTTTTTCGTTACTTACGAACAATATCTTCTCGCCTTCGGAAAAATTGTCTCCCCAATACCCATTATAAGCCACGTCTACCGTTCCTGTATTCGGCACTCCTTTCCAGTTATTCAGAATTTCAATCTCATAGACTTTCAGATCACTGATGGAACCGCCTTTTGTCTTGACTGACGACCACATGATTGATGCTTTTTCCTTCAGTGTCATTTTGCGCTCGGATTTTATAGTGCCCGAGAAAATGATTGTAGATTTTTCAATCACGGCGTTATCAATCGTAGGCTGGGCACAACTCAAGGCGTTTGCCGTTGACGTGTTTACGGAAAGACAAGCCAATGTGACCAGAAAAATATAGAGGAGCAGACACAGTGACCGTTGAACGTACTTATAAAATGGCATTTTAGTCATAGTTTTATTTATAGCAGGTATTGGATTGATGGCACAAAAAAACATACAAGAATAGCTAAAACATGCGTCCATTTTGTTTATTCAATACGGTTTACTCTTTCCGGTTTTCACTTTAGTTTGGAGGCAATTGTTTTATTAAGGGTTAGGACTATGAACAAATATTTTATCTTACTTGCGGCTTGTTTCGTGTTTTTCGGTGTGCAACCTGCATTTGCAAAGCAACAAATCGGGAAAACTTTTTTTGAAGGCAAAGCGATCCAGTTATTCGATGACGGAAGCTGGTCTTATCTGAACGCGGATACATTGGACACGTCAAGTGCAGCCGGAAATAAATGTCAGAAGGTTGATTCAATTCCGGTTCAGTACTGCTACAGCACGTCTTACTGGTATCCGTCAGAGCTTCCTACGACGGATTATGACAGTTTCTTTTCAAATAAAGACGGGACACTTTATTTCGGTGTGATCAAGGAAGGACTGCCGCTTACGAAAACGTATTTCCGCTCGGCGATTCTCGGTAATGCAGGAAAAGTTGCCAAAGGCGGGCGTGACGGTGTGAAAATTCATAAAGACACAACAGCCCAGCTTAACGGCGATACCTGGAATTATCTGGAATATTCTATTGATCTGGACGGTATGATCTTCCGCTACAGCAACTATTACAACAGCATCGGTGATCAGGGCAGTATGCAAGTCCTCTTCTTTACAACCGACAATGTGTTTGAAAAATTCAGACCTGACATGGAAAAAGTCGCCAATACGGTGAAAGTTATTTACGAATAAAATCTGAATATTAATTCCAAGATGTCCCCTTTTGCGCTTTTTGTTTTAGATGGTGCTTTTCTGTGGGGGCATCTTTTTCTGGCTCTCTTTAATGTTTTTGGCTGGATTCCCAAACTCACGAGACGCGTTCATCGCTGGTGCGTCTGTATCACTGCGTTTTGCTGGCTTGCTGTCGGCGCTTATTACAATAATATCGGGTATTGCCCGCTTACAGACTGGCATTGGCAAATCAAACGCGCACGAGGCGAAACAGAGCTTCCCCATTCCTTTATCACTTACATTCTCAATCAGGTCGGGATTTTTCCTTCGCCCCAGATTGTCGATGCAGTTGTCGGTGCTATTTTCTTTGCCGTTATACTGATTACTCTTGTTTTATGGCTAAAAGACTGCAAGAAAAATGATATGACAATGGTTAAGTAACGCTTTTTCTTGTATTTTTTGTGTGAAGAGACACATTCCAAGAGCCTTGTTGCTTGCGCTTTTTTGCCAGTGGTGGTCTAATTTTAAAGTGCCTGATGATATTTGAAAATATAGATTTAATGAATTCCAGCGAAGAATATACCCAAGAGGACGATCCGGATCACGTTGATGACATAACGGCGGCAAAAGTTTTCGGTGATCATCCCAATGTCAAAATGATCCCCCCCATGATTTATGCTTTAACGTTTTTAGCCGCTTTTATAATCGAGATGCTTATCGGGGCGGACTTTTTCAGATGGGGCGCACAGCTTTTGGCCGGTCTTTTTTTCCTCAGCTTCGGAACAGGACTTATGACTTGGGCAATCGCCGTTTTAATCCGTTCAGGTACGAATGTCCCAACTTACATGCCGACTAAAAAAATTGTGACTACGGGGCCTTACTCTTTTACGCGTAATCCGATTTATATCGGTTTAACGTGTGTTTATGTCGGTTTTGGATTCCTTTTTGATGTTGTCTGGGCGTTCGTTTTTATAGGGCCGTTGATTTATTTTATTACAAAATACGTTATTTTTCGTGAGGAAGAATACCTCGAGAAGAAATTCGGAGACGTATATCTTGAGTACAAAGCCGATGTTCGGCGTTGGTAGTGATCATACCTTCATTTTTTAAATTTATTGCGATTCCGCATTCATACTGGTTAGATAGGATATTATGAAAGAGCAAGGTGCAGAGAATAAAATCGAAGACGATGTTGTCGTCAGTTCAACCGAAGAGATAGGCCGCGTTGACGATGTTCGATTCCGCCGTACACTCGACAATCTCATCGAAGAAGCCGAAGAGATGCGATTGATGCGCATGAAACAGAACAGGACGCGCAGCTTTATTGCGATGAATATGGGCATTTTGTTCATGTTGATCGGGGTCAGTGCGTTCGGGTGGTTCTTCCTGATGGAAGTCAATATAGTGCTTGCCGTTTTGTCACTTCTTGTTTCGATTGTCCCGCCCATCCTGTTAAATGTCTGGGCCGCGAGGCCACTTAAAAATTACGTTAAGGAGCATAAAACGACTTTTATGCCCAAGCTGGCAAAGGCGCTGAACGGACTTAAGTTCCACCCACAGAGAGGTGTTAGCCGAAATATCCTTAGCAAGTTGGTCATTGTCGAAGATCACGATCGTTACGAAGCTGAAGATTGTTTTATGGGTACGTATAAAGGCGTGAAGGTTATTTTCTCCGAAGCGCGGCTGTATTCAAAATCCCATAAAGACGGGCCTGTTTTTGACGGTATTTTCGTTCTTTTGGAAACGCCTGAAGAGGTGATTGAAGGGCATACGATTCTGACAACGGATCGTCACAAGGTTAAAAAGTGGAAAAAGACGCGCTGGAAAAATCTTCAGGAGGTTTACGTCAGTGTCTCCAACCCCGATTGGGACAGGTTTGAAATCTTCTCGACAAAGCCTGATGCGGCAGAACTCATGATTGGTGAGCGTTTACTCAAGGAATTGTCAGAGGCGTCCGATATTTTTGATAAAGCACCACTTTCAGTTGCCATGTTCGGGAAGAAATATATCTTTATGATGATTGAAAATGATGTCGATATGTTCGAGCCTTCCAATATCTATGTTCCCGTGACTACGAGCCAGCACGCCGAACAATGCAAGAAAGAAATTGAGCAAATTCTTGAAATAATTGATGTTTTTGATCTTTATCAGCCTGTTGCCGACTAATTCCGGATTCATTTCTTCTGTGTCTTTACAGTTTTGAGTATGTATTTGAATACGAATGTATTTCAGAGCTTAGTTCATAGTATTTTGTTAATCATCTGCGCATATACTTAAGACTGCGAAATTTTTTGCAGAGAGCAGGATTAATGTCTACCGAAACCGCTAAGGCTGTTCCTTATAAAGATGAAGATGAGGTCTTCAGAGTTGTTGAGTCTCTCAACGCTCAGTTGCAGGCTATGGAGAAATTCGTCGCCCGTCGATTTGATGAAATTTCGATGGAGATTAATGCCACAGCGCAGCAGGTCGATATGGCCGAAGACGGCATTATCAAACGCTTTGCGGAGGTTCTGGAAGTTCTGGGTGCGATCAATTACAACGGTGACAATCATTCGGCCGCTAATACCGGAGTGGAGCTGCAGGCGGTAATTGATGATACCGAGGAAGCGGCAAACCGCATTCTCGATGCAGCCGACCGTATTGTCGAGCGGGTCAGCAATGAAAAAGACTGGCAGGATGAAAGTAAGCTTGATAATTTACGCGAAACGATTAAGGCCGATATACAGGAAATCCTGCTTGCCTGCACATTTCAGGATCTTACAGGGCAGCGTATCCGTAATACGTTGCAAAACCTTCAGGACATTGAAAATCGTATCAGTTCGACATTTGACCGTTTAGGCATTCACATCGAGCCTACTCAGGAAGCGATCGAGTCGCATATTACGGAAGCTGCGTCTCAGGAAGATATCGATGCGCTTTTCGGCGGTGAAGATACCTAAATCTCAATTTTTATTATTTTCAGGATAAGTCGTAAGGCCAGCCCGCAGACGGTTCGGCGGCAAAGTTCAGTTGTCCTTCTTCTCCGGCGGTTTCTGAGGATCTATGTACGAATTCAGGGCCAAATACCACCATATCACCAGGATTGAGTTTCCGGATGCGTCCTTGCAGTTCCGGATATTCGCTTAAAAGCATGTCTTCTTCGCCCATACGGTATTTCTTAAGTGTGCCCCATTGATCGGGCGTTAATTCTCCAATCAGGTATTCCATGGGATTGTGGCCGGAAATATGCGTGGTCATTGCACCGTCCATATGGAAGTTCGGCACAGCGCCCCGCTCCATCTCCCCCGCTTTTTGCCAGAGAACCAACAAATTTGTCTGACGGCGCGGCATTGTTTGTTCCAGTTTTTTAGCCAGACCGAAGATCTGCCGTTCTCCCTGCTCTGTTTCCGGGCTCATGTTCCAGAGCATGTCCGCGCTTGAAATAATGGTGGCTCGCGCCCATCTTTTAGGAAGGGACGTCTCACGCGGATAGGTGAATTCCGAGAGCCTTGTAAAGGTTTCCTGCATAACAGGCGCCAGTTCCGCGCGCTGTCTTGTTGTTAGCTTTCTTTCATCTCCATACATATATAGATTGTCGCCGCGGCTGAAGAATTGCTCATACAGCGTGTTCTGGTCGTCAAACTCCCCAAGCTCATGTTCCTGTGCATGGAGGGTCATTTCGGCGTATCTGCGGCTCGTTTCTTCATCTGCGGGAATGATGGCCGCGGTAATAAAGCCGTTTCTTAATAACGGAACAATGATTTCACGGTCTTCTGGAGCATAGACGATACGCGGGTCTTCGGGATGTTTTTCCAATCCCGCATAGAGTTCCGCCAATTCACCCGATGTATATTTTTTTCCCATAAGGCCAGAATATAGCGGGTTAGAAAGATTGGCAATTTTTGTTTTTCCTCAATTCTTAACCAAGGCTTAAAAGTAAATAAAATTATATTTAAATTAAATTAAAGTAATTATCAAATACTAATGCTCTATTATTTCGGATTTTATGTATAATTAAATCCCTTTTTACTACCTCAATACTATTCTTAAAGAAAAAGAGGTAGTATAAAAATGCACGCTAGAGCTTATAGACAAGACCAAAAACAAGAGTTAATCGGCAAGATTTCCGGCCTGATGAAGGAATTGCAACAACTTGCACCTCATCCTGACAAGCCGGGTTATACGGGGCCATTATTCATTAACGCAAATCCCAACGCACGTATCGCAAGCGAGCATGACGGTATGCTCGGTTCCATGCTGATGGAAACCATGATCGGCGGATTTATGACAGAGGCGCTGTCAGATGCCTGCGGGGATTGGGTTCACAGTATCGATATCAACAACGCGATGGAGCTTTACAGCGAATACATCACGGATATCGAGCGTTCTAAACAACAAGACGAACAAGACATTCAGGCACACGGCCAAGGCACTCTGGCGCGTTTGTCCGGCAAGTCCATTTCCAACAGCTTTAATATGCGCGGCTCCATGAGCGAAGGTATGCAGGCGTTTTTAGATGATATGCCAAAGCGTATGCAGGTCGAAAAACATCTGGCTTACTATCTTCGTCAGCTTGAGATGCTGGATGCGCCGATGCCTGCTCCGGCTTACGCGCACCCCGCTCCCGCACCTGCACCACGACCTGCAGGAATGGCCGCATAGATATTCGCGTTTTTCCATACTAGTTTCCATCCAGCCAGAAAAAGCCCGAAAGGGTTTTTTCTTTGTTTAAAACATAGCGCGTTTACTTTCCCTGCCTATTTTATATGCTATGATAATGCAGCTATTTTAATCCTTTACGGTGGAAACTTCATGGCTGTAAAAACCTCGTTGTTACGGGAAAAGTTTATAATAAAAACTGATGAACCCGTCTTTAACGCGGAGGTTCAGGATGTGCCTGCGACCAGCAACCGTATGCCTATCCGCCTGCAAGCGGGCGGGCTGGAGCCTGAAGAATATGTTGTTCGTGCGCACAATATGCATAGCTGTGCGCGCATGGCGGCGCAAATGCTGCAGGATTATGATAAAGGCGGCCCCCTTTTAAACCGTGTTACCCCTTACAAATGGGAAGAGGTCTGGAGCGAGGTCGTGAATGATTTCGAGCTGGCCTATAACCCCGAGCGCTGGATTTGCGTCTATTACAAAGGCAAGCCGCTTTTCGAGGCCGGCAAGCGTCATCCGTTCCTTGATGTGGTTGAGCAGTGCGATGCAGTAAACAAGACCGAGGATTATGATGCTTCATTGAAACTGGCTGAGGATGCGTTTATGCGTGCCGGAAAATCGATCAGTATCGGTTATGACAGTTCGGTGGCGATTATTGCCAATCTTCAGCGTGATGAGGGGCGCTGCGGCATGATTTTACGCGGGCCGGAACGCACGACCACTTTCAATTTTGTGGTAGAGGTGAAAAAGGCAGACATCCCCATCAATGCGCCGCAATGTCTACGCACGGCGGCTTCGCTGCTTGAGGGCATACAACTTTCCTTCATGATCGGTGTGACACACGAGAAGCTGCGGCGTGAATTTATTACCTCCAGCTCTCAGGAGGCGCGCAAGGCGCGTGAAGGACGGCGTAGGTTATTACAGCTCAATACGTCCATTTCCGCTCTGGAAACGAATAACACGGTGCGCTACCGCCCCGAACGGCCTGATTTTAACCGGATTATTCTGGAGACGGAAAAAATCGCCTATAAATTCGTGCGTGATCCGAATGAAAAAGACGACGTCTATATTGATTAAGAACAGCCTTATTGTTGTTCTTGTCCTTCTTTTGGTGCTAATCGGATACAATGCCTTCAATTTTCCCGGCGTTCAAAAGCTAAACGTTGCGTTTAAGTTAGACGAAGAGCTTCATGTGCGTTTGTGCAACCCGTCGCCCGCACTGATTATTTTCTATGATACAGATTTGGTTGGACTGAGTGCCGTTTACAGAACGCCGTTTAGCAGCGAGAACATAGAGATTGATCACATTCCGAACCCACATAATTGGAGTTCGCTCGGCACTGACCGAACAATTCTGCCGCTGCAATGTGATTATAAAACCTTTGATATCATGCCTATGATTAGTGCAGCTTTAGAAATACATGAACATGACACTCTTTTTTCACAGAAACCTTTTATGAAGCAGCGTGTATTTTCGATCAAATTTACACTTATGCTCCATAACAAAATTACAACATTCTATCTACCAGCACGAACAAATCGGTTTGAAAGCCAGTGGTTTGAAATTGAGGGCAAATAAAAAACGGCGTGCCTCATGACACGCCGTCTTGGTTGATTCATCTTTTACTCTACTTCAAGTCTTAGGCTGCTATTCTGCGCAGGACGTAATGCAGGATGCCGCCGTTTCGGTAGTATTCGAGTTCGTCGAGCGTGTCGATGCGGCTGAGGAGTTCGACTTCCTGAGAGGAGCCATCCTTATAGTTTATGACCATTCTGACGTCCTGTTTCGGAGACATGTCCCCTTCCAGACCGATGATGTCGTATGTTTCGTCACCTTGCAGGTTCAGGGTTTTACGGGTTGCACCGCCCTTGAATTGCAGAGGAATAACGCCCATACCGATCAGATTGGAGCGGTGAATACGCTCGAAACTTTCGGCGACAACGGCCTTCACGCCCAGAAGACGCGTTCCCTTCGCCGCCCAGTCACGGGATGAGCCCGTTCCGTATTCCTTTCCTGCGATCACGACCAGATCACGGCCTTCGCCTTGATATTTCATGGCCGCATCGTAGATCGGCATGACATCGCCGCTCGGGATATATGTCGTCAGGCCGCCTTCGGTTCCGGGAGCCATTTCGTTGCGGATACGGATATTGGCAAACGTGCCGCGCATCATCACTTCATGGTTTCCACGACGGGAGCCGTAGGAGTTGAATTCCGCACGTTTCACGTCATGTCCCGTCAGGTAGTCTCCGGCAGGTGACTCCATCTTGATTGCGCCCGCGGGCGAGATGTGGTCTGTCGTAATGGAATCACCAAGGATGGCCAGCGCATAAGCGTCTTTGACATCCGTGATGGCGGGCGGCTCTTTGCCCATGCCTTCAAAGAACGGCGGGTTTTTAACGTATGTCGATTCATCCGCCCAGTCGTACGTCTTGCCGGATGTGCTGCCGCCGATTTCCTGCCATTCCTTCGGTCCTTTAAAGACGTCGGCGTAGCGTTCCTTGAACATTTCGGGTGTCAGGCAGCTTGCGACGGTGTCGGCAATTTCCTTGTTGCTCGGCCAGATATCTTTCAGGAAGACGTCGTTGCCGTCTTTGTCCTGCCCCAGCGGTTCGGTCAATAAGTCCACACGCATTGATCCGGCGATAGCATATGCCACGACCAGCGGCGGAGACGCCAGATAGTTTGATTTAACGTGCGGTGAAATCCGCCCTTCGAAATTTCTGTTCCCCGACAGCACGGATGTGACGTTCAGGTCGCCCTGCTCCACGGCGGCGGCAAGGGGCTCGGCGATAGGGCCGGAGTTCCCGATACAGGTGGTACAGCCGTACCCGACCGTATCAAAGCCCATGTCATCGAGGCTGTCCTGTAATCCCGATTTCTCGAGGTAGTCCGTGACGACCTGAGAGCCGGGTGCGAGGGATGTTTTTACCCACGGTTTTACGGTAAGGCCCTTTTCCAGCGCCTTTTTTGCGAGCAGACCCGCGCCGACCATGACGGACGGGTTTGATGTGTTTGTACAGCTTGTGATCGCGGCAATCACGACATCGCCGTTTTTAAGTTCGTAATCCGCGCCTTTGACGGGAACGGATGTTTCCTCAGGCACGAGTTCGGCAAATGCGGATTTGGCGTTGGACAAAAGGATGCGGTCCTGCGGGCGTTTCGGGCCGGAGATTGACGGTTCGACATCGGCCAGATCCAGTTCCAGCGTTTTTGTGAATTCAGGGTCGGTTGAATCCTTATCGCGCCACATTCCTTGTGCCTTGGCGTATTCTTCAACCACTTTCACGCGGTGCGGGTCACGCCCTGTGAATTCGAGATAGCGCAGCGTTTCCTTATCAATCGGGAAGAAGCCGCACGTTGCGCCGTATTCCGGCGCCATGTTTGCGATTGTCGCACGGTCGGCCAGTGAGAGGTGATCCAGACCATCGCCGTAGAATTCAACGAATTTACCGACAACGCCAAGCTCACGAAGCATTTGTACCACGACCAGAACAAGGTCGGTTGCGGTTGTGCCCTCTTTCATCTTGCCTGTCAGTTTGAAACCGACAACTTCGGGGATCAGCATGGATACGGGTTGGCCGAGCATTGCGGCTTCGGCTTCGATACCGCCGACGCCCCAGCCGAGAACGGCAAGACCGTTGACCATTGTCGTGTGGGAGTCCGTTCCCACCAATGTGTCAGGGTAAATTACGGTGCGGTCGGGGTTGTTGTCATCCTTATCCGCCCAAACGGTTTGTGCGAGGTATTCGAGGTTTACCTGATGGCAAATTCCGGTCCCCGGCGGGACGACGCGGAAGTTGTTAAAGGCTTCCTGTCCCCAGCGCAGGAAACTGTAGCGCTCCCCGTTTCTTTCGAATTCTTTTTCTACGTTGATCTGGAAGGCCTGCGGCGTTCCGAACGCATCCACCATGACGGAATGGTCAATGACCAGATCGACGGGGCTGAGCGGGTTGATATCTTCCGCATTCCCGCCGAGGGCGACCATGGCTTCGCGCATTGCGGCAAGATCCACCACCGCCGGCACGCCTGTGAAGTCCTGCATCAGAACACGTGCGGGGCGGAAGGCAATTTCATTATCCGATTTCTTTTTTTCCAGCCATTTCTGGACGGCCTGCACATCGTCTTTGGTGACGGAGCGGCCATCTTCATTCCTGAGCAGGTTTTCCAGAAGCACCTTTAATGTGTATGGCAGTTTTGACACATCACCGATTTTTTCCGCCGCATCCGGCAGCGAGAAGTAATCGTATTCCTTGCCTTCGACTGTCAGAGTTTTGCGTGATTGAAATGAATCCTGTCCTGTACTGGTCATCTGGGAATCCCTTAGAAATGAAAAAAAAATATGTTGCAGTACAATAACTGCATGAGAAGTCTACAGTATTACCAGTAATAGATTAACAATGAATTTAGAAAAATCAGGAAGATTTAGCGTAAAAACATTATGTTAAAAATATTATTTTTATTGTTTTCAACAGGAAATAATTGTTTGTTTTCAATGTGCTATCAAAAAACCTCTGAAACGGCATGAGCCGATCATATTTTTGCCCCAATTAGAGAGGAAAATGTATCTTAGATAGTAGACGAATTAGGTTTTTGTTTGTTTTGAGCCTTTATTCCTCCTCTACTGTCAACTCGCTTACTTACTACGATCTTAGCCGCTGCTTTTTCCCAATAAAGCAGCGGTCTTTGTTTGTAGCCCTACTCTTTCATTTGACATTATTTTCAACCCACGTCAGTGTTTTTACATGGCTAGGAATTTTGCTTTAGCTTTGGTTATTATGGGCGCATTACTTTTTGCACCCGTACAATCGTATGCTGAAGGGAAAAGTTTTAAGTTCCCCAGATTGCCGTATGATCAAGATTACAAGACTTATGGTCTTCAAGGTTATACTGAGCTTGAAAAAGACAAAGTCGTAACTTTGATGCCAAAAGAAACCATCCCTTTTTCCTCTAATGGTTCCCGTCTGTGTTTTGTTCTTGGTTACCATGGGCTTGATGAAGAGAAGACGTTTCTTGCAAAAATATTTGGTAACGAGGAATTAGACAAAGAATTTACGTACTCCCCTCTATTCATTCGGGGTGAGGTTCAAGATTCCCAGCAAAAAAACTATAAATTATCGGTCGACGTGCTTTAAGTACTATGCTTGTTGACCTAAAGTCAGACACTTTCATAGTCAGTGCTTGCTCCTATGTTGAAGGATGGCCTAAGGATATTGTGAAAGTTACGTTTGTGTCACTGCAAGACTTTGTGACGCAGGAAATATACTGGCATGATGTTAAATACTATTTTGATTGAGTTAGAATGGTTCCGTAAGTTTTTGTTTCTAAATTGACAAAACCGCCCTGCCCCTTCATAGATGTTTCCATGACTAAGAATAAGAAAAGACGCACTTGTGTTGTTCAGGCGGGGATCGGTGACGATGCCGCGCATCATGCCGTTGTTCCGCCAATTTACATGTCCTCGACATTTCAGATCGAGGGGATCGAGAAAAAAGCCCCGTATGAATACAGTCGTACGCGCAACCCGACACGCGACCATCTTGCGCATGCGCTGGCCGAGCTTGAGGGCGGGCATGCGGCGTGCGTAACATCTTCGGGTATGTCGGCGTTGACGCTGATTTTGCATTTGCTGGATCCTGAGGATTTAATCGTTGCGCCATATGATTGTTACGGGCGCTCTTACCGCATGATGTCGGCCTTGGCGGAGAAGAAGCATTTCCGTTTGAAGTTTGCCGATTGTTACAGCGCAGAGGGCGTTGAAGAGATGTTTTCGGAAACACCAAAGATGGTGTTGATTGAAAGCCCGAGCAACCCCGTCATGCGGACGGCCGATATTGCGGCGATTGCCAAACGAGCAAAAGACGTTGAGGCGCTGACCGTTTGTGATAACACGTTCCTGTCGCCGATGTTGCAGCAACCGCTGCATCTGGGGGCGGACATTGTTTACCACTCCACGACAAAATTCCTGAACGGACATAGCGATATTGTCGGGGGATGCGTGATTGCAAAGACGGAAGAGATTTGGACGGAGCTGGATTTCTGGGCGAACTCTTTGGGCGTGATCGGCGCACCGTTCGATTCCTTTATGACGCTGCGCGGGATGCGTACGCTGGAGCTTCGGGTTCACAGGGCGCAGGAAAATGCGATGGCGATTGCCAAGGCGTTGGAGGAGCATCCGAAAGTGGCGCGGGTTTACTATCCCGGCCTGCCCTCTCACGAGCATCACGAGATTGCCAAGAAACAGCAGGAAGGATTCGGCGCGATGCTGAGCCTTGAGTTGGACGGTGATCTTGAGACGGCAAAGGCATTTGTGGGGAAGCTGGAGATTTTCAGGCTCGCACAATCACTGGGCGGGACGGAGAGCCTGATCAACCACCCCGCAACGATGACGCATGTTTCGATGGGCCCTGAGGCACGTGAAAAAGCAGGCGTTTCCGACCAGCTTTTAAGGCTATCTGTCGGCGTCGAGCACATTGATGATTTACTAGGCGATCTTCTCGGCGCGCTGTCTTAAGCAGATCGACTAATCAGATTTGTGCAGGTCGGCGTAGATCTTCTGCTTGTTTTTCTTGAATAGCGGGCATTGGTCATCCACGCTTTGATATTCTTCAAGTGTATCCACGGCGCGTTGCTGTTCCATGCGTTCAATTCCCATTTTGCGGAATTCCAGATCGAGGATCTGGTTCACGACGCGGTGCATACGATCCATTGTGTCCTGTCCGTATTTTGCGGGGATGGGCCCGACGGAAAAGCCGCGCTGCGCCAGTGCGTCATAGATTTTCTTTCCGATGGTTTTGGCGTATTTATTGACCACAATACGGTCGACCTTCACGTGTTTCATTTCGTGTTCAATCAGCGCCTTGCGCATGCAGCGGTCTTCATATAATTCCTTGGCGATCACAATGGTCGGGTCGATTTCGATTTTTACCGTAACCTCGTTGTACCAGAGGCAGTAAAATCCGTATCGCTCGTTGAAATCGTATTTTACATCGAGTTTCCATGATGGTTTGATTTGCCCCTTCATAAAGGCCTGTGTCACCGTTACACCGTGAAAGCCATAAGGATCAACGGTATCGGTGCTGTATCCCTGAAGCTGTTTTAAGGTTTGTTTGGTGTCGTATTTGACTTCGCTGGTGCTCGGGATAATGTTGATTCTGGTTAAGGGCGGAGTCGGGCAAGTCGGCTCTGAGCCTGCAAGCACGAGCATGGATGCGATTGTCAATGGATCGACAGGTAACATCTTGTTTTCCTTCCCTCTTTACTAGGGTAACCGCTTTTGCATGAACATAACATTAAAATGTAGGTGTTTGATAAGGCTTTTACTTTGCGAGACAAACGTTTTATAAAGACGATTAAGTTTAAGAATTTAAAGAGGATAACATGTTTCTTTTCGGCGGAATCTTTATGATCATTTCATTTCTGGTTCAGCTTTATATCCTGATTATTATTATTCAGGTCGGTATGAGCTGGCTTATTGCTTTCGAATTGGTGAACGAAGAAAACGAAGCGGCAAGAAACCTCACCAACCTCTTAAAGAAGCTGACAGACCCTGTATACAAGCCGGTTAGGAAATACGTTCCGCCCATCGGGGGCATTGATTTGACCCCTCTTGTTGTTATCATCGGCATACAATTTCTGATGTGGTTTTTGTTTACGTTGATGTACTAGATATCATGAGCACTGCACAATTCATCGATGGAAAGGCTTTTGCGGCCGATTTGAGGGCGAAGATTACCGAGGACGTAAAATCTTTGTCGAAGCAGCCCGGTTTGGCCGTCATTCTGGTCGGGGATGACCCCGCCTCACAGGTTTATGTACGCAATAAGATCAAGGCATGCGAAGCCGCAGGGATCAAGAGTTTTGAGTCCCGCCTGCCCGCTCAAACAACCAATCAAGAAGTTGCCGCCGAAATTCAGACGTTTAATGATAATCCCGATGTTCACGGTATTCTGATGCAACTTCCCGTTCCGCCCCATCTGGATAGTGATGCGCTGATACAGATGATTGCGCCGGAGAAGGACGTTGACGGGCTGACGATTGCCAATGCGGGGAAGCTTATTCTGGGTTTGAAAGACGGTCTTGTTCCTTGCACGCCGCAAGGCTCATTGATGCTGATCAAGTCTGTGCTTGATGATCTTTCGGGGCTACATGCCGTTGTGATCGGGCGCTCGAATTTGTTCGGCAAGCCGATGGCGCAGCTTTTATTGCAACAAAACTGCACCGTGACGATGGCGCACTCGCGCACGAAACATCTGGATGCGATTTGTCAGGAGGCCGATATTCTTGTGGCGGCGGTTGGTCGTGCCAAAATGGTACAAAGCGACTGGATCAAGCCGGGGGCTTGCGTCATTGATGTCGGTATAAACCGCGGTGATGACGGGAAGCTTTGCGGGGATGTCGATTTTGACAATGCTTTGGGCGTGGCCAAATACATCACACCCGTTCCGGGCGGGGTCGGGCCGATGACTATTGCCTGTTTGCTGTTGAATACCGTTGAAGCCTGTAAAAAAAGCCTCTGACGTCATACGAGGCTTTTGGTCATATTCTTAGAAACAATCTCTGAAATTTAGTACACCATATATGAGAATGACTGGTGTTTTCTGATTTCCTTCAGCTTGAACTGCCGCGCCTGATAGGCGTTGTAAAAATCTATTCGCTGGTGCGGACGAATAAAAATCACTTCAGGATATTCAAATTGCACGTATCCGAAAATATCAAAAATCACCATAAGCAGGCGCTCGTTAGAATCGACCCAACTTTGTGCGTCGACGAAGAACGATCGTGTTGCTTGCCTGTTTTGCTTTAAAGCGGTTCTTATACCTGATCCGGCATCGATTTTTTCAATTTCGGCCTCAATCGCTTCGATTTCGTCCTGAATATGTTTTTGCCAAAACCTCAAGACAACGCGTGCCTTTCTGACATTTTTGATTTGCTCAATCAAAAATTCTTCATCCGTAAAAATAAGAGGATTTCCGACTTTGGCCATAAACCTTCTTATTTCATAGCCATAATGATCGTATTCCGGCGGGATGTCCATGGCTATGCCGTGGATCAGCCTGTCTACCCTCTCCCTCAGGCTTCTGGGAGGCATAATTTTAAGATATGTAATTTCAACCAAATTCGGCTCGTTCGGCGCGACTTCATCGTCATCAATAATTACCGATCCGGGTTCAAGTTCGGGCATAGGGATATTGTTAAACTCAGACGCAAAAGATGCGCTTGGCAGGGCAGCCAGCATAAGAGCCAAGAATGGTAAAACACGAATATTCATATTTTCTTCTATTACATCCTCAAACCTGTATGATACAGAACTTTACTCGCCTTGTGCAACTGTAAACCCTGCTTTCCCATTGAATTCATAAAGGTTTTCAATCTTAATGAAGTCAATGCCTTCATTGGATAATTCGTTTAATTGAGCAATAATGTTACTATGGCTTAGCGTATCACCGATATAGCGGCAACACCAGTGATCGGAACAGAATGTGCCTTGCTGCCCGTCAGGCCATACTTTTACCCCTCTGTTGGCGATGAGTTTGAGTTCCAGACCTTCGGCTTTCAAAGGTTCGAGTTTTTTGGCCAGATCATCGGGTTTTCCTTCCCAATCGAGGAAGATATCTACACCAACGAGCTTTTTGTCTTCCTTTTCAGGCGTTTTAAGAGGTGGCATGATCAGCCCTTTTCCGTCGCCGGAGCCGTAATCGATGGGGGTGAATTGTTCGGGTTTGTGGCCCAATCGTTCGATGACGGCTTTGGTGAAGCCCTCGGTGTTCACACGTTCCTTGCTGAGGTTGGGCGTAAAAATATCCCCGGTGTGAATGCCGTCTTCAATGGCTTTAAACCATGCGTTATGGACATTTGTTGCGACTTCGTTCTGGCCGATGTGGTTGAGCATTAGTACTGCGCCAAGCAGAAGGCCGGACGGGTTGGCAATCCCCTGCCCCGCGATATCAGGTGCGGAGCCATGGACGGCTTCGAACATGCCGAAATCCTGACCGATGTTACAGGAGCCGCCGAGGCCGACGGAGCCTGTTATTTCTACGGCCACATCAGAGATGATGTCCCCGTACAGATTTTCGGTGACGATGACATCGAAATCGTAGGGGCGCGCGGCGATACGGGCAGTTCCGATATCAATGATGTAGTAATCTTTTTCAATGTCGGGGTATTCCTCGCCGATTTCATCAAAGACCGCACGGAACAAGCCGTCAGCCTTTTTCATGATGTTGTCTTTGGCCATGCAGGTAACCTTTTTACGGCCGTTGGCACGGGCGTATTCAAAGGCAAAGCGGACGATGCGCTCACTTCCCGGGCGGGAGATAAGCTTTAAGGATTGTACGACGTTTTGTGTCTGGCGGTGTTCGATGCCCGCGTATAAATCTTCCTCGTTCTCGCGGATGATGACGATGTTCATGTTCGGGAAGTTGGTTTTGACGTATGGCGCGTAAGAGACGCACGGGCGAACATTGGCAAACAGGCCCAGCGATTTTCGCACCGTGACGTTGAGAGATTTGAAGCCTCCGCCCTGCGGCGTTGTGATCGGCGCTTTCAGGAATACTTTTGTTCTGTGAAGAGAGTCCCAAGAGGAGTCTTCGATCCCGTTTTTGACACCGCGCTCATAAACGGCCTTGCCGATTTCGATTTCCTCGATGTCGAGTTGTGCGCCTGCCGCGTCAATAATATCCAGCGTTGCGTCCATAATTTCGGGGCCGATGCCGTCGCCGCGGGCAACGGTGATGGGGGTTTTCTTGGTCACTCTTTGTCTCCTCACTGATCGATCCAGACGGATTGTCTGGTTTGATAGGTACGACTGTACGGGGAAAATCTTAACGTATTTTAAAAGTGTTGGCTATAGCGTGCAGAAAACCGAGAATAGAGCTTAAATCCTTGAAATTTTTGTGATCGTCTTGCATCTCGGGTGATCCGCACGTATTTTTTGAAAAAAAAGTTTAGGTCTCTTATGGGTTTTAAAAACAGTATCACTGAATACGAAGCGCTGCAGGCGCGTGATGAAGAGCGCGGTATTATTTTTTACGATGTTTTTGTACCACTGGATGTAAAAAGTCCCCCCCCAGCATTTCATTCTAGACTGGCACGATCATGAAATTGTGGTAAAGGCCTACAATAAAGCTTCGCTTGATGGAGTGGATACTCAAGATAATCAGCGGACTTTTGACTGGGATGTTATTGGCGTTTGGATACCAGAGTCTTTTCCTGAAACTCATGAGAGCATTGCCACTGTTATCCTTGAAGCTCTTGAGTGTTTTTGTGCTCAAGCGCGAAGTTTGGAGATTTCCATCCGACCCGATGCTTTTCGTGTGAAAGACACATGGGAAGAGGATACAGAATGGTGGTTATATTGATCAAAAAAACGACGGGCGCTTACCACTATTTTTGACTATCTTTTTGCGGATTCCAGAAGATCACGTCGCGGGCCTGCCCGAGGAGCTGCTTATCATCGCTGCGGCGGTAGACATAGATACCCAGAACGGACAGGCCGACCGCCCATATGGCGCTGAGAGAGCCCATCGCGGCCATGACCACGCCGGCCTTGTCGGTGTCGAAGATAATCACATAGGCGATGGCGAACATCTGCGCCGCCCATGTGAGTGCCATCAGGTAGCCGAAGGTCGGGCGCATGCGCCGAACGTATTTATCCTCGGAGGCGACTTCGGCGCGCAGAGATGCGTTGATTTCCTGAATCGTGATGCGGTAATCTTCCAGCTCAATCTGTGCCATGCGTTCGGCGTGGCGGTTGGCTTCGGCGAGCTGTTCGGGGGATATCTCCCCCGCTCTCAAGGCTTCATCGACTTTCTCGAGTGCCTTTGATGCGGTTTTGGCGGCTTTGTTGTCTATGCCGCCCAGCACATCGGCGAGGATGGTCAGCAGGACGGGGATACCGATTTTTGTGAAGAGACCTGAGAGCATCGTTTAATTCCATAGATTGCGGATTTTGCGTTTAAGTTTGGCAAAGGCCGCTTTGAGTTTTTCAAAGAATGCGGTGAATTTGGCTTTGAGTTTGTAGAGAAGTTTTTTCATGTGTGTTCCTTAATCTTCTTTTTTGAGGTCGACGAGTTTGTAAAAAATGTGGTTGCCGATGGTGACGGTCGGGGTTTTGCCTTCGGACCAGTACGGGGAAACATAATTCGCGTGGTAGTGCGTGGCACCCTTCGTCACATCAGGCAATAAATCCAGAACGGCGCGGCGGGCGATGCGTAAAGCTGTGGCGAAATAGAGGTTGCGCTCGTCCACGGCCTGTAATTTGCGAAATGATGGGTCGGAGCGGTTCCAGCATGAGAATTGGTAAGGTTTTTGACAGACCTGAATAATGTTTGCGCCCCACCAGAATTTTCCGCCGCGGTTTTCAGCGATTTTGACGCGGTTCTGCACAACATTGGCAACGGCCTGCAGGCCGATATTCCCCTCCCCGCGGGCTTCGCCCCAGAGTGTGCGTGCCAGAACATCAACGGTGATTTTGTTGTAAAACTCGTGCAAGTCTTCATCGCGGGAGATATGTGCGGAATTCGCGCAGGCGGTCTCCTCCGCCTTTCCGCCGTTGAGGGCGGTCAGTGTCGGTTTTTTCATTTTTATGTTTTCCTTGGGTGTGGTTGGTCTTAGTCTGTGGATGTGTTTTGTGCGGCCAGAAGCCCTTCGGCCTTAAGCGCGGTCTGGTCAAGTTTTGATTCGATACGCAGCAGATGTTCAACCAGCCGTTTTTCTAACATGCGCACATCGCCGTGCGAGGCATAATGCCTTGCGACTTCGAGCTTGAAGGCGTGTAAGGCTTCGCGCAGTTGATCACAGCGATTATCAAGCGTGCTTTGCAGGTGTTCGTGGTTGTGTTCGAAGTCCTGGCGCGTCCGCCAGATAAGCCAGAAAAGGCCGGCCATGGCCGGCAGGTCAATAACGGTGACCCACCAGACCAGATCTTGTGAAAGTGCTGTCATATGCTGGTTTCTTTCGTTTTGTCTTGATTGATTTCACAAACAGCAAAAATCCGCCGATGGGCGGGTTCTGACGTCTTTAGATTGCTGTGGTTTTAGTTGTTGTCCTTTTTGCCTTCGACCGCGGCTTCGGGATTATCCTTGGGCATATTATTCGCAACTGTTCCAGAAATCAGTGCAACCAATATCGAAAAGACGATCCCCGTAAAGATGCCGTGGAAGAAGCCCTGCACCGCAGATTTTCCCTTGCGCCCGAAGGAGAACGCGCCCACAAGCGCAAAGATAAACGTGACAGAGCCGAGGATGACAGCCAGAAGCGCCGTTGAGTTATCAGGATCGCCGTAGATTTCCAGCGCCTTGTCGACCATTTCTGCTTCCATTGTTTTTCCCCTCACAAAGTAAATAGCAATATTGGTTAAAAGTATCAGAGCATCAGGTAGCGCAGTGCCTCACTGCAGATCAGAAGCACTACGACGCCCGCGATGGAGACGAAGAAACCGGCGAATGCGCCGATAACCGCGCGTTGTTTCGGCGGCATTTGTTTGCGCCAGAATGTCACAACGCCAATCAGGGCGCCAATTAACATACCGGCAACGACAATTTCCAGAGCAATGGCCATCAGCCAGTGAAACAGGGCGTCGGGGTCTTGCTTGATGTCCAGAATGTTGAGCAGCGCGAGCATAAATAATCTAATTTACCTGAAGGTCATAACCGACGTTATTTTTAACTATCAGGCACAACATTACAACGAAATATGTCCATAGTATTCATTTTAGATTTTAAAGTCTGTGTCCGCATGGTGCTGGCGGTTTTTCATCCATTTATGGTTTCCGCGTTTTGAAAATGTGCCTAGACGGTCAGGCTGCAGCGATAATGCGCCTGCCGCCGCATCCAGCCCGTCATCATGGCCTCCGGATTTTCCGGGCCGCCATTCGCGCATTTCCATCATAAAGGGGCCGCGGGTGATACGTTCATGCACATGTAACCTTCGTGAAGCCAGAAGCGCATCGAAGGCTTCGATAATTCTTAAATCCTTGGCGCGGGTGCTGCTGGTTTCGAGGACACTGCACGGCGCTTTGGTAAGCTGCATTTCACGGCGCAGGATATTGGGAAGGAAGCGCCCTATTCCGTTGATTTCGACCGTGAGCGACGGCAAATAATGCGCCTTGGCAAGCTGCGCGATTGTGCGGCATTGTTGCGTGGCTTCGTCGGTTTGGTCGAGTACGTTTAAGGCTATGTATTCGATATGGTGCAGGTAGAATGCGCCGCCTTCATCGGCAAAAACAATCGCCAGCACGCTTTTATCGCCCGATGTTTTGCCGAAGGCGGGATCCCACCATGCGCTTGCGGATATCATTTTTCTTTTGCCGAGGAACAGCGTTCCCAGCTCGCGGGTGTAATCCAGTTCGTCGGCGTAGATATTCAACAAGGACGGATCGAGTCGGCCTTCAGCGATGTTGACGGGGCGCAGCATCATCTGGGATTCGAACTTGTTCGGGCCTGTGCTGATTTTCAGGCGTTCGATATCCTGCGCGCTGAAACGCTCCGGCCAGAGGCTTTGATTCTGATCGTTCAGGATCGGTAGGACAAGGCGCTTAAAGCCATGCAGGAATTCGGTTTCCTCACCCAGTTCGGCGCGAGGTTGGTCGGCGTAGATTGAAAAATAATGGTGGGGCGTTCCGACGTAGAGCTGCGTGCCTTCGGGCACCAGAACGTATGCCATTTCCGCCAGATTTTCGCGCAAAGCTTCGCGTTTTTGTGCCGTGTCGCAGGTGGCGGGGACTTCGACGTCATCGCAGATCACGATGTCGGCGCGGCTCCCCGTGATGTTCGCTGTGATGCCGCTGGCCAGCATAGACGGATCGCGCAGTTCCCGCGGGCGGGTGACGGTAAATCTCTCACCCGCCCATTGATCGGGTTTATCCGGTTTTAAATGCGTGGTAAGCGGGTGGCGTTCGATCATCCGCTTGACGTTGCGCACCATTTTTTTTGCAAGGCTGTTATCGGCGGCGAGAACGAGGATGCGCAGGTTCGGATTTTGGTAGAGCAGCCACGCGGCGAAAATTCCGATGACTGTGCTTTTGCCCGCGCTGCGGAAGGCCATGAGCAGCAGGCGCGTGTCCCCGTTTTTCCATGCGCCTTCCAGAAACTCCGCCATGCGCAGGTGCAGCTGCGGGGTTTTCATGTTCTGCCGCTGGTTCCACAAGACGAGGAACAGCGGGAAGCTGCAGCAATTTTGGGTCTGCATCTCTTACTCTTTTCCGCTTAATTCCGCCTGTGCGCTTTCGATCAGGCCGCGCAGGGTTTGTGCCTGCATTTCATCCTCCAGAGTCGGGTCGGGCAAATCGGCCCATTGCGCAAGTTTGATCAGCAATTCGATATGCGCGATGGCGATTTTGCAGGCATCGTGATGTGCCCTGAAGCTTTTGGCCTTGTCGTTTTTGCTTTGGTCTGTTTCCTCTTCGGGTGTTGTGGCCTGCTCTTCCGAAAATTCGTGGTAGGACAGGATTGCAGTTTCCAGTGCATGCGGAAGGAATTTCGCGATGCGCGCACGCATCCCGGTTTCGATTTTGGGCATGAATACTCCATTGGCGTTTTTATATTTTTATTAGAGGTGTTTGCTGACGATGAACCACTGGCCGCCGTCGGAGACGACCGTGATCGTGCTGTACTGGCTTGCGAGCGGCTGCGCGGAGTTATCGGGGCCGGTGCCGCCCTGCTCCGTTACGGTGATGGCATTCGCGGAGACATCGGTTTTCTTGATGGTTATGGTGCGCCCGATGGCTTCGGCGGCGTTGGCGGGAGGCAGGCGAGCCGTCATCGCCCCGCCGAAAGATGAAAGCAGGTAAGTGTCTACCGCCATGTCAATGTCGTAAGTTCCGCTTCCGTCGAAAAAGCGCGTGTTGCCCGCCGAGCGGTTAGAGGCGATGACGAACCATTCCGCACCGTTGGAAAGCATCATGACAAAGTCATTTTCTGCGCCGAGGAAGAAGTCCGCGCCGTCCGGCCCTGCGCCGCTATCCTCGGTTATGGTGATGACGTTCTTGGAAGAATCGACCTTTTTCACCACCATCATCACACCCACGGCATCGCCCGCATTGGGAAGCTCGACAGTGAGTGCCCCGCCGAAAGATGAGACGAGATGGACGGAATGCGAGAGGTCGAGCGTGACGCTGCCGCTGCTGTCGATGTATTCGGTATCGAAGCGCTGGAGCGTGGCGTTCATGTCCGTCACGGTCGTGCGTTGCAGACGGTTTTTGTGCGGGAAGCCCGCGTTGTATGCTGAATATTCGCCGCCGGATAAATCCCAGATTGCTGCACCGTTGCTTACCGATAGCAGGTTGTAAATCGAGGTCTCTATGGAGCCAGCTTCGAGTTTGACGTTGGGGACGAGGTTGTCGCTTTCGGCATAAGGATTGATCAGCAGCGTCTTATTGGAATTCGCGCCGATGATGAAGCAGCCCTGCGCCGTGCCCTTCACATTCGCCTCGCAGTCGATGAAGGCGTTATTGAAGCTGCCGTGTTCGATATAAAAGCCTGCGCCGGAAATATCCGCGCCGAGGGAGTATGCACGGCAGGCATAAAACTTGTTTGCGTTCGGGGTGTCCCCCGCTCCGCTTTTGGTCAGGTGGAAACCGTTGACGGCGGGTTGTTCAACCAGTACGCGGGCGAAATTGTTCCAGTAGCACGGGTAGTTGGTGTCGGTGTAGCCGTCAAGCTGCACGCCCGTATTAGGCGCCACAATCGTGATGTCGGTGATTGAGCATTGCACGACGGGGCGCGTCAGGCCGTAGAGCCTGATCCCGATATCCCCGCCCTTGATGCGGAAATCCGCGAGCTTCACATGATCCTCGACGATTTCGATCACACTGAAGGTATTGGTGTTTGCCTTCAATACCGAGGTCTGCCCTGTGCCGATCAGGGATTGGCGCGCTGTGAGTCGAATGGTCGCGGTCACGAGATACTCGCCTTCGGGGATGAAGACGGAATCGGCGGCGGCAAGCGCGTTTATAATCGCGTTCGTATCATCGGTCAGACCGTCGCCGACCGCGCCGAAATCTTTAATTGATATCAGGTCGGAGAATTTATCATGGCTGGTGCGGGTGGCTGCGCCTGTTCCGCTCGCGGTAAAATCGGGCGCTGCCATCGAGCCTTCGAGGGACACGGCTACGGGGTTGCCATTGCCGTCGAAACCCAGCGCCTTGTTGCTGCGGATGGTGCGGTCGGGCAGAGTCACGTTCGCGGGCGTTTCATGGTCACCGTAGCGCAGCATCGCATCGTTCTCGCGGTTTACTTGCTGGAGCGCGGCGATGAGGTAATCCAGTTCTGTGTTTATACTTGCGGCGGAGAAGTCACCGCCTTCAAGATAATCGGTTGTGCGCTCAATCGGCAGATCGCGGGCGAGCGTTATAACTGTATCTACTGCCGGAGCGGTGTCGAAAGTAACGGAGCCGCCCGCGGTGTTCCCTGCTCCGTTGATTGTGAAGCCGCTGCTTTGCTGCGCACCGTTCAGGGCGATGCTCAAATCTTCGCTGGCGAAAATCGGGAACGGAAAGGAAAACGTGTCTTGCGTGCCGTTGGCGACGTAACGCACGATCGGCGTCACATCGGGGATTTTGATGTGTTCGGGCATAATGGTGGCTCCATTGGTTTTTGGTTTTTTTGCGGGTTTGGATCAGGCATAAAAAAACCGCCACGCGCGGGCGGTTCGGTCTCAAAAGGTTTTGGTGGTCGTCAGTTCAAATGCTGGACATAGTCGACTGCTCCGGGGATACGTCTTTCTTCGCGTTGTTCCGGCGTTTCCGTAGCCGCTTCGAGGCAGGCGTCAACAACCTGTCCGGCTTCATCAACTGTGCATGTTGCATAGGAAAATCTGTCACCGCATACTTGTTGAACGGCCTGTAGATCAAGGCTGCCGCCCGTTACAATTGCCGTATTTCCATCGCAGAAGGTCACTTCCGCATCCAGAACACTCACCGTCTCTTCAATCAAGTAGTTAAAGGCTTCTTCGGACAAACCGCTGTAAGCATTTATAGGTTCGCCTGCTATTGTCTCATCATAAGCGAAATTTGTGACGACCAGACATTTCGTATCGTCAACCTCGATTTCGGAATTCATGTAATCAGAAAGAAAACTCATTATTACCACCCTGTTTCTTTCAGGATAGCCTGCGCAACGTACATATTCCATAAAAAAATTGATTTTTTAGCCGTCAAGCTGGACTTCGTGGAATATCTTTTCAGGCATAGTGCTCATGGACTTGGCGTAAGTAATATAGCTCTCGACGCTTTTGGCGTCTGCAAAGTCATAAGAAAATCTGTGGCCGTTTTCGAACTGGATACGGCTGAAATCCGAGAGGTTTCCCGTCATCACAACTGTATCGTCCTCAGCCAGTATAATTTCCAGTTTGAAGCGCTCTGCGAATTCCTGCATCAGGGCGAAGAATGCCGAATCACTGATGCCGCTTTTGTAATTATTTTTTCTGTTTCGGCCTTCGATCGAGAACGGTTCGTCCTGAAAGAAGAAATTTCCGATGATCATGAAGTTCTTGCTGCCCGGCTTGTACAGTCTGGCCGTGTCGAAATCATAAATGTCGGGTATCGGTTTTTTCATCTATTTTGTGAACTCGCTCATTTATATAAGAAAATATAAATGAAATTGGTTAATGCGGTCAAATTTATTCTTTTATAATACGCCCCGTGGCATCGTAAAGTGGCTTGGGTTTTGGTAAGGGTATTGTTTTCCCTTCTATGCTTCCTTCAAATCTTTCTATTGCATCAGCTACTGCACTTGCTTGGGCATTGGTGAGGTCTTTAAGTTTTTCATTTCTGCTTACACTTGCCTTCTTTTCAATAAATTTTATGTAGGTTTCTGTGTCATTTTCATGGCCTGGTGCGTATCTATTCATAGCATTATCGATACTTAGATTTTGGTAAGTTTTTGTTTTAAGTAAACCTTCCAATGCTTGCCGTCCAGTTTCATAATCCGGAAACACAGCAAACCTACCGTCATCGCCTATTGAACCGTATCTTTTTGCAAAAGCACCTCTTTCTATGTTGTCTGGGTTATGATTTCTTAAGGCTGGAGAGCCTTCGGATTTCACGATTTTTGTTCCTTCATAAGTTTCATAAACAATACTGCGGCGTGACCTCATCAAAAGCTCAGTTACTTCGTCATTGTCAAAATCGATTTCCTGAATGCCGTTTTTTAGGTCAAAAGTTATGTTTTCAGCTTTTGCAGGAAAGCATAGGAAAGCCGTAGTTACAGCAAGAGCATTTATAAAAAGGAGTAAATATTTCATCTTTTCATTATCTATGCTCCGGAAATGTGGTCAAGATTTTAAAAAAGTTGCCGCTGGAGTTTCTGGCGTTCGGCAAGCTGTGTGCGTTGCAGGACGTTAAGGGCGCGGTTTTGTGCCAGATCCTGATCAATGGCGGCGGTTTTGAGGGCATCCAAGTCTTCGCGTTTCTGACGTTCCTCATCCGACTCTTCGAACAGGCCAAGGAGGACGGCTTGGGATGACCCTGCGCCAGTGCTGCTTAAGCCCTGCCCGCTGAATTGTGCGCGCTGCCTTGCGACGGCACGTTTTAGCGCTTGTTTGCGGTCTTCCTCGGCTTGCGCCGCGTCAAGGGCGATTTGCTGTTTTTCGAGAGCGGCGTTCTGGCGAAGCTGTTTTTCCTGCAGGGCTTGCTGCTGTTTTAGTTGCTCGAGTGCGAGGTCGTCCTTGTCGCCTGAACCGCTGAGGCTTTGGACGCCGCCCAGAATGGTGTTGCTTGCGGAGACGACGCTGCCGACCGTGCCGAGCAGCGAGATGACGGGGGTGAGTGCGGCCATGGTGTTTTTCCTTTTGTTTGATTTTTCATACGTTCAGACGCCACGCCGGCTTCGCGGTACTTGCCGCGAGCCGCAGTTGTGGCTTTGGTTATTTTCTTCTAGTCATTGACCTTGATCTCAGAGGTGACGGAGAGCAGTTCGAAGGGCAGCGGCGAGTCCTGTTCGATGCGCCAGAGGGGCTGCGTTCCGTCTTTCTGCCAGCCGATGCTGCGTACGCGGATATCGCCGCTGGTCAGGGGGACGGGTTCGTCGAGGATGTCGTCTTCTCCGAATTGGCGCAGGGTAATGTCGTTTAACCCCTGCCCCAGATCGAGTTTGAGCGCCGCGGTTTCATTGATGCGGAAGATGCCGCGCACCAGACGCAGTTTTCTTCCGGCTCCTACCTGTCCGATTTCATTCGGCGGCAGGGGTTCGATGATATGCGTAAAGGGCAAGCCTATTTCGACCGCGCTTGCGGGTTCGGATAGTGTTATCGCGCCGCCCGTCACCGTTTGCGGGTTGAGGACAACGCCGTCGGCCTTGATGGAGACGCTTTGCCCCTCCAGATGGTCGAGGCCGGACCAGACAGTTGCGGGGGAGCCGACTTCACCACTTAATGCGGAGTCGAGGTAAAGATTGGGATCGAAAAGTTCGATCAGGTATGCGCCGTTTCTTTCGATCATCATGTAAACCTCATCCCCGACGACGGCGACAGATTTTACGAGGCCATTTGTTTGGTGCAGCGTCCAAGCGGAGACGGCTTCGGCGCGGAAGACGGTTAATGTTGCGAATTGCCCGTCCTCTCGCACCACGAAGAGAAGGCGGTTTGTTCTGTCGTAATCCTGATCGACGGGATTGACGACCATGTGACGGGAGATCAGCGCGAGATCGGTTGAGGTGTAGGCCTGTTCCAGATCGGTGTAGAGGAATTCATGGATTTCGCGGCGGTTGCGGGCGATGTAGAGTGTTGCGCCGTCCACGTTCAGCGGCGGGATGTAGCGCGAGATAACCGAGCCTGTTCTGGTCTGGCGGCGGATTTGCACCGATGTCGGGGTCAGCGGGTCGCCTGTGACCATCCATTCCGCGCCGCTGGTGAAGACCTGTAAGTGGCGGGAGGAGAAGACGCCGCGGATGGCGTTGACCTGATCGGAGAGGATGGCGAATTCGATGGCTTCATCGTCCAGCCCCTCCCCCAGATCGAAGTTGAACAGGTCGCCGGATTTTGAAAACCACAGGCGGTTGGGCAGATCGCGGGAGCCGCCGATGACAAGGCGATCTTGATGGAAGGCGACGGTAACGGGGTAGCCGCGCACGGCGCTGAAGGCCTGTTCGAACCAGTCGATGGTGGGGTCTGTATCGGTGAGGTCTTCGATTGTGTCCGCGCTCACCACGGTCGGGGAATCGTAATCCGTGATGATGACTTCCTTGCCGCCGACGCGCAGGCGCGTGTTTTCGTGCCCGCTTTCGAAGACATCGGCGGAGGCCGTGAGGGTGATGCTGCCGCTTGTTCCGCTTGGTGTCAGGGTGACTTCGGAGTCTGCGAATTTGTAGTAAGGGTGGTAGGTGATGTTGTTATCGGTAAAAAAGTTCCAGTCGGAAAGGCTCCAACTGCTATCTGCGTTACGGGTTAGTTTTTTCGGTGGCACATCGGGATGGGTGAGGAGCAGCGTATCCGCGCTTTGTGTCCAGGCGAGCTGATCGATCTGCGCGGCTGTCCATGGGGCGGCAATGGTGGCGACGTTCAGGCCGCCCGTATAGATATCAATTTGTCCATCGGTGAAGACCAGCAGCGCGGTTTGCTCCGTATTGAATTCAAAGGCAATCAGCTTTCCGTTGCCCGCGGCGGTGTCGATATACCCAAGGCCGAAGCGGCGGCGCACGCCCCCCGTGGGGTTGATGAACACATTGCGCAGGGTCAGCGCGCCGTTGTCATAGGCGCGTAAATCGCCGCGGCCCAATAGCTCGTGCGAGACTTCGCCCGCCGTGAACGTGGTTTTCATATCACGTATGCGTGTCATGGTTTTTCCTTTTAGATTTGAATTATTCGGGTTTCTGTCGGGCAATAAAAAAACGCCCCGTTGTGTGGGCGTTTGTTTTGGCAGGACTAAGTCAGGTTTATTCGTTAGCCCAGTGATCCCAGCCGTCACGTCCCTGCCCGCCTTGTGTCAGGCGGTGTGAGCGCCCGCCAGTACCGGTTGGTTTTTTCATCGTGATTTCGACAGGAACGACAGGTGATGTTTTCTGTCTGATCGGTGATGTGTGCATGGCGAGTGTATTGCCCGGCAGCGAGTCGATATCGTTCAGGTATTTATCAACCGCGGGGAATTCGGTGCGCAGTTCGTCCTCGGGCAGATCGCCGTACTGGATGCGGTTCATGTCTAGGAAACACTGGCGGGCGAATGCCTTATCGATTTCGGAGCCGTCCGCGCTCATCATTTGTGCGCGTAATTCTTCATCATCAAAGCGCACGGTCATGTGGTCGTATGCCTGAATCTGTGATTCATCGTCGGATGCAGGGCGGCAGTATTCGAGTTTTTCGCCAGTGGGTTTGGATTCGTCATCTACCACAAAGAAGCCTTCACGACGCCAGAAATTGATACGGCGTTCGGCGAAGTCGATGGCTTCGGGCAATTCTTCGGGGTCATAGGCCGAGTTGTGCAGTCTTGCGGGGTCTTCGATATCAATCAGCGTGTGCGTGATGCCGTATTCCTCGCGCATGAATTCGGAGATTTGGCGGTTCATGTGAGAGCCAATCCCGAGGTTCCGGTACTCCTCCAGAACGCCAGTCCACGGAATATACATCGCCTTGGTCGCGCCGGTTTCGGCAGCGTTGCCGCGATCATCGAGCAGGATTTGCGAGAGTTCCATGCCGACGGCCTTCCCTGCGGCGTCGCGCATCAGGAAGAAGTTTTCGCCTGCTTCCAGACGCTCACGCAGCAGATCAATCGGCTCGCGGTCGGTTTCATCGGGGAAAATCTGCACGAGAAGCGGTTCCCACTCGTTTTCCAGCACCTCTACGGATTCGACTTTTTCGACCGTAAACTGCAGAGGCCGTACCTCATCAGCGCTTAAATCCTGAAATTCGGGGAGGATGGACGGTTGGTCCTGCTCTTGATCATCACCCATGAATACACCCTTTTACCAAGCGCACGGGCGTGATTTTTTTTGGACGCCTTATTGTGCTGTTTTTGTTGTTTTTTCTTACGCCAAGAATACCCAATTTTGCAATATGTTAAAAAGAAAAAAGTGCCTTTTGGGGCGTAAAAAATGCGTTTTACCGACTTTAGTCCTAATCACGGACGGTCACGAGGGTAAAATCCTCGATTTTGTTGGGTGTGTCCTGCTGCGCGTCGATTTGGCGGGCGCGTTGGAATTCCTGCTCTGCGAGGCGGAACAGGGCTTCGGCGCGGCTGGTGTTTTCCGTGACGGGGATGCAGAACTCCGCGGCGAGCCGTGTGATCAGCGCCTGATCGAAGAACGGCGGGAAGCTCTCTTCGTCGGGACGGTAGATGTAGGTCAGGGTCACGGCGCTCTGGTTTGATTGCAGCACATTGCCGGCAATGCGGTAATTGGCGCCCCTGCCCCGTTTTCCCGTTCCCGCGGACAGCGCGCGCAGGAAGTCATTGGGGAGTTGGTAGGCGTAATCATAATCGGCCACAGGGGCGGATGCGAGCTGGTTGAGCTCAATCTGGCCGGTGGCAAAGCTCCAGGCATAGGCCGAGAGCAGCGCATCACAGACGGGGCGGAACAGTGCGCCCGCGATTTCGGATTCGGCCGTGCCGTCATCAAAGGACGTGATCGGCGCCGCGCCAATGCGGATGAGCGCACGGGCACACAGGGCAATATCGGATAATGCCATGGGAAGTCTCCATTGGTTTGAATTAAGAAAGATGCAGCCCGCGTCCGGGAAAGGGACAAACGGACGGGGCTGCACCTCGGGGTATCGATACGGGTGCCTTAATTTACGCTGTAAAAATTCTTTTACGGCGGCGTTCAGGCCGTTGACGGATCATATGCGGCGAGCGCAGGGTCTGCCGAGGGGAGGAGCAGACACGATCAAAGAGGCTCAAGCCGATTGTGTGTGCGTCACTTTATGGTGAGCTGGCACCGCGTTTTAGGAAGGATTCCCGATAAGAGGTTTTATCAGGAATATGCGGTGATGGTGACGTCTGATCCGTCATTGCCGGTGACGACGTAGAAGGTCGTGTCCGGCGTTCCGTCCGTATCGATGTTCGCGATTACCAAGTCGCCGACGCGCAACATATCAACGGATTTGTTGAAATATCCCGCGCCCGTGATATCGGCGTCGATGGTGGTGTAATGCCACAGCGTGAAGTTGTTGGCGTAGGCCAGCACGCTGAGGTCTGATGATGTAAAAGCCATGGTTATGTCTCCTTAAATGATGTTCTGAAATTGGGATGATGCGCGGGATTAATCCGGCGTTTCATCACAGTTGATGGTGACAATTCCGGCTTCGTCGATCAGCCCTGCGCCCTGTGACATCATATTGTTCACGAAGTGGGCGGCGCGGTCGCCGTGCCATGTGATGTCGGTCTGGACGTCACTTGCGGCGGCATGGCCGATGGCGGTCTTGTGGTAGTAGAAGCAGGAGCGGATGTCGTTGCCGTCGATCGGCAGCCCCGAATGCGGGATGAAGATCGTGCCGAGGAACATTTTGGCCTGTGTGATACTGGCGAACGGCAATGCGTCGTTTCCGATGTAATCGGCATTGACGAATTCCTCGATTTCGAGAAGCTCGCTCCATTGTTTCCAGCCGACGATGCAGAAACGCTGTCCATCGTCGGGGACGTCGTTTTCGCCGAAGGTTTCGAAGGCCGACAGGATCTTATCCTTTGTCAGGCCGATATTGCCGTCCAGCACCGTATTGGCAGAGGCCGTGACAAGCGCGTTGATGACGAGTTCATCGGTTTTGCGGCCCAATGCATGCGCACCAGCGTTCGCGATGACCTGCCGCTCGTCGATGTTGATCTTGAGTTCATCGAGTCGGTCGACCCAGTCGCCGGCGTAATAGTCTTCGAGGATGACCTCGATGCTGGAGTGGTCAAGGTTCATGACAGGAACCATGCCGTGGGTGGATTTGGTGGAGGCCGTGCCCTTCCCGACTTTCTGGAAGACGGCGGAGGAGCCGTTGACATCGGAGATTGTGCGCACGGTGTTGCGGAGCTTGCTGCCCTGACGCTGGTAGGCTTCGTGCACTTCGCGTTCGAATTGCTTGATGAAGGCCTGGTCGATAGTTGTAGACATATCAAACCTCTTTCTTGGTTTTGTGTTTACGGGGAGTTGCGATGTGCCCTATTCCGCTGCGGGTTGTCTTTCATGTTATGTGAAAGGCCGTGTCTTTTCGGGCGTCAGGCGTGCGCGGGCGCATGGGGTCTGCTTTCCTTGACTTTGACCAAGGGTTTAGAGGTTTACCCACAACGTTTTCCGTGTACCTGATATTGTTTTGTGAAGCAGACGCCGCACTGTGGATTAGACTGGACACAGTTATGGCGTTGATGGTTTTAATATAGGAATTAATTCTTATATTGTCAAGGAAAAATCGTGCATCTTTTGACAGTTTTATGTTACTGCGTCATATTTTGATCATAAGCGTCAGCTACGCTTTGTTTTTTTGAAGGGGATTCGCATGTTCGGAAAGTTTTCGGCATCAGAAAAAAGTGATACAGATCAATCAGATAAAGCTTCAAAGCGTCAGTATGCCAGACGGAGCGGTGACCACTGCGTGTCTGTGATCAATGGCAAGATCTATCCGGTCGAGAACTGGAGCATGGGTGGATTCCTTATTTCTGCGGACGACCGTTTGTTCGGGGTCGAGCAGGAAATCAGCGTGGTCATGAAATTCAAGCTTCGTGATGAAATTCTGGACGTCAATCACAAGGCACATGTCGTTCGTAAATCCCAGCATCGAGTCGGATTGCAATTCGCGCCGATGCCGAAAAAGGTCAAGGACGGTTTTAAACAGGTCGTTGATGATTTTGTGGCACAGAGCTTCGTGAATTCTCAGGCGACTTAATCTTCCCTATGGTCAGAATTCCACAGCATCTACCTGACCATTCTCTATTAGATATCCCTGTTTTACTTCCCCTTCTTTGTGATTCATTCCACGTAGACCGATGGATTATCAATATCTATGGCTGTATTGGTACAAATGCATTAAAAATTGAGAGCATGACTGAGAACGGCTTAGAAATTAGTCATGATGAGTTCATAAAATTATATTCTGGCATCACTCAAACAATTGATGGTGCTTTTAAGGTTTTTGATCGCTTGCAACTCGTTGCTGAGATGGAGGTATTTGATTCCAGTTTCTGGGAGATCAAGGCTGACACAGGTTTTGAAAACCTTCTACAGGAGAAATTCGGGCAATTTAATGTCTAAAAAAAGCCCCCATCATGGATTTGACGGGGGCGAGTTCGGTCTTGAGTGAGGACGGCTTACGCGAGTAAATCAATTCTGATGTACGCGGGCTGCAGCATTATTTCCCGTAGATTTTCTGAAAGCCTTGCGTGACCTTGGCGATGAATGCGGGGTCGCGGTCTTTCCAGTATTTGGGGTCGCGCATCATGGAGGCCAGTTCCTTTTCCCCCATGTCATCGGGGGTTTTGGCGGCGGTGTTTTGCAGGCTCGGTTCTTCACCCTTCATCATGCGGTAGAGTGCTATGACGCCTTCAAAAGAACTCGCCATATTGTCGAGGACCTGCGGCGGGAGGTTTTTCTGCCCGTATGCTAAAAGCTGGTGTGAGACTTCGCGCCATTGTTCGGCGCCGCCGAAATGGCTAACGAGTTTTTCAACTTCGCGGTCGGCTTGAAGATCAGCGGCAATTTCCATGATCATCGGCACCATTTTTTCCGCGGCCATGTTGTAGACTTCCTGCGCCTGTTCCTGCGTGAAGCCCTTTTCATGCATGCGTTTATTGATGTCCATATCGGGCTGGAACAGGCCATGGGCGCAGTCAATGCAGTATTCCTCGTGCGAGGCGGGCGGGCTTTGCGTTTGTGACATTTTTTTCTCAAGCGCGTTGTATGAGCGTACAAGAGTATCAAGGCGCAGGTCGCCGGTTTCGGGGTCGAGGAATTTTTCAGGGATGTCGGTGTTGAGCAAGTTCTCGTTCATGTTTGTCTCCTTAGTGTGAAAGATGTGGGTGAAAGATGTGGGTGAAAGTTGTTTTGGTGAATTTCGTTCAGACGGGGGTGCGGCCGCGATCGATCAGGCGCAGAATGGTGGCCATCATCGCGCGCTGCCCTTCGGCGTAACGCAGTTGTTCGTCCGTAGAGCTCGGGGCGAGTGCGCGCTGGAAGGTGATCGTTTGCAGGTAGGAAAGCACCTTCTTCCCGTCATCAGTTGAAAACAGGCGTGCGAAGGTTTTTTCCACATCGCGAAGCTCCAGTCGGGAGGGTTCGGGCACGCGGAAGATATAGGCGCCGCTGTCGTGCATTGCTGCGCCCCGCTCTTCCCTGTTTGCGGTTTCTTTTTTAAACATAGTTATGATCCTTTACCGTTGAGGTTTTCTGGCAACGTGTTTTCAGTGCTTAGACCCTGCAAATTTTGCTGCAGGTTTTCGGCGAGTTCGCGGATGCCGTCTATCTCTTCGGGGGTGACGGTCTGCGCGGCTTGCGGTGTTTCGGCGCGGATGAGATCGCTCGGCACGGCCAGTGCTTCTCCAAGGAATCGTGCTGCGGCGGGAAGGTTTACCGTTTGCGTGGCTTCGGGTCCCATGGCCAGAACGGATGTAATCCAGCTTAGCGTGTTTTGCACGTTGCGCTGGCCTTGCGATCTGGCGAGCGGCGAGCGGTAATCTACGGCCACAAGGCGACCGTCGAGTGCAATGTCCGGTACTTCCCCGCGGCGGCGCAGGATTGAGAACGCGCGCTTAATGAGTGGCGTTAAAAGTTCGGATTGTAAGCGACCGTATGTTGCGCCGAGCAGAAGCGACATTTCAGCCGAGCGTTCGAGGACTTCGGTGGCGGTCATGCGCGGGGATGATATCGGTGAGAGTTTATCGGTCAGGAGCGCGTGACGGATGCGTGATTGAAGGTTTTCGAGGATGAGCTGCGAGACATCGAAACGTCCAGGCATATCAAGCGGCTGCAGCCCCTTCGAACCTACGGCCTTCGGGATGATGCTGCCGGGGGTGAGTTCGATATTGGCAGGGTTTAGAACGCCATCATCGTCGGCCTGCCATATGCCCGTGACCGCGATAGAGGCGTTTTTCAGGATCAGTTCGACGACCTTGTTCGCGGTTTTGATATCGGGCAGCGCCTTCATAATCGGCGAACGTCCATATATTTCGCCAGGGGATTTCAGCCAGCGGAAACTCATGATCGGGGATTGTTCAAACGTGCCGGATTGTAAGATGACGGGTTTGCTGCCGACCTCATCCAGCATGGCGGTGTATTCGTAATTCAGGCCATCGGGCAGGACACATTCAAGGATGTTGAAACGTTCCTGCGGATCGCGGGAGGCGCGTTCGAGGAGTTTTGTGGGCACTTCGGCGTATGGGTAGCGCTCCAGAAGTTGATCGAGGGTCAGCGGGATGTGACGGTATGCACCATCGAGCAGGCCGCTTGCCCCCTCCTCCAGCACGATTTGTGTGAGCGGAAGACAGGAGAACTTGAATGCTGAAAAACCGCCCGGTTCGGCTTCTTCAAACGAAAGTGTTGCCGTGCCGCCGACAACCAGATCGAGGTAGCACTGGTGAATTTCAACCGAGAAGTTCGAGCGATCGAAATGTGCCTGAATGGTTTTTGCGGCCTTTTCCAGTACGGGGGCGAGCGCGGTGGCTTCTTCCGCAGAGAGATCGGGGCCGGGTTTCAGACCGAACCATTGTGACCATGTCGGGGTCAGGTTGGCGAGAAGGCTTGCGGCGAGCTGGTCGGCGGCATCCATGGCGGTGGCGTCGTAGATGTTGTTTGTGCGGGCGCGACCCGAGATGGGGTTGCTCAAAAAACCGCCACGTTGCGGGAGGGCGAAGTCGTAACAATCCTCCCAGAGTTTTGTCCAGTTGCTGCGTGTTGTTTTGGCGGCTTCGTAGCGTTCGATCAGGCGCTCGGCAATTTTATCGTCGTTTGTTTGCTGCAGCATTTCTTCTCCGCCTGCTGCTGTTTTAACCGGTGTTATGGTGTTCATTTTCTGGCTCCGTTCTTCTTTGTTTATTCGCCGAGTAATGTTTTGCGGCTGACGGCGTTTTCAACCGTTTGCAATATACCGCGCAAACTGGTGTTGACCGTTCCAAGACGGCCACGGCGGCGCGAGAGCAGGTTTTCGCTGCGGGCTTCGGATGCGCTCTGTGCAGGATCCTCCACTGTTTCCACCGTTGTCGTTGCGCCTGTTGTCGGGGCCGGATTTTGGACGACGACAACGGGCTGTGTGGATGGCACTTTCGGGCGTGAGCTTAGGCTTCCCATGATAGGTTTCCTTTCTGCAAGATATCTGTGTTTGAGAATTCAGGCGCATAGATTCGCGGCGCATTTGATTTTTGCTGCATCTGTTTTTCGAGATAGCAGAACAGCTGGTACGGCGTCAGGATGAAACGCTTGTGCAGGCCGATCATGCGTTTGACGGCTTCGACGCAGGTTAATGGCATGAGGGGTGCAGGTTTGTCGTGATGCTGCACGTCGGTTTCGATAACCTGTAAGCCGCGGGAGCGTAACCAACGCGGCAGGTCAAAATCATCGGGCACGTTATGAACGGTTAAATCCATGTGGTTGGCCATGGGGTCGAGGCTCAGCCATTTGCCCCCGTCCTTGATGACGATAAAGCAGTGACGGAAACCGGGCTTAAGGAAGCGCAGCAATGGCAATTCCGTTTGGCCTGTAAAAGCGATCCAGATGCGGCGGGATTCGTGCTTGCCGTCTTCAGCGGGATTGTTTTGCGCTTTCAAGTCTGTGTGCGTGTCGGTCATGTTGTCCTCCTGATTTGCGATAAGATTTTTCATTCTGCGGCCACTCCTTCGGGTTGATATTCCGGTTGATACGGGGATTGAGAGAAGTTCAGGGCGCCCTGCACAGATTTGCGGGATACGGGGCGAGCAGTTTTGCGTACGGAGGTCAGCGGCGCGGATGACAGATCATAGCGTTTGACCCAGCTGCCCCCGCGCAAGATGCCCTTTGATTCGAAAACGGCTTCGAGGCGGTCGAGGGCTTCCTCCCACAGGTAATGGGCGCGGGCTTCCTTTACGCGGCGCAGATCGGGCGGCATGTTGCGGCGACCGTAATGGCGCAGGACAAGAATGTGATCCATGGTCAGGCGGCGCTGGCGGTACAGGCGGTTAAGGATGTTCAAGATATCGACGGGTTCGCAGGGGCGCGGGGTCATGCCCGCTCCCGCCGTGATTCGGGCGCCGTCGTTTCTGGCCTGCTGCGCGGCGATAAACCAGAACCACACCTCCTCTACCGTGTCGAACGGCTCAGGTTTGGCGTGTTGTGTGACGGGTGTTCTGTTTTTTGTGCCGGATGCCATGGTGTGTTCTCTTTTCTTTTTGCGGTTTCGGATGGTTTTCGGTTTTGTCTGTGAGCGCGGGTTTGGGTGTTTTCTTGTGTGGTGTTTGTGCTTTTTTGTTCCTGTTTGTGAATTCATTTGTTCACTTTATGTTCTCTTTTTGCTATATATTTTTAACGGCGTCAAGGAAAAAATATGATTATTTTCCTAATTGCTTTTGCACGTGTTTGCTTCTGTATTGGAAAACAGTGGCTTAGCCGGAATGAATACGTTCCTGACTTTTGGATTTTCTGCTAGACTTAGAGGAGTAATCTTGATGTTCAGGACTCCATGAATTCTGAAAAAGTAAAACTCGCGAAGCTTATTTTTATTTCCTTTATCATGATGGTTATGTCGTTCGGGCAACTGAAAGACGTTTATCAGGTTCATGGTTTTGTGCTTTTTCGTTCGGTGCAGGTTTCAGACAAGCTGGAGATGCCTGTTCGGGCTGCTCAAGAACCCAGTGCGCTTCAACAGATCGGTGTTATCAACCGCGCCCTCTCACTGCCGATCGCGGGGGATTTTCGGTTTTCGGACGTGGCCTCCGTGTTCCTGTTTTTGTTGCTTGCGATTTCTTTTGGTGTTCTTGCTTACGGAATTTGTAAGATGCATATAGAATCCAAACAGGATTGATGCTTTTTTTAAGATACCAAGCTGCCAACGTGGTTTTCAGAGGGGCGTATGTTCAGATTTATCTTGCTGAGTTTTTGTCTGGTGCTGGCGGGGTGTAACCTGCTCAAGCCTTCAAAACGGGTTGATCCCGTGGAGGTGGTTGTGAGTGTTGAGGTTGACGGCAAACCTTATCAGATCAAGCGAACGATCCAGTGCTGGATTAATTACGGGTGGGATGCGGCGAACGGCAATACATCATCCAGCATGATTGACTTTACGATTTTCGGTGAGAAGATTCATGACGGACAAGCCCTAGTCATCGATATGCCGAATTTATGTTCGCCGAATGCCCGCACCCTAAAAATTCGCGATCTCAGCACGCCTCGCTTTTACCCTAAGATATACATTCTTGATGATTATTACAGGCCGCAATCAATCGAGATTTATAATTCGGAAGCAGCGTATGAGGCTGAAACCAGCAGAGTCAAATATAATGGGTTTAAGAGCAAATTTGTTCCGTTACAGTGGTTTTGGCCGTTTCAGGCGGATTGGGAAGACCGGTTTTCGAAGTTTTTATTAAAGCCGAGTTTTAGCGATAAGGGAGACAACCACCTTCATTTTCAGGTTTTAGGGTATTCAAAGCTTAATTTTAGTGATGAAACCGTTCATCTGATACAAAAAGAGTTTCCGGAAGTCGTTCCTCAAGGGATCTATCGACTTGAACAAAAAGGTAACAATCAACAACAAAAGCATCGTCCGTCAGGCCTTAGGATTAAGAATATTATTCTTCAGTCAACAGGGTGCTACGGAAGTAGCCAATATGGCTGCTTGTTGAGCTACGGCCAGAAAAAAGATGGTTTGTGGTACATCGACACGAACCAGAAAGGTCTTCGGAAAGGATATTTAGTTAAGAACCCTCCTGATCTTGATTTTACGAAAGAGTGGTCTTTGCCAGTGGTAATTGAAGGTCAACAACAAACAATTACGAACGATCCCAATTACTACAATATGTGGATTGATTTTGATCAGCAGGTTTTTTGGGAATTTGTAACAACGTACCGTGTGACTGAAAAATAGTGAATGTCCTGCCGATTTGGGGTTTACGTTGGCGCTCATTAATGGGATTGTCGTCCTATGTTTACGCATGAGCAAATATGGTCCGGTTTAGACCGATTGGCAGCCGCGAAGGGGTATTCCCCCTCCGGTCTTGCACGTCTCGCGGGGCTTGACCCCACATCGTTCAACAAAAGCAAACGCACCAGCCCCGAAGGCAAGCCGCGCTGGCCTTCGACGGAGAGTCTCTCCAAGGTTTTGCAGGTGACGAATGCGACGATGGGCGAGTTTATTGCCCTGATCGAGGATGACGAGGGAGAATTCGGGAAGCTCAATAAAAAGGACGTTGCGCTGGACGCTGCGCGTGCGTTGATTGATACCAAATCCGTTCTGTTTAATGCCGCGGAGCCGTTTACACTCAAATCCGGTAAGAAAAGCCCCGTTTACATTGATTGCCGCAGGCTTGTGTCCTTTGTTGCGCAGCGCAAGATGCTGATGGATTATGGCGCGTGGATTTTGCGCAAGGAGATCGGGCTGAAGAATATCGACCTGCTCGCGGGCGGCGAAACGGCGGGTATCCCCTATTCCGCGTTTCTGGCTGAACGCACCGACAAGCCGATGATTTATGTCCGTAAGGAGCCCAAAGGATATGGCCGCATGGCGCAGATCGAGGGGGTTTTGCCCGAAACGAATGATGTGGGCGATACGCCGCGCGTTGTTCTGATCGAGGATTTGCAGACGGATGGCGGCAGCAAGAAGGTGTTTATTGATGCTCTGCGGAATGCGGGGGCGGAGGTCAAACACGCGTTTGTTGTGTTTCATTACGGAATTTTTAAGGCCAGCGAGGATAATATGAAGGCGCTCGGCATTAAGCTGCATGCGTTGACGACGTGGTGGGATGTGCTGGAGGCCGCAAAAGCGGGCGATTATTTCGATGACGAAACTTTATCGTCCGTGGAGGCGTTTTTGAATGACCCTCTCGGGTGGCAGGACACGCAGGGTTAGGTATATTTTTAAGCGAGTTTTTAGATGAACTCAGGATAAGGGAGAGATTTTTTGAAAATCTGTTTCCATGCATCGGACAAGCCGCAGGCGCAGGCGGCGCTGCAGGAATACTTGCAGAAATATGAAAACCACCCGATTGACGAGGCGGAGGTGCTGGTTGTTCTCGGCGGTGACGGGACGATGCTTCATGCGCTGCACAGTTATATCGACATTGATATTCCGATTTACGGGCTTAATCTCGGCACGCTCGGGTTTTTGCTGAACGAGAACCGCAAGCGCGATCTGGTCGAGCGGATTGGAAAGGCGCGGTCTTACATTATCAGCCCGCTCAAGATGACGGCGGTGGATCGCAACGAGACGGTTTACGAGGAAATTGCCTTTAACGAGGTGAGCTTGCTGCGCGAGACGCATAATTCCGCAAAGATTATGATTTTTGTGAATGACGAGGTGCGGTTGCCGTTGCTGGTTTGTGACGGGATCATGCTGTCTACGCCGATGGGCAGTACGGCGTATAATTCGTCTGCGGCGGGGCCGATTGTTCCCGTGGGGGCGAATGTGTTGCCGATGACACCGATCAGTGCGTTTCGCCCGCGTCGATGGCCGGGTGCGCTTATCCCCGAAACCTCGCGGGTACGGTTCGAGATTATCCGCCCTTACGAGCGGCCGGTTAGTGTGTCCGCCGATTACAAGGAAATTCGCGATATTGTCAGTGTCGATATCCAGAAGACGGATGAGGTCTCGCAAACCCTGTTGTTTGATCCTGACAATCACTTGGAAGAGCGTATTTTCCAAGAACAATTCGCGCCGTAGCCGCGCGCTTATTTCTGCTTTATCTTCGCATTATAAATTATTGGTTTGAAATAATTTTCTTGACGGATTCGTGCGAACCTGTCACTACTCCGCCTGTCGTTTGAAAATGATGCTCATTTTATAAGTACAGAGCTTTTGTAGGGTGTCTTGTCATGATGCAAGACCGTAAGACTTAAAATGTCACCTTTCCTCGTAAAGTTCAGATTTATCGAACAGTTTTTCAAAAATCGAACGGGATAAACAGTTTCGGCAGATAAGAGATTGTCGGAGCAATACACTTTATGATGAAAGAAAAGACATGAAAAATTTTGATGGCTTCGGCCTGTCACCTGCGCTTGGTAAATCACTGGCGCATATGAAATATTCCACCCCCACCCCTATTCAGGCGAAGGCCATTCCGATTGCCCTTGAAGGGCATGATATTCTGGGGTCGGCGCAGACGGGTACCGGAAAGACGGCGGCGTTTGCCATTCCGTTGATCGAGCGTTTGCTGACAAACCCACAAGGTTCCGCGCTTGTCCTGACGCCTACGCGTGAGCTGGGTAAGCAGATCATGGACATTATGCACCAGTTGCTTGGCCCCAAAAGCCCTATCAAGACCGCATTTATTATCGGCGGTGAGTCCATGGGCAAGCAATTCAGCCAGCTTCGTGCCAATCCTCGTTTGATCGTGGGGACTCCGGGGCGTATTAACGACCACCTGCAGCGCAGGTCGTTGAAGCTCGATGATACTGATTTTCTGGTTTTGGATGAAACCGACCGCATGCTTGATATGGGGTTTTCGGTTCAGCTTGAGCGTATTTTCAAATATATGCCTGTAGAGCGCCAAACCTTGATGTTCTCCGCGACTTTGCCGAAGAACATTTTGAAGATGTCAGATAAATATCTTACCAACCCTAAGCGTATTGCTGTCGGTGAAACGAATGTTGTTGCCAAGAACATCCAGCAAGATGTGATCCGCATTGAACAGGATAAAAAATATCAGGAATTGATGGATCAACTGGATGATCGAAGCGGCTCCGTGATTGTTTTTGTGAAAACAAAGCGCAGTGCGGACCGTATGGCCAAGAATTTGCGTCGTGACGGCTTTACTTCCGAAGCATTGCACGGTGATTTGCGCCAGAATAAGCGTGAAAAAGTCATGCAGAATTTCCGTAAGCAGAATTTCCGTGTTCTGATTGCCACAGACATTGCCGCACGCGGTCTGGATGTTCCGCATATCGAGCATGTTGTGAATTACGACTTGCCGCAGGTGGCGGAAGACTTCATTCACCGTATGGGCCGTACGGCGCGTGCCGGTGCGGAAGGTTATGCGATCAGTTTCGTTTCCGGTCAGGACGGCCGCAAATGGAAAGCGATCGAGCAGCTACTGAACCCCGAGAAAGCGGCAAATGACAGCGGTCAAGACCGCGGACGCGGTAAAGGCAAGAAGTCCTATGGTAAGAAAAAGCCGTTCAAGAAGAACAAAGCGAAAGACGGCGGTTTCCGTTCAGATGATCGTCAAGAGCGTAGCGAAAAGCGTTTTGACGGAGAGAAGTCCGAAAAGCGTGGCAAGAAACCGTTTAAGAACAGAGACGGTGATAAGAAGCCGAAAAGGTTCGAGAAATCCGAACGCGATGATGTGCGTTTTGAAGGCGAGAAGCCTGCTAAACGCGGCAAGAAGCCATTCAAGAAAGACGGCGATACGGCATTTACAGGTAAAAAAGGCAAAAAGACCAAGCGCAGTGAAGCTTATAAGAAGGCTCAAAACAGCGAAGGCTTTAAGAAGAGCAAGGGCAAAGGCGAAGGTAAAGGCGGCGAAGGCTATAAAGGCAAGCGCGGTAATACCGGCAAACCGTCCGAAGGTCAGCGCAAGAAGGCTTCTTATCGCGGGAAGAAAAAGGCCGCATAAGTCTTTCGACTTTTTCATATGATTTAAAAAGGGCAGCGTTTCAGGCTGCCCTTTTTTTATTGTTCGTTTTGGCTCGGCTTATGCTTTGCGCGGCTTGCTCGGATTCACGCCTTTCATCGGGCGTTCCTTGGAAAATTCGTTTTCGATTAAAGTCAGCTTATCGGCCACCTTCTCATCAAACTTCCCGCCGTCGAGCAGGTCACGCGGGAACACGCCTAGACGATCGGCGATGTAATTATAGCCCTTGATGACGTCTTCCATGTCCAGACGGAAACGGTCTTTGTCCATTTTCTCCCCTGTTGCTTCGTCCCAAAGCCGGCAGTTATCGGGAGAGATTTCATCGGCTAGGATGATGTACAGCTCGCCGTTTTCGCCCCAAAGGCGTCCGAATTCCAGTTTGAAGTCCACAAGTTGAATGCCCAGGCCGGAGAACAAGCCGTTCAGGTAGTCATTGACGCGCCACGTCATGGAGACCATTTCTTCTAGCTCGTAAGTATCTGCCCAGCCGAATGTAATGATGTGCTCGTCACTGACCATCGGATCATTTAACTCGTCATCCTTGTAATAGTATTCGATCAGGGGGCGAGCGAGAACAGCACCCTCCTTCAAGCCGAGGCGCTTGCAGAGAGAACCGGCGGCGATGTTACGGATTACAACTTCGATCGGGATGATATCAACACGGCGAACAAGTTGCTCACGTGCATTGATCGAGCGCAGGAAATGCGTTGGAATACCGATTCCCTCAAGCTTTGTCATCAAATGCGCGGAAATACGGTTATTCAGGACACCCTTGCCGGAGATGATTTCATGTTTCTTGCCGTTAAAGGCCGTTGCATCATCTTTGAAATGTTGAATCACGGTGTTGGCATCGGGCCCCTCAAACAGGGTTTTGGCCTTCCCGTCGTAGATTTTTACTTTTCTTGCCATCGGGTATCCTAACTTTGGCTATATTCGTGTTATACGCCTTCCATATAACAATGGATTTAAGCGAATTCAAATGCTAGTAATGATTTCAAATGTTATTTCTTTCATATTTACTATCGGAGCATGCCGCAAATGACAACGTTTGATGACAGAGAAAAAGGTTTTGAAGGTAAGTTTGTATTCGAAGAAAAGCTGGATTTTGCCGTTGAGGCTAAAATGTCCAAGCTTTACGGATATTGGGTTGCCGAGAAGCTGGGATTGAGCGGCGCAGATGCCGATACATACGCGCAATCTATCGTAACGGTAAATTTGGAAGAGCCCGGTTTTGATGACATCCTGCGCAAAGTTCGCGCGGATTTTGATGAAAAGGGCATTGAGGTTTCAGACCACATCATGGTGGCCGAGCTTGAGAGATGCATGGCTGAAGCCAAGGAGGCGATGCAGAAATAATGTTCGGAGATTACAAATTCCGACAATGTTTTCTTTTTAGCCTTCTCTTAATCTTTTTTTCGGATAGCCCTAGTTTGGCTGCGTCTCCCCAAGACTTAAAAGCCAAGGGAGACCGTGCCCTTTTTCTTGTCCAATCTTACATCGCACAAGGATGTGATGTTTCCGGTGTTCTACCCCAGATTAAAAACGTTAAACCCCTTGGGGACAGCGGGAAGATCCATGAAGCTGATGTTTTGCTTGATGAGGTCTTGATCTGGTTTCAGAATCACCCTTGCGGAGCGTCCGATACTCTAGAAGAAGACTTGACGATCAATAAAGACTGGACAGACTTGAAGCCAGTGGTTCTAAGAGGGTATGACGGTGACGCGATGGAGCCTTTTATTTCTCGCGATGGGCAATATCTTTTTTTTAATGACGACAAATCAGCGCGCAAAGAAAAAGATATTTACTGGGCTAAGCGTGTATCCGACTATGAATATATCTTTATGGGTCAAGTCGAAAATGTCAATTCAGATAAAGTCGATGGCGTCCCTACTATGGATCGTGACGATCACTTCTATTTTATTTCAGCAAAAAAGTACGGGTTCTTTAACAAAAAGACTGTTTATCGGGGTTATTTTGATAACGGTACTGTGAAAGACGTTGAAAGTGTAGACGGACTTTCTTTGGGAAAGATGGGCTGGTTGAATATGGATATTGAGATTAGTCATGATGGTCAAACCCTTTACGCTACCCAGACGCAATTCGGCCGTGGTGGCGGTATGCCAAAGAAATCTTATTTCTTTTATGCAAAGAAACAGAATAAGAAATTCGTCCCGCAGGCTAATTCAGATGAGATTTTTAAAACGATTAACGGTCTCGGTATTGTTTATGCTGCTGCAATAACCAAAGATGAAAAAGAGATCATGTTCACACGTTTTTCTCCGCACTCTTTTTTTCAGAGTTTTGTAGCAAAACGACCCAACAAACACGCTCCGTTCGGCGAGCCAGAGCTTTTGGAGCATATAACAGGATATGCAGAAGCGCCTGCTTATGCCCGAGATGATAATATGATTATCTTTCATAAAAAGGACAAGGAAAGCGGAAAATTCCGTCTTTATGCTCTGCACAGAAAAAAATAGCAAAAACTTTGGTTTTCCGCGTAACCTTCCCTTTTCTATTTGCGAAGGCGGCGTTATGTTATGATTCATATTCACAGGATTTAAGGAGCAGACCACATGGCAATGGATGCGGCAAGTATTGAAAAGCTCATACTCGAAGGTATTCCCGATGCGACCGTAAGGATTGAAGATTTGCGCGGTGACGGGGAGCATTATGCCGCCTATGTCAGCTCTGCTTCCTTTGCGGGTAAAACCCGCGTACAACAACACAAAATGGTGTTTGATGCCATGCAGGGCAAGATGGATAAAGAGCTTCATGCTCTGGCAATCCAGACCTCCGTTCCAGACTAATTTTTTTTAGATAAAGTACCTCCTTCAGCAAACAATCAGGGTTTATAAAATGGAAAATGTAGTATTTGACCGCATCCGCAAAGATATTGAATCTCATGACGTTGTTTTGTTCATGAAGGGTGATGCAGCTTTTCCGCAATGCGGTTTCTCTTCATTGGTTGTTCAAGTGCTGACGCATCTTGGTGTGCCGTTCAAGGACATCAACGTGCTCGAAGACAATGATATCCGTCAGGGCATCAAGGATTTTTCAGACTGGCCCACCATTCCGCAACTTTACGTCAAGCAGGAGTTTATCGGCGGGTCCGATATCGTGCGCGAGATGTTTGAGGCCGGCGAGCTTCAGGATTTGCTGAAGGAAAAAGGCATTCTTGATGATGCGGCTTAATTACTAAAAGCCTTTCTCCACTCAGGTTCTCTTAATATGTTCTTACGCCCTGCTGACCTTGCTGTGACGATAGATGTGGCATGACATAATCAGCCCGAAGCCGATGAGTGCCGAGAGCATGGACGTTCCCCCGTAGGAGACGAGCGGCAACGGCGCACCAACCACTGGAATCAGACCCATGACCATTGAGATATTGATAAAGACGTAGAGCGAGAAGTTTACGGTTAGCCCCGCGGCGAGATAGCGCCCGTAATTATGGCGGCAGCGCCAAGCAATACTCAGCCCGTAGATGAAGATCAATGCAAAGAGCGTCAGAAGCGCCAGTCCGCCGAACAGCCCCCACTCCTCCGCCCAGAGGGTGAAGATAAAATCCGTCTGTTTTTCGGGCAGGAAGTTCAGGTGGCTTTGCGTGCCCTGCAGGAAGCCCTTACCCTCTATCCCGCCTGATCCAAGCGCGATTTTAGACTGTGTGATGTGATAGCCTGCGCCAAGCGGGTCGGATTCAGGATCAAGGAAGGTACGCACGCGCTGTTTCTGGTAATCGTGCAGGAATTGCCATGCGACGGGAATACTTGCCGCGGTTGCCAGAATGCCGCCGACAAAGAGCTTGATGGGTGCTCCCGCCATAAAGACCATAGCCGCGCCCGCCATAACGATCATCAGGCTTGTGCCAAGGTCGGGCTGTAACAAGACCAAGCCGACGGGTGCGAGTATCAGAATTGCAGGAACGATTAAAAATGTTAGCCGCCGTGCGTCTTCGGGGCTTGCGCCGTGGAAATGCCGCGCGAGTGCCATCACAACTGCGATCTTCATTAACTCCGAGGGCTGGAGCTGCATAAAGCCCAGATTAATCCAGCGCTGTGCGCCCATACCGATCTGTCCCATGACCTCCACCATGATTAGCAGCAGAAATCCGCCGGCATAGATCGACCATGACAGCTTGTACCACCATTTGATATCAATCAAGGCGACGATCAACATGCCGACAACGCCGACGCCAAAGCGCATCAACTGGCGTTTTGCCCAAGGATCGAAGCTGCCGCCAGCGGCTGAATAGAGTGAGGCAATGCCGACCGCTGTTACGCATATGATCAGAATAACCAGCCCCCAGTTCAGACTAAGCAGCCGCTGCATGAAGCTGCGGTCGGGTTCGAGAAAAAGAGAGTTTTGCATCATATGCCCTGCCCTCCGCTGGCGCTCGGTTTTGCCGATGGTCTGATAATGCCGTTGATCAAGTGTTGTTCGCCTGTGTATTCGGGCTGGAATGACATGGCGGCGGGATCACGCAGTTGCGCCTGAATCAAAAGGTCCTTTGCGATCGGAGCAGCCGCACGAGAGCCACCCACGCCGTGCTCGACAACAACACTGGCGACATAGCGCGGATTATCAATCGGGGCATAGCCGACAAAGAGCGCATGGTGTCTTTGTTTCCATGGCAGATCTTCATTTTTAACGCCCAATCTACGCTGTTCGGCGGTAATTCTTTGCACTTGCGCGGTTCCTGTTTTGCCGCCCATTTCCATGTCTTCTTCCAGAATGCGAGAGGCGTAGGCTGTGCCCTTCTTATTGTTTACAACCTCTTCCATACCCTTTCGGATCAGGTCGAGATGGCTTTTGCGGATGCCCATGTTCGGCCAGTTTTCCTTGGTTTTGTTTTCCTCCCCCACGAACGCCGTTATCCATGGCTCTACCGCATAGCCACCGTTTACCAAACGTGATGTCATTACGGCCAGTTGCAGGGGCGTGGCCAGAATATAGCCCTGCCCGATACTGGCGATAACGGTTTCACCATGTTGCCAGCGCCGGCTGTAGCGTCCGTATTTCCACTTCTTATCCGGCATCAGCCCCGCACGTTCGCCAGAAAGATCAAAGTTCAGTTTTTCGCCAAGTCCGAAGCGATGTGCGACTTCGGCAATTTTTTCAATTCCTATGTCTATGGAAGCTTCATAGAAATACGTATCGCAAGACTCCCGCAAGGCTTCGACAAGATTGACTTTACCGTGCCCCCATTTTTTCCAGCAATGGAATTTGTCGGTTCCGAGTTTGAAGAAGCCGGGACAATAAACTTCGTTCGATGCGTTGATAACGCCTTTTTCCAATCCCGCCAGCGCGGTGATCATCTTGAAGGTCGAACCGGGCGGGTACTGCCCCGCGATGGCCTTATGGTTGAGCGGCAGTGCGGGATCATTGAGCAATTCATTCCAGATATCATGAGGAATACCGCCCGAGAACTGGTTCGGATCGTATGACGGGTGGGAGGCCAAGGCATAGACAGCGCCCGTGTGTACGTCCATGACTATGCCTGAGGCGCTGCGCTCTCTGGCGAGGACTTCCTGCGTATAGCGCTGCAGCTCAGCATCAATTGACAACGTTACGCGTGCACCCTGTTCGGGCTGTTTACGTTTGAGTTCGCGCACCTCTCGGCCGATCACGTTGACTTCGACTTCTGCCGCACCCGCCTTACCGCGCAGACGTTCATCGTATTCCTTTTCGATGCCCGTCTTGCCGATTTTGAACCCCGGAAGCGATAAAACAGGATCGGGTGTTTCCTGTTCTTTCAATTCTTTTTCGGAAACCGCACCGATATAGCCCGTAATGTGCGCCGTAGCGCGGCCATAGGGATAGTTGCGGGTTTCCCCGCGATCGATCATCAGGCCGGGCAGTTCGGTTAGATTGACTTCTATGGTGGCGACTTCTTTCCAGCTCAGGTTTTCCTTGATCATCACGGGCAGGAATTTAGGCGTGCGCGAGACTTGCTCCATTGTGCGGTCGAAGGTTTCCTGATCGATTTCGATAAAATTGCTGAGCGCTTTCAGCGAATCTTCGACGCTGTTTGTCTGCTCAGGAATGACCATCACCTGAAAGCTTTTGACGTTGACGGCCAACGGCACGCCGAAACGGTCGATGATGTCGCCGCGCGTGGGTTTGAGCATTCGGATGTTAATCCGGTTTTTATCGGAGAGTGTTTTGTAGCGGCTGCCTTGTGCAATTTGCAGCCAAGCGAGACGTCCTCCGAGAATACACAAGCCTATGATTTGCAGGCCGCCGATAACAATCGCTCGTCTTGAGAAGACTTTAAAACTTTCATCATCCGCGCGCATCTCTTTTTGCCTTTCCTTCCTGTCCTACTGCACGACTTTGTAGCTGCCGGAAATGGCGGGCAGTACCTTATGGGATGCATGGAGCAAAAGGCTCACAGGCGGGAAAAAAGCCGCCGACAGGACGGTGACGAACATAATATCCTCAATCGGGATCCAGTGCAGGTTCATAAGGCCGAAGAGCGCCCATTGCGTTAGGTTTGCCAATGTGCAGACGATAAAGAAACCAAGCCAAACAATAGGGAACGGCTGCCCCGTTAGGAAAAGTCTCTGGTCGGTTACCAACCAACGCACGCAGACAAAAACAAGTGCGTTCAAGCCCATCAGAACGCCTGTCACACTGTCCAGCATAAGACCGAGTGTAAATGCCAGCCAGACGGGCATCAATGTCGGGCGGTATGCAGACCAGTAATAGATCGCCATGATCGTGAAGGGAACCTCCATCGTGCCGCCGAAGAGAACCGTCGGCGCGATCATGTTCAGAATGAACAGGAATAAAATTGCCCCGTAGGGAACCAGAAGACGCAGGCTCTGCTCTATATTCTCAGGAAAGTCAGACATTGTTCTTTTATAATCTATTTTTGTATGCGAGCGGTAAGAAGAATGTGATTTTTTTCACTCTCTTCACCGATTTGTATGCTGCGGCTTGTTCTTCGTCGTCTTATTCATCACCAAGCGGCATGATAATGCTTCGCTTGGGTTCGCGGGGTTTGAGTTGGTGCACGATACGTACGAAACGAAGTTTGTTTGTTTCCGCGAACAGATCGACCAGACGCTCACCGTTCGGTCCCGCAACTACCCTGCCGACGGGCAAGCCGCTCGGGTAAACGCCGCCGTGCCCCGATGTAATGATGCGCGCGCCTTCGGCAATTTCGGTTTCCTGCGCATAGTGGATGAGTTGCGGCATTTCATTGTTCTGTCCCGTCATAATGGCCTGTTGCAGTGTGTCTTCAATCAGTACCGGTACACGCGAGTTAATGTCCGTGACCAAAAGAACACGGGAGGAATTATGGCCGACCTCAACAATACGCCCCGCCAGCCCTTCCCCCGAAAGCACGGCATCGCCCAATTTTATGCCGTCTTCTTTTCCTGCGGCCGTCAGTAAGCTTTTGACGAAGGTGTTGCCCGCTCCGGTGATAATGCGGGCGCTGATGTATTCGTATTTCGGGTCGATTTTCAGGTTCAGCAAATCGCGCAGGGATTTGTTTTCCGATTCCAGAAGAAGCGCCATCTGATACCAATCGCGCAGCCGCGCATTTTCGTCATTCAGCTTTTCATTTTCGGCTTGAAGCTCGGCGATGGTCTGCATATTGGAAAAAAAGGACGTTATGTTTAAAAACGGGCGGCTGATCACATTAAGGGCCGGTGCAAATGTGTCGGAAACAGTTGTACGAAGGCTTTGAAAAGTTTGAGGCTTGAAGGCGGACAGTGCCATAAGGCCGAGGGAAATAACGATCAGGACAATTGACAGCAAAGCGGTTTCCGTCATTGGAAACGGAAGCATACGATTAATACTCCTCGATACGGCTTTGCGTTTCAAAGGCTTTTTTTCACACCAAATTGAGTACGTTAAAAACTATACTTCAAGTGTTAAAGGAGGACGGGGGCAAATTCAAGATGCCGCCTGCGTTGCCTTTTTATTGTGCCTGAAGTTTTATAATTATTTTTAGTATGCACCGATCAGTACGTGGCGCAGAGCCTTTCCGGCTTCTAATGCATGACCCGTTCCCAGTGCGACGCAGGATAACGGATCATCGGCCAGCGTGATGGCTAGTCCCGTTGCATGACGCAGGACAAAGTCCAGATTGGTCAGGAGTGCGCCGCCGCCTGTTAAGACGATTCCGCGGTCCACGATATCAGCGGCCAGTTCGGGGGCGGTGTGTTCGAGGGCGACCTTAACACCCTCCACAATTTGTCCGACAGGCTCGGCCAGAGCTTCTGCGACCTGTCTTTCGGTCACGATGATTTCCTTCGGCACGCCGTTCATCAGGTCTCGTCCGCGGATTTCCATCGTGCGCCCTTCCCCGTCGCCGGGTAAGCAGGCGGAACCGATTTCCTTTTTTATGCGTTCTGCCGTGCTTTCTCCGATCAGGAGGTTATGCACGCGGCGGATATAGGCGATGATGGCTTCATCCATTTTATCGCCGCCGACGCGGACGGAACGCGCATAGACAATACCGCCCAGCGAGATGACAGCGACTTCGGTTGTTCCGCCGCCGATATCGACGACCATTGATCCCGTCGGTTCGGTTACAGGAAGGCCGGAGCCAATCGCGGCAGCCATTGGTTCCTCGATGAGGTAAACTTCGCTAGCGCCTGCGCTTTCGGCGGATTCCTGAATGGCGCGGCGTTCAACGGCTGTTGAGCCGGATGGCACGCAGATAATCATTTTCGGTGAGACGAACGAGCGGCGGTTATGCACCTTGCGGATAAAGTGTTTGATCATCGCTTCGGTGACTTCGAAATCGGCAATTACACCATCACGGAGCGGGCGGATGGCAACGATGCTGCCCGGTGTACGTCCCAGCATCTGTTTGGCTTCGTTCCCGACAGCAAGGGTTTGTTTTTTTCCCGCGATAATCGACATGGCCACAACGGACGGCTCGTTGAGAACGATGCCCTGATCCTTCACATAAACAAGTGTATTGGCTGTGCCGAGGTCAATAGCCATATCTGCCGACATAAAGCCAAATAGCTTGGAAAACATATTTTGTGCCCGTTAGAAATTAGATCACGTTCGTGCGCGTATATTTACGGTATAGCAAACTGACGAAGTGTTTGCACTAAGCAGTTGACCACAAAATAGTTATTTCAACAGTTTAGTTCGTGAAATTACGCGGCAATTCAATACGCAGAAAAGATTGTAAGGATACTACACTCTGTTAGGGCACCCTTTAAAAAGATTCATCATGTGAAAAGGCTGCCCGAAAAACGATATTAAGGATTAACCCTGACGTGCCTTGAAACGTGGGTTTTTCTTATTAATAACGTAAATACGGCCCTTGCGGCGAATCACCCGGCAATTGCGGTCTCTCTTCTTGAGAGTTTTTAGTGAATTAACAACTTTCATAACTTTATTCCTGTCGCAAAAAGCTAATTGATGGCGGAACATAGCGAGACAGCTGTGTTTTTGTCAAGCTTTCTTCGCAAAAAAATTATTAAAAATCACCGTGTTAAATTGTTTTAAAATCGTGTTCAATTAACGAAACAATAAGAAAATATCGTGATAATGTGTACAAACGTGTGTGGAACCCAATTTTATGAGCAATTCTGATACCAAGAAAAATTTTAAAGCCGGTGAAGTGATTATGGCCCAGGGTGATCCTGGTGACAGTGCCTATATTATTGAAGAAGGCAAGGTCGAGATCAGCTTCACAGACTCAGAAGGCCAAAAGCGTATTCTTGGTACGCGAGGGGCGAACGCCATGATCGGTGAAATGGCAATTATCGACGATGCTCCGCGCACAGCAACAGTTACAGCGCTTGAAGACTGTAAATTGCTTCAAATTTCGAAAGAAGATTTTTCACGCCGCCTTAAGAATGCAGATTCCGTGCTGCAAATGGCAACGAAGGTTATTCTGACGCGATACCGCGATACGCTAACGCGTGCGGAAATCTGGGGTGAGCGCCAATACTGGCCTCCTGCCGAGATGGTTGAACTTGGTTATGCAGAGAAAAATGATGCGGTTAAAACAATTACGATCGCCAATGAATTTAAAGAAGCCCTGCTTTCCAAGCTGGTGACTTTGCATTATCAGCCTATTGTCAATCTGCAGAGCGGCGAAATTGAGGGGTTTGAAGCGCTGATGCGCTGGAACCACCCGACGAAAGGTTTCATTTCTCCCGGGATTTTTATTCCGGTTGCGGAGGAAAGCGGACTGATTATCGAAGCCAGCAAATGGGCACTGCGTGAGGCTTGTCTTGCGCTTAAACGACTGGAGCGTGAGTTTACGCCCGATAAAAAGTTTTATATGAGTGTTAATTTCTCGAGTGCGGATTTCTCTTCTGAGGACTTTGTCACAAATGTCTATAACACAATCAGCGAGTCCGATGTTCAGCCGGAGCAAATCCATCTGGAAATTACAGAGCGTGTTTTGATCCAACAGCCTGATCTGGCAAAAGAAACGCTGCGTATGTGCCGCAAGGCGGGTATGGGCATTTCTATTGATGATTTCGGGACAGGATATTCTTCATTGAGTTATCTGCATTATTTCCCGATTGATACGCTGAAGATTGATCAAAGCTTCATTCGTGACATGCACAAGAACGAGCATACGATGGCGCTGGTGAATTCGATTGTCACGCTTGGTCAGAATATGAAGATGAAGACTGTTGCCGAAGGTGTTGAAATGCTTGAGGAAGCCAAGAAGCTTAAAGAGATGGGCTGTGATCTTGTTCAGGGGTATTATTTTGCCAAGCCGATGAGTGAAGACGACCTGAAAGACGTGATTGCAGGCTGGACGCCGCAGAATATCTAAGGCACACAAGCCTTTCAGAGCGGGGCGATATGGTCGCTCCTTTTTTATTTCCTGCTCTTTTTATGATTGTTTGCCAAAGCGGTTTTTGGCCGTTTTATTTGGTTTCGGCTACGAAGACCGCATCCCAATCCGCTGGCAGCTCTCTGATCTTCAGCGCCGCAATACGGTCGGTGTAATTGGCGTAGTATTTATCCAGTTTTCCGGCCGAGAGTTGTTTGCAAGCCTCAAGCAGCTTTAGGGCCTTATCGAAGTCACGGTTTCTGTAAGCTTCGAGCATCATATTATGTTCGCTCTGCCATTGTGCGAAGTCGCTGCGTTTAGCGTATTCTTCATCTCCGAAGAGTGCATAGACCCGCACGGCCTGCGCCTTTCCAACGGCGCGCAGCATATCCAGTTCGATTGCGGCGAACCCGTCGAGCTTACTGTAGGTATCTTCCGAGATCAGGATTGAGACGCCGTAGAACTTGGTCATACCTTCCAGACGCGATGACAGGTTGACGGCATCCCCAAGCGCAGAGTAGGCAAAACGCTGCACCGAGCCCATGTTGCCGACGGCGCACATGCCCGTAGAAATACCTATTCCGCTTGCAGAAGGATCGGCTCGCGCCCCTCCTCAATTGCTTGCTGCTTGACCTTTTCGTTCACGGGTTCAAGAGCCTTTTGCATTTTGAGCGCAGCGCGGCAGGCCAGTTGTTCGTGGTTTTCGACATCGCGCGGTGCGTTCCAGAACGTCATCATGGCATCGCCGATATATTTATCGACCGTGCCTTTATGGTTCAGGACGATATCCGTCATAGAGGTCAGGAATTCGTTCATCAGATTAATAAGATCTTCGGGCGCAAGGCTTTCAGAGATTTTCGTAAATTTTCGAATATCAGTGAACATGACGGAAATTTCGCGGTTTTCTCCACCGAGTTCGAGTTTTTTCGGGTTTTTCTCTAAATCCTTCATGACTTCGGGGGAGACATACATCCCGAATGCTGCTCTGATCTGTTTTCGCATGGCTTCGGCGCGGACATAAGACAAGATGGTCGATGCCACAAAGATCAGGAAGACCGAGATACTTGGGTAAATCGGGTCGATGAGGTAGCCATGTTCGACGTATTGGAAGTATGCGCCGAAAATTGCAACACCGATGATGGTCATGCAAAGCGCGAGCGATACAAGAATGCCGATAAAGGGTGAAACAACAATAAAGAATAAGCCCGAGGCAAAGATAAAGACGGCTTCGGCGGCGCGGGTCATGTTGGTTCTGTAGAGGTATTTATCCTGCAGGATTTGTTCGGTCACGTTGGCGTGAACCTCCACACCCGGACGTAATGGCTGCAGGGCTGTTGATCGCAGGTCTTTTAATCCTTCCGCGCTTGTTCCGATAATAATGATCTTGTCTTTGATGCGTTCACGGATGTCATCATGGAAATCCTCGCTGATGACCTTGAAGGCGGACACGTAATCCTGCCGTGCGCAGTTTGCGGGATTGACGCTATATTCTTTTTCCGTACAGAAACGGCGGTAATAAACATGCAACAAGCCGTCCTGATCAATCGGAATTGCGTGGTTTGCCACTGTAATTCTGTAAGCCGTGTCGATGTCGTTTCTTTTTTCCATCGGTACTTCGACCACGCGCACCATCCCTTTTCTTCCCAATTTGGCGACGCGCACCGTGGCAAGAGACAAAGACGGGTACAGGTTTTTTCCATCCGTGAAGATCATCGCCGTTTTCCGCAGGATGCCGTCCTGATCGGGCTTGGCCATGAAGCTGCCGTTTCCGGCTGCGTTCTTGGAGAACATCGGAAGGTTTGTCACAGCAACATCAAATTTTTCGGTTTTTTCGAGGAAGGTTTCTTTCAATCCTTTTCCGGCGAACATGAAACGGTTTTTGTTGATGGGATTTTTTACGGTTCTTGAGCGCGTTCCATAGGTAAAACCGGTCACGAAGATTTTGGATTGTTTTATGGCGGCGGCCAGCATGGCGTCATGGTCAAACAGATTGGTTGTATCGTCGCCGAAATCCTGTTCGCGTTTGCCGAGTTCCTCATCGAAGAAGTTGCGGGAGATATCGTCCTCGGGAAGATGTTCAAGGAAGTATTTGGGTGAAGAGCGGTCGGGTTCGGCCATTACGCCATCAAAGACGATTACCTTCGCGCCGAGTTCGGTCAGATTGTTCACCAATGTGGCCATTATATTGCGCGGCCACGGCCACTGCCCCAGCTCTTCAAGTGATTTTTCATCAATATCGATGATTGTGATCTCGTCGGATGCTTCGCGGGGGTGGGTTTTATTAAAGAAGTCGAACACATCGTTTTGTAAGCGTACGCGTACATCATGGTTCGAGCCGCTATACGCCGTTGCCAGAAGCAAGAGCATCAGCAGAAAACAAAAATGTATGAGCGCCCAGCGGTCTTTTCCGAATTTCGAGAACATCGTTCTTTTAAATACTTCCTAGCGGATTGTCGTCGGCAGTGTTTACGCGCAATTCAGGCAGATTACCCAAATTAGATTATCAGACTAACAAGGTTTGATTAATGTTCCCTCAATACTTTATGTCTATTCAGCGCTTTAGCCGGACTCCAGATCAATGCTCTCTCACCGTTCTCTGAGCGCGATATCCAGCCCGCGGTGGAACGGTTTGAGCAAATAATGCAGAATTGTACGTTTTCCCGTAATAACGTTGACTTCCGCGACCATGCCGGGCGTAATCGGCAGCGGGTTTCCCGGTGTTCCGAGGTGGTTTTTCAAGGTTCGGACTTCGATTTCAAACAGGATATTGCCGTCATTATCAGTTGTGCTGTTTGCTGCTACACGCGTGAGTTTGCCGTCCAGTGCGCCGTAAATTTGCGAGTCATAGGCGGTGATTTTGACCTTTACAGGTTGCCCCTTTTCCAGAAACGCGATTTCCGTGGGCAGGATTTGTGCGATGATTTTCAACTCGTCATCAAGGGGCACGATTTCGACCAGGCGCATGGCCGGCTCGACCACACCGCCGATGGTTTTTAAGTTAATTGAATTGACCAGCCCGTCGACAGGAGAACGCAGTTCCGTACGGTCGACGCGGTCTCCGATGGATTTGAGGTTTTCCTCCAGCGCGGCGATTTGTGTTTCAACCTCGCTTAGTTCCTCCAGCGCGAAGGAGCGGAATTTTTCAGTCTGGCTCTGGCGTTCGTTCTTGGTCGCGCGAAGATCGGCTTCCAATCCTTCCTTTTCTTTTGAGCGGGCGTTGATTTGACCCCTGATATCGGCAAGTTCACGTTCGATGCGCAGTTGCTCGACCTTCGGCACGGCCTTTTTTGAGACCATTTCCTTGGTGATGTCATATTCCTTGTTCAGTAAGGTACGGCTAGAATAAAGACGGTTAATCTCGGCCTGTACCTCCTGAAGCTCCGCGTTGGCTTTGGATATCCGGTCATCCAAAATTGTGAAGGCTGTCTTTAGCTCCTGCTGGCGGGATTCATACAGTGCCTTTTCATTGGCGGCAATTTTCGGTGTTTTGTCCTGAATGTCTTTCGGGATTTTGAAGTCTTCGCCGTTGGCTTCTGCGGTCAGTCTGGCCTTCTTTGCGCGTAAAGCCAGCGAGCGGGCTTCAGTGCCGCGTTCCTCAGAGGAAAACTGGACATCACTGATGCGCAAGAGCACCTGCCCCTTTTTGACGGATTCGCCTTCGGTCACGAGAAGTTCCTGCAGGATGCCGCCCTCCAGGCTCTGGACGATCTGCACTTCGCGGGACGGAACAACCTGCCCCTGCCCTCTGGTCAGTTCTTCGACTTCGGTAATTGCGGCCCAGACGATAAATGCCAATACGAGTGCGATGATCGAAAAGAACAGGAGCATGGCCGGTGCGGCCGGTTTCTCTCTTGCGGCGGCGGCCAGTTCGTCCATAAATTCCGTATCGCGTCTTGCCATTGTTGTTACTAACTGCTGTTCGTTCTGATTGTGCCGGTGTTCAATGCGGCGATCACCTCGTCTCGCGGGGCATCCATGATGAGTTTTCCGTTGTGCATCAGGATCAAACGATCCACGAGTTGCAACATGGATTGTTTGTGCGTGACCATAATAAACGTCCTGCCCTTCATATTGTCCGTGATGTAATCGATGAAGGCTTTTTCGGCTTGCGTGTCCATGGAGTTGGTCGGCTCGTCACAAAGAATGATGTTCGGGTTTGTGATCATGGCACGCGCCAAGGCAATGGCTTGTCTCTGTCCACCAGACAAAGATTGCCCCAATTCCCCAACGGGAGCGTCATAGCCCATCGGGTGACGGGAAACAAAATCATGCACGCCTGTCATTTGTGCGACTTTGAGCACTTGTTCCTCGGTGGCGTGCGGCATGGTGGCCGTGATGTTGTCGCGGATGCTTCCGTTAAACAGGACGACATCTTGCGAGATGTAGGCAATCGAGCGGCGCAGGTCTGCGGGGTCGATCTGGCGGGAATCTGTTTCATCGATCAGGATTGCACCGTCCTGCGGCTCGTACAGCTTCATGAGCAAGCGGGCGAGCGTACTTTTGCCAGAGCCGACGCGCCCGATGATCCCGACACGTTCGCCCTCGCGGATTTCAAAGGATACATTTTCGACCACGGCGGTTTGTGTGTTGGGATATGCGAAGGAGACCTTATCAAGGAGGATGTGCCCGCGCAGGTTCGGGCGGTGCAGGAATTGGGACTGCGGCGGGCGCTCGACATCCTGTGCCATGATTTCGTTCAGTGTTTTAAGGGCGCCGCCGGCCTGATGGTAGCGGGTCATAAGGTTTGCGATTTGGCCGATCGGGGCGATGGCACGTCCGGCAAGGATGACGGTTGCGATCAATCCGCCAACGGTCAGGTCGCCGCTTTGCACCATATACATGCCGAACAGGATCACAATGACGGCGGAAGACTGTTGCAGGAAGACGGCGATGTTTGTGCCAAGGGATGATAGGAAACGCGAGTCCTTGGCGTATGTCGCGCTGTCACCCGCATAGTGGCCGTAGCGCGCACGGAAACGGCCATCCGCGCCGACGGATTTGATGGTTTCCAATCCCTGTATGGTTTCGACCAGAAGCCCGTGTTTTGTTTCTGCGGCTTTTGTCGAGCGGCGGACGAGATTTTTGAGCTTGAACTGAATGAGGTATCCAGCAATACATACGACCGCCATCAGGCCAACCAAGACGAAGGCGACGCTGCCGCCGAGTTGGTAAATGACAAAGAGGAACAGCAGCGTGAACGGCAGATCCACAACAGCGGTGATGGTCGCAGATGTGATGAATTCGCGCACGGCATCAAAGTCCCGCAGCATATTCGCGAACGCGCCGCTGGATTGCGGTCTGGCGGACAGCTTAATGTTCAGCAGTTGGTCATAGATACGGCGCGCGGCTGTGACATCGGTCTTACGGCCTGCGAAATCAATGAGATAACCGCGCAGTGTGCGGAAGATAAAATCAAAGGTGAAGGCCACCAGCGCCCCTATTCCCAGCGCCCAGCCCGTTTCTACGGCATTGTTCGGCAAAACGCGGTCATAGACGTTCATCACAAAAATCGGGCTGACGAGTGCGAAGAGGTTGATGAATAGTGATGCCAGCAAAACCATACCGTAAATGCGGCTATTGCCGAGGATCAGGCTCCAGAACCAATGATGTTCCGTATGTTCTTCGTTATCGCGCAAAGACGGATCGTAGAATTCGGATTTGGGTTTACAGAAAATCGCATGGCCGAGATATTCACCCGAGAGCTTATCCAGCGGGACATCCATGATGTTCTTCGTATCGGGCAGGAAGATCTGCGCCATTTCCGAGTCTTGCGAATAGCTCATAAGGACAACAGCGCTTTCCTCTTTCAGCACCAGAACGCAGGGTAGAACGGCCTTGTCGATATCTTCAATTTTTTCACGTTTTACGACCTTGGCCTTGATACCGAGTTTTTCGGCGGCCTCGCAAAACAGCATCGGGCCCATGCCCTTTTCATCGTAGGGCAGTCCGGCGCGAATAGACTCCGCCGATTTTGATGCGCCGTGATGCGCGGAGAGAAAGACTAGACTTTCCAGCAACGAATCCACCAACATACCGTTTTCGTCCCTTGTCTTTTCTAGGGGCGGTGGCTGTTTCGACGCTTTGGTCTTGTTTTTCTGTGGTTTAGGTTTATCGCTTCCCATTAGTCCTCAGGCCAGAAGTCTATGTCTACTTTTTCTTCTGACTCGAGTTCGGCTAATGCAGGTTGCGGGGAGGCATCACCAAGTGATTCTGCATTCGCGTTGGATTCCATAAGCATTTCCTTTGCTTCCGCGTTGCCCGCGGCGGGTTCAACTTCCTGTATGGTCTCTACAATATCACTTTTTGGTTTTATTTCTAAATCTTCCTCGGAATTTTGAGAGATATCCGCAGGTTCGTCTTCTTTAGCGACATTTTCGGTCTTTGCCTCTTGTGCCGCCTCTTCTTCTATATCCTCTTCCCATTGGTTGTCTTTTTCAGACGCCAGAAGCGTGTCGGTGAGTTTACCCAATCTGGCGAGAAGCTTGTATTCCGCCGTGCGGGTTTTGTAATCGTTATCCAGTTTTTCGAGGCGTGCTTTGTATAGCTGGCTTTCGGCGCGCATGAGATGAAGCAATCTTACGCGTGCGCCTTCAAACTGGATTTCGTAGCTCTCCAGCAGATTTTCATTCAAAACCACACGGTCTTCAGCGAGTTTTCTTTTTGTCTTGAGGGTGTTGTATTCCGCATATGCTTGGCGGATATCGCGTTCGATGGTGCGTTTGAGTTCCTCGACCTTTGCGCGAGCCTGTTTATGCTGTGCGACTTTGCGTTCGACGGATGATAGCTGTTCCCCGCCGACGGAGAAGTTCCAGTTCATGCGCAAAAGTGCGCGGGCATCGGTTGACTCGCCGCCAATCGCATCTTTTTTATCTATCCTGTTGAAGGATACCTCACTGGAAAAGTTGGGCAACATTGCTGCTTTTTCGGCTTCAATATCTTTTTCTGTGGCGTCTTCTTCATGTGAGGCACGGAGTAAGCCGGGGTGGTTATCCTGCGCTATTTTAATGGCCTCTTGTAAATCTGCCGGAATATGATCGGAGAACAGATCAGGTTTATACATCTCACGGTCGGGCAAGCTGCCGACGGCTTCCAGATATGTTGATTCCGCAGATTTCAGTGCGCCCTGATAATCTGCGACCAATCCGTTCATGAGCATGACAACGTCTTTACTTTGTTGCCATTCGGTTTCGTCTGCCGCGCCCTCCTCCAGCATTACGGCGATGCGATCCTGATAGGAGGACATTTTGCGGCGTTGTTCGATCAGGAGGTGTAGTGCTTCACGAGACCTCAAAACTTGCAAATAAGAGGATGCGACCTTAAAGGCCAGCTTCTCTTTCATGTCTGCCAGATTACTGGCGAAGGACATAGCACGCGCATCGGCGGCTTCGACCCTGCGTAGGGTTTCATTGCCGTCAAAGAGCATTTGCCGCAAAGCGAGGTTTGCCTCTCCGTATCCCGAATACGCCGCGCCGCGCTCGACCACCAAGCCTCTACTGGTCGAGTTGTCCTGATACACGCGGCCGATCGCACCGGACATGGTGACTTCCGGATAGAAGCCGGATTCCTCCATATCGAGTTCTTTTTGTGCGGCTTCGTAACTCGCTGCCGCTCCTTCAAGTGTCGGATGATCTTCAAGCGCCTGACGCAAAACAACCGGAAGTGTTTCCGCCGTTGCAGTAAACGGCAAAAGGAAGGCCATGGTTGCGGCCGTCAGGAATAAACTACTCTTTATTTTGCTCATAAAGGCTTGATGAATTGTGAGCAGGACGGGCGCATGAAAAGCACCCTAGGTAGTAACAGGTTAAAAAAGATTTTGTGCATACACAAGCAATTGATAGGAATATTGAAATTCTTTCCACTGTCCTCTTCACAAAGGACTTAAGATCGTGCATCCTCATTTCACTCAATTATCATGAAAAGGGAGCTTTCCGTGGGACTAAAAGTTTTCATTGCCAAGGAAACGGCGAAACATGAAAAGCGTGTTGCGGCTTCCCCCGAAACCGCGAAAAAGCTTACTGCTCTTGGCTATGATGTCAGCGTTGAGAGCGATGCGGGACTGGCGGCAAGTTTTCTTGACGATGCCTATAAAGATGCCGGCGCGAAAATCGTCAAGGATGCGGAAAGCGGCTACAAATCTGCGGATATCGTGCTGCGTGTTCAGGCGCCGAGTGCGACGGAATTGAAATCCATGAAAAAGGGTGTGCTGCTGATCGGTATGCTTGCGGCCTTTTCCGATGATAAGATTGTTAAAGACAGTGCGAAGGCAGGTATCACCGCTTTTGCAATGGAATTCGTACCGCGGATCAGCCGTGCGCAAAGCCTTGATGTGTTGTCTTCCCAGTCTAACCTTGCCGGTTATAAAGCTGTTCTGGATGCAACGCAGTATTTCAATCGTGCGATGCCGATGATGATGACCGCCGCAGGAACCGTTCCGCCTACAAAGGTGTTCGTGATGGGCGCGGGTGTCGCGGGTCTTCAGGCCATTGCCACGGCAAAGCGTCTGGGGGCAGTTGTTTCGGCTACGGATGTGCGTCCGGCCGTGAAGGAACAGGTCGAGTCACTGGGCGGGACATTTGTTGCCGTTGAAGACGAGGAGTTTAAGCAAGCCGAAACCGCAGGCGGTTATGCCAAAGAAATGTCTGATGACTACAAGAAGAAACAGGCGGCGTTGGTCGAGCGGCATATTGCCAAGCAGGATATCGTGATTACGACTGCGCTTATTCCCGGGCGTCCTGCGCCGAAGCTTGTGACAGAGGCTATGGTTAAATCCATGCCGCCGGGATCCGTGATTGTTGACCTTGCGGTTGAGACGGGGGGTAACTGTGAATTGTCGAAAGCGGGCGAAGTCGTTGAAAAGCATAATGTCAGCATTGTCGGGCATTTGAATGTGCCGAGCCGACTGGCGACTGATTCTTCTGCGCTTTATGCCCGCAATATTTTGAACCTTATCACGCTTATTACCGATAAGGAGAAGAAGGAACTGGCTATTGATTGGGAAGACGAAATTATCAAAGGCGTTGCCCTGATGAAGGACGGGAAAATCGTTCATCCGCGCTTTACGGATGAAAAGACAGACGACAAGAAGTCCGAGAAAGCCAAAAACGAAGACGCGGATGATAAAAAGTCCGAAACGAAGGACGATAAAAAGGGCGAGAAGAAAAAAGCTGCGCCGAAAAAGAAAACGGCAGCGAAGAAGAAGTCCGAGAAAGACGAATCTTCTGATGACAACGGCGCATCAAAAGATGATGACAAAGATCAAGACGACAAAAACAAAGACGCATAAGAGTTGTGAGGGATTTATAAATGGCAAACGAACAACAAATTCAGGAAAATGCTCAGGATATTTCCAGCCAGTTACAGGCGTTATCCGAGAAGGTGAATGACCTCGCCATGCAGGCGGGCAGCATGATTGCCGAAGGCGGCGGACACGGTGAACCGTTCCTTGTGACAGGGTTGACGGTTTTTGTTCTGGCCTGTTTTGTCGGGTATCACGTGGTTTGGCGGGTTACTCCCGCCCTGCACTCTCCGTTGATGGCAATTACGAATGCGATTTCATCGGTCATCATTGTTGGCGCGGTGCTGGCGGTTGGTCCAGCCGAAGGCGCGGGTTTCTCCAAATTCATGGGCTTTCTGGCCGTGGTTCTGGCGTCGGTGAATATTTTCGGCGGCTTTATCATTACCAAGCGCATGCTTCATATGTTTCAGAAGAAAGGGTCTTAATCGATGGTGCTCTCTTCCCTTTCCTATCTGGTTGCTTCGGTCTTCTTTATTCTCGCTCTACGCGGATTATCGCATCCTGAAACCGCTCGTAAGGGCTTGAATTTCGGGATCGTCGGTATGGTTCTGGCGGTTGTGACGACATTATTCTCGCCGACGGTGAGTACCTACATGCTGATTATTCTGGGCATCGCGATCGGTGGTGCGATCGGGACATATATCGCCAAGAAGATTGAAATGACGGATCTGCCGCAGTTGATGGCGGCGTTTCACTCTCTCGTCGGTCTGGCGGCGGTGTTTGTTGCGGCGGCGGCGTTTTACAATCCGGAAACCTACGGGATTGGTGTTGTTGGAGATATCCATCTGACCAGCCTTATTGAAATGTCTCTGGGTGCGGCCATCGGTGCGATTACGTTTACGGGATCAGTTGTTGCGTGGGGGAAGCTACAGGGTACGATTTCCGGTAAACCAGTCGTTTTTGACGGGCAGCACAAGCTGAATGCGTTTCTCGGCGGTTTGCTGGTTCTCCTGATTGTCCTGCTGTGTGCTACGGGTAACAGCTTTTATTTCTGGCTGATTATCATCCTGTCTCTGGGGCTTGGTATTCTGATGATTATTCCGATCGGCGGAGCGGACATGCCTGTCATCGTTTCGATGCTGAACTCCTATTCCGGTTGGGCGGCTGCGGGGATCGGCTTTACGCTTCATAACAACCTTCTGATTATCGTCGGTGCGCTTGTCGGTGCATCGGGGGCGATCCTGTCCTACATCATGTGTAAGGGTATGAACCGTTCCTTTATGAACGTTATTCTGGGTGGTTTCGGCGGCGATCAGGCGGCGGGCGCAGGGGATGATCACGGTGACCGCAATGCAAAAATCGGCGCGGCGGAAGATGCGGCCTATATCATGAAAAGTGCCTCAAAAGTCATTATCATTCCGGGTTACGGTATGGCGGTGGCGCAGGCGCAGCATGCCTTGCGTGAGATGTCGGATATCCTGAAAAAAGAAGGTGTGGATGTCAAATACGCTATACACCCCGTTGCAGGCCGGATGCCGGGGCACATGAACGTTTTGCTGGCCGAGGCGAATGTCCCTTATGACGAGGTTTTCGAGATGGAAGATATCAACCGTGACTTTGCACAGGCCGATGTGGCTTACGTTATCGGTGCGAATGATATTACCAACCCGTCTGCGAAGACCGATCCGACCTCCCCTATTTACGGCATGCCTATTCTTGACGTTGCCAATGCGAAGACGGTTCTGTTCGTTAAGCGCTCTATGGGGTCGGGTTACGCGGGGATTGATAACCCGATGTTCTTTGCGGACAACACCCTTATGCTGTTGGGTGATGCCAAGAAAATGACGGAGGATATCATTAAAGCACTGGAGTGATTACTTTAACGGTCACTTCATTTTTATGGTAACTTCCTATTTTTTAAAAGTTTTTCCCCTTTTTTAAGAATTTTATTTCATACTGGAATTCGGTTAAATCTGGGGTAAAATTTCGCGTATGTCTGATCCGAGTCAATCCGCTGATGCTGTGCCTGACCTAAAGGAGCAATTCCGCGAGCCTGTGGGCTGGCGCTGGCATAGCTTTACGCGTGAAGGGCGCAAGATCCGCTTCGGCTCTGTGTTTCCGCGCGATAGCATTCCCGATGCGGTTGTCGTCTGTTTTCCCGGTGTCGGCGAAATGGTCGAAAAATATTTTGAAACCGCGCGTGATATGGTCGAGCAGAATTACGCGTTCTGGATTATGGACTGGATGGGGCAAGGGAAATCAGGCCGTTACCTTGAAAACCATCCTCACAGACGGCATGGCGAGTCCTTTGATGAAGATATCAAGGACATGAATTATTTTATTCTTGAATATATCAAACATTCCAGCGTACACCCTGATCGCGGGCGCATTCCGCTGGCTTTACTGGCGCATTCGATGGGGGCAAATATCGGTCTGCGCTTTCTGGCACAATTTCCGGAAACCTTCGAATGTGCGGCGTTTACGTCTCCGCTGATCGGCATTAAAGCGTTGGCGGGCGTACCGAATATCGTTGGTTCTATGGCGGCTTGTCTCTGTAATGCTGTCGCCGGAAAAAGTTATGTTCACGGCGGCGGAGACTGGATGATTGATAAGCACGATCCGCAGACTGCAAATGCGCTGTCCAGAGATCCGGTGCGCGGAAATATTCATAATGCGTGGTGCGCGGCGGATGAGGATTTGAAAATCGGTGACGTGACATACGGATGGGTTAAACACGCCCATAAATCCTGTACTATTTTACAAAGCCCGGAGACGTATTCCCTGATTAAAACACCGTGTTTCTTTGCGTTGGCGGAGCATGAACATCTTGTGGATAATGTGAAAGCGCGTCACGTGATTTCGAATATGCCGAGGGCGGAATACATCGATATTCCTGACTCTTGTCATGAGATTTTAATGGACAAGGACGAGGTTCGAAACGTGTTTCTGGAGGGCTTTCATAAATTGGTGAAAGAAAACATTATAGACCGTCCGGAAACCTTGAAACCTTTTTAAGAACAGTGCAAGATATCGCAAATTAAGGAGAGATAGACATGGAAATGGACAGACAGCAAATTCGCCTCAGTGACAGGATTCTTTCAGCATTGGAACTTGCGCTGGAGCAGGAAGATGTCAAAATTTCCGAGCTTTTGACCAAGGCGTTGGAGCAGTCCATGACACGGAATACAGGTGGCGGTGAGTTTGTCGAGCGCCGCGATTATCCGCCCGAGATCGAGCAGGCCATGGATCGCCTGAATGATCTGCGCGCCAAGAGCGACGCGATCTAAATTTAAAGGGTTTTTTTGCTCTATCCTATCAAATCGAGATACTCATCTTCGCTTAAAACGGTCACACCAAGTTCTGTGGCCTTTTTCAGTTTTGAGCCTGCGTCTGCGCCCGCGATTACGTAATCGGTTTTTTTCGAGACAGAGCCGGAAACTTTTGCGCCCAGACGTTCGGCGCCCGCCTTGGCTTCGGCGCGGGTCATTTTTTCAAGCGTGCCTGTGAAGACGACTGTTTTTCCTGATACGGGGGAATTGCTGCTTTGCGGGCGTTCGTAGGGTTCGATGGTCAGGTGTGTTTCCAGCTTTTCCAATAAGTCGCGGTTATGTTCCTCGGCAAAAAATCCGATGATGTCATCGGCCATAACAGGGCCGATATCCTCGATGGCGATCAGGTCTCCATAGGCTTCGCTTTCGTGGTCTTGCGCAGCGATCATAGAGTTTCGCAAAGTTTCAAGATCACCGTACACGCCTGCGAGCCTTTTGGCCGTGGCCTCACCGACCTGACGAATGCCGAGGGCGTAGATGAAGCGGTTAAAGGCGATCTTGCGGCGCTCGTTAATCGAGGCAAACAGATTGCGTTCGGAGGTTTCGCCCCACCCTTCCTTCGCGCGGATTGGTGTCAGGCTATCCTTGTTGCGCTCTTCCAACGTGAAAATATCAACGGGGGAGCGTATGAGTTCTTCTTGCCAGAATTGTTCGATGATCTTTGCGCCCAGCCCTTCGATATCGAACGCGAGGCGGGAAACAAAATGTTTCAGGCGTTCAACGGCCTGCGCTTCGCAAATCAGGCCGCCCGTGCAGCGGCGCACAGCTTCGCCCTCCTCCCTGATCGCAAGCGAGTCACATACGGGGCAGCGTTCGGGCACATCGTATTCCTTTTCGTCCCCTGTGCGTTTTTCGGTCAGGACGTTGACTACTTGCGGGATGACGTCGCCCGCGCGTTGGATAGTGACGTAATCACCGATGCGTATGTCCTTGCGCTTAATCTCATCCTCGTTGTGCAGGGTCGCATTGGAAACCACCACGCCGCCGACGGTGATCGGCTCCAGCCGTGCAACGGGGGTGAGCGCGCCCGTGCGCCCGACCTGTATGTCGATGGCGTTGAGTTTTGTGACAGCCTGCTCGGCGGGGAATTTATGCGCGGTCGCCCAGCGCGGGGAACGGGAGACGAAGCCCAAGCGCTCCTGCCAGTCGAGACGGTTGACCTTGTAGACGATACCGTCGATTTCGTAATCCAGATCGGGGCGCTGTTCCAGAATTTCGGCGTAGAATTTCAGGATGTCCTCTGTTGTTTTGCACAACCTGTACGGCGTTTCGGGGATGCCCCATGCGGCCAGTTTTTCCCTGATCTCTTCCTGGGAATTTGCGAATCTCTCGCTGACTTCCCCCAAGGCATAGCCGAAGAAATGCAGCGGGCGGCCTGCGGTTTTTGTTGCGTCAAGCTGGCGGACGCTGCCCGCCGCCGCGTTACGGGGGTTGGCAAAGGGCTTGCCTGTTTTTTCGGCTTGCTCGGCGTTCCAGCTCATGAATTTTTTGCGGTCCATGTAGATTTCACCGCGCACTTCCAGAATATCGGGCGCACCGGCGGGCAGCGTTTGCGGAACATCCTTTATGGTTTTGACGTTGGCGGTGATGTCTTCGCCCTCTGCCCCGTCTCCGCGGGTTGCAGCCATGACCAGCTTGCCGTGTTCATAGCGCAGGGAGCAGGACAGACCGTCGATTTTCGGCTCGGCGACGATTTCGATTTGTTCGTCTTCGGGCAGGCCGAGGAAGCGACGGATTTTATCCAGAAAGCCGTCGAGGTCTTCCTCGCTGAAGACGTTGGAAAGCGAGAGCATTAGCACGGCGTGGCGCACTTTTTTGAAGCCTGATGACGGCGCGGCGCCCACGGTTTGAGTCGGGCTGTCCTCTGTGATCAGGTCGGGGTATTGCGCTTCGAGTTTTTCAAGTTGTTTGCGCAGTTCATCGTAATCCGCATCCGAGATAATCGGTTCGTCTTTATTGTAATAGGCGTTGTCGTGCTTACGGATATCCTTCACGAGTTTTTCGTGTTGCGCGCGGGCGTCTTCAAGGTCTAGGTCAAAAAGGCTGTCGGTCATTCCTTATCACATCCTTCCATGATGAAGCGGCCTTGTGCGTCGGGGAGTGTGAACGGGTTGAAGGCGACCTCCCATGTGTGGCCTTCGGTGTCCTGAAAATAAGCATGATAGCCGCCCCAAAACACATCCTGCGGTTCTTTGAGGATTTTTGCGCCCGCTTTTTTGGCGCGTTCTATCGCATCGTGGACGTCGTCTTTGCTGCGTACGTTATAGGCAAGCGTCATGCCCGAAAAATTTTTCGCATCGGAGTTTTCAACGCCCGCGTCTTCGGCCAGCAAGTCACGCGGATAAAGGGAGAAGACCAGATCGCCGCATTGGAAGAAGACGATGTTTTCGCCGTGTTCGTGCTCGATCGCTTTCCAGCCGAGCGCCTCGTAAAATGCCTTTGCGCGTTTTAAATCCAGCGTGCCGAGGCCGATCATTGATATGCGTTGTTCCATGTCGCTTACTCTTTCCTAAACGACGATCTGTTCGCCGTGGGTGTCGATGATACGCTGGATTTCGTCGAGCGCATAGGCGGCGAAGGCCTTTTGGTTTTCGATGCTTTCGGGGTTGTCTTCCTCCAGATCGCCGATGACGATAATGTTTTCATCGTTGAGCATATTCGCGGGTTCGGTGTAGTTGAAGCTGCCGACGACGGTGACCTGTTTATCAATCACCATCAGTTTGTGGTGGAGTTTGCCCAGCGGCAGGCCGTTTTTGCGGGCGAGGAAAAAGTCTACGCTGTTTTCGGCGAGCGGGCGGCTGGCGGCCCAGTCCTGATTCCCCTGCCCCGCATCGGCGATGCCGCGGATGGGCATGCCGCCCTTGGCCAGAGCGATCATGGTGTCGTCGATGCCCGATGACTGGGAAAAGGTGAAAATGGCGAAGTCCACACGTTCGCGTGCCTTTAGCATTTGTTTCATGATTTCCATTTCGGGCATGTGGTCGGGCGCGAAGATGGTTTTCATGCTGATGCGTGATATGCGCGGCATTGAGGGATGGCGATCGTGACGATTTCTTTTTTGGCCAAATGTGCCGCTCCAGATTTCTTCGAATTCGGCGTGATATTCTTTTGCGACTGATTTGCCTTTTATAATCACGATATGATTCAGGTTTTTATGCGTTCCGGTTTCCGTAAAATTTGTCGAGCCTGTCAGGAGTGCGGATCGTGTTTCATCGAAGTCACGCACTATGAATTTCTGGTGGAAAATCTTCGGGTTATAGTCGGTGCGCACATCCACGCCCGCACGCCAGAGGACGGCGAGCAGAAAGCGGTTTGATTCGTTCTTTTCCTTGAGCAGCATGTCAAACGGGTCGCTCACGGCGCGGTCGGCGATCAGGTAATCCCCCTCCAGCACCATGCGGATGCGTACCCCGCGTTGCCGCGCGCGTACTATGGCTCTTGCGATTTCTTCGGACTCCAGTTCCTGCACCGCGATGTCGAGCGTTTCCTTTGCCTCGTCGATGAAATTTACGATTGTCTCTTCGAGGTTGTCCGGTGCGCCGAGCGTGTGCGGGCCCATGTAAAACTCAAGGCTTCCAAGGTCGAGTGGCATGTTATTTTCCTTTAAATTTCAATTTTGAGCAAAAGAATTTACTTCTTCTAAAAAACTTTCAATATCTTCAAAAAATTTGCGGTGAAATTCTTCTTTTTCCTGAGCTGTTCCTTTATTAGCAAGATCAGAAACTTGTTTTCTTTCCGTTTCGAATTCATTTTCGCCTTTTTCAATCCGTGACTTAACTTCCCGAACATCTAATTCTGCACGAAGATCTATCATCGTTTTGATTATATTTTTCATGTGAGGACTTACAGGATATGGTTTATTTTCTGTAAGGGATTGTTCAACAAAAAACAGTTTCGATGCTTTGTCATATAATTTCCTGAGATCATCCGTTGTAATATTTTTAAAGCGTCTTCCTTCTGAAAAATAGTCTTCAATATGTTTTGAAAAAACCTCTTTATATGTTTCCAAGAGCGATCTTTCTATTTCTTCGCGCGTCATGATGGCATCCGTATTGATTTACGTTAAGCTGCGTTTTCGAGCAGTTTTCCGGCGGCGGCGCGGGCTTCGGGGGTGATGGTTGCGCCCGCGAGCATCCGCGCGATTTCCTCGCAGCGTTCTTCGCGTGATTTCAATGGTTTGATATCGGTTGTCACGTCCTTGTCACCGGATTTTTCGACAATCCAATGGTTATTGGCGCGGGCGGCGATTTGCGGCGCGTGGGTGACGACCAGCACCTGTTTATCCGCGGCAAGTCGGGACAGGCGTTCGCCCACGGCATCCGCCGTTGAGCCGCCGATCCCCGTATCCACTTCATCAAAGATAAAGCTGTGGGTGCTGCCGGCCTGTGCGATGACGACCTTTAGCGCCAGCATGAAGCGGGACATTTCCCCGCCCGATGCTATTTTATGGATGGGGCCGGGTTCTGCGCCTGGATTGGTGGCGACCAGAAAACGCACGCGATCAAATCCGTGCGCGCCCCACTCTTTTTCATCGGCCTTTTCAATTGTCGTGACAAAACGCGCCTTTTCCAGTTTAAGAGGCGCGAGTTCGGCCTGCACCAGCTTGTTGAGCTTATCAGCGAATTTCTTGCGGGTTGCGGAGAGTTTTTCGGCTTCTTTTATGTAGGTTTCGCGGGTTTGCTCTACCTGTTTCATCGCGGCGGCCAGAGATTCTTCGCCGTCCTCGATCATGTTGAGTTTACGCGCGAGGTCTTCGCGTTTTTCGGGCAATTCGTCCACTTCGCAGTTGTGTTTGCGTGCCTGTGCACGAAGGGCGAACAGGCGGTCGTCGATGGTTTCGAGGTCGTGCTCCGAATCCTGTAATTCATCGGAGAGGTGCTGGATGATTGTTGAGGCTTCCTGAATTTCGCTCATACCACGGTCGAGGGCTTCGAGTGATTTTTGCAGGGCATCGCCGACCTTGTCCGCGACCTTATCGAGGGTGCTGTATGCCTTCTGGACGGGGTCGTCCTCACTGTTCAGGAGCATGTGCGCGGCGGCGAGCGCTTCCAATACCTGTTCGCGGTGCATCAGACGTTCGCGCAGGCCGCTTAGATGCTCTTCTTCACCCGTTTTGGGTTCGAGCGCATCGAGGTCTTCAAGCGCGGTGCGCAGGAAATCTTCCTCGCTGCGGGAGCGTTGGCTGAGTTCCTGTAATTCGTAAAGGGCGTCTTTTGCGTCCGTCCAGTTTTGGAAGTGCCTTGCCAATGCGCCGTCTATGCCCGCGTATTCGTCGAGCATGGCGCGGTGGGTCTGGGGGTTTAACAGCCCCTGATTATCAAACTGGCCGTGGATTTCGACGAGGGCTTCGCCGACGTTGCGCAGGAGGGTCAGGCTGACGGGTTGGTCATTGATGAAGGCGCGGCTCTTGCCGTTGGCGTTCACAACGCGACGCATGATGAGTTCGCCCTGCTCCCCTTCGATGTCGGCGTCTTCGAGGACTTTATTTGCGGGATGTTCGTCATGGATTTGGAAGACGGCGGTGACGCTTGCGCGGTCTGCGCCCTTTCGGATCAGCCCTGTTTCGGCGCGCGCCCCGAGTGCCAGCCCGAGAGAATCAAGGAGGATGGATTTACCTGCTCCCGTCTCCCCCGTCAGAGCGCACAAGCCGCTTTTGAACTCGATATCGAGTTTTTCAATCAGAACGACATTGTTGATACTCAGTTGGGTTAGCATGTTTTGTCTCAATTAAGGGTACTTATTAATTCTCCCTTCGGGGATATTCATTTTCGATATGTCCGCTCCTTCGGGGGTTGCGGGCGTTTGTTCCTGCGTTCCGATGCCGATAAAAGCGGCAACAGCAACGGCAATAACAATTGCGAGTATGACGATCAGAAGGTTCGATTTTTTCATACTCGTTTTGCCCTTTGCCTTAATCCGGTTTCAGGAGCGTTTCAATCGTGCGGTCGATAATGCCACGGTCGTCCTGAAGCTGTTCGCGTTGAACAGGGTCAAGCAACGCATATGTTTTTTCATACCATGAACTGCCCGGATAGTTGTGACCGAGAACGGCGGCAACCTGTACCGCTTCGTGATCCAGTCCCAGAATAACGTAGGCCTCGACCAGACGGTGGAGTGCTTCGGGCACGTGGGTTGTGGTCTGGAAATTGACGACAACACTGCGGAAACGGTTGATGGAGGCGTTGATGTGTCCGCGGTTCAGGTAATAGCGACCGACTTCCATTTCTTTTCCGGCCAGATGGTCGAGCGCGAGGTCGCGTTTGAGTTCCGCGTCACGGCTGTATTCGCTGTTCGGGAAGCGCTGGATCAATGTGTTCAGGGCTTTTAGTGCGCTGATTGTTGTTTCCTGATCGCGGCGCACGTCGGAGATTTGCTCGTAATAGGTCAGCGCCTTCAGATAATAGGCGTAATCGACATCTGCGGCGCCTGGGTGCAGTTCAATGTAGCGGTCGAGACCGACGATGGCTTCTTCATAGCGTTGATCGAGATAAGAGGAATACGCGGCCATGAGCTGCGCACGGGAAGAGAGTTCGGAGTAAGGGTGTTGACGCTCCAATTCCTCGAAGTACTTTGTCGCTTCCTGATAGTTGTCGGCCTGCATGGCGTCTGATGCTTTTTTGTAGAGGACATCCGCGGCTTCTGTTTGCGGCTTCTGATCTTCCTTATCGCCACTGCTGGAACATGCTGCCAAGGCTACGACCATAAGTGCGGACATGAGGATTTTTTTCAACGACATCAAAGCGCTCCGATTCTTATTTTTTGATCTCTTTATTGATAAAGCGAAGCGTGGGTAAATGAAAGGGGGGAGCGTTTTGAAGACCGATATTTCTGTGGTCAGAGAAGGCTAGTTTTTACAAGGATCGAGGCAGTCGCCGTCCGCTATACATTGGCGGTAAACATCATAGAGTTGCAGGGAAGATGTATAACTTTCTCCTGTAGCGGCATCCAGAGGCAAAATTTCCCTTAGGTTAAGGAATAAGTTTTCAGCTTCAAGGCTACAGTTCATAGCCGCATTCAAAAGCCAAGGCGAGATTTCTTCGGTTGCTTCGTTTGCTGTTTGAAGACGCTTTGCTTCGTTTATTGCACCGTTTATGTCCTCCTGAGTCATTTCCATATATGGCTGTATGCTCAGCCTTTTGGTAAATTTCTTTTGCTCAGGATTGTATGTGTATTCTTCAACGGGAATGCGAACGTATCCCTTTTTATTATTCACAAAAAGGTACTCGATTGTTGTAACTTTTGGGGAGGTCTTATTTTTGTAGTCAACCATAGTCAACGGATCTATGTAATCAATTATAGCACCTTGAATTGCAGGAAATTCTAAAATACTGCGGTTCTCTTCCTTTAAGATCACATTAAATTCGGAGGTCAGGATTTGATCCTTTTTTAAATTTTCACCGATAGCGTCCTCAGGATTGTAATAGCCGCAAAATGCGAGGTCGTCTGTTACCAGAAACGGCTTTTCTCCTACGCTACCGTAGCGGCTCTCAGGACATAGAAACGTCTCGTTCGCTTCGCTTTGCGTTGTCACACAAAGTGATAAAACTACTACCATTGACAGAAAAAAGTAATGCAGCCTTTTAGGCAAATTAAGCAACGAGTGCGTCTTCGCGGGTGGATGTGGTGCGCGCGGCTGCGTCGACAACCATATCAACGGTTGTCCAGTTGTCTCTGGATGCGAAAAGCGCATGCAGGATGGCGTTGTTCATGGCGTGGCCGGCCTTTACGCCGAAATATTCGCCGAGGATCGGGCCGCCCGCGAGGTACAGATCCCCGATTGCGTCCAGAAGTTTGTGGCGAATGAATTCGTCAGAGAAGCGCAGACCGCCGGGGTTCAGGACTTCGTCTTTACCCAGAACGATTGCGTTATCCATGGAGCCGCCCAAGGCCAGACCTTGGGAGCGCAGGTATTCAACCTCATGCAGGAAGCCGAAGGTGCGCGCGGTTGCAATATCATGTTTGAAATTGCCGTTTACGAGCTGTGTCTTGAATGTCTGGCGACCGATATCGGCGTGGTCGAATTCGATTTCGCCGCCGTAGATGCTGCCCTTTGCGGGTTTCAAAACCGCGATTTTTCCGTCCTGCTCAACGCGGACTTCCTTTAAAACCTTGATTGCGCGTTTAGGAGTCGGCAGGTTTTCCTTGCCGATGGCTTCGATCGCCTCGACGAACGGCATGGCGCTTCCGTCCATGACAGGAATTTCAGGGCCGTCAATTTCGATGAGGACGTTGTCGATGCCGCAGCCGCAAAGCGCAGACATCAGATGTTCGATCGTGCCGACGGTGGCGCCGTTTTCATTCCCGACGACCGTGCAAAGCTGTGTGTCCACAACATGATCCCAACGGGCGGGAATAACATTGTTGCCCTTTTTGATATCCGTGCGCAGGAAAACGATACCGTGATCGGCAGGAGCAGGCACAAGTGTCATGGTCGTATAGCGGCCGGAGTGCAGCCCTACGCCCTGAATTGTGACTTTTTCATTTAATGTTGCCTGCATAAAATCGGTCATACGCTTTCGTTTGCTCCTGTGTTCCGTGTTTTGTTTTTTGCTAATACGAAGATCGAATAGGATTTGTTTCATTTTTTCCATTTATAGAGAATACATTGCGTTGCATCAAATCACGCTTTGTTACGCTTTGTTACAGAAAAATATTTATATATTACAAAGAGTTATGCGTATATTTCTTTCATAAAAAAAGCCCGACAAAACGGGCTTTTTCATAATTTCCTAGATTTCCCTTAGTTTGCCTGACGTCTCAGGAAGGCCGGAATATCCAGTTCGTCATCAATCCGCGACTCAGGCTTACGCGAGGGTGCGGAGATGTTCAGGCTACCCTGTGACGGTTTGCCTTCGATCGTGCTGTCATCGCTCATAGCTTTAAGCTCGGTCATCTGGCTGTCATCTTTCATTGTTTCGATACGCTGCTGGACAGATCCAGTAATGCGCTCGAACAATGACGGAGATTTTTTTGTTGCCGTCTTTTGTGCCGTGCTGGCCAGTCTGGACGGTGCAACGATGCCGGATGTCGTGCCTGTTTCTTCCTGTTCCTTGGCGGTGATGTGCGCGCCGTGGAAGCTGGAGATATGAGGACCGACTGCTGCCTTTTCAACTTCAACAGGCTTTGGCGGAATGAATGAGTCACGGTATGTCGTGCCGCGCAGAGCGGTGTTTTCTGCGATGGCTTCGCCGCCCTGCTCTTTTTTTGGTACGGAGAATTCACCTTGCTCGTACATTTCAATCTGCGATTCGCCTGATTGCTCATTTGAATCAGACTGTTTTTTCTGTGCGATTGATACGGGCGCCTTTAAAGATTTGACGGCTTCTTTTCCCGTCAACGCGCTTAGGGCTGTTTCTTTCGGCTTTGATTGAGGCGCAGAAGATTCGGCTTTAGGCTGCGGGCGCTCTGCAAGAGGATTCGCCGATTGCGGCTGCTCCTTGGGAAGGCCGCCACCGGTATTCGTTCCGCCGCCGAAGATTTTACCTTTTTTGGCTTCACGGTCGATGCCCGTTGCAACGATAGAGACGCGCATATTGCCTTCGATGCTTTCGTCGAATGTCGCGCCGAAGATGATGTTTGCACTCGGGTCAACTTCATCGCGGATGCGGTTACATGCCTCGTCTGCTTCGAAGAGCGTCATGTCGTAACCACCTGTGACGTTGATGATCACGCCGTGTGCGCCCTTCATGGAGACATCATCCAGAAGCGGGTTGTTGATTGCGGCTTCGGCGGCCTGAATAGCACGCTTTTCGCCGGAGGCTTCGCCCGTACCCATCATAGCCTTGCCCATTTGCAGCATGGCGGTGCGGATATCGGCAAAATCAAGGTTGACCAAGCCGGGGCGCACCATAAGGTCGGTTACGCCGCGTACGCCGGATTGAAGAACGCTGTCGGCCATTTTAAAGGCTTCGGCGAATGTTGTTTTTTCGTTCGCGATGCGGAAAAGGTTCTGGTTTGGAATTACGATCAACGTATCGACAAACCCTTGCATTTCTTCAATACCGCGCTCGGCCTGATCCATGCGGTGAACCCCTTCGAAGTGGAACGGCTTTGTTACGACACCAACCGTCAGAATTCCCTGCGCGCGGCATGCTTTCGCAATAACAGGCGCAGCACCCGTTCCGGTTCCGCCACCCATACCGGCGGTGATGAACGCCATGTTCGCACCGTCGAGGTAGTGTAGAATTTCATCCAATGATTCTTCGGCAGCGGCCTGCCCGACTTCGGGTTTTGAACCCGCACCGAGACCGCCGGTAATGTTCATGCCCAGTTGCACTTTGTTTTCTGACAGGCACCCCTGAAGCGCCTGAGCATCTGTGTTGCAGACGATGAACTCACACCCTTCCAGATTGGAAGAGATCATGTTATTGACGGCGTTGCCGCCTGCTCCCCCTACACCGATAACGGCGATTTTGGGCGCGAGTGAATGCAATTCGTTTGGTTTCATTTTAATATTGATCATTGTGATGAACCCCTGAGGAATGGATGTTCGGTTGGATGTTTGTGAGAGAAGTCTATGTAAGATTCTGCAGACTGAAAAGGGGAAAGAATTTCACTATCCACTGTTTTGTGAATGTTTTCGGGCAGTTAGGAGATGTTTTTGTTTACGTTTTAAGCGAACAAATACGGCTAACCATCAGATTTGATTCAGTTTTCACCCCACAACACCAGAGATAGTGTTTGCTGCAAAAAGCGTGCACAAAATATTGTGGACAAAAGGCCTATTTCTGCTGCTTGGAAAGATATTATAAAGGTTTGCCGAGTCGTATGATTCATGCCCAGCCTGTGGATAAAAAATCCGTCAGCCGATCAGGTTGCCTTCCGCATCATATCTAAAGGTTTTTTCTTCCTGCGGTGCGGATGGTTCGGGTTTCTTGCTTTCGAGAACATAAAGATCTCCGCCCCCGTCCTTTTTATCGCCACCCTCTTCGTCTTTTTTGGCCTGATCGATGGCATCCTGATAATCATCTCTGGTCATACCGGACATAATGTTGGGCTGTGCCTGAAGTTCCGCGACTTTCTGTTTTGCCTTTTTATAGGCGTTCATGTTGAGGGATTCGACCAAAGTCATGAACGTCTTGTCCTGTGAGGACAGCTCATCGTAGTGTTCTTTAATGTCTTCGGGAATTGTCGTGATAATGTCTTCAATCTTGAAAATTTCATCTTCACCGAGGCCGCCTGCGACAAACATCTCAATGATCTCTTCCCACATCTGGTCGAAGTTCTTAAATTCCAGAATGTTGGAGGCATCGCGGTTTTTGACGTCTTCGTAGGTTTGTCTGATTTGGTCAATGCTTTTCTGAGTGGCTTCTTTTGCAAATTGCAATTTCGAGAATACAATTTCATGGTGTTTCAGGAAGCTGTCGAGCAGCATCGCTGTCATTTCCTGAGACTCATCCTCGCCCACCCATTCCGGCTCTGCAGCTGGCTGTTTGACTTGTGCTTTTGCGGCTTCTTCCTGTTTGGCCTGAAGGCGTTCCACGCTTTGGCGTATTAGCTCGTCACCTTCACGGCGGAACGGTCCCAGATAACTCGGGTCTTGTCTTCTGCGACGGTCGGGACCGGTATACTGGGTCGTTTCGATTTCCGCACGCTGCGCGGATTCGGTCATGACATAATTGATCATCTGGCGCACGTCGCCGACGCTGTACGGTGCCATGATCATTTCGGTCACACCCGCATCTCTTGCGGCGTCAACGTATACTTTTGTGGCCGGACCTGCGGTAGAAATTATTGGCACATGAGGGTTTGGAGAGCGTTCGTCTTTTCTGATGAATTCAGCAAGAGCGACAACATCATTACGGGCATCTTTTAGTTCCGAAAGGACGAAGCTGTGTTTTCCTTCGCGGAACATACGGAAGCCCATTACCACATCGGTTGCGACTTCCACTTTTTGAATGCCCAAAACCTTCATGACATTTGATAACATTTTGCGGTTGGAGTCGTGGTCGCTCACGATTAATGCGGAAAGTTCACGAAAATTCGTTGTCATTGCCCTGTAGAACCCTCAAAGAAATGTATTTTTACGCAACACGAGACATTTAAGACGATATCATATGCCCGTCTTCTAAAGTACATGGAAAATCTTTTTTTCCCGTTAAAATTTTAATGGAAAGTTTTAAAATCACAGGGTTTTGCGTCTGTAAAAGCATATTTGGAACATCAAAGGGATGTATCCAAAAAACCCAAATACAATTATCGGTCACCAGTTTTCCCGAAGCCAGATTTTTGCACGCTCCATAAAGGATTCAGGTTGTACACTTGCCATAATTTCGGAGGGCATTTCATCGGAATGTTCGGATGCATACGTTAATAATCCTGCTGCCGTGGCGAAGGCCGGACCGCTTACTGCATCAGGAAGGCCATGCATGCGGATCGGACGCCCGAGGCGCACCTGTTTATCGAGGACGTGTTGTGCCAATTCACGCAGCCCGGGGGTCTGGCTTGCGCCACCTGTCAGGACAACGCGGCGGCCAATGATTTTACCAAGTCCGGTATCGGTGAGTTTCTGGCGCACAATTTCGAATATTTCTTCGAACCTCGGCTGAATAATACCGATCAGGTAAGCCCGCGGGACATGATTAGGATTGCTGCGCTCGTTTTCACCAAGAACGGGAACGTCAATCATCTCGGTCTCGTCCGTGTGTGATGCGATGGCGCTCCCGTATAAGGCTTTCAAGCGTTCGGCGTCAGAAATAGATGTAACGAGTACACGGGCAATATCGCTGGTGACATGTTTGCCGCCAACGGGGATTGAATCGCAGTGGATCATGTACCCGCTATGGAAGACAGCAAACGATGTGACGCCGCCGCCGATATCAATGACCGTGCAGCCCAGATCCATTTCATCTTCGACCAGAGAGGCCAGCCCTGCAGCATAAGCAGATTCACAACATGCGGAGATATCCAGATGGCTGCGTTCTATTGCACCGGCCAGATTAGAGATGACGCTGCGCTCACCCGTGACGATATTAATATCCACGCCCAGCTCTTCACCGACCATGCCACGCGGGTCGCGGATGCCATCCTGGCCGTTCACACTGAAAAAGGTCGGGATTGTGTGGATGAGTTCGCGGTTGTCAGTCGCCGCTTTTTCCTGCGCCTGCGCTAATGCGCGTAAAACATCGTTGCCGTCCACTTCCTGTCCGCTGACTTCGATTTCTATGCTATGTCCTTCGGAGGCGACGTGCGAGCCTGAGACGTTGACGATCACATCGCGCAGCGGATAGCTTTTCAGGATGTCGGCGGCCATGTTTTCGGCGGCATGGACGGTCTGACGGATGGCGTTTTCGGCCTCGTCGATATTAACAACAAATCCGTTCTTTACGCCTTGTGACGGGCGGTGTCCCACGCCGATAATTTCGAATGCGCCTTCATCATCGACGATTTGCCCTATAAAACATGCGACCTTGCTGCTGCCGACATCCAGAGATGCGATCAGTGATCCAGCAGGTTTATTAGACTTTCTATGCATGTTTAAGACTCTTTTCCCTAACCGCCGTTATCTCGTCACAGACTTGTTTCCAGATTATCGGCTTCATATCCCGTTTTGTAATTTTTGGCCTTTCCCAGACGGGGCTTGATGACCATTTTACTCGCATCGCGGACGTCGATATACATGAAATCCTTGTCCAGAATTTGATCCTGTCTTTGTGCATCGGCAAGTGCCGTGAGCGCAAGACCGATATCCTCCGCGGGGAGTTTTATCACCTTACCGTCAGTCAGGCGGAGATTCCAACGCCTGTTTTCGATTCTGGTTGCGCTATCCACTTTTGCGAAAACGTCCGGCTCGGCGTGCAGCATTTGCAGCAACTCGGGAGTGTGTTCGGGTGCGCCCTTTCCGGAAACCAGCGGAAGGTGGTTGAAACTTTTGACGTTGGTTATGCTAATGTCATGGCCGAGGTCATCAATTAGTATGACTTTCTTGCCTGTTTTGTACAGGGCGATGGGGTTGCGCTCCTCCAAACGGACATAGACCGTATCGGGCAAGCGGCGTTCAACGTGGGCGGCGCGCACCCATTTGATGCGCATCATCAGGTCTTTTGCGTCTTTCGGATTAAAGGAAAAAATGGGATCGTTTTCACCGACATTCAAAAGCGCCATGATCACTTCGGGGTCGCTGTTTACGCGGCCTTCGACCAGCACGTTTTTAACCCTGAACCCCATAGACGCGGTAGTGTGCAAGGTTTGTTTTTCGATCCAGTCATAGGTTTTGATATGTGTTCCCGTCAGGACGAACCATGCGCCAAGCCATGCGACGAGCGTGACAGTGCCCACACCGATCCCGATGCGCTTCAGCCAAAGGATGCGCCAATCGACCGCATCGCGTCTGCGGCGTCTGTCTTCCAGTTTTTCTCTTAACCAGTCGAACACGGGCTTTTAAGTCCTTTTTATCGTTTTGTACGGCTGTGATTAGCCATGGCGTTTAAACAAGCGTGCGTCTGCGGGAACAGGATCACGCGGGAGGGCAAGATTGCGGTTTTCCAGAATAGCTTCTTCGATGAGGAGCGTCAGGAATTCCGTAAAGATAACGGGTTCGGGCGCGGCTTCCCAGAGGAAATAGCCCAATGAGCCGGGGCACGGGTTGACCTCGTTCATCCAAAGCTCGCCGGATTTCGAGTTTCCGATAAAGTCTATGCGCGGCGCGCCTGTGCCATCTATGGCGAGGAACAGGCGCTCGGCCCAAGTGCGGATATTGCTGTCCAGCTCCTTTGTAATTTCGGGGTTGATCTCACGGGTGAGAGAGAGCATACCTTCGCTGATCTGGCCGGGGTTTTTGGTGCCCCCGCCCTTCTCGCCCTTTGTGCTGTCACCGCCTGAGAGATATTTTTGTTTGAAATCCAAAAGCTCGTCCTGTGCCTTGGGGCGTTCGATTGCGGAGGTGGACAGGCCGTGCGTGCATTTGGCGACAGAGACGTTGTACTCGATGAGGTTTTCAACGAACGGTTCCGCAATCGCGACGCTATCGAATTCGAAGATTGCAGGTAGGCAAGCCTTGGCTTCGTGCGCATCCCGCACCTTTGCGACGCCGATGGAACTGCCGAGGTGGGAGGGTTTCAGTATGCACGGGTAGCCGAGGGGCGCGAGGATGGCTTCGATCTTTTCTTCGGGGATCAGGTAGCCCTCCTCCGGTCTTTTGAGGACGGCGTAGGGCAAATAGGGAATATCGAGTGCCTTGAGGATGTGTTTGGTGGAGACCTTATCCATCAGAAGTGAAGAGGCTTTCGTGCGCATGCCCGTGTAGGGCACGTTGGCCAGTTCGAACAGGCCCTGAATATTGCCGTCTTCGCCGTAAAGGCCGTGGAAGACGGGGAATGCGATATCAAACTCTACAGGCTTGGGTTTGCTGAACAAGCCGCCCGCAACCTTGGGGATCAAACGCCCGCCGCGGTCGCCCTGAACGTCCAGAGTTACGGCGGTGACTTCTTTCATGGCGTTGGCATTAAGCATGTAGCTTGAGCGTTCGCGCAGAATATCACCGATCAACCATTCGCCATCGGGCGCAATGTAGACGGGAAAGGCGTCGTATTTGCTCTGGTCAATCGCGCTCAGCGCCTGCAGGCCGCTGACCACACTGACATCATGTTCGGGAGAGCGCCCTCCGAAGAAGACGGCGACGGTTTTCCTGTTGTTATTTTTATTTTGAGACATGGCACTCTGGTCGTGTAAGACAAAGGACGGTATTGTCGGACTAATTGCCGGACGAAACTCCGGGGACAATTATTAAATCATGAAAAATTATTCCTTAAAAGAGAGGCTGCGTGCAATCTTTTGTTTCGAAGGGCACAGAAATTTTCTACAAGCGGTTTGATCCTCCGCAGGATGCCAGCACAAACGGCGAGACTCTGCCGATTTTTGTATGGGGGCACGGTTGGGGACAGAATCATCGGGCGTTCCTGCCGATGGTCGAATCGCTGCGGAATCAGGGTACGCATTACGTTCTGGACTTCCCCGGATTCGGCGAATCACCTCCGCCGCCTGAAGATTGGAGCACAGCGGATTATGCGGATGCGGTTGCGGAATGGATGAACGCGCAGGGTTTTCCGCCCGTGATCTGGGTCGGGCATAGTTTCGGCTGCCGCGTGGGGGTGCAGATGGGGGCGCGGCATCCTGCGCTTTTGCGCTCTATGTGTCTGGTCGCGGCGGCGGGATTAAAACGCAAGCGCCCTCCTCTCAAGCGGCTTTATTTCTATTTACGGATCAGGCTGTTCAAGGCACTCAAGTTTCTTTTGCCCAAGGGCGAGATGCGGGAGAAGATTCTGGCGAAGTTCGGCAGTGCGGATTATAAAAATGCGGGACCGATGCGTACGATTTTTATCCGTGTGGTGAATGAGGATTTGAGCGCAGAGGCGCAGAAAGTCTCCTGCCCCGTGCGGATGGTGTTCGGGCGCAACGATACCGAAACGCCGCCCGAGTTCGGGGAGCGTTATCAGGGGCTGATGAAGGATGCGGAGCTGCTGGTGCTGGACGGGCATGACCATTATTCCGTGCTGGCTGGCGGGCGGCATCAGGTGATCAAGGTTTTGCATGATTTGATGAAAGATAAAGGCTAACAGTATTTATGGCATTCTTACTGAACATTCTCCTGTTTCTGTCTTTTACCGCGTTTGCGGCGAAGCGGCTTCTGATTTATCTGCACGCGTTACAGCAGGACGATTACGATAATAAGAGGTTGTTGGTGTGGATTTGGAAACATAAAGTTTTTGATCTTCGATTAACTTTGCTGATTTTGGCTACTTTTGCGTTGCCTGCTTACATCTCTCCGAATATCTGTAGATTGCTAGCTGTTTTTGCGTTTTCGTACACGGCTTATGTTGACATTGACCCAAGAAAAAGGTCGAAGAAAAAGCTGGTGATGACATCACGGGCGAAGAGAATATATTTTCCTGCGCTTTTTATGGCGGGTGTTTTAGGACTTACGGTTTTTGTATTGGATAAAGGTGTGCTTTGGGACATCCTGCTTATTATTCAAATACCTCCCTTGCTTCTGATAGCTTCCAATCTCCTCAACATGCCGTACGAGAAGAAGGTACAGAAAAAGTTCTATGACGAGGCGGTGGCGAAGCTTTCGGAGATTAACCCGACCATTATCGGCATTACGGGATCGTTCGGGAAAACATCGGTGAAGCATATTCTGGGGCATATCCTGAAGACCGCCGCGCCGACGCTGATTACGCCGGGGAGTGTGAACACGGTGATGGGGATTACGCGCATTATCCGTGAGCGGATGGAGCCGAATACGAAATATTTCGTGTCCGAGATGGGCGCGTACGGGCCGGGTTCGATCAAGCGTTTGTGCGCCCTTACCCCGCCGGATGCAGCGATTATCATTGCCATCGGTCATGCGCATTATGAGCGGTTCAAGACTTTGGAGACAGTGGCGGAGGCGAAGTACGAGCTGGCGGAGGATACTTTATCCCGCGGCGGGCATGTGACGGTGCATCAGCAGACCTTGGGCTTTCCGGCATCCAAGGCAATTTACGAGGCGCATAAAGACAGGTTTACGGTCTGCGGGGAGCAGGACGACCCAGATATTGATCTTGAGATTAAATCCATCGAACAGACCAAAGACGGGCTGGTCGTCGTTGTGGTGTGGGAGGGGAAAGATTATACCCTGAAAGCCCCGCTTTACGGGCTGCATCACGGGTCGAACATGGCGATTTCGTTCTCGGCGGCGGCGAAGCTGGGGATTGCGCCGGAGGATATTATCACCGCGCTGTCACGCTGCCCGCAGATTACGCACAGACTTGAGGTCAAGCGGATTTCGGACGGCAGTATCCTGATTGATGATGCGTTCAATTCCAATCCGAACGGGTTTAAGGCTGGGCTGGAGTTGCTCCCCGTTTTAAAGGACGACGGCGGGCGCAGTATTCTGATCACGCCGGGGATGGTGGAGCTTGGCCCCGCGCATGACGAGGAGCACCGTAAGATTGCCGCGGTTGCCGCGCAGACCTGTGACGTCGTGCTGGCGGTGTGTGCCGAGCGCATTCCGAGCTTTGTCGCGACGTTCAAGGAGCAGGCTCCCGATAAGGAGTTGCTGGAATTTGCGACGTTCAAGGACGCCGAAGCGTGGCTGGTGGCGAACCGCAAATCGGGGGATGTGGTTTTGATCGAGAATGACCTGCCTGATCTCTATGAGCAGGTACCAAGGCTTTAAGGGGACGTTTATAACAGAAGCCAGAATAATGATATCGTGCCAAACACACTGATGAAAACTCCTGCTAAAAGTCCTATTACAAGTGATATCAACCTAGAATTTCTAACTTTTGCGGATGTCAGTGTGCTTTCTACAGCTAATTTAATCATATAAGTGGGTAGAAAGAATATGATGGTGAAGACGATGAAAAATAAAGTATCGCTTAGGCTCGTAAAGGTTCTAAAAATATATTCAGGAAATTCCTCTCTCACTAAAAATGAATCATAAATAATTAATATGAGGATCATTAAGATAGCGCCAAAAATTACAAGACAATCGAGCAAGACTTGTTTCTTTGTATGCTTTTTAGTTTCTGCCGAGGCGTTTTTTTGAGGGGGCTGATCTGGTGTTTCTTCAGCGGTGGTCATGGTTTTATCTGCCCTATTTTTAATTCAGGCTGAAGCCGCCTATGCCGGGATCGTCTTCGGGCGGTTCGTTCATGCGGCGTCCTAATTCACGCACATCGTCACGAAAGCTTTTATACGGGCCGCACAGCTCATCGAATTCCTCGCGCGTCAAGCCGAGCGCGTTGAGCGCCGCATCGGGCGGCAGGTCGAGTTCGTTTTTGCGCAGGAAGTCGTCAACATCGGTAAAGGCCACGGCGGCGAGAGCAGAATTTCCCATGTCGTTTGCCATTCTTATTTCGATGATGGCGTCGGAGGCTCTTTTTAATTCGAAGGCGAAGCGAAAGCCGGCAAGTTCGTGTTCGGTCGTGCCGAGAATTTCGAGTGCGCGGGAGCGGGTGAAGCCGCTTTTGGTGATTTCATCTTCAATATCGAAAGGATAAATGCAGATTTCATCCTCAATGGTCCCTTCGCGCATCACTTCCAGAAAACGGCGGGCTTCATTGAGGGATTCTGTGTCGAGCGGCGGCATGGCGTCTGGTTTATCCTTCCTCACTTTAATTCAATGAAAATTTGAACCGTCCGAAGGGTTCGTCCCCGTGGAGGCGATCGAGTTCGCGCTGGCGGCGGTCGATAACGAATTGCGTTGGCATGAACATGCGTTTGTATTCGTCGTATTCGTCCTGATCCAGACCAATCTGCTCCAGCACGTCTTCCTCGAAATGCAGAAACTCATCATCGTGATGGATATAGTCAAAAAGATAGCGGAAAGAAGCGGAAGCAGTGGATGTGTCATCTTGTCGCAGGGCGGCGCGCAGGGTCTGTAGCGCTTCGTGGGCGCACATGTTTTTATAGGCGTAGCGGTATCCGGTCAGCTCCTGATCGTCCGTATTCAGAATTTTCATAGCCTCTTCCCGGTCTTTGCCGGACTCGCGGATTTCCCACTCGATCTCGTAGGGATAGAGCAAATTCTCTCCTTTGTTTTCTAAAATTCCGTCACGCATGTGTTGAAGATAGCCAGCGGCCTTACTCAGATGCGGATTTGAGGAGAGTTGATCCATTTTCTTCCCTTTTTCATAAGAACCAGTAGTTTAGCGGGGCTGGCGGATTGCCGCAAATGAATTTCTTTGTTTTTTTGACGCGTCTTTATGGATTCCCGCGTTTGCGGCGATGCCGTAAGAAGGTAGGGGAAGAGGAAATGTGGATACTGCCAACAGTCGTTAAAGGATTATTTTACAGCCGGTCGCCGATGCGGCGTATTTCCCAGTGCAGGGTTATTCCAGTTTCTTCTTTGACCCTGCGGATCAATTCATCGCCGAGGTTTTCCAGATCGGAGGCTGTTGCATCGCCCGTGTTGATCATGAAGTTGCAGTGTTTTTCAGACATTTGTGCGCCGCCGATTTTCATGCCGCGGCCGCCGACTTTCTCAACAAGTTGCCATGCGCGCGTATCTTCGGGCAGTTCTGCCTTGGCCAGTTCTTCCGCACTCGGGTTGGCGAAGGTTGACCCGCCCGTTTTTTCGGTGATGGGCTGCGTGTCTCTGCGCTTTTCCTTGATCTCTTTCAAACGTTCGCGCACGCGTGTTTTTTCTTCCTTCACGCCTTCAAAAGCGCCGTAGGTAAAGATTGTTCCTTCAGCTACGCCACAATAGCGATAGCGCATGTCCAAATCATCACGGTGAAAGGATACAGGCAGACCGTCCTTATCCAAGCCCATGGCCGCAATCAGGACATCCTTTACTTCGGTTCCGTATGCGCCAGCGTTCATGCGGATTGCACCGCCAACCGTGCCCGGAATGCCGGAGAGGAATTCCAGCCCCCCTATTCCGGCTTTTGCTGCGGCGGAAGCGACGCTACCGTTTAAAGCTCCGGCGCCGGCGACAATTCGGTTTCCTTTGACTTCGATTTCGGCAAAGGGTTTACCAAGACGGACAACGCAGCCGCGCACGCCGCCGTCACGAATGATGCAGTTCGCCATGCCGCCGAGAATCGTAAGGGGCATATTTTCAGGTTTATCTTTTATAAAAAGCGATAAATCTTCGATGTCATCGGGCTGGAACAAGAGGTCGGCCGTTCCGCCGCATTTGAACCAGCTTTTTGCTCCCAACGGGGCGTTTTCTATAAGACGTTGTTCTGACATCGGTGAGGCCTGTAGAATTTTTTTAAGTGCGGCTTTCATGGTCTGCTCGATCCTTTTGTCATTCCTAACCGCGGGCGTCAACCTCCGCGGCCAGTTCGGGCAAGGGTTTCAGGCTCAACGCCTGAGGATTGTCAGGCATTGCCTCGAATCTGATATTGCCCAGCTTGGTCATGACATCATACTCGCCCAGTACCGTATCGAGAAACAGAAATCCAGCCATGCCATGGGTTTCTTCGTTTTTCTCGGTGAAACCATTGATGTAAACGGTGACATCCGTCAGGCCGTCATAGTAGTTCGAGGCGTACATGAAGTCTTCGATTTTGAACTCAATGCCCTTGTACTCCGTCGCTTTGATCGCGTGACGGGGTTTGAAAGCGATGATGCGCCAGCCGTCGATTTGCGGTGCGGCCTTATACAGGTCAACAACTTGGGGTATTGCGCTTTTTAATCCGCCGCCGCTGATGATGAATTCATATTGGTCGTCTTCGGCCTGTCCGATTTCAAACCACAGGTCAGGGTGGATTTGTTTGATCATCAACTCGACGGAGTCCATCACTTCTTCGGTGTTGGTGTCATATTCTTGGATAAAGGCTTTGTTGTCCTTGAACCAGAGCCAGAAACCTTCCTTTGTCAGCGGTTCCGCCTGTGCGGGCTGGCTGACGAACATTCCGGTCAGGAGCGCGAGGAGACCTTTTTTCATGCAGCTTTGCCCTGAATGGCTTTGGACATGATGTCCATTTCTTCAGGAAGGGCATTCGCCCAAGCTGTGATATTTCCGGCGCCCATGCAGATCACGTAGTCACCCCGTTTTGCGACATCGAGCACTTTCGGTGCGAGATCGCCCTTGTGCAGTAGAACATCAACATCGCGGTGGCCGTGTTCGCGGATGGCTTGTGCGAAGTGTTCCTTGTCTACGCCTTCGATCGGCTCTTCGCCCGCGGCATAAACATCGGTTACGATAACCTTGTCCGCGTCGTTGAAACAGGTGCAGAATTCCTCAAACAGGTCGTTCAGGCGGGAATAACGGTGCGGCTGCATGATGGCGATCACGCGGCCCTGTTTTTCCTTTACGATACTTCGTGCGGTTTTCAGGACGGTTTCGATTTCTACGGGGTGGTGGGCATAGTCATCAATAATGGTAATGCCTTCGACTTCACCGGTTTTGGTGAAACGACGTTTAACGCCTGTGTAGGCGGATAATGCTGCTTTCATTGTTTCTGCTCTTACATTCATTTCTTTTGCAATTCCAAGGGCGACCAGCGAATTCTGGACGTTATGCTCACCGGGCATGGGCAGGAGGACATTTCGTAGTCTTTCCTCTTTTCCGTCTTCGGAGAGCCAGCCCGCGAAGGTAACATCAAACAAGCTGCCTGATGCGTTCGTTCGGATGTTGGTTGCGCGGATATCGGCCTGCGGGTTGAAGCCATAGGTGATGATCTTGCGCTGTGAAACTTCAGGGATCATGGCCTGAACTTCGGGGTGATCGATACACATCAAGGCGTAGCCGTAAAAGGGCAAGTTCAGGACAAAGCGTTTGTAGGCCTCTTTTACCTCCTCGAACGATCCGTAATGGTCCATGTGTTCGGGGTCGATGTTTGTGATTACGGCAACGGTTGCCGGTAGACGCGTAAACGTGCCATCGCTCTCGTCCGCTTCGACAACCATGGCATCGGATTGACCGAAGCGCAAGTTCGTGCCGTATGCGTTGACAATACCGCCATTGACGACCGTCGGGTCGAATCCTGCGGTGTCGAGCATTTGGCCCACAATAGATGTGGTTGTTGTTTTTCCATGTGTTCCCGCAACGGCGACAGCCGATTTCAGGCGCATAAGCTCGGCCAGCATTTCAGCGCGTTTGATGACGGGAATCTTAGCTTCCTTCGCGGCAAGGACTTCAGGGTTATCAGACTTCACGGCAGAGGACACAATCACGGCAACCGCGAGATCATCATCGCCGACTTTAATATTGTTTTTGTCGTGGCCGATTTTTACGTCGATTCCCAAATCCTGAATACGGGTCACGTTCGCGCCTTCGGACAGGTCAGAGCCCTGAACCTTGTAGCCGAGCGAGTGTAATAGAATGGCTATCCCGCTCATCCCAATTCCGCCGATCCCGACGAAGTGCAATGTTCCCATATCGGGTGACATCATTCTCATTATTCTTCTCCTGCCGCTCCCTAAATTTATACGCGGCGTTCTTCATACGGAACGGCTGCGATGGCCTTCACAAGATTGCCTAATCTTTTGGCCGCATTTGCCTTTCCAAACGTGCGGGCATTCTCCGCCGCACGGGTTAAAGTTTCGGGATTTTGCAGAAAAGTTACGATTCTTGCAAGTAATGCTTCATTCGTGAAGCCATTTTCCGTCATAACCCAAGCGCCACCGCCGTCTGCGACGGAGTCGGCATTGACCTTCTGTTGTTGGTCTTTGTGATGCGGATAGGGTACAAAAATGGCCGGACGGCCTGCGGCGGTTACTTCGGAGACCGTGCTTGCGCCCGATCTGGAGATGACCAAATGGGCTTTTTCCAGCTCTCCTGCAACGTCATCAATAAACGTCGAAAGGCTCGCATTAATACTTGCGTCCTTATATATTTTTTCGGCGTCATCGATGTCCGATTCACGGCATTGCTGAACGATGCGCAGGCGTTTTTTATAATCGCTTTCCAAGAGTGCCAATGTTTCAGGCACGACCTTGCTGAGTACCGTTGCACCAAGTGAGCCGCCCATAATCAGGATTCTCAACTCGCCGCTCTCCTCGGGTTCGGGATAAGGTTTGTCGCGTAATTCCGCGATATCAGGGCGTACGGGGTTGCCCGTAATAACGGTGCGCATTCGTTCGAGCTTATCGATGCTGCCTTTAATCTCAGGGAAAGAAAGGGCTATGCGTTCGGCTTTCGGGGCGAGCATACGGTTGGCCCAACCAAGAATGGCGTTTTGTTCGTGGATAATGGTTGGGATTTTAGCGCGTTGTGCGGCGTAAACCCCGGGGAAGGACGGATAGCCGCCAAAGCCGATTACAAGAGAGGGACTTATTTCCTTAATGATTTTGCGGGCATGTAATACACCGCTGACCAGTTTGATGACGCCTTTGATTTTTCCTGTGATGCCGGATCCAAGCGTTCCCGCCTTGACGACGTAGACTTGCGTTTGTTCGGGGAACATCGGGACAAATTTTTTACCGCGATCGTCGGTGATCAAAGCCACGCGGCAATCGCGTTCGACAAGGTCATGCGCGAGTGCGGCTGCGGGGCTCATATGGCCGCCTGTTCCGCCTGCGCTGATCAATATCAGTTGCTTAGTATTGTCCATTCCCTTCACCCGCTGCGCCTTGCTCCGGCGTGTTTTTTGTAAATTTCGTGCGGAGCAGCGTGTTCATGTTCAGAGCCGATCTTCTTTGTTTTCTGGTAAGGGCCAGAATAATTCCCATGCTTATTCCTAAAGAAATTACGGACGATCCGCCATAACTAATGAACGGCATCGTCATTCCTTTGGCGGGCAGAATATTGACGCTGGAGCCCATATGAATAAACGCCTGAAGTCCGAACATGGTCAAAAGGCCGCCGACGGCGAGCACCTGAAACATATCGCCGTTGTCGATCAGACGTTTCATCCCACGCATCATTATGAACAGAAAGGCGCCGATCAGTCCGAGGACAAAGAATAGGCCGAACTCTTCGCCCGTGACGGAGAAGATGAAGTCTGCGTGCGCGTCGGGGAGGTGCATTTTCACAGAACCCTGCCCCGGCCCTGCGCCCGTAATACCGCCTGTTTTGAAGGCTTCGAGAGATTTATCAACCTGATAGGTATCGCCGCTTTCGGGATAGAAGAACCGATCGATACGGCTTTTGACGTGCGGGTGGGATGCGTAAGCGCTCGCAAGCAGCATCGGGCCGATGAGCATCAACAATGCCAGATATCTGAGGCGCAGCCCTGCGAGAAAGATTTGAGTGGCAAAGACACATGTCACAACAACGCTCATCCCGAGGTCGGGCTGCATCATAAGCAGCATCACGATCAAGCCGTATATGGCCATGACGAGATAATACCCTGAAAAATCGTCCTTTGAGGCGGTGAACCAGCGCCGTGCGGTTTGTTGCTCGGGCTTTTTATGGCCGCCGACCTTTCGCCATTCGGATTTGTTCAGGGCAATGAGCCATGCTGCGACAACGGCGAAGGCGGGTTTTATGAATTCGCTCGGCTGTAGGGAGACACCGAGCAGCGGCAACCATCGTCTTGCGCCCTTGATTTCTATTCCGATAAAGAGCGTCAGAATTAGCGCGGCGATACAGCCCAGCAGCATAATACTGCCCAAGCGCCAGATCGTGCGCGGGTTGAGCATTGATATCCCGAGCATCAGAAACAATGCGGGAACAAGGAAGATAACCTGCTTAAACAGGAAATGATAATCATGATAGCCGAGGTCTTGAGCAACGGGCGGGCTTGCCGTCGAAATCATCGCCAATCCGAAGAGCGCGAGGAAGAACACTGCCGAGAGCATGGCACGGTCAACCGTCCACCACCATGCACCAAGACGGGAGCGGTCGGTTCTTGAAAACGGTTGTGCGGTTCCTGTGGTACTCATTTTCTTTACGGGTTTTCTAGGCGGGGCTCAATGTAGGACTAGTAGGCAGGACGTTTAGCGGAGCATCAGGATTCTTCCTCTAATGACATTACCAGATCTGTATATTTCTGGCCACGATCCTCAAAGGATTTAAACTGGTCGAATGATGCGCATGCGGGGGAAAACAGAACTGTTCCCGCGCCGCCCGGCTGGCCGCGCCCCTTTTGCGCCATATCGTGCGCGGCTTCGACGGCTTTATCCAGTTTGCCGCATTGCGTGTATTCAATACCGAAATTGTCCATCCATTCCCCAAAGTCTTCGGCGGCTTCACCGATCAGGAAGGCATGGCGGATGCGGTCGGCGAAAATTTCCAGCCCCTTCAGGCCTGTTTCTTTTCTTCGTCCGCCGAGAATCCAGTAAATGTTGTTGTGGCAGTCGAGAGCCATGGATGCGGCGTCGCCGTTCGTGGCTTTACTATCGTTGATATAGGCAACGCCGTTTATCGTGCGCACAAGATATTGTCTGTGCTGCAGTCCCTTAAAGGTTTTCATGGCTTCGAAGATTTCGTCGGGTTTTAGTCCCGCAATTCTGGCAACAGCATATGCGCAGGCTGCGTTCTGGTGGTTGTGGCCGCCTTTGAGCTTGACCAGTTCGGCCAGATCGCCGACTTCGACGGGGTTTTCACCGATATCGTCGATAAGGATACCATTATTAACATAGACGCCCTCTTCTTCCTTACGCAAGACGGAGACTGGAATGACGCGGTGCAACCCCTCCTCCTTCACATCGGCATAGATTTGGCGCGTGTAATCATCGTCCGTGCAGATGATGGCCGTTCCACCGTTATAGCCGCTATCGTTTGCACCGACGATTTTGCGTTTTACTGCGGCGTATTCCTCGACACTACCGTGGCGGTCAATATGATCGGAGCTGACATTCATGACCACACCAATATCGGGGCGGAAGGTCGGGCATAGATCAATCTGGTAGGATGACATCTCGAGAACGGCGAAGCTTTCGCCCGCGGGCATATCTATATCCAGAACGGGATTGCCGATGTTGCCGCCGAGTACGGCTTTCTTTCCGTTGTGTTCCAGAATGTGATGCGTCAGTGCGGAGGTGGTTGATTTTCCGTTTGTGCCCGTAATGCCAATGGTTTTGCTTGTGATCCCGTTACGGTAGAAAACCTCGATATCACCGATAACCTCTATTCCCGCCTCCTGCGCTTTTGTGACAAGGCGGTGCGGTTCGGGATGCGTCAACGGTATACCGGGCGACATGATCACGCAGTCAAATTCGGAAAAATCCTGCAGATCTTCGTTTAAAACCTGTACTCCTAGAACTTCTATGCCTTCCATCCTGTCAGGGTTATCGTCGTAGGCAACAACATCGATTTCGGCCTGTTTCAATGATTTGAGTGCGGACATGCCGGTCTTGCCGAGGCCGACGACCAGAACTTTCTTTTTCTCAAGCGTTTGTGCATATGATTTCAAGTCAATCATGGTGTTGCCTGTGTTTTTCTCTATCTCAGCTTCAGGGTTGCGAGGCCGATGAGTGCCAGAATGAACGCGATGATCCAGAAGCGAATAACAATGGTCGGCTCGGACCAGCCTTTTTTCTCGAAATGGTGATGAATAGGTGCCATTGCAAACACCCTCTTTCCTGTCAGTTTGAAAGACATCACCTGTACTATCACAGAAACGGTTTCAAGTACAAAAAGCCCGCCGACAATGGCAAGGACGATTTCGTGTTTTGTAATGACGGCAATTGTTCCGAGGAGTCCGCCCATGGCGAGCGATCCCGTATCGCCCATGAAGATGGATGCGGGCGGTGCATTGTACCAAAGGAAGCCCATCGCGCCGCCGATCATGGCTCCGCAAATGATGGAAAGCTCGGCCGTGCCGGGGACGTAGGGAATGTACAAATACGGGGCATGTACGGAGTGGCCGACCAGATAGGCGATCAGACCAAAACAAGCGCAGGCGATTGCAACGGGAACAATGGCCAGTCCGTCCAGCCCGTCCGTCAGGTTCACGGCGTTTGAAGCGCCAATCATGACAACGAGCGACCACGGGATAAAGAACCATGAGATATTCCAAAGCACGTTTTTAAAGAACGGCGGTGCGATATGCGTGCTAAACTCCGGCGGCAGTGTATACATGATGCCTAGTGTTGCGGCCAGCCCTATTCCCAGTTGGGCGGCAATCTTCATTTTACCGGGGAGTCCCTTGGTGTTGCGTTTTGTTAGTTTCAAGAAGTCATCCATAAAGCCGATGCAACCGTAGCCGACCATCACAATTAGAGACCACCAAACATAGGCATTCGTTAAATCGGCCCATAGCAAGGTGCTGACGGTTACAGATATCAGGATCATCAGGCCGCCCATCGTTGGCGTGCCTGCTTTCGCGAGGTGGGTTTCGGGGCCATCATCACGGATCGGCTGACCTTCTTTTTGTTTGGCCTTAAGCCAGCGGATCATTTTCGGGGCAATGATGAAGCAGATAACGAGCGCCGTCATGATTGCCCCGCCCGTGCGGAAGGTCACGTATTGGAATAAGTTAAACGGGCCGAAATAAACCCCTAATTGCGGTAGTATATTAAACAACATGCCCGTATCGGCCTTTCACACAGTTTTTATCGTTCACAACACGCAACGTGTCGACAAGTTTAATACCCTGACTGTCACCGTCCTGTTTAAACACCAAGAGGTCGCCTGGTGACAAAACTTCGGGAACTATCTTTTCCAATTTTGCGTCTTTGTAAAGATCGGAGATAATTCCGCTGATTTCTCTTAGAGCAGGATTCTTGCGCGCCGTATAGACAAAATCCAGATTGCCCATTTTGAACGGTACAGCTAATTCGTCGCTGGCTGTTATCGGGGAACGTGCCATCACCCTCGGGGATTCCAAGTTTTCAAGGAAGACCGTTTGACGCCCCTGTCCGATATCGACAAGACTTTTGACGCGAAAGACAACGCCTTTGGTTGTTTCGCGGGGCTGGACACTGACCGTTACGCTTTTTGTTTTTAATATCGACCAGTAAAAGCGGTTGTTCTCAATCATTTTACTCTGTTACTCCCAAGGTTCTTAAATGTGCTTAGCGTTTGGTTAAAAGGTTGGTTAGAGGTGGTTTAAATGGTTTTGGCGGCTTTCTTTATTTCTTCCAAATCATTGAAAGGCAGGACTTCGCCGTTGATTTCCTGTCCCTGCTCGTGCCCTTTTCCGGCAACCAGCAGTAAATCATTTTCCGTCATCTGTTTAAGGGCGCTGAGGATGGCCTCATTACGCGCCGCAACTTCTTCGATATTTTCAGCTTTCTTTGCGCCCGCGATGATTTGTTTGCGGATGTCTTCGGGTTTTTCAGAGCGCGGGTTGTCATCGGTGACGATCACCTTATCGGCCAGACGCGCTGCGATCTCACCCATGACGGGGCGTTTATCCTTATCACGGTCACCGCCGCAGCCGAATACGCAATAGAGCCTGCCCTTGGTGTGGGGGCGTAGCGCTTTCAACGAGGCTTCGAGCGCATCAGGTGTATGCGCGTAATCTACAAATACGTTGCGGGGAATATTGACGCGTTGAAGCCTGCCTTCGACGGGACGTAAATGCTGTATTGCCTTGATAAGGACTTTGATTTTTTCTTTACGTTCCAGACTTTCGGTTTGCTCGGTTGCGAGCACAAGTCCAAGTGCGCAGATGACATTCATTGCCTGAAACTCTCCGACAAGCGGGATTCGTGTTTCGTATTCTTCGCCTTCGATACGGAGTTTTAGGTCTTGCCCGTGCGGCAAGGATTTTACTTCCAGCAGTTTTATTTCTTCGCCGCTTTTGCCATAGCTGATGACACTGTGCCCCGCACCAAGCGCCATGTTCTTTATGGCTTGATACTCTTCCAGATCCGCGTTGAGGACAACGGGGCTTTCATAGTCCAACACCTTTGTGATCAGGCGGAGCTTGGCGAGTTTGTAGGCTTCGAGAGAGCCGTGATAGTCAAGGTGATCATGTGTGATGTTGGTCAGAGCGGCTGCATCAATGTGAACGCCGTCAAGCCTGTATTGATCGAGACCGTGACTTGAGGCTTCCATAGCCAGATGCGTCACGCCGCCTTCCTGCAACTCCTTTAAAGCTTCATGGAGTGTAACGGGATCGGGGGTTGTCATGCTGGCGGTTGATTCACGTTGCAGCCCTATTCTTGTGCCGAGGGTGCCGAGGCTTGCCGCGTAATAACCGAGGGCGTGCCATAGCTGGTCAACAATATTGACGACGGAGGTTTTCCCGTTGGTGCCTGTCACGGCAACAATCACATCCGGCTGCTCCCGATAGAAATCCGAGACGATATAGCTGAAAGTCTGGCGGGCGTTTGGTACTTTGAACAAAGTTACTCCAGTAACATCCATATCTTTCGGAAGCTTTGCGTTCTTGTCCATCAGGATATGTGTAGCGCCGTTTTTGATCGCATCCGCGATAAAGTCCATGCCGTGATGGTTCTTGCCTTTGAGAGCGGCGAAGAGGAAGCCTTCCTTAACGGCACGGCTGTCCTGCGTTACACCCTTGATGTGGCTTACGTCCAAGGCAACCTGTTCTTTTCTACTATCTGTAAGAGGCAAGTTTTTTCCCTCCTCTGTCATCAGGGTGAAGATAGCGGACGAGTGTTTGGCCAATATCGTTGTAGGCGGTTTTCACATCGGGCTTAAGGCCGAGAATGGCAACCATGGACGAGATGACATTTCCGACTGCGGGCGCAGCGACCCATCCGCCCGTAGCGTAGCCGTATGATTTTTTGTTGCCCTTGGGTTCATCGATCATGATGTAGACAATGTATTCGGGATCATCCATAGGGAATGCCGCGATAAAGGATGAGAGCAGGCGTTTGCGGTCGTAACCTTTTTTGCCCGCGCTTTTTTCAGCCGTTCCGGTTTTACCGCCGACGTAGTAACCCTCGATATCGGCGCTTTTTCCGGTTCCGTTCGTGACGTTCAGGCGCAACAATTTCCGCATTTTTTCGGATGTATCTTCGGACAAAATGCGGAAAGACATGGGCAAGGCGTATTTGTTCTCGTGACTTGTAAGCTTTGGTTTAACGCGGAATCCGCCGTTGACGACGGTGGCCATTGCGGCACACACCTGCATAGCAGTTACGGACAGACCATGACCATAGGAAATGGTGGCCGTTGTCGAATTTGCCCACGGATTTGGAAGGATCGGCGCACCGACTTCGCGAATATCGAAATCCATTTTTTCCATCAAACCGAGATCACTGAAGAAGCTTTTGAGATTATCTTCACCAACATGCTGCGCCATGAGGGCAGATCCGATATTGGACGAGTTTATGAACACGTCGGGCACGGTCATCACGCGCTTTTTGGCGTGATAGTCGTTGATTGTAAAACGATCAACCTTCAACGGTTTGCGCGCATCGTAAGTGTGCGACATCGGTGTATCTTGCGTTTCGAATAGTGCTGCAGTTGTGAATATTTTGAAGACAGAGCCTTGCTCGTAAACACCCAGCGTTAAGCGGTTGAGAAGGATTTCATAGTATTTCTTCGGCTCGGCGGCGTAGACGCGGCTAAAGTTCAGGTCATAATCCGGCAGTGATGCGGCGGCAATAACCTCACCTGTTTTGGCGTGCATGATCAAGCCCATACCTGCCTTTGCGGTGAAGTCGTTTATGGCGTTTTGTACTTCGCGGCGAAGGGCATGTTGAAGACGGATATCAATTGTCAAATTCACATCTTTGCCCTGCTCCAATGTTTCGTTAAAGCTGCGTTCTATGCCTGCAAGGCCGCGATTATCGCGATCGGTGTAACCGACCATGTGCGCGGCGACATCACCGAGGGGGTAGATGCGGCTGTCCGCGTATTCGAAGGCAAGGCCCGGCTCTCCGATTTCAAGAATTTTGTATTGCTGTTCGGGCGAGAGATTTCCACGCAGCCACGCGTAGCGGCCGTCGACATCGATTTCCTTGAAGACTTTTTCATAGCTTAAGTCGGGAAAAAGATCAGCAACGGCCCTGGCAACTTTCTTTTTGTTCAGTATCAGTTCCGGATCGGCATAAAGGGACGGTGTTTTCAGGCTGGTGGCGAGCAGGACACCGTTGCGGTCATAGATGTTTCCACGGCGCACGTGTTTAATGAGGCCTTCCGATCTTGTCAGTTCCGCCAGTTCGGCCTTGTTTTTACGATCCACACTGACCTCGGCCTGAATGACCATCAGGTCAACCACACGTAATGCCAGAACCGCATACGCAGCGAAGAATACCACCATCAACATGACCAACCGCCCATACGCAAGCTCCAGATGGCTGTTCTGTTTGCCATCCGATCTTATGGGGTTGCGTTTGAAGCGGCTAAAAATCACTCAACGCCCCCTTCGCCTGCGGCGGGTTCAATACGGTAGATATCAAGAGGTTTGCGGGGGACGGTGACCGGAAACGGTCTGGCGGATTGCATTCTGGATGCTTCGGATTCAGGTGCCTCTAACGTGAGATCATAGGGCGGATAGGAAATATCGTGTCTGATGACACCATCTCTTTGATGATGGAATGAGGCCACGAACGGCATATCTGAAAAGACGGATGTTCCGGGCAGGATATCTTCGGGTGAAGGCGAGACCATGCCTAAATGTTGCTTGGCTAGAGCCTCTATTCGTTCGGGGCGGTTCAGGAATCCCCATTCGGCTTGCAGCACCTTTTGCGCTTCCTGCTCGCGGGCGATTGACAGTTCAAGACGTACAAGATCGCGCTCGGCACGCTGCACCTGCTGGCTGATGCTCATCAATGTTCCTGCACTGGCGCAGACCAGCAGAAAAACGCCGATTTTGATCAGGAAAGATTTTTTCATGACTCCCCCTTTGCAGATGATCCGACTGAGGTGCGCTCGGCGGCTCGCAGTTTTGCGGAACGGGAGCGCGGGTTTTCGGATACTTCTTTTTCGGATGGTTTAACGGCTTTGTTGTAGACGGCGAGGAACAGGATATCGCGCTGCTCATCGACGGATTGAACAGGCATATGGCGGGAAACGCTTTTCGTGCGGCCCGATTTTTCACGGATAAAGCGTTTGACGATTGAATCTTCGAGGGAATGGAATGTGACAACGACCAGTCGGCCCCCTGCATTCAGAATGTCAGGGGATGATGCGAGCGCAGATTCCAACTCGCCCAGCTCATTGTTAACGGCAATGCGGAGCGCCTGAAATGTGCGGGTTGCCTGATCGGTTTTGTCTTTAGGGGACTTGTGAACAACAGCACGCACAAGATCGGCGAGCTCTTGCGTGGTCTCGAACTTCTTTTCGGCGCGCCGCTGCACGATACGTTTGGCAACACGGCGGGAGTGTCGCTCCTCGCCATATTTGTAGATGATATCGGCCAATTCAGCCTCTCCCGCGGTATTGACCAGATCCGCAGCAGTGGGAATATCGGCCTCTGAATCCATACGCATATCCAGCGGCCCGTCAAAGCGGAAGGAAAAGCCACGATCGGCCTGATCAATTTGCATGGATGAGATTCCCAAATCCATTACAAACCCGTCAACCTTTGTAAAACCGCTGCCGGACAAAAGTTTTTTTACATCCCCAAAACGGCCATGCACGAAAACAAGGCGCTCGCCGTATTTATCTTTTAAGGGCTGAAGATGTTTCATGACACTTAGATCGCGATCAATTGCAATGACCGTGCAGTCGGCAGATTCGAGAATTGCCCGCGTATAGCCGCCCGCACCGAATGTGCCGTCGACATAAACGCCGCCGTCTTTCGGATTGAGCGCAGCCAGAACTTCGGGCAGCATGACGGGATAATGTTCGTTTGAATGAGCCGCTTCGACCATTATGACGCCCCTCCGTTTTTGGATGATGGAATGGTCAGGCGTTTTTCAAGAACCTTGGAACGCGCTTCGATTTTACGCTTTTCGAATGTTTTAGGGCTCCATATCTGGAATTTTTTGCCCAAACCGACAAAGGTTGCATGATCGGTAATATTTGCAGCAGACATTAATTCGGCAGGAAGCATAACGCGCCCCTCGCCGTCGCATTGAAGGTGCACACTTTCGGCAAAAACGGCTGTGGCGAGATCATCCTGATCTTCGGAAAAGAGATCGTAATGCTCAAGACGCTCGCTAATATCTTCCATGCGCGCCCAGTCAAAGCCTTCGAGGCAGGCATATTGGTGAGAACGGAAAATGACAATTCCAAGCGGGAGCTGATCACCCAGAGACGCGCGAAACGGAGCGGGCACAGATACCCGACCTTTCTTATCCACCTTGTTCGTAAATGTCGAAACAAAGAGCGCCAAAAAACCCCCAATAACAAACAACCTGCCAGCGAAGATACCCCCCTCGCCGGTCACAGCCACACACAAACCTCCCCTATTTGGTCGCATATGGTCTCTTATGGGATATCATGGGATTACTTGGGACGTCAACCAAAAGCCTTGGTAATTCCCTCATAAACAACAGTTTTTTGCTGCCGCTTACAGCCTGTAGATAACTCTATGGATAAGTGTGGAATAATTAGTTTATGTCATTATTTTTGAATATTTTTTATTTTTATTATGAAAACTTATTCATTTGGATCAATTTTTTGAAGACACTAGCCCTATACAAAAGCATTATATTAGTACTTTAGTGCATTATTTGTGCTTTTTTGCCTTTCAAAGTGCTTTTTTTATGTCAAAATTTGACATTACGGAAATATGTTGTTAGTCATAATATTGTCAACAAGCAGTTAATAAGTGTGTGGGGGTAACCATGTTAATGACACTACTTATGCTTGTTCTGGCCATCAGCGGTGGCTTATTTCTGGGTACGATTTTGTATTCTTGCGTAAGTACTGCCACGGAGGAGAAGGATCAGGGGTTTCGCCTCAAAGTCCGAAAAAATTCCTCTTAAGAGAACGGCTAAAACGGGCAACACAACGTCTGATAAAGGCGATGATTAAATGAATTAGAAAAACCGCCTCGTGTTTTCGGGGCGGTTTTTCAAAGTATAAAGTCCAAAAAGCCTGTAAGCCGGGTTCTGTACGCCCGAAGGCGTGATGGCCATTCATCTGGGATGACCGTTACCGATCACTTCAAGCAACCTACCCGGGCTGCGGGTCCGAAAAAAACCTGTAACCCTAGAGTTACGTGCAGCCCCTATTTGGTTTTGCTTCCGGCGGGGTTTACCATGCCGCTCCTGTTACCAGTCGCGCGGTGCGCTCTTACCGCACCTTTTCACCTTTTCCGCCTCGAAAGGCGGTAGTTTGTTTTCTGTGGCACTTTCCGTCGCAGTTCCCTGCTCCCGGGTGTTACCCGGCGCCGTTTTTCCGTGAAGCCCGGACTTTCCTCTACGCTCTTGCGAACGCAGCGGCCATCCGGCTTTCTGGAGCGCACAAAATGCATGTAAATGCTTCTGAATGCAAACTTTTTGTAGGTTTAGGCTTCGATTTTTCCGCCCGATTGACGGATGAGAGAGACAAGGCGTACGACGGTTTGCGTATCAACGGTTTCCTGTTCGCCTGTCTGGAATTTTTCGGGGGCATAGTGACGGTGAAATGCGCTCACCACGTCAACATAAGCACCCATGGGGTTATAGCCGTATTGTGTTAGCATTCGTTCAACCTTGTAGTCGTTACAGGCGATTTCTTCGGCCGTCGCGTGGTCTGCTTCGGTGGGTTTTGGCCACATGCCGACTCCAAACCCCGCCAGCCATTCCCACGGAAATAATTCGCCGGGGTCGATTTTGCGCTCGGGGGCGATGTCGCTATGCGCTAAAACGTATTCAATATCAAAGCGTTGCTGTATTCCTTGCGCCAATTCCAGCACGGCCTGCATCTGCTCGGCGGGAAACGGCTCGTAGCCGAATTCATGCCCCTTGTTTACGATTTCGATTCCGATGGAATAGGAATTTATGTCCGTTTCACCCTTCCAATAGGATACTCCCGCGTGCCATGCGCGTTTTTCCTCGGGAACAAGGTTCTGCACCGCGCCGTTCACGTCGACAAGGTAATGGGCGCTGACCTTGCTTTCAGGGTCGGTCAAGCGATCCCGCGCCGCCTCCATCGTTTCCATTCCCGTGTAATGCATAATGATGGTATTCGGCTCTACGCCTTGCGGTCTGTCCTCGTGATTGAGAGGTTTGTTTTTTTTCAGAAACATATCGGTCTCTGCCTACGAATGTAATAATGACTTTTAATTAAATGTAATATGCAAACTATACGCCATATTATCCAAAAAAAAACAAAAAACTGGAGCGTTCTTATGCGGTTTTTATCACTATTCATACTTCTGGTTGCAGCCGGAGTACTTGCGATTACTTTTATGCGCCCGCCGCTGCTGGCCAGCGATGTTATGGGGCGTAAGCTGAGCGATGACCTCATGGAGTCCAAGCCCGACGACTATCCGGTTGCCATTCTAGCCGGTGGTTGTTTCTGGTGTCTTGAGAGTGAATTCCGCGGCAAGGATGGTGTTTTGTATACCCGCGTAGGGTATATCGGCGGGTCGCTTGATAACCCGCGCTACGAGGATATGCATGATGGCAAATCCGGCCATGCGGAAGCCGTCGAGATTACTTATGATCCTGACCAGATTACGTATGAAGGGTTGCTGGATTACTTTTTCACAAAGGCACATGATCCGACGCAGCTCAACCGGCAGGGTGTGGATGTCGGCACGCAATACCGCTCGACCGTGTTTTATCTGGATGAAGAACAGAAAAAGGCCGCACAGGCGATGATCGAGAAAGTGACCAAAGACGGCGTTTACAAAAAGCCGATTGTCACGACTCTGGAACCTGCGACAACGTTCTGGCTGGCGGAAAACTATCACCAGCAATATTACGAGAAGTACGAGGAAAAATACGGCAAGCCGCATATTCGTGACTGGCTGAAACGTCAGTCCAAAGGGCTGGGGATTAAGGGGGATTAGGGTTCTATTGACTCTTTCGTGTGGATCCCCGCGTTCGCGGGGATGCTCTAGTGGGTGTGGGGATGCGCCATAGGCAATAGAGTTAACCTGTACGGCATTCCCGCGGAAGCGGGAATCCATTTTGGTTTATATTTGGCACGCCTAATTACCTGGAAGGCATTGATTTGCCTTTATTGTCATAAATGAAAATAACATCAGTTATTTAACAAGTCCGCTGCCTCTATCACTGCCCCTACAGTGGCTACGAAAATAAATGGTGATAAGGCTCCGAAAAGCTCACTAGTACCACCATACAGTTTCAAAAATTTTGCTTTTTTCTGTTCCGGCAGGCTTTCGTATTTCCTCACGCGCTTGACCATTACTTCAAAGTAAATTTCATTTGCGTATAAACCAATTATCAAAATACCTACACTGATATTGGGCAAATCAACTTGATAATATTCACAATAGAACATCAGCACGGCAAATGCCGCAAGAAAGCCAAAATACAATCCATATAATTTTCGGTATGCCCACCAGACAGGTGCACAGCAGATAGCTAATAAATTGTACTTGCCTTTAGCTGTTACTTTTTCGCGTCTATGAAATGCCACTTCGTATTGTTGAATCCACAGTTTCTTGTAGCGTTCATAATTATTGCCGATAATCACTTTGGCAGCATCTGATTCTAAAATAGCTGTTACATCTCCAGCTTTTTCAAACATACGACGATGCATTATCAGGCCGCCTTGCTGCTTTTCTTGAGAGCTTCAACGGCATCGGCGCAGCGGTTGCACAGGCCAGTATCCTCGCTGACTTCGGGCAGGACTTTCCAGCAGCGTTCGCATTTTGCGCCTTCGGCTTTTTTGATGCTGACGGCTTCATCGCCCTTCTCAAGAGTGAGGGTTGAGACGATGCAGATATCTGCCATCTCGTCCGCGATGGCTTCAACCTCTGCGACGTCGGTTTTGAGTGTGACGCTTGCCTCCAAGGAGGAGCGGATTGTTTTTTCCGCTCTCAGCGGTTCGATGGCTTCGAGAACAGCCTTACGTGCCTTCAGGATTTCGCTCCATTTGTTCGCCAGTTCATCATTCTTCCAGCCTTTCGGTACTTCGGGGAATTCGCGCAAATGCACGCTGTCGACGTGTTCGAAGACACCTGCGGGGCGGTGCTGCCATGCTTCTTCGGCGGTGAAGCATAAGATCGGGGCGAGCCACGCGCTTAACCCGTTGAAGATCACAGCCATGACCGAACGGCAAGCGCGGCGGGTTTCGTCATCGGGGCGGTCGCAATAGAGCGAGTCTTTCCGGATATCGAAATAGAACGCCGAGAGGTCGTTGTTACAGAAATGGTGCAGGCGGTTGGCCAGTTTGCCGAATTCGTAATTCGTGATGCAGTCGCGCACGAATTCATCCATTTCGGCCAGCATATGCAGGACGTATTGCTCCAGCTCGGGGAGTTGTTTCGGATCATCGAAGAATTCAACCGCTTCATCCTTCGTAAAGCCGTCGAGCGCGCCGAGCAGGAAGCGCAGCGTGTTACGGATACGGCGGTACAGATCGGATGTGTTTTTGAGTGTGTCCTTTCCGATGCGGATGTCTTCTGCGTAATCGGAGGTTAGCGTCCAGAGGCGCAGGATGTCCGCCCCGCTCTGCTCCATGACCTTTAGCGGATCGACGACGTTGCCCAGCGATTTGGACATTTTGTAGCCCTTTTCATCCAACACGAAGCCGTGCGTTAAGACCGCATCATAAGGCGCGGTGCCGCGTGTGCCGCAGCTTTCGAGCAAGGACGAATGAAACCAGCCGCGGTGCTGGTCGGAGCCTTCGAGGTAGAGGTTTGCCGTGCGCTTGCCTTCTGGGCGGCGCAGTTCTTCGCGCGCTTCACAGACGAAGGCGTGGGTCGAGCCGGATTCAAACCAGACGTCAACGATGTCGAACACTTGCGTGTAGTCTTCGGCCTTGTATTTATCACCGAGGAATTTTTGCGGGTTTTCAGACCACCACGCGTCGGAGCCTTCGGATTCGAAGATATCGGAGATGCGTTCGAACACATCGGCATCGACAAGAACCTCGCCCGTTTCCTTGTGCAGGAACAGCGCGATCGGCACACCCCATGCGCGTTGGCGTGAGATACACCAGTCGGGGCGTTTTTCGATCATCGCGGTGATGCGCGCTTCGCCTTTCGCGGGCACCCATTTCGTGTCCTTAATTGCATTCAGCGCCTTTTCGCGTAGGTTGAGATCATTGTCCATCGCGATAAACCATTGCGGGGTTGCGCGGAAAATCACGGGCGCTTTCGAGCGCCATGAATGCGGGTATTCGTGACGGACGGAGCCCTTGGCGACCAGCATTCCGGCCTCCTCGATCGCCTTGATCGGGGCGAAGTTGCCCGGCCCCATCTTGCCGTTCTGGTCATAGATTTCCAGTCCCGCGAACAGCGGCACGTGGGGTCTGAATTTCCCGTCGTCGGTGACGTTGTCGGTGATTTCCAGACCGTGTTCTTTTCCAAGGATAAAGTCGTCCGCACCGTGTGAGGGTGCGGTATGCACAAAGCCTGTACCCGCTTCGGTTGTGACGAAGTCGGCGTAGAGCATCGGCACATCATAATCAAAGTAACCATTCTCAGCTTGACCGCGCAACGGATGCGCGCAGATTGTGCCTTCGAAGTCCTCGCCCTTTAGTTCGTGGACGATTTCATGTTCGGTGATTTTGGCATCCTTGCAGACCTGTTCCAGCAGTTCTTCGGCAACGATCAGGACATCACCGACAGTGGCCTTTCCGCCCTCTTCGACTGCGCCGATTTTCATGGCAACGTAGTTAAAGTGACCGTAGGCGACCGCGCGGTTGGATGGCAGCGTCCACGGGGTTGTCGTCCAGATAACGACGTTTGCATCTTTTAGGCGCTCGTCCTTCGTTTCCACAACAGGGAACTTCACCCAGACGGTGATGGATTTGTGTTCGGCGTATTCGACTTCGGCTTCGGCGAGCGCGGTTTTCTCGACCGTCGACCACATGACGGGTTTCAGCCCCTTATACAGGCCTCCGTTCAGGGCGAATTTGTGGATTTCCTTGACGATAGCCGCTTCGGCGGGGTTGGTCATGGTCAGGTAGGGATCGTTCCAGTCTCCGGTTACGCCCAATCTCTGGAATTGTTCGCTCTGCACGCCGACCCATTCACGGGCGAATTTGCGGCATTCCTCGCGGAAGGTCAGGATATCGACATCGTCCTTGTTCTTGCCTTCGGCGCGGTATTTCTCCTCGATCTTCCATTCGATCGGCAGGCCGTGGCAATCCCAACCCGGCACGTAGGGCGCGTCATAGCCCATCATGGAGTAGGACTTAACCACAACGTCTTTGAGGATTTTATTGACCGCGTGACCGATGTGGATGTTGCCGTTCGCGTATGGAGGGCCGTCATGCAGGATGTATTTTTCCTTGCCCTTCCCCGCATCGCGCATCTTTTGATACAGGTTTTCGGTGTTCCACTTGTTGATGATCTCCGGCTCCTTCTGGGGCAGGCCGCCGCGCATCGGGAATTCGGTTTTCGGCAAGAAGACCGTCTGGCGGTATTCATCTGCTTTTTCTTTATTCTCGTTTGTATTCTTCCGGTCTGTCGTATCAGTCATAACTTTTATTTTCTGTTTCTCGTCATCGCGCCATCACAACAATCATCGTGTGAACGCTTTGTAATCTAATTATTTTTTGGGAAAGTACAAGCCGCCTTGTCGGTCAAAAACAGATCAAGACGTTTTACCCGGACTCACTTGCCTGTGTTCAGGCATATTGTGGCGTGAGCCGGGTTCATAATTCGGATAATGATGCGCATATCCTGTGTCATACCGCCACTATGACCGCAGGCGGCGGAAAGATCAAGTTTTGTAAGATTATTAGTAATTAATGACATCTTTATCAGACAATCTTTTTAAATAATAAGCTGCTTTTTGTTCATCTTTAGGAAATCCATGTGTCCCCGTGGAATAAACCTGATTCATAAACCACAAGGCGCCCTCAAATTTGTTTTCGGCGGCCTTTTTGACGTATTCCATCCCAAGTTCTTTATTCTGTTTTTGACCCGTGCCACCATACAAGTTCAAACCGTGGCACCACATGGCGTAAGGGTGTCCTGCTTCTGCGGCCTCTCTGAAAAGCGCCGAGGCTTCTTCTCGCGTTCTATCTTCGTCCAAATCGCAGGCCAGACGGAACTTTGCCTCCACACTTCCCGCATCTGCCGCGTCACGTAGATATTGTCGATGAATTCGATCCATTTCCTCCGCTTCTATACCGTCCGGATATGTCGTCATCATACATTTCAGGAAAAGTGCGTCAGGATTTTTCTTTTTGATTAGAGGGTCGATCAATTTCCAAACATGATCTTCAATGCGCTTGTAAAGTTCAAAGTCGGAGCAATAATACTTCGCCTCATGAAGAGCTTTTGCTTCATCAATTATATTTTGATCGGGTCTTCTTTCGTTGTCTTCTTCGTCCATTTTACGGTCTGAAGGGCGTTGTCAGCGGCGCGGGGTCGGAGTCTTGGGGCAGCACGGGCTGGTTTTCAGGGTCGAAGCACGGGGCGGGCAGATCGGCAACGCGCATACCCTCTATACCGAAGCCACGTTCCAGTGCCGACGGCGTCGCAAATTGTGCACCCTCCGCAGCGACAAAGACAAAATCCGGACGGTCCTCGGCGGCGCAGGCCAGATTGCGGGTGGCGCTGTCCTCGCCGTTCATATAGGCGACGGCCTGCTCCATATCATAGAACATCGTCACGCGGGCGGTGTTGTCTTCGCCCAGAAAGCCGTCAAGATCGTTTTCCGGCGTTCCGTCAGCGTGACCGCCGTGGATATGGGCGTTGCCGACGAAGACGCTCGCGCGTTCATCACCCGCGACTTCACGGATGAAGGTCGCGCTGCGCTCATCGAAGCTGGTTTCACCGCGGGAGTCATACGCTGCCTGGATCGCGGGCAAGAGTTCCGGCGGGTAGCCCGGCAGTTGATCGGGAGACACATCGAAAGCGGGATCGTAACCTAGTTCCCCCGGCGTACGGGTATCAAACGCGACGACATGCATACCGGCCTGTGTGGCCTCCACGATCAGATCGGAGAGGTCGGTATGGCCCCAGAATTCGTTATCGTTAAAATGGTTGCTGAACTGGGTAAACCCCTCGGGAGGGAGTGTGCCGTCGCGCAGCTGCTCAATGATCGGCTGTAGAGCGTAATGCTGTTCCACGAACAGGTAGGTCTGGCCGTTGGCGGTGAGGACATCGACATTGTCGGTAATCGGCGCGAGCGGAACGATGTTGTGGGCCGTATCCCCCAACACAACGAATTGTGCGCCCTGCGCTGCGCTGTCCAAAATATCTCTCATGCCCCATACGATACGGCATTTGTGTGATTTCGGCAATGTTTGGCTGATGTTTAGGATTTTAAAAAAAGGAAGACAGGGATCCCGAGGGTGTGTGGGGTCGGAGGGATCCCTGCCTTTAGGGTAAAATCAAACTTGTGGTAAAAAGAGTGTATCTTTTTGTGAAGGGTAGCGGGCTATGCTTGCCCTTCGAGGTAGGTGTTATACCTTGATTTCTGCGGTTTTGAGGAGCGTTAAAATTGCATAGCTGCTATGCAATACAATCAAAACGGCGCGTCTTCTAATTAAAGCGCAGCGTCTGATTTTTTTTATTCTATTCCCAGTAAGCCGATCATCAATGGAATGTAAACCAGCGCAAAGATGGTTCCGACGAGGATGGTTGTCGCGGCCTTTTCCGGCATGATGTTCATCTGTGCCGCGAAAGCAGCGATGTTGGCGGCAGGCGGGACAAGCGACATGATCAGGATCAGTTTGTGGATATCTTCGGCGTACCAGCCCATGACCGTGCGGTCGAGCCATACAAACGCAAAGATCAGCGCCGGCCATGCCACAAATTTGCCGAGGAAGACAAACAGCATGAAGCGCGGGCCGAAGACCAGTTTGCGTACACCTGACAGTGCTGCGCCCACGATCATCATACCCAACACCACATATGCGCCCTTAAAATAATTCCAATATGTCCAGAAGAGTTCGGGCGGTTCCAATGCCATCTGGTTGATTATGAAGCCTGCTATGATTGCGTAGAGTGCCGGAAAGCGGAGAAGTTTTTTCAGGCTGGTTTTTACATCGAAAGCGCCGCGTGCTGCCAGATAATAGCCGCCTGTTGCTTCGTAAACCGAGCCGCCGAGCATCATGAAAATGTAAATGGCGGTTTGCTGTTCATTGAAAAACAGGAAGACCAGCGGCAAGCCGAAATACCCTGTATTCCCCATCGAGCAACACATGGCCATCAGGTTTGCCGTGCTGTCACCGTATGTCTTTAGACCCACAGCATAGAAGACTACGCCTGTGATGATGCTGACCACGAAAATGATAATCGGCAAGAGAAGATAAGCAGGCTGGAATTCCAGATTAACGACAAAGCCGAACACCACAATGGGCATACAGATGTATATTGCCAGTGTTGCAAGGCTCTGGCGATCTACATTCAAGAACCGTCCGGCAAAAAAGCCCAGCGCGATCAGTCCGTAGAGCGGTAAGAGATTGAAAAACAATGTGAAGAAAACGTCCATTTTGCGCACGTCCTTTTGGCAACTCAGTACAAGGCATAGCAGGTTCTATTTTCGTTGTGCAGCGGAAACTTAAAAAATTTCAGGTGGTGGGGCGTTCGATGGGCATTTACTCATGTGCCGGCACATCAAAAAATTCTTCGAATGAAACCGGACCGTTTCCTATTCCTGCCAGTTCATGGAGTTTTTGTGCGCTTTCGGGGTGATTGGTTTCTACGGGAAAACTTTTTGCGCCTTTGGAGAGCAGCCAGAAGCTTCGGGTAATCCCGTTACTGAAACCGATGTGATCTGTTCCGTCTTCTGCTGTCCATGCATTGACCTCCGCCAATGGCACAGGATTTTCTACCCCGCTCGAAAATCCGTCTTCGGCTTGCGCGTATTTATAATCGGCAGGCATATCTTCGCGGAGTTTGCAATGCCCGCCTGTTTGAGCAGAGGATCGCAACCAGTGATAATAAAAGCGATCTGCATCGACTTCGACAACGAAGGTGCTGTCATTCATATGGGGATAACGACGGGCGGACATAAAAGCCTGTCTGCCATCTTCCAGTTCGATTGACCACACCGCCCTGCGCCCGTCATTGCCGAGAATGGAGGCGCGAGGCACATCGGCTTGCGCTTTGAAGTTTTGTGCGAGCTGTTCTAATTCCTGATTAATTCTGGCGTAATCCCGAGCCATTTATCCATCACCCAAATTTTTTATTTATTATACATAAGGTCGCTAAATTTGCCCGTTATTTTTTGTCTTTTAAAATCTGCTTGGCCTGATCGCAGTCTTTTTCCATCTGCGTAATCAGATCATCGAGATTGTCGAATTTTGCCTCGCTGCGCAGGCGTTTGACAGGTTTAACATGCAGTGTGCGGCCGTAGATTTCCTCATCAAAGTCAAAGATAAAGGTTTCGACCAATGCCGTTTCGGTTTCAAACATCGGGCGGATGCCGATATTGGTGGCGGCCATGCGCCATTCGTCCTCGCCTTCCAGACGGGCGAGCGTTGCGTAGACGCCGTATGCTGGATGCAGGGTCTGCCCAAGTTCCATGTTTGCGGTGGGGTAGCCAAGCTCGCGCCCGCGCTGATCGCCTTTAATTACTTTGGCGTATATTTCCCATTCCCAGCCGAGCAGCGCGTTGGCCTGATCGATATCGCCGCGGCGCAAATACTGGCGAATGCGGCTGGAGGAAAGCTCCTCTCTTTGCTCGCCCTTGATTTCCTCGATTGTCGTCACAGGGATGCCTGCTTTGCGGATATGATCGGCCGTGCCCTTTCGCATTTGTCCGAAGTGAAAATCAAACCCGACAACAATGTGGTGTGCGGCCAGTTTGTCTTGCAGGATTTGCGCGATAAATTCCTCATGTGTCAGGCTCGCGAAATCCCAATCAAATTTGGCGTGGAACAAAACATCCACATTCTGTTTTGCCAGACGTTCGGCCTTTAGATCATAAGGCGTTATGCGGCACGGCGGTTCGTCAGGTCGAAAGAGTTCGCGGGGGTGTGGCTCGAAGGTCAGAACGGAGAGTCTTTTATTCTCCTGCTTCGCGATTTCATATGCCCGTTCCAGCAACGCACAATGCCCGCGGTGGACACCATCAAAGTTTCCTATGACGACGACTGTTCCCTTTGCTGTGTCCGGAATTACGCTTCTATCCAGCTGAAAACGTTCCATAGTGCCCACTGGTTTGCCTTTATCAATTGCTTATGGTTTAGGCCTTCGGACAATAAAAATCCAGTGTAAAAAAATGACTCGCTCATGCTTAAAAAAAAATGTAACCATCCCGATGTGATGGGCGAAAGTCTGCACATAATCAAAACTTTTAACATTGAGAAACTCAAGAGAAGGAATATTTTAGATGAATAAGAGAGCTTTAAATACATTGTTGGTTGGTGCCGTTGCCGCGACAACTTTCGGTCTGGCAACGCAAGCCAATGCCATGAGCAAAGGCAAAGAAAAATGCTACGGCGTTGTGAAAGCCGGAAAGAACGGATGCGGCAGCGCGGACGGTGCGCACAGCTGTGCAGCTCAGGCAACTGTTGACGGAAGCGGTCAAGAGTGGATTGCCCTGCCGAAAGGTGTTTGCGAAAAGCTGGTTGGCGGGTCTTTGGAGCCATTCGAAAATGAAGCCAAGGCTGACGAAGCAGCTATGGAAATGGAAGATGAACATGCAGATGACGGACATGATCACTAGAAACATTGATACGAATAAAAAACGGATAGTTTCCGTTTTTAAGACGTATGAGAATTAGATGTCTGCACGTCCCTCAACTCTATCGCAGACATCTGTAGCCCCTTGTCCACCGGCTGAGCCCTCGGGTGATCCGGTGGGCATTGGTTTGAGGCATCCTTATTACGAAGAAATAATTGAGACTCCGCCGGAGATTGGCTGGGTCGAGGTTCATCCCGAGAATTATTTTGGCGGCGGCATCCACCGTCATTTTCTGGAACAGATCAGAAAAAAATATCCACTGAGCCTGCATGCGGTCGGGTTGTCGCTCGGCTCAACGCATCCGGTTGATGAAAACCATCTGCGTCAGTTTAAAGAGCTGATTGATCTGTATCAGCCTTTTAATGTTTCTGACCACGCCTCATGGAGTGCAAGCGGGAATGCGCATTTAAACGATTTGTTGCCCCTGCCCTATACCGAGGAAACGCTAGATGCGCTTTGCCGAAATATCGAGCGCACGCAGGAGTATTTCGGACGGCGCATTCTGATCGAAAATCCATCGACGTATATCGCGTTCAAAGATAACGAGATGAGTGAATATGATTTTATGAACCGTGCAGCAGAGCGCACAGGCTGCGGCATATTGCTCGATCTTAATAATATTTATGTTCAGAGTTATAATCACGGGCTGGATCCTTACGAGTATATTGATCACACGATGAAAGATGCGGTCGGAGAAATGCACTTGGCGGGGCATATCGAGCAAGAGGCCGGTGACGGTGTCATTCTGGTTGATACGCATAGCCGCCCCGTCAAAGACACGGTTTGGGATTTATATGAACATGCGGTCAAACGGTTTGGCGTTGTTCCGACATTAATCGAATGGGATCAGGATTTTCCGACGCTGGATGTCTTATTGGCCGAAGCGTCAAAGGCTCGCGATATTCTTTATGCGCATACTGACTTGAATGAAGATGAGGTCGCGGGGTCTTATGCGGCTGCATGATATTCAAGAGACTTTCAGGACAACGTTACTAGATGAGCCAAAGGCGGTTGAGCAGCCGCCGGAAGACTTCGCCGCGCTTTTCGATGATTCAGGGATAGCGGTTTCGGAGCGATTGAAGGTTTACCGCAATAATGTGGTCGGCGGTTTGAGTGATTATATCGTCTCGACATTTCCGTTGCTCGAAAAACTGGTCGGAGAAGAGTTTCTGAAGATGATGGCGCGGGCGTTTATTATTCAATCGCCACCTGTGGGCGGCTGCTTGCAGCAATACGGTAAAGGGTTCGGGGATTTTATTGACACGTACGCTCCTGCTCAATCCCTTCCCTATCTTCCAGATATGGCGCGTTTCGAATTTGCCATGAACGAGGCATATTACGCGCCGGATGATGACGCGTTGAGCGCTATGGCGCTGGCAGCCATTTCCCCTGATGCTTTGGCGGATACTGTTTTAAGCTTACGTACAAGTGTACGTTTTTTGGTCTCCGACTTTCCGCTAGAGGATATCAGAGCCGTGTGTCTTGACCCGTCTCTGGATGTGCCCGACTTGTCCAAGTCAACGCCTGTCAGGTTAATGATCAACCGCCCCAAGTTCGACGTGCAGGTTGTGTCATTGGCCGAAGATGAGCTTTATATGCTGCGCCTATTACGGGAGCGACAAACACTCGGTGAAGCTCTTGAAAGAACTCTTCATGACTATCCGGACTTTGATATACAATTTTTCTTAAAAAAACACATTGATCTTGAAACTTTTTCAACTGCCGATGCGAATAGCCAATAAATACAAAATTACATTTGAAAATAGGAACTTAAAATGTCTTTTTTATATAAAGTGACAAAGCCGTATTTTGGCCTTGTTAAAATTTCTGACCGTTATTTCTCGCCAGTTCTCGACTTCGCGATCCGGCTTTTTATGGCTAATGTTTTCTTTAAATCCGGTTGGGAAAAATACCAAAGCTATGTTAACGGGGATTGGGATACGACATTGTTTTTGTTCGAAGAAGAGCATCCTGTCCCCTATCTTGACCCGAATACGGCCGCAGTTTTAGGTACAGGTGCAGAGCTTGTCTTGCCCGTTATGCTGGCGCTCGGATTGTTCGGACGATTTGCGGCAGCGGGGCTTCTGGTGATGACGATGATTATCGAATTTGCCATTCCCTACCCGCATGAATCCCATTACTTTTACATGTTATTATTGGCCGTTCCGTTGATCAAAGGCTCCGGCGTGCTGTCCGCAGATTTCCTGCTCAAAAAATATGTCCTAAAAAAGAGTGCTTGATTGCGCGGCATAAATATTTAACCTGTAGCGCAATCCGTTTTTTGACCGCTACAGGTTTAACCGCAAAAGGAATTGCGCCTTGGGCAAGAAAAAGCTTTCCGAAAAGAAAGAAGAAGAAAAATCCGAACTGGAAAAACAGCGCGAGGCAAAGTTGGCGCGGATGGCCGCACGACGTAAAGCGTTCGAGCGCAAACAGCTCAAGAAAAAGCTGAAATGGTTCTACCTTTCGCTCGCTATTTTAATCGCAGACCAATTGAGCAAATGGTATGTGATGGAATATATTTTACGTCCTGTGTCCCGTTCACCTTTTAAAGAAAGCCTGTCTTTTTCCGATTGGTATTTGAATAATTATCCGGTTATCCTTCCCTACACCGAAGTGCCCGTTTTGCCGTTCTTTAATTTTGTGATGGTCTGGAACTCAGGGGTCAGTTTCGGTTTGCTCGGCAATTGGGGCGCGTATGGGTATATCGTTCTTATTATTGTCGCATTGATAATTGTCGGCTTGTTCTGTGTCTGGCTTTATGACTCAAAGAAACCCTATTATTCTTGCGCCTATGCCATTATTATCGGCGGTGCCTTAGGCAACGTTATTGATCGTGCACGTTTTCAGGCTGTAATCGATTTTCTAGATTTCCATTACGGCGGCGTTCATTTCTGGGCTTTTAATATTGCCGACATGGCGGTTGTCATCGGTATCGGTATGGTTTTAATCGGGGGTACGATTTTTACCCGCCTGCGCAGAAAAAGGTACAAAAAGGCCGCGCAAGAGAGACGAAAACGTGTATATCGTTACGGCAACTATGGACGTTAGGTGTTTAAGGGAATAGTCTGTTTTCCGACTTTAAAGAATTGAAAGATTTGGTAGTTAAATTCGATGCTTTCACAAACTGTTTTTTCCAATGTCTGTCTTACGTGCGTGTTTTTATGTGCGGTTCTTTTGACGGGATGCTCTGATTTGAGAGGGCAGCTTGGCCTGAATAAGGAAGCGCCGGATGAATTTGCGGTCGTGCGCCGCGCTCCGCTTGAAATTCCACCGGGTATTTCGAATTCTGCCTTGCCTCCGCCGAGACCCGGCATGCCGAGGCCGCAGGAACAATCGCCTGAGGAACTTGCGCGGGAGACGGTGACGGGATCGACAAGCGGACGTGAGTATTTGCAAACGCAGAGCTCGGCAGAAAATGTTCTGCTGAAAAAAGCGGGAGCAGATGAAGTGGACTCTTCCGTGCGTCGCCAAATTGATAGTGAGACGCGCGAGTTGAATGACCGGAATGTTCCCGTTGTTCAAAGGCTTACAGGGGTTGGCGGTAGCGGCGCAGAAACATCGGCAACCGTGGTTGATGCGGAAGCGGAATTCGAGCGCCTGAAGAAAAATAAGGAAGATGGTAAGCCTGTTACCGCGGGCGACACGCCTTATATTGACGAATAATTGATCGTTTTTTGGCTTTTTTAGAGATTTTTCTCTTATTATTAAGTCTTAGATGAATAGAGTATTACACCGAGAACCAAGGGTATTTTAATGACCGAACGCTTATCGTTTTCTGCTTTTATCTTCTGTCTGGCTTTTTCCTTTGCTGTTCTCCTTTCATATCCCAGCTTCGCCAAATCGCCTTTAGACTCTCTGACGTCTGAAGAAAAAAAAGCGTTCGACAAAGTTTTCAATGCCAAAACATTTGAATTGAAAAACGGCATGCAGGTCGTGGTTGTACCGAATGACCGCGTGCCTGTTGTAACACATATGGTCTGGTATCGTGTCGGCGCGGCGGACGAGCCGCGTGGGAAATCAGGCATTGCGCATTTCCTTGAACACCTGATGTTCAAGGGGCATTCCTATGAAGGACTCGGAGAAGTGCCGACGGGCGAGTTTTCTAAAATCGTGCGCTCTCTGGGCGGACAGGATAATGCGTTTACCTCGCAGGATTACACGGCTTACTTCCAGACAATAGCTTCCCAGCATCTTGAAAAAGTCATGCGAATGGAGGCCGGACGGATGCGCGGGCTGAACCCGCCGGAGAACGAAGTTGAGGCCGAGCGCAATGTTATTCTGGAAGAGCGCCGCCAGCGTATTGATAACGACCCGCGCGCGCAATTTGACGAACAGCTGGGCGAAGCGCTTTACCCGAACCATCCTTACAGTATTTCGATTATCGGCTGGTTCCATGAAATGGAATCCCTGACATGGGAGGATGCCAAGGCCATGTATGATCAATGGTACACGCCAAGTAACGCGATTTTGGTGGTATCCGGTGATGTCAGCGTTTCTGAGGTTCGCAGTTTGGCAGAAAAGACATACGGCATTATTCCCGCAGCCAAAGTGCCGGAGCGCAACCGTACGCAATCCCCGCCCTTTCCTGCGGAGACCAGCGTGTCGATGACGCATCCGGTCGTCAACGAGCCGGTTTATGAGATCGTTTTCCGCGTGCCCTCTTTCAGGCAGAGCGGCGCGGAGTCTCTCGCGCTTCAAGTTTTAGAGGAAATTATGGATGGTGGACCGGCCTCTCGTCTTTACAAGTCTTTGGTTGTTGAAAAGAAAATGGCCAGTTCGGTGTCGCTTTCCTATTCCTCATTTGCATGGGATGACTCGACGTTGAGCATGTCTGTTATACCGCGTGAGGGATTTACGTTGGAGCAGCTCGAAAAGGAACTGGATAACGCCTTGCGCGATGTTATTAAAAACGGTGTCACGGAGGCTGAACTAAAAGAGGCCGTGAAGCGTATGCAGGCCGATGCGGTTTATGCACGGGACAGTGTTTCCGGCCCTGCGATGGTGATTGGTTATTCGCTCGTGACGGGGTCTTCTCTTGATGAGTTGGAGTACTGGCCGCATATGATCAAGAAGGTCACGGCAGAGGAGATTAAGGCCGTTGCCGCGAAATACCTTAACCCCGATCAGCCTTATGCCTACCCGCCCGTTCGCGGTTATTTGTATCCGCCGCCTGCCGACCAAGCGAGCCAAGATACAAAAACCACACCCAAGCAATAGATATTTACGATGACGGTAATTCATATGACCAAGAGCAGTTTTCTTAAAAGACTTTATCTGACCTTCCTTTTCGGGATGATGTTTGTGTCCGAGCCGTTTGCCTTTGACGGGCATGCAAAGGATACGAGTGCGGCGAGTCAGACGGAGGGTGTCGAAGAGGTCAAGCTCAAAAAAGAGAAATTCATCGATATTCAGGAAGTTGTTAGTGACGGCGGCATCAAGGCGTGGCTGGTCGAAGATCATTCCATTCCTGTTATTTCCTTTATTTTCGGGTTTAAGGATGCGGGCAGCAAACTTGATCCTGCGAACATGCAAGGCTTGACAAGTTTGGCGGCCAGCACGATGGACGAAGGTGCAGGCGATCTGGACAGTCAAGCGTTTCAGAAGGAACTGCAGGATCTGTCCATTAGTCTTTCATTTTCGGGCGGGCGCGATAATTTCGGAGGGTCTGTGCGTACCCTGACGGAAAACAAAGATCGTGCGTTCGAGCTTTTGAAGCTTGCCTTAAGTAAGCCGCGCTTTGATGAGGAACCGATTACACGCATGCGTATCGCCAATCAGAGCCGGATTAAGGCTTCCATGACACAGCCCCGCTGGATTGCCGCACGGATTCAAAATGACAAGATTTTTCAGGGACATCCTTACTCTTTGAACAGCGGCGGTACGATTAAAACGCTTGAGAATATCAAGGCCGACGATTTGCGCAAATTCACCGAACGCCTGGGCAAGGACAATCTGGTTGTCAGTGTTGCGGGCGATATTTCGCCGAGTGAGCTAAAAATTCTGTTGGATGACGTGTTCGGGCACCTTAAGGACGCCAAGCTGAGAGAGACGAAGACGTTTGATGTCACCAACCCGGGCAAGACATACGTTAAAATAAAAGAAATACCGCAGACTGTGATCGCACTGGCGCATAAGGGGATCAGCCGCAAGGATCCCGATTATTACAGCGCACAAGTCATGAACTTCATTCTCGGCTCTTCGGGTTTTGGTTCCCGCCTGACGGAAGAAGTTCGCGAGAAACGTGGTCTGACCTACGGGATATACTCCTATTTTCGTGACTATGCGGATACTGCTGTTTTGCACGTATCAACATCCACAGCCAATGAAAATGTCCGCTCGGTTCTTGATCTGATTGAATATGAATGGATCAAAATGGGTGAAACGGCGATCACGGAAAAAGAGTTGGAAGACGCACAGAATTACCTCATTGGTTCCCTGCCCCTGTCTTTGACGTCTACGGCAAAAATTGCGGGTTTGATCCAGTCCATCCAGATGGAAGAGTTGCCGATTGATTATCTTGACGAGCGAGAAGATGCGATCAAGAACGTCACGGTAAAGGATGTGCAGGATGTGGCACAGCGCTTGCTTGATCCGGAGCAGTTTACGGCCGTCCTTGTCGGGCAGCCGCAAGGTGTTGACGAATTCGAACAAGTGCAAGATTTACCCAATGTTGAATAAAGTTATGTCCGCTGAAGCCCCTCCCCCTTCCGATACAGTCATGAAGCGTTCCGACCTGCCGGCTTGGACCGCGCTTCAAGCGATGGCAAAGAAGGCGCAGACCTATAATATCTCAAAAATGTTTGCGTCCGATCCCGAGCGGTTCGGGCGTTTCCATGCGGAAATTGACGGAATGTTGATCGATTATTCCAAGCAATGCGTGGATGATGACATTATGCATGCGCTTTTTGCTCTGGCCAAGGAATGTGATCTGGAGGACTGGCGCGAGAAGTTGTTTACAGGCGAGAAGATCAACAGCAGCGAAAACCGTGCGGTTTTGCATACGGCGCTGCGATCACCCGCCGATGAGAATGTTCAGGTAGGCGGGCAAAATGTTCTAGCTGAAATCCATAATGCGCTTGCCAAGATCAAAGCATTTTGCGCGGAGATCGAGACAAGCAAAGACTTCAAACATGTTGTGAATATCGGGATCGGAGGTTCGGATTTGGGGCCGCATATGGCTTATGAAGCCTTAAAGCCGTTTTCAAACCGCGAGATTGACATGCATTTTGTTTCGAATGTCGATGCATCTCATCTGGCCGAGACCTTACGTGTTTGCGATGCTGAAAAGACGCTCTTTATCGTTACCTCCAAGACGTTCACGACGCAGGAAACCATGACGAATGCCAGATCGGCGCGGGCATGGATCAGAGAAAAGCTAGGCAAAGAAGCTGTGTCCAAACATTTTGCAGCCGTCAGCAGTAATGTCGAGGGTGTTAAAGAGTTCGGGATTGCCGAAGACCGTATTTTCCCAATGTGGGATTGGGTCGGCGGGCGTTATTCCATGTGGTCTGCCGTCGGGTTGCCGCTTGCTATCGGTCTGGGATTTGAAAATTTCCAGCACATTCTAGCGGGCGGCCATGCGATGGATCGTCATTTCAGAACGGCAAAACTTTCACAGAACATTCCGGTTCTTCTCGCACTCATAGGTATCTGGAACCGCACGTTTCTGGGGCACGAGATGATGGCGTTGCTGCCTTATAGCCAGTATCTGCATAAATTCCCGTCATTCATCCAGCAGTTGGATATGGAATCGAATGGCAAGAGCGTTGACCGCGACGGCGTACCTGTTGACTACGATACAGGGCCTATTGTGTTTGGTGAGGCCGGCACGAACGGACAGCATGCGTTTTATCAGCTTTTGCATCAGGGGCAGACCATTGTCCCGGCAGAATTTATTGCCGTGATCAAGGGTGAGAATGACCTTGGCGATCATCAGGAAAAACTGCTTTCCAATGTCCTGGGGCAGTCGAAAGCCCTGATGGACGGGAAAAATGATGCGGATTTACAAAAGAGTTTTGAAGGAAACCGTCCCTCCACTACAATAATGTTAGATCAGCTTGATCCTTATACACTGGGTATGTTGGTGGCGCTTTATGAACACAAAGTTTTTGTTCAGGGCGTTATCTGGAATCTCAATAGTTTTGATCAGTGGGGTGTGGAACTCGGTAAAAAGATTGCAGGACAGGTGCTTCGGTATCTTGATGAGGATGCGGACGCACAACTTTCGGAAGAGATCGACTCTTCTACTGCGGCTCTGATCGACCGTATCCGTCGTAAAATATGAAAGATAAAAGACCCGATAAACTCATTCCCGAGCCTAACGAACTGGAGGTTATGCACCAAGAGGAGTTTAATCAGGTGCTTGATAAACATTTGATGTTTATTCGCGGGCAACGCGGCGGCAAGAGAGCCATTCTTAAATATCGCAACCTTTCCTATCTGAACTTCCATAATAGTAATGTTTCACAGGCCGATTTTACGGGATCATTATTGATCGGGGCTGATCTGTCTTTCGGTATTTATCAAAGTACCTGTTTTTTTGCATGCGATCTGCGCAATGCGGATATGAGCCGCGCGGATTTTTCCCGTGCGGATTTAAGGGGGTGTTATCTCGCAGGGGCTGATTTAAGCGGCACCGATCTGTCGGGTGCGGATGTGCGTGAAGGCAAGATCATGACGAATTCACGGGAACGCGGACTTGAGGACAGGCCGCGCATGGGGATCGAGACATCCAAAACCATTTTCACAGGTGCGCGCATGCAAAATTGTGATCTGTCGGGCATGTTGGCCAAGGCCGCAGATTTTTCAGATGCGGATTTGCACGGCGCCATTTTTAGAGATGCAAAAATGTCGGGTGCTAATTTCGAAGGTGCTAATTTGTCGGGAGGTGATTTTACCGATGCGGATATTTCCCATGCGAATATGCGCGATGCGATACGGCCAGGGATTATTACGGTTGGCGCGGATGTGTTCGGCATTAATGATGAGAATTCTCTTACCGAGGACAGTGTCGGTGCGAAGCTGGAATACAGCCCCGCAGAATTAAAAGGCTTGCTTGAGATGCACTCGCTTTGGGTGTCTTCCGCGGGTAAGAACGGGCGTCGCCTCGATCTGAGCAACTATGACCTTCGTGATGTTTTAAATCTCAATCACTATCCCCTCACGGCCATCAAGGCAACGGGATCCTCTTTTGTCGGTCAGGATATGAGACGGGCCAATATGCAGAGCGCTATTTTTGATAAATCCGATTTTCGGGACTGTAATTTTGAATATTCCGACGTACGCGGCGGCAGTTTTAAGGATGCCTTAATGACGCGCGTCAATTTCAGAGGTGCCAAGCTCGGCTCTCTCTATTTTAAGCGTGACGGACAGCGGCGTATGAAGCGCAGTAATTTTAGCGGTGCTGTAATGCGCTACGGTGATTTTCGTCATGCCGATTTGCAAGATGTGATCATGATGGGAGCCGATTTAACCAATGCCGTTTTGATTGAGGCTGATTTGCGCGGGGCTGACCTGACGGGTGCGACTATTAAGGGTGCTAAGCTCGACGGTGCGCTTATGGACGAGGCAAAAATCGATTTTAGCGCCCTTTAGACCGTTTTTACACTTATCCACCTTTCCCACAGGGCAAAGCGCAGCGTTTTACTGACTTCTCTTCTCATAACGCGCTATTTTCCAGATATGCGCATACGATATCTACCCGAAAACCTGATCAACCAGATCGCTGCCGGTGAAGTGGTCGAGCGGCCTGCGTCTGCGGTCAAGGAAATGGTCGAGAACTCGGTCGATGCGGGGGCTACCCAGATTGATGTGCAAATCCGCAACGGCGGTAAGCGGTTGATTACAATTTCCGATAACGGCAGCGGGATGACCCGTGAGGAGTTGATTGCTTCGCTTGACCGTCATGCGACGTCGAAATTGCCCGATGATGATTTGCTGAATATTAAAAACCTTGGTTTTAGAGGGGAGGCTCTGGCCTCTATCGCGGCGGTGTCGCGTGTTAAAATTGAGACATCCTGCAGCGGAGAAAGCTGGGAGATTACATGCGAGGCGGGTCGCAAGAGTGATCCGAAGCCCAGCTCACATCCGGCGGGGACACGGATCGAAATTCGTGATTTGTTTTTTGCGACGCCTGCGCGTTTGAAATTCCAGAAATCCGACCGCGCGGAATATATGGCCGTCAAAGATATTATTTCTCGGCTGGCGATGGCATATCCCGAAATCGGGTTTCGTTTGATACACGATGAAAAGAAGGCACTAGACCTTGTGCGAGGGCAGGACTTGCATTCACGGTTAAGTGCCCTACTCGGGCGTGATTTCGGTGATAATGCTATGATGATTGATGCGGAGCGCGAGGGCATTCATCTTACGGGGTGTGCGGGGTTGCCGACCTATCACCGAGGGAATGCGCAACATCAATATATGTTCGTGAACGGGCGAAGCGTGCGGGACAAGTTACTGGGCGGGTGTGTCCGTGCGGCTTATATGGATGTGTTGCATCGTGACCGTCATCCTGTTGTTGCGCTGTTCCTCAACTTGCCGTCCGATCAGGTGGATGTGAATGTGCATCCCGCCAAGACGGAGGTACGTTTTCGCGATGCGGGTATGGTGCGCGGGCTTATGATCGGGGCAATGAAGAACGCCATTCATCAAGGCGGTTTTACCAGTTCGAGTACGGTCGCTTCGGCAGCACTTGGCTCGTTCAGGCCGATGACAGGTGGGTATAGTGGCGGCAGCGCGTCTTCATCAAGCTTACCGCTCGGGCGCGGATCGCAGGCGGCTGTACCCTCCTCTTATGCGTATGGCGGTAACGCGCCTCAGAGTTACGGCAATCTGGCCGAGAAGCATGAGCAAAGCTATATCAGTGAGGGTTTGGCTTCTCCTTCTGCGCAAGCAGATGTGATTACTCAAGACGTACAGGAGCCGTTGCAATCGTACCCGTTGGGGGCTGCACGGGCGCAAATTCATGAGAATTATATCGTTGCGCAGACCGAAGACGGCATGGTTCTGGTGGATCAGCATGCCGCGCACGAGCGTCTTGTCTACGAACGTTTTAAAGCGCAACTGAAGGAAAGCGGGATAGAGAAACAAGGGCTCTTAACCCCTGAAATTATTGACTTATCCAAAGATGATGCCGCGCGTCTTTTGAAATTTTCCGAGCAGCTTTCAACACTCGGGCTTGAGGTTGAAGCTTTCGGCAGTGATGCGGTTGCTGTTCATTCCGTGCCTTCGCTTCTGGGCGGACGGATTGATATAAGGCGTATGGTTATGGATATTCTGGACGAGATTGACGAGCGCGAGCAAACGGATGTTCTGGAAGAAACTTTGAATGAAATTCTTTCGACCATGGCCTGTCACGGCTCGGTGCGGTCGGGGCGGCGTATGAATGCGCAGGAGATGGACGCCCTGTTGCGTCAGATGGAGGATACACCACTCTCAGGGCAATGTAATCATGGTCGCCCGACCTATATTTCACTTTCGCTGAAGGATATAGAAAAACTTTTTGGACGACGCTGAAAATAATGGCATAACGTATTATCCAAAAACATAAAACGGATGATACTGATGAGCGGCGAGCAAAAGACATTTCTGAGCGAAGAGGCCAAAAGCCAGTTTTTGTATGTGGCCTCCATTCTCTCTCTGCTGCTGCTGTTTGTACCGTACCGATCAATGTACGTCTTGAGCGGCGCTTTTCTGGTTTGTCTTGTTATATTGGCCTATATGTGGCGCATGGATGTCGGCGAGTATAGTTTTCTGCGCAATCATGCCACGTTTGTTATCCGTACGTTCTGGATCGGTCTTTTGATTAATGTGTTTGCGATAGGCATAGGGTTTGCAGCTCTTTACGGTGCGCTCACGAGTGGTTTGTTTGATACCGATGCTCTCCGCCCGTGTCTTGAGGCTCAGGATATGTCGGCATGCTTGCCCGGTTTTATCGGAAGTAATAAAAATACCCTTGTTTTTGCTTCGATTATTGTGTTTGTACCTGTAATCCTATATTTTCTTTATCGCTATGTTACGGGGTGGAGGTGTGTCCTCAAGGGCGAAATGATTAAAAATCCCATCCGCTGGTTTTAATTACATAAATAAATACGGGCTAAAATTTTATGAAAGATAAGGCATTTTCCTTTTACACCGGCGTTTTTCTAATTTCCGGCATGGTGATGGCATTACAAATTATGCAGTCACGGATTTTTTCCGTTACTTCGTGGTATCACCTATCGTTTCTGGTTATCAGTATTGCCATGTTCGGTTTGACGCTCGGTGCGCTGAAAATCTACCGTTCAGATGAAAAGAAACTCCGCGAGAACTATAACGTTGTTGCCCGTAAACACATGGTGGCTTTTGCATTTTTTATTTTAATCGGATTATTGGCCCAGTTATATATTCCGCTCGTTTCGGAAGACAACCTTAAAACTTTGATCAATCTTCCGTTGGTCGCAATTGCAACCAGCGCCGCCTATTATCATGCCGGCGTGGTGATCACGACGTGTCTGACCCGCTCTCCCTACCCGATCGGGATTGTGTACGGTATCGATCTGCTTGGTGCCGGTCTCGGTTGTATCTTTGTTCTTGTTTTAATGGAAACGATTGATACGCCCTCCGGAATTATTCTACTTTCCGCGGTGGCATTTCTGGGTGCGCTTTGTTTTAAAGTACCCGATACCGAAGAAGCCCGCACCATTCGCCTTGGTGATAAGAACCTTCGGGTCAAGACGTTGGCGATCTCCTTTGCAGCTGTTGTTTTTTGTATTGGTGCGGCGAATATTATTATGCCGAAGCCTTTTCTTTACACGATTTTCGTAAAGGATAAGGTCGTCAAGCAGAACTCTATTGCCTATGAGGAGTGGAATTCCATTTCGCGTATTGTTGTAGGGCATAAGGCCGTTGACCAAAAACCTTTCCTATGGGGGCCGTCTCCTATCCTTCCAGAAGAATATAAAACGACATACCGTGCGCTTAACATTGATGGTGATGCCGGAACGCCGATTACCGAATTCGACGGTGATTTTACCAAACACAAATATCTCGAATATGATGTTACAAATATCGCTTATAGTCTCCCTGATCTCAAAAAAGCGGCAATCATCGGCGTTGGTGGCGGTCGTGATCTGTTATCCGCGAAATATTTCGGACTTGATGAAGTCTGGGCAATGGATGTTAACCCTGTCCAGATCAAGTTGCTTCGTGACAATCCGGAATATGTGAATTTTACAAGGCTGCGCGATTTGCCCGGCGTTACGCTTCTGAATCAGGAGGCACGTAGCTGGTTCCGCCAGAATGAAGAAAAGCTGGATATTATCCAGATGTCCCTGATTGATACATGGGCGGCGACCGGAGCCGGTGCTTTTGCACTTTCCGAAAACGGGCTTTACACGGTGGAGGCCTGGACCATCTTTATGAATGACCTTAGTGAAAACGGCGTTTATACAGTTAGCCGCTGGGCATCGAACAAAAAAGGTGAGTTTGTGAGAACCGTTTCGGTGGCTATGGCTGCCCTGTTCGATCAAGGTGTTGAGAACGCACGTGATCATATTGCGGTTATTCATTCCAAGCTTATATCGACACTGATTGTGTCCAAGTCCCCTTTGACCGACGAGCAGATTGCAGCGATCAAAAAAACTTCGGCAGAGAAACAATTCGAGATTGTTATGCTGCCCGGTGAGCCTCTTGAATCCGAGCACTTAAAAACCATTGCCGATGCAAAAAATCTGGATGAATTGCTTGAGATTTCTTCGAAGCAGTATCTTGATATCTCCCCATCCACGGATATGCGGCCATTCTTCTTTAATCAGGCGCGTATTACCAAACCGCTTGAGATCCTCAGTCTTGCCCTCAAGAATGACAGCTATGTTGATGTTGTCGCAAACGGTCAGGCGAAGGCCACTTTAAACCTGTTTATTATCATTCTGTTTTCCATTGCTATGGTGGCGTTTGTGATTATTTATCCTTTGCTTAAAACAATCGAAGGTAAGCCGGGTCGTTTTATAAAAGCAGGGTCATTATATTTTATTTTGATCGGGCTAGGGTTTATGTTGATTGAAATTTCCTTCCTGCAGGCTTTGGGGGTCTTCTTAGGGCATCCGATTTACGGACTTAGTATTGTTTTATTCAGTCTGATCCTGTCTGCCGGGGTCGGGAGTTTAATATCAGATAAATTCCCTTTGAATACCGTCGGAAAGCAGATTACGTGGAGTTTGCTGACATGTGCATACGGTATCGTCATTGCCTTTACAATGAGTGATATTTTTGATTCTTTTGCGGAAGTCGAGCTTTTTACACGTGCGTTGATCAGTATTCTGATGATCTTCCCTGCCGGTATTCTGATGGGCTTCGGTTTCCCTACAGGACTAACGTTGACGGAGAAATTTGATACGAAAGCAACGTCCTGGTTCTGGGGTATTAACGGTGCGGCCGGTATCATGGGAAGTACTATCGGTATTGCTCTTAATATCGCCATCGGGATTGATAACACGCTTATCATCGGCAGTATCTGTTATGCCTTGCTCACGATTTGTTTTATCGGGCTTTCAAAGCCGGAAGACATCAAAAATGATGAGCCGCACGCTACAGCGCCTCATTCGGCTTAGGTTCGGCAGAGCTGATCAAAATCAAAGCATATCAAGGAAGTTTTTTGCGGCCTGAAATTCTGCTCTGGTTTTTATGCGCGTTTTTTCGATGATCGGGTCTTCGCCGTGTTTTTCCGCGTTGTAGATTTCATCGCGATAATCTTCCTCGACAAAGCACGCTTTCATCATCTCTTCTACGCCTGTTTTATTTTCCATCAGAGCCATGGCAATTACGATTGATCCGCTTGCGGATGTTATGATTTGCAGAATAGTAAAGCGGTCATCATCCAGTTTCGAAACGTAGTCTTTAACCTTACTCGCCAGTTTTTCATCTTGTTTCAGAGCAAAGAGCGATTTGGTTGTCTGCAGTTCCTGTCCGAAAATTTGGGCAAAGCTGTCGCGGAAAGGCTTCCATGTTTTTTCCTGTATCGCACCCAGTGCTTCGGGCATTTCACAAGAGTAGCAGACAAGATCTGTGTCGAGGTACTTTATGACAGCGGCGGTCATGGCCTCCCGTGCATTAGCTACACGGTCAATGCGGGTGTTCAGGATTTGCGTGATCGGCATGGTGTCAGGCAGGATGTCTTCGCCTTGTGCCTGCCATTCCTTTACAACGGCGTATGCAACCGTTTCGTTAGGCGCAAGCAATGTTTTTCGGGCGCGGGTCAGGACAGGCTTACCATCAAGGAAAATTCCGTATTCATTATTATTCTGTTTTTCGGTTGAGACGAGTTTGTAGAAACGCTTCACGGGATTAGTACTGTTGTTTAATCTTCTTTACGTAAATTCAATATCGCGATGTCTTCGCACGGTTTCTCGAAGGATTCAAGCCCGATATTTTCTGCCTCAAAGCTCAGGGTCTTTTTGTCCTGCTTCATTTTGAATGCGACGTCCTCATGCTCCTCGCCCTCTTGATCGACGTATGACTTTATATTCACGGTTACATCCAGATCATACTCACAGGCATAGGTTTTGTCGGAGAACCCCGTGTCGTTTTCTTTTTGGGCGGGTGTTGCCAGTCCGTCATCGGCAATATTCTCGATATCAAACATTTCATGCATGTAGTTGAACAGTGCCGCCGGAGATTTTTCGTCCTGCCAATTTGATGCATACAGTTTTTCACTTTCTACAGTGCCGGAAATTTTTGTCGGATTTTGTGAAAAATCTATCAGCAGATTCGGTTTGTAAATACTGATCTCCTCCCCTGATATCAACCGCCCGCGTACTTTTAAGATTCCGCCTTCAAGCAAAGAGAGAGATAGTTCTCCCTTAACTATCGTTTCGGGCATACCTATGGACATTTGATCCAATTTTACGTAGTCACTGATTTTTTCGCTCAAAATCGTTTTAAATCTGAGGTCGTCCATTTCAATTTCCATCGGTCGTTTTTTTCCGATGTGATACCTGAAACTTCCGACTGACCCATAAACATCGACATCCAGTTTCAGGCGCCAATCATATTTCTCCATTTCGCCGTAACCGATGATCGTCGCCTGTTTCGTGCCCTTATCATGGTCAATAAACATTTTTTCGATTGAAAAGCGTTTATAGCCCAGAATGCCGCGTTGAACGCGCATATTTTCAATAAGAAGCGCGGACAAAGTGGTTTGCTTCATGATCACGCCCCAAAACGTCATGTAAGCACGAATTTTATCCGCTACGATTACGTTTTCGCGGCTTTCAGGCGTGGCTTTGACTTCCAGATCCTCCATATCGACACCAAGGACGGGAAAAAAGCTGACGTTAACGAGGTTATCAATTGAAGCGGGACGTCCGCCGACTGAACTTGCAATAAAGGATTCCAGAGATTCCCGTAGGGTTTCCGAATTGCCGCCCATATTCGCCATGACGGTTAAAATTACCGCAAAAAATGTGATCACGAAGAAGCTTAATTTTAAAAGTGCGCTGATCCAGTTGGAGTCTTTCTTTTTCTCCGCTTTTTTGGCCGCCTTTTCCCGTTTGCGTTCCAGCTTCTTTTCTTTTCTCAGAGCCTTTTTTTGGGCTTTTTTGTCTTCTTTCGTGTCGCTCATATGCGGGGTTTCCAGTCTTCCAAAGCTTTTCAGGGGTTTATCATATCGTTCTGCGGCGTATGATCAATTGATATCTTCAAAAGGATCGTCTTTGAGATGAGGATTAAAGCCGAGATTTTTCCAGCTTTTTTCGAGTTCTTCAGGGAGCGGCGCGGTTATATCCAGGGTTCGTTTCTGGATCGGGTGTTTCAGAATAAGACGGCGGGCGTGCAAATGCAGATTTTTGGAGATACCCAGCGCATCCAGTGAGGCAAGGCGTTCATCCAGTACGTCGTTGTTGTCATATTTCTCGCCCTTATACTTACCGTCGCCGATGATGGCACTGCCCATGGTTTGTGCATGGACGCGGATTTGGTGTGTTCGTCCGGTGCGCGGCCAGAAGGCTACGAAGGCCGCATCGTTTCCGGCGTTTTCAATGACGGTGTATTCGGTGATGGCGAATTTGCCCTCTTCCTCGTCGACGTGGACTCTTTCCTTTTGCGAGCCGGAAGACGCCTTTGCAAGCGGGGCTTTGATCGTGCCCTGATAGACTTCGGGGGTTGGCGAGACCAGTGCCCAGTAAATCTTCCGCATGCCTCCGCTTTTAAACGCCTTGCCCAAAGCGCGGGCGGCATTGGCGGAGCGTGCCAGCAGAAGGACACCGCTTGTGTCTTTATCCAGACGGTGCACCAGACGCGGCGTGACTCCCTTTCGGGTCTTGAATGCATCCAACATGCCGTCAATGTGGCGTTTTGTATTGGTTCCGCCCTGCACTGCCAGCCCCTGCGGTTTATTGATCGCGATGATGTCTTCGTCCTCATAAATCACAAGTGAGCGCATGAATGCGATATCTTCTTGTGTGAGTTTGCGTTTTTCCGGTTCGTTTTTGCGGCTGATTTCCTTGGCATCGGGCATTGGAATGCGGATTTCCTGCCCCTGCTCCAGTTTTGTATCGGGTTTTGCGCGTTTGCCGTCGATGCGGATTTGCCCCTTGCGGATCAGCTTTTGCGTAATCCCATATGCCAGATCGGGCACATTCTTTTTGATCCAGCGATCAAGGCGCTGGCCGTTATCATCTTCGGGAACTTTGAAATGGCGGATGTCTCTCATGGCGTTTCTCTTACGGCGCGAAGCTTCTCATCAGCCATAATCCGGCGAACAGTGCGAGGATAGCGCAGACGACGCTGACAATCGCATAGAGCGCGGCCATGGTAATTTCCTGCCGCTCGACAAGGTTTGCGAAATCCAGCGAGAAGGTTGAGAACGTTGTGAAAGCGCCGAGTATGCCTGTTACGAAAAAAGCGCGCATTTCCTGTGTGACGTGATCCATTTGCGAGAATTTTACGATCAATATTCCCATGATAAAGGAGCCGAGGATGTTTACGATCATTGTGCCGTAAGGATAGCCGTGGCCGAGCACATGCACTGCGCCGACGTTTACGCCGTGGCGGGCGAGTGCGCCTATGGCGCCTCCTGCTGCGATTGCGGCTATTGTACTGATCATTAAAACCTCATAGACTTGCGCACGATTTATAATCCAATGGCAAACAAAATCCAAGTCATGTTAAGCGCTTTAAACAAAAGGCAAAAGGGAATTTTTCTGGCCGTGATCGGCTTTAGCGCTTTTGCCGTATCGGATGCGTGCGCGAAATGGCTGACGGGCTCTTATGCCGAGATGACTGTAATCGGCTACACATATCTGTTTTCATTTATCGTCTGTTTGCTGAGTGCCCCCTATACGGGCGGGATCAGCCGTACGCTTAAAAGCAATAAAATGAAATACCATACGGGGCGTGCCATATGTAATGTGTTCCTCGCTTACTTCGTTGTGCAGGCGTTCAAGCATTTACCACTGGCGACGGTCTACACGGTTTTGTTTTTGTCACCGTTCGTGATTACGATTCTGGCCATCCCGTTTTATAAGGAGCGGGTCAGTATGCGGAACTGGTTCGTTATTGCGCTCGGTTTCAGCGGGATACTGGTGGCGTTCCAGCCGGGATTTGCAGTCATTGACCCGTGGATTATCAGCGCATTTTTAACGGTGATTTTTATTGCGGGCATGGGTTTGATGGCGCGGCCGCTGGATGAACATGAAACGGTGCTTTCGCTTGCGTTTTATCCAAACCTTTTGAGTGTCATCGTTTTTCTGCCGCCCGCTTATGCATCAGGTGACCTGCCCTCTCTTTTGCATCTTCCCGTTTTTGTTCTCGCGGGTGTGATGTTAACGACTGGTTTGATCTGTATTGCGAGTGCGTTTCGAATCGCTCCGTATTCCGTTGTTTCGCCGTTCAATTACCTGCAGATGATCTGGGCGCTGATTTTCGGGTATCTGATTTTCAATGAAGTGCAGGATGCTGCGATGCTTGTGGGCGCGGCGATGATTATCGGCAGCGGGCTGTACCTGATTTATGCGGAAAAGACCGCAAGCAAATCCGAGACGCCGCTGGAAGACCTACCGCGATAGGATCTTCGGCGGGTTAGTTTTCTTCATCGTCAGTTTTCCATTTCTTTTTCCGGCTGTAGCGGGTTTTGAGTTTGACGATGCGCTGTTTGTACTTTGGTGTCAGGAGGTCTCTGGCGACAGCACTACGACGTTTGCCGCGTCTGGTTTTTTTCTTGCGGGTCATGATGCGCCTCCCCTTTCTTTGCGGAGCTTGCTCCAATAGTCCAGACGTTTTTTGATATCACGTTCGAAGCCGCGTTCGACGGGGTGGTAGAACGTCTTTCTGCCCATTTCTTCGGGAAAATAGTCCTGTCCGCTGAAGGCGTCGGGCATGTCATGGTCGTATTGGTAGCCGCCGCCGTAGCCTTCGGATTTCATCAATTTGGTCGGGGCGTTCAGGATGTGTTTGGGCGGCATAAGTGAGCCTGTTTCCTTGGCCGAACGCACCGCCGATTTATACGCGGCGTAAACTGCGTTCGATTTGGGGGCGGTGGCGAGATATACAAGTGCCTGCGCCAAGGCCAGTTCTCCTTCGGGACTGCCCAGTCGTTCATAGGTTTCCCATGCGGATATGGTTTGCGGGAGGGCTTGCGGGTCGGCGAGGCCGATATCCTCAACCGCCATGCGCACCATGCGGCGGGCAATGTAGTTCGGATCTTCGCCGCCGGCCAACATACGCGCGAACCAATAGAGAGCGGCGTCTGCATCCGATCCGCGTACGGTTTTATGGAGCGCTGAGATGAGGTTATAGTGCGCCTCGTCGCCCTTGTCATAAAGTGGTGCGCGGCGTTGAACGATTTCGAGCAGTCCCTCGGCATCAAGGGTTTTGCCCTTGGCTTGCGCGATGATTTGTTCGGCCATCGAGATGATGTAACGTCCGTCCCCGTCCGCAAGAGTTTTTAAGAGCGTGCGGGCGTCATCATCCAGCGGGAGCGGCTGCCCCGCTTCTTCTTCGGCGCGGGAGAGCAGATCATCGAGTGCCTGATCATCCAGACGGCGCAGAACGAAAACTTGTGCGCGGGAGAGCAACGCTGCGTTCAATTCAAAAGACGGGTTTTCGGTCGTTGCCCCGATGAGTGTGATTGTGCCGTCCTCCATCACGGGGAGGAAGGCGTCCTGCTGTGATTTATTAAAGCGGTGGATTTCGTCCACAAAGAGGAGAGTCCCCTGCCCGTTTTTGTGACGGATGCGGGCGGCGTCAAAGACCTTTCGCAAATCGGCTATGCCGCTGAAAATTGCGGATATCTGTTCGAAATGCAGACCGCTGCCGCGTGCGAGAATTCTGGCAAGTGTCGTTTTGCCGCAACCCGGCGGGCCCCATAGGATCATGGAGGATATCGTGCCGCCTTCCATCATTCGTTTAAGCGCGCCGTTTTCACCTAGCAGATGATCCTGCCCCACCACATTTTCAAGGTCTTCGGGGCGCAGGCGGTCGGCCAGCGGACGAACTGCGGACGTATTTTTGTCGCTTTCGTCTTTTTCGTCGGCTTTTTGGGTAAATAAATCCGTCATTTCCTTGACCTGTGGGCTGTGAATGTGACAAATATAGCCCCTTATATGACACGCTGTTAAGGTCAAAAAACCATGGAAACGCAAAGTCTGGACTATACCGAACAGGTTGCCGCCGCAACCGAGCCGCTCTACGAGAAACTTTCCAAACATTACAAGCATGATCACTGGAAGGCTCTGGCGCCGTATATCTATGAGATTAACCGCCTGAAAAAAGAAAAGAATGCGGTGATCCTCGCACATAACTACATGACGCCCGATGTCTTTTACGGGGTCGGTGACATTGTCGGTGACTCGTTGATGCTGGCGCAGGAAGCGGCGAAGACGGATGCCGATCTGATTATTCAGTGCGGCGTGCATTTCATGGCGGAAACATCCAAGATTTTATGTCCTGAAAAAACAGTCATCATTCCTGACTTGCTGGCGGGGTGTTCCCTTTCAGAGTCCATCACGGGTGAGGATGTTCGCGGATTGAAGGAAAAATATCCCGGGATTCCGGTTGTGACATACGTCAATACATCTGCGGATGTGAAGGCGGAATCTGATGTTTGCTGCACATCCTCGAATGCGCTTAAGATCGTCAATGCTTTGGGCGCGCAAGGACATGACACGGTGATTATGACTCCCGATAAGTTCTTGGCGCAGAATGTTGCCGCACAGACCGATGTTAAGGTTATTTTCTGGGAAGGCACATGCATGGTGCATGAGCGATTTACGCCGCAGGACATCAAGGATATCCGTAAGAGTTATGATGATGTGGTTGTTCTGGCGCACCCTGAATGTCCGCCGGAGGTGATGGCAGAAGCGGATTATGCAGGCTCAACATCCCAGATGGATAACTACATCAAGGAAAAGCAGCCCAAGCGGGCGATGCTGATGACCGAGTGTTCCATGAGCGATAATATCGCGGCGGCCAATCCGAATGTCGAGATGATCGGCACGTGTCAGATGTGTCCGCATATGAAGCGGATTACCCTGCCGAAGATCCTGAAAGCACTTGAGACGGAAGAGCCAAAGGTTGAAGTTGATCCGGAGATTGCAGAGCGCGCGAAGAAGGCCGTTCTGCGTATGCTTGAAATGAGCTAGACCGATAAAAAGAAGGCGCAGCATTTCATGTTGAGCTGCCCCCCTCTTCGTTCTTTCTATCCTATTTGCTTAGCTTGAACTTAAGCTCGTTGAGATTATTTTTGGCAGGGCATTTCAAGGATGCGGTTTTTGCCTGTGCATTCAGTTCGAATTGTGCCGTGTTAAGTTCCGCCAGATAGTCATACCAGATATTCGTAGCTTCGGGGCAGAGCTTCAGCGCAGAGTCAAGGCCGCGCTTTATCGTAGAACCGCGCGGCGTCTGAAGCGCAGATGTGAGGTTGTAGAACTCACTCAGATTTTCCTGCGGCGCTTCGCGGTAACACGTTACGAGAAAATCGGCGAAAAGCTGGCTGGTCGTTTCGGGGCTTGTGCCGTAGATAATTCTTACGCCTTCAGGCTGGAAGTTAAAAGTATCGGGGTTTCTGCCGATCTTTTCAATGACACCGTCAACAAAGTCCCATGCGCTTTTCGTATATTTTGTTGTGCCGTCGCGAGCGATTTCTCCGGGCAATGTTTTTGCCAGAAACTGGAAGTCATATATCGGTGTTGTTGCCTCTTCAGGGGTATTTCTGGCTTTGTTTGACCACGCCACTTCCCAGTTGCCGTCCAGTTCGATACGGGCGGCAGGGTTGCCGACGTGATCCGGTCTTGTGATCGGGGCGCTACTTAATTTTGCGATTTCCGCTTCCGTTATACCTGAGTAGAAACCGAGGAATTTTAGGCTTGTGTCCTTTGGGCAGGCTTTTTCCAAAACGCCGTCCAGCACATCGGCATTAGCTCTTGCCATATTCGGTGTGGCACAGGCCGCTATCGCCATAATGAAAAGCAGCTTTTTCATGTGATTTTTCCTTTGGTTTGTGGTGCAGCTTACGGGTTGACCGTTATATATCCGCTGATTAATGTCAACTGGCAATAATCGCCGTTTTGCGGCAATAACTTAATAGAGGTGAAGCCCCATGAGTCTGTCCCCGCTTGTCATTGAAAAACTAGTACGTGATTCCCTTGAGGAGGATATCGGGCACGGACATGACGTGACCTCGCAGAGTGTGATTGCACCCGGAACACAGGCTTCTTGCGTGATTGCTGCGCGTGAAGCCGGTGTGGTTTGCGGGCAGCCTGTTGCCCTGTGTGCCTTCGGTATGCTTATTCCAGAGGCGCAGGTGACGTTTCTGGCGCATGACGGCGATCAAGTCAAAGCCGGAAGCGGCTTGATGGAAGTGCGCGGTGATGCGATCGGGATTCTGCTTGCGGAGCGCACGGCTCTCAATTTTCTGACGCATCTCTCTGGAATTGCGACTCTTACACGCAAATATGTCGATGCGGTGCGCGGCACGGGCGCAAAAATTTGTGATACACGAAAGACGCTGCCCGGTTTACGCGCGGCACAAAAATATGCGGTGAAGACAGGTGGTGGTCATAATCACCGTTTCGGGCTGGATGATGCGATTTTGATTAAGGACAATCATATTGCCGCGGTCGGCAGCGTTGAAACGGCGCTAAGGCTGGCTACGAAAAATTCAGGCCACATGGTGCGGCTCGAGATTGAGGTTGATACGCTCACCCAGCTTGATGAGGTTCTGGCCTATCAGGAAGAACACGGCGGGGTCGATGTCGTGATGTTGGATAATTTCTCCCTTGCTGATCTGGAGGCGGCTGTCAAAAAAGTCGATGGCAAAATTCTGACCGAAGCATCGGGCGGCGTGACGCTCGAAACCGTCGGCGATATTGCCAAAACGGGCGTAAATTACATTTCCGTCGGGGCTTTGACGCACTCCGCGCCGTCGCTGGATATCGGGCTGGATTTCAAAGTCGGTTAGCTTAGTTCCTCCTTACAGAATCCCGGCATTGCGTAGTTCTTCTTCCAATTCGGGGGGCGGTGAGTCTTCTCCACCTGTAAAAATCCCTTTATCGGTGGGGGCATCCGAAGGTTTCAGATAGCGCCAGCCCTGAAACGGGCGTTTGGGCATGGAAACGGTTTCGATCATTTCCGCATCCTGCATGATCATGCACATCTTGCCCTTTTGCTCCGTTTCAACCATTTCAAAGCCGAGGATGCGGTGACGGCAGCGGATACGGTTTTTGATCACGCGATAAATCGAGCCGCCGTCACGCAGGATTTCATCGGCGCGTTTCGGTTGGTAGCGCGTCCAGCACGGTACGGCGGGCGTGCCGTGATAGTCGATCGTATAACGTTTTTGCAATTCATAGAAATCGTTTAGCGTGTCAACGCCGACGACGAGTTTTATAATGTGTATGGATGGGGTCATGCGCCCTATTCTACTTCACGCGGAAACGATTTCGCAAGGCGTCATGCGTGTTTTTGGCTGCGTCCAATAATTATGGCCGCCCCTGCATTGAATATGCTTTTTGGGATATTATTCTTTTGAGACTGTATTTTCGTTGGATGGATTTTTAATTTTCAAATCTACGTCTTTTGTAACGTCTGCGAATTCGTTCATAAGAGACCCGATTACTAAAGCTCCGCCAATGAAGAGCGTTAGTCCTGCAGATGCTGCTGCGAAGGGAAGGAATATTGCCGGCATTTTTTTATGTCCTTTTACTCAATATTTATCAAGGGCATCCGGTATATACCTGTGGTTTTTATTTGGCAACAAAACAGCCAAGGTAAATATGCATAGCTGCCATGCTTTTAGAGCACACACTGTTTCGAAATGATTCAGGAGGTTCAGCGGGAGCTTGCAAAACTGCTTTATCGCAGTTGCCTGAGTTAAGACATGACAAGCGCGAATAAGACCTAAATGTCTCTTGTTTGCTTGTTGACAAGTTCCGTTTCGGGGCGCATGTCTTTGTCCGTTGCATCAAAGAATTCCTGCATTAAGCCGCCGCCGACAATCAAGCCCATGACAGCTAATGAGAACCCTAATGACGCGGCTGCAAATGGTGTAGCAGCTGAAAAAAATGGAAGAGGCATCCTTACTCTCCTTTTTTTGCGTTACTCTATAGGTAAGGCAAGGATAACATTATTACAAGAAAATTGTTGCGTTGCAGCATTTGCAGATTACTGGTATTATTAACGAATCCTATGAATAAGACATCCGATATGATTACCGTTAAGCTATTTCCAGGCGCGAAAAAGAATGATGTTGCCGGATGGGTTACGGACTCTGCGGGCGGGCGCGTACTAAAAATTCAAGTCACGGCTGTTCCGGAAAAGGGCAAGGCCAATGCGGCCATGATCGAGCTGCTCTCCAAACACTGGGGCGTGCCGAAGAGTGCGATTACTATTCTACGCGGCGAGACAAGCCGCACGAAAGTGCTGGAGGTTGAGGGGCTAGGTTCGAAGTTAAGCTCTCACTAGAGGCGTTCGACCATCATTTTCTTGATTTCTGCAATGGCCTTGGCGGGGTTCAGACCCTTCGGGCACGTGTTGGTGCAGTTCATGATGGTATGACAGCGGTAGAGGCGGAAAGGGTCTTCTAAAGCGTCGAGGCGCTCCCCTGTTGCTTCGTCGCGGCTGTCCACGATCCAGCGATATGCCTGTAGCAGGACAGCGGGGCCGAGGAAGCGGTCGCCGTTCCACCAGTATGACGGACAGGCCGTGGAGCAGCAGAAACACAGGATACAGCCCGCGGGGCCGTGACCATCGCCGCCGTTCAGCTTGTCGGCATCTTCCTTGGTCTGCAGGCGCTCTCGGTTTGGTGCGGGCGTATCGCTTTTCAGCCATGGTTCGATGGCTTCGTATTGCGCATAAACGTGATTTACATCGGGCACGAGGTCTTTGACAACCGGCATATGCGGCAAAGGCGTGATTTTGACATCGCCCTTCACATCATCAATCGCCTTCGTACAGGCCAGCGTGTTCGTGCCGTCAATGTTCATCGCGCAGGAGCCGCAGATCCCTTCGCGGCAGGAGCGGCGCAAGGTCAAGGTTGAATCAATTTCATTCTTGATATAAAGCAGTGCGTCCAGCACCATCGGGCCGCATTTATCAAGGTCAATGGTGATTTCATCCATGCGTGGGTTTTTGACGTTACCCTTTTCGTCGCGGTCATCGGGACTCCAGCGGTAGATGCTAAAGGTTTTTTTACGCTTTGCGCCGTCTGAGACGTCGACTTTTTCACCTTTGCGCATTACGGAATTTTTCGGAAGACTTAATTCAGCCATTTTACCTTGCCTTTATATGGGTCAGTTCATACTAAGGAAAATAGAGCGTTAGCCCCCAAAAGTGAAGCCCTATCGCCAGAAAAAACAATATTTTGACGCTTAAATTTTGCAGTCATCCCAATATATTATTATAATTCAGTCAATAAGAATTTATTATAAGCACGGGGTGCACGAGGATGGCGGGAGAAGAAGACCAAAACGATACCAACGATATTCATGCGGTATATATGGAACAGGCAAGGGCTACGTCCAGTGTTCCGCTTGTCTTTCTGGATCCTAACGCGCTTGACCGTGAATATTTTCTCTCACATTCCAAGACCATTCATTCGGACGATGTTCCGGTTTTTCGTGAGATGATGGATGAGCAGATTTCAGGGATTAGTGACCGCTACACGGATGAGGATATTCTTGTTATTGCAGGATATTCAATTGACGGCAGACGCTTTTCCATACAACAGAATATTCCTACGATCCCTGACGATCCTGAGAGTGAAACCTTGCGTTTTGCCTTTATTAATCTACAAGGGGATAACCGCACGCCCACAGAGCTGGAGGCGTCCATTCTCCAAAGCTCCCCTGATGCTGCTTATTATTGGTCCGGCTTTTGGGGAAGGCATGAGGGACACCATGCCGGTTTTGAGCATCTGGCCAGCGGCCATGCCAATAATTTCGGCAATCCCGGCCCTAATGAATTACTTGCCATCAATGCAGAATTAAGTGCCGATCAAGACGGTATCGCATGGCTTGAATCCGAAGGCCAGCATGACCTTGCGCAGGCTGTTATGGATTACAGGGTTCTTTTGGCCGGCTCCGATCCGATACATGCTGCGGCTGCTATTCTCGGAGACCAGCCGGATCAAAGCGCAACGCTGGAGCATTTTCAGGCGGCACGGGGTTTTAACGGCGCAATGATCGAAGCCGTCGGGCAAGAGCTTGGCCTTAACAGTTTCGAGGTTGTCGATCTGCAACGTGCAGAACCGGACTCATTCCACAGTCATGTTAGCAGGTTATTTGAAAGCGGCGCTTTTGAAGGGACTTCGGACAATCCTCACATTCAGGAATTTGTAGAGGCTTACGTCGGTGCCTATCAGAGGCAAGTTCTAGATCGTGATCCGTTGCCTGAACCGGCTCCGGACTTGGAGCATCAAGATTTGGCTGCGCCTGAAGAGCTTGCAGGAACGACCCCTGTTATTCGTGAACCAACGATTTCTTCAGGTCTGCCCAGGCCTTAAGGATTTGAATCAGAAACAACGTGCCGCTATATGATTCAAGAACGGATGCAAGAAGATTTGAAAAATGAGTGAATTCGAGAACGCAGCGGGACCGTCCCCCGAACAATTGCGCGAGATATTCTCCGGTCCGCTTGGGCCGATGCTCGGCAAGATGGGGGTTTTGTCCGAAGAACAACAAGATCAGAGCGGCCAGAAACAGGCTCTCATGGTCGCTGTGCGGAATGCTGTTGAACTCGGTTATCTTGAAGAAGCCGACCTTCCCTCTTTCAAAGGCAATGTCGATTTTCTGGGCCTTGCGGGTATGAACGATGCCGAGGTTTCGGCTTTGCTTGAAAAAGGACAAATCGATGACAAGGAAATGCGTCTGGCGCAGCGGCTTGTCGATTCTGCGGCGGGCGTGAATGCACAGAACGAGATGTATAAGCTGCCGTTTATCGGGCAAATCCATGCAAAATTACATGGTAATTTTGGCGTTTCGCAGGCCGCATTGACTATGCAGCAGGCGATCAGAGCTTCGGAGACGGCGCAAAGACTGGCCAACGGCGAGACAGATCCGAGCCAGTTCGAGAGTAAGCGCGAGTTCAATTATTCCAATCCCAACGATTTGCCACAGACGCAGAATGCGGTTGCCGTGCATAAAGCGGTTGCCGAGATCGAGCGTGACACGCCCGAGAAGACCGTCGGCGTTTTGCCGGAAGACACCGCACATCATCTGGCTCAGGTCTACAGGGATGCTGCGCAAATGTTCGATGATGCGGGATATACGACTTTGGCGGAAAATGCGCGGATTGTAGCTTCAAACGATCCGTTTTTGCAGTTGTTCGGAGAAGACCAAGACCTTGATTTTGATGCTAAAGGCACGGATCATGAAGGTTTGGACGGGCAAGAACCGTAATTTTCTTGCAGTTTTGTGCTATAATCTTTATTCAAACACAAAAAAACAGGGAAATTATTTCCAATAATCAATAGTTATGTGTATATTTTTGGGTTAATTACTAAATAAAAATTTTCAGGGGTATTTGCAATGGATTTTGATAAGGCGGCACATCGCGCTCCGGAACAAACAATCGAAATATTTGGCGGAAGTCTGGACAGTATCGTTCAGGAAATGGGTATACTTGACGAAAGTCAGGTGCAAGAAGGTCGTGAAAGACAGGCTTTTGCATTTGCCATCAGGCGCGCAAGAAGCGAGGGACTAATTGATTCGGACGCCCTTCCTGAAAGCAATGAAAAAATAGATTATCTCGCGCTTGCCACGATGGACCAACAATCCATGCTGGACATGATGAAGGAAGCGAACATCACGGATGACCGCATGGATTTGGCCCGTTCACGGTTAGCCTCGAACGGTGAGATTAATTACCCAGATAATCCGAATGTGGTTCCTTACATCGGTCAAGTGTATCGCGAACAATTCGGTCATGAGGATGAAATTTATGGGGCGCTGATAATCCAGCAGGCCGTTCGCGCAACCAAGACAGCGCATCGTATGCAAGATGGTGTCACCGATCCGTCATTGCATGATCAAAAAGGCGAATTCTGGCCTGTTGTGGTTGGAGAGCCTGATGAAGTGGTGGACATTATCGATGCTCATTTTAGGCTCAGCGTTAGTGAAAAAGGTATGGAGCCCGGCTTAAAAGATGTGATCGACAATGAGTATATTCACGCGATTGACAAAGCTTTTGACGATGCCACAGCCTTTTTCGAGCGTGCAGGACGCGATGATCTGGTCAGAGCCAGCCGCATCATCAAGCAACATACCGCCGGTTCACTAACCGGACAGGAGCTTCTGCCACTCGGACCTCCCGATGAAGATGTTGATTTGACGCAAAACGATGGTGCTGACGTTGATACACCGGATGCTGAAGGTCAGCATTTCGAAGGGTAATTTTCCAAGTTTTTTCAAAATTTTTTAGAGATCGTGGTCACCAAAAGGCAGACCACCTTTATGGTTTGTGGTGTAATCCTGAATTGCTCTTTCGCGCAATTCCGCAAGACGGGCGTTTTTCGGGTGCATGATGTCACGCGGATCTTCCGGTGTTGCTTCACCGTTAAGCCATTTATCTTTATACATGCGTGTATCTGCGACTTCAGTCATTTTTTCAATGATATCCTGTGCGTCTATCAACCCGTCACATTCCCTGTCCAGAGTTGACGATATCCCGATACTCGCCCCGATCGGATATGGCTGGTTGTCTTCTTCGTTCCAGATGTAAAGGCCATCCATTGCTTTGCGCACGTTAGCCTTGATGGTTTCGGGGTCAAACTGGTCGTTATTCTCATAAGGCAGTATGATACATAGTTCATCTCCGCCCGTACGGCAGACTGTATCCGTTTCACGGAATGCGCTTTTCAGTCTGTTTGCAACTTCCTTCAAGACACTGTCGCCCATATCATGACCGAACGTATCGTTCACGGCCTTAAACCCATCCAGATCGACATATGCCATACCGACAACAGGGCCGCCGAAACGTCTTGCCTGAGCGATTTCGTGGTCCATAGTTTTAAGAAAACCGCGGCGGTTTGTAAGCCCTGTGAGCGCATCAGTCGTGCTTGCTTCTTCCAAAAGCTTATTTTGATCGCCCAGTTCACGCCTTGCCGCACGGTGCTGGATATCGAGACGTACCATACGCATCGCGGCAATCGCCATTTTCATCGCGCCATTATGATCGCCGGCACGCTTCAGAGCCTCGCCTTGTTCGAAGAGCATATCAGACGTTGCATCGACTTGATCGGATGTGAGTTCCGCCACTGTCAAATCCCCGGTTATTGTTAATGGAGCCCTTCTTTTCGAGGGCTTATAATTGCTATCTTATATAATAATTTCCCATATAAATGCAATAAAAAGCAAGGTTTTACAGAGAAATATTAGTAGACCCTTGCTTTTGGCGGGACAGGTTCGACTTCGTTTGTGAGTGTGGTTAGTGTCACGGGGCGGTAGTCGATTTTTGTATTTCCTTTACTATCCACCCAGATCACGCTGTGTTTCATCCAGTCCTTGTCATTGCGGTCGGGGAAATCTTCATGTGCGTGAGCACCACGAGATTCTTCACGATTGGCGCAGCTGTGCATGGAGGCAACGGCCTGTGACAAGAGGTTATCAAGCTCTAACGTCTCGACAAGATCCGTGTTGAAGACCATTGAACGGTCGGAAATACCGATGTCTTCCTTGGCGGAGAAGCATTCGTTGATCTTGGCGACACCCTCGTTCAAGGAATCAGATGTTCTGAAGACGGCGGCGTGATCCTGCATCGTACGCTGCATACGGTCACGCAATTTGGCCGTTGGCGTTTCGCCTTTTGCGTGGCGGAAATGATCCAGACGGTCGATGGCTTTGGAGCCGTTATCGCCATCGAACGGACGATGCGCTGAGCCCGGTTCGATAATTTCGGCGCAGCGGTTCGCGGCGGCACGTCCGAAGACAACCAAATCAAGCAAGGAATTCGAGCCGAGTCGGTTTGCGCCATGCACGGAGACGCAGCCCGCCTCACCAATGGCCATCAGGCCGGGCACGACTTGTGAATGCTCTTTTTTGTTTACAGTGACGACCTCGGTTTTGTAGTTCGTCGGGATACCGCCCATGTTGTAATGTACGGTCGGCAGAACAGGGATCGGCTCTTTCGTCACGTCTACGCCGGCAAAGATACGTGCGGTTTCCGCAATACCCGGCAGGCGGGAATAGATGACTTCGGGTTCTAGGTGCATCAGGTTCAGGTGTATGTGATCCTTGTTCGGGCCAACACCGCGGCCTTCCCGAATTTCGATGGTCATCGAGCGGGAGACAACATCGCGGGAGGCGAGGTCTTTTGCACTTGGCGCGTAGCGTTCCATGAATCGCTCGCCTTCGGAGTTGGTCAGGTAGCCCCCCTCCCCGCGCACACCCTCGGTAATCAGGCAGCCTGCGCCGTAGACTCCTGTCGGGTGGAATTGTGTGAATTCCATATCCTGTAATGCCAATCCCGCGCGCAGCACCATGCCGCCGCCATCACCCGTGCAGGTGTGCGCGGAGGTACAGGAGAAGTAAGCACGGCCGTAACCGCCGGTGGCCAGAATTGTCTGGTGCGCGCGGAAACGGTGCAGCTTTCCGGTGTCCAGATCCCATGCCATGACGCCGAGGCACTGGCCGTCGTCGGTCATGATCAGGTCGACGGCGAAATATTCGATAAAGAATTCCGCGCGGTTTTTTAGCGCCTGAGAGTAAAGCGTGTGCAGCATCGCGTGGCCCGTCCGGTCTGCGGCAGCGCATGTTCTCTGCGCTGTGCCCTTACCGTAATGGGTAGTCATACCGCCGAACGGACGCTGGTAAATTTTACCGTCCGGTGTACGGGAGAAAGGCACGCCGTAGTGTTCGAGTTCGATCACGGCGGGGATGGCTTCCTTACACATATATTCGATGGCATCCTGATCACCGAGCCAGTCAGAGCCCTTGATCGTGTCGTAGAAGTGGAAGCGCCAGTCGTCCTCGCCCATGTTGCCGAGTGCGGCGCTGATCCCGCCTTGCGCTGCGACCGTGTGGGAGCGCGTCGGGAAAACTTTGGAAATGATCGCTGTGTGCAGGCCTTTTTCCGCACATCCGAAACCGGCACGCAAGCCTGCGCCCCCTGCTCCGACTACGACTACGTCAAATTCGTGATCTACTATTTCGTAAGAGTCTGTCATTTGTATTCTTCCATCCGTTTTCTTGCTTCTTCCATGGGCCATTCATGGTTTGGATAACATGGCTCCATAGTTGTTACATATTCCCATTGTTTAAAGGCTTCTTTTTTCTTTCCATTATTAATCAAAGCTTCTGCCAGTTTAATTCTTGCAAAATCCTCCGAATAAGCCAGCTTTAAGTTAATCCCTTGTTTCAGCGCTTTTTCTGCTTCGTCCCAATGTCTTAGCTCAATAAGACAACTTCCTAAACTAATCCAATATCGCGCGTCCTTTTCATCCAGTTCCGTACTTTCCTTATAATGCTTTAAAGCCTTTGAAAAATCACCGTTAGCAGAATGTTTTTTACCTAAATCAAACTCTTTCTGAGCATCTCTACTCTTTGTCATTTGTCTTTTTAGCCGAATGTAAAAGCGATTTTTAAAACACTAAAGATACATGCGACGCCGAGGGCGAAGAAAAAGAGCTTTTGCCCGATGAGTTTCATCATTTTCAGGCTTTTATTGGAGATGTAATCCTCCACCACGACCTGTGCGCCGAGTTTCGCATGATACATGACCGAGATGATGAGCATGATCATCAAGACGGCATTCCACGGTTTTGCCTGCCATGCTGTGAATTCGAGATATGTCGCATCTTTCAGGCAGATAATTGAAAAAATCAGCCAAAGCACCAGCGGTACATTTGCGATGGCCGTAATTTTCTGCGCCATCCAGTGTTCCGCGCCGTGGTGGGCGGAGCCGAGACCGCGCGCCTTTGCGAGCGGGGATTTTAATCTGTCTTTATCGGAAGGTAACGGCATGTTTTTTCCCTCTTCCTTACGGTGTTACGTATGCGTAGAGCCAAGTCGCCGCGGTGAATAACGCCGCAACCATGATGACTACATAATTCGTGCGCATGGCCTTGTCTTTTTCGAGGTAGCGCCCGGTATCCCAGAGCATGTGACGCACGCCGTTGCACATATGGTAGTAAAGTGCCGCAGACCAGAGGAACAGGATGATCTGTCCGAATACGCTGGTTGCCAGCCCCATGACCATATTGTATGCGTCTTCGCTTGTTGCAGCGGAAATCAGGAATGCCGTGACCAAGATGGTTCCGACGGCAAGACCTACGCCCGTTATTCTGTGGGAAATGGACATAAGTGCCGTAAGCGGGAGCTTATAGACCTGCAAATGCGGTGAAAGCGGGCGCTGCACTTTTTCTGTTGTTTCTGACATTTGATCTCAAATTTTTGTATTGAAAGGAGTCTGCGTTTTCCTTTTCTTTACAGACTGTGGCTATCATATAGCCTGTTGCGTAGAATTCAATCCATATAAGGGCAAAATAAGCCCAAATTAAGAGCGTTTTAATGTAATTGTAATGTTATGACGTGAAAAACTTGCACAAAAGTTATGCATATGTATATAATTATACATATTATAGGAGAGCAAAATGGCACAAGAGCAGATGAATACCGATCATGTTTCAAACAGCAAATTCTATATGTTGCGGTGTATTGTCGCGATGGCGCATGCTGACGGCATTGTGACGGATGAGGAGCGCGCATATGTTTCCGCTCTTACAAACCGACTGCCGCTTACAGACGAGCAGCGCAATACCATTGAGACCGATCTTGATGTTGCGCAGGACGTCGCCGATTTGTTCCGCTATATCAATGACCCGCGTTATCGCGGCCAGGTTGTTTATTTCGCGCGCCTGATGGCACATAAAGACGGGCACCTTGACCCGTCCGAGCAGGATTTGCTTGACCGTTTGCATGCTCTTGCGACCGACGGACTGGATATGGAGCAGATCCGCAGCGATGTGAAAAAGGCCGTTGATGCCAATCTGGCCATTCACGATATTAAAATTGACGAAAACCGCCCGAAAAAAGGCGCGCACTTCATTCCGTGGATGCAGTGGCTGGACGAAGTTCTGCTGGCCGTCGGGATCGACCTGCTCAGGGATTAATCCCCTGCTCACCTTCTTCCGCCCCTTATTTTTAGGGATAAAATGAAGAGATGATGAAAATGCCCAAAACAAACAGGGCAAGCATGCAGGCGTGTTTTATTATGTCCCATGCAATAACCACAGGCAGCGCAAGCAAGCCGCCCTCCTCCTGATCAGGTGTCCCTTGGGCAAGCTTGGTGCGCAGGTAGCGAAACATGATCAGGTTAACGGGATAGGATAAAAACCACGCTGTAAACAGAACAGGTTTTGCCCATTCATCTTCTGCATATGTCAGGGGTTCTACTCCGACAATGAAAACCAACGCGAGTGCCGAAAACACCATCATAAAAATGCATGCCCACATCGCACCGCGCCACGGGTTTATAGAGCTTTCAAAATGTTGGAACGGGGTTGTACTCAGCACCGCCTGTTTGCGAATGGCCGCGTTGTACTTCACCCATGATGCAAATGCGGGTAAATAGAAAACAGGGATGAAGAATAATGATAAATTCCATTCCATCCCTGTTTTGATCCTTGTCATTATTGCCTTTATGCAGCGGCTTTTGCGCCTTGCTTGTCAAAGAGTTCGGCAATTTGAACCGCGTTCAGAGCCGCGCCTTTGCGCAGGTTGTCGGAAACACACCAGAAGTTCAGGCCGTTTTCAACGGAGGCGTCTTCGCGGATGCGGCTCACGAATACATCGTCTTCACCCTGAATTTCCAGAGGTGTTACGAATTCCGTTCCTTCTGCGGCTTCATCAATCACGGTCACACCGTCAAATTCTCTCCACAGTTCGCGGGCGCGATCGGCGGTGATTTCCTTTTCCGTTTCCACGTTGACCATTTCCGCGTGACCGATAAAGACGGGTACGCGCACGCATGAGGCACAGACCTTGATTTTCGGATCGAGGATTTTCTTGGTTTCAACAACCATTTTCCACTCTTCCTTGGTCATGCCGTCATCCATGAACACATCGATCTGCGGGATTGCGTTAAAGGCAATCTGCTTCGGATAGACCGTCGGGTTCGGCTGATGGTTCATGTAAATGCCTTTGGTCTGATTGAACAACTCGTCCATTGCGGCCTTACCTGAACCGGATACGGACTGGTACGTTGAGACAACCACGCGCTTGATGCCTGCTTCTTCATGCAGTGCCTTCAATGCGACAACCATCTGGATCGTTGAACAATTCGGGTTGGCAATAATGTTTTTCTTTGTGTATTCGGCCAAGGCGTGCGGGTTCACTTCCGGCACGATCAGCGGCACATCGGGATCCATACGCCAATGGCTTGTGTTGTCGATCACGACTGCACCGGCCTTTGCCGCCACGGGTGAATATTCAGCAGAGATCTTTCCGCCGGGAGAGGACAATACAATGTCAATTCCTTTAAAGTCGAACTTGGCCAGATCCTGAACTTTCAGGTTATTGTCCCCGAAGGAGACTTCCTTGCCGACGGAACGGCTGGAGGCAAGCGCGACGACATCATCGGCAGGGAATTTTCGCTCGTCGAGGATCTTGAGGATTTCCAATCCTACATTTCCTGTGGCGCCTACGACTGCAATTCTATATCCCATTGTCTCTACCTTTCACTCATAAAATATTATATGCTTTGATGTTGATAAGCTTTGAATTTCTATAGGATTGCTCAAAGTTTTTCAATCTTTGTTCACAAATTCTTATTCGCGTTATGCCCCAGAATCAGCCAGACGACCCGATATTCCAAGACGAAACGATTGCCGAGTTGAAACGCAAGGCTTCGGAAGCCAAAAAACTGGCCGAGATGAAGTCTAATTTTCTGGCTATGGTCAGTCATGAAATCAGAACGCCGCTCCAGACGATTTACGGTTTGCTGGAGCTGATTTCCGATGAAGAAGAGCCCGACCGTATTCATACAATGGTTGATACCGCCAAGACATCCGCGGGAGATTTGCTGGAGATTCTGGATGATGTTCTTGATTCCCTCAAGATGGATGCGAACAAGCTGAAGCTTGATATGTTCGAGGTTCCGGTGCGCTTGCTGGTGCGCGGTATTCTCGAAGCGCTCGCCTTCCGTGCGCAGGATGCGAATGTCACACTGATGGACGATATCGAGCAGGATGTGCCCGCCGTTATAATCGGTGATCCGAAACGTTTGCGGCAAATCCTGATGAATCTCTGCACAAATGCGGTGAAATTTACCAAGCAAGGTACGGTGACCGTGCGCGTGACGCGGAATACGAAAGAAGTGGATGGCGACCCGGATGGTTTGGGTTTGCGCTTTGAAGTGATCGATACGGGAATCGGAATGGGTGATGATGTTATTGCCCGACTTTTTGAGCCGTTTATGCAGGGCGATAACCCGAGCACACGCAAGCACGGCGGTACGGGACTTGGATTGTCCATTTCCAAGAAGCTGGTTGATCTGATGAACGGTGAAATCGGTGTGAACAGCGAACCTGGTGCAGGCTCGACCTTCTGGTTTGAAATACCAACGCGGGAGGTCGGCACGGATCTGAACCCTGACAGCCTGCCCGATCTGGAAGGTGTGTCCGTTCTTTCCGTTGACAGCCACCCGCAAGGCTCCAAAGAGATTGCCACGTCATTACAGTCTATGGGCGCAAAGGTCGAGAGTGTTAGTACTTACGAGGATGGGCTGCAACTGGCGCGGAAAATGCCGTTCAATGTGGCCGTCGTTGATCAAAGTTTGCCCGACGGTCTTGGTGTGAACCTGATACAGGAGCTATACGTCCTGCGCCCTTTCATGGGGCTGGTTATGTACACGGTGCGAGATGATCCGGGCATGACCCAGACGCTTAAATCGCTCGGCGCGACATATCTTACGAAACCGGCCTCACGTGTCGGGCTGGGCAAGACGGTTAAAGAAGCCGCGAATATCAAACGCGCGAGCAGCATTAAACATGAAGGACCTATCAAGCTTTTGATCGCCGAGGATACGGACAGTGTGCGCGATATCCTGAGGCGGCAATGCGAAAAGCTTAATGTTGATGTTGTCTTTGCGACCAGTGGAACGCAGGCGCAAGAATATCTTGCTGCAGACCGTTACAGCCTCTTCATCACAGATTTGCACATGCCTGATGTGGACGGGTATACGCTGGTTCGCGGGATTCGTAAAAAGGAGCAAGAGACAGGCAAACACCTTCCCGTGATTGTCCTGACCGCGGATGTGCAGATGGCAAGCCGCGAGGCGTATCTGGAACACGGATTTGACGAGAGCCTGATAAAACCCGTTTCTTTGGGGCATTTGCGGCAGCTTTTGATCCGTTGGGGCTTGTTGGATGAGGAAACACTGAAAAGCGTTGTGACCGCTCGCCCTTCCAAGGAAGCGCAGTATCACAGTTCGAAAACGGTTTCGGCGATTGACCGTGAGTGCGTGATCGGCCAAATCGGCGCTTTCGATGAAAATGCGATCGAGATGTTGCACTCTTTTCTGAAACTGACCGACCCGCTGATTACGAAAATGGCAGAGGCCGAAGGGCGCAAGGATTACGCGGCGCTGGCCGATATCGCGCACAGCCTGAAAGGTGCGGCGCGCTCGGCGTGTTGTAATGTTCTGGGACAGTTTGCGGAAGAAATCCAGAAAACGGCAGAAGAGCGCAGGCCATGCGCGAATTTGGTGGTTTCGGCTGTTAAAGAATTCGGACGCGCCCGCCGCGAGATTGAAGAACTCGGACCCATCGGGGAATAATAATTTTTATCTTAGTTTTTTTAACGCTGTTTCTTGCGCAGGCTTGAGGCGACGGTTTCCAGGAGCTTTTCCCGCGGGACGGGTTTGTGAAGGATAGCGGAAACGTTTAGCGGTTCGGCTTCCTGCTCCAATATCGGGTTGTCGCAGCCCGTAACCATAATGACAGGCAGGCTGTTGTTTTGTTCTACCCTTATTTTCTGGAGGAATTCGACACCATTGACAGGGTGCATGCGCACGTCCACAACGGCCAGATGAATGTCCGCAGACATGAGATCGAGAGCGGACTGGCCACACGTGGCCTCCAGTGTCTCATATCCCTCGTCATTAAGGAATTGGACCAATTGCATGCGCACAAAGTCATTATCCTCAACGACCAGTATTTTTCCTTTTTTGCCTATCATTACTTCCACACACGGTTTAAGAGGCTCTTGCAGGTCATTGATATTTTTAGGCATTTCGCCACTTTGAAGAGTATACATTAAATATGAAAAATACGCTAAGAATAGGGATAATTTTATGCATTTGTCGAGATTACGGGCTTTTCTATATCTAGCTTCAAGTCACCAATGACATCTGTAGCATCACCCTTAACATTTTCAGGTATCATTTTTTCGATTTCCCTGTAACGGCTCTCAAAGTATTTATATTTTTGTTTATCGGACTGGATATCGCCGTTTCCGTGTTTGTATATATCACTTAAAAACAGGCATGCCGTGATTTCGCCTTCTTCTGCTGCGGCTTCAATCAGTTGAATTCTGTATTGGGTGTTTTTTTCTACCCCTTCGCCGTTCAAGAACATAGTTCCGAGATCCCACTTCGATGTGATGTGCCCAGCCAGAATAGCTTGCGCATACCAATACACCGCCCCCTTTTCATTTTTTGATATATAATCATTCCCTGTCGCCAGCATGGCAGCCAGATTGACCATTGCCAGAACATCACCGTTTTCTGCCGCGAGGACAAGATCAGGAAGTTCTTCTTTTATTCTTTTAATCGCAGCCAGTTTTTTGGCCTGCCTTTTGCTCACAGTCATGTTTATTTCCTTTGGACGATTTTGCCATATTTACTTTCCCACTGGAAATTTATTGAAAGATGTGCTTTTCCTGAACCTTATGAAACATCTTCTTGGCATAGCAGAGCTGGACGCGGGGCGGATCGACGATATTCTCGACCGTGCGCAGTATTATTCCGAATCCTTGGAAAACGGGAAATGGGACAAGCGCAAGCTGGAGAACAAGATCGTTCTGTCCCTGTTTTTCGAGACATCCACACGAACCGTGACGTCGTTCGATATAGCGGCGAAGCGTTTAGGCGCGGAAGTGGTCAACTGGAACGCGGAGCTGAGTTCTCTTAAGAAGGATGAGTCGTTTTCCGATACGATTGATACGCTGAGCGCGATGGAGCCGGATGCGATTATTATCCGTCACCATGAATATGGGGCGCCCGGGTTTGTGGCGAGCCGCGTAAGATGCCCCGTTTTGAATGCGGGCGATAGCTGGCGCGAGCATCCGACGCAGGCGTTGCTGGATGCGTTGACGATGCGGCAGGAAAAAGGCTCTTTGAAGGGATTAGAAGTCGCCATTTGCGGTGATGTCGCCCATAGCAGGGTTGCGAATTCGAATATGCTGCTCCTGACGAAAATGGGGGCGAATGTGCGCGTGGTTGCGCCTGAGTTCCTCATGCCGCAAAAGCCCGTGGTTGAAGATGTGCAGAAATTTACCTCTCTCGAAGAAGGGATCAGGGATGCGGATATCGTGATGATGCTGCGGGTGCAGAAGGAGCGCATGGAGCGTTCGCTTATCCCCGATGATGGCGCGTATTTCAGGGATTACGGGCTGACGATGGAGAAGCTTAAAGCCGCGAAGTCCGATGCGAAGGTTATGCACCCCGGCCCGATGAACCGCGGGGTTGAGATTGCCGATGATGTCGCCGAAGACCCCGAGCGCAGCCTTTTGATCAAGCAGGTGGCGAACGGCATTCCGACGCGTATGGCGGTGCTGGATATGCTGATAGGGAAATAGGATGGCATTAGACGTTCCGCAAGCCCCTGATATAGCTTTTTTTATTGGTGGTTTTCTTTTATTCACCTATTTACTTGGGGCGATCCCTTTTGGGCTTTTTCTTACCAAAATATTTGCTAAAAAAGACGTTCGCTCAGTAGGCTCAGGAAACGTTGGAGCAACCAATGTCTTGCGGGCTGGTGGTAAAAAGTTGGCGGCTGCTACTCTCTTACTTGATGCATTAAAGGGAGGCATAAGTGTGCTTATTTTTAGCGCCATTTATCCGGGAGAGAAGTTTCCGTTTGCAGTTGCTTTATTTATAGGCCTCATTGCTATCCTTGGGCATTGTTTCCCTATTTGGTTGAAGTTCAAGGGCGGGAAAGGTGTTGCGACAACCTTAGGCGCGTTATTGGCCGCCGTTCCCTATGCGGGATTGGCTGCGTGTGCGACATGGTTGCTAATGGCATTTGCATTTAAATATTCCTCACTGTCTGCGCTGATCGCCGTAGCAGTTGCCCCGATTGTTACGCTTTTTGTTTACGGTGCCTCTCCTGCGTTAATATGCGTTTTGATTGCCCTGCTCGTCTGGGGGCGGCATCATGCGAATATCAGACGCTTGTTGAAAGGCGAAGAGCCGAAAATCGGCAGCAAGAAGAATAAAAAGAAAGAGATTTCCGGTGGAGAAGCTGGTTGAGACCATCAGCACTATATTTACTGTTCTTATTCCCGGTGTTTTTGCGAAAATGTGGGAAAATATCCTTGAGAAATTCGGGATGCCCGAAGTCGAGGTCGATATTGATGAGACGACCGTTTACTGGGTTCTGGGGGCGCTTGGCCTCGTTATCGGGGCGTTTGTCCTGAAATTTTGGAAGAATATCGGGTATATCCTGATGATGGATTTGCTGATGGCGGGTCTTTATTGTTTTATGATGGCCTCGCCTGATGATCTGCCCGATCTGTATTCCATTCCGCTTCCCCTACTTGTTTTGGCGGCGATCTTCTGTCTTACTGGATTTTATATCTATCTGAAAATTCGCCGTTATCTGAATGGGCGAAACCAACCAACGGAAGAAATGAAAACGCACAGATATGACCAACCCGGCGCTTTCTGGAAAACAAAATAAGTCCCCTGACACACAGGAAAAGCTGGCGTGGTTGCGTTTGTCGCGCACGGAGAATGTCGGCCCCGTGACGTTTTACAAACTTCTTTCGGTTTACGGTACGGCGCAGAATGCCCTGGATGCGCTGCCCGAACTCGCGAAACGCGGCGGACGGAAAAGGCCGCTCAAAGCGCCTTCGGTTTCGGATATCAAACAGGAATACGATTCGTTGCAGAATCTTGGCGGTGATATGATTACGGCGGCATGTTCAGCCTATCCGATCGGCCTGTCGACGGTGGATGATGCACCGCCCGTTATCAGTGTCATCGGAAATGCGGCTTTGCTGAACCAAAGCTGCATCGGGATTGTCGGGGCGCGGAATGCTTCCCTGAACGGGCGCAAAATGGCAGAGAAACTGGCGCGAGATCTGGGGCAGCGCGGACACATCATCGCATCGGGTCTGGCACGCGGTATTGATACGGCAGCGCATAGAGGCAGCCTTGAGACCGGCACGATTGCCGTTGTCGCAGGCGGAATTGATGTGGTTTATCCCGAAGAAAATCAAGGGCTTTATGAGGAGATCAAGAACCGCGGCGTTGTTGTAGCGGAGAGCAAGCTTGGGCAGAAGCCCTTTGCGCAGAGCTTCCCGCGGCGCAATCGTATAGTCTCTGCACTGTCCAAGGGTGTTGTTGTGGTTGAATCGACAATGCGTTCAGGCTCGCTGATTACGGCGCGGCTCGCGGGGGAACAAGGGCGCGATGTCTTTGCCGTTCCGGGGTCACCGCTTGATCCGCGTGCGGCGGGGCCGAACCATTTGATCCGTGAAGGGGCGACTCTTATTCGTAACGCGGATGACGTTCTGGAATCGATTATGAACTTCAGCGGAACGGGTCTGCGGGAGGCCATCCCCTCCTCGCAATACTATCGTACCGAGGATGAAACGGCGGTCACGAACCCCGAAAAACTGGATGAAAAAATGCGGGAAAGTGTTTACGAGCAATTGTCGTTTTCCCCATTAAATGTTGACGAATTGGTTCGGGCATGTCATTTGACAGTGTCCGATGTGCAGTCCGTTTTGCTTGAAATGGAGCTTGCCGGACGTTTAAAAAGATTGCCCGGGAACCGTGTCAGCCTTGTATCTGAAGAGGCAAACGTAGAGTAAAAAGAGGACATTTTGAGCGCTGAAAATCTTGTCATAGTTGAGTCGCCCGCGAAGGCCAAGACCATTAATAAGTATCTGGGGCCCGAGTATGAAGTGATCGCCTCTTACGGGCATGTCCGTGACCTTGTGAACAAAGACGGCAGCGTTCTTCCCGAAGAAGATTTTGCCATGAAGTGGCAGCTCGGCGACCGTTCCGATAAAAATGTTCGTGATATCAAAAAAGCCGTTAAATCAGCACGTAATCTGTACCTCGCCCCTGACCCTGATAGAGAGGGAGAGGCGATTGCATGGCATATTCAGGAAATTCTGGAAGGTGAAAATCTGCTTGAAGGAAAACAAGTCCACCGCGTGACGTTTAACCAGATTACAAAAGCCGCCGTTCAGGAGGCGTTTGATCATCCACGTGAACTTGATGTCCGTTTGATTGATGCATATCTGGCGCGGCGCGCGCTGGATTATCTTGTCGGCTTTAATCTTTCCCCTGTCTTGTGGCGTAAACTGCCGGGGTCGCGCTCAGCCGGCCGTGTGCAATCAGTTGCACTTCGTTTAATCTGCGAGCGGGAAGCCGAAATTGAAATTTTCAAGGCTGATGAATACTGGTCTATTGAAACACGTTTACATACGCCGGACGGCGCGCCATTTACCGCCCGTCTGACGCATCTGGCGGGGAATAAGCTCGGGAAGCTGGATATCGGTTCCGAAGAGGCTGCCAATAACGCGGTCGATCGCATTCGTAATAAAACTCTTTCCATTCAAAAGATTGAAAAGAAGCAGGTTCGCAGGAACCCTGCTCCGCCGTTTATTACATCTTCCCTACAGATGGAAGCCTCGCGAAAGCTCGGGATGTCGGCCTCCAAAACCATGCGCACAGCACAAGCGCTTTACGAGGCAGGTTTGATTACCTATATGCGTACTGACGGGACAACACTCTCGCCCGAGGCCGTGACACAATGCCGCAGCGTTATTCAAAAAGAATACGGTGATAAATATGTGCCGAATTCTCCGCGTCTTTATAAGTCGAAAGCGAAGAACGCACAGGAAGCGCACGAAGCGATCCGCCCGACCAATTTAACGGTTATTCCGGGACGCAAGGGCGCGCCGATGGAAAACGACCAGCGCCGCCTTTATGAATTGATCTGGAAACGGACCGTTGCATCCCAGATGGAACATGCCGTGATGGAACAGATGAAGGTCGACATTTCGGACGGGACGGATGATGTTGTCTTACGTGCGAACGGATCGGTCGTTGTGTTTGACGGTTTCCTGACGCTGTATTTCGAAAATACGAATGATGATGATGAGCAATCCGGCGCAGAGACAGACCGTCTGTTGCCGCCGATGAAAGAACAAGACAAAACGAAGCTTGTCGATGTGACACCGAGCCAGCACTTTACGCAGCCGCCGCCCCGTTATTCCGAGGCATCTCTGGTGAAGCGCTTAGAAGAATTGGGGATCGGGCGGCCGTCCACATATGCATCGATCCTGCAAGTCTTGCGCGATCGTAATTATGTACGAATGGAAAGCCGCCGCTTTATTCCAGAGGATCGCGGGCGTGTTGTGACAACGTTCTTGACGAAGTTCTTTACCCGTTACATTGATTATGACTTTACGGCCAATCTTGAGGAAGAGCTGGATGCGATTGCGTCCGGGCATGTGGCATGGAAAGAGGCGCTGCGCCTATTCTGGACGGATTTCAAAGCGGCCGTGGACGAGACAAAAGACCTGACAATTACGGAAGTGATCGACCATCTGGATGCTGAGCTTGGCCCGCATTTCTTCCCTGCGGAGAAAGATGAAAACGGGACTGTCGTTGACCCACGAATCTGTAAGGCTTGCGCCGATGATACTAAGCTTCCTGAAGGCCGTCTTGGTTTGAGACTTGGTAAGTTCGGTGCGTTTATCGGGTGTTCGAATTATCCCGAGTGCAAGTTTACACGTCCGCTGGTCGTTCAGGAGCAAGAAGGAGATGAGGTTGCATCTCTGGCGAACGAGCCGAAGGTTCTGGGTGAAGATCCGGGTACGGGGCGCACTGTTTCCTTGAGACGCGGCCCTTACGGCCCTTACGTACAGATTGACCCGCCGCCCGAGAAGGCAGAGGACATCGCCGCTGAGAAAGCCGAGATGGAGGCTTGGGAAAAGGCCAAGGCCAAAGCCAAGGAAGAAGGCAAACGCGCCCCGAAAAAGCCAAAGAAAAAAGCCAAGCCAAAGCCGAAACGTCAAGGTTTGCCCAAAGGTATGACCGTTGAAGAGGTTACGCTTGAGAAAGCTTTGAAGCTTCTGGAGCTGCCGCGCGATATCGGCGAACATCCCGAGACAGGCAAAATGATTAAGGCCGGTATCGGCCGCTTCGGTCCGTTTGTTCAACATGACGGCAAATTTGCGTCCTTGCAGAAGGATGATGATGTCATGCACATCGGCATGAACCGTGCGATGGAGCTGATTGCCAAGAAAGAGCAGCGTGATGCCGAGAAAGCCGCGAAGAAGGCTGCTAGCGGCGGTGACGATAAACAAACCTCCAAAACGAAAGCCAAGAAAAAGACAACGAAGAAAAAGACTGCTGCGAAGAAGACAACAAAGAAGAAAACTGCTGCGGGTGGAAAAACGAGTAAACAAGCATGATTGAAATTCATGTTGTTGATGCTTTTACCGATAAGCCCCATGAAGGCAACCGCGCGGGCGTTGTCTTAGACGCCGACGGTCTGGATACGGACGTGATGCAGGCGGCGGCAGCGTTTGCGGGTTTTTCCGAAACGGCCTTTGTTTTTCAAGATGATAACCCCGATTATGATGTTCACGTGCGTTATTTTACACCGACAAAAGAGGTTCCGATCTGCGGTCACGCTACAATTGCCACCCATTTTTTGAGAGCCGAGGTCTTAGATTTACCGACAGGGCGTGTTCTGGCCAAGACGGGTGCGGGTATTTTGCCCGTTGATATCGAAGGCGAAGGCGAAGACCGGCGTATCGTGATGACTCAGGGCAAGCCTGAATTCGGCGATATTCTTGAGGATGCGCAAAAGCAGGATTTAATTGAAGCCCTAGGGTTGGAGATTGATCAGGTACGACGCGATATGCCGATACAAATCGTTTCGACGGGGCACGGCAAGGTTCTTGTTCCGATTTTCTCTGCCAAAGTGCTGCATGAGTTAAAGCCCGACATGGAAAAACTCAAGGCTATCGGCGATGCTCTTTCCTGTCCCGGGTTCTTCGTATTTAGTATTAAAAGCGATGTTGATGCCAAAGTTTGCACCTATGGCCGCATGTTTGCACCCGGGATAGGAATTAACGAAGACCCCGTTACCGGAAATGCCAACGGCCCTACTGGTGCTTATTTAGCGCAATACGGCGTGATCAATTTTGATACGGATTTTAATTATCGCGGCTTTCAAGGGTATGCTCTCGGCACTCCGGGTATTGTCGATGTCCGCCTGAAAAAACTCGAGGGCGGCGACCTTCAGGTGCAGGTTGCAGGGCAAGCCGTCCACGCCGGTTCTCTTTGTTTTGAAGATTATCCATCATGTCTTTAGACCGTTCAAAAATATTTGATTTTATCCGCTCGTCCGCACAGCCCGTGACGAAGCGCGAGATTGCCCGAGCGTTTTCCGTTAAGGGCGGAGAAAACCGTGTGGCGCTCAAACAAATCCTGAAAAAACTGGAAAAAGACGGCACCATTTCCAAACAACCCGGCGGCACGTACAGCGTTCCCGAAGGTTTGCCGTCGGTCAGTGTGCTCGAAATTACCGAGATTGATATCGACGGGGATGTTTTTGCCAAACTTCTCGATTGGAACGAGGACTTACAAGGTGAAATGCCGTGTATAGAGATTGTTCCCGACAAGAAGCACTTCCCGAAGGTGCGGGAAAAGTCCCGCGTACTTGCGCGATTAAGCCGGCAAGGTGACGGGACTTACGAAGCGCGTATTATCCGCGCTATTGATGAAAAGAGCGGTCACGTCATGGGTATGGTGCGCACGACCAAGAAGGGCTTTGTTCTCGCCCCGACCGACAAGAAAGCCAAATATGACTTTGATATCGCGCAGGCCGATTTGAACGGTGCAAATGAAGGCGACCTTGTGATCGGTGATGTTCTGCCCTCTCGCGGGGCGAAGCGCAAGCGTGTACGCATTGTCACGGTATTGGGGGCGCAAGATGACCCGAAGGTGATCAGTCTGATCAGCCTGCACGAAGTCGGATTGCGTATTGAATTTCCCGAGAAAGTTATTAAAGAGACCGAGGGTATGAAAGTGCCGGGCGTGAAAGGCCGTGAGGATTTACGCAAAGTGCCGTTGGTCACAATTGACGGATCGGATGCGCGGGATTTCGATGATGCCGTCTTTGCAGAAAAACTGGATGACGGGACATATCACCTGATTGTTGCGATTGCAGATGTGTCCTATTACGTGCGTCACGGCAGTGCGCTGGATGCGGAAGCCCAGAAGCGCGGGAATTCCACATACTTCCCCGACCGTGTTGTGCCGATGCTGCCCGAGGCTTTATCCAACGATCTGTGTTCCTTACGCCCGAACGAGCCGCGTGCGACGACGGCGGTGCATATGTGGATTGACGCGCACGGAAAGCTTTTGCGTTACAAATTTGTGCGCGGGTTGATGCAATCGTTTGCGCGCCTGACATACGAGCAGGTTCAGATGGCCAAAGACGGTCATCCCGATGATACAACCAAGCCATTGATGGATATGGTGATCGAACCGCTTTATGAGGTGTTCGGCATATTGGATAAGGCACGACGTGAGCGCGGCGCTCTTGATCTGGATTTGCCCGAACGCCAGATTTTGATTAATGATCAGGGCAATATGACGGGTGTTATTCCGCGCCAGAGGCTCGATTCGCATAAGTTGATCGAAGAGTTCATGATTCTTGCGAACGTGGCTGCGGCTTCGGCGCTTGAGAAGAAGAGCAAGAACTGGCCGTGTGTGTACCGAATTCATGACAAGCCGTCTTTTGACAAACTACAAAGTGCGCGGGACTTTATTCAGAGTTTTGATTTGTCGCTGCCGAAGGGACAAGTGGTACAGCCCAAACAGCTCAACCATATTTTAGATGAGGCTTCAAAATTACCTTATAGTCATTTGATTTCTCAAGTTATTTTAAGAACGCAGAGTCAGGCCGTTTATTCGACCGATAATATCGGGCATTTCGGGTTGGCGTTGAAGAAGTATGCGCATTTTACCTCCCCTATTCGCCGCTATGCCGACTTGTTAGTGCATCGAGCGTTGATCGGCGCTTACGGGCTTGGTCCCGGAGGCATGGCTGAAGAAGAAAAAGCACGGATTGAGGAGATTTGCCAACATATCTCAACAACCGAACGCACATCGATGGAAGCGGAGCGAAATGCGATTGACCGTTTTACCGCGTCTTATCTTGCCAGTCATATCGGTGCTACGTTCAATGGCAAAATCAGCGGTGTGACGCGGTTCGGTCTGTTCGTCGAGTTGACGGAAAACGGAGCGGACGGGCTTGTTCCGGCGCGTAGTATGAAAGATGATTATTACACTCATGATGAAAAGGCGCACGCCTTGGTCGGTAAGCGCCGCGGCAAGATTTACAGGCTGGGCGCGCCCGTCACGGTCAAAATCATGGAAGCCGACGGAATTACAGGCAGCACGATTTTTGAATTGGCCGAAAAAGGTAAAGGGGCGGATATTCCGGGTATGGCGCGCCCCGCCAGCGCACCCAGCCGAAAGCGCAGCTATAATAAGAAGCGTAAAGGTCCACCGAAAGGCTCCTCCAAAGGACCGAAAAAAGGGTCTTCGGGCGGCAAGAATTCTTACAAAAAGAAGAAAAAGCCCAATAAGGGTAAGAAAAAACCGTCATAGTTATGTCTGAAATGCTTGACAAGCGCCTTCAAAGGCGGCATAAAACGGGCTTCTAAAACAGGAGATAAGAAGATGGCTAAAGCCACCTACATCAAAGTGAGATTGGAAAGCGAAGCAGGTACGGGTTACCGCTATTACGCAAAGCGTTCATCACGCGCGGAATATAAGCTTCGTAAGAAGAAATTCGACCCTTGGGCTGTTCACCCTGAAACAGGCAAGAAAGGCGCACACGTATTCTTCGTCGAGAAGAAGATGCCGCCGTCCAAGAAAAACTAATCACTGTTTTTCAGGTGTCGAATAAGATAAAAGCGCCGTTCGGCGCTTTTTGTTTGAATATATGGGTATGATGCCTTTTATTCGGCGATGCCGCTTTGTTCTTGGAAGTCTTCTTCCTGCTTGGCGTTTTCTTTTGCTTTGGCCTCGTCATTTTCATAAACAGCTCTGACGGCCTCCTGAAACATTTCAGCTTCAATTTTGCCGACATCTTCAAAGACCGTACAATTTCGCCCGCTATGTTTTGCCTGATACAAACATTTGTCAGCGCGATCCATTACTTCGTGGATTTCATGACCGCCATGTTCAATAACTGCACCGCCGACAGATGTCGTGATGGTGAGAGCGCCCTCTTCTACGCCACAAGGAATGGGCGTATCACAAATCGAACGGCGCAGGCGTTCGGCAACCATATAGGCGCGTTCATTGCTGATATCCGGCAGGAGAACAACGAATTCCTCCCCGCCCAGTCTTGCCACAAGGTCAAAGCTTCGCAGGCTATCCATCAGGCGTTGTGCGAAGACTTTCAATACTTCGTCACCGACGCCGTGCCCATGCGTATCGTTGACGGCCTTGAAGTGGTCAATGTCCATCATGATGACTGCGAGCGCTTTACGGCTGGCTTTATTCTTTTGAAGCAGTTTTTCGAGGTGGACCTCGAAGTAACGACGGTTGTAAAGTCCCGTGAGGCTGTCCGTGAGTGCCATGGAGAGGCTAATCTCGTAAGTCGAGCGCAATCTCTCCTGAAAACGCTTGCGGCGTATTTGTGTGCGGACACGCGCCAGAAGCTCGTTCTTATCCAAAGGGCGCATGATGTAGTCGTGTGCGCCGATTTCAAGACCGTGGGCGACACGGCTCATATCATCCTGTTCGCCCAGCATGACAATCGGCACGGCGCGGGTGCGTTCGTTTGATTTCAGATGGGAACATAGACGCAGACCGTCTTCTTCACGTAAATTCAAGCTTATCATCAGGATATCAAAGTCATGTTTGGCGGCAAGTTCTACGCCTTCCGCGCCGGTTTTGACGCCCATGACGATGTTATGATCCTGCATCAAGGTTTCGGAAATTTTCTTTTGTTCGTATTCCTTGTCTTCGACGACCAGAACACGTGCGCCTTCGACCGGTTCGGTCATCACGCTCGGCGATTCACTTACTGCGCCGAACTGATTGGCGGCATTTTCGCGGACACGCCATTCATCGAGCGCCATTTTCAGACGTACAAGAGAGCGGACACGCGCCATCAGCGCGGTATCGTTGATCGGTTTGCTCAGGAAGTCGTCAGCGCCGACCTGAAGACCGCGCACCTTGTCTTGCGCATCTGTTAGCGCAGTGACCATCACGACGGGAATATGCGCCGTGTCGGGATTATTCTTAATGCGGGTACACACCTCGAACCCGTCCATGCCGGGCATCATGACATCAAGCAAGACAATATCGGGATTTTCAGTCTCAACTTTTTGCAGGGCTTCCATACCGCTTGTTGCCGTCAGTACTTCATAGTACTCGGTGCTCAGCTTTGCTTCCAACAGCTTAACGTTGGGTAAAATGTCATCAACAACTAAGACCCTTGCTGACATTTATGCTGTTCCCTTCTCTTCTGCTTCAGTTTTATCGGCGGGAGCGTCTTTTTGAGCCTTATCCACGTCCAGATATTTTTTTACAATCTCCAAAAATCTTGCCACTGAGATTGGTTTGGAGATGTAATCTTCGCAACCGCCTTCCCTGATCTTTTGCTCGTCCCCCTTCATTGCGAATGCCGTTACGGCGATAACAGGGATAGATTTCAGATCGGCATCTTCCTTCATGACTTTGGTAATCTCGAGACCCGATACTTCCGGCAGCTGGATATCCATAATGATCAAATCGGGTTTGTTTTCTTTGGCCAGTTGAAAGGCTTCTTTTCCGTCCCTGGTTTGCAATGTATCAATGCCATGCGCCTCAAGAAGATCATGAAAGAGCTTCATGTTCAGTTCGTTGTCTTCGACAATCAGGACTTTCTTCTTCATTCTTAAGAACTTACAGTGGTTTTAATTTATGCATGCATTCCCTCTTGCATCCTACGGGCTATGGCTTTCTAAATCGTTAAGAAACAAGGCCAAATTGCGATTTTCCCCATCATTCGGCGTTTATTCCTGTTTTGCTTCCGGTTTACCGCAAATATCTTCGAGTTTTTCCAGTGCAACCAGTTTTTGGCGCACCGAGAAATCCTTGTAATCTATTGTCACATCGCTGATCACGCCGTTTTCATGAAAGACAACCGACATTTCATAGTCCGAAGCCGCATCCGGTGAATTCAGGGGGAAGAATGCCAGACGCATATTCCACGCCTGAGAGTCCAGCAGTTTGTTATCCGTTCCGGTTGCAATTTTGATAACGTCGGCTTTTTCGACTGGCTTACCTATGAAACTCGTGACCTGAAGCGGGCCGTCTTTATCGCTGCCGTCGAAGATTGTGGTTCTGTAGAATTTCTGGCCATTACGAATTTTGTCCAGCACAGCGAGCGTATGAGACATCGGAAACTTTGTTTCGGCGGGAAGCTGAAATTCGAGGTCCTTCGGAATTGAATATTCCGCCTTTGAAGCTCTTTTATCGTCACCGACCTTGGCCATTCCACGTATCTCTTCGAAAATATGACCGTCACGCTTACGCTGCGAGGTGTAATTCATGGTTTTTCCGTCAAAGCTTTCGTAGGTTGAGAAATCGCTGGTGATTCGCATGGCCGGAGCATCGGCGTATTCGTACATCAGGTTAAATCTGTGGTTGGACACCCATGCTTCGCATGATGGTTGCCAGTCGTAATACATCTGGCCGCTGAGATTTACGAATTGGGTGCTGCTTTTATTGGTTAGCAATTCGATTTCGTATAAAGCCTTATGCGGAACAAGACCCGCTTTTGTTGCACGATCAGTCAGCGCGTACGCCTGTGTTGCCGCCAAATAAACACCCATAATGAGCGTGAGTACAGTCGCGTAACTTATAGCTATTGCTCGGTTTTTCCGATTTATCATATGTTTTGAAAATCCCTGAATTACATTCTTAAGTTTGTTATTTATGATACCGCAAAGCAGCACGGTCTCAAAGAGCTAACCCGCTCATGGGCAAAGCTTTCCCTGTTCATAGGGTAAAAAATTCCGTGTTACGGAAATTCTGTAATTGCCTGCCAAAAGTATTTTGCATTAGGTAAACCTTATAACACACTGTTTTAATGTATTTTATTATGATTTTAAAGTTGGCACGGTTTTCGCAACGCCTTTCCCACAGGTTAGTGCCTGTATTAGGGATTTTTAGGGAAAGGGTAGCTCCAAATGACATCAGATTACGTACAAACAACCTATATGCCGTTCTCCGCCAAGGAGAGCAAGGCGAAGCTGGAATTAACGCGTGAGGAAGGCTTTCTGACGGGGGTAGAGGATATTTTCGATCTCCTTTCCACACCGAAGGCCGATAAACTGCCGAAGGATGTGACGCAATTGCTTCAGACGGCCTATAAAGCCATCAAGAAAGCGGATCAGCGGATCAAGCATCAGAATGCCCGTATCGAAGAGCTCGAGGCGCTGGCCACCAGAGACGAGTTAACGGGTATGATGAACCGTCGCGGCTTTTTTGAAGTGCTTCGGGCCGAGATTGATCGCGCGAACCGTGACCGGAATGACGGCGGCTTGCTGATTATGATCGATCTGGACAATTTCAAATATATTAATGATACATTCGGCCATGCCGCGGGCGATGCATGTTTAAAATATGTTGCCGATTTTCTGGAGCGTGAGATTCGTCTCATGGATTGTGCGGCGCGTCTGGCAGGTGACGAGTTTATCCTGCTGTTTCCGAAAACGAATAAGGACAAGGCGATGAAACGCGCACAGGAGCTGGCGCTGCGCCTGAACGCCCTGACAATGCCGTGGAAAGGCGGGCATATCCGCATTACGGCGAGTGTCGGTTTGCGCGATTACAGTGCGGGCGATCAAATCGAGAACATTCTCGAGGACGCCGATAAGAATATGTATGAAGACAAGAGACAAAGGAAACATTCCGTTCAATAGGACGTTGGATCATGACATTACGGTTTGTGTCTGTCGCCTAGCCCAAAGCCAAACCCTATCCCCTACTAGAAGGCGGCAGACACCTCTACGGAAAAGCCCGGACTGGATATCCTGACACCCAGCCGGGCTTATTCTTTTGCAATATATGGTTTTTTTGATTATTCTGCGGCCAAAGATAACGGGCTATATATACTTAATTTATTTTGATTAACAGGGGTTCGATATGGCTTTTGATGCCACCGCCAAAGACACTATAGCTTTTGATGCAGAGATTGATACCGCTTTGGGTGATACCGATTCCGCGTCTTCGGAGGTTGCAAGCATCGAGGATTTTGACGTGCCGGAGGCGTTTCTTCTGGATGAAGAGGAAATGGAAGGCGCAAAGGCGTTGTCCGAATTTCTGGAAAGCCCCAAATTTGTGGGGATAGACCGCTTCCGTACAGATCTGCGTAATATGATCAAATATATGATGGAACTCAGCGGAGAAAGCACCGGCTACATCAAACGTCAGGTGATGCCGATGCAGGAATCATCCTTGGCGATGCACGGCGTTCTGCCCGAAGATGAAATCAGAAAGCGGCAGAACCGCGATTTCTGGGAGCGTTTTTTCAAGCTGATGGCAGAAATTCAGGAAAATTTTGAAATTGCGTTCCAGTATGTCCAGCACAAAATTCATGTAATCAGCGATGCGATTGACGAGGAGTTGGAAGAGCTGGACGATGCGATCGAGGCGACGTCCGAAGGCGAGGCCGATGCCGCCGTCAAGAAGCAGACGAACCGCCGCAGGAATATGCTCCTCTGGTTGAAAAACCGTTTACGCCGCCACGAAGCAAAACTGAACGAGGCGGATGATGTGATTGATGTTGTCGAGGTCGAGGAAGAGCTGGAGCAGGATATTCAGGACTTCCAGAATGACGAACTTAGCCCGAATACGGTTGCCAACCGTCCGCCTTCGCCGCTTGCCAAGATCGGTGATATGTTGCGCCAGAAAATTCCCGCCGCTATTCCGCAACCTGAAAATCTCAAAAACGAGCAATGGGCGGATGATTTGCTTGATTTCGGTTTTGACGATGATGATGATTTCGAACAGCCGAAAAAGCGCAAGAGTAGCCGAGGTGAGTCTGACGGCGAGAGCGACGATGTCGACCCGCCCGCACCGCCTATGGGTGAGTGATGGGTTCGGACGTCCTAACTTTAGACGATCCCCCCGTACAAAAACCGCCCATTATCGGGACTGCTATTGCCTCTTACGTGTTTTTATTTCGCAATTTCGGGCATGCGGTGAAAATGGGGTGGCCGTTTTTGGTTTTTCTTATACTTTGTGCATCGTTGCAAATGAGTTTTTCTTTTTTTGTTCATAATAATTTTGATGCCACATTTCAGTTTATGTCCTCAGATTGGTTCGGCCTTTTGTTTTTTTTGCTGAATCTTTGGTTTGGCTTTTTTTATCTACTTTTTATCACGGCTTTTTGTGTTGGATGGATGCGTGCAATAACCCGAGGTGTTTCTGATCAAAATTTTTGTGCTCTTAAACGTGAGGGCACGCTAGTCTTTTGCTGTATCGCTCAACTACTCGGAATTTATGTCGCCACTTGGATTATCTCCTCACTTATAATGTTTTTAGCATATGGATTTTTTTATATTTTGAGCCAGGTTTTGCCAGTCAGTGTTCTCACCCCATTATCCTTTGTATTTGAATCAACCCCCATGATTATCATAGCTATATTTGTACTTTCCCTATTGCCGCTCATATATTTGGCTCCTAGCTTTTTGTATTTTCCAGCTAAAGCAAGCGGTTTTGTTATTTCCTCTAAACTTGGGCGAAAATATTTCAGGGGATTGAGTTTACGTTTTTTTGCATCCGTCTGTGTTGCACTTGTTCCATTTGCCTTTGCTTATTTATGCTACTTTGTGTCCTTGGCTGGTATCGCTTCGTTTTTTGGTGCCATGGATGAGGGGTATCAAATATTTGGCTTTATGCTCACGGTTTTTGTTGTGATTATTAGTTTTATCATTCCGCCGATTTTTTGCGGTGTTTTGAGTGGGTATTATCTTTGGGTAAAAAAGCACCGTATTGCTGACAAACCCGTATCTTCCAAAGCAAAAAGCCCATTTGACGATGACGCGTGGGACAATGTGAAAATATGGGAAGACTTTGATTAGGATTAGACATGGTTAAACCGCCGATTATTGATACTGTCGTTGCCTCTTACGTGTTTTTATTTCGCAATTTCGGGCATGCGGTGAAAATGGGATGGCCGTATTTTGCAGCGACTATGCTGATGGTAGGGCTGTATGCTTATACTACATATGCCACGACAACCTTTTTGATTAATATCACGACACATGATGAGCAGGTTTCAGAGCAGCTCGCCGCAATGACTTTGCGTTTTACTTCCCTGTACATTTTTTTTGATCTTTTATATCCGTTTTTATTGCTTCTTGTTTCGATTGTCTGGGTCAGAGCAATCTTATACGGTGTTTCGGATAAAAATGCCTTCAAAATTCCAAAAGATTTAAGTCTTTTCATTTCGCTTGTCTGGTATTCGATTAAGGTTGCTCTGTTATTCCTTGTTATTCTGGCTCCTGTTGCATTTTTGGGTAGTCTTTTAGGGTCAGGACTTGCCCTTTGGCTTTTTCTTCTCCCTGCTGTTATTTTTATCTGTGTTGTCGCGATAGCAATTTCTTCTTTGTTTATATATATCCCCGCCAAGATCAATGGAGAGAATTTGTCGATTTTTGAATGTTGGGAAATTTTAAAGGGGATCAGGGCACGCTTCATCGTCACGCAATTTTTGTGCATTGTTCCGATTTTTTTTATTATGAGTTTTTCAACTTTACTAAGCTACGGGGCATCCCCTTTAGCTTTTGCCGTCATCCAGTTTGTTTTTCTGGTTCCATGTTTTTTTGTACACCCTTTTGTACTGTTATCAGTGATGACCGCGTATTACATGTGGCTGAAAAAGAATCCGAACTGGCGGGAAGAAAATGAAGAGACGTATTTCCCGACGTCACTTTAGCTTTTCAGCCAATCTGCGATGGTGTTGATATGCTGATCATCAAGAAGGTTCGGGACGTGGCCGCAATCGGCTGCTGTGACGGATGTCATGGATGCGCCGGTGTAGCGTTCCTCCATGGCTTGTGCGACGGCGTGCGGCAGAATGATCGACGTTTCCCCGCGCAGCAGGAAGAGCGGCTGTTTGATCTGCTCCCACAGTTCCCAGAATTGCATGGTTTCGTTCTCGCGGGTCATCGGCTGCGCGATACCGGGGTCATAATGCAGGCGGAATGTGCCGTCCTCATTCTCAACGATGTCATGCGCGATCAGGTGGTTCCAATGCTCGGGGTTTGTGATTCCCCACGCGGCGCAGCGGCGTTTCAGGAAGGCTACGGCCTTATCCCTTGTCTCATAAACAGCGGGGGACATGGCGATGTCCGCAACAACGTTCAGCCCTTTTGCGGGGATTTCGGGGCCGATATCAACGAGGAGTAGTCGTTCCATGTTCAGCCCCTCCAGATTATGGATGCCCATACCGATAATCCCGCCCAGCGAGACGCCGAGCCAGTCGAAGGGGTTTCCGCCCGTCACATGGTTTACGAGGTTGAGGCAATACGGGATATATGTCGGCGGGGTGTAGAGCGATTTATCGGGGAGCCATGCGCTTTTCCCGCGTCCGGGCAGGTCGATGGCGATGGTGCGGATGCCCTGCTCCGCCAGTTGCAGTGCAAGCGCGTCGAAGTCGCGGCTGTTCGAGAGTAACCCGTGGACGGCGAACAAAACCCGCCCGTCTGATGGCCCCGTGTCGGTGTATCCGATCTCCAGGCCGTGGATGTTGCGGGTTTTTGTCCGGATCATGCTATTCCGCGGCGTCGGTGACCTTGACCTTCGGCAGGTTCAGCTTGATGTGCAGGTCCTTGAGCTGGTCGGGGCGGATGTCGCTTGGTGCGTTCATCATGTGGTCTTCGTATTGACCGTTCATGACGAAGGCGTAGACTTCGCGCAGGTTCGGCTCATCCGCAAGCAGCATCACCAAACGGTCGATCCCGAACGCACAGCCGCCGTGCGGCGGCGCGCCGTAGCGGAACGCGTTCAGCATACCGCCGAATTCCTTTTCCAGCACTTCGCGGTCGTATCCGGCGATATCGAAGGCTTTGGCCATGATTTCGCCCTTGTGGTTACGAATTGCGCCTGATGCGATTTCAAACCCGTTACACACACAGTCATATTGGAATGCGAGAATATCAAGCGGCTCTTTACCTTCGAGGGCTTCCAAACCACCCTGCGGCATGGAGAACGGGTTGTGGGAGAAGTCGATCTTCTGTGCTTTCTCGTCGAATTCGTACATCGGGAAGTCAACGATCCAGCAGAATTTGAACACGCCCTTTTCGCGCTCGGCTGCGTGGCCTTCGGGGAGCGCATCACAGATGGCGTCGCGGGCGAGGCCGGCGAATTTCGCGGCGTCGGATTCCTTGTTACAGACGAAGAAGATGGCATCGCCGTCTTCGAGGCCTGCGACTTCCTTCATCTGCGCTTGTGCGGCTTCGGGGACGAATTTTGCGATCGGGCCCTTGCCCTCGCCGTTATCGAAGAGGATGTAGCCCAGACCCGGCGCGCCCTGCCCCTGTGCCCAGGAGTTGAGCTTATCAAAGAAGCTGCGCGGCTGGTCGGAGACCTTCGGTGCGCGGATGGCGCGGACGACGCCGCCCTTTTCGATTGTGCCCTTGAAGGCCTTGAACTCCACATCGTCGCGGGCGAAGACTTCTGTCACGTCGACAATTTCCAGCGGGTTTCTGAGGTCTGGCTTGTCGGAGCCGTATTTCAGCATCGCGGTTTTGTAGTCAAGGTCGGGCTGCCAGTCGATTTTGTGCGGTGTGCCTGTGAAATCGTTGAACTCTTCGAAGACGCCTTCGATTACGGGGCGCATGGTGGCGAAGATATCTTCCTGTGTTGCAAAGCTCATTTCCATGTCGAGCTGGTAAAATTCGGCGAGGCGGTCAGCGCGGCCATCCTCGTCACGGAAACACGGTGCTATCTGGAAATATTTATCAAAGCCGCTCACCATCAGGAGCTGTTTGAACTGCTGCGGAGCTTGCGGGAGAGCGTAGAACTTGCCGGGGTGCAGGCGGGACGGCACGAGGTAGTCGCGCGCGCCTTCGGGAGAGCTTGCCGTTAAGATCGGTGTCTGGAATTCCTGAAACTCCTGCGCATACATGCGTTCGCGGATGGAGCGGATGACGCTGTTACGAAGGCCGATGTTCTTTTGCATTTTCTCGCGGCGCAGGTCGAGGTAGCGGTAGCGCAAACGGATGTCTTCCCCCGCTCCATCGTCTTCGGCAACCTGAAACGGGATGACGTCGGCTGCGGATTGTAGCTCGGCCTGTTCGATCACAATTTCGATGTCACCGGTCGGCATGTTCGGGTTTACCGTTTCGGGCGTCCGCGGCGTGACCTTACCGATGATCGTGATAACGGATTCAACACGCCATTTCTCGATTTCTGAGAGAAGGGGCGAATTCTCCTCTACCACACATTGTGTTACACCGAATTTATCGCGCAAATCGATGAACAGAACCCCGCCGTGGTCCCGTACGCGTGATATCCAGCCGGAGAGTTTAACCTCTTGTCCACCGTGGTCTTTTCTTAATTCGCCGCATGTATGCGTTCTGAAGGCGTGCATCGCTCTATTTCCCGTATATACAGATTTGTTTCGTTTAAGTCCTGTTTTATAAAGGAGTTGCGCGGTAAATCAAACTTTCTTTGCGTTTTTTAGGACTCTGGTCTTGCGTGTATGATTTTAAGTGCATGCCCACACAAATTTCAGGACAGTCGGATCGGACGGCAGGAAGAATATCTGACCGTTGCCGTCTATGTCGAATGCGCCGTGTCCATTTTGCGAAAGTTGCATGAACATTTTCATTTTTTCTTTTTTAATTTCTGGGGTTTCTATGCCCTGCACCCAGCACGGATATCCGCCGAGTTTATCAGTGTCCTGACACTGGTACTTGGCTATGTCATATTGATCATCCTCAGAGTAATAAATCGTATCCCAGAGCGGCTCCTCAATATCGGCCTCCGCAATGTCATCCATTTCCTCAAATTTCACTTCGAGTTCCGGAAAAAGAGCGCCCTTTTCATATTTAGAGAATTCATTAAAGTGCGGGTAATCGTTGAGTTTTTCCCAAGATGTAATTTTAAATGCCGGCCCCTTTGTCATCCTGTCTTCTCTCCCTGCCGCGGCGGTGTAAGCATGTATTTTGTCTTTCAGGCGAATGGCTTCACGGTCTGAATACAGTTCTTTGAAAGAATAAGATTTAAACTTGGCCATTTCTTCTGGTGTCGGAGGTTGCGGATTGTTCTTTGATTTAGACGGCTTTTTGTAACCGCCCTCCTCCTTTTTCGGGTTTACAATGCGCACCAAACTATCCTTGTAGTTTTCTGAGTAGCCTTCATCGCTTCGAAAAAACTGCAGAAGCCCCTCTTTTATTCCTAGTTCATCCGTCATTTCAGCAGGCAATTCGGATAGGTCGAGTTGCAGGAGAAATGTCATTTTTGTCTTTTCGAATGTCGGCCAGCGACCGCCCTTCGGCATCCACGGTATGCCAAAATATTTCGAGCCTTCGTACATCGGATCACATTCTTCCAATTTCGGAGCCCAGGCGTTTTTTGCCAAAGGTTTCATAAGCTTATCCAGCTGATTTTTCCATTGCGGCGCGTTATTCAATATTCTTCTCCAGATTCAGTTTTTGTACGGATAATATTAGTCAATTTTTTTGGCGGTTTTGCCTTCCATCTTTTTTAAATTGTTTTTCTTTACATAGCACAAGATAAATTTGTAACTTTGTTGCTTATATTTGCGAAAACCGAAGGAAACAGGTACATTGTACGTATATTTAAGCGTATTTTGATTGAATTTATTTTTTTATGGAGTGTGCCATGCGCACAGTATTGAGCAGCGAAGACCTGCAAACGAAACACGAGTTTCAAGACTTAGGGTATAGGTTATTGAAAGCGCGCGAGGATATCGTGACGTTCTTCGAAGGCATGCCCGATGTTCAAAAAGACCTTTCCCGCAACCTTGAAGCCGCATCAGCAGAGTTATCGCGTGTTCACTCACTGGATAATTCAAATGTCGAGACGATGAAACTGGCCTGCGGGATCATGGAAAAGATCGTCGGTAAAATCGAAAGCTCTTTGGACTACTATTCCGAAGAGGAGAAAGGGATCATGCCGAAATATGTTCGCTATCTGAACAAGATCATTGCAAAGGTTAGAAGCCGCGAACAGATGATCTATAAGCGCGGGCTTGCAGCTTAAGCTTAGACGTACGTTTACCTCAAAGATATTTTTAAAGTTGAAAGACTGCTGGACGCGTTTGTCCAGTTTTTGTAATGATACTTCCTCAATTATTACAAAAAAGCGTTTCATAATTTATGAGTGTTCTGACAACCTCCAAAGATGTGGCCGATCTATGTGTCACCCTTCAAAAAGCTCCCTTTGTTACCGTTGATACGGAATTTATGCGGGAGAAAACGTATTATCCTAAACTTTGCCTCATCCAGATCAGCGGCCCTGACAAGAATGCTTATGCTATTGACCCACTATGCGATAACCTCGATCTTTCTCCGCTTTTCGACCTGTTGGATAATGAGAAGGTTCTGAAGGTCTTTCATGCGGCGCGGCAGGATCTCGAAATTTTCTATAATTTGACGGGTAAAGTGGTTGCGCCCGTTTTTGATACGCAGATTGCGGCGATGGTCTGCGGTTATGGCGATTCTATCGGGTACGATAATCTGGTGCGCAGTGTTACGGGCAACCGTATTGATAAAAGCTCGCAGTTTATGGACTGGACGAACCGTCCGATGAGCGAGAAGCAGTTGAATTACGCCCTTGGAGACGTGACACATCTTTGTGATGTTTATGTGCATTTGCGCGCCGAGTTGGAAAAACGCGGACGTTTGTCATGGCTATTGCAAGAAGAAGAAATCCTCCGTGACCCCGCAACCTATCGCGTCGAGCCTTATGAGGCATGGGAGAGGATCAAGATCAGATCGCCCAGCAGGCGTTCGCTCGTCATTTTGCGGGAGCTTGCCGCGTGGCGCGAGAAACAGGCGCAAAAGCGCGATATCCCAAAGAACTGGGTGATGCGCGATGATACGCTGGCGGACATGGCTTCTCAGGCTCCGAAAGATAAAAAACAACTTACGAAGATCAGGAATATTTCAAGCGACCTTGCGAACGGTAAGGTCGGAGATCAATTGATGGGCTGTATCAAGGCCGCGCTTAAAGTGCCGAAGGATGACTGGCCGAAAGTCAAGAAGCGCAAACATTTGCCGCCGAACGCATCGGCGACGATCGATATTCTCAAAATGTTGCTCAAGGTTCAGAGTTCGGAAAACGAAGTTGCCGCCAAACTCATTGCTTCTTCAAGTGATCTGGAGGAAATTGCTCTGGATGATAATGCGGAAGTTCCCGCGCTTAAAGGCTGGCGGCGTGAAATTTTCGGGGATGATGCGCTTGCTTTGAAACATGGGAAATTGGCGATCGGGCTTGAGGGTGATAGAATTAAAAAGTTCAAAATTGAGAATTTATAGACATTTTATTGCGTTCATTATTTTAAGGTCACTTTTTGATTTCCATGAAAAATCCATCAGGACAACATAAAACTGTACACCTCCTGCGTCATTGCGTTGCGATGCCGGCGGAGAATGCCGATGATGCAAAACGCGCTCTTGCGCCGCGAGGCAAGGAAGACGCTATCGCCTTGGGCAAGGCCATGGGCGTTAAAGAATATGCGCCGAGTTTAGCACTTTGCTCTCCTGCTCTGCGGACTCAGCAGACACTGGAGGGCGTACAGGAACGCATTAAGGTTTCTGAAGTCAGATCCCCCGACATCCTCTACACAGGCAGTCCGGGTGATTATCTTGCGGAAATCCAGAAGGTTGATGATGCGCATTCGGAGATCCTTCTGGTGGCGCACAACCCCAGCGTGGCGCAGCTTGCAAAAGTCCTGATCGGTTCCGGCGGGCAATCGCTTGTGCAAAGATTGAAGGAAAAATACGATCCGGGCACTTTGACGACGATTGTCTATACAGGCGCATCATGGGCAGACATCCAGCCGGGCGAAAACGAGATTGTCGATTTGATCGATCCGTTGGATTACAACGCGCCGTCTACGCCCGCACGCTGGACGTAGAACCATATAACCTTTGTTTGATTAATGGGATGTTCTTTGCAGTTCGTTCAGAACGCGGCGCATTAACGGGATTGTAATCTTCCCTTTTTCCGCCAACGCCATGCGGTCGGCGAGAAGCACTAACTCGCGTGCGGCGGCGAAGGAGCGATCCATACGCGGCACGATGTAGGTCAGGACCTCGGCAGGAATTTTGAGCTGTCGGTCTGCGAATTGTTTGACGAGAAGTGCGCTGAGCAGTGCGTCATCGGGTGACTGTATGGTTACAACAGGCGCGGCGCGGAAACGGGATGCCAGATCAGGGATCGCAAAGTCAGAAGATGACGGAGCCATCCGCATCGTGATCAGCATGGTGCGCTGTTCCTCACGGAGCATATTGTAGAGATGGAAAAGCGTTGTTTCAGCTTCGCGCTCGCCCAGCCACGGATCAAGCCCGTCAATGGCGATAGCGATGCCGGATTCAAATATTTCCTGCGCACTTAGTTTGACCAGATTTTCGGGATTGATGAATGCGGCTTTGGACTGTCTTTGCCAGACGGAACAAAGATGGCTTTTTCCGCTTGCAGGCGGGCCTTGAATGCAGAGCATCGGCGCACCCCATTGCGGCCATCGGTCAATCCAGCCCACAGCATCCATGTTGCTGTCCCCGATCAGGAAGTCAGTACGGCCCATAGCGCTTCTAAACCCCAGATCAAGGGGAAGCTGCTTCGTCTTTGTGTTTGACGCGTCGGTTTTGGTCATCGGACTCATGAGGCGGTTCAGTCAGCGTTGTTACTGTCTTCTTTGTTCTTTGCAGTCTTTTTTGTCTGCGCAGATGTTTTGGTTGTCTTTTTTGCCGTCTGCTTCTTGGTCTTTTTGTCCGAAGTCTTTGATTTTTCGGTTGTTTTTTCTTCAGGCGCAGATTCGGCCGGATTCATATCCGTATAATACTGGCTGTCCTTATATTTTTGAAGAAGAAATGATGTGATGACACCGATTGAAGCGGTGACGGGTACGGAGAGGAACATGCCGAGAATGCCCAGCAAACTGCCGCCTGCGACCAAGGCAAAGAAAACCCATAGCGGGTGCAGGCCTACGCTGTCGCCCACCAGTTTGGGGGTAAGGAAATTGCCTTCTATGACCTGCCCTGCGAGGAAAATACCGCCAACAATCAGAACAAAGGTGATGTCCATGGTCTGGAACCACGCCACGGAAATACTGACAATCAGGCCGACTGCAGAACCGACCATCGGGATGACCGAGAGAAGCCCAGAGGCCAGACCGATCAACACGCCGTATTTCAAACCCACAATCGCAAGCGTGACCGCGTAGGCTACGCCGAGCATTACGGCGACACTGATTTGCCCGCGTACAAACCCTGCGATTTTCTCATCGATTTGTTTCAGGAGCTTTGTTGCGTCTTTTTCGGCATGACGCGGGATCAAGTCATGCACCCATGCGGTAACAGCGGGCCAATCCTTCATCATGAAATAGGCAACAATGGGCGTGATGACCAAAACGGACATGGCATCGACTATGGCTTGGCCGCCCGCAACGAGGTTCTGGTAAATCACATTGAACGTTTTCACGGCGGGGCCGCTTCCATTCTGCAGGATTTTTTCTATTGCCTGATCTTCGGTTACGCCTAACAAGGATTGCGCTCGTTCGATCAATGGTTTGATTTGTTCGATGACGTTTTTGACGTAGCCCGGCATGTTCTGTGCCAGTTCCGTGACTTCCCTGACGATGACAGGCGCCAGAAGGAGCGTGATTGTTAGGATGATGATGACGAAGCCCAGCAGGATCATTAACGCGGCAGGCGCACGGGAAAAACCTATATTGCCGAGTTTGTTGACCAGCGGGTTTAGCAGGTAGGCTACAGCGATGCCCAGAACAAACGGAAACAGGACGGATTTAAAGAGCACGATAAAAGCGATGAACGCGATGGTCGCGCCCGTCCAGAAAATCATATGTGTTCGCGGTGAAAGCGGTTGGTAAGCCATGTGTTATTAATCAGACTTCTGTCAATGTTTTGTTTTGGACACGCAGTTGAGCCGTTCGGCCATTATCCAGACCATCATTTAAAATGTGTGAACGTTCGGGTCGCGGCTGACCTCGCCCTGCCCGCCTGTATTTTCAGGTGCGACATAGAAGCCGCCCGAGCGTGCCGTTTCCATCGTGATGTCATAAAGTTCCTGCGCGTGCCATTTGGATTTCGGGCCGCTGAACTGATGGCTCGGGGCGTTGTTGTACGGTTCGCTTAAACCCAGATTGCCGCGTGCAAGCATTTCTCTTAAGCGTACGGCGTTTCCTCTGAAGTCGAATTTGACCAAGGCCTCGCGAGGCTTGATGGAAAGGATCGAAAGACTGCTCAGGCCGGACGTGTTGTTCAGTGCTTGCTGAATCTTGACCCATTGGGAAATGCTGTTGAAGGCCACACGGGCGTTGTAAGACTTCACGATGGCCGATCCGCCCGAAAGCGTCTGGAGCTTCCAGCGTCCCTGCAGTTTTTCGAAGATCAGATCAACGGCGCGGTCATAAAACTGGTCTCGGGTTTCACCGGAGAGCGGTGCGAGGGATTGTTGCAGCACCAGCTCGGCTTTTTGTCGGTCCGTGCGGTAGAGGCTCAGGCTCAATGCCCCTCTTGCGGGCTCATTACCCGCTAAAACCGAGCGCAGCCTGTCATCCGGTGCAGCCACAACGATGGCGGCCTCATCCGTTCCGTAGCGCGTTTCGATGCTTTTCAGACGGGCGGGGTTGAAATTCAACCCTTCCGTTTCGCCGAGGTCGGCCACATCCATTAATTCGCCGATAGGCACTTCGATAGATGCGCGGGGTGAGTCCAGTTGCCTGCTGCCCCATGCCTGCATCCAGATGTTGTTTTCGGACCAGATGGTGAGCTTGTTTCCGTCCAGATAGAACGGCAAAATCAGAATGGACTGCTTTATAGGGGTTTGGCGAGCCGAGTCTGCACGAAGGTCGCTACCGCTTAAGGAAAAGTATTTCTTCGTTGCGTCTTCGCGGAAGCGGATCGTGTAGGTTCCGACATAGCGCGTTCCCGAAATTTGCTCGTTGGTGACCTCGAAGTCATTGATGAGTGCGGCGATTGTCAAGTTATCAGGCGTTTTATATTCGCGGATTTTTCCGTTATCCATCAAACGTTGTGCAAGAATTTTAAAGGCCTTGATCTGGGCAATCTGGAAGGCTTTATCCTGCGCTGCGACTGCGTTTTCGGCTGTTTCATCTACTTTGATACCTTTTACAACGAAGAGCGGATTCTCAGCCTGTGCGTTCGGAACGGCGATAAAAAATGCAACTGCCATTAGCATCATGAAGAGTGTTTGCTTGAAGTCTATTGCCTTATAGGATATGCCCATATCAAACCTGAATCGAAATGAATTAATTATTACAGTTATCTGTTTTATAACGATCATACAGTGTAGGGCAACATGAAAGAACAAAAGAAACAGAGCGCTTACAAGGATGCCGGCGTTGATATTGATGCCGCAGCCGACCTGGTTGAGGATATCAAACCGCATATTCAGAAGACATTCCGTACGGGCGTTATGTCGTCTATAGGCGGGTTTGGCGCGTTGTTTGACCCGAAGGCAGCGGGATATGAAGACCCTGTACTGGTATCGGCAACGGACGGTGTCGGCACGAAGATCAAAATTGCTATCGATAGTGACAAGCATGATACGATCGGTATCGATCTTGTGGCCATGTGTGTGAACGATCTCGTGGTTCAGGGCGCGGAGCCGTTGTTTTTCCTTGATTATTTTGCGACAGGCAAGCTGGCCAATAAAGTTGCGGCAAGCGTGATTGCAGGTGTAGCCGAGGGCTGTGCCCTTTCGGGAAGCGCGCTGATCGGCGGCGAAACGGCGGAAATGCCGGGTCTTTATTCCGAAGGCGATTACGATTTGGCCGGTTTTTCAGTCGGTGCGGTCGAGCGCGGGCGTATCCTGACAGGTGATCGCGTTCAAGACGGCGATGCTGTTCTTGGGCTGGCGTCCAGCGGTGTTCATTCCAACGGCTATTCTTTGGTTCGTAAAATCGTTAAGGATTCCGGCATCGGGTATGATGCGCCTGTTCCTTATAATGCAGGCGAAGACATCAGGACGCTCGCGGATGGGCTGCTTATTCCAACGAGAATCTACGTTAAGCCCCTACTCTCGGCGCTTAAGATTGACGGCGCAGATGGCGGTTCGGCTATTCACGGGCTGGCACACATTACGGGCGGCGGCCTGATAGAGAATATTCCGCGCGTTTTGCCCGATGATCTGACGGTCACGCTGGATGCTTCGAAGTGGGACTTCCTCCCTGTCTTTAAGTGGTTGAAAGAGCAAGCAGGTCTTGAGAATGACGATCTGGCGCGTACGCTGAACTGCGGCATCGGGATGATTGTCATAGTTGATGCAGACAAGGCCGAAGATGTGAAAACCGAGTTGGCCGCGCAGGGTGAGAGCGTCTCCGAGATCGGGCGCGTGATTAAGAAACCTGCCGATGTTGAGGATATCATCATCGAAAATATGGATACGGCATGGGCGATCGCGTAAAGCTGGCCGTTCTGATTTCAGGGCGGGGCACGAATTTACAGGCTATTCTTGATGCTTCTCAGTATCAGGACTTCCCCGCCGAAGTGGCCATTGTGATTTCCAACAAGGCGGACGCTTACGGGCTGGAGCGCGCCAAGGCCGCCAATATTCCGACGGCGTTTATCAATCACAAGAATTATGACGGGCGGGAGGCGTTTGAGGATGCCCTTCATGCGGAAATCCGGAAATATGACATTGATCTGGTCGTTCTGGCGGGGTTCATGCGCATTCTGACGCCGTCTTTTGTTCAGAAATGGCAGGGGCGCATGATTAATATTCACCCTTCCCTGCTCCCCGACTATAAAGGGCTTGATACACATGCAAGAGCGATTGCCGACGGCAAGAATGAGGCGGGATGTACCGTGCACTGGGTTGTGCCAGAAATGGACAGCGGGCCACCTATTTTACAAAAACGCGTCACGATCAATGCTGGCGATACCCCCGAAACTCTTGCCGAGCGGGTATTAGAGCAGGAGCATATCGCTTTGCCCGAGGCAATCTGTAAGGTTATTGACGAAATAAAGAAAGACAAAGATACTGTTTGAAGGCTTTCAGATTAGGGCTTGAGCGTTGTTCAGATTTTTAATAGAACATTTTTGGTTTTGAGATTTTAGGAGATTGATACATGGCTGACCAGCAACCCGTAGAAGCAGACCAGAAAGAGCTGGAAAAAGCGCAACAGTTCTGGGACAACTTCATGATTGGCTCAAAATACGCTTGTTATGGTATTGCGGCGATCCTTCTTGTTTTGGCTCTCGTTTTTGTTGATTTTTCATAATATTTTGTTTTATATCAGTACTCTATTCATAATGAAACCTTAACCTTTTCCCGTCAAAATGTCCTTGTGAAGGCCTGTGCCTTCCGTTTTCTAGGGCAACTATTTATCGGGAAATGTCTTACACTAACAGCGACTACAGCGTATTCCGGCTTTCCGTTACCTCTCCGGCAAGACTAGCCGTGATTGTGACGGCGGTACTTTTGTATGCACTATTTTTCCCGTTTTATGCTGTGGCCGCGTCTTCTGCGCCGGAAAGTTCCAGTAATAAAAGCGTTGAGATTACCGAACAAACAGATGCGGTATTTCTTGCCCCTAATATCTATCTCACGCCTGATCCCGATAAAAAACTCAGCCCTGCGACATTGTTGAGCCGCTATCGACAAAAACTATTTGGTGAGAAGCAAGAGAATAGTTTTTTTAGTGTCCCGATGAATTCCGAAGCATTCTGGCTGACATTTGCGATTCAAAATAACAGTAATAAAACCAACTGGATCCTTGATTTTGGAAACATTGTTAGCGGGCGCGCAGGGTTTGCCAAAAATATTCTGATTGTCGATACCACACAAAACCGGCTTTTAACGAAGTCTGCCGATTTGCAAATGCAGGGCATTAGTGCAAGTGAGGCTTATTATCCAGAAAATGTGTTTTTAGGTTCCGCTATCCCTTTGGAATTGAAGCCAAATACTGAGCATTTTTTCACAATATACATCGAACCCGCACATAAAATGCCGTTTGCGATCTCCCCGAAAGTTTTGAAACAGGAGCAATTTATCCAAACGCTTTTGAAGGGTGATCTTCCCGATATTCTAGCTGGACTATTTTTCATGATCGTTATGGCAGTCTTTACAACATTTCTGTATATGACCCGCGATTCTATTTATATTTATTATCTGGCCTATTTTTCTGCGCTTTGCGCCCTTTTCTTCTTGCAATATCAACAGTTTGCCTCGAATGAGTTTATTTCGGATAAAACGATTATCAGTTTGCTTACGGTAAGTGCCCTTGCTGCATTGTTTTCCGTGCGCCGCCATCTGAATATCGAGAACTCAGATCATCCCATTGAAAACAAAGTTATTTTTGTTGTCGGCGGTGCACTGGTTTTAAGCACCGTATTCTTATTATTTCCGGGTTCCGATATTGCCGGTCTATGGGCTTACGTTGTCAGCTTTTGTTTCACCTATGTTTGTATGATGGTGGTCTGCCTAGTAATGGGGCAGGAGCATAAAGATATTTCTTGGTTTATTTCCGGTGCGTGGCTTATCGCGTTCGCGGCTCACGCGGCTGTGTTCGTATCTGTCGGCGGATTGATCAAACTGGATAACAGTATCCTGCATTTATATTGGCTATCTCTTTTGCCTCAGGCGTTTTTACTTGTTTTTTCGAGTTTACGCTCGGTCAAACTTGTTGAAGAAAAGAGGCGCCAGAAGGCTCTTTTACAGCGCCATCATGCACAATCTCTCGCCCGACTCGAGAAGTCGAAGGAGGCTGCAGATCAGGCACGATTATTGCGGGTTATCGAGCGAGAGCGTGAATTGATGAGTGAGCTGCGCGAGCGCGAAATCCAACGTGCCGAAGAAATGCGTCATGCCAAAGAGGTTGCCGACAAAGCCAACCAAGCCAAATCAGCCTTCCTCGCCGTGGTTAGTCACGAGATCAGAACACCGATGACGGGTATACTTGGTATGGTGCAGTTGTTGCGCGATACGTCCATGAACAAACAGCAATCCGATTACGTCGATACGATTAGTAAATCCGGTGAAACCATGATGACCTTGCTGAATGATATTCTCGACTTCGAAAAGATCGAACGCGGCAGTATGGATATCGAAAACGTTCCTTTCGAGCTTCACCGTCTTTGTGCCGATGTTGTTACACTCATGTCCGGTCATGCGGCACAAAAAGACCTCCATTTAAAATTGGATATTGATGAAGATGTTCCTCGCGAGGTGATGGGCGACCCAACCCGTTTGCGACAGGTTTTGCTTAACCTGGTGAACAACGGTTTGAAATTTACAAAAGAAGGCGGCGTGACAATCAAGATCGAGTCTCGTGATTACGAAGATACGGATACGGCCAATATTCGGGCTTTGGTAAAGTTTTCTGTAAATGATACCGGTATCGGGATTTCAGATGAAGCAAAGAACAAGTTATTCACGCCGTTTACGCAAGCGGAGACGAGTACGTCCAGAGAATACGGGGGAACAGGACTGGGACTTGCGATTTCCGACCGTCTAATTGAAGGTATGGGCGGTAAAATTCAGGTTGACAGTGAAGTCGGCGAAGGCAGTTCATTCTATTTCGAGTTATCCATGGCCTATGCCGATGGTGCATCGGAGAAGATGAAAGCCCCACAAGATTCTTCTGTCGGCGTGGTTAAGGCGATGCGAATTCTTGTTGTTGAAGATAACGAGATGAACCGCAAAGTACTTGAAGGGTTACTCAGTAAGAACGGACATGAGGTTATGCTTGCTGCGAACGGGCTTGAGGCGATACGCGTTTGTGAAGAAGAGCGGCCTGATCTTGTGTTTATGGATATTCAGATGGACGGGATGGACGGTTTACAGGCTGCACGGCAGATCCGAGACAACCCTGCGGCTGCCGTTGCTCAGGTTCCTATTATTGCTCTGACCGGTAATGTCATGATGGAAGATATTGAACGTTTCTATGCCGTCGGAATGAATGGATTTCTGGCTAAACCTATTGATCAACTTGCATTAAATGAGACTATTGCCAACGCGGCCATGGGGCGTTTTGACAATCCGTTGCCCGAGCAGGATATCACGCCTGAGACCGCCCCATCTTATCTTGAAGAGACTGATGCCAAACCATCAGATGCAGAGGAGAGCTCTTCTGTTCAGGCCAACAAGGATATCAGTTTTGAAAGCCTAACAAGCATGCAAACCGGGCTAGAGTTTGATGACCGAAACGTCTTTGTTTCTGAAACAAAGACGTCTCCACCGGTCAACCGCCGCGATGACGTGCAGGTCGGTATTGATAATGAGACAATGAGTTCCGTCGAGCAATTTCAGGCTAAGCTTAAGCAGCAAAACGAAGAAGATGCCAAAAAAGAGCCGGACAATTACGGCGATGAACTCAAAGAAAAAACAAAAGAAACAGCCTCGGTTTCAAAAAAACGCGCAAGCGATATCAAAAGAACCGAAACGGATGAATTAACCGAAATTCAGAAATACCTTATGGAGAAAAGCGGTCAATCGCATAGTTCTGTAAACCCGGCGTCTTTGGAATTATCAGAACAAGAGACTGCGGATCCCGCTGCGGATCCCGAGCCGAACATGTCTCAAGATGACAATGAAGACACACCCCCGATATTTACACTTCCGAAAGATGATGAAACAGATGCAAAATCGGAAGGCGAGGAAGATGAAGAACAGAACACAATGAGTTTTGAGCAGGAGCAAGATGCGCAAGCTGATCCCTCCTCCACAGAAACTAAAAACCCTGTACTTGGGAATGGGAAGGACAAAATCATGTCGGACAACTTACTGGATAAAGACACACTGGCCGGGCTTGCCGAAACTTTAGGCAAGGACAAGTTCTCCGAGCTTTTAACAGGCTTTCTTGAAAAATCCGACGAGATCATAGCGTCAATTGAAGATATTCTTGAAAAACAGGATGTCATTGCTCTTGGCGCGAAGGCACACGAGTTAAAAGGGATGGCGGGTAATTTCGGAATGGCGGAGGTTAGCCGTATCGCCGGAGATGTCGAGAAAAAATCAAAACTATCCAAAGAGTCGGAAGCCATGAATAACGCCAGATTGTTAAAAGCCGCCAACGAACAAACGAAAGCGGCCTTCAAAGATTGGTTACAGGACCTTTAAGACTTAGCCTACGATTTCTTCATCCGTGAAGAAGAATTCGATCTCCTTTTTCGCATTTTCAAGACTGTCGGAGCCGTGAACGGAATTTTCACCGATATTCAGGGCGTATTCCTTGCGAATTGTACCTTCTGCGGCTTCTTCGGGGTTTGTTGCGCCCATGACTTCACGGTTTTTGGTAACGGCGTTCTCGCCTTCAAGAACCTGAACAACGACAGGCTCGGAAATCATGAACTCTGTTAACTCGCCAAAAAACGGACGCTCCTTGTGTACAGCATAAAAGCCTTCGGCCTGCTCTTTTGTCATATGAATGCGTTTTTGTGCGATGATTCGCAGCCCCGCATCCTCTAGTTTTTTGTTAATCGCGCCCGTTAGATTGCGTTTTGTCGCGTCGGGCTTAATGATTGAAAATGTACGTTCTACTGCCATAGTCTCTAACCTACTTAAAATTCGTGTTGTTTTTTTATCTTACGGTTTGGGGATTTATATCGGTCTGATAACACTTATGCAAGCCGCAAATTGATAAAATACCGACGCGGGCTATTGGGTTGAAAAGCCCTTGCAAACTTGGGTTTTTTGCTTGCATTTTGATAAAATATCGTGTGTTAATATAGGCTTAAGAAAAATGGCATACTAAAATGCTTATATTTGTTGCAGGGGTGCATTCGTAAGATGGTTTCATTAGAAGATGGTATAGGTTCAGGTTTTGAACAAAGCAGAGCGGTGCTTGACAACTGGGGTGACGTCCCGGGACCAGAGACACAGCCTGAGTTAGACCCTTCACTTTCCGATGAAGAGAAAATTGCGCTCTATAAAGCCGATGCAAGTGCGTGCATGCCAAAGCTTAAAGATATTGCCGTTTTTATCTTGAGAGAAGCACGAGAGGATTATGAAACGGTAACCTCTGATTTTAACCATAGTCTGAGTATGAGTAGTTATGATCCCGGTGATCTTAAAAAAGACGACAGAATTGTTAAAAAGGCCACAGTAGAGAAGCGCGGTAAAGACGGAGAGCCCCGTTTTGATGATATCCGTGATTACGGGCGTTCGCGGGTATTTGGACAAACTCCCGATGAATGTGCCGCTGTGTGCGAAGTTGTAAACTGGGCGAGTTATGCCGATGGTCGCAAACTGCCGCATAATGCTCTTGTCATTGATATTGACGACCGTTTTTCTAATCCGACACCTTCGGGATATCGTTCCTATAAAGCGACGCTTGCTATTCCCCTTGATGAAAGCGAGAGTGAACGCCCATATCACATTGTTGAATTGCAAGTGCAACATCACGGGTTTGAGATGGAAATTAAATTCCACCCTGCCAAGAACAGGTTTCATCAGGATTCTCATGATGCATATAAGAACGTACGCACAATGAACGAGCGCTTCAAACAAGGCGACTGTACGTGGGACACTGCGTTGGCAAAGCATTTGGGAGCTTACATCAGAACATGTCAAGCTATTCATCAGAGTGCCGCAGAGCATTCAGGTCTTGACCGCTATGATCCGGATAAGTTTTTGAAGCGTCGTCTGGAGATGGCTTTGAATGAGGCCGCACCGCCGCCCAAGGATTTAAGTCATAATTAGATGAGTATTTGATTTTGTTTTTTTATGGATTTTTAAAAATATATTATGATAGAGCATTCGCAACGAGGATTTAGATATGCAGATTGATTTACCACATAAGCAAGACGATGCGAGCCGTCATTTTTATTCGAATGACGGAACGCCTGTGATTATCGATTACGATCAGGATGAAGATCCGGTCGGTGCCTACCATCTAACAACACACGATGGCGGGTTTGTTTGGCGTACGCTGAACCCTGAAAGTGAGGATGATCAGGAGTTTTTCATGCAAACCATTAAGTTTGGTCATGAAGTCGATCTCGAAGAATTTGAATCCCGTGTCGTGCGGGATTTTGTTGATTTGCGCTCTGCACGTTTTAATGCGGGCGGTCTGGACGCTTAGGCTATGGCTGAAGAAGAACAGGCGGAAGAGAGCGTCGTCACGCGTTATGAATATTACTTGCTGGGTCGCGTCCCTGTTCGCATTGCGTATAACCAGAATGATGACCCTTGCATGTCCGAAGTGCCTGATACCAGCACGGGCGAATTAATCATTGATAATTCCTATGTTTTGCCGATCTTGGCGGGTGCGCCTGATGATCTCTTCGAACTGAGTGAAGAAGACTACAACGCTTACATTAAGGAATTCGAGGCGCTGAAGGCTCAGTAAGTCTTCCCGCCCCATTTATAATTATCTCAAATAGTTTAGTTTAAGTTTAGCCTGCGAGCGCACCTTCGATGGCGCTGACCGCGTCGTTTGCTGCGGACGGATCAGGGCCGCCGGCTTGTGCCATGTCCGGGCGACCGCCGCCGCCCTTCCCGCCCAGCTTTTCAGAGCCGATCCGCACCAGATCAACGGCGCTCACCTTATCTGTCAAATCATCGGTGACGCCGACCACGATGGAAGCCTTGCCCTCATCGGTGGCGACCAGAACGATCACGCCGGAGCCGAGTTTCTTTTTCAGATCGTCGGCCATGGGTTTGAGGTCTTTAGGCGGGAAACCGCTTAGAACCTGACCGATGAATTTCAGGTTTCCGATTGTTTTAATATCCTCTTCGGAGGCTGTGTCTTCGGTGGCCTTTTGACGGCGCAGGCCGGAGATTTGCTTTTGCAGATTTTTATTATATTTAATCCACTCATTGAGATTATCCGTTGTATTGAATGATCCTGGTTCTGCAACATCCCCTCCCAACTCTCTCAACTCAGAAAAAAGTGCCTCTTGTTCGGCCTTCAGCTTGGCAAGAACCTTGTTCTTCTCGGCCTGTTTTTGCTGCTCATAGGCATCCACGCGCGGACCTGTGACGGCTTCGAGCCTGCGGATGCCGGATGACAGAGCGCCTTCGGAGATGATCTTGAATTTCTCGATCTCGCCCGTTTTCTTGACGTGCGTGCCGCCACAGAGTTCGACGGAAAATGTTTTGTTGCCCTCTTGCGTTCCCATAGAAACCACGCGCACCTCATCGTCGTATTTCTCCCCGAACAGTGCCATAGCGCCGCTTTCGCGGGCTTCCTCGAGCGGCATCACACGGGTTTCGACGGGGGTGTCGGCCTTGATTTCGGCGTTTACGATCTTTTCGACTTCGGCGATCTGTTCGGGGGTCATGCCGACGGGCTGGCTGATGTCAAAGCGTGTGCGGTCGGCATCCTGCAGCGAGCCTTTCTGGGAGACGTGTTCGCCCAGTACACGGCGCAAGGCTTCGTGCATCAGGTGCGTGACGGAGTGGTTGGATTTGATGGCGGCGCGATTAGAATTATCGACTGTCAAAACTACTGAACTTTTTGTCGTTACAGAACCAGATGTTACATTGCCAACGTGCAGCCAGAGCTGGCCGACTTGCTTTTTCACATCAAGCACATTCATTTCAAAGTCTTCGCTTTTGATGCGCCCTTTATCGCCGACCTGACCTCCGCTTTCGGCGTAGAATGGTGATTGGTTGGTGATGATAATGCCCTCATCTCCTTCCTTTAGCTCCTCAACTTGCCGTCCGCCTTTTACGATCGCCACGACCTGCGCTTCAGCCTGCTCCTTGTCGTAGCCTAGGAATTCAGTCGGGCCGACCTCGTCGAGGATATCGAACCAGAGTTTTTCGTTGGCGGCGTCGCCTGTTCCGCTCCATGCGGCGCGGGCTTGAGCCTTTTGCTCTGCCATGCAGGAATCAAAGGTTGCGACATCGACTTCGATGTTTTGCGCGCGCAGGGCGTCCTGCGTCAAATCCAGCGGGAAGCCGTAGGTGTCATAGAGTTTGAAGGCGACATCGCCGGGGAATTTCGCGCCGCTTGCGATTTTTTCCACTTCCTCGTCGAGCATTTTCAAGCCGCGATCCAGTGTGGCCTTGAAGCGTTTTTCCTCTGTCTCCAGCGTTTGCGTTATGAGGGCTTCGGCGCGGTAGAGTTCGGGGTAGGCTTCACCCATCTTGCCAAGCAATGTCGGATAGAGGCGGTACATCAGCGGGTCTTGCGCACCGAGCAAATGGGCGTGGCGCATCCCGCGGCGCATGATACGGCGCAGGACGTAGCCGCGCCCTTCGTTTGACGGCATTACACCATCCGCGATCAGGAAAGCGGCAGAGCGCAAATGGTCTGCAATGACCTTGTGCGAGGCGGCCATATCGCCATCGGGAGCGATGCCCGTTAAGTCCGCGGAATGTTCGATCAGGGCGCGCATGATATCTATGGCGTAGTTGTCGTTTCTGCCCATCAGAGTGGCGGCCATACGCTCCAGCCCCATCCCTGTGTCCACGCTTTGTGCGGGAAGGTCGATGCGGGTGTCGGCGTCAACCTGCTCGTACTGCATGAAGACGTTGTTCCAGATTTCAATGAAGCGGTCACCGTCTTCTTCGGGGGAACCGGGAGGGCCGCCCCAGATGTGTTCGCCGTGGTCATAGAAGATTTCCGTGCAGGGGCCGCAGGGGCCGGTATCGCCCATGCGCCAGAAGTTATCGTCGCTGTCGATGCGGATAATTTTATCGTCGGAAAAACCGGAGACTTTTTTCCAGATTTCTGCAGCTTCCTCATCCGTGGAGTGAACGGTTACGCATAGTTTTTCAGGCGGAAGATCAAAATTCTTTGTGACCAGTTCCCATGCGAAGGCAATCGCGTCATCCTTGAAATAATCCCCGAAGGAGAAGTTTCCGAGCATTTCGAAAAACGTGTGGTGACGTGCGGTGTAGCCGACATTTTCGAGGTCGTTGTGCTTGCCCCCTGCCCGAACGCATTTCTGGGAGGTGGTGGCGCGGGTGTAATCGCGTTTTTCTTTGCCCGTGAACACGTCCTTGAATTGCACCATGCCGGAATTGGTGAACATCAACGTCGGGTCGTTATGCGGCACGAGCGAGGATGACGGCACAACCGTGTGTCCGTTTTTTTCGAAGAAGCCGAGAAATTCTTTTCTTATATCGTTGACTGTTTTCATATTGTTCGCTCTATACTGCCGTTATTGAGTTTGTTTTAAGCAACCCGTTACTGTTTAACGTTTGAAAGATACTATTTATGCAGGAATTTACCGAACTTGCCAACAGGCTAGCCGATGAAGCGGGCGAGATTATTCGCCCCTATTTCCGAAAAATCGAGAGCAGCGAGACGAAAAGCGATGAAAGCCCCGTCACGGTGGCTGATCGTGCGGTAGAAAAGCGTATCCGCGAGATTTTGGAGGATGAGCGCCCCGATGATGGAATTTTCGGTGAAGAATTCGGCGTGAAGGACAGCAAGAGCGGGTTTACATGGGTAATCGACCCGATTGACGGGACAAAGCCGTTTATTTCGGGACGTGCGACGTTCGGGACGCTGATTGCGCTGTGTGATGGCGATGAGGCCGTGCTGGGGCTGATTGACCAGCCGATTGTCAGTGACCGATGGCTCGGCGTTAAGGGCAGCGTGACGACCCATAACGGGCAGGCGTGCAGCGTGCGGGAATGCGAGAACCTTGCGCAGGCGCGGTGTTCCTCCACCTCTCCGGGGATGTTTTTCGACCGTGATGATGATTTCGTGCGCAAATGGGCGGATGAGGTTTATTTTATCACATGGGGCGGGGATTGCATTTCCTACGGGCTTGTGGCTTCGGGGCATATTGATCTGATCATCGAGGCGGATTTAAAGCCTTATGATTATCTCTCGAATATTCCGATTATCGAGGGCGCTGGCGGGAAGATGACCGACTGGCAAGGGAAGCCGCTCGGCCTGTCCTCAGGCAGTCAGGTGATTGCGCTTGGTGATGCGGCGCTGCTTGATGATGTTTTGAAATTGTTGGAGAGATGAGTAAGGATTTTCCGCTCATTATACTTATGCCCGGCTTTGACGGCACGGGGCGGTTGTTTGATCCGCTTCTGGAGTGCGTTCAGGATCGTTCGCGTTATCTGGTTATCCGTTATGATGATGACTACAAAACGCTGGAGCAGCATGTTGAGCATTTGATGGACACACTCCCTGAGGATCGTGATATCATTTTAGTAGCGGAGTCGTTCTCGAGTCTTGTTGCTCTTGAGATGTTGGAACGCGGGCTGCCTTGCATCAAAGGCGTTTTGATTGTTGCGGGGTTCATTCGTACGCCTGTGCCCTACCTGCTTGGAATGGCGCGGTTGTTTTCCCCCGATTTTATCAGGATTTTTTCTACGAAAAGCTTTATTACGCGCCCTCTCTTTCTTGCGCACGGCATTCGCGGCCATGCGCTTGAATTGCTTGATAACGTGACACATAATCTGCCAAATTCTGTGATTGAACATCGTTTCAGAATTATTGCGGAGGCCAAGGACTTCCCCAGTTTTACACCAGACGTTCCGATGGGATATTTGCGTGCCCAGCATGATTTACTGGTTCATCAATCCGCGCTTAAAGATTATCAAACTTTTGTGCCTGATCTTTTTGTGCGGGAGGTTTCGGGGCCGCATTTTATTTTACAGGCGCAACCAGAAGCATGCGCAGAAATTATTGAAGAGTTTTATAATCAAATCACTGATTAGCAGCGACGCGGTAGGCTGTGCCTTCACCCATAATATGCGCGTATTGCGGGAGTTTTCCCGTGGAGAGTGCCTCGAGCGTCGGGACGGATTGGCCGCCGCGCAGACGGTAAATCCAGTAATTGGACAGCACGCGCTTCACGTAGGTCCGGGTTTCATGGACGGGGATCATTTCGATGAACAGGATCGGATCGTCAACGTTGCCGAATTTGCGTTTCCATTTTGCCAGATTTCCCGGGCCGGCATTGTAGGCCACGAGCATGGAGGCGATGTCGCCTTTTACGTGGCGGCCGCGCATGAGTTCCTGAACGTAGTCCTGACCGATGGAGAGGTTTTCGTCAGGATTGCTGTAGCGGTCATAACGGTTTTCGGGATCATCCTTTAAAACATGTCGTGCGGTAATGGGCATGATCTGCATCAGCCCCTTCGCACCGCTGTAGCTTTCCGCCGCAGGATTGAAACGTGATTCCTGACGCACGACTGCGTGTACAAGTGCGGGGTCGAGCTTATAGCCATCCTTCGGCTCCCACGGAATGACGGGATAAAGTGCGGTGTCGTAATGCTTGCCTTCGGGGGTGTTCAACATGCTTGCCAAACGAACGCTTAAGTTCGGCAGGCCGTAATGACTGGCGTAGCCGAGAACGATGCGGCGCATTTCGGGGTTGCTTGCGAAATCGAAGTGCAGCAATTCCTCTTCGGCCAGTCTGTATTGACCGATTGCGATCAGAGCAGCAGCGCGCTTGCCTTCGGGTGTTGCCAGTAATTGGCGCTCGTCCGCGTTGGTGAACGGCACCTCTTCCCAGTTAAAGTCGAAATTCTGTCCGAGCGAACGGCGCGCCAGAAGGCCGTAGAATGTGCGGCTGTGTTCAGCGGCATTTTTCAGCCATTTGCTCACCTGCTTTACGTTCTTGGCCCGCATGTGCGCGCGTGCCGCCCAGAAAGACCCTGCGGAGGCCTGCCAGCCCGAAGCGTACGGTGAAGTGCCCGTTTTTTCAAAATAGGCTGCTGCGGTGGCGTAATCCTTTTTCATCCAAGAGGACATAGCGGCAACCCATGATGCGATGGGCACTTTATTGCCGGAGCGCGCATAGGCTTCGCTAGAAATCTTTTTGGCCGTTGTCAGGTTACCTGCATACATATAGCCAAGTGCGATTTGTGCTTTTAGTTTGTCTTTTTCGGCATTGTCCATCCAAGCGGATGCTTCGGATGCGTTCAATTTGTTCAATGCGTTTGTCGGCGAGCCGGAGCGCACCAGTGCGCGGATTTTACGGCTCAGGCTGCGGACTTCGTTATATTGCGCAGATGTGCGATTAATCTTCGGCAAGTGGCGCTTCGGGATGTACATGGACGGTTCGTGAACGGCGGGCAGCTCGTACTTTACCTTTTTCATGTTCAGGATGCCCTCGTCCCCTGCAGGTTTGCGGCTCATCGCGAGTTTATAGACCTTATCGGCATTTGGATGATCGGCGTAGTTTACGTACCAGTCTTTCAGTTCTTCATAAGTGGAACGGTATGCCGTCGGGTGCATGTATCGTTGGTAGAGGTAATGCCCGCGCAAACGTTGATCCGTAAGTTTGGCGATATATTCATCGGCCTTTTCCATGTCGCCCTGCTCCTGTAGCAGGAATATTTTGCGGTACAACGCCGCATTGACGGATGATAAAGGTTTTTCATCTTTGTCAGCCTTGCTTTCGGGGATCGGCAGGAGTTTTTGCAGTCCTGTTTTAAATCCCATGAATTTTTCGCTGAAATTCACTTGTGTCAGCGTCATAAATTGTTCGGACGGGTGCGGGAGCGTTTTTGTATTTTCGTTTGTCTTCATAGTAGGCTTGCGCATCGGGACAGGTACGGTGAGCGCCGCGAGGTGCATATTCGGTTCATCCTGACTCACTGACACGGTGTGCGCCTTCGAAATGTGCATTTGTGTCTCATGGACGCGCGCCACGCTTGAAACCTCCGCAGGTATCAAGGCGTTAAGAGCAATTAGAGCAATCAGTGCAGCACCGATGCTTTGTATCCACAGTACGTTTATATGCATAGTGCCGTGTTTCTAATATATATTGGATTTCTTGTCCAGTTTTATATTCAAAACTATTCACAAGTTATTGATTTTGCTTTTAATTTCCAGCATATCCGACCAGGATAACTTTTTCTGTGACGGAGAGCGCAAAAGGTAGGATGGGTGGTAAGTGACTATGGCGGTTCGCGAATCGCCGTTGACCCCTTTTAGTTCGGGTGTGAGCGTTTCATATTCGTGCCAAGATTTGCGCAGTTTTGATACGCTCAGGTTGCTTGCGAGGAGTGCTTTTGCTGCCACGCCGCCACAAAAAATCAAGATTTTAGGGTTGATGAGCTGTATGTGTCGCTCGATAAACGGCAAACTCAGCTCGATTTCGGCGGGGCTGGGGTTACGGTTTCCCGGCGGACGCCAATTCAGAATATTGGATATATATATTGCCTTGGCGGGGTCTTCTTCCTCTCTTGAGAGCCCGATACAGCCCAGCATTTTATCGAGTAGCTGGCCGCTTACACCCACAAAGGGCTTGCCGAGCCTGTCCTCGTCTGCGCCGGGGGCTTCGCCGACGAGCATAACAGTTGATTTCGGGTTTCCGTCGGCAAAAACAAGATTTGTAGCGGTTTTTTTGATCGCGATGCCTTCAAAATCGCGGATTGCATCCTGTAAATCTTCCAAGCTTTTGGCTTCTGCAGCCAGTCTGACGGCTTCGCTGCGTGCTTCGGAGGTGCCTAGGAAGGCGGGTTCTCTTGCAGCAACGGGCGCAGAGGCTTGTCTGGAGCCCTTGGCGCTATTTTTGTGTGCCGCGCCCGCATCTTGCGGAGTGATATCCAACCCCGCAGTCAGGTTTTCCGGCATTTTTGTGCGATCGACGGGTTCTTCACCGAGAATTTCGTCTATCCCCTGCTCCAGATACCACTCAAGCGCCCATGCATGGGCTTTTTGCAAAACGTCCGCCGACACGTTTTTTCCCGTTTTCGTAAGAATTTGATGTGAAAATAGGGTAGAATAGGAATGAACAAAAAGAAAGGGTTAAGTCTATATGCCAGAACCAATCCGCAATGATCGTGAAGCCATGGAATATGATGTCGTTATTGTCGGAGGCGGGCCGTCAGGCTTATCCTGCGCGATACGGCTCAAACAGATTGCTGCGGACAAGGGCGAAGACTTATCGGTCTGTCTTCTTGAAAAAGGATCGGAGATCGGGGCGCATCTTTTATCAGGTGCGGTTTTCGAAACAAAAGCGCTGAATGAGCTTATTCCCGACTGGAAAGACAAAGGAGCGCCGCTCAAGACAGAAGCCAAGAGCGATCAGTTTTTGTTTCTGACAAAAGATAAAAGCTACGGCTTCCCTACCCCTCCGCAAATGCATAATAAGGGGAATTACATTATTTCACTTGGTCAACTCGGCAAATGGCTGGCAGAACAGGCCGAAGAGCTTGGCGTGGAGATTTTTCCCGGATTTGCGGCTGCGGAAGTGCTGTTTGATGACAATAATGCCGTGATCGGTGTTGCGACAGGGGATATGGGTATCCATGAAGACGGCAGCAAAAGCGAAGCTTTTGAGCCGGGTGTCGAGCTTCATGCGCGGCAGACTGTGTTTGCAGAGGGCTGTCACGGCTCGCTGACCAAGCGTTTGATTGCCCATTATGATTTGCGTAAGGACAGCGACCCGCAGACCTACGGGATCGGGATTAAGGAGCTTTGGCAGATTAAGCCCGAAAATTCTAAACCCGGACATGTGATGCATACGATCGGCTGGCCTATGGATAGCAAGACCTATGGCGGATCCTGGCTGTATCATATGGAGGATAATATGGTGTCGATCGGCTTTGTAATCGGGCTGGATTACCAAAACCCTTACCTTTCCCCTTATGACGAGATGCAGCGTTTGAAGCTTCATCCGGCGATCCGCCCTATTCTGGAGGGCGGAAAACGTGTCGGTTACGGTGCGCGGGCGTTGGTCGAGGGCGGTTTCCAGTCTTTGCCCAAGCTGTGTTTTGCGGGCGGCGTCCTGATCGGGGATACGGCGGGGTTTCTGAACGTGCCGAAGATCAAGGGCAATCATACCGCGATGAAATCGGGCATGGTGGCCGCGGAAAGCCTTTATGATCTTCTGAAGGCGCATGAGGGATACGGCGCGGAATGTACGGATTATCCCGAAAGACTTAAAGATACATGGCTCTGGAAGGAGCTGAAAGCGGTGCGCAATATCCGCCCGGGCTTCCATAAGGGCTTATGGGGCGGTCTGCTGAATGCGGTTTGGGAAACGGTCACGTGCGGGTTTTCACCTTGGACGCTGAAAAATCACGCTGATTATGCGCAGTTAAAACCTGCGAAAGAGGCAAAAAAGATCGAATACCCCAAGCCTGACGGGGTTTTGACGTTTGATAAGCTGACCAGTGTCCAGCTTTCGAATACCAATCATGCCGAAGACCAGCCCGTGCATCTTGTCCTGAAAGATCCGTCCGTTCCCGTTGATGTCAATCTGCCCAAATATGATGAACCGGCGCAAAGATATTGCCCTGCGGCGGTTTATGAAATTGTTAAGGACGATATGGGACAATCAAAGATGCAGATTAACAGCCAAAATTGTGTGCATTGCAAGACGTGTGACATCAAGGACCCGTCACAGAATATTGATTGGGTTGTACCGCAGGGCGGTGACGGGCCGAATTACTCGAATATGTAGGGTATTAGCCATTTTTTAGCATTTAGGCCGTAATTTGCGGATGTTTTAAAAATGTTTTGTGAAACATATTGGTTAATTGATAGTCTATAGATATTCAGAGGATAAACAGAAAGCATGAAAATGAGTTCCATTTTGCTTACCGGTTGCGCTATTCTCGCCTGCACCGGATTTAACGGCATCGACCAATCAGATTACAGATATCTCGCCCGCATTGAGGCCGAAACGACAACAGCCAAAAGCTCCAGCCGCATTTCCGCACCGATTGAGTCTGTGAATGCAGGGCATTATCTTGCCGCGCGATTTGCACAGCAACACCACGATTGGGAAAAAGCAGGTAACTTTCTTGACCAGTTATTAACGGACGGGATTGAAGATCTGCCCGTTTTACGACGTGCCATGATTTTGGCGATGGGAACAGGCGATGTCGAGCGTGCCGTAGATATTGCCAAAAAGGTAAAGTCTCTTGACCCCAGTGACGATAATAGCGTTGCGCAAATCTTTCTGATCATGAATGCGTTCGAGAAAGACAAAATGGAAGAGGCATCGAAACTGATTGCCGAACTTCCTGACGACAATATGGCGAAGTTTATCAAGCCTTTGCTTGAAGGCTGGGCGCAAGCCGGACAAGGCAAGCTTATCGTTCAGCGGCTTGATCAGAATTCGATGCAACTTTATCACGCCGCCTTGATTGCAAATTATCTTGATCAGCCTGATCAGGTGAAAAAGATTCTGGTGAAGCTGGAAAATTCAGAAGGGATCGGGACGTCCGAGCTTGAGCAGATTGCCGATTTGTATGCAAGTGTGGGTATGCCGAAAAAGGCCAAAGAGCTTTATGAGGTTGTTTTATCAGAATGGCCGGGCGACGCAGAGGTTCTCGAGAAGATAGACCTTCTTGAAGGCGGGCAAGGCAAGGACATTTATAAACCCGTCAAGGAGCCGCGTGAAGGGTTGGCATTTGCGTTTTATAACATCGCGAAAATTCTTTATCAGGAATACAGTGATGAGAGTGCGCGGGTCTTTTCGGCGATGTCTCTGCACTTAAATCCCGACCTGACGGTTTCCAAAATTCTTTCCGCCTACATAGCCGCCCGTCACGGTCATTATGATCAGGCGATTGCCTATTATGAATCCGTTCCCGAGGGTGACAAGTATTATGTCGATGCCCGCCGTAGCATAGCCGATGCTTACGAAGAAACCGGCGAGCACGAGAATGCCCTTAAGATTCTGGAGGATCTTGTCGAAAGCAAAGGCGATATCGACTCACAAATCAAAATCGGTGATATTTTCCGCCGGCAAGACCAATTCGGTCAGGCAATTGAAGCCTACAGCAAGGCTGAGAGCTTTTTTGAAGACGGTATACCGCAAAGTTACTGGCACTTGCATTACTTGCGCGGTATGGCCTATGAGCGTGCTGAGAATTGGGACAAGGCGGAAATTGATTTGCAGGCCGCCCTCGATTACCAGCCCAACCACCCGTATATCCTGAATTATCTTGGTTATGCATGGGCAGATAGGAATATGAATTTGAACCAGTCACTTCAGATGATCCGCAAGGCCGTGAACTTAAGGCCCTCCGATGGATACATTACGGACTCGCTTGGTTGGGTTCTTTATCGCATGGGAAAATTCAAACTGGCTGTTCCGGAGTTAGAACGCGCCGTGGAGCTGTTGCCTTACGATCCTGTTATCAATGACCACCTTGGCGATGCGTACTGGCAAGTCGGCCGAGAACTGGAAGCCAAGTTCCAGTGGGAGCGTGCGAAGAATCATTCGGAGGATGAGGCTTTTATCAAATCCGTTGAGCAAAAGCTTGAGCACGGCTTGATCGATGACCCCGCGATATTGGGCCAGAATTCACAGAACAGTGAAGAGGACAAAAAAGTAAAATAGGCTAAACCAGCATGTCGGACATACGTACAAAACATTTCACGATTTTTGCGCCCGCAAAGATCAATATGTATTTGCACGTGACCGGCAAGTTGCAGAACGGGTATCATACCCTCGACTCCCTTATCACGTTTGCGGATATCGGAGACACGGTCAAAATCGAACCGTCTTCCGAATTTCATTTTAAAGTTAAAGGCCCGTTTGCGCGTGCGTTTTCCGATGAGGAAAAAGACAGCAGTCCGAAATCCAAGAACCTTGTGGTTAAAGCGATTTGGGAGTTGGCACGATCTGCAAAGAAAACTCCGAATTTTACAGTGACTCTGACCAAAAACCTGCCGGTTGCGGCGGGGATCGGCGGTGGATCATCTAATGCCGCGTCAATTATCTGGGGGCTGCAACAGTGGTGGAATTTACCGCAAGATGCTAAATATCTGCCTGCCATTCTAACTTCTTTGGGTGCGGATGTGCCCGTTTGTTTGCATTGCCGCCCTGCCCGTATTCGCAGTATCGGTGAAATCATTGATCCGATAGAGGATTTGCCGGAAACGCCAGTTGTTCTGGTCAACCCGATGAAGACTTGTTCTACGCAAGAGGTCTTCGGTCATTATGACAGTTCTTTCAGGGATACGCTGGCTCTGCCGGACGAGTTTGAAGATATTCTGGATTTTGCAGCTTTTTTGAAAAGGCAGAAAAATGATCTTACCTATCCTGCGCTGGAGGTTGTGCCGGAAATCAGAAATGTTTTGAATGCGCTGGATGCGGTCGAGGGCAGTTTGCTGTCGCGACTTTCAGGATCCGGCGCGACGTGTTTCGGCATTTTTGAAACCGAAGAAAATGCCTTGCGCGCCAAGGAAGATATTATGTCGGAAAATCCAGATTGGTGGGTGCAGTCCGGCTGGCTTAACAGGCCCGAACGTTACTAGATGTTTGTATACCGGCAAGCGTTTTTATTCGCGGGAGCCTTGCTCCACGCGGGATTGGCGTAAATAGTTCAACAATTCCGATGACGGTTTACCGTCTACCGTTTCAAAGTTTGCCGCCGACTGATAGGTACGGATCGCATCTGCCGTTAGCGGGCCGAGTGCGCCATCGACCGGGCCGGGGTAAAGACCGCGTTTCATCAGTTCGTATTGTATGGCAGATACAAGGTTTTGCTGGCTAACCATCGGGCTTGGTGGCGGTGATGATGACGCTTTTGTTTGAGGTGTGGTTGCGTCCATCGCATCTACGATGCGGTTGACTTCGCTGATCGTGATGCCCAGTGATTGCGCGAGTTGTTCCAGTGCGGCCTTGGCCTCGGGGCTGCCCTGATCGGCAGCTTGTTTGTACCATTTGAGTGCGTCTTCAGGTTTCGAGTTCTCACCCAGCAGGCCATTTTCGTATATCAGGCCGAGGTTATAGGCAGCTTCCATCACGCCTTCGTTGGCAGCGTTCCTGAAATAGGCGGCTGCTTTCACGGGGTCATATTCAAAGCCGATGCCGCCGATGTAAGCAATGCCTAGGTTGTATTGTGCTTCTGGGTGACCAAGGTCAGCTGCTTCTTTGTAAAGATCGAGCGCCTTTTCAAGATTTTTGCCGACACCCATCCCCTGATGATAGAGGACGCCGAGATTGTACTTTGCATTGGCGATGCCGCTTTTAGAGGCTTCACCAAACCAGAAGACCGCCCGCTCCAAATTCTGCGGTACTTTTCCGTAGCCCGCAACATAGATTGCACCAAGATCGTGCTGGGCTTCGGGGATACCTGCGTAGGCCTGATCTTCGATTTTCTTTTCATTCGGCGGCAGTTTCGGGTCAGGCTCCATGCGGTTACGCAATGACAAATCCACAGGCGCGGAGTCTGCCTTTTCAGGCTGTGGTGTCTGATTATCTATAACAGTCTGCGGCTGGGATACGTCTCCTTCGGTCAGGCTAGCAGGTTCAATTTCGTTCAGTTTTTCAGCGAGCGCATCGGGATTGGATTCAAATGCTGCCAGAAGAGATTCTTCATCATCCAGATCAATCTGATCTTTTGTCATCGGCTCGGTTGGCGTTTCTTCAGGCGTGACATCTTTGGGAGCTTCCGCCACAGGCGTCGGAGTTACGGTTGGCGCTGTCATTTCAGGCTCCAGTGATACAATCTCAACGTCTTCCGGCGTTACGTTAAAATTTGTGGATGACGACGCCTCCTCTGAGGCTGTGGACAGTTCGACTTCCGCCAGAGATAAAGATTCCGGTTCGTCCTGACGCGCCGCGGTGCGGTTAGTTGTCGGGACAACACTCGCGGCATCGGATGTCCGGCTAATAACGTAAGTCGGTTTTCTTATTTCGCTGATCATCCAGCCCAAAATCAGGCCAATTATAATGATTGCTAGCATGGACGCGGCCTGTAGCTGGAATGGCCGGTTCCACCACGACTGGTTTGCGGGCGCATCTTGTTTCGGCGGTGCGTTCAGGAGTGCCTCGGGCGGGATCGTGCCGTCCTCGATTTTCTGATAATCGACGGCGCTGAATTGTCCCTGACTTGTCAGGAGCACCATGGCTTTAGCGTTCAGGGCATCTTTGGTGTCCTGAATGGCTTCTTCCATACGCTCCATTTTGCGTAGCAAGCGCGAGCGGTCTTCGATGGCTTTGTTGATCTTGCGGTCCAGTTTAAGGAATTCGGTGGTGGCCTCCTCGATTTTGTTATCGAGTGCTTCCTGCCGTGCTTCGGCATCGGTGACGCGTTTTGTCAGTGCAACATAGGCCGAGGTTCCGTCGGTGAGTTTTTCGGCCTGATCTTTCTGCGTTTTCTCAAGCTTCTGGTGCAGTTTTAGGAGTTCCTCTTCCTGCTTTTTACGCTTGGTAATTTCAGCCTTGAGAGTTTTGAGGGTTTCATCGTTGTCCTCGGACTTCCCCTCCAGAGACTCAACAAGCTTTCTGGCTTTTTCCAGTTCCTTGACGGTTTCCTTCATCGTCTCTTCGACGCGGGAGGCCTTTTTGAAGGTTTCGTTCTGTTTGGCGGCGACTTTTTGTTCGAGGTCGATGTAGGTTTTTTCGCTCTTTGAGGCGGCGTCCTCGATTTTTTTAAGCTCGGAGCGATATTTTGCTAGTTCCTCTTTCAGTTCAAGGCGCTCTTCTTGTGAATCCTGCAGCTTCGTGTTCAGGGTTTTCAGAAGCAGCAGGATTTGCACCTGTGTCTGTTCAGTTTTGAAATTCGAAGGCACGGGATCATTGCCGGGAGCGGCTTTGGCAGGTTTTGAAGAAGGCTCTTTTTCTTCCGTAACAGTGTCTTCGTCTGTACTTTTGAAAAAAACGCGACCCTCGGACGTTCTTTTAAAACCCATGTGGTTTCCTTTCGTTACTCAGTCATTTATCCCGTGGCCCGACTATAGACATTTTGGAAAATAAGGCCAACAAAAACCAACCATTCCGCGGGCTAAAGCTCTGGATAAACTTCGGCGGCGGAACAGGCATCAAATTAATTTGTTGTAACTATACATGATTCGCATTTTTCAATACTGTGAGTTACCCGAAAAAGTCAAAAATGGAGCAAACGGATAATGGAATACCTTCACACAATGATCCGCGTACACGATATTGATGCCGCACTGGATTTTTTCTGCGGCAAGTTGGGCATGGTGGAAACACGCCGCATGGAGAACGAAAAAGGCCGCTTTACCCTGATTTTTCTGGCGGCCGATGAAGATGCAGCAAGCGCGAAGGAAACCAAGACGCCGCTTCTGGAACTGACTTACAACTGGCCGGATGATGACGGCAAAGTAGAGGAGTATTCAGGCGGCCGTAATTTCGGGCACCTCGCCTACCGCGTAGATAATATTTATGAAACATGCCAGAGCCTGATGGATAATGGTGTGACGATCAACCGCCCGCCGCGTGACGGATATATGGCATTTATCAAATCGCCGGACGGCATCTCTATCGAGCTTTTACAAAAAGGTGACGCACTGGAGCCGAAAGAGCCGTGGGCCAGCATGGAAAACACCGGCACGTGGTAAGGCCACGCTCCCGTAAGTGTTAAAAAATTTCTGCTGAGCGTGTGGACTTGCGCCGTGATGCTTGGCAGTATCCTTTAAGGTTTCAGATATTAAGGACTAAACACAGATGAAGACACGCGCCGCGATTGCGACCAAAGCCGGAGCCCCTCTTACGATTGAAACAGTTGACCTAGACGGCCCGAAGACGGGCGAGGTTCTGGTTGAGAATATGGCCACAGGGATTTGTCATACAGATGAGTTTACATTGTCCGGTGATGACCCTGAAGGCGTTTTTCCAGCTATTCTCGGCCATGAAGGTGCGGGCATCGTGCGTGACGTCGGTGAGGGCGTGACATCGGTTAAGGTCGGTGATCATGTTATTCCGCTTTATACGCCGGAATGCCGTGAATGCGATTTCTGCCTCAATCCGAAAACGAATTTGTGCCAGTCTATCCGCGCGACACAAGGCAAGGGGCTGATGCCGGACGGGACGAGCCGCTTTTCTCTTAATGGGGAGCCGATCATGCACTACATGGGGTGTTCGACGTTTTCCAATTTTACCGTGATGCCTGAAATTGCGGTTGCGAAGGTGCGTGAAGATGCGCCGTTTGACAAGATTTGTTACATCGGGTGCGGTGTCACAACGGGGATCGGCGCGGTTGTGTTCGATGCGAAGGTCGAGCCCGGTTCAACCGTGGCCGTATTCGGCCTTGGCGGTATTGGACTCAATGTCATACAAGGTGCACGGATGGTCGGTGCGACGCGGATTATCGGCGTAGACATTAACCCCGCCAAGCGTGCGTTGGCCGAGAAATTCGGGATGACGGATTTCATTAATCCGAAGGAAACGGACAATGTCGTCGAGGCGATTTGCGACCTGACGAATGGCGGCGTTGACTACAGTTTTGAATGTATCGGAAATGTCGATGTGATGCGTCAGGCGCTTGAATGCTGTCACAAGGGATGGGGGGAGAGTGTTATCATCGGTGTGGCCGGTGCCGGAAAGGAAATCTCGACCCGTCCGTTCCAGTTGGTGACCGGTCGCGTGTGGCGCGGATCTGCATTCGGCGGTGCGAGAGGCCGTACCGATGTTCCGAAGATTGTGGACTGGTACATGGACGGCAAAATCAATATCGATGACCTTATCACGCATACGATGCCGCTTGAGGATATCAACAAGGGGTTTGATATGATGCATGAAGGCACAAGTATTCGTAGCGTGGTGCTGTACTGATGAAGGAAATTGAAAAGCATAAGTGTTACGGCGGAGAGTTGAGCGTTTGGGAGCACCGAAGCGAAGCGCTGAGATGTCAGATGACTTTTTCCGTCTTTATGCCGCCACAGGCTAAGGACGGCGATGTGCCTGTTTTGACGTTTCTGTCGGGGCTGACCTGTACGCATGAAAACTTTACGACGAAGGCCGGCGCTTATGGTTTTGCGGCGGAGCACGGCGTTGCGATTGTTGCGCCCGATACATCGCCGCGCGGAGATGACGTGCCGGATGATGCGGACGCCTACGATTTCGGTAAGGGCGCGGGGTTTTACGTGAATGCTACCCAGCAGCCATGGGCGAAACATTTTCGTATGGAAGATTACATCGTTAAAGACCTGAACAAGGTTGTTTGCGATACGTTTGCCGTTGATGGAAAGAAACAAGGCGTGTTAGGTCATTCGATGGGCGGGCATGGTGCGTTGACGCTTTTTTTCAAATACCCTGCCCTGTTTAAATCCGTATCGGCGTTTTCACCCATTGTTGCGCCGACTCAGGTGCCGTGGGGGCAGAAGGCGTTTAAAGGTTATCTTGGTGATGATCAGGACGAGTGGAAAAACCATGATGCGAGTGAGCTGGTTAGACGGACAAGCGATGCGTCGTTAAATCCCGACATTCTGATTGATCAGGGAACAGGTGACCAGTTCCTTGAGGAGCAGTTGAAGCCCGAGATTTTTGAAACGGCCTGCAAGACCGCCGGACAAAAACTGATCTTACGGATGCAGGACGGGTATGACCACAGCTATTATTTTATCCAGAGTTTTATCGGCGAACATATCAAGCATCACGCCGATATTCTTGGCGCATAAGCACTGCGTTTTGACGTGGTTATCATTGCAAATCACACCATCCTATCCCAAAGGTTATAATTTTTGACTTTCAGGGCAGTTTGAGTCTATTATTTTGTCAAAAGATAATCGGGGCTGATATGGCACATGCCAGACAACACACTTCAGAAACAAGCGGGCTTTCAATGCATTTTGAGACATTGAATGAGAATGACGAGGTTGTTATTCAGGCTTTCCCTGCCGAAAAACAGCGTTTGGTGGACTTCATTGATGCGAGTTTGCAGACGGAGCAGATTGATCTTTCAGAGCACGCCTTTGTTTCCGTGCCCGAAGTTCAGGCTATGCGAAACGTTATTGCAGGACAGGCCGAAGGGGATCAATTAAAGCTTAGCCGTTATGATTTCGTGCAATTGTCAAAACTGGCGACGGCGTGGAAAGGGTTCGGGTTTTCCGTCCATCCCGAGGGCACGGAGCTTGATGTTGAACGGCCTCTTGTTGACCATATCGAAACCATGTTTGATGCTGCGTTCCCGGAATAAAAAAAATGTGTGGGTGAATAAGAATGCCAGATCCAAGTGATTTAAATACCGAACTTCTTGCAGAATATGTCGCGCGAGGGCATGCGTGGCCGAAACATGCCCAAGGCATGGATCCGAACGGCGGTATCATGAATGGCCAGAATGCCTTTCGCTTTACAGATGTCGGGCCGGATTTACGGATCAGTACGCCGGAGGACTTGCAGGATTATATCCAACGCATGATCCGTTCTCCGGATACACGCGGGTTCGTTGATCCGGGAAGACAATCGGTGCATTTGTATAATCAAGCCGATAATACAATGTTGATTTTGACGGATACGGATGCGCATGATTTCGGAACAATTTACCGTTACCCAGATGGGGCGGATACGTTTAATAGTCAGTTACGCAAGGCGAAAGCCGGTGCGCCAGACCCTAAAAACTTCGTACAATTTGACAATGCGGCAGATGCGGGTGCAGCTCAACGGAGTGTAGATAGTTTTATTGAGATGGTTCAGGGACGCGCTGCCAGCAATGCTGCGTACAGAAGTGCCATGTTCTCGCAAAATCCGGGTGTTGCCATCAGCACCGACGCGAGGTTTACAGGGACTACCAATCTTTCCACGACCGGTATGAGTAATGATTACACAGCCTTTACCCGTCGCCTTGATATGGTTGAGAATGCACGCCCTGCCCTGACATCTGGACGCGGCGCCATTCTGGCGGTGAATGAAACTGTGGCAGAAAACTCAAAACATTTCGGGCGCGCTACGCATATGGCTTTTCTTGATGAAGCGGCCAATACGGTTACGGAGGTGCGGGACGGTGCGATTGTTGTTCACCGTTTTGATCATCTGCCCGCTGCAGAACAAGGGCGTCTGGCCGAGCAATTCTTTGACCGTTTGCGGGAGGGTGCAACCGTCCATGAAGGTGGCCTGAACGGTTTGATTGAAAACGTCCGCTCGGGTTCTGAGGTTAACCTTCCGGGGGGACGGACGATCACTGCAAAACCGCCCAGCGGTATCACGGGCACGGATCGAGTCTTTAGTAATATTCGTGAGGGTGCTACGAACGTTCGTAATGCTGTCGGCTACACGAGCGTGGATGAGGCCGCACGGGTGATGCTTTCCATGGATGCCGTTCAGGGTGAGTTTTATAATCGCATTCCTGATTCGATTCCGGCAGACGACCTATTGAAAGTTACCGACCCCAAGGCCGTAGAAGCCTTGCGCGAATTATCGGATCTTAAATCCGTTATCGATGGAGCAGAAACCGGTGAGGAAGCCCTTGCCTTCCTTGATGAATTCAAAACAACTGTAAATGGTCTGGACTCTCATACACGTGCTGCCGTTACACAGGCTCTTGCAGATATCGGCAAAGCACCGGTTGATGAAGCTGCGGATCTGGCGCGTGCGACAGCCCGCGGAGCTGATGCGCTTGATGCACTGAGCGATCTGGCCAAGCTTGTAAAGTCTGCCAAGATTTCCCGCCTTGCCCTGAACACATCGAAAGTCGGCATTGTTACGACTGTTGTGACGACGGGGCTGGCTGTAGGAGCAACCAGCTATGCCAATGCGACGACATTATCGATTGCCGATCAGTTGCATGCCTCCGGGCATTTAACGGATGAGGCCTATACCGAATATAAGGCGATGATGGATGAGGTCGGACCCATGTTAACAGGGCAAGCTGCCGACCCTACTCCGCTGGCTATTCCCGGCATGGTCATTGTTGAAAATATTGCGATGAACCGTTTCCAAAGTTTTTCGGATAAGCATCAGTTGCCGCAAAACATCCACGAAATGCTTTCGCCCGCGATGATCCCCGGCCTTTCCTTACGCGCCTCTCTCAGTAGCGGCGTTTCAACAGGTTTGCCGGATGATCCGAGCGCGGTTAATCCTCTGTTACATGATTTGGTCGTGGCACATAATGAAGTGCGTGCCGCTGGAGCAGAATATTTACGTGTCTATGACGAGGTTGCGCATCCGGCGCAAGCGGCGGGCGTTCCACCCATTATCGATTTTGCGCTTGAAGCCCTAACCGCCCCCGATCCCATGGCTGCGGCGGAAAGTCCGGAAATGGCTCTTCTGCAGAGTGATCAGGCCATCCGAAAGTTAGGTGAGACGCAGGCCATTCTTTCCAACCCGCGTGTTGTTTCCGCCCATCAGGCTGAGAAAGATGCCATTGCGAAGTTTGCCACAGAGTTTGACCGGTTGTTGGCCGATCCAAGAGGCGCCGAGGCTCTTGCCAATGAACTTGATCCGCAGCAATTACTGGACATCGTCAAAGCAACAGCGCAATTTCAGGATCGAAGTACGCTTGATCCGCTGGTTGTTGATTACCTCAATGCTGAAGATGCGTATAACAATACCGCATTCTATGAACTCATAGATCAATGGAATACATCCACAACGATGGGAGAGGCCGAAGAAGCCTTGCGTCGGAACCCCGAGGTTATGCGTGATTATCTCTCCAGCGTGTTTGTCTGGGAGGGGCCGGCCAACGGGCTTGGGCTGCATGACAAGTGTTTTGCCGTTGCGGATGTGCAGCAAGACCCGAATTACCAGATTCTTGCGGCAGCCATGGAGCGCCTGAAAGAAGGCGGCTCGTTGTATCGCACGGAGGAAGCTGAATTGCGCCGCTTTGTGAATAATGCCGCAGGAAGCGACGAAGCGATTGTCGATGCGCTGAAAGAAAATTACGGTGAGGAAATTGCACCCTATATTGATGAAGAAACATCCGCAAGCCCTGCTTACGGCCCTGTGCACCCGAGCCTTGGCACCTATGCCATTCCTTAGGTTTTCATAAATTCAGGATTTTCATTTTCTTCGGTCTTGGTTATTGTGTGAGCACTTCGGCACACATCATTTAACAGGACGCATTTATGACCAGTATCGGCACACCGTTTTCCCCTACTTCGAAAAAAGTTCTTCTTTGCGGCTCGGGCGAGTTGGGCAAGGAAGTTGTGATTGAATTACAACGTTTGGGTGTTGAGGTTATTGCACTGGATGCTTATGAGAATGCGCCAGCGATGCAGGTTGCCGATCGATCGCATGTTGTGTCGATGCTGGACGGTGATGCTCTGCGCAGGATCATTGAAAGCGAGAAGCCAGATTTTATTGTTCCTGAAGTTGAAGCTATTGCGACGGACACGCTTGTCGCGTTGGAAGAAGAAGGGTTTACGATCGTACCGACGGCTCGCGCGGCAAAGTTGACGATGAACCGTGAGGGTATTCGCAGACTGGCTGCGGAGGAGTTGGGTTTATCGACTTCGCCCTACCGTTTTTGTGATACCCGCGTGGAGTTTGAGGCGGCCGTTCAGGAGATTGGTATTCCCTGCGTTGTCAAACCGATTATGAGTTCATCGGGTAAGGGGCAAAGCACGATTAAGTCTGCGGATGATATTGAAACGGCGTGGACATATGCACAGGAAGGCGGCCGCAGCGGTGCGGGGCGTGTGATTGTTGAAGGGTTTGTCGACTTTGATTACGAGATTACGTTGTTGACCATTCGTCACAAAGACGGGACGAGTTTTTGCCTGCCGATCGGGCACAGGCAAGAAGACGGGGATTATCAGGAATCATGGCAGCCGCAAGCCATGTCTGATGTTGCGCTGGCGGAATCCCAGAAGATTGCCAAAGCGGTGACGGACTCTTTGGGTGGGCGCGGACTGTTCGGTGTCGAGCTGTTTATCAAAGGGGATCATGTGTATTTCAGTGAGGTCTCCCCCCGCCCGCATGATACGGGCATGGTGACGATGATTTCGCAGGACTTATCCGAATTTGCACTGCATGCGCGGGCATTTTTGGGTCTGCCTATTCCGAATATTCATTTCCACGGGCCGTCGGCTTCTGCGGTCATACTTGTTTCGGGAACATCTAAACAGGTTTCCTTTGGTAATCTTGAAGAGGCTTTGGCCGTTCCGAATACAGATTTGCGTCTGTTCGGCAAGCCGGAAGTTAACGGCAAGCGGCGTATGGGTGTTGCTTTGGCGCGAGCAGAGAGTGTTGAGGATGCAAAAAACCTTGCCCTTGAAGTTACGGGCAAGGTTAAAGTCAGCTTATAGGGCTTTTCTATTTCTTTATTCGTAAAGCACTTCGGCGAGTGATGCGGTTTGCTCTTTGCTGAGCTTGATATCATAACCGTCACGGTTTGTTGTCAGATCAAAAGCTTCGAGCGGAAGGCCGTAAAGTTTGGCCTGACTTTCTCCAACCAAGCGCGGTTTCAGTTTGAAATAGATATCCTGTGCTTCGGCGTTTTGGTAAATGATTGCTTCAACTTCGCCTGCTACTTTTCCCTGATAATCAAGGACCTGTCCATCGCGTAAATGTCTGAGGCTTACCATTTCATCCGCTCGTTCTTCGTAAATTTTTCCATTTTCCTTCAAAAATATCACTATTCATTATTTTCTCCTTTCCGTTTTTCTTTGTTGTTCGTCATACAAACGAAGGGCAAGTCAAAAAGTTTCAAAAAATAAAAAATCGGCTAATTTGCCGATTTTTCTTCGATCCTATTGGTAAGAGGAGACCGTTTTATTTGGAGGAATACCGTTTAGTGTGTACGGATATCAACACGGTCAAAATGACCAACCTGTTTTAGGGCTTTACGCTTCAAGTCTTCCAAATCAGTAAGAAGATCGTACATAAAGCTTTCAGGTGTAGATTTACGAATTTTGTTATTCTGATTGGCTGTGCGGGGGCGCCTGGCTTCTATGACCAGTACGTCTTCGCCTTTTCTATTTCCTACTCCACGCTTGAGGTAAATATCGCTGATCAGCGGGTGGGTGAGACCTTTGATACGTTGGGACATATCTAACATTGCGTGTTCCTTTCGTTTTTTGCCTACACTTCAAACGATAGGTCGAGTCTGTATCTGCTTAACTTCAAGATTGTATCCGTTTTGAAAAAGATTGTATCCGTTTTGTAACAAGGTTGCGGAGCGTCTGCTTGGTTTTCTTTCCCCATATATAAGGTGTGCTATATTAAGGTATGCGCTTCGGAACAAAACCTCCTTTCAGCCGTATGTAAGGCAACAAAGAAAAGAAAGGAGTTTTATTATTATGCTATCACATGAAGCACAGGACATTTCCAACATCATTAATATCAATGAAGATGCTGTTGAATTTTACAACACCGCACAGGAGAAGGCCGAGGATCCGCAACTGAAATCCACTTTTGCAAATCTTGAAAGTCTTCATAACAGCGTGGTGATCAATCTGACATCACATTTGCGCGCCGAAGGCCAGAATGTTGAGCCGCAGGAAACCGTTGCCGGTCAGGCTCATCAGTTTTGGGCGAAGCTTGTCGCATCGATTAGTAACGATGTTGACGAGACATTGGTGAAGCAGCTTGAAGAAGCCGAAGACAGATGTCTTCACTCCATTCAGGATGCTGTTGAAAGTGACACAATCACGCCGGAGTCAAAGTCGGCCTTACAGACAGAGCTTGTCGCTCTTAGGAAAAGTCACGACTACATGAAGGCGCTGAAAGACTCAATGAAGGCGGCCTAAACTCACATACCCTTATTTGCAAGTCCCTAGTGCAAATTGATGCCATCCCTCGCTCTCCATGACTGACTAGACATAGCGGGGGGTGGCTTTTTTTCTGTCTCAACATTCCCTTTGAACCTCCCTCACCCGGCAATAATTATTAGACATATAAGGTACAAGACACAAAAAAGCACCTGCCGACGGGTTAGAGCGGCGGGTGCTTTCTTCGATGGTGATGTACCTTGTTTAGTTGTCTATATTTCCGGGGACATTGGAGAGCGCCATTTTTTGAGCTTCTTCCGTTGAATGCCCCGCTCCGCTGGCAACAATCGAGCCGTGATATGATACGAGCCATTTCCAGCTCTCGCAGTTTTGTTCGCATTGCCAATCGGTTTTTTGTTTTTCGATGACCAGTTCATAGTCATCCATATCGGTACACATTTTTTCAATTTGCCATTCAATGGCCGTCATATCCTTCGACGAGGATTTCTTTTCACTAGACATTGATTACCTCCATGCAGATAAGTTTTGTCTTCAGCTAGTTATTTTGTTGCTGTTGACCGTATTCCGTTCTCGACGTCAGTTTTCTTACTTCTGATCCGACTTCTGTGGTCAGCTGCTGAAAGCTTCCGGCAATTTTTTCAGCCGGTGTTTGTTGGTTCATATCAATCAGCAGAATGACGAGAACACCTGTCAACAACACCATGATAATTGTCAGTAGGTTTCTATTACTCATAACAACTTCTCTTTTTGATACTTTCCTTTTGATTAAAATGATTACTCGGCGGCTTCTTCTTCTATTTCTGCGCCGGCTTTTTGAATATCGCGCCCTGCACCTTCCATAGTTTCACAAGCTGTGAGTCCGAGACCTAAGAAAACAAGTGATAAAATAGTAATGGCATTAAAATTTTTCATATTTTTTTCCCTTCTTTAGGCTCACAAACAGCTGTGAACGTTGGAAAGTTCCCAAAAAATATGAATATTATGATTTGATAATGTTACCGCTGAACATGTAGCCGATACCGCGCACGGTTTTGATCAGCGTCGGGTTTTTGGTGTCGTCACCCATTTTCTTACGCAAGCGGGCAATCTGGATATCGATCGCACGGTCATAGGCATCAAATTTCCCGTCGCGGGTAAGGTCGAAGAGCTGCTCACGGCTCAGCGTACGGTTGGAGGCATTAACAAGTGCTTCGAGAAGCTGGAATTCACCCGTGGTCAGCCCTGCGGATTCGCCCTTGTCATTAAAGAGTTGGTATTGCGTGCGGTCCAAATACCATCCGTTTTCGAATTTAACCTGATCAGCTTTTGCGGCTTCGGGCTTCTTTTCGGACGGTTCAGGGGCGGATGTACGGCGCAGAACCGCTTTCACCCTTGCGGAGAGCTCGCGCATTTCAAACGGCTTTGTAATATAGTCGTCAGCACCCATCTCAAGGCACACGACCTTTTCCGTTGTGTCTGTTTTGCCTGACACCACGATGATCTGAGCGCTTGTTGAGGATTTTAATTGTGGAATCAGATGCAGACCCTCACCGTCCGGCAGAGTCAAATCCAAAAGGATGACATCAAACGGGTTTTCCTGCGCCTGTTTCAACGCGGTCTGGACACTTTCTGCGGTCTTAACGCTATATCCGTCCCCTGCCAAGTATTCTTCCAGCACGATCTGGAGGTTCTCATCATCGTCTATGACAAGAATATTACCTTTTTGCACTTATTTATATATCCGTGAAATTAGTCCGTTATTCAGATTTGAATATAAACAGACTGTTACAAAAACGAAACAAAGTTTTTCAATTTCGTTACGAAAGTGACAAACGCACGATACGTTCATGTCATAAGCTCCAATCATAAATAAATTCAAGGAGCTTAAAATGTTTAGTAATCAAGAACTTGTTCAAGAGATGGATCACCTGAAGAAATTTGCATTCAAGTTGACACGTAACGTGCATGATGCAGAGGATCTGTTGCAGAATACGCTCTTGAGAGCTATGGAAAAGCGTCACCTTTATAAAGACGCATCAAAGCTTTTCAGCTGGGTTTCCAAAATTATGTATAATCTTTTTGTTTCGGGTTACAGACGCAAAACCAAGTTTGAAACACAATATGATCCCGAAACCTATATTGAGAAGCAAAGTGTCGAGCCACAACAAGAAGAAAAAGTAGAAATGAAAAACGTTGCCAAGGCTATCAACAAGTTGCCGAAAAAGCATAAGGAAATTCTAGTGATGGTCTGTGTTAGAGGTATGCAATATGCAGAAGTTTCTAAGAAAAAGAAAATTCCAGTCGGAACCGTACGCTCAAGATTGTTCCGAGCCAGAGAAAATCTGAAAAACATAGTTAACGATAATAACAATCATGCTGTAGCCCTAGCAGCTTAATTTAACGATAATAATCATAAGAAGTTACCGCCCTTTTCGAAGGGCGGTTTTTTTGTATCTTGGGTATTTTAATGAGGCGCGGCGCTCAAAAAATTATTGCTTGATGAAACGCAGGATTTGTTTCTTCAGGTCGGTTTCGACAATCGGTTTGGGCAGATAGGCATCCATTCCGGCTTCGATACATTTGTTTTTATCTCCGACCAAAGCGTGTGCGGTCATGCCGATAATGGGGGTGTGGTCTATACTTTGTTCCTGTTCCTTATCGCGGATTTCTTTGGTGGCCGTAAAGCCGTCCATTTCTGGCATCTGTATGTCCATAAGTATCAGATCATAATGATTTTCATTGTACAGGCTTACGGCTTCCAGCCCTGTTTTTGCTACGTCATATTCCAGCCCGATTTCTTCCAGAATATAGCTAAGGACAACAATATTTCCATCGTAGTCTTCAACCAGTAATGCCTTGCTGCCGCCGTTGATCTTGGCGCGGAGCTTATCATCCAGTTTTTTGATTTTTTCTTTGGCTTCTGCCTTTTTCTCGGCGGATGTGCGCGTGACTTTTTGCGGCAGCAGAAGCGAGAAGGTCGAGCCTTTGCCGACTTTACTACTCAGGAAAATGTCACCACCCATCAAGCGGGCCAGATTTCTGGATATGGGTAGCCCCAGACCCGTACCGCCATATTTACGGGAGACGGAGGAGTCTGCCTGTTTAAATCTTTCGAACACAAGATCGAAGTCTTCCGGTTTGATGCCGATGCCCGTATCCACAACATCGATACGCAGGAAGTCATCGCCCTCACGGTCTTCAAAGCTGGCGATGACATTAACACTGCCTTCTTCTGTAAATTTCAGGGCGTTCCCGATCAGGTTGACGATAATCTGGCGAAAGCGTGTTTTATCAGCGATGAATTCCATACCGACGATTTCGCTGTAATCCAGCAGGAAGCTGATCCCCTTTTCATTTGCACGAACGGACATCATGCTGATGACTTCTTCGAACATTTCATCAAGGTGGAATGTTTCCTCAGAGAATTCCAACTCGCCGCTTTCGATTTTCGAGAAGTCGAGAACGTCGTTGATCAGGTCTTTCAGTCCTGCGGTGCTGGACGTGAGCGTGCCGAGCAGTTTTTGCTGACGGTCGTTTAGGTTCGATTTGTTCTTTTCAAGGATTTCCGCAATACCACTAATCGCCGTCAGGGGCGTGCGGATTTCATGACTCATATGTGCCAGGAATTCGCTTTTGGCTAAGCTCGCTTCTTCAGCTTCGCGTTTTTCGGCGGCTAGTTTTTCCTGCGCTTGTATCAGATGAGTAATGTCTGTTGTCGCGCCGACCATACGATAAGGCTTGCCCTTTTTATCGAACAAAGCTTTTGCGCGGGATCTTATCCATATCCAACGGCCTGAGCTATGTTTTGCGCGGAATTCCTGCTCGTATTCGGACAGTTCGTCGTTCAAATACAGTTTCATATGGTCTTTGAGCTTTTTGATATCATCGGGATGAACAAGGTCCAGAAACTCGCTCGGCTCTCCTTTTTGGCCTTTTTTGTTAATGCCGAGCATCTTAAAGAACTGACCGGAATAGAAAATTTTATCTTCTTTTATATCCCAGTCGAAAATTCCATCTTGCGTTCCGTCAACGGCCAGAGCAAACCTGTCTTCGGTTTCCTTAAGAGATTCCTCAATTTTAATCCGTTTGCGCTGCGCATGGAGAAGATAGCCGTTTAGCAGAAACAGGATGATCGTTCCGAAAATTACTCCGACAAGCAACGAGGACAGGTATTGTGATTTTTTTGCTTCAAGACTGACGACGCGCTGGTTCAGGTTGTCATAGGCCTCTTTCAAAACGGCGTTATTAATTCTGACGATGTTGTCTTTGATACTATCTATTATCTCCACATCTTCCAGCACTTCTACTTTGACGTACAGTTCTTTCGCGTTTGCATTTTCTGCTTTTTCATCAGCGTCCTCTTCCGCCATTTTCGCTTCTTTGATCCTGGCTCGTTCCTCAAGTTTGGTTGTGAACTGGTTGTAATAGTGTCTGATTTCATCAAGGCGGCTGATCTGAGACTGGTTTTCGGAATTTAGTTCTGCGAGTTTTGCGATATGTTCTGACACATTGGCTTTTTGCTCTTCATATTCTTTAAGGAAATGATCCTGACGGCTAAGAATGTAGCCGCGTTGAGAGGCCAGCATACCTTCAATGCGTGAAGACAGCTGTTCCGCCTGATTTATGATCTGGTAGGTATCCAAAATCAAATCATCTGTTTTGGCTAGATTTTTATCACCGTTGACCAGACTGAAACTCAAAACGAATGAGCAAGACAGCAAGATAACGGCGAACACTGTGAAGTTACGGGTAAAGACCGCGTCCATGTGACATCACACACTGTTAATTATTGTACTGATTAGTAGTAAATGTTTTTTCGGGAAGCTACAAATTAATTCAATGTCATTCGAAAGAAAAGCGCGGCCAGTGCCGCGCTTTCTTATAAGTTATGATAATTTAGGCTTATGCAGGTGGTGCGTTACCACGAAGAACGTGCATAAGTGCGGAAATTGCGAACAGTACGATAAATACGAAGAATAAAAGTTTCGCGATATCTACAGATACTGCCATAATGCCTCCGAATCCTAATACACCCGCAATAATAGCAAGTATAAGAAATCCAATTGCCCATCTAAGCATGACAAAACTCCTTTCTGTTATTTTGCTTTTGTCATTATTCTTACTTATACAAACGCATATTACTTCCGGCAGTTCCCTTTTTATTTATACTTGCAGAGTCATTTATTTAGGAACTTTTTATCTATGCAATCGGTTTGAAGGGGCAAATAAGCAATTAATTTGAAATCACGAAAGGATGCTTGAAATGAAAAAATTTGGTTTCTTAACACTTACGGGGTTGGCTACGGTTTGTATATCTATACCAGCCGCTCACGCCTATGAAGATACGGCTGATTACAGCAACAGCGCGAATTTTACTGCGCACCATGCCGTTGATAAAAAACCCTATGATAGTTATGTCGAGAATCTGGCCGCTGAAGAGAAGCTGGAAGTTCGCGAATATGTTGATTATGAACTGCGTGAACCATGTCAGTTTTACCAGCCTATTCCGGAAGGATTTATGGTTAGCGGCTGTGAACTGGTTCGCATCGAGCCACAAAAGGTTGCGGTGGTAGAACAACCTAAACCCGAACCTGTTAAACCTATGAAAACAAGTAAGGTATTGACCGATTACGAGGTTCACTTCGACTTTGATAGCTCAACAGTCAAGCCAGAGGCCGAAAGCACTATTGAGCAGGTTGCCCGTGAAATTCAGCAATACTCGCCAAATGAAGTAACCATTGCGGGACATGCCGATAAAGCCGGCCCGAGCGACTACAACATTCAATTATCACAAAAGCGTGCGGAAGCGATTTCCGAAGAACTGACCAGGCGCGGTGTTACAAATCGTATTATTGATCGTGAAGCCTATGGCGAGATGCGCCCGGCTGTCGATACAAGAGATGGCGTTGCACTTCAGGAAAACCGCCGTGTTGTTATCGAATTTAGAAAATAGATGGGATAATCTAACCACTTTAAAATCAAGCCTGCCCTTTACGGCAGGCTTTTTTGTCGACTGTTATATGTTCACCAAAGCAACGGGGTATTTTTGTTACATTTTTTCTACCTTACCACTCTTTGATATTCCTACATTAAAAAAAGCCGCCTGAGTATAAGCGGCGGCTTTCTGATCATTATTATTTTAGTGCTTTCATCTAATTTTTTGCGATGATGTATACTGCGTGAATAATTCCGGGCAGAAAGCCCAGAACTGTGAGCAAAATGTTCAGTAAGAAATGCTTTGTCAGTCCGACTTCGAGAAATACGCCGAGAGGCGGCAAAAGTACCGCAAACAGAATTTTTAAAAAGTCGTTTAGCGCACTATCATTTGTTCTTACAGTGGCCATTATTATCCTCCTTTCTTTGTTAATTACTGGTTATCTGTGGCATCGTCGATTTCATCAGCCATTTCTTCGAAACCTTCTTCAATGTCTTCGGCGCCTTCTTCGATAGCGTTGTCATCCGAGGTCGCATCATCAATTTCGTCAGCAATTTCTTCCGCGCTTTCTTCCAATGCACTTTCGTCTTCACAAGCGGTCAACAATATCGGCGTTCCAGCCAGAGCGACGCCCATCATAAAAAACCTAAGATATTTCATTATTTACCTCTGTTTGTTGTTATTTTCATTGTTACAAACACGTCACGCGGGACTTTAGTTCCAGATCTATTCTTTCAAGTTTTAGGCTGAGATTTAATGAGGACGCGGTTGTGGCAATCATAACCCTTTGATTTCACATCTATAAAAATAGATGCCCGTTTTTCGGCGGCGATCTATTTGTGTCTGTGTTAGATGTATTAGACCCTAAAAGATGATGATTTATGTTGGCGCCAAACAAACACTCAGAATTTTATACCGCTTTACTGGAGAAAAACTCCGGCTATGAGGGTGTGTTTTTTGCAGGCATCAAGACCACGGGGATTTTTTGCCGTCCGACCTGCACCGCGCGAAAACCCAAGCCCGAGAATTGCGAATTTTTTTCCACGGCGCAGGACGCTTTACTTGCGGGGTATCGGCCGTGTAAGCGCTGTCACCCGTTATCAATACCGAACGGGGAAAGCGATCTCATCAGAACATTGGTCGAAGCGGTTGAAAGCGCGCCCGAGAAACGATGGAAGGATGCGGATTTCAGAGCGCTTGGGGTTGACAGTTCAACCGTAAGGCGGCAATTCAAAAAGCGTTACGGGATGACGTTTGTGGCCTATGCGCGGGCACGACGGATGGGGCTTGCGCTTCAACATATCAGGAAAGGACATCACGTGATCGATGCTCAACTTGAAACGGGATACGAGTCCGCCAGCGGGTTCAGGGATGCATTTTCGAAAATTCTCGGTGCGCCGCCAAGTCAAAGCCATTTGAAAGGCGATCTGATGGTCTTAAAGGCAGAGTGGATTGATACACCGCTCGGTCCGATGGTCGCGATGGCAGATGATGACGGGCTTTATTTGCTGGAATTTACGGATCGCCGCGGATTGGAGCGCGAGGTCGAACGGCTGCGCAAGCGTCTTAAGGCTGCGATTGTTCCGGGGCGAACGGATGTTATTGATTCCATTGAAACGGAATTGCGCGCGTATTTTGATGGGACACTTCAGGCTTTCGAAACACCCCTGACCCTAAGCGGCACGGATTTTCAGAAATCTGTCTGGCAAGTGCTGCAGGATATTCCTTACGGGAAGACGCGCTCCTACGGCGAGCAAGCGGACATCCTCGGTAATTCTAAGGCCGTGCGTGCTGTGGCGCGGGCGAACGGCATGAACCAGATCGCTATTGTTATTCCGTGTCACCGTGTGATCGGTGCAGACGGAAGTTTAACGGGATATGCGGGCGGTCTTGCGCGTAAAGAATGGTTGCTCGCACATGAGCAGAACCATGCCGCCGAATAAGTTTTTTGTTCGTGTTCTTTTCTTAGTACAGGCCTATCAGTATACACCAAGTGATTTGAACAGACGCGTGAGGCTTTCGGCCTGCGCGGCGCGGGATGTGACGAGCGCGGATTCTGCGCTGTTTGCGTTTCGCTGCGCGTCCAGTACGTCGAGGAATGAAATCTCCCCTTCCTTGTATAGGACTTGAGAAAGTCTCAAAGATTCTTCGGCATTGTTGAAGGCGTCATTCAGGGCAACGGATTGTTCATTGATATGGGCGTAATCATTCAGCGCCGTTTCTACTTCCGCAACCGCACTCAGGATTGTTCTGCGGTAGGTCTGGAAGGCCTGCATTTCACGGGCACGGGCTGCGTCGATCTGGCCTTCGATACGGCCAAAGTCCAACAGGGATACCGCCGCGCCGATGGCAACATCCCAGATGGTTGCGTTGCTAATAAATGCGCCGTCACTGACCCCATAGAAGCCACTGAGGATAACATTGGGGAAAAACTCGGCGGTGGCTGATTCAGACAACGCCGTGCTGGCTTTCAGGTTTTCGGATGCCGCGCGGATATCAGGGCGAAGCCTGAGGACATCGGCAGGAGACATCAGGACAGGATTGACATTTGCGCCGGGGATCGGGGCGTCCGGCTCAAGTGTTGCGGATAGCTCCTTCGGTAAGACTGCGGTCAGAACGCTCAGGCGAAGTTTTGCGTTTATGCCCTGACGTTTGAATTCGGGCAATGAGGCACGGGTTGTGTTCACGAGGTTGGCAGAGCGCTCAACATCAAGTTTCGGCGCGGAGCCGAGACGGTTGAGATCCTGTACCAGTTTGAGTGTTTTTTCTTGTGATCTCAGGTTTTTGTCTGCTATGCGGTACTGGTTTTGCGCGGCGCGAAAGTCGATGTAAGAGCGCACGACCTCGGCGATAAGCGTCAGGCTTGCGTCATGGTACTGCGCTTCTGCGGCTTCGAGTTGTGATTTGGATGCGCTGTAGTTCTTGCGGTTCTTGCCAAAGATATCCAGTTCGAAGGATGCATCGAATCCTGCGTCATAAAAGTTATCGACAGAGTTGTCGCCCGTGCCTGAATCCTGACGCCCTGCAGTTGCAGATGCGCCGATTTGCGGGAACAGGGATGATTTTGCAGACCTGCGAAGCCCGCGCGCTTCCAATACGCGCGCTTCAGCGATCAGTCTGTCCGGACTTTGTTCCAGTGCCGTTTCGACAATTGTATTTAGAACAGGGTCATCGAAAGTCTTCCACCATTCTTTCAAAGCCTTGGTGTTGACAGTTTCGAGTGTTTCGCTTTGTGCTGCTGTCCATTCTTGCGGCTTTTCGGGCTCGAAGAGATTGAGGTCGCCCGTGAAACACCCGCCAAGTAACAGACATGCGGGTAAAAGGACGAAAGTTTTTACAGTTCTCATAATCGGTCTTTCTTACTCTTTACTTTGCGCTTTCTTGGCGTTTTTATTCTGCTGGTATTTCTGCGGCTGCTGTCGTCGGGTCTTCGCCGCTCGGCTTTTTAACGGCTTCTTTTCCAGTCATCATAATCTCCAGCTTTCTGAGCATGACGTAAAAGACAGGTGTAAAGATCAGACCGAAGAATGTCACCCCGAGCATACCGGAGAAAACCGCAATACCAATGGCCTGACGCATTTCAGCGCCTGCGCCGTGGCTCGTAACCAGAGGTAATACGCCCATGATGAAGGCGAAGGATGTCATCAGGATCGGGCGCAATCGCAAGCGACATGCTTCTACGGCCGCATCAATGACTGATTTACCTTGATGTTCGAGTTCGCGTGCAAATTCAACAATCAGAATCGCATTTTTACAAGCAAGTCCCGCAAGGACGAATAGGCTTATCTGTGTGAAGATGTTGTTATCACCACCGCTGATGTAGACGCCTAGGATCGCGGACAGGATACTCATCGGCACAATCATGATTACTGCGATCGGTAAAGTCAGACTTTCATATTGCGCAGCCAAAACAAGGAATACGAAAAAAATACAAAGCGGAAAAATAAATATTGCCGTGTTGCCTGCCAGTATCTGCTGGTAGGTTAGTTCCGTCCATTCAAAGTTAATACCTCGCGGCAAGGTTTCATCAAGAATTTTTGTTATCGCTTCTTGCGCCTGTCCGGAGGAATAGCCCGGCGCAGCATCGCCGTTTAGGTCGGCGGATCGGAAGGAGTTATAACGGCTGGCGACTTCGGGGCCATAGCTTTCCTTCACATCAAGAACCGTGCCGAGAGGAACCATTTGTCCGCTCGTGTTACGGGTCTGGAGCCTTAAAATGTCTTGTGGTCTGGATCTGAACTCCTTGTCGGCCTGTGCAATGACCTGATAGGTACGGCCGAACTGGTTAAAGTCGTTAACGTAGATCGAACCAAGATAAATTTGCATGGTGCGAAATACCTCGTCTACCGGAATGCCGAGTTGCTGCGCCTTTGTCCTGTCCAGATCGGCAAAGAGTTGCGGCACGTTCACGTTGTAGTTGGAGTACACGCGGGATAGAACGGGATCGGCATAAGTTTTTGCCAATACTTCCTGCAGCGCGTCATCAAGAGCCTGATATCCGAGGTCGGCGCGGTCTTGAAGTTGTAATTTAAACCCGCCTGTCGTTCCGAGGCCGCGCACGGGCGGCGGGGGGAAGATGGCGATGAAGGCTTCATCAATGTTCGTGGAGAATTTTTGCTGCAATCTTTGCGAGATGGCTTGTGCGCTGAGTTCATGCGATGTGCGTTCCTCGAAGTCGTCAAGAGGCAGGAAAACAATGCCTGCGCTTGAGGAGTTTACAAAACCGTTGATCGAAAGCCCCGGGAACTGAACGGCATCAGCTACGCCCTCTTCCTTCATGGCGATGTTGCCCATCATACGCATGACTTCTTCGGTACGCTCAAGCGTCGCACCCGCGGGAAGCTGTGCAAAACCGATAAGGTATTGCTTATCCTGCGCGGGGACGAACCCGTTCGGTACCAGACGGAAACTGAAGTATGTGGCACCGACCAGAAGCAGGAAGATGATGAACACGGGAAATGTATGACGGCCAAGAAAGCCAACACTTTTAGCGTAACCGTTCTGGCAGTAATCGAATGTCCGGTTAAACAGGTTAAAGAACCGCCCGAATATTTTTTCGATACCGCGCGTTAATCCGTCTTTCGGTTCTTCATGACCTTTCAGCAAGAGTGCGGACATTGCCGGGCTGAGCGTTAGAGAGTTAATCATGGAAATGACTGTCGCAATGACAATCGTTAAAGCAAACTGGCGGTAGAACATCCCTGTTAAACCGCTGATGAAGGCGATCGGGATAAAGACGCCCGCGACCACCAATGTTGTCGCAATAATCGGGCCAGTTACTTCTTTCATTGCCTGATAACAGGCTTCGCGAGGCTTCTTACCTTCTCTGATATTACGCTCGACGTTTTCGACCACCACAATCGCATCGTCGACCACGATACCAACCGCGAGGATCAGGCCGAATAAGGACAGCACGTTAATCGAGAAACCGAGTATCAACATCACCGCAAACGTTCCGACGATGGAAACAGGCACAGCCAATAGCGGGATGATGGAGGCACGCCAAGTTTGCAGGAAGACGATGACCACGAGAACAACCAGCACAACCGCTTCCAGCAGCGTATGAATCACCGCGTCAATGGAATGGCTGACGAAGACAGTCGGGTCATAAATGATGTCGTAGTCTAAACCTTCAGGGAAGCTTTCCTTCAATTCTTTCATTTTGGCGCGGACATTTGCGGAGAGTTCCAGCGCGTTTGCATCAGGCGCAGCGAAGATCGGAATTGCGACGGCGGGTTTGTTGTTCAGCATGGAACGCAAGGAGTAACTTTGTGCGTCCAGTTCCGCGCGCGCTACATCTCCCAGTCTAGTGATGACGCCATTATCGCGCTTAATGACGATGTCTTCGAACTCTTCGGGAGAGTTCAAACGGCCTTGCGCATTTACGGGTAGTTGCAGTTGCGTTCCGTCATCATAAGGTGGGCCGCCGATAACACCGGCTGCGATTTCGATATTTTGGTTGCGTATGGCGGCGACGACTTCTCCTGCGGTCATGCCGCGCTCTGCGATGCGGTCCGGGTTGAGCCATATCCGCATTGCGTAATCACCGGAACCAAAAAGTCGCACCTGCCCCACTCCGGGTATTTTTGCCAGTTCGTCTTTGATCCTAAGTGTTCCGTAGTTCCTCAGATACAGCATGTCGTACCGTTCGGATGGGGAAATCAGGTGTACGACCATCGTCAGGTCGGGCGAGCTTTTCACCACTGTGACGCCGAGTTGTCTCGTGACTTCGGGCAGACGCGGAAGTGCCTGTGAGACACGATTTTGTACCAGTTGTTGAGCAAGGTCGACATCCGTTCCAATGGCAAACGTCACCGTCAGGGACAAGCGTCCGTCCGGTGTTGCAAGTGAGTTCATATAAAGCAGGTTTTCGACACCGCTAATTTGTTCTTCAAGCGGGGTTGCAACCGTTTCCGAAATTGTTGCAGGGTTCGCGCCCGGGAAGTTGGCGGTAACCTGAACGGAGGGCGGCGAGACTTCAGGATATTCGGAGATCGGCAGTTGGAAAACCGCGATGGCTCCAAGCAGGAAAATCACAAAGGAAACGACTCCCGCGAAGATCGGGCGGTCGATGTACTGGCTGGACACTAACATATGGGACTTAAATCTTTCTTTTAGTGGTTTTCTGCTTCAGCCGAGTGTTCTGCTTTCGGAGCCGATTGCATTTCCGATTTAGGCATAACGGGCGTATTCGGACGCAGGCGAACAATTCCCTCACTGATGACTTTATCGCCGTCTTTCAGTCCAGAGAGCACGATACGGCTTCCGTTTGTGCTTTCTCCGATTTTAACCTGACGGTATGTGGCCATGCCGTTTTCAATCACGTATACAAACTTACGATCCTGATCAGTACCGATGGCGCGTTCCGTGACGATAATCTGCTCTTCATCCGCCGCGCTTCCGACGGATACAGTGACCGTCATGCCGGGCAAAAGCAGCTCATCCTTATTCTCGAAGATCGAACGGACGCGGATCGTGCCTGTTGCCGCGTCAATGCGGTTATCAACGCTGTGGATCGTGCCTTTGTATTGGACTTCACCTTCAAGCAAATTAATACGCACGGGAATATCGCTCAGTTTTTTATCGCCGAGATTTCGGATGGACTGGATGTATGTTTTCTCATCCACTTCAAAGTCGGCGTAAACTTTTTCGTTTGCAACGACTGTGGTCAAAAGTGGAGCGCCCGCCCCGCTCTGGACAAGGTTGCCTTCTGTGATTTCCGCACGGCTGACCTTGCCGGAGATCGGAGCTTTGACATAGGCGTAATCCAGATTGACTTCGGCCAATTGCAGGGCTGCCTTTGCGCCCTGTACCAATGCCTGCGCGTCATCATAATCGTTAGAACGTTCGTCCATCAGACTTTGCGATATCGCTTGGGTTTTGATCAAATTCTTGGCGCGCTCGAATTCTTTCTTAGCGAGCGCCGCTTCATTTTCGGCCGCTTGCAGTGCAGCTTTGGCCTGATTGACGGTGGCCTCGTAGGGGCGAGGGTCGATGATGATCAACACATCACCTTTTTCAACATATTGGCCGTCTTCGAATTTAATTTCTGTTATTCTACCGCTGACTTGGGGGCGAATTTCCGCCTGATCGACGGCTACAATATTGCCGGAGAAGCTTTTCCAGAGTTGGATCGGCTGCGGTTTGATTGTTACGGTTTCAACCGGCATCGGGCCTGTCTGGCCTTCCTGTCCTTCTGATGCATCGACGGACTGCCAAGGATAGAAAATATATCCCGCTGTGCCTATGGCTCCGATTAAGATGAGTGCAAAAACAAATTTTTTCATTCATTCTTTCTTTCGTTTTTAATATTAAGACGACATTACGCCGTTTTCTTTAGCATGTTCGGACGTACGCCTATCAGATCCAGAAGCGCCCATTTCAGATTTCTTTCAAGAAAGGTCAGATCGTTTTTGATCCGCGCCAATGTCATTTGACCGAGAACAAAAGCAAAAATTTCTTCGGCCTTTAATTTCGTGTTTGTTTCATCGTCTATCGTTCCGTCCTCTGCGAGGTCATTTAACGCGATTTCATAATAGGTCAATTTTTTTGCTAAAATATCAGCAATCTTATTCCCAAGTTCTTCATCCTGTGCGGCGATTTCCGAACCAAGCGTTGCAAACGGGCAACCGCAAACCCGACCGAGTTCATCACGTTTTTGTTTTTGCTGTTCGACTATATGGTCTACCATTAACTCAAATCGTTCTAGCGCGGGTCTTTCAGGAGAAAAAATATTGTCGTAGTTGCATGTTGTTTCCTGCATACATTTGTCCATTGTAGAAAATGCCAAATGTGCCTTCGACGGAAAGTAATGGTAAAAGCTGCCTTTGAGGACGCCTGCCTTTTTGCAAATCTCGTCCACGCTGACGGAATTGTAGCTATTGCGCCAGATCAGTTCCGTTGCCGTTTCCAATAACTTATCTTTTGTCGTAGGTTTAGATTCAATCATAGCTGTTTCCTCGTGTAGCGTTGAATAACTAAACTTGACCGTTTAGTCAAATTAATTTTTTGCAATGCACAAGTCTTTCGGATTGGATCTCCCCCTCACGAATGTCTTTAAAATGTTATGTTTATTGGCTGCTGCCATGTTATATATGGCATAATAAGAAAAATAATTGCAGGGTGAAATTTTAGCGGCTCATGTCCAGATTAAGGAAAAGATTCAGTGTGTTATCGCATGTCGCGCCAGGATTGGCCGTCAAGTCTGTCATGCGTGATAACTATCCTGATTCAGCGCAATTATTGGATGATCTTGAAAATCCTTCCGTTCTTCTTATGCGCCAAAGACATCTTCGGCCGAATACATATAGTGATGGTGAAGATGTCGTTATAATCCATAACGGAGACATTGATCTTACAGAGAAAGCGGATATGGCCTATGCCACGCTGGTGAATATGGCGGAGCAGGTCGGTGTCGCGACACCCGAGCAATCCCAAACACGCCGCAGCTTGATGCGCAAATATTTTTCAGATGAAGACGGGAAGCCTACCCGCTTTACACTAGGTGATCTGGAGAGCGGCGAAGACCTTGGCCCGAATGCCGATGTTCTGCGCGATGCCGTTGATGCTCTCAAACATCTGAATACGCCGGAAAGCAATATGGTACTTACTGCCCTTCGTCAGGGACACCTCGTTATTAATATTTCTCCTGCCGCTCAGAATACAGGCAGCGGTGCGAATGCGATGTACCTTTCGGAGAGGAGTTTTATCCGCTCAACCTATGATCCCGCAGATGATCGCAATGTCACGGCTGCGGCTCTTGCAACGCGGCTCTTGCATGAAGGTACTCACTATATTCAGGATCGCGAGGGCATGCTTGCGGAAATTGCTTATGAGCCCGAGAATAGCCGCGAACTTTTTCATTTGAATGAGTTACAGGCGCATGTCGTTCAGTACAGTGCTGCAATGCATTTGTTTATCGCCAGCGGGCAATATGAGGAATTTGTCTCCGGTGACATTACCAAGGAAGAATTGGCCGAGCGTTGGGCGCAGGCCGATGATATCGGTACGATTATCTGTGAGAACCATCTTATGAGATCGAAAACCGGTGTACGGCTTTTGGATAATATTCTGGCACGAAAGGAAGCGGGTATCGGCGGAATTTCTGCCGACGATGCAGAAGCTCTGGTTAAAGAAGCCCTTTTGCATGGGCGCATCGAGCGGATTGAGCCGGACGGCATTGTTTACGAGGAAGACGGTTTAACCCGTATGCAGCAATATGCGCATTCGCATGTATCGGTTTTGAATTTTGAGAAATCACGCCTTAGCGATGATCCCGATTTTATTGATGATGCGATCATGAAACATTTTGAGGGCGATTTGGGTCTCTCCCCCGAGGGGAACGTCGTTGATTTTGCGAATGAAGACACATATTTCGAGAGCGAGGTTACACACAGGCCGCTGAATGTCGGCCTTATCGAGCATATGTGGGACAAGCTGGGTTATGAGGGCGGCCATCAGCTCGGCGCACACAGCGAGGCCGTTGTCCGCGAGCGGCAAGCACATTTGCACAGAGACGGACGCGTCCGAGAGATGGAAGGTCTAGACCTCTCTTAAAATCCTGTTACACTCTTTTCTGTCATGGGTACGAAGAGATTTTCCGGTCATATATACGTTGAAAATGCAGACGGCGAAGAGCCATCGCGTGAGAGCGGTGTGATCGAGGTCTCGGGCATGTTGCTGAAATTTATGAACGATAACCGCAGCGTTAGTTTTGAAGCACACAACGCACATATTTCCTTTGGCGGCACGGCGAACCGCATTGCCTTTATTTCCCATGACACGCAAAAAGGGGTCAAAATCCATACGACGGATTTTTCGATGTTCAGAGAGCCGGCCTTTGCAAATAATGCCAAGGCGCAATCGGTTATCAAGGGTAAGAAGAACTATACCCGATATCTGGTCTTAACGGGTTTGCTTATCGCGTTTTTTACTCTGGTTCCGCTTTATCTCGTCTTTATCGAGCGGAACATCGTCTCCGGTTTTATCGCGTCATATGTTCCACCCAGCGTAGAGGATTCCATAGGAGACAAGCTCTTTGAATTACAGTTTGCGCAGAGTGGCTTAATTATCGATGATCCAGATATTCTTGCTGACCTGGAGCTTTTGGCTGCGCCGTTGTTATCCGTTGCAGAGGGAAGCGGTTATGATTTACACGTTCACATTATGATAGATGATACGCCTAATGCGTTTGCCCTACCCGGCGGACATATGGTCTTTTTTACAGGATTGATCGAGTATTCTGAGACACCCGAAGAATTTCTTGGTGTTCTTGCACATGAAATGGCGCACGTCACGAAACGACATAGCCTCAGACAGTCCATATCCGAGCTGAGTGGCTACGTTTTAATGAGTGTATTGCTAGGTGGCAGTAACGATCTCGTTTATTCCATCGGCAGTAATGCACGTTACCTTACATCTCAACATTATTCGCGTGTACAGGAAGAGGAAGCGGATGAGGTGGGATTTGAATATCTTACACAAGCCAATATTTCACCCGAAGGGTTGATTGCTTTCTTTGACAAGCTGCATAAGGCCAATCAACTTGTTGATAACAAATGGATTGAATTGATTAGTACGCACCCCTCAAGCGAACGCCGTGTTGAAAACCTTCAAAAAATGCTAGATGATTATGATGGTCAATTTGAAGAGATTGATTTCCCTTATCAAAAATTTAAGGAAAAGATTGCAAATTACAGCAAGTAATATTGAACGGAGCCTATTATGAAGCAAAGCATTGACGGAAAACCTTCCTTTTCCTACATCACGATTACTTTGGACCCCGGCGAGGAAGTCGTTGCCGAGTCTGATGCCATGGTGAGTATGGATGCTAAGGTCGATATGAAGACAAAATTGAACGGTGGGTTTTTCAAAGGGCTTGCACGCAAAATGTTCGGCGGAGAAACTTTGTTTGTTAATACATTCAAAAATATCGGCACAACGCCGCAAACGGTCATTTTTACGCAGCCGACGCCCGGTGACATTCGACTGGTCAAGATGGAAGGGCAGAATATTTTTATGCAACCGGGGGCGTATATCTGTTCGACCAAGGGCATTAACATCAAGCTGAAATGGGCAGGGTTCCGTTCCTTTCTGGCACGGGAAGGTTTGTTCCGCCTGCTTGCTACGGGTAAGGGGTATCTTTGGATCGGCGCATACGGCCATGTTTACGAAAAGGAAATCGACGGGGAGTATCTGGTCGATACCAGTCACCTTGTCGCTTATGATCCGACAATTTCCATTCGCCTACAACTTTCGGGCGGGCTGATTTCAAGCTTTACGAGCGGTGAAGGATTGCTGACGCGGGTAAGCGGTAAAGGCAAGATTTTGTTACAAAGCCGCAGTATGAGCGGGCTGGCGTCCTATTTGAACCCGAAGATTTAGTTAAAGACATTCAGGCGCAACTTGCGCCATCAGGAGATATTTTATGCAACACGAAATCTTACAACGTCCGGCAAATACGATTGCCAAGATGGAGTTCTCGCCCGGCGAGGAACTTACTGCGGAAGGCGGCTCGATGGTCGCTATGTCGCCGGGGCTTGATGTTGAAACGACAACTCATAAGCGCGGCAAGCGCGGGATCCGTAAGGCGCTCAAGCGTATGCTTGCGGGTGAATCGATTTTTATGAACCATTACAAATGCACCGGTGACAAGGGCACGCTGTTCCTCGCCCCTACTCTGAGCGGTGATATGATGCACAAGAAGCTCGACGGCGGGAAGAAACTGATCGTTCAGGGTGAGTCTTACGTTGCGTCGTGGGGCGATGTCGATATCGATATGGGCTGGCAAGGTTTCAAGTCCATCATCGCAAAAGAAGGGGCGTTCTGGCTCAAGCTTAGCGGGAGCGGCGATGTGCTTTTGAATGCGTTCGGGGCGATTTACCCGGTCGAAGTGGACGGAGAATATGTCGTGGACAGCGGACATATTGTTGCCTTTGAAGAAGGGCTGGACTTTAAACTGTCCAAAGCAGGCTCCAGTTGGATCGGGTCATTCCTCGGCGGTGAAGGGTTTGTTTGCCGCTTTCACGGTAAGGGTACTGTCTGGTGCCAGAGCCATAACCCCAGCGCGTTCGGGATGGTCATCGGCCCGATGCTGAGACCACGATAAGAGATACGGGAGAGAAGATTATGACTGACCAAAATGCAAGTTTACAACCCGTAGATATTGACGGCGAACCAATGGAAGTTCTTGACCTGCCAAAGGAATTCGAACACGAGATCGCGGGACGCCCCGACTTTTCACGCTTGTCGGTAAAAATGACCGCCAACCAGCAGATCAAGGCGGAAGCATCCGCCATGGTTTCCATGGATACGAATGTCAGCATGAAGACCAAATTCAAAGGCGGCTTCAAACGCTTTATCAGCGGCGAGAGCATTTTTATCAACGAATTCACGGCGCAGGAGTTTGCGGGCGAAGTCACCTTTGCCAGCGGTTTGCCCGGAGATATCTATCACTATCATCTTGACGGCAATAAGGACGATGCGCTGTTCCTGCAAAGTTCGGCGTTTCTGGCTTCGGGGATGAATGTCGATGTGGCCACGAAATTTCAGGGGCTTGTGAAGGGCTTCTTCGGCGGTGCAGGATTCTTCATGATCAAATGTACCGGTTCTGGCGATGTGTTCTTTAACTCTTACGGCGGGATCGTCGAGATCGAGGTCGAGGACGAATATACGATTGATAACAATCACATCGTCGCCTTTACCGAAGGTCTGGAATACAAGGTTTCCAAATTCGGCGGGTATAAATCCTTCTTCCTCTCCAAGGAAGGTTTGGTCACAAAATTTACCGGTCAAGGCAAAGTCTGGATTCAGACACGGAAGCTTCCGGCTTTTGCCGCTTGGGTCTGGCCGTTCCGCCCATCCAAGAATAATAACTAATGCGACCACCATTTCAGAATTAAAAAAAAAAGAGGGCTTCATCAAGCCCTCTTTCGTTTTGTCTTTAAAGCTTTGCGATTGTTTATGCGCCGGCGCGGGAGGCCTTTTTACGTTCGTGCGGGCACAGGAATTTCTTGCGCAAACGCATGGATGTCGGCGTGACTTCCAACAACTCGTCATCGTTGATGTAGGCCATCATGTCTTCGAGGGACATTTTGCGCGGCGGGGTCAGCGTGACCGCATCGTCTGAGCCGGAGGCGCGGACGTTTGTCAGTTTCTTGCCTTTCAGGACGTTGACTTCGAGGTCGTTGTCGCGGTTATGCTCGCCGATGATCATCCCTTGATAGACGGGGGTCTGATGGCCGATAAACATTGCGCCGCGATCCTGCAGGTTGAAGAGTGCGTATGCTACAGCCGTACCTGTTTCAGTAGAAATCAGGGCACCGTTATGTCTTTGAGGGACATCGCCCTTATACGGCGCATAAGAGTGGAACAAGCGGTTCATTACGCCCGTGCCGCGTGTTTGTGTCAGGAAGCGGCTTTGGTAGCCGATCAGACCGCGGGAGGGGGCAAGGAAAACAATACGCGTCTTTCCTGCGCCGCTTGAGCGCATGTCTGTCATTTCGGCTTTGCGGCGGTTCATTGAGTCCACGACAGTGCTGGAATATTCTTCGTCCACATCGATGATAACCTCTTCAATCGGCTCCAATCTCTGGCCGTCTTCTTCCTTGTAGAGGACTTTCGGGCGGGAGACCGTCAACTCAAATCCTTCGCGGCGCATGGTTTCAATCAAAACGCCGAGCTGAAGTTCACCTCGGCCACCGATTTCAAATGAGTCTTTTTCATCACTTTCGCTGTATGTAATAGCGACGTTTGTTTCCGCTTCGGCCAAAAGGCGTTCGCGGATCATAGTGGATGTGACTTTCTTGCCCTCTTTTCCGGCAAACGGTGAATCGTTAACACTGATCGTGACCGACATGGTCGGCGGGTCGATCGGTGTCGATTTTAATGGCTCTGTGACGGTCGGATCACAAATCGTATCGGCAACGGATGCCTTTGTCAGACCCGCGATACAGATGATATCGCCCGCATGCACTTCTTCGACGGGCACGCGCTCCGTGCCTTCAAACATCAGGAGCTTGGTCAGGCGGCCTGTTTCGACGCTTTTCCCATCCAGGCTCAGGGCTTTGACGTTTTCATTCACTTTTGCCGAGCCATGAAGAACCCTGCCTGTCAGACAGCGGCCAAGGAACGGATCGGAATCCAGAAGTGTGGCCAGCATTGCGAAAGGCTTGCCCTCCTCTACTTTCGGCTCTGGCACGTGTTCGAGGATCAAATCCAGCAAAGGATGAAGGTTTTCGCGCGGATCATCCAGTTCGCGCGCGCACCAACCGTCACGGCCGGATGCATAGAGCACGGGAAAGTCAAGCTGCTCGTCTGTCGCGTCAAGGGACACGAACAGGTCGAAGACTTCATCGATGACTTCTTCGGGACGTCCGTCGGGACGGTCGACCTTGTTGATGATAACAATAGGGCGCAGACCTTGCGCGAGCGCCTTACCCAGCACGAATTTTGTTTGCGGCATCGGGCCTTCGGCGGCATCAGTCAAAAGGATGACACCGTCCGCCATGTGCAGAACGCGTTCGACCTCTCCGCCGAAATCGGCGTGACCGGGGGTGTCGATGATGTTAATACGTGTATCTTCCCACTGGATAGACGTCGGTTTTGCCAGAATGGTAATACCCCGTTCTTTCTCAAGATCGCCGGAATCCATCAGACGCTCATCAACGGCCTGGTTTTCCCGAAACATGCCGCTTTGTTTCATGATGGAGTCGATCAATGTCGTTTTGCCGTGGTCGACGTGTGCAATGATTGCGATATTGCGCAGTTTTCTCATATTTTACCCTAATTCCGCCTTATCTTTGGACAGTGAGTGGTTTCTTTGCGTGCAGTCGTACAGAGTCGCAGGCAAAAAGAAAAGAATATTCTTATATTCAGCGTGATTTCATCCGCTTATTTTCCGCTTTCCCCTTAAAAAGCCGCTGTTTTGGGTGGTGTGAATTGATTTTGGCGAAGGCTTCGTGTCCTATTGGAAGCGTAATGGATTTTAACGGTCACGATATTCGCGCATTGTTACTCGGCAGTTTTCATACTGCCGTCGATATTTGCAAACCTGCCGGGTGTTTACCGCGATTTTTACCCCCTGTTCCGAGCAACGGCAAAACCTATGTGATCGGTGCGGGCAAAGCCTCGGCGGAGATGGCGCGTGTTTTTGAGGAGCATTATGAAGGCGATTACGAGGGCATTGTTTTAACACGCTACGGGTTCGGCGTCCCGACGAAGACTATTCGCATTATCGAGGGGGCACACCCCGTTCCCGATGACAACGGGTTGAAGGCCGTTGACGATATAATCGCGATGCTTGCCCACACAACACAGTATGACCTTGTTGTTTGTCTGCTCTCGGGCGGCGGGTCGGCGCTTTTGACCGCGCCTGTTGATGGGGTGAGCCTTTCCGACTTGCAGAGATTGTACAAGCAGCTTTTGATGTCGGGTGCGGCTATCGGCGAGATGAACACGGTGCGCAAACATTTAAACCGTGCGCTTGGCGGCGGGCTAGCAGCGGCAGCGGTCAATCCAAAGCTGGTTACGCTTGCGATTTCGGATGTGGCGGGGAATGATGCGTCCGTGATTGCATCAGGGCCGACTGTGGCTGATCCGTCTACATTACAGGACTGTTTTCATGTGATTGAAAAATACGGGATTGAGATTCCCGACTCGATTTTGCTTGCGCTTAATGATCCGCAAAATGAAACGCCCAAGGACGGCGATGCTATTTTTTCCAACAACGAATACCACATGATTGCCACGCCCGAAGAGTGTCTGGCAGAAGCGCAAAAATATTGGGAGCAAAAAGGCTTCCGTGTAGATATCCTCGGCAGCCAGATCACGGGAGATACAAATGCGGCGGCTTTGAAACATGTTGAGCGCGCGCGTGATATTCAGAAAACACTTAAAGGCGGTGATGCGCCTGTTGCCCTGCTTTCGGGCGGAGAGACAACCGTAAAGATTACGGGACAGGGGCGCGGCGGACCGAATACGCAGTTTGCCTTGCAGGCCGCTATCGCCCTTGAAGGGAACCAAAAAATTTGCGGGGCGTCTTTTGATACGGACGGTATCGACGGAAGTGACGACGCAACGGGTGCGTATTTCATGCCTGATATTTTAGATCGTGCGAAAGGGCTGCGCTGCAGTCCTCAAGATTTTCTGGATGACAACGACTCGTACAGTTTTTATAAAGAAACAGATGACTTGATCATAACCGGACCGACACAAACCAATGTTAATGACTACAGGGTGGTTTTAATTTTTCCATGAGTGCAGATGTTCAGCCCCTTAACGAGATTAAAAATAAAACCAAAAAGACGGCACAGAAGAACGTGATCGCACGGCCCGATGCACTCATCCATCGTTTGAAGCGCCATCTGGATGTGATTTATCCCGAACATGATGCGGATGAGTTGGTTGATGATATCCTGTCTACGTTCTGGCCGGACGATGCGAAGGACAAACCGCTTACGCAACCTAAACCCCTTTCTCTTGATACGTGGTCGGAAGCGACAACGATCCTGATCACATACGGAGACAGTATCCGCAAAAAAGGGGAGCACCCGCTGAAAACGCTTGAGGGTTTTCTTGAGGACTATGCGAAGAGTTTTATCAATGCGGTGCATATCCTGCCTTTTTTTCCATACAGCTCCGATGACGGCTTTGCGGTGATGGATTATGACGAGGTTCGCGGTGACCTTGGTGACTGGGATGATATCGAGCGTATCGGGAATAATTTCCAGTTGATGGCCGATATCGTCATTAACCATGCGTCCGCGCAAGGTCAATGGTTCAAGGATTTCCAAGAAAACAAACCACCATATAACCAGTATTTCTTTACCGCGCCCGAGGACATGGATTCTTCTATGGTGATCCGTCCGCGCCCTTCCCCGCTTTTGACCCCGTTTGATACAGCGGAAGGCATGAAACATGTCTGGTGCACGTTCGGGCCGGATCAGGTGGATCTGGATTTTTCAAATCCTGCCGTACTGGTTGAATTCATTCGCATCATGCGTCTTTACCTGAATCATAAGGTGCGTATTTTCCGTCTGGATGCCGTCGCGTTCTTGTGGAAGGAAATCGGCACAGCCTGTATTCACTTGCCACAGACACACGAAATTGTCCGTTTGATGCGTACGCTGGTTGATTTCTATAAAGAGGACGTGCTGCTGATCACGGAAACCAACGTTCCCAAGCACGAGAATTTATCCTATTTCGGGAACCAGAACGAAGCGCACATGATTTATAACTTCAGTCTGCCGCCGCTTCTGGTTCAGGCTTTGCTAACGGGGAATGAGTATTACCTCAAAAAATGGCTGATGGGTATGCCGCCGACACAAGACGGCTGCGCGTATTTTAACTTTGTGGCAGGGCATGACGGGATCGGGTTGTTTCCCGCCAAGGGCATTTTGATGGACGAAGATGTTGACGAGATGATCGAAACCATACGCGGGTTCGGCGGCGAGATCAGTATGCGTTCGGTCGGCGGCGGAAAAGAGCAGCCTTATGAGATGAATGTTTCCCTTTTCGATGCATTGCAGGGGACGATTGACGGTAAGGACGAATTCCAGCGCGAGCGTTTTCTGGCCTCGCAAACCATTATGATGGGGCTTGCAGGGATACCTGCGTTTTATATCCATAGCCTGCTGGCAACGCCGAATGATTACGCGAAGTTGAAAAAGACCGAGCACAGGCGTTCGATTAACCGTCATAACTGGCAATACAGCGAGTTGATGGAGAAGCTTTCAAATCCGAAGAGTAATCAGAGTTATATCCTGAACGAGGTACGCCGGATTGCGGAAATCAGAACAAAGCAAAAGGCATTTCATCCGAATGCTACGCAATTCACGCTGCAGCTTTGTGAAGGATTGTTCGGGTTCTGGCGGCAATCGCTTAACCGTAAGCAGGATATTTTCTGCGTCACGAATTTGACCAACCAGCCGCTTACGTTGTCCTTGAGCAGCCTGAACCTTTATGACGGGCCGCGCTGGACGGATTTGTTGACGGATTATTGCTATCTGGATTTCGATGAGGAGATTATTCTTGCGCCGTATCAAACGGTCTGGATTGCCAGTCACGACGGAAGAACTGCCAAGAAATAAGCAGTTTTCCGCCTTAGACGTCGTGAAGTTCCAGCCTGTCAGGCATTGTCGGCTTCGACGGCCGCGGCCATTTCCTTCATAATTTCAGGCATTGCATAGCTGACGCGGTTCCAGCGCGGGATAAACGGCGCTTCGTCGTGATGGTCGTGGAAGATTTCTCCGGCCTGTATAATGTTGGAGGCGAAGAGTTCGACAGCTCGTTCTTCGGCGTGGAGGTCATAATCCAAACCGTTCATGATGGCATCATTCCGATACATCTCAACCATGTCCAAGGCTTTGCGGTAATACGTCGCCTTGATGGTGCGGATTTTCGCATTTGAGAGAATGTGGCCGTTGATGCCGAGTTTTCGGAAGATAGATGTTGTGATGTCGATGCTCATTTTCGACAGACCAGCGGTTTTGTCATCTTCGGACATTGGCTGGTGTTTGTGGTCGTAACCATCGGAAATATCCACCTGACAAATGGTGCGGGTCGAGTAGTTCTTTCTGATCTCTGAAAGGATGCCGATTTCAAGCCCCCAGTCGGACGGGATTCGCAGGTCAGGAATAACGTCGATATTCATGGCGAATTCGCCGGCAAGCGGATATCGGAAACCGTTCAGGTAATTAAGATACGGATCGAAGCCGCACACACGGCGCAGGGAGTGTATCAACGGCGAGACCAGAAGGCGCATGACACGGCCGTTCAATTTGTTATCGCCGACACGCGGGTAATACCCTTTTGCAAAAACGTAGTTAAAGGTCGGGTTTGCGACCGGATACAGCAAGCGCGCCAACATGCCGCGGTCGTAGGTCAGGATATCGCAATCATGTAAGCCGATGACTTCGGTTTTCAGTGCGCTGAGGGTGTAGCCGAAACAGTACCAGACGTTTCGTCCCTTTCCCGGTTCGGTGGGCGCAAGGTTGTTGTCATGAAGTTTTTGATGGATCGAGCGCAAACGCGGCCCGTCATTCCAGAGAATTTTATGATTTTGGGGCAGGACGGAGAAAAATTCTTTGGCGTGTTCGAACTGATCCTGATCGGCGCGATCCAGACCGATGACAATATTGTCGAGATACGGAACTTTCTTTAGTTCGTTGACAATATGTTTGAGTGCCGGCCCCTCCAGCTCCGAATAGAGCGAAGGCAGGATCAGTGTCATAGGCCGCTGTTTAGAAAATTCAATAAGGTCATTTTCAAGTGACTCGATTGATCTGTCCGAGAGTTTGTGGAGCGTGGCTACGATTCCGTTCTGATGAAAATCTCCCAAAAGTCTGTCTCCTCTGTCCTGTGCAAGTTATTGTTTATTATCAGGTCTATAGGTGTTAGCAGACTTCTTCGCAGTTGCACAAGTCATCGAGTAAAGATTCTAATGATTTTGACCAGCCTTCAGGGCCTTCGGCAGGGGCTTTGATGATTTTTCCGGCCGGATTTTCAATTGTGACGGTTTTGCCTTGAGCGTTAGGAATAATGATTCCGTAATCGGCAACGCTCAGCATACCTGCATCGTTCGGGCCGTCCCCTAATGCTATGGCACAGATGGATTCCGCATCTGTTGTATCGATGTATTTCCGGTTCAGCCATTCGATTGCCGTGCCCTTCCCGCCCTTGCCGATGATGTGGTGGAAGCGTCCGCCTCGTGTCAGGCTCAGCCCCTCTTTTCTCAGACGTTCTTCAAGATCGGCAAGTTCTGCGCTATTGCCGCCCCATATAAACGGCTCACTGGCTTCGCGGTTTTTGGCGTTTTTGGCGCTTTCTATCGGAAGCCCTGTATTTTCCGCAACTTGTTCTTCGGTCATGTCATTGAAACCGCATATATGGCTGCGCAGTTTTTCGGGCAAGCTCGCGATGATGTCGATGATGGTTTCGTAGGGGCGCGCCTGCAGGAAAACTTCCTCGTCTTTTTGGCCGAAATGCCCCGTCGGTATGTTAATGACCATGCCGTTTTCGGCAATCATCGGGCCGTTTGTGAACGGCAAATCCAGAGCCTTGATTTCTGCGATTGTTTTACTGGTAACCGGGATCAACGGTATTTCAAGTTCTTGCAAACGATCAAGCGTTTCTTGCGCTGGTGAAAAATCGTAGGTTTCATGATCCAGTAAAGATCCATCAAGATCGGTGTAAACGATTGTTTTTGTTTTGGTCATACGTTCGGAAGGCTCGGCACTTTTCTATTACTGCTCAAGCCTAAAAGCCTTGTATCATCTGCGCAAGTGTAAAGACTATTACCACAACACCAGTATCGTTCCGGCGAAGGTCAGGATGACGTTTGCGAAGGTGTAACTTCCCGCATATCCCAAGCCCGGCACTTGGCTTTTAGACGCTTCGGCGACCATATTCAGTGAGGTTGTGCTGGTCATCGCGCCTGTGATTGCGCCGAGCAAGAGAGCATCGTTCATCTTCATCACATAACGACCGACAAGGAACGCCACCATGACAGGAATAATGGTTATGGACGCCCCGCAGAGCACCAGGAGCGGGCCGACGGAGGTCAGCGCTTCAAGGACTTTGCTTCCCGCATTCAGGCCGATTGAGGACATGAAGAGGACAATTCCCAAATCCATCATGATGTTACGGGCGGCGCGCGGGAAGACCCCGAAGGTCGGGTGTATCGAGCGCAAAAAACCGATCATGATACCGACCAGAAGTAAGCCCCCTGCACTGCCCAAACCGATGGAAATGCTACCGAATTTCATGACGATTGTTCCGACCATCAAGCCGAGCGCAACGCCTGCGCACATGGTCAACAGGTCGGTTTTTTCGAGGTCTGCCTCGATGCGACCCAGAAGCTCACTCACATCGTGGATGAGGTTTTCCTCACCGATGACTTCCAAACGGTCGCCTTTTTGCAAGATTGTTTTCTTATCAACGGGCAACTCTATTCCAGCACGTTTCAGGCCAATCACATAGCACCCGTGTTCAGCGGGCAGCATGAGATCCTGCACATTGCGTTCGACATAATCGGAGTTGGTGACGGTGATGACTTTTGTTCTGATGCGGTAGTTCAATAACTCCTTATCGAATACTTCATCGATCCCCTTTGTTTTGGCGAAGCTGTGTTGTGCGACGGATGCTATGACGGAGACAACATCGCCCTCTTCAATCATCGTATCTCTTTCCGCGTCCATGATTTTGCCGTCACGGCGAATGCCCAGAACCGTGAAGTATTGTTTGGTGGAGTCCTGTATCTGGCGGATTGTTTTACCGATGAGCTTGCTGTTTTGGCTGATCAGGTATGTTCTGACCATGGGCAGGTTGTCTTCGTTGATTGTATTCTGCGAAGCCTTTACGGATGCGATTTTTTTGGCTTCGGCAATCAGGTCGATCTTGAAGATGATCGGGATAAAGCGGACGATAAACATCAACCCTGCGATCCCGAAAAGATATGTCAGGGAGTAAGCCACACTGATGTTTTTAATTACATCGTCAGGATCAATACCTTCGGGCAAAGAGGCAACGCCGCTTGTTACGGCATCCTGCGCACCCACAAGGGTTGGGGTACTTGTTAGGGAGCCTGCGAGCATACCGGCGGCAACGCCCGTTTCCATCGCAAAGATGTTGGAAAACAAAAGACACATTGTGACAGCGATAACCGCAACAATTAAAGACAGTGCGAAATAACGCGCACCATCCACTGCAAATGCGCTGAAGAAGCTGGGTCCGGCCTGAATACCAACGCAGAAGATGAACAGGGTGAAACCGAATGTTGCCATATCAGGGTTACCGGAAAAGCCCATGGCTCCGAATAGAAGCCCGACGACGAGTACGCCCGTGACGTTGCCGAATTCAATGCCGAGAATTTTGATTTTGCCTATGAGGTAGCCCAGACTGATGACCATAAAAATGACCAAAATCTGGTCTTGTTTCAGAAGATCGTAGATATCGATTTCCATTTGGAAGCCTTTCCAGCTTTTTCGCTATGTAAACCCGTTTATATTCGGCACTTCTTATATACCTATACGTTTAAACTACAAGAAAAAAAGATGCTTTTCGGCTGCGTTTTTGGAATTTCCGCCATGTGTTTAGCGAATTGCTACGAAAAGAGGCCAGCGAAGTATCGCAGGCCTCGTAGTCTTATTCAATTCGAACTTCGCTTTTAGAAGCGGTAGGATACGCCCGCACCGATGATCCATGGATCCATGTCGATGTCGGCTTCAATTGCGCCGTTGTTCAGGCTGGCATCAACGTTCAGCCATAGCTTTTTCACGTCGAGGTTTACACCCCAGTTTTCGTTGAGCCAGTAGTCCGCACCGACTTGTAGGCCGTAGCCGACACCGTTATCAACGTTCAGATCCGTAAAGCCCTCACCCGCATCTTCCGCATAGAAAATGGAGTAGTTCAGGCCCGCGCCAACGTAAGGGCTGAATGTCTTTTCAGGTGTGAAGTGGTATTGTAACATCAATGTCGGAGGAAGCACCCATGCTTCACCGAGATCGACACCGCCTGTGTAGTCAATATCGTGCTTGGATGTTGCGGCAATCAATTCTGCGGCGATATGCGGGGTGAAAAAATAGGTTACGTCCAACTCTGGTGTAACGGCGTAATCCACATCAACATCTCCGCCGATGTTCACATCGGAATCAACATCGGGTGACACGCTAATTCCGCGCAGACGAATTTGGAAGCGTTCTTTAGACCAGGGGCCTCCCAGACCATCATCAGCCGTTGCCGGGGATGCGAATGCCATACCAGCAGTTCCGGCCAGTAATGCAAAACATAAAACCTTTTTCATAGCACTTACTCCTTCTCGAGGCTTTTTGTTGTCTATACTTTGGATGATTACCGCAGATTCAGCATTGACATGAGTCAAGCGTTTGAAAATTGCTACAAATTTCTTTCAAGAAATTGAAAATAATGACTTATTTTTTATTATTTTTGTCATCACCTTCTTTTGTATCGATGTCCTCTTTGTCGTCAAAGAGTATTCTGTGCGCCGCGCCGTCAAGATCGTCATATTGACCCGATTTTAGTGCCCAGATGAAGGCGGCAAGCCCGATAGAGCCAAGGATTAATGCGATGGGGATAAGATAGACAAGGACACTCATGTACGCTTACTTTTTTAAGAAGATGAAATAGACGGCAAAAAGGACGAGCGCGACGGCAAAAACGGCAACCAATAACAAGATCATCTTTTATGCCTTTCCGGTTTTTTTCAATTTCAATCTGAAGGAATTTCCGACAACGATCAAGGATGAGCCGGACATTGCAACGGCGGCGACCATCGGTGTCACCATCCCTGCCAGCGCGAGTGGGATTGCGATGATGTTGTACCCGACCGCCAGCATGAAATTCTGTTTTACAAGTTTTTGGCTGTAGCATGCCGTTTCATAAGCTTCGAGGACGGGCGCAAATTTATCGCCCATGAACACGATATCGGCGGCGTTTTGCGCCATGTCGATGGCGCTGCCCGGTGCGATGGATACATCGGCAGCAGCGAGGACGGGCGCGTCATTCAAACCGTCACCGATCATGGCCACTTTCTTTCCGTCGTTTTTGAGGGCTTCCATAATGTCGAATTTTTGCGGCGGTGTTTGTTCGGCATAGACCGTTTCGATGCCTGTTTCCTTGGCTACAGAAAGTGCCACATCTTTGCGATCGCCTGTAACCATAGTTGTTGCAAGTCCCAGCCGTTGGAACCCTTCTATGGTTTCCTTCGAATCTTCACGAATTCGATCAGAGAACCTGAAGACGTAAGGTGCGCTATCCTCCTCTTTTAGCCATAGCTCGATGTCTTTTGACGTTTCGGCGTTTGTATCTCCGCAATAGCTGCGGCTGCCAAGTTTTACGGTCTTTCCGTCAATACTTGCCTCCAGCCCCTTACCGGGATGTTCCTGAACGTTTTCAACATTATCTATATTTCCTTCATACGCTTTTACTAGTGCGCGAGAGAGCGGATGCGTCGAGTGACTGGCGAGTGCAGCAGCCGTTTTCATTTTGTCCCGATCGTATGTACCAACCAGATGTAATTCACCGAGTGTTATCGTACCTGTCTTATCCAGCAGGATTGTATCAATGCCGGCCAGCCGTTCGAGCGCATCACCCGATTTTACGAGGATGCCCGCCTTCATCAGCTTTCCCGTTGCCAAGACCTGCACAACGGGTACGGCCAGCCCCAAGGCACAGGGGCACGTGATAATTAATACCGTAATGGCGATCATCAAAGACGATTGCCACGCCAGACCGCCGATCAAGAGCCAGCCTAGGAAAGATGCGGCGGCAAGGGTGTGAACAACGGGCGTGTAGAGCTTTGCAGCGCGATCGGCCAGCCGCACATATTGCGCCTGCCCCTGCCCCGCCTTATCCATCAGGCGCACGATTTCGGACAACAGGGAATCTTCGGCAGCCTTTGCGACCCGCACCGTGACAGGGGCTGAGAGGTTTAACGTTCCCGCATAGACTTCGCTATCAGGGTTGATAGGGCGCGGCATGGTTTCGCCCGTGACCAGCGAGGTATCCACTTCGCTCCGACCGTCCAGAACGATGCTATCAACGGGGAATTTTTCGCCCGCCGAGACCCGTACGATCATGTCTTCGCGCAGATCGCGGATCGGCACGCGGCGCGATTTGCCGCTGCTTTCGATGACATTGGCAAATCCGCTGAAACTGCTAAGCAAATCGTTGGCGGTGGAGCGAGCCTGTTTGCGGGCGCGGAAATCAAGGTAGCGACCGATCAGCAGGAAGAACATCAGCATAACGGCAGAGTCGAAATATGCGTGTTCCCCATGCATGACCGTTTCGTGGACGCTCATCGCACAGGCCAGTGTGAGGGCTAAGGATATCGGCACGTCCATATTCGTGTGCCCTGCGCGTAACGCTTTTAGCGCGGAATTGAAGAAAGGGCGTCCAGCGTATGCGATAGCGGGAATGGCAATCAGCCCCGATATCCAATGAAACAGCGATCGCGTGGCCATGCCCATACTTTCAGCATCCGTTGTCCAGAGCGCCACTGATAAGAGCATAATATTTCCCATGGCAAACCCCGCAACACCAAGGCAAACAAGCAAAAAGCGCTCTTGCGCGTCCAGTGCTTCTTTTTCAGAATGCGGGTCATACGGCTCGACCTTATAACCCAGTTTTTCAACGGTGTCTGTGTATTCATCGGCTTTATCAGGCTTGCCTTCCCAAGCAATGGAGAGCTTGCCGGTTGTGAAATTCAGGCGTGCCTTTTTTATGTTTGTATTTTGTGCCAGGCGGGATTCGATTTTCTGGATACAGCCACCGCAATGTACTCCTTTCACCAAAACATCAATGGTGCTCAGGCCATCTTGATCGGGCTTGACGAAAGTTTCGTATCCTGACGCCTGATTGCTTAGGTTCTCTTGTGAATGAACTTGTACGTTTTCAGGAATTCTTTTTTGTTCCATTGGCTTTTCAATCTTGCGATCCATAATCCGGCTTTGGGCAGAGTGCCGACATCAGCCTCGTAAATGCCGCCGCCCTTATGGGTGAATATTAGCTCCGTATCGTATCCTTGCTCAATCGCGCGAACAAGATTCGCGGTGACTTCCGCTTGTTCTATCGGTGTGCCGTCTGTGTTTTTAAGTGTCCAACGCAGGATGCCGTTTTCATATTTTGCAAATTGATCAATATCCGGCTGGGCGCGGGATTTCTCAAGTACGGCGTTATATTCCAGCCCCTTTTGATACGGGTTTTCAGTCACCACCCCAGTATGGGTGTTTATTGCAATGTAGACGAAAAACGCATTTACAATGGCAATAACAACAAAAAACAGAACCAGAAAATAGGGTAGCCATTTGTCGATTGGTTTTGAGATTCCTGTTTCACGCATTTTTTTTAGTCTCTCTTGCTTATGAAGACGGATTTATAACTGTCTTCCGTACCGCTTTGATTATCTTTTAGCGTGAAAATAATATCACGCGGCACATCTGGTTTTACCTTATCAGAAACATAAATGTGGTACATCCCTACTTCATCCGCATCGACGGCCAGATTATGTTCGGTAATATCTCCAGCGGCCTTTACATCAATGTCGGGATTTTCCAGACCTTCGACTGTCAGCGAGAATGTTCTGTCCTCATGGGTCTTGTTCAAGATTTTGAGCGTATACCCGTTGCGGATTTCACCGCCTGACAAACGGATGAAGACGGGGTTACGGTCGTGCAGGACATGTAACTCCAGAGGTGAGCGTGTAATTAAAGAGTAGAGCATAATGCCACCCACAACTGCCAGAATGACGGAGTAGTAAAGCGTGCGAGGGCGTAAGAAACGAAACTGTTCCTTGCCGCCTTTTACTTCTGCCTCCATGTGATTGGTGGTGTCGTAGCGGATTAGGCCACGCGGCAATTCAACCTTGTCCATAATGTTGTTACAGGCATCCACGCATAGGCCGCAAGCGATACATTCCATTTGAAGGCCTTCGCGGATGTCTATCCCCATCGGGCAAACCTGTACGCATGCTGTACAATCGATGCAATGGCCACGATTATCCCATGTTTCGCCTTTTTTATGCTTGCCGCGCGGTTCCCCACGTTTTTCATCATAACTAATGATCAGTGTGTCCCTATCAAACATAGCGGATTGGAATCGCGCATACGGACACATATAGGTACAGACTTGTTCACGCGCAAAACCGGCCATGAGGTAGGTGCTGAAGGTTAGACCCGCGATAAACATCAAGACAGTCGAAGAGACATCGAATTCGAAAAAACTCCAGACCAGTGTTGGCGCATCGTTGAAGTAAAGCACGAACGACCCTGCCGTGCACCACGCGATAATCAGCCAGAGAATATGCGTAGCAGTGACTTTCTTGACTTTATCGAATGTCCACGGGCCTTCACGCAGTCTTTTACGGGCGTTTCGGTCCCCCTGTATGATGCGTTCAACCCAGATATAGAGATCCGTCCAAACGGTTTGCGGGCAGAAATACCCGCACCAGACGCGGCCGAACATGCTGGTCACGAAGAACAAAGCGATGGCCGCGAGAATCAGGATACCCGTCAGGATGTACACTTCCTGCGGCCAGATTTCTATCCAGAACCAGTAGGCGCGGCGGTTCGGCAGGTCGATCAGGATGGCCTGATCAGGAGCGTTCGGACCGCGATCCCAACGGATGAAAGGGGCAAGGTAATAGATACCCAGCGTCACAATCATCGCAACCCATTTCAGCTTGCGGTATTTACCCCAGACACGCTTGGGATAAATCCGCTCCTGTTTGGCAAAATATTTCAGAAGACCGCCGCCGTTATTGTCGTTCGGGCTTTGGTTATTGTTCTTCTGTTTCTGTTTGCTGGTCATCGCCATACTCCGCTTCCGGATTAGTACCGTTTACATCGGATTCATCCGTTTCTTGATGTTCGAGCGATTCAAGCGGCGCATCGTTTTCGTGTCCCTCATCGGGCAACGGTACGTCCTCCTCGTCCATGGTTTCCGTGTTTTGTTGATCTTGTACTCGGGTTTCATTTCCTCCAGCTTCTCCTGTCGAAATGTCCTGTGCGTGACCACCGCTCATCTCATAGAGATAGACTGTCAGTTGTCTGATTGTGTTCGGATCAAGACGGTTCTTCCATCCCGGCATCATGCCTGCCCTTGAGTAGTATATTGTATTAAATACTGTTTCACGCTCACCGCCGTACAACCAGATATCATCCGTTAAGTTCGGTGCGCCGAATTCTTCCAGACCTTTTCCTTCTGGGCCGTGACAGGATGCACATTGTTCCTTGAAGATTTTTGCACCGAGTTCGAGGTTGGCTTGGCCATGTGTCTCGCCGTGATACTTAGAACCTTGCGCGTCATTTTCTACGTGAGAAGACCATGCCATCACGTAATCAACGACAGCGTAAATTTCTTCGTCTTTCAGCAGACCGTCCTTCCCGAAGGCCGGCATTTGAGAAACGCGGGAGTCGATATTGTCCGCGCGGATACCGTATTCCAAAGTCTGGTGAATTTGATCAAGCCTGCCGCCCCAAATCCAATCATCATCACGCAGGTTCGGATAACCTATACCTCCTGCTCCGCCTGTACCGTGACAGGTTGCACAGTTATCTTTAAACGCGGATGCTCCGCCCGCAATGGCGAAGGCATAGAGTTCGGGATCGTTCAGAATTTCATCAAAGCTTGCGCCGTCAAATTTTTCAAGATAGGCGCTCTGGCGGTCAAAGATTTCCTGCTGGCTTTCACGCAGTTCTTTGTATTGCGTGTAGCCAGATGTGCCTTCGGTCGCGCCGCCGGGAATAGGCCAAGACGGATAAACTACAAAATACCATGCGGACCAGACGCATGTGATAATGAAGACCCAGACCCACCAGCGCGGCAGCGGGTTGTTCAGTTCTTTCAGGCCGTCCCATTCATGGCCAGTTGTTTCTACTCCGGTGACCTTGTCGATGTCTTTATTGTTGTTATCCGTCATTCTTCATTCTCCTCAAGGGGGATGCGTCCGTGTTCTTGGTATTTTTTCTTAGCGCCCGGGCGGAACGTCCATAACGTCACGCCGCAGAAAAAGATAAAAAAGAACAGGAGGCTGATTAGCCCTAAATCTGCGTCTGCAAAAAATTCCTTCATTGCGCCCCCTCTTCCACGTCCTTGGCAGCATCAAAGTCCACCATGGTTCCGAGGACTTGCAGGTAGGCGACGAGTGCATCCATTTCGGAAACTATCTCAGGCTGACCATCGAAGTCTCTTGCGTTTACCTCTTCACCGTAACGCTCTAAGAGCCCGTCAATATCAGTTCTGGCTTCGCCTGTTGCTTGAGCGATAGCATCTTTTTCTGCCCATTCGATCATTTCATCCGTGTATGGCACGCCAAGCAACTTCAATGTTTTCAGATGCTTATCCAAATCGTGGAGTTTGGCACCACTTTTCAGTAAAAACTCGTAAGACGGCATAATGGATTCAGGCACAAGATCACGCGGTTCTTTCAGGTGAGCGACTTGCCATTCATCCGAGTATTTACCGCCGACACGCGCAAGGTCGGGCCCTGTGCGTTTGGAACCCCATTGGAAAGGATAGTCATACATGCTTTCCGCAGCCAGAGAGTAGTGACCATAGCGAACAACCTCGTCACGCAGCGGGCGAATTTGTTGGGAGTGGCAATTGTAGCAGCCCTCGCGGATATAGATGTTGTAACCCGCCAATTCCAGCGGCGTATAGGGACGCACGCCTTCGACGGGTTCGATCACGGTTTCCATACGGAAGAGCGGAACGATCTGTACTATGCCGCCGATGGAGACTGCGACGATGATAAACACCAACAGTAGCAGCGCGTTCTTTTCAAGTTTGTCGTGATTCCAGTTGGTCATGCTACAGCTCCTTGCGCCTGCTCCGTATTCTTGGTTGTCTCTGAGCCGTGTTCCTTTTCATTCACATCACCGCGAACCGTGCGCCAGAAGTTATAGACCATGATCAGTGCGCCGATGAGGTAGAGCAAACCACCAAAGGCACGCATCATGTAGAAAGGTTTCATGGCCATGACGCTTTCTACGAAGGAATATTCGAGGAAGCCCATGTCATTATAGTCACGCCACATCAGGCCCTGCATTATCCCGGAGACCCACATGGCCGCGATGTAAACCACGATACCGGTTGTGGCAATCCAGAGGTGTAGGCTAACCAATTTTGTGGAGTAAAGCTTCTCGCGACCCCAGAGACGAGGCACCATATAATAGAGACATCCGAAGGTGATGAAGCCGACCCAGCCCAGAGCACCGGAGTGCACGTGACCGATGGTCCAGTCCGTATAGTGAGACAATGAGTTCACTGCGCGGATGGACATCAAAGGTCCTTCGAATGTACTCATGCCGTAGAAAGCCAGAGCGATAATCATAAACTGGATGATCGGGTCTTCGCGCAGTTTGTGCCATGCGCCGGAGAGGGTCATAACACCGTTGATCATCCCGCCCCAAGACGGCATCCAGAGCATGATGGAGAATGTCATTCCTAAAGTCTGTGCCCAGTCCGGTAGTGCGGTGTAGTGAAGGTGGTGCGGCCCTGCCCAGATATAGATAAAGATCAGTGACCAGAAGTGGACGATTGATAAGCGGTAGGAATAGACGGGACGATCAGCCTGTTTCGGAACGAAATAATACATCATTCCCAAAAAGCCTGCCGTTAGGAAAAAACCCACAGCGTTGTGCGCGTACCACCATTGGATCATCGCGCTTTGTACGCCCGATGCAGCGGAGTAACTTTTTGCGCCGAACATATCGACAGGCACGGCCAGTCCGTTCCCGAGGTGCAGAATTGCAACGGTTATAATGAAGGCCAGATAGAACCAGTTTGCAACGTAGAGGTGCGGCTCTTTTCTGTTAACAACGGTCATGAAATAGACGAGCAAATATGCGACCCACACGATCGTCAGCCAGAGGTCTACATACCATTCGGGTTCGGCATATTCTTTACCTTGTGTAACACCAAGAACATAGCCAAGCGCGGCCATGACGATTACCGCCTGGTAGCCGATAAAGGTAAACATCGGTAGCCACCCGCCCCACAGCCTGACGCCGCAGGTTCGCTGCACGACGTAGTAACTGGTTGCGAAGAGCGCGTTACCGCCGAAAGCAAAAATCACTGCGGATGTGTGTACGGGACGCAGACGGCCAAAGTTCAGGTAAGGCTCGATATTCAAATCAGGGAAAACCATCTGCAATGCGATGAACAAGCCGGCGGCAAATCCGACAATGCCCCAATAGATGGTGGCAATGGTAAACAACCTGACCACGTCATAGTTATATTTGTTATTTTCCGATGCTAGAGATGCTGTTGTCATATCTCGTCCTTATCTAAAAAACCATCATTCCTGCCAGAGCAACAAGCCAGATACTGCTGACCACCATTGCCCCTCTGGCTAATTTTGTTGTGAGCGCCGGGTAGCTTACCCTTAGCGCTTGTCCGCCCAGTGATACCGCGATCAGAGAAGGCATCGTTCCTATAGCAAATGCTGCCATTGATAACCCCGCCATTACGGATGTTTGTGCGGTTGCGGATGCCATTAATGCGGAAATGACCAGACCGCACGGCAGAAAACCCAGCAAAACGCCCAAAGCGTATCTTTTGAATATTCCAGGATTGTTCATTAAGCCCCTAGAAAACCTCATTATTGTTTTCACAGGCGCAGGCGCTTTTACATTTTTTGCCCATGGAAACAGCGCAGAAATCTGTGGAAAGGCGCTGATTAGAAAAATAACCGATGCTGTCATTAGCAAAGGCACACTGATCAGGATTTTGGTTTCGGAGTAGACAAAGGCCAGATTGATGACTGCATTCACCAGTATTGCCAGTACCACGTATGTTGTTATACGTCCAAGGTGATACGGCAGTAACATGCCGCCTGTGATGCGTTTGAGGACCGATTCCGATGTTTTACTGGTTGTTGTCTGAGCCAGCACAAAAGGAGAGCACATGCCGACGCAATGCGTCATGCCGCCGACCAGCCCCGCGAGAAACAGGCTTATCGGCAGACCGTATGATGTACTAATTGTGTGTAGGCAATCCAGCAATAGCATTATCTACTCTCTAATATTCCTTCTTTTATCATTTTTAAAATGTCGCTACTCTAACGCCTTGACCAACGTCAATTTGGAAAGTAATTAGGTTACGAAAAAGACAAAGGCACGTAGAATGCAACCTCAGCGAGAACAATTACAGCCCAATACCAGGAAAATATTGCGCGGCCTTCCGCTCTTAAAAAATGCTTCCGACACGTTTTTTTCGGAATTGTTGGGGAACGCGTCCGTTCAGAAATGCTCCAAGGGTAAAATTCTTTTCCTTCATGGTGACAAAGCCGAGCGATTTTACCTGATCCAGAGCGGTTGGGTAAAACTATTTCGTGAAACGCTCGACGGGGCGCAGGCCGTTGTTGATATTTTTACATCGGGTCATCTTTTCGGTGAAACATCTATTTTCGAGGACAGTATTTATCCCTACAGCGCCGAAGTTGTTGAACCGGGGCACATTGTCTCCATGCCGCTTGGTCTTCTTAAAAAAGAGATCGAAAGCAATAACAAACTGGCGCTTGATATGCTGACTTCGATGGCACGCTACAGACGACAGCAAGATCAGGAGATCGAGCATAGGTCTCTGCAGAATGCGGCACAACGTATCGGCTGTTTTCTATTGCGCCTGACCAATCAGGATGCAGACGGCGCAGTGAAGATACACCTTCCTTATGACAAGATGCTGGTGGCCTCACGCTTGGGGATGCAGCCCGAAACATTCTCCCGCGCGCTTAAAAAGCTTAAAGACAAGACGGGTATTGAAATTAACGGGGCAACAATTCAGATGGATAGTCTCGACCAGATTGTCGAATATTCGTGCGCAGCCTGTTCTGCCGAGTTTCCTTGTAAAGACCTAGGTTACAGCAAAAGCGATTGCGACAATCTGGACGCTTAATGTTCGGTTTGATCCGAATCAACGAACATCCATTCCCAGTTAATGCGGGCCGGATTCGAGATGTATAAATCCGGTGTATTCACAACGTCGTTAATATATGATTTTGATACCGTCCATTTCCGACTGCACTGACAGTTTTTGCATTCGCCGTGCGGTTTGACCGTAATAAGGTCATTTCGAATTTCGAAAACAAATGTTTCCCTGCCGCCGTCTGTAATCTCTACCTCAACGATGTTTCCCCTTTCGGCCTGCTTGGCCGCGCCCAAAATTTGCTTAAAAGGGAAACGATTTCTGTTGAGCTTCAAAGCACGATTACAGATGTCCACGTAAGACTTTATCATTTCGGCATCTGATTTATAATTTTGCATTGTAATGCTCTTTAACAAATGACACACAAGCGTATAATGTGATTAAAATCGCAAAATTAAATTGACGATTGTCAATTGCATCTAAAATTCAATTCTATATTGTGCCCTTATGGATACGACTGATACATACGCCCCACAGGACGAAGCCCCTAAAAAAAGCTTCTTCAAAAAATTCAAAAAACCGGGAAAGCAGTTTTTTTGGGCTTGGGTCGCGTATCAAGCCGTTAAAGGCACGCTCACAACATCCCTTATCTGGATTCCGCTGATTTACGCATGGTTTCAGGTATCCTGAGAGGCCTTTCCTCGCTTCATTTTTGATCTACATTAAAAATTTTTCACAAAAAACAGAATGAATTATTAAACCTTATCGTTTAATAATTATATATGAGCGGCTTTTGAGCTTAAGGTTTTGTTTAAATTATAAAAACTTTGACCATATGCCGCTATCGTTTTTGAGAAAATGCAATAATTCATGGTATTTGTGCGCGGATACCTTTATTTATTGGGAAAAACAGTGAAGGTTCGTCTTGAAACGGTTTACGCATATCGTGGTTATGACTATATTCCTTGCGGGGTGCGCCGTCGGGCCTGATTTCATTCGTCCCGAGACAAAAGTCCAGCCTGAAGACGGTTATCTGAATGCGACGCTCCTGTCTGAGGATGCAGGCGGCCAGAGCATGAACCATTGGTGGGAGCGCATTGAAGACCCTGCCCTGAATAATTATGTCGATCAGTTGCTTGACCAGAATTTACAACTTAAACAGGCTGGCGAGCGCGTTATTCAGGCCAGAGAGCGCGTCAACAGCACACGCGGCGGTTTTTTCCCGACTCTCGGTGCTGACGGATCGGCCTCACGTTCTTTTACCCCCGGTCAGACGGCAGGTAATTCGCTAGGGGGCAGCTTTACACCTACGCAAAGCCGAATTTACAATACATCCTATGCCGCGGAGCTGAATACATCGTGGCAGATTGACCTTTTCGGTCGTATCCGCCGCAGTGTCGAGGCCGCAGAAGCGGGCTATAACGCCAGTCTTTATGATCAGGATGCCCTTACGCAGTCCTTGATTGCAGAGCTTCTCAATAGGCGCGTTTCGATTGCCGTTAACAAGCAGTTGCTTGATTTGGCACAGAAAAACCTTCAGAACCGCCAGCAATTCTATGATCTTGTCAAACGCCGTTATGATCTCGGCGCGAGCGGCACCAGTCTGGCGGATGTTTATCTGGCGGAAGAAAACTTCTCCTCCGTTCAGGCCGATGTTCATCAATTCGAGCGTTTGCTGGCTGATGATCTTTATAGTTTTGATGTTTTACTTGGTCAAAAACCCGGCACAACCGATCCGACGCAAACGACATTTCCGATGATTGCGCCCCCGTTTGATGCACCGCTTTGTGTGCCTGCGTCTCTTGTGGACAGACGTCCCGATCTGAGGGCTTCGGAACTGCGTATCCAAGCTGCGAATGCGGAAATCGGCGTCGCTGTTGCCGACCTCTATCCTTCCCTTAATCTTGGAGGGAGTATCGGGTTTACAGGGGATAACAATACAAACAACATTCTTTCCGCCGATCAACTGGCAGGGTCAATACTAGCGAGTCTAACTGCTCGCATTTTCGAGGGCGGATCTTTGCGGGCGAATATCCGTTTGCAGGAATCTGAAGCGCGGGAACTGGCTGCGGGCTATGCTGAGTCTGTTTTGAATGCATTAAGAGAAGTTGAAAGCGCACTCAAGGCCGATTACGAGTTAGAGCGGCAGCTTGGTAGTGCCCTGCAATCCGTTGACGCTTTAAGGCAGGCCGAAGCCGTTTCCGAAGACCGCTATGTCAAGGGCATCCAGACATTACAGCAGTTTCTGGAAACACAGCAAAGACGGTATCTGGCTGAGCAGAGTTATTTAAGTTTACAACAGGTGCGCTGGAATACGCGTATAGCGCTTTATCTGGCACTGGGCGGTGACTGGTTGGGTGATGAAACAGAGGCGCGCACCGAATCTTGTGCGACGGGCAAGGACGATTAAAAAGGACGTTGATTTATGAGTGAAGATCAGAAGAACAAACTTTTCGGATATATACAGCTCGGGGTGGTTGTGGCCTTCGTTCTGGCCGCTTTTGCTATTTCCGCGCTGTTAAACCTGAAATCGGACAGCATCGAAGAGAGCGTCAAGGCCGAGCGTGTTTTATATGTCGAAACGGAGACAGTCAGCCCCGCGCCCTATCGCATTCACTTTACCACAACGGGCACTGTCGGTGTTCGCGGTGAAGTTAACATCGTCCCTGAAGTTAGCGGGCGCATTGTCGAGGTTAATGACAATTTTTTCGGCGGCGGGACATTCAAGAAAGATGAATTGCTCTTTCGTATTGATCCACGTGATTTTGAGCTGGCTGTGAAACAGCTTAATGCGCAAGTCGCGCAAGCTTCAACCAATTTTGATCTGGAAAAAGCAGAGTCGAATGCCGCTCTGGCGGAGTGGAGACAATTAAACGGTTCCAGACCTGCTCCAGATCTTGTAGCCAGAAAACCGCAGTTGCAAGAAGCGGAAGCCGCTCTCGAAAGCGCAAAGGCGCAGCTTGAAAATGCGCAGCTTGATCTTGAGCGCTCATCGTTCCGTCTGCCTTTTGACGGACGCGTTCTCAATACATCGCTGGAAAAGGGACAATATGTCATGGCCGGACAGAGCTACGGCAGTGTCTTTAACATGGAGGCTCTGGAGGTGACTGCGTCCTTAAAGGACTCGCAATTGGAGTGGCTACTAACCGATGAAAAGGCCGATGTACAGATTGATACAATATATATGGGGCAGAATTTTTCTTATAAAGGGTATTTGAAGCGCGGGCCTGCCTCACTGGATGCGCAAACACGGTTTGCAACCGTGACATTCGGGTTCGAGGAAAAGCCCGAGGCACTGTTGCCCGGTGTTTTTGTGACTTTGAAAATTGAGGGCCCTAAACTGCCCAATATTGTGCAAGTGCCTGTTGAAGCGCTGCAGTCCGAGGTCATCTGGAGCCTGAAGGACGACAATACAATCACCGCGATTGAACCGAATATCGTTTTCAGAACAAACGACTACCTTGTGGTGGACAATATTTCTGGCACAAAAAAGATTGTGACCAGCCGTATTTCCGGCGCTGTTGAGGGTATGAAAGTCAAAACCAACGGCGAGAACGAAGATATTGACGGCATGGTTCCCGGCGGAGAGAAAAATCCTGTTTCAGAACACTCAGGTAACGGCTTATGAGCGAAAGTGACGGCACAAATACTCAGCCCGAAAAGCCGCATGATGATGAACAAGGCGGCTTGATTGCATGGTTTACCGATAATCATGTGGCGGCGAATATTCTGATGCTGCTTTTTGTGGTCGGGGGTCTTGTGACGGTTACCAATATGCGGACCGAGACGTTTCCGGCCATTGATCCGAACCTTGTGACCGTTTCTGTCATTTATCCGGGCGCAACACCTTATGAAATTACTGACTCGATTACCAACCGTGTTGAAGAAGCCTTAATCGGGATCGAAGGGGTGGACAGGATTACCTCTACGGCCTCCGAAGGTAGCGGTGTTGTCTATGTCGAGCTTGAAGACTTTGCGAATGCGGACGATGTCTATAATGATGTAGAAACATCCGTTAACGCGCTGGTCGACTTCCCGCCAGAAGATGCGGAACGCCCCCAAATCCGAAAGATCAAATATACGCCAAAGGTTATGACCCTTGCCATTCACGGCGAGGTCTCCGAACACATCATCAAATATTGGGCGGAGACTATTGAAGAGGAAATCCAGCAACTCGACGGCGTTGCGCTGACAAGTATCAGCGGGTTACGGGATTATCAGATTTCCGTTGATATTCCCGAGAGCGCGCTTCGTGAATACGATATGAGTTTGCAGGATGTCGGCGCGGCTGTTGCCGCGTTTTCGACCGACATTCCCGCAGGTACGATTGAGTCGAAGCAAGGTGATATTCTGCTGCGCGTTCAGGAAAAACGCTACACAGGTGAAGAGTTTGAAAACATTGTCCTGAAAACTCTGCCTGACGGGTCGTCTTTGCGGATTAGGGACATCGGTTCGGTCACGGATGGGTTTGATGAAACGAATTTGATCAGCCGTTTTAACGGGGAGCGCGCGGCGTTTATTGATATCTCCCGAAGCGAGACCGAAGATACGCTGGCCGTGGCAGGCGCAGTAAAAGATTATCTGGAAACGGTTGAGCTTCCCAGGGGTCTTAAACTTACATTACAGCAAGACCAGACAGAAGTTTTGCTTGATCGTATCTATCTGATGATGCGGAACTCTATTCTCGGTTTCATGCTGGTCTTTATGATCCTGCTTCTGTTTCTTGACTTAAAGCTGGCGTTCTGGACGAGCGTTGCAATCCCCGTCTCCTTCCTCGGCGGTCTTATGATTATTGGTTTTCTGGGTAACAGCATCAATATGATTTCGCTTTTCGCGTTAATTGTCGTACTCGGGATTGTGGTGGATGACGCGATTGTTACGGGGGAAAGTATTTTTGAGGAGCAAGCAAGAAATCCGAATGATCATGGCGCGGTTTTGCGCGGAGTAAAAAAGGTTATCGCGCCTGTTACGATCGGTGTTACAACGACTATGGCGGCGTTTGCCCCACTAATTTTCAGTACCGGCACACTTGGACAGATCATTCAGGTTATTCCGATTGTCGTTATTTCCATTCTGTTTGTTTCATTGATAGAGGCCTATTTTATTCTGCCATCCCACCTCTCGCATCCGAAGAAGTGGAGCCGCGGGGTACTTTCGAGCGCTCGCGATAAAGTCACGCAAGGTTTGGAGAATTTTGTCTCGAACTATTTTTTACCGTTTGCAACCTTCTGTATCAAATGGCGGTATGCCACGCTCACGCTGTTCTGCTGTCTGGCGATGGTAACGGCCGCTATGTTCGAGTCCGGGACGATCCGATTTGTGTTTTTCCCTCAAATCGAGGGCGACGAAGTTATCGTCCGTGCCACGATGCCCGAAGGCACACCGTTCGAAGTCACGGAAAAGACTATGCTGGAGATTGAGAAAGCCGCAACAGACGTCCGTGATAAAATTACGCCCGAAGGCAAGCGTGTATACAGGAGCATGGCTCTTACCATCGGGCAGACGTCCAGCGATGCCGGCCCCGGATCAGCGGGCGGATCATCAAACGCAAGCAATATCGGGCAGCTTAAATTACAGCTTGTATCTTCCGATCTGCGCGATGTTTCCGCAGCGGAAATTGAAACCATGATCCGTGAACGGATACAGGATTTGCCGAATATCGAAAAGCTTGAGTTGCAAAGCTCGCTTGTTGGGGAAGAAGCGGATATCGAGGTTGAGTTGACGCACCCCGAAGAAGCCATCCTCAATGAAGCGGCGGATGAATTGAAGCGCAGGCTGGAAGCGATAGAGGGCACCAAGGAAGTCGCTGACACATACGAGCCGGGAAAAGTGGAATACGTCTTTGAACTGACGGATGAAGGATTGGCGGTCGGATTGACCCCTGCCGAGTTGGGGCAACAGTTACGCGCCGCGTTTTTCGGGTTCGAAGTGCAACGTATCCAAAGAGGCAGTTCGGAAGTCATTGTTTATGTGCGTTATCCCGAAGAGGAGCGTGAGAGCCTTGGTGCGCTTGAGGATATGCGTTTTCGCCTTCCAGACGGACGAGAAGTTCCGGCCAAAAGCGTTGCGTCAATCCGGGAACAGCGCGGGTATTCCCAAATACAATCCGTGAACGGACGCCGGATTGTTAGTGTTACCGGCGATGTCGATTATGCGGTGACTACGCCGAACGATGTTATGGCGTTGTTGCGAGAATCCGTGTTATCTGAATTGCAGGAACGCTATGATGGCCTTTCATACAGTTTTGAAGGGGAAAGCCGCGAGCAAAGAGAGGATCTTGAAAGTCTGCAAAGTAATATGATGATCGCTTTGATGCTGATTTATGTTCTGCTCGGGGCGCAGCTTCGCAGTTACGTTCAGCCTGTTATCATTATGACAGCTATTCCGTTCGGTGTCGTCGGTGCGATCTGGGGGCATTTTCTTCTGGGGCATGATGTTACGTTTATCTCGCTTTTCGGGATGGTGGCGCTAACGGGTGTTGTGGTGAATGACAGTGTGGTTCTGGTCGACTACCTCAACAAGCATCTGGATGAGGGGCGCTCTACGGTTGAGAGCTGCAGGAGAGCGATCGCGCGACGTTTTCGTCCGATCATGCTCACGACGATGACGACGTCTTTGGGGCTATTGCCGATGTTGCTGGAAACGAGCTTGCAGGCGCAGTTCCTGATCCCGATGGTGATTTCGCTGGCGACGGGTATTCTGTTCTCTACGACTGTTATCCTTATCCTTGTGCCCTGCCTGATTACGATTGTTCAGGACATTCATAACCTGTTCCATAAGTGGGTTATTAAACCTGCGGCGGATGCTTTGCCCTCCTAAAAAGCACGTCAAATGCGGCTTTCAGTACTTTAAAAGATTGAATTTGCCCTTTTTTCCGTGCATGAAAGAGCTATGAATAAGAAGAATCGACGCACGGGCAACGCTTCGCCGCAAAAGGCAACGGAGATTTTGGCCATGAATGGGAACGCCGCTCTCAAGCAGGGGCGCGTTTTGCAGGCCTTGGAACATTATGCGAAAGCCGTTCATCTTGCTCCCGATAACCATGATTACAAGATCAGGCTTTGTACGATTCTTAAGAACGTTTCGTTCGGTAAATTCCATTTCAAGCTGAAGAAGCTTATCCTCGGCTTACTTCAAACCGAGGGGCTGGATTATCAGGATTTATCGCGGGCTTGGTTTTCAGTTCTACTTTGTGATCCTGATATGCAGGCCTTGCGGTATCTGATCGAAGGCAAGGACTATCATTACAAAAGACTTCTAAAGTGTTTGTCCGATCCGTTTTTGCTGGAGGGTATGAAGCGCCTGATCGTGCATGATATGCGTTTTGAAACCGCCCTCGTTCATATCAAGGGCGATATCCTAGACGGCGTTTACAAGTTGCAGGCTTTTGAAGATGCGCTGGCACAATACGAAGCCTTAAGCGAATATGTCTTCTGCGAAACGGCGTACCCCGTCGTTGAAGAAATTGACGAGAGCATTGAGAGTATCAGCAAGGTTGAGAACGAGGTTTCCGAAGAGGTTCGTGCGCAATACGAAGAGCACCCCTACCCGCGCTGGACAAGCATTCATGTCCATGCCGCGCCTAAATCTACGGCGAATAAATCGCATGATCATCTGGTGGCAGGATGCGGCACAGGATACGGGCTTTGTGCGACGGCTCTTCGCTATCCCACTGCTGAGATCACAGCCATTGATTTGAGCCGTGCCAGCCTGACCTATGCCAAGAAGAAAGCCAAAGAGCTTGAATTGACCAATATCACATTCCTGCATGCCGATATTCTTGATCTTGGCGGCCTGGATCAGACGTTTGATGTAATTGAATGCTCGGGCGTTTTGCATCACATGGATGATCCGGTGAAGGGTTGGGCATGTCTTCTGCTAAAACTTAAAGACGGCGGCAAAATGCATATCGGACTTTATAGTGAGGCCGGACGGCAAGATGTTGTCGCTGCGCGTGCATTGATTGCCGAAAAAGGATATGAACCGACACATGAGGGTATTCGCCGTGCCCGCGCCGATATATATGCGCTACCAGCGAGTAACCCTGCTCGCGGCGTTGCCGGCAGACGCGATTTTTACAGTACCTCGAGCTGCCGTGATTTATTGTTCCACGTTAAGGAGAACCGCTTTACCATTCCCAAGCTGATAGACGCGATGGATGAACTGGGGCTGCAGTTTGACGGTTTTGATCTGCATAACTTTCAGACAGTGCAAAGCTATGTTCGTATGTTCCCGAATGACAAAGGCCTAAAGGATTTGAAGAACTGGGCCACGTTCGAGGAGAAACACCCTGATACGTTTCGTGGCATGTATCAGTTCTGGTGTTTGAAGGCTTAAGTTTTTTCATCCGTTTTTTTATTGCGGTTTTTGTTTCTGCGGCAGCGCTCCGAGCAATATTTTACCTCGTCCCAGACTTTTTCCCATTTCTTGCGCCATTTAAAAGGAAGACCGCAGGTTGCGCAGGTTTTTTCAGGCAAGTCGCTTTTGTTCTTAATTTGCGTGTGTTTCATAGTGAAGATTGCTAGTTTGTAGTTAATCCGTGCAGGTTTTGCGCTCTCTCGCTTTTAAGTTTAGGGATTGTTATGAAGAAGAGATACTTATTATTTTTAGTCATGGCTCTGTCCGGAGCGGGCACATATGTCGCCGTGAGCGCTCAAGAGGCGAACGATCAGCATTCCTTAGCAACGGATGCCACTCAGGAACTGACGCAAGAGGCAGGTGAACAAACACAAGAGGAGCCTTTTGCACAAAGCTTTCCCGCAGTAGAGGAGCCGACAATGACCAAGGCAGGAGCCTATCAGTTTTCTTTTAAATCCATTGACGGGAAAGATATGCCTCTATCTGATTTTGCTGGCAAGGTCATGATGATTGTGAATACAGCATCTCAGTGCGGATTTACCAATCAGTATAAAGGCTTACAAGAGCTTTATGAGAACTATAGTGAGCAAGGTTTTGTGATTATCGGCGTGCCGTGTAATGATTTTGGTGGGCAGGAACCCGGCACGGAAGAAGAGGTCAAACAGTTTGTCCAAGATACATACTCCGTTACGTTTCCGATGACCTCAAAGTACAGTGTTAAAGGGGATGATGCGCATCCGTTTTTTGTCTGGGCGGCCAAGCAGCGCAAGGGTGGCTTTTTCTTCTCCAGCCCGAAGTGGAATTTTCACAAATTCCTAATTGGCCGTGACGGCCAGCTTTTCAGAAGCTACGGATCTCAGGTCAAACCGATGTCAGATGATATTAAGAAAGATATCGAGGGGCTTTTGGCCAAATCCGAAGGTTAAAAATAAACCACTTTTGAAAATTAGGCATATTTGCTTTGGACTTTTTAGAAAAGCAGGTCTATAAGCCAAAGAGTTATGCAAGAAATCCAACGCACGACTCCTTCACTTCTTAAATCTGCCGTTCCGAATATTGTTGTCGGGCTGGCCGTGAGTTTTGTGGCCATCAGTCTGGGGGCTTCGCTCGGTATTTTGTCGGGTCGCGGCGCTTTTGCGGGGATGATTTCCGCAGGCATCATTGCCATCATCACGTCAGTGCTGGGCGGTACACGCATACAGTGTTCCGGTCCGACGGCTCCGATGAGCGCGATTACGGCCGTTGTTGTCGCGTTCTCCGTCAGTGAATATGACGCCGCGCTGAGCCAGGACCAGTTTATTACGCTGGTTTTTCTGCTTATGGCATTACTGCTTATTGTCGCGGGGGTTTTGCGGCTGGGGCGCTTTATCACGCTGATTCCAAATGTCGTCATTTCAGGTTTTATGAGCGGGATTGCGCTATTGATCTGGATCGGGCAGACGAATGTTCTGTTCGGGCTGAACGGTAAAGAGGCGCTGGACGGTGATCTGCTCTGGAATGTGGTGCTGGTTGTTGTGACTGTTGCGGTGATATTCGCAACGCCTGTGTTTCTTAAGAAAATCTCGCCGAAACTGACTCTTTATTTTCCGGGTACGCTTGTTGCGATTATCCTTGTCAGCGTCGTCGCGCAGGTCTTGAACCTGCCGGTTGAATACACGTCACTGAATAGTGATATCGCGAGTTTTTCGGATTTCAGTCGTGTCATATCTGCACAGATACCTTTGGGTTTTACAACAAGTGACCTGATGCTGGCTCTGCCCTTTGCGTTTCAGCTTGCCATGCTTTGTTATCTGGATACATTGCTGACTTCTCTTGTGATTGACCGCATGACGAACGAGGCAACAAAGCAGAACAAAGAACTTGTGGCACAAGGCGTTGCGAATGGGTTTGCATCGCTGGTCGGCGGGATTCCGGGTGCGCAAGCTACGATTCGATCCGTATTGATGATCAAGGAAAATGCGACGATGCGGCTTGCGGGTATTTGCGTCGGTGTTTTTGTGATGATCGAGTTGATCCTGCTCAAGGATCTATTTTCCTATATTCCCGCGTCTGTTTTCTGCGGCATTTTGTTTAAGGTCGGATACGATGTCTTCGACTGGCAGCCGTGGAAGATTTATGCCAGCCAGTTTATAGGGAAAGCTCAGCAGGCTGCGGGACGCGTCACGCATGAAGAAATGGGGTTTGTGTTTGGTACGATCCTGATTACCTGTTTATTTGATTTGAATACGGCCGTTATCGGGTTTACGCTTCTGTTTTTCGGGCTGAACCGAACTCTGCTTAAAAACCGCCCTGTTGTTGATCTGATTGCCGTTCAGCAAACGGAAGGTGTGATTGACGAACGCTAGAGATTGATACTCAGAGGCTTCGCTTTCTAGGCCTTGTAAGCTTTTAGGAAAAAATCGACGCTATCTCGTGCCAGTTGGTCGAGTTCGTTTTGCCCAGGAGGCGGGCCTATATTCAAGAGGCTCTGGATGTGCAACTCTCCCTTAAAGAGTGAGAAGAACTGGTAGGAGGCCTTTCGCCTGTCTTTAAAGGAATATCTGTCATTTTTTTCGACAAGTTCGAGGTAATCCCCAAAACGCTCGATCAGCTTTTGAGGGCCTTGCTCGTAAAAAAGTGTGTTGATTTCAGAATTGTCCTTGGCTTCGGCCAGAATAACGCGGTAGAGGGCCAGCGAGTCCTCTGCCTGAATCATTGATATGAAACACTGGGCAATCTTGAGAAGTTCGGTTTCAGGTCTTTCGCCCGTTAAGCCCTCGAAAATATGTTGTCCGACGTGCCCATCGCATTTCTCGCGCACGACAGTCAGAAAAAGCTCGTCCTTGTTCCCGAAATGATTGTAGACGGTAATTTTCGAGACACTTGCCTTTGATGCGATGGCATCCATGGTCGTCCTTGTCACGCCTTCCGACATAAACAGGCTCATGGCGGCCTTCAGGATGGCCTTGCGCTTGGATTCGTCCTTCGGACGCCCCGGCGTATTCGTGCTTTTTGGATTGGTGCTGGCATTACGCATACGAAAAAAATGTATCCCTCATCAAACTACCCTTAGTGTTTAAGTTTAACCAATTCCGTGCCCGAATGTAAGATGTAAAAAAAATTATCTAAAAGACTGTTTTAAAGTGATTCTTTTATTCTTTAGATAATCATAGTATAACGTTTTCAACCATACATAACTGTGTTTGAGGCATGATGAAGGTGACGTCTAAAACCCTTCTTATCTTTGTTTTTGTATTGTTAACAGGCTGTAACCAGACTATTGAACAATCTGTTATAAAGCTTGAACAAAGCATTGATACGGCAGGACAATATTTATCCGAAACGATCGCGGCGGGGCGCGTGTGGTGGTCGGGCTATGAAGACCCGCTAACAAACGTTATTTTAGGGCGTTTGAAACAACAGGATTCCTCTACCCGCTTGGCAACTAAGACAGCGGTGATTTCGGATGTGACAACTTTTCGCCGCTCTTACATACTGGTTCAGAAGTATCAAACGATGCGCGCAATGGAGAGCGAGCTTGTTACACTGTACAGAGGCAGAGCCAGTGCAGGACTTTTGTCACCGGATATTACAGCGAATATGCGCGAGGCTTACGAGAGCACAAGTCGTCAGCTCAGAAGCGAAGAAGAAACCCTAAACGAAGCAATTAAGGATCTCTCGGTCTATTTGGGTGATGAAGGATCATCAGTTCAGGATGTTTTATTTCCCTACGACGGGGTACAACCTTCCCTACCTGATATCGAAATTCTTTTAACGCGAACTAAAATCAAGCAACTTGAGAATGTTCCGAATGTGGCGGCAGCTTTCAAAGAAGCGACGGATCTGGATGAATATTTTGCCGCGCGTGTTGAGACTGTCTGGCCCGATCGAAACTTGCTGGAGCATTATAATATTCAAATCAGTGACACAGGCGCGCTTTCTATACCCGAGAACAAGCCCGAAGGTCTTGACTTCCCGCTCGAAAAATTGACGGCAGGGTCGGAGCTTTTGGCTTCTGTCAGCCAAGCCTATAAGAGCAGGGTTGACGAAGCGGAAGCCGTCTTATTTTTTGCGATTAAGGATTATGTTAGCTCTGTAAATACCTATAATAACTCTATAAAAAATGCTTCGGATCTAGAGTTATCTCTAAACACAGTCCGAGAGGATTATCAACGCGGGCTGACGGATAAGGCCTCGCTTCTGGAGGCAGAGCTCAAGGTTTTGCGGCTTCAGACGCAGTTTGCGGAAGCGCAGGCAGGCGCTATTTTCAGCTATGCCGAAGTTCTTAAAGCCCTTGGTCCGCTCGAAGCACTCTAAAAAAAATCGAAGGGAAGCCGTGTTTTTGGCGTATTAATCAGTAGTTTGATTTACTGATTGAGAGAGAATACGGTGTCTAACGTTTTTAGCCGAGCATTTTTTATTGTTTTATTTTTTAGTTTTTTTGTTCTTGTTTCTTCGCCGTCACAGGCTTTTTTCAAACGTGATAAGGACGGCCGGGGCGATCCCGACAAGCAAAGTATTCAGGTGGGTGATAAGGAGCGCAGATATATTCTGCATGTTCCGGAAAAGGTTTCTACATCCAAGACAAAGGTTCCCCTACTTTTTGTGATGCACGGCGGCGGCGGTAATGGCACGAATGCCATTCGCATGTCAGGATTTTCCGATGTGGCGGACCGCGAAGGGTTCATCGTGGTTTATGCCGAAGGTTCAGGGCGTCGGGACGACAAGCTTCTGACATGGAATGCGGAGCACTGCTGCGGCTATGCCATGAAGAACAACGCCGATGATGTCGGCTTTGTGAGCGCGGTTATCGATAAAATGGTCAAAAATTATCCCGTCGATGCGCGTCGTGTATTTGTTACGGGCATGTCTAACGGCGGCATGATTACGCATAGGATCGGGCGGGAGTTATCACATAAGATACGCGGCATTGCGCCTGTCGTCAGCGGCTTGTTCGGAGACGAGGCCCAACCGAAAAACGGCGTCGCAGCTCTTATTATTAACGGTGCGCTGGATAAATCCATTCCAATTGATGGAGGGCAGACAGGCGGAAAATTCAAAAGCGCGTGGGACGGCACGCCGCTTAAACCCGTGACGTATCAGGGAACCTATTGGGCTAAGGCGAACGGATGTAAGGCCGATCCGGTTAAATCCTCGCCGAAGAAAAATGTTACGCTCTATACGTATAGCTGCCCTGTCGGCAAGGAGGTCATTATCATGATAGCCGAGGACGGCGGGCACGCATGGCATGGCGGACAAGCTGGCAGTCGTTTCGGAGATTCACCCTCACAGGCGTTTGATTCTACCGAAGAGATATGGGCTTTTTTTAAGAAGCTTGATTAGCCCCCTTCCTTCCTAAACTAATCAGTATATTAATTTAGAAGGGTTGCGGTTCTATGGCCGTAAGACATGTAAGGCACACAACGTGAAAGGATTTTACCATGCCTCACATGACAAAAACTTTTTTGACTGCGTTTACAGTTCTGGCCGTGAGTGTTGCGGCCACACCAGCCGAAGCAAAGCACGACAAACATTATAAAGATGATTACTGCTCTAAAAATCATCATCATGGACATTCTCACGGGAAGCACCATGGGCATAAAGGCAAGTCGCACAAGAAACACTCGAGCCATAAAAACGGACATCACGAGCACAAGCAGAGTCATCGGAATTACGGTTACAAAGAGAGCTATCACTATTCCATGCACGTTCCGAAACGTGTGAAGTATAGCCACCATAAATCTCCGCTGCTGATCGTGATTACGGATGACTACAATCACAATCATTATAAGCATCACTACTCCAGACGAGCCGAGCATGAGGGGTTTGTTGTGGCGTATGCGAAGCGCAAACACCACAGATCACACGATAAGGACATCATCACCGCCTTGATCGAGAGCATTGTTTACGATCATCCGATCGATGTAAGGAATATTTACGTCAGACATCATTAAAGGATAAGCGTCTCTCCACTCTCTTACCAAAGCCCACGACGCTTATGGCAGCCGGCGCACTCTGATTTTTCCCCGAGTGTGCCGGTTGTCTTTATTTGATGGTTTTTTTAGCTGGGGTTTAGTTTCCCCAGCCTTTCTTTTGGCGGCTCTGATGATTTCTTTGTGCTCGCCCGCTTGGATAATATATCCGCGAGTCCGTTTTTGATGCCGTTCAGATCATGGTCTTTTCCGGCATAAAGGATCGCTTCGAGTTCTGTCAGAAGCTTATTTGCCCTCTCGGAGTCTTTTGGCGGAAGTTCCCGAGCAAGCCGTTTTCCGATGTTTCGGAACGAGGCGTTATCAGGCAAGGCCATTATGTCTTTGGCATATTTTTGTAAGGCGGTTTTAAGAGCTGGCGCATCCTTTGCTTTTTTCAAGTCCTGCGGTTTGATGCGATCTTCGTTGGCTGCCTTTTTATTCGGCATTTTTTCAGCCTGATTGGACTTGGCTTCCGCATGTTTTGATCGTTTCAAAAGGACAGCCATGAACATTCCCTGAACCAGTACCAAAAGGGCCAGCGCTCCCAGAATTAGATACATATAGAACGGCATGGACTCAGAACTCTCCGATGCCTGCTCCACTGTATCCTGTCCCTGTGATGGCGTTGATGACGGGGACGAAGAAGACGGTGTTTGCATTGAAGCGGCAGGTGGCTGCGCTGCTGCGACTTGCGCAGGTGTACCGCTTACGGTGATGGTACGGGCGGGTAAGCTCGCGACTTTCTTTTTCTTCGCATTGACATCCCACCATTCGACTTTAATGGCAGGGAGTGTGAGTTCGCCCGACTTCTTCGGGATGAGGGTGTAGTTTTCCTGCCGCCAGCCTGAAAGGGTTTTGCCGTCCTGATTAACACTGAATCCCGTATCGGGTTTGTCGGCATAAACCCGAAAATCCGGTGTTGTCGAGCGTGCCTCGAGATCGGGCAAGACAGAGCCAACATTTCCTTCCACCACCATCATGATGCGTCGTGTGATCGGCTCACCGACTTTTGCATTCTCGGTTCCTTTAATTTCATCGTCGAGTTTGAGTGATGTTAAAGGCAGCCAAGGGTTCATTTCGACTTCAGGTTCTTTGATTTTTAATGATAAATCGCCGCCCGATACACCAAACGGTTTTCCCACGAGTTGCTCCATTATGCCGAAATCAAACGGGTCTCTACCGGAGCCGAACGAACTGCCCGGATCTATTCGGCCAGAGAATGCCTGCGGTGGGATTTCCAAAGTTCCTGTTTCAATCGGTGTGATCAGGTATTGTGTTTCGAGAATCTTGATCCGTTTCCCCTGCCACGATGCGGGGTAAAGATCAGGCTCGCCCTGTATTTCCACGATTGCGCCGTCAACGGTCAGGGAGTCGGGTTGTGCCAGTTCACGCAAAGGTTTGGTTGCGACCATCTTGATGGTGTATAGGAAGGGCTGGTTTTTATAAACCTCCTTCTTATTCCCCAGCGTTGTTTCGGCGACTACAAATACATCCTTGTTACGGAACTGTGATTGGGTATCGGCATGGTTCTTGGGTTTGTTGCCGCTGGTTATTCCGGGAGATCGTGGTTGTTGGCGTGCCTGTCTTTCGACAAGTTCAATCTCTATTGCCTGCGTTTGCATTTGCCCTTCATCCGTCTTCAAACTGATTGACGGGATAGTGACCTTACCCTTGCGGCGGGGTGTCATATGAAGCGTCCATGAGATCGCTGATGTGGCCCGACCATTAATAAAGCTGCTCTGTGAGGACTGTGCCTGTGAGAAGATCTGGAAGTCTTCATCCAGTGCAGAGAGGTCTGGGTTTTCAAAAGCGGATGCGTCTTTTAAGGTCAGGGTCAGAACGACCGGATCACCGCTTTCTACGGTCTGCTCGCGCACGGATGCCGTAAACTCGGCGGCCCATGCACTGCTCATGCTTGCAAAAGTAACTATCAAAGAAAACAAAAATGTGCGTGTGATGTGTTTTACCATGCTTCTTCATCCTCCTTTGCTTTTTTGCGTTGGGATTCAATATAAAATTTATTTCTCAGGAATAGCTCTGTGTCGCTTTCGATGCGGTTGAGCCACTGGTCGGCGTCCACATCCTTTTGACTGCGTTTTGTCGGGCCGTCGGGATTGTAAGGGATCGGCTTGTCACCTTCGGGGATGTCGGGCAGATCGGGTAAATCAGGAAGCTCGCGCTGCAGGCTTGATTGCTCAACCTGCTCCTCTTGATCACGCTGGTCTTCATTTTCCTGATCGCGCGTAGGTTGCGCAGTTTGCTCTTCTTTTTCCTGCTGCGCGTCTTCGCGTTGTTCCTGCCGTTCTTCGGATTGCGCGTTTTGTTGTTCCTGTTTTTCTTCTTGCTTTCCCTCTTCAGATTCTTGCTCTTCCTCCGATTGCGCACGTGACTGTTGGTCGTCTTCCTTTTCCTTCTCGTCTTCCTTCTCGTCACCGGAAGATGATTTTTGCTGCTCTTGCTCCTGCCGATCCTCTTTCTCTTTTTCGGTTTGGTCGGATTGGCTTTGCTCTCGTTCTTCTTGTTTTTCCTGCTCAGACTGTGTGTTTTCCTGTTTTTGCTGATCTTTGTTGTTTTTATCCTGCTGATCTTTTTGATCCTGATCATTCTGTTGGCGGTTGCCGTCCGCGCTTTGTTGCTGATCCTGTTCGGAAGACTGCTGATCCTGTTCTTCCTGATTATTGTTATTCTGTGATTGGCTCTGATCGGAACTGTCCTGTTGCTGTTGGTTCTCGTTCTGCTGCTGCTCAGAATTTTGCTGTTGTTGGTCTGAGTCTTCTTGCTGTTCGGAGTCTTGCTGCTGATCCGAGTTTTGTTGCTGCTGATCCGAACTCTGCTGTTGTTCCTGCTGTTGCTGGTCCTGATTTTGTTGTTGGTCTTGCTGTTCTTCCTGTTTCTTCTGTTGTTGTTCTAAAAGTTTTTTGGCGATCTCCATGTTGTATTTTGCGTTCATATGCTCGGGGTTTTGTTCGAGCACCTCCTTATAGGCTTCGATTGCGTCTTCGAGTTGGCCGCTCATCAGTTTGGCGTTGCCGTAATTGTATTTTGCCTGTTGCTTGACGTCTTCGCGTTCGACGTTTTCAAATGACTTGGCGGCTTCGTCGAATTCTCCGGCCTTATACTGCACGACGCCGCGGCGGTATTCATCGTCCTGAAAGATTTGTTCGGCTTCGTCGAACTGCTTTTCCTCCATGGCTTTGCGCCCCTTCTGGCCGTCATTCATGAACCAGTCGCGCCAGTCAAAGGCGTGGGCGGTATTCGGCACCGTCAAGAGTGTAAGAGCTATGAACAATGCAGGGAAAACCGCACCGCGTCTGAACCATGGAAGACAAAAGAGAAGGCACGGAATGAGGAACATGTAGAAATGCTCTTTCCAGAATCTTATGGATTTCTTTTCATTCATGCGTTCTTCGGTACTTCGGTCAATCAAGCCGAGAAGTTGCCGCGTGTCATCCTCAAGGTAGGTTGCCTCCAGATAGATTCCGTCACCGTCCGAGGCGATGCGTTTCATGCGTCCATCTTCCAAACGGGAAATCACCATCTGGTTACCTTTTTTGATGTAGCCGCCGTTCTGACTCGGGACGGGTGCTCCAGACGTTGTGCCAATGCCCATAAGGTGGGTTTTTATGCCGTTTTCTTTCAAGCGGCTTTGGAGATTATAAATCTCGCCGTTTGCATCGTTGAACTCTCCGTCACTGATGACAAGAATATGTTTTTCCTCACCTTTCACGGGTTCCAGCATCTTGGCCGCCATCTGTAGCGCGGGTACGAGCCGCGAGCCTTGCGTATAGATCAGATCGGTTTTGATGGACGGTAAAACCTGATCCAGTATGGCGCGGTCATGGGTCAGCGGTGTAATCATATGAGAGACTGAGGCGAAGACCACAAGGCCAACGCTCATACCTTCGGAGAGTTTGCCTAAATCCTCGATTTCCTGTTTTGCGCGGGCAAGGCGGGACGGCTTGACGTCATCCACATCCATAGAACGCGAGAGATCAAGCAGGACAACAATGGCTTCATCAGGGCGGAAGGCTTCGACCTCCGTGTAATCCCAGCGCGGCCCCGCCATAGCCAGTATGCCAAAGAGCCACACCAGAGACCAGAGGGACAGGCCGAGCCAAGTCTTGTTCTTATCCTGTTTCGGGACGCCTTCGGGCATCAGGTGGGGGAGCAGGTGCGGGTCGGCGAAGTTTTGCACGCTTTTGCTGACGGTCTTTCCGTGATTGTAAAGCAAGATGTAAAGCGCCCATATCAGCGGGATGACAAAGAGCAGCCACAGCCAGTGGATTTGAGCAAAGTGAAATGTACCGGTTATAAGCTCAGACATTTCTTATTGCCCCCCTCAATCCTCTTAATCCCTGCACGACGAGCGGCCAGATTGCAATGAAGGTAAATAAAACAAGCGCCATACCCAGAGGGTAGCGGTAAAGCGGGGTTTTGATCAAATATTTGAGGCTTTCGGCTTCGGTCTTCTCCAGTTCATTGATCTTTTCATAGACGCGGATCAATGTGGTTGCATCATTGGCACGGAAGAAGCTCCCGCCTGTTGTTTTCGCGATTTCTTTTAGCAGTTCGGCATCGAGTTTTGTCCTGACCATCTGTAAATTTCCGTTGCTGTCGCGGGCGGGGACGGTTCCGTCGCTGCCGATGCCGATGGTGTAAATCTTAATGCCGTAATCAGCGGCCAGTTTTGCCGCCTGAAGCGGTGGGATTGAGCTGGAGGTATCTTCACCGTCCGTGAGCAGAATGATGATGCGGGAGTTTTCCGGGCGGTCGCGCAAGCCTTTGACAGACAGGCCGATGGCGTCACCAATGGCCGTAGACTGCCCCGCCATAGCAATGACGGTATCGTCCAGCATTTTAACAACCGATTCACGGTCGAGCGTCAGCGGCGCGTATTGATAGGCGAAGTCTCCGAACAGGACAAGGCCGATGCGGTCGTCCTCCCTGCCCTTTACGAAGTCTCCTACAACCTGTTTGGCCATTTCAAGGCGGCTTGTCGGTTGCCAGTTTTTTAGAAAGTCCATTGCGCGCATGGAGCCGGATAAGTCTACGGCCAGCATAATGTCGTAGCCTTCGCTGCGAACGTCTTCCATTTGTTTGACGTGCTGGGGCTGCATCATGGCGAGCACAAGGCACAGCCAAAACAGAGATATTAATAGGACGAAAAATCGCACGGCGATGGTCTGGCGCAGCTTCGTTCCGCCGATGGTTCTTTTTAGTACATCAAGATGTGGGAAACGCAGGAGCGCACGCGCCACCTTTTCCTTTTGCGGCGGCAGGAAGTAGCCCGCCACCAGCGGCAGGAGCAGTAGACACGCCATCCAAGGTGATGCGAATTCGAACATGGCCTTACTTCACCCACCTTTCTGCTGCACGCAACAGTTCCTCAAAGCGCCTTGCGTGTTCGGCCTTTTCGACTGGTGCGTAGGGTGCTTCGACTAAAAACCGCCCCTCGCGTTCCCAATCAAAATTTTCAGGATCATGCATGCGCAGAAATTTTAGCCAGTCCTTACCTTCCAGCCCTGCGCATTTATCACGACCATAGCGTTTGATAGCGATGCGGCGCAGGAGTATTGAAAGGTCGGCGACTTTTTCCTTTGTTGTTTTCTTATGATCTTTCTCCAGTTTTTGAAGAAGGAACAGCGCTTCGGACTTCCAGAAAATCTTGTTTCTGTGTGCGATGAATTGCTTTCTTGCAAAATAAACAAGAATGGCCGTGATCAGGATTGCGGCGAAGAGATACCACCACCCCGGCGCAGGCGGCCACCAGCCGATGCCATCAAGGCCGTCGATGTCTCTGATTTGCTGCTGGAGTTGTTCTTGCCACTCTTCCATTAGATGACAGCCCTTGCTTTTCTTCGTTGTTTTTTCAGCCCCAGCGCCAGATCCCTCACTACATCGCTATTGGTTTTAAGCTTTATAAAGCCCAGCCCGAGTGACTTCACCAGATCGTCAAGCGTTTTGCGGTTGTCTTCCCATTCGCGTTCGTAGGTCGAGGCGCGGCCGCGGTCGCTTGTGTTGACGATCAGTTTGTCCTTTCCCTCCATGAAGGTTAGCGTTCCGGCTTTCGGCAGGCTTTGATCCGCAGGATCGTTCACGGAAATGAGAACAACATCGCCGCGGCGATGAACACTCGCCAGTGATTTTTTCAAGCCGGGGGTCAGGTTTATAAAGTCACTGATGATAAAGACCAATGCCCCCGAGGGCAGCGCTTTAGAGAGATATTGCAAATGATCTTCGAGCAAGACTGTCTCGGGATAATGATCTTCTTTATCCGAGAGTTGCTTGAACATGCGCCATAGGGAACGGCGGGATTTATGCGGGCCGAAAAAACGCATGCCGTCAGGGACATTGCCGTAAAATGATGCGCCTGTTCGGTTGTGCTCGGATAGGGATATCCAGCCAAGCATTGCGGCGGCGCGGGCGGCCTGAATGGATTTGAAAGTTTCGCGCGTTCCGAACCGCATGGACGTGTTGACATCGGTGCAAATGATCACGCTGCGTTCGCGGTCTTCGGTGAATAATTTGAGGTGCGGTATGCCCGTTCGGGCGGTAACGCGCCAGTCGATGTTTCGGACGTCATCACCGTGAACGTATTCGCGCACCTCCTCAAATTCCAGACCGCGCCCACGAAACGGTGAATTTTGATCTCCCGAGACAACGGATCGCACTTTGCGGCTTGAGCTTAAGCCGATGTTCTTGGTTTTGTTACCGATGTCCAGCAGCTCCTTAAAGTCCGGATACAGCATGATGCTTTCCTCCTTCCTTTGATCCCTACGGTACGGCCACCAATTTGATTAATTCTTCCACAATACGGTCACGCGATATGCCCTCGGCTTCGGCTTCGAAGGTCGGGATGATACGGTGACGCAGGATGTTCGGTGCAACTTCCTGTATGTGGTGAGGGGAAACGTAGCCGTCCCCTTCCAGCCATGCCAGCGCGCGGGCGGCATGGACGAGGCCGAGCGTTGCGCGCGGGGATGCGCCGTGAAGCAGCCAGTCATAGAGTTGCTCGCTATATGCCCCGGGTTTGCGGGTCGCACTCACGAGGGACACGGCGTATTCCTTGATCTTTTCATCCATATAGACGGTTTTGACTTCTTCCTGCGCGGCGAAGAGTTCTTCCTGTGAGGTTAAGCCTTCGATCTTCTTTTCAATCTCGGGCTTTTTCTGTGTCCTGATTTTTTCATCCAGTTCGAGGATCTTAAGTTCTTCCTCATGTGACGGATAGCCGACGATGACATGCATCAGAAAACGGTCAAGCTGTGCTTCGGGGAGGTTGTAGGTTCCTTCCTGCTCGATCGGGTTTTGCGTGGCCAGCACCATATAGAGTCTAGGGAGTTTATAGGTGTGCAGGCCGACTGAGACCTGTCGTTCCTCCATGGCCTCCAGCAGTGCGGATTGCACCTTTGCGGGGGCGCGGTTGATTTCGTCCGCGAGGATGATGTTGTTGAAAACGGGCCCTTTGCGGAATTCGAATTCGCCCTTTTCTTGCAGGAATATATCCGTTCCGATCAAGTCGGATGGCAGGAGGTCGGGGGTGAACTGGATGCGTTGGAATTCGCCTTCGATCGCATCGGAGAGTGTTTTCGCCGCGGTCGTTTTCGCAAGGCCGGGCATCCCCTCGATCAGCATATGCCCGTCACAGAGCAGGCACAGGATCATGGATTGAATTAGGTCTTGTTGGCCGATGATGCGTCCCTGTATCGCGGTTTTCAGAGTTTGCAATTTTTCGGCCTTGTTGTCTTTGTTTTCCGTATCGGATTTTTCGGTTGCCATTGCTTCCCTCGTTTACTGTGGTTCGACTCATATCCAAATGTGCAAATCATAGGACTTTCTGAATGAAATTCAAAACCTTAACGCCTGATTTTCAGCATTTTTCTTTTGTGTTTTTAATTCATTCGGGTAGCTTAATCATATTCGCAAGACAGCCGCAAAGAGATACACTAAATGAGATATCCCGATCCGAATTCCGAAACGCTTAACCCATGGACGTCTATCTGGTTCAAGCCGAGAAAGACCATTCAATGGATCGTGGACAACCGCATGGATTATGGGTTTTGGCATATTATCGTGCTTTACGGGATTCTTGCCATGCTTTCGGTTATGGAGGACTTACACGTCGGGGAAAGCGTTGAGTCCCTCTCGATGATTATTGCGGCTGCCGTGGTGTTCGGGCCGCCGATGACGTTCATTTTACTGTCCGCGATTAGCAAGCTGACGCGGCTGTATGCCGAAAAGATGGGCGGGCATGCGACCTACAATCATGTCCGCGTGGCTATTCTATGGTCGTATCCCGCGCTGATCCCCGCTTATTTGTTTATGATTCCGCGTATTATGACGTTCGGGCATTCGCTGTTTACCAAAGCGCATCTGGTGGACGGGTTTGCCTCGCTTTCTTCCGACGAGATTTCACTTGAGGTGACGTATGCGCTTGCAACGGTTGCCTGTGCGATCTGGGGCTGTATTATCGGTGCAAAAACCCTTGGTCAGGTGGAAGGGTTTTCCGCATGGAAAGGGTTCTGCGCCTTGGTGGCGGCCGGACTGACGCTTATGCTGGTGATTATGATTCCCGTGATGATCTATTTTATCTCAGCGGAGATATATTAAGCCGCCGTCCAGCCGCCGTCGACGCGCATCGGCGCGCCCGTGATGTTTTCGGCCGCATCGGAGCAGAGGAAAAGCGCGAGGTCGGCGACCTGCTCTACGGTTACGAATTTCTTCGTGTGCTGCGCGGCAAGCATGACGTCGTTTTTGACTTCTTCCTCGGAGATTCCGCGTGCCTTTGCGGTGTCTTTGATTTGTCCCTCGACCAGCGGTGTTTTCACATAGCCCGGGCAGATGGCGTTGCAGGTGATGTTATCCTGCGCGACTTCGAGGGCGATGGTTTTTGTAAAGCCCAAAATACCGTGTTTGGCCGCGACATACGCGGATTTGAACGGTGAGGCCACCAGACCGTGTGCGGAGGCCATGTTAATAACGCGTCCCCAGCCCTGTTTTTTCATCAGGGGGATCGCGTGGCGGGTGGTGTGGAAGCTGGAGGAGAGGTTGATCGCGATGATCGCGTCCCATTTTTCCGGCGGGAATTCCTCGACCTTTGACACGTACTGAATACCCGCATTGTTGATGAGGATATCGACGCTGCCCATTTCATCTGCGGCTTGTTTTATGAGCGCCTCGATCTCGTCGGGCTTGGTCATGTCCGCGCCGTTATAGATGGCTTTGACACCTTTGTCCTCAAGGGCTTTGCGCTCTTTTTCGATTTCATCCTTATCGCCAAAGCCATTGATGACCACATTAATGCCCTGATCGGCGAAGGCGTTGGCTATGCCGAGCCCTATTCCACTTGTTGAGCCTGTTATCACTGCGGTTTTGCCTTTGAGCATGGGTGATATCCTTCGTTGATTGGTGTTTTGTGATCTGTTTGTTTTATCCTGATTTTTGCCGCTTATTTGGGCAGGAATCCGGCGTTCACGGTGTAAACGGAAGCCTTTATCAGCATTACGAACAAGGTTTCGGAAAGTTCCTCATATTCCTTGTGGTCTTCGTCATCTTCGAGCATGACGTCATTCCATGAGCCCTTGCCGCCGAATACCCAGACCTTTTGAACGCAGGCGAGTGCGCGATGCGCCTTCACACTAAAATGTTCCTTGTAAAGGATATCGGGATGAGATGCGTCTTTGAGAGGGTCTTTGCCCTCTTCCGCAATTTTGATGCCCTCTTCGAAAATGTCCGCGAATTTTTCTTGTTTGTGTTTACGGGCAAAATCCGACATGATTTTCAGGTGTTTGGCGAGGTGGGAGTTCCATTCTTCCAGAGAGGAGCGGAATTCGATCTTGTTCACGGGCTCGTTGGCGGAGACCCGTTTGTAAACAACTTTCCAACCTTTTTCCTCAGGGTTATCCACCTTTGCATTCAGCCAGTCGGCTTCCCAATAATCGGATGTGACGACCTTTACGGCCTCGATAAACCAGCGGCCGCCGCCACCCATCAGACCTACGGATGCGCGGTCTGGTACATCGGGATTTTCGCTCGGGCGGTAATGCAGGCGGAGCATCTGGCATTTTTGCTCTTTGAGCTTTTTCAGCCATGCGATCGGGTCGGGCGCATATTCTTCTTCCAGCCCCGAAACCTTGTCTACACTTGCAAATGTGACATCGCGGGAGAGGTCGAAAGCCGAATTGTCGGGATAGAACTTTTCCTTCTCGAGGTCGAGATCACGACGCAGATATGAATTCCCCCAATTGGTCAGTGCGATAATTTGCGCTATTGATCCTTGCATACCGTTATTATCCTTTTTTATACTGAAGGGTAATTATACAGTTTGATCGTGATTTTAACAGACCATCATTGTGGCAAGATCGTGGTTTTTTGGATTATGTGTTGTTACTGTAAGCCGTAATTTGAAAACACCATTTCAAGTTGTGCGTCGGATGCGATGCTTTCGGGGGTGACCATGTCCTGCTCCAATACGATCGGGATGCAGGAGTCCATGTCCTTTACCCCTGCGTTTTTACATGGCGGATAATTTTGCCAGCGCGCCTCGATCAGTTTTTGTACGGCGGCGTTGTTAAAGTTCAGATCCTTGAGCTTTTCTTTTTTCCCCAGCGTAATCCCCGCGCCTTCCAGATAGGCGTAGTAAAGTAGCTCGCTGCAGTAGATTTTTTCCTTATCCAGCAGGAAGAAAAAATCATAGGGGCGGCCATAATACGTTTTGGCCTGAGTTAGAATTTTGTTTGCGTCTTCATCGGTAAGGTCTGTTTTGCGCATTACCGCAATTCTTTTGCCGATGCCCTGCTCTATCCATTGATCGAGCGCGATTTCACGTACAGGGCCGACGGCCTCAACGACGAAAGTTTTTCCGTCGATCATTTTGATAATGCCCGTGTGGGTGTAAGGGCTGCCCGATGCCATCATGATGGCAAGCGTTTGTGACGAATGGATGGTCTGGAAGATCAGATCACCGTTTTTTAATTCAGGCAGAGTTTCCGCGGATGCTTCGGTCAGACGCAGCATGGTGTAGCCCCCTGCAATCAGGGCTAAAACAATCAGGCCGCCAAACAGAAGTTTTTTCATCATTACCCCCGCCCTCTATACGGCGGGACGCCTTGGTCAGGGATCCAGACGTGGTCGGGGGCTTCGCCCGTCTGGAAGAAGACGTCAATCGGGATGCCGCCGCGCGGATACCAATAGCCGCCGAGCCTTAGCCATTGCGGTTCGATGGCTTCGATGATGCGTTTGGCGATCTGAATCGTGCAGTCCTCATGAAATGCGCCGTGGTTGCGGAATGATCCGAGGAAGAGTTTGAGGGATTTACTCTCCACCAGCCAGTCGCCGGGGATATAATCCAACATCAGATGCGCGAAGTCGGGTGCGCCTGTGAGCGGACACATGGAGGTGAATTCCGGCGCGGTAAAGCGCACGAGATAATCCGTTCCGGCTTGCGGGTTCGGCACGCGCTCCAGCACGGCCTCCTCCGGATTTGCGGGCAGGTTGGTCTTGCTGCCGAGCTGGGTCAGGTTTTCGTATATGGTTTTATCGCTCATGGTCTTTTATGTCCTAGTCTTTTCGGAATTTCCTGTTTAACTCGTCTATGGCATTGCGTGCTTTCTGAGTATCCAGTTTTCGTAAGCCAAGTTGTTCATATGGTTCGCATCCTACATCCGCTTTGGCAAACACAAAAATTTTCGAGTATTGCTCTTTGGATTGTGTCTTGTATTGATAACCGCAATACTCATATTTTTTCTGATCCTGATTGATGACAGTGGCTACATAGTATTTCGTGAGGGGCTCTTCATACAGAGCATAGACACCAAACCATATAACCATGTAGAAGATCGCAGAAATTATCATTCCTATATATTCAAACCGCATCTTCACGCAGAAAAACAATACACCGCCCAGCCCGATCCAAAGCAAGGTTAGCAGAAGGCCGGACATGCCGGCGTAGAGAACAAATGGCGTTGTAAAGTCATCGGACGCTGACCAGAACTCGTATATCCCCATGATAATCGGCGCAATCACGGCCAATCCCATAATTGTGAACAAAAGGATCAGCAATATGTTTCCGAATAACGAATTTTCTTTTTTGTCAGTCATTTACACGCCTCTCTTGTTGCCCCAGAGCATAACATGAAGTTGGGGCAGAACGGTTGCGTTAAAGAGTTTATCGTTTGTGACTTTCTCCACCAGCCAGAGCAGGCGTTCGTTGATGCCGTCCAGATCAATTGTTCCGCCGTCCTTATCATCGGCAGGGGGCGGCGTGTGGTTGCCGGGTTGTAAATAGAGCGGCAGAACGGGATAGCGGGCGGCGGCGTCCTTTGCGTAGGCATAATCCGCATCATCGAAAATCACGATTTTCAGGGCAATGTCCGGCTTACCTTCTGCGACGCGCAGGCAGTCATCAAAGGCGTTCCAATCGGTTTCCATTTCACTGCTCGGGGGTTTTGGGCTGAGGGTCAGGACGTCGAGGTCCCTGAACCAGTCGGCGGCAACGGAGCCCTGGGTTTCCAGTGCGAAGCGGTAGCCGCGTTCATGTCCGATATCGAGGAGCGGTTTGAAATCCTGAATGGCGGGATTGCCGCCGGAGAGCGAGACCATAATCGGTTTGCAACCTGACAGGGTTTCGATTTGCGTAAAGATATCCTGCGCCGACATGGGTTTCCAGTCGTTGCGGTAGTCGCTATCGACCGCGTGGAGCGTATCGCACCAGACGCAGCGGTAGTCACAGCCGCCTGTGCGCACGAAAACGGTGGGCTGCCCGATGAGGGCGCCCTCCCCCTGTATCGTGGGACCGAAAATCTCGCTGATGCGGATCGGCTTGTGTTTTTTGTCGGCTTGCGCGGTGGTCATGACGGGCGGTATTCAGCCGTTGTACGCGGCGTTTCCTTGATTTTAACTGCGGTCACCTCTTCCCAGCGGGATTTGCACCAGTCATATAGGTGTTTTGCGATTTGTTCCGCCGTGACGTTGTTATCACCGAGGATATCATTGAGGTGGTGGTGATCGAGCGTGTCATCGATGTAGCGTTTCAGATCATCCAGTTCGCGGTAATCGCGTACGAAGCCAACCTCGTTCAAGGTTTCGGAGGCCAGTTCAACGATGACGACATAGTTGTGTCCGTGCATGCGTGAACACGGGTGGCTTTCGGGCAAATGAAGAAGTTGGTGAGAGGCGGAGAAGTGGTATTCCTTTGAAATTGTATACATTTTTTATCCCGCTTGTTTGTTTTGTATTTGTTTTTGTTTTGCTTTGGCGACGGTTTCAATCCAGAAATCGGGGTCGTCGTAAACGGTCGGATCTTCTGCGCCTGCGATATCGAAGGCCTCGCGGCGTTCGACGCATGTGCCGCAACGTCCGCAATGGTTTTCTGCGCCCTTGTAGCATGACCATGTTTCGGCGAAGTCAACGCCTGCCTTTGCGCCCTCCTCGACGATTTGCGCCTTGGTCTTGTTCAGGAAGGGTGTGTAGAGGCTGACTTCCGAAACGCCTTCGAGGGCGTGTTTTTGCATCTCGTCAAAGGCCTTAACGAAACCGGGGCGGCAGTCGGGGTATATGAAATGGTCGCCGCCGTGAACGGCTGTTGCAACGGTATCCGCGCCTTGTGCGCTGGCAACCCCGTAAGCGATGGTCAACATGATAGCGTTGCGGTTGGGTACGACCGTGACTTTCATGTTGTCCTCGGCATAGTGCCCTTCGGGAACATCCAGATCATCGGTCAGGGCGGAGCCGCTCAGCATTTTGCCAACATTGGAAATATCAATCAGGTGGTGCGATACACCGAGTTTTTTCGCCGCACGCTCCGCAAAGGCCAGTTCCTTTTTATGCCGCTGTCCGTAGTCAAAGGAGACAAGCCCGACGAGGTCATGCTCTTTAGCAACTTTGTGCGCGAGCGTCACAGAATCCAGTCCGCCGGAGCAGATAACGATAGTTTTCATCACTTTAAGTCCTTGTTTTGTTTATGGGGTAGGCTGCGACCCATGTTTTCTCCTGTATTAGACAGGGAAAACGCCGTCTTTATAACAGCTTAGACATAAAAAGCAAAGATTTTGAAACTATGTAGGTTTGTATTCCGTTTGACCTCGGTCAATGTTTTCATAGTATGACGTGTATAGAATTTTCTTATACTCGTAATAGGAGGGACATGTGCTTAAAAAAATCAGGTTAGAACTCGCCCGTACAGAGGGGTTTCCGCAAGGTTCAAGCGAGTGCGGATATGTGATTGTCGCGCCGCTTGATAATGAAGGGCATCTCGATATCGAGGGCTGGAAGGAAAATAAGGACAAGTGTACCGTGACGCGGTTCTGGAAGAACGAAGATGATGAGAACGGTCACCTTGTCCATCACCGCGGCAATCACTGGGCGATTGAATATGACGAAACTCTGGACGAGGAACCAATCTTCCGTTTTGACCGCCATGTTTTTGCCGAGGGCGAATACATTACCATTACCGAGCATGATGAGACGCAAATGCCGTTTCAGATTGTCTCTATTTCATAATACGAATTATCATTAAAAGGATTGATACATATGCTTACAGAACATCATGATTTACTCAGCGAACTTCCCGATCACAAAGAGACGATTGTGGAGTTAAAAAATAATAACAACCATTTTTCCAAGCTTTACGATAAGTACGATGACCTGAATAAGGACATTCTGCGTTTTGAAAAAGGTGTTGAAGCCACGAGCGACGATCATCTGGAGGATCTGAAAAAGCAGCGCCTTGCGTTGAAAGACGAGATGATGGGGATGATTACCAAGGCTGAAGCCTAGCCTGCCCTTTCCTTTCTATCGCGCTTTGTCGTGTTTTTATGGATTGTTATTCCGTAAAGGGCGATGTTAAATTTATTTCTTCAATAACGGCGGCTATGATGGTCGCTGTTTTATTTTTACAGCATATGCAGGCCGACTGACTTCATGGGCATCGAAACCTTAGATCAATTATCAGGAACGGATACGCTGGAAACGGACGTCTGTATTGTCGGATCGGGGCCGGCGGGCGGTGTTCTGGCGGCGTCTTTGGCGCGGGGCGGAATTGATGTTCTTGTGCTTGAGTGCGGCGGGGAAAAGCTGAATGAGGCCAAAGATACGGTTGATGAAGACGGTTCCAGCGCACAGGCCGCGGGACTTCGTTTCGGCTGGTCGAAACAACTTGGCGGCTCATCTAATTTATGGGCGGGACGCACCTGCCCGCTAGAGGGTATTGATTTTGATCAACGTGATTGGGTCGAGGATAGCGGCTGGCCGTTCAAGAGGCAGGATTTAGAGCCGTATTACAGAGATGCCGCGAAGATCGTGCGTATTCCGCATTATGATTCATTCTATGACAATGACTATGCGCGGGCGGATATGCCCGCTTTATCACCTGTTCTAGGTGACGGATCAGATGTTGAGGCTAAGTGTTTTTTATGGGCTTCGAAGCCGTTCGACGTTGCGGATTATCTGAAAGCAGAAATGAAAAAATCACCGCGTTTGCGTGTCTTACTCAATGCGCGGGTTTCAAAGATTGTCGAGAACCCGGACGGGCAGAAGATTGATGCACTTGAGGTTGCCCGTGACGGAGCTGCCCCGCTTCGGGTTACGGCCAAGGTTTTTATTCTGGCAGCCGGCGGACTTGAAATCCCGCGGATGTTGCTGAATGCGCGTGATGTGCGGGCAAACGGTATCGGGAATGACTATGATACGGTCGGGCGGTATTTTTCGACCCATCCCAAGGCGGATATGGCGGCGATTATCTTTAACAAGCGTCAAAACTGTGCGCATCCCCTGTTCAGTGATTGCAGTTTTCAGGGCGGATCAATCCGTTACGGCGTCGGGTTTTCGGAAGAAGCGCAGCGGCAACACAAGCTGCTTAATCATTATGTCCAGCTTTCGCCGATCATGGAGTATCAGGCCAACCGAGCCTTTGAGGCGATGAAAAACACGAAAGCTCTGGATTATTCGATGGTTAATAATAATGCCCTGATGCAGGGGATGCTTCCGGGGCTCGGCAAGATTGCTTATGAGGCGATGGGGCGGCTTGCGGGGCTGCAGCCTAAAACAAAGAAATTCATTCTGCGGGGGTTTCTGGATCAGTATCCTGACCGTGAGAACCGTGTCATGCTCTCCGAAGACAAGGCGGAGGACGGATCTTATAAGGCAAAAATCGACTGGCGGTTTACGCAACGAGATAAGGATTCTGTGATTTCCTTTTTTGATTTACTGGATCAAAACGTGCGGGCGGCGAATATCGGTCATATCGAATATTCGGTTTTGCGTGAAAAAGATGACTGGCCGATCACGGGCATTCATTCGCATTTCATGGGAACGACACGTATGGGGAATGATCCGAAGACATCGGTGACGGATGCGGATGCAAAAGTTCACGGATACGGAAATCTTTATATTTCGGGGCCGTCCTTGTTTCCCGCTTACGGGTATGCGAACCCGTTTTTGACGATTACCGCGCTTGCCCTGCGGCTTTCAGATCACCTCTTAAGCACCTTAAAACATTAGGATTTTCCTGATACGCCTTTAAAAAGTTCTTCCCATTGGTTGAATACTTTTTCGGGGGCAAAGGGTTTCATGGATTCAATGGCGTTTTGTCCCATCTTCTCGCGGAGATTATCATCTGCCATCAGCTTTTTGAGAGCTGCCGCGAGTGTCACGGGATCTGCCTCGCCCGCAGCCAGCGCGCCGTTTTCGCCGTCCTTGATCAGGTCGTTTACGCCCGCGCAGTTTTGGAAACCGACAAGCGGCAGGCCATGCGATGCGGCCTCTGCCAGAGCATTCGGGAACCCCTCCCAGAGAGACGGCAGGCAGAACAGATGCGCACTTGTGTAGTATTCCTCGACGTTTCTGGTTTCCGGGACAAGATTAATACATTCATTTAACCCGTTGTCATCAATGTATTTTTCCAGTTTTTCCTTATCGTCGCCGTTACCGACTATTTGCAGGATCCAATCCGGGCATGCGGGATGCAGGATTTTAAAGGCTTCGAGCAAGACCTTGTAATTCTTCTGATAAGCCAGACGACCAACGGAGAGCAAGACTTTCTTTTCGCCGTCTTTGCCTTTCGGGTTTGTAAAGCTGTTTACGGGCTGAACGGGGTTTGGGATGACGGATATTTTTTTACGTAAGTATGCGGGGTATTGGTCAGGATAGCTTTCGCATTGAACCGTAATCCGCGAGGCAAGCCGGAACATCTGAAACAGTTTGTCTTTGTGTTTTCCGGCACTCAGGAAGTCGAAACGATTCGGCGCGTTGCGTTCGGCGGCAATCACCGGCACGCCCATCCCAAAGGTATAAATTCGGGTGGAGAGGAATGCGCCATCCTGAAATCCGATCATCACATCGGGTTTCACGGATTTAACGATTTTGCGAAAAATACACGCGCGTTTTAATTTGGTGCCGAGCGTTGCCTTATGGTCGGGGTTGCCGCAATCAACCTTATGCCATTGCACGTTTTGCTCCAGATCATAGAATGCCTGCGCGTCTTTTGCGTCAAGGCTCAGGAGGTGTGCATCGTGTCCGCGGCGGCTCATTTCATTCATCAGGGCAATGGACATGCGCTCTACACCGCCGACGATGTTATGATATTTACGATTGACGCAGATGATCTTCATTGCGGCGTACCGTTTTTAGGTTTGCGCGCCATTTTCCATTCATGGATCAGGCGTTTGGGGGCGGTGTCCCAGAAATGCCCCCATGTCAGAACAGGGTGGCGCAGAAACAGATAAGCCAGTGTCAGGCAGGCTTTCGGGATATTCTTGGAAAAGTGATGCAGGCGCAGCTTGTTCCATGTCATCGCGTAATTGAAGCGTTTCTTTTTGATCAGGTAGTCCTTGTATTTCTCCATGACCAAGCGATAGCTGTTATACATATTTTGCGCATTTTTTTCATTGCCGCCTGTCGAATACTGGATGATGACTTCTTCCTTGCAGCCGATGTAGTGCCCGCCCTTCATGCCGAAGCGGATCGCGAAATCCGCATCTTCACTGCGGAACATGGTTTCATCATAGGGGCCTGCTATGTCATAGGTGGATTTTCGGGTCATGAGAGAACAGCTCGGCGTGCCGCTGCCATAGCATACGCCCTCCTCCTGCTCGTAATAGAGAATGCGGTCGGCGATCATTGTGCCCTTCGGGACTATCTCTTCGGAGCCGATGGCCTGAAAACGGACTTCGTAGCCGTTCGGATAACGGCGCACACCCGAGCCCCAGCACGCGACCAGTTTGGCGCCTGTTTCGGTTTCGTAGTCTATTATGGTTTTATATTGAACGCTCAAGCGGTTCGGGCGGCTTTCGTCGTCGTCATCGAAAATGGCGATAAATTCGCCTTTCGATTCGGACAGAACCGTATTGAGTGCGCCGGGAAATGTCTTGTTCACTTCATGTTGAATGAGGCGGGCGTTGGGGTGCCCCTCGATTTTTGCCTTAATGATGTCCGGCGTTTTATCTTTCGAGCCGTCGTCAACAATCAGGAGTTCAAAGTTCGGCCAGTCCTGTGCCAATGCACTGTCGATTGCGCGTGCAACCGTATCTTCGGAGTTGTAGCAGCACATGCCGATTGTGATCAGAGGAAATTCTTGCGGCGGGGCTGTGTCTTGATTGGTCATGCCTGCCCCGCTTTCTGTTCATCGAACTTACGGTGATGCCAATTTTTGTAGCTGTTGCGCGTTGATGTTGCGGGGATGATCCACATGGCCTTTCGGCACATTTTTATCGGGTGACGCAAGCCAAGAAATACGAGCGTTAACGCCATTCCGATATAGTCGTTTTTCATGTACTTATAACGCGCCTTTAGCCACTTGTTACAGAAATTATACCAGCCTGTTTGCGTCAAATACTCTTTATGTTTTTCCAGCAGGTAGGTTTCGGCCAGTTCCTCGCGGTCGAAGGTTTTTTCTGCGCCGAGCGTCATGGTCTGGGTTACCAGCGGTTCGGCTATGCCTACGAAATGTCCGCCGGCAATCGCAAAGCGGATATTGAAATCCGTGTCTTCGGCGCGTCTGATCGCCGCGTCATAGCCTTTCATCTCGCGGAATATCCCAATACGTGCCATGCGTGAACAATTTGCGCAGGAGCCGACGACATCGGGGGTCAATTTTCCGGTCAGGATGCGATCGGCGACGTCGGGGCCGTTCGGGGCAAGGGCGCGGGTTTCGTCTGTTCCCATGGTTGGCTCATAACGACTCGTACCGTTTGGAAAAATTTGCGTTCTGGCGGCGTGGCATATGACTTTGTCCGTTCCTGCTTTTCTTTCGTAGTTTACGATACGCTCGTATTGTTTGCGGATGCGCTCAGGTGCGCTGATGTCATCGTCATCACATATCGCGAGAAAGTCGCCTTTGGCTTCGGCGATGATCGTGTTCAGCGATCCGGCAAAGCCCTTGTTTTTATCATAAACCATCAGGCGGGCGTTATCCCTGCCCTCTATGGTTTTGCGGATGATATCGGCGGTGTTATCGGAGGAGCCGTCATCGGCGATTAGGATTTCAAGGTTCGGCCAGTCCTGCGCCAGTGCGCTCTCTACCGCACGTTTTACCGTGTCCGCGGAATTGTAGCAAGATATGCCGATTGTGATGAGAGGCGGGTTTGTGTCCGTCACTTTTATTGCCTGATCGTTAAAAATCCAAGGTTATGAAGGTATTAGATAGCGTTTTCTCATGATGAGGTAAACCGTTATCGTCATGACTATGCGGTAGATGAATGTTGAAATGATTGCGCCCCAAAGCCCCAAAAGCGGCACCAGCACAAGAGAAGACATAATGCGAGTGACCGACATAATCACTGTTATCTCCTTGAAGCTTTTTGCGTCCAGTTTGGAGGAGATATAGCGCGCGCGCATTTGCGCTGCGTTTCCGATGGCTACCGAACATAATAGTGCCTGCGCATATGGAATTGATTCATTGTAGCCTTCGCCGAAAATAAGCGTGATGAACAGGGGCATGGCAATAAATGCAAAAGCGACAAGACATGTTCCTACGGCCAGAGAGAAAAGATTGACCAGCTTGTCTGTGCGTCTGTCATATTCCTTATGTTTTGCAAAGCGCGGTGCCAATACCGTTCCTAAATCCTGTATCAGGGCTTTTATCATTTCGGGCAGTTTGTCGGCGACGACCAGAACCGCCAGAGCGGCTGGCGAGAGGAAGTAAAACACCAAAATTTTGTCGATGTGGTTGGCTATGGTGTTGAAGATTGAATAGGTGGTGGTTTTTATCCCGTAGCGGAAACTTTCCTGCTCTACAGGCTCGTCAGGCGCAATTTTTTTTAGTGCCGAGAGCGTGAAGTATACGTTCTGTATTGCCGCCAGACCGATGAAAATCAACAAAGGAAGAAGGTAGTTATCCGGTACAGTCAAAACGGCGACGATCATCAAAGTCGAGCGGAGGAAAGAGAGGATTACGCCCTGTCGGCTTATGGTTTTAAAATCCTCAATGCCTTTATAGAGGTTTTTCCAGTAGTTCAGCCCCTGCATTCCCGGCACAGTCAAAGCGCCAATAATCAACCCGAGTGCCAGATCATTATTATTGTTCCAATACCACGCCGCCATAACCAGCATGATATAGGTGATGATCAAGCTTCCGCCCAATGTGTATTTTATTGAAAACCTGTATGTGCCCTTGTAACCGCGGGCGACGGATTGCATTAAAGCGTTTCCCAGACCGGGAAGCGAGAAGATGGAGAGAACACTAATGAGGGTGATGATCAGGTTATATTCGCCGAAAGATTCCTGATCGACCGCGCGGACAAAAAAGTACATGGCCGCGACGGTCAGTATTTTTTGGATAATTCGAAATCCGAATACAAAAAACAGGTTCATTACCACGGATCTGTATCCGTCGGGCAGATTGTTTATTTTTTGCCTGATGAGGTTTATGGTGCTCCTCCCATCCGTTTTTTCAGAGCAGGCAGAAGAAGTTTGCGCGGAGCCATCATTGCCGCAATACCCTGAAAGAACAGGCTTTTGTACTTTTTACCTTTGCCGCCGTAAAAGCGGGAATATGCCATAATACAGGCGAGTGTATAGACACCCTTTCTTTCCAGATACTCACGGTGTTTCTTTCTGAGATCCAGACTGTAGCGCAGTGGAATTTTTCCTGATTTATCACTGGTGCGGGTTTTGATCTGTGTGACCAATTCCGCGTCACAGGCGATAAAATGCGCCCCGTCAAAGGCCGCGCGCGCAGCCATGTCCCATTCCGTATTTCGCCTGAAATGAGGATCAAAGCCGCCGAGTTCTCTCAAGACATCTGTTCGCATCATAAGCGTGCAGCTTCCGAACATCCCCCATGTGTAGCCTTTTTCTCCTGAGCTCCAGAGAATAAAGTCCGCGACTTTTTCGCCGCTCGGCTCTTTCGGCTTACGACCGATTGCCTCGAAGCTGTATAATGGTTTCATGGTTTCGGACTCAACCACATTACGGTTTGTGTAGCACAGCACCTTGTCTGCGTTGGAATTGCTTTCGAAGGACATGATGCGCTCGACTTGGGCGGTGATGCGGTTTTGTGCGCTGATGTCATCGTCATCGAAGAAAGCGATGAATTCGCCGGAGGCATTTTCAAGGATTGTATTGAGGGCTGACGGAAAGCCTTTGTTTTCGGTATGGCGGATGAGTTTGACGCGCGGTTCATTCTTTGTGGCGTCTTCTATGAGCTGAACCGAGTTGTCTTTGGATGCGTCATCAACGACGACAACTTCGAGGTTCGGCCAGTCCTGCGTAAAGGCTCCGTCAATGGCTTTGAGGATTGTATCATGCGCATTGAAGCAGGTTATGCCGATTGTGACTAAGGGCTTGTCTTGTCCGTTGTTTTTATGACTTAAATCCTGCGTCATTACGAATTTACAATATCCTTTTCAGTGTTATTTTTGCCGGCATTATTTTCATCGATATTGCGTGATCGCTGTTTGATCGGCTTGGCAGGAACGCCAACACAAATCGAGTATGGGGGGATGTCTTTTGTCACAACACTTCCCGCGCCAATGACCGACCCCGTACCGATGGTTACGCCGTCGAGAATTCTGACGCCTGTGCCTATCCAAACATCATCTTCGATGACAATTCCCTTGTCGTTGTTGCCCTGCTCGTAGATGGTTTGATCCGTGTCATCAAAATTATGATTGAAGGCAATGATAGAGGTATGTGCGGCGATGCGGACATAATTCCCGATCGTAATCCCGCCATAGCCAAGCAACACACAATATGGATTTACCGAACATTTTTTGCCTATTTTTATAAATCCGGTACGCGGGCATAGCATAGCATAATCTTTAATAATGCTGCCTGACCCGATTTCTATGACGTGTTCCAGATCACTATGTTTGTCGATAATCAGCTTTGCTTTCGGGGCGATTACCGTTGTCGGGGCCAGTTTGATCTGTCCGATCAACTTGCATTTCAGCCTTGCGAACTGCCGCCCCGCCCTTGTGCCGTAGGAGAACAGTCTTCTGAAAATTTTGTTGACGATTGAAACGGCCATGAACGGGTATCCGATTATTATTTCACGATCACGGCGTGCATGTTCGACGGGAGCATGGAGTCGATTTCGCGGTCGTCTTCCATGTGGCCGAAATTGTCATACTGTTTGTAGATCAGTTTATCGAAGAGAGGCAGTATCAGACATAGCAGCTCGATAAAGGGACGGATGAGCGGAAATGTTTTCGTCTGCAGAAGGATACGTTGCAGTAGGATGGAGATTGTATCGAATGGTTGGCTTGAGCCGCGCAGCATCTTGATTTCAGACCAATCCTTGAACAGCAGTTTAAAGGAGAACGGGGTGAAGTGGTAAAAGTCGTTCGGGCATTCATGGAATGAAAACACCGCGCTCGCGCCAATGATAATGTGTCCGCCGGGTTTCAGAATTCTGTGGAAGTCATTGATGATGCGCTGAGGATCGGGGATATGTTCGAGAAGCCCCGTACACAAGATGACTTCGTATGATTCATCGGGAATTTTGCTGAGTTCTTCGTAATAAAGATCGACGTGCATGTCGGCCTTTTTGTCTTTGCGTTTTGTAACGGTGTACGCGTTCGGGAAGTACGGGCGGTAATTTACGTCTTCAGAGTGAATGACAAGTGTGAGCTTATCCGTTTTGAATTCTTCACAGAGTTTGTCGATGTTGCGTGTGGAGAGTTTGTGCTTGATAAAGCGGAACGTACAGGCTCGGTTCCAAGCTCTTGACCAAATGCTGCGATCGTCCTTTTTGTCTTCTTTTTGCGCGCTACTTTCCGGCTGTAAGGCTTCATTTGCAGGCTGCGTTGTTTCCGGCTTGCTTTCCATTGCGTTTGTTTCTTCTGTTGTTCCCTGCTGTTTTACTTGTGCATTTGTCTGTTGCATGGCCTTAGTCCTTAGTGCTCCTGCGGCATTCATTCATGAGTATCATAGAAGGTTCTAGCTTCATATTCACGTTCTGTATAGATGGACAGGCGGTTTTTCCGTTGTTTTTATCGTTGTCATTGATACGGCAACCGCTTAGCTTTTAACTCTGATGTGTTATTTATGAGTTTATGATGCACGGAAAAGCAGGAAAAACAATCGGGATATGGGGGGCGAACGGCTTTATCGGGCGGCATGTCGCTTCGGCGTTTGCAGAAGCGCGTAAAGATTTTTCAGATATTCGCCTTTTTGCGCGGCACTTTGAGGGTTTTCCTGTGGCCGAAAATAAGGGCATTAGCCGATATGCTAATGATTTTTCCGATACTGCGGCGTATCTCCCGCATTTGACGGGCTGCGATACGGCGGTATTTCTTGTCAGTGCTTCGCGGGTCGGGTCTTTGACCCTTGAAGATGAGATTGCGCTAAACGTGCATCCCTATCAGGCCTTGCTCAAGGCTTTGGCGGATGAGGATTTCCCCCTCAGACATCTGATTTATGTATCTTCCGGCGGGGCCGTTTACGGGAAAGTGCCGCCACACCCGATTGATGAGGATTTTCAGACGCAAGCCATTAGCGCTTACGGACAGGGCAAGCTGTTGATTGAAAACAGCTTTATTGAGGCGTCTGTAGATGCGCCGTGGAATTATACGATACTGCGTGTGGCCAACCCTGTTGGCGGGGGGCAAACGAAAGGTCTTGTGAAGGCGGCTGTCGATGCTGCCTTTACGGGAGAGGATTTATGCGTCTGGGGCGACGGGAGTACGGTTCGGGATTATTTTGATGTTTCTGATCTGGCGAACGCCGTTGTCGCGTGCGCGCGGTCAGAAAAAGCATTAGGGAAAATCTATAATGTGGGCAGCGGCGCCGGGATGAGTATCAACGATATTATCTCCTGCGTACAGGATGTTACGGGTAAAACCGTACCGGTTCGTTATGAAGACGGGCGCGGCATTGACGTTCCTTATAACGTTCTGGATTGTTCGCGGATAGAAAAAGACATGGACTGGCGGGCACAAATACCGCTAAAAGAAAGCGTCCGAAAGGTTTGGGAAACAAGATGAAAATACTCGTGACAGGTGGTGCGGGCTTTATAGGTTCCGCGGTATGTCGCCACATAATTCATTTTACCGATGACGAGGTTATTAATCTCGATGCGCTGACTTATGCGGGGGATTTGTCCACGCTTGCGCCGATTGCCGATCATCCGCGTTATACTTTCGAACATGCGGATATCCGTGATCCGGCGGCTCTGGCGAGGATCTTTGCTCGGCATAAGCCTGATGCGGTGATGCATCTTGCAGCGGAGTCGCATGTTGACCGCTCGATTGACGGGCCGTCTGTTTTTATAGAGACCAATATTGTCGGCACATATAATATGCTGGCGGCGGCGCGGGCGTATTACACTTCTTTGGAGGGCGAGAAAAAGGATCGTTTTCGTTTTCATCATATCTCTACCGATGAGGTTTACGGTACCCTCGGGGAAACGGGGCAGTTTACAGAAGATACTCCGTATAATCCGAATTCTCCCTACTCCGCCAGTAAGGCCTCGTCCGATCATCTGGTTCGGGCATGGCATGAGACGTATGGTCTGCCTGTTGTGATATCGAATTGTTCGAATAATTACGGCCCATACCAGTATCCTGAAAAACTTATTCCCGTCATTATTCTTAATGCGCTTTCGGGGCAAGACATCCCGATTTACGGCGAAGGCAAGAACGTGCGGGACTGGCTTTATGTGGAGGATCATGCGCGGGCGCTCTGTCTTGTTCTCAAAGAGGGTAAGACGGGCGAGAAATATAATGTCGGCGGCGATGCGGAAGTTGCCAATATTGATATGGCCAGAATGATCTGCAGTATTCTGGATGATCTGAAACCTGACGGATCGGGGGAGAGTTATGCCAGGCTGATTACCTATGTGACGGACAGGCCGGGGCATGATCTGCGCTATGCGATTGATTTCTCAAAGATTACACAGGATATGGGATGGACACCACAGGAAAGTCTGGAGAGCGGTTTACGCGCGACGGTGGCATGGTATCTTGAGAACCTTGAGTGGTGCAAAGAGATCGCCGACGGCATCCATGCACAGCGGCAAGGGCTGAAACAGGCGTCCTGATTATATATATTAATAAAGATTATGAATTTGATATGAGCGATACAACACAACCACGAAAAGGCATTATTCTGGCAGGCGGTCACGGGACAAGGCTTCATCCTGCTACGCTCTCCGTCAGCAAGCAGTTATTGCCCGTCTATGACAAGCCGATGATTTATTATCCGCTGAGTACGCTTATGCTTAGCGGTATTAAGGATATCCTGATTATTACCACTCCGCGCGACCGCAGCCAGTTTGAGGACTTGCTGGGGGACGGATCGCAGTGGGGGCTTTCCCTTAGCTATGTGGTGCAGCCGGAACCGGCCGGTCTGGCGCAGGCGTTTATTCTGGGCGAGGATTTTCTGGGTGGTGCGCCGTGTGCCCTTATTCTGGGGGATAATATTTTCCATGGGAATGATCTGGGGAATTATCTGGCGCGTGCCAATGCCAAAGAGACGGGTGCTACGATTTTTGCCTATCAGGTTTCTGACCCTGCGCGTTTTGGCGTTGTGAATCTGGATCAGGACAACAAGCCTGTTTCACTTGAAGAAAAGCCAAAAAACCCGAAGTCGCATTGGGCGGTCACGGGACTTTATTTCTACGACGGGGATGTCGTTTCCATTGCCAAAAGCATTAAGCCGTCTGAACGCGGAGAGCTTGAGATTACGGATGTTAATACCGCGTATCTTAAACGCGGAGATTTGAGCACGGAGCGTCTGGGGCGCGGTTATGCGTGGATTGATACGGGCACGCATGACTCGTTATTGGAGGCCGGCGAATTCATACGCATTGTTGAAAAACGTCAGGGATTGAAGATCGCCTGTCTTGAGGAAATTGCCTTTGCCAAGAAATTTATTAGTCTGCAGGCCTTGGAAGATGCAGCGGACCGGCATAGCAACAACGGATACGGTGAATATCTAAGATCTCTGGTTAAATACCATAAATAGATTTTACTACAACAACTTACTGTGTTTTATTTGCGCGATTAGATTGTAGCGCGTATAAAGTGTTCGGTGCTGGTGCGAAGCTGTTAAATGTAATGTAAGGCAGGATTACTTTTGAAACTCATTTATGCCATTAAAACGATGAATAATGCCCATGGCGGCGCTGAACGCGTACTGGCCGATGTGACGGCGGGCTTGGCGCGCAAAGGGTATGATGTTTCCTTGCTGACGTTTGACCAGCAGGGCGGCGAGTCGTTTTACCCGCTGCATCAGAAGGTTCGGCGCATTGATCTAGGCATCGGCGCGACAGGCAAACGCTCGGGTCTGTTCGATACTTTAAAGCGGATGCGCGATATTCGCCGCGTTGTGAGGCAGGAAAAACCCGATGCCGTCGTGGCATTTATGCACAGTATGTTCATTCCGATGGCGATTGCGTTGATGTTTACAGGCGTTCCCGTTATTGCAAGCGAGCATATCGTTCCCGATCATTACAAGGACAGGAAGCTGGAGTTTGCATTGTTTGCGTTCAGCTCTCTCTTCATCAAGCGCATTACCGTGATTTCAGAGAAAATTCGTGAGACTTATCCGCCTTATATGCGCGGACGGATGCGGGTTGTACCAAACCCTGTTGCGCGCCCCCTTTCCTCCTATCAGAAGGCGAAGGAGCAGAATGATACTGACAGGCCGATTATCCTGAATGTCGGGCGACTAGAAGCGCAAAAGGATCAGGAGACGTTGATTAAGGCGTTTGCAATGCTTGCCGATGACTATCCGCAATGGGATTTGAAGATTATCGGTGAAGGCGGCTTGCGCAAGACGCTTGAACAGCTTGTTGCGTCACTCGGACTAGAGAAACGGGTCAGTCTGCCCGGTTTGTCCCGTAAGATCGGCACGGAATACACCACGGCGTCCCTGTTTGCCATGCCCTCGCGTTATGAAGCGTTCGGACTGGCAACCGTCGAGGCGATGACATACGGTCTACCTGTTGTCGGGTTTGCGGATTGTCCGGGTACGAACGAGGTTATTCGTGACGGGCATAACGGGATTCTGGTCAAAGGCGAGGATCGCTTTGAGGCTTTTGCACAAGGTTTGAAGACCCTGATGGATTCCGAAAGTTTACGCGCTCAATACGGCGCGAACAGCATCGAAAGCCACAGGCAGTTTGCCATCGATCATGTTATCGGGAATTGGGAAGAGTTGATTAGTGAAGTGAAGGCTGCTTAAGAGTTTGATTTCACAATACTATTTATAATTAAGCTCTTTTCATAGAATACGCAAAATCCACATTCATCTGATCTTCTCCCAGTGCAAAATGGATATGCGTGACATCGGACGGGTTGATATCGTTATCGGCACTGCGCTCGATTTGCGGCAATCCCATTTTGATATCCATACCGTGAGAATTCAGTAATGCCTTAACACGCTTGCCAACAACGTTTGCGATTTCGCACGCGCAGTCTTCGAGCATCTTATCCTTGTCAGCTTCGTCGATTTCTCCGTAAATGTCCGTGACCAGCTTTTCCAACAGCTCTTCCTCAAATGCGAAGCGCAAAGTTGTGTTCATGTATTCCTGTTCACTGTTCACAAGAACATTTATGGTCTTTTTTCCGGCAGTTTTATATTCATCTTCAACCAGTTGTATGTTGTTGTCGAACATCACATCGATGATATTCGACACCGAGCCTGTGATAACAGCCGAAATTTCGTGTTTGAGTTCGGACACCAGTTTTTGGATACGCTGTAATCTTTCTTCGGTCATTGGGACACCCGCCTTTTCTCCAGCCAATCGACGGCACTGTCGATTTTTGACTTCAAAGAATCAAAATCCACCGGTTTGACCAAATAGGATGTTGCGCCGGCATCCAGCGCGTCTTTTACGGATTTTGTTTCGCTTTCACCCGTTAACATGATGAATGCCACGTTTTTGAATTTCTTTTCGTTTCCTTGTTTGCAGTTCTGAAGGACTTCAAAACCATCCTTCTTTGGCATTCCCCAATCCAGCAAGATGATGTCGTAATCTTCTCTTTTCATTTTACTTTCCGCATCTATGCCGTCTACAGCAGTATCAACAGATGTTATGCCCATCATCGAAAGCTGCTGACTGACAAGCTTTCTGATAATCATATAATCATCTACGATCAGAATTCGGAGATCTTTATAGTCTGTGGAAGCCATTTCATCCCATCATTGCTTGAGTATGTGTCCTATGCATAGGTTACAGATATCAGGTAACTAAAATCTAAAGATTTTTCTCTTTTTTGTGAATTTTTTATTGGCCTAAAGGTTATTTTAAGAACTCGGACATACTTTAAGAAAGAGTAATAAGGCGTTTTCTTAAAATATAGATTTAGTTATGAAAATTACCTCCGTTCATGCGGATTACGGCGTTCTTAATTCGCTTGACCACATCATTGGCAATATTACGCATAAATACAGCAACCTTATTTGTCCGGTTCTGGGATTTAGCGAAGTTTTGCGTATGCAGAATACGGATGATGCCTTATCCGAATTTATTAATCATACCCACGACTATTCGGTTTTGCTGAAGGATTTTAATGATGATCTAGGCATTGCCGTAATGTCCGGCGCCTCTTCGGAAGATATTCATGTCTCAGCATCGGCTTTGTGTGAAGAATCCTTGAAATTGGTTGTCGATGAAGCAGAGGGTGAATTCAAAGATCAAATCGGCGCTTTGTCGTTTGATTATCCGAATAAGGATGCTAAAAGTGCGCTTCTTGTTAATGAGGCTGAAACGGTTTCGGCTATCTTGCAGCGTCTTCTAAAAAATGCGTTTGAAGTTGCTTCCGAACATGATGGCTCTGTAAAAATTCAAACTCAGATTATTAATGCAGATGCCGACACATCAAAGCATTTGGGTGTGGAACAGCGCTCCTACTTTGTCATAGAGATTTTGTCGGACAGCAAGCGGGTTGATGATGCTATTTTGCAAAAAGCGCTGTTACCTCTTTTTACAACCAAAGATGAGACTGTCCATAAGGGTCTTGGTCTTTGGCAATCCTTCAGATTGGCGCGCAGTCTCGGCGGTACGGTGACCCTGACGAATGGCGATGGCGGCAAAACTTGCGCATCAATTTTCCTGCCTGTCGTTTCCTCTCAGCAACGGGAGACTGATTGATGGCCAATATCCTGATTGTTGATGATGAGCCGGGTGTTGTTATTACACTCAAAACAATGCTGATGGCGGAATGCCATACGACATTGATTGCCGAAAACGGCGTCAAAGGTCTGGAAGTCCTTAAAGAGAATGTTGATACATGCGATTTGATTATTACAGATATCCAAATGCCGGAGATGGACGGTTTGCAGTTCATTTCCCATGTGCTTGATATCAAGGCTGATCTTCCGATTATCGCGATTTCAGGTGGCGGGAATAAAATTGCAACGGTTGATCCTTTGGATTCTTTGAAAGACCAGATTAACGGCATCATTCGCAAGCCTTTTACGCATGACGAACTTTTTATGGTTGTTGACAGCGTTCTTGAGAAAAGCACTGACGGAGAGTGACCGATGGACGCCGCTCAGTCTCAAGATGGAAAACGATATCACCTGAATATTCACCAGACGTTTCTTCTGTTTTTTGCAGGTGTCGGGTTGATTGTTTTCAGTCCGATTTTGATTATTTTTACCGATACTGTTAATGCCTTTGCCGTATCCAGTACTTTGAAAAGCCAGAACTACATGGTTAGTCTGATTCGGGAATACAGCTACATTCTAGCTGATGAAATGTCCGAAGGCGCCCTGCTGCTCTCATATGATGATGACAAACAGGAAGAACAGGACTTTGGGGCATGGCGTACGGCACGCATGGCCAGCGATGTGCGATATGATGCTCTGATTGAAGAAGTTTCAAAACTCAGCTCTTCGCAGATGGCGAGTCTTGCCCTCACTGATATCGCAGATGCCAAAAATACGCTGGACATGATCAATGCTAAAATCGAACAACGCGAATATGTCCATCTTGATACTTTTCTTGATGCGCACAAAAATCTAAATTCTGCGCTGCATTTGCTGCAAAGTGACATCATCCAACCGCAAAATCCCGGTCAGTTTGCCATCCAGCAGGTCTTGCAGGTACAGCTCTCCGCGCAAACACTCTTTGATGTGACCAGCCATGAGGGTGTCTTTATTTTGAGTATGCTAAAGGAGCAAGGCCAAATTGAAGAAAGTACGTTGCAAAAACTGACTGTTTTAAGGGATACGGCTCAGGAAAAGCGGGAGTATCTGGCCTTACAAATCGAGAAAATTGTACAAAAGCGCCATTATACATCGAAAGATAATGCGTTCATGTTGTTCACGGCTTTGCAGAACCTTGAGGACAGGTTTCTGGACCTTGACCAGATGCGCAGGCAGATCTATGCCGCATCGCTGCTAGGGGTCGAGTTTCCCGTAACTTACGAAGAATGGAGGGAACAGCTTAAGCAAACGCTTAAGGCCGCCGAAGAGGTTGAACGTGTTGTTGCCTCGCCTTCTCAATCTGCTTTGGGTGAAAATCTGCGAGACTTAATACAGCGTCTTATGATTATTACGGCTGCGGGTTTTATAGCCGTTGCGATTCTTTACATCCTCTTTTTGTTCTTAAAAGTCCGTATTCTTAGGCCGGTTGATATGATTACCCAGCAAATGACCGGACTTGCGGCGGGTGATCTTCACCTTGATTTGCCGGAAACACACCGGATGGACGAAGTTGCGGAAATGATCGAGGCTTTGAAAATTTTCCAGCAAACGGCTGTTAATGCGCGGCGTCTTGCCTCTATTCCTGAAAAAAACCCCGATCCGATTATCGAGTTGAATGAGAACGGTATGATTACGTATATGAATCAGGCCGCGCAAAAAGAATTCCCGAATATGTATATGGTAGACGGAACAGTCCACCCGATCTTTAAAGATTTTTTTGATCTTCAGATTGAGGGCATGCGCCTTAACAAATCATCGCTGCTGCAAGTTAAGCAGGTGAACGACAAATATTATGAACGCTATACAACATTTGTTGAGTTGCAGAACAAGATGCTTGTGCGTGTTTTCCTGCGTGACATTACTGACAAGCGTAATCAGGAAATGGCATTGCGTGACTCTCAGCAGCGTGCTGAAGCGTTTATGAACGCACTGGAAGCCAGTAAGACGGGTCTTGTCATCCTGAAATACAAGGATGGAAAGCACACGGTCGACTACATGAATAACAGTTTCAGTAAAATTACGGGCTACCACGTCGAAGACTTTTTATCGCAATCTTTTGAATTTCTGGCGGGCGAGCAAACAGACAGGCTTACGCTATCGGGCATCCGCTCGGCCGTTGATAAGGGCTTAAGCATTTCCAGAGAAATTCAGTGCCACCGCAAGGATACAGAGATGTTTTGGGCAAGAATGCATTTGGCGCCCATTCGCGATGCAAATGGCGTAGCCGTGAAATACAGCCTTATTCTTGAAGATATTTCGGAAGAAAAACTCAGACAGGAAAATGCCAAGAAGCAACAGAATCTGGTTTCAGTCGGAGAAATGGCGGGCGGGATGGCGCACGAAATCAATAACGCCTTGCAGCCTATTCTGGGGTTGAGTGAGGCATTGAATACCCAATTCTCACAAGATGAACAATTCAAAGACAAGCAGCAGTTGACGCAAGTCATTTATGAGTATGCGCTGTTTGCCAAGAATATTGTTACCGACATGCTGGCCTTTACCCGTCAGGACAGCACCTCACTGGAGGAGATCAAAATTCAAGATGTCCTTCATCAGAATATCCCGCTCCTGAAGGATAATATTCCCGAAGGTGTTAAGCTTGATGCTGAAGATCTGACTTTTGACAGCACGGATCAGGACGAGGTTGTCCGTATTAACAAAACAGGTTTTTTCCAAATTCTTACGAACCTCATCCGCAATGCCTGTCATGCGATGAATGAGGAAGGCAATATTAGAATTTCCAGTCGCGCGGAAACACTTGAACAAGGTAATTCTTATAATATGGCATCGGGCCGATATTTATTGATAGACATTTCCGATACGGGTTGCGGCATGGATGAGCGAACAAAGGCAAAGATTTTCGAACCGTTTTTCAGTACAAAAGATGTCGGTAAGGGTACAGGTCTTGGTCTGTCTGTTGTTTTCGGGATTTTGAAAAGCTGGAACGGCGGTATCACCGTTGACAGTAAGGTCGGCGAAGGGACGACGTTTACTTTATTGATTCCAATTCAGGAAAAAAATATTGAGGCGGACCCGACTGTTTACAGCATCTAGAATTCGTGGCGAATGGACATGATGACCGTACGGCCAAGCTCATTTGCACCGTCACGTCCAATCAAAGGTGACTGCACAAAGAAGGGGCGTTCTTCATGCTCTTCCGCCAGATTAAACCCTTCAATCGATATCCTTGTCTTATCGGTAATGTTATATGCAGCGCGTGCATTCAATACAAAGTACGAGCTGACTTCCCGTTCGGCATAAGAGTCGAAAAAGTCTGCCGTGACACCTGAATAATGGGAACCAGAAACAAAACTGACATCCCCACCGATCTGGAACGGCCCCTGAAAATAGTCCAGAACCAGATTGACTTTATGGTCCGGTTGTTGATCCTCGAAATTGAACCTGTGGTCGGGGTCACCTGACGGGTCATCGGAAAGCACAGAGTATGTGTAGTTTACATTCCAGCGCAGCTTGTCTTCAAAGAGTTTACCTTTCGCGAATAATTCCAGAAACACAGCTTCGGAATCACCGACGTTTTCAAATGTGTAATCTGCCTTTGCATTTCCGCCTCCGAAATCCCTGACTGTCGGAACAATCAGATCATGGATTTGCTGGTAGACCACATTCCCGCCGAAGAAAAAATTATGCTCCGGCATATTGCGTGTGTAGCCCAAATCAGCAGTATAATTTATTTCCGTGTCCAGATTGGGATTCCCGTAAAGCTCAGAAAAAGGTGACGTATTTTCATCAAAGGCCAGTTCGACAAGGCTCGGAATATGTAGGCCACGCCCCAGAGACAATCTCACCGATGCGTCCTGATCAACCTGATAAACAAGACCTGAGTTGAAGCTAAACTCCGTGTCATCCGGCTCGAGATCCGTATTCGGCAAATCAATTTTTGTGTCCGATGTATTCAGGGTCGAGTCCCTATCGGTTGTCCAATGATCTACTCTGGCAGCGTTCGAGAACGTCCATTTATCATTGATGCGCCAATCCCACATCGCACCTGCCGAATAGATATCCATTTCGAAACTGTCATCCGTCATTGTTCCGAACGCTTCACCATCCGCATAGTTATGACGGTACTCGGCACTCAGTCTCAGATTATGGTCAGGATAAGGCGAGAATAGATAAGACCCCTGCACCGCCGTGAGTGTGTTATCAATTGAAAAATTCGGGAAGATGTTAAAGCGCTGGCGTCCTACTGTAATGCTTGTCGAGTTGTGATAGGCGGTCAGGCCGAGTACTCCGTTCGTGCCCATGTCATAGTTCAGATCCGCTTTGGCATGTCTGGTCATCGTTCTCAGAGCCCGCGCAGTATTGTAAAAGGTCAAGTTATCGCCCAAGTAATTGTTATAACCCGTTTCAAATCTTACATCGGTTTTGTCGTTGATTTGCATCTGGGCATCGAGGTTCAGCGCGTCACGTTCGAACGCATTTTCAGCAGCCGCATTAGGAACACGCGAAGAGTTAATTCTGTCGTTGTGCGGAAATTCATCGAAGGAGGTTCTTTCACCGGATACTCTGACCGCGACGTTGTCATTTAGCTTTTCTGTTCCCATGCCCGAGAGAGAGTGATAGCCGCGACTGCCGATACGAGCCTCAACATCGTCGACATCATCATAAAGCGGGTTATAGGTGATGATGTTGATCACACCTGATGCGGCATTAAAGCCGAAGAGCGACGTGTTTGGCCCTCTTACAATTTCAATTTGTTTGATTTCGTTTATGCGGATCGGGAATGTGTTCCATTGTGTGAACCCAAACACATCCATGTATACTTGCCTTCCGTTAATCAGAACGAGCAGCCTGTTGGCCAGAGGTTGGTTATAGCCACGAATGTTTACGTCGGCCTGATTGCGGAAATTTCGGGAAACATCGACACCGGCATATCGTCGCAGGAGTTGTGCGATATCGTACACGCCGCTCGTCTTGATTTCCTCATCCGTGATAATTTCCATAGAGACGGGTGCTTTAGAAACGACTTGCGGTTTTCCGGTCGCACTTGTGGTGACAGGCTCGCCATAAAGTTCTTCCAAGCCGGTATGATCGACGTTCTGCGCGAAAGCGCCTGTCGACATGCATGTTGCTGCAACTAGGGAGACGATTAACAAATATTTTTTGTAACTTGATATCGGTTTCATGGTGCCCCTCTAAATACGTGTCGCCATAAAGCGAAATGCAGCGTCTACGTCATAGCCGCTGCGTGTTAATGCTTTTTCGTTTAAAAAAATTTCAACGCCTTTACCAACGTGAATGCTGATTGCGCAGGATTCTTGCTCGGCGCAAGCAGGATCCATGCTTATGTTTAATATTTTATTTTTTTCTGCAATTTCTTTTAACTCGCTGTATTTCGGGTAAAGCGATGCATTTATCATTAAAATATCGATGTTTTTTTCCTGCGCCATGTCTTCGAGCGCGATAATTCTTGTTTCGACTGTTGCCTTTGTCGGGTTTTTCTTTAAAGCTTCTGAAATTCTGTTCATTGCAACATCCGCATCAATTCGACTGCGGTCTACTGATGTGCTGTACAACACGCCGATCACGGTTTCTTCGGTATGGCGGTCAAGGCCGCGGATATAGTTCAGAGAGCGCAGAAAAGCCTTTGCTTCCTGTTCATTCTGCATGTTCAAATCCTGAGCATAGGCGAGGCCACTGCTCATGCAGTACGTAAGCAGAAAAACGAGCGTTAATATGCTCTTTCTAGTGTTCCAAAACGTGTTTTTGGCTGCGTTGCGCATCATTTAAGCCGTAAGGAAATTCAAACAGCCAGGACGACTGCACGTTAAGGAAAACACAATTCACAGATTAAGACAAGAGTCCTTAGGAAAGATTTATTTGTAAAGATGCGCTATTTCTTTTTTGTAACAATAGGTTAACATTATATTTTCCTTAACTCTTATTGTTGAAAATATAAGGTGATCCTTATTTAAAGGACTCGATGCTTGTGAGTGTCTGGTATTTGGGCAATACTGGCATGTGAAGGCGTCGGTTTTGACAACCAAGCTGGTGTGTGGTGGGGAAAATTCATAACATTCAGTCCGATATTTCAGAATTAATTCCGCGTGTTGTGCGGGATCAGGTTTTTATGATCTTTGAGACCATGTTCGAAGAGAACATCATGGAATCCGACTTTCGTCAGGACGGTTTGAATGATGATGATCTGATCGTGACTGTTACCCTGACAGAGGCCGATAACACTTCCCTGCATCTTCGTTTTACCTTTCCCCGAATGCTTTTGATGCCGATTATGCGTAAAATTTACGGCCCTATTCTAGGCAGCCATGAATCCTCTTACGAAGATGCGGTGTCAGAAATTGCAAATGTTACTGCGAACGGTGTCAAGCGTGAGCTGAATGAAAACGGCTATCATTTCATTATGTCACAACCGCATATCGAGCATTTCATCAGCGAACAAAAGAACAGCAAATTCACGCATATGCAGGAATGTGCGTTTCAGGTCAGAGACGAAAACTTCAGTGTTCTGATCGGCGTCAAGTAAGGCAAGATATAAGCCATGATCCTTATGCCGCTTTTCTGGCCTCAAGGTTCTCGACGAGTTTGTCGAGGAATTCCTGTGTGGTGAGGAATTTCTGATCCTTGCCGACGAGTAATGCCAAATCCTTGGTCATGTGCCCCTGCTCTACTGTTTTGACACAGACGTCTTCGAGCAGTTCACAGAATTCAACCAGAGCATCGTTGTTATCGAATTTTCCACGGTATTTCAGGCCGCTGGTCCATGCGAAGATCGAGGCTATCGGATTGGTTGAGGTCGGCTTGCCTTCCTGATGCAGGCGGTAGTGTCTTGTGACCGTTCCGTGTGCGGCTTCAGCCTCGACCGTTTTTCCATCGGGCGTCAGCAGGACGGAGGTCATAAGGCCGAGTGAGCCGAACCCTTGCGCGATGATATCCGATTGGACGTCGCCATCGTAGTTTTTACAGGCCCAGACAAAGCCGCCATTGGATTTTATGGCTTGTGCAACCATATCGTCGATCAGGCGGTGTTCGTACCAAAGGTCTCTTTTCTCAAACTCGGTTTTGAATTCTTCGTCGTAAATTCTCTGGAAGATTTCAATGAAGCGGCCGTCATATTGTTTGAGGATCGTATTCTTGGTGGACATGTAAAGCGGTTCGCCGCGCATCAGAGCGTAGTTAAAACTGGAGCGGGCGAAGCCTTCGATGCTGTCATCGAGGTTGTACATGCCCATTGCCACGCCGCTTGAGGGGAAATCAAAAATTTCATGTTCCTGCGGCTCGCCGCCGTCGGCGGGGACGTAGGTCAGCGTCAGTTTTCCGGGGCCGGGAATTTTGAGGTCGGTGGCTTTGTACTGGTCACCGAAGGCATGGCGGCCGATGGTGATCGGCTTTTCCCAGCCGGGGACGTAGCGCGGTACATTGGAACAGGTTATCGGGGCGCGGAAAATCGTTCCACCCAGAATGTTGCGGATGGTTCCGTTCGGAGAGCGCCACATTTTCTTGAGGTTGAATTCCTTTACACGCGCTTCGTCCGGCGTGATAGTCGCGCATTTGATGCCAACGCCGTATTGCTGTATGGCCTTTGCCGCATCGACGGTGACTTGGTCGTCGGTGGCGTCACGGTTCTGGATCGATAGGTCGTAATATTTCAGATCGATATCAAGGTAGGGCAAAATCAGGCTGTTCTTGATGAAGTCCCAGATGATGCGTGTCATTTCGTCGCCGTCGATTTCTACTACGGGTGTGTCGACCTTGATTTTTGCCATGTTCGTATCCTTAGGTTTTTGAATCTGAAAAACTGTGTCGGAAGAAAACTAGCATGATTCTTTTTTAGTGATAAAGCGCGTTCCGTTTGAGGGGGCTGAATGGATACACGCTAAAAATGGATGTGCCGCTAAGATACCCGTACGAGCTTACGCGGTCAGGAAAGATGCTTTTTCAACGTCCATGTAGATGGCTTGTGCGGCGGACCCTTGCCCTTCCTGAAGGCCATTCTTATCTAACTGGTCGTAAGTTGCCAGAACACCGCTGAGATAGTGTTTACGGTTTTTCAAGGGGAGTTCGCGGCTGTTCATCACGCGGCTTTCGATCATCTCATTGATTTCCTTGTCGATTTCTGACATTTCAGCGCGCATGATCTCGGCCTCTTCTTCAGTTGTGAACCATGCATGCAATCGCATTTTGAAATCAAGCCATGAGACGCGTAAGTATTTTTTTATGGTTTCCATTCCCGGTTCTTCTAGCTCACGCAGAAAATCCGTGATCGGGATATAGCCGAAGACATATTTGCTCAGATGGTCGCTGTACGCCATTTTGCTGGCGACCATTGCGGCAAGCAGAAAGCCGAAGACTTTATCAGCCTTACCGTCTTTCTTGAGCTGTTTTGCAATCAAATTGATTTCGGTGAAACAATGCACCTGCTGGCGCAGAGTCAGGTTTAGCATATCCGCAAAGAAGGCGAAGCCCTCGATTAAATGTTCCTCTCCTTTGTACGGGTCGCGCCCCTCAAGGAATATGCCCGTATCCTTCACTCCTGAATGGACATAAAGATGTTTTGCGAAGAGACCGTAAGGTGGTTCGGGGAAGCTGAGTTCCCAGTCGATAAATTTGCGTAAATATCCCTCGCCCGAGGCTTCTCCGCCATAAATGCCCGCAATCGTGTTGCGCAACTGTTTTTTATCAACGGCCAGAACAATCACAACGCCGGGAACGTAGAAAAGATGACGCAGGCATTCCAGAATTTCGATGGCGTAATCGGGGCGGCAACGATCGAGTTCATCCACGAGAATGACGACTTTTTGACGATCTGAATGCTGCTCGTGCTCACCCAGCTCACTGACCAGAGACATTAACCCTCGCCGGAACGTCTGCATGGCTTCCATGATTTTTTCGTGTTTCTGGAGTTTCTGACGGGCGATGTTTAGCCCTTCGTTTTCACCGTTTTGTTCTTCGGGGAGTTTGCGGGCAATATATGGCGATGCGATGTCCAGTAATTGATACAATCTGGCTTGCATGTCTTCGGAGGCCAATTTCGGAATTTGCGCCTTTATTTCCGCGATCAGCGCCACGATTGGATCATCCGTCAATTCGCTGCTCCATGCGTTGAAAAACACCACATTTCTGGCTTCTTCCTGCATCTGGCGATGCCAGTTTTTCATGAAAAACGTTTTTCCACTACCGTAAGTTGCGTTTATGGCGATCAAGAACGGTTGCTCAATGTTTTTGATCACTGAGTTAAGGTGATCCGCGACCTTTACGCGATCTAATTTATCCTCTTTCCAGGCTGTAAACTGGTTTTTGGGAGGCTCTAAATTCGTGATATTGCTGCTCATAATTCAAAAGTACCAGAAAAAACAGTGCCTTAAGACCTATTCTTTCTCATTTATGCCTTTTCAAAAAAATGCTGAATATTGCTCATAAAGTTTGTTTTTTTTCGTATGATTGCATAATATGGTTGATGAAAGCCTAAAAGAAAACATGAAAATAATTATTTTGGGGCATCAAGGGTGAGAAAATGGCAAGAGAAGATAATCCAACAAGTGAAGATTTTGACGCTACGCTAGCGCGTATCGATCAGATTTTGGGTGAAACAGGAGCGGCAGGCGCAGAACCCGACTGGATCGCTCTGCGGCAGAGTCTCGACCAATATCTCCGTCAGCATGAGAGTTACACGGCCGAAGATATTACGGCGATGAAAACCCATCTTCAGACTTTCGGGTATTACGAAGGCGAGATTAACGGCGAGATGGATGCGAACCTTGCGAATGCAATGATTACATTCCTGCCCGAGAGTATTGCGTTTCGCGAACCGGCAGTAGGAGCCCCCGCTTTAGAAGCTTTATCCGTTCATGGAGATCCACAGCGTTTACAAGTTGAACTACTTCAAAATCCATTTTTTGCCAGCAATCGACTTTACGTGTATAGCAGTCAAGATCTGGATCTTTCGAATCAAGACGATATGGATTTGGCCCGCAGACATCAAGTTGCAATGCTTGCTGTGCAAGGTTTGTACCCTGCGTCACAAATCGGTGCTCAAAACGCAGAACTCGAACAATTTGCTATTTCATTATTTTATGATGGTGTGCCTACCCCCGAAGGACAAACAGAATTTTCTGCCGAGGAAGCGCAGGAACTTTTCAGACGTCCTTTGGCAGAACAGACTATAGCAGAGGTTATTTCCAAGGATGCCCCCAGTTATGAGGACTGGTGGAAATTACAAGCTTCTTTGAATTCTATGGGATATCTGAGCGGACGGGTTGATGCGGATGCGCATGCGATTACATCCGCTGCGACACTGTCCTATCTGGAGTCCAATCCCGAATTGATTGCCACAATGAGTGATGATATCTGGGAGCCTTTGACAGAATACGGCGAGGCTGCAAAGATTGCTGCGATTGTTGACGCTTCTCCTGACCCCGCAGCACTTTATGCCCAATTAGAGACCAGCTATGGTTTCACAAAGCCTGTGCCGGGAGCCGAAGGTACAGAAGCCGGGGTTCTTGTTGCAGGGCTTGATGAAACTGCCGAGCCGGAAATCGTTCCTGCCGATTTGTCGGAGGGATCAGTGGAAACAACGGCAACAGTTAATGAAAATATTGAAGCCATTCGCCTTTACCTGCAGAAGGACCAGCTTTCCTTTGAGGATGTCGGTCATTTGCAAGCTGCTTTGAATGCGGAAGGTTTTGAGGCGGGTAATGTTGATCGTGACTTCCGTTCCATTACGGCAGGTGCCGTTGTTCGTTATTTAGAGGCTAATCCGAGTGAGCTGGAAAATCTTGCGATAGGCAGTGACCCGATGCGACGCCTGATGGAATATACAGACTCCGAACAAATTCAGCCTTTGATCGCTGCGGCGCCTGATGGGGGTCGTTTCGAAGAACAGGTGAATGCCATTCGCGGCGGCGGTACTGAAGTTGATATTGCGAATGCCACGATCCGGTCAATTATCGGGCAGAATACAATTCCTCCCGAGGATGCAGGACGACTGCAAACCGCCCTGAATACGGTCGGGTTTGACGCCGGCGTTGTTGATAGAGATTTTCAGGAAAACAGTACGGCCGCGCTCATGCGCTATCTTGAAGCTAACCCTGAAAGACTGGACAATCTTGGAGAGGGCGCATTGCGTGCAATCGTCGAATATGCTGAGCCTTCAAGACTGGATGCGCTTGTTGCCAGTGCGCCGGAAGGTTCGGATTTTGCTGAGGATATCGGCATCCTGAAAGGATATGTGGCATCCAAATTTGAAGCGGATGATCTTACTATTGCCCAAGATCCAGCTGCTCCTGACGCCACAGCAGGTGACGATCGCCTTGAGACAGTCACAGTTGTCGGTGATCGTGCGATCTTCGAAGAGACACAAGCCTTGATGGTTTTGCTCGGTCACTACGATGGGGTTCTTGATGATCCCGGTCATCCTGATTTTGTGGCCGCTATGGAAGGACGGACGCTTGAAGGTCTGCGTGAGGAGGCTCGTACGCGTCCCGAAGTTATTATTGCGGCGATTAATGATAGTTTTGCGCCCTTGGCCGTTGATGCTGAGGCTGCGGCAAGCACAGATCCGCAGATCGGAGTACAGATTGCCCAATATGGTTTGAATGCGATCGGTTACGAGACCGAAGTCAACGGTATTTATAACGAAGAAACACGCGTTGCCTTTTCAGAAGCCAAAGAAGCACAGCCTAATGCGCTTGCTGCGGCGTTCGGCGACGGTGAAGGTTATGATGAGGTTGCAGCGGCGGCTTCCAAAGATGTTGAGCAAGATGCTACTCTCGAGCTTGCGGATACGCCTGTTATTGTTCCGGCTTACCGAAACGCATAAGCAACCGTTCAGATTATTCTTTATCTGCAGATTTCTTTTGTTCCTGCTCTTCGAGCAGGCTTTCAAGCGTCACACTTTTCAAAATGTCTCTTTCCGCTTCGTTGACCTTGCAAAGAAGGGAGTCGATTCCTGAGACAGGCTGGCGATTGAAGAGCGGTGACTCAGCTATTTTAGATGCGTCGATGACTTTCTTGACCGTGATGTCACGAAGCGGATGTGCAAATACAAACCCTTGCGGGCGGCTGTCTATCGCGTAAATGAGCCTGTTTCTTTCCATAGAAGAAAGCACGTGATCAACCAGTTTTTTAGGAACGTTCAGGCGCTCAGCCATCGCTTCCGCGCTCCACGGTTTTTCGCCTTCCTTGAAGCTTTTGGCAATGAGCAGTGCTATTTCGACAGACAGACGACGTAAGTCCATCGCTGCAGGTGTGCGCAAAAAGTTACGGGAGACCGCTTCCAAAGGATATTGGTGATAATAGGTGATGCTCGCCCCGATCAAAATGGTCAGCCATGCAAAATTCAGCCAAATGAAGAAGATGATGATTGTGGCGAAGACAGAATAGAGTTCCGCAAGGCGTGAGGACGACGCAACAAAGTAAGAGAATGCCCAACTTCCTAGCTGCCAGAGCAGACAAGCGCAGATTGCACCGATCAGCGCGGAGACAAGAGATACGCGGTCATTCGGCAATGCCTTATAAAGGAACAGGAAGATAAATATTATCAGCGCGTTGGGCAGTGCAATATTGATAATTTCGCTGGCTTGCGACATGCCGGGGATGGCTTCGGCGGCCGCACCGGAGAAGAAGTTCGCCATGATCCCGAGAACAATGATAATCAAAAACGGGCCGAGGATGACGGCGCTTAAATAATCTGTGAAACGTCGTACAAGCGGCCTGTGGGAGTCTACGCCCCATATTTCATTGATCGAACCTTCGACCTTACTGACCATAGAGATGATGGCATAGATCAAAAAAACCAAACCGACAGATCCGAGAACGCCAGGATCAACACGCTCGACAAGTTGCATAATATAGTCGGTAATCTCGGCACCGCGCTCGCCCATGGGCGCGACAAAACTTTCCAGACTCTCTTTTAGTTTTTCCTGATAATCAAAGGCACGTAAAACAGAGAAAACAATTGCAAGTGTCGGTACAATCGATAAAAGCGTTGTGTATACAAGAGATGTTGCGCGCATCGTGATGCGGTCTTCGATGATATCTTGCGTAATGGCATACATAATCCGAACAGCGTGGACGATCCACGCCTTCCACCATGGCATCATATTCAGATTCGCGTAAAAGACCGTAGTTTTGATCTTCTTGGACAAATCCTTGTAATTCGTTTTCGGCGTCTTGGCCTCCAAACGTCTCTCCTTTTTCATGATTATGCGTTGCGCACGAGCATAGTGGCACAAAGGTTTGGTGAGTTCAATTCTATGCGCTACATCTTCCCAAGTGGTTAAGAAGATTGAAAGAATTACACGTACAGGTAGAAAAAATGCTGCACCCGCGAAAGAAATATTGTTGTTTTTCAATATGTTATTACTGTTTTTTCTTGACGACTCCGATGGAATATTTTTATAACGAGCCTGTTTTTTTAATGAGCTTCTTTTAAAAAACTTAAATCCCGGAGATTTCCCAAAATGACCTTTACCGACAAGATCGAAATCGATATTGCTGTGCCTAAATCACGCCTGAAACATGTTGCGCCGATGCGCGGACGTTTTTCCCATCACCGCGTTTCCGCCCTGCTCCATGATATTTACGGCGCGGAGAAATACCAAAAGATGCAGGATAAAGGCGTTGACCAGCGCATGATGTTCGGCACGAACCCTCACTATCAGGCCTTAGCGATGGGCGAGGAACTGAAAGACAATGAGGGCAATATCCTCGTTCCCGAAATGCCGCCGAGCAAGGCCATTGCCGCTTTAATCCTGCCGCGGCTTGAGGAAACGCTAAGCATGGAGGGGGCGAAGGATCCATCCAATCAAATGAAGTATACGGCGAAGAATAATTCACTCGCAGGAAAGCTTTTGCATAAATATGACGAGATTGTTCTGGGGTATGCCTCGCCCACCTGTTCCGCGCATTGCCGCTACTGCTACCGTCTTGATCTGTTCAACAAGGATACGGGCAAGACCAGCATCACACCCGAAGAGCTGCGTGATTATATCGTGGCCTATAACAAGCGCCTTAAGGAAAACAAAGGCATCGACCCGCAGACGGGCGAGCGCCGCTTCCCTATCCGTGAGGTGTTACTGTCAGGTGGTGATCCGTTGGTTCTGCCGAATATCACGATCTACAAATTTGCGATGGCCGCTGGTCAGGCGGGCGTAAACACGTTGCGGATCGGCTCTAAGGAGCTGGCGTTCCGGCCCGAGCGTGTGGATGATGCGTTTATTGATACGCTGCGCCTTGTCCATGAGAAATTTCCGCATCTGCATATCAACATCGTTTCGCATTATACCCATCCCGATGAGTTTCTGGAGCGAGATATGGCGGGAAATTATATCCCGAATGAAGGCGGTAGCGGCTATAAATGGATGGACAGTGCGCGTGAGCCTGTCGAGAACTTGTTGCAACTCGGTTTCGTCAGCATTCACACGCAAACGCCGATCATCTGGCATGTGAATGATGATGCGGAGGCGATCCGTATTCTGCATGAGGAGATGCGCCGCATGCATATCTCCCCGAAGTACTTGTTCCAAGGGCGCGATATCGAAGGGCATCAGGCATTTTCCCTTCCTGTCGAAAAAGCATGGCATATCCATAATGATGCGATGAAAGGGATTGCCGATGGCGGCCGTTCCCGCTTCGTGATGTCTACCGAATGGGGCAAAATGGAGGTCGTCAGCGTTATCAAGGGGCTTGATCTGGACGAGAAAGGTCTTGAACTTCTGCCCGAGAAAATGCGCGATACATTGATCTCCCTGCTCGGGGACGGGATTACGATTTTCAAATCCTACCGCTCCCCGCACGAGGCGGAGTCGCAGGGTAATCTGGTGATTGCGAAGAGCAACCCTGAGGCGTTGTGGATTTCCGGTTATGAAGACCGCATTATTTACGATACTCGCCGCGATGACGGCCATAAATACGGCGGGCTGATTGATATCGTTCTGCAAAGCTTCGGCACGGACCTGTTCGAACGGATTATGCAGGGGCGCGTATCCGCGAACGATCCCGCTGTCCGTGGCAGAAATACCGTTGTAAATTCCTAAAGTGATGCACCTTATCGTGCGAACAGACGTGGATTTCGAGTCCGTATCCGGCGCAGGCCTGATCCGGCATGGCATAGGATATGCAAGGCAGTTTAATAAAATTTTTTACTTGCCCTGCGTTCTGGAGGCATCTAGATTTTCGCAGAGCTTATATTTTAGGAGATAGCTATGAAAATACATTTTTCAAATGCCTTTGCCGTTCTGCTTGCTTTTTCTACAGTGCAGCCGGTCTGGGCAGGAGACACCAAAACCAAAGCGCCTGCCGAGGTCATCACCGAGGCGCATCAGGAAGGTGTTGAAGCCATGCAAAAAGCCATGGAAATGGGAATGCCCGGCGAGGCCCATAAGGTGCTAGAACAACTAGCGGGAGACTGGACATACACCATGACCCATAAAATGGCGGCAGACGCGCCGGAACAATCCTCCGAAGGCACCAGCAAGAATGAATGGATTCTGGGCGGCCGTTTCCTTAGACAGAGCATAGCCAGTACCTTAGATATGGGCGGAGAGCCCATGAATTACGAAGGTATCGGCATTATCGGTTATGACAACGTGAAAGGGCATTACGTCAGCACGTGGAAGGATAACATGAGCACCGGCATCATGACGTCAAGCGCACAATACGACGCGGAAACCAGCACGATGAAGGAAGAAGGCACATACACATGCCCGATGAAGGGGCGTGAGGTTGCGTTTACTTCCGAGCTGAAGTTTGTTGATGCCGATCACTTTACATACACAATGTATGATACGGATAAAGACGGTCATTCCTATAAAATGATGGATATCACGTATACCCGTAAGAAATAAGGTATCCGCATGACGGATTGTAATTAAGGCGGCGGCGCAATTTCTTTTTCAAGAACAAAGAGAAGCTGTCCGTGCATACCCCTATCGATTATTTTGTTATTTCATAATAATATTACTTATTTTTTCAGCCCTTAGTCAAAAAGTAATACCGATTACGCTCTATTCGGTGAAACTGTCTGTGGGCAAGGTTTTCGGCTAAAAAAATCAAAAGTATCTATTTATAAAGAGCTTAAGATCTCTGTCCCCGTTTGGGTCGTCTAGTCCATACACAATCATGGACAAAAGCCCAGTGTCGTAAGGCTCGCCTGAATTTTGCAGATCATGCCGTATCCAGCGCTTGTGAACAGCTATCATGAACGCATTAGGGTCAGAGAACGGTTCCGTACTATCTGGTGCAACAAGTATGCGAATGACTATACCCAATGTTCTGGGCTTTAGTATCTCTTGTTGAAACTTACTATTATTTGCTTTGTCTTCGTTTGTGTAAATGGAGATCGGTTGATCAGCTCGACCATAGCACCCGGGTGTGAGAGTTTGCTCAACACGGCCACCATAAGTGGTATATCTGTGTTGCAATTTATTCAGTAGTCTCGCCTTTAGATTCTGTAAATACAGACTATCCGGAACCTTGGTTTTATCTTCTGTAACAAGATGGTGTTCTATATAGGCTACCACTCTTCTTACACCTATTTCTTTTGGGTTCCATGCTGATATTGACTGAGAGGAACAGACCCATTTTCCTTCTTCATTTACATTGTACCACTCAGGTAATTCTGTAAGGTAGGGTTCGTGATCATCCGCAAGCAAGTACATGCCAGATAGTCCCGACACAGCTATGAAAAGCATAGCAAATAAGAGAATATTTAATTTCTTTTTGAACATCATATGCCTCGTCAGGAAGATAATTTTGTATAAATTATAGCCTATTCATGGCTCAGTTACCCGATATTCGTTCTTACTCCTCCCCCTTCCGTTCGCCGACGGTGATGCGCATTTCGTTTGAATTGGCGCGGATTTCGGGCACGTACATGGCGTGGGTCTGGTTCGGCATGGCATGGAATGTACCGGGGACTTCGGCGCGCAGTTCGTAGCGCACGATGTGTTTGCCCTGCGGCAGGCGAGAGATAAAGAAGGCGGCCTTTTCATCGCGGAATTCCTGATACAGGTAGCCGCCGTAGGGTTTCTCTTTTCCGGCATGGTCGAGCGTGATGTAGTTGCCCGAACCGCTTTGGAGTTCTACGGCCTCCAGTCCTGCGGGTTTGTAATCCTCGCTGACCAGATATTCGTAGTTGTTCTTGGATTCCAGATGGATATCGACGCGGATGCGGTCACCGCTGTTTACGGTGTCCCCGTCCTTGAGCGGTTTCCAGTCCTGCGCCACTCCCTTCATCAGGGTTTCCTTGACGGACTGGATGTAGTATTTGCGTTCGACGAAGACTTCGTTTCCAGCCTTTGTGATCGGCTCTTCGAGCGTGAAAAATTTCGTGTAAGTGGATGCGTAGAGTGCGCCCTTGCCCTTCATGACGATTTTCACATTGTTCTTCCCGTCCTTGATGTTTTCAAGCGGGACGTCAATCGTGCGGTCGAAGGAGAAGATGTTCGAGGAGTCGATTTTCCCTTCGCGTATCTTCACGCCGTTGACCAGCACCTCGAATGTGTAGTCGGGCGCGAGTTCCTGCGAGGCCTTGAGGTAGTCGGCCAGACCGAGGATAGCAAGCGCTGTGTCTTTGGTGTTGCTCCAGCGGGCGCCGCGGCGGTTCAGGCTCATCCATTTAACGGCGGGGTCGAGGACTTCGCTGTCGGGTTTGATGTTAGACAGTGCCTTAATCACGAAGGCGGTGGATTCGATCGGCCCGTCGCTCCAGCGGTAGTAGAAACCGTCGTTATTGCCCCAGTGCGCGGTGGCGTTGTCCTTGTCTTCGGAGATGCCGTTCAGAAGGTTGTCGGCCAGAATGTTTATGACCTTTTCATTGTCGCCGCGCTTGTGTTCGGACAGAGCAAAAAGTGCGCGGGAATACGGATTGAGCTTATCACGATTTTCCCAGACGCTCATGCGGTACTTGTTTTCGAACTTGCTCTTCGAGTCGGCCTGCGCGAGGGCGTGCAGCATCCATGCGAGCATGTCGGGGTTGTCTTCTTCCTCAACCAGTTGGGTCTGGAGGAAGCGCACCGCACGGGTGATGACATCGTTTTTGATCTCGATGCCCGACTCCTTGGAGAGTATCAGCCCCCAGAGCACGTATGAGGTCATGTAGCGGTCGCTTGGCCCCTCTTTCCACCAGCCCCAGCCGCCGTCGCTGTGCTGGAAGTCGTACAGGCGGTTCAGACCTTTTGCGACCATGTCATCGAGCTTTTCATAGGTTGCATCTGTGCGTTTGATCGGGTGGCCTTCGGGGTCGTTGCGCGGAGCGAGGACATCACTCATGTACGCGGCGATATCCTTATCCGCAATGCCGAGGTCACGCATGGTTTTGCGTACGATGATGGCGGGCAGGAAACGGCTCATGGTTTGCTCGACGCAGCCGTAGGGATATTCTGCAAGATATGGTAGGGCATCCAGCAGGCCGGCGGCCATGGACGGTGCGATATTGATTTGCAGCGAGGTGCTGTCCTTGATGCGTTTCTTCGGGATGTCGATCACGAGTTCTGTGACTTGCTCGTTTCCGTCCCCTTTCAGGACGGCGGCATCGGCGAGGAATTTTTCAATCCCGTGCGGGATGACGGGATAGGTTTTGACCATGGCATCGGAGAGGTCGGCTTTGGCGTTTTTGCCTTGCGCCTTTGCGGTGACGGTGATTTTGGCCAGTCCCGCTTCCTGCGCTGAGACCGCCCAATCAACGCGGCTCTGGCCTTTGGCGGGAATTTCGATTGTGCCCTGCTCGCCTTTAACAAACTGTCCGTCTTTATACAGACCCGTGACGACCAGACCTTCGGCTTCGATTTTCGGCATCACGGTCAGGGGTTTGTCGGTCATGTTGTCGATGAGTGCGGAGACGGCTACGAGGTCACGTTCGGTGAAGAAGCGCGGAGCCTGCAAGCGCACCATCAAATCCATGTTCGATTGTACCTCGTGCGTGATTGTGCCGACGGATGTGTCCTTCGTCAGGGCGCGGGCGGTGGCGCGCCATGTGGTCAGGGAGTCGGGGAAGGTTACGGTGAGCGTAGCACGGCCGTTTTCATCTGTGACGATGGCGGGTTGCCAGATGACGGTGGAGCGGAAATCATCGCGTACGCGGGGTTCGTCGGCTTGCTGGCCTGCGCCGCCCTCCTTACCGCCGCCGACGGCATCATTCATGGCCATTTTACTTTCCATGGGCGCTGCAACAGGGGTTGGTATAGCGCTTCCTGCCATATCGGCTTCCATGTCCACACCGAAAGTTACGGCTTGTAATGATGACGTTTCTGCAATTTCATCCATTGGTCCCATTTCACGCATAACGCGTTCTTCCTGAAGGCGTCTCCAGCGGTGTAATTCATTGCCGTCTGTCGGCGCATTTTTGTCTTGTCTGAGAAGCTGCTGCGCCCTGCGTTGATCCTTTTGAGCGCGAGTCATGAGGTTGCCGTTTTCGTCCATCACATAGTCAACGAAGCGGAACATATAGAGGCTGGCTTGTGTGCGAACGTTGTTGCCGCGTTTGTTGCCGTAGAAATACTGACGGATGTCCTGTGCGAGTTCGGGCTGGATGTAGTAAACGGACGCGTCGGTCAGGCCGAGGGAGACTTCGGTATTCGGCATAGGTTTGCCGTTCTTGTCCGTCACTTCGATGATGTATTTTCCCTCTTCCTGCGGCGCGTAAACGTCCTTATCGGAGATGATGTTCACGTTCAGGAATTTGTCGTCGGGCGGGACGATGAGCTGCATATTTGTTTGTTTGAGCTGATACTCATCGCCGCTGAGCGCGTTCAGGTAGATGTTGGGTGTGTAGTTATCCTTCACCTCGAACTCGACGAGTTTCACGGAGCCTTTCATTTCGATCATTTGATAATCGTGCAGGACGTCGCTTTCCTGCGAGAAAAGTACCCATGTGCCGGGTTTGTCGGTGACGATCATGGCCTGTGCCTTATCGCCGGGCATGTAGGTGTCTTTTTCCGTGATGATCTGCAGGCCGTTATAGCGGTAGCCGATGTTCACAGCGGAGGGTTCGCAGATGAAGACATAGGTGCTGGAGATAACTTCGTTGCCGTTATCGAATCCTGTGTAGCGGATTTCGTAGTACCCGTTTTTATCGGGCTCATATTCGAAGACGGCCTCGCCCTTTTCATTTGTGCGCACGAATTTGGTGAAGAGTTCCTCGCCCTCGTAATGAGCGGCTTTGATGATTGCGCCGTTTTGAATAACGGGTTCGCGCCACCATGTGCGCAAGACGGTGATCTTGCCTTCGACCGGAACAGGTTTGTCGTTGGCCGTCATGGTTTTGATGTCAATTTTGGCCTTATCGCCGGGGCGGTAAATGCTTTCCTGTGCTTCGAGATAGGCAAAGTATGCATTTTTGGTGACCTTGATATCGGCGGAGCTTGTTATTTCGCGGCGGCTTTGGTCGGTGACGCGGACTTCGATATGATATTTCAGGTCATAGTCGGAGTCTTTAGGGGTTTCGATTGTGAAGCTTGCCTTGCCGTTTTCATCGGTTTTTATGGTCTTTTGCTCCATGAGTTGCCCGTGGCCGTAGCTGTATGGTCTGCGGTAGATGTCTTCAAAATACCAGCTATAAGGGCGCGGCTTCTGGTAGTAATGCGTATAGTTTTGTTGATAGACAAGATATTCAACATCGGCGTTGGCGACTGCGCCGCCGAAGTAATATTTGGAGTCAATGTCTACCGTTACAGTATCACCGAGACGGTAGGCGGAGATTTCGCCTTCCTTTACCTCTTTGGGTTTCGGGGTGACGTTCACCATGAATTCGGGGAGCTTGTATTCCTCCAGACGGAAAAGCTGCGCGTTCGAGAGGTAGCGGTTGCCCTGTACCGAGGTGATGTTGATATTGTATGCGCCCAGCACAGCCTTATCATCGAGTGTGAGTTTGCCCGTGAAGGATCCGAAGTCGTTCAGGGTCAGGGTTTCCTCATAGACTTTTTGACCTTGCGGGTTGTTGATGACGGCCTTGACAGACATGCCTGCGGGGTTGGTGTAGCTGCCGTCTTCGGGTTTTCTGACTACGCCTTTGAAGCTGATGGTTTCGTTCGGGCGGTATGCGGGGCGGTCGGCATAGGCGTAGAAACTCCAATCGCCGTGCGGTCGGAACGCGTTCCAGTAGTAATTCGTCTGAACCATGGCGGGCGCGTTTTTGTCACTGACAGCAATCGCGGAAATATTGCGGTTGCTGTAATTGTCATCACGCAAATGATCTTTCAGGGCGACTTCCAGTATACCGTGGTTGTTGGTGACCCCTGCACCGTCGATCCATTTCTGGTGGTTGTTTTTGTCCTGATAGGTGTAGGCGTATTCGAGTTTTGTACCGCTCAAGGGTGTTCCTGTTTTCGCGTCCATTGCAAGCAGGATTGCCTTATCCTCGGAGAGTTTACTGACCAACGTAATGTCACTGACGATCAGGATTGTGAAGCCCTTTACATCTTTGGCTTCTGCGGCGAGGAGATAGGCTCCTCGCGGCAATTTACCCGTATCAAGTTCGATGTTCTTGATCTCGTTCGGCTTTGCGCCGGCTTTCCAATGCGCGAGGGTTTTGTTTTCGCTTCGTCGGATATGCTTACCGTCATTTTGCAGTTCGACGTTCCAACTGCTTACGACGGGAAGGCTTTTATATGCGCTGCTGTTATTAGTCAGGGCATTGAGGGCGTCATGAAAGTTGCTCAGCGGGCGTTTGAATTTATTGTCCTTGGCTTCGAAATATTCGGCGATATCGAATTTATAGAGCGTGAATTTTGCACCGGATACATTTTTCCAACTGGTTGAAAATGTCACGAGACTGTCGGGCACGAATGCCATGCCCGCGTGGATGTTTAGTTCGGGACGGATAATGTTTTGATAGCGGCGCTCGGCATCATCGCGCCATTTGGACTCACCGGGTTTGTAATTTTTACCGATGGTGGCATAAGCGTTACGGGCGCTTACGAAGTCCTGAATTTGTTCATAAGCGATCCCCGTTTGATAGAGCGCATCATCCGTCCACTCGCTTTGCGGGAAATCGGTGACCAGTTTTTGGAGGGTTTTTATGCCTTCGTTTTTGTTATCCTCTTTACGGTAGTCATTGATTTTCGACATACCCAGACCGAAATACGCTTTGGCTTTGTCGTTATCGTCCTTGGCGACTTTAAGGATTTCGCGATACAGATCGGACAGGCTATCGGCCTTATCCTTTTTCGGCGGTTCGGGCGGGACGATTTCAACGGGTGTCGGCAGGACGGAGCTACGCGGGATGGCGATCGGGGCTACTTCCTCGTGATACCAGCCCCAGCGGGAGGTGATGAAATCCGCGAGGCGGAAGCTGAGGTCAATGAATTTAGGGCGTGCTTCGTCCAGATCGGATGACCCCGCCCAGTATTCACGGGCATTGTTATAGTAATATCGGATTTCCTGATTTTTATTATACTGGTCAACGTCCTGATAATAATCCGCCAACGCCTCATTCCCGAGAGCCCACCAGCGGTCTTTTCGGTCTGCATTAATAAGTGTCAGAAGGTTGATTTCCGCGTCTCTTAATTTCGGTTTGGTCTTGAGTTTAAAAATCGAGTGCGACCACATAAGAGTTACTTCGTCTTCGAGTTCCTGTGAGGCCGCTTCTTCGTCCATGTAATCGCTTAGCTGCTGTACCACGTATTGATAGGACTGCGTTTTGTAAAACTCGCGTGCCTTTTCGATATCATCACCGCTGTAGGCGTGCGCACTGGCTAAGCTTATGAAAAACATGAAAAAAGTGTAGGCCGGCAAGTATCTCATTATTCAAAATCCGTTTTTAAAAAATATGCGTGCTTTGGGGGTAAGACGACACCACTCTGCACTTCCTTGGAAATTATTTTGATCATCGGAAATTGGGAGTCGGTGAGTCAAGAAAGAAGGCATTTAAAATTCACTTTCATACGTGTTTGTTATAGGCTTTGGCGCATGAAAAGATTTTTATTAGCCCTATTCATTTCTGTGCTGGCCTGCGGCGGATATTATGCGTATGCCAAGTTTGCCCCCGGTGAGCGTGAATTTAAAAGCGAGCTTGTGAGCTTCCGATTGGTCACGGTTGCAAATGGCCTGCACCATCCGTGGTCTGTGGCGTTTCTGCCGGACGGTTCGTATCTGGTAACCGAGCGGCGCGGGCGTTTGCTTCATGTTTCACAGGACGGAGAGACAAAAACCGAGATCAAGGGCGTTCCGCAAGTCAAGGCCGAAGGGCAAGGTGGTTTGCTGGATGTATACGTGCCTTCGGACTTCAAGGACGGAGATCATATCTATATTTCCTATTCGGGCATTGATGCGAACAACGAGGAGCTTTCAGGCACGGAAGTCATCCGTGCGAAGCTTTCTGTCAGGCAGAGCCGTTTAATCGATGCGGAGGTCATTTTTTCGCAGACTCCAAAGCTGGACAGTCGTCACCATTACGGCAGCCGTATTGTTGAAGCGCGGGACGGTACGTTGTTTATTTCCACAGGAGATCGCGGTGATAAAGACCGTGCGCAGGACCCTCAAAACCATCAGGGTGTTATTGTGCGCATCAATAAAGACGGCAGCATTCCCGAAGATAACCCCTTTGTCGGGAACGATAAAGGCTTGCCGGAGATATATTCCTATGGCCACCGCAACCCGCAAGGGATGGCGATGCACCCTGAAAGCGGACGATTATGGATTCACGAACACGGGCCGCAAGGCGGTGATGAGATTAACCTACCTGTCTCGGGCGGAAATTTCGGCTGGCCGGCTGCCACGTACGGACGGAATTACGTGATCGGCACGAAGATATCCGAGCATACCAGCCTTCCGGGCATGGTTGATCCTATCTGGCAGTGGACACCTTCTATTGCACCGAGCGGTATGGCGTTTTACACGGGTGATAAAATCCCCGAATGGACAGGGCATTTATTTGTCGGCGCTCTTGCCCACCGCAAAATGGAGCGGATGGTGGTTGACGGCGAAACGATTGCCCACCGTGAAATTCTGATCGAGGAATTCAAGAAGCGCATCCGTGATGTTGCCAACGGACCGGACGGGTATCTCTATATTCTCACGGATGAAACGAACGGCGAGTTGATCCGCATCGTGCCGCGCTAAGGCTCTTACAGTTTACTGCTATCATTATCTTTTATTACTTTGCGTCACAGAGTATTATGCGCTAGAATACTTGTGTAGAGCGCGTTACGGGCACATGCGTTTTTTCAGAATTCAAAATTACTTTGCATTACAGAGTAGTTTTATGCTACCGTGAAACTATAGAGTTGTTTTCACGGGAGAAAATTTATGTCGTGTTTTCTATCACGCCGCGTGTTTAACCAGATGGTCGCGTCTGCCGCGCTTTTTATGAACGGGCAGATGTTTATGCCCTCTTCCGCCTTTGCTGTTTCTGAAGAGCCTTCGGGGCATCGAAAGCCGTATAAAGGTCCCAATGTCATTATCATTCGGTACGGCGGCGGTGTGCGCCGAAAAGAGACGATTGATCCGCAATATAGCTACAGCCCGTTCATGATGAATGTCCTCGCGCCAAAGGCGACGTTGTTCAATAACATGAGTATTGAAGAAATCGAGGATAACAATACAAGCCATGCACAGGGCACGGTCAATATCCTGACAGGGAAATACAAAGCGTATCATCATCAGGAACGGCGCGGCTTAAGCGAGCTTTTGCTCCCTACCTCCCCCACATTATTCGAGATGTTTCGCAAGGTTTATGACGTTGACGTGCATGAGGCTATTATCGTGAGCGGAGAGGACCGTTTCGAAGAAGAAGGTGTGATGTTCGGCATGGATCACAATTACGGGCTGGATTACCGCTCCGAAGTGTTGAGTTATGATAAGTATCGAAGTTATGTGCTGCAAAAGAAACTGGCTGAAGGCGGGATCACGGATGAGGTGCAGGAAAAGCTTCAAACCGAGCTTAAAGATATCAAGGAGAAAAGTCCCAGCTTCACCGCGCCGGAGAAGTATCCCAAACAGGTGCAGAAATTCTGGAATAGGTGGCGCAATTACTATGGTGATGAGGGGTACAAGCATCCGCGCGGTGACAGGCTATCGACAGAGGTTGCGCTCTGGGCGATGCGGTACTTGAAGCCAAAGCTTATGATGGTGAATTATCAGGATCCCGACATGGTGCATTGGGGCATCAAAAGCCATTATACGCGCGCAATATCGGTTATTGATAAAGGCATACATCAACTCGTCAAAGCAACGGAGATTGATCCGTTTTATCGAGACAATACGGTGTTTGTCATTGTGCCGGATTGCGGGCGTGATGATAACGCGTTGATGTCCGTTCCCTTTCAGCATCATTTCAATACCAAATCTTCGCACGAGGTTTTTGCCATGCTGTACGGGCCGGGAATCGGCCGTGGCCAGCTGGTTGATAAGGCCGTTGATCAGACGAGTGTTACCTCTACGGTTGCGGCTTTGATGGGTTTTGATGCGCCAAGCGTTGACGGGCGAGTTTTGGAGGAGGCAATTTTATGAGAGAGCGTCTGAAAAACTTTGACCAGTTTATATGGATGCATTTTATTGCCTTCCCGCGCGGCTTTGTCCAGATGCTTGTCGGGTTTCTGCTTTGCTGGACACCCTTTACCGCGCCGATGGTTTCGGGCTGGATGACACGCTATATGCGTCACCGAACCATCAGAGTTTGGGCTGGGAAAAGCGCTCCTGATCTTGCTGATGCTTTTTATAAAGATCCGCAGACCGCTCATTACGGATACTGGCCGCGTTGGACATCGATGAGTGAGCGTCCTGAAACTGATGCGGTCAGAGTCGGACTATTCAAGTACATATGGCGAACAATCAAAGGATTTTTTGTTGCCCTGAAAAACAATTACAAGCTGGGCCTGCTCGTGCTTTTCAACACATGGCTTTTAACCCTGCCCTTTGCGGTGATGTGGTTTTTGATGTGGTGGGCCGGATGGGATCTTGTTTACAACCGCAGCTATGAGGAAAATATTTTTCCTTTTGCAGCATCTATTCTAAGCGTTTTCGCCTTTTCGCTTGTTATGCTGTATTTGCCGATTGCACAGGCACGGCAAGCCGTTCATGGGAACTGGCGGAGTTTTTTCGAGATTAAAACAATCCGCATCATTGCAAAACACGTGCGTTTCCGTTTGCTTCTGCTCTCGCTTTTTTTTGCCCTCGGGAGTCTGGGCGTCATGGCAGGCACGAAAGTTTTTATTCTGTTCTTTGAAGATATTTACGGCGTTGATACACGGAATATCGAGGCTCTGAAAGAGCCTTTATTTCTGCATTACTGTATTGTGATCGGATGTTTTTATCTCGGGCTTTTTTTGCTGAAACGGATGAACGCCAAAATTTATGCGATCGGCCTTATGAAGGCCTTGTCTTCGGGCGCACTTGGTAAAGACGATTTGAGTGCATTCGAACGTGACATCCTGTTTGATAAGCTTGGCTTTCAGGCCGCTACGCCAAAACAGAGACATATCGCCGTCAGAGTTTTACTCTGGCCTTTGGCGCGGTTCAGAAACCTGAGCCTTGCTCTTTTGACCTTTACCCTTTGGGGAATGTTTGTTTTTACGATTTATTTCGGGCAGTTTGCGACGTTGCATCATACCGACTGGCTGAATCATCCCCTTATCCAGATGCCGTATATCCGTTATCCCGTCCTCGAATAAATCCCTTAGCGTGTTTTTATATTCTCAGGCGGAAGCCTTCGAGTTCGACGTGGTTGTCTTTAATTGTCATGAATGAGCCTTCCGGTACTTCTTCCCATTCGCCGCTTAATCGGTCTAAAAGTGGTTCCGAGACAACCAAAACGCCCGTATCGGGTTGCTCGACTGCATCTTGAGCGCCACCGATATCTTCGAAGAGTGACATGTTTTTGGTAAAGAACTGGCTTTTTGTCGTTGCTGTGGGACTTGAATAGCGGAAGGTGTAGACGCTTTTTCCGTCTGTTGCCGATGCCGAGAAGCTCAGATCTTCTTCAAGGCCTGCCTCTTCCTGCGCCTGTTTTAAACGGCCGAGGGTTTTCTGGAATGCTTCTTTCGGGTCGTCCAGCAAGCCGTAATTTAATGCCATGTAGAAACAGGTTTCACTGTCTGTCGTGCCCTTAATATTTTCGTAGAACTCTGTGTCCATATCGTTGTGGAGTGCTCGTTTGATCTTCTTGAAGTTCTCGACCGTGCCGTTGTGCTGGAACAGCCAGTTTTTATATTTGAACGGGTGCGAGTTGTCGCGCTGTACGGCTCCTTGCGTGCTGGCGCGGATATGGGCAAAGAACAGTGGCGTTTCTGTCTGGGCGCAAATTTCGTGCAGATTACGGTCATTCCATGCGGGGCTTGCATCCTTGAACAAGCCGGGTTTTTTGAGCTTGCCGTACCAGCCAACACCGAACCCGTCACCGTTTGTCGTCCACAAGCTTCCGTCATCGCGGAATTGCAATTCGGCATTCATGCTTTGCTCAACTAGGGAGTGCGCGGGTTTTGTTACGAGGCGATCCATGAAGATCGGCTCTCCGACATAGGCTATCCATCTACACATATTTTTACTCTCTTCATTCCAGTCTTGTTTGGTTTTTGATTTATTGATCGGCGGCTGAGTCTTGCGCTTTTTCAAATGCTTCTATATCAGCATCCGATACCGGAACGCAATCCACAGCGAGGATTTGCGGGTAGATTTCCCAGTTCCTGACGATCAATTTACCACGCGAGCCGTAGCTGGTCACGGTGCATTTGTTGATGTCGTTCTGGATACCCGCCGTGACAAAGTCGGGGAAGAAGATGTTGCCGTTATTAAAGAGACTCCAGATATGGTGCGCTAACGAGGGTTTGATGCGGAAGTAAAACCCTGTCTGATCGGTGCAGCGGATTTGCTCGCAACCCTGCGCCGAGAACACATTACCGATCGGGTCGATTTCCTGCGAACGGCCGAGGTAGAGCACCTCCCCTTCGCGGTAGTTCGTCACCATACGGGTTGTGTCCCAGAGAAGTTCGGCCGTCCCCGCCAGAATTGCGGGCAGCATATAGAGGAAAGCCAGCGTTGCCAGAACCATCATGCCGCCGCGTTTTTTGGAGAAAAGCGGATCGCCGTCGGCATCATTCACATACACTACTTTATTCCAAAGGGAACGATAGGCGCGGAACGGTGCGCCCGCCCACGGATGCGTTACGGCGGGATGGATTACGTTTTGGTAAATCCAGTGCACCGAGCCGGTCACATGGTTATAGGCTTCTACGGTGTCGGTGACATGGCGGCTGATATTGGCAGCGCCGCTATCCTTTTGCTTTCGTTTGAAACGCTTTTTGTTGGCGGCGGTGCGCGCCTTGAGTTTTTCGGCGCGGCGCAGGAGGTCTTCGCTTTTGTTGTTGTCTTCAGACATGGCTATCCTGCGCTCTTTGTATTATTTCCAGACATCTGCGAGCAGATTCAAATAACTGCTTTTCATTAATATCATATTCACCCAGCAATTCATTATCAGCACAGTAGGCATCAACATCTAAGAACAAGGTGTGCAAGGCAGCGAAGTGATTTTCGGGCAAAGTATCTGACTCATTTTTGAAATAATCCAAGTAATCTTTTTCGAAAGAAGCTACGGACATCTCACCGTCCAAGAATCCTTTTATAAGAGAAATATACTTATCGAGTTTCATGCACTTACACTATGCCGCGCCTTTTTGGGTTTCGGGCTGCTCTGTACTTTCTACCTCACGGATGCGGGGGTGTACAACCTCCAGCGAGCGCGTTTCGGCGTTGTAGATGACTTCCATCACGCCGCGTGCGGTTTCGGCCTGCAGCATTGTGTTTGCCACGGCGGGGTGAATTTGCGAGGCAAAGTAACCTGGTATGCCGCGTGCGCCGTTGGCGGGGTTGTATTGATCCTTGCACAAGGCAGTTAATGACTCGTCGGCGATTTCGATTTCGAGTTCGCGGCCCTGTGCCTTGATCTGTGCGTTCAGCTTTTTGATCTCGCGTTTTGCGATCAGTTCGATGACCTCAAGGTTGAGCGCGTTGAAACAGACGATATTCTGGCGGCCGTTGAAACGGTTCAGGAATTCGGGGCGATAGGTATCATCGAGTTCGCGGAAGGTTTCCAGTTCGGCTTCATCAAAATCCATGGAGGAGTCGAGGAAGTTTTTCTGACCGATATTGGTGGTCATGATGATGATGGCTTCGCTGAAGGAGACCGTCAAGCCACGGTTATCGGTCAGGCGCCCGTCATCGAGTACCTGCAGGAAGACGTTAAAGATGTCGGGGTGAGCCTTTTCAATTTCGTCAAAGAGGATCACGACGTAGGGGTTGCGGCGCATGGCGTTGGTCAGGATACCGCCTGCCTCGTAGCCTTCGTAACCCGGAGGGGCACCGATGAGCTTGGCAACCGCATGTTTTTCCATGTATTCGGACATATCGAAGCGCAGGAGAGCGCGTTCGTCATCATGCAGGGCAGCGGTCAGAGCCTTTGCCATTTCGGTTTTACCGACACCGGAGGGGCCGAGGAACATGAATGCGGCCTGCGGCTTGTTCGGGTCTTTCAGGCCGACACGGGCAACACGCACGGCGTCCGCAAGTTTCTGAACGGCGTGATCCTGCCCGAAGACGCGACCTGACAAGCTTTTATCCAGATTAATGAGCTTGGCGCGTTCGTCCTGATTGAGTTTGTTTGCGGGGATGCCCGAGAGCTGGCTGAATTCCTTTAGCACATGATCGGGTGCAAGGATCAGGCCATCATTGATTTCCTTGGTCAGGGCTTCGAATTTTTGTTTGTTTTCGGCAATGGCCTTTTGCAGGAGGTCTATTTCCTCTTTGATTTTATTGACCTTTTCGGATTCGTATCCTGCCGCGGCGGTGCGCATATTGAAGGACTGGAATTCAGGTTTTTCACGTTCCTCTGCCTTTTCCTGCAGGTCTTCGTTGGTGGCTTCGCGGATGTGCTTATCTTTCTCGCGCTGTTTTTCAAGACGCTCTTCGAGGTCTTTCAAAGCCTCTTCTCCGTCGCTCTGGTTTTTGTGGATTTTGCGCAGGCGCGTCTGGGTTTCTTCCCATTCATTCTGGATGATCTCGACTGTGCCTTCCAATGCGGTTTTGGCTTTTTCCAGATCTTCTTTTGACTGTCCCGCGAGTTCCGCTATGTCTTCGCCCGAAAGTGCGCGCTCGACGATGGCAAGCTCCGTCATTTTCTTAACCAGTTTGGGCGGGCGGGCGTGTGCGTCCTGACGGTAGGTTGTCAAAGCGCGATCGAGCAGGTTCAATGTGCGCTCCGGCTGGGCGCGGCTAAGGCTCATTTCCCGCACGCGGTATTTACTGGTCAGTTCAATTGCCGTTTTCACCGCATCCTGAGAGACAGGGATCTTGTGATGGTCGCTCAGGCGCTTTACGGCTACGCTGACGATGTCCTGCAGCGCATCGGCTTCGGGTTCGTTCAGGTCGAGCATGGTAAAAAATTCGGTGATGTTCGAATGGCATTTCAGAACAATTTCAAGATCATCATCGCGGGATTCAAAGATGGCCTGAAACTTGCCGCGCTCAATGGCGCGCATCATCGCGTTGATGAAGTTTGTGCAGCCGTTATTACGCGTTGCCTCGATGAAGTCGCGCATATCTTCGATCACCAGAAGCGTGTCGGGATAGCGTGAGAGACGGCGCAGCATGTTCTGAAAGTTTTCGTTCATTTCATTGGTATCGCCCGAGGCAAAGAGGCCATCGGTATCCAGCCAGAACAAGCGTTTATTTAAAATATCGAACGGTGTTTCGGGGTCTGTCTTACACGCTTCGAGTTCAAGACAGAGTGCCGTACACCCTACTCCGCCCGGACCGACGAGAAGGACACTGTTTGCCTTATCACGCATCAGGATGCGGCTGAGGCGTTTAAGTTCATCCTCGCGGGCGATGAGTTTGAAACCGGGATAGCGGGCGAGATAGTCGCTGCCGCGGATGAGGAAATGCTGGCTTGAGCTGTCAGGCATTGGCGTTCTCTTGTTCTTTAAAATGGTGCGTTTTATTAGCGGCAGCCCTGCCCGCAATATACGGAATGCGGGCTGCCATGCTTGTTCTACGGGGGTTAGCCGTTAATTCCGAACGGGTCTGGTGCGCCGCCCTTTGATGAAGAAGAACCGCTGTCCTCTTCCCCTTCGGCGACGTCTTCACCGCTTGCGCCCTTTCCGGCGACAACATCGGCGGCAACGGCGATAGACTCCTTAACGTCTTCCTGTACGCTTTTGGCAGTCTGTTCCATCTTGCCGAGGAGGTCTTTGGTCTCTGCCAGACCTTCGCGGGTGATACTGGTCGCCGTGCGGATGACTTCGCCGTACTGCTCGAGGTCTTCGAGAGCCTTGCTGAGTTCGCTGTTCTGCTCGTGCGTGCCGAGCGCTTGGCGGATGACCTCTTTCTGGGTCAGATCCTGCGTTTTCGAGTTCATGCGCTCCAATGACATTTTAGCCATTTCGGAGGATTCACCCAAGGCGGCGGAGGATACGGCTTGCAGCACTGTGCTGAGCTGATCGGCGACCCCTGCCACACCGGAGGAATGGAGCTGGCGGGTTTTTGTGATTTGCTGATCGTTGCCGTCCTTCATCGATTTGATGCGGTGGCTGGCATTTGTTAGTTCGGCCAGAACTGTCGTCGTATCGTAAGCCGAGGAGTTCAGCGCGCTGATGTAGTTTTCGAGATCGCGTTTTTCACGTTCGCGGTTCATCTTGGCGATATCGCTTTCCTCAGCGTTTTCCTTTTCTTCAAGGGTTTCGCGGTGGCTCTCGTTGACTTCGTGCGCCTCTTTCGTTGCGTCGTTCAGGATCGCATAGATTTCACGCATGGAGTAATTGGCTTCCAGTAAATTATCGATCTGTTTGTCCATGCCGACAAAGTGGTCGCCGATGCTGGATACGCGCACTTCGGTCGTGTTCACGAAGTTTTGGGCGGCGTCGACCAGATCCTGCTGGCGCTGTTTATGCTCGTCGGAGGAAATATCGAGAAGCTCGCGCAGCTTCGCCTTTGCTTCGAGGAATTCTTCATCCAGTTCGGATTTCTTCGGGCGCATCTCGGCGGTTTCTTCTATTTTTGTTGTGAGTTCTCCGAGCTGGTCGTTATTTGTTTCCAGCTCCATTTCCAATTCCGCGATTTCCTTACGGGCGGATTCTTTGACGGGGCCAAAACCGAAGAAGGATTTGTCTTCGCCCAGATGCGCGATTTTAACCTGCTTGCTACGGATTTCGTTTTCCAGTGCGGCAAGTTCCTTTTCCTGTTCTTCCAGAAGTGCGGCGATGCGCGCCTCTTCCTCACGATCCATTGCAATTTCACGGAACGCATCGAAGGTCAGGCCGTTCATACGCAGCTGGTAAACGGAGTCGACGATGTCCGTCAGAGGGGTGATCTTATCCTCGAACGCGATGAGCGCGTTGTTCAACTCGTCATAAACAAGCTTGAGTTCGCTGAAGGCTTCGGTGTCCGTCAGTTCGATGATCTGCTGCGCCATGCGCTTGCGTTCGTACTGCAGATACTCTTTAAAGAGTTTGAATGCCTCGAGTTCTTCCTTCGCGTCGTCTTTATTTTCCGCGTATTCCAGAATTTTCGCGACGGCTTTCATTTTTTCCTCGGGGGATTTCTCCGAGTCGAACATGACCTTATAAAAGGCGTTGTCTGCGATTTTTGCAAATTTTTCCGAGGACGGTGTTTCTTCCTGAACGGCTTTGCCTTTCGCGGATGCACTGTCGCGGCGCGAGGTGGCTTTCGCCTGCGCCATCATCTTTTCAATGTCGGATTGTTGCTGTTTTGCTCCCTTAGCGCTACCTGATGCCATAGTCTTTCCCTTTTCCTAAAATAAATCCAAGTATTCCGCGTGAAATAAAAATTAATCTACACCTGTTTATTCCACGTTTTTCGGTGAGAAATCAAACACTAAAGCGTTTCTTTTCGTCTCCGTATTTCATACATGCCATAACCATAAAATGTGCAATGTTATGTATTAGTATATATTTCTATTTTTCTTTGCGCAAGCTTAATTGTTATTTTACCGAAATATGCGTAGTATGGAGGGAGATATAGGGAGACATATAATGCCAAAAAACCTAATGCGTGTAAGTATGATGATCCGCCGCGACCAACACGATCAACTGCAGGGTATGGGGGTTAATATCAGCGGATATATCCGTGACTTGATCGACGACCGCCTGAGCAATAACACGATTGTTCTGACCGTGGGAGATGATACGAAGATGTTGTATGACCAGATTATCTCGCATAGCGGAGAACACGATCGCGAGTTGGAGCCGTACCTTCGGGATGCCCTGCGCACGATGCTCGAGGAGAAGATCAAGCAGATGCAAGAACTGCATAAGAGTATACAGAAGGATTAGGTTCCGATAGACGCGATGCCATGCTGATCGATCATTTCTTTGAACTTGCCATTCCCTTCGTTGTCGTCATGGTGATTGTGTCGAAAATTTTTATCATGATTGCGCAAAAGCGCGGGATATACGCCTCCAAAGAAGGTGCGAAGACGCGGGATGATATCAACAAAAGATACGGAGTGAATAAAGGCGGTATCGTGATCGGCATCCTTGTTTTTCTGCTTTATCTGCTTTGTGTCGGGGAAATTTTTGAGCGCACCGGGCCAAGCGGGTTTTTCTTTTCCTGCGTGATTAGTGTTTTACTGCTCCTGCCCTTCGGGACTGTGGGGGTGATGCTTTTTCTGGTTTATATGCTGATTGTCCACGGACATGCAAAGCTTAAGAGCAAGGACTAGAGTCTTTGTAAAACTTTACATTCTTGCGTGTTTCGGATTTTATACTCGCATATACTCCACGATTTTTAGGGCATGCATGATGATGTTTCGTAAAGCTTTTCTCACTGTTTTCCTTTTTGTTGCCGTTTTCATGCCTGCACAGGTATTTGCCGTTGATAAGCTGACGGAAGACGTGATCCGCTCGCATTACAATATGTCGTTTGAAATTTCCAAAAGCGGAGATGCCGATAAGCTTATCGAATATCTGGAGACCTATATTCATCCCGATGCCGTTGCGACATACAAATATCCGGCTGCGGGTCAGGACGCGATGAACGGCGGGTTTAAAACCGATAGGCACACAAAGGACAGCTTGCTCGCCCTGATTAAAAAGGCGCGGGCCAATGCCGCATCGGAGTTGCTTGAGATCGAGTACGAGCTGACCTCGATCGAGATTGCGGAAGACGGACAATCGGCAAAAGTGAAATCGGTTGCGGATACGATGTTTGATACAGGGCAGACACGCTATCTTGAAACATCTGAGTCCGTGGATGATATCGTGCTCTCCGATGACGGGCAGCTTATGTTCAAGCGCATCGACTTTACGATCAAGAATGTGCGCTATATTCCGAATTAATTACTTTATTTCAGGGTTTTGTGATGAAACTTTTAAAACATATTCTGGTTGGAGCTTTGCTGGTTCCGGCTTTATCGGCTTCAGCCCATGCGGCGGACAAGCTGACGGAAGAGATGATCCGAGAGCATTATGAGCAGTCCGTCAAGATGGTCGAAATAAATGATATTGAATTGCTGATGGCTTACTTTGACAAGTTTCTGGCTGATGACGGGTTAGTAAAATACAACTTCCCTGTTATTCTTAGCGATGGCAGTTTCGGCGAGTCAGTTACCTATGTGCTGACAAAAGAACAACTACTCAGCAGGTTCAGACACGGCCCGTCTTGGTTGTGGGATGTTAAAATGAATCTTGTCGAGTATCGCGTAGAATCGGTGCAAGTTCAGGATGGCGGAGAGACAGCCGTTGTACATGACTATAGTCTTGTTTCAATTCCTTACGCAGTGGGACTTGTTCATCGTGAGGTTTTCCGTTGTAAGGATGACGTGTTTCTTGCCGATGAGGGTCACGTGATGTTTCAGACCATCGACTGTACATTGAAGGCTTCAGAAATGGTTACCGAAGAAGAAGCACGCGAGAATCCCGAACCTGAAGAGGTCACTCAATCTCCAGAAGCTCTATAATCCCGAAGCCGAAGATTTTGTAAAAGGACACATGGCGGCCGCCGAAGAGGATGGCTGGTTTGCGCTCTGCTATACAGATGACGCGCAGTCCCAGATCGTCCAGTGCCTTGAGCGTTTGATCCAGATCATCGGTTTCGTAACACGTGTGATAGAACATCTCGTTGTGTTTCTTGAGGATCGGCTCAAGCGGGCATTCGCCTTCCCCCGGCAGGACGAATTCTACGGTCGGTTTATCGGGATGTTCCAGAAGACGCACGTAAACGTTTTGCTCGGGGTCATAGATTTTTTCACCGATTTCAAAGCCTTGCGCCTCAAGAAATTTGAGGGCGTCCCCCTCCTTTTTCAGGGCAAGGCCGTAGTGGTGAAATTTGAGATCCGAAAGCATTTCTCTCTAAAATCCCTGCGTTATTTCTTTTTCAGAACGTAGGCGACGTTGATCGAGAGTTTTTTCTTGAGCGTGTCTTCGAGGGACAGACCTTCATACGGCAGGATCAGCGGCTCGACGATATCAAAGCCGCATTCGTCAAACATGTCGCTGACCTCTTCGGGGGTGTTGAAGAGATAGATATGATCAATCGCGGGCGCGTTACAGCACGTCGTTACGAACACATAGGCATCATCGGTTGCGAGTTGGTGGATGCGTTTCATGAAGACATCGGGTTGCTCGACATGTTCCAGCACTTCGCCCATGACAACGGCGCTGAATGCGTTTTCAGACAAATCGGAGTCCAGAAAATCCGCAAGGCGCAATTCGTATTCGCCGTTTCGCTCGGGGCAGTAATGGTTGATGATTTCTTCGGTCATTTTGATGCTGGTTTCGCTGATATCGACGCCGAGGAAGCTGTCGTAGGATGATTTTTGCATGGCCTTCATCAGGAAGTATCCGTGGCCGGGGCCGATTTCCAGATATTTTCCGCTTTGATCCGTAGGAAGCGTGCGGCCGAAGAATTTCTTGATCTCGACATGGTTCGGCCAGAGGAACGAGGTCAACGCAAGGCCGAACATATAGCGGGACATATAGTCATCATCGAAATACACATCGCCCGCCACATCTTCGAAGCTGGAATGGCGGTATTTGCCGTGTTTTTTGAAATACATCTGTTCGTTGAAGGTGTCCTGCACGATGGTCAGGTAGCTGTCCGCGAGGGTGGAAACCCCGACGTCTTTTTTCAGGCAATAGTCTATGTACTCATCCATGAGCTTGACGTCTTCTTCGGTCAGGCGGGAGATGGCCGCATCCATGACCTTTTTGTGAACGGGCATTTCTTCGATAATCGCATCGACGAGTTTTTGGATCTTGTCTGTTAGTTTCGGGTTCGTCACGCTTCAAACTTCCTTGTTTATTACTCTTTTTAAAAACCTTGATAAATGAACGTTACACTGGATGCGGGATCAAAGAAAGTCGCAAGAACGGCCAGTGCGAAAAACAGCCCTGCGAGCATTTCAAAGATGTATGCTTTCAGTCCGTTTTTCTTTTTGGCTTGCGATGTTTCAGTCGTCATTGTTTTTTAGCTCCAGTATGTGGTCTGCGAGGTATTCAGATAGACGCCCGCTGTTCTGGACGTGCATGTCATCATCGGGGACGTAGACCATGTCGCGGGTTATGTTTTCGGCAATGTCGATCAGGATTTTGATATTCCCGCTCTTATATTCCGCGTTTAACTCCTTAAGCGCGTTTTTGATGTCCTGATATTTTTGCCAGGCGCCTTCGTCCTGTTTCACGTTTTCGGAGAGCGGGGCAAGGTAAAGCAGCGCCTTCGTATCGCCTTGACTTACGCGGGCGAGGAGTTTTTGGAGTATGGCGTAATTCAACGTTTCTTTTTGCGGGTTGGAAAGCCGTGCGACCTGCCTATACCACAGGGAATTTACGGCCTCGTTTTTATCATTGATTATCTTGGAGAGATCTCCTTTGAGCAGGCGGTAAACGACCCAGTAAATCTGTGCATTTTCTTTAAGCGCTTCCTCGGGGTGAGTCTTCTTGTTCGCGACCGCTTCGGGCAGTTTAAGCGTCGGCAGTAACCCGCCCCAAACAAATTCATTCAGGCGGCCTAAATCCTCGCTGTATTGCGGCGCGCGGCGCAGGACGGGAAAACGGCTTTCGATGAGTGACCAGAGATGCTTGCCGGGGGAAGTTATGCCGATCAGCCACGGCCATGTCGCGGGTGATTTTGCCCAAACGCTACCGGCTTTGTAAAAGTGGTTCTGCCCCTTAAAGACCGCGTGGTTGTTGAAGATAAAAAACGGGTTGAGCGTTACGACCAAAATATCGGGGTTTCGATCCAATGCGATTTCGGTGAGTGTGTAGTTTTCAAGCGCACGCATGGATAGGCGTAAATACAGCTCCATTTTAGCATTCTCTACGCCCTGTCGCTTCAGGGTTTCCAGAACCTTCACGGGGATCAGATCGTTTTGCCCCATTTTTGAAAATTCCAGAACGCCCGTTCCGGGTTTGTAGACCACATTCGAGGAGCCCCCGAGCCACGCGATATCGAGCGTATCGGGCGCATTCGTTGCAGGGATATCATCGCGCACGAACATCGGATCATCAGGCAATAGCACCATCGGCGTGACGTTTGTGCCTTCGGTGTTTTCCGTGAAGGGTATATCTTTCGGACGATCGGGGATTAGGTATCCTGCGGCGATAAGGAACAGGATCGTCCAGAGCGTTATGCGCAACAGTCCGAACAGGGTTGGCGTATATCCGGTTTTTTTAATGATCGTGTCCAGTTCGCGCATCACCGTACCCCCATCAGTGCGAGGTAGAATGTGCCGACATCTTCCCACGGTACGACCAGCAGCGGCACACTCAGCAGGACGAAAATATGTGTGACCACGATGCTTGTGATGCGGGCGGCGATGTTTTCATCCAGTTGTAGGCCCTTTTCCTTTTGCCAAGCGGCGAAGCGGCGTTGCGCGATGAGGGCTGCGGCATGATAGAACCCGAAGATGACCATGCCGATGGTCAGGTTATGCCAGAGCGATATGACCATCATTGTTCCGATGAGTGCGCGGTTCAGGGTTTGCGGGCGGTAGCCGCCGAGCGGGATAAAAGCATTGCGGCGGGCGAAACGGTAAAGGCTCATATGCCAGTTTGCCCAGAAATCAGCGATGTTCTTTTTGAAAAACGGGTAATTGAAGTTTTCCAGCAACTTGAAACCAAGCATTCGGGACGCACCGATGGCAATGTCGGAATAACCCGAGAAGTTGATGTAGAAGTACCAAAAGTAAATCAGGAAGGTCAGCCATAGTACGCCTGTATTCTGCCCTTCGTAATAATCCAGCGACAGGCTGCTTTTTTGCAGAAGCGCAGAAATAAAGACGACTTTTACGAAACCGATGGCGATGCGCCCTGCCCCGACCAAAAGGTCATCGGCGAGCGCCTTACGCGGGGTTTCGCTGTTTTTTTGTACCTCTTCATATTCTATGATCGGGCCGGTCATCAGAACGGGCGGGAACAGGCCGTAAAACATCACGCGATCAAAGCTCAGCGCAGAAAATTTTCCGACATAGGTTTTAATGATGAGGTCGGCGGCACGCATGGAGGCGAATGACAACCCCAGCGGCATGATGATATTTCTGGCAAGATCAATTTCCCAGATCGTTTGCCCGAAAATGCCAACGAATTCATTACCCATGAGATTAAAGTTTTGTGTGAATTCGTCCGTATATATTTTCCAGACGACCATCGGCAGCAACGTAAATATCAGACTGAGCCAGAAGATCGGCGCACTTAATCCTGCGGGTTTCCCTATTTGTTTTTGCATTGAATCCGCTTTGATTTCAGCCCATGCAACGAGCCTTTGAAGTCCGAAGACCCCGACCCAATAGAGCGCGAACCAGAGGCTCAGGCGCGGCGCGATGAAGAATAAAAGATATAATCCACTTAAACTCAGGAGAATGCGGCGGCCGCGGGCGCTTGGCAGCAGATAGAATATCGGCAGAATGATGAGGAACAGGCCAAGCAAATCGACGAAATACTCTGCGCTGTTATAATCCAGTGAGAATTTCATTTGCCCGATCTCTCCAGCTTATTGCCCGCTGCGGGTCAGGCTTGTGTCGATATATTCGGGAACATCAATTGTGTTTTCGGCTTTGAATACCCATTCATCGGCGGCATCATCATATGCGAAGCCGTGACGTTCGTAGAGGTCTTTAACCATGGCGTTTTTTTGTGTCGGGATGTATTTGCCGCGAATTTCGGAAGCGCCGTTTTGTCTTGCGGCTTCAATGATTTGCGCGATAAATGCGGTATCGGCGCCGCGCCCTAAAACGCGGCAGGACATCAAGAGGGTATCAATGTCCCAGATGTCCGAGCCTTTTCGTTTTAGCAGGATCGAGACGCCGACCAGACCATATTCCCCGTAGCGGTCTTCTATTTCGGTTGCGAGCAAAATGGCGTCATTGCTTGCTGCGATCTCGTTGACCTCGTCCTGATTTCGGCGAATTGTCGTGACGTTGAATTGGTTGGTTTTGTTAATGAGTTGCGTTGTGCGTGCCATATGCGCGTTTTCGACTTCGAAAACTTTGACCTTCAGGCCTAGGCTTGCGCGGAATTCATCTTCGCTGACTTCTTCGGAGGCCTGTTTTCTGGCGGCTTCTTCGGCCATCATGCGTGTGCGGGCGCGGTCTTCCTTTGTCACGTTTCCGATATCGAAAAGCCCCGTATTTCTGAGTAGCGACGGAAAGTCGGCGAGTTCTTCAGGGACAAGGAAACAGGTGACTTCGGGCAAGCGCTCCTGTACCTCGCCTATTTCCTTTTTGTTGTCATCAACGAACACCAGTGCATCAATGCCGATATTGAGTTTTTTGGCGATGTTTTTTAGGCCCTCGACCTTTGAAACCCAGTTGATTTCCATGGCCGAGAAATGTTCGCGCCTGAGTACCATTGCATCATGGTTATCGAGCACGTCCAGAACGTCTTCTTCATTATTCTTACTGGAAATCGCGAGCATGATGCCCTGTTTTTGCAAATGCAGGACATGTTTTTGAAAATCGCGGAAGGCCAGCCCCGGAAAATCGTTGCCGATTTCGATGCCCCCAATCCCGTCTTCGCCGATGATGCCGCCCCACATGGTATTGTCGGCATCCAGAACAATGCATTTCTTTGCGCTGATTTTGCCCGCGGCAATGATGCGCGCGAGGATTGTGCCTATTTTAAAGCCGAATGCCTCGGTATACGGCTGGCGGTAAAGCATCCATTTGCGATGATCCTGCGCAGGCTCCAGACCCGCAGACATCAGCAAGCCAGCAAGATCGAAAACCTTTATGTTATCAACGGCTTCCAGATCGTTTTGCCAACGTTCGGCGAGGTCACGGTAGAGCGCCATTCCGGACGCATATTGGCCGAGATCATGGACATCGAAAGACGCCTGCGCGGGGTAAGGCGGCGTAGATACGATGATTGTGCCCGAGAATTTTGAGCGCAGGGTTTTAATCGCCTGAATAAGGCGGGACATTTCTTCAAGGATTGTGTCCATACTGCCCTTATCCTGTGCCAGCGCGCCTTCGAGCGCGTCGGCAAAGATGTCCTCCATGCGCCAGAGGATAATGATTGTTTCCAGATCATCGCGACCCAGCGTGTTTTTATGATCAAAGCAGAGTTGATGGAGTTGATTGTAGGGGCCTGCGACAATATCAGGGGCGGTAAAACCCTTTTGCAAGAGACATGCGCCGAGATGCGGCAGAAGGTTATCAACCGTAAAACTGCCTGCGACACCTATTTTTATGTCATGACTTAGATCTGAATTCTCTTTCAGTGAGCGGCTATATTTACGCCAGAGGGAACGCGCTTCACGCATCGGATCTGCCTGCGCGTTCTTCTCCATAATGACTAAACCTCTGCGCCCTTGGCTTTTAAGGTTTCACGAGCAAGCCCGATTGAGGACATTTTCATGATTTCTTTGGTTGTCAGTTCGACGTTAAATTTTTCTTCTATGCCTGCGACCAGGTCCATCGCGGCAAGGCTATCCCATTCTGCGGTGTTATCCGGTGATGTTTCGTCGCTCAATTTTGAGCTATCTACTTCTAAAATATCGGAAAATAAATCAATTAACGGGTCGGACATGCTCAATCCTCAGTGTGTTTGCTTTTAAACCTTCATAGCTTCTAGCATATCCAAGTGTTTTTTAGCAATGGCGGGCTTAAATTGATACGTTAAAACAGCAGCTTGTCTTGAAGTTGGTATATTTGCACGTTTCCAGCATTCTGAAAGGTCGTTTTTTTATTTATTTTTTTGCGTTTTAAGCTGTAAAACTCTTATAATTAAATACGCTAACGTTATGCTAGGTGAAAAATGTCTAAAAATACTGTTCTTTTTGGTCCTGCTTTTGCTACCGCGCTTCTGCTTACAGCTGGTTGCGCGACTGCTGGCGATCCCGCCCAACAAGATGGTAGAATCGTCTGTAATACGTCCGAATGTGCAGAAGGCACGTCTGATGCTTTTTCTATAACAGAAGAGAGTAACGGCACTTTTAACCTAGGCGGCACGACAGTCGTTCCTCTTATTCCCGAAGACAAGATGCAAGAGGTTTTAGAGGATGCCAGGGTGGATGATTTTCAACCCGAAGACGGTGAAAAAGTGGTTGGGACACCCGATATCGGGCTTCCATAAAATAAAGAACAATAAGCTAGGGTAGAAAATGGGCTTTTTCGACGATTTTGCGAGTATTTTCAGAGACGACTACAAACATGGAGTCGAAGAAACTTCTAATGACCCTGTTATTCATATTGATCCCAATGAATTTGATTTAGAGCATTTTGCCAATACCGGCAGCGTTCATCCTGATGATATTCAAAAAGCACGTGATATGTTTGAGGAGCAAGGCATAGATACGTCTTCGGCCACGGACGCTCAGATGCGTGCGCTTGTTGCCCAATCTTTAGCCAGAGGACCTTTTGCTGCGGGCAATCTCACTCTTGATACAGTTGACGGAGGAACCGGTACTTTTTGTATCGTTAACGGACAGCTCGACGAAATTGACCACAAAAATGAGATTATGCCTCTTTTCTCCGCTCAGGATCTGGAGGACATACAGGAAATACCAGGGTGGGACGATCATTGGGATCGTGTTATTGGTATCCACGAAGGTACGCACTGCAATCAAAATATGAATACAGCCGGTATGACACCAGCGCAGCGAGAAATGGCAATCTTGGGCTGGGAAGCCGAAGCCGACCAAGCCGCCATAAACTGGCTTAGAGAGAATGGTAAAGATGATATGGCACAGGCCATTATTGATTACCGCATTCTTGCCGTAGCGGAAGACCCAAGTACACATGCAGATCATGCGACCTCTCTTCTTATTGACAAGCCGGGTGTTACACCTACGCCCGACATGATGGATGCATTGAAAACTTTTCCAGCAGAAATGGATCGGGTTGTGGCAAATGATCTTGGCATTACCCCGACCGAAGCGCGGCAAATGTTTGAGGATAATCCCGAAGCCTATATCGGTCATGTAGACAGGTTGCTTGATGAAGGCGCTTTTGACGGGAATTCCAACCCGCATATGAAAGAAAGCATTGAAGCATATGCCGGTGCTTACAGACGTCAGATCATCGAGACAGAGCCAGAATCACCACGACATGGCCCGCATCATCATAGGCGCGGTGCTCTTGAGACAGAAGATACAGGGACACGCTTTGCTTCATTGGATGACTCTATGGTCGAAGCTGCGTCCTTCGAGACGGCCGCCCTCGTAAACGGCGGTACCGGAGCAGGAGAGACCACGCCAAGCCGTTTTGCCGATATGGATATTTCCGAAATTAACGGCGGCGTGCCAGTCGTGACTTTGGCAGATGGTGATCAGGCTAAAATTGAGATTGGCGGTGTTGAACCGTCCGCATTTTTTGCCAGCCACGCCGATGAAGGGCTGGCGACGCAGCGTATCGAGCTTGCTCAGCAACAAGCTTCTATCGGGATAGAATTTGATACGACGGGAACGCCTGCAGTCAGTACCGCACAGCAGCAGTTCGCCTAAGATTCTTATAGTTTATTATTTCGTTTACAGCGTTAATGACGTTGGGACTGTTTTTAAACGCTCTATTGCTTTATCAGCAGGCATACTTGCGCCTAAAAGCGGATGCCAACCTTGCGCAAGGACAATTTCAGGGCTAAAACGCTCTCGCAGTGAGGCTAGAGTTTTCATTTGATCATCCGTTTCAATACCCTCAATGATCAAAACTTTGTCAGAAAGATCGGGATGTGTGATGTGTTCCATTAATCTGTTTTGAGTCTCTTCATCCATTTCCCAGAAAGATCCGCTTATTTTAATGCCGTATATATACGGTTTGACTTGCGCCAGTCTTTCTTCGTCCTGCCCCGGATTGTCGCCGTAGTCATCGAGATAGAGCTTATATCCGGCAGAGAATAACCCTTTAATATTGTTGTGGATGATTTCGGCCGTGTCCTCGGGAAATGTCTCTTCCAGAATTTCAAAACGGATATTCGATCGCACCGACGGGAATTTTGAAATTGCCTTTTCAATTTCATCAACGAGTTCCGGTTCGGCCAGCGTTTCATGATGTAAATTGACGGTCACATAGAGTTCATCTTCGTTTGAGAGGGCTGTTTCCTGTTGGCAACACATCAGAAAATTGCAGGCCTTTTCCAGTGTTCTCAATTCCAGTTCGGGCCTTAGCCCCATAGCATAGATTTCATCCAGAAACGGATGTATCGATTGTGCGCCAATGAAACTCAGCTTTCTGCCCAAGGCCTCAAAGCCAATAATTCGTGGTTCTCCTTCAATTTCGTTTATTGGTTGAAAATGAATTGTCATGCTGTCGAGGATATTGCCCATATCGGATGAGCGAATTCCAAATCTGTGTTTTATAATATCGTTGGCCATAGGTTTCTGATTTTTCTTCGGCGTGTCATTTTTGCGCGATCATAGGCAAGAGTTTCAGCCCCCGCAAACTATTTTGAAAATCTTTTTTATTTCAAAAAGATAGCCGTCTTACTTTACGACAATTGTTTTGATATTCATGAATTCCTTTATGCCCTCTTCCGAGAGTTCGCGGCCATAGCCTGACGCTTTTACACCGCCAAAGGGCAGGTTCGGCGCGGATGCCGTGATGTCGTTGACGAAGGTTGCACCAGCATCAAGTTGATTTGCGGCTTGCTCTATTTCGGCGTTGTCATTTGTGAATATAGCGGAGCCGAGCCCGAAGCGCGTGTCATTTGCCAACGCGATTGCATTGTCCAGATTTTCGACTTCAAAGAGAAGGCCGACGGGGCCAAAAAATTCTTCACTATAGGCGGGGCTTTCCATCGGGATATTTTCAATGAGCCCCGGTTTGTAGAAGAACCCTTTCCCGTTTATTTTTTCCGCGCCGCAGATGCGTCTTGCGCCTTGTGACAGCGTTTTCTGCACCTGTTCATCAAGTTCGTCACGGATTTGTGCGCTTGATAACGGGCCGATATCCGTATCGGGGTCTTCGGGGTTTCCGATTTTCAGGTCTTCAAAGGCCGCGGCGAGTTTGTCTCTAAACTCGTTATAGATATCGGCGTGGATGATAAAGCGCTTGGACGCGATGCATGATTGCCCCGTGTTTTGGGTCCGTCCTTTTACCGCCATCTCTACGGCGCGGTTCATATCGGCAGATGGCATGACGATAAAAGCGTCACTGCCGCCGAGTTCGAGGACGGTTTTCTTTATAGCTTTTCCCGCGGCGGCGGCCACGGCGCGGCCAGCCCCTTCCGAACCGGTCAGGGTGACAGCGCGGATGCGGTCATCTTCAATAATTGACTTCACCTTATCCGAGGCGATCAGCAGAGTCTGAAATTCGCCGTTGTCGAACCCTGCACGGTGGAGGACGTCTTCTATCGCGAGGGCGCATTTGGGTACGTTGGAGGCATGTTTCAAAAGTCCCGTGTTGCCCGCCATGAGAGCGGGAGCGGCAAAGCGGAAGACTTGCCAGTATGGGAAATTCCACGGCATCACGGCCAGAATCGGGCCGATCGGAAGGTAGCGGATATAGGCCCGCCCTTCGCTGACCTGCACATGGTGATCGACCAATAAAGACTTGGCGTTGTCGGCATAGAATCGGCAGACGGAGGCACATTTCTTTACTTCTGCTTTAGCTTGCTCGATAGGTTTGCCCATTTCGCGGGTGATGTTAAGTGCATGCTCCTCAACCTCGTTTTCGAGGATTTCAGCAGCCTGACGCATGCCATCCATACGGTCTTCGAAGGTAGTTTTTCTGTGCTCCAGAAACGCCTCATGCGCGCGTTGTAGTGCCGTTTCAATATGAACGTCGTTATAGGCTTCAAAGGTTTCGAAGATGTCTTCCGTTGCGGGATTTACACTTTGTATCGGCATGTCTTCTTATCTATTTTACTAACATGGTCGCACTTTGCGGAAGGTTTGTATTCCCCGCTGACTCTTTTGCCATTGTCGATGTTGCAAAAATAATTGCAAGAACAACGGCAACCGTAATAATCAAACGAATGATAATCGAAAGACTTTTCAACAGAATGAACAGTACAAGACCCAAGACCAGTGCTATCAAATAGATAATATTCATTTTCTAATTATTTAAAGATTAAACATTTTAACGCATCTGAGAAACGAACGGTTTGCGGGAGGTTTTGTTCCGCCCAACGTATCTCATCTCCTATAAATTTGTCGCTCACGTCATAGAGTGGTGTTGTGAAGCGTGAATTGAGCATAGCGCACCATTCGTCTTGTTCCATTTCAACAGGGTAATCGAATTGCATTTGATTTATAATCGTTTTTCCACTCTCTTCTACAATCTCTGCGGGATCAAGTTCCTTGCTTTCATACAATGATTTGAAATCTGGAGACATCGGCCAATCAGGTTCGCGCGGCATGTAGAGCACAACAAATGTATGATCAGGAAGTTGCTCGAAGATTTTTTTGCCTAGCGCTTTATAGACTAAGTGGAATGATTGTTTAAAAAACGCGGTGTCTGCCGTCGAGATGGCAAAGTTTTCAAGGTTCCCCCTAAACCCCGTTATACGCGGATCATTATGTAATGTTTCGGAGATATTCAGATCGGGATCTATGAGGGTGAGGCTTTTAACGTCTAGTCCTTCGGCCAATGCGTGTTCCCATAGCTTGCCTTTTCCCGCTCCGATATCAATGACGTGTTTGCCCCGGACGTATTCGGAGAGGTCATTGCGCAGGATATCTGCCCAGAATGCTATGTATGAGTCTGATGAGAGCCACCCCCTGCTGCCCCACGGCGCGGGGGATGACGTCAGATGTTTTTCGGAAGACAGCGGTCTTCTCCTCTTTATTGCCGTGTTACTTTTTCTTTTCCCAGATTGTCATTTCGGACAACGTATGCTGGAATTTGCGGCGAGTTTCGCGGATGACAAAGGGGATGTCCTTCGGCTTGCCCAGCATTTCGAATTCCGGCGCGAGTGCGTCCTGTAACCCTTCAAGGGTTGTGTAATTCTCGCCCGTGTTGGCCTTGAAACCGCCAAGCCATTTTTCGCGCTCGGTGAATTCTTCCAGCCAGGTATAGGGCGAAGTCAGGACAAGCAAGCCACCGGGACGGATGCGGGATTTGATGTCCTCAAGAAACTTCTTTGGCTCGTACAGGCGATCCAGAAGGTTTCCGGCGAAGACCAAATCATAGTCATCATATTTGGCTATCAGGTTACAGGCATCGGCCTGTGCGAACAGGATTTTGTCCTTCACATCTTCGTAGCCGAAATCTTCTATTTTGATTTCCTTGAAGGACATGATCTCGCCTTCATCCTGAATGGTGTAACGCTGAATGCCGCGTTGCTGGAGGGCGGTCGGCGCCTGTATCAGTCGTGCGGAGAAATCGAGCGCGTCTACGTGATCGAAGACTTTTGCGAATTCAAAGGCACTGCGCCCTGCAGCACAGCCGATGTCGAGGGCGCGTTCGGTTTTGCGGCCGTCCATCGCCTTGATTGCTTCGGCAGCGCACGTAACTGGGAAGTTCGGCACGCCGAAATGCGTATCGCCATAGTGGAATTCGATGTAGGTCGAGACCATATCATCGGTTTCGTAGACGTTCATTTCAGGTTCGGGGAGCGGGCCTGCCTCGACATAGCGGATGCCTGAATATTGGAAAAAGTGGCGGCGGAAGGCGTAGCGGGAATCCTTGATCGCATAGTTTCCAGTCGATATCCATGTCCCACCCTTAAAGACGTTGTGTTTTCCATCAAAGGTCGGGGTGGAAAAATCATCATAGATCGGGTGGACTTCAAAACCCTCATACGCGTCGATCGGGGTTTCCGTCCATTGCCAGGAATTGCCGATAATATCGAAGAACCCGCCCTTAAACTCGTGGCGGTTGACGGGGCACGGGGAGAGTTCGTCCTCTAAATTGATGTTGCCTGGAGCTTTTTCCCAGAGCGGTTGGTCCGTATGACAGAGTTCACGCAGCTTGTACCATTCGGGTTCAGTGGGTAGGCGGATCGGCTTTCCTGTGGTTTCGGCCTTCCACTTGCAGAAGGCTTTGGCTTCAAGGCAGTTCACATCGACGGGCCAATTCCACGGCATGTCGATTTCCTCCAGCATGGAGCGATATTTGTATTTCTCTCCGTCCTTGCGCCAGTAGACGGGCATTTTTGCCTGACGGTAGGTCACCCAGTTCCAGCCCTCCTCGTCCCAGTAGTCGCGGTTTTCGTAGCCTTTGGCTTCGACGAATTCGAGGTATTCCTTGTTCGAGACAAGATACTTGGAGGCTTTAAAATCGTCGATTTCGGTTTCGTAAGTCCCGTATTCGTTGTCCCAGCCGTAATACGGGTCGTCCTTGGACTTGCCGAGGGTCAGCTTGCCGCCGCTTACGGGCAAAAGTTCGTTTTCGGGGGCGTTACCGCTGCGATCCTTACAGATATTGCTCCAGACAGGATGCGGCTTGACCATGTCCAGCGGTAATTCGCGCATAAGAACCGCACTGGTTTCGAGGTGGATGCGTTCATGCTCGATCCCCATCATTACGACCCAGAGCGGGCTGTCCCAGCCGATCGGCAGGGTCACGTCGCAGGTTTTGATGAAGTTGGTGACAAGTTCGCGGGTTTTGTCGCGGTAGGCCTTTACTTCCGCAGGGGTCGGCCAATCATAATTGGCTTCGTTCAGGTCGTCCCATGACATTTCATCCACGCCGATGGCCAGCTCGGATTCCAGTTTGGGGTCGATGCGCTCATTTATCAGTTTTGCAACGTTGAGCTTATTGACGAAGAAAACGGAAGTGTGGCCGTAATAAAAAATGAGCGGATGGCGCAACGGGTTGGCGCGGGCATAAAAGGCTTCGTCGCCATTCAGACATTCGAACAGGCTTTCGTAGAGGGAGAAGCTTTTGTCGAAATATTCAAGGATTTCCTGCCGTTTGGCTTCGGGGTCGTCTCCGTGGAGGTTAATGGTTTTCGTAACGAGTAGATTTTCTTCAACATAACTGGGTTCTAAAGCGATAGCACTGCGGGGGGTCATGAAATATTTCCTGTGTTCAACTGGCTTGATAAAAAATAAATACGAAACTTTATTCGCACATATCTTTGCTCTGGTTTCAATTCTTTATGAAATAAATTCGCAGGCAGAGCAAATTACAATCCTGTAATGCTGCCGTTTGCGGCGTCTTAAGATGATGGCGTTGTCCTAAAAGGATGTTTGCGCGGTGATCTTTTCTAGTGCTTTTGTGAAGCCGGAAAGAGAGACTTGCAACTTTGCGACTTTTCCATCAGCGCGCCGATAGGCCACATTCAATCTGTTGCTTTGCTTGAGATTTGCGACCACATCATCAGCCAGATCAAGATTTACCAGACAGCCGTTCGGCGTACAAAACTGGAACGGAACGGTAAACTCGTTTTCGCCTTCGATCTGCAACGTCAGGCCGCTCGGCAGAAACGTGCCCAGCGGTGCGACCAGTCGCATGCGCGGCCGTTTTGCGCCTTCGCTTTCCGTGATCATAATCGTGACCAGCAAGGCTCCGAATTTTTCTCCTTCCCACATCAGGCGCTGGAACATATTGCACATGGTCTGGCCTTCTTTGTTTTCGGCACATTCAACGCGCCAGTCCTTGAAGTCTTCTGTCTTAATCGTCAGGTTTGCGTTTTTTACGTTGAAGTTCTGATCAATTTCGGCTGTATTTTTTTCCTCATTCGGCAGAACGGCATTTTCGGATGATGCTGCAATTTCACGCGTGAAAGTTTCGGGATTTTTTCTGACTTGTTTTATCTGCTTTTCGACTTTTTTCTGTGCCTGTTTTTGGGTTACTTGCGTTTTTAACGGCTTAATCGTCTCGCCGCCTAGACCTGTCATACGATCAATCGTATCCGGGGCAACAACGATTGTGATGGCGACCGCGCCGAGCAGAAAAACGATTGTTCCCAAAATGATGTTGGTTTTGGTCATTTTCATCCTTGTTCATAGTCATGAGCAGAAAACAGGATTTTAACGCGTCTTGCAAGCGTTTAGAAACTTAGTAGTCGTGTTTCCAAAAGACGCCCGCGCCACCTTGCGCATCCTGCCCGATTTCGCTCTCGACGGAGACACTGGGTGTGACTTCTATTTCGATGCGTGCCGCGCCGCTGTCTTCCGCGCTGCCGCTTTCGACTTCCAGATAAACGCGGTCTGTGAGGTATTTACCTGCACCAACAGTTGCGCCGCCTTCATCGTCCAATTCCACATTCAAGTCATCCAGACCCGTTACTCCGAGAGCCGTGCCCAGAGGATCAAAGCCTCTGCCTCCGCCCTGACCTGAAAAACGACGTAAAGTCTGGGTCAGTTGGTAAGCCTGATACGCTGAAATATCGGAGATGTCTTTTCCGAAGAGCACTTTTGCCAGCACTTCGTCTTCGGGAAGTGACGGCACGGAGGACATTTTGATTTTCGGCTTGACTACGGGGCCGCTGAGGTTGATTTGTGCCTTGATGTCATCGGCCTGCGTTTCGGCCAGAATATCCAGGAACGGGCTTGGCGGCATGGTGCCTGAAAATCTTAAATTGGCGCGGGCGAGTTCGAATTTCTTTCCGAACTCCTTATATGTACCGCGCTTTGCCTTCATTGTCCCTTCGACTTTGGGTTCGGAAGCGGTACCTTTGATATCAAGCGTGCCGCCAAATTCACTGTCCAGCCCCCAGCCGCGCACGAACAGGCGTTGCGGCGCATCGAACAGGATATCAAGGGTGATTGTAATCGGGCTGTCATCGCCTGTGTTTTCAAGGCTTAATTTTTCAACCGTGTTGACTTGCGGGATGCTTGTTCCAAAACGCTCGGGGATATTGATATCGATGTATTCGGGGCGTATTGTCCCGCTCAGATTATATTTCTTGCCTGCACCATCCATAGCGAGATCGGCATTGATTTTTCCGTCGACCATCTGGCTCTTGAACATGTGCAGGCTTTTTGCCGTGATGGTGAAGTCAGCATCGGCGTTCGCACCGAGGCTGTAACGTCCGCGGCCTTCGAGAGTTCCCGTTTCATTGTCGTTTGCGGTCAGGCTTTCGAGTGTGAAGACATTTTGCTCGAAATTCGCGCGCACATTCATGTTGGAGAGTTTGAAACCTGATGTTTTTTCTTCGAAGCGCGAATTATCCATCGTGAATTGCGCGGCAAGATCGGGGTTAAATACTGTTCCGCCGATTTTGCCCGTTGTCTTTATCAGGCCTTGAAGCGACTGGCTTGGCGGCAGCAGGATTTCGGCGAGGCTGTCCACTTGCAAGTCGCCTTTGAACGATCCGTTTAGTGGGGTTTTGTCCGATAAATCCAATGCGTAGGGATAGAGGGATAGTTTTAGGGGAATGTTCAGCGCCGCCGTTAATGTCTTAATGCCCTCGCCTTCGCCGATGAGATTTGCCGTTGCTTTGTTGTTTTTGTATGCGCCGTCGATGCTGATTTTAACCTCGGGCAATTCTTCGCCTGTCTGGATAGGACTGAGGTCTATCGATGCGTTTGCTTCGGGGTTATCCAAATTACCAAAAAGGTTCGCATCAATATCCATTGTCAGGGCAGCGAGGTTTGCAGGAAGTTCTGCAGGGATTGCGGTGAGCGGAAATTTCTTGGCGGTCAGGTTCAGCTTTAGGGTTTTCTGATCCGCTCTACCCGTGAGGTTAGCCGTGCCGGCGCCTGTGATCACAGTTGCCTTGATGTTTTCTGCGCTTGGCGCGGATGTTTCGATCCCTTTTAAATCGGAGGATGCATTGAGTGTGAATTTTTGTAAGGCAAAGCCTTCGGCATTCGCGGTCAAACCATATAGGTTCCGGTTTTTGCGGCTGACATCGGCGTTCAGTTTTGTCAGGAGTGTTTCGCCTGTACGGAGCTGCTTAATCGACAAATTTGCATTTTTCGGCCACGGGTTGAGTGCATCAGGGATTTGTGCGGCAAGACTTAGCGCTTCCAGTGTTATGGCTTCATAAGCCAGATTGTTCAATGTTGTCTTGATAGAAGCGAATTGCTTGCCATCGCGTGCGGCAAGTTCTACGTCCGCCTTTCCGCGCCCCGCAATATCGGTTTGCAGCAGTTTTTTATACGGTGCGAATGACTTTATATCTGCGCTGATACGGCCATCGGCCAGCGTTGTTTCCGTGTTCAGTCTGAGTTGGCCGTTCAAGGTTAGTTCGGGTGCTTTGGCTGAAAGATTATTGAGGGTCAGGATTGCATCTTCGAACCTGAAATCGCTGTTCAATGCAACAGGCACGTTTTGATAATTGCCTTCGATTTTTGCATTGCCGTTCGGAACGCCCATGATGTTATCCAGCGTCATATAGAGGTCGATCGGCGATAAACCGCGTTCACGAATTTGCGCCAAATCAAGCATTGCGTCCAGATCAAGAGAGAGGGCTGATTGCGGCCCTTCGATTTTGGCGCGGGCCTCGAATTTCCCGTCCAGTTCAGGAGAGAGTTTCGAGACATCCTCGCTTGCGGCGTTAATTTCGATTGTTGTCTTTCCGTCCTTGCCGAGATCGACATCGCCGTTGCCGTGAATAGTGTATGCGTTTGATCGCACGGCGATTCTTTCAATATTTAAGGACGTGGTCTGTGTATTTAGCGCTGTACTGATGCTGAGTTTTTCAGGCAGATAAGTGAGCTTTGTTGCTTCGTCGGGTTGCCTTAAGAATAGTGTCAGAGATGACATGACGGAATACGGCTCCAAGTCTATTTGCCCTTTGAGTTCGGGCGCAAGTTCGCGGATAGGGCCGGCTACGCCTTCGGCAAATTTAAGAGAGCGAATTTCAACGGATGAGATGGAGATCGACGAGAAGTAGATATCCGGCACTTCGAAGGGTTGCATTAGCGAGGCATTCGGGTCTTTTGCGTTCTCTTCGACTTCATCCTTGGCGTCTTCGGCTTTCGCGGGAAGGCGAGAGATTGCGAGTGTTTCCATGTCCAGAGAAACACGAAGGTTCTTTGCGGCAAGCGGGAGAATATCAAGATGCAGCCTAAGGCGTTCGCCTTTTACAAGCTCGCCTTCTTTATCACTGACTGTAAAATTGCCGATTGTGATATTGGTCAGCGGTGAATAATGAAACCTATCGAAACTTATAGCATAACCGCTTTCTTTCAAAACTGTATCAAGCTGAGCCTTTGTCCAGTTCTGTCCTCCCTCTGAGTTCAACCATGCGACTCCTGCCCAAACGGCGATCTGAATCACGAACCCGAGCAGAAGAAGAATTGCACCCAGCCATACAAAGAATTTGCCCGTGCGTTTTGGAACGGCCTTCGCGATACGTTTGACGATCTTATCGTCTGAGTTTTTCTTTTCGTTCTCGCTCATGTCCTAGAATGCCTGCCCGATACTTAAATAGATCTGGTAGTTTGAGTCGACCGTATCGCTATCTGTCAGAGGGGTTGCGATATCAAAGCGCAGCGGCCCGAAATCCGTGTAATAGCGGAAACCAACACCAACACCGACCGAGAGGTCATTGAATTTCGGTGATATATCTTCGGTCACCTGACCTGCGTCAACGAAGGCGACCATGCCCAACGAGTCGGTAAATTTATAGCGGAATTCGGTAGAGAGTTCGACCAGCGAGCGTCCGCCCGTCGGGTCGTCGTTTTCCTGCGGCCCGACTTCCTGATACCCGAAGCCGCGGATTGATCCACCTCCACCCGCGTAAAATCTTTCAGATGCGGGGATGTCATCATTCTCCGCACCGGCTATACTTCCCAGATTGACACGGTTTGCCCATACCAAATTGTTAGTCACTTTAAGGTAGTGACTGGCAAGCGCCTGCATCTTTATAAATGGCTGGCTTTCGCCGAAGAGGTCAACGAAGGGTTCGATGACACCTCTAATCTGCCAGCCTTTCGTCGGGTCGAGCGAGTTATCGCGGCTGTCATAGGTCAGTGAGGACGGGCCAGAGAGCAGCGCAAATGTCTGTTTTTCGCCGTTTTCTTCATCAATATTTGTGAGCTTGATTTCCGTTCCGACACTTGCCGACAGGTGTTTGGTCAGTTTGCGGTTGATGCGTGCGCCCGTACCGATGGAGATTTCCTCAAAAGCATCCGTGTCTTCACGAGAGATGAAGGCGTTGACGCTCAGGCTTTGATCGCGGCGCATGAAATACGGTTTGGTTAATTCAACATCCAGCGTTTGTTCAAGCAGTGATAATTCCAGTGAGGCTTTGAGCTTTTCAGCCGCACCGAAGAAGTTGCGGTGTTCCCAACCAAATTCAAGGCCGAGACCTTCATCCGTATAGTATGTGGCACCGACTTTTACCGAGCGCTGTGCGCGTTCCTTTAGGATAACTTTGACAGGGATAACGCCATCGGCAGGTACGGTTTCAGGTAGGAGGACTTCCGCACGGGAGAACAGCCCCGTTCCGATTAACGACTGGCGCAATGAATCTATTTTGTCGCGGCGGAAACACGCGCCTTCCTCCCAAGGGAAGAGTTTTTTCAAGTAGCTGTTGCGCACCGTTTCATTGCCTTGATAAGTCAGGGTGCCGAATTCCGCCTCATCTCCCGCCTCGACAACAAACGTGACCTCTGCGGTTTTATCCGACCGATCAAGGATGACCCTGTTTCGGGCGTTCAGGGAAAAAAAGCATTTATCTTTGCCGATTTTCCGGAGAATTGTGTTCTGTGCTTTCAGGACGGCGGCAGAATCAAGAGGTTTGCCTTCTTCTATGCCAAGCTCATCTGTGAATTCGCCGAATTTTGCGGGTTGGGTTGTGATGGACGAAATTGTATATTTCTTACCCGGCCTGATCAGGAATGTTCCGTCCACCGCGTTTGCGTTTTCTTTGTTTTCCTTCGGGCTTTCGTCCTGATCTTTTTCTTCCGTGCCTCCGTCTTCTGGGTTTTGTTCGGCTTGCGGTGTGTTCGCATAGCCGACAACAGCATCATAATAGCCCTTCGAGTGGAGCGCCTTTTTCAATTCAGTGCGCAACATGCGCTCAGCATAAGCTTCTTTTCTGGCAAGGTCTTCATCGTCAGCGAGTTCGGCAATGTCCTGCAAGCGCGAATCCATGACGGTTTTGAGGAAGGTTTTTGTTTCCTCGTCCTCGTCAAGACCTTCGATCGCATAGTTTTTTGAGAGTACGGGTGAGTTGTCGGAGATAAAAGGAATCGATAGACCTTTACATCCTGAGATCAGCGTTACGCAGAGTATAAACAAACAAAGTCGAGTTCTGTTCATGAGCGGACAATAGCACGCGCGCGGAGAAATTCCAGAAAAAGAGGTTGTGAGAATGCGAAAATGTTATTGGATCCTAAACAACAAAATCCAGAACAGGTGGTGTTTCAAGTGTCGGCAGGTCTCTGCTTTCGGCCTGGGCACATAAATCCTTGAGCGTTATTTCGGACAAGGCATCCATCCAACAATCAAGGCTGTGTCTGATTCTACCCGCCAGAATATCGCCATAGGTTCCGAACGTATCATTTGCCGGAACGGGCGCTTTGATAAATGCCCGCACGATATCTTTAAGTGTTGTTTGTTCCGTGTCTTTTACGAAATAACCACCCTTGGGGCCTTTGATCGATACAATAATGCCTGCGCTTGAGAGTTTTTGCAGCACGGGTTCGAGCGCGCGCTCCTTTAATCCGAAATATTCCACGATGGATGCGCCCGAAACGGGCTTGTCTTCCCGCCCATTATAGGCGATGAAGAGCGCGGCATTCATTGCCATGGTTAATTTGGACGGAATTAGCTTCATAGAACAGTATATACATTATTTTTTTGTATTTACAATAAGAAAATGTTGTTTTATAGTCGAAGAATAACAAGGAGCTCTCAAACATGGCCTATATCCCTTTATTTCTAAGGGCCGAAACCGAATTTCCCGTGCTTGTCATCGGCGGGGGGGAGATTGCCGCCGCCAAGACCGAGGCGCTTGCGAGTGTAGGCGCACGTGTGGACATTGTTTCCGAGAAGGTCGGCAATGCTGTTAAAGAGCTTTGCGAACAGCATGGTTTTACCTACATCGTTGAGACATACGATGAAAAATATCTCGAAAATCGAACGATCGTTGTCGCGGCGACCAATGATGATGCGCTGAACGAGAAGATTGCCGCCGACTGCAAGGCGCGCGGCATCATTGTGAATGTGGTTGATAACCCGCCGTTGTGTGATTTTATCTTTCCCGCACTCGTGCGTCGCGGGCCGTTACAGATTGCGATTTCCAGTTCGGGGATCTCCCCTGTTCTGTCCCGTTTGATTAAACACAAGATTGAACAGGTTATTCCCGTCCAATTCGAAAAGCTGATTGCATTTATGAAGGGCAAAAAAGCCTCCATGCGGATTGCGCTCAACAAGCTGCAGTCCAGACGTTTGTTTTACGAACAGATCATCCGCGGGCCGATTGCCGAAGAAATTCTGGAGGGCAATAACGACAATGCCGATAAACTTTTTACACAAGCGATTGCGGAATTTCCGAACGAGCATCGTGCTGCGTTATACCTGATCGGTGCAGGCCCCGGCCATCCCGAGCTTATTACACTGAAGGCTATTCGTCTGATTTCACAGGCTGATGTTGTTCTGTACGACCGTTTGGTTTCCCCTGTCATCATGGAACAATACGCGCGCAAAGATGCGGAAAAAATTGCGGTCGGTAAGACGCGTAACCATCACCACAAGAAACAGGAAGATATAGGCGAGTTGATCGAAAAACACCTGAAAAAGGGGCATATTGTTGTGCGCTTAAAGGGCGGTGATCCGGGCATTTACGCGCATGGTGCGGAAGAGATTGATATTGCGCGCAAGTTGGATTGTCCGTTTCAGGTTGTGCCGGGGATTAGCGCGGCGAACGGATGCGCGGCGTATTCCGGCGTGCCTCTGACCGAGCGTGACGGCGCCAAAGGCGTGCGATTTATGACGCTTTATACCAAGACTTTGCATGATGAAGATTACTGGAACAGCTTGCGCTATGCGCAGAGCGATACACTTGTTTACTATATGAGCACCGCACATTACGTCACGTTGTGTCAGAAACTGCAAGAGGTCGGATTTGCATCAGAGACGCCCGTTATGGTGATCGAGCAAGGCACAACCCCGTTCCATAAAGATTACATATCAACACTGGGTGATTTTGAGGCCGAGCTGGGAGAGCAGGATTTTGCGTCGCCGAGCCTGATGATTGTCGGGGATGTTGTGCGATGGTGTAAGAACAATAAGTGGAAAGAATTTCCGCAGGCTGAAGGCACGTATTTCACGCCGCTGCCGCCAAGAGACGAGAACGAACAAGATCAGAAGAAGGAAGCCGTCAATGCCTGATACAAAGATAGACAGAGAGGGGCTTGCCAAAACATTGCACGAGACGCTTAGTGCCCTCCCGTGGGAAGAACGACTGCAAGCGATTGCAGGTGTCAACGATGCTCATGTCGCATTTTCTACCAGTTTCAGTTTTGAAGACCAGATGATTACGCATGCGATTGCGGCGGGTGATTTGCCGATCCGCGTCTTTACGCTGGATACGGGACGGTTGTTTGCAGAGACTTACGAAACATTCCAGAAAACGCGCGAACTATACTTCGGGCTGGAGATTGAAACCTACTACCCTGAAACGGAATCGGTTGAAAAATTGGTCAAGCGCAACGGGATTAACGGGTTTTACGAGTCCGTCGAGAAGCGCAAGGCGTGTTGTTTTGTGCGCAAGGTCGAGCCGCTGAACCGTGCTCTGGACGGTGTTGATATCTGGATCAGCGGCCTGCGCCGTGGACATTCGGATAACCGTTCCGATCTTCCGGTCGCAGAGTATGATGCAATGCGCGATATTATTAAAGTTTATCCTCTTATTGATGTTGAAGAAGATGATGTTAAATCTTATATTCACGCGCATGCGATTCCCTATAATCCATTGCATGATAAAGGGTTTCCATCTATTGGTTGTGCTCCGTGCACAAGAGCGGTCGAACCGGGTGAACATCCCCGCGCAGGCCGTTGGTGGTGGGAGCAGCAAAACGATCAGGAATGTGGATTGCATATCAAAGACGGTAAACTTGTAAGGATCAAACAACCCGCCGATGCTTAATAACGACCAACAGAAGCTTCTTCAGACATTACTGAACAGCTTAACTCCGGAACAAAAAATCTGGCTGGCCGGATTTACACAAGGATTAACGGGAATTCTTCCGACTGCGGGTGCAGCGGCACTGTCCGGCGGCGCTCCTGCTGCTGACAAGCCGAACGTACAGATTTACTACGCCACCGAAACAGGCAATTCCAAGGCTCTGACGTTACAGTTGATGAAGGCGGTCAAGGGTGCAGGCTTCAAGGTCAAGAATGCGGCCGTGAACCGTGTTAAGCCCGAGGACATCAAGACCGATGCGATCCATATCTTTTTGGCGAGCACGCATGGTGAAGGCGACCCGCCGGAAACAGCCGTGAAGTTTTTTGAGCTTATGAAGGGCGCGAAAGACGGCTTGCTGGACGGGCTGGATTACGCGGTTCTCGGTCTGGGTGACAAGAGCTATGAAATTTTCTGCGGTGCGGCGACCGATCTTGATAAGGAGTTGGTGCGCTTGGGCGGGAAACCGTTTCAGGATATTGCACTGTTTGATGTTGATTATGCGGCGCATACACCGAAATGGATTGAAAGCACGGTTGAGTCCCTGAACAAACTTGCAGGGGACAACGCCCCTGCTCCGGCTGCTGCGGGGCTTGTATCTCTTGGTTCGGATGAGCCTGTCGTTCGCACAGGCAAGGGATATTCCAGACTGGAGCCTGTCAAAGGTAAGGTTACGCATATCGTCAATCTGAACGATATTGATTCGAACAAGGAAACATATCACATCGAAATCGAATACGATGACGAGATCGTATACGATTGCGGTGATGCGGCTGGGATTATCCTGCCGAAAGAGGTTGCGGGCGATGATGAAACGCCGCGCCTTTATTCGATTGCATCCTCCCCTTCCGCGCATGAAGGTGAAGTGCATCTGACGGTCGCGCTTGCGAGTTACAAGAAGGACGACGGCACACTTGGTTATGGACTATGCTCGAAGTTTCTTGCCGATTTGAAAGAAGGCGACGAGATAGAGTTTTATATCAGCCAGAACCAACTGTTTAATTTGCCTGCGGATGATACGGATATTATTATGATCGGGCCGGGTACAGGAATTGCACCGTTCCGCTCCTTTGTTTATGAGCGTATCGAGCGCGGCTCTGAGGGTCGGAACTGGCTGTTCTTCGGGGATCAACATGCGCATTGCGATTTCCTGTATCAGGCGGAATGGCAAGAACATGTTGCGACCGAAGGTCTGCACAGAATTGATCTTGCCTTCTCCCGTGATCAGGATCACAAGATTTATGTGCAGGACCGCATGAAGCAACGCGGCAAGGACATTGTTGAATGGCTGGATGGCGGAGCGACCATCTATGTCTGCGGAAGCAAAGACCCGATGAGTAAAGATGTTGATAAGGCGTTGATCGATATTCTGGCGGAGCATAAGGGCATTCCGGCTGAAGCTGCGGAAGATGCGCTGGCCGATCTGTTGGAACAAGACCGTTACCTAAAGGACGTGTATTAAAATGACTGATGATGTAAATAAAGATCCAAGCAAGCTTTCCCCTGTTGAAGGGATGAAAACCAGTAGTAAGGGTCTGCGCGGTGATCTTGATGATCAGATGGCAAACCAGTTAACCGGGAATGTCACGGAAACGGGTAAGCAGTTGATAAAATTCCACGGCTCTTACGTTCAGGATGACCGCGACCGCCGCGCAGAGCGGGAAGAGAAAAAGCTGGAATGGGCGTATTCTTATATGATCCGTTTGCGTATCCCTGCAGGGGACGTTACGGCGGAACAATATGCCGCGCTTCAGGACAGTTGCGATCAGAATGCGACGGGTGTTCTAAAAATTACCACGCGCCAGACACTGCAATTCCACGGTGTTGTGAAGGCGCGTATGAAGCCGACGATGAAGGATTTTGATGTCCTCGGTCTTGACGCGATTGCGGCGTGCGGTGATGTAAACCGAAATGTGACGTCCGGATCGAATCCTCTGATTGCGCCCTTCCATGCAGAAGTTCACAAATATGCGACCGCGATTAGCGAGCATCTTTTGCCGAAAACGGGTGCGTTCAAGCAAATTTGGCTGGACGGGGAAAAGCTGAAAGATGATCAGCCTGCCGAGCCTGATCCGCTATATGAAGACCGCTATCTGCCGCGGAAGTTCAAAATTGCCGTAACCATACCGCCGCATAATGATGTCGATGTGTTCGTGCATGATATCGGCTTGATTGCGATTGGCGAAGGCGAGACTTTCGAGGGCTTTAATGTCTCCATCGGCGGCGGTCTTGGAGCGACACACGGGAATGCGAAGACTTACCCGCGTCTGGGGAATGTTATCGGGTTTATTCCGAAGGACAAAACCCTTGATACGTGCTGGCAGATTGCCGCCGTACAGCGTGATTACGGCAACCGCGAAGACCGCGCGCAGGCGCGTTTAAAATACACGATTGACCGTTTGGGTCTCGACTTCTTTGTTGGCGAGTTGGAAAAGCGTTTGGGCTTTTCTTTTGAGCCTGCCCGCCCCTATGAGTTCACGCATCGCGGCGACCCATATGGCTGGATCGAAGACCACGAGGGATATCACTACAACACGATTTATGTCGATTGCGGGCGTATCCGTGATGAAGACGGCTACAATATCCGTAGCGCTCTTTACGAGATTGCGAAAGAGAATCTCGCGGGTTTCCGATTTACAGCGAATCAGAATGTGATGCTGACCTATGTCGAGGAAAAAAATAAAGCGAAGATCGATAAGATTTTGAAGAAACACGGCATTGTTCAGGATGCGTACACCAAGACCAAGGAAGAGGCGATTGCCTGCGTGGCGCTGCCGACATGCCCTCTGGCTTTGGCGGAAGGCCAGCGTTACCTGCCTGAATTTGTTGCGAAGGTCGAAGACTTACAGAAAAAACACAAAATCATTGATGAAGCAATCACGACACGAATCACCGGTTGCCCGAACGGGTGCGGCCGACCTTATGTTGCGGAGATCGGGCTGGTCGGGAAAGGCCCCGGAAAATATGTCTTGCGTCTTGGCGGGGATTACCAAGGGGAACGCCTGAATCAGGTGCATTTTGAAGAGGCGGATGAAGCACAAATTCTGGGTGAATTGGACAAGCTATTCGGTGAATTTGTTCAGGAACGTAACGACAACGAACGGTTTGGCGATTACGCACATCGCACACTCTTCGCCTAACCTATTGTTTTTAAATTTATAATTTTTAGACACGGCTTGGCGAACGTGTATTTGCTTTAAAATTGCATATTCGTTAAAATTTTAATAGTATGATAGCAAATTTAATACACAGGGGTTGGTTATGGATCTTCAAAATTTAGGGCGAGGTTTAACAAACGGTTTAGAGCGCATAGGCCGGCGTTTCGGCGATGCTATGTATGCTCCGCTGTCTGCAGCCGGTATGGAAGACGCCCATAATGTTTACTACCACGCGCTGAAAGGCGAACACTTTACGCCCACAGTTGGCGTTCAAGGGCACTTCGACCCGTTGTCTGAAGACGGACAAGAGATTATCGAGGAGGCTCGTCAAAAATTCCGTGACGCCAAGGCTACATATCTTTGGCTTCATCGTCATAGCCCAGAAATGTCGCATCCCGACGATGTGCTTACCTTAACCGGCGAGCGTGGTGAGCAGTTGCCCGCAGCCGAGCAGGATGGGCAGGATTACGTAATGTAGGAGCGTCTTTTTTGCTCTCATAGCTTTTCCCTTTTACTTTTATAATGCTTCTGTATAACGGTAAGTGACTTTCACAGACTTTTTACGGAGGTTTTATGCTTGGAATTATCGGCGGCAGCGGCCTTTATGCTCTGGAAGAGCTGAACATCACAGCAGAACACGATATTGATACGCCGTTCGGCAAGCCGTCTGCGGCAATTACGGAAGGCAAGATCGGCGAGAATACCGCCCTTTTCCTGCCGCGTCATGGCAAAAACCATGAATTTTTGCCCAGTGAGGTAAATTTCCGTGCCAACATCTATGCGCTCAAAAAACTTGGTGCGCGTACGATTTTAAGCGTGTCGGCTTCGGGATCGCTACAAGAGGAAATCGCGCCCGGTGATCTGGTTCTGGTAGATCAGTATTTCGATCATACGCGCGGCAAGCGTGACTCGTCCTTTTTCGGCGGAGGTGTGACGGCGCATATTTCTACGGCGGAGCCGGCCTGCCCCGTTCTGACTCAGGATATTTTGAAAGCCGCAGATGCGATCGGGATCAAGCTGCACACGAACAAGGCCTATGCCTGTGTCGAGGGGCCGCGCCTAGGCTCCAAGGTAGAAAGCAATTTCCTGCGCGGTGCTGCGGGGTGTGATGTGGTCGGCATGACCAATGTGCCCGAGGCGTTTCTGGCGCGTGAGGCGCAGATGGGTTACGTGACTCTGGCGATTGCCACGGATTACGATTGCTGGCGCGAAGACCCCGACGAGCATGTGAGTGTCGAGGCCGTGTTCAAGGTCTATTACGAGAATATCGAAAAGATCAAAAAGCTGGTCGTGAAGCTTCTGGAGACCGGAGTCAGCGAAACGCCGGAGAATATCCGCACTGCCCTGCAAGGCGCGGTCATGACGCCGGATGAGCGTTTAAACGACGCGCAGAAAGAATGGCTGGGGGTTTTGAAGGGTTAGTTATGCCGGATAAAGTTATAAAATTTTCGGAACTAAAAGCAGCTATAAACATGATTTTTGATCATATAGAGCAGGAAATGGGTTCGGATTCAATTACACTGAAGCATGATTATTATCATGATATTTCAATGTTTGCTGGTGACGCACTTGATATCATGAATGACCGCCCTTGTGTCGTCATAGGCTCTCTTTACGATGACTGGGAGTTTCTTGAAAACATGATCCAAGACGACAGCGCCTGTCATCCCATGTTCGAAAAGGTCGGCAATCTTCTTCGTTATATTGCTTCTGCAGGATATGAAGAATTATACAAAAAAACGGGAAAAGAAAGATCTTAAATGATGATTAGGCCGCTTCGTCCTGCTTCATTGATTCTGCTACAGAGGCTTCGAGGTCACGGTAGTTATTTGACCAAGTCTCAAACATTTCGCGCCCGATCGGATCGGGGAAGATATCGGGCTCGCCGGCTTTCATTCCGCGCGTTCTTTTTTCAGGCGGCGGAGGATTGACAGGATTTCCTGATTATCCGCACGTTTCGAGTAATCGGGGTCTTTGAACATGTATTCAATCGTTCCGTCCTTATCAATCACGAATGTGGCGGGAACGGGAAGCTGGTAGCTTTCCGTACCGTTGAATTCGGAGAGTGTTTTTTCGTATTCACCTTTCAGATATTCATCGAGTTTTTCGCGTTGTTCGGGCGGGATTTCCCAGAGCAGGTCATAGGTTTTGGCCAGAGCGTTTCCGTCATCGTGCAGTACCTCGAATTCCAGTTGTTTTTTCAGTGCCATATCAAGGCCGGATTCGGGTTTTTCAGGAGAGACGGCGATGAGCTGCGCGCCCTCGCCTTCAATTTCACTCAGAATTTCCTGAAAGCTGTAAAGCTGGTCGTTGCAATACGGGCACCAGCTTCCGCGATAAAAGCTCAGAACCACGGGGCCTTTGGTTAGCGCCCCTGCGAGAGAAACATCCTCGCCCTTTACATTCGGCACGACAAAGGGCGGCGCGGTTTCCCCGATACCGACTTCGATGGGGGCTTGCTCCTCGATGTTTTCAGGCAGCGGCACGGTTTCCGCGTTGACGTTGAAGGATGGCATGGCTCCGAGCGCGAGAATGGCTGCGGCCATCAGAAGCTTTGGGGAAATCGACTTAAACATAAATGCTCCGAAATATCTTTATTGAATTCAAAGGATATTCGCACGACGCGGCGATGGGTTACAAATTAATCCTCCACCTCGAATTTGATGCCCTGTGCGAGGGGGAGGTCGGTGGAGTAGTTGACCGTGGAGGTCATGCGGCGCATATAGGCTTTCCATGAATCGGAGCCGCTTTCGCGCCCGCCGCCGGTTTCCTTTTCCCCGCCGAATGCACCGCCGATTTCCGCGCCGCTGGTGCCAATGTTCACGTTGGCGATGCCGCAATCGCTGCCCGCTTCGGCGGTAAATAATTCCGCCTCCCGCACGTCATTGGTAAAAATGGCGGAGGATAACCCCTGCGGCACGGCGTTGTGGCGGCTGATGACCTCCTCCAGATCATCGTATTTGAAGACATAAAGAATAGGCGCGAAGGTTTCCTCCATCACGTTGTCGGCTTTGCCCTTCATTTCGACAAGGGCGGGATTGACGTAATAGGCATCGGGGTATTTGCTTTCCAGAGCGCGGCCGCCGCCCGTGATTTCGCCGCCGTTTTCCTTGGCTTTTTTAAGGGCGGCTTCCATGTTGTCGAATGCGTCCTTGTCGATCAGGGGGCCGACCAGCGTGCCGTCCTCCAGCGGGTTGCCGATGGACAGGCCGCCGTACGCCTTTTTCAGGCGGGGGACGAATTCGTCATAGATATCGCCGTGGACGAAGATGCGGCGCGTGGTTGTGCAGCGTTGTCCGCATGTGCCGACCGCGCCGAAGACGATGCCCTGAAAGGCGAGGTTTAAATCTGCACTCGGGGCGACGATGATGGCGTTATTCCCGCCGAGCTCCAGAATGGCCTTTCCGAAACGTGCGGCAATTTTCGGGGCGACGGCGCGCCCCATGGCGGTGCTGCCCGTTGCGCTGATGAGGGGGACGAGTTCATTTTCGACCAAGGCTTCGCCGATATCGCGTTCACCGATCAAGACCTGAGAGAGATGTTCAGGTGCGTCATCACCGAATTCTGCGCACACTTCTTCGAAGAGTTTCTGGCAGGCGAGCGCGGTGAGCGGGGTTTTTTCCGACGGTTTCCAGATAATTGAATTCCCGCAAACGAGCGCGAGGGCGGCGTTCCAAGACCAGACGGCAACGGGGAAGTTAAAGGCGCTGATGATCCCGACGGGCCCGAGGGGCTGCCAGATTTCGCGCATTTTATGTGCGGGTCGTTCGGAGGCGATTGTTAAGCCATACAGTTGGCGGCTTAGCCCCACCGCAAAGTCGCAGATATCAATCATTTCCTGCACTTCGCCGTAGCCTTCCTGTTTGATCTTGCCGCATTCGAGGGTTACCAGATGACCCAGCGCCTCTTTGTTCTCGCGCAGTTTTTCACCAAGCAGGCGCACCAACTCCCCACGGCGCGGTGCGGGCACGAGTCGCCATTTTTTGAAGGCTTCAGCAGATTGCGCGATGATCTTTTCGGCTTCAGCGGTTGAGTGCGTTTTCACGTTTGCGATTTTTGCGCCGTCCACGGGGGAGAAGACATCAAGGTCACCGCCGCTGATCTGCTTTTTGTCCAGTCCGAGGGCGGAAAAAATTTGCTGCGGTGCGGTCATAAGAAACTCCTGAAATTTGTGTGTGCGGGATGCGAAAATTGCGTAAATAGTTTATCATGGGAGTATAGGCGATCAAAGTTTTAAAGGCTGAATATCCATGCAAGAACGCTTTATGCACCCCGATGAAATCCGTGCGAAATTTTCCCGCGCGATGAGTGAGATGTACCGCAAAGAAGTGCCCGCATACGGGACATTATTGGAACTTGTTCGGGATGTGAATGACCGTGTTTTGTCGGAAGACCCTGAACTCAAAGCCAAGCTGGAGGCCACGGATAATCTGGAGCGGATATCGGAGGAACGGCACGGCGCGATCCGCCTTGGTAAAGCATCCGAGTTGGCGATGATGTCGCGGGTGTTCGGTGTGATGGGGATGAGCGCGGTCGGGTATTATGATCTGACGCAGGCGAATGTGCCCGTTCATTCCACAGCTTTTCGTGCGGTGGATGCGGAGCATTTGTCCCGCTCGCCGTTTCGGGTGTTTTGTTCGTTGCTGCGTACCGATCTTATACAGGATATTGAATTGCGGTTGACGGCAGAGCGTATTTTAGCAACCCGCGAAATATATTCCCATCAGCTCAAAGAACTGGTCGAGAAGGCCGAGACGCAGGGCGGGTTGTCCGCGGAGGATGCGGAAATCTTTATTACCGAAGCTACGAAAGTGTTCCAGTGGCATGAAGATGCCAATGACGAGGTCAGCAAGGATTTGTATACGCGTATGCGCGATGCCGATCCGCGGGTGGCGGATATCGTGTGTTTCAAGGGGCCGCATATCAACCACCTGACACCGCGCACGCTGGAGATTGATACGATCCAAAAGGAAATGCCCGAGCGCGGCATGAATGCGAAGAATGTGGTGGAGGGGCCGCCCTCCTCCTGTCCTGTTTTACTGCGCCAGACATCGTTCAAGGCGTTGACGGAAAAGGTAAAGTTTCAAGGCGAAGAAGGCGAGCATACCGCGCGGTTCGGGGAAATAGAACAGCGCAGTGCCGCGCTTACACCGAAGGGGCGCAAGCTTTATGATGAATTGCTGGCGAAGGTGTTAGAGGCCGAACGCCCGAAGGCCGACGGATCGAATGCGGATGCGTATTACAAAGTTTTGCACGAGACGTTCGCGGCGTTTCCATCCGATTATGCGGAGATGCGCGAACAGGAAATGGCGTATTTCACCTATTTTGTGACGGATAAGGGTAAAGTGTATAGTGGTGATGTGCCCTCCTCGCTGGATGAGATGATCGCTGACGGGCTGGTTGATTATATGCCGATTGTTTACGAGGATTTCCTGCCCGTGAGTGCGGCGGGGATTTTTGCCTCCAACGCGTCGGATAAGGATCATGTCGATGATTTTGAGAGTTCCTCCAAGGAGGATTTCGAGAAAGCCCTCGGCCATGCGGTGATCAATCCGTTTGAACTTTATGCGGATGTCGAGAACAAATCCATTGATGCGGTGATGGCGCATTTCAAGGCGCAGGCGGCGTAGCCCCCAAAACGACATCATTATAAACTTCCCACAGGGCAGCGGTTTTGATACAACCCCATCCATGTCTGATTTGATTTTAAGTATAGAAGATGCGCATGTCTTGATCGGCGGGAAACCGTTTTTCGAGGATTTGACGTTTCATATCCATGAAGGCCGCAAGATTGCGTTGGTCGGGAAGAACGGCGCGGGTAAGACGACGCTGATGAATATGATTACGGGCGACCGTGAACTGGATGACGGGGAGCGTTGGGTTCTGCCCGGTATTACAACAGGGTACATGCGTCAGGACGTCAAGCCGACCGATCAGACGGTGATGGATTTTGTGTTCGAGGGTCTTGAGGAGACCGAAGAAGACTGGGCGCGGGATTATAAGGTCGAGATGGTGATTCAGCCGCTCGGGCTGGATGTGAGTGACCGTTTGAACCAGCTTTCAGGCGGGCAGCTGAGACGGGCCGCACTGGCGCGGGCGTTTGTCGAGGAGCCGGATATTTTATTGCTGGACGAGCCGACCAACCACATGGATCTGGAATTGATTGAATGGCTGGAGGGGTATCTCAAATCCTACCGCGGGGCGGTGATGTGCGTGTCACACGACCGCGCGTTTCTGGCGAATACGACGGACCGCGTGTTTTGGCTTGATCGTGGGGAATTAAAGGTCAGTCCGCGCGGGTTTAAATATTTCGAGGAATGGTCCCGTGAGATGCTCGAGATTGAAGGGCGCACCTTGCACAACGAGGCCAAGCGCGTCGAGCAGGAGCTGGAATGGGCGAACCGCGGGGTGAAGGCGCGTGTGAAGCGCAATGTCAGACGTCAGGCGCAAGCGTATGAAGCGCGGGATGAACTAGAGAAAAAGCAAAAAGCGTATCGCCGGATTACGTCCAAAATTGAGTTGCCGCCCATCGAAGCCGAAGAGACATCCAAAAATGTGGCCGAGTTTTACAATGTCAGCAAAGCCTATGACTCGCCGCGTGAGGGTGAGGACAAGCTGGTTATCCTCGACAAGTTTCATATGCGCATTAAAAAAGGCGACCGTATCGGCATCATGGGCAAGAACGGATCGGGCAAGACATCGTTCCTGCGCATTTTGACGGGCGAAGAGGAAAAGGATTCGGGCAAGATCAAGATGGCGAAGGACTTGCAGTTTTCCTATTTCGACCAGAACCGTTCCGAGCTTCAACTGGACAAGACGCTGAAAGATAATTTATGTCCGCAAGGTACGGATTACCTGAATGTTCGTGGCAAGCAGCGCCATGTCTGCGGTTATCTCAAGGACTTTTTGTTTGATCCCGAAGATGCGTGGCGGACGGCGAGTACGCTTTCGGGCGGGCAAAAGAACCGCCTGATGCTTTCGAAGGTGCTGGCCAATCCGGGCAGTTTCCTGATTCTGGATGAGCCGACGAACGATCTGGATATGGATACGCTCGATATGCTGACCGATGTTTTGCTGCAATATGACGGGACGCTGGCGGTGGTTTCGCATGATCGGGATTTTCTGGATCGGGTCGTGAATAAGATGCTGGTCTTTGAAGGGAACGGCGTTGTTGAGGGGATCGTCGGCGGCTATTCCGATTATGTGGCGTTTAAGAAGGCACAAGCGGAGCGAGACGGCGCTCCGCAGACATCAGAAACTGCGGCAACCAAGCCGGTTAAATCCAAAGATTCGCAGGTGCAGCAAATTGAAGCGCCGAAACCCAAAGCTGCCGCCAAAATGACATACAAGCTGCAGCATGAACTCAAGAAGCTTCCCGCGAAAATCGAAAAGCTACAGGGCGAACTTGAGGCCTTGCAATTGATTATGGCCGACCCCGAACTTTACATGAATAACCCCGAAGAATTCGACCGCGTGTCGAAGGCCATCCCCGATGTTCAGGGAAAACTTGATGAGGCGGAGACGCGTTGGCTGGAACTGGAAGAAATGCGCGAAAGTGTGCGGGGTTAAATTTTGTATTGTTGTTTTGACCTCTATGCGGTGAACTGGTTGAAGTAATTTTCATTTGAAGGGCTATTTCATTGACAGAGTTTTCTCATCTTATTCTGCTTCTTTCGCCCTTTGTATTCCTGTTTTTCATCTATTCGGCAGGTCTTATAAAACCTTACAGGCGTATATTTATTGAAGATTTGGTCGAAATGGATTCTGAAGAGTTTTTAAAACTTCTTCAGCAGTCAAGTCGGCTTAAGATTGTTAATGTGCAGGGCGATAAGATTTGTGGTTGGCCATTAAAGCGTGATCTGCCTTTTTTATTGAAAATGGCCTACAAGCATGATTTGAAATGTGGCGCGTTTTTTCAAGTGGATGCAGAGGGTTCTGCCAGTTACTTCACGAAAGCATATTTATCTACATTTAGAAGCACTGACCTACCCAGTTTGTTTCAGAAATCCCGCACTAGTATCGTTGCCTTACAACTGATAGAAGCGATTCAGAAAGGTACATTTGCAATTACGCCAGCATGCCGAATGCCACCGAATGCGGAAGCGTTAATAGGATGGGCTGAAAAAGAAGTCAGAAATGAAAACTATTAGGCCGCCTTAGCGAGTAAACCATTGCTCATCCATTTGCCGAACCAGTTCTGGACGTTGGCCATGATTTCTGCGCCGTCGTCATCTTCGGGGATGGCGGCGCTTAAGGCTTCGCCGACGGGCATTCCGGCAAAGAGCGAGGAGAGCACCATATATTCGCGTTCATCCAGATCGAGCCGCCAAAGGTCATCATTATGGCGGTAGATTGCCAGAAAGCTGGGGCGTTTTTCGGGAATATCCGGTTTTTCGCCGTTCAGATAGGCCTCATAAAATTCATTCACGGGGTAGGAAAAGGCGAAGAGTTTGAGAGCCTTGCGCGGGTTTAGGCGGAATTCCATGAATTTTTCGGCATCCAGCCCTGCTAAATCCTCAGGGGCGAGTGCGATCGTTTCGGCCTCATCCGCGATTTGCACCAGTTCGGTTTCGAGAATGGAGAGTTCGTAGGCGAAGGGGTCTTCGTGTTCGCGGACGAATTCGGGGAAGCGTTTGGTGTAGCGCGCGACGTTGAAATGGGTTGAGGGGGTTTCCTCGATATAGTCATCAATCAGTTTGTTCAAGCGCTTTTTGCCGATGGCGAATTTCAGCGCGTCGTAATCCATCGCCACAATGTCGAACAAGCGGTAGCGGTAGCCGTTGATGTAGCTCTGGATTTGTTCTTCGGGCGAGAAATCGGGTTTAGGGACGATGCGGTTATTAGGGTCCATGATGTTCGGGTCGCCCGTCAGGATGGCGTTTTGCATGTCGTCCATGTCGCGGTCGAGCGGGGTCAGGCGTTCGGGCGGACGGATGTTGTCGCGGAAGGCTTTGAACGTCGGCATCGGGACGGGGCCGTCAGTGGCCTGCGCCCAGTGGCGGGCCTTTTCGACCTCCTCCAGCACGGTCTTGAAATCGGGGATTTTGGCATCCCATTCGATCATTGTGCTGATCTGTTCGCCGGCCTTGCCGATGACGTAGCGGTAGAGGGCCCAGACTTCGTCAATGACGCGATCGTCATGGGTGTCGATGATGTGAGTGCCCTTGTTTGTGTGTCCAGCAAGGTGGATTTGCGCGACGCGATCCAGCGGCAGCGCGTCGATATATGTTTTCGGGTCCCAGCGGTGGTTGTAGCAGGAGACATAGATATTGTTCACGTCGAGCAGGAGGCCGCAGCCGGATTCTTCCGCCATACGGGCGATGAATTCCCATTCGCTCATCGTCGAGCAGGTGAATTCGAGGTATGTGCTCGGGTTCTCAAGAACGAGTGGACGTTCCAGAATGTCCTGCACCTGTTTGATGCGGGAGACGATGTTCTTTAACGCCTCTTCGGTATAGGGCACGGGCAGAAGGTCGTGCGTGTTTTTGTGGGCTACGCCCGTCCAGCAAAGATGATCGGATATCCATTTGGGCTTTACCCAAGAGGCGAGCTTCTTCAGCTTGTCGAGATATTCGGAATTGATCGGATCAACGGTGCCGATAGACATCGAAACGCCGTGCATAATGACGGGGTAGTGTTCGAGTATTTTTTCCAGACGGCGCACGGGGCGTCCACCGGTATCCATAAAATTTTCGGAAATGATTTCGAACCAGTCGATTTCTTTCGGCCAATGTTCGAAGATGTAATCGTAATGGGACGGGCGCAAGCCCATCCCAAAACCTATTCTCTCAAATGTCGGAGAGTTAGATGTCATGATTAGTCGTTGTAACGATCATTGTCATTGTGACCTTTGTCGTGACCTTCGCAGCCGGACTTGCCTTCGCAGCCAGACTTGCCCTCACAACCGGACTTGCCTTCGCAACCTGACTTGGCTTCACAACCGGATTTGCCTTCACAGCCGGACTTGGCTTCACAACCGGATTTGCCCTCACAGCCATGCTTGCCTTTGCAGCTTGTCTTTTCGGATTTTGCACCACAGCCGCTTGCGCTACAACCATTGCTGTGGCTGCCTGCAAATGCGGGAGCTGCGGAAAATGTGCCCATCGCCAGCATTCCGGCGAATGCCACGGTTGCGAGTTTTTTGTTCATCTTGTTTTCACTCTTCTCACTCTTCAAAGTTTTAGTCATCAGAAATTTTCCTTTTTGAAATTAAAAATTTGTAAATTGACATTATCAATTTTATTTGGGTTCGTACGCAGGTGAAATGAGGTTACAACTTTTTTTGCAGCATCACCAAAAAGAACACCCCGCGCGGATGTTTGCGCAGGGTGTTCTATGGTAAGAAGTATTAGCCTGAATGCTTATCTGTCGTGGGTCTTGGCCAGACGGACAAGCTGAATGAATTCCGAGCGGTAGCCAAATTCGTCTTCGCCTTTTCCTTGCTGTGCCAGAGCGATGACATCATCGAGCGTGAAATCTTGAATGTTGACCTCTCCGCGCAAGATTTGTCCGAAGGCTGCTACGGCGGTGGCAAAGCGGGTATCTTCCGGCGCAGATTGCAGCCTTGTTTCATCGTCAAGGGTAACAGGACGCGTGATGAGCTTGCTGGTGTCCTCATCAGGCAGTTTGTAGCGGATTTTGAGGAAGGCGTATTCGTTTTCGAATGCTTTCATGCCTTCTGCTGTCGGTGTGGGGACATCGCTTTGTGCGTATCGAAGATCGTCCATCGTGCGTGCATCGCTGCCTTTTGGCACGAATTCGTAGATGGCTGTGACGGTGTGCCCTGCCCCGATATCGCCAGCATCGACCTTATCATTGTTAAAGTCTTCGCGGTTGAGGTGGCGGGTTTCATAGCCGATCAAACGGTATTCCGAGATTTGCGCGGAATTGAACTCGATCTGGAATTTGACGTCCTTGGCGATCGGGAACAATGATGAGCTTGCTTCCTCGATCAGGACTTTACGCGCTTCGTTCAAATCGTCGATATAGGCCGCGATGCCGTTTCCGTTTTGCGCCAGAGCCTGCATGATCGCGTCATTGTAATTGCCCTGTCCGAAGCCGAGGACGGAGAGGAAAATGCCGCTGTCGCGTTTTTTCGCAATATAGTCCTTGAGCTGGTCGTGGTTGCTGATACCGACGTTGAAATCGCCGTCGGTAGCTAGAATGACGCGGTTGACCGCTTCCTTGTCGAAGTTATCCTCGGCAAGGTTATAGGCCAGTTCGATGCCTGCGCCGCCCGCAGTGGAGCCACCGGCATTCAGGCTGTCGAGGGCGCTGTAGATTTTGCTGCGTTCGGAAGCTTTTGTGGGTTCCAATACGGTTCCCGCCGCACCCGCATAGACCACGATGGCCACGGTATCGTCGGGGTTCAGGCTGTCGAGCAGCATTTTCATGGAACTTTTGAGCAGCGGCAGCTTGTCAGGGGAGTTCATAGACCCCGAGACATCCAGCAGGAAGACGATGTTGCTGCGCGGTTTTTCGCCCTGCAACTCGTAGCCCTTGATACCGATGTGCATCAGTTTACGGCCTTGTGCCCAAGGCGAGTCGGTGATGGTGACCGTTGGTTCGAACGGTTGCTCGCGGGTTTCAGGCACGGGGTAGTTATAGTCGAAGTAATTGACCATTTCCTCTACGCGGACGGCCTGAGCGGGCGGAAGGTTACCGTTGTTGAGCTGTCTGCGCACGAAGCTGTAGCTTGCGGTGTCCACATCAGAGGAGAATGTCGAGACAGGTTCTTCGGCGGTCAGTTTGAAGCTGTTGGGTTTGTATTCCGGGAATTTGTCGCGCCCCTCGTCACGGTAATAATTCGGCTGATAGTCGGGCTGCGGGTATGGCGCAATGACAGGGGGGCTTGCGGGCATTGCTTCGCCTTCTACAAGCATATCGGCATCGGCCATTTCCATCTTTGGTTTTTGTTTTTTCGCTTCCTTTACTCTGCCAACCGTATTTGAGGCCATTTGTTCTTCGGCAGGGCTCAGCCTGTCAACGGGTGGCGCAACCGGAGTTGGCATCGCACTATTCCCTTTAGCAAGGGCGCGGTTGAGATCTTGTTCATTGGATTCTTCTATGGCTTGCCTGTAGGCGGGTGTTACTTCAGATTCTGCGGCAGAATCCGTGCCGAAGGTTACAGAAGAAAGCTGCTGAGCTTGTCCGGCTTGGGCATCAGATTCATCATCTGAGGAAAACCAGTCACCAATTGAAGGTAAGTTTGCAACTGAAAGGGTTCTGTTCTGAGCAATTGAGCTAAAATTGTTTGCTGAAGATGCAGGCTGCGAGTGTTGTACAGCAACATCATCGGTAAAACTGCCATTGACAATTGCTACTGTGATGACGGCGGCAGCCACGCTACCAAACATCAGGCTTTTTCTTCCAAGTTTCATGTTCTCTCTCCCATTATTTTGATCGGTTCTGCCGATAAGACGGGAGAGGAATGAACTTCCTTGGGATTTTTTTGCGTTTTGTGCTTTTTCCTGTTCCTGTTGGTGGGCTTTAAATTCGGCCACGGCGAGGTTTAACGCCCGTTTTTTTGCGTTTTCGTCGGGGTTTGGCGCGGCATTCCCATCAAGGAGAATTTTTTTCAGCTTGGCTTCATCCATATTGCTTCTCCTTTCCGAATATCTGTTCGAGTTTCTTTTTCGCTTCGTGGACACGCCAGGAGATTGTGCCCTCCTTGACGTCCAGTAAATCTGCGGCCTCTTTATGAGACAAGCCCTGCTCCATCACCAAAAGAAGTGCTTCCTTTTCCCCGTCGGGGAGTTTGTATATTTCGTTCCAGACCTGCTGCATCAGGAGCTTTTCATCCGGCGCGGTGTCATGGCTCTCTAAGGTTTCGGCGATTTCAGTATTTCCCTGCGGGTGGCGGTTTTGCGATTTAAACCAGTCCTTGGCGGTATTGATCACCAAACGGTAGAGCCAAGAGGTGAACGCGCTTTGATGATTGAAGCTTGAGAGGCCACGGGCGAGCTTGATACACGCATCCTGCGTTATGTCTTCGGCTGCCTGCCTGTCCCCGCACCATTTGAACGCCATTTTGAACATCACCTCGTAATATTCGTTGACCAATGCCTCGAACGCGGCAGCGTCGCCGCCCTGCGCCATTTTGATCAGCTCTGTTTCATCTGCGTCCGGCATCGGTTCTTTTTAAACATAATTTGGGAACTTTTTTCCCATCCTATAGCAATAAGACGGATGATAAAGCCAAAAACTTGGGAAAAAAAATTTATATGCTCAAAGGGGCTTTATATCATGCCAGATTTATATAAGAAGTCCCTTATATTTGTGCGCCGCAATATACTATCGCATTCAAATATAAGGCTTCTTAGGAAAGCATAATATAAGCAAAAAACTATGTATGAATTATTTATGCACCATCTGTTATTATTAATTCATTACGGAAAATTGTTATGTAATTTCAGCATTTTAATTTATATGACATAATGCTTATTAAAGTCATGTAACATCAACAACTTGTCATCTGTGTCCCTGATTCGAAAAAATACGCAAAAAAGTTTGCAATAGAGGCAAAAAAGGCGTAGTTTTTACACGTTCCGCATAAATTATAACAAGTAGCGGGATGAGTAACAGGGATAAAGATCAGGTTCTTTTGGGTCTGAAATATATTTAAAAAAGATTTTTAGATTCTAAGTTCTCAATTTTTGCCCCTTTGGTACAACCTTATTATGTAAACCAGATTTATTTACATAATATTTACTTTTAAGGAATACCCTACCGAGTGTGTGTTACATACCAAAGTGTGGGGTATCAGAGTGGAAGAAGTGGGTGCAAACGTAGCAACGAGTGTCTTCACAGACGACGATTACGAATATGATGATCCATTAGCGCATCGTGAAGATGGTCTTGATCATGCGCTTACGTCACTAGCCGAAGTTAATATTGATGATCTCCAAGGCATTAACTTTGAAACCGGTCAGGAAGAGCCTGACGGCAATGCCGGTGACCCGAACCATGTCCATGACCATACCCATAATTATAATGTCGGCGAACTGATCAGCGGTGGTGCTGACGAGACGAATGATATCGGGCGCAGAAACTTTTTTATCAGTGCCGGGCATGAAGATATTGATCCTGAAACAGGAAAGCCCAGACGCGACCTCTCCTATTACATGATGTCTATGTCTCTTGATATTCTGAACGAGAAGGCACGCCGTATGGCGAAACTCGAGGCAGAGATCAAGGCTCTTGAAGAAGAAAAGGCAAAACTTCAAGATCGACTGGACGCGATTGATACGGCCGAAGACCTTCTTGATGACGAAGACCTTAACGATGATACGGTACGCGGCCGTGAGAAGCGCGAAAAGCTTAAAGCAGAGCTTAGACGTCTTGGTTATGACGTGGACGAGTTTACAAGGCCGGACGGTACAATTGATGTTGAAGCTGCGCAGGATGCCCTTGATGAAGACCGCAGAACGACTCAAGACAGAATTGATCAGATTGATCGTGATATTCAAGACCGCGTAGCAGAACACTCCGGCCTTCTGGAAGATGTTCGCGAGGCGGGGCGCGGTAACCCTGCGGCGCTTGCCGAGGTTGAAGCTTTGACAGATAACGATGTCGGGCGGAACCGTGTACTTCTGGCTGTGACCGATGAGAACAGCGGCTTGTCAATCGATCAGCAGGTTTCCCTGCTTCAAACGATGGAAGCTGAGGATGGCAAGAGTGTTGGCGCAAGTATCGCCCGGGCATCACTTGAAAATGCTGATGATAAGACGTCAGCATTCGGTGCAGGTATGTTTGCACAAACCGGTCTTACTGCTGGCCCTCCATCGTTTATGAAAGGCGGCTCCTCCGAGCCCCCTGTATTTGCTACCAATGACAGTGCCTCAGAGACACTCGATACTGTGGGTATAGATGAGGCTGAAACGGTTATGGTTGATGCGGGAGACACTTCTGGTGGCGCACCAAGATTTGATACGGAAGCTCCTGTTGTTGTTTTAGCATCTGCCGGACGCTCGGAAGGATCTTTTGCAGGACAGGAATTCGGCGGTGAAGATACTATCGCGGGGTTGAAACCTATCACACCTGCCTTCGCAGCTGTTACAACAGGAGAACAGCCTGTTGTGGTAGCGTCTGTCGGAACTGATGCCACTGCTGATAACACACTAGAAGACAGAGTATACACCGTAGGAGGCAGCGGTACGGGTATGTCCGCCTAAAAGGTCTTTTCTTTTAAGAGCGCTTTTTGCATCATTTTTTAGAGGCAGATAACGTAAAAAGCCCGCTGGACGCGGGCTTTTTGTTGTTCGTCTTCATTCCACAGACTTTTTAGCTCAAGCGCGGTTTAAGGAGTAATGTCCATGCCGGCTATGTACGTCTGATCGCTTGCGCTTCCTGATGACCCATCATCATCCACGGCTCCCGTGTCGAAAGAAGCATTTTGCTTTGTCGGATCTAAATTGTGCTCGATGACCATCGCCAACTGGTTCGGCTCGTTAAAGCGGTTCTCACGTCCCGGTTCGGTGAAGGCAACCCCATCAACATGAACGACAAATCCGTTACGTCCATCTTCCGGCGCTCTGATAAACCCAGCAATCGGTGCTCCTTCATCACGAAAACCCTGTGCGACGCGGTAATATCTCTCTGTCATTTGGTCATCCGAGAATGCAACAATCACAATGCTGTCCAGTCTGTCTGATTCAGTCGCTGCAATCAATTCGATGTCCGCAAGGCCGATATCATGTCCGTCTTGCGTTTTCGCGTTTCTCAAATCCAAATAAGGAATGTAATCAGGCTCTGCCACTTCTTCCTGTTGAGGGTCAGTTGGCACGATTTCAGGGTCAGAAAGCTTCGCTTCCGCCGCTGCCAATTCATCTTCCGTCATTTTGGAAGGATCAATGTAAGCAACCTCATAAGCACCATCCGGCTGAGTTGTTGCTGTATCTTCCTGACTTACAACAATTTCTGTTGCTTCGTTGTTGACGCGATCACCATCGGCGTTTCTTTCCGATGTATGCCCTCCCCCCGGTGTTAAAAGCACCAATCCGGCTAACGCAGCTGAAGCTATAAGACTTCCTCTTCTTGGACCGTTTGTAGACATCTGTCTTTCCTTTATTTTCATTTTTTTAAATATGATTCTTTATACAACCTCAGAAGGTAATATGCAAACTTCCAGCATAATATTACGGTAAAGAAAGCGTGAGAGCTTTACATTATAAATCATTCATATAAAAACGTTTTCCAAGATTTACGAAAATTGTGAAAATCGATTCTGCTTTGTTCTATAATCTTGATATGAAATGCTATAGTTTAGGCTGAATAAGATTATTGGTTCAGGCATCCGATTGTCTGACGCACTCCAAAATCAACAGCGTCATCGTAGGAATTTTCCGCTTTGCTGTAAATTTGTTCAACCAGAAATACGACTGGCTGTTCAACGCTTTCTAAGGATGTTCCTTCCGTGTTGATGCGGCGGGATTTGTATTTTCCGACGGTGCGCTGCATAGAGCCGTTGCGCTTTACGTCTTCAAGCGCTCCGATGACGACCTCATTTATAGCGCTACACTGTTTGTGAAGCGCGGACTGTTCAGCTTCTTTTTCTGCGTTGCGCTCTTCATCCGCCTCTTCTGCGCATTCCTGATAATCCTGTAGAGCGGACACATAAGACTTTGCCAATCCGTCTTCACCAATTTTATCGTATACGTTCTGGACAAGTGGCTTCATGATTTTCATAGAGCCGAGTTCGTCCGGATCGCTCCCTCTGCGATAATTTTCGGCTATTGCGACGAAGAATGATGCTTTTTTGGCACAGCCCTGTTTTGTATTCGGAAATGCCTTGGATTCAATATCTATTTCTTCGAATTCTTCGACCTGATAGCCCTCCTGAGCATATACAGTATTCATAGGAGCGGCGCCGGCCATCACGAATGCCGCAAGAAATACAAGACCTGTCTTTTTTACAAAGCGCATTTGCAATATCCCTAAATTATCAATTTGTATCAGTATAGCTGGATTTAGCGTACAGTTACAATTCGATATTTTAGCAGGGAATAGTTAGACTAAACCACAAAAAACTGGCCGATGCTTTAGAATACACATTCTGCTCAAGTTAAAGTGAAGACGTCATTGCTGGCTGCAACAAACTCGGGGTTGAGAAATTTCGGGTCACCACGGCCATAAACGAAGGGTGTGCCGTCGAGTTCCTGAACCATGCCGCCCGCCGCCCGCAATATTGCATCGCCGGCAGCCGTATCCCATTCGCAAGTCGGACCAAATCTAGGGTAGATGTCGGCTTTTCCTGCTGCGATTGCACAGATTTTCAGAGAACTGCCGCGTTTGACCATTTTGTCGATTTTGTAGTTTGACAGAAATTTTTCAAGGCGCTCGCCGCTGCCGTGTCGACGGCTGGAGACTACGGTCAGGCCTCTGGAAGGCGCACGTCTGGCCTTGATGACTTTTTCCGTTTCGGTGTCCTCAAGCCAGCGAAAAGCCTTGCTGATGCCGTCTTCTTCCGTGTAGCCGTAATAAAGCTCACCAATAGCAGGGGCATAAACTACGCCGAGGACAGGCTGTTTTTTATAAATAAGGGCAATATTAACAGTGTAATCACCGCTTCCCGAGACAAATTCTTTGGTGCCGTCGAGCGGGTCTACAAGCCAAAAGTATTCTTCATTTGAAAGATCAGGCGGCGTGTGCCCTTCGGCAATCAGTTCTTCGCCGATCATTGGCACATCGGGCAGGGTCTTTTTCAGATTATCCTCGATGAGCTTTTCGGCTTCCTGATCGGCTTTTGTTACGGGGGATCCGTCGGATTTTATATCCGCACCTTCGAATCCTGCCTCGTCAAAATAGTCCAGTGTGAGTTCGCCCGCTTCTGTTGCGATTCTTCTTACGACATTACACAGTGCCGCGCGGTGTTCCAGAAGTTTAGACGACATAGTCCAGAACCTGCTCTTTGCCCTCTCCATCGTCACCGGAATCGTCCAGTTTGATCTGGTTTTCGATGTATTCGACAATTTGCTCAACGCAGGTTTCGACGTCCTGATTTTTCGTGTCGACGATCATTTCCGGGTTTTCCGGCGCTTCATAGGGGGAATCAATGCCTGTGAAGTCCTTAATTTCTCCGGCGCGAGCTTTTTTGTATAGCCCTTTCGGGTCGCGTCTTTCACAGGTTTCAAGATCGGCGGCTATGTACATTTCATTATAAAAATCACCTGCCGCCTTGCGGGCACGGCGGCGATCCGCGCGATATGGAGAAATAAACGCCGAGAGAACGATCAGGCCCGCATCTGCCATGAGCGCGGCGACGTGGCCGACGCGACGAATATTTTCCGCACGGTCCTTCGGGGAGAATCCCAAGTCGCGGTTGAGCGTATGTCGGATGTTATTTCCGTCCAGAACATATGTTCCGTACCCTTTTTCGAACAGGGCTTTTTCCACTTCGGTTGCCAGTGTCGTCTTGCCCGAACCTGACAATCCGGTGAACCAGAAGACGCCGCCTTTATTGCCGGCCTTGGATGCACGCATTTTACTTGTCACGAGGTTTTCGACCTTGTGGATATTCTCCGACTTCGGTTTTTTGCGGCGGCGCTGGTCGGCGTAGCCTTCCATGCTGATCACTCCGCCACCTGCGATATCATAGCCCTCGTACATGACCATGCGCCCCAGACGCTGATCATCGGAATACGGGTCAATCGGAAGCAGGTCGCGGGCACGCAGAGTGATTTCTGCCACAGCATTACGGGCGACTTCGTTCTTCTCAGCTTTATCGCCGAGGTCTTGCGTGTCGATCACTTTGTCGATGGATTGCACCGTAACCATGGCTTCATGCGTACCGTAGCGGATTTTGTAGGAGTTTCCGACTTTTAGGGGCTTTTGTGAAAGCCAGAAGATACTGGAACGGAAGACGTTTGTGATCATCGGCGGGTTTTTGGTGTGGGAGCCGATATGTCCGCGCTCCACAAACAGACGCTGGTCGAGCGTAATACCAATGGCTTCGCCCGGGCGCGCTTCGACTTTGTCTTCGTCCTCAGGCCAGACTTCAATTGATGTGATTGTGGCTTCCTCGTTCCCGGGGGAGAACATGATGCGGTCGCCCGTTCTCAGGATACCGCTTTCAACGCGGCCGACAATAATACGCTTGCCCTGAAAACGGTAAACGTCCTGTACCGGGAAGCGCATTGGGCGTGATACGGGCGCAACGGCGTTTTCGAAACTGTCGAGAACCTCAATCAAAGATTTGCCGTTATACCAGCTCATGGCTTCACCGCGTTCGGATATCATGTCCCCGTTGCGAGCGGAGATCGGCACAATGAATTGCGGCGTTATACCGATGGAGGCCAGGTATTCCTTGACCTCTCGCGTTACTTTTTCGAATGTTTCGGGGTCGTGGTCGACCATGTCCATTTTGTTTATGACAACCGCGATTTGTTTCAGGCCAAGCAGGTGTAGCAGATAGGCGTGGCGGCGTGTTTGCTCCTGAACGCCTTCGGAGCCGTCCACAACAAGGATGGCGGCATCAGCGGCGGCGGCGCCGGAAATCATGTTTTTCAGAAACTCTCTGTGGCCGGGTGCGTCAATAATAACGTAGTCGCGCATGGCCGTCGAAAACCAGATTTGCGTTGAGTCGATTGTGACGGCCTGATCCCGTTCGGCCTGAAAGGAGTCGAGAACGAAGGACCATTCGATTGTATCCGTGCCGCGGCGCTTACAAATGGCCTCGAGTTCCTCAAGCTTGCCTGCGGGCAAAGAATCCGTGTCATGCAGAAGACGCCCAATAAGCGTGGATTTCCCGTGATCCACGTGACCGACGATGACCACACGCAGTTGCTGGTGCGCGGGGTTTTTGTTTTCTTTTTCCTGTTCTTCTTTCACGACTTTAATAGCTGGTTCTGCACTCATCTGTTTGCCCAAGTCTTTTAGTTCTTTCGTTATGCTTTTTCAAATTATTACTCATACAGGCAAGAGCTCTGCCTATGTAAGCAAAGCCACGATACCTTCATGTTGTTACATATACCCCGCCGCGCGGAGTTTTTCGAAACTGTCTTCGGTTTCGGTATCCATGGTACGGCCGGCGCGTTCAGAGGTGTTCGTTGTTTCCAGTTCTTCGATGATTTCCTCGATCGTGGTGGCGCTGCTCTCAACGGGGAAGGTCAGGTTTTTTTCACCCAGCGAGCGATAGCGCATCATTTTACCTGTTTCCTTATCTTTACGTGCCAGATACAGCGGGCAGAACGGGATGCCTTCGCGTAAGTGATAGCGCCAGATATCGATTTCCGTCCAATGCAGGATGGCGTGGATACGCACATGCGCGCCTTCGGGGAATTCGGTTTTATACTGATCCCAGAATTCGGGCGGTTGATCTTTAAAATCCCATGCCCCGTCGATGGTGCGCGGCGAGAATACGCGTTCCTTGGCACGAAGCCCCTGCTCGTCACGGCGGATACCGCCGGTGATGCCCTTGAATTTGTATTCCTTCATCAGACCTTTCAGCCCTTCGGTTTTACGCATCGCGGAGCGGGTGTTCGGCGGTAATGTTTGATCCATCTCTTCTTCAGGCGGGCACATCCAGTTTACACAGTCGAGATTCCATTCATCGACGAGGCGGTCACGGAATTCATAGACCTCGTCCATTTCCATACCCGTATCCAGAAGACATACGGGAAACGGCACGCGGCCGAGGAATGCCTTGCGCACCATCCATAGCATCGCCGTGGAGTCCTTGCCGATCGACCACATCATGCCCATCGGGTTGATGCGGTTATAGGCTTCGCGGAGAATGTAAATGCTTTTTGCTTCGAGCTCGTCGAGATAGTTGTACACTTTAAAAGTCCTAAGTCTTTTTCTTTTGCTTCGTTTTTAGTGAACTAAAATCAGCCGTTAGAGACTTCTTTTAACTCTACATCTTTCTTCGGGGACACTTCTTTACGCCCTATTGAGACATAATGGAAGTCTTTTTCCTGCATTTCCGGTATTTTATAGACGTTCCGCAGGTCAACTATGCACTTTTGTTTCATAGCCTCACCGATACGATCAAGATCCAGTGCCCTGAATTCGTTCCATTCGGTGATAATGACCAATGCATCACAGTCTTTTGCGACTTCGTAGGCATCCTTGCACCATGTGACGTCTTCCATCATTTCCTTTGCAGGCTCCATGGCTTCCGGATCGGTTGCTGATATTTTCGCTCCTGCCTGTTGCAAAATGGGGATGATGGTCAGGGACGGTGCATCGCGCATATCGTCCGTGTTCGGTTTAAACGCAACGCCGAGGATTCCAATCTTCTTGCCACGCAAACTGCCGCCCAGCACGTCGATGATCTTATCGGCCATATGCGCCTTGCGGTCTTCGTTTACTGCGATTACTGTTTCAACGATTCGTTGCGGAGCGGTAAATTTCTGACCCGTTCTGGTCAGGGCTTGCGTATCTTTGGGGAAACATGATCCGCCGTAGCCCGGCCCCGCATGGAGGAATTTCGAGCCGATACGCCCGTCAAGGCCGATGCCTTTTGCCACTTGCTGAACGTCCGCACCAACCTGCTCGCATAAGTCCGCGACCTCATTGATGAATGTGATCTTGGTTGCCAGAAATGCATTGGCCGCGTATTTAATGATCTCGGCCGTCTCACGATCGGTGAAAAGGATCGGTGTTTCATTGATGTAGAGCGGGCGGTAAATCTCGCGCATAACGTTTTGTGCGCGCTCGGTCGTTACACCAACCACGACGCGGTCGGGGCGCATGAAGTCGCTGATCGCCGCGCCCTCTCTCAAGAACTCAGGGTTGGACGCAACATCAAAGTCCAGATCAGGTCTTTCGCTGCGGATGATGTTTTCGACTTCCTGCCCTGTCCCAACGGGTACCGTCGATTTGTTTACGACAACCGTGTAGCCGTCAATGTTCTGCGCCACTTCGCGGGCTGCGTCATAGACGTAAGACAGATCGGCATCACGGCCGTATCTGCGGGTCGGTGTTCCGACGGCGATGAATACGGCGTCGGCTTCTTTCACTGCTTCGGCGAGGTCCAGGGTAAATTGAATGCGGTTTGAGTCGATCTGACGCTTCAGAAGTTCTTTCAAACCAGGCTCGTAAATCGGAATTTCTCCGTTCTTAAGCCTTTCAATTTTGTCTTCATCCTTGTCAATACACGTTACCGTATGACCAAACTCAGCAAAACATGTTCCGGATACCAGGCCTACATATCCTGTACCTACCATTGCTATGCGCATTAAAGCCTCGCTATTTTTTAGAAAAATGAATGATTTCACCGGAAACTAAACCATTTTTCCAAGTATGAAAAGAAAAGAAATACGGGGCTTAAACCGCTTTTTAATAAAATAGGGTTATTGTAGGAGTTTAGAGGCCGTATTTTATCAAAAACGATTGCAAAATGCGGTTAAGTTTGCCTATGATCCCCAAAGATTCAGGATTTTTTAATTCATAAAGGAAGAATAATGGCTGATAAGAAGGACGAAGCAGTCTCTAATAACGGTGCAGGCGATATGTCAAAGCAAGAGGTTGGCAATCCGCAAGCAAGTCTCCCGCTTTTTTACAAGAAGCCCGAACCATTGGAAGCCAAAAAACATGCAAAGCTCTCATTGAAGCGCAATTTCGGTTTCGGATTTACGGATAAGGTTAATGCCGTTCCGATCAACCTGATCGAAATGCCGCAAGTCTGCCATTATTATCCGATCGCGTTCAGCCCTGACGGGAATGCAACACCGGTAGCAATTCTGGGTTTGCGCGATAACGAGAATTTGTTCCTTAATGCTAAAGGCGAGTGGGACAAAAATGCCTATATCCCCGCTTATATCAGACGCTATCCGTTTATTTTTTCCGAAATGCCGGACAACGAGCAGTTGACGCTTTGCGTTGATACCGTCGATACGATTGTCGAGGAAAACGGCGATCAGCCGTTCTTCGATGAGGAAGGCAAGCCGACTGACCTTTCGAAGAGTGCGCTTGAATTCTGCAAGTCTTATCATGCCGCTGCGCAGCAGACACTCGAATTCAGTAAAGCTTTGCAAGAAAGCGGTCTGTTGATTGACAGAGAAGCGCAGATCAATCTGGCCGGAAACAAGAGAATCAATTTCTCCGGTTTCAAGATTATCAGCGAGCAAAAACTCTCCGACATGGATGATAAGGTCTTTTTAGAATGGCGGAAGAAGGGATGGATTCCTTTTATGTATGCACACCTCTTCTCAGGAGCACAGTGGAACACTCTGACCCGTTTATTGAACGGTAGGCTTGAGAAAGAGGCCGCTTAAAAGGTGTTAAAGTTTGAAAATTTGATCCCCGCCTGACCCTCAGGCGGGTCTTTTTTTTCGAAAGTCTGTGGATGTTTTGTTTGCATCTCTTGATTCAAAAACTTCGCGTATGTTACCCAAATAATAGGTATTAATCGAAATTAAAGGTACACGTCATGGCTAAAGTCGGCGCACAAAGAGCTGCTGTTTTAACAGGTAAGTCCAAATCGACAATTCAGCGCGCAATGAAGAGCGGAAAGCTTTCCTATTCACTGGATCAGAATAAGCGCAGGGTCATTGACGTTGCAGAGCTGGAGCGCGTCTTCGGTGTAAAACAGGAAAGCCTCAAGATTGGCGGTGACAAGAAGGCCGAAGCAAACGCGCCTGATACAGAGATGCTGGTTGAAAAAGAGCGCATGGCGATGCAAATCAAAATGCTTGAGCAACAGCTGGATACCGCTAAAGACCAGATTGACGACCTTAAAGGGCAGCGTGATAAATGGGAACAACAAGCCAGTCAGGTTCTACTGACAACCCAGCATACGCACAAGCAAATCGAAGATTTGAGGACTGAAATCCAGAGTGCGAAGGAGAAGGTTACGACGACACGCCGTGTTCAGGCCGCTTCCACTTCTGCCAATAAAGGGTCATCCGACAAGATGAAGAAACTCCAGCAGCCACAAAATGAAAATGCCGCTGAAAACACCGCACCTTCCAAGTTCCTTTTCTGGAAAAAAGCATAAGTATATTACTGGTTTAGCACGTTTTATGATGTTATAATCGTCTTTGTATTAATGAAGGTACAGTGATGGTTATGCGTATAAGCTTCTTTGTTTTAGCTTTTTTTGTGGTGTTTTCTTCTGCCCATGTTATGGCGCAGGATTTGGCTCCTGACCCTAGTAGGACTTCGGTTTTCGGGGATGACGACCCCGCAGAAGAAGATGTTCCAGTCGATGTAACCAACAGTAATACTTCTGAAAAAAAAGAAACTACTGATGCTACGCCTTCCGAGAGCAGTGAGCCGCCCCCGCTGGATGATTCTCCAGACCAAGCAAGCGGCGCAGATCAAAGCGGCCAAGCGGACCCTCCTGAAAAGCAAGATCCTATCGACTTGGCCAGCGACGCCCAGATTAAAGAAGCGCAGATTTTTTTCAAACGTTGTACCGGCAATGAAGCTCTAAACTCCGCACATGACTGCAGGTGTCTAGCCGTGGAATTTCTTGGCGCGAGGGTACAGTTCGGCAATGATGTTGATTACCGTCGAATCCTTTCTTCCATTCGTTCCACATGCTTAAAGGCTGAGGCAGCTGATATCACTGATGACGGGCCTGCCGGCTTACAAGACGAATATACTGATTCTGAGATCAAGGAAGCACAATCCGTTTACGATTATTGCGAAAATCACGCCTTCATGAAGCGCAGACACGATTGCAGATGTATAGCAGCAAAATTCCTTGAGGAACGACAGGAAGTAGGCCGCTTTGAGTCTTTGGAACTTGCCCTTAGCAATCTCAGAAATGAGTGTTTGAGCGGAGTTAACAAGGCCGGCGCTATCTACTCCGATTGTATCAGTTCACCGGGAGGTGTGCCGCCTGGTGTCAGGAATATCAAGACGTATTGTGAATGTCTTGCCAGCACTTACGGTAAAGAATTCGAAGCCAATAGCGGAAATATGTCGATGGCTAAAGAGAAGATGATGGGTATGCGCATTGCCGGTCAGTGCGCGAGCCAACAAGGTGCGCCCGCTTTTTAGCAAGGAACGCTTTTAGTAGCACTCAATCGTGTTGGCTTCCGCTATGCTTTCGAGTGCTGCGCGCGCTTGTGGCATGATATAATTTTTAAAGAAAATTGTCTCAGGTGCCGAAGGACTTACTTTTAATAAATGTGCCCCTCCTGCCAGTTTTGCAAAATTTTCGAGATATAGGGCAGAGATAAGTGCCGCCGAATCGAGTGCATTTTTTTCTCCCGCTTCCAAAAGTTTTCTGGTTGCCGCCTGAAGCGCGATGGTTGCTGCTTCGCCAATGTGATCCTCAAGGCCGCTGATGTAAGCTAAGGCTGTTTCTCCTTTATCAAAGATGATCTTTCGAAAGACCAGATCGGCGGCCTGTATGCCGTTTGTCCCTTCGTAGATCGGCAGAATCCGTGCATCACGGTAGTATTGCGCGACACCTGTTTCCTCAACAAACCCCATACCGCCGTGCACCTGCACGCCTAGCGAGGTCACTTCACAGGCCATATCTGTGCACCATGATTTTACAATCGGTGTCAGGAGTTCGGCTTTCTTTTTAGCTGAATCGTTACCATGTTCGGCAGCATCAAGTGCTACGGCTGCTTCGAGGGTCAGTGCCCTGCCCGCGTTGATATATGACTTCATAGTCATCAGCATGCGTTTAACATCAGCGTGTTGATCGATGGTAACGCGCTCGCCGGTTTCAAAAGATTTCCCCTGAATGCGTTCAGCGGCGTATGCTTTTGCGGCCTGATAGGCACGCTCGGCGATCGCAACACCTTGTAGTCCGACAGATAGGCGCGCATTGTTCATCATCGTAAACATGTATTTCAAGCCCATGTTTTCTTCGCCGATGAGATAACCGGTTGCACCGTCAAACTCCATGGTGCATGTCGGGGACGCATGGATACCGAGCTTATGCTCCAGGCCAATACATTCGAGTGTATTTCTTGTTCCGTCTTCAAGAATTTTCGGGACGATAAAAAGAGATATCCCTTTCACATCGTCGGGTGCATCAGGAGTGCGGCCAAGGACGAGATGGATGATATTTTCTGTCAGGTCATGCTCGCCGTAAGTGATATAGATTTTCTGGCCGGAAATTTTATAGGTTCCGTCATTCTGTTTTTCCGCCTTGGTTCTTAAAAGCCCGAGATCGGAGCCGGCTTGCGGTTCGGTCAGGTTCATTGTACCCGTCCATTCGCCGCTGATGAGCTTGGGCAGGTATTTCTGTTTGAGGTTATCGGAACCATGGAAAGTAATTGCTTCGACTGCGCCCTGGTTAAGGAGCGGGCAAAGACCGAAGGACATATTTGCGCCCTGCCACATTTCCTGTACACAGAAGGCAATTGCCCACGGCAGCCCCTGCCCGCCGAATTCAGGATCAAACGGAACGGCGTTCCAGCCGCCGCCTGCGTATTGTTCGTATGCTTCTTTGAAGCCTTTGGCTGTGGTGACTTTACCGTCTTTGAGTGTTGCGCCTTCCTGATCGCCGACGGCGTTCAAAGGTGCTAGCACATCGGAGGCCAGTTTTGCTGCTTCTTCAAGGATGGCCTGTGCGGTTTCGCGGTCAATTTCATCGTGTGTGAAGCCCAAACCGTCATAGAGCAAGTTGATTATGTCGTCGACTGGCGGTTGGTAATCGGTCATTTGGGGCTCCTCTGTTTGGGCGTTTAACGCGTGTTTGGCACATGGATTGCAAAGTTATTTCCATAGCGTAAGCGTATATTCACTTATTACTTTAAGTATGACATGAACACATTAACAAATATAATAGAAAACAAGAGCTTAGTGACATTGACGAATGGTGCATCCAAAGATGTTATCCACGCAATCGGTCAAGCCAGTCAGGATACCGGGGTGGATTTTGCCTACCTTGTGCAGCAAGCCAAGGCAGAAAGCAATTTTGATGCCTCCGCCAAAGCCTCTACAAGCTCCGCTTCCGGCCTGTATCAGTTTATCGAACGCACATGGCTCGGGATGGTTCGTGATCACGGCGAGAAATATGGCCTAGGTGAGTACGCAAAGCATATAGATTCGAAAGCACGGGTGAGTGACCCCGCACTCCGCAGAGAGATACTGGCCTTGCGAAACGATCCCGAAATCGCATCCAAGATGGCGGCCGAATTTGCCCTTGATAACAAGCAATATCTCGATAAGACGTGGGGTGGCGAGGTTGGCGCGACGGAGCTTTATTTTGCTCACTTTTTAGGTGCCGGCGGTGCGGCATCGTTTTTGAATGCGCGTGATGAAACTCCGCAAGCGCTTGCAGCCGACCTGTTTCCGCGTGCTGCTGTTGCGAATCGTAACGTATTCTATGATCCCAAGACGGGCGCAGCGCGCTCGGTTGAAGAGGTCTATGCTTTTTTTGATAAGAAGTTTCAGATTGACGGGGTTCAACACCCTGCGCCCGTTATTGATGAAGGAAGTCAAATTGCTTCAGCGGGGCAGGTTCGTAAAAATCTTACACATAGCCTGTTTTCAGATTCGGGCAGTCACGTAACACAATCGTCAAGTTTTGGCGGTTTGAAGCTTTACAGTTTTGATGAGTTTGCGGCGCTAAACGGTGAAACCAAAACGGAAAAACCTGCCCGAGACGACGAGCCTGTCAATTTCTACCGCAAGAATACGATTTTGAGCCAGCACAAATCAAGCGGCAGCGGACACAAAGGGCAAATTCCGCAGGGGTTCTTCTCGCTGGTGTCCAATCCTGCCGATCTGATGATTTTAAGCCAGAAGAAGAGTCTGGTTAGCGGTGACAAGAGCGGTTAAGTTCGTTAAAACTTAGCGCATGAGCGGTGAAGATCCTATTTCAGTTCTGAATAAGCGCGTTCGGTTGTATCAGCCGGAGAACGGTTTTCGTACATCTCTGGACAGTGTCATGGTGGCTGCGGCCTGCCCCATCCAATCACAACAAAGCTTGCTGGATATCGGCTGCGGGGTCGGCAGTATCGGGTTGTGTGTCCTGAAAAGGGTTCCCGATGTGTCCCTGACGGGCGTCGATATTCAGGAAGATCACATTGCCTTGTGTGAGAAGAACGCCTTAGAAAACAGGCTAAGCGGTCAAGTCAATTTCGTCTGTGATGATATCAGACGTTACCGCGAGGGCGGTTTTGATCATGTCATTTGTAACCCGCCTTATGAAGATGTCGGAACGTATCTGGTTTCCCCTTCACAATCCAAAGCGCTGGCGAAGGGGCATATTGAGGTCTCGCGCAAACTTGATGACTGGATAGAGGCTGGTTTTCACAACCTGAAAAACGGCGGAACGTTTACCATCATTCATAAGGCCGATTTCCTGCAGCGGATCATGCTTTTGCTTGGGAAACGATTCGGAGCGGTTGAAATTATTCCGCTCTGGCCGCGGGCGGGCGTGGCCTCCAAACGGGTGATTGTTCGGGCGATCCGAAACCGAAAGTCCCCGGCCAAACTTCACCCCGGTCTGGTTTTGCATGAAGAGGACGGCGAGTATACGAGCGAGGCCAATAAAATCCTGCGGGAAATGGAACCTTTGTACTAATATCCGTTAGATCAATGAAAGGACAGGTTATTCATGACTACAGATAAAAGCACGCCGAACAAAGACAATGGCGATGCGGTTTCATCAGAAGAAAACAACGATGTCACAGAGCATAAAGAAACCGAGAAAGGCGCGCTGGAGAAAACGCGCGAGACTTTATGCAAGACGCCTGTGATCGGGAAGATTTTTCAGCCCAAGCCGAAGGTTGCCGTCATTCGTATGGGCGGGGTTATCCGCGATACGGGAAATCCGGCGCGTTCAGGGATCAGCCATCAGAAATATGCGCCGTTGATTGAAAAGGCGTTCAAGATGTCGTGCCTGCAGGCCGTTGTGCTTGTGATTAACAGCCCGGGTGGTTCGCCCGCGCAAAGCCAGCTGATCGGAGATCATTTAAGGGCTAAGGCGAAGGAAAAGGATGTTCCCGTTCTGGCTTTTGTCGAGGATGTGGCGGCAAGCGGCGGATACTGGCTTGCGTGTGCGGCGGATGAGATTTATGCCCTTCCCGTTTCTATTGTTGGGTCGATCGGTGTGATTTCCTCTTCTTTTGGTCTGCATGGTCTGATTGAAAAACACGGGGTTGAGCGCCGCATCCATACGGCGGGTAAGGATAAATCCTTTCTTGATCCGTTCGTGCCTGAACGCCCCGATGACCTTCTACGGCTTAAAGACATCCAGCAGGAGATGCATGACGAGTTTATCGGCTGGGTCAAGGAGCGGCGCAAAGGGAAGCTGGATGACTCTCATGCGGATCTGTTCGAAGGCGGGTTTTGGCTCGGCAAGAGTGCGAAGGAGCTTGGGCTTATTGACGGGTTCGGGGAAATGCGCGCGTTCTGCCGCAAACGGTTCGGAGAAAAGATCAAGTTTGCCCTTCTGGAGCCAAAGAGTAAATTAATGCCCTTCCCGTTTGGCGGAAAGATGGCCGCCAATCAAGACGGTTTGAACCTTTCTATCGGAGAGTTGCCCGAGCAGACGTTGACGGCGTTGGAAGACCGCGTTGTGCGCGGCCGTTACGGGCTTTAATCGCGCGGCAACTTTTCCCGATACTTATGCCTTCATTTTCTCGCGCAGGAAGTCCTTCACCTTGTCCATGTGGATTCGCTCCTGCTCCATCGTATTACGGTCACGCACGGTCACAGTTTGATCCGAGATCGTGTCATTATCGATCGTGAAGCAGAATGGCGTACCGATTTCGTCCTGACGGGCGTAGCGTTTGCCGATGTTCTGCTTGATATCCAGATCGACAACGAAGTCCTCGCGCAGGTCGAGATAAAGCTTTTGCGCCAGCGGTACGTGGTCTTCTTTTGCGGTCAGCGGCAGGATCGCCGCCTTTTTCGGTGCCATGGACGGGTGGAAGTTCATGTAGACACCTGACGGGCGATTCTCATCCTCCGTATACGCCTGACACAAGAGAGCCAAGACGCCGCGGGTCAGACCGGTTGACGGTTCGATAACATGCGGCAGGAAGCGTTTGTTGTTCGGCTGGTCGAAATATTCCAGTTTTGTGCCGGAGAATTCCTCGTGCTGGGTCAGGTCGAAGTTCCCGCGGTGCGCGATCCCTTCAAGCTCTCCATGCCCCGGTGCGGTGAACGGGAAGCGGTATTCCACATCAATGGTTTTCGACGAATAATGCGCGAGTTCATCCTTCGGCACATCGAGGAAGTGCAGTTCGGATTTCGGAATGCCGATAGATTCCCAGAATTTGGTGCGGGTATCGACCCAGAAGTCGAACCACATGGGAACCTCTTCTTCCTCACAGAACCATTCCAGTTCCATTTGCTCGAATTCGCGGGAGCGGAAGACATAGTTTCTCGGCGTGACCTCGTTCCGGAAGGCTTTTCCGATTTGCGCGATCCCGAACGGCACGCGGGTGCGGCACGAATCGACCACGTTTTTGAAGTTCAGGAATATACCCGCGCAGGTTTCGGGGCGCAGATAGGCTTTGTTCTCATCACCCGCCGCCGCACCGACATAGGTGTGGAACATCATGTTGAACTGGCGCGGCTCGGTTAAAGTACCCTTTTCTTTGGCTTCGGGTGCATAAATTAAATTGAGATAGCGAGAATCAATATTATTTAGGTTAATCACCAGCATTTTTTTACCGGAAAGCTTTAACTTTTTTTGACGCTTCTCAACGTCAGCTTCTTCAGAACCTTCTGAGAGCGCAAAGCCAACTGCTCCGTTTTTTAAAATAACTTCGTAATTTGTCTCGTCACTATCATGTGGAATGTAGACATCAAGGTGATCGGCGCGGTAGCGGAGCTTTGTTTCGGTGCAGTCCGTCATCGGGTCATTGAATCCGCCAACATGACCGGAGGCTTCCCAGCATTTGGGGTTCTGGATAATAGACGAATCGACGCCGACGATTTCAATCGGCGCACCGTCAGGGCCTAAGGGGGGCGTAATGACCATATCCTTCCACCAGCGGTCGCGCAGGTTGTTCTTTAGCTCCACACCCAGCGGGCCGTAATCCCAGAATCCGTTCAAACCGCCGTAAATATCCGATGCGGGGAAGATGAAACCGCGTCTTTTGCACAAGGCCACTATGTCTTTCATACCCTAATAATCCGTTTGTTTTTACTTGTGTCATAAAAAAACCCGCTTTTACGGGCGCCTCCAAATCGCGCCTATCATGAACCTTAAATGCGCGGAAAACAAGAGGTTAGGCACATTTTTAAGTGCTTGACACAAGCGGGGTCGTTTCGTTATTGATTATTTAATCAAAACCGAAACTATCTACACCAAAACCGAAACTATCTAATTATTTTATAGTATTTTACTTACTGATACTTGAGTATTAGTTACCCAATATACAAATCAAAACCTCTTTTACTGTTGTTTTTAAATAAAAAAAGTCAAAATTTTTACATCATTTTTTCTTGACGATGAGAAAGTTTTTCTGTAGATTGAGATCATAAGGAAATGGAAAGACAAAAAGATGTCAGCAAGTAGATCCTTTGAGAGTGTACAGGTTGGTGCAGGCACCAAGGACAAAAACATACAAATGTTGTCTCAGGCCGACCGTGGTGCAGCCCGAAATAAGAAAAAAGATAGTTACGGGCTGGGTGATATTGCACCATTTAAAAGTTCGCTCACGGAAGGTAAAGACGGTCTCAAGTTTGTTAGCTTTTTTGGATTTCCCGGCTACATCAATTTTGCGGCTTTTTCCGCCGCACTTGGGAAGGGTCGTGACCTTGGGTGAAGTGTCAGAAACGCAATAGTAAGCAAGCGAGTTGAACACGGAATAATAACAGCCAAATAAAAATAAACGGCTGAAAACAAACAAAACAGAGAATAGGCAAAAACAAGCCTTTGAAGTTGGGGGAAAGGGGCGTCCGAGCGGGTTCGGCGCCTTTTTCATTTAAATAAAAAGGGAAGCGGTTTTACGGCTGCTTCCCTTTTTGATTGGCTGCTCTCTTTTCTTTTGAGGTTTCATGGACTAGTTCCTGCCGAGCGCTATGCCGCAAAGGCGATTGCAAGGCTAGAATAAGAAAAAGTTTTCTGATAATCATAACCACACTTAAAACTTGTAGCGTTTTTCTAATATAAAATATGGTTCGGCGGAGTTGCCGGTAAAGACAATAATATGGATCAAAAGAATCAAAAACCGCGCCTCAGCGTTACAGATATCCAATCCCACAAAAATAAAGATACGCCTATGGTCTGGCTTACAGCCTATTCCGCGCCGATGGCTCATATTCTAGATCCGCATTGCGATGTTTTGCTGGTGGGCGATTCGATGGGCACCGCGCTTTACGGCATGGAGAATACGCTTGGCGTGAATCTGGATATGATGATTGCCCACGGCAAGGCCGTGATGCGTCAAGCAAAGACGTCGGCGGTCGTTATTGATATGCCCTACGGCAGTTTTGAAGATGGTCCCGAATTTGCCTATCAAAATGCGAAACGCTTGCTTGAGGAAACGGGCTGCGATGCCGTCAAGATCGAGGGCGGCGCTGAGATACAAGAAACGATTGTTTATCTGGTCGGTCAAGGCATTCAGGTTATGGCGCATATCGGGCTGAAGCCGCAATCTGTTGTTAAGGACGGCGGATATAAGGTGAAGGGCAAGACGGATGATGAAGCGGCTTCGCTCCTGCATGATGCGAAGGTTGCAGAACAGGCTGGTGCGTTTGCGCTTCTGATTGAAGGCACGGTGGAGCCCGTCTCCAGAATGATTACCGAAAACGTCAGCATTCCAACGGTCGGGATCGGAGCGTCTGCTGCTTGTGACGGGCAAGTTCTGGTCACAGAGGATATGCTGGGGCTGTTTCACGGCCATGTGCCTAAATTCGTGAAGCAATATGCAGCGCTAGATGAGGTGATCGGTGAAGCGGTCAAAAATTATGCGGCGGATGTGAGATCAGGCGCTTTCCCTGCTTCGGAGCACACCTACCTTGCTCTGTCTAAAGATAAAAATTAGACATTATATAGAGAATTCAAAGTATGTGTGCTCCGGTGATTATCAAAGATACGATTGAACTTCGCGACTTGCGCAAGAGTGCGAAGGATGCGGGTCATACGGTTGGTTTTGTGCCCACCATGGGCGCTTTGCATGAGGGGCATCTCTCCCTTGTCCGCAATGCCAAAGCACTTTCGGGTTTTGTGGTGGTCAGTATTTTTGTTAATCCGACACAATTTGCCCCGCACGAAGACTTTGATTCTTACCCACGTGATGAGGAAAAAGATGTCGCCTTGCTGGCAGAAGCCGGTGCAGATGTTGTTTTCCTGCCGACGCAGGCGGAAATTTACCCCGATGGTCTGGACTCAAACGTGAAGGCGGGAGCTGAGGGGGATGGTCTTGAAACGGATTTCAGGCCGCATTTCTTTGATGGGGTTGTGAATGTGGTTCACCGCCTCTTTCAAGCCGTTCAGCCCGATCTGGCCGTCTTTGGCGAGAAAGACTTTCAGCAGCTTCAGGTCATTCGGGAAATGGTAAAAACTCAGGACATGGAGATCGAGATTATCGGCGGCGAAATTGTGCGCGATGATGAGGGGCTGGCACTGTCTTCAAGGAATGCCTATCTGTCGCAGGACGAGTTAAGCATTGCCCGACGGCTGAACAAGGTTCTGCTCAATGCGGCCTCTGCCATCAAAAGCGGTTCGGGTCATACGGATGTTTGTGCAAAGGCCGTGCGACAAATCAAAGATGCAGGATTTGATAAGGTGGATTATGTCGATGTCCGATGGAATCGTATCCTTGCCGCTGCGTGGATAGGAAAAACACGCCTGATTGACAATTTTTCTATTCGATAGTTTTCTATTTTTTGAAGACTGGGTACTGTAGATATGTCGCAAACATTTAATATCAATGTATTACAGGTCATATGAAAAATTTCGGGGTGTTTTTTGTCTTCCATTACGGGAATTAAAAGTCTTGATAGGGTTTTGATCTTCCTGAAAAGTCATATCAGGGCATACGACCTTTTTGCCATTACGGTTGGCTTTATGATCTTCGGTCACACAATCGTTTATGTTTTTAATGATGAGCCACGTGTGGCTCGCATACCTGACATGGCTTTACTCCCTGTTTTTCTCGTCACTATCGGTTTTAATGCCGGTTACAAGACCAGCTGGTCTTTATGGCTTGGTGCCATAGCTACGACGATTTGCAGTTTTTTTTATTTCGGTGTCATTAGAGCTTATGTTCTGGGTACGATTATTGCCATTCGTTATATTCTCGAGCCTATGATGGAAATCCTTATCCGGAATAAATATCTGTTCTGGGCTGCAAACGTTGTTTTTATTATTCTGGCTATCCCCAGTGATATCTTTTTTCAATTCGGAACGATGGCTCTGATTCTGGCTATGGCGGGATGGATTAATGTTAACAAAAGTATAGTTCCCAAAGAAATTGTTAACCCTCGGGATTACTTTGTCTTTGCGTCATGCGTGTATCTGGTTTTTATGAGTTACAAGGAAGACTTGAGTTGGGTTCTTGTACTGATGCTTATCCCCTGTCTGGCTGTCATTATGTGGCTTTTGTTTAACTTTAAAGCTTTGCTTCTCAATTCCATCAAAAAGAAGCCAAAAAACCATCAGGGGAAACTCTGGCGTTATATCGGGCATAAAAGCTTAGAAATCTATGTGATTCAGCATATTGCCTTTTTCACTTATGTTTATTTTTATCTTCTGTAACGCCAGCTGAGTCAAACGGGAATAGAAAAAGCCCTTCGAAGCGAAGGGCTTTTAGAATTATCAAGCTGAAGTGAGATTATTAGCCGGCTGCGGCGATTTGCTCTTCGTCTTCGAAGTCATCTTCGAATTGTGTCGGGCCGGAGTCCTGACCTTTTGCTTCAGGGTCACGGTCAACCAGTTCGATGACTGCAATCGGTGCAGCGTCGCCATAGCGGAAACCCGCCTTCAGGACGCGTGTGTAGCCACCGGGACGGTCTTCATAGCGCTCGGCCAGAACTTCAAATATCTTCTTCACCATCGCTTCGTCGCGTAATACGGCAATTGCCTTGCGTCGCTTTGAAAGAGCCACTTTTGGATCAGCAGACGCTTGTTTGCCCAATGTGATCAGTTTTTCAACATATGGTTTAAGTTCTTTTGCCTTCGGCAGTGTTGTTTTGATCTGCTCGTGCTTGATCAGCGCAGCAGCCATGTTTGCCAGCATCGCCTTACGGTGGGATGATGAGCGGTTCAGTTTACGTTGTCTCATGCCATGTCTCATGTCACGTCTACCTTTCTTTCAAGTTGCGGCTCCGTAAATTCTTTGTTGGTACGGAAACCATTGTATTACCGTCTACCACCTGCCGCACTTGGCCGTTCTGTCTACGGGGCGGGCATCATGCCCTGTTAAGGTTCAAGGAGCAGGATACATATCCCCAGCTCCTTAGAACAAAACTATTAGAACTGTTGATCGTCCAGTTTCTTGGCCATTTCCTCGATATTCTCGGGCGGCCAGCCTTCGACCTGCATACCAAGGTGCAGACCGAACATGGACAATACTTCCTTGATCTCGTTCAGAGACTTACGACCGAAGTTCGGCGTACGGAGCATGTCGCTCTCGCTTTTTTGAACCAGATCACCGATGTAGATGATGTTGTCGTTCTTGAGGCAGTTTGCACTCCGAACGGAAAGTTCGAGTTCCTCGACCTTTTTGAGAAGGTTTTTGTTGAACGGCAGTTCTTCTTCTTCGGCTTTCTCTTTGACTTCTTCGGGCTCATCGAAGTTTACGAAGACCTGTAACTGGTCTTGCATGATGCGTGCCGCGAACGCGACAGAGTCTTCCGGAGAAATCACACCGTTTGTTTCGATCTGAACGGTCAGCTTATCGTAGTCTGTGATCTGACCGACACGTGTGTCTGTGACTTCGTATGTCACCTTACGGACGGGTGAGAAAACGCTATCGATCGGAATCAGACCAACAGGTGCTTCTTCCGGACGGTTATGAGATGCCGGACGGTAGCCCTTCCCTGTGTTGACCGTCATTTCCATATTCAGCTTCGCGCCTTTATCCAGTGTACAAATAACCAGATCAGGGTTCATGATTTCGATGTCTGCGCCTGCTTCGATCTGAGCGGCTGTGACTTCACATGGACCTTCGGCGGACAATCTCATTTTCTTAGGACCTTCGGAGTGCATGCGCACGCTCAAGGCCTTCAGGTTCAGGATAATATCCGTTACGTCTTCGCGAACACCTTCGATAGAAGAGAATTCGTGCAATACGCCTTCGATCTGAACGGCTGTTACGGCCGCGCCCTGCAGGGATGACAGAAGGATACGACGCAGGGCGTTCCCCAGTGTCAGACCAAAGCCACGCTCCAGAGGCTCTGCAACAACAGTACCGGAGTTCGGCAGGTTGCCCTGTTTGATTTCAAGTTTTGTCGGTTTGATCAGCTCTTGCCAGTTTTTCTGTATCAACTTTCGCTCCTGCTCTTACGTCTGTAAGGTTTAAGTTAAAATTCTAAGCAACAAATGCTCCCGCCGTTTGTCCCGCGGAAGCATTTTCCAATACGCGATTATACGCGGCGTCTTTTCGGAGGACGGCAACCGTTGTGTGGAACAGGTGTTACGTCCTGGATTGACTTGATCACAAAACCGATTGCCTGAAGCGCACGGAGTGCGGATTCACGTCCTGAACCCGGGCCTTTTACGCGAACGTCCAGTTCCTTCATGCCGTGATCCTGTGCCTTGCGGCCAGCATCTTCAGCAGCGATCTGGGCGGCGTAAGGTGTGGATTTACGGGAGCCTTTGAAACCCATCATCCCGGAAGATGACCATGAAACCACGTTGCCTTGTTCGTCACTGATTGTGATCAAAGTGTTGTTGAATGTTGAGTTTACGTGCACGACGCCGGACACGATATTCTTTTTCTCTTTTTTCTTAGCTCTTGGCTTAGCCATTGTTCATGCCCTCCCTTACTTCTTCTTGCCGGCGATTGGTTTTGCCGGACCTTTACGTGTACGTGCATTGGTGATTGTGCGCTGGCCACGAACGGGCAGGCCGTTTCTGTGACGCAGGCCGCGATAGCATTTCATGTCCATCAGGCGTTTGATGTTCATGGACACTTCACGGCGCAGATCCCCTTCGATCTTCAGATCGCTGGATTCAATTTCCGCGCGGATTTTGTTGAGTGTGTCTTCATCTGCCTGACCCATGCGCTGCTGCACATCGATACCGAGTTTTTCGCAGAGTTTAAATGCTGTTGTGCGTCCAATGCCTGTGATGTATGTCAGGGCAATAGGGATGCGCTTACTGTCGGGTACGTTGACCCCTGCAATACGTGCCATTACTTTTCCTTTCAAATTTTTCAGACCAAGAAACTTTTTTTGTTTCGTTTTTTGATCCAGCCAAACCGTATACAGCTCCGTTCGTTACACTTTCACTGCGCCAGTTTGTAAACCATGTTACGATGCAAGCCAAAACCACGGCAGACGCACCGATCCCATTGAGGGACGCCGAATTATAGGAATTCCGCAGGATACGTCAACAAATTTTATGAGAAATTGGTATTTTTTACGTGTTTTTGTCTTCTGGATAGGAAAATGCACGGATTTCGCCGTTTTCGCGCACATATCCGCGATGCATTCCGGTGCATCGGAAGCCCAATTTCACGTCCCCGTTACGGTCGACGGAGATGATCCCGCCCCAGCCGCCGGCCTGTTTTATACCATCAAGCACGGCATCTACGCTTTGTGCGAGGCCATGGCCCTGATATTTCATACGGGCGGACACATCATAGGCAGCAACGTTGCGTATATAATATTCGCCGTAGCCCGTTGTCGATACGGCGACCGTGTCATCCGCATAGCTGGCCGCGCCGATAATTGGTGTATCACCAACACGCCCCGCAAGTTTGCCCACAATGCCACCTGTTGACGTTGCAACGGCCAGATTACCGTTCTGATCCAGTGCAACTGCGCCGACTGTGCCGTGAACGGTGTTCCCTTCCCCCCTGTTTTGCATCTGGCTTTCGGGATGAGATGGCGTAAAGTAATTTTTAGGGTCGGTGATGCGCTCCAATCCTTTATCGACGAGGAATTTTTCTGCCCCGTCTGAGACCATGAGGACATGCGGGCTGTCCTCCATCACTTTGCGCGCTGCGTAGACAGGGTTTTTATAGCTTTTGAGAGATGCGACTGCGCCCGCCTGCCCCGTTTTGCCATCCATAACAGATGCATCGAGTTCATATTCTCCGGCTGAGTTGGCGCCTGCACCCTTGCCGGCGATATAGAGGCCGGAGTTTTCCATCATGCAAACGGCTTCGCAGACGACGTCAAAGGCGCTTTTTTTCTCATAAAGTGCCTTATGCCCCTCGTGCAGGACATCTTTCAGGAATTGCGTTTGTTTTGAGTATTCTTTTTCACCCAGAAAGGCTCCGCCATGAATAGCCAGCGTAAATTTTGTCATCGAGCGGTCTTTCCCGTGTTCCGAATATTATTTGAGAGCTGCGTTGATGGCGTCGGTTACGTCGTCGATGGACTGCATTCCGTCGATTTTTCTCAAAACGCCCTTTTTCTCGTAATACGGCAACACGGGCGCTGTTTGGGAATGATAGACTTCCAGACGGTTTTTGAGGACTTCGGCGCTGTCATCGCCGCGTCCGCCGCCTGATTCTTCGGCGCGTTTCTGGATACGGCCCAGTAACGCTTCCTCATCAACCTCAAGCACAATGACATGGTCTATTTTACGCGCCATGTGTCCAAGCATTTCATCCAATGCTTCGGCTTGCGCGACCGTGCGCGGGAAGCCGTCGAGGATGAAGCCATTTTCGCAGTCGGGCTTGCTGATACAGCCGCCGATCATTTCGATGATGATTTCGTCGGAGACGAGTTCACCTGAATCCATGATGGCCTTGATGGTTTTGCCGAGTTCGGTTTCGCCGGACACTTCAGCGCGCAGCATGTCACCTGTGGAGAGGTGCTTCAGGCCGTGGTTCTCTTCGATCCTTGCCGATTGTGTTCCCTTACCAGCACCCGGGGGGCCGAAAATAATAATGTTCATTTTGGTTTTCTCCCTATCTGCGTCGTCTACCACCACGACGGAGTTTTGCTTTTTTCATGAGTCCTTCATACTGGTGTGCAATCAGGTGCGAGTGGATTTGAGCGACCGTATCCATGGTCACACTAACAACGATCAGCAAGCTTGTTCCACCGAAATAGAACGGTAAGCTGGGATGCTGCGCGATTAGAAACTCCGGCAATAAACAAATAAATACGAGGTAGATTGCACCGACTGTCGTGATTCTTGTTAAAACGTAATCAAGGTAATCCGCGGTGTGTTTGCCCGGACGAATACCGGGTACAAAGCCGCCGTATTTTCTTAAAGTTTCCGCGTTTTCTTCCGGATTGAACACGATAGCCGTATAGAAGAAGGCAAAGAACATAACAAGTGCGCCGTACAGGAACATATAAAGAGGCTTTCCGGGGCCGAGATAAAGCGGAATTTCAGCCCAGAAATCGCTTCCGCTGGTGCCCATAACATTTACGAGTGTCAAAGGCAGGAGCAGCAAGGATGATGCAAAGATCGGCGGGATAACACCGGATGTGTTCAGCTTCAGCGGGATGTGGTTTGTATCACCACTCATCAACTGGTTGCCGACCTGGCGTTTCGGGTATTGTACGATGATACGGCGCTGTGCGCGTTCTACGAAAACGATCAAGGCGATGACGGCAATGATCATCACAACAAGCATAATCAACATGCTGAACGGAATGGTTCCGTTACGCACAAATTCCAGAGTCGCACCCGTGGCTCTCGGAAGTTCGGCGACAATACCGGCGAAGATAATTAGAGAAATCCCGTTTCCGACACCGCGTTGGGTGATCTGCTCACCCAGCCACATCAGGAAGACCGTACCGCCGACGATGGTTGTTACGGTTGAGAGACGGAAGAACAAGCCGGGATCAATAACGGCAGATGCACCGCCCGCACCCTGCATGCTTTCCAGACCTACGGCCAGACCATAAGATTGCACAGCCGCCAAGAGAACCGTCAGATAACGGGTATACTGGTTGATTTTCATCCGGCCGACTTCGCCGTCTTTCTTCAACTCTTCGAGATTTTTAAACATCGCCGTTGCGAGCTGCATGATAATGGATGCCGAGATATACGGCATGATGTTCAGGGCAAAGATAGACATACGCGAGAGCGCACCACCGGAGAACATATTGAACATGCCCAGAATACCGCCGCCGTTGCTTGTGGTGTCATCAAAAATCTGACTCCATACATTCGGGTCGATACCGGGAACAGGAATGTAGGTTCCCAGACGATAGACGAGGAGAGCTCCCAGGACAAAAAAGATACGTTTTTTCAGTTCTGTTGCTTTTGCCAATGCGCCCCAATTCGCATTCCGCGCAAGCTGTTCAGCGGCAGATGCCATTTTATTACCCTTTAACGTTAAAATTCAGTCAATCAGTCATAAAGAAAAGAAGCCGCACAGACAAGGGCTGACGAGATAATTCTATCGTTTTTATGGTTATATTCTTGACACTAAGGTTTAGGGATCTGAGGTGATACGGTTGATGCTCACTCGTTCAAGAGTTGTTCCTGCCAGTTGCCGCCGCATTTTCTGGCAGTTCGTTCGTATTCTTCGGGCGTATCGATTCTGGCATGCACGTCTTCCAGTTTGGGGCGTATTTTTTCCAGAAAAGCCTTCGCTTCATCTTGCAGGAAGTCGATGTGAGTCTGTTGCGCTTGCTCAATTTCACCTTCTCTTATCAGGTCTATTTCCGGTAATTTTTTCAATGCTTTACGCATATGAGATGAAAACTTTGATTTGTAGCGCTTAACAAATTTGTCTGTTGCCCTTACATGTTTTTGTTCATGTTTGAGGATTTTGTCGTACTCACAGCTGCCTTTTTTAAAATTGTTTGCAATATGGATTTCATGCTTGGCAATAAATTCCATCTTTAACTCCTTCAACTCGATGCAATAATTTCCATCGAGTCCTTTTACGGAAAAGCTTGCGTTAAATACGGTTTGCAGATTTGGGTTTGCCGTGCCCAGCACATGCGATTCCGGCTTCATTTCCTCGACCATTGCCCGCTGTTCTGTCAGGTCTTTTGAAGATATATTTTGTGAAATGATCGGCTTTTCTATCTTGGTATTCAGGCGAAAGGCCGGCGTTTTTGATTGCTTGCAGGATAAAGTCTTCGCACTGGCTAATCCCGTCGAAAATAGTATTGCGACAAAAAGATTTATCGAAGCAAAAGCGGCTAGATTCTTTTTTAGCCGCTTTGTCACATTTTCTTGAGCCATTAAATGCTCTCAGAGATGTTAGTAGTTGTAGTGATAATCGACCCAATTTTCGCATCTGGTCGGCACTAAACGGTATTCCAGAGGATCATCAACTTTGTTTTGTCTGAAAACAAAAACAGGGATCGCCTTCTTTTCCATGTATTCGTCCAGATGTGACTTAACAATATTTACCAAAGCTTGCTGAGCTGCTTCGACATTGTTGATAGAAACAGGTGACGACGCGGGGATTTTTTTTGCGATACTTTGCAGTTCGCGTCTGAGTTTAGGTGTAAATTCCTTTTGCCATTCTCTTGTGACTTTTACGTGTTTCTTTTCGTGTTTGAGGATTTCCTTAAATTCGCAGCTTTTTTCGGGATATTCGGATGCAATGTGAACAATCGGGTGAGTGCGGAATTCCATTTTTATTTCCGATATTACCACACAAACACCCTCAGAATTTCTAACGGGTTTGAACTCGAAACGGGTTTGATAGTCTGCGGAAAAGGGCCCAACGCCTTCGGGTCCGTAATGCAGGCCTAAAATAACGCCGTCAGTCGCATGCCCCTTGGCCCATCTTGTCAGGAACCACGCGGATTTCCCGCGATAATATTTGGTTTTCATTTTAACTTCTTTGACTTCGGTCATCGGATTGGAGCGTGGGCAAACGGACTGCGCGTAAGCGTCTACGCTTGTAAAGATGATGAGCGCGGAAAGAAGAACTGCAAATAGTTTGGGATGACGCATAAGAAATACTGACTTTATTACATTAAATAAACTTCGCTAATAGCTTAATATCACTGTAAAAATAAGTCAAAAGAAAACGCCACTACCCAATGGGTAAAGGCGCTTCATGACTTAAATCCGCTTACGCGATATTTTTATTTTTTCGCAGTTTTTTCTTTTTTGACCTTCTTCGGGTCTTTTTTATCAGAGCTTTTTTCTTTTTTATTCGCAGCTCTGATTTCCTCGATTGTGAGGAATTCGATTTTACCACCGGCCTTTTCGACAGCTTCAACAGCACCTTTTGATGCTTTTGTGACTTTCAGTTCGACTTTGGCTTTCAATTCACCGGATGCAAGCAGCTTAATGCCATCGCGCTTGTTTTTTACAACACGTGCTTCAAGCAATGTTTTTTCGTCAATCGGCTTCTTTGGGTCGATTTTCTTCGCATCAATCGCAGCCTGCAGCTTGCCCAGTGTCAGTTCGGACAGTTTCGTAGCAAACTGGCCGTTACGGAAGCCAACTTTCGGCAAACGTTGGTAGAGAGGCATCTGCCCGCCTTCAAAGCCTTTAATCGCAACGCCGGAGCGTGATTTCTGACCTTTTTGACCGACACCTGATGTCTTGCCCTTACCGGAACCGATACCGCGGCCTACGCGTGTACGAGCCTTTTTAGAGCCTTCTTTTGGTTTTAGTTCGTTCAAGTTCATGGTCTTAATTCCTTAAATTTGTGGCGGTTAGGCCGCATCTTCTTCAATTTTTACCAAGTGGCTGACCTTGGAGATCATGCCGCGCACCGCGGGCGTATCTTCCAGTTCGCGCGTACGGTGCATTTTGTTCAGACCCAGACCGATCAGAGTCTTGCGCTGAATGCCCTGACGACCGATCGGGGAACCGATTTGCGTCACGCGGATAGTCTTACCGGACGGCTTTTTCTTGGCCGTTTTCTTTACAGTTTTCTTAGGCGCAGCCTTTTTCTTTGGCGCAGCGGCTTTCTTTTCAGATTTTGCAGCAGCAGCCTTTTCCGTTTTAGGGGCAGCTTTCGCCTTTGTTTCTTTTTCAGCCTTAGGCGCAGCCTTTTTCTTTGCCGGTGCCTTTTTTGTCTTCTTCTCTTCTTCAGCCATCTGCCTGATCCTTTACCGAAATAATACTTGTTTCTTATTCTTCGCCTGTGTCAGTGCCAGTAGAAGATGTTGTTTCACGGTTGGAAACGATTTCACTGACCTTTTTATTTCTGCGTGCCGCAACGTGGCGCGGGCTCTGCATGTTTTCCAGCGCATCAAATGTTGCGTTGACCATGCTGTAAGGGTTGTTGGAACCGATTGCCTTTGCGACGATGTCCTGAATTCCCAGAGCTTCGAATACCGCACGCATCGGACCACCTGCGATAATCCCCGTACCTTGCGGTGCGGATCTCAGGAACACCTTACCGGCGCCGGCCGTTCCCTTCACATCGTGGTGAATGGTGCGGCCTTCGCGCAGAGGAACGCGGATCATGTTGCGTTTTGCCTGCTCGGTTGCCTTACGGATCGCTTCAGGAACTTCCTTCGCCTTACCGTTACCGTGACCGACACGGCCTTTACCGTCACCGACGATAACCAGTGCCGCGAAACCGAAACGACGACCACCTTTCACAACCTTTGCTACACGGTTGATGCCGACGAGTCTTTCGACGAATTCTTGTTCTTCCTGATGTTTTTCAGAACCACGTGCCATAATATCTTATCCCTATTATTAAAATTCCAGACCGCCTTCGCGAGCGCCTTCAGCCAGAGCTTTCACCCGGCCGTGATAAACGAAAGGCCCACGGTCGTATACTACTTTTGAAACGCCTGCTTTTTTAGCGCGTTCCGCGATCAGCTTTCCGACTTCCGCAGCAGCTTCTTTTGTCGCACCGGATTTCAGCTTTTCTTTAAGCTCTTTATCCAGTGTGGAGGCTGATGCCAGAGTGATTCCGCGAATATCGCAAATGATTTGCGCGTAAATCTGCTTGCCGGAACGGAAAACCGAAAGACGCGGTCTTACTTCGCGCTTGCTGTTGCGCTCGATGTTGACGCGGCGAATTTTGTTTCTCGTTCTGTACGAGCGGCGTTTTGTCGATGTCGTTTTTACTGCTGCTGCTTTTGCCATTGTCCGCTTCCTTATTTCTTCTTACCTTCTTTACGGATGACGTATTCATCCGCGTAACGGATACCCTTGCCTTTGTAAGGCTCAGGCTTACGGTAAGAGCGAATTTCCGCCGCGACCTGACCGACGAGTTGTTTGTCGATGCCGGATACCGTAATTTCCGTTTGTTTTTCTACAGCTATCTTGATCCCTTCCGGCACCTTGTAGCGGACTTCGTGTGAGAAGCCGAGTGCGAGAACGAGGTCGCTACCCTGCAGGTTTGCACGGTAACCAACACCCTGGATCAGGAGTTTCTTTTCGAACCCTTCGCTCACGCCTGTGATCATGTTGTAAACAAGCGTGCGCATTGTCGGCCAGACCTGATTTGCGATCGGGCTTTCCGATTTCGGGCTGAGGCGGACGATTTTTTCCGTCTTGCCGTCGTCGTTTGCGACATCTTCGATGGCAATAGACACGTCATCATGGATCACCATGTTGAGTTCGCCTTGCTTGCCTTTAACTTTAATGTCCTGCCCCTGAAGCTGAACGTCAACTCCGTCGGGGATCGATACAGGATTTTTACCAATACGTGACATATCTCACATTCCCTAAACTTAAATTCCAGTGCCTAGAAGATCTGGCACAAAACTTCACCACCAACGTTTTCAGCGCGGGCTTTGTGGTCGGCCATCACACCGCGTGGTGTGGAAACAACCAGAATACCCAGACCGTTGTAAAAACGCGGCATGTCCTTAACACTTGTGTACACGCGGCGACCGGGTGTGGATACACGGTCAATCTTGCGAATAACACCTTCACCTTCAGCGTATTTCAGCTCGACGTGCAGAGACTTTTTGTTGTTCTCTCCATCGACGACTTTGAAACCGCGGATGAATCCTTCGTCTTTCAGAACAGCGCAAACATTTTCACGTAAGCGGGAAAACGGGCATTCCACAATTTTCTTGCGGGCCTGCTGGCCGTTTCTGATGCGTGTCAGCATATCGCCGAGGGGATCATTCATAGACATTGTTCAAACCCTCCCTTACCAGCTTGATTTCGTTACGCCCGGCAACTGACCACTTGATGCGAGATCACGTAGTGCAATACGGGACAGGTTAAACTTACGGAAATGACCGCGAGGACGACCGGATAGCGCACAGCGGTTACGGATACGGGTCTTGGATGAATTGCGAGGCAATTCAGCAAGTTTGAGTACCGCCTCAAAACGTTCATCCGCAGGAATTTCCTGATTGCGGATAATCGCCTTCAGCTCGGCACGCTTCTTTGCGTATCTTTTCGCCAGCTTTCTGCGTTTCTTATCTCTTTCGATCATACAGACTTTTGCCATTTTACGTCTCTTTCCAGTTAAAAACTGTTTCCTTTAAACCTTAGTTTCTGAACGGCATTTTGAATGCCTTCAGGAGTTCTTTTGCTTCTTCATCTGTTTGAGCAGTCGTACAGATGATGATGTCCATACCACGGATGGAGTCGACCTTATCGTATTCGATTTCAGGGAACACGATGTGTTCTTTAAGACCCATAGCGTAGTTACCACGTCCGTCAAAGCTCTTGCCGTTGATTCCGCGGAAGTCGCGAATACGCGGCATTGTAATTGTGACCAGACGGTCCAGGAATTCGTACATTCTTTCGCGGCGTAGTGTTACCTTCACACCGATTGCCATGCCGTCACGGATTTTGAAGGACGCATTTGATTTACGTGCCTTTGTGATGACAGGCTTCTGACCTGCGATCAGTGCGAGATCGTTGGCCGCATTTTCGATGTGCTTGCGGTCCTGTGTCGCGTCACCAATACCCATGTTGATGACGATTTTGTCCAGAGCCGGGCGCTGGTGCGGATTTTTGTAACCGAACTTCTTGTCCAGAGCGGGTACAATCTCGTTTTCGTACAATTCTTTATAACGTGGTTTCATTTTCATGCTCACTTATTAAATCTTTTGCCCTGACCTTTAGTCTTTAAAGGTCTCGCCGGATTTTCTGGCGATACGGACTTTCTTCCCGTCCTTCAACGTTTTAAATCCTACGCGGGTTGCTTCGCCTGATTTAGGGTCGGCCAGCGCCACGTTAGAAATATGAATGGCGGCTTCCTTTTTCTCGATCCCGCCTGCGGCAACCTGAGACGGCTTACGGTGGTGTGTCACCATATTCACGCCTTGCACGATTACGCGGTTTTGGGATGTCAGAACCTTAAGGACTTCACCTTTTGCGCCACGGTCTTTGCCCGTAAGCACAATCACCTGGTCACCTTTTTTTACTTTTCTTTTCGGCTTGGTCATTGTTACAGCACCTCCGAAGCCAGAGAAATAATTTTCATGTACCCGCCGGCACGCAGTTCACGTGTGACGGGGCCAAAAATACGTGTGCCGATCGGCTCGCCGTTTTTGTTGATCAAAACACAAGCGTTGCCGTCGAAACGGATTTTTTCGCCGTATCTGCGCTGCAGACCGAATCTTGTGCGAACGATCACCGCGCGGGCGACTTCACCCTTTTTGACGCGGCCACGTGGAATAGCATCCTTTACAGAGACGATAACGACGTCGCCGATGTTGGCTGTACGACGTTTGGAACCGCCCAGAACCTTGATGCACTGTACTTCACGTGCACCACTGTTATCGGCAACGGCCATGCGTGATTGCATCTGAATCATTTCTTAGTGTCCTTCTTCGCCTTGGTTTCTTTTTTGGCAGCCGACTTTTTCGCAGGTGCCTTTTTCTTTGTTTCTTTCTTTTCGGCCTTTGCTTTCGGCTCTTCTTTTTTCTTAGCGGCTGCTTTCTTGGCCGGCGCTTTCTTTTCTTCTTTCTTTGCAGCAGGCTCGGCCTTTTCAATGCCCAGCTTCGCAGCCTTTGAAGATGTCTTTTTCAGCGGGGGCAATACAGCCTGACCGTCTTTCAGAACAGCCCAACGTTTTGTCTTGGACAGCGGACGGCATTCAATGATTTGAACGGCATCGCCTTCCTGACATGTGTTCAACTCATCATGTGCTGTAAACTTGCTCGTCTTCTTGATGTACTTTTTGTACACAGGATGCTTAAAGCGTCTTTCAACAAGCACCGTGACGGTTTTATCCGTTTTCGTGCTAATCACATTTCCTTCCAGAATACGGCGTGGCATGTGTTCCTACTCCTTCTTAAGCGGCCTTAGACTCAGCCTTTTTCTTCGCCTTTTTAGGCGCAGACGGCTTACTGTCTTCGGTCTTGCTGTTCAACAATGTTTTGACGCGTGCGATCGTGCGACGGGTCTTACGAATTTGTGCAGTGTTCTCAAGTGTTCCCTGTGTTTTCTGGAAACGCTCGTTGAATTGAGTCTTACGAAGATCCAAAAGGAGCTTCTTCAATTCGTCTTCTGTCTTTGTCTTGAGTTCTTCTATGTTCATTTTGAAGCCTCCTCAGTACCGACACGTGCGATGAATTTTGTTTTTACCGGAAGCTTCATAGCGGCGAGGCTGAATGCTTCGCGTGCAAGCTCCTGAGAAACACCGTCGAGTTCAAACATCACACGACCCGGCTTTACGCGGGCGGCCCAGTATTCAACGCTCCCCTTACCTTTACCCTGACGAACCTCGAGAGGCTTTTTCGTGACAGGAACATCCGGGAAAATGCGGATCCACAATTTACCCTGACGTTTCAGGTGACGCGTAATGGCGCGACGCGCGGCTTCGATCTGGCGTGATGTGACACGCTCGGGCGACAGAGCCTTCAGGCCGTATGCGCCAAAGCTGAGTTCCGTACCACCCTTGGCGTTGCCCTTGATGCGGCCTTTGAACTGCTTGCGATGTTTAAACTTCTTTGGACTTAACATGTTTCCAATCTCTTCTAAGCTTTTGTCAAAAAGGCTTTACAACAGCCCTTCCCCTCAAACAGACAATAAAAAAAATTCTTTCACATGGACTTTCGGTACCTGCCCGGAGTTTCCACATGTTGTTTTAAATTTTTACTGCCTTTAAATCCGGCGCGACCTTAGCTTACAATTCTGAAAAAATCCAGCATTTTTAGGCGGTTTTTCAGATTTTTTTAGGCCGCACCTTAAAGTGCGATCCGAAACGCTGTTATTTTACAGTGTTCGGGCGACCTTCGGACGCTTTTTTCTCGCGTGCCAGCGGGTCATTTTCAAGGATATCTCCCTTGTAAATCCAGATTTTTACGCCGATGATCCCGTAGGTTGTCAGCGCTTCCGCCGTACCGTAATCGATGTCGGCACGCAATGTGTGAAGCGGCACGCGACCTTCACGGTACCATTCCATACGTGCGATATCAGCACCGCCCAAACGGCCGGATACGTTGATACGAATACCCTGTGCGCCGAAACGCATTGCGTTCTGAACCGCACGCTTCATGGCACGGCGGAAAGACACACGACGTTCGAGCTGTTGTGCGACGCCTTCAGCTGCCAGTTGGGCATCGACCTCGGGCTTGCGCACTTCGACGATGTTCAGGCTGACTTCGCCACCGGCACGACGGGACAGGTTCTGCCGGAGTTTTTCGATGTCTGCGCCTTTCTTGCCGATGATCACACCGGGGCGTGCAGTGTATACAGTAACCTTTGTCAGTTTCGCAGCGCGCTCAATGACAACGCGGCTGATGCCTGCGGGTTTCAGGTGTTCCTGAATGTATTCGCGCAGCTTTAGGTCCTCAACCAGCTTGTCTGCATAGTCCTTACCGGCGTACCAGCGCGAGTCCCATGTGCGGTTGATGCCTACTCTCAGGCCGATTGGATTGATCTTCTGTCCCATGAATTATGCCTCTTCTGCTTCTTTGACCACGATGGTCATGTTACTGATTGGTTTCAGGATTCTTGTACCGCGACCGCGTGCACGCGCACGAAATCTTTTCATCGTCACTGTCTTGCCGACTGTGGCTTCTGAAACAACCAGACGATCCATATCAAGATTGTGGTTGTTAACGGCATTTGCGATTGCTGATTGCAAGAGCTTGCGTACGTTCTCTGATACACGTTTCTTGGAAAATTCCAAGTCGATCAGAGCCGTCGCCGCGTTTTTTCCACGGATTGTGCGCGCAACCAGGTTGAGTTTCTGCGGGCTGATGCGGATGTATTTCGCATAAGCGCGCGCTTCATTCTCTTTTGTTCTTTTCGGATTTGGTGACTGTCCCATAATTTTTATCCTTTTTCTTAAGCTTTACCGGCTATTCCGTTTTAAGCTTATTTTGCAATCTTCTTATCGCCGCCGTGACCTTTGTAAGATCTTGTCGGTGCGAATTCACCAAGTTTGTGGCCGATCATCTGGTCTGTTACCAGAACGGGCACGAACTTCTTGCCATTGTGTACACCGAATGTCAAACCAACCATATTCGGCAGGATTGTCGAGCGACGTGACCATGTTCTGATCACGGAGTTCTTACCGGAAGTTCTTGCTTCTTCAACTTTCTTGAGCAAGCTTCTCTCGATGAACGGACCTTTCCAAACACTACGTGCCATTTTATGTGCTCCTTCTTAAGCTTATTTCTTGCGACGGCGAATGATAAATTTATTCGTAGACTTCGCCTTCTTACGTGTTCTGTGACCTTTGGTCGATTTACCCCATGGTGTAACAGGGTGACGACCACCGGATGACTTCCCTTCACCACCACCGTGCGGGTGATCGACCGGGTTCATAACCACACCGCGGACGGTCGGGCGCTTGCCTCTCCATCTCTTGCGGCCAGCTTTACCGTCGTTTGTGTTCATGTGATCCGGATTGGATACGGCACCAACCGTTGCCATGCATTCACCACGAACAACACGCAGTTCACCGGAGGCCAGTTTGATCTGAGCGTAACCCTGATCACGACCAACGAGCTGGGCGAATGTACCGGCGGAACGGATCATCTGACCGCCTTTGCCCTGCTTCATCTCGATGTTGTAGATGATTGTACCGATCGGCATGTTCTTCAGAGGCATGGCGTTACCGGGCTTCACGTCGACTTTTTCGCCGGCGATAACCTTGTCGCCTGCTGCCAGACGCTGAGGTGCCAAAATATAGCGCTTCTCGCCATCTTCATATTCGATCAATGCGATAAAAGCCGTACGGTTCGGGTCATATTCCAGACGAACAACCGTTCCTTCAACATCCCATTTGTCACGCTTCCAGTCGATGACGCGGTACTTCTGCTTGTGACCGCCACCGATGTGACGTGTTGTGATGCGACCGTTGTTGTTACGACCACCCGTTTTTTTCTTCCCTTCTGTCAGGCCCTTTTCAGGTGCGCCCTTCCACAGATCCTTACGCTCAACCTGAACCAGATTACGCGTTCCGGGCGTTATGGGATTATATTTCTTCAGTGCCATTTTCTTCTTCCTTTTTTCTATCTCTTTTTAGAGACAACCCGTTCTCGGCGGGTCACCATAGTTTCACTTCTAAAAAAATTAAATGCCTGTTTCCGTATCGATTGTCTGACCTTCTTCGAGGGTCACAACCGCCTTTTTAACATCGTTGCGGCGGCCTTTAATGCCACGGAAACGCTTGAGCTTACCTTTTTGGATCAGGGTGTTTACGCCCTTCACCTTCACGCCGAAGAGCACTTCGACAGCTTCCTGAATTTGCGGCTTTGTCGCGCTTACAGGAACCTGAAACGTCAACTGGGCGTGTTCACTGCCCAATGTTGCCTTTTCGGTGATGTGCGGCTTACGGATGATTTCGTACATCCATTCCGCTGCTTCTGCTTTTTTTGCTTTTGCCATTGTTCCTTATCCTTTTTCCCTTAAGCGGCCTTGAGCTTTTCAGTCAAGTTTTCAACCGCTTCTTTTGTGAGTACCAATACATCACGGCGAAGAATGTCATAAACATTCGCACCTTCAGACGGCAGGAGGTCAACCAGAGGAATATTTGCCGTTGCACGGGCAAAATTCACGTCGATTTCCTTACCACCAACGATCAGTACAGAGTCCAGACCGAGAGCTTTCAGCGCTGCAGCCATTGGCTTTGTTTTGTGTTCTTTTGCTGCCGCCTCTTCGAGGATAACAAGCTTGCCGTTTGCAGCTTTCGCGGACAGCGCCATTTTCAACGCATTTATACGTTGCTTTTTCGGCAGGCCTTTCTCGTGTGAGCGAGGCTGCGGTCCGTGCGCGACCCCGCCGCCACGATCCTGCGGGCGTTTCAGGTCGCCTGCACGTGCGCGGCCAGTTCCCTTTTGACGCCAAGGCTTTGCACCTGTTCCGGTGATCTCGCCACGCTTTTTCGTCTTTTGCGTTCCCGCACGACGCTTTGCCAACTGGTAGTTCACCATGCGGTGCAGAACGTCTTCGCGTACTTCGACGCCGAAGATAGAGTCGTCAAGGGTAATTTCCCCGACTTTCTTATTCTCAAGGTTTTTGACTTCAAGTTTCATGACTTATTCCTTTGACCCTTCTTCCTTGGAGGACTTTTCTTTTTTGTCTTCCGCTTTGTCTTCTGCCTTCGGAGCATCTTCAGCTTTTGCTTCCGGCTTGTTTTCCGCAGGAGCATCATTCGCCGGTGCTTCGTTTGCTTCGGCTTCCGGTGCTTCAGCTTCGGCTGCTTCTTCCTTTGCAGGTTCGGCAACAACCTTCAGACCTGCCGGAAACGGTACATCTTCAGGCAACGGCTTTTTTACGGCATCCTTAATCAGAACCCAACCGTTTTTCGCACCAGGTACTGCACCCTTTACGAGGATCAGGTTGTCTTCCAGATCAACGGCGACGATTTCGAGGTTTTGCGTTGTTGTACGCTTGTTCCCCATTTGACCGGCCATTTTCTTGCCTTTAAAGACCTTTCCGGGATCTTGACACTGACCTGTCGAACCGTGAGCCCGGTGAGAAATCGATACACCGTGGGATGCACGCATACCGCCGAAGTTGTGGCGCTTCATCGCACCGGCAAAGCCTTTACCGATTGATGTTCCTGTTACATCGACAAACTGGCCTGGGACAAAGTGGTTTGCACCGAGTTCTGCGCCAACTTCCAATGTGTTTTCATTGGAAACACGGAATTCGGCGACCTTTTTCTTCGGCTCGACCTTTGCTTTTGCAAAATGACCGCGGTTGGCTTTGCTTGTCCGTTTTACCTTCGCTTTGCCCGCGCCTATCTGGACAGCCGTGTAGCCGTCTTTATCTTCATTACGGACAGATACGACCTGACACTCGTCGATCTTCAGAACAGTCACCGGAATGTGACGTCCGTCTTCATCGAAAATCCTGCTCATACCTTCTTTTTTGGCAATCAATCCTGTTCTCATAACAGTCTTCCTTTAATTAATCTGGTTTCCTGAACCCATGTCGATATCCACGAGATCGACGGGGCTTAGGTACTGCTCCAACTGCTTGCTTAATGTGTGAAGCATTTCGTCTTGTTCGGCCAAAGTCTCACACTCAAACGTAATGTTTCCGTCAATACTCAGGATCTGAACAACGGGCACATTGTCAGGGTAGCGTTCAAACTTGATCAGGCCCGTAATACGCTCGGGGCTAATCATTTGTCCGTCTCTGAATCTTAAAATCTGTGTCATTGCTCTTTTCCCAAACTTTCGACTTCAACCTTAAGCGGCCATTTGACCGATCTTAATTTCCACATCCACGCCGGCAGGCAGATCCAATTTCATCAGCGCATCAATTGTCTGCGGTGTCGGATCTTCGATATCCAGCAGACGCTTATGTGTGCGCATTTCGAATTGCTCCTGAGAGCGCTTGTCCACGTGCGGTGAACGGATCACTGTGAAACGTTTGATGCGGTTCGGCAAAGGAACAGGACCGCGAACTTGTGCGCCGGTTCTTTTTGCCGTGTTCACGATCTCGGCTGACGCCGTATCTAGGATGCGGTGGTCAAATGCCTTGAGTGTGATGCGTATGGTTTGCGTATCCATTTTCTTATTCCTTTGCCTTAATCACTTATCACTCGATGATTTTGGAGACGACGCCTGCGCCGACTGTGCGGCCGCCTTCGCGGATCGCAAAGCGCAGACCTTCGTTCATCGCAATCGGGGTGATCAGCTCAACCTCGATACCATTCACGTTATCACCCGGCATCACCATCTCCGTGCCGCCCGGCAATGTCACCTCTCCGGTCACGTCCGTCGTACGGAAGTAGAACTGCGGGCGGTACTTCGTGAAGAACGGGGTGTGACGACCGCCTTCATCCTTGCTCAGAATATACGCCTCGGCCGTGAACTTCTTGTGCGGGGTAATCGATCCCGGCTTACACAGAACCTGACCACGCTCAATATCATCACGCTTCGTTCCGCGAAGCAGAATACCGACGTTGTCACCGGCTTCTCCGGAGTCCAAAAGCTTACGGAACATCTCAACACCCGTCACAGTCGTTTTCTGTGTGTCACGAATACCGACAATCTCGATCTCGTCACCGACATTGACAATCCCCTGCTCGACACGGCCTGTCGCAACAGTCCCGCGACCGGAAATCGAGAAGATGTCTTCCACAGGCATCAGGAACGGCTTGTCCTTCGGACGGTCAGGCTGCGGGATGTATTCATCAACAGCCGCCATCAGAGCCGCAATCGCGTTCTTGCCAATCTCCTCATCACGACCTTCAACAGCCGCCAGAGCAGAGCCCTTGATGATCGGAATGTCGTCGCCGGGGAATTCGTAAGAGGACAGAAGCTCACGCACCTCCATCTCAACCAGTTCCAAAAGCTCTTCGTCGTCAACCTGATCAACCTTGTTCAGGAACACAACAATCGCAGGAACACCAACCTGGCGCGCCAGAAGAATGTGTTCACGTGTCTGAGGCATCGGGCCGTCCGCCGCGTTCACAACCAGAATCGCACCGTCCATCTGCGCCGCACCCGTGATCATGTTCTTCACGTAGTCCGCGTGACCAGGACAGTCAACGTGCGCGTAGTGACGGTTGTCCGTCTCATATTCAACGTGCGCCGTCGAAATCGTAATTCCGCGCGCTTTCTCTTCAGGCGCCTTGTCAATCGCATCCACGCTCTCGCCGGCCCCAAACTGACCCGCAATCGCCGCCGTCAGCGTCGTCTTACCATGGTCAACGTGACCAATCGTCCCTATGTTACAATGCGGCTTCGTCCGCTCAAACTTCTCCTTAGACATATCTTCGTCCTTTCTTTCTTAAAATTTTATCTCTTGCCGTTAACTTTTTGCACCGCCGAAGCTTTCTTTCACTTCGTCCGCGATTGCATTCGGCACCGGCTCATAGTGGTCAAACTGCATGGTGTACTGCGCACGGCCCTGTGACATCGAACGCAGATCGTTGATGTAACCGAACATTTGCGCCAGAGGTACCATTGCCGTGATGACTTTCGCGTTACCGCGGTCGTTCATCGCATTGACCTGTCCGCGACGGGAGTTCAGGTCACCAATGATGTCGCCCATGTATTCTTCAGGTGTGATGACTTCAACTTTCATCATCGGCTCAAGAAGCTGCGCCCCCGCCTTTGCCATACCTTCCTTGAATGCTGCCTTTGCAGCGATCTCGAACGCCATGACAGAGGAGTCAACATCGTGGTACGCGCCATCCACCAGTGTGACCTTGAAGTCGACAACGGGGAAGCCAACAACGATACCTGTTTCCTTGGCCATCTCGAGACCTTTTTGAACACCGGGGATGTATTCCTTAGGAACGTTACCACCAACAATCTTGCTCTCGAATTCGAATCCCGTACCGCGTTCGCCCGGCTCGAAGATCAGATCAATCTTAGCGAACTGACCGGAACCACCGGTTTGTTTTTTGTGCGTGTAGCTGACTTCGGCCTGTTTCGTGATCGCTTCACGGTATGCCACTTGCGGCTGACCGATGTTTGCTTCGACCTTGAATTCACGCTTCATGCGGTCAACGAGGATGTCGAGGTGAAGCTCACCCATGCCGCGCATGATTGTCTGGCCTGACTCGTGATCAACGGAAACGTTGAAGGACGGGTCTTCAGCCGCCAGACGCTGTAGCGCCTGAGACATTTTTTCCTGGTCGGCCTTTGTTTTCGGCTCGATTGCGATTTCAATAACCGGATCAGGGAATTCCATGCGCTCGAGAACGACAGGAGCCTTCATGTCAGAGAGTGTGTCACCTGTGGTTGTTTCTTTCAGACCTACAAATGCCACGATGTCACCAGCATGTGCGATGTTGATTTCCTCGCGGTTGTTGGAGTGCATCAGAAGCATACGACCCACACGCTCACGCTTGTCCTTCACGGTGTTCTGAACGTAAGAACCAGACTCGATCGTACCGGAATATACACGGGCAAATGTCAGAGAACCGACGTAAGGGTCGTTCATGATTTTGAACGCCAGAGCGGAGAACGGTGCATCGTCTTCCGGTGGGCGATTTTCAGCTGTGTCAGGGTCATCGACTTGTGTCCCTTTTGTTTCGCCGATATCCAGAGGAGACGGCAGGTAGTCAACAACCGCATCCAGCATCGGCTGAACACCTTTGTTTTTGAATGCAGACCCACAAAGAACAGGAACGAACGCGCTCTTGATTGTACCCTTACGGATACATTTCTTAATTGTCGCTGCGTCCGGCTCATTCCCTTCGAGGTATGCTTCCATAGCGTCATCATCTTGCTCGACTGCCAGTTCAACCAGTTTTTCACGGTATTCCGCAGCTTTATCAGCCAGATCAGCAGGAATTTCTTCTTCGTGGAATTTTGCACCAAGATCTTCAGCTTCCCAAATGATAGCCTTCATTTTTACGAGGTCGATCACACCGGCAAAATCGCTTTCCGCACCAATCGGAAGCTGCAGCACGAGAGGCTCAGCACCAAGACGATCTACAATCATGTCAACCGTGTTGAAGAAGTCAGCCCCGATCTTGTCCATCTTATTTACGAAACACATACGCGGAACGCGGTATTTGTCAGCCTGACGCCATACGGTTTCTGTTTGTGGTTCAACACCTGCGTTTGCATCGAAAACAGCAATCGCGCCGTCAAGCACGCGCAGAGAACGCTCAACTTCGATTGTGAAATCCACGTGACCGGGTGTGTCGATAATGTTCAGACGGAAACGGCCCTCAGGGTCAACGCCGTCAGCAGGACCATTCCAGAATGTTGTTGTCGCAGCAGAGGTAATCGTAATACCACGCTCCTGTTCCTGCTCCATCCAGTCCATCGTTGCAGCACCATCGTGCACTTCACCGATTTTGTGGGACTTACCGGAGTAATACAGAATACGTTCTGTTGTTGTGGTCTTACCCGCATCAATGTGCGCCATAATCCCGAAGTTCCGGTAATGATCAATTGGATGTTCTCTGCTCATAGTCTTTCCTAATCCGTGTCACTAATTGTTATTCTAAAACCGTTATTACCAGCGATAATGTGCAAACGCTTTGTTTGCTTCCGCCATTTTGTGAGTGTCGTCTCTTTTCTTGACGGCAGACCCGCGCTCGTTTGCAGCGTCGTAGAGTTCAGCAGCAAGACGATCCTTCATTGTGCGTTCGCCGCGTTTACGGGATGCATCAATGACCCAACGGATCGCGAGAGCCATCGCACGCTCGTTACGCACTTCGACCGGCACCTGATATGTCGCACCACCAACACGGCGTGAGCGTACTTCGAGGCGAGGCTTAACGTTTTTCAAAGCATCATGGAAAAGACGAAGACCCGCGCTCTTAGCTGCGATACCGTCATCATCTCCACCTTCGGAGTCTTTGTTTTCGTTAGCGGCCTTTGCTTCCAGCTCGTCAATCGCACCGTATACGATGGCTTCGGCTGTAGACTTCTTACCGTTTATCATCACGTTATTGATGAATTTTGATAAAATCAGATCCGCAAATTTTGGATCGGGAAGAATTTGTCTCTTATCTGCTCTGCGACGTCTTGACATTATACTGTACCTCTTACTTCGGTCGTTTCGCGCCGTAGCGTGAACGTCCCTGTTTACGATCTTTAACACCTTGTGTGTCCAGCGTACCGCGGACGATTGTGTAACGAACACCCGGCAAGTCTTTAACACGACCACCACGGACAAGAACAACGGAGTGTTCCTGCAAGTTGTGACCTTCACCCGGGATGTAACAAATAACTTCAATACCAGTTGTCAGGCGCACCTTTGCGACCTTACGCAAAGCCGAGTTCGGCTTTTTCGGTGTTGTTGTATAAACACGTGTGCAAACACCTCTGCGCTGCGGGTTACGCTTAAGCGCACGGTTTTTCTTCCTCTTTACAACCTTTTTCCGTGGTTTACGGATCAACTGTTGAATTGTTGGCATGGTTCGCCCTACCTTGTTGTTCAAAATTAAACCCTGCGCCTTGCAGGGCCGTATCTGTAATGGATTGTGGCATGTAGCGCGGATTTCGAGGCATTGTCAAGCGACAATCCCTAAAATGTCCGCAGAGCATCCGAAAACCTTTTTACGCGCTAAGGGAAAAAGATTTTTATAAACGGATGTTGCACTTCAAATACTAAAAGCTTTTGCTTTTTTCTCTGAAGCCCAAGCTGTGTTTAAGCAAATACTCTTAAGTGCTTACAACCAGCCAATCCTCATCAGTGGCGCGGAATATACATAGCGGTCTTATATGTGTCAAGAAAAGTTTTACCGAAAATTAAGACATTTTCCGATTTGATTCCATAAGACTCAAAAAATTATCAGAATCCTGAAAAAAGAGTCGCTTAGCGCCCCTCTTATGACAAAACGGCCTCGTGATTGAGGCCGTTTGTTTTGTTCTAAAATGCCGGAAAACGCTTAGCCGTTTGCAGCTTCTTTTTGCTCTGTTTCCTCGGTGCCTTCTTCAGCACTGGCGATGGCATCCAATGCTTCGGCAGGCATTGCACTTTCCAGTGCTTCTTCCTGCGGCATGTTGGCAAGAGCCACTTCATCGCGTTCAGCGGCGATTTGCTTCATGCTGTTGATGAAGGCTCCCGTACCGGCCGGGATCAGACGTCCGACGATCACGTTTTCTTTCAGACCGTTCAGGCGGTCGACCTTGCCGTTTACGGCGGCGTCGGTCAGCACACGTGTTGTCTCCTGGAAGGATGCGGCGGAGATAAAGGAGCGTGTCTGCAAGGATGCTTTTGTAATCCCTTGCAGAACCGGCTTGCCTTCAGGTGCCTGTTTGCCTTCTTCGATGTACTTCTGACAGACTTCCTCGAATTCCTGACGGTCGACGTTTTCGCCTGTGAGGTACGTGGAGTCACCGACGGATGTGATTTCGACTTTTTGCATCATCTGGCGAACGATCACTTCGATATGCTTGTCGTTAATCTTAACACCCTGCAGGCGGTACACTTCCTGAACCTCGTCCGTGAGATATGCGGCCAGAGCCTCAACACCCAGAACATTGAGAATGTCATGTGGTACGAGCGCACCGTCAAGCAGTGCATCACCACGACGAACGAAGTCTCCTTCCTGAACGGCCAAGTGACGGCCCTTCGGGATCAGGTATTCGGACGTCTCTTCATCCGCGCTGACCGGACGGACTATGATACGGCGCTTGGACTTATAGTCTTTACCGAATTCAACGTAACCGTCGATTTCGGAGATCACAGCAAAGTCTTTTGGATGACGTGCTTCGAAGAGTTCGGCCACACGTGGCAGACCACCCGTAATATCGCGTGTTTTGGATGTTTCACGCGGAATACGTGCGATGATGTCACCAGCCTTGACTTCCTTACCGCTTTCAACAGAAAGAATGGTGTCAACGGACAGGTCATAGTTCGCAGGCATACCGTTTGGCAGCTTGATGACGTTGCCCTTTTTATTCAGCAAGGAGATACGTGGCTTTAAGTCACCGCCTTTAGGTTGTGAACGCCAGTCGATCACCTTCTTGGACGCAATACCTGTGGCCTCGTCCACCTGATCGACAACGGAGATTCCTTCAACAAGGTCGAAGTAATGGGCAATCCCATCCTTCTCCGTGATGACCGGAAGTGTGTATGGGTCCCATTCGGCCATTTTCGTACCGGCCTTGACGTTTTTTCCGTCTTCGACCAAAAGACGTGACCCATAAGGAACACGGTACGTGGCCTTATCGTTGTCTTTCTTGTCCTTAATAACGATCTCTGTGTTACGACCCATCACAATCGTAACGCCTTCGGAGTTCTGGACTACGTTTTTGTTACGTACCTCAACCTTACCGTCGATCGCCGCGTCTACGTGAGAACGCTCGGCACCTCTTTGTGCGGCTCCACCAATGTGGAACGTCCGCATTGTGAGCTGTGTGCCCGGTTCACCGATGGATTGCGCTGCCATAACACCGATCGCTTCGCCAACGTTGACTTGCGTCCCGCGTGCAAGGTCACGGCCGTAACATTTCGCACAGATACCGTTATGCTCACCTTCACAGGTCAGGACAGTTCTGACTTTCACTTCGTCGATACCGGCAGTTTCGATTTCTTCGGATTTTACCTCATCGATGATCTCGCCTGCCTTGATGATCAACTCACCGGTTACAGGGCTCTTGAGGTCATGAGCGGGCGTACGTCCGAGAATACGTTCGGCCAGTGAAACAACCACGTCAGGACCGTTCATAACCGCGCGCATCATGATACCGTTTTCAGTACCACAGTCGAATTCGGTGATGATCGCATCCTGTGCAACGTCAACCAGACGGCGTGTCAGGTAACCGGAGTTCGCGGTTTTCAAAGCTGTGTCAGCCAGTCCCTTACGGGCACCGTGTGTGGAGTTAAAGTATTCCAGAACGGACAGACCTTCCTTAAAGTTGGAGATAATCGGTGTTTCGATAATCTCACCGGACGGTTTGGCCATCAGACCACGCATACCTGCCAGCTGGCGGATCTGGGCGGCGGAACCACGCGCACCGGAGTGTGCCATCATGTAGACCGCGTTCAGATTACCACTTTCGATGTTGGAAATTCCTTCCATCATAGAGTCTGCAACGTCGTCCGTACATTTTGACCAAATGTCGACAACCTTGTTGTACTTCTCACCTTTAGTGATGAGACCATCCATGTACTGGACTTCGAATTCACTGACTTTTTCGTAGGCTTCGTCAACCAGTTTCTGCTTCGCCTCAGGGATAACAAGGTCATCCTTACCAAAGGAAATACCGGCTGTACATGCATTACGGAAGCCGAGCTTCATCAAGCGGTCACAGAAGATAACCGTTTCTTTCTGACCACAGTGACGGTAGACCGTGTCGATCAGGTTCATGATCTCTTTTTTGGTCAAAACCTGGTTCACCAGATCGAAAGAGACGTTCGGATTACGCGGCAGAAGTTCGGAAATCAGGATACGCCCCGGTGTGGACTCTACCAAACGCAGGAACGGATTGCCTTCTTCATCAATGTCGCGGTAACGGCATTTTACTTTTGCGTGCATAGAAATCACGCCTTCCTGTAAGGCATGCGTTATTTCACCCGCGCCGCGGAAGATCATGCCTTCGCCCTGTTCACCATCACGGGCGATGGACAGGTAGTAAAGACCAAGAACGATGTCCTGAGACGGAACAATAATCGGCTTCCCGTTTGCAGGGGAGAGAATGTTGTTCGTGGACATGATCAAGCAACGTGCTTCCAGCTGTGCCTCGATAGACAGAGGAACGTGGACCGCCATCTGGTCGCCGTCGAAGTCCGCGTTAAACGCCGTACAAACCAATGGGTGAAGCTGGATTGCTTTCCCTTCGATCAGGACGGGTTCGAAGCCCTGAATGCCCAAGCGGTGCAATGTCGGCGCACGGTTCAGGAGAACGGGGTGTTCGCGAATGACTTCTTCGAGAATATCCCAAACTTCCGGGCGTTCTTTTTCAACCATGCGCTTGGCCGCTTTCACGGTTGAGGCCATGCCGTAGATCTCAAGCTTGTGCAGAATGAACGGCTTGAAGAGTTCAAGTGCCATTTTCTTCGGCAGACCGCATTGATGCAGTTTCAATTCGGGACCAACCACGATCACGGAACGACCGGAGTAGTCAACACGTTTACCGAGAAGGTTTTGACGGAAACGCCCCTGCTTTCCTTTGAGCATATCAGAAAGGGATTTCAGAGGACGCTTGTTTGCGCCTGTGATGACGCGACCGCGACGACCGTTGTCGAACAGTGCGTCAACAGCTTCCTGCAGCATACGTTTTTCGTTCCGTACAATGATGTCCGGTGCGCGCAGCTCGATCAGGCGGCGCAAACGGTTGTTACGGTTGATCACGCGGCGATACAGGTCGTTCAGGTCGGAGGTTGCGAAGCGACCGCCATCCAGAGGCACCAGAGGGCGCAGCTCGGGCGGCAGAACGGGAACCGTGTCCAAAATCATCCATTCAGGACGTGTGCCGGATGCGATGAAAGCTTCGAGAAGCTTCAGACGCTTAACAAGTTTCTTGCGCTTGGCTTCGGAATTTGTTTCACGCAGGGCTTCCTCAACGTTTACGCGCTCTTCTTCCAGGTCAATGTCGGAGAGTATTTCTTTCAATGCTTCCGCACCGATGCCAGCACGGAACGCTTCTTCGCCGTATTCATCCTGTGCGTCGTAGTATTCTTCTTCCGTGAGAAGCTGCATCGGTTTAAGCGGCGTCATACCCGGCTCGATCACGATGAAGTTTTCGAAGTACAGGACGCGCTCAAGTTCTTTCAGGGTCATGTCTGTGACAAGACCGATACGGGACGGCAGTGATTTCAGGAACCAGATATGGGCGACCGGAGAAGCGAGGTCGATGTGGCCCATGCGTTCACGGCGAACTTTTGTGAGTGTGACTTCCACACCACATTTTTCACAGATAATCCCCTTGTACTTCATGCGCTTGTACTTACCGCAGAGACATTCGTAGTCCTTCACGGGGCCGAAGATACGGGCACAGAACAGACCATCTTTTTCCGGCTTGAATGTCCGGTAATTGATGGTTTCCGGCTTCTTCACTTCACCAAAAGACCATGAGAGGATCTGCTGCGGTGATGCGATAGAGATGCGGATATTGTCAAAGCTCTGTGGTCCTGTAGGTTGACCAAACAAGTTCATTAGTTCATTCATTGCTTCTCGCCTTTTCCCTTTTGATCGTCGCCGGCCTTAATCGACCAAGCTAAAATTCACTGTTGTAATTACGCGCACTTTTTTTTCAATGGAGGCCTGCTCCCCCTCTACGTTTTCTCCGTAAGCGGAGAGAATACGAAACCACCCCTGATCAGCGGAGAGGATTTTTCCAACCTTGCTGTTGGAGTCCTCTGCAAAACGTACCGCAGCTTCACGCGCATTGCGGGTTGCCTCTGTGATCATGTCCGGCTTGATGTCGTTTAATTTTGTGTACATGTAAACCGGATTGGAGTTGTTCAAAATTACGTCGTTTTCAATCAACGTAAATGTGTTCTGGGCCGCCTTTTCAATGTTGCGGACCTTTTCACTGCGCACGGTGATCGTCTGATTGAGTTGGTAGTAGCTTTTGTACTCCTGCTCGTTATTTACGGAACGGATGGCTTCGCGCCCCTGATAAAGAGAGAGGTCCTTTCGGGCATACTCATCAGCTTCGAAGCCGTTGTCGTTGAGGAAGGCTTCAATCATCTTCTGGTTATCGCGAAGACGCTTTCGGGCTTCCTCTAAAGTCCATTCTTTTACACCGTGGGAAATTCTCCAGACGCCGAGGTCGGCTTCCACGTTTCTTTCAGCCAGTCCCTTCACCGCCACACGGCCTTGCGTGGCGTTGAAGTTGATGAGTCCCTGCATCAGGAAAAAGCCGGAAAAGGCGATTCCCAGAGCGAGGACGACGGTAGATAGAAATATGGTTACTGACTTCATTTTACGCTCTTCGAATTACCCTTCTTGCGAGTTTTTCGTTGATTGTTTCATGTCGACGTTCAGACCCAGAGCCTTCAACTCCTTGACAAGAACGTTGAAGGATTCAGGAATACCAATTTCGAAGTTGTCTTCGCCGCGCACAATCGCTTCGTAGACTTTCGAACGGCCTGCCACGTCGTCGGACTTGACCGTCAGCATCTCCTGCAGCGTGTACGCCGCACCGTACGCCTGAAGGGCCCAGACCTCCATCTCACCGAAACGCTGGCCACCGAATTGTGCCTTACCGCCAAGCGGCTGCTGTGTGACAAGAGAGTACGGACCGATGGAACGGGCGTGGATCTTGTCATCCACAAGGTGGTGCAGTTTCAGCATGTACATGTAACCGACTGTCACAGGGCGGTGGAAATAGTCACCTGTCCGACCGTCGATCAGACGCATCTGACCGGAACGGTGCAGACCTGCCTTTTCGAGAAGGTCGGAAATGTCCTGCTCATGCGCACCGTCGAAAACCGGTGTTGCCATCGGCACGCCTGTTCTGAGGTTTTCACACATTTCGACGAGTTGTGTGTCATCGAGTTGAGAGACGCGCTCCTTGTACTCTTTGTCACCGTAAACGTCTTTAAGCTTCGCGTTCAGGTTTTTCAATTCACCAGCGGACGGCTTTTTCTTCTCAGCAAATGTATCGAGAAGTTCAGCGATTTGCTTACCGAAGCTTGCAGATGCCCAGCCGAGGTGTGTTTCCAAAATCTGACCTACGTTCATACGCGATGGAACACCGAGCGGGTTCAGAACGAGGTCAACAGGCGTACCATCTTCCAGATACGGCATGTCTTCGGACGGCATGATCTTGGAGACCACACCCTTGTTACCGTGACGACCGGCCATTTTGTCACCGGGCTGCATTTTACGTTTTACAGCCACGAAGACCTTGACCATCTTCATCACGCCCGGAGGCAGTTCGTCACCGCGCTGCAGTTTTTCAACCTTGTTTTCAAAACGTTTTTTCAGGTCGTCGACTGCGGTGTCGAATGTTTTTGTCATCGCTTCGATTTCGCTCATGCGCTTTTCGCTTTCGACTGAAATCTGGCGCCACAGGCCACGCTTGATGCCTGCGAGGTCTGCCTTTTTGATAGCTGTGCCTTTTTTCAGTTTGGCGTCTTTAGGCGCAGATGCGACTTTCTGACCGACAAGCAGATGCTCCAGACGGCCGTAAAAGCCATCTTCAAGGATACGGCGCTCGTCGTCGCGGTCTTTTGCGAGACGTTCGATTTCTTCTTGCTCGATAGACAGGGCACGTGCGTCCTTGTCAACGCCGCGGCGGTTAAAGACGCGGACCTCAACGATCGTTCCGACAGCACCGGGTGGAAGGCGAAGAGATGTGTCTTTTACGTCTGCGGCTTTTTCACCGAAGATTGCGCGGAGAAGCTTTTCTTCCGGCGTCATCGGGGATTCACCTTTCGGTGTTACCTTACCGACAAGAATATCACCAGGAGCAACTTCCGCACCGATGTGGACGATACCCGCCTCATCAAGGTGTTTCAGCGCTTCTTCACCGACATTCGGGATGTCTCGTGTGATTTCTTCGGTGCCGAGCTTGGTGTCACGTGCCATAACTTCGAATTCCTCGATGTGGATGGACGTAAAGACGTCATCACGAACGATACGCTCGTTAATCAGAATGGAGTCCTCGAAGTTGTAACCGTTCCACGGCATGAAGGCCACCATGATGTTACGACCAAGAGCGAGTTCACCAAGATCGGTAGACGGGCCGTCGGCAATAATATCACCTGCGGACACTTCATCACCAACCTTCACCAACGGGCGCTGGTTGATGCATGTGTTCTGGTTAGAGCGCTGGAATTTCGACAGCTTGTAAATATCGACCACAGGGTCATCAGCTTTTTCGATTTCTGTTGCCTGAACAACCACACGTGTTGCGTCCACTTTCGTGACAACACCTGTTCTCTTTGCTGTTACAGCCGCACCGGAATCACGGGCAACGGTAAATTCCATGCCAGTACCAACGACAGGAGCCGTTGCTTTCAGCAGCGGAACGGCCTGACGCATCATGTTGGAGCCCATCAATGCGCGGTTCGCATCGTCGTTTTCCAAAAACGGGATCAGAGACGCCGCAACAGAAACGATCTGTTTTGGTGAAACGTCCATATATTCGATTTGATCCGGCTGTGCCATGACGTTTTCACCAGCTTCACGACAGGAGACAAGATCGTTTGCGAATTTACCGGACTTATCCAATTCGGAGTTCGCTTGCGCGATGATGTATTTCGCCTCTTCCATCGCGGACATGTAAACCACTTCATCCGTTACCTTGCCGTTTTCAACTTTACGGTACGGGCTTTCGATGAAGCCGTATTTGTTGACGCGGGCGAATGTTGCCAGAGAGTTGATCAGACCGATGTTCGGACCTTCCGGTGTTTCAATCGGACAGATACGACCATAGTGTGTCGGGTGGACGTCACGAACCTCGAAGCCTGCGCGTTCACGCGTCAGACCACCGGGGCCGAGCGCGGACAAGCGACGCTTGTGTGTGATTTCGGACAGCGGGTTTGTCTGATCCATAAATTGGGAGAGCTGGGATGATCCGAAGAACTCACGGACAGCCGCTTGCGCCGGCTTGGAGTTGATCAGGTCATGCGGCATATATGTGTCGATGTCGACAGAAGACATACGCTCGCGAATTGCACGTTCCATACGGAGCAGACCAACGCGCAGCTGGTTTTCCATCAATTCACCGACGGATCGTACGCGGCGGTTGCCGAGGTTATCGATGTCATCGACTTCACCTTGCCCGTCTTTCAGACCGTGCAGGTATTTTACAATCGCCAGAATATCCTGCTTACAGAGGATGCGGAACTGATCGTCAGCGTCCAGATCCAGACGCGCATTCATTTTTACACGACCGACAGCGGACAAGTCATAACGCTCTGCATCAAAGAACAGAGAATTAAAAAGTGCCTGTGCGGACTCAAGTGTCGGCGGCTCACCCGGACGCATAACACGGTAAATGTCGATCAGCGCTTCTTCACGCGTATCACATTTATCGGCTACCATTGTATTACGGATATAAGGACCGACGTTCAGGTAGTCGATGGCGAGAATCGGAAGCTCTTTTGTTCCGACTTCCTCAAGCTTTGCCATATCTTCTTCGGTCAATTCGTGGCCGGCTTCGAACAGAACCAGACCCGTTTTTTCATCAAAAATATCCTTGGCAAGGAACGAGCCGATTAGCTGGCCTTCTTCGATACGGATGTTTTTCAAGCCGCCTTCGGCCAGTTTCTTGGCTTTACGTGCGGTGATTTTTTCGCCTGCTTCCGCAACAGCCTTACCTGTTTTTGCGTTAATGAGATCGTACGCCAACTTTACGCCGCGCATTGCATCGGCATTGAATTCCGTCTCCCAGCCCTTTTTAGATTTAGAATATGTTGTGATGTCGTAGAAGTTCGCGAGAATTTCCTCGTTGGACATTCCCTGCACCATCAACGGATCCAATTCTTCGTCGTTTTCATCTGCCTGTTGACGGAGTTGCTCTGTTTCCGCACTATCAAGACAGCGCAGAAGTGTTGTCAGAGGCAATTTACGACGGCGGTCGATACGCACGTACATTTGATCCTTAGCATCGTATTCGAAGTCGAGCCATGATCCGCGGTACGGAATGACGCGTGCGGAGAAAAGGTATTTGCCGGAGACGTGAGTTTTACCATTGTCATGGTCAAAGAATACGCCCGGAGAACGGTGCATCTGGGATACAATGACACGCTCAGTTCCGTTTACAACAAATGTACCGTTTTCGGTCATTTGCGGCATGTCGACCATGTAAACGTCTTGTTCTTTAATGTCGCGGATGGAGCGCAGACCGCTGTCCTGATCAACGTCAAATACGGACAGACGTAGCGTGACGCGCAACGGCGCCGCATATGTCATGCCGCGTTGCTGACATTCTTCAACGTCGTATTTCGGTTCTTCGAATTCGTAGGAGACGAAGTCGATTTCCGCGCGATCGGAAAAATCCTTGATTGGAAACACGGAAGAGAAGACTTCCTGCATACCGCTCATTTCGCGGTCTTGAGGCGTAATTTCCTTTTGAAGGAAATGCTCGTAAGAATTTCTCTGGACCTCGATCAGGTTCGGCATCGGCGCAACTTCTGTGATGCGACCGAAATTACGGCGGACACGTTTACGTCCCGTGTAACTGTCGATGTCGTTTGTCTTATTTTCCTGCTTAGATTTTTTGGCTTTCGCTGCGCACATATTGATCCTACCTTTTCGATCGCGTTCGTGTTCAAACGTCACTTGTTTCTGGCTCTTAAAAACCGCTTAAAAGAGCAAACACCGCCTTGCGGCCCGATCAAGGGCCGATGCGGTCATAAATAATCTAGTGTTTCTCCGCGGTGCGGAGGCCGTTATAACTTACGGGTATCACGTCTATCCCAGAATTTTGTTAGCTATATGGACTATATGTCCAGCCGTTGTCAACCTTATTAAAGGTTGAATAGGCACATTTCCCACAAAGCGGCTTATGCGCAATGCGGGAAATGTGATGTATATTGTAAGAGACTTACTTAAGAGCGACGGTTGCGCCAGCTGCTTCAAGCTTGCCTTTGATTTCTTCAGCTTCTGCCTTAGCAGCGCCTTCTTTAACAGCCTTGCCGCCTGCTTCAACGAGTTCTTTCGCTTCTTTCAGGCCAAGACCTGTGATCGCACGAACTTCCTTGATAACAGCAATCTTGTTACCGCCTGCGCTTTCAAGAATGACGTCGAATTCGTCTTTCTCTTCCGCAGCAGCAGCATCGCCACCTGCGCCACCAGCAACCATGACAGGTGCAGCAGCAGCAGCCGTAACGCCCCACTTCTCTTCGAGAAGTTTGGACAGCTCAGCAGCTTCAAGAACAGTCAGTTCTGAGAGTTGTTCAACAATTTTTTCCAAATCAGCAGCCATTTTCTTTTCCTCCTATTAAAATCGTAATCAAATACGCTGAATTCATAAAACCCGTTATTATTCCGCTTTCTCGCCGTAGGCTTTGGTCACGCCAACGAGTTCGCGTGCCGGAGCCTGAGTAACACCAGCGATCTTGATTGCAGGTGCAACCAGAAGACCAACCAGTTTAGAGCGGATTTCATCAAGGCTTGGCAGTTTCGCCAGTGCCTCAACCCCTTTTGCATCAAGAACAACATCGCCCAAGCTACCGCCGAGGATAACCAGTTTGTCGTTTTTCTTGGCAAATTCGTATGCACCTTTCGCTGCCGCGACAGGATCCTTAGAGGACGCCACGCCTGTCTGACCTGAGAACATGTCTTCGATCGCTTCGTAGCGTGTGCCTTTGATCGCGCGTTTTGCGAGGCTGTTTTTTGTGACCTTAAAGGTTGCGCCGTTTTCGCGCAGACCAGCACGCAGTTCGGACATGTCCGAAACCGTCAGGCCGGTGTAGTGTGTGACCACCACAATCTCATCATTCGCAAAGCGCTCGTTCAGCGCTTTAATTTCTTGTTCCTTTTGTGCCCGGCTCATGCCCATGGTCTTCACTCCTGCTACAAAAAATTCAAACATTAAAAAAGCGGCTTTTCTTTTAAGCCGCCTGTCCAGAGATATGTTCTGTGAAAAGAATACGTCAGCCCTTTTTTTTATAAGGCCGGTTTGTTTTCTTCCCATCTGTGCAGGTCGTTTAAGCTTTTTAAAAGCTCCTGCAGTCTCGGACAGGTATTAATTAGACGAGCCTGTCTTAGTTAAAAAGTTCAGGCTCGTCAAGTAATAATTATCGCTCAAGCGGCTTTTGTTTGCTCTACGCCTGTTGCGGCTACGAGATCCAGCTTCAAGCCCGGGCCCATAGACGTCGTCATGGAAATCTTTTTGAAGTATTTCCCTTTCGCGCCGGACGGTCTGGCTTTCTGGATTGTTTCGATGAAGGCCTGAACGTTTTCGATCAGCTTCTTCTCATCGAAGGATGCCTTACCGACACGTGCATGCACGATACCGGCTTTTTCCGCACGGTATTCAATCGCGCCGCCCTTAGCAGCTTTAACAGCTTCCTCGACGTTCGGTGTGACCGTTCCCAGTTTCGGGTTCGGCATCAGACCTTTCGGGCCAAGGATTTTACCGACACGACCGACAAGAGCCATCATGTCCGGTGTTGCAATACAACGTTCGAAATCGATATCGCCGTTCTGGATCTTTTCCATCAGGTCTTCCGCACCGACGATGTCCGCGCCTGCCGCTTTTGCCGCTTCGGCCTTGTCGTCCTTTGCAAAGACCGCAACGCGTACGCTTGCACCTGTGCCATTCGGCAAAGTCAGCATACCGCGGACCTGCTGGTCAGCGTGTTTCGGGTCAATGTTCAGGTTCACGGCCACTTCGAATGTTTCATCAAAGTTACGCTTTTTGGACAGATCCTTCAGTAGCTTTACCGCCTCTTCTACTGTGTAGAATTTGTTACGGTCAATTGCTTCGTTGATCTCTTTTTTCTTCTTTGTCTCTTTTGTCATTGTCTTAACCCTCCACGACTTCGATACCCATGGAACGGGCTGAGCCTTCAATGATTTTCATTGCCGCATCGATGTCATTGGCGTTCAAGTCCACCATTTTCTTTTCGGCAATATCTTTAACCTGAGACTTGCGCACCTGTGCTACTGTCTCATGTCCGGGGTTGTTTGCGCCCTTTGGCTTCTTCACGGCCTGCAGCAGGTAGTAACTTGCCGGCGGGGTCTTCGTTATGAATGTAAAGGAACGGTCTTCAAAAACCGTGATTATAACCGGAATCGGAATACCTTTTTGTTCTTCTGTCTTCGCGTTAAACGCCTTACAGAATTCCATGATATTCACGCCGTGCTGACCCAGAGCCGGGCCTACCGGTGGAGACGGGTTTGCCGCGCCACCCGGGATTGTCAGGCTAATGCTGCCTGCTACTTTTTTCGCCATTGTTTCCTCCTTCGTTTAAAGAGTTCGTGGTGCGGCGCCCAATGGCCTTTATGAGAACGCCTTCCACAATAATGGGCGGAACATAAAGGGTTGATGTGGATAGATCAAGAAAAATTTACTGCGTATTTTTTGTAAACTTGCCAAAATGGTCTGAGGCGCTTATGTAATGCAGTCTGATTATAAAAAAACACTATCGTTCAGGGGATTGCCGATGAGTATAGATGATATTATTGCCTTAAGGGATGACCTTCCCGAACATGACCTATTTGCCGGAAAGCACGGATTTATTGTCGAGGTTAACGGAAACCCGCCCGAAACCTATCTCGTTGAATTTCTTGATTCCGTCGGACGCACAATTAATCAGGTCACTATCGCCGCAGAACAGCTTAAACTCATGTGGAGCGCATAAGACGACCTTTCGCGCTGCAATATAGCGCATGCTTGACATGCCTGTTGTCCGCACACTAAACATGTACGCTTATAAAAATCTTTACATATATGTGAGAAAATATTCACTGTTAATAGAGCGTGTAGGGTGACATGAGTACAAATCCAAATCCTGTTAAAATTCAGAACACAATCCGCGATGTGAATCAGTCTAACTTTGCCGGCGTTTTATCGGCTGAAGAGATGACGACGGCCGAAGCGCATGCCGAAGATGTCGGTTATAGTTCCATTCAGGGTGGCGGCGGCACGTTTTTTCACAAACCGATGATGGAAGGTCGTGACCCGTGGGACGAGTTTCGCACGATGCGCGAGGCCTATCCCGATACACCGCTCAGTATTCTGGTGCGCGGTGATACGCTTGTCGGCTACGATGACAATCCAGACGATGTGATCGAGGCTTACGTCAAGCAAAGCGCGGAAGCCGGCGTTGATATTTTCACGATTTTTGACGGGTTTAATGATACGCGTAAACAGACCAAGGTCATTGAAGAGGTCAAGAAGCAGGGAAAACACGCGCAAGGCGTCATCTGTGTTGCGGACAGCGAAGCCTATACTATGGAGATGTACAAACAGACCGCTCGCGAGCTTTATGAAGCAGGTGCGGACAGTTTTTATATCAAGGATCCTGTCGGTGTTGCCCCGCCGGAAGATGTTTACGAACTGACCAAGTGGCTGAAGGAAGAATTTCCCGAGAAAGAAGTTCATGTTCATGCCCATAACACACATGGTATGGCGTATGCGATTTACATGGCCGCGATTGAAGCGGGTGCGGATACGATTGATTGCGGGCATCCCGCGACGTCAGAAAACGTGGCGCAACCCTCCGTTTTGCGTCTTATAGAGATGATCGAGAACCACCCCAATCCGGAAGTGCGCGCCCGTGCGCCGCAGCTTAATCTGGATGCGATTGAGGCTGACCGCCCTGCCCTGAATGCACTGCATTTCCAATATCGCGACTTTGAGCCGTCTTTTAACAAGGAGGTTTTTGATGCGATGCGAGCGGCGAAGGCGCCCGGCGGCGCTGCGTCTACGCTCAAAGGTATGGTTCACCCAAGCACAAGCGCTATGATGGGGCTGGAGTGGGATGATGCGCAAATTGCGATTTACCGCGTACAGGAAAAACTCCTGCCGTTACTTGGCGATCCGATGCAGGTGACGCCGCATGCGAAGAACACGACAACGCAGGCCGCGCAAATTCTTTTGCACTTTGTTGCCGATAAAGAACACGGCCCCGAGATCCAGAAGCTTAAAAAGCAGCCGAACGGCTCACAAGAAGTTCTGAAATACGTTACCGATGTTTTGAATGATGACAGCCGTACTCCCTCTCAAGGGCGCGGATATATCGGCCGCGGTGAGGCCTTTATCATTTCCGCGATACACGCGAAGATGACAACCGATATTGCAAAATATATGTCGGGGCGTCTGGGACGTATTCCCGGCGAGGTTGACCAAGGGCTGGCCGACACAACAAAAGTTAAAGAACAAGCACTCCCCGAAGACCAGAAGGATGCACGTCCCGCATCCCTTATTCCGCCGCGCGTTGATAAGGCCGTGGCCGATCTTGAAGCTGCAGGGTTTACAGATGTCAGTGCTGATGATGTTGTGACCGTTGCCCTTTGGGATAACGGCAAGCGTGAGGGTTTTACGCATGTCAGCAAGAAGCTAAACGGCGAACTTGTTTCAAATCCTGCGCCCGAACTTCCGAAATACGCGCAGGATGAAGGTTACGAGCCGTATTACAAGAACGGTATTGAAGTTAAAACCAAATACGATGTTTACGAAGCCCTTGGCGGTGCAGCCGTTATCGAGGGTGTGGCGCAGGCCGTGCTGGAACAGGAAAAACGTTCACATTATAAAGCCCATACGCCCGAGATTGATGCCGATAAACGTGCAGGTGCCGCGTTTTACGCCGAGCATTTTGATGCGTGGTCTGATGAGGCGCGGGAGCAACTTGAAGAATACATAGAGCATATTCCTCAGCTTTTATATGACGAGGGGTTTGAGACCGTTCAGATGTCCCGTGCAGTCGCTATGGCGAATGAGATTATTGCTGATGCCTGTCAGGCCAAATGCGTGAGCGCCAAGGCCGTTCCTGAGGCCGCATATGTTCCCGGCACGCTTGATGTCCATAGATCACGCGATGCAGGAGGCGTTGAGGTTCATGAGATGGCCTAAGCCTTTGATTTTTTAACAACATAAAAAAAACAAAGCCCGGTATGATCCGGGCTTTTTTAACAATTTGATCTCAGGAGGATCACTCTTTCTAGATTTTTTCAACCTGACCGTATTCCAGCTCCACAGGTGTTGCGCGGCCAAAGATGGATACGGATACTTTAAGCTTGGCCTTGTCTTCGTCGATTTCCTCGACAAAGCCGTTGAATGAGGCAAACGGGCCATCGGTAACCTTGACCTCTTCGCCGATATCGTATGTGACAGACGGGCGCGGGCGGTCAATTCCTTCCTGAACCTGCTGGAGGATGCGTTGCGCTTCCGCTTCACTGATCGGAACGGGCTTATTGCCGCCGGCTCCCAAGAAGCCGCTGACCTTCGGTGTGTCCTTGATCAGGTGCCAAACTTCGTCCTGCATATCCAGTTTTGCCAGAACATAACCGGGGAAAAATTTTCGCTCGGCGTTTACGCGCTGACCGCGTCTGACTTCGACGACTTCTTCCATCGGAACGAGGATTTCGTCGATGCAGTCTTCTAGCCCTTGTTTTTTTGCTTTTTCCTTGATCGCTTCGGCGACCTTGTTCTCAAATCCTGAATAGACATGCAGAACATACCAGCGTTTTGCCATTGTCTTCGTCCTTTCTTAAATCCGTTTTTGTTTGTTTTGTTTTTATAGCCCGATGCTCATGATCTCGCGTACACCGAAAGAAATGATCTGATCCGCGAAATAGAGAAAGAAGGATGCAAGGAAAACCATGATAAACACGGCAATCATACTAACGGTTGTTTCCTGACGGGTGGGCCAGGTGACTTTTTTCATTTCATTGCGAACCTGACGAATGAATTCTGAGGGTCCTGTTTTAGCCATGATGTGCACCTAAAAAAGTTATTCGTTTCTTTTCTTCCCGTATCGATTTTTGCGGCCGGTGGCCGTTTGGTCGAAGATTTTTTTAGGGGAGATGTCATTTTGTTACAACATTATATCGGCAAAAACCAGTAAAATATTTTTTATTGATTAAAATCAACCGAGGAACAGTTTATATAGTATATCTGTAAACATAATAAGTGATTCTATTTAAAGTATACTGGTAAGTTAATATATACGCTCTTAAGTTTAGGAAAGGAGCAGTCCCCGTGAGCGAAGAAACGGACGAGGACACCATTAAAATCCTGATGGTCGATGATTCCGAAACAGACTTTATTCTGACAAGGACGAGTTTGGAAAACGGTCGTGATTTCCGTCACAAGATCTGCTGGGCGGGAAGTTTTGAGGATGGATTGAAGGTCATGAAAGAGAATGTTCATGACATATTCATCGTTGATTACAAACTTGATCAGGGCAAATCCGGTCTGGATCTGACCCGGGAAATCCGTTTGATGGGTATTACAACGCCCGTTATCCTGTTAACAGGTTTGGATATGCGAAAAATTTCCAAAGAAGAATGTGATAAACTTAATATTTCCAGATGCTTATCCAAACACGATAAAGATCCGACGCTGTTAATCAGTATTATTGCGGACACCGTCCTGCATTATCACAATTCCAAGGACAACTGGCAGATATAATCAACTCGAAGTCTTGCTTATGGCTAATCTTGGCATTTCAATACCGGATTTCTGGCTGCTTTTACTTCATCGAGTCTTCGACGCGGTGTGGACAGAGGAAATTCTTTAAACTTTTCCGTATCGCCGTTTTTGATGTCTTCGGCAAAGCTCTTCATCACCGTAATAAAACGATCAATCGAATCTTTGCTCTCGGTTTCGGTCGGTTCGATGAGCATTGTCCCGGGCAGGACGAGCGGGAAGTATACCGTCATCGGGTGGAAACCGTTTTCAACAAGTCCTTTTGCGATATCCAATGTTTCAACGCCGTTGGCTTTTTGGTGCTTGTGCGTTATGAGGCATTCATGCATACACGGCCCTTCATAAGGAACGTGGAACTCTTCCTTTAACTGGCTCAGGATATAGTTGGCATTGAGAACCGCATCTTCCGAGACCTGTTTCAAGCCGTCTGCGCCGTGGGAAAGCATGTAGGATAGCGCACGCACATGCATGCCGAACTGTCCCTGAAATGCTTTCAGGCGGCCAAGTGTTTCGGGGCGGTCGTCTTCCCATTCCAGTTTGTATTCGTCGCCGTCTTTTAAAATTGTCGGGACGGGCATAAACTTTGCCAGTTCTTCGGTGCAGCAGATCGGGCCTGAACCGGGACCACCTCCGCCGTGCGGGGTTGAAAATGTTTTGTGGAGATTGATGTGCATCACATCGACGCCGAAGTCGCCGGGCTTGACCTTGCCCACGAGGGCATTGAAGTTCGCGCCATCACAATAGAAGTAGCCTCCAGCCTCATGCAGAAGATCCGCCATTTCAATGATATCCGTTTCGAACAGCCCGCACGTATTGGGGTTTGTAACCATCATACCGGCAATGTCCGCGCCCTTCGGGTCGGTTTCATATAGCGCCTTTTTAAATTCCTCGACCGTCAGGCGCCCTGTCTGCTCGGTCGGGATATTCCTGACTTCAAAGCCGCACATCACGGCCGTTGCCGGATTTGTTCCGTGCGCGGAGTCAGGTGTCAGAACGAATCTGCGTTTTGTATCTTTTTTGAGTTCGTGGGCGCGGCGTATTGTCATCATGCCTGCCAACTCTCCGTGAGCGCCTGCTGCCGGTGCCAGACAAACGCCGGGCAGTCCCGTTAATTCGGCCAGCCAGTTTTGCAGTTCGTACATTAGTTTCAAACCGCCCTGCACCGTGTTTTCAGGCTGCAGAGGGTGGATATGCGCGAAACCGGGCAGTCTTGCCATTTTTTCATTCAGGCGCGGGTTGTGTTTCATTGTGCAAGAGCCGAGCGGGAAAAACCCGTGGTCGATGGAGTAATTCCATGTGCTCATACGGACGAAATGGCGCAGGACTTGCGGCTCACTCATTTGCGGCAGACCTATATTTTCACGTGCTTCAATACCTGTTTTTAGCGCTTTTCCTTCAGGTTCCGGCAAGTCAACTCCGGGAGTGTCACTGTGTTCCTTCTCCCACAGGAGGTTTTCTTCGTAATGAAGTCCCCTATTTTCCTCAGGGTTTCCCTGATTTTTATTTTCTACTGTTTTTGTTGCTTGCATAAGTTTTGCTTCCGCCGTCATTCTTTTTTATCCGTCTTAAAATCTTTGTGATACGTGATGACACTTAAAGTTTTGAGTTTTTTCATCGCCCATAAAGTTGCTTTTTTCTCTCATTTCCAATTCACCGGTTAGTCGATCCAACGTAACCCGTGTTGAGCCTTCCGCATGTTTCCACTCAGCATCTATAAGGATATCGCTGAATGTTTTGATTTTTTCTTTATCTATTTTCTGTCCCGCCATGATGAACTGTCTGTGTTTTCCATCAATGACAACACCTATTTTTGTTTCACGGTCACCGCAGCTCAGTGTTTTAACTTGTTGCTCGGAAGGAACAAAAAACATAAAGATCATTACAGCTGCAAATGTTGTCACCGCTCCGAATAAGAACCCGAAAAAAACCTGAAAACCTGCCATTTAATCCTTCTTTTTCTTCCTATCTCTTCCGCTTCATGGTGTCATGTTTCCAGAATTTTTCCCAATGCTTTTGTGAATTGGGCGATGTCTTCATCTTTTGTCATTTCCGTTGCTGCGACCAAAAGCTGATTATCGTCGAGTGCGTACCCTCCGATGATATTTTGCTTTGCCAACTCATTTACAACGTCTTCGGCGTTTTTAGGCAGCTCTACAGCGAATTCATTAAAGAAGCCGTCGTTCAGGATTTTTATGCCTTCTATTTTTCCAAGGGCTTCAGAAAGTTTGATAGCCGCTTCGTGATTGAGGCGTGCCAGTTTTTTGAAGCCGTCTTCACCGAGCAGAGACATGTGTACCGTAAATGCCAGAGCGCAAAGTCCCTGGTTGGTACAAATGTTTGATGTGGCCTTGTCACGGCGGATGTGCTGTTCACGTGTCGATAATGTCAGCACAAAGCCGCGACGACCATCTGCATCTTCGGTGATTCCGCATAAGCGACCGGGCATTTGGCGCAGGTATTTCTGGCGGCATGCGAAGAAGCCCAAATGCGGGCCGCCGAAGCTCATCGGCAGACCTATAGATTGCGCTTCACCGCAAACGATGTCCGCTTCTGAAGGGGCAGGCAGAAGTCCTAGTGAAACGATTTCGGTAACCACAACAATCAGCAAAGCACCCGTTTCATCGCATTCTTTGCGCCATTCATCGTATTTATGCGGCTGCCCGTAGAAATCGGGTGACTGAACGATCACGCATGCGCAACTTTCATCCGGTTCGCCTTCTTTGACTTCGATATCATCAAAGTTGCTCATGTAAGCGTTCAGTACACCGCGGTAATGCGGGTGCAATGCGTTCCCGATTGCCACATTCCGGCGTTTGGTGACACGCATCGCCATCAATGCGGCTTCCGCAACGCATGTTGATCCGTCATACATGGACGCGTTGGCGATGTCCTGTCCTGTCAGGCGGGCGATGAATGTTTGGTATTCAAAGATTGCCTGCAGCGTTCCTTGTGCGATTTCCGGCTGGTACGGTGTGTATGCCGTCAGGAATTCCGAACGCTGGATGATGTAATCAACAGAAGACGGAATGTGGTGGTAATACGTTCCCGCACCAAGGAAGAACGGGCCGTCGGGTGCGGCTTGATTTTCATTGGCGTAGCCTCCTAAAATCCGTTCGACTTCCAATTCGCCTTTGTGATCCGGCAGGTTGGCCTTGCCGTCAAAAAAGGCGGTTGACGGAATGTCACGGAACAACTCGTCAACGTTTTTTGCGCCGATGCTTTCGAGCATTGCTTCACGTGACTTTTTGGTCTGGGGGAGATAACGCATACTGATACCGTTCCTTATATTAATCCAGCTCTTTGAGATATTCGTCGTAAGCAGCCTGATCCATTAGGGCCTCGAGTGCCGCGACATCTGCGACCTTTACTTTTACAATCCAGCCGTTGTCGTTTACGGGGCTTTTTATCAGGTCGAGATCATCAGCCATGGCTTCATTGATTTCGGCGACTTCACCGTCCACAGGGGAGTAGACTTCCGCCGCGGTTTTCACGGACTCAACGACCGCGACGTCTCCGCCCTGTGTGACGGTTTTTCCGACTTCAGGTAGTTCGATAAAAACCAGATCTCCCAATGCGTCTTGCGCATATTCGGTGATTCCGATCCAGGCGAGATCGCCTGTGACGTGGATACATTCGTGATCTTTGGTGTATTTTAGTGCACTCATCCCTCTAAGTTCCCTTTCTTGGATTTTGATGCCACCTGAATTATCAAGCAGCTTTTTTCATGGATTTTGTTTTCGGTTTTAAGAACGGCATTTCAGCTACTTCCGCGGCCAGTTCCCGCCCTCTAACGCTAATGTATACTTTTGTACCCGGCTTCGAGAAATCATTGACTACATAACCCTGCCCGATGGATGCCTTTAATGACGGGGACGGGCCACCGCTGGTCAGAGCGCCGATTTTCTGCTTATTTTCGTTCAGGATTTCTGCGCCTTCACGCGCCACGCCCTTATCGGTCAGTTTGATGCCGACGCGTTTGCGCTCAACACCATTTTTCTTTTCTTCCAGAATACGATGCGCACCAAGGAAGCCCTGATTGTTTTTTCCCATGACCCACCCGAGATCGGCTTCGACCGGAGACGTTGCCCCGTCAATGTCATGTCCGTACAAACAATACCCCATTTCAAGGCGCAAGGAATCACGTGCGGCCAGACCGATCGGCTTTACGGCCTCATGCTCGGCAAGCTTGTTCCAGATATCCATGGCGATTGCATTCGGCACGCTTAATTCGAAGCCGTCTTCGCCAGTGTAGCCGAGCCTGCTGATAAAACATTTTTCACCTTCGATTTCTACGTCCGTCACGATAAACATGTAAGGCACTTCATCCATATTGATGCCGAAGACGTCTTCCAATACGGCTTCGGATTCCTGTCCCTGTAATGCTATCAAGCTTCGGTCATCCAGCATTTCAAGCGTTAGGTTATCGGGCATGTGGGATTTGATCCAAGCAATGTCTTTTTCCTTACACGCCGCATTTACAACAATGAAAAATTTATCCTCTTCCAGACGTGTGATGATCAGGTCATCAACAATGCCGCCTTCGGGGTTCGTCAGCACAGTATATTGTGCGCGGCCGTTGGGTTTTGACTGGAATGCGGAAGGCGTCAGTTTTTCAAGAAACCCTGCTACGCCAAGACCTTCGATTGTGAGTTGGCCCATATGGGAGACATCGAAGATGCCTGCGGATTTTCTGACCCACTCATGTTCTTTTAAAACACCTTCGTCGTAATAAAGCGGCATATCGTAGCCGGCAAAAGGTCCCATTTTTGCTTTCATCGCAATATGGGCGTCGTGTAAGGCTGTTTTGAGTGTCATAAACCATCCCTTTTTTGAAGTAAGTAAAAGACATAGCAAATGTTACAGGGGTTTTTAAGTCTAAAAATGACTCTGTACCTGCGTTTTGAGTGTTTTCAGGAACGGTTTGGTGTTTTTAGCTTGCTTAAGCCCTAAGGTTCGCGCAAGGCGTTCTCCTTGAGGCGCAGCAACGGCTTGAAGATGGCGCGCAGCACGGATGTGCGGCCGGATAGAATATTGGCCTCGACGGTCATGCCCGGGTAGATCGGCTCAAAATTCTGAATGGATTCGGTATCCAGCGTAATTTTGACGCGGTAGAACGGCGTCCCTGTTGTTTCATCGGTAAAGCTGTCAGCGCTGATTTCTGTGATTTCGCCGTTCAGGGTACCGTAAATGGTCGAATCGTATGCTGTGATTTTGACGTTGGCAGGAAGGCCGTTCCAGACCAGACCCCGGTCTTTCGTGTGCATCCGTGCCTCGACGATCAGGCTGTCCTCCAGCGGGATGATTTCCGCAATGACGGAGCCGGGGCTGACCACACCGCCCAGCGTGTTGACGTAGATTTTATTCACCATGCCTGTGACGGGGGAATAGATGGCCGTTCGTTGCACCTGATCGAGGTCGGCCTTTAATTGTTCTTCCAGACGTTGCCTTTCAAGTTCGACCGCGTTGATTTCATCCAGTACTTCGGTCTTGCGCTTTTCGGCAAGCTCTTCCATTTGCTGGCGTACTTCTTCGAGTTCCGCGCGGGTGACGGGCATTTGCTTTTCTATACTGCCGATGCGGGTTGTGAAATTTCCGACCTTGCTTTTGGAATCCAAGTAACGGCTTTCGGAAATTGCACCCGTCTTGCGCAGCTTTTCGTTGATGTTGAGTTGGTCTTGTGCAATTGCCCGTTCGGCTTTCAGGTTTCGAAGTTGTAAGTTCAGGTCTTCGAGCTTGAGTTCCTTTTGCTTTTCGCGTTCCTTGAACACTTCGACCCTGTCCTCGAACGCTTTTACGCGGGAGTTAAACAGGCGGATTTCGTTCTGTGCGATTTCAGACAAACCCTCTGTAAGATCCATATCCTCGACAATGAATTTCTCTTTGCCCTCAAATTCGGCCTGCAGGCGTTGCAGTTTTATATCAAAGGCGCTCAGCACCAGTTTATTGCCCTCAAGTTCGGAGGAGGCTTTCTGGTTTCTGATCTGGAATAGAGGCTGGCCTTTTTCGACGCGCTCGCCTTCCTTGACGAGAATGCGGTCGATAATCCCGCCTTCAAGATGTTGGACGAGTTGCGCCTGTCCCGCGGGGATGATGCGCCCTGAGGTTCTGACTTGCTGGTCGATTTCGGATAGCCCCGCCCACGCGAGAAAGCAGATCAGAAAAATGACGACCGTGAATAATAAAGGGCGGTAGTTCCAGTTTTCATCTTCATGGAGGTTAAATTCGCTCATGACCGCCCTCCCTTTTTCGGTGGCGTGCCGCCGAGCTGTTTCATGATGTCGTCACGTTTGCCGTCGGCGTTGATGCGCCCCTTCGTCAGGAGGACAAGACGGTCAACAAGGGGAAGCAGCGTCGTACGATGCGTGACCATGATGAAGGTGCGGTCTTTCAGGAATTCCTGCAGGTTTTTCTGGACGATTTGCTCGAGCGTGCTGTCCATGCCCGTTGTCGGTTCGTCAAAAATAAGGATCGACGGGTTGCGGACCAATGCGCGCGCCAATGAAATGGCTTGTTGCTGACCGCCTGAAAGACGGTTGCCGCCCTCGCCGATTTCGGTATCGAAACCTTGCCCCGTTTGCTGGATATACATATCGAGGCCGGAGAGATGCGTGGCACGGTTAAGGTCTTCGGGTGCAATTGATTCGTTGCCCATAACAATGTTATCGCGGATTGTGCCGTTGAAGAAAAACGACTTTTGCGGGACATATCCGACATAGCGGCGGAGTTCCGCTGGCAGGATAGTTTCCTGCGCGTAGTTGTCATAGAGCACCGTTCCGCTTTGCGGCTGGATGATCCCTGCGATCAATTTGGCCAGTGTCGATTTTCCCGCACCCGTTTGACCTATCAGACCGATGCGCTCGCCCGCCTTGATGTTTAATGTTACGTCCGTGATGGCGGGCAGGCTTTGGTCAGGGTATTGGTAAGAGGCGTTGTGCACCTGAATATTGCCTGTAAACGGCCCTTTCGCACTTAGTGTGCCTGCACGCTCGCTTTCCAGGGGGATGGCGAAGAGTTTGTCGAGGGTTTTTAGGACATCGGCGGATTGTTTCAATCTGGCGACAACGCCGGCCGTTCCGATCACTGGTGCGACGGAGCGGCCGGAGAGGATTGTGACGGCGATCAACCCACCGATAGTCAGAGCGCCCGACTGGATTGCGTACACCCCAAAGAACAGCACGAAAATGTTGACCATGTAGAGGGTTAAGGTTGAGAAGTGAGCGGCGGCGTTCGTGACCACCTGATTTTTGCGGGAGGCTTGAGCGGCTTTGGAACTGAGATCATGCCAGCGTTGGAGGCGATGCCCGCCCGCATTGAAGGTTTTCAGCGTTTCGATACCCGAGAGCGTTTCCACCATGAAGGATGATTTGGCCTGCCCTGCGGAGAACACTTCCTTCGTGCGGCGGGTTAACATGATCTGCACAACCGTATTGGCCAGCAGGATTAGCACAATCCCCGCAATCGGGACGAACGCTACGGCAGGGGCGATCAGGTAGATGACGCCGATGAACAGCAAGGCGAAGGGTAAATCCACAAAGGCCGGCACAAGGCGGCTTGCGTAGAAGTCACGTATCGATTGCAACTCACGGAAAATGTTGGCTTTCTCCCCGACTGTAAACGGTACGGAGTCTTCGGGAATGTCGATCAGGCGCTCCATGAGGTCGTGGTCAAAGCGTGTGCTGAGCCTTGCGGCGACCTTCTCAAGGATATGCGAGCGGATGGTGCGAAAGAGGAAATCAAACAGGAAAGCCAGAATAATCCCAATGGTCAGAACCTGCAGCGTATCCACGGCGAAGTTCGGCACGACGCGGTCATAAATATTCATTGTGAAGATCGGCAGGGCGATCGTGAAAAGATTGATAAACAGCGAGCAGATCAAAATTTCCGTGTAGCCCGGCCAATAAGCCTTGATCGGTTGCCAGAACCAGTCGATCTTGCGGGCGCGCCACATGTGTTCCGTGTTGGCGCTATCCTTGCCGCCCGTTGAGAAGACGATGATATGCCCCATGAACGAGTCCGCAAATGTTTCCAGCGATACATCCTGAACCCCGAGACCGGGCATGTATATTTTGTGCGCGCCGCCCTTTTCGGGAATGCAGACAACCGCGCCGCGGTTTTTCAGCAAAAGGATGCAGGGAACGGCCAGCTCCGAAAGGAGCGCGAAATTGATTTTCTTGATTTTGCAGACAATGCCGATTTTCTCGGACAAATCCTGAATGTCTTTGGGCTGCGCTTTTTGCTTGCCGACGGATGACTTAAGCGACTCGAGGTCTGGCGTTTTCCCTGAGAGCGATAAAATATAGCCAAAACAATCCCATAACGGATCCAGCTCTGTGTCCTGTTTAGGGAGGTCTGCCGTACTTGCGGAGCTTTTTTTCTTCTCAGGGTTGCCCATAAAGTCACTGATTTTAAAGGATATTTTTGAACGCAGATAAAGTATTGATCAATGCTGTGAGCCTAGCAGAAAAGGATAGCGCTCACAATATAGCGGCGCTTCGGATCATGTTTGATCCAGAGGTCTTTGAAAGGAATGCGCTTTGATGGCTTAAGCTGTCGTGACCTGCACGGTTGTGCCGTCGCCCCAATCGAACGTGCCGCCGCCCTGATTGGTCGCACCGCTGATGAAGAGGTCGAAGGTGCTGTCAATGGTCAGGTTAAGCGTGCCGCCGACTCCGACAAGCGCCTGAACGTCCGCTTGTGTCAGGTCGAAGTCATCAGCATCATCATTCAATGTGTAGTCCGAGGTATCAAAGCCGCCGTCAACGGTTGCGCCCGTCAGATCCAGTTCGTCGATGTTTGAGAAAATTCCCGCGATTGTATTGCCGTCAATGCCGTTATCGGTGAGGTTGTTCCCTGTCAAACTGTCGTTGATGCGCAGGCGGTTATAGCCCGTTCCGCCGTCAACCGTTCCTAACAGGGGCGAAGCATCAATCATCGCGTCCGTATTGAACGTGAACGTATCGTTTCCTGTTCCGCCTACAAGGCTTTCGAAGCTTACGACACTGTCCGTTGTTACTGCGCCGCCGTTTGTTTTGTTGACCGTTCCGGTTATGGTCGTACCGAACGCGCTGAGGTTGGCGTTGATTCCGTCCGTATTATTGGAGTAATCGAGTGTGTCATTTCCATTTCCGCCTGTCAGGGTAAAGTTCCCAGCGCCGCCGACAATCGTGTCATCATTGCCTGTCAGGATGACAGCCTCAATATCAACCAGAGTATCCTGATCCCCGAAACCGTCATCGGTTGTTGTATTGGTATTCAGATTGACTGTTACCGCGCCTGCTGCACTTGAATAATCGATGGTGTCAAACTGGTTTCCGCCATCGAGCAGGTCGTCGCCCGCGCCGCCGATGAGCGTATCATCGTCATCGTGGCCGTAGAGGAAGTCATCGCCCGCACCGCCATTGATTGTGTCGTCCCCGTCATAACCGCGCAGGCGATTGGAATTCGCATCCCCTGTAATGCTATCATTCCCGTCACCACCAAAAACGTTTTCGATATTGGTCAGTGTGTCATTGCCGATCGTAGCGCCCGTTGCGTTTACACCAACTGTACTGAGATTCACTACAATGGCAGAGCCTTCGGCGCGGTAATCCGCAACATCACCATCGGCAGACGCCGTTACGGGGTTGTTCGTTCCACCATCAATCGTATCATCGCCGGTGCCGCCGATAATAATGTCATCGCCCGCATCGCCGTTGATAATGTCGTTTCCTGCGCCGCCGTTCAATGTATCGTCATCATTCCCGCCGTTAATGGTGTCGTTGTTGTTTCCGCCATCAATGTTATCGTTGCCATCGCCGCCACTCAGGATATCGTCCCCGTTGCCGCCGCTGATTGTGTCGCCTCCGCCAGCGCCATTGATTGTATCGATGCCATCACGACCCTGCAGGTTGTTTGCAGCTGCGCTTCCCGTGATTGTGTCGTCAAAGTTTGAGCCGAAGATGCGTTCAACACTTGTGATCGTTTCCGTATTGCCGAAGCCGTCATCAATGACCTGATTTGCGCCCAATGTCATATTCACATTAATCGCACTTGTAGATGCAGCGAAATCATAGGTATCGGTTCCGCCACCTCCATTGAAACCGTCTATGCCGTCGCTCACGAAGAATGTATCGCTGCCGTTTTCGCCATTTACAACGCCGTCATTGCCTGCGGTTCCGTTTATCGTACTGTTCCCATCTCCGATGAAATATTCTTCGAAGTTGGAGAATGTATTTGTAAAACCTCCGAAGCTTGCTGTTCCGGTTGTTAGATCGAAGGTTACGGTTGAGCTAGTACTCAGGCGCAGGATGTCACCTGTGGTTTCGCCTGTCGTTCCGCCGTCCAGTGTGTGATTGCCGTTCCCGCCATAAATTGTATCATCGCCGCCGTTTCCATTGATCACATTGTCATTTGTGCCTGTGGTGGCAGAAAAAATGATGTCGGTTCCTGCGGAGCCCTCTACGTTTTCAACGCCGATAAATGTGTTCAGCGCATCCGGTGAGAAAAATCCGAAAGTGTTTTGTACGGTTAGCCCCCCTACGAGGAGAGTCAGGGTATCGGTTGCTTCTGTGCTGCCAACTATGACTGTTGTTCCCGTTGAAGAGTAGGAGTCTGTTCCACCTGCACCCTTATCAATGTCATTGTTAACGTTATCCCATTGCACATTGATATCGCCTGCGGCCAGTTCAGTGTAGTATATAACAGTTGTCGCGGCCGTGCTGTTAAACGTATCGTTTCCGCCTGAGCCGTAAAATGTATCGGCCGTTCCGTTCGCTGAAAAGACATTATCGCCGGCTGTTCCGCGGAATGTGTTGTTGCCTGTCCCGCCGATCGCGTTTTCTATATCTGTTAGTGTGTCCGAGCTACCCGTTCCATCTTGCGATACAACGCCGGTATCCAAATTAATATTCACAGTTCCTGACTCGGCGCTATAATCGACGGTATCACCAACAGCCGTATTTGCACCGCCATCAATGTTGTCCACGCCAGCGCCACCGCTTATGATGTCATCACCAGCGTCACCCGTGAGAGTATCATTGCCGGCCTCACCTCTGATGACGTCGTCGTTGTTTCCACCGGAAATGGTATCGTCGTCGTTACCACCTGCCAGAATGTCGTCGCCATCGCCGCCCGTGATGACATCGTCTCCGCTGCCTCCGCTTATGGTGTCAATTCCGTCACCTCCGGTGATGTCATTGTCTAGATTATTGCCCGTGATTGTATCGTCAAACGTTGTACCGATAATATTTTCGACATTCGTTACGGTCTCCGTGTTTCCAAAACCGTCATCAATCACCTGGTTACTTCCCGCGGCAAGATTGACATTAATTGCGCCAGTTGCTGCAGAGAAGTTGTATGTGTCGGTTCCTGCACCCCCGTTAAAGTCGTCCGATCCGTCACTGACGAAGAACGTGTCATTGCCGCCTTCACCGCGAACCAATCCATCATCACCCGCGGAGCCCGTGATTACGTCATTTCCGGAGCTGAGATAAAATTCCTCAAATCCTGAAAACGTGTTTGTGTAGGTCGAGAAATTCGCCGTTGATGTTATGAAGTCAAACGTAATATCGGACAATGTGCTGAAACGCAGAACATCGCCGGTGCCGCCGCCGCCATTCAGCGTATGATTTCCGTCACCGCCGTAAATCGTGTCGTTGCCGCCGTTTCCGTTGATGATATTATCAATCGTTCCCGTATTCATGGCGAAGATCGTATCTGTTCCGCTTGAGCCTTCGACATTTTCAACGCGGATGAGTGTTGCCAGTCCATCGGGAGAGAAGTAAGCGCCGGAGGATTGCACTGTTAATCCGGCAACCGTCAGGGTCAGGATATCCGTGTTCAGAACCGAGCCTTCCAGCACGTCGATATTGGAAAAGTCGTCGGTGCCGCCTGCACCTTTGACAACCGTATTGTTTGCACCGTCCCAGTTGACGTTAATGTTACCCGATGCCAGTTCGGTGTAGTCGAGCGTATTTGTTCCGCCGTTTCCGTCATAGGTGTCATTTCCGGCCGAGCCGAAGAAGTTGTCGGTATTTGCGCCGCCCGTCATCACATTGTTATCAGCATTGCCGCGCATGGTGTTGGTGCCGCTACCGCCGATGATATTTTCAATATTGCTGACTGTATCGCTGCTGCCGCTGCCGTCTTGTGCTACGACACCCGTATCCAGATTGATATCCAATGCCCCTGATTCCGCGCTGTAATCAACAGTGTCGCCTACGGCTGTGTTTGTTCCGCCATCAATCACGTCAACGCCTGCGCCGCCGCTTATGACATCGTCGCCTGTACCACCGTCGATGTTATCGTCACCGCTGCCGCCGTCAATCGTATCGTCACCATCATCGCCGAACAACGTATCATTATCGCCATCGCCATCGATGGTATCATCGCCGTCGCCACCGCTTACGGTGTCGTCACCTGCGCCGCCGCCGAGAATGTCGTTTCCGTCGTTTCCGTTAATGATGTTATCGAGCGTTGTTCCGCTGACGTTATCTATTCCGCTTGACCCTTCGACGTTTTCGACACGGATTAATGTTGTTAGTCCGTCGGGAGAGAAGTAAGCGCCGGATGCCTGAACAGTCAGGCCAGCCACAGCCAAAGTCAGAACATCGGTGTTCAATACCGAACCCTCAATTACGTCAATGCCGGAGAAAGTGTCCGTACCGCCTGCACCTTTGATAATCGTATTGCCTGCGCCGTTCCAGTTGACGTTGATATTACCTGAGGCCAGTTCTGTATAGTCCAGTGTGTTTGTTCCACCATTTCCGATGAAGTTGTCGTTCCCGCCTGAGCCAAAGAAATCATCCGTGTTTGCACCACCTGTAAAGACATTGTCGGAAGCGCTACCGCGAAGGGTGTTTGCGCCGCTACCGCCGATGACATTTTCGATGTTAATGAGTGTGTCACTGTCGCCCGCACCGTCTTGGGAGACAACCGTTGTTGCAAGGTTGACATTCAGCACACCTGATTCGGCGCTGTAGTCTACGGTATCACCTACGGCTGTATTCGTGCCACCATCGATGACATCAACGCCTGCGCCGCCGCTGATGACATCATCACCCGCGCCGCCGTCAACATTGTCGTCACCGTCGCCTGCGTCAATTGTATCATCGCCGTCACCTCCATCGACAACATCGTCGCCATCGCGCAAATCATAAACGTTGTCGTTTGCGTCGCCGGTCACGTTATCATTCTGGTCCGTGCCGATGAGGTATTCGACGTTCATAAGGCGGTCCTGCTCGGGGATCGAGCCGAATGTCAGGATCGACATGCCGCCGATGAGCGTGCTGAAATCAACGGTCAAGCCGCCCGTGCCCGCGCGCCCCGAATAGTCGATTGTGTCTATACCCGCGCCGCCGTCGATATCATTGTCGAGCGTGTTGCCGATCAGCGTATCGTTGCGGTCGGTTGCGATCAGGTGTTCGAACTGGTCGGTGATTGTGTCGACGTCGCCGCCGCCCGCCGTCACCGCCCCTGAAGACAGATCAATTGTGATGCCTGCGCCGGCACCCGTGATGTAGGAGTAATTTAGGGTATCAATGCCCAGGCCGCCTGTGAGCGTATCATTTCCAAGGCCGCCCATGATGTTATCATCCCCTGCACCGCCATCTAAAATGTTACCAAAAGCATCATCGTCGCCAAAAATAGTATCATTCCCAGCACCGCCTGTGATGTTTTCAATATTCTGGAGTTTGTCAACCTCTCCGGCAATCCCGATTGTCGCATCAAAGAAGCCGCTTCCGTCTGCTACTGCGCCACCGGCACCGAGATCGACGGTTATGTCTTCGCTGCGTGCGGAATATATGACCGTATCGCCGACAGTTTCTCCACCTTCACCAGCGTCGATCTGATCATTACTGCCGTTGTCGCCGAAATCTCCGACAATTATGTCGTCACCGCCGTTTGTCTCTATAATATCAATACCTTGGCCGCCGTTAATAACATCATCGCCGTCCCCTGTGAAAACACGGGTGTTGTTCGGCACGTCCTCCAGATACCAATCGAAACTGCCGTCTTCAGCAGAAAAATCAGGTGTAATTTTGACCGTACGGTCGATTGTTCTTGTCTGGAGAGGTTCTTCAGGGATCGGCTCACCGCTCAAAACGTCGAATTCAGCCGTTGCCTCGAGCTGGATGTCAAACGTTTCATTTGCAAAGGTAGTGTCGTAAACGATCGCAACATTAATGTCACCGCGTGAATCAACAACGATATCAGCCATATCGAAGACGAATTCTCCGGTCAGTATATCAAATGTGGCCGCGACCTCGTTATAGGATGTACCATCATCATCCAGCATAAAAACACTGAAATCAGATGGCGTTAGTGCGCCCGTTGTTCCGCTGATTGTTAGCTTAACTTCCGATACGTCAAAGAAATCCGGCAAGTTCGGAGAATACTGGATTACACGTGTGGCCGTTGTCGCCGAGAAAAAATCGGGATTGTCAGCACTGATTGTCAGGCCGGAATCGTCTCCGGAAAGATCAATCGTTTCCTGAGAATTAAATTGCGCAGAATTTGAAGGGTCAAATGCCGATAGTTCCGATCCGCCGCCGCCGAAGACGTCCGCACCCGCAGCCGGCTCAATGGACGCCAGTTGCAACATACGCGTATCAAAGTCAAAACGGGTTCTTGCATCCGGCGCTTCGGGTTCCGCTTCCGGCTCCGCCGCTTTTTGCTGTGGCGCGCTTTTGTCAGATGATTCAACCAATGTCGCAATGAGCGGCACACCATCCGTGTCTTCGTTGAGATTAGAGCGAGATTCGATCAGGGTTTCGATTTCCTCCCGGTTGCGTTCATCCTCATCCGGGTCTTTGGTGTTTCTTTGCGGAGCTTGCTGCTGGAATGCGGCGTAATCGAGGATAATAACCTCCTCGCCGACGCTTTGATTCTCGCTTTCGCTTTCGTCCGCATCATCCGTGCCCTTATTCGGGTTCAGGTCCAGACTGGTGAAGCTGACGTAATCATCCTGCGTGATGTTATGGACGCGGCCAACCTTGCTCAACAGCTCTTTTGGGGTCAGGATTTCGCCATTTGCGCGCATACTCGGCGCATCCTCTTCCGAAAAAAGAATTAAGCCCAGACCGGGGAAGACAATTCGCGTGTTAGTTGTGCTGTCGGTGAGCATGATATCGGGCCCGAGAATGTCGATGAAAACATTTTCAAGAACTAAATCATTGAATTCAATTGTATCTTTCGGTCGAACGTGAAGTGTTTTCTGTTCATTTGGCGCCGGCATTTCGGCATTGATGACCGTGCTCATAATTTTCACCTTTGGCAAATACAACTTCCAGCCAATATTTTATAGCTTCAAAGTTAAATTTCCCTTTAAAAAAAAATACTTAGATTGGGGTCAGCCTGAGAAAAGCTGGGGAAGAAATCGGATTAACTTTTGCCTTTCGGGGAAGAGCAAAATATTATTAATCATAGCTGATCAGCGAATTCTTTCAAGTTCTTAGCAACATTATACAGTTTCAAAAGATTATTCTTTCACCAAAGGCAAAGATCCCATGAACGCCTCAACGCCGGTAAACCTTTCTATTAAAATACAAAAACGGTTTTATCACTTTTTTACACCGAGCATGATTACCATCGTTATCGGGCTTTTTGTGATCTCATATTTGTTGCGTGAGCGCCTCACTGAAGGATTCAATACTGCGCCCGAGTTGAACTTTGTTATTTTCCTTGTCGTGTTTTGTGCAATTTTCAAAGCTTTTTCGAACAACTACAAGCTTTACAAAACGATGACGTATCTCCGGCGGATTGAAAAAGTCGAAGAGAAGGAAGAGCCAGAACCCGAAGACATCGTGCTTTTGAGCAAGAAGCTGGACACCGAAGGTGCGTTGTTAAACATTCATAACATGGTGATTTGTCTCGAGAACTTGTCTGTTTACGGGCATTTAAATTTCAATGACAATGACGCGCGGCTGATCAAATCCAAATTCGGGGCACGAATGCGGCATGACCGGAACGTGGTCAACTATTTGGCTGGTATTTTGGTCATGTTAGGTCTGATCGGGACGTTCTGGGGTCTGTTGGGGACGATCAATGCGGTTGGTGATGCCATGGGTGCGGTTTCCGAGAGTTTCGATAAATCCAACGGAAATGGAGATGCCAATATCGGATCTTTTATCGGCAGTATCAGTGCGCCGCTGCAAGGGATGGGCGTAGCGTTTAGCTCCTCACTCTTCGGTCTTTCCGGTTCTCTTTTCCTCGGATTCCTGAACTTCTTTGCCGGGCAAGCGCAAAATCATGCTATCGAAGAGGTCAGCCGCTGGATCGATAACCGTATTCCGAAACTCAGCCCTGCCCTTAAGGAGAAAGCAGCGGGACAGACTGTGCCGCGCTCCGATGATCTCAAAGCCTGGTTGGCGGGATTCGTTTATTTGTCGAATAAGACCAACCAGCAAATGGGGCAAATTATGCTGGCGCTTTCCAAATCTACCGAGGCCATGCTGCAGAGCGCTTACCAGACCGAGAAAATCTACGACTATCAAAAAGATATTTTTATGTCGATGGAGCGTATGAGTACACGTATGGGGATGGTCAAGGAATCTATGCAGTATATGGCCAAGAATGTTGATCCGAATTTGAGATATCAGGCGAGCATCCGTGACCAGCTTGTCGAGGTGAAGGAATATTTATCCAAGTCACAGAATAACAGCGACGAGATGTCATTGAAGCAGTTGGAGAAGCTCGGCAAGCTGACTAACCAGATGCAAGAAGTCAATTCCACATTCCAAATTCTCAGCGAGGTTCAGTCCAATCTTGTAATCGAGATCGAGAAGCTGCGCGAGAAATCACAGAAAGAGGATAACGTGGCCGAGTTCTCCAATCTTGTCTGGCAACTCAGCACCATTCTGGAAGAGATTAAGCAGAGTAACGTTTCTGCCTATATGAGTATTTTTGATGAACCGAAGAACACACCCGACTCGACGGGCGCTGATGATACCGGTCCGGTTTCCTAGGGAGGTGAGTTGATATGGACCGCCGCGACGAAGACGCCGGATCGATTGCCTGGCCCGGCTTTGTAGATATTCTTTCTGCCGTCATCATCATGTTTGTGTTTTTCGTGATGATTACATCAATTGTTATGTACGCCCTGAATGTTGAATTTCAGGAGCAAATGAAAAAGGAAAACGAGCGTAAAGTGTCTGAAATGGTCTCAGAGCAGTTTCAAGAAAAACTCGAAAACATTCTTTCGGGTGACGTGTCCTATCAAGAGCTTAAGGACCGGCTCGAATATGAAATTACGATTGATGAAATGACCGAGCAACGTCAAAAACTTGAGCAGGAAAACACCAGCCTGTCTTACGAGATGGAAGAGCTGGAAAAAGTTATTGAACAGATCAAGGCCGATATGGCCGAAGGCACAGAGCAGGAAACCAAAATCGGCAGTGATAACAGCTTGCTGATCATCTTCCAGAAAAACGACATTACGCTGTCCGAGCAGACGATCAAGGTGGTCGAGACGTTTGTCAGCAATGTGATCGAGAATAATGAAGGCACGCGTCTAAATGTCAAACTGCTTACAAGTGACAATCCGAATGCACAGAGCATATCGGTTTCACGGGAACTGAGTCTGGCGCGTTCGCTTAACGTGCGGAATGTTTTATTGAAGGATCTCATGGTGGCAGAGCAAATCGAAATCAGTTATGCGAAGCCGACAGAAATCGAGGAAACTTATAACTGGTTAAAGGTGGTGATACAGGCCGATGAATAGGATCATTGCACCATCACTGTGTTTGAAGGCGCGTGTTTTTGTTGTAGTAGCGGTGATTGCCACGCTGCTGTTTACGAGTGTCTATGGTTTTGCCGCCGATCAAGGACGCAAGTTCGAGCTTTCGTTGGAAAGCGTTATTCTGTTTGCTCTTAACAATAATCCTGAAATCCGTATCGCGAAGGAGCAAGAAAACCAAGCGATACACTCCACAAAAGAAGCGGAGTCAACTTTATATCCTCAGGTTGATATGACGTTGAAAGGTGGGGCGGAGTATAATAATCCTGCAAACTTCACCGATCCGGATGCGGAAATCGGCAAAAGTTACAGAGGGCCGTCGGCAGAGTTTATTCTTTCGGCCAATCAGTTGATTTATGACGGGTTTTCGGCGCAGGAAGAAATTAAGCGGCGGGAAACGTTGCATGAATCATCCAAGCTTCAGACCCAGTTGGTGCAGGAGCGAATTCTGATTGATACGATTAATGCATATATCGATATTTACCGCTTCCAGCATATTCTTCATGAATTTCAAGGCTTTATTACTCGGCTTACGTCTGTAGTCGAGAAGATCGAAATGATGGTTGAGGCCGGAGCGGAAAGCAAGGCGAAGCTGAAATATGCACGTTCGCGGCTTGCTTTCGCCAAGTCTGATTACGAGAACACAAAGGCGGCACTTAAGGACTCCATTGCCAATCTTGAGTTTATGACAGGCCGTCTGCCGACCTTTAAGGCTAAAGCACCCAAGATGATGGATTTAATTCAGATTCAGTTGGCCGAATATAAAGATCTCGCGCATGAGCACAATACAAACTTCAAGATAAATGCGAGCGACAGACAGGCCTTGCTGCACGAGTTGCGCAGTCAGGAAGGCAGGAATATGCCGACTTTAAACATGATCGTGGAGTTAAACCAATCGCATGATACCGGCGGCGATGTCAGCCGTGACCGTGCAGCGTCCGCCCTGCTCCAGATCACGTACAAGATTTTTGACGGGTTTGCGCGTGAGGCGAGTGAAGACCGCATTAAAAGCCAGATTTCAGAGATTGATTACCGCCGTGAACGTGCGGAACGGGATATTATCCAGCGTATTAAACAGGCTTACAATCAGGTCAAATCGCTGGAAACGGAATATATGATTGTACGCGACGAGATTGAAGCCAATACGGAGCTGCAGGCCTTATATAAGCAGCAATTCGAATTGGGTGAAGGGGATATTATCAACATGATTGAGGGGGAAGAGCGCCTGTTTGCCTCACGTAGCAGGCTTCACCGCGTCGAGAGTGATTTGATTTTGAACAGTTATGACTTGCTGCGCCAGATCGGTTTTCTGGATAAGCAGCGTTTTTGTGAATCGTGTTAGGGGGAGAAGCAAACGCCTTTTTAATAGTGTTTTGAATTTTTATGCGTAAGACGACCTTTAAAACTCTGGCTTTTTTGACCACTCTGAGTGTTTGTGTACTCAGCGTGCCGGTGTATGCCGCTCCCGATGCCAGAGATGATCGCGTGTGTGTCGATCAAGAAATCCTTCATAGTTTCGAGAATAAGTTCATCCTGCTTGAGCAGGAAAAGGAAGCGTTGCGCGAAAAGCTCTCAAACTGTGTGGTGGAGCAAAGTGCGGCAGAGAAGCAGCTTCCCGTTCGTATGAGTCAGAAAGACGGTCAGCGTATGCGCTACCTTGAAGAGCGGGTGAAGGAGCTTGAAAAGACCAATATACTTTTGAAGGAAAAGCTTGCGGCTTTTGAAGGTGTTGATCCTGAAGACCTTGCCGGAGATTTCGAGACTTATAAGGAGCTTGATGGAACCAATCTCTTTGATGCACCAGAGGATATCTCTGATGGCGGTTCTATTCCCGACGATGCGACGGCCTTTGTTAATGAGTTGGGGCGCTCGGATGGAAGCGTTGTTCCTGAGCAGACAGAAACCCAAAGTACAGAAACAGCAGATTCTGCCGAAGACGATAATGGGATTATCAGGCCTCCCTCTTTACCTAATATAAAAATGGCGAAACTCGATATTCCTCAAGACTCCGTCAAGCAGGATTCACAAATGAAGACCAGTGGTTCTTCTTCGACTTCCGTCCAAGGTACGCCTTTGCTTTTACAGCCGGAAAGTTATCATTTAGCGGATGTCTGCATGTCCCATTTCAAACTCTTGAAAAGACAGGCTCTGGAAAATGTGCCCTCTGATGTAGATCAGGCAACCGTTCAGGAACTCATTGCCAGGTATTCATGGCTGGTGGTCAAGAGCGCAGCAGGTGTTGACGGAGATGCCACTCAAAAATGTGAAGAAGACGAATTCGGCATTGAAGCCTCCAATCGTTTTGCTTCTATCACGGAAGAGCTTGCCATGGCGGAAACATCGCAACGCAAGATACAGATTTTGTATCAGGCCGTCCGTAAACAGGAGGCGCTTGCTCTCCAAAATTTGAATTGAAAATCGATTTAAACCAAAGCTTTTTATTTGAAGCCCTGGACAGTGCCCCGCGGGCCCGCTAGTGCGTCCAAGCTTTCTTCTTCCTCTTGATTTGCACTTTGGATGGCTTTTATCGGCACTGTTACGTCTACGAAAATGGTAAATTCCCGCGCGCCCATGTCCGTTTGAAAGTCATAGACGTTGTAATATCTGTCACCTGAAAGAACGCCCATTTCCTGATTTACAATCTCCCCTTTTTGAAGTGACAGCAGGTAATCTTCTTCTCCTAAAGTAATTACATCAAAGGCAGAATTTGGAAATCGCCCGTTATCTCCCGATGCGCCCAAGTTTGTGATTATGCCTTCGCGTATAAATTCGAGTAAACGAAGATTGCCGAGTCTCGGATCTTCCTTTGCAAAATCGATGGCAAAGTTGATGACGGTTAAATTTGCTGTATGTCTTCTTATAGTTTGTTTGTAGTCATTCAAGGCTGTAATTACAGTCTCAGCATCGGTTGATCTGGTTTTTTCAACGAGTTCAAGAAGTGCACCGATTGTTTTTTCGGCGAACGGATCATAAAATTCACATCTGGCGTATGTGTTTCTTAAAGCTGTGAAATAATTAATTGCGATTTGCTCTGTACGATACATCCTCTCAACGTATTTTTTATATACTTCACAAGCTTTTTCGTCGAATTTGTAGTTTCTGTCGTTGTATTTTGCGCTCTTTTTAAGCTGTGGTCTTCCGTTATCCATAACGCCTTGCGCGAGCCCACTTTGATAAGCTGTTCCCATGCCAATCATGAGTGCTGCTGCAAATACAATGCTCTTTTTGAAACTCATCGTGCCTGTCTCTATTATTAAAACTGATCTATTGTAACATCTAAATTCGGGTTCATGAAAAAAAATAAGCCCCGTGGTCTTCGGGGCTTATGAAACTTTATCAGTGATTTAACGTTAAAGTTCTATCACTCGATGATTTTGGAGACGACGCCTGCGCCGACTGTGCGGCCGCCTTCGCGGATCGCAAAGCGCAGACCTTCGTTCATCGCAATCGGGGTGATCAGCTCAACCTCGATACCATTCACGTTATCACCCGGCATCACCATCTCCGTGCCGCCCGGCAATGTCACCTCTCCGGTCACGTCCGTCGTACGGAAGTAGAACTGCGGGCGGTACTTCGTGAAGAACGGGGTGTGACGACCGCCTTCATCCTTGCTCAGAATATACGCCTCGGCCGTGAACTTCTTGTGCGGGGTAATCGATCCCGGCTTACACAGAACCTGACCACGCTCAATATCATCACGCTTCGTTCCGCGAAGCAGAATACCGACGTTGTCACCGGCTTCTCCGGAGTCCAAAAGCTTACGGAACATCTCAACACCCGTCACAGTCGTTTTCTGTGTGTCACGAATACCGACAATCTCGATCTCGTCACCGACATTGACAATCCCCTGCTCGACACGGCCTGTCGCAACAGTCCCGCGACCGGAAATCGAGAAGATGTCTTCCACAGGCATCAGGAACGGCTTGTCCTTCGGACGGTCAGGCTGCGGGATGTATTCATCAACAGCCGCCATCAGAGCCGCAATCGCGTTCTTGCCAATCTCCTCATCACGACCTTCAACAGCCGCCAGAGCAGAGCCCTTGATGATCGGAATGTCGTCGCCGGGGAATTCGTAAGAGGACAGAAGCTCACGCACCTCCATCTCAACCAGTTCCAAAAGCTCTTCGTCGTCAACCTGATCAACCTTGTTCAGGAACACAACAATCGCAGGAACACCAACCTGGCGCGCCAGAAGAATGTGTTCACGTGTCTGAGGCATCGGGCCGTCCGCCGCGTTCACAACCAGAATCGCACCGTCCATCTGCGCCGCACCCGTGATCATGTTCTTCACGTAGTCCGCGTGACCAGGACAGTCAACGTGCGCGTAGTGACGGTTGTCCGTCTCATATTCAACGTGCGCCGTCGAAATCGTAATTCCGCGCGCTTTCTCTTCAGGCGCCTTGTCAATCGCATCCACGCTCTCGCCGGCCCCAAACTGACCCGCAATCGCCGCCGTCAGCGTCGTCTTACCATGGTCAACGTGACCAATCGTCCCTATGTTACAATGCGGCTTCGTCCGCTCAAACTTCTCCTTAGACATACTTTAATGCTCCTCGCGTCTAAATAATTACTTTCAAATCGTTTTTTATTTACCCTGCTGCCTGCAGTACAAACCATACAGTGGTGTAGAAAACCGCAGGCATAATGTCAATGGGTTTTTAAACAATGGGCACCATTCGTGCAAGCCTTAAAACACTAGGACTTCAGGGATTCTACGACAATTCTGAGCCACTTTTCAGGCGGCAAGAACCCGTCGCCCCATTCGGCATTGAATTCGGCTAGGGGATGTGCGGCCTTAATCTGCTCAAGAGACTTGCCAGCTTCGACCATCGGCTTCACCTTATCGCGTACGTTTACAAGCATATCGCGGTAGGCTTGAAGCTCTGCCTTGTTCGAGACAGGGCCATGGCCGGGGATAATAACCGTTTTGTCATCGGCCAGTTCAAGGATTTCGTCTACCGCGCCGATCATGCCCTCTATGCCGCCGCCTGTGGCCGTATCAATGAAGGGATAAAAGCCGTTAAAGTATGTGTCGCCGGCATGGATGACATTGGATTCGGTGAATTCAATTACGGAGTCGCCATCAGTGTGGGCGTTTTCGACATGGAACACACGGATCGTTTCGTTGTTGATATGGAATGCCGTTTCAGTGGCGTATGTTATGACGGGTAAAGCTTCCTTGGGCTGAGGCTGCGTGATTTTATCGAAAACTTTCAACTCTATAGACTCTGTCAGGCGTTTGCGTACATTGTGATGTGCAATAATCAGGGTGTTGTGCTTGCCCATTATCTCATTACCGCCCGTGTGGTCGTTATGCCAATGTGTGTTGACCAAAAATTCAATATCTTTTTTACCCGTGATTTTTTCAACCTCGATGATAATAGACGGAGTGACGTCGGCATAGTCGGCATCAATCAGAAATGTACCATCTTCACCGAAGAGCAGCGCTACGTTCCCGCCCTTGCCCTGCAGGACATAGAGGTTTTCGGTCAGTTTTGTCGCTTTTACCTCTACACCCGTTTTGGCGTGGTGGCCACTGTTTTTGCTGTGGTCATGGTCGTGATGTTCGCCCGCAATCGAGGGGCCAGAGACAGTCATCAGACCCAGCGCAACAGCACCTAAAGAAAGGGTTTTCAGGGTTTTGGTCAGAGACATAGGATAGCGGCTCCTTTACCGGGTCAAAATTTGTGTTGTTCATTACGGATTATAGGCGCATGTGCGGTGAGTACAAGGCGTCAGAACATTACAAAAATGTGAGGAAGTCGGGAGAGGTAAATGGAGCGGGTGACCGGGATCGAACCGGCATATCTAGCTTGGAAGGCTAGTGTTCTACCATTGAACTACACCCGCGTCAGGTGTTTGTGATCTTGTTTTATAGGCTTTTGGCAGAAAAAATCAATAGAAAGTCTCTGTCTTTTAACTATCATACTGTCAGATAAAAAGTGGCAGAGCAGAAATGATACAAGCTTATAAAAACAGACACCCGCTTTTGGCAGCCTTTCTTTCCGTCTTTTTTACGCCCATGCTTGTATTCTTGTATCTTGGTCACGGTCGGCAAGCTCTGATCTACTTGATTGTATGGCTAATGCTCATCGTGCTTGGGTTCACAGCATATTATTTTGTAGAAGATGAGCAACTCTATGAAATATTCGCGCTCTCTTTGGATTGCCTCAGTATCCTTTTTAGTATTGTCGGGGCTATTCATTGCTTTAAGACCGCAAAACAATATGTACAAAACGACCCTCCCAAACTTTTCGAGCGCCTAAGTAGTATATTTATTGCTCTGCTTTCTCTGACTTTCTTTCCGCTCTTTGCTATTGCTGTTCTGGTAAGACTCATCATTTTCGAACCGTATTATACACCCAGTCAATCCAGCGAACCGATACTTCGTATGAACGATACTATCATTGCGAACAAACTCTCTTACGGAGCCAGTGGACCTGTACAAAGGGGTGATGTTATTGTTTTCAATACAACTTCGAGACCTAACGTTGCCTTTGTGCATACTGTAATTGCTGTAGCGGGTGAAACAATACAAATGAAAGACGGGCGCGTTTATCTGAACGAGGAACTGATAGCGCGAAAGAGAATTTCTGATTATCCGGCCTTACCAAACCAATCAGATCTTACCCTCTATAAGGAAATATATCCGGATGGTGTCACCATTGATGTTATAGAGGAGACTGATGAGGGGCCACTAGATAATACCAAAACATTTGCAGTTCCGGACGGGCATGTCTTCGTGATGGGTAATAATCGTGATAATTCCATGGATAGTCGCATAGAAAATATGACGGGATTTGTACCTATTGAGAACATTATTGGCAAAGTCGAGTATCTGATTTGGCGTGATGATGGCAAGGGGTTCAGACTGCAAAAGATTGAAGAATTACAATCTCATTAGAAAAGACTTGTGATTTCTGCTATTAATAAGTAAGACATCAACTCTGTCCTTGGACGTCATAGGGGTGTAGCTCAGTTGGTAGAGCGACGGTCTCCAAAACCGTAGGTCGCAGGTTCAAGTCCTGTCGCCCCTGCCAGTTTCCGAAGAATCTCGTGAAAATTCGCACATTTTTGGTACACCTCCCATCAAATACCCGCAATAATTCGCAACGCATGAAAAACTCCATTTTCAGAGTCCAAGTGTGCCATTTCTGTACCATTTTGATGAGTCTGATTCCAAGGGATTAAAACATCAATTATGGAGTATTTTTTTCAGCGAGACTTTACGGGTCGCGACAGACGATTGGATTAGCAAACTTTAATGGCACCAGACAGATATTGTATCCATAGAGCGGCCTTGATATTGAAGTTTAAAAGCTTTTTGAAAACGCTAGGTTTTTTTGTGCACCGGATTACAAGAAAACGCGACCCCACAGTATCATGGGATCGCGCGTTGTCTTTATCCAACTGATGAACAGACGGCCTTACACCAGACCCGTCGTGTCAATCACGTCATCGACATCGAGGCCGGTCACACCGTTCAGAACTGCAATGTCCTGAGTACCGCCGGATCCCTGTCCGTCTGCATCGATGGAAACCGTGGTATTGCCATTCGCCTCTGTTAATATGACAAAATCTTCAATGGCATGTTGGGTCGCATCATACTGGTCAAGATAATCATTGACGTTCAAACGATCACCCTCGGCCGAGTTAAAGACCCAAATGGTATCAACGCCTGTTTCACCTTCATAGAAGACAAAACTGTCGGCACCGCCGGCTCCATACAGGAAGTCGGATCCGTCTCCGCCGGAGATCACATCATTATCGGAACCTCCGAAATCATAGACATAGTCGACACCGTCTCCACCATAAAGGGCCGTATCTCCATTGCCGCCAATGACAAAATCATTGCCACCAAGACCGTAGAGAGCCTCAAAGTTACCGGCACTATCCCAGAGTGTTTCAGCACCATTGGTACCAATATCAACGCCGGCAGCCTGAAGAGCAACCGTATCGATAGAGGCAAGAGCCTGATCACTAAGGTTATCCAGAACGGCATCAACAGCTTCGAAGTTATCGTTAAGAGCGCTGTTCTGAACGACAGCATCAAGCTGACCCGCATCCACAATCTGCGCAATGTCCGCAAACTGGTTGTCCGCCAGCTGCTCCATGATATCACGCAGCAAATCATTCGCCTCGGCCTGTGTCACAGACGGATCGAAGAACGGCGCATCCACAACCAGCTGCAGAATGTTGCTCCATGTGAACGGTGCGATAAACAGCTCCGCATCGTCACTCAGATTGTCAACAATCGCATCAATCGCATCGATGTTACCGTTAAAGCCGGCATTCTCCATGATCAAGCCAAGCTGACCCGCATCCACAATCTGCGCAATGTCCGCAAACTGGTTGTCCGCCAGCTGCTCCATGATATCACGCAGCAAATCATTCGCCTCGGCCTGTGTCACAGACGGATCGAAGAACGGCGCATCCACAACCAGCTGCAGAATGTTGCTCCATGTGAACGGTGCGATAAACAGCTCCGCATCGTCACTCAGATTGTCAACAATCGCATCAATCGCATCAATGTTACCGTTAAAGCCGGCATTCTCCATGATCAAGCCAAGCTGACCCGCATCCACAATCTGCGCAATGTCCGCAAACTGGTTGTCCGCCAGCTGCTCCATGATATCACGCAGCAAGTCATTCGCCTGCGCCTGTGTCACAGTCGGATCGAAGAACGGCGCATCCACAACCAGCTGCAGAATGTTGCTCCATGTGAACGGTGCGATAAACAGCTCCGCATCGTCACTCAGATTGTCAACAATCGCATCAATCGCATCAATGTTACCGTTAAAGCCGGCATTCTCCATGATCAAGCCAAGCTGACCCGCATCCACAATCTGCGCAATGTCCGCAAACTGGTTGTCCGCCAGCTGCTCCATGATATCACGCAGCAAATCATTCGCCTGCGCCTGTGTCACAGACGGATCGAAGAACGGCGCATCCACAACCAGCTGCAGAATGTTGCTCCATGTGAACGGTGCGATAAACAGCTCCGCATCGTCACTCAGATTGTCAACAATCGCATCAATCGCATCGATGTTACCGTTAAAGCCGGCATTCTCCATGATCAAGCCAAGCTGACCCGCATCCACAATCTGCGCAATGTCCGCAAACTGGTTGTCCGCCAGCTGCTCCATGATATCACGCAGCAAATCATTCGCCTCGGCCTGTGTCACAGACGGATCGAAGAACGGCGCATCCACAACCAGCTGCAGAATGTTGCTCCATGTGAACGGTGCGATAAACAGCTCCGCATCGTCACTCAGATTGTCAACAATCGCATCAATCGCATCGATGTTACCGTTAAAGCCGGCATTCTCCATGATCAAGCCAAGCTGACCCGCATCCACAATCTGCGCAATGTCCGCAAACTGGTTGTCCGCCAGCTGCTCCATAATATCACGCAGCAAGTCATTCGCCTCGGCCTGTGTCACAGTCGGATCGAAGAACGGCGCATCCACAACCAGCTGCAGAATGTTGCTCCATGTGAACGGTGCGATAAACAGCTCCGCATCGTCACTCAGATTGTCAACAATCGCATCAATCGCATCGATGTTACCGTTAAAGCCGGCATTCTCCATGATCAAGCCAAGCTGACCCGCATCCACAATCTGCGCAATGTCCGCAAACTGATTGTCCGCCAGCTGCTCCATGATATCACGCAGCAAATCATTCGCCTGCGCCTGTGTCACAGACGGATCGAAGAACGGCGCATCCACAACCAGCTGCAGAATGTTGCTCCATGTGAACGGTGCGATAAACAGCTCCGCATCGTCACTCAGATTGTCAACAATCGCATCAATCGCATCAATGTTACCGTTAAAGCCGGCATTCTCCATGATCAAGCCAAGCTGACCCGCATCCACAATCTGCGCAATGTCCGCAAACTGGTTGCTGGAAAGATTTTCTAAAATACCGCGAAGAACATCATTTGCTTCTTGTTGTGTGACGGACGGGTTGAAAAACGGTGCATCAACAACATTCTGAAGAATGGTTGCCCAATCAAACGGAGAAATAAACAGTTCTTGATCATCACTGATATTATCCGTCACGGCATCAATGCCCTCAACGATGCCCATAAAGGACAGATCCACAAGAATTGTGGTAACAGTTGACGGATCCACAAAAGTGCCCAGATTTTCAAAATGGGAACGGAACACATCAAACGCCGCCTGCTGGTCCTGCGGAGATGCTTGTGAAAATTCCGGGTGTGTAATCAAACAATACCCGTAATCATTAACAACAAGCTCCACACTTGCCGGGTTGTTAAGAGCCCATTGCTCGATTTGCTGGGGCGTCCAACTGGAAATAATTTGGTCAATAAACTGCGAGGTCTGAAGAACCTGCGCAAAAGGTATATTATACGTATTAGGCATGCCTACTTACTCCTGTAAATGCTAAAAAGGATGATGCATTAAATCACAAGCACAGCCTGTGATGTGTGAGAAGATTGTAAGAAATATGTAAGAAAACATTAGGGAAAATATTATGAGGTTTGATTTTCTTGTAAAGGGAGACGGTTTTTTATTAAATAGCGCAACTCTGATCACTAACTTGGTAACAAAATATGCGCGTACTTATTGCAGAAAACAATCCAAACACCATGGACTTCTTGAATAATATTTTTTCCAGAGAAGGATTCGACGTGTTGTTAGCTGAAAATGGAACAAAGGCACTTGAGATGTTTAAAACAGAAACACCCGATTTCGTATGTCTGGATATCATGATGCCCGATATGTCAGGGTATGACGTGTGTAAGGAGATTAGAAAGAACGATGAAAATATTCCTGTCGTTTTTATTTCTGCAAAAAACAAAGTATCAGACAAAGTAGTCGGCCTTGAACTTGGCGCAGATGACTTCATAACCAAACCATTTGATGTCAGTGAAGTCATTGCCCGCATTCGAGCTATCGCAAGGCGTTGTATGAAAAAGAATCTGAATGGCTCGGGCATAGAAGAATTTTTTACCATGGGCAATCTCACGATTTATCCAAAACAACTCAAAGCAAAACGCGGTGAAGAGAGCATTGATTTAAGCCTTCGGGAAATCAAGATTCTAAAACTCTTACACGATCATAAGAACGAAATTGTAAGCCGAGACAAACTGTTGGATTTTTGCTGGGGCATGCATATCATGCCGGAAAGCAGAACCGTGGCATGGCATATTTCACAATTGCGCAAGCGAATTGAGCCGGACCCCAAACAGCCTGCTTTGATCAAAACCGTACATGGTGTTGGCTATAAATATGAAGAATAAGCCGATCTTTTTCGCAAACAATAAAGAAAAACAAGCCTTCGACACATTACAAGATTCCCTGAGCTTGTACGTTCAAAACCACGACACAGCTCTCAGAATAGCGCCCCTCACAATCCTCTTTATCATCGTCGCCAAATTCCACCTTTACGGCGTCAACACAGATTTGGGAACAGCTACATTGTCCTTGTGTCTCGGGATAATTGGAGCAGTCTTCGTATGGCGGCAACTCCGTCTCTACAAAAAAATCAAGGAATTAAAAGACACAACAAACACAACAACAGAAGACGAAAAGAAAATTGTGTCTGGAATTATGCTCAACAAGCTTGCTTACACAATGCCGTGGTTCCTGTTTTTATTCTGGCCGGTCAACACGGAAATTTTCTACGACCACTTGCTTGGCTTCTTGGTCATTTTTTGCACGATAGCCGTATACTCTGCAATCAGCGCCCCCTTCTGGACCCTGTTCTTGTGGGATATGGGGATACATGTAAGTTTTGTGCTGGCACTGACACTATACAACTTTGATGTGCAGGAAACACCCATAGCGGGCGTCGTCATCTTGCTCTTCAGCGCATACGCCGTCTTAACCGCATGGAAGCTGAATAAAACATCAAATGAATTGTTCCAAAAAAAGGCTGATTTACAAACAGCAATGGAAAACGCGCAACACGCTCACGATGCAAAAACAGAATTTTTAGCCATCATGTCGCACGAAATCAGAACACCGATGAACGGGATCATCGGCATGATTGATTTCTTAACCGAAACAAAGCTAACAAAAGAGCAAAGCCAATGTGTCAAAACCATACATGAATGCTCTGACACACTGATTAACACACTCAATGATGTTCTGGATTACTCAAAAATCGAGGCAGGAAAATTTGACGCCAATCCTATAAATTTCAGCCTGCATGAACTGGCCGACCACATATCAAACTTATTCTGGGTCAAGGCAAAAAACAAAAACATTATCTTCGACTGCCTCATTGATGAAGATGTACCGGATCTCACCTATAATGACCCCAACCGTATTCAGCAAATTACAGTCAATCTGCTGAACAATGCTTTTAAATTTACGAATAAGGGCAAGATATCATTAAAAATAAGCATGAACAGCACCGCGCCCAAAAAGCTTATTCGTATTGAAGTATCGGACACCGGAATCGGCATAAGCAAGGAAAACCAGAAAAACCTCTTTCAGGCCTATAACCAGTTGAATGAATCTTTACCCGACAACGACCGGCAAAAAGGCACAGGATTAGGCCTCTCGATCGCACAACGGCTAGTATTGTTGCTGGACGGCTCTATAGGCGTTGAAAGCACCAAAAATCAGGGAAGCACATTCTGGTTCGAAATCCCTTACAATCCGCCAATATCGGTGACAGAAGAAAAAACTGATTTCATTCAGTCCGACGACAACCGTGTCTATACAATCCTGTTGGTTGACGATAACAAACTTAACCAGCAAATCGTCGAAAGGTATCTTCAGAACAAAGGACATAAGACAATTAGCGCTTATAACGCCAATCAAGCCCTGAACTACCTCAGTCAGAAAATCGATGTCAATGCAATACTGATGGACCTGCATATGCCGGACATCAACGGCATAGAAGCAACGAAACTGATCAAAACACAACATCCGAAGTATAAATCAACTCCTATTATCGCCCTCACTGCAAATTTGATGGAAAACACATTAAGTGAATGCTACGAGGCCGGCATGGTTGACTGCATCCCCAAACCCATCAAAAAAGACGAATTTTTTAATAAGCTCTACCGCAACATTGACGCAGCCCAAAAAAGACACGCTGATGATAGTAATCTTGATACGCCAATACTGAACACATCCCCTGAAACCGATATGCACAATAAAATAGAAAGCCTAAAAGAAGAATTCGGACCGGACTACGCCGTATATTTTATCGAAACAAGTCTGGAAGAAATAAGGGCACTTATCACGAAAGTAAACGCAGCATCACTGGCCTATAACATGACAAAAACCAAGAACACAATCCACGACCTGATTACAGTCAGCGGTAATATTGGCATGAGCCAAACCTCCGCACTGAGCCAGCAAATTGAAGATTTATTCAACAAATCCCCTGGTAAAATGCCTGTGACTCATATCAGATACCTGCTCAATACCGCAAAAAATGAGATCAAACTGCTCAGATCAAAAATTTCTCATATATCTCCTCCATAATTTTTTGTCCGTTTCCTAATAACAGATTCACTCTGATACGGGCCTCAATTATAGGGGGAGGGTGACGCGCGCACTATTTCCTGTTTAGCTATCAGTGAATGTGCAAAAGCTTTAGCCGATGGACTCCTAACAGTGTTTGAGACCTTGGCTGAAGCACTCGCGGCACTTGCTGAAGCCACTGGTGAAACAATTCAGGACGTGATTGATTATTGCACCGGAAATGATAGTAAAGTTTCGTGTGACACAAGGTACAAGGATGATATGAAATTTTGTGTTAAACAGTACTCAAGGATTCTTTATGTTTTAGGTGAAGACGAAGCACATAATTACTATAATGCTTGTGCAATAATTGCCGGTGATAGATTAAGTAACTGTAAGAGAGGCATTCTTGACACCCCAAAAATGCCCGAACCGCTCTTTTAATTTGAGGTTTAAAATGAAAAAAGAATTCGGAATTTTAGTAACTTGTGAAGTTGATGATCATGGAAACCTTACTGTGACCTATGATGATGTAAAGTCTTCTGGAGATAATACATGGCTGTATCAAGGCGTCATTACGAGTTATGAAATCAAGAAAGAAAAACTTGATGAACGGCCAGATTATGGCCTTAAAGAGGAGGTGCGAGAACGTGGGAAAATTCCGCTAAGTTTTGGAATTGGTTCTCATCTAATATCTTTACTCCAATCAAGGTTAATGTGACCCTCTTCTGCTAATTGCATTCCCAAATATCTATTCCAAAACGGACAGCATCAAGTATACCACACCTACACCCAGACCTAGCACTCCCGCACCTGCTCCGCAGGGACCGGGCGGCGGAATGTTTGCTCCTATTCCAAACCCATACTTATTCCTTCCCAACCAATTCTGCTACGATACTCCTTGGGCGTACGAAACTTCAAAATAGGAAAAAAACATGAAACATTTTTGTGCTGAACCTGTAACAGAACATGACTTAGTGGTTGGGCAACTTTACTACTTTATAAATTTCGTTGATCCAAAACTTACAAAGCCTGTTATAAAAACTAGAATTTTGGAAAAAGTGGATGACATACAACCTGATTCCAAAATGTATTATTTTGCCGACCTAGATAGATATGTACCGCAAGATAATAATAGCACGCTGGTATTAAAGCCAAGAAAACTAAAAGACTTAAAATCAACCTACACGTTTGAGAAAGCAATCGATTTGCTAAACGAAAGTTATAATCGACTATCTCCTAAATGAGGCTGCCTTCAGGGCGTGAGGTCACATACACAAGAAATGCCAACGGACAGGTCACAGGTGTGGCGGCTCAAGTGAACGCGACCACAACCACGCTATCGTCTTCTATGGCATATCTGCCCTTCGGTCCGATGTCGGACATGACCTACGGGAACAGCCTCACACTCAGCAATACTTACGATCAGGACTATCTCCTGACCGCACGCAGTGTGAATACGGTTTATTCCCATACTTACGATCATGACCCGAACGGCAACATCACCCAGAAAGGCGCTTGGACCTATGATTACGATGCGCTCAACCATATATCTCTTAAAGACTTAAAGACTTAAAGACTTAAAGACTTAAAGCCTAATGGCAATTAGCTCTCTATTTTTTTTTAATTATTATAGACTTGTAAAAAATAACAGTAAAAAAAGCTCCGAAAACTCTAGGGTGGGTTTTCGGAGCCTCATAACGTGTGTTGAGTAAGAACTATAGGAGAAAAAGCACCATAATGAAAAGAAAATCATACCTATGTATGCTTAGGCGGCCTTCTTTTTCTCATTTTCACGGTATTCTTTGAGCAGCGGTTTTACGGCCTCGGGAATAAACTCTGTAAATTCGGCGTCTTTCTGACCTTTGAGCATAAAATCATAGGGATCAATGCCGTTGACAGAGCCAAGATTCGGCTGGTGAACAAAGTATCCCAACAAGCGTTTGAGGCGCTCCGGCATCTCCTCGAGATCTTCCCGATCATACGCTAAATAGCTATTTTCAGCTTGACGCAACCAACCAAGAGAATAACTGATGACGGCTCCGCAACGACGTTTGTCTGTCTTGTTTGCACCGCCGGAATGATAGAGCGACCCAAGATAAATTAACACAGAGCCTTTCTTCATGACCCCTTGCGTAATCATCCCAGGAGGAAGATTCTCAAAGGACAGATTAAGCGCTTGTGTGCGTGGCCAACGATGACTACCGGGTACAACAACCGTCGCGCCATTCTCTTCCGTAAATTCATCAACTGCCCACATACAATTGATCATAGCCTCATGATCAGGATGCATAAACGGGAACATCGGATCGTCCTGATGCATGATTTGCTTAATCTCGCCGGAGCCAATCGAAATTGCCTGCGTCAGATTGATTTGATAATCACTGCAGGCCTGCAACAAAAAGTGATCCATCACCGAGATGATCTGCGAGAAGACGGCCATTTTTTGAAAAAGTTTCTGCTTTTTAAATAAGGCGCCCATACGTTTGGTTGAATGACCGTAAAAATCACCTGTACAATCCGGCAAAGCTTCAAATTGTTCAGTCATACTCTCTTGTAAGAGATTGGCTTCCTCATCTGATAAAAGCCCTTCAATGACAACACAACCGTCGCGTTCCATGATATCGATAATTTCGGCAGCACTCGTTTTTGCCGTAACGGTTTGAACTTGAGACATAGCGTGTTCCTTTTGCGTTAGAATTAAAAAAAAGATACGCAGCTACGCAGAATGATTTTAGGTGTCTATACGCTCCAAAGCTTCAGCCGCTTTTTCTAAAAAGTAGGCGGCATAATTCCAGTTATTCAGAGAAGCTAAATCTTTAAGGTCATTGATATGATCTTGAAGATCACTGGCATTTTGTGAGTCAATCTCCAAATCATCGAGCATGATCGCCAGCTCTTGATCAAACTGAGGAGTGTCTTGTGAAGCCTTAAGAGCATCTATACTGGTTTTAAACATATGCTGTTTCCTTAATGTTATTGAGAGCGAAGTATCGGTCTTGAAGTGACGGCGGGAGCTCATCCGGCGATGGATTATATTCAACGCCGGCAATTTCCTTCACACGTTCAAGGGCATCAAGTGTCATCTTGAAGCGACCTACGATCGAAGGCTTGCCGTCAACGGGATAGTCTTTGGAAGTTGCATCCGCAATAAAGCCAATGCGCTGAACCGAACGCCCGACTTGCGGGTTATACATCGTGTAAATATCACGAATGCCGGTCATAGTCGTTACAGTCAAAAGTGCCGTTATAAGCTGAGCAGTCACTTGACTGACCTGACGGATGTGATCCCTCCGATCATCAGTGTAACTATGAACACCGAAACGACTAACTTCCCATGTGTCAGGGTGCTGAGGCATCGGAAAGTCTTTTAGGAACTCCGGCCAAATATCACGGATCATAGAGGGGCTGGTCGAGGGGAGCATTCTCCAAATACCGACTGCCCTGCCCTGCTCATCTCTTACGATGATATAGACTGTTTCGGGAAGGTCGTATTCATCGATTTCCAAACCTTCTTTGGAAATATCGACATCCCATTCCATTCTGTCTTTGAAAATAAGTTTACGCAGTTTATGCATTTCGATAAGAGCTTTTGTCTTACCAACTTGCCCAGTCTGAATGATCTCTATCATTGTTCTGGCCCTAACTTATTTGTGGTGAGTGATAGGGGCAGAATGACAAATTTCTAATATAGAAAACAGTATACGATCGTATACTTGAAACGCCATGGCAGTTCATATTTTATGATGGGTTGCATTCGCTGCCATCGCCAGAAAGTAAGGCAAATAAAGGCGGCACACGCTTATGCGACAATAAAAAGCCGTAAATAAAAAAGCTGAAGGTAAAAGCTTAGAATACGCAGCAAGCCCGACGTTTATCGTTAGGGTATTATTAGCCCATTGATAATGGCCTTGGCAACAGCATGCGTATTATTTGAGACATTGAGCAAAGCATAAATACGCTGCATGTGTTTCTTGATGGTGATTTCTTGCAAAGACAATATGATTCCGATTTCCCAATATGTTTTTCCGCGTGCAACCCAGGTCAGTATTTCCGTTTCTCTGGGCGTAAGCGATAAATCATTCACTGATTTATCGATGCCCAGCTCCATGATTTTCTCATGCGCATAAGTCGCCAAAATATGCAACTCGTGCCGATGATGTTTAAAAAGCTTGTCAAATTCCTTGGTTTCGGCATCACTGGCCACTGAAAACGTCGCCTGAATTTGATTAGGTCCATGAATGGGAATACTGCCGCCGGATGTCATGCCGGCCGCGCGGCTATCATCAAAAAGCATCATCTGCATTTTAGTGATGGGCAAGACTTTGGAGATATCACTCCAGGCAAAGGGGGTATTTTTTTGTGTTGAATATCGTCCGACCATGTCATGGCTTTGATAATCGTTGGCAATGTAGTGCTCTATGAAATGAACGGGATAGGTTGAGATATAAACCGGTTTTTTGGTCTCATAACTCGGCCAACGCACCCAATAGGTCAAACGATCAAAGCCGAATGCATTCACCTGTTTTTGTAAAACATCAAGAATTTGATCAAGATCAGAGGCTCTATCAATCGCATCGATATAGTTGTCGAGAGTCTCGAATGTAAGTCTATCTACCATTACACAACTTTAAAGCGATTACACAAAATTACAAATATATACAAAAGTATACCCTAATATAAAAAGTATTTCTGTGCCGGCTGACTTGGTGCAATCACACCTTGCTTTTCTTGCTATGTTTGAACTTTCGCCCTGATACACGTTCCCGCCATAGTCTAAAACTGCTCGGTTTCAGGCGTTTTTGCATCAAGGCAATCACATCTTTTTCACTATAGCCTGTATGGTCTTCAATGGCTTCAAAGGTTGTTTTATCACACCATGCCATTTCAATGATTTCACTCTCAAGCGCGGCCGACAAATTATTCAGAGCTTCTGAGAGTGTTTCAGATATCGAAATGGAATATGTTCGCAATATCTTTAAATCCACAGTCTGCAAAAAACTTTCATCCGTCGCTTCCAGAACGATTTTGGGCGCCTTGCCGGCCTCCAGTGCCTGAAGCCAGCAATCGGCACGTACGTGCAAACAATCACCCACTTTTAGTTTTAGGAAATCATATTCATAGATCGACGAGCCAAGATCATTAGTACAAGACTTCAAAAACCCTAGGAATTTTTTATTCAATACAACGCATACAGTATGCTGCATTACTAACTCATTTTGATAACTATTTTTAAGTATTTAGGCTTCGATAATAATCATTATGCCTTAGACTTAGAACAGAAATCGTTTATTAATCTATGCATTTTTTAGTTAGCTCTTCTAACAAGTGTATTTCATAGTGTTAAAAAAATATTGTGAACTTATACAAAGTATTGAACGAACTAGATTATAGTGTTCATTAAGAAGTGTATCAATCACGGGGGAGGCATGCTTTAAACTCCTTAAAATCAATGAATAGAGTTAATGATGTCTTCAAGGCATGCCGTGGCTTTGAGCTTTCCAGCAAAAATCTTATAAAGTTGGTTAGGCAAGTTGATAGGGTGCATCATCCTGTGGCACACTGATGGCACACTCGGGTACGAAAAACAGCAATAACAGATAAAACCTTATAACAAGATTTTCTTGCCATCATATTGATATATTTGTTATATTTACTTGTGAATTGTTGCAGCGTTTTGATTAAGTAAGTCTCCAAAACCGTAGGTCGCAGGTTCAAGTCCTGTCGCCCCTGCCAGTTTCCGAAGAGTTTCTTGAAAATTGGTACACTTGTATATTTGTCTTTAAATGCCATGCGCTTTAAAAATCGGCGGGAGCAACATTCGTAAAGAAATCCAGATTGCTGATTAATGTGGCGCCGGACAGATTGCTTGTATCAACGCCAACACGAATAGAACTATTCACTAGTCCGTAGCCTGCTCCGTTTGTTCCGGCCCATTCGCCGGATTGCATCGCGCCCAAGATAGACTCTGATATCACTCGAATCCCGTCAATATACAGGCCGATTTCCGCTGGTGCGTCCGGATCTGCTACAAAAACAAAATGATGACGTCCTTGTGGAATAGAAGAAATCGGTACTGATCCAAAAATTGTGTCCGCATTGGTAGAACTGCTTGATCCATCACCGGCACCGAAGACCAGATTGCCGCCTCCGAAACTCGCGGCAATACCCTGCCCTGTTGCTCCGGATTCAAAAATAACACCATCAGGGCTAGCGCCTACATCGATGATGGTGCGCCATGTACCAATATCCTGCGCATCCTCGAAGCTTGAAGACGTTGTGTTCGGTGCGACAGAGGCAGTCGGCGCCGGAAATCCGGCCGTGGGATCAACCACAGTCTGGAAGTTTAAACCGCCTGAACTTAGGCCCACAGCAGCATTGCCGTTGGTATCTTCAAACACTCCGGACGCAAAAGTGAGCTCATAATCGGTAAGAAACTCAAACAGTCTTGCCGAGAGATCAATACTCACCATATCCCCTGCGATCGTAACCCGAGGATCTCCAACGGGGATGGTGAAAGTATCAGACCCGTCCGTCAAATCCGTAAAAATGATATCCCCTGCTCCCGCCTGTATGTTGTTTTCAAATGACAGGCTAACATTTATCCCGACTGATAATCCGGTGGCATCATCTACAGGCGAGGTCGCACTCAAGCCTGGAGCGACGGTCTCTGTCGTGTTTGGTTTTCTGCGTTCTTCGACACGTATAATGTTGTCCCTACGAACTTTGGAAAAGAGATATTCAGCGGCTGATTTTTGACGGAATTGTTCATTCCAATCATATTGATAGGCTGGCGGTGCGCCGAAAATATAATTATAACGCAGCCCCAATCCGAACGCGGAGTCCCTTTCCTTTTCGTCTGTGAAAGAAGCCTCCAGCGTGAAAGCCGGAACCGGCGTATACTCAATTTTCATATCATGACCGGAAATATCCTTTTGTTCGAAAGATTGCCAACGATAGGTTCTCCCGGCAACTTGCAAGCCGGGTAAAAACGGCATCCGACCCACAATTTCAATATCATGTCCGTCCAAAGGGCGTTCTTCGAAACCAGGGCGCGCATCTCTCCACTGAGATAGTCCTTTATAATAATTTGCCGAAACACCCCATAGACTCCGTTGATAGTCCAGTCCAAGACTTGCACGTTGGTGACCGTAAGGGTGCTGGTAATCCAAAAAGGCATTTGCTCCTATCACATAGTCTTCGTTTGTTGGCATATAACGATAGGCGATTCCGGCCGATAGGTTATTTCGGCTATCCTGTCTGGAAAAGGCCCCTTGCACGAAAACATTGTGTTTGAGCGCGGGCGATGAAAATATGGGCTGGATCGTAACCAAGCTCACCTCGGGTTTAAAACCTTCCCGGATTTTATATGAGACTTCCAAGTGCCTTAAAAACGCATATTGTGAATTGTGAGCGAGGGTCAGGCCGGACTCAATCATCGCATTTGCAAAATGCTCATCAATAGAGTTCAGAAGCTCACTTTTGATCGAAAGCGTTTTAAATCTATCGTCCGCCGTAAGGTCCTGCACAAATGTTTTGCCGATTGCGGACATGGATTTCAGTGCTGCATGCTCAAAAGCTTTTAAAAATTGCCCCCTAACCCCCTCGTAAGTCTGACCTTCAAAGATATCCTTTTGGTGATACTCACTTAGAAAGCGATCGAAAGCCTGATCCGCGGCTGCTCGCAGCGCGTTTTGTGTGAGCTGTGCTCCTTCCTTTTGTATGAGGCCAGCATGCGCTTCATCGGTGATCTGTGCCTGCGCCAGCACTGCCTCATACCGTGATTTGACAACCTCGTAGGCTGCTTTTATCGCGGCCTGAGAGACGGTTAGTTCAGCTTCTAGCTTCGGGGCCTGGCCAATCGCATTATTTTCCGGGGTGGGCTTCGGATTTGATGGTGGCAGGGATGGTCCATTAGATTGCAATGGTGGCAAGTCTGTCTTTATGTCTGCATCCGCGGGCGTGTCTACAGGATCTTTGAAACTGCTCGTCTCTGGATCGTTCGGGACAGCGCGGCGCATCTCCAGAGCGACGGTTGTACACATATGACCTGCGGCTCGCAAGCCGGCACACGTATCCTGTAAAATTTGGTCAGCGGCTTGCTTGGGAATTCCGGTTTTCTCGATCATAGCGATAAGCTGTATGCGTCCATTTTCCGGATGTATTTGAGAGACAGGATGAAATAAATGCAATACGGGGACCTGGAATTGATACGTTTGCCAAGCCTCAATGGCGTCCTGCTCTGTTTGAAAATCATTTAAGTACAGCGCAGAAGGTAATTCGGGCAAGGTTTTGATCTGCGGTGCTTTTTCCTGAAGGCGCGCATGCGCATGAAACGCCGGACCAACGCTTAAACACAGCGCCACCCACGCGATCACTATGATATGATACATGCAACGTAAAGAACACAGCACAGGCAATAAATCCTTATACTAAAACGATACGCAGAGCTTTCAGAAGAGAAGGAAGCATAGAAGAAATATGATTATTTATCAATAATATATGAGACAACCTTGAGGTGATATATAAGATTGCTTTACACGTCCCTGCCGTGACAATTCCGTTTTTGGCAAAATTGATCGGGTTTTATCTTTATTTTTTCTTTATACGATGCCGCCTTTTTAATAGCTTGCTTTCGCTCTTCTTGGGTTCTACTTTCGTTAACTGTTCTGTGCCAGCTACCAAGAAATGAACCCATGTTATGGCAAAGTCATCGAACGATTTTCCTAATAACAATTCTCTTAAACGCATTGTCCTCAAAAAACGGATGATCAGTTTTCTCTGGGGGTTTGCGGAGGCCACGTTCTTTTTTGTGGTGCCTGATGTCTGGCTAAGTGCGCTGGTCTTGGGGACGGAGAAACGGGAAGCCTATATCAATATCGCCTTTGCGAGCCTAGGTGCGTTGCTCGGCGGGGTTCTCATTTATTTTTTGGCTGCGCCCTATTTTGATGAGATGCGCGGTTTTTTTGATTATGTGCCCGCGATCTCGGATGCGTTGATTACCGAAACGAAAGTAAATATTGAACAGGCGGGCATGCTTTATGCCCTGTTTGAAGGGATGTTTTCGGGCATTCCGTATAAGCTCCATGCGTTTTGGGCGGGCGTGACGGGGTATGGCCTCTTGCTGTTTTTGGCCGCGAGTATGATTGCGCGCACGTTCCGTTTTCTTGTGATTGTCGGGCTGGCGCACGGGGTCAGTATTGCGCTGACAAAGCGCCTGAAGCTCAAGCAGCTCTTTATCCTGCACGGCGTTTGTTGGGTGGTGTTTTATGTCTGTTATTTTGCCGTGATGGGGATTTAAAAGCTCAAGCAGCCCGATACCCGATTAATTCCCCTCGTCTACGACCTTGCCGTAATCAACGAAGACTGTGTAATGCGGATCTTCGATGGTGTTGACCTCTACCACGTCTTTTGCCTTTTTCAGCAGAAGCTTGCAGTCGGGGCTGAGGTGTACGAGGTGAAGCTTCTTTCCGGCCTCTTTATACTTTGCGGCCAGTGCGTCGATGGCTTCGAGGGCGGAGTGATCCCACACGCGGGAGTCGCCGAAGTCGATGACAATGTTTTCCTCTTCATCGTTTTTGGGGTTGAAGATATCCCTGAATTTGGAGATAGAGCCGAAGAAGAGCGGGCCGTGCAGTTTATAGACCTTGTTGCCGTCTTTTTCGTTATAGCCGACAGTCACCCAGACGTTGTGTGCGGATTTCCAAGCGTAGACGAGTGCGGAGAAAATCACGCCAACGACCACGGCCAGAGCCAGATCATACGCGACCGTAATTCCCATGACCAGCAGGATGACGAAGGCGTCTTCTCGCGGGATTTTGTGCATAATGCGCACGGATGCCCATGCGAAGGTGGAGATGACCACAACCATCATCAGACCCGTAAGCGCGGCGATGGGGATCATTTCAATCCAAGTTGATGCAAAGAGGATAAAGGTCAGGAGTGCGACGGCGGCGGTAATACCGGAGAGGCGTCCGCGTCCGCCGGAGTTGATGTTGATCATCGACTGTCCGATCATGGCGCAGCCGCCCATCGCACCGAACAAGCCGCATGTGGTGTTGGCTAACCCCTGCCCTATACATTCCTGTGAGGTTCGCCCGCGCGTATCGGTCATTTCGTCAATCAGGGTCAATGTCAGAAGGCTTTCGATCAGGCCGATTGCTGCGAGTGTCAGGGCAATCGGGAATATGATTCCCAACGTTTCAAATGTGAACGGCACCATGGGGATATGGAATTGCGGGAGATCGCCCGCAACGCTTGCGAGGTCGCCGACGGTTTTTGTATCCAGATTCAAGCCGATCACAAGAGCGGATACGATCAGGATTGAAACGAGTGAGCTGGGGACGAGTTTGCCGATTTTCGGAAGTCTCGGGAAGCCCCAGATAATGGCCATTGTCAATGCGGTCAGGCCGAGCATCATGATCATTTCGGGGCCGTGCATCCAGCCGCCGTTGAAGAGGACGTCTATCGCGCTATGGCTGCTTGCATCGCTGCCGTGAGCGGCTGTTTCGGTTTCGCCGTGGTTGCCGGCCTTGAACTGTCCGAGTTGTGCCAGAAAGATGACGATTGCCAAGCCGTTTACAAAACCCAGCATCACGGGATGCGGCACAAGGCGGATAAACTTTCCGAGATGGAATACGCCGGCGAGGATTTGCAGCAGTCCGCAAAGGAGAACGGCGGCAAAGAGATATTCCACACCGTAGACTGTTACGAGCCCGACCATGGCCACTGCGGTTGCACCTGTTGCGCCGGAGATCATGCCGCTGCGTCCGCCGAAAATAGCAGTTATCAAGCCCATGAAGAATGCCGCGTAAAGACCGACCATCGGCTCGACCTTTGCCACGAATGCGAAGGCGATGGCTTCGGGGACGAGTGCGAGAGCAACGGTTAGCCCTGAGAGGATATCGGCTTTGGGGTCTTGTGTCAGACGGAAGCGTTTTACAAGGCGTAGCATTGGTTTTTCTCTGTTCGTTCTCAGCGGTTTGCGCTTATTTCTTATTTTTGAAAGGGGTATTGATATAGGTATTCACATGCTCTGGCTAGGGCGAATATCAGGTTTTTTTTGAGATATGCTCTTTCCTGCAGAGGCACAGAGGATGGCGGACTACATGATATAGTATGTTATGAGATAGAATCCGAGCAACAGAGCGACCCAAAGAACCATGCTGCCTATCGGCCATGTTCGTGCCAGTACACCGTTCGGGCCATGATGGTGCGTCAGGTTTCGGATCAGGCGGTTGTTAATCAGGAAGAAAAAGACGTTTAGCACCCTTTGATATACAGGTTTTGCAAATGCCAGAGAGATTGAGACAGAGCACGGTAGTAACTTGCGGTAAAGCCATTCTACGTCCAAATTCACAGACGGCATATCATGTGGTTCAAGCTTTTTGGTATACATCCAGACAAAGGCCAGCCCTGCAAACGCCAGAAGCTGCAATTGAGTCAGGATGTGGGTTGTATCGTAAGCAATGTAGTCGATATCATACGGGAGCAATTCGTAGAAGACGGACGGGTACACCCCTATTCCGATACACAGTGCAGCCGCCAGCCCCATAGCGAGGAGCATGTGTTTTGGTGGGTCGGAGGTGCGAATGCCTGAATCCTTATTAAAGAACGCGAAGAACGGTATTTTGATTCCGGCGTGGTGGAAGACTCCTGCGGATGCGAATAGTAATATGACCCATACCCAGTCGTGGTCTGCCTTAAGAGCCGCCGTTACAATCATCGCCTTGCTGACGAAGCCGCTGAATAACGGAACGGCGGAAATAGAGGCCGCGCCGATAATACAAAGGATGGTTGTTATTGGCATGGTTTTGTAAAGCCCGCCAAGATCGGAGGCTTTAATGCGGCCCGTCATATGCAGAACGGCTCCCATAGACATAAACAACAGCCCCTTGTAAATGACGTGGTTGAAGGCTGTTCCTACAGCGCCGTTGATCGCGAGTTCCGTGCCAATCCCGATGCCAACCACCATGAAGCCGACCTGGTTGATCATGCTGTATGAGAGAACGCGGCGCATGTCATTTTCGATGACGGCATAGAAGATCGGGAAGATCACCATTATTGAGCCGATGTAGATCAGAACATCGGTGCCTGCGAAACCGCGTGCCAGTGTGTAGACCGCGACTTTTGTCGTAAAGGCGCAAAGGAAAACAGCCCCCGTTACGGTTGATTGCGGGTAGGAGTCCGTGACCCAATTATGCACGAACGGGAATGCTGCCTTTATTCCGAAGGATGCCAAAATCAACCATCCGGCGGTTGTTTCCAGCCCAATATTGTTAAATGCGAGAGAGCCCGTATCATGCACGATCATAATCGCGCCTGCCAAGAATAAGAGGCCTGATGTCACCTGTATGATCAGGTAGCGAATGCCGGAGCGCATGGCTTCGTTCGTGCCGGTTGCCCATATCAGAAACGCAGAGCTGACCGCCATGATTTCAAGAAATACGAACAGCGTTATCATATCTCCGGCGAAGACTGCTCCCACTGCCCCGCCAGCGTAAAACATGGCGTTGCTGGTCTGGGTTCTGTCTTTAACATGCAAGGAGAAGATTACCGCAATAAAGGACGCAATACAGAATAAGTATCCGAACAAGAAGCTAAGCTTATCCGTGCGGAACGGTGTGAGTTCGTAGCTTAGAATTTCTAACGGCAGAGTTACGCCTGATTGTGTTTGCAGCAAGATTGCACCGGAGATTACCGGAGCAATCAGCATAATTGCCGAGCGCATTATTGCGTTCGATGTGAAGGCCACAATTATGCCCGCAATGAAAAACGGCATAAAGGGGAGCATCAATAAAGACAGGTCAATCATCGTCGCCCCCTTCTTTCTTCCGGTAATAATTCTCGGGCCGCATTACCAATTTTCGGAGAAGCGTCGCGGTCAGAACGATGAGCACGTATGAGCCGAAGCCGAAGATGGCGTAGAAGGCGGGGATTTTTTCCCAGTCGTGGTAAGTATGCCTGTGAAGAACAAAATCCGCAGCGACCAAGGCTGCACAGAAAATAAAGAAAGCGTAAACTACGCGGTTAATATTTTTCTTCTTATCGAATATGTATGTTTTATCTTTTGTCATTATTGTGCTGCCTCGTACACTAAAGCCACAAGGTCATAAAGTGCCTGCGGGAAGAAAAAGAGTATAAAGCATCCCAAGGATGTTATGCCGATTGCAAGAAGGCAAGGTAAAGGCGCTTCTTTTATTTTTATCGGCTCTTCTGTGTTTTTGTTTTGGCCGTAAAAACCCCATACAGGTATCGGCAGCAAGTAGGCAATATTCAAAAGAGAGCTTATCATCAACACAGCCATAAGAGTTAGCTGTCCGGCATCGAGAGCACCCAGCATCAAGTACCATTTGCTCCATGTCCCCCCTGTCGGCGGCAGGCCGATAATGCTCAAGCTTCCGATAAAAAACGCAAGCATGGTCAAGGGCATTGCCCTGCCCAGCCCCTTCATATCACTGATTTCCGTTTTGCCGGATGCTACGTAGATGGCTCCGGCGCAGAAAAAGAGTGTTATTTTTCCAAAAGCGTGCATGGCGATATGCATTGCCGCGCCGATGACTCCGGCCTGTACTGCGAGCAGCGCGCCAAGGGTAATGTAACCGAGTTGGGATATTGTTGAGTATGCCAGACGTGCTTTCAGGTTATCTTTCGTCATCGCAACCAGAGAGGCCAAAAGAATTCCTGCCCCCGCCAGATAGAGCAGAAGGTCTCTGGCGTCTAAACCGCTGAGGAGGTCTATCCCGAAAATATAAACCGATATTTTCAGCAATGTGAACACGCCAGCCTTTACAACGGCAACCGCATGCAAGAGCGCGCTGACTGGTGTTGGCGCGACCATCGCAGACGGCAGCCAGCGGTGGAACGGCATTAGTGCGGCTTTTCCTACACCGAAGAAAAAGAGTAGCAGCAGGAACCCCACAACGTGTGCGTTATATGTTTTTCCAAATATGCCCCCGTCCGTAAATTCGAGCGTTCCGGCCGTGTGATATGTCCAGATTACCGCCGGCAGGAAAAACATGATGGATGTTGTCAGAAGAATACCCAGATATACGCGGCCACCCTTTCTTGCGTTTTCGTTGCCCTTATGCGTTACCAGAGGATAGGTCGACAATGTGAGCATTTCATAGAATACAAACAATGTGAGCAAATTGGCGGAGAACGCTATTCCGAGTGTGAAGGAAACGGCCAGTGCGAAGTAAATATAGAAACGCGTTTGGTTCTTTTCTCTTGCCCCTCGCATGTAGCCGATTGCATAGACGGATGTCACGATCCAAAGGAAGCTTGCAATCAGCGCAAAAAGCATTCCCAGCGGTTCCAGACGGAAGGACAATGTCATACCCGGCACAAGTTCGGTTATTGTGTATTCGGGTGTACCGCCGCCCATTACAACGGGAAGAAGCTGTAATGTCAGAAGGAACGTCATGGTTCCGGTGATCAGCGTAATGCCTTCACGCAAATTCGGGTTTTTGCCCGTTAGTGCAATCAGAGCCGCCCCTATTAACGGGACGACACATATTAGCGGGAGCAAAAGATCAGGAGACAATGTCATTGTTGACCTCCCATCAAGGCGTTTGCCGCTGTTTCCGCCGCACTAATGCTGAAGCTTGTCTCCAGTCCGAAATAGATTGTTGCAAGAGCCAATACCCATGTCGGAATCAGGAGAGCAAGGGGCGCTTCTCTTTGCTCTTCTTCGGGCTTTTCGGATTCCTGAAAATAGGCCGCTTCAACAATGCGCCAGACATATGCGACCGCGAGAAGCGAGCCTACAAGTATGGTCACTATCACGAAAGGACCCTCGACGGGCTTATCCATTGCGGCGATGATTAAATACCACTTGCTGATGAACCCTGCTGTCAGGGGCATACCGATCAGGCTCAATCCACCGATGAAAAATGCGCCCATTGTCCACGGCATGGATTTACCCAATCCTTTGAAGTCGTCAATTCTTGCGCTGCCGTGCCTGTAATAGACGCAGCCGATTGCAAGGAACATACACCCCTTCATCACGGCATGGTTAAACATGTGCAATATGCCCGCGCTTAATCCCGCAGTTGTGACCAATGCTATTCCAATGACCATATATCCGATTTGAGAAATACTGGAGTAAGCCAGGACGTGCTTGATGTTCGTTTGAAAAACGGCCGATAAAGAGCCGCTGAGAATTGCCAGAGTTGCAAGAAAGAGCAAGATGAATTGCAGTTGCATATCGCCGAAGGCATAGTCTTCACCGAATATTGTGAAGATAAATCTTATCAGGGCATAAAGCGCCACTTTTGTGGATGTCGATGCCAGAAATATGGTTACGGCAGACGGAGCGTAGCTGTATGCATTCGGAAGCCAAATATGCAGCGGGAAAAGTGCCATTTTGATACTGAGCCCGACAACGATAAACGCCAGAGCAGCACGCACAGTGTTCGTGTCCATAACGGGGGGCAACCGTTCGGCCATGTCGGCCATATTCAATGTGCCCGTCATCATGTATAGAAAGCCGATACCGATGAGAAGCATCGTTGCGCCGATCGTTCCCATGATCAAATACTGGAAGGATGCCACAAGCGCTCTTCTGTCTTTTCCAAAACTGATCAGGATGTACGTCGACAGCGATGATATTTCGAGGAACACGAATACATTGAATGCGTCACCGGTAATACATATTCCGAGCAGACCGGCCAGACACAGAAGGAATGCCGTGTAGAAGAGAGCGTGGCTTTGAATTTTCAATTCCGATGAGAGGCTTTTTCGGGCGAAAGCAAGAGTTACCGCTGCAGCGCCGGAAACAATCAGAAGCATGAGAGCATTCAATCCGTCAACTTTGTATTCGATGCCCCAAGGCGGCTCCCATCCGCCCATTGCATAGGAAATCACATTGCCGTTCGATATATCCGCATATAACAAAACGGAGATCAAAAATGTCACAATGCTTATGAGAAACGCCCATGCCCATGACAGTCTCTCCTTTTTTAACAAAAAGCAGATCGGCGCAGCCAAAAGCGGCACAATCACCTGAAGTGCTGGAAGATGCACCATAAGTAACTGCATCATGATTTGCTGTCCTTACTGCGGATATCTCGCTCCTCAATGGTGTCATAGGCTTCTTTTATGCGGACGATAAGAGCAAGCCCCAGCGCCGTCGTGGCAACGCCTACGACAATTGCGGTCAGGATAAGGACATGTGGAAGCGGATTGGCGTATAAGGTTATATCTTCCGAATAGATCGGCGCAGCACCATCTTTTATTTTTCCGATACTGATGTAGAGAATAAATACGGACGTCTGGAAAATGTTCAGGCCGATAATTTTTTTGATTAAATTTCCCGATGCGATCACGACATACAGCCCGATCATCATCAGAATAATTACGATCCAGTAGTTAAAGAGACCCAGAACCATGCTCATTTTCCGGCCTCTTCATTTTTATTTACGGGGGGAAGAAGCGGCTGGGGGTCCCGGCCAGCAAAATTAAAGAAGACAGACATCATGACGGCAGCGACACAAATTCCGACGCCAAGCTCGACCAGAATTATACCAAGATGCTGACCGTCAACAGGGTCATATGCCAGTACATTGTATTCGAGGTAGTTTCCTTCTAATGCAAGAGAAGCCAGCCCCGTCAATCCGTAAAGCAGAACTCCGACTATCATTGCCTTGTTTAGTGTTTGGGGGTTTATGACTTTGTATGCGGATTCAAGCCCGTAAATCATGGCGTAGAGAATAAAGGCGGCCGCAAATATAACGCCTGCCTGAAAGCCGCCGCCCGGACTGTATTCGCCGTGAAACTGAACATAGAAGGCGTAAACCAAGATAAGCGGGATTAGTATTTTTGATATCACGTGCAAAACGTTGTGACGGCGCAAGCTGGATGTATCTGCGAATTGCCAATATTCACGGCCTGAGCCATCTTTCAAAAATCCAAGAAGCGCAATTACACCAATGCCCGCGGTGAAAATCACAAAAACTTCTCCGAGAGTATCAAAACCCCGATAGCTGGCCAGTACGGACGCGACCATGTTCGGAATTCCTATTTCCTTTTTTGACTCCTGAATATAGCGCGGTGCCACGTGGTTGTGGGCAGGTGCTTCGGGGTCTGCAAAGTAAGGCATATCGAATGTCGCGTAGACAAGTGCAGCGCCTATCAAGGTTACGACAATCAGCGGAATAACCGGATTGCGCCGTGATTTTTTAGCGCAAGGCGTGCTGTCATATTTTTGTCTGACCAATGCCAGCGTACAGAGCATCAAGATCGGTGCTATCCCCGCTCCGATTGCGGCTTCCGTCAGAGCCACGTCAGGCGCGTTGAGGTTAAGGAAAAATCCTGCCGAAACAAGGCTGTATATGCCAAAAACCATAATCACAGCGAACAGATCGCGCATAAAAACCGTGGCCAGTGCCGTGGCCACAAGCATCGTCAATAGAGCTATGTCGATTATAGCTTGGATCTGTTTTCTCCTTCTTCTTCAGATAAAAAAGGCTCTATTTTTTCGCGCCGTGCAGATTTCGCAAGAGCATGCACCGCGGTCGGCCCTGTGTAGGCCATGATAAAGACGATCAACAGCAATTTCAGGATCATCAACACAGACTGACTTTGCAAGACCAGTCCGGACATGATCAGGCCGACACATAGGGTATCCGTGATACTCGCGGCGTGAAGACGTGTGTAAAAATCAGGAAAACGAAACAAACCCAACGCGCCCGTTATTCCCAGAAAGCTTCCCAAAATAATACAAATCCAGCTGATCGTGTCGATGAGTATGTCCATTACTTTTTGTCCATCTCGTTTTTTAATTGTCCGTATTCAAAGAAACGGAGAACGGCCAAAATGCCAATAAAATTAATAAGGGTATAAACAAGGGCAATATCCAGATAAGATGGCTCTTCAGCCATTACACCTAAAACGGCGACTAAAACTACGGTCTTCGTGCCGAACATATTTACAGCCAGAATGCGATCAAACAGGGTCGGCCCCAAAAACGCCCGTGATAATGCCAAAGCCATAATGATAATGATTGCAAAAGAGGCCGTCAGAAACATATTAGGCTGCCTCCAAGGCCTTCACGCGCCGATCCATTTCACCGGTTTTCAACGCTTGAGCCGCCTTGCGTGTCAGGGCATGTACCTCAAAAACATTGTCAATCACTGATAACGTAATTGTTCCGGGGGTCATTGTGATGGAATTTGCGTACAAAACCTTTGCGACTTCGGATTTCTGACTTGCCGTCACTTTAAAAATCACTGGGCTGATTGCCGACTTTCCCAGCCATACACGCTTTGCGACGTCAATATTCGAGGACACTATCTCACCGATCATCCATATTAAAAAATGCGGCAGACGCCATGACGGTATGATGAGCGGAAAAGATTCCCCGTCATTTTTTTTCATTTTCATCATTGCCATGATGACAAAACCTACTGATAAAACACCAAAAATCAGGAGTAGCGGCTTAAAATAACCTGAATTTATGAGCCAGAAGGTTGCCAGAACGAAGGCAAAACCGAGGATTTTTTTCATATGAAAGATCCGTAAACTATTTTTATGACCGTCTTTTTTCGAAAAGGCAGTGTAAGGACAGCAGTATGAAATGACAATAACTATCGACCGCTCGAAAGACCAGATCAAAAATGCTTCGCAAAAGCTTTGGCATGTTAACTTTTGATATTACGACTGTGCTTTTATTCTAGTGGCCAGATGCTTTTTCTGCGCCGATGCCCGTTTGTGCGCGGAAGTATTGCAGTTCGAACTGCTCGCGCTCCTTCTCTGCTGTTTCCGACTTATCCGATACGGAGAAGAACCAAATGCAGAGGAACGCCACCGTCATCGAGAAGAGTGCGGGATATTTATACGGGAAGATTGCTTCCCCGAACCCGAATACATCAACCCAGAAAACAGGGCTTAGAATTACAAGACCGATTGCCGTTAGCAAGCCGAGCCAGCCGCCGATGACTGCACCGCGTGTTGTCAGTTTTTTCCAGTACATCGACAGGAAAAGGATCGGGAAGTTCGCACTTGCCGCGATCGCAAAGGCGAGGCCGACCATGAATGCTACGTTCTGTTTCTCAAACACAATGCCGAGAACGATCGCAGCGATACCGAGGCCGATTGTCGCATAGCGAGAAATACGGATTTCCTTTTTTTCGTCATGTGCGCCGCCGTGAAACACGTTGGCGTAGAGATCATGCGAGATTGCGGATGCGCCGGCAAGCGTTAGACCGGACACTACGGCCAAGATTGTGGCAAAGGCCACGGCGGAAATAAATCCGAGCATCAAGTCACCGCCGAGAGCGCTGGAAAGCTGAACCGCGGCCATGTTGTTTCCACCGATCAGTTTTCCATCTTCCATGAAATCGGGGCTTCCGAGCAGGAATGCAATCGCACCAAAACCAATGATAAATGTCAGAATATAGAAATAGCCGATAAATCCGGTTGCGTAAAATACGGAACGGTGTGCCTGTTTTGCGTCGGGTACGGTGAAGAAGCGCATGAGAATATGCGGCAGTCCGGCGGTACCGAACATCAGTGCCAAGCCGAGCGAGATTGCCGATACGGGATCGGATACTAGCCCGCCGGGTGCCATAATCGCATCCCCATCGCTATGCTTTGCAATGGCCGTACCAAAGAGAGCCTCCATATTAAAATTGAAATGGTAAAGAACCAGAAAGGCCAGCAATGTTGCTCCGAACAGCAACAAGCATGCCTTGATAATCTGAACCCAAGTTGTAGCGATCATGCCTCCGAAGGTGACATAGACCATCATGAGGACACCAACAACGATGACAGCATAGAGATACTCCAGACCGAAGAGAATTTCGATCAGCTTCCCAGCCCCAACCATTTGAGCGATGAGGTACAGGATAACCGTTGTCAACGTTCCGCATGCCGCGAGGATGCGTGTGGGCTTTTGCTGCAACCTGTAACACGCAACGTCCGAAAAGGTATATTTACCGAGATTCTTTAAAGGTTCTGCGATCAGAAGCAGGATAATCGGCCAGCCGACCAGAAACCCGATCGAATAGATCAAGCCGTCGAAACCGGCGGAGAACACAAGCCCCGATATTCCGAGGAATGACGCCGCGGACATATAATCTCCGGCGATAGCCAAACCGTTTTGAAAGCCTGTTATGTTTCCGCCTGCCGAGTAGAAACTTTTGGTGCTCGTCATTTTCTTTGCGGCCCAGTACGTGATGTACAACGTCAAGACCACAAAAATGGTAAACATGGTTATGGCAGAGTAGTTCAGATCTTCACCCATCTCTATTCTCCTGCCTTGTCGTGCAATTGTTTTGTAAGCGGCTCAAGAACTTTGTTTGCCTTGCGCACGTAAATACCCGTAATCAGGAAGCTTGCAATAATAACAAGAAGACCGACCACAATGCCGAGGCTTGTATGGCCATTACCTATTTTTACCGCGAAAAGATCGGGATGAAATGCAATAACCAAGACGAAGCCGTAATAAATCACCAGCATAAGAGTTGCTAACGGCCACTTACTTTTGGATCGTTCTGAGATGAGTTTTTTGTATTCTTCACTGTTACGCAGGTCTTCCAGATTTTTAGACATGTGAACTTTTCCGTCTATGGTTCAGGCATATCCTCATTTTATCATTGATATTACTGGGTTAGTAATTTTTTTATGTTGCGCTACAACATCACCGTTTGTGCTTTTTTTAAACTTACCAAATTGTAATTTCGCTTTCATCTCTGCGTAAGCGTGACCAGTCCATAATGCGAATACTCAAAATCAATATAAGGACAATTTAACAATGAAAAAGTTTCTTACATTAACAGCTATCGGCTTGTTTACCTTATCGCATGCGGGGTTTGTTCATGCGGGCGACTACAAGAATAAGAAGTATGATAAGGCCAAAGCAGAAAAAATGATGGAAAAACCCGATATTGTCGGTGTTGCAACATCGAGTGAAGACTTCTCAACGCTCGTTGCGGCTCTTAAAGCAGCTGACTTGGTTGAAGCATTGCAGGGTGAAGGCCCCCTGACGGTCTTTGCTCCCACAAATGATGCTTTTGCGAAATTGCCAGAAGGGACTGTTGAAGATCTCCTGAAACCTGAAAATAAAGAAAAGCTTCAAACAATCCTTAAATATCATGTTGTTGCGTCCAAAGTTCCGTCCGAAGCGGCTGCGGGCAAAGAAGTCGAGCTTGATACGCTGGCTGGCGTAAAACTGGATGTTGACGGAACAGACGGCGTTATGATTAACGATGCCAATGTCATCAAGGCCGACGTCATGGCGAGCAACGGTATTGTTCATGTTATTGATACTGTTTTAATACCGGAATAATTAAATACAACTCAATGAAAAGCCTGCCCTACTACGGCAGGCTTTTTTTAATGCGGCCACCTTATTTCCAAGAGTTTTGTTTGAAATTTGCGTCGTTTCTGATAATTGCATATTTTAATATTAATCGGATAATTATTAAGGTGATAAAAAATGGGCGGTTTTGTTTACGACATTCGTACGTCTTTAACGGACAACACTTCGAATATTGACATTGAAATGTTTAGATTTGAAGACTTGCCAGAGGGTTTGACGATCGAAGGCGATGGTACCAATCTGGACGTAAAGTCATATCTGACCACGGATACGGGTGAATGTTTGCCCATGTACAAGTTCACAGGCTCTGTCGAGGACTGGGAGACGATCCGACTGGGTGCCGAAAATGTTGCGGGTGATCCGAATGACGGCAATGTTTATATCGTGGGCAGTACAGCAGTGTACGGCGTTGTTCTTAATGAGCAAGGCGAAGCTGTCGGTCTCGGTGAAGTTGTTGAAGATTATGAAGCTGAGGCTATTCCCAATTCCTCCGGCGATACTTTACGCGCTTCAGATGGTATTTTTCAGGGCTTTAGTTATGATGAGGTGAAGTCTGCACTTGAGGAAGCTATCTCCAATGATATCGAGGACATTGATCCTGCTAGCCCTTGTGCAGGCATGGTCGAAAACACGGTTACGGACGATGCGCCAAGTGTTCTGGCCGAAAACAAAGCCGGGCTGCCGGGGATGCGTTCTTAGGTTTCTGCACAATTACATATTGTAGTGGCTATTAAACGCAGCGTCTCTTGCGTCTTGTGCAAGTTCCTGCTCGGCTGTTTCGATGGATATTTCCCTAACTCTTGCAGCCTGCCAGCTGGGTTTGGCTTCTTCATGATCGGATTCAAGTAGCTCTTCATAGTCTGTGAGCTCGGTGATGACCGACGGGTTCAGCCCGTGCTCGCGCAGACCTCTAACCGCGCCAAGAACGCAGCCGTAGAACGTTGAGCCAACGACATAGGTTCTGGAGATATCTATATCGTCGATGTGATCAACCATATACTCGCCCTCTTTGTTCACAGCATTATCGAGGATGCTTTCAACGTCGGGTTTGTGAAATACTTCGTCGCCGTCCTGAATTCCGAATCTTGACGGGAAACCATAAGGGAGATCGGGACCGGTTACTGTCCAGATTGTGCGCAAGTCAGGATTAGCCTGCCTGAACGCCTTAATGTCTTCAACCTGCTGGGGTGAGAAACATTCGATATCAATGACAAAGAGTGTGTTCATCGGAGATTATATATGCTCAGACTTGTTATCCGCCCATTTTCATAGGGTTGAAGCCGACCTGACCGCCGCCTGCTTGTGCGAGTTCATTATCTTGCCCAGGCGTAACTACGCCTGAATCTGCCAAAGCCTCGCAAGGGGAAAACGCTGTTTGATCCTGTAGCTGGTTACCGTATGCATCGTTCAATGCGTAGACTATCTCTTCATAGGATATACCCTGAAAATAGCCGTCGGTTACATCACCGCGACCGGGGATTTCAAATTCTCCGACGGTGATGCCCATTTGTTCGGCCATGATAATCATCATATTGCCGTCGTTGGGGTCCGGACCTTCGTTCTTCACGGTCATGGCGTAGTTGTTCCAGGTTTCTTCATCGCCGGCATATTGATACATCGGAATACATTCGCCAGAGTCGTCCGTCAGGTAATTCCGAACGATAAGGTTTTGATTTTCGCCCTGATTGCTCATGCCTTCGGGCATATCCTCAAAGTATGTGAGGTTAAACACTCCATTGTTATCTTTATAGATAAAGCCGGGCATTCTTTGCTCCTGAAATTTTTATAATCATTTTTGTGATCAGACCTTCATCGCACCGCCAGCCTGCAATCCGGCTGTCAGTGTAGGATCACCTGTCGCGTTTTCAGCTTCTGCTACCGTCATCTGGTCTTGCTGCTGCTGTTCTTTAAATTCATTTTGAACGGCTTGCGCCAAGCCTGCGAACAGTTCTCTGTAGGAAAATCCCTTAAATGAACCGTCTGTGACATCGCCTTCACCCGGCACTTGAAATTCTGCAAAATCATACCCAATGGTTCCAAAACCATCACTGATCGACATCACATTAAGAAGTTTTCCATCATTTGGGTCGGCTCCACCGTTTTCGGCAAGCGGAATCATATATTGTTCCCATTCTTCTTCCGTCCCAGTGAATTGGTACATCGGAACAGGTTCTCCGGAATCATCGGTTAGAACCGCTCTTACAACTAAATCAGGGTTGTCCCCCGTGAGTTGAAATCTTTCCGGAAGGTCGTCCAGTCTGATGATATCCCAGCTCGGATCAAAACCGTCTCTTTGTTTATATATAAAGCCGCCCATTTTCAGTCCCCTTGATGGTTAAACATAAAAAAATAACCGTTTTCAGTAACAGCTTGTTATGTCGTGTTTTTAGGATATTCGAGGCCGTAGATTTGGTCAGACCTTGTTTCACCCGTCGTTATAACAACCCGTTACTTTTATGTTTTATTACTTATTTAGAGAGTATATCCGATCAGATATTAAATCACAAACTTTCTACCCCTAGAGATCGCAAATAAGGGTTTCTAAATATTAGGAAATTTATTAAGTTGAGGCGCATGAAAGAACACCATGTCAAAACCTGGCGGCATCCGCATAGTTTCGGCCTTGATACGCAGCAAGAAGGCGAAAAGCGTACACTTATAGTCCTTGTGATTACTTTGATCACGATGGTGATTGAAATCGCAGCGGGTATCGCTTTTGGTTCCATTGCGCTCTGGGCGGACGGGCTACACATGGGTTCTCATGCTCTGGCACTCGGTATCAGTGTTCTGGCTTATATGTATGCACGTAAATTTGCAACCGATCCCCGTTTTACATTCGGTACGGGCAAAATTAATGCGCTTGGCGGGTTTACAGGCGCTGTTTTCCTTGGAGGTTTTGCACTTGTGATGGTCTGGGAAGGCACGGAACGCCTTTTCTATCCTCAACCGATCATATTTGACTGGGCTATTTTTGTTGCTGTATTCGGGCTTATTGTAAACGGCGTTTGTGCCTATATCCTCGGCGGTCATCATCACGGGCATGACCATAGCCATGATCATTCACACGATCATGAAGATCTGAATCTTAAATCAGCGTATTTACATGTCCTTGCCGATGCGCTTACTTCGGTTGTTGCTATTGTCGCGCTACTGGCGGGGAAGTATTACGGCGCACTCTGGATGGATCCGTTGATGGGTTTTCTCGGGGCTGCCCTTATTCTTCGCTGGTCTTACAGCCTGATTAAAGAAACGGGGATGAGGCTTTTGGATCAACGTGCCCCCGAAGCTGTGCGTCAAGGCGTAAAAAATGCTATTGAGTCTCAGGCTGATACCGAGATTTATGATTTGCATGTGTGGTTGATAGCGCCGGGCGCGTATGCTGCGATTATCGGCGTTGTTACACACAAAGCTGAGCCGCCGAATTTTTACAAGTCACTCATTCCAGATGATTTAAATATTAAGCACCTTACGGTCGAGGTGCATGAGTGTCATGATGAAGAGTGTCTGCCGTCAGAGGCCGCACAGTAACTCCAGCTTTGCTTAGAGTCATCCTACATATGAAAACCGTCATTTCCGGTTGAAACATCCATGTGATGTCCTTCACCCGCATGGCTTGTCAGGCGCGCGAAAAGTTCATAGCGCTGATCCAAATTCATCTGCGCGAAGCCTCTTAAATCTTCCGGCGTGATTGAGGTTTGCGCATGCAGATATTCATCAGGATTATTATCAATCAGAATTTCAAGCATGGATGAGCGGAAAATCGCCTTTCCGTAGACATATCCGAATTCCTCTTTCATATCGTATGGTGCGAGTGCGTTGTCTTCGACACGCGAACACAAGCTTACGGGCATACCCTGCATGTCTCTTGCGAAACGCAGAAATTCTGCCACATCTTCATTGACGGCAATTTCGGGGCTTCCGCTTTCATAGGTCACGAGTGTGCCACTGATATCACAAAAGACCCCGTCTTTTAGTTCCATATCTTCGGGAGACGGCTCTTGCAGATGTTCGGGACGCGAGAAATCAGGCATGTCTTTTAGTCTTTTTCTTCGGGAGGCAATTTCGGCTGGTCAGGCTCTTCGCCACTCATGATGGTCATAAGAGCCAGCATGGAATTCATCATGTTCTGCGCGTTACTGAAAAAATCCGATTGTGTCGAGTTCCAACTTTCCTGAATGCCTAGCGCTGTTGTTGTGATGTTACTGCGGAAATCCTCTATGGATTCACATGCTTTTTCTTTGAGAGGGGAACACACATAAACCTGCCCTGTGCGCGTATCAACCTTATATGCCGCAGGTAATGTTCCGACAGACGTGATTTGATACCGTCCGGTTTCCGCATAATACAAAATGGCCGCAGCTATGATCACGGCGCTTATGAGTATTGATACGGAGAGCGTTTTCATACCTTAGCCTTTTTTATTTACTAAATGAAAACATAGGACTACTGTTCCACATTTGCAAATTCATGTGTTCTTATAAACCTAGTTGTTCACGAATCTGCCATGGAATATCAGCATAGGGGTCTGTTTCTTCTCGATCCTGCTGATGATTTTCACCATCCCCTCCATTCGTATCGGCAGATGTTTCGGATGTTTCTTGAACTCTTCGCATGGGGTCATCCTCATCTGAATCTGCTGCTTCCAGATCTACAGGCGGCTTGTTGGCCAAGGGATTAATCTCGGCACCTCGCTGTGCTTTTTCTATGGCTTTTTCAAATTCAGATTTGGCCTTTTCCGTCTCTTGCTTTTCATCCGGCAGGGATGTCGGCCATAAAGGCCCGCCACTGTTATCACTGATTTTACTCATTTTTTCCGTCTCTTGTGTACACCTGTGCTAACCACTACCGTAGCAATACAAATGTTTCAATAAAAAAACCCGACGCATGCCGGGTTTTAGAAACTTATATGATGACGGGTGTCTTAACCCATACCCTTGGGGCCGCCGGGCGTCATCCCCATTTGATTACCGTAATCGGGATCTTCGGGTTTGAATGCCATTTCTTCGGGTTTGGGTGCAGCCGTATCGACTTCCGGCGTTGTTCCTAGAGCAGGCTTCACTTCGGAACCAGGGTTCATTTCTGCCTGGCGGGCGGCTAGCGTCATGTCAAAATCTTCAAGGAAACGTGACAAGCCAGCAAACAATGCCGAACCAGCGGCCATATTGTGCAAGCCTTCGGTTGCGTTTCTCATGTCATCCAGAGATTCCATTGTGCCGCCGGCTGCCAATGCTTGATTCAACTCCTGTACGTCGAATCCTTGATCCAACATATATCCGTAAATCATACCGCCGATTGTTGCGCGGAAATCACTGTTGATACCATCCATATCATGTTCGGCGCCAACCATTTCCAGTTCTTCAGGAATTGGTGTTTCATCTAGTGCATCACGACCATACTCATTAGCCATCATACTAACATTGGCCGTTTTAGAAGGATCCGCGCCATACCGCGCCGCCCAAGCCGCATCTGCTTCTTGTGCGATGGCCTGCAATTTCGAGCCGGCGCCACCGCCCTGTGCCGCCATTAATTCTTGCGCAGCGGTTAAGATGGATTCTTCACCGCCTATGCCGCGGCCATCCGTTGCCGTCCGTGCAATGACGTCCAGATTCATTCCATTTAGTTCCGGATTGGCCAAAATTTCGTCAACGTCCAACTTGCCCTGATGATTCAAGAAATCGGTTTCGCTTACATCGAGGGATGTTGCACCACCAATGAGATCAACCTCCATACCTTCGAGATCAAACTTGGTCAGACCTGATGCTTCCAACTCCGCCGCTGTTGCATTGGGATCAATTTCATCTTTCGCTTTTGTGCCTTCCGCATCGCCAAACAGGCTGATTTCGTCTTCTGGCATATCGAATTTTATCATTTTTCTTTCACCTTATTGCTACGTTTTGTTAGCTCTTTTCACGGCTAACGGACATATTACCCCTATAGTATGTATTTATATGAAATTTTACAGGAAATGCAAACTTTTCGCAAAGTTTACGCCTTAAATTTTGTACGGCATCCAGTATTATTCTGCTGCGTCCGTTAAAATCGGCGTATTCATGACGGATTCGTCAGGTATTTCAGTGAATAGCCCTCGCTCGGTGATATAGCCCGTGATGTACTTTGCAGGCGTGATATCGAAGGCCGGATTCGCGGCGTTCGAGCAGGTAATTTGTACGGTTTCGACTTTTCCGTCTTTTGTTAAGCCACTGATATGCGTTACTTCTTCTGCGCTTCTTTCCTCGATAGGAATTAAATCACCGCTTTCGAGGGTGTAGTCGATTGTCGGGTACGGTAGCGCGATATAGAAAGGCACTTTGTTATCATATGCGGCCAGCGCCTTAAGATATGTTCCGATTTTGTTGCAAACATCACCGTTGCGCACCACGCGGTCAGTTCCGATGATACAAAGATCGACCTGCCCCTGCTGCATTAAGTGGCCGCCCGCGTTATCAGCGATAACCGTATGCGGAACGCCGTGTTCCGAGAGTTCAAAGGCCGTAAGGGATGCCCCTTGATTGCGGGGTCTGGTTTCATCAACCCAGACGTGGACGTCAATGCCCTCATCATGCGCCATGTAAATTGGGGATGTGATCGTGCCATAATCGACCGTTGCCAGCCAACCCGCATTACAGTGGGTCAGGATATTCACGGGACGGCTCGGGTTTTTAGCAGACATTTCGCGAATCACGGGTAGACCGTTGAGGCCGATATTGCGGTTGATTTCTACATCCTCGTCACAGATTTCCTGTGCGCGTTTATAGGCGGCGGCTTCACGTGCGCCCTGCTCCAGTGGTTTTAACGCCTTCATCATTTCGTCCAGTGCCCAGCGCAGATTCACAGCGGTTGGTCGTGTTGCAAGTAATGCGTCATAGGTTTTTTGCAGATTTTCATCCGATGCGTCATTGCGCACGGACAGGCAAAATCCGTAGGCGGCCGTCGCTGCGATCATCGGTGCGCCGCGTGTCCACATTTCACTGATCGCTGTTGCGGCTTGCTCCATTGTTGTTAATTTGACCTCGATCAGTTCCCACGGCAGTTTGCGCTGATCGAAGATGCGTGCCGACCAACCGTCTTCATTCAGTTCGATCGAGCGGTAATGTTTGCCGTTGATTTTCATGGGAGACTATCCTGTTTTTCTGTTGTCTTTATGCCGCTTTTTCCAGCGGATCAATGTCGTCAAAGGTTGTTACCATCGGGAATTTCCCCTGATCTTTCAAGACGCCGTCGCGGTCCAGTACGATAACGCACATACCTGCGGCCGCCGCTGCTTCGATTTCCTGCGTATTGTCGGACAGGAAAAGAATTTGATCTGCAGGCAAGCCGATTTCCCGCACGATTTTTTCGTATGAGTCCTTTTCGAGTTTTGGGCCTGTGGTGGTATCAAAGTAGCCCTTGAATAACGGGTTCAAGTCCCCTGCTTCGGTATTGCCGAACAGGAGTTTTTGTGCGGCGATAGAACCGGAAGAATAGATGTAAAGGTCTATGCCGCCTTTGTCCCATCGTTTCAGTCCGTCAAGAGCGTCCTCATAGATATGGCCGTGCAGTTCTCCGGCTTCGTAGCCGGCTTGCCAGATCATACCCTGAATGGCCTTGAGTGCGGTGATTTTCTGATCCTCATCGATGTAACGCTGTAGAACCTCTATCACTTCTTCGGTGGTGAGGTTGCTGTTGTTTTCTTCCTTGCGTACGTCGTTTAGCAAATCTTCGATGTCGTCTTCATGCTCCTTGACGAAAACGGGCATGTATTTGTGTGCATAGGGAAAGAGGACGTCCTTCACGAACGAGAGCGAGCTTGTCGTGCCCTCGATGTCGGTGACAATGGCTTTGATGGTCATAAAGAGTTTCCGTTGTTTATTTTTGCTAGATGGCAGGTTTATGCTGCTTGCTGTGCGTCGCTTTCGAATTTCGGGAAACGCTCGGCTATGTCGTCGCCTGTAAAGTCTGCTACCCAGCCTTCGGGCGTTGTGAACAGACGGATACAAGTCAAGAGCGGTTCTGCGCCCATATCAAACCAGTGTGTTATGCCCGCAGGAACGCTGATCAGATCGCCGCGCTCGCATAATGTCATGTAGACACGGCCGTTTGTACGGAGATAGAAAATGCCTGCGCCCTCTACGAAAAAGCGTACTTCGTCTTCATCATGTGTGTGCTCGGACAGGAATTTGCTGCGCGCGGCTTCCTTGTTCGGATTGTCGGGCTGGATACGGACGACATCCACGGTGGTGTATCCGTTTTCAGTTTTCAGGCGTTCGATATCCTTTTCGTATGCGGTCATGACGTCTTCGTCACTTGCATTATTGGGCAAATCCGCGCCCGCTTCCCAGCGTTCGAACCGTACGCCGATTTCCTTTAGCTTCTCAGCGATAACCTTGCCGGACTTCGTTACGAGTACCGGATCATCGGGATTGTTGTCAGGGTATATGGTTAGCTGACTCATCTTATCGCTCCTTTTTGTAATTTTTGAATTTCAAGTTCGCATGATAGTAAAACTTCGAGGGCTTCGACAACTTGTGAAGCCTCTTTCATGTTTTTGCCCCAACCGTACAGGCCGTGATTTCGGATCAGGAAGGCCGGTGTTTTCTGTTTATCCTTGAGGACTTCCATGACATCGCGACTCAGCGCTTTCATGTCCTGCGTATTGTCAAAGATCGGAAGGCGGATTTGTGTGTCATGTGTGTCTATCCCGGGGAATGCTTTCAAAAGTTCATAGCCGTCCAGAACAATATGGCTTGCCTGCGGATCGATTCGCGTCAACACGACACACGGCACGGAATGCGTGTGCAGGACGGCGTTTACATCGGGATACAGGTCGTAGATTAATGTATGCAGCAATGTTTCGGCGGAGGGTTTTTTATCCTCCAGCGGCTTGCCGTCCAAATCGACGCGCATGATACCGTCTTTTTTCAAATCGCCCTTATACATGCCCGAAACAGTGATGGCGATTTGCCCGTCTTCGGTACGCACCGAATAGTTTCCGGCCGTGGCGGGCGCAAGCCCCAGATTATCCAATCTGTGTCCTGCCTTGATGATCTCTTCTGCTGCGCGCTCAAAAGATGTTTGCATACGTGACTTTATAGGCAAATTGACGAAGATGCGCAAACAGATTCGGGCGTGTTTATCTTGTTTCTAAGGCTCGGCGGTGGACGGAGAGAAGATGCGGTCGTTTTCAAGATCGACGATAGCGTCTGGCTGCATTTGGCTGGACGGGTCCCATTTCTCCAGTGTTTCATACACGGCGATCCAGGTTGCGCTTTGGTCTCCGAGGCGATCAAAGATGCCGATGACGGGTTCTTTCGGGTGGCCGTTTCCGACAATGATCAGCGCCTTTTCATCTTCGCCAACACGTTCGGTTACAAATTCGTGGAGCAATTTATCATCCGTTCTGGAGACACCGTTTTCCTCCATTTCGGCCTTTATGGCATCTACGCGGGCGAATAAATCCTGAGCCGATTGGAAACGGGGATCGGTCTGGTTGTCGTGGAGGGCCTGCACGATTGCCTGCATGCGGTCTTCGGGGATATCCTCGCCTTTTAAGAATTTTCGATCAAAATCTTCTTTGAGGTCTTCGGGCATCAATTCGCCCCACAAGCGGAAAGCCATTTCCTGATAAAACATAATCTCTGTAATTTCGGCGGCGCCTGTCGGCATTTGCGCGGCGTAGAACACCATACCGCGCTCGGTTGCCTCGAGCGCTACTCTGCCATGGGCGCGCAGGATATCTTCCCCGCGCTGGCCGTAACCTGCGGCTTGCATTTGCTCGACGAATTCGTCCATTTCGATTTCGCCGCTTATTAGGGCGTCGTAATAGGGCTGGGTTTCCATTGCCTGTTCGGCGAAGACGTGATCAATGCCGCAGGTCTGCATGATGTCGAAGATTTGATCGCTGGCCAAAAATTGGGCGATGTCCAAACTGTCGTGATTCGTGTCGCCCGCGATAGTGTATTGGCTTGCGCAGAACGCATCTTGTAGCGCGCCTGTGTGCGGCGGCTTGAAATCGGCCAAAACCAGATGTTCCTCCTGTGCGGCGGCAGGCGGGGCATTCAAAAGTGACAGGCTTAACAATGAGGCTTTCAACGTCATTTTAAATTTTTACCATAATTACAAGCTGCACGCACGACAATTGCGTCTTTTATTTACGTGTTTTGTTGGTGTTATGCCAGTTTTTTCGGCTATTATATTGCGCTATAGTTTTGCTTTTATGTTAAAATCTGCTAGTTAACGCAAAAAAGAATATATACAGAGCGGGCGGACACAGATTATGTCCATGTTACAAATTGATCGTAAAGCGGTTACGGAAGAGGACGCGAAAGCCGTTCTTGCCGGCACTTATGCGTTGAGCGATCCGCTCGGTACGCCTACGATTTTTCTTAATCCTGACGCGTTTTCACCAACGCTTCTGGAAAGTGCTCCGCTTTGGATGCGCAAGACTTTTCACGATACGGCCTATAATCATACAAGACAAAGCCAGATCAGCGGTATTATCGACGATTTTGTTGGTGCGGGACATTTCGATCACCTTTCAGATGAAGAGCAGCAGCGCGTAATCAAGGTTCTTAAGGACAGTGTTCCGGAGCTTTCACAGCTTGTCGGCTCAGCGCGTGTTCTATATGAAGAGCAAAGAACAACCATGCGTGGGCACCTGAACGACAGATTGAAAGCGCATCATTTTTCTCCTTTTCCCGAAGAATATAAAGCACCGTTTCGATCAGTAATTATAACGCCGCGATCATCATGGACGCCGGAAGATACCGCACCGTATCTCATCGGGCCTTATCAGGGTTCGGAGAAATCTGCGGGTATGCCGGGTTTCGGCGCCCAATATCAATTTAATGCCGTGTGGCATGAGATCGGGCACGGGACGGGTGCGGCAGAACCGCAGACGGAAATGATGGCCGCGCTGGTCACAAAACAGGCGTTCGAAGATACGCGTATTTTAAGTGTGCAAGCGGATTTAAGAGCTATCAGGTCTGTGTTTCGTCATTCGATTTTGCGGGATGACGCCAATTCGATTTCTGCAAGCGGGCAGATCGAAGGGCAGGTCAGAGAACGCGAAAAATACGGCTGGCCGATGGTCGAGGTGAATGACTATGTGCAAGGTTTGCCCGTTAGTACGGTGGATGCACTCAGCGAGGATGATATCAAATCCATTCGTTTCAGGCGTTTCGATCATATCGGCAATACATTGAAAACGGCAGCTGATATTTTGAAATACGAAGATCCTGAAGGCTATGAGGCTAAAGACCTTCAAAGTCTACGAGAGGCCGCTCTTTATCTAGCGGACAAGCGCTCCACACCCGAAGAGCATGCGCAGATATATGAGCGGCTGGCTCTTGCGTGTGAACGTGTTTTGATCGGCGAAGAGGCTTATGACAATGCAGGTGACTATGAGAGCGAGCAGCGTTTTATGACATTTCAGGCTGATGAATTTTCACCCGTTTAGCCTCTCAAAACCGCCACAAAACTTCAAAAATTATGGCAATCTACTATTCCAAAAAATTATTATATTTCAATATTTTAGATGATTTTATTTTCTAAAATTTCCTAATTTATGAAAATTATCTGTGGCCGTGGTCTTGTATTATACTTAAGGATGTGCCACATGTAATTATCGCAAATCTAATTACTCGGGGGGAATTCATATGAGTAATAATGTAAACGTTAGTTTTAGCAACAACGGACAGGCCACACATTACGTGGTGGAAAATACCAATCTTGCAGACTCGTTTGATGTAAACGGGTCTTCTATTTTAGGATCAACTTACATTTCAGATGATGTTACGGACGGGGATTTTGATGAAAATCCGTACACCATTCCGGCGAGCGTTTATGCTTCCGGTGGTGATGTTCTGGCAGAGTATCTGGCCAGTTCAGAATTCTTTGAATCCTACTCTTTTGTCGCAGAGGGCTGGAACAATGTGAAGAATATTTCGGTTACTGCCGAAGGAACTTCTTCCATTTTCTTTATTGCCGATAATTTTGTTCATGCCGATATGGATTTTTCCGGCGTTGTGAATGATGTATTCCTGCAAGTCTTTGATGGCAAGCGCGGGAACTACATTACAGGTGAAGGTAATGATTTTATCCAGATTACGTCTTCTACAAATAATTCAGGCTGGTCGAACCTGCACCAGATTGATACCGGAAGCGGCAATGACACTGTTCTTATTGCGGCAGGAGACGATGCCCTGATTGACACTACAATCGTGAATTACACGGATGGTCGTTTTACGACGGTAAAAGCCGATCTGGGCGAAGGTAATGATGTCTTTAGTGCCGGAGGCGAAGGTATCATGACTGCTGATTATGTCGATGGCGGCACAGGAAACGATAATATCTTTACCGGTGCGGGCGATGACGTGATTGATGCCGGAGAAGATGACGGCATTCTGTTCCAGAGCGAGACGGATGCTTTGATTTACGAAATGATTGCCTTCGGTGACACTTTGGGCGGCGGTGACGGAGCCGATGAGTTTCTTTACTCAACAGGTGACGGTTTTGACTATGTTATCGGGTTCTCAGCCGAAGATATTCTGACGCTGGATGTTGCCGAGACAGATGTTGTGACCACAGAGATCATCAACCTGCAAAACGGCTCCTCTCTGACAGAAGGTATTCTGGTGTCCGTAAACGGCGACGGCGGCGTCTTCCTCGAGAATTACGTCGATACGACTGACGTTTTTGTTTAAGCGTTTGGACGCAAAGCATAATATTTATAAAGAAGCAGCGCTTACCTTTTCGGTCAGCGCTGCTTTTTTGTTGTTCGAAGAATCTAGTTCTTTAGAAGTCCCAATCTTCGTCTTCGGTCTCTTCGGCTTTCCCCATGACATAGGACGAGCCGGAGCCGGAGAAGAAGTCATGGTTTTCATCCGCATTCGGAGATAACGATGCCATGATTGCAGGGTTGGGATTTGAGATTTCCGCGGGGAACATCGGGTCGAAGCCCATATTCATTAGCGCCTTGTTTGCATTATAGTGCAGGAAGGTTTTGACCTCGTCTGTCAGACCGACGCCGTCATAAAGGCTTTCAGTGTATTTGACTTCATTGTCGTACAAATCCATCAGGAGGGAGATGGCGTAGTCGCGGATTTCCATTTGCTCCATCGGCGTTGCGGCTTTATAGGCCAGTTGGAATTTATAGCCGATATAGTAACCGTGAACTGCTTCGTCCTTGATAATCAGGCGGATCAGATCGGCGGTGTTTGTCAACTTACCGCGGCTTGACCAGTGCATCGGCAGATAGAAGCCGGAATAGAACAGGAAGCTTTCGAGGAAGACGCTGGCGATTTTGCGCTTCATGGCATCGTCAGCTTTATATTCCTTCATGATCAGGTCTGATTTGCGCTGGAGGTGCGGGTTTTCTTCACTCCAGAGATATGCATCATCAACATCACGCATGGAGCACAGCGTCGAGAAGATCGAAGAGTAAGAGCGCGCATGGACGGCTTCCATGAAGGCGATGTTACTCAAAACAGCTTCCTCGTGCGGTGTAATGGCATCGTCCATCAATTTTGGTGCGCCGACACTGTTCTGAATCGTATCCAGAAGGGTCAGTCCTGTAAAAACACGGATTGTCAGACGTTGTTCGTCCCCTGTCAGCGACCCCCAAGATTGCACATCATTGGAGAGAGGTACTTTTTCCGGAAGCCAGAAATTGGCTGTCAGACGATTCCAGACTTCGAGGTCTTTATCGTCAATCAGGCGATTCCAGTTAATCGCTTTAATGCGGTCGATCTTCACATTGTTAGCGCGATCGTCATCGTTGACGGGGCTTATGGCTAAGCTTGCTTGGGCATTCATATTGCAATCCCTTTCTTTTTAGTATGGTTACGCATTTGGTTGTTTTATAAGCTACAGGAAACACAACCTTCTATTTCCGTTCCTTCCAAAGCCATCTGGCGCAGGCGGATGTAGTAAATCGTCTTGATACCCTTCTTCCATGCGTAGATTTGCGCCTTGTTGATATCGCGGGTTGTTGCGGTATCGGGGAAGAACAGCGTCAGTGATAAACCCTGATCGACGTGCTGCGTTGCGGCGGCATATGTGTCGATGATTTTTTCCGGGCCTATCTCGTAGGCATCTCTGTAATATTCCTGATTGTCATTGGTCAGGTAGGGAGCGGGATAGTAAACGCGGCCGATCTTACCTTCTTTACGGATTTCGATCTTGGAGACGATCGGGTGGATCGAAGAGGTCGAGTTGTTGATATAGGAAATGGAGCCTGTCGGCGGCACCGCCTGCAGATAGGCATTGTAGATGCCGTTTTCCATGACCATTTTCTTCAGCTTTTTCCAGTCTTCCTGTGTCGGAATATGGATTCCTGCATCGGCGAAAAGCTCTTTGACCCTTTCGGTTTTCGGCTCCCAGAGTTTTTCGGTGTATTTGTCGAAATATTCACCGCTGGCGTATTTGGATTTGTCGAAGCCGGCGAAGGTTTCACCGCGCTCGGTCGCGATCATGTTTGATGCACGCAGAGCATGGTAGGTCACAGTGTAGAAATACATATTTGTGAAGTCTACGCCCTCTTCCGAGCCATAATGGATGCTTTCCTTTGCCAGATAACCGTGCAGGTTCATCTGTCCCAGACCGATGGCGTGGGAGCGGCTGTTTCCTTGCGCGATAGACGGCACGCAATCAAGATTGCTCATGTCGGAGACGGCTGTCAGGGCGCGGATGGCCGTTTCAACGGTTTTTCCGAAGTCGGGGGATTCCATGGATTTTGCAATGTTCATAGAGCCAAGGTTACAGGAAATGTCCGAGCCGAGATGCTTGTAGCTGAGGTCCGGGTTAAATTCGCTCGCGTCGCTGACCTGCAGGATTTCAGAGCAGAGATTACTCATCGTGATTTTACCGTCGATGGCGTTGGCACGATTGACCGTGTCTTCATACATAATGTACGGGTAACCGGATTCGAACTGTATCTCGGCCAGAATCTTGAAGAATTCACGCGCCTTGATCTTGCTTTTGCGGATACGTTTGTTATCGACCATTTCCTCGTATTTTTCCGTGACGGAAATTTCGGAGAACGGTACGCCGTAGATCCGCTCAACATCGTAAGGCGAGAACAGGTACATATACTCGTCGTTCTTCGCGAGTTCGAAGGTGATATCAGGAATGACCACACCAAGAGACAGTGTTTTGATACGGATTTTTTCGTCGGCGTTTTCACGCTTTGTGTCGAGGAAGCGCAAGATGTCAGGGTGGTGCGCGTTCAAATAGACCGCGCCTGCGCCCTGACGGGAGCCAAGCTGGTTCGCGTAAGAGAAGGAATCTTCCAGCAGTTTCATCACGGGGATGACTCCGGAGGACTGGCCTTCGACCTTTTTGATCGGCGCGCCGAATTCGCGGATGTTGGAGAGCAGTAGTGCCACACCGCCGCCGCGTTTGGACAGTTGGAGCGCCGAGTTGATGCTGCGGCCGATGGACTCCATATTGTCTTCGATGCGCAAGAGGAAGCAGGAGACAAGTTCGCCGCGCTGTTTTTTACCGGCGTTCAGGAAGGTCGGTGTTGCTGGCTGAAAGCGGCCTGAAATAACTTCATCCACGAGGTGTTTGGCCATCGGCTCGTTACCGCGTGCGAGTGTCAGCGCCACCATCACCGCGCGGTCTTCATAGCGCTCTAGGTAACGTTTACCGTCGAAGGTTTTAAGCGTATAACCCGTGTAGTATTTATATGCGCCGAGGAATGTCGGGAAACGGAACTTCTTGGCATAGGCATAATCGTAAAGATCACGGATGAAATCGAATTCATATTGTTCCAGCACGTTGCTTTCGTAATAGCCCTGCATCACGAGATGGCCGAGTTTTTCCTCCAGATTGTGGAAGAATACGGTGTTCTGATTTACGTGTTGCAGGAAGAATTCGCGCGCAGCTTTTCTGTCTTTGTCGAACTGAATTTTGCCGTTCTCGTCATAGAGATTCAGCATGGCATTCAAAGCATGGTAATCCATCGGCGCTTCGGCAGCGCCTTGTTCTTGAATTTTCTTGGCCTCGCGTTCCAACACTTCAGCCGTGCTGGTCGGTTTTGTTTTTTGCACCAAGGGCAGCCCCATGTCTGATTCAATCTTGGCGGTCATGCTTGTTGTCTCGCCATTTTCTGTTGGGCTGTGCTGTTGCTGATTGATTGCCATAGTTTTCTTACTCCTGTTCGGACGTTTACGATGTCGTCCGGCGTGCCGCTCAGTTCGAATCTGTAGAGACACGGGACGTTACATTTTCTTGATATGACTGTTCCGGCATAGGCGAACATTTCGCCGAAGTTACGGTTGCCGGATGCGATCACGCCTTGCATGAACTCCCGATTTTGCGGGTTATTCAAAAAGCGTATGACCTGTTTTGGAACAGCCTTGCTGCCGTCATCATCCGCATAGGTCGGAGAAATCAGAACGTAAGGCTCTTCCATGATTAACGGATCACTCTTCATGGATATATCGATTCTCTCCGCGCGAATACCCAGCTTCTCGACAAAGCGATAAGTATTCTGTGAAAGACTTGAATAATAAACCAGAAGAGGTTCCATGCGATTTACTCTACTCTTTAAGCTAAAAAAACTTACGCAAGAGATCCGATTTTATCGGGACGGAAGCCGGACCAATGTTCTTCACCGGCGACAACGACGGGCGCCTGCATGTAGCCCATGTCACGGACTGTTACCAGAGCGTCTTCGTCTTTGCTCATGTCTACAACTGTGTAGTCGATCCCTTTACGGTCCATCTCACGTGTTGTAGCTGTGCATTGAATACAAGCGGGTTTGCTGTAAACGATTATCATTATCAGTAGCCTCCTGTTGGTCCTCTGTTGCGCCCCGGCGAATTTGAGACAATTATAGTGTTCCCAAACCAAGGGTTTGAGGGGGTGGGTTTTTAAGATTTCATGGGATTTCTTTCCTGATTGGAAAGACCCTTGATATACAAAATATAGTATAAAAGGGTTCCTAGGACGTCAATATGTAGTTAATCAAAAACACCTTAAAAAAATTTAATTTACAGTTTTTGCCCTCCTTTTTTCTCTGTAAAACGTGTTTATGGAAGCGGGGATAAAACCTCTAATGTATTGATTTTGAAAGATGGTTTTTTTCGTGCAAAGTCAGGCCTGTTTCCTGCAATTTCTATACAATTATTTTTGTGAGTTTCGGGTATCGGACGGTTTCTATTATTCATAAGACTCGCAATAAACTTGCGTTTCGGCGCTTAAGATCAAAGCTTATTATCGTGTAACCGTTGGTATGCAAGGGTTTTTAAACCGATTCTCTGCGGCGCGGATAGATTCGTTCCGATTCCCTCCATATCGTATCTATATGTAGTTCTTTGTCGGGACGATTCTCTTCTTTCAAATTGCCCTCTTTTTCGGGCTTAACGGTTTATAGTGGTTTTGTTTTCGAGGCGCTTATCCAAAAAATATAGATTTATCTTGTTGTTATTATTGAAAAAAATAAAATTTGACAAAAATATGACAGAAATATGTCACTTTTTCGTAAAGTATGTGTTAAGCTCATATTATAGCTTTCCAACAATCGTGGTTTTATTCTTAGGTTTAAATCCTTGTAGCGAGCTTAATTTAACTAAACAAATTGGTAAGAGGAGGAACTTAAATGTTCAAATCATCAAAACTTACATACTACAAACTCGGTGCTGCAATGACAGCAGGTATGGTTGCCGGTTCTGCCGGTACAGCCCACGCTGCTAACAACTTCAGCTCCATCGCAGAAAACATGGTCCTTTCCGTAGCAAGTATCCCGGGTCTTTTGACAGCTCTGGCATACCTCTTCGGTATTCTTCTTGGTGTTCTGGGTATCCTGAAAATCAAGGATCACGTTGAGAACCCAACACAGACACCTCTGAAAGACGGTGCGATCCGTCTGGCAGCCGGTGGTGCGTTGTTCGCTGCTCCAATCATCTTCGAAGCAATGTCCGAGACACTTGATGATGGTGGTACAGGTACAGGTGCTTCTGCAGCTGCTCTGCAATCTGTTAGCTTTAACGTTACCTAATATATATAGACAGATTAGGATTAAACGTATTCTTAAGGAGCCGGTTTCGGCTCCTTTTGTTTTGTTTGAATGTTTCATTCGAGAGAATGTTCAATCTTTTTTAGCTGCTGCTGTAAGAGACGTTAGGTGTTTACGAATTTAGTTCGAAACATATCTTTGTGAAACGGATAGATTCGTTCCGATTCACTGAATATCGTATCTCAGTGTCTCGCTGCGCTTTCAGACTTAATACTTAGATGCCTGCTTATCATTACAATTATTTAATGTTTATTTTTATTGCACCTTATTTTTTATTTGTGAAATAATATTTCAAATTAATTAATCGGGGGGTTATAACATGAGCAATCCAGAAAAGATCCAACATGCTGAGCAAAGTTACGGCGTAAACGTCGAAACTGTTATGCATAATAATGTTACACACTATGAAATTACCGCTGCACCAACGGGCACAGGCGAATATTATGCGGATAACGGTGAAGTCAAAGAGTACGTCAATCCGGGTTACCGTGTTGTAGTGAGGCCTGATTATTCCAATCCGGATATCAATCCTAATGCTGCAGAAACATTAGGTGTGCAACAAGGTCCGAATGAGGCTCAAAACCTTATTAATATGCATCGTGCAATGTTTGAACAGCAACATGGGAATGTTGATGAGTGGAGAGAGACGCTTTCCGATCACACGGCATCTCCATTGCATCGTGTGGCTGTTGTGGCGGGTGCGGCGCGGACGAATTTTCAGCTTCCGACCGCTTTTTTTGCGCAAGATCCGTCCTTTGGCGCATCAGGTGCGGGCCCGAACATCGTTCCTTACGGTGATAACGGGGGGTTTCTCTCTGTTATCGGGATTGCCCATGATACGGACTGGCTTCGCGGTTATTTTACGAATGACGGGCCCTTGTGGCCTTTAGGGCAGTTGGAGGGCGAAGTTCCATCAGGTCTTCACGGTTTGCCGACTGCGACGCGGGCTTCTTTTGATCTGGGCGAGCGCCGGCGAGCAGAGAATCAGCGTGAAACCGTTCCCGCACTTGAAAATGTTCAGACATATGACACACCGGCCGGGCATCCCGACTGGGACATCGATATTCTTATGACGAGAGAAGAATACGACCGGCTGGGTATTCAGGCGGGAGCCGGAGAGGTTATTGAAGTTGACGGACAAGATGTTATCGCTATTGGTGTTGAAGAGCTTGATGGTCTGGGTCTACTTATCGATGATCAGGGCATGATTGCACGTCAACCTCTGGAAACAACGGATGCAATTATGGCCACGGAACCTACTGACCCGCTGGCGTCTGCCGATCAAGCTGATGTTGAGGACTTCCAGGGTATTTCGGTTATTGTCGGCCCTGAAGGCAGCGGCATGCTTGTTGACAGTTTTGGTGACAGGTCTGATCCAAGTTCGCCTTTCTATGCCGAGACTGTAGAGCAGCAAACAGTCGTTGCAGACGCAGATAGTCTGGAAACTGATACAACCGTTCTGGATACAGGTACGGGCGGAAGCAGTTTTAAAGTCTAGTTTTTATAAGGGATTTTTTATTTAGAGGGGTTGCTGTTAAAGCGGCCTCTTTTATTTGATTTCATTCTCAGGGATTATTGGCTTGTTACTTGCCATAAAACTTAATTTTGCTGTAAATTGGCTATAGGGTTCGTTTTAAAACAATAAATTGGTTACAGGGTGATACATCATACCGCCTGAGGGTAGAATCTACATCACAGATGCGACAGCGGAGGCCATGGGCGGGCGTGAGCATGTCCAAGCCATATATGATCGTGTCGGCGATGGCGGCCATATCGTCATTCACAGCCCGCTGGATAGCGAAGAAGAGGTGATATTCCTGTTCCAGCAAGCACAAATTTTTAACAGCGACCCGATATTACGGAGAGCGGAAGAGGTTCAGCAGGCTTTTTCGGATACTCACAGGCAGACTTCCCCGTCAATGGTTTTTGCTGATCTGGACGGTGATGGTGATAATGATGTCGCCAGTTATCGATATCTGCCGGAATATTTTGAAAATAACGAAATCGGCTTTCCTGGCGATCCTAATCTGGTCAGGGATTTTGTTACGGGTCATGAGCTGGGCCATGAAAGCCATAACAGCCATCTGGGCGAGCGTACCTTCTGGCAAAGATGGCAGAATGAAAGAAACGCCGATCAGGATGGTTTTCGCGGCATGGGCGACGATGCCACGGTCGAATTCCAAAGAGGTATTCTGGCGGCACGCGCGGGGAATATGCTTCCTTATATGTTTGACCATACGATTGGTTACGGCACGCCGCACGTGTCGCATAATGCAAATCACGCCTTTATACATGCGTCAGTCTTAGGCATTTTTCTGCCCGGTGAGGTCCCTTACGAAATTACGGAAGAGGGATTAAATGCATCTTTGACTGACTTCCGCGCAACGGTGGCCGGTAGAATTCACGATAACTACGCCCGGCAAAATCCGGATTTTGAACTTGATGTTTCCAGCATGTCCGATCCGGCAACGAGGATTTCCATTTATAAAGGCGCAACGACGTTAAACGCATTTCTGGAACAGCAGCCTCCCGATATAGCCGCGCGTTACGAACAGTTCGGGCAAAATATGAGTGATTTATCGGAACAGATCGGTAAATTTGAAAATATGTACCGTACCACAAGCGGCAACGAGGCGATGGGGCACTATATCGATTTGAATATTCAGGCACTTGAAAATGAAATGAGAAGCGAATTCCAGCAGGCCTTAAATTTTATGCAGGACACCGATCCCGCATTGCTGCAACGTTATTTAGCCGAACATCATCCGGAAATCATATTGGAGCAGACTGCGTCTGAAATGGGAACTCTGCATGTCATGGATACGGCGCAGATGGCACAAATCGTGATGCAACTGCGTGATGAGGGGGCGTTTGATGATGATCCGATACAAAGGCGTTTGGTGGATTATATCGAAATTGATATGGAAACGCGCCCGCATCATTATGCTCCTCAGGAGCCTTCAGAAAACGAGGTTACTCTCCGGAACATGCTGGTCAGTTCTTTGGACGAGATGAAGCCATAGTCTGCTTTATTGCTTGGTTGGTGGAGGTATCAGGTGACACCTCGAACCGCTTATTTGAAGTTTTGGCACTTTGGGAAAGCCAAATTAACAAAAGATTGTAAAATAATTTTAGGTTGAATATTTTTGTTTGCTTTTAAGGTGCTTCGGTTAAAAATGGATTAGAATCTATTGTACTGCCAACATCTAATATTATTTCTGCAGGATTAAGACCACCGATATTTCCCCACCAATTGTTTTCTGCTTTAAGCTCTTCTCCATCAAGGTCAACTCTGATTTCTTCTAAGGTATTTGAAAAAATACTATTATTACCTGAACTCCCAAAACCTCCACCAAGATCTACAGTCAATATATTCGATGAGTCATCATTTAAAAATATTCCAAAAGTACCATTAGACGTTATAATATTTTCCTCAATAATTAGATTGTTTAATTGAGCATCGTTCCTAGCATTAGCATATATACCTCGTAAGGTGCTACCTGATATGTTTGAATTAGAAATGCTAATATCTTCGATAATGCCGTTAAATCTTGACAAGATAAATATTCCGTCGTCTTGACTATTTGCCACAGAATTGTTTCTTAACGTAATATTTCCTATGTATGATGTGTCAGAATTTAAAATATAAAGATTATCAAGACCACTATTATCTAAGCTGTTATTTTGAAAAATTGCGTCCTCAATTCTACCAGAATTGAGGCTGAAAAATAGTTGATTGTATCTACCGCTCGAGTTTATCAAATTATTGTCGATATTTGTATTCAATACTTCTGCCCCTATGCCGCTTGCTTCGACTCTGAGACCGTCTTGTGAAACATTGGAAATTCTATTATTTAATATATTAACATTTTCAACAACATTTGCTGCAGTTGCTTGAATCAAAATACCGTGTCTTGTTGTACTATCTACGCGCACTCCTGCAACAGTTATGTCGTCCGCGTTTATTCTTATGCCATCTCCTGCAGTGTTTGAAATAATAGGCGCGGATGTTGCTGCCGCTATAAGTGTTCCTGTTGGGTTTGCGCCGTTTTCTGTGGTGAATTTACCGCTATCATAGACAAAATTTGTTCCTGATCCGATAAGCTGTTGCCCTGTCTGGCTTAGCGTAATGCCCTGATCTTGATTGGTGTCTGTTCCGTCTCCTTGATTAACATAGATGATTGTATGCGCCGATGCGGCGGCCTCGGCGTCGGCAAGCGTGTTATATGGGTTTTCTGCGCTGCCGTCTCCACCCCCTGCGGCGGTGTTATCAACATGCAAGACTTCCTGCGCTGTGCCTGTTGTGGTGTTTAGGACCTGCACACGATCCCCTGTATCGATGATCGTCTCATTCGTCACAATATCAATATCGCGCTCAGGGCTTTCATCGAGGCGGGCGCGTATCCCTTCTTTTCGGTAGCTTTTTTTATGCCCGAACGGAAAACGGAATGTGGCTTCTAAAAACCCTTGGCTGCCGCGCACATCATCGCGTTGAAACCGCGCCCCGAACTGAATATTTTCTGTCACATCGGCGCTAACACGTGTGCGCCATCCGGCGACATCTTCTGTATTCGGCCCATCAAAATAATACCCGCCCGCATAGACATGAAAACGGTCTGTATGATCGCGGATAAAGTCCGAATATTGCCCCAGCTCCAAACCCAGCTCTAAATCAAAGCCGCCCTGCGGCTCTTCTAGAACTGTACCGTTCGTATCAACCAATATGCCCGTTCCGGCGAGTTCCGGCCCTTGCGGGTTGGCATTGGGAATGGTGATTTCGCGTTTATCGGACAGAGGAATATAACCGTTTAACCGGACATCCACGCTTTCGCCAAGCCATTCTGTGCCAAGCGTCACTTGATTGAACTTTGATCCGCGCTCGGTAATACGCCTATCTAGCCAGCCATGCACACCCGCCACGCCCTTAAAGCCGTTTGCATCAATGACCTGACGATAGCCTACACCTAAATTTCCTTCGCGGTTATCCTGATCATCTCCCATCATACGCAGCGAGCCGTAAAGCACATTGTCTAATTCTTCGCTTTGCGCAAACGGAACCCAAAATTCTGTCATAAAAATAGAGCGCTCATGCCCCATACGCAGATTTGTTTCCGCACGGCCTTTTATCGCCTCACCCGCTAACGCGGTTGTGCTTATCAAACAAGATGTTAACAATGTAGAGCATAAAAAACGGAGCATAAGATACGAAACGATATAATACCACTGTAAGTTTACGATAGCATTACTGAAATTACCACCCCAAATAGTACGGGGTTAAAACAGCATCATTAGCCAGAGGGATGAAACGGGAGAGCGCAGCGTCTCCCTTGCCAAGCGTATTGTGTATTACAATACACAGCTTGCGGACAGTCTTAACAACAAAGTAGAGTATTACAGCATCATTATGATCGGAGTATTTTGAACGGTGCTATGACAGCTAACGCAAAGCCTAAAATCATAAGCGGCAGAGTTACAACCCAAGATTCAATATGCCAATTCTGTTGAGACATAAGCCAATAAGTTATTGATGCTGTTACTGGCATTGCCCATATTGTAAGTTGATTGGGAAAGGACGGAGCCTTCTCAAAGCTCTGTATGACTAAGCTTTTATCTCCGTCGCATTTTTTGTTTGCATAGTGCAAAGGCAAGTAGAACAGGCTAACTGCAATAATAAATATTAAAATCAAAACGGAAACTTGCAGAGCCATTAATATAAAGAGGCAGAGTGACGTAATCACAAAAATCGAATAATCTAAACGAGTAGGTACAAACGGCTTATCAGCCCCCAAAGAAACTAAAATGTTGCCGACAAACAAGATACCTGTGGTTACAAATAAAAACGCTGTAAATTCTGCGGTTGGAACAAAAGTCAAAATTTCGCCAGTAGCATCTGATGAATATCCAATAGGCCATGTTGACCAAATACCCCATATAATTCCCATTACAGCGCATATGATGCAATTAAGAGAAAAGCTTTTTTCTCTTAACCAATACTGCAATATCCATAGACCAAAAACTACATCTATGATCGGATGCCATGATAAAGCTGTCCAAATAATAGAGATGGGCAGTTCCATGTAAATCACTGGAACAACAAGCCCTTCAATAAAATATCCTATTATAGCTCCGACTAGAAATAACCCCCAGATAGAGGATACGCGCGTATAAAATAAAACCAAAAGGGCTGGTGCTACGGCCAGAAGATAGAAAATGCTCATTTCAATGAGGTTAAGTGACAGTAACTTCGGTGATCGTAGTGTAGCCTGAAGATGTTCTGTTACACCTTCATTAAAGAAAAAGTATTCAGAAAAAAATAAAACAATTAAAGAGCATCCTAGTAAAAAACCAAGCCGTTCAAAAAACGACTTCGGCAGACTTTCTTCTAGTTTCTTTTCAGATGATGTCATGGATTACACGCCTATCCTTGTACAAAATCTTAGCACTTATAAAAATTATGTAACAACCGAATTGATCAGTTTTTAGTTACAAAAACCACACTTAAGATGAAAGGCAAGCTGTGTATTGTAATACAATACGCTTGGAAAGGGAGATGCTGCGCTCTCCCGTTTCATCCCTCTTGCTGTGCGGGCTTCGCCCGTACGCATGCACTTGCAATGATATTCTGAACCTGTCGAATGCAGTAACGAGCAGGAGCAGATATCATGAAACCAGACATAGAAAAATACCTCGCCATGATTGACGATTGGGATATGACGCGGGAACAGAAAATCCAATACATCCACGACCTCTGGCACATCATGGAGAGCTTTGTTGATCGCGCCTTTGGCAAGCACCCCGTCCAGCAGGCGCGTGATAAATCCTCAAACGCCGATAGACAGGATTCACAAGAGCGGATAGAATCCACCCATCCGATACAAAACGAAATTGATCCGCCGCCGCAAGGAGTCCGCCCATGAAGAGCCATAAACAAACCGCCGTCATTTATGCCCGCGTATCCTCGGTTAAACAGGTTAAAAAAGGCGATGGCCTTGGCTCACAAGAAACCAGATGCCGTGAATATGCCGATCACAAGCAATACCAAGTCATCGAAGTCTTCCGTGATGAGGGCGTATCAGGAAGCCTTATCAATCGCCCGGGCATGCAGGCCATGCTCAAAATTCTTAAAAAGCACAAACACGAAAACTCTGTTGTCATCATTGATGATATCAGCCGCCTTGCCAGAGACTTAGAAGCACATATCCAACTGCGTACCGCCATAGGTGATGCAGGCGGTAAGCTGGAAAGCCCGTCTATTGAGTTCGGTGAGGATTCCGATAGCAAATTGGTCGAAAACCTTCTGGCCAGTGTTTCACAGCACCATCGCCAAAAGAACACCGAGCAAGTAAAGAACCGCATGCGCGCCCGTGTGCTCAATGGCTATTGGGTATTCTATCCGCCAACGGGATACAAATACGAACGCGTGAGTGGTCACGGTAAAATGCTGGTGCGTGATGAGCCTATGGCCTCCATCGTTCAGGAAGCTTTGGAAGGCTATGCGCATGGACGATTTGAAACACCGAGCGAGGTAATGCGCTTTTTGGAAAGCTTCCCAGAATTTCCGAGAGATCGTGAAGGAAACGTGCCGTTCCAACTTGCACAAAACATGCTGAGGCGCTCCCTATATGCTGGCTACATTGATGTGAAGAAATGGGACATATCGCTACACCCTGCCAAGCATGAGCCCTTGATTAGCTTTGAAATATGGCAACGTATTCAAAACCGCCTGAATGAAAAACCACAAGCGCCAACCCGCAAAGATTTAAACGAAGATTTCCCGCTCAGAGGGTTTATAACTTGCGGGTGTTGTGCAACGCCCTTAACAGCCAACTGGTCAAAAGGCAGAAGCGCAAGCTACGCCTATTATCTGTGCCGCAATAAATCCTGCACAGAGTACAAGAAATCAATTCGTAAGGAAGATATAGAGACAGAGTTTGAATCTCTGCTGTTAGAGCTTAAACCCACGCCAGATTTATTCTATATGGCTAAGGGCATGTTCCAAAAGCTATGGGAAGAGCGCGGACAGCTCTCCCTTGAGCAAGCAAATACACTAAGATTAGAGCTTGGCAAGATAGATAAAAAGGTTGAGCAGTTCCTAGAACGTATTATTGAGGCCGACAGTCACACAGTAATTAAAGCCTATGAAAATCAAGTCAAAAAGCTGGAAGAAGACAAAATTACGATCTCTGAAAATATCGCTCAATGCGGTCGTCCTTTACCTGATTTTGACGACACATTTCGAACCGCTCTCGACTTCCTTGCGAACCCTTATAAACTGTGGTGTTCAGATCGGTACGAAGACAAGAGAATTGTACTAAAACTTACATTTGCTGATCAACTCTCTTACGTGAAAAACGAAGGATTTCGAACCGCTGCTATCTCGCAGCCATTCTTGCTTTTAGAGGAGTTGAAGGGGGTAAATAGTGAAATGGTGGAGGAGGCTGGATTTGAACCAACGTAGTCCGAAGACGCCTGATTTACAGTCAGGTGCATTTGACCGCTCTGCCACTCCTCCACACAAAACGGAAATTCGAATTCATTCCCGTCTGAAATAGTGATAAGAGAAGAAAAGAGATTTTGCATTTGATGTCAAGTGTGCAATTGTCCTTTTTCGTGAAATAACGGAAAAAATCATGAAAAACCGCAACTCCAGGAACAACCGCCCTTCCCTATACGGATTTCATGCCGTGCGCGAGGCGTTTTTGAACGAGGAGCGGTCGGTCGATACTTTATTCCTGACCGATCAGGCGGCAAAGGGATTCGAGGAGACGCTGCTTGAAGCACGCGGCAAGGGTTTGCGCCGACAAGAGCCGACGATTATCGATAAAAAGCGGCTGGAGAAGATGTTGCCGCGCGGGGCGGTGCATCAGGGTGTAGCGCTTGCGTGTTCGCCGCTGGAGGAGCGCGACCTCAATGATTTAATTATCCGGTCTGCCACGCGCAAACGTACCATTCTGGTGATGCTGGATAAGGTCACGGACCCGCATAATGTCGGTGCGATTATGCGCAGCGCCTGTGCATTCGGCATGGACGGGATGATTCTGCAATCGAAATTCGCGCCCGAGCTTGACGGCGTTGTTGCCAAGACGGCTTGCGGTGCGGTTGAGCATGTGCCGGTGGCGCATGTCACTAACCTTGCACGTTCCATCGAGAGTTTGCAGGAGGAAGGATTTTATGTGTTGGGGCTCGACGAGCGTGGGCCATATGCGATTAACGAGTTGAATGCGCAGTCGTTTCCCAAAGCGTCCAAGGACGGGAATTTGCTTGCCCCGCCTGATCCGAGCGAAAATGTTCAAAAGATCGTGCTTGTGCTAGGATCGGAAGGTGACGGAATCAGGCGATTGATTCAGGAAAAATGTGACGAGTTGGTCCGTTTGCCTGTACCGGGGCCGATCAAAAGTCTTAACGTCTCGAACGCAGCGGCCGTGGCATTTTACGCTTTATCAATCCTTTAGCGGGTGTCGGCGCTGTCAAGCGAAAAAAGTTAATAAATTTGCTTTTTAAATTTTGACAGAATTCAACGGAAGCTGTTAGTATACTTTTAGAAACAAAAAAGGAGTGTTCTCGCCAAAGAGAGCCAATATTTGAGGGTTTTTCAAATGATTTATGGATATGCTATTTTGCTGGTTACGTTGGTGATAGGCACCCAGTATTTGCATGTTCGCAACAAAGAAAGAATTCCTGTTCGGGTCGAGAAAAAAAAGAATAGACAAGATCGTCCCGATTGCGGTAAATAAAGTCAACCCGCTGCTGACGAACCGTTCTGGTGGTTTGTCAGCTTATCACCCCAACCTCAAAGGCCCCGCAGTTTTTTGCCGGGGTCTCTTTTTTTGTGTGGAGTGTGGGGATGTCTGAGAAAAATGAACGAGATTTGGCTTTAGAGCTTCTGGATCAGGCGTGTGATGCTGAGGATCGCGGTGAACTTGAAGAGGCACTCAGGCTTTTTGAGGAATGTATCCAGATTAAGCCTAACAACTGGTATTTATGGGCAAGAAAAGCTAGTGCTTTGGAAGACCTTGGGCGTATTGAAGATTCAAAGGCAGCTTACAAAGAAAGCCTTCATATAGACGACAAGAAAGCCGTCACTTGGGTACTTCTTGGATCTTTGCATTATAATCAGGAGCATTTTGAGGACGCCGCTTTCTGTTGTCGTCAATCCAATGCTTTAGAAGAAAATTCTGATACTTTAACCATTCTTGCCGGTGCGGAAATCCAGACTGGTAAGATTGAAAATGCCCTCAAACATGCCAATCGTGCTCTTGAATTAAATCCGGGATGGGATGAAGCGGAGGCTATTCGTGATCGTGCCCTTAGGATTCTGGCAGGTGGTGAATAACTTTTTCCACTTCTTCCTCTGACAGTATCCTCCATTCGCCTTCGGGGAGTGTGCCGAGGGGGAGGTCGCCCGTTTGGAAACGGTGGAGGGATATCACCTCGTTGCCAAGCGATTCGAACATGCGGCGGATCTGGCGGTTGCGGCCTTCGCTCAGGATCATAACGCCCTCGCGCTCGCCGCCTTGCGTCCATTGTGCGGGCAGAAGCGGTTTATCCTCTGCGCGTAACATAAGTTCGCCGCTTTTGAATATTTTTGCTTCATTGCCCTTGAGCGCATCGCGGAGCTGCACGCGGTAGTGTTTTTGAATATGCGCACGTCCCTCTTTATTTCTCTCAGGTTTCGCGGGGCTGATGATTTTATGCAGGAGCTGCCCGTCATCGGTGAGCAGGAGCATGCCCGAGCTGTCCTTATCCAGCCGTCCGGCGATTGACAGTTTTGGTTTTCGCATATGCCAGCGGTCAGGCAGCAGGTCAAACACAATCGGCCCCGCATCATTGTGGGAGGACGTATAGCCGACGGGTTTGTTGAGAATGACCGTCATCGGTGCGGGCGGGTCGAGCGGCTCCCCGTCGAGAAGAAGATTCCCCGCCCTGATCTGGGCGATATCGACGGCGGTTTTTTCGCTTGCGAGGACTTCGCAGTTCAGGGTCACGTCCCCTGCCCTGATGATTTTGGTGACGGATTTGCGGCTGCCGTAGCCGAGATTGGCCAGCAGGCGGTCAAGGCGGATGGTTTGGGGTTTGGCTTTATTTTTATCAGATGACATTTCTTTTCCCGTAAAGATCAGCGATATCCTGCACGAGGTGTCTGGACATGTCCATGCGACTCGTTCAATTTACTGTGCATGAGTGACAATACCGATGAATTATTTCTGGTCGATGGCTCGGGGTTTATTTTCCGGGCCTATTTCGCGCTGGCCTATTCGGGGCGCGGTGACATGACAAACCCCGAAGGTACGCCCGTGAGCGCGGTGTACGGGTTTACGAATATGCTTCTCAAGATGTTCAAGGATTATCATGCGCCCTATCTGGCCGTGATTTTCGATGCCGCGCGGGAAAATTTCCGCAATGAGATTTACCCCGAATACAAGGCCAACCGCGATGACACCCCCGAAGATTTGATTCCGCAATTTCCGTTAATCCGTGATGCGACGGAGGCGTTTGATTTGCCCGCGATCGAGCTGGAAGGATATGAGGCGGATGATCTGATCGCCGCGTATACGAAACTGGCGCGGGCGCAGGGCAAGAAGGTTGTAATTGTGTCTTCCGATAAAGACCTGATGCAGTTGGTCGGGGACGGTGTGCGGATGCTGGACCCCATGAAGGGGAAATGGGTCGAGGAAAAAGACGTGCATGAGAAATTCGGCGTCGGGCCGGAGCGCGTGGTGGATGTGCAGGCGCTTGCGGGGGACAGCACGGATAACGTACCGGGCGTGCCGGGGATCGGTATCAAGACGGCGGCGCAGCTGATTAACGAATATGGCAGTCTTGAAGAATTGCTTGAGCATGCGGGCGAAATCAAACAGCCGAAGCGCCGCGAGAAGCTGATCGAGAATGCGGAGAATGCGCGGATATCGAAGAAGCTGGTGAAGCTGGACGATAATGCGCCTGTGCCTGTGCCGCTGGATGATCTGAAAACGCATGATCCCGATAAGCCGGGGTTGATGGCGTTTTTGGAAAAACATGCGTTTAATTCGATTATCCGCCGTTTGGGGGGCGATCCCGTTCCCGTTAAAAAGGCTGATGGCGGCAACGAAGAGGTTGCGGAAGCCCATGTCGAAGAAGAGGAACTGCCGCCGACGGAGAAGAATGAGTATACGTTAATCACCGATGCGAAAGCGTTGAAGGCATGGATTGCCGAGGCGATGGAAAAACGCGTGATTGCCGTAGATACGGAGACGACCGCGCTGACCCCCACCAAGGCGAAGATGGTCGGCATTTCGCTTTCGCATACGATCGGCAAAGGCGTTTATGTTCCCGTCGGGCATACGGTCTCAGGCGATCTTTTTGGTGATACAGATGATGATCTGGCGCAGATGGATATGGAGGAGGCGCTCACGCTTCTTAAACCGTTGCTGGAGCATGAGGGAATTCTCAAGGTCGCGCATAACATGAAGTATGACTGGCAGATTTTTGCCAAACACGGGGTTCATGTCGGGCCGTGTGATGATACGATGCTGATGTCCTATGTTCTTGACGGGGCAAGCCACAGCCATTCGCTTGATAATCTTGCGGAGATGTATTACGGGCATAAGATGATCAAATACGAGGAGGTTGCCGGTAAGGGCAAATCGCAAGTCACGTTTGATCAGGTTGCGATCAAGGATGCGCTGGATTATGCCGCGGAAGATGCGGAAGTGACTTTGCGGCTGCATAAAATCCTGAAGCCGCGGATTGCGCGGGAGCGCATGACGGCGGTATACGAGACGATCGAACGTCCGTTGATCGAGGTGATCGCGCAAATGGAGCTTGAGGGTATTAAGGTTGATCCGAGTGTCCTTAAATCCATGAGTGATGATTTCGGCAAGAAGCTTGTCGTTCTGGAAGAAGAGATTCACACGCTGGCGGGGCATCCGTTTAATGTCGCCTCTCCTAAACAGGTGGGCGAGGTTCTGTTTGACGAGATGGGTTTACAGGGTGGTAAGAAGACCAAGAAAGGCGATTGGAGCACGTCGGTTGACGTTCTGGAGAAGCTCAGCCTTGAGGGGCATGAGATTGTTCAGAAAATTCTGGAGCACCGCGGGTTAGCGAAGCTTAAATCCACCTATACCGACGCCCTGCAGAACGAGATTAATCCCACGACGGGCCGCGTGCATACGTCCTATCACATGACGGGGACGAGTACGGGGCGTCTGGCGTCGTCCGATCCGAATTTGCAGAATATTCCAATCCGTACCGAAGAGGGTCGCAAAATCCGAGAAGCGTTTGTCGCGTCGGACGGGCATGTGTTGCTGTCGGTTGACTATTCGCAAGTGGAGTTGCGGCTGGCTGCGGAAATGGCGGGGGTAGATGCACTAAAACAAGCGTTCAAAGATGATGTCGATATTCACAGCCTGACGGCGTCGCAGGTTTTCGATGTGCCACTGGATGAAGTTACTCCGGAAATCCGGCGTCAGGCCAAGGCGGTTAATTTCGGGATTATCTACGGTATTTCAGGTTTCGGACTAGCTAAACAGTTGGGATGCGATGTCGGGGAGGCCAGTAGCTTTATCAAAAAGTATCTGGCTAAATTTCATGAGATCGAAGCATATATGGAGCGCACCAAGGACGAAGCCAAGAAACACGGTTTTGTGCGTACGCTGTTCGGCAGGAAGTGCTTTATTCCGGGGATTAAGGATAAGAACCCTATGCGGGTGCGCGGAGCAGAACGGCAGGCGATTAATGCGCCTCTGCAGGGGACGGCAGCGGATATCATGAAGATTGCAATGGCGCGGTTGCCGAAGGCTCTGGAGGGTGAAGGATTGAAGGCCAAGATGCTGCTGCAGGTGCATGACGAATTGATTTTTGAAGTACCGCGGGATGAGCTTGAGAAGACAACTGAAATTGTCCGCCGTGTCATGGAAAATTCATTTAAAATCAATGGTGTAGAGCTTTCCGTACCACTGGATGCGGAAGCCGGACACGGGCAAAGCTGGGCCGCAGCGCATTAGAATCTATTCATATATTATATTAGTAATATGAATTATTTATGCACTCAACGCTATGTTTCATAGATTTTTGTTGACTCAATTTTGCAGTGCATGTTACACCCTCATCGTTCGGGTGGCTAACCCCCCACACAAAAGCCACCTAACACGGGTGAATACATAAGAATTTATAAAGTTCCCCACACACGGAAAGCAAGCCGCTCCTTGTTAACGCAGGGGGTGGCTTCGCTTTTTTAGGCTTCAACAAATTTTCTATGATTATGGCTTAATGTATTGTGCCGCGCCGACGATCCGGCCGTTTGCATTGTCATGGATTAGGACAGCGAAACCGCGGGAGTTCGGCTTTAACTTCGGGTCAAATCGCAGTTTGCGCGGGTCACCGTTCCAGCCGCCTAGCAAACCGACGTTCGAGACAATATTGTAATAGGTAATCTCTTTTCCCTTATTCCCGCCATCAGCCACAACCAGCGTGTTGGGCTTATCAAAGACAAGGAGATAAATTTTCATGGCCGCATCACTTAAAGCCGGTGTTTTGCTTTCCCAGCCCTGCTTCGTGCGCTCCTCTTTACTCATACGGTCGTTTTGCTGCGGCAATGTCAGTGTAAATGTTTTTGCGCCCTGATCCTGCTCAAGCACAGGTGTGATGAGCGGCTTTTCTTTTCTGGCACGAATGATGGTTTTTAAGACCTGTTTGCGCTGATATCCGACAGCGTCGTATTTTCCGTTGATAACCATTTGCGGGGTGTATTTCGGCCCGCCGCGCAAGGTTGATTCATATCCGGCCTGACGCGCGCTGCAGAACGGATGGGAGAGCGAGCCCGTTTTCACATCGAAATAATCGACATGGCAAGACAGCGCGATTATATTTTCCTGTGCGGTCAATCGACCGAGGAATTCGTCGGCTTTCGGGCAGAATACACAAGCCTGTGAGGAGAAGAGCTCAACCACGACAACAGGCCTCAAACGTTTTTCAGGCTTTGTTTTTACTGTGGCAACGGCTTCATCGGTGATTTCATTCCCTGTTTCCGGTGTTTCTGATGTTTCAGTTGGCTCTTGAGAGTCTTGTTTTGTATCCGGTTTTACAGGTTTTTTCTCCGGTATTGGCTTCTGATTACGCGCGGTGACGTCTTCTGATTGCTGTTTTTGAGTGTTTTTCTGCTGTGTTTTGACGGGTTCAACGGGGTCAAGTTGCTCGACCTCAACGTTAATCACCGGCACGGCAGGCGGCACGTCTTCGGCCATGGACGAGGATATCATCATAAAACAGGCCAGAATAAGCATATTCAGCCGCATAAAATTACATGACATTTTGCCGGAAATCCTCATTAAGCGGTGCTTTCATATGATCGTTAGGTGTTTTCAGAGTAATTGCGCACTCCTTCCATCGCAAGGGATAAAGGTCGGGTGCAATAAAAAAAACTTATCAACCACAGGTTATTATGTTAAATTATATAATACTAAAGTATTAGCAGTGTGTGGGATGCTAAAATGAATGAAGCTATACAGATTCAAGGCCCTAGCGGTGAGAAAATCAGTGCTCTGGTGGCTCGGCCGAGTGAAAAATTAACAGAAAAAGCCGAAAAAACATTAATTATTATGATTCATGGTTATCCGGGGACGAAGGATAATCATGATAATCTGTTTGGCGGCGTTGAAAAACTGCTTGTCGAGCAAGGTTTACAGACCGTTCGTTTTGATTTCAGGGGTTGCGGTCAAAGCGAAGGCTCAAAGGAGAACTTTACAGTCGAAACCGCGTCCGAAGATTTACAAAATATGTTTAAATGGGCTCGTGCCCAAGGATACGAGCGGTTCGGGATTATTGCCGAAGGGCTGGGTGCTTCGCTTGCGTTTTCCAATATGGAGAAAGGTGTCAGTTTTATTGTGCTGGCCTGGCCGTTGCTGGATCCTAATATGGTTTATGACTCGCTTCTGCAGGAAGACCTCAGGAAGGTTGATCATACAAACACAAATGGCGAACATGCAAAAATAGTGACCAGCAAGTTTCTGGCTTCTCTCAAGAATAAAGACTTTAAAGACGCAATAAGCAGCGTAAACGTCCCGATGCTGGTTTTTCACGGGCAAAAAGACAAACTGGTTCCGATCAGCCAATTGGAGCTGCTGCGTCAACACTTTAAGGGGCCGCGTGTCGAGATTACAACGTTTGAAGACGGCGGGCACGGCCTGATTGATATTTCCCACCGCAGAATGATGCATTATCATATCAAATGTTTTTCTGACCGCTATGCCTTGCTTTAAGTGCTAAAAGTACTTGCATTTCGTCTAAATCGTGCGTTATAAACCACACTTCTAAGAAAAGCAGTTTGGCTCAATGTATCGGCATGCCTCGGCTGCGTGTAATAGTTCTAGATATAAGGAGAAAAAAATGCCGAAGATGAAAACGCACTCGAGCGCGAAAAAGCGCTTTAAAGTGACGAAAAAAGGTAAGGTGAAAGCCGGACAAGCCTTTACAAGTCACATGATGATGAACAAGCCGAAATCTATGAAGCGTAAGGCACGTGGCATGGACACATTAAGTGAGCCGGATGCGCGTATTGTTCTTCGTAATTTCCTGCCTTACAGCCGCAAGCGTAAAAGCAAGCCTGCAGGTAAAAAAGATGAAGGAGGCAACTGATGGCACGAGTTAAAGGTGGCCCACGCGCCCGCGCAAGACATAAAAAAGTTATCAAGCAAGCCAAAGGGTATTACGGCCGCAGGAAGAATTGTTTCCGCACCGCCGTTCAGGCCGTCGAAAAAGCAGGTCAATATGCTTATCGCGACCGCCGTACGAAAAAGCGGAATTTCCGTGCTCTTTGGATTCAGCGTATTAACGCCGCAGCCCGTTTGCACGGTTTGACGTACTCCCAGTTTATGCACGGCCTGAAACTGGACGGTATCGAGCTGGACAGAAAAGTACTTTCAGATATTGCGATTCACAATCCTGAAGACTTCAAGGCTCTGGCCGAAGGTGCGCAAAAGGCAATCGAGAAAAACAGCAAAAAAGCTGCTTAATTGCTGATATAGCTTTATTTTGTTTATCCCCTTCTTATGATATAAGGAGGGGATTGTGTTTTTGAGTTTGAGGATACGTAAAATACCATGAAGACTAATATTCGCTTTTATTTTGTTTTAACTGTCTCTTTTTTCTGCGCCTGTTTTGGTTTGGCGCACGATGCGCTTGCCCAAAAAGTGTATCAGGATGACTATGTTGCAAAATATGAAGAAGGCCCGAATATAGAAAAAAAAGAAATACGAGGCTGGTTGTCTTTAGCAGCGAATGATTTGTTCAATTTTCCCTATCACAAATACGACGTAAAAAAGCGGGCGACAAAAGAATACTTTACACACCGCGGGTATCGCTCGTTTTACGGGACAATGGAAAATTCCGGATATTTACAAAATGTCGTTGATAATCGCCAAACGCTTTCGGGAACGGTCATATCCCCGATAAAAATCGGCGATCCTCGTGTCAAAAATAATAATTTTGTTTGGACTGCTTCCTTTGACTATCTTATTCGCTATACAAACGAAAACGATGTTTTGTATCAGTTTCTGGAAGTCTCCGTCGATATCGGTGAAAAGGGTGAGGATGATTTCGGCAATACTCTCGTTGGTATAGACAGATGGCTTTCTTCGATCGACGATGATCCTTTTCTTTGTCTTTGTCCGAATTTGCCGGATAAGGATGAGCAACTGGACTTAAGAAGCAAAATACTGAAGACGGTTGACGATGAAGACTTTGAAGCGGAACTTGAGGAAGAGGAAAGCGACCTTCAATGACCTCTGGTAAACTTGCGGTCTTTGACTGGAACGGGACATTGATTGCGGACACCAAGATGGCATGGGAAGCGTCCAATGCCTGTCTTGAATTCTATGGCGTGCGACCGATTTCCTTCGAAAGACAGCTGGAAACTTTTGATTTTCCGATTATCCATTACTATAAACGCAATGGCTGCGACATTGATCAGGTGCTTGCAACGAAGGATGAGGCCAACGAGATTTTTCAAAGCAATTACGACCGTCTGGCAGAACGTGCGCGAACGCGGCAGCATGCACGAAAGTTGCTGGACTGGCTGCGCGGTCACAGTGTGACGTGTATCATTTTGAGTAATTATCTGACCGTGAAAATCGAACATCACCTCGAGCGTCTTGGCATAGGTGACTATTTCCACTTTATTTCTGCGAATACGTGCGACGGTACAAGTATTCTGAGTGCGACCAGCAAGCTCGAGCGGCTCTCGGATTACATGGTCAAGCGCGGCTATCATCCCGATAACGCCTTTATCATCGGGGACAGCATGGAAGAGCCGGATCTCGGGCGAAAACTCGGTATTACCTCGATCGGGATTACGGGCGGCTGCATTAATGAAAAGCGTTTACGCAAGGCCAAACCGGATCATGTGATCGGCAGCTTGTCGGCCGTTCCGTCAATTTTGCAGAAGAAATGGGGACTTCCGCTTTGACAGAGCGCCCCCGTGCGATTAAAACAATCTCATGAGTAATGATATACAAGCTTTAAAGACCGAAATTTCGGATCAAATTCAGGGCGCAAACGATTTGAAGGCTCTGGATGATGTGCGTGTGACCGTTCTGGGCAAAAAAGGGCGCATTACGGCACTTATGAAGACGCTCGGGCAAATGGATCCCGAAGAACGCAAAACCAAGGGACAAGCCTTAAATGCGCTCAAGGACGAGATTGCCGATTTGATCAAGAAACAGGAATCCGCTCTTAAGACACAGGAAATGGATGCGCGTCTTGCCGAAGAAACGCTTGATATCACGCTCTCCCCCCGCCCTGAATACAAAGGGCACGTTCACCCGATCAGCCAGACGATTGAGGAGTTGACCGCTATCTTCGCGGATATGGGGTTTGCCGTGGCCGAAGGGCCTGACATTGAAGATGACTTTCATAATTTTACAGCGCTGAACTTTCCGCCCGGTCACCCCGCGCGCGAAATGCAGGATACGTTTTTCCTGCCCGATGATCCTGAAGAAGAAGGCGAACGAGCGCACAAGCTTTTGAGGACGCATACGTCTTCGGTTCAGATCAGACACATGCAGTCGAATAAGCCGCCGCATAAGATTATCTGTTTCGGGCGCACGTATCGCTCAGATTACGACATGACGCATACGCCGATGTTTCATCAGATGGAAGGGCTTTTGATTGACAAGGATATTCACCTCGGTCATCTGAAAGGTTGTCTGATGGATTTTGTGCGGGCGTTTTTCGAGATGGATGATTTGCCCGTGCAATTCCGCCCGAGCTTTTTCCCGTTTGTTGAACCGGGCGCGGAGATGGACATTGGCTGCTCACGCAAAGGCGGCGGTTTACAGATCGGTGCGAATAAAGACGGCAGCATTGATGATTGGCTGGAAATTCTGGGTAGCGGTATGGTGCACCCAAATGTCCTGCGAAATTGCGGGATCGATCCCGACGAGTATCAAGGGTTTGCCTTCGGCATGGGGATCGAGCGCATGGCGATGCTCAAATACGGGATACCCGACCTTCGTACGTTCTTCGAAAGCGATGTCAGATGGCTGCGCCATTACGGGTTTGATCCGCTGGATCGGCCTAACAATGCGACAGGCGTACAAAAGTCCAAATAGATGAACCAGATTAATTTTCGTCCATTAGAATACAACGATTTTGCCGAGTGGCTGCCGTTGTGGGATGCGAATAATCTTGGTGTACGCGATGAAGCGGTCACGGAAGAAACGTGGCGGCGCTTGTTATCCGAGGATGAGCAGGTTTTCGGGATTTGCGCAGAGCAAGCGGGCAAGCTTCTCGGTATTTCCCATTATGTTCTGCATCCGACGACGGGGCATTTACGCCCTGTATGCTATCTGCAGGATGTTTTTGTTGATCCTTCCTACCGCGGCAAGGGGATCGGGCGGCGGCTGGTGGAATGCGTTATTCAAAAGGGCGTTCAGGAAAAATGGGCGCGCATGTATTGGCTTACGCCCGAGGATAATGAAAATGCCAAGGCTCTCTACAAGAACCTTGGCATTAAACTTGATTTCGCGTTTTACGTTTTACCGATCAGTTGAGTTTATGCTCTCAGACCTGCTGCAGCCGTAGTGAGCTTCAGTTCATCATCTGCCGAAACATCAAATCCTGCGCCTGCACCCGTATCAATCTGCGGGTTGCTTAACGTAAAGTTGTTAGGATCATTTAAGGATAGACTGTTAAATCGATCGACCGGCTGCATGCCGCCAAGCGTCGTTGTTCCGATCATCAGATCTACATTAGCGTCCAGTCCAGCTAACTGGAATTGCGGCGAACTGTAATCCGTCTGGAAAACATTGAAGCCAGACGTTTCGAATCCATAAGGATCCGTATCTAAGGCCAAGAGATCAGAGTCCAGACCGAAGTCAAAGTTCGTTCCTAAATCAAATTCGGTTCCGAAACCCGGAGAGCTGTAATCTGTTAAAGAAAAACCGTAATCTGCGGTTGTCAATAAGCCCGGTGATGTAAAGTCGAAATTGGTTAGCGTCACATCGTTAGCCGTCAGAGATGTCGTAACTTCTGCCGTTTCCTCAACAGCTGTTACGTCCGTGGTTACATCTGTGTCCGTCTCTGCATTTGCGGTTTCATTGGCCGGCGGTCCAGCAGAATCATCAGTGACGTTAACTCCGGAGTTGTCTACGACAGTCGCGCCTTGTTGCTCAGGTGTTTGTTCCTGCCCTGTTGCCGCGGGTTCTTCTTGCTCCTGTTGCGCTGTTCCGAGAAGTCCGGCAAGATCTATATCTTCGCCTGTTAAACCTTCCAGGATCGGCTCAAAAATTTTCGCAAAGAGTTCCATCATCTTTGCCTGAAATTCAGGATTATCAAACCCTACGGCTGCTGTTGCCGTTGCTCCCGCGCCTGCTGCTGCAGCTGTGGCTTGAAGCATCGCGAGTTGAGCGAGGGATTCTCTGTCTTTGACAATTTCTTCTGCGAATTTAGCGGCATCTCCACCGGCACCTTCAATCGCAGTTTTAAATTTTCCGGCTATTTCGGCGTTCAGAAGTCCGCCTTCTTGCATAGCGTCGATGGTCGCTGCAGGATCGTTATTGGTCGCAGCCATAAGCTGCGTGTAAGCCTGAGTAGCCATCACTGTAAGCTGAGCATCATCAACAGCCTCGCCTCTTGCTAAGGCCTCGTCAAGTTGTCCAAGACTAAGTGTACTCACGTCTACTTGGGCAGGAGTCGGTGTTTCAGTGTCTTCAACTACCGGAGCTGCTGGATCGGTTGCCATGATTATTAACCCTCTATCTCTCAGTATTATTTATTTTTGTTTGCGCAAGGCGCAATACACCCATTAATTTTCTGTTAAATCATATCATATGGAGTCAGTTTTAGGCAAACTTATCTTGGTTGTCAAAATATTCACAAAACCCTTGGAATTTCATTGTTTTTCGGCTTAGATATGCAGCCTGAACAATAATGATACGCGATTAAAACGACTAAAAACACGGTTTTGTTATGAAATTTACCATGAACTGGCTGAAGCGCCACCTGAACACAGACGCCGATTCGAAAGAAATTTGCGAAAAGCTGACCTCTATCGGTCTAGAATTAGAGGATTATGAAGACAAAGCGGCTGTTTTTGCCCCTTTTAAGGTGGCGTATGTCGAGGCTGCAGAAAAGCACCCGGATGCCGATAAATTGCAGGTCTGTACGGTGAAAGCCGAGGACGGAAAGCATCAGGTTGTGTGCGGCGCACCTAATGCCAGAGCAGGTATGAAGGGCATTTTTGCGCCAGAGGGCACATATATTCCGGGTCTTGATATGACCTTGAAAAAGGCAAAAATTCGCGGTGTTGAGTCACGCGGGATGCTGGTCTCCGAGCGTGAAATGGAGCTTTCGGACGAGCATGAGGGCATTATTGAAGTTGACGAAAAATACGAAGTCGGCACGCCGATGGCCGATATTTTCGGGCTGAATGAGGAATTGATCGAGATTGGTTTGACTCCTAACCGTGCGGATTGCGCGGGTGTGCGCGGGATTGCGCGGGATCTGGCTGCTGCGGGGCTTGGCACGTTAATCGAGCTTGATGATGCGCCCGTCGAAGGCACGTTTAAGTCCCCGATTGATGTCAAAATCGAGGATACGGACGGATGCCCGATGTTTTTGGGGCGTTACATCAAGGGCGTCAAAAACGGTCCTTCCCCGATGTGGCTGCAGAATATGCTGAAATCCGTTGGTTTGCGCCCAATTTCCGCATTGGTGGATATTACGAACTTAATGACAATGGAATATGCCCGCCCCTTGCACGTTTATGATGCGGATAAGGTCAAGGGCAATATCGTTGTGCGCGAAACCAAGGACGGCGAAGACATCGACGCGCTGAATGACAAGAGCTATAAAACAATGGCGGGTGCGGTTGGCATTACCGATGACAGCGGCCTGATCGGGCTTGGCGGTATTGTCGGCGGCGTTTCTACGGGGTGTGAGGATGATGTGCAGAACGTCTTCCTTGAGGCCGCTTATTTTACACCGATACGTATTGCGCGCACGGGTCGCGACCTTGGCATTGAAAGTGATGCGCGTTACCGTTTCGAGCGTGGCGTCGATCCTGAATTTACCCGTACAGGGATCGAGCTTGCGACGAAGCTTATTCTTGAGCTGTGCGGTGATGAGAATTCCGAGGTCAGCGAGGTTGTTCAGGCGGGCGATGTTCCGCAATGGCAGCGCGTGATTGACTATGATCCTGCTTATGTGTCTAAGCTGTGCGGTGTTGATGTGCCCGCGAGCGAGCAGAAAACAATTCTTGAAAACCTTGGCTTTAAGGTCGAAGAGAGCGCGGCAGGATTTAACGTGACGCCGCCGTCATGGCGCGGTGATGTCGAGGGCAAGGCAGACCTGACGGAAGAAATTATCCGTATTTACGGGTTGGAAAATGTGCCGCCCGTTTCCGTGCGCAGTGCAGGTGCGGTTACCGCTCCGGCTGAAACGGAAACTCTGTGCCGTGTGCGGACGGCGCGTGCGGCGATGACTGTGCGGGGGCTGGATGAATGTGTGACATGGTCCTTCATGCCCAAAGATCTGGCGGCGCGTTTTGGCTCTAACGACAATCCTGCGCTGAGCTTGTCCAATCCGATTTCATCCGAGTTGGATCAAATGCGCCCCTCTATTTTGCCGAACTTGATTGATGCGGCGGGACGGAATGCGGATCGTGGTTTTGCGAATGTCGGATTTTGTGAGGTTGGCCCCGTCTTTCGCAGTCAGAAACCCGACGGGCAGGATATGATTGCGGGCGGTATTCGTATCGGACGCAATGCCGAAAAACACTGGTCGGGCGAGCATGAGAACCGTGCGGTTGATCTTTATGATGCGAAGGCGGATGCGCTTGCGGTTTTAGAGGCTTGCGGCGCGCCTGCGGGCAATGCACGCGTATCGCGCGATGCGGCGTCTTATTATCATCCGGGGCGCAGCGGCGTTTTGGCTCTGGGCAAGAACGTGCTGGCGCAGTTCGGGGAAATTCACCCCGCCATTCTGGAAGAGATGGGTATTAAGGAGCGCGTTGTCGGTTTTGAGGTGTTTCTTGGGAATATCCCCGCGTCACGCGCAAAGGGCACGACGAAGAAGCTTCTCGAGCTTTCGCCGTTCCAGCCGCTGAGCCGTGATTTTGCGTTTGTGGTTGATGAAAAGACGCAGGCAGATGATCTGGTACGTGCAGCAATTTCCGCGGATAAAAAGCTGATTACGGATGCGCATGTCTTTGACGTTTATCAGGGCAAAGGCGTTGAAGACGGCAAGAAATCCGTCGCGCTGTCGATTACGATCCAGCCGATCGAGGCGACGCTGAAGGAAAAAGAGATCGAAGACTTGCAGCAAAAAGTGATTGATGCGGTGGCGGAAAAGGCCGGCGGCGTATTGCGCGGTTAAATGGGTATGTCTGCGCTTCCTACACGTTATCAGAGTGAGGACGGCGCGGTTTTCCTGCGTGTTTTAAATCAGGACGATGTTATAGAATTCCGCGCGTTAAGGCTGAAAGCACTGGAGATGCATCCGGGCTACTTTTCCTCAACGCTTGAAGATGCGCGCAATCATCCCGATTCATACTGGCTGGAGACGCTTGACGGTAAGGGCAAGTGCGTGTTCGGGCTGTTTGATTCCAAGAGCGATAAAATGGTCGGAATTACGGCTGTGTTTACGTGGCGGGAAGACCCCAGCGGGAAAACGGGTGTGATGGCGATGAGCTATATCGCGCCGGAGTATCGCGGCAAGGGCTACGCGGATTTATTTTATAAAGCGCGGATTGATTTTGCGAAAGAGTATGAGCCGTGGACACAATTAACCATAGGGCATCGGCGAGGGAATGAACGGTCGCGCAAGGCAATGCTGCGGCACGGGTTTGTTTTTACTGAGAGCAAGACGATCCTCTGGCCCGACGGCGCGGAGGATATAGAGTATAATTACGAGATGGATTTATTGCAGTTACGCAGTGAAAGTTAGATAAAATGAAGAGATATTTTCATTCGAGATCAGCCATTCGAAGTTTGGTTCTTCATATTTATTAATGCGAACTTCCACACGTGTGTAAGGCCAAGACGATTTGCCTTTTTGGTTGTTGGGGTGCCAATCGAAAAAATCTATAAATTTTAATGATACCGCCGCATAGTCTTTCTTTTCGATTGTTTGTTCTATCCATTGTGACGCTTTTCCTTGTTTTCTATCGCTGCTTAAAATTGACAATCTATCTATGTCCGGATCGATTTCTGCCTCGATGAATTCACTTGCTTTTGAGCCAAAATTTTCAACACCAAATTCCGTTTGAGGCACTTTGTGCTTTTCAAGAATTAGAGCCTTAAAGAGTAGTTTTTCAATTTTTATAAATGTGCTTACCCTGTCATCCAAAATACTATCGATTTGATATGCAAAATAGGTATTTCACAGATGGCGCCTAGCCTCATTGAATTGAAACAAATCTTTCGTAATGTCTTGCATTTACGTCTCTTTTTCCAACTCCTGTGCGATGACGTCCTTGCGGGAGAGTTTGCCGATCATGGTTTTGGGGAGTTCTTCGTCACGGAATTCATAGAGTTTCGGGATTTCCATGGGAGAAATTTTATCGGCGAGGAATTCCTTTAAATCATCGACCGTAAGCTCACGTTCTTCTTTCAGCTTGATCCAGACCTTTACGATTTCGCCGCGTTTTTCATCGGGCAGCCCCGCGACGATGCATTCCTCGACATTCGGGTGTTGGTAGATCGCTTCCTCTACATTGCGGGGATAGACGTTGTAGCCGTTGGTGATGATCATGTCTTTTAAGCGGTCAACGATGAAGATGTAGCCGTCTTCATCCATGATTGCGATATCGCCCGTGTAAAGACGCAGATCGCCGTCTTCGGTTCGGCGCAGCACATCTTGTGTAGCTTCGGGTTTGTTCCAGTACCCCTTCATGACTTGGGGGCCGCGGATGCATAGCTCGCCGCGTTCGCCGACGGGCATTTTTGTGGTTTTGTCCTCGGGGTTAATGATCTCGATAATCGTATTGGGGAGCGGCAGGCCGATGGAACCCGCCTTGTTCACCCCCTCGGCAGGGTTGACGGTGGCCACAGGTGCGGACTCGGTCAGGCCGTAGCCTTCGATGACGACGCAGCCCGTTTTTTCCTCGAATTTTTTCTTTACCTCGACGGGGAGCGGCGCGCCGCCGGACAGGCAGTATTTTAGAGACGTCAGATCGTATTTTTTTCTTTTTTTACTGTTATTTATGCCGCCATAGATTGCCGGTACAGCAGGGAAGAAGTGCGCCTGTGATTTTTGGATCAGTTTGAGCGTATCCTCCAGATCAAATCGCGGGAGGGCGTATATTTCGAGAGCCGAAGCTACGCTGAAATTCATCACCGCGGTCATGGCGAACACATGGAAAAACGGCAGCACGCCGATCATGCGCTGTTGACCTTCTTCGATTTCGGTAAACCATGCCTTGCACTGCATCGTGTTGGCATAGATGTTCTGGTGCGTGAGTTCGGCGCCCTTTGGTACGCCCGTCGTTCCCCCCGTATATTGCAGAACGGCAATATCGTTTAGCGGGTCGATTTTCGGCATTTTGACCGCGCCGTCATTATCGATCAGTTCGTCATACCATAGTATTCTTTTTTCTGCCTTCACCTTCGCCAGCTGGTCGCCGCGGAAGACCTGAAACGCAATGCCTTTCAGGAAAGGCAGAGACTTTGTAAACAGGCACATCACGAGTTTATTCAGGCGCGTGTTTTGCAGCATTTTTTCGGATTTTTCGTGCAGCAATTTCAGATCGGTCGAAATCATGATGTCGATTTCGCTGTCCTCGATCAGGTGTTGCAATTCGGCCTCCGCATAAAGCGGGTTGAGGTTGACCACACTCGCGCCCGTTAAAAGGACTGCGTAGTAGGAGATCAAATAATAGGGGCAGTTGGGCAGAAAAATTCCGATGCGGTCGCCTTTTTTGACGCCTTCATCCTGCAAGCCCTTGGCCAAATGCTGGCTAAGATGCCAGATGGTCACCCAATCATATTTCTTGCCGTAGAAATCAAAAGCCTGTGCGAAAGGGTGTTTGACCGATACTTCTTCAAGCATCGAATACACAGGATTTTCCTCGATCTCAATGTTCCATGAGATGTTGTCAGGGTACGATTTCAGCCAAGGATAATCGGGATTACTCATCATGAATCTCTTGTTTGAACTATTCTAACATAATCCGGTGAAAACGCTTATAACTCAAGCAGGAAGAGGAAAAAGAGAAAATTATCTGCTGATATGTTGAGGTTTTCTGCGAAAAGCGGGTGGATTTGATTTTTATTTTGGGGCATTATGGACAGTGGGTAATCATTTTTTACCTGCGTATCTATATTTTTCTAATTTTTATTCAAAGGCTTCTCGAGTTGCAAAACCCAGATCAGTCCCTTCCTGAAGAAAATCTCTCTACCGTTCGTATGCATCTGAAATGGTTTAATGGTACGAAGGGTTTTGGCTTTGTCGTTCCTGAAGACGGCAGTTATGACGCATTCCTTCATATCACGACACTACAGAAGGCAGGACTTTATTCTGTCGGTGAAGGTGCCATCCTTTTGTGTAAGGTTTTTAACGGCCCTAAAGGGCATCAGGTGCGTGAAGTTCTTGAGGTTATCGATCAGGGCGCGGTAAACACCATGCCCGAGACGAATGAGGAAGACGGCACCGTTACAATGGGTGGCCTTGTGAAGTGGTATAAGCCCGAAAAAGGCTTTGGTTTTATTATTCCTGATGACGGGATGAAGGACGTTTTTGTTCACAAAACGTTACTGGACAGTCTGGAGATTGAAGAGTTACAGGCCGGGCAGCGTGTGCGCGTGACCCTGAAATCTGTTTCGAAGGGGCGCGAGGCCGTCGGAATTGAAGTTATAGATTAGTTTGTTTTGCTCTTACATTCGGATGATAAAAAAGCCTGCGATGATGCAGGCTTTGTTTTTTGGTTCTCAATGATTTTCTTAAGGCTGACTTTTAAAGCGTCTCACAGATAATTGAACCGTCCGTTCTAACGCCTACCGCATAGGTTTTTGTGGGTGTTGACGGGCATGTTCCGGTAAAGGTTACAGTACTGGGCAGGATTTCCTCACAAATCGGTCCGCCGAGTTCTATTCCCGTCATGATGCTACCGGCAGGGCAACTCATCCCCTCACCGTCGGCGATTTGGCCGCCTATTGCAGAGGCGGCGAAACAGGCCAGTCCTGTGGTGAGATCACATATCTGCTGCGCCAATACGTCAGACGCCTGCACATCGCCTTGCACGTCAAAACGTTCTACGGGATCTGTAACACCGACACCAACGTTACCAACATTGACGTTATAAATATGAACGGGATTCACAGGCGAAGGTGACCACAACTCGGTTGCCGCCCACACTTCAAATCCGACCATATCGTCGTTGAAGCTGTCGCCTTGCTCTTCGTTTTTCAGTGCGCTAATGAATACAGAATCACTGTTGCAGTTTTCATATTCGATACTGGCCTGACTTACTTCACTCGGGTTCATCGGATCGTATGTTGCGGGTACAGTTGCTGGGTCGCAGTCCTGCCCGACAATATTGCCGTAAATGTTGTATGCACCGCGGCTGTTTTCGCCTAAAGACACAACCGCATAATGCGCTGTGTCGGCCGGTTCAACAAGGGATTCACCAAATTCATCTTCGATTGTGACAGCGCCGAGGTTGTTGTTGTACGTCGTTTGATCGGTCATTGATTCCGTTACGGCGTAGACAAACTTATTGCCGTACGCATCAAGCGTTTGTTCTCCCGGAAAATCGTAATCGACCGGCATCATGTCAACACCGTCAGTCGGGTCCAAATCCGTCGGATCGACATCCATTTCACGCATTATTTCACGGATAGGAAAGGCTCCTACCAGAACTGCCTGAGGGTCATCAGTCCCGTCGTTATCAAGGTCAACCGCCCGATCGGATTCTACACGGCAAAGACTGCCCCAGCAGGCACCCAGAGCCAAGTTCGGTACGGCCACGCCAGCGACGTTGCGCCCCGGACACATCTCCAATCCGTAATTCGGATCGTCATAGGTAAGTGCGGGGTCGGTCGGGCACGGGTAGCGGCCATGGTTTGTGTAAAATTCGGCCACAGCCGTACGCACAAGCTGAATATTTTCGAATGATTCCTGATCTTTGCTTTGACGCAAATATATCTGGTAATACTGGGCTGCGCCGGCAATGATAAATCCGGTTATCAAAAGTACGATAGATAACTCTATAAGAGAGAAGCCTTCTTCTTTTTTGATCTCTTGCATGAGTAACGTTCCCATATTTCTATCCTTTTGCTTTTTCATGCCGTTCCTTACTCACATACGCAGACGTTGTATTTAAGGTAGTTCGGATCACCGTATTCGAAACAACCGGACGTTCCTGTACCGCAGGGACATTCTTTACCCGCTCTCGGCACGCTCGGCTGTGTTACGACCTGAACAGGCGTTCCAATCGGATTCCATGTACACACTGTTGGGGGAGGTGTTTCACAGTCCGTGATAATCGGTGTCCATACATTGTCCCATGAGCCTTCCGGATAGCCTTCGGGCGTTGTACCACCTGTACAGCTGTAGGTGTCTTGCTCGGTAATCGTACCGATTTGCGGTGCAGGACATGAAACAATGCGCGTTCTTGTCTTGCTGTCATCACAGGTACAACCGCTGTAATCGTAAACCCAGCCATCCCATGTCGCACTCGGGCAAGAGAAGTGGTTTGTGCGGCTATATGTGCCGTCCAGACCGCCCGGACACGCCAGATTTGTTTCCGATACATCATCCTCGACACAAGCACAAGGTGTCGCGTTTGCAGGATCGTCTTCCCATGAGCCGGCAATTAGGTTGTTAGATCCGTCACAGGTATGGATTCTTCTTTCGCGATCAACTCCGGTGTTGTATCCGGGCCCGCAAGCCAGATCCCTGTATTCCGTGTATCCCGTGCATGTGCAGTCATCCGCGAAAGCGTTCTGATAGACCGGTGGTCCCCACTCTCCCGACGGACATTGGCGTACACGGTAAAAGGGACGCATGCCCGCAAATCCGGTTCCACATCCCACTGGTGGCGGCGTCAACGTTTCTGCCGGATCGCAGGTACAGACTCCGGTTACAGAGTTTGGATTTGTTTGCCAGCTGCCGTTGCTTTGGCATTGATAACGTTCGCGTCGTGACACTCCGGCTTCGAGCCAATGTTGCGTACCTGTTGTTGCAGATGGCAAGGTTTCCGTAGCGCCACAGATAGTACGATCAGAAGACGCACATATCACAGGCGGCGGTGAACATTTGATTGTCCCATCCGAATTCACACCAATCATGATCTGGCCCGGATTACATCTGATTTCAAGTGTCCCAGGGATTGGCTCACATATCGGTGCGCCACCCGTGATACCGGAAAGATACTGACCCGACGGGCATTCCATGCCGCCTCCGTCTGCGATCGCTCCACCGATTAATTCGGGCTGGAAGCAGTTCGAGCCACCCAGATCACAGATTGTTTGCGCCCTGTAATTCTGCTGTGCGCGCAAAACACCGTTTACGGCAACCGAGTCATCAGGCAGTGTTCCAGTTGTAATTTTCAGGTTTACACCTACACGCCCTGTCTGGCGCAGGATAATATCGGCGGTGTCTTCTTCTGCTATTTCCCAGAGGGAATCGTCCGCGCCAGAGTAGAAGGACAGAATATCATCGAACTGCTCCGCGTCATTTGATCCTTCTTTTCGGATATGGACATATCTTGCTTCTGCACTGCTGACATCACAATTTTCATTTTCTACATCCGATATCCCCGGACAAGGTTCGATCGGTTGTCCTGCGCGGCTATATGCACCCTCGCTGTCTTCGCCATGGCTAAACACGACATATAAACCCGAGTCGGGTGTTTCGAGCAGCGATTCCTGCGTTCCCTGATTGTCAACAATAGCAATACCACCATGCAGCGGGTTGAATGTATCCTGTACGGCAAGACGGCGCGTTACCGCGTATGCCAGTCGATTGTTATGCCCGTCGTAAGCGAAATCCTCAGGCAAGTTCAGATCACGGAAAGGTAAAGAGCCTCTCACAACAATAGGTAATGTTTCGGGAGTTCCATCGCTATCCGCATCAATCATGCGTGCGCTTCTTTCAACAAAGAAACCGTCTGCAAAAGAGCCCGGTGTCGCATTGTCGGCGGGCGCTTCATCTGTGGTTGTGTTTCCTGTTCTTGGGAATTCGTTGTTGGGATTACAATCCCCTTCACGACCGTAGGCTGGCGTTCCGCGCGCAGCGGTTAGCGATGCCGGACAAGGGTAGCGTCCGAACCTTGCGCGAAAGTCGCTGACAGCCCTTGCCGCAAGTGAAATATTGGATGATGTGTCTACAACTTTGTTGTGGTCAATATATCTGGCGTAAATGCTCAAGCCTGCAGCGAGTGCCATACCGATAATCATCATGACCATGGCCATTTCGATTAATGTAAAACCTGATTGTGTATTTGGCTGTTTCATTTTTTCATTTTATCTCTGTCTTGTTCAGAGATAGCTCCCTCTATTTAAAAGGTTAAATCGGTTCGCAAATCACTGCGCCAGTCGCATCAATTCCGGTTACGTATTCGCCGCTACTGCATTCCCCCGTTATGCGACCGAGCGGGATTGAGACATCACACACGCTTGTGCTTGAATCTATGCCGGCCATCGGGTTCGCTCCACAGTTCATGCCGGAACCGCCGATTTTGTCTGCCGTAAAACAATCCGATCCGTTATCTTCGCAATATCCGCTCGCTCTTGTAAGGCTTGCTGCGCGAACGTTACCGTTTACATCAACCGCGAAGACCGGATCAGGTGTTCCGATACCGAGGTTTCCGCCGAAATTTGTGAAGACATCTGTCTGGAAGCCTGAAAAATTCCATGTTCCGCCCGAGGGGATTCCATCCCTAAATTCGAAGAGATCGTCGTAATAATCAAAACCGTCTGCGAGAGAGTATGCTTCCGAGTCCCATGTGAACTCGTAATCATTATCGCAGTTTTCTATTTCGTTTTTATCTTTGCTGGCTGCGGCAATCTCTGCGCCTGTGAACGTCGTGTTGTCACAAACATCACCAATGCGTATACCTTCAGAGTTATATGCGCCTCTCCCATTGTCACCGTGTGAGAAATACGCATAGTGTGCAGTTGCCTGACCGTTTTGATCTTTCGGATTGGCAGAAGGATTCGAAGGGTCACCATAATTTAACGGCGTTGATCCGTCAGACTTCCAGACCATGATACTGCCTCTGGTGGCGATAAAGGTGCCTGAGTCCGTCAATGACTCGGTCACGACATATGTTATTCTGTTTTTCCAGCCATCAAGCGCTTCCTGATACGGAATTCCCAACGTGATGTAAGGTACTGTTCCTATAAAGACTCCATCATCATTTCCATCACCGTCGGCATCGCGACCACCAGTCCGACAATATCCCTGATTACATGAATCCATGGCCATCGCAGCCATCGGTGTGCCGTCACCATCCATATCGCGGCCAGGACATTGTTCGAGGCCATGCAAATCTTGATCAACACCAATTCCCGGAATTGCCGGACACGGGTAACGATCGTATAGTTCAAAAAATTCTGTGATTGCATTATTAACCGTGGACATCGCCACACGGGTTTTTGCCGTATATCTCTCAGCAAGATAATGCTCATATTGCTGCATGTAAGGAACCGCTATCAGCCCTAGGACGAGAAGGATCAGCGCTGTCTCTAAAAGGGAGAAACCGTTTTCTTTTCTCATTTTTTGGCACCCACCATTAATACATTAATTTATTACATAATAAAATTACACTAAATGTCATAATACACCTTTAAGTGTGAAAAATTACTTAAAATTTTAGTTAAATCGTATTTATCACAAGCTAAAAACTTAACAATCTATTAAGTGACTGTTTTTATTTAAAAAATATAAAAAATTTCTCCTATTTTCTTATCAAAAAAAAGAAGTGATAAGTGATTTTGCGCCTATTTTATAGCAAAAAACAGGTAAAAAATCACTCTCTTACCTGTCCTTTTCAGACTTATTAAAATGTTTTTTTGTGAGTTTTTTTGCGTGGTATTTACCAATTAAGGCGCAATCATGGCGCTGTTCAAGCTGACTCTCCCATTATCTCCCCTCATGGCTGGAGCGATCTATTATCCCGCTGCTTCTTTTGCCTTGCGTGATGAAGATTTTACTTTGACCTCAGAAGAAACGCCTGCACTTTCCGCTTGCAGAATGCGATTTCTTGTAGCCGCCTGATAGGCCTGCTTGGCGTGTTCTGAACAATAGGGGAGCCCCATGATACATTCGCAGCCACAAAAACCAAATTCTTGGTCTTGCGGATCGCCAACAGGCCAGCGGCACATTCTTGGCTTCAAATCCATTAAGGAGAACAGATCCTGATCTTCGCGACTCACCGGATTAGGTGCAGGCTCTGCTGCTGCGGCAAGCGGCTTTACCACCTGAATCGATTTTGATACTTTTTCGACTTTGCGCTCTACGGTTTTTGTAGAAGACTTTTTATTCTGCTGTATGGGAGAGACCCGCCCTGAAAGTTTTAATCTGTGAGCCTTTCCGATGACAGCATTTCTTGTAACGCCTTCCCCCAACTCCTTGGCGATTTCTGCCGCTGTACGGCCTTCACCCCAAAGCTTTTTCAAAAGGGAAACACGTTCATCTGTCCAGCTCATAAAATCCTCCACAATATAATGTATGCTTTCGGAAACAGCGTAACCAGCTGATCCAAAATAAAAAAAAAAGGTTTTAATTAAGAAGCACTACAATAGCAGGCTCAATAAACTTACGTCATGTCAAAAAAAATAAAAAAAACCTTTATCCACATGACATAAATCTTTCACCGCTTTTACCCCAGAAATTCCAAGCCAATTTTCTTATAGGTGTCAGGATGTTCCGACCACTTTTCATGCACTTTGACAAATATTTTCAAATGCACGTTTGTGTCGAGAAGTTCGGCCAAATCCATTCTGGATTGCTTGCCTATTTCCTTAATTCGACTACCGCCTTTTCCCAAGACGATTGCTTTTTGGCTATCTTTTTCAACATACACGACTTGAGAAATTTTAACACTCCCATCTTCAAAATTTTCCCATTTTTCTGTATCGACCATGATTGAATACGGAAGTTCCTGATGCAGTTGGCGGAAGATTTTTTCGCGCGTAATTTCTGCGGCCATCAGGCGTAGAGGCATGTCGCTCATCTGGTCTTCAGGGAAAAGCCACACACCATCAGGGAGGTTTTGCCTGAGGTATTCGGTGATTTTGTCTACACCTTTGTCTTTGAGCGCAGAGATCATAAAGGTTTCAAGGTAGGGAAACGCTTCGTTAAACTGCACGGTTATCTCCAGCAGTTTTTCCTTGTCGATTTTATCGATCTTGTTCAGCGCAAGCAGAACGTTTTTTCGATCTTCCAGAAGTTTTATGATGCGCCGGTTTTCCTCAAGCAGATTTTTTTTATTCACATCGACGATGTGCAGCACGTAATCACCGTCGTCTATGCTGTCTGTAGCCGCCTTGACCATTGATTTTTCCAGTGTCTTTTTGGGGCTAAAGATACCGGGCGTGTCGACCAGAATGATTTGCGTTTCATCTTTTACAACAATGCCCAAGACTTTTGTGCGAGTTGTCTGCACCTTCTGGGTGACGATGGATACCTTAGAGCCGACGATGTTATTGATCAGTGTTGATTTTCCCGCATTCGGCAGGCCAATGACGGTCACGAAGCCGCATTTCTGAGCGTTGGTATTCTGATTGTTTTCTTCTGAAGATGTATTCACTTTTGTGCTTTCAGTTTTTTTATCATTGCTTTTGCCGCCGTTTTTTCTGCTTCGGCGCGGGAGCGCCCTTCGGCCTTTACGGGGTCTTGCCCCTCGACGGAGAGTGTGATTTCAAATACCGGTGCGTGATCGGGGCCACTCTGCCCTGTGACCTCGTATGCAGGCAGACCGATGCCAAGACTTTGCGCCCATTCCTGCAATTCGGTTTTCGGATGCATGGGCGGTTTTATCATTACATCAAGGATGTTTGCCCATTGCGCATGGATGAGTTTTTTACACGGCTCCAGGCCGCCGTCGAGGTATAGTGCGCCGATCACCGCTTCGTACACATCGGCCAGAATATTTTCATTTTCGCTGCCGCCCGCTTCTTTTTCCGCTTCGGACAAGATAACATGCGCGGGCAGTTCAATTTCTATGGCGAGTTTTGCCAGAGTCGCGCCCTGCACCAAAGAAGACAAGCGCTTTGCCAAATCTCCTTCGGCTTCGTCAGGGAAACGGTGATAGAGCAGTTCGGCTACCACGACGCCTAAAACGCGGTCACCCAGAAATTCCAGTCTTTCGTAATTTTCTTTTTTCCGAACGCTGGAATGTGTCAGCGCGGTTTGCAGGAGATTTTTATCTGAAAAAGTGTAGCCGATTTTATTTTGAAATGTTTTATGCGGATCAGCCATAGCGATAACAGCGCCTTCCTATCCCCGAGAGCCTTCTGCGTCTTCGGCAGGTGTATCTTTGCTCCCGGTCATCTCTTCCGCTTCTTCCGGGCGGATCGGATCAATATCCATAAACATGCGGTTATAGCGAATAGACCAAGGCCATTTCCAGACTTCGAAGAGCTTTGCGTAATGGTTGGTTGAGAAGAACAGGAAGTCTGCTCGGCCGACAATATTTTCGAGCGGAACGAAACCGACCATGGATTTCACGCGACTGTCTTGCGAGTTATCGCGGTTATCGCCCATCACAAAATAATGTTCTTCGGGTACGACGTATTCCTCTGTATTGTCGAGCGGTGCATTGTCCGTCTCTTCATAGATGCTGTGTATGACACCTCCGGGAAGCGTTTCGATATATTCGGTCATTTCGACCTCATTTCCAGTCTCATCCGTTTCGACGGTTTTGGTCACGAATTCACGCGGGATTATGTCACCGTTGATGTAAAGACGCCCGTTTCTGACCTGTATGCGATCACCGGGCAAGCCGACGACGCGTTTAATGAAACTTACATATGTGTTTGCGGGCTGGGCAAAGACGATCACATCACCGCGCTCCGGCTCAGCGCCCCAGACGCGTCCCTGCATCGGCGCCAATCCAAAAGGAAAGGAAAAGCGGCTGTAACCGTATTCGGGTTTGTAGACGAACAGATAATCACCGACCAGCAATGTCGGCTTCATGGATGTTGAAGGAATATTAAAGGGTTCGAATAAAAGCGTGCGGATGATCAAAGCAATTGCGACGGCCATTAATGCCGTTTTTGCCAATTCGCCGAGTTCGCCCTTTTCCATCAGGACAGGTTTTTTCTTTTCGTCATCCTGTTCTTCGCCATCTTCGAGGGCTTGATCTTGTTCTTGATCGTCCTGCGCAGCGTCGGAGGTTTCGAACTCTTTATTCTTTTTATCACTGTATTCTGACATGAATTCGGGTTTACCTTATATGTGGTGCAAATACCAGCGAAGATTTCTGTCTGACAGGCGTTAAGCAGATAAATTTATATCCGGCGGGCTTCAATAATTACAAAAGCCTGCGCGATGGGCGGTTCATCCGAGAGACTAAGATGCAGGACAGGCTCCAGACCGTCTGGTGTCAGTTCGTGCAGCTTTGCCAGTGCCCCGCCCGTAAGTTTCAGGAACGGCCTTCCCGCATCGTCTTCAATAACACCAATATCCTTGAAGAAGACTTGTTCGGAAAACCCTGTTCCAAGGGCCTTGGCGCACGCTTCTTTTGCGGCGAACCGTTTGGCCAGTACATGTGCTTTTGTTCCGGCATTTAGACGGCGGGATGCTTTTTTTCGCTCATGTTCGGTGAAGCACTTCTCTTCGAAACGGGTGCCGTGACGTTTTAACGCTTTTTCAATTCTGTTGATGTCGACGATGTCGTTTCCGATGCCAATGATCATGCGCTTGAGTTTGCCTGTTCCGCGGCTTGTTTTTGGCGGCGTTCTTCTTTAAGACGTTCGCGTTTTTCCTTTATTCGCTTTTCTTTGGCTTTCTTTCTTGCCTGTTTTGCGCCGCGCACGAAGAAATAGAACGGAATGTAGTAAAAGGGAATAGCCAGAGCCGCGAGCAAGTATCCGCCCATCATCCACGGCAGGAACAGCGAGAGGAAGTCCGTTTGTACTAATTCCCAAACAACAGCAAGCGTAACGTCATCGGGCAAAGAGTCTGCCCCTTCGAAGCCGAAAACGGAGAACAGGAAACTTCCGAAACTGAAACCTGCCCACCACATGAACGGGAAGGTCCACGGGTTTCCAACAAATGTGCCGATCATTGCGGAAAAGACATTGCCGCGCAGGATAAAGGAGATAATGCCGGCCTGAATAAAATGCGTTCCAACAAGAGGTGTAAATGAAACAGCCGCGCCGATTGCCAGACCCAGTGCAATTTTATGCGTTGTATCTGCAACCCTGACCAATCTGTTGATCACGTATCGCGTTGCGCGTTTCCACCCCATAGACGGCCAGAAAAACTGTTTCAGGTTATCCATTGTCGATAGGGGTTTGCGCCGCTTGAACATTCGCTATAAAGTGTTTTTGTTATCCGTTGCTGCCACTGTATATCAGCACGTGGCGGGGCGAAAGAAAAAATGGTCTGAGGGCCGAAATAGTTTTCCATGCATGAGATAAGGGATTTTTCATGAATATTCTCGATCATATTGATGTCGTTGCGGATTTTCCGAAACCGGGTATTAATTTCTATGACATTCAATCCATTCTTTTGAAGCCCGATGTCTGGGCGCATATCGCTGGTGAGATGGCCGAAATGGCGAAGTCGGAAAATCCGGATATTATTCTCGGTATTGAGTCTCGCGGTTTTATTACGGGGTTGTCGGTTGCTCAGAAGCTCCGCGTTCCGTTCGGCATGGTTCGCAAAAAGGGAAAGTTGCCGGGTAAAGTGATCGGGCAAGATTACGAGTTAGAATACGGCACGGATACGATAGAGGTTCAAGAAGGACTGATCGAGAGCGGTACACGCGTTGTGATCGTGGATGACCTTCTGGCCACGGGTGGTACTATGCGAGCGACGGGTGATTTAGTGCGCAAACTGGGCGGCGAAATTGCTTTAAGTATTTGTATTCTTGAGCTGTTTGAGCTCAAAGGCGCTGAAAAACTGGACTTCCCGTTCAAGGAGCTTGTGAAGGCGCCGCTTGACCCTTTTTCTGACGGCGCACGCAAGGCGGGATAATTCCTGCTTTTGGTGCGCTTTTCTTGCGTTTACGGCTAACGCCCTCTTGCGCGTTCGACAGAGACAATCGACGGTGTCGCACGCAATGCGGCGATCACGTTGTTTAGGTGCTTGATGTCCTTTACGTAGACATCGAGGATTACTTCCCAGAAATCGAGCGAGCGGTGTGTTATTTTGAAGTTGGTGATATCTCCGCCGTTTCTCGCGATGACCGTCGAGAGCGAGGCCAGTGCGCCCGGCTCGTTCGAAAATGTCATGTTCAGGCGACCAACATGCGCTTCGGGTGAGTCCGGTCCGCCGTCACCCCATGAGACATCGAGCCAGCGTTCGGGGGTATCCGCAAAAGTTTCCAAGGTTTCGCAATCGATTGTATGCACTGTCACGCCCTTGCCCGTTGTGACGATCCCGACAATGCGGTCACCGGGGAGCGGGTGACAACAGCGCGCGAAGTGAACGGCCATGCCGGGGATCAGACCCTTAATGGGCATCGGTTTATCTTGTCCGGCCGTTTTGACGCGTAAAGATGCGTCCATATCTTCGGCGGGGCGGGATACGATTTTTGTTTTGTGGCTCGGGAAGATGGTTTTAAAGACATCTCGTGCGACGAGAACGCCGGAGCCTATGCCGGCATAGATATCTTCGTTGTTATCGGCGTTGAAGCTTTTCAGGACACCCCCGATAGCTTTTTCCGTGAATTCATAGCCTTCCTGTCTAAAGACTTTCTGGATCATTGCCTTGCCGAGAGTAATGAATTCGTCACGCTGCTGCTGGCGGATGAAGCGGCGAATGTGGGAGCGTGCCTTGCCTGTGACCACAAACCGTTCCCATGTCGGAGACGGACTTTGTGCCTTGGCGGTGATGATTTCGACCTGATCTCCGTTTCCGAGTTTTGTATTCAACGGCGCGATACGGCCATTGATTTTCGCACCCACACATTTGTTGCCGATGTCCGAGTGGATAGCGTATGCGAAATCGATCGGGGTTGCCCCGTTCGGCATTTCAATAAGGTCGCCCTTTGGCGAGAAGACGAAGACCTGATCCTGAAAGAGTTCGAGCTTTGTATGCTCCAGAAAGTCTTCTGGTCTGGCTTCCTGTTCGAGAATATCCAGCAGGTCGCGCAGCCAGCGATATTTTTTAATGTCCTTGATATCGGCTTTCGTGCCGCTTTTATAAGCCCAATGTGCAGCGACACCAAGCTCTGCTTCCTGATGCATTTCTTCTGTTCTGATCTGTACTTCGATGCGCTGGCGTTTCGGGCCGATAATCGTTGTATGGATCGAGCGGTAGCCGTTTGGTTTCGGGGTCGAGATATAATCCTTAAACCGGCCCGGCACACTGTGATATTTGCTGTGCAGGACGCCGAGCACTTGATAGCATTTATCCAGATCCTTCACGATGACGCGGAACGCCATAATGTCGGAGAGCTGTTCGAAGGTGACATTTTTCCGCTGCATTTTCTTCCAAATGGAGTAGCGGGTTTTTTCACGACCCGTGACATCGGCTTCGATTCCAGACTCTTTCAAACTCGAGGTCAGTTCAGTGATGATATCCTCGACAACGCTGCCCCCCTCTTTTCTCAGGAATGTCAGGCGGTTGGTTATACTTTCGCGCGCCTCAGGGTTAATCTCCGCAAAGCATAAATCTTCAAGTTCCGCCTTGATCATATGAACGCCTACACGTTCGGCCAGCGGCGCGTAAATATCCAGCGTTTCCATGGCCACACGCACGCGCTTATCCTGTCTGCTAAAGCCGTCAATCGTGCGCATGTTATGAAGGCGGTCTGCGAGCTTGACGAGCAGCACGCGGATATCTTCGGACATGGCAAGAAGGAGCTTACGGAAGTTTTCCGCCTGTTTTCCTTCGAGCGTCTGGCTTTCAATCCGTGTCAGCTTGCTTACGCCGTTGACCAGGTCAGCCACGTCTTTACCGAATTTATCGGCGAGGACGTCAAAGGTCGCTTTTGTGTCTTCGAGCGTATCATGGAGTATGGCGGTGATAATGGTTGTCATATCCATGTGCATTTCGGCAAGGATATTGGCGACGGCCAAAGGATGCAGGTAATAGGGCTCACCGGACGAACGGAATTGTCCTTCATGCATTTCCTCGGCGAAGTCGTGTGCCTGTTGCAGAAGGTCTTTATCGTAATCAGGATAATATGCCTCAATCGACTTTTTGAGGTCCGCGTATTCACCCATTAAAAACTGCTCTGAATCGTCTTAAACGCTTTGTTTCACTACCAAAAAAATACGTTAACACGAAAAAACAAATAAATCATTTCCGAATTAGAAAAACCGGGCTAACAAAGCCCGGTTCCTAAACTTGATTGTGCGGTGTAAGTTAAGCGCCTGCGATATCGTTCAGATCAGGCTCATCAACTGAGGTGTCTTCGGCAGTTTCTTCTTCGCTTTCGCTTTGCTCTTCTTCACCTTCCGCAGTTGCGTCTTTGGCCGCCCATTCCTTTTCGCCATCCATAAGGTCGATTGACTCTTCCTCGTCATCATGGGGCAGGAAGCGCTGGTATCCTGTAATAATTTCTTCTTTCAAATTATGCAGCTCGACCGTTTCATCTGCGATTTCGCGCAAGGACACGACGGGGTTTTTGTCATTGTCACGGTCAATGGTCAAAGGCGCACCGGAGCTGATCTTTCTGGCTCTTTGTGTTGCCAGCATTACAAGCTCAAAACGGTTCGGAACTTTTTCAATACAATCTTCAACGGTTACACGTGCCATAGTTGTGCCTTTTCAGTAACTTTATTTGTTAATATAGAGAACTTGTTTTATAGTCTGCATTGCTTAAATGCAAGGCTTTATCACATCGTGACATTCTTTTCATGAGGTGATATGAAAAGTTATTGAATTATTGGATAAGACCGTATATTTAAATTGTTCTAATATAAAACTAGCCGGTTTAGTTACACACTATCGTAGTCGTTTTTTCTTCTACATGGTCTGTAATTTGCGTTAGGAAGACCAAAATAAGGATCGATATTTAATATGTCCACGCGAAACATGATCAACAGCATTCCGTTTTACACAGAAGAAAAGGTCGCCATTTTTATTGACGGGTCAAACCTTTACGCTGCTGCGCGTGCGCTTGATTTTGATATCGATTACAAAAAGTTGCTGGGCTGGATCGCCTCGCAGGGGCGGCTGGTTCGGGCGTTTTACTACACTGCTCTTATCGATGATCAGGAGTATTCGCCGATCCGTCCGCTGGTCGACTGGTTGGATTATAACGGCTACTCCATGGTGACGAAGCCGACCAAGGAGTTTATCGATTCTCAGGGTCGAAAAAAGATCAAGGGTAATATGGATATCGAGCTTGCCATAGACATGATGGAAATGGCCGATAATGTCGATCATATTATGCTGTTTTCCGGTGACGGGGATTTTCGCAGGCTGATCGAAGCGGTTCAGCGCAAGGGTGTCCGCGTTACGATTGTGAGTACGATCAAGTCTTCTCCTCCGATGGTGGCCGACGAACTTCGCCGACAGGCCGACCATTTTCTAGAGCTGGAAAAACTTGCGCCTCATATTCAGCGTAACGACAACAATCAAGGCAGTAACCGCGACTACCAAGACAATGACGAGTATGATTATGACGATGATGATTACTCGCCCAAGCGTAAAACGAGCTAAGTCTTGTGTCGAATGTTACGCGCAAGGCTGAATCCGGTTTTGATCCTTCCTATCATCAATCTTCTGACTTTGAGCTTCTGCCTGATATTGATTGCGGGTTATGTCCGCGATTAAAGGATTTCCGTGCGGAGAACGCCGCGAAGTTTCCTTCCCAGTATAACGCGCCCGTTCCGAGTTTCGGGAACTCCGATGCCGAAGTCCTGATTGTCGGATTAGCGCCCGGCCTAAAAGGAGCGAATTTTTCAGGGCGGCCTTTTACGGGCGATTATGCGGGGGACTTGCTGTTCCCGACTCTCATTAAAACAGGATTTGCTCTCGGCGAATATGGTGCGCATATCGGCGACGGGGTTACGCTTGTCAATGCACGCATCACGAATGCGGTCAAATGTGTTCCGCCCGCAAACAAGCCGACGGGCGATGAGATCAATACCTGTCTATCGTTTTTGAAAACCGAGATTGCGGGAATGAAAAACCTGCAGGTGCTGGTCAGTTTGGGGCTGGTTTCGCATAATGCGGTTTTAAAGGCTCTGGGGCAAAAACAATCGGCGTTTAAATTCGGGCATGAAGCCGTGCATGAACTTGGCGGCGGATTGCGGTTGATCGATTCCTATCATTGCTCGCGCTATAATACGAATACGGGGCGACTGACCGAGGAGATGTTTGAAAGCGTTTTCCGGCGTGTTCAGAGCTTGCTGGCGGATTGATCCCAGTCGATTTTATCGAATAATGTGCTTAGCTTTCCGCCGCGAGTTTTATTCAGAGAAGTGCAGTGTGCAATTTTCCCGGCCAGCCTCAAATAGTCTTCTTTCTTGGGCAGTGTTTTGCCGACTGAAAGGCTGTGCAGTTCGGCCTTGAGAAGGTCATATTCCACGCGGGCGATGTTCATTTTATCGTTGACCACGATGCCCGTTACAATCTGGCGTTGGGAGGATGTCATCAGACGGGTCTTTTCAGTATTGATTGTAAAACCTTCGTCCTTTGCGAAGCCAGTAATCGTGCCGCGCAGATATGCTGCGTTTTCCTTTAGGGTATAATCCCCCGAAAATGTGATGTCGTCGGCGTAGCGGGAATAGCTGAGCCCCATTTTTTGTGCCAATGCCTCAAGGCGGGTGTCCAGATTCCAGCAGCATAGATTTGCCAACATTGGGGATGTGGGTGCGCCTTGCGAGAGATGGGGTTTTAAAATAAGTTTTCTTTGCGGAAAACTTAGCTTTTTCAGATTGTTACCTAAAAGCGTTGATGACGGATGATGCGTGCACAACCCTGTGAGCAACCAAGCTATATGATGGGGATAGCCAATTGCCCCAAAGGTCGCGCAGACACGCGGAACGGGAACGGTGTGGAAGAAATTCTTCAAGTCCATACAAAGAACCACGTCCCTGCCGATGTGATTTTGCGCGTGGGTGATGATTGATCGTTTCGGGCAAAACCCATGCGCAGCCTCATGCGGCGGTACTTTGTTCAAGATATAGAGAAGGATTTTGCGTTGGATTGCTTTCAGGCGTGTTTTCGGGCTTTCGATCAGGCGCGGGGTTTTATTGCTGCGTTCGCGCCAGAGATAAAAATAATGATGAAGCTGCTCATCCGTGTGTTTATGCGATTTTTGGCGCTGATATGTGTCTGCGAACCAATCCAGCTCCATTTCTGTGACATCCAAAAATGCCGCGAGGTCCGCTTTGGTTTGAAGCTTTGGAAGCGGCCATGTTTTGAATTTTTCGGACGGGCGCATCAGAAAGGCCTGCGGGGTTATATGCACATGTGTTTTACCATGCGTCTTTTCCAGAGATTTTGTGAAATGCTCGGATTCGAGGATAGCGTTTTTCAGGTCTTTGACACTGTGCGGGGAGCGGCCTTTATATTTTAGCTCCAGATGCGCCGCCAGTTTCAGGGCAGAAAAATTCTTTATGTTTACAGCATAGGCAATGCGTTTTTCGAGCGCGTCTCTATCCCATGAGCCGCCAATGAGTGCGATGGCAAGTTGCTGTGCCGTCTGTTTCATAGCCCTCTCATCCCATAAGGTTGCGGTCGGTTGTCCATCTTTGCGACCTGTCGCGTTTTTCATTGCCATAGGTACGTATAAGCGTACAACCGGCAATGAGCGGATATGTTAGTTTTCTTCAAATCCACGGGGATGCCCCGCAGTGATGTATTGATTTAGCCAATACATCGTTCTCGCAATCATAACAACCGACCGCCTTGGCGATACCTTACGTGGATGTCGTCGGCAGATGCAAAAGAAAAAGCCCGTCTATGTGATGCGGGCTTTTGGTTTTATTCTGTTTTGCGAAGGCTGTTTATTTTCTAACCCACGACCCGTCTGCGGCCTGATAATAATGGCCGGGTTTCAGGTTATTGATGATTTTTTCTGCTGCTATTTTAGCGACTAAGCTTACGGGCTGTCCGTTTTTCGCGGAGATTTTCTGGTATTCGACTTTTCGTTTTGTGTTGACATCGTTCACCAGTTCTTTCACGCCCGGTGCGTTTTTGACGATCCCGACATAGCCGTCGCGTTGTTCACCGACATACCCCTGATCGCGCGCGGCATCGAGACTTAGCGCATAGGTGGGAAGTGCAATCAGCAATAAAACCGGAAGCATCAGTGCGAGTGATCTCATATTCATAACAGCATTCATGATTTTATTCCTTTAGAAGATATCGTCATTTTTGGAAATCGCGTCCTGAACGTCTTTTTCAATCTCGACCTTCACGCGGTGTTCGATATTGACGTTCATATTGATTTCAATCGGTTTTTCCGGCGCTTCGACCTTTACCGTCGGTGTGCACGCGCCCAGCAGCATAACGCCGCAGACCATCATTATAACATTATTCGTATTATTCTTCATTTCTGCCCCTGCTTGATAATGGTTTGCGGACTGGTGAAAATCATAACACTACTGGTGATAAAGTCCAGCAGATCGCCAGTCAGGTTTACAGTTAATATTACGGGGCGACCGTCCTGAACCTTCGGATTATTTCCTTCTAATCTGACTTTCATGTCCAAACCGCCGTTTTCGCGCTCCTGCGTGGTCAGGGAGAGTTTTTTGTAATTGAATTTTCCGAGGATATCGCGGGTCAGCTTCATTTGTGCGGTGTCACCGGGGATGAGTTCGGGCGGCATGGAGATCGTGCCCTCCTCGTCCGCGGTTAGAGTTGATTGCCCGATACTGACTGTGCCGTCCGCCTTTATGGTGACGGGGAGATTGCCGCTGATCGTGCCTGTGGCCTGCACGTATTCGCCTGTAAATTCGCGCATCAGGCTACCAACAGAGGCTTTATCCACTTTCAGTGTAAATTTGTAGGCCGCCTTTTCGCGCAGAGGGATGGTCATATTATCGGTCGAGACGGTTCCGCCTTGCCACGGCATTGAGAAATTGGTCAGGATGAGGTGGGTTTTCTCGGGCGTTTTGAAGGGCATCACGTAACGGAAGGCGCCACTGTAGGCGTTTTCCTTACCTTTGATTTTTCCGGTGACACGAAGGGCGCTTTCATCTGCGGTGGCGCTGCCGTTTATTGTGGCAGGCGGGTAATCGTCCGTGCCTTTCTGGCTGAGGATCAAATTCTGAATGTTCCAGTCCGCTTCCCAGCGCCTCTTTTCGGCATTCAGGGTCGCGTCGGCTTCGAGTTTTCCTGTGATGCCCAGATCACCCGCTTCGATTTCCATCGTTGTCGGTGTAAGGCTGATTTCTTTTTTTGCGTCTTTTCTCCATTGCAGATTTACGGGCATGACCATCGTCCAAGCCGGTGCGGTTACGCTCAGCAGGCCATCTTTAACGGTTGCGGTTTCGAAGGGGATGGCTGCTTTGTATTCGGGCGTTACAGGCGGGATGAAAGGCTGCTGGCTTTCTTTTTCGGATTGAGGCAGGCCGTCCATGCGCCAGCCGTTTTTATCCTGCACGACCCTGAACACCGTATCGCGCAGCGTGATGCTGTTTTTTAAATCTTCGGGCGGGTTTTCAGGATCGAACGGATAGGTATAAGTAAAATCTCCCGTAAAATTCTGCGTTTCGTCGGTGAAACTGCCCCGAACGGTCAGAGCCTGCCGGGTCATTTCAGCCGCTCCCGAAAGATTGGCCACGGGAAGAAATTTCTGCTGCCTCTGCCGTACGTTCAGATTTTCAAGTGCCCATTTGCCCGTCCATTTTTCTTCGGCTTCGTTCAGGGCGGCGGTCATCTGCGCCGCGGCAGATATGTTGTATTCCCCCGCATTGATTTTGAGATCAGATTTTTCGAGCAGGAGGTCAGGATTATCGCTTTTTTGCCAGGTCAGATTCAGCGGCAAATTCAGGCCGAATGAAGGTGTTATCAGCGTAAGTGCGCTCTCTTGCAGGCGAATTTTTTCGACAGGGATGTTTGATTTGTATTCGGAAGTAACAGGCGGTGAAAACGACTTGGCTTCCGTGCCCTCCTTGCCTTTTTCGGCTTTCAGAAGATCTGTCCAACCACGTAGTGTCCATTGCGCGTCGTCGCCCTCCTGTTTCAGAGTGACAGGCATTTCAGATATGACGATCTCTTCGACTCTGCCTTGGCGTATTTCCTGCAGATTGTATTTGGCCTGCAGGCTGTTAATAGAGAACGGGTCTTTTTCATCGCCGAAGGTGACGTTTTGGATGCGGGTTTCCGACAAGCCGACGAATGCGATTTCAAGTTTGGCATTCGGCAAGCCGTTTTGTTTCATGACTTGCGATGCGTGATCTTCGAGCATGGATTGCCACGGGACAACGTAGAACAGCACCCCGAGCAGAATGACGAGGTTTACCACAATAAAAGCTATAGCTAGTGCAATCCGACCCATGCGCATGGATCGGATTCTACATCAGGTTTTATCTGGATGCTATGATCTCATACAAAGAGATTATGATTTTGTTATGTAGCGACTTAGAACTTGCGCTCTTTCGTATTCATTATCATCGTTTATATCTTGTTCGGGCTGGTCAAACTCTACCCAAAAATAACTATCCTTGCCCTGAAGTGTATTAACAGGTTCTGGGCCACCAATGATCTTGGCGGAGCAATTGTTTTTCCATCCGCCCTTAGACGAGACGATAACTTTGTCCCCTATCTGGAATTTAGCATCCATATCCAATTATGGATTTACGGCGATGGCGTTGTCTTTGGTTTCGCCCGTTTGCGGGTTTACCGAAGAACGCTTGGTCATCAATTTGTTGAGCGCATGGATGTATGCACGTGCACTGGCGACCAATGTATCGGCGTCTGCGCCCTGCCCGTTCACGGTTTTGCCGTCTTCTTCGAGCCTGACCGTTACTTCGGCCTGCGCGTCCGTTCCGCCTGTGACGGCGTGAACCTGATAGAGTTTCAGGCGTGCGCCCTCATGCGGGACAATCTCGCGTATGGCCTTGAAGATGGCATCAACGGGGCCGTTCCCGACAACGCTTGCGGGGACTTGCTTGCCGTCGACGTTCAATACCATCGTTGCGGTTTGCGGGCCTTTGGTTCCGGCCTGCACCTGAAGAGACTCGAATTTGATTATCTCATTTTCGCGGATGACTTCGTCTTCGACCAGGGCGATCAGGTCGTCCTCAAATACTTCTTTCTTGCGGTCGGCAAGATCCTTGAAACGGGCGAAGGCATCGTTGATCGCATTTTCACCCAGTTCGAAGCCCAGTTCCTCCAGCTTTGTGCGGAAGGCATGGCGTCCGGAGTGCTTGCTCATGACGAGTTTTGATTCGGTCAGACCGACCGATTCAGGGGTCATGATTTCATAAGTGTTGGCGTTTTTCAGCATGCCGTCCTGATGGATTCCGCTGGCGTGGGCGAAGGCGTTCGCGCCGACAATTGCCTTGTTCGGCTGGACGGCGAAGCCCGTAATTGTTGAAAGCGTGCGCGAGATTTTCATGATCTTTTTGGTTTCGACATTGTTTTCGAAAGGCATCAGGTCATGACGCGTGCGCAGCCCCATAACGATTTCCTCCAGCGCGGCGTTTCCTGCCCGCTCGCCGATCCCGTTGATCGTACATTCGATCTGACGCGCACCTGCATTCACGCCCGCCAGAGAGTTGGCCACGGCCAGCCCCAGATCGTTGTGACAGTGAACGGAGATGATCGCCTTATCGATGTTCGGTACGCGGTCGAACAGCATTTTTATTTTTGCCGCGAATTCTTCAGGCATCGCGTAGCCGACCGTATCGGGGATGTTGATCGTGCGTGCGCCGGCATTGATGGCTGTTTCAACGGCCTGACAAAGAAAATCGTCTTCGGTGCGTGAGCCGTCTTCGGCGCTCCATTCCACATCGTCGGTGTATTTGCGTGCCAGCGTGACGCTGTCATGCACGGCTTCGATCACGGAGTTCGGTCCCATTTTCAGCTTGTGCTTCATGTGCAGGGGGCTGGTCGAGATAAAGGTGTGAATGCGTTTGGACTCGGCGGGCTTGATAGACTCACCAGCCGCTTCGATATCGCCCGGTTTTGCGCGCGCCAGACCGCAAACGGTTGCGTTTTTGACGATTTTAGCGATTTCGTTGACGGCCTCAAAGTCGCCGGGTGAAGCAATCGGGAAGCCCGCTTCAATGACATCCACACCAAGCTCGTCAAGCAGGCGCGCCATTTTCAGCTTTTCTTCCAAATTCATCGCACAGCCGGGTGACTGTTCGCCGTCACGCAAAGTCGTATCAAAGATGATGATACGGTTGGGGTCTTTTTTGACTAAATCGTAAGCTCTGGTCATTGTTTTGTTCTCTTCTCTTTTGCTTCGTCTTGAAGCTTTAAAGCGCGCATGCCGAATAGGGTTTTAGCGCGATTTTCTTTGTGTTTCAATCTTTTGGGAAATTTGCTTAAGCCCCTGTAGCGCGGGTGCGTGGAAGCACCCCATGCCCGCTCAGGGGTTCATAAGGAGAAGGTCGAGGAGCAGAATTGTGCTGTTTTGCGTCTTCATATCTCTATCTAAATGATTTTTTCCGCAAATATGCAAGAAATTTTTAGTCCAATCCTATTTAACCCATTGTGTCCAGATGATTACCTGTATTGCCACCGGAGTCGATATCATGTTTTTCGCCGTCCGGGCCGTATATTTTTGTTGCTTCTCCGGATGTTTCAGATGCTTGGCCGCCTTGCAATCCGTGCGTTGAGGCTTCGGCTTTTTTCTTTTCGGAAAACCGTTCGCGCTCGCGCTGTTCTTCGGTGTTTGTGCCCTCGTTTTCGACCTTGGAGACGGGCGGCACGCGGCCACGCCATTTATCCCAGTACGATTTCAAAGAGTTTCCAAGACCTTCGATCATGATTTATAGCCCGTTTTATTCTTCTTTATTTGAGCATAAAAACTGCCAGATGCGCAATTAATCCAGCTCTCGCGCTTCATCAACCAGCATGATCGGAATACCGTCGCGGATCGGGAATGCGAGTTTTGCGTTTTCGGAGATCAGCTCCTGTTTTTCACGGTCATAGCGCAAAGGTGCCTTCGTCACGGGGCAAACGAGAATTTCAAGAAGTTTTGGGTCGATGTCCATTTCGCTTTTCCTTCTTACGAAAACAGGATTGAAGAGAGTTTGCGGCGTGCGGCAGAAGACACGGGGTCGGCATGGCCCATCGCTTCGAAGAGCTTCAGCAACTCCTTGCGTGCGGCTTCATCGTTCCAATTACGGTCGATCTCGATGGATTTGAGAAGCTGCTCGGTGGCCTCTTCCTTTTTGCCTTGAGAGAATAGAGCCAGTGCCAAATCAATGCGCGCCGCGTGGTCTTTTGCATCGGCTTCTACCTTTGCCAGCAATTCATCAATAGGGCTGGCCGGAGCGGTTTTTGCGAGCTCTACAGCGGATTTTGCTTCTGCAAAGTTCCTGTCTTTTGCGATTTGCTCCGGCGCGTTTTCGATTGCGGCTTCGGCTTCGGCAATATCACCGGATGCAACAAAACAACGGATCAGACCGACGTAAGCCTGCACGTTATCTGCGTCCTGTTCGAGCACCTGAATGTAGAGATCCTGCGCGGTGGCAATATCATCTGTACCCAGCGCATCCGCTGCCTGTTTCAGAGTTTCGGGTACATCCAGCGCATCGGGCCTTGCACCCTTGGCCATTTTAATAATGGCGCTTACGAACTCTTTGATCTGGCTTTCGGGCATATTGCCCTGAAACGCATCGACGGGCTGTCCCTGAAAGAAGGCGAAGACCGTGGGGACGGACTGAACACGGAGCATTCCGGCCAGTTGCTGGTTTTCATCGAGATTCACCTTTGCCAGCAAGACTTCGCCTTTTGCTTCCTTGACGACCTTTTCCAGCACCGGCATCAGCTGTTTACAAGGGCCGCACCACGGTGCCCAGAAATCCACCAAGACGGGCACTTGCAGAGATGCGCGCATCACTTTGTCCTCAAAGTCCGCAGTCGAGACATCAAAGACCGTGTCGACGATTTGTCCTGTTTGTGCCTGAGCTGTTTCTGCGCCGAAATCCGCGATCGGTTCGCCCTGATCATTCTTGCCAATCTGCATAGGTTTGCCTCTTGTTGAAAGTGGGTGTTATGCCGTCTGTTTGATGATGAGCGAAATTAGCGCACCTGCGCCCAAAAAGCAAAGCTTTCCCGACTATTGCCTAGTCATCGTCCGGGGCGGCGGGTTTTAGATCCACGACTTCGGGCTCATGTCCCGTTTCCCTGATGTAACGTATGAGATCGGCCGGTGTGATGCCGATGGTCATGGCGTTGTCCATGGGATGGTAATTCACGATTTCGGATTGCATCATGTCGTGATCCAGAATAATGCGCACGTTTTTATCGGTGTCGTTTGCGATGCAGAACGGGCAGACAGAGCCGGGCGTTATGCCGAGATTTTCCCAAAGGCGATCGGCGGATCCGAATGACAGGCGGCCACAGTCCAGAACTTTTTGAAGTTTTTTCATATCGATTCGAGTCTCGTTCGCTGCCACGACCAGAAACATGTTTTGTTTTTTGTCACGCACAAACAGGTTGCGGCAATGTGTGCCAGGAATACTTTCCTTTAAATGTTCGCCTTCAGCGACCGTAAAGATCGGCTCGTGGCGATGTAATCGGAAGTCAATCCCTTGCTTTTCAAGGGTTTCGAGCAATTCATCAGGTTTGAGGGGTAGTGTTTTTTGTTCCGACATGGGTTATTCGCTTTATGTTACATTTTTCCTTATATAAGAAAAATCACTAAGACATTTGAATTAAATGTCTTTTTTCGTGCAATTCCATAACTTTTCAGGCTATCATGAAGTATTATGGCAATATTTATGTGACAGTGGGGTCACAAGCACTTCTAAGCCTTTTTTAAGGTTTTGATGTCATAATTCAACACATAAATGCGTGTGTGGGGATATTAATGAGTACTATGGGTCCGGAAGAGTTTCTTGAGCGTATGGAGGAAGTAGGCGCAACGCCCCTCGATAATCAGGACATTTCCAACAGTCTAGCCAAAGGCGTTGAGGCGACATCGCTTGTCGGACGGCTGCCCGGGCGCGAGAGTGTAGTTGCGGAAATGCAGGCCTCTCTGCCTGATCCAGAAGTCGTTGAGGTCACAACGGATAACGATCTTGCCCTCGAAGATTACACAATTTCAACTAATTTGCCGGGGCTGTCATGAATATTGAACTCGGTATATTGCATGACGGCAGCGTAATGATGGTCAGTGACCAACTGCTTCCCGATATTGTTTGCCGCGTTGAATATTACCGCGAGCAGCGTCTTTTTACTCTTGTCTATCATGATAAAGAAAAAGGTGATGACCTGATGCATTATGAGGTGCCCGAGCCGATGACAAGTTCGGTGGAATGCACTCCCAATATTATGGTTTACTCGCTTTTTCCGAACCATGAGCCTATCGGCTATAAAGTTCCCCTTGTTCAGGTCGGCGGTCTTTACTAACGATTCCTCTTTTCACACTTTCTGCCAGCCAGTTTTTGAATTTCATGCTTGCAATTCGCAGCGAAGCTCTTATATATAGTCATCTAATTTATCTTTGGTATTCAGCGAGTGTAGCTCAGGGGTAGAGCGCAACCTTGCCAAGGTTGAAGTCGAGGGTTCGAATCCCTTCACTCGCTCCAAAGATCTTTCCCATACAATCCGATAAAGCCTAGAAAACATTGATCAACGCATGGTTTCGTGAGACTATTCGTCTTATGCAGTCCGATGCAATGCCCCCACATCCGAGCCAAAAGGGGGCACTTTGGGGGGCATCCTAAAAAAACGCTGGGGGCATCGGGCAGGATGATTGAGAATATGGCTACTTTATTGCGCCGCCCCGAAGACAAAAAAAGGCGGGAATACCTCTTGGAAAAATGCCAATGAAAACTAAAGGGCGTCACCCATTAAGGCATTGTAAAACTGTCTAAAATCTCAAGGGTGTCCCCCTTATTTTACTAGCAAGCTAAACCCTTTCAACGTTCCAAGTCCCATATCAAACATGATTGGATTGCTCCATTGTTTATTAAACGGAGTAAAACAACATGAATCGAAACATACTTCCTGAAACGGGCTTTGTCAGACTACCGGAAGTTTTGAAAGTCTTCCCCGTATCCAAATCGACATGGTGGGCAGGCGTTAAAGATGGCCGCTTTCCGCAAGGCGTAAAGTTAAGTGAGAAAATCACCGCTTGGCGGGTTGAAGATATTCGCACACTGATTGAAGAAACAAATGGCTAGGAAAAAGCGCACTTATAACGTGCGTTTGGTCAAGACAAACTATTCCTACACCGTTGAGCAAATTGCTGACCCTGAGAAAATGAAGTTTACGTCTGCTGGATTATCAAACGAACATTGGAGCAACGCCAACCCTGTGCGTGGGATATTTCAGCAGGCCTTTACAAACGCGAACCTGCCCTATTATCGACCACACTCATTTCGCAAGATGCTGGTAATTTGGGCGATGGATCACTGTAATCAAATGCAAGTCAAAGCGATAAGCCAGAATATCGGGCATGAACATGCCATGACTACCTATAACGCTTACGGCAAGCTCAGCATGCGCGCCCAGCGCGGCGCAATTTTAAGCATAGGGGAAGCAAACACTGACTTAAAAGACGTGCCGATGGATGAATTGTTGAAAGAGGTCAGCAGGCGTGCGGGAAAGTGATATTTTCTTAGCTACATTCCTGCTGCGGGCTGTGGGGTTGTTGCCTGTCCAGTGGGCAGCCATCGCACCATGAATCGTGAATACTGTGGTGATCAGACTCTTTGCCGCTTTCGTGGGTATCTCCTCTATCGGCAGAGGTTTCAGGTTTTTTTGATCTGCCGCTAAGCCGGCCGAGTGCCATATCCCATTGGCTTAATCTTTCTGTCATGGCTTCCTGAGCCGTCTCAACCCTATCCGCGAAATTGTTCCACGCGGTTTCTACGTCGATGCCTAGTTTATGTTTCAGCGTTTCCATGGTAGCGCCTGCGCTGGGTTTGAAGCCGTGCCGGTATGCATAACCTGCAGCCGCTCCGGCACCGAGAAGAACAGCGCCGCTGCCTACATGGACGCCAAGGACGTCTTCCCAGAAGTTGTAAACGAAGAATGTCAGTGAGGTCACCGCGGAAGATATTGCCGTGCCTGCCGCTCCGGCGAGGGTGTCTACCGCCGCGTGATCATTTCCTGCCATATCCAGCCCGATGGCGGCGGCGGTTACACCCGTAACAGCAAGAATCGTCGGCTTATTTGCGACAGAACGCGTCAGATTAGCCGTGGCGCGCGCGCCTTCAACCATGCCGTTCCATAAATGGTTGGCGGCAAGCAGGGCGCGGGTTTTTAGTTGCTTAGACAGGCCGCTTTCTGTCTTCGCCGTTGCGAGTTCTTCCCTAAGCTCCTGTCTTGTGTGCGCACGTTTCAATCTTCCGAAGCGTTTTCCGGCCAAGCGTTTTAGCGTTGCTTCTTGTTCTTCTTTAGGCGATTCCCCGAACAGCGTTTCGTAAGTGTTGGAGGTATCCGAAACCTTCATTTCGACGGCCATGATATTCTCAAGATGGCGATCGATGGTTTTCAATAGTTTTCGGGAGTCACCAGTCAGGTTATATTCCACCAATGCCGCGCGCGCCTCATCAATTGTATCGCGCAGGAATGTGCGTAGCCATGGTTCATCCGTTCCGATCTTTGAAGCGCTTTGAATCATCAGGAGGTCAAAGCGGTCGATGGCTTTCATTGTTCGAGCCAGTGTTTGAGCTTCCAGCCGGAATTCTTCTCTTAAACTGTCAATCTGAATCACCGGTGCGTCTGTCGGATTAACATTCGAATCTTGTTCTCCGTTACTCTCCCCGAGTGTCGCTCGCTTTTCTGCAGCCTGGGCAAGTGCCAGCAGAACACAGCTTTTTGTGGCTGTCAGTGTTCCGCCGTCTTTGTGGCAAATTGTCGGAGTTATCAACGCCATGCGCATGTCTTCACTTTGGGTCGGAGCTGTTCTATTTCCCGTGTATGTTGCTAGTTTGTCTGAATCTGCGTGTGATTGCATCGTTTCACCGATGAAGGCTAGACGTTCGGAAAGCGAGGTTTTTTGTTTCAGACGTAAATGTTCTATCGTGCTCAGGCCGCTCTGGTAGCCGAGATTGGTCAGCGGAGAGAGTAGGTCGAAGACTTTTTGTGCGCCGCGCAAGCCATGTCTGAATCCTTTGGAGGTCATATACATCCAGAAGGCGGCATGCGAAGCGTTCTGGAATAAATTGACATTGAAAAGCTGGTTTGCGAGCGGCTCTACAACACGCTCGGCGGCTTTTGAAAATGCAGAATCTCCGTCAATCGGTAGCCCTACGGTTTCGTAACTCCAATGCACGCCCACCCGGAACCAGTCCAGCATTGTCTGTGCAGGGCCGACAACCGCATTGTCATACATGTAGTGTTTGTAGAGGCCTAAAGGACCCATATCCCAGTGCCAGTTTTGAACTTCGCGGGCTTCCTCGGGCAGAGATTCGTAGTCGATGGCCGCCTCTTCCAAACCAGTTTCTCCGAAAAGCATGACCATGTCGTTGGCGGCTTGTTGTGCTGTTTCGGCGTCTCCTCCGTTGTTCATGATATAGAGTGTGGTTGCCAGTCCAACGAATGTTGCGGCTACCTTTGGAGACTCACGGATGAAATTCACTACATCCATGGTGAAATCGACTGCAGCATCTACCGTGGCTTCAGTTGCTTGTGACGCAGCACCGCCGCCTTGACTGAGAGATTTCTGGAACACTGTCAAGATTTCCTGATGGTCCTCTTCCAGTTGTTTTTCTGACAATGATACTCCGGCGATGCTTGCATTCTGGAATGCTTCGCGTCCTTGACTGTAGAAGTCATTTTTACCGGTTTTTGCTTGTTCGGATGCGTCTTCCAGCGTGGCCATCACCTTTTCCGAAAAGGCCATGAGGGGATAGAATTCTTGTGCGAGCGCCTCAAGCTCCAATGTCGAGAGGTTATCTTTTTCCGCGTATTGTTCCATCACGGCGAGGAAGATAGCGTATTCGCGATTTAGACCCTCAAGCGGTGTCTCATAGCGTTCGGAAAAGTGATAGCGTGTCCACATATCCTGCATGTAGCCGGAGGACATAACGGGGGCAAGGGCAGATGTTGCCTGCATGAGTTGTCGAAGCTTTTCAGATTCATCACGCTGAATATGTGCTGTCAAACGGGTAAAAGCCCCTGTTTTCTTTAATGATTCTTGTCTGGTGCCGAGGCGATCAAAGGCATCATGAACCATTTCCTCAAATTCTACGCGTTCCAACAGCTGTCCGAGTTCAGGTTGCCGTGTGCCAAGCACCAGTTCTTCGAGTTCTTGCCCTGTCAGGTGAACCTGATGTTTAGGGCTGTGATGATCGTGTCCGCAGTCGTGATGGTGGTCATGACCGTGGTCGTGATGGTCGTGGTGATCATGATCGTGATGCTCATGTACATGGTGGTGCTCATGCTCGCTGTTTTGTCCGATGCTTTCACCTGTCGCATCTTCAATGCTTTCTACAACGTAGCGGGCGAGCGAGCGTTGGTGTGGTCCGTCGAAGTTATCCGGTGACAGGATGTTTTCATTTAAGCTGAGTGCAAAGCCGCGTTCGGGATCGAAACCCGAAGCCGGAACAGAGACGGCGCTCTCTTCGGGGTTGGCAAATTCCAAATCGCTGCGCCATGCATCCGCGTCGCGCATGGCCGCTTCTGTCTCGGCGTGACAGGCGCAGATGTCGCCATCCAGATGGGCGTCATGATGATGACCGTGGTCGTGGTGATCATGATCGTGGTCGTGATGGTGGTGATGATCGTGGCTATGAACCATTACCGAGTCTGTGGCGGCAAAGCGTAATACACGATGCAGGGTTTCTCGTCCGGTTTGTATGTCCTCTTTGGATGTGTGTTTGCCCTCTTTGTTCTCTGCTTTTTCCTGTTGTGCGTGGTAGGCAAGGGTGGTGCGAACGGGTTGGTGCAGGAAATCAAGCAGGCGTTTCATATTCGCGTTGTTCATGACGCCGTTGTCATGATGCACAAACGACGGGCATAGGGCATCCAGATCCAACGTGCCGGATGCGGACTGAATGGCGTAGCGGTTGCTGCCGACCCGTGTGACATGCAGGTCGTAGGCCTCTGCGATTTTTTCCAGTTTTTCGCGTAGGGCAAACTGGCCGCGCAGGCCGAGTTTTGATTCTGGTTCCGAGCTTTTTTCGCTACTCATTATTTTATTCCTGTTTGCTCAAACCTGTTTGTTTGCGTTTTTGGCAGCAGTCGTGTCGTGGTTAGTCCAGATCAAAATAACGTTTGGCTTCTATGCTGGCTGCACGGACGTCATCATATTCGACGCCATGTGCCAGCCGGATATGTTCGAGCATGAAGGCAACCTGTTTTCTGTCGGTTGTCATGTTGGTTTTGGCCCGTTCAATCAACCGCTGTTGAATGGGGGAGAGCGATACGAAACCCTCCTGTTTAAAGACTTCAAAATTTGAAATGAAGGCTACGGATGGCGCCAGAGCCTTGGTTCCATCTTGCAAGGTCACAGGGACAAGCGTATCCACATCCACATCGACTTCGCGCAGTTGTCCATCTTGTTTTGTTGAAACAAACATGCGGAATTCCGGTCCTTCGACACGGTCTTCCTCGCTGTAATAAAAGATGATATCACCAGCTTGGGGTGTTTTTTGTTCTTGCTGCGCTTGTGCTTCAGCACCGAATATCGTCAACATGCCTGCTAACCCAAGACTAGCCAGAGTGGAAGCTTTTTTACTCATGATTTCACATTCGTTTATGTTATACTGTAACATAACTTAACAATCCACTTTTGTTAACACAAGGAAAGAAAAGTGCAATTAATGCTTTTCTTTCCCGAATATTCTTTACATTTCTTTTGAAGCAAGGATACCTGCTATCCTTAGTCGAGGTCGAAATAGCGTTGTGCTTCGGTCGCGCCGGCACGTACATCGTCATATTCGACACCGTGCGCAACGCGTATGTGCTCGAGCATGAAGGCCACTTGACGCCTGTCGACTGTCATATTGCTTTTGGCTTGTTCAATCAGTGAGCGCTGGGCGTCTGATAAATTTGCCATGGCGTCAGCGTTCAGGATATCGAAGTTTGAAATAAACGCGACGGATGGCGCCAGAGCTTGGGTTCCGTCCTGTAAGGTCACGGGGACAAGCGTGTCAACATCCACATCGACTTCGCGCAATCGTCCATCATGCTTGGTTGAGACAAACATACGGAATTCCGGGCCGTTGACTCGGTCTTCCTCGCTGTAATACATGATGATATCACCGGCTTGCGCGGGGCGGCTAATGGTTGGGGCTGCCGCTTCGGCAGATTGTACTGTTTCAATCGCTGTCTCGTCTTGTGGCGTATTGCCCTTTCGCTCTTGCGCTTCTGATCCGCATCCGCTGAAGACGGTCAATAATCCGGCTAACCCCAAACCGGCCAATGCCTTTTTGCTCATTATTTGTAATTCCTTATGTAATGTTATATTATCACAATTAATTGACTTTGCATCACAAAAGATGTAAGCCAGTCAAACACTGATAAATATTATTGACATTGATAATCATTCTCGATAAGCAAGTCAATTAAGAATTATTATCATTTACAAAAAAATTGAGGTTGTTCCGTATGTCGGTTGCCAGTGATATAAACGATTTGATGTTGAATTTTCCCAGTGACGTTAAAGATGCGTTCACTGGAGGCAGGAGTGGTAGCGATGGTCATGATGCGCACGTAAGCAACGGAGGCCTCTTCAGCTTTTTTAATTGGACACTTCTGGTGACAGCAGCGATTGACGTGGCATTGTTCGCATGGATGCACTTTACGCCGGAAGGTATGGCTTTTGGTGCTGCAGTTGCCGACTGGATGGGCTTTACGTCTTCTGTCGCGGAGTCGGCTGATTTGACCTCGGCTGTCACTGCAGGCGGCGAAGAAGTTTTCGTTTTTGATTGAATAGAGACAATGGAGCGCCGCAACGCTTTTTTCTTTGATCTGGTGACGCCAACTTACGTGAACAGGAAGCATTAAGCTGGGCATTGCCAGTTGTGCTTCCGTCGCTTTAAACCGCAAACTTACTGCAGATTGCGATAAGTAAAGCCTGTCTGCTACGTTTGCAAAGTTGCCGGTTGATACAACCTCCAAAAAAGTTTTAGGCTTATGGGCTGTAAGTCTGGTCGACATTTTTTTATCAAACTATAATTTATTGTATCTGGGCAGTTATCTTTGGGGGCATTATTGGGGGCATTTTTTAAATTCGAATTATAATTATTTATTTTATTTCAAATTACTATGATTTGTTTATTAATCCCTTCACTTCCGATAAAGACTAACTTAGTCTGCAGATCACCGTAGTATTGTAGTGTTAGGCTTAATATTTTAGTTCCATAAGAAATTAGGCTTTACTTTTATACTCCGGACGAACGAGATGGTCGAAAAATCCATAATCCCAATTTCGTATCGCCATCACCAGAGTTACACCATCCCGATTACCTACAGGCAGGCTCGCTTCCTCACGCGCGGTCTCACTGAACTCGCGGGCAAGCCGTATCAGTTTCTGCCTGAACTCTGCGGCACTAGCAGTTGAAAGGGCACCATTAAGCACACGCAAACAGCGATGATCGCCGTGAAAACTGCTGTTAAAATATTCCTGTCCGACATGCTCACGGAAGAAACGCTCAAACGGCCCGTTCTCGATCCATGAAAAATTAGGACTGATGAGAAGTTTATACCGGTTATGCGGGAGAAGCTGGATAATCCCGATCTTGTCCAGCTTGAGCAGTTTCACCACACACTCGTCTTGGCTCAATGTGAAATATTCCGTGATGTTGTCTATCGTCCATTGGTTAAATACACAGACAGTGACCAGAATTAATGAAATATCCTGAATTATTTCTGCTTCCTGGCTGTGCGTCAGCTTCTCAACTCTGGTTTGCAGAGCATCCATATGTTGGACGAGGTCACTGATCTCCATACCCAGCATGTTGCAAACCTTGTCCAGACGTTCCAGAGAAAAATGCTGCTCCGAAAACATCCGCTTGACACTGGCTTCCGACAAACCGAGCGTCTGCGCCACATCGGCGTACGTCTTCCCTTGAAGCCTAAGGCAATGCTTTAAGGTTTGAAGCAACAAAGAGGTTTGCATAGGTCGATATCTCCAAAAAGTATTAATATATAATACTTAAATAATACAATAATACAACTTTTAACAACAAAGTATCTTATTTTGAATTCTTTTTATACGCTACAGGTAGTGCAAACATAGTTAAGGAGAAACAGAATGAATATCTTCACCCGTATTACGGCCACGCTCACCGGTAAGCTGGACGAGATGGTATCCCACGTAGAAAACCACGACTCTGTGGTTGCGGTTGCGCTGAAAGACACGCGCGCGGCTGTAGCAAAAGCAAAAGTCAGGCTGGAGCGTGTGCGCAAGGATGGTGAGGCCATGCGCACACGCCTGCTTGATGCGAAAAGGATGGAAGATCTCTGGGAGGCCCGTGCAAAAGAAACGGCCGAAAAGGATGAGCAAAAAGCATTAGCGTGTATAGCCAGGCGCAACCAGTGCCGCCAACAAATCACTCAATTTGAGACTGCCCTCTTGCGCCATGAAGAGCTGGAAGCAAGGGTGGGAGAAAACGTTCAGCGCATGGAGCAGCGCCTACGTGACATCACGCAGCAGCAGAATCTGATGCGCTCGCGGCAATCAACAGCGGATGCAATGCGGATCATCAGCAAGATTGAAGGGAGCACCACTAACGGTATCGAAGACACCTTTGACCGCTGGGAAATGCTGATTACCGAGACAGAGTATGCCACAGGCCATATGTCGGACACCGATACTCTCGATATGTCTTTTGTGCAGGAAGAAAACACAGCGCAATTACAGGCAGAGCTCGCCGAGTTACTGGATACTAAGAGGGGAGATGGAAAATGACCACATCCTTAGAAAACCACAACACGGAGCGGTGGGAGGATGAAGATCCTCCCGCTATGCCTGCTGAAAACTCGGGCATTATTGATCTGATCAGCAAAATGACCAATTTTGCATCACTTTTAAGGGTTTGCGGAGCATTGATCATGCTGGTCGCCATGTCCTCTTACCTAACTCAGGGCTGGTCGGAAGGCAACGATATCAGCCGCTATTACATGCTTTTATCGCAAACATTTCTGCTCGCCGCCAGCGGGCTGGGACTTAGCTATCTCTTGAAGGAAAACAAGGGTGCGCGGGTCTTTTTCGGTCTCGTATTGATCTCAATTACGGTCAACATGACAACGCTGGGCGCGCTTATCTTCTCTACCACGCAATGGGGCAGCGAACTCGCACATTACCCAGGTTTTGCAAAATGGGTCGCACCGGAATTCGGCGCGATTGTTGCGGCTTTGGTGGGTACGCTGGCAATCAGCGCACCGGTGGCATGGGTCAGCCAAAAGGTTCTGGCACGCCGATCCGCGCACATATTGTCCGCGCTCTTCTTGTTTACAAACCTATTATTGCTTTTGCCTGTGCGCGAGTCAGTATTCGTAGGGGTACTTGCGCTGTTTGCCGTACTTCTTCCTCTATGGATACTGGCCAAACGTATTGCAGAGGATCATACGCTGCGCACGCCGGAAGGCTTGTTCGCCATGGCGTCGATTTTTGTGCCCGCGGGTATAATCATTTGCCGCAGTATCTGGCTCTACCCGGTAGATGAGATCTTGCAAATCATTCTGGCGGGAACGGCATACATCTCCATTCGTTTCTGCGCACAGCAAACGGAAGAAGCATCGTTTGCCCGCGGCGTAACGCATCTGCTGGCTCATATCGCCGCAGTCGGGATAGCTATTCCGGCAGCATGGCTGGCAGCCCGCTTCCTAACGGGTGAGTTGGCAGTCAATGTATTCGGCATTGTACTGGCTGCTCTGTTGATGGAGATATCAACACGCTGTCAAAAGCCCATAGTTCCCGTATGCATGGCTGGGGTCGTACTCGGCGTAAGCCATCTCCTACCGGTCATCTTCGTCGATGATATGCCCAACGCTATATTGTGTATATTCGCCGGGCTGGCGATCATTGCTGTAAGCCGTCAAAACGGCCTGCGTTATATGATGACGCTAGGCGCTCTGATGGTCCTGGCCGGTGCCGCACGGCAAATCATGGAAGTAGTTGAAATGATCGATTTCTCCAACTGGATAACCTTATCCGTCATGGGTGGAGCAATCATCATTACGGCCTCACTGATAGAACGCCACGGCGCGGTTATCAAAATGAAATGGGACCGCATGACGCAACCTTCGAAAAAATACGAGTAAGAAAACATCCTGTTCGGGCATCCCGCCCGGGCAGGAAACACTCACAAGACGCTATAAGAAACAAAATTTTAGCCCTGCCCTTTTAAATCTAAAGATAGCAAAAACTTGATTTAATTTTACTTATCACTTCACTCCGATAAAGCCCAGAAAACCCTGATCTACGCAGGTTGTTCCTGTGTTTTTTTCTGAGTATGCAAAATGCGGAGAATTACGCCGCGTTGATGTTCGGTAGGAACTCAGGAGCGCTTTACTCTTCGTTCAAAAGCTCCGCATCTTTCAGGCGGTAGAAGATGTTGTATTCATCGTCTTTGAAAACAAGCTCCAAGGTTCCCTTGATATCAACTGCATCGTAAGAGAATTCCACGGGAGACTTGGCATGGACTTCGATAATGAGCTTGGGCGGAACATGATAGTGATACGGGCAGCTTACAGGAAACGGCCCCAGTAGAAACATCGGCTGTTTTTCTTCCTGACTGAGGGGGAACATATAGCCCTGAATCTTAATTGTCTGTCCGTCCAGAGGCTTGATATTTTCAGAAAATTCGGGGCGAACACCCGTCCATTCCATATCGCCTTCATCCATGTATGTGTATTCGTGCTGTTTGGTTTCTCCGAATACGGTCCATGATGTTCCGCCTTCAGGCACATCTACGAATTCGGGTATTGCGTCCAGAATGTCTTGTGGGTCGGGGGTTATGGTTTCAGAAAATGTAAATGTTTTGGTTATGAATTCTTCCGGTTGGCTCAGCCGTTTATGTGACAACGGGTTGCCCGGATCCTTGAATTGCCCAGTAAAAAAGCTTAAGCCCAAAAAACCGGCAAAAATTATGAGCAATAATGTTTTTATCAAAATCTTTCCCAATCTTTTCATGGTTTTACTTTACTGTGCTAGCAAACCTTTCCGAGTTGTTCCGCGACATTGACACGGGATGCGCGCAGAGCTGGAACGGCTGACGCTAAAATCCCGGCTATTATAACGGATAAGACTACAATTCCCATCTCTCTTGTGAAATGCAGTGTCGCGCCGCTTGCTTCTAGCGGGCTAATTATCGCGGTCAGGATAGAAAATCCGTAAAGCCCCATGGATAAACCAAGGATTAGCCCAATAAGGACAATGATCATCCCTTCCGTCATAATGATTTTCAAAATGCGCCTGCGGGAATAGCCGATCGCCCGCAAAACAGCGAGATCTCCCATACGGTTTTCCAGACTTCCGGCCAGTCCGGCAAAAATACTCAATGCGGCTATTACAATGAGCAATGCGGATAAGGCGGTAAATGTTTTCGTTCCCAGACCCAGCATTGATGTCAGTCGTGTCATCTCCAACGCCGGATTGGCTGCTTGAAGAGCGCTTTCACGATTGATGAGGCGAGGCAGATTCATATTCGCGATAGGAGAGCGGGTTTTTAACAGGAGCGCTGTAATCTCGGCTTTGCCCAACTCAGTTTGATCTTTTTCATGTTGATGCGCGTGATGATCGTGTTCCTCATGGTCATGGTCGTGGGCATCACCGTGATTATGCTCGTGGTAATCATGTTCCTCATGGGCATGGTCAGCATGGTCATGCTCACTTTCTTCTTGTTCGTGTTTGTGCGCACGGTCTTCATGCTGATGGTGGTCATGATCCTCATTGTCAGCGTGATCCTGCTTATGTTCTTCGTGTTCGTGATGATCATGGTTGCCTTCCAGGCCATGGATGAGCAGGACAGAGTCAACCGATGTTAAGATTAGCCTGTCCAGAATAGAGCCTGTCTTGGATAATCTGCCGACGACGGTGTAATTTTCATTTGCGTGAATATGGCCGCCATCCGACAGACCGTGCGCGCCCGAGAATGTTTTTCCAAGCCCGAGCGGAATGTCTGCGCCTGTCAGGGCTTCGAACGGTTTGTTCCATACACGGCCTTTTGTTATTTCAGCGCCGTAATGCTCCAAATACCCCCGCGTTGTCCCAACGATGCGATACCCTCTCCAGTTATCCCCCAGCGCAAGCGGAATGGCCGTCCTGACTTGAGGATGATTCATCCATTTTTGTGCGTCTTTCATCGGAATGTTCCCCGTCGGGATATCAATATGATAGACAGATGAGAGGATAAGCTGTAAGGGGCTTCCCTTTGCGCCGACAACGATATCTATGCCGCTGCCGTCCGCACTCATACGGGTTTGAACATGATGACCGAATTGCAGAATAATCACGGCGAGCATCACACCGAATGCCGTCAAAAATACCGAGAGCGTACTGTTCAGCCATCTGGATTTCAGGGAGGAAATTATAAGAGTCCCGTCTTTCATCCGGCCATCTCCACTATTTTACCAAAGCGCGGTTTGATGCGTTCATCATGAGTGGCGGCGATAACCGTTGCACCCGTCTGCTCAGCCTGATTAAAGATCAATTCCATGACCTTGTTTGTATTATTATCATCCAGCGCTGAGGTTGGTTCGTCCGCAAAAATAATTTTAGGCTTATTGGCCAGAGCACGCGCAATCGCAACCCTTTGCGCTTCTCCAACGCTCAAGTCTCGAGCTTTCTGTTTTTCCTTGCCCGTCAGGCCAACCGTATCAATAAGAGACTTTATGTATTCCGTATCAGGGCTGCTCTGTGCGACTTCAATGTTTTGTTGCGTGTTCAAGTGCCCTATCAGATGATGACGCTGAAAAATGAACCCAAAATGCTCGGCGCGTAATTTGTCTTTTTCGGATGTTGAAAGTGAAGAGTAAGCATGTTGGTCGAAAGTTATCTCCCCACTATCGGGCGGAAGAAGTGCGGCCATGATATTCAGTAATGTCGTCTTGCCGCATCCTGAAGGGCCCAACAGCAATAGATTTTGCCCGCTCTTGATGCCTAAATCCGAGATGCTGTCGGAATCGGACAGATGTTTGTGCTTGATGTTTTTAAGGCTCAGTATCATGGATGCCGTTTTCTCGTATCTGTCAATTTGTTCCGCTTGTTCAGTTTAATTCCGTTCTGTGATCGAGACAACGACCAAAAATGGTGCTTTGTTCATTCATGGAAACTGAGTGTCCGTATAGCAGTTTTTTTTATAATTTTGAATTTCTTATTGCATTAATTTGATATGTTATAATGTAACAACTTAAATTTTTAGGCGGTTTCATAACAAAATGCAAGGAGTTACCATGGAAATAGGAAAGATCAGAAACGTTGCGGGTGTATTTTTGCTTAGCACCATGTTGACGGCGAACTCGGCGGATGCACAGACCTTTACCTCACGTGAAGACCTGAGAGAACTGGCAGACTGTCACCTTGCTGAGGACGGAAAAGTGACCGCCGCCTATCTCGGAGCTCTGGACAGCAGAATACACGGCTACTCAGAAAACCTTTACGAAATGACGCCGAGCGAGCATGAGCCTTATGTTCAGGCCGCCATAGAGAAGAACTCAACACACCCGCCGCAATTCATTCGGGCGATGTTCGAGGGCCCTTATCGTCAATATGCGTCTCTTCGTAGCGAAGCAGAGCGTATTGAATTTCTTTCCCAGAGGCTGGAGCGCTTTCATCGCATCGAACCCGGAGACCTGTCCTATGCAGCAGCGCATTGTGATTAAAACATAAAACGTTATGAATGAATAACGGGTGCGTTGTACTTTTACAATGAGTGATCGGACTTGATCTGGCCACTAATTAAAGCATCAAAAAAAAGCGGTGCTCAGACCGCTTTTTCAAATTCTCAAGATAACAAGATATTATTTTCTTGGTAATTTCATCTCTTCAGCAACGGAGTTTTCTTCCTGCTCTTCTTCAAAGATGCCGCCGGCAGCCGGTTCGATATTTTCAGGAGCGCCTTCGCCCATTTCCGCAGTTTCCGCTTCTGATGTTTCTTCTTTAGCAGCAACGTCTTCTTTTTCATTTTCAAAAGCAACTTTGCCCTGTTTTTTTGCAGAGTAGGATACTTTCGGGGCTTCGTCTTTTGCGAATACGCCCATTGGCGCGAATGTAAATACGGCGACTGTTGCCAGTGCAATCATTTTAGTTTTCAGCATGTTATTTGCCTCTAGGTTTAATTTTCAGTGGTTAGAAAAAACAACAAAACGTATAGAAATGCAAGAAAAATATTATGTAAATTATTTTTCTTAATTGTCAAAGATGACTTTTACTCGTTTTACACAGTGAAGGCTGCCGATGTTATTCAGCTGCTTGACTTAACTGATTTTCAGAGGCAGCCGTTTGTTGATCCCCTCTGATTTCAGCCAGAAATACCCTTACAGCCTCCTCGAGTTCCGCCGACAGACCGGAAATACCATCTGCAGATTGCTTTAACATCTGAGAAGATTGCCCCATCTCTGATGACGCGTTCTGCACATTGATAATTTCATCTGCCACCTGGCGCGCTGCTTCGGAGACTTCGGTGATGTTTCTGGTAATTTCGGATATCACTGAATTTTGTTCCTCAACGGCAGACGCGGTGCCTGTTGATGCGTTGTCGATTTCGGAGATATTACCGATAATTTCCTGCATCGCCGTGACCGCATCAGATGTTGCGCCCTGAATCTCGGAAATACGTTCCTCGATTTCACCTGTTTTGTGTGCGGTTTCGTTTGCAAGTTTTTTGACTTCATCGGCAACGACCGCAAACCCTTTACCCGCATCACCGGCTCTGGCCGCCTCAATCGTAGCGTTTAGGGCAAGGAGATTGGTCTGTTCGGCTATATCCTTGATGGCGACGACCACTTCTCCGATATTTGCGACGAGTTGATTAAGGGCATCAACTTTTTCGCTGGTGCGGTTTGCGCTATCTGCGGCCATACTTGCCTTGCTGGCCACGCTGGAGACTTGCGTTGAAATTTCCTGCGCACTGGCCGTCATCTCCTCGGTTGCGGATGCAACTGTTGCGACGTTTGCGCTTGTTTCCTCGGCTGCGGAGGCCACTGTGCCGCTTGAATGTTGCGTTTGCTGGGCATTGTTATCCAGTTGAGTTGCCGCACTCTGAAGACTTTGAGCAGAAGCCGTAAGGTTCTGGATCGCTCCACCGACTTTTGCATCAAACTGATCGGCCATTTCCTGCATCATGCGCTTTTTCTCTTCTTCCGCGCGTTTTTCGATTTCGGCTTGCTTCTCCTGCAAGCGTTTTGCTTCCAATCCGTTTTCCTTAAAGACTTGCACGGATGCTGCCATATCACCGATTTCATCGGCGCGTTCTACGCCCGGAATTTCAACGTTGTAATCACCATCCGCGATGTTTTTCATCGCATCCGACATTGCCGTAATCGGCTTTGTGATATTTCTGGCCAGATAAACGCCACTAGCGGTTACGATGAGCATCAATATCAGAATTTCGATTGCCGCTTTCACTTCCATTTTATAGATGGGAGCCATAATTTCCGATTCATCCATTTCGGCCATGATTGCCCATTGTGTCCCCATGAATTCGAACGGGCCGTATGCCGAGAGTACGGAGATGCCGCGGTAGTCATCGACAAATTCTATACCATTTTCACCCGCCAGAGCTTTTTCTACGGTTGCCCCGGAGACTTTTGTTTTCAAGATTGTCGATTCTTCCGAAAATCTGGAATCGCTGCGCATCAAATAGTCCTGCCCGACGATATAGGTTTCGCCGGATTCGCCCATCCCTACGGCCACGTTCATGACCGCGTTGATGCGTGCGATCGGCATCTGGAAGACCAAAACACCGGCGAGCGAACCGTCATCGTTCAGGATGGCCTGCGATATAAAGCTTGCCGCTGCTCCGTGGCTCGGCGCGTAGGGTTTAAAATCAAAGAAATTTTGTTTATCAGGTTGCGGATTGTCTCTGGCCGCGCGAAATGCGTTGCCCAGATCACTGTCCTTCCATTCCCCCGTATTCAAGTTCGTTGCATAGTCAAGTTCCTTGAACACGGTGTAAACAAGGTCACCGTCCGGTGCGAACAGGAAAATATCATAGTAATCACGCTGTCTTAAGAAGTGACGGAACCACGGGTGATAGCGTTTGTGGGCCAAGCTGTAGAGTGAGCCGTCTTTCGCGTAATCCAATTCTTCCTTGGAGCCGGTCGGGTGCGGATTGTCTTCTATATAAAGTCTTTGCAGAATTTTTGTCTGGCTGCCATGGTAGCCCAAATCATCCCATCCGCTCATGAAATCAAAGAGCGCCTGTCTTACATATTCGTTTTTGGACAAAGATGATAAATCTTGCTGGATTGATGAGAGATAAGTTTCAAGAGTAGACGCTCTTGATTCCTTTAAAGCGAGCAGTTTGTCACTTTCCTGATGAATGATCTCGTGTGAGGAGTCCTTGATCAAAAAGAATGTTGTCACCAAGACCGCAAAAGCCGCTAAACCGGTTATTACAAACGGTAATTTTTTTGAAAGCTTCATTTTCAGCATAGATATATCCCCCAGGCTTCCCGGCCAGACATGCCAAGAACCTTACGTAAAAAAGATCGCTCAACCAATTTTGTTATTTTACCTAGAAAGTCACAAAAAATTGGTTAAAAGCTTTTTGATACTCCAAAGATTACGCGAGAGTCGCAACCATCCGCACACTCCTCTGGTTCATCCAGATCGGTGTCGATGTATTGCACAGAAAGATCGAAGCCCTTGAAGTTGTAGCCCAGACCAACAGACCAGTCCGTATAGTCGGGAACGCCAAAGGCATCGTTATCGTCAATTTCCTGATAGCCGACATGGGCGCTCAGGGTGAATTCTTTTGGAAGCGGCACGTCTACGCTTAAGGAGTAGTATTGTGCGTCACCGCTATCTCCGAAATATTCGGGTGAATAGTTTACAGAGGCATATGTGGAGAAAAGATCGAAGTCATACCCTATAGCGAAAGACCCTTCCCAGAAATCATAGTCGAGAGAGCTGTCCGCGCCCGGATAGGCATAATAAATCAGGCCGATGTCATAGTTCAGCCCTTTAAAAGATCCGCTGTAGCCGCCGTAGAGATCAATTTCGATGTTCGCTTCGTCGCCATCGTTAAAATCGACGTTCGAGCCCCATATTCCGGCATAAAGCCCCGTTTCATGGGAGACATCAAATCCGCCTTGTACGGCAAAGTTTTCGTCGGATTGCGCGATCCCGCGGAAAGAATATTCGCTTACGAAGCCAACATTTGCGGAAACATCCAAACCGTAATCTTCACCTGCTACCGACTGTGTAACAGATCCTATTAACGCAACAGTGATTACTCCAGTTAAGGCAAATTTATTCATGATCGTGACTTTTCGTTGGTATTAATTTCTTTGAATATTAGCAATGTTTTATTTCAAAGTCATCATGCCGGCGCATATGTATACACAGGCATGTTTTCTTTTGCTGTTTTCTTGATCATGCCGAAGCTTAGCGCTTAATCCATTTCTCTTTTCACTTGCGCGTAGGCCGTAAGCGCAAAAAGACCGGTTCCGCCAATAATATTCCCGAGGCAAGCGAACAGCATGTAACCCAATCCCTGGTAAATGGAGATATGGCCGTTTAACATAACCAAAAATGCCTCTGCCGATCCTGCGACAATATGCGCAAAGTCGCCGATGGCGATGAGATATGTCATCAATACAATGACCCAAAGCTGTGAATTTTCGGCACTCGGAATCATCCAGACCATTGTTGCAATCAGGAACCCTGCAGGTATAGCCTGCAGGAATACCAAATCAAAGTCGCGGTCAACCGCATGTTTGGATATTTCGAAAAATACTTCCATCTGTGCGTCACTGAAGAATGAGAAATTCGTAATCAGAACCGCGACAAGGAAAGTCCCTACAAAGTTAAAGAAGAGGATCACGGCCCATAGTTTCATGGTTCGGGAAAAACGGTAGGCGCTAAATCTTTCCAAAAGCGGCAGAATCACCGTTACCGTATGTTCGGTGAAAAGCTGGAAACGCCCTAACACAACAATCACAAAACCAACCGTGTAGCCGAGATTTTCGATCAGAAAATAGTGTCCGCCCTCTCCCTCAAGGTGTAGTTGCAAGAAGCCTTCAGCAAAGAGACAAAAGCTTATGCATATGCCCGCCACGACTGCCGACCAGGCCAGTGACTGGAAAGGACGGGCCAATTCCTCCTGTCCTTCGTGGGAAATGATCTCATAAATAGTGGGAGAGCGAAGTCTACGTTTTACCTCGACTTCGCCTTGAGCCTTTGGATTGTTCATCGTTTTGTTCCCGAGATTGACTTACTATTAAGTTAGACAAGTCTTTATTTCAGGAAAAGCGCCTTGTCACTGAAAAACTAATTTTTCCAACAATAAAATAAAAACCGACCTTAAATTCTTAAGGTCGGTCATAAAATTATTGTTCAGGTAGTTATTCTGCTTCTTCTTCAGCAGCCATACCTTCTTCTTCCATTGCAGCGGCACCCTGCTCGGATGCTGACTCCGCCATGTCAGGCGTTTGGAAGATCGTCACATTCGTGTAAGGAATTTTTACAAAAACCTTCTCGCCGAATGTGTAAACCGCAACGATAGTGCCCAAAAAGATGAATAGAACAATGATCAGTGCAAAGTACAGTCTGCCTGCTCTTGCTTTTCCTTCAGGGCTATCAGGAGACGGCGTATTTTGCTCAGCAGCCGGTGCAGCCTGTTGATTTGCAGCTTCCGGTGCTTCATTTTCTTCCGGTGATGGTTGTGCCTGATTTGACATCGTGACTTTTCCTCTTATTCAAAAACCTAAATTATTAAAGTACTTAATTTGTCCGTATCATGAAGTATTTACACTAACTTTGCAATGCATCCGTTTAATTTATTTCGCTTTTTTGAGGATGATGTAAGATTTTTGCTCGAATTTGATTATTTTTGTGCCCTTTTTAGATTGTAATGCAATATCCGTCCCTACGCGGGTCTGCAGTGCCTGTAGTTTCTTTTCCCGAGGATCCTACCGTGTGAATACCGCCAAAAAACATGGTTTTTTCATCCCAAAGCGTGTTTTCGGGGTAGGCTTTTAGGATCGGCTGCAGATCAAATTCAAATCCGCCTTCGATATTCAAATGACTGTTTTCCATGTGAATGCGGGAGTCCAAAACCGAATTTTCGATCGATTGCCCGTAATTAACCAGTTTTACGAGTTGTTGGAGCAGAACAGTGCGAATTCTGTTCGCCCCGCCGGTTCCGGTCGCTACTTTGCGGCCGTCAGGCCATGTAATTGTCATTGGAGCCATCATGGAGCTTAAACGCTCGCCGGGTTGCCAATTATGGAATCCCGCAGGGTTTAAGTCTTCTTCACCGAGCATATTGTTCATCTGAATGCCCGTGCCGGGAATGACATATGCGCTGCCCTCTCCCGTGGAGACGGTCATACTGGCCATGTTGCCTTGTCCGTCGATAGCGCTGATGTGGGTGGTACCGCGGCCGCATACTGGACGATCGGCCACTTTCTCGGCATAGGTTTTGAGATAGTCAGGATCCAGCATTGTCTGATCAAGAGAGCTGCCGGCTTCCTTTTCGATGCGCGCCCGCTGTGTCAGATCGAGTACCTTTGTCATTAAACTCAGATATTGGCAGCTATTATTACCGATTGTCTTGAAGTCCGTTTCCTGCAGTAATTTTAAGCCGAAAGCTATCAGTAGGCCGCCGACTGATGGGGGCGGGTTTGCCTCGATTTTTGTTCCGTAGTAATCCAGCTTCAGCGGGTCACGTTTGATCACATCGTAATTTTCCAAATCTCCGCGTGTGATCAGGCCGCCGTCTTTCATATCTTCAGCAATAGAGCGTGCAACCTCGCCACGGTAAAACAGGTCCGGTCCTTCGATGGCCAGTGTTTCCATGAAGTCTGCCATGTCAGGCAGTTTCATAAGAGCGCCTTCGGGCAGAAACTTGCCGTCTTCCTTGGGACAGCCGAACAGTTTTTTGCAAATCTCCTCGGTTGCAAGAATGTCGCGTACGACGTCAAAGAGGAAAGCTTGGTAAGCGTTCATGACCACGCCTTTTTTGGCGAACTCAATGGCTGGCGTGAAGATGTCTTTTATCGGCATCGTGCCAAGGTCATTGTGAATGTCAAAAATACCGCGAACTTGCCCGGGAACGCCAACGGACGCTTTTCCGATATGAAAACGTTGCGTGACCGCGCCGTAATAGACATCGATTCCTTTAAAATCCATGGTGTCGGGATTGCGGTTTTCCCCTGAAGGTGTTTTGACAAAAAAATCGTAGACGCGTGAATTGCCTTCCGAAGGAGAGGCGAGCAAAAACCCACCTCCGCCGAATGAAGATAAAATCGGCTCACAGACGCAAGCTGCGGCGACTGATGCGAGGATGGCATCATAAGCGTTTCCGCCAGCCCGCAGGATTTCTGCGCCTGCTTTCGCAGTGAGTTCGTGGCCTGCAGCGATGGATCCCTTGGCTTTCATGTATCGAGTGATGTCTTTTATACGGGAAATTGTCAAGCGTTCAGGCAGAAAGAATGGAGATATCCCTTGCTACGCCGCGTAAAAAAAGCAAAATAAGTTTAGAACATTTAAACAACACACAATTTCATGACGTTACGCCATTTCCTTCTTTTTATTATTCTGACTTCGATTGCTGCCGGTTTTGGTGCTTTTTCTTATGCTCAGGATTTTAATTATGAAGAGGTTCATCAAACCCTCGACCAAAAGCAAGAAGCGTTAGACAACTATGAAGTTATTTTTACTGATGATGATCTAACGACAAAAGAACTTTTCAATAAGCGTCAGGAAATCAGGCAGATCAGGACGGACGTTCAGGATATTACGGAAAAACTCCGTCCTGTCCTGAATCTTGTTTCGGCGGATTTACAGGATCTTGGCCCACCTCCGACGGCTGCAGAAGGGGAAGATCCGATTCCCGAACCAGAGAACATCCAGCAGTTACGCAAAGAATTGGGACAGCAAAAACGCCAGCTCGAGGGGCTGATTATTCAGGGTGAGGCAATTGTTTCAAAATCCATGCGTTTTCAGGAGCGGATTGCCGAGTTGCGGCGGGAAAAATTCCTATACCGTATTCTTGAAACCGAGCGCTCTCCGTTTTCTGGCACGCTCTGGATATCGGCTTTCGAGAATTATGAATTGCAGTATTCGAAAATGCTTCTTTCGTTCCGTGATATCCTTCAGAAAGACCCGTCCATCTATGCTTTGATGGCCGCTCTTATTGTCTTTCTCGGTATACTGATTATCGGACGGTATTACTCTATCCGACATTTGAAGTCCCGTATTGAAGAGCTTTCAGAAGGCCGCTCCAAACGCAAACTCGCGCTTGTGTCTTCATCTGCGCTTATCAGTATGTTTGCGGTTGCTATTGGGTTTGCCATCATACAGCAATCCTTTATGGCACAAGGCATTATTTCCGAAGGGAATTTAACGTTTTCGGGTGAAATCCTGATTTTCTCAGGCTTCCTGTTTTACGTTTTTATTGTTACCAGCCGTTTTTATGTTGGCGGTATTATCCGTCAAGGTACACGCTGGATTGCCTGTATCGCCGCCTTGCTCTTCGTACTAGATGCCGTCTTACTGGAGACCGGCGGGGCGATGGGTTCCGGTGTTGATCTGGCCGTTGCACAGACTTACCTTTTTACGAGTCTTTACGGCGTATTGATAATCATCGGGTCTATTTACACCTATAAATTCACAGAAGAAACCGGCGGCAGTTTTTATCTTCCACGAAATACGTTCCTGTTTATCGGCGGGATGGGGCTTTTCATTATCGCCTGTAATATTTTCGGCTATGCTGCTCTTGCGCGATATATTTTTGAGAAAAGTGTTTCCCTTGTCTCCTTTCTGGTCTTTTTGGCCATGTTACGCGCGATTGCGCGGTCAACCCTGCGTCAGATTGATAATTTCTTCCAAAAAGACGGTGACGAGGGCGGCGAGCGGCTTGTGCTGTTCTGGCTCGGACTGGTTGTCGATATTGTCATCATCGTTTTGTGCCTGCCTTTGGCGGCAGGTATTATCGGCGTTGAATGGGTTGAAATTCAGGACTGGGTCGTTCAGGCGTTCTGGGGTTTCAATATCGGAAGCGTCAATATTTCAATTGCGAATATTAGCATCGGCGTGTTCGTGTTCCTTGCGCTGCTCTTCGGAACGCGCATGGTGCAGCGTGTACTGAGTGATAAAATATTACCAAAAACGCGTCTGGATATGTCCGTCAGACATTCGTTGATCCAGCTTCTTGGGTATCTGGGTCTGATTATTTCGATGATGGCGGGTATTTCAGCCGTCGGTTTCGACCTTACAAACCTTGCGTTGATTGCCGGTGCTCTTTCCGTCGGTATCGGTTTCGGTCTTCAGAGTATTGTCAGTAACTTTGTCTCCGGCTTGATTTTGCTTTTCGAGCGTCCGATCAAAGTCGGTGATTGGGTTATGCTGAATTCCGGTGAAGGTTTTGTCAAAAAAATCAGCGTGCGGGCGACCGAAATCGAAACACTGGACAAGACTTCTATCATTGTCCCGAATTCGGAGCTTATTTCTTCGTCTGTTAAAAACTGGACGTATAAAGATCGTATCGGGCGTGTCGCGATTACTGTCGGCGTCACTTATGACTGTGATCCGCATAAGGTACGGGAAATTCTGCTGGACTGTGCAAAAGAGCATCCTTCCGTTTTGTCTCATCCTGCGGCAAACGTTTTGTTCAAGGATTTCGGAGATAGCGCACTGATATTCGATTTACGGATTTTTGTTCGGAATATTCGGGAGCGTTATGATATTTCTACGGATTTGCGGTTTATGATCTGGGACCGCCTTAAGGAAGAAGGTATCGAGATTCCGTTCCCGCAGCGCGATTTGCATATCCGTTCGCAATCCCACGTTCTGGAGTTTGCCAATCCGTCGGATTACCCGCAACAGTCTAAAGCCGCATTAGCAGGAGATAACAGTGATGAGTAGCGATAGCGGAATTATACACGCCTGTAAAATAAACGGCGACGGCACAGCGACCATGCTTGAAGGGCAAAGTATTTCCGATAAGATGAACCGGAATATGTATGTTCTTTCCGTTATTGCGGCAATTTTCTTACCGCTCGGGTTTTTGACGGGTTTGCTCGGGATTAATGTCGGCGGCATTCCGGGCGCGGAAAACCCCGCGGCCTTCTGGATTTTCATCATGATGATGACTGTTATCGTGGGTCTGCAAATCTATATCTTCAAAAAGCTGAAGTGGTTTTAGTAAATTCCGCCCGTTCCGGTATTTACCGATGATGTATCGTCGTCCTGCGGCATCGGAACGTAAGGAGCGTCAGGGTTGTATGGCCCTTGTAACTGTATATCCATATTGTAATCATAATAGTTGTATCCGTAGCTCGGCAGTACGCTAATTCCGTCTTCATCAAGAATATACATCTCATCGGTTGGCTCACTGCCTGCCTTGAAGGATTCCCAGATCACATTTTTTTCACCCGGGTTTGCACGCACGCCTGTTTTCGCGTTGATGAGGACATTGCGTAGGCCGGGCGGACGGCGGAAGGGTGTCGGCGGCTTATCTGCGAGTGCTTCCTCCATGAAATATTTAAAAACAGGAAGTGCGACGGATGCGCCCTGCTCTTTTTTTCCCAGAGTGCGCGGATCATCGAACCCGACAAACGCGCCAACAGCCAAGTCGGGCGAGAAGCCTATAAACCATGTGTCGCGCGATTCATTCGTCGTGCCTGTTTTACCCGCTAATGTTTTATTCAACGACCTGAGTTTTGCGCCCGTGCCGCGTTGTACAACGCCTTCGAGGATCGAAACCACCTGATATGCCGAGCGCGGGTCGGCGATTTGTTCACGGTTGTCGACGATACTCGGGACGGGTTGCTCCTGCCATTTTTGAAGCGGGCCGCAGTAATTGCATTCGCGTTTGTCATGGCGGAATACCGTTTCGCCGTGGCGGTTCTGGACACGGTCGATGAAGGTCGGGGTGATTTTCTTGCCGCCATTGACCAGCATGGCATAAGAGGTCGTCATCTTGAGCAGGGTCGTTTCTGTTGCGCCAAGCGAGTTGGAGAGCAAAGGCGCCATTTTATCCGTAATACCGAAATGGTCGGAATATTTGGCGATCAGTTCGGCGCCAAGGAAGTCGGCAAGCCTGACCGTCATCTGGTTTTTGGATTTTTCCACACCGACACGGATGGTGGTAGGGCCGTAGGAATTTCCGGAGTAGTTTTTGGGGCACCATTCATTTCCCGGGCGGTCTTCGATGCAAACGGGGGCATCCAGAACCAATGTGGCCGGCGTAAAGCCCTTATCCAGTGCGGCCAGATAAACGAAAGGTTTGAAAGCCGATCCGGGCTGGCGCATGGCCTGGGTTGCGCGGTTGTATTCGCTTGATTCATAACTCCACCCCCCCTGCATGGCCAGAACACGCCCTGTGTGCGGGTCGATTGCGATCAGAGAGCCTTGCACGTCCGGGATCTGGCGCAGGCTGTATTCACCGTCCTTCCGTGCATTGTTTTCATTTTCGGCTTCTGCGTTCTCTCCCTCTTGGGAGGCTTTCCGCTCTTCATTCGGTTCGACGATGATGACATCGCCCGTATCTAATACTTGCGAGACGGAGGTAACAGGCGGACCGAGCGCGTATCCCTTATTTCTGTATTCACGCGCCCAGTTCATATCTTCGAGCTTGAGTACGCCTTGGGATGCCTCTACGAAGCCCAGCTTTGCGCTCTCTTTGCCGCTTTCCAAGACGACAGCCAGACGCCAGTTGCCGATCAGCCCTTCAGGTCTTTCTATATTCGTTAATTGCTTGCGCCAGTCGTCCATTGTTTCGAGCGTTTGAAGCGGACCGCGGTAGCCGTGACGCATGTCATATTCCATCAGTCCCTTGCGCAAACTTCTTTCCGCAATGTCCTGCAATTCGGGATCAACCGAGGTTTTGACCACAAGGCCGCCTGTGTAGAGGCTTTCCTCTCCAAAGCGTTGCGCCAGTTCACGTCGGACCTCCTCGGCAAAGTAGCTGGCCTGAACGGTTGTGTTTTCCTTGTCTTCAGCCATTTCCAGAGGCTCTGCCAATGCCGTTTCGGCTTCTTCATCGGTGATATATCTGTCTTCGTGCATGCGGTTGATCACGTAGTTTCGTCTGGCCAACGCTGAGTCGTGGTTTCTGACAGGGTGATAATTGTTCGGCGCTTTCGGCAAAGCTGCCAGATAGGCGATTTCGTGAATCTCGAGTTCATTGAGGGCCTTGTCAAAATAGTATTGTGCCGCCGCGGATACGCCATACGCACCGCCGCCAAGGAAAATCTGGTTGAGGTAAAGTTCCAGGATATGCTCCTTGCTCATGGACTCGCTCATGCGATAGGCAAGGATGGCTTCTTTGACCTTGCGTTCGTATTTTTGTTCGCTTGTCAGGAAGAAGTTTTTTGCGACTTGTTGTGTGATGGTTGAGGCGCCGTGAAGTCGTCGGCCTTGCCCGTAGTTTTTGACGTTCCTGACCATGGCGCGGACGACAGCCCAGAAATCAATACCGGGGTGTTCGTAAAAATTCTTGTCTTCTGCTGCGATGAAGGCCTGTTTGATTTTGTCGGGAATGAACTCAATGGGTACGAAAATCCGTTTTTCCTGTGCGAATTCGGCAAGGAAACGCCCGTCACCGGCATAGAGCCTTGTCACAATAGGCGGTTCGTAGTTTCTGAGCTGGTTATGGTCCGGCAAGTCTTTGCTGTAGTAGCTGATGATGTACGCGATGCCTGCGACACCGATAACAGCCCCGATCAGGAACATGGATATAAATCCCAAGAAGACGTATCTTAAGTATTTCATTGTTCAGTCTTAATACAAAATGGCTTGCAGCATGTGCGTTGCGGTTTTCCCAAGGGCAAACTTACCAAATTCGAGGTTTTAGCACACCCTTTTTTAAAAAGGAAATATGAAAAATAAACTCAGACTTTGTTCTCAGTGGTTATCGGGCCTTCGGCACGGCCATAAATAAACTGGTCAATATAGGGGTTTCCTGAATTATCGAGCTTGTCGACGGGGCCGCACCAGATGATCTCTCCATGGTAAATCATCGCAACGTGATCGGCAATTTTTCTGACCGATGACATATCATGGGTGATGCTGAGGGCTGTTGCGCCAAGTCCCTTGACCGTTTCGACAATCAATTCATTGATGACATCGGCCATGATCGGATCAAGGCCTGTTGTCGGCTCATCAAAGAAAATGATTTCAGGATTGGTTGCGATCGCGCGCGCCAGACTGACTCGTTTTTGCATCCCGCCGGAGAGTTCAGCAGGGTAGCGTTCCCCTACTTCAGAGCGCAGACCCACAGCGCGGATTTTTTCGATCGCTATGTCATGTGCGTCCTTTTTGCTCATGCGCTGGCCGTGGATGAGACCGAAGGCCACGTTTTCCCAAATTTTGAGAGAGTCGAAGAGTGCGCCGCCCTGAAAAAGCATTCCGAACTGGTGCATCAGCTCGTCACGATCGCCCGCATCAATGCCGATGCTTTCCTTACCGTCGACGAGAATAGAGCCGCTATCCGGTGTGAGCAGACCCAGTACGCATTTAAGCATGACTGATTTACCCGTACCTGATCCACCGATGACCACCGTTGACTCGCCGCGCGGGACATCGAGGTTCAGATTTCTCAGGATGTGATTGTTCCCGAAAGACTTGCAAACGTCGCGAAGCTCCAGCTTGTTGGCTGCTTTTTCACTTTGCGCTGCAGGTTTTGGGTCTTCCTGTTTCACTGTTGCTCCCGCTGTTGTCATGAGAAGAATACCTGTGTCAGGACATAGTTAAAGATCAAAATCAATATCGAGGCGGAGACAACCGCATTTGTGGTGGCCGCACCGACGCCCTGCGCCCCGCGCTGTGAATTGAAGCCGTGGTAGCATCCCATGATAGAGACAATGAATCCGAAGGCCGCGGCTTTATAAAGACCGGACATGACATCCATATATTCCAGAACGTCCCATGTCTGGATCAGGTAATTTGCGGGGCTGAAGCCCAGAGAATAAATGGCCACGATATAACCGCCGAAAACGCCGATGACATCGCCGATCAAGACCAAAAGCGGCAGCATAAGCGTTCCGGCAATCACACGCGGCGCGATCAGGTATTTGAACGGATTGACGGAGAGTGTTTTGAGCGCATCGATTTGCTCGGTCACGCGCATCGTTCCGATTTCAGCGGCGATGGCCGCACCGACACGTCCGGCGACCATGAGGCCGGCCAGAACGGGCGCAAGCTCGCGCGTAATAGAGAGCACGACCACACCTGCGATTGCCCCCTCGGCATTAAATCTTGTGAACCCCGTGTAGGACTGCAACGCCAGCACCATCCCCGTAAAGAGCGCCGTCATACCGACAACGGGCAAGGAATAGTAGCCGATATCAATGATCTGGCGTGCAAGTTGAGAGGGAAAAAACGGCGGCGTAATACAGTGCAGAATGGAACGGCCGACAAATGCTGACAAACGGCCGATTGCGGCCAGAAACCCTAAAAGACTGCCGCCAATAAACTGTAGTAAATCAAGAAGGTGCGTAATCGGGTTCGCGGTTTTTTTCTCTGCCGCCTGAATTTTATCACCTGTTTGTGCCTGCATATCCTGCCCGTTCGGTTCGCGTCGTTTTCTTTGATTTGCACTTGAAGTTATTTTCGGAAAAATGTTTTCCTACCAGCGGCAAACACTAAAACAAAAGTCTTTTAACGTCCAGCGGCAAGTTTACATGATGCTGCGATGCAATAAAAAAGGTTATTTTTCAACGGGATAAACGCATAGCGTTTGGTGTATAATTAAAGGATGAGCAGTTTTAAGAAAATTGATCCCGATGCATTGCTGTGCATGGACGATTATTGCGGTGCGTATCCGTACGTCGTCGATCTTGCTTATGCAAAGCCTGATAACTACTTGTTCGGAGAGGCTATTTACCGATCGAACGCTAAATTCTGGCTTCATGAGATGCTCGCGGATGTGATTTTTCATGCTGCCAATCTTGCGCATGAACGCTATGGGCTCACGCTTGTCTTATATGACGGGCTGCGGACGAGTACGGCGCAGGCAAAAATGCTTGAAACAGAGGTTGTAAAGAAGAACCCGCACTGGCTGGAAAAGGAGCCGCAGCTTCTTTCCAATCCCGGTGAAGGCGGGCATCCGCGCGCGATGGCTGTTGATGTCAGTTTGCGGGATGAAAACGGCGAAGAGCTGGATTTCGGAACACCGTTTGATTTTCTGGCAGAGGATCCTACGGTCGCGGGGAATCCGGCGCACCGAGAATACGCCCAGATGCCAGAGGTTACGGAGAATAGACGCATGCTCGATGATGTCATGGTTTCGGGCGCAGCGGCAGCGAATATTCCATTGTTTTTATTGCCGCAAGAATGGTGGGATTACCGCCTCCCGCCTGAGCTTTACACGCAGTATGCGCCGCTCTCGGATGATGACCTTCCCCCCGAGATGCAACTGGTTTAGTTTTCTTCTTTCTAATCTTCTCTGATATAGGTGCGGGTGTAGCGCGGGCCGAGCGAGGTCAGAATTTCATAGCCGATCGTTCCTGCATCTTTGGCAAGGTCATCAACGCTTTGGTTCTCTCCCAGAACTTCGATATGGTCTCCTGCTGTCGGATATTCGTCCTCGGGTACATTTGCGAGAGAACAAATCGTCAGATCCATTGAGACACGACCACGGATCGGTAGTTCGTAGCCCTTCCAAAAAAGCTTACCCTTACCGCTCAAAGACCGTAAAAAACCATCCGCATATCCGAGCGAGACGACAACGAGCATCTCTTCTTTCTCGAATCGATGCGTTGCGTTATACCCCGCCGTATCACCCGCCTCGGCCTTTCTGATCTGGAGTGCAGGCACATCAAGATTTACGACACGGTACATCGGATTTTCGGTTTCGGGAGTCGGGTTTGCCCCGTATAGCGCAACGCCGGGGCGTGTTAAATCAAAGTGATACTCCTTAGAGCGGAAAATTCCGGACGAATTGCAAAGAGAGGCTGTAACACCTTGAAAGTTCTGCGTTATTGCTTTGAAAGTTTTAAATTGTTGGTCGTTCAGGGGGTGCCCCTTTTCATCGGAGGCGACAAAATGGCTCATAATCCCCTTGATTTCGAAAGTGTCCAATATACCCTTGTTCTGTATCAGTTTTTCAGTTTCATTTTTTTGCAGCCCGAGACGGTTCATGCCCGTATCGAAATGAAGGAACGCGGGCATTTTCATGCCTTCTGATTTAGAGTACGCGGCGTATTCTTCTATATCTTTCAATGCATTGAGAACAGGAATGAAGTTTCCAGCCTTGTAATCCGTTTTTAGCGACGGATCAAAGCCGTTCAGCACGGCGATGGTGGCTTCGGGTATCAGATCATGGAGCGCGGCGGCTTCGCCCAATGTTGCAACAAAGAACGTACGGCAGCCTGCCTCATATAGTGCTGGCGCGGCCTCGGTGATCCCCGTACCATAAGCGCTTGCCTTGACTGCTGCGCCTGTTTCAACAGATGAAGAAGAACGGTTGTCGAGCAGTTTATAGTTATCTGCCAGTGCCTTAAGATTGATTGTTAAATGACCGCTGAGGGCGCACATAATACCCCTTAATAGGTGTTTTTGTGTATCGTATCCAAATCGCGGAAACGTGTGAGGTGTCCGTCAAAGTGCATTCGAACGGAACCGATCGGACCATGGCGCTGTTTGGCAACAATACATTCGCCGATGTTATGAGCCGTTTCCATTTTTTCCTGCCACTGCATGTGTTTTTCCGTACCCGGTTCAGGCTCGGCACGCGAGAGGTAATATTCTTCGCGGTAGACGAACATGACAACGTCCGCATCCTGTTCAATCGACCCTGATTCACGCAAGTCGGAGAGCATTGGGCGCTTGTCCTCACGCTGCTCGACCGCACGCGAAAGCTGCGAGAGAGCCAGAACGGGGATGTTCAGTTCCTTGGCGATGGCTTTCAGACCACGGGTAATTTCTGAAATTTCCTGAACGCGGTTATCCATCCCCTGTTTCGAGCCTGTACCACGCAACAGCTGGAGGTAGTCGACCACCAGCATGGACAGTCCATGCTGGCGCTTCAAACGGCGGGCGCGGGTTCTGACCGCGCCAATTGAAAGCGCAGGCGTATCGTCAATATAAAGCGGGACTTGTGAGAGTTTCTGGCTCGCTTCGACAAAGGCGCGAAAATCTTCCTGTTTTACATTTCCTTTCCGGATCGCGTCGCCGGAAATGTTGGAACAGTCTGCCAGAATACGTGTGGCTAGTTGGTCGGATGACATTTCGAGCGAGTAGAAACCGACGACTGCGCCCTGCTCCCCGCCGCTCTCGGCATATGCCTTGGCCGCGTTGTAAGCAAGATTTGTAGCCAGAGCGGTTTTGCCCATTGACGGGCGTCCGGCAAGGATCAGCAAGTCGGACGGTTGTAAGCCGCCAAGAAGTTTATCCATATCGGTCAGGCCGGTTGTGACGCCTGTAACATTTCCATCGGTCTGGAATGCCTTTTGTGCCATATCGATGGCCACGTTTACAGAGTCTTTCAATGTGACGAAGCCGCCCTGCATCTGGCCGCTTTCGGCGAGGGAGAACAGTTTGGATTCCGTTACCTCGATCGTATTGCGCGCATCGCTTTCGAGATTGTGATCGTATGATTCATTTACGATGTCCTCCCCGAGCGCGATCAATTCACGGCGCAGAAATAAATCATAAATTAAATTCGCGTAGTCGGCCGCGTTCACGATACTGACAACACTGGAGGCCAGATCAGCGAGGTATTCCGCTCCGCCGACATCTTTCAAATCGTCATCTTTTTCGAAATAGTTTTTTAATGTTGTCGGAGACGCTTCCTGTCCACGTTCGACAAGCATTACGATTGCACGGTAAATGCGCTGGTGCGCGGGAATGAAAAAGTGTTCCGGCTCCAGAATGTCGCTGACCTTTTCAAGTGTGCGGTTATCAATCAGCAGTACCCCCAGCAGGCCTTGTTCGGCTTCCTGATTGTGGGGCAAAACACGGTAATTCAAGCCGGAGGACTGCTCCTTTTGGCTTTGTGAATTTTGCGTGGAATTATTATCGAGAAGTAGATCTAAACTCATAAAAAGAAGCTAGCAAAGGCAGATTGCATTCGCTAGCTTCCAATCTTATTCGCATTGTGAATAGCGGGGATAGAACGATGCCCTCGGGCGTGCGCTTATGCCTCGTCTTTCTTTTCTTCTGTGTCTTCGTCCTTCGCTTCTTCAGCTTCGGCTTCCTGCTCGGATTCCGCTTCGGCTTTTTTGGCTTCAGCTTCTTCTTTTGCTTTTGCTTCTGCGGCCTGTTTTTCCTTCTGAGCCGCCAGAGCGTCCTCTTCCAGAACGTCTTTCAACGCATCTTCCTCAGGTGCCTTTTCTTCAGTTGCGGCTGGTGCTTCGTCGGCTTGACCTTCGATCAGAGCCTTACCTGTTTTTTCCTGAATCTTGGCTTCGTCTTCGGAACGGGCAATGTTGATCGTGATCTCAACTTTGACTTCCGGGTGAACCGCAACTTCGACAGGGAACAGACCGAGAGTCTTGAAGTTCTGATTCACGATAACCATACCGCGGCCTATTTTTTCACCAGACTGCTCTGTGAGCGCTTCGGCGATATCACGGCCTGCAACAGAACCGTAAAGCTGGCCTGCTTCGGATGCCTGACGGATCAAAGGCACTTTCAGATCTGCGATCTTGTTTGCGACTTTTTGCGCTTCGGCTTTGCGTTTTTCATTCTCGGCTTCCAGTTGTTTTTTCTGGGCTTCGAAATATGCAATGTTTTCCTTGCTGGCGCGCAATGCTTTTTTCTGCGGCAAGAGGTAGTTTCTTGCGAAACCGGGCTTGACGCTTACGACTTCTCCCATCTCACCGAGATTATCAACGCGTTCCAGCAAAATGATTTTTGTAGCTGCTGACATAATCTTGTCTCCAAATTTTCTTAACGGCGGCCCGGGCCACTGTCTGTTTCATTACGAACGTAAGGCAAGAGCGCCATGTAGCGGGCTCTTTTAATTGCCTTCGCCAGTTCACGTTGTTTCTTTTGAGAAACGGCCGTGATGCGGCTCGGGATGATTTTACCGCGCTCCGAGATGTAGCGGTTCAATAGCTTTACGTCTTTCCAATCGATTTCCGGCGCATTCGGGCCTGTAAACGGGCATGTTTTCTTGCGGCGAAAAAACGGGCGTTTTACTGTCGGGATATCTGAAACGGCCATTATGCTGCCTCCTTCTCATCTTTGTTGTCTTTACGTGGCTTTTTCTTGTCGTCACGGCTGCCTTTATCCTTGTCCATGATCACAGACGGACCTTCGGACAGTTCTTCCTCGCGGATAGACATGTAACGAATGACATCTTCGTGTAGGCGCATTTGACGCTCCATCTCGAGCAAAGCCGGTGCCGGCGTATCTGTTTCGAGCAGAACGTAGTGACCACGACGGGCCTTGTTAATGCGGTAAGCGAAGTTTTTCAGACCCCATTGTTCGGTCTTGTGAATTTTTCCGCCGTTGTCTGTGATGATTTTGCAGAAATGATCCGTCAGGTCTTTTACCTGTGCATCTGATAGTTCCTGCCGTGCGATAAACACGGTTTCGTAATAAGGCATATTCATTCCTCCTGGTTACGCCTATTCAAGTTCACGACCCCTTGCCGTGATGACTTAAAAGCAAAGCTGACGGGCATTTACCGCCAGCGAGGTTTTATGTAGGGCGCAATATAGGGTTTTCAGGGAAGAATGCAAGTTTTTTGTTTACAGGCGCGGTGTTTGCGCCCGTTACAGCCCAAAACAAGCCGTTTTCAGGTGTTTTCCGTATCGGCGTTTGTGTTTGTTGCCTTCGACAAATAAGACGCCATGAATTGTGTCCAGCTTCCGTCGGGGTCATTGGCTTTATGCTTTTTCATTCCTTTTCGCAGGATTTGCTCAAGCTTTTCGCGGGTGAGTTCGGGATCGCGCAAGGCGTTTCTGAATTGCCCCAGCGCCATGGATGCGAAATCGGCAAAGTCGGCATTCATGTAGCTGTGTTGCGAAAACGAGTGGTAGGCGGAACTTGTTTCCTCAATGATATAGAGGATTTCCTTCCTTATGCGGTCATCATATGCGTTCATTATTTTTATCCTTATAAAAAATAAATAATTTCAAAATGCTTTCACGGCTTAAGACGTTTGAAACCAATACGCCTTAACGCCCTTCTGCGTTTGAAGGGGTCTAAATCTTATGTTTGAAGTTTAGGAAAATTCCCCGTGGACCAGCCCGTATTTCCAGTCCTTCACACAGAGGAAAATAGTCTCACAGATTCGGGGCTTTATGCAAATTTATGTGTGCTGCAAAGCAGCGTAACCCACGCTCATAGAGGGATAGCGTTGTGGGTAGTTTTTTATGATTGACAAAAACGCCACAGAAAATAAGGTTTGCACAGTTTTAAAAATATACAGGATTACAAAGATATGAAACGTGCATTTGTTTTTCCGGGACAAGGATCACAGAAGATCGGCATGGGTAAGGAACTGGCCGAACAGTATGCGGAAGCCCGCGAGGTTTTCGAGGCCGTTGACGATGCGCTTTCACAAAAATTGAGCAAGATTATTTTCGAGGGGTCTGAGGATGACCTGAATCTCACAGAAAACACGCAGCCCGCGTTGATGGCGGTTTCCATTGCGGTTGTTCGCGTTCTAGAAAAAACGGGCGGCATTTCCCTGGCCGAGAAAGGCGCTTATGTGGCGGGACATTCCTTAGGGGAATACTCCGCTCTGACGGCGGCGGGTACTCTTAAGCTCGAAGACACTGCGAAACTCTTAAAGCTTCGCGGCCAGTCCATGCAAAAAGCCGTTCCTGTCGGCGTCGGCGCTATGGCGGCGGTCCTCGGTCTTGATCTTCCCGATGTACAGGACATCGTCAAAAGCGCGGCAGACTCCGATATCTGTGATGCGGCAAATGATAATTCGACTGGGCAAGTTGTTGTCAGCGGGCACAAGGCGGCGGTTGAACGGGCGGTTGCGCTGGCCACAGAGCGCGGCGCGAAACGTGCGGTGATGTTGCCTGTGAGTGCGCCGTTTCATTGCAAGTTGATGGAGCCGGCAGCAGAGGTTATGCGTGATGCTCTTAACAGCGCTGAATTTTCCGCTCCTGCTTTGCCTGTTGTCACGAATATTACAGCGCAGGCGGAAACAGATCCCGATACTTTGCGTAACCTTCTCGTCGATCAAATCACCGGAATGGTGCGCTGGCGCGAGTCCGTTCAGTGGATGGCTTCTCAGGGTGTTGATACGTTGGTTGAGTTAGGGTCGGGTAAGGTTTTGAGCGGTTTGACACGACGTATCGATAAATCTGTTACGTCACTGAATGCCGAAACACCCGAAGAGGTCGAAACTCTTATTGCCGCGTTGAACGAGGCATAAAAAAAGCCACGTTATGCGGCTTTTACATTTTTCTTTTTATATGAACAGGTGATTAAGCGGGCTGTGCAGCCGTTCCGACAGTGATCTCGGCATCTTCGTCGAGTTCCAGATTTGCCCCAAGAACATGATCTTGATCAGCACTTGGATACCATTGCTGTTGCTGCATCTTGTCAATCGCATCAGCAACCGAACGCAAGTTCATCGCCAGACCGACATTTCCCATGAAACGTTGTTGAATGTCCGCGGCGTCACGAATAACATCCGTGTGTTTGTTTAATTTGTGAAAATCTTCGAAATCAATCTCAACTATGCCGTGTTCGTTCGGCTCCGCCTTTTCAAATATACCCTGAATAGCGTTTGTCAGCTCTCTGCGTTCCTCGGCTTTTTCAGGATTGTATTCCTTAGAAAACGCTTCGGTTACCGCAGAGCGCAGTAATTCCAGGAGTGCTGTTAGCTGTGGTTTTTCAGGCCCATTGCTCATTGTAGTTTTCCTGCTCTAAATAGCCCATCAGTGGACTAAGTACCTCATAAAATGCCCGTTCATCTATCGCGACCGTAGGTCGATTATGCAATTGTGCGTTATCGAGCGCCGCAAGGTAGAAGACTTGTTTTATTTCCGCTGCTGTCATCATACGTCTATACTACCTACATTTACTATGTAAATGCTTAAATTTACAAGGGATTTTAGTTAAATCCCCCTTAAGAAAGGCCGCGACGCTACTCCTGCTTATGACAAATGTCAATAAAATTTCCTTCTACTATCGAATTATATTTTGTTTTACCGAATATCTGCAAAAGGATTTTAAACGCACAGGCTTTTTCTTAAACCCTGCGTAGTCTAATTGAGAAATACTACTCATATTAGTCACTGTTTTTGCCTCCCATACATTATCTATAAACAAAGATGAGGCTCTTGAAAAACTTTTTAGGAAAATTTCACGAGCCGCCTTACGGTCTTTACATCAGGGATGACACGCTTTAATCCATTAAAGACGGATTGCAAATAACAGGCGAAGGAAGAAGAATTATGTTTGATCTGGCAGGAAAAACGGCACTGGTGACGGGCGCGACGGGCGGTATCGGAGCGGCGATTGCGACGGCTCTGCACAGTGCGGGCGCGACGGTCGGGATTTCAGGCCGGAACGAGGAGAAGCTCTCCGCTCTCGCCTCCGAACTTGGTGAGCGTGTTCATGTGCTGGCGGCCGACCTGTCGACCGAAGATGCGATCAAGGATTTGATCAAGCGTGCGGACGAGGCCATGGGCCAGATTGATATTCTGGTGAATAATGCGGGCCTGACGCGCGACGGGTTGTCTATGCGGATGAGCGGTTCCGACTGGCAGGATGTTCTGGATGTGAATCTGACCGCGCCATTTAAGTTAGCGCAGGCCGTGCAACGCGGGATGATGAAGCGCCGCACGGGGCGGATCATCAATATTTCCTCCGTTGTCGGTGTTACGGGCAATCCGGGGCAATGCAATTATGTGGCCTCCAAAGCCGGGATGATCGGATGGAGCAAGGCGATGGCGGCAGAAGTCGCCAGCCGCGGGATTACGGTCAACTGTATTGCGCCGGGCTTTATCGCGACGGCCATGACCGAAGTTTTGACCGATGATCAGAAGGACAAGATCAATGCGAATATTCCCGCCGGACGCATGGGTTCTCCTGACGATATCGCGGCGGCGGCGTGTTATCTTGCAAGTGATGAGGCCGCTTATGTCACAGGCCAGACCATTCATGTGAATGGCGGTATGGCGATGATTTAAAGGATATGACGCGCCTTCCCGTTTATTTCGGCTCTTAATTATGGTGATTTAGACAGTTTTTATTCGAATGTTTGGATCAGGTCTTCCTGTTCGCGGGTGCGGCGCACCTCCCGTCCCTGTTGACGGATGTTTTCCAACGCCCCAAGCGGTGCAAGGACAAAGCCGACGGCGACCATAGTCAGCATAATCGCGCCGCTTTTGTCGTCCATTGCATATTGCTGTCCCCAATCAACGGCATGGTTGAGCATTGCAAAACCGGTGGAGCCGAGGCCGATCATTCCGGTTTCTGCAGCAAGGATGGTGCGGTCATGTTCTGCCTGATGGCGGAAACCCCGATAAAGGTCGCCCGGCACAAACCTCAGATGACTTAGTCCACCCCTGTTTTCCGGCATTTTTCATTCTCCGTTGCTTTTGCATGTTCATTGTAATACCCGTAAAAGGAGATGAGCAATAAATTTCCCATAAATCTAACAATCTTTGATTGTGACGGTACGCTGGTCGATAGCGAGTATCTGAACAACCTTGCCATGGTGTCTGTGCTGCAAGGGTTCGGGCTGGATTACGATATCAATCATGCGATGACGCATTTCACGGGGCTTCGGTTCAGCCAGATTTTAAAAAATATCACAGCGGAGACGGGTTTTCAGTTTCCGGCCGATGCGGCGCAAGGCTACCTCAAGAAAGTACGGGAGCTTGCGCCCGAGCATATGAAAGTGGTCGAAGGCGTCGAAGATGTTGTGATCAGCTCGGCGGCACGCGGCAAAATCTGCGTTGTGTCGAACGGGGAGCGGAATAACGTGCTTATGTCTCTGCGCATGACGGGGCTGATTGATTATTTCGAGGATCGATACATTTACACAGGGTTGATGGCCGAGCCGAAGCCGAAGCCCGATCTCTTCCTGCTTGCGATGAACGAGATGGAAGAAGCGCCCGAGGACTGCCTTGTGTTCGAGGATTCGGTCGTCGGTGTGACGGGAGCAAAGGCGGCGGGTGCAACCTGTTGGGGCTTTACGGGCACGCATCATGAACCGCAAGAGCATGCGAAAGCGTTGCAGGCGGTAGGCGCGGATGAGGTTTTCCATGATATGCGGGATGTGTTGTCTGCTTGAAAACACGGTCACTAAACTTTATGCTGTTTGCATTCAAAATGCTGGGAGAGCTTTATGTTACATTCGCGCTTTTTCGTTACTCTAACTTTGATTGCTACGGTGTTTTTAACCTCTTCGTGCAGCAGGACAACACAAACTACATCTGGCGCGTCCTATCTTGACCGCTATAATGACTATCGGCTGATACCGAGATCGGAGGATTCTCAGGCATCGATCAATGATCTTGTACGAGAAGTGGCTGCAGTCGAGCCAATCCTTCGGTTTCCTGCTCGAATTGGAATAGCGCGAGTCGCTGATCGACGACTGACTACAATTCCCGGTGAAGAAATGGAATACTGGCTTGGCGTGCGAGACACTCTGGGCGATTCCTTCGGGGAGTTTGTTCCTGTTAATCCTATGATTGCCAATCTGGCCGCGGAAAGCGTGAACCTTAACCGCCATGATGATTTGGCTCTTATTAACGAAATACGGCTTGGTTCAGCGCGTCAACATCTCGATGCGGTTTTGATCTATGAGGTTTTCAGTTTGACCGAGAGTAATAGAAATCTTTTGAAGATTGCTGATTTAACGATTATTGGGGGGTATCTTTTACCATCTGAACAAGTCGAAGCGGAGGGTTTTGCTAATGCTATTTTGATAGATGTTATGCAAGGATATCCCTATGGCACTGCCGATGTTGTCGTCGATAAAGAAACCAGTTTTACCCCCAGTAATTATAAATATTCGACGAAAAATGATTTATCATCCCTTGTCATGACAAAGGCAGTTTCTGCGCTTTCAGAGGAAGTCGAAGGCATGATGCAGCAGCTTAAATCTGAGCTAAAACATGCCAATAGAGAATAAGCATTATTTATCAGAAATCGAAATGCGCGGGGACTTCGTTGCCGGAGGCGGGTTCCTCTATGACCTCGCGGTGGTAGCGGCCGTCGGTACCACGGTAAAAGTGTACCAATTCCGCGTTTACGGATGAATCTTGTGCGTCCAGCAGCCAGTCATCATCGCGCCCCATCAGGAGGGCCTCGATTGATAAAACGCCGAGGCCATGCACCACGGCGATGCGCGGCGTGCCGTCCGTGCCTGCTTCGCTGACGAATTTTCCGACACGTTCGATGACATCCAAGATGCTTTCCCCTTCGGGCGGGCGGGCGGCTATAGGGCCGAGCTTGTGCAGGTCTTCCTGATATTTTGCGTAGCCTTCGGGGCAGGCGAACTGGCGTTCCTGATCCGTGAAGTGCCCGTCAAAGAGGCCGAAACGCTGTTTGTCTATTCGGTGATCGGGGATGACAGGCGGACGGTGATAGAGTGCACCTGCGATGTCTTCCGCGGTTTGTTGCGCGCGTAAGGACGTGCTGTGATACAGGGAGCTGACGATTGTCGGCTGGCCGCGCAGGATTTCGCCCGCGTGATAGGCTTGGGCATGGCCGTTTTGTGTGATCGGAATATGGTCGTCGCCGCAGATTTTGTACTGGTTTACATCCAGTTGCCCCTCCGATTCCGCATGGCGGGTAACGAAGATATGTTCAGGCGCAAAGATGGTTTGTGAGATGTCGCGTATTGTTCTTATTCTGCTCGCTGGCATTGGTCTTATTCCTCCAAAGGCTATCGCCTTCAAAACAAATTTTCATCAATGTCCGAGGGAAATTCATATCTCCCGCCGGGCGTTCCGAAAGGAATACCACAGCGGTTTACGACCGAGCCGTGGCGCTTTAGCTTTGTTAACGCGGTGCAAGCTGATCCTTCAAATGCCGCGATAAGATATGACTATTAGCAGCCGTATTTAGAGTTGTCCAGTTTTATGTGAACGCAGCAACCCTTTGGTTAAATAAAGTCAAGCGCGCAGAGGTGGTCATAAAAGGCCTTCTTGTTATGCGCGGTTTCGTTCGGATAGGCCCGCATCAATAGCGAGTAAGCTTTCAACAGGTTTTGATGTGAGGCCTTTACCCATTTATCTTGCGTGTAATTTTTTTGCAAACTCATGTATAGGGGCATATTTCTGCTGTTATGCCATTCGTTGAAAAATTTTCTTTGCTGGTTTATGGCAATCACAATCGTGTCTTCTACTTCCTGCAGGGTTTTTGTCGGCGCGATCGTTAATTTAAATGAAGACAAAATATTTGAAATTTCTCTGTTGTATGTTTCCAGATAGACGGGGTCTCTGCCCGTTCGAAAATAATGCAACATCATCATCCGTTTTTGCAAAGACAAGTCCGTCACAAAAAACAGATGATTCAGGTATTGTTTTTCCTCACTGCTTAATGATGATTCTTCGGGTTTATACGGAGTTCTTTCATGTGGTATGAGTTTATACGCTTTGTCGATCGTAATCTCTGCCGGCTCCGCTTTTACGGGACATACACCAAAGCACAAGATTGAGATTAGACAGACGAATACCAGCGTCTTTTGGGTTACAGAATGCCGATTGAGCAGTTTTTTTCCGTCAGTTGATAAAATCCAAAGCTGATAAATGGTCATAGAATGCCTGATGATTATATTCGTGTTCGTCGGGATATATTAACATCAAATTCGTGTAAGCACGCTGTATTTTCATGTGACTGGATTGTACAAGGAGGTGGTCTTTATGGTTACCTTTTATTTTATGAAACGCAGCTCCGTTTGAGTTTGCCCATTCATTCAGAAATTCCTGTTGGTCACGGATCGCGCCGACTATAAATTCTTCGACTTCCTTTACGTCTTCGGAGGGAGATTCAATCATTGTAAAGGTGCCAAGGATTTCATTGATTTTTTCGTTGTACGTTCCGATGTGTTTTTTATGCGTTCCGGAAAAATAATATTGCATCATGTTCACCCGTGCTTTCAGCGCCAGATCTGTCACGAAGAAAAGATGATCGAGATAACGTTTTTCTTCTTTTGAAAGACGTGAAACGTCTGTTTTAAAGGGTGTACGTTTTTTATCAAAAAAGGCATATGCCTCTTCTATTGAGTATTCTTTCGTATATTTGATGTAGCCGTTTTTATTGGCATGAGACAGGGCGGGGAATGATGCCACACAGATAAATAGATTTAATATCAAAATCTTAGTGGAAAACGTGCGCATGTAGACCTCAATTAGTAACGTGATTTACTATACTAACACATTTCTGACACATTTTTGACACAAAATTTTATTCCGCCTTAGCAATTCTTAAAATATTTGTTGTGCCAGAGACGCCAAACGGAACACCCGCGGTCATGACAAAGCGCTGACCTTTTTCGATCAGACCTTTTTCCTTTGCGATTTTTGCCGCGTGGCGGGCCGGGCCAGTGAAGTCTTCCGCATTTTCGGCTTCCAGTACGGGATAAACGCCGTAAGACAGCACCACCCGCCTTGCCACCTTTATATTCGGGGTCAGACAAAGGATGGGGACTTCAGGGCGCTGACGTGCGGTTCTGAGAGCTGTCGAGCCGGACATGGTGTAATTGACAATCAGCACGGCATCAACATCTTGAGCGACATAGAAGGCCGCCGTGGTGATGGCATCGGACGGGCCGCCGATCACATCGGGGCGCTCTGCTTCCATCATGGCTAAATAATTTTCGTCGGATTCCGTGCGGCGGGCGATCCTGTCCATAATTTCGACGGCCTGTACCGGGTATTCCCCGACAGCGGTTTCCGCGGAAAGCATGACCGCATCTGCGCCGTCGTATACAGCTGTGGCCACATCCGAAGCTTCAGCGCGTGTCGGGCGTGCATTGTTGATCATGGACTCCAGCATCTGCGTGGCAACCACGACAGGTTTGCCGCGATCACGAACGGTTTTGATTACACGTTTTTGTACGGAGGGCACATCTTCGGGCGGGATTTCCACTCCCAAGTCACCGCGTGCCAGCATTACCGCATCCGCAATCTCTACAAGTTCTTCGAGATGAGCGATAGCAGACGGTTTTTCCAACTTAATCATAAGACTGGCACGGCCTCTGATAAGCTCTCGTGCTTCATGCGCATCTTCGGGTTTTTGAACAAAGCTTTGTGCGATCCAGTCCACGCCCATATCCAGGGCGGCCGCCATGTCTTTTTTGTCTTTTTCGGTGAGCGCAGGAATCGGCAAGATTACGCCGGGCACGTTGAAACCCTTTTTGTCGCTGAGCTTGCTGCCTGTTTTGACTTCGCCCTCAAGGTAATTCTTGCCTTTTTTGATAATTCGAACTCGCACCTTGCCGTCATCAAGAAGGATTTTGTCGCCCTCCTCCATGATATTGATGACTTCTTCGTGCGGAAGCTGGACGCGGGTTTCATCACCAGGTGTCGGGTCAAGATCGAAACGGATTGTCTGTCCTTTTTTCAAGGTGATGCTTCCGTCTTTGAATTTGCCGATTCTGAGTTTGGGGCCTTGCAGGTCGGCGACGATGCTAATCGGGTGTTTCTTTTTCTCTTCCAGCGCACGAATCCGGTCATAGACTTCCTGATGGCCTTCGTGGGTGCCGTGAGAAAAATTCATGCGAAAGACATCGACACCTGCCTCGAAAATGGCTTCTATCATGTCTTCGCTGGCCGTGGCCGGCCCTATTGTGGCAATAATCTTCGTTTGTCGCTTTCGGCGCATGGGTGATTCCCTGTTGGTTTATGATTGATTCAAAAGGATTTTTTTTAAAGTCAGCTTAACAGAAAGCATTTAATACCCCTCGGAAGAAATCGAAACGGCTACCAGATTCCTGCTCATAAAGTTTCAAGACAGCGTATTTTTACCGCTTTTCACAAGGGGATAAGTCATGGGACATATCATTATTTAGGAGAAAAAACAGTGTGTTCGTTACCGTTAATAATTTTTATGGGAATAAATTCAATTTGGTTTAAAACACAGGATATAGTATTGTGCGCATAGATTGATCACAAGGACTTGTGGTTTTCTGAATAGTTCACTTCACTTTGTTTCAGTGAGTACATATAAAATTTTCAAGAGTTAAGGACAAGCTCATGTTTGACGTTGCGCAAATGGAGAGAGGCAATCGCGTACAGATCGACAGATCCCGCGATGCACACCTGACCACGTTCGGAAAAGCCACTCTCACCGACCGATATCTGATGCCCGAAGAGCAGTATCAGGATCTTTTTGCGCGTGTGGCCATGTATTACGGCGATGACAGCGCCCATGCCCAACGTCTGTATGATTATATTTCTAAGCTCTGGTTTATGCCTGCGACGCCTGTTCTATCGAATGGCGGCACGAATCGTGGTTTGCCTATTTCCTGTTTCCTGAACGAAACGGGCGACTCGCTTGAGAATATTGTCGAGCTTTGGAACGAGAATGTCTGGCTGGCTTCGCTCGGCGGTGGGATCGGTTCCTATTGGGGGAACGTGCGTTCGATCGGTGAGAAGGTCGGGCGCAACGGCAAAACATCCGGAATCGTTCCGTTCATCCGTGTGATGGACTCCCTGACCTTGGCAATTTCCCAAGGCTCTCTGCGGCGCGGTTCGGCTGCGATATACTTACCTGTCTGGCATCCGGAGATTGAGGAGTTTATTGAAATTCGCCGTCCAACGGGAGGTGATCCGAACCGTAAGGCGCTGAACCTGCATCAGGGTGTTCTGATACCAAACCGCTTTATGGAAGCTGTGCGCAATGACGAGGAATGGGCGCTTAAATCCCCGAAAGACGGCCATGTTGTCGAGCGCGTCAGTGCGCGTGATCTATGGATCCGTCTTTTGACCGCACGGATTGAGACAGGCGAGCCGTACTTTATTTTTATTGACCATGTGAATGATGCCATTCCAGATCACCACAAGATGGCGGGGCTGAATGTGAAGATGTCAAATCTTTGCTCTGAAATTACGTTGCCGACAGGTAAGGATCATTTGGGGAACGAGCGCACGGCGGTGTGCTGCCTATCCTCTTTAAACCTCGAAAAGTTTGATGCGTGGCAAGGGCATCCGACCTTTATCGAGGATGTCATGCGATTCCTTGATAACGTGCTTTCAGACTTTATAAAAAAAGCCCCCGATACGATGAAGCGTGCGAAGTATGCGGCGATGCGCGAACGTTCGATCGGTATGGGCGTCATGGGTTTTCATTCCTTCCTGCAATCGAAGATGATCCCGATGGAAGGTGTCATGGCGAAGGTCTGGAACAGGCGCATGTTCCAGCACATCAAACGTCAGGCCGATGATGCTTCCGTCAAGCTGGCTCATGAGCGTGGTTCCTGCCCCGATGCGGCGGATTACGGGATTATGGAGCGTTTCTCAAACAAAATGGCCATTGCGCCGACGGCATCCATCTCGATTATTTGCGGCGGGGCGTCGCCCGGGATCGAGCCTTTTGCGGCAAACGCGTTCACACATAAAACACTTTCAGGGTCTTTCCCGGTTAAGAACAAGTATCTGGAAGCGGTTCTTGAGGAAAAAGGCCACAATACGGAAGATATCTGGTCTTCTATCTTCACCAATGAAGGGTCTGTTCAACATCTGGAGTTTTTGAGCGATGAGGAAAAGGATGTTTTCAAGACCGCATTCGAGATTGACCAGCGCTGGCTGATTGAGCATGCGGGCGACCGTACGCCGTTCGTATGTCAGGCGCAGTCGTTGAACGTGTTCCTGCCAGCGAACATTCATAAGGCAGATTTACACAGAATCCACTGGGAAGCGTGGAAAAAAGGTGTTAAGTCATTGTATTATTGTCGTTCCAAATCCATTCAGCGCGCGGAGAGCGACGCGTCATGGAAGAGAACACAAGCGGGCGACCTCGCAACTTCTGCCAAACAAGGTACGCTTGGTGAAGAAAATAAATACGAGGAGTGTCTGGCTTGCCAATGATGACAAAAAGTTTACTGCGTACCTACTCACGTAAAACTGAGTAAAAACCACTGCTTAGGTTGCTTGCAGCCTAAACTTACTGCGTACTGAAAAGGAGCTCCGTTACCCGGGCTCCTTTTCAACGTTTAGGTGATTTTTATTATTTTTCAGCACCTTAAAGTTTTTTCGTAACACTTTGCTATTGCCTTTCGAATAATTTACTAAGACACGCAATTTTTAGATAGGTGCAAAAATGTCCAGACCAAAACTCGACAGCCGATTAATACTTCCGGCGATTGTGACCTTATTCGGTGCCGTTTTGTTTACAGGCGCGGAATTTAGTACACTTCATGCGGAAGATACGAAATCAAACAAGACAACAGTAGAAGGACCGATGTCGATGAGCAAAGACCACCTGACACCGATGCAGCATTATGTGACACAAAAGGACGGTACAGAGCCGGCATTCAAAAACGAATATTGGGATCATAAAGAACCCGGTATTTATGTTGACGTGGTCACGGGCGAGGCTCTGTTTTCTTCAACCGATAAGTTCGATTCGGGATCGGGCTGGCCAAGCTTTACCAAGCCGATTGATGATACCGCTTTGAGTGAGCATGTCGATAAGAAGCTATGGGTTCCGCGCACTGAAGTGCGTTCAAGCAGCGGTAACTCCCATCTCGGGCATGTCTTTGAGGACGGGCCAAAAGATAAAGGCGGTTTGCGTTACTGCATTAATTCTGCCGCGCTTCGTTTCATCCACAAAGATGATCTTGAGAAAGAAGGGTACGGCGAATATCTAAAGCTGTTCGACAAAAAAGAAGAACAAACAGCCTCCAAGTAAAGTTTCCATAGCACTTAAAAAAAACCTAAAAGCCGGAAGAACCACCTCTTCCGGCTTTTTTTCAGCGTGTATTTTTTCATATGGTGGCTATTTAATGCGTTCTCGCGTATGACAGAATGAATTTTTGTTTTTTAGGGGCGTTTTGTATGCATTGGTCATTTTTTACGGCAATCGTTGTTGTTTCCGCTACGGGTATTCATTTCTTTTCCAAACTGGCCAAGGGCACAATTGATCCGCTGGTTGCGCTTTCGATTACGACAGGCTCGGCGTTTTTGCTGGCGCTTTGTTTTCTTCCTGCCGTGCAGGGCGATATTTCGAAAAACCTTTATTTCGGCAAGGGGCCGATGCTTTACATGCTTGTCGGGTTTTGTATTACGCTGGCACACCTCGGGATATTCTATATGTTCCGCGCGGATGCGCCGATGTCTCTGGCGACGCCGATTGCGCGGTTTTTGCCCGCTATTCTGGCGGTCATTCTGGGCGTTGCGTTTTTTCAGGAAACGCTTAAGCCGACACAGATTTTCGGACTTGTTCTTGCGGTCGTCGCGGTTGTCCTGGTTGTAAAGTAGCTCTTAGGAACTCAGATATTCATTACAAGCGTCCTGATTTTCAGGATCAAGCGGGATGAAGGTCAGGGTGATCTGTCCGTATTCGTTGCCGTTTTCATCTTCGGCGATGAAGTCGCTGAGGCTGAGCTGTCCCTGTTTCATGTAATCCTCATGCAGCCAGATATGGACGCTTTCGTTCATCGGGAAGAACATATACATCTCGTGGTTATAGGGGTAACGCATCCGTACCCGCGTAACGGCGGGGTCAGGATGTTCGAAACGCGCCATGACGGGATAACACGGGCGGACATTTCCGGTTCGTGTATGCGGCATATCGTTCAAGTATACGACGAGCGCGTGGTTCTGTGTCTGCTCGCCCTGAAATGCGCGAGCAGAATCGGCAAAAACAAAGACGCAAAAGACAGAGAGCAGAAAGACAACATAATTGTTCATTTTCAATTTAACTATTCACAAATAAATTTATAAAGCCGCCTTGTTTTAAGCTTGAAAAACACAACATATTGTGTTTTATTAATGGTACCAAACACTATATGTTGTAAATTTTAAAAAACCCTGATAGCTATCCCCGTTATCCCCATTGCCGATTTCCTTTCATGATACGGCATAGACGGGGATGGCTCTACACTACACCATATACCGTTTAAAACAGGAGTAAATGATGGCGCACGCCGAGCAGAACGACGATATCAGCAGTTCCAATTCCCCGCTTCTGATTGAGCGGCATGTTTACAAACCATTTTTGTATCCGTGGTGTTATGAAGCGTGGCTGACGCAGCAACGGATTCACTGGCTGCCCGAGGAAGTGCCCTTGGCCGAGGATGTGCGCGACTGGAAAAAGACGCTGACGCCGGCGGAGAAAAACCTGATGACGCAAATTTTCCGTTTCTTCACGCAGTCGGATGTCGAGGTCAATAACTGCTATATGAAGCATTACTCCCAAGTGTTCGGCCCTGTTGAAGTGCAGATGATGCTCTCGGCATTTTCGAATATCGAGACCGTGCATATTGCCGCCTACTCCCATTTGCTCGATACGATCGGGATGCCGGAGATCGAATATTCCGCGTTCCTGCAATACAAGGAGATGAAGGACAAGTTCGATTACATGCAGAACGTGTCCATGAAGAACCGCCGTGATATCGCCAAGACGATGGCCATGTTCGGTGCTTTTACCGAGGGGCTGCAGCTCTTCGCCTCGTTTGCGATTCTGATGAACTTCCCGCGATTTAACAAGATGAAGGGTATGGGGCAGATTGTCACATGGTCGGTGCGGGATGAGACGCTGCACTGTTTGTCGATGATCAAGCTGTTCAATACATTCGTGAAAGAAAACCCTGATATCTGGGATGATGAACTGAAGCAGGAAATCACCGATTGCTGCAAGCAGATTGTCGGGTTCGAGGATGCGTTTATTGACCTTGCGTTCGAGCAAGGGCCGATCGAAGGGTTAACCCCGCAGGAGGTTAAAGACTACATCCGTTATATCGGTGACCGCCGTTTGCAGCAGCTTAACCTTGAGGCCGTTTACGGGATTGAAAAAAATCCGTTGCCGTGGATGGATGAAATGCTGAACGGGGCAGAGCATACGAATTTCTTTGAAAACCGCGCAACGGAATACGCGAAGGCCTCGACCGAGGGCACGTGGGAAAGCGTGTTCGAAGATGATGTCTTCAGCGGCAATTACGGCAAGAAGATCGGCGGCGTTGAAGCGTTCAACGATGATGAGGAAGAGGATAACGAGTCGGACTCAATAGCCGCGGCCGAGTAAAGTACAAGTTTAACCCAGAGAAAGCCGTTCCTTTCTTTTACAGGAGGGAACGGTTTTTTTTACAGGGATTGTTCTTCGGGCACTTCACGGTTTGAAGGTTCGTATTCATCCGGTTCGGGCATACGGGACATGCCGAGATGGGCACGGACTTGCGGAGACATGTAGCAGACTTCCGAGGACATCAGGCCGATAATGCGCCCGAGATGGTTTCCATCATTCCCGTAGGCATTGATGATGGCGGCGCAATGATCGGAGGGAAGGCGCGGATTGCCTTGGGGGGTCATCCGGCCAGTCTTCGGTGCGCATGATAAGGATATCGCCGTCCTGTGCCTGATATCCGGGTTGATCACTGTCGTAGAAATAGGCTTTGTTTTCAAGCAGCGTGCCCTCTTCCTTTTGTCTTTGGTACTCTTCAAAGCGTTCGGGATCGGTTTTGCGGACAATCGAGCCGCCGCCGTTTAAGGATGACGTAATTGTGACACCACCCGGAAGAGGTTCGAATTCGCGGCTGTTGGCTGCTTCAATGAATTTTTTCGGGAGCTGGCTGTAGGTCCTGTTTTGATGGGGGGCCGTGGGTGTTGACTTCCTTTATTGTGTAGCCGGAATCAAAGTGCATGACGCCCGCCTCGCTTGTGGAATCGCCGTTGGACAGGTAGACCGACATATATTCGGGGAAGGCCTTTCCCGTTTCGCCGAAGACCTCCTTAAAGTCGGGGCCAAGGTTTCGCCCTTGTCGCCAGAGTGACGATTTACGGAATTCAAACTCGGGTATGTCCATGCCTAAAATCGAGCGCAGCGTGTTCATATCGCTAAATGCCGGGGCTGGCTTTTTCAGGTAGAAATCCTGCGTGTCCGGATCGATGAGAACCGTTCCCTGTTTTGCGGGGCGACTGCCGACGGTGCGGTTCGGTCTGACGACGGCTTCGTTTCCAAAGGCGGCATGATAAAACACGTCATTGATGCGCTTTTTTGAGCGCTCAATGGTTGGAGAATCGCGGACGATGCATACACTCTCGATGGGCGCGTCCTGTATGATTTTACGGGCCAGTTTCAGGGCCGCGGGCAAATCTTCGCGTCCGTCGATGACAGCCAGAAACCCGTCAATAACGCCGAATCGCCCTTCGGCATCAACCGAAAAGTCAGCATCTTCGGGTGTAATCGGCCGGATGTTCTCCAGCGCGTCTTTTATTTTCGGGTTGTCGCCCCTGTATGTGGTTTTGTCCGGCAAATGCGTCATACTTTCTTATCTTGGTGTCTCTATTACGAGATTACGAGGATAAATATGGGTTTGGATATCATAGCGCAATCTTATGTCAAAATATAAAATAAGTGCCTTATCTTGACCAAATCCAAGTTTTTCGGTGCTTTTTGCACCTAAATACGGAAATTTTCTTGCAAATGTATACATATCGTTTTACTGAATAAGAAAAATAAAAATGCTGCGCTGCAAAATTTGGCGCAGATATGAACACAGGGAGTTATTGATGTTAAAGAAAGTCTCTTTTCTAACCCTTTTTGCTGGCCTAATGCTTTCAAATCCTGCTTTTGCAGCGGACGCCGCGCCGTTTGATTCCGGTGATACGGCATGGATGCTTGTTTCGGCTTTGCTCGTCCTCATGATGACTGTTCCGGGTCTTGCGCTGTTTTACGGCGGGCTGGTGAAACGGGATAATGTTCTGGCTACGTTGATGCAATCCTTGGCGATCTGCGCGATTGTCAGTGTTGTCTGGCCGATCCTCGGTTACACGCTGGCCTTTGGTGAAGGCGGGAATATGTTTATCGGAAGTATGGACAAGTTCATGCTGAATGGTGTGACGCCAGATTCAGCGACGGGCACGGTTCCGGAAACGGTTTTTATCGTTTTCCAAATGACGTTTGCGGTTATTACGACGGCTCTTCTGGTTGGCGCGGTTGCCGACCGTATCAAGTTTTCTTCTCTTTTGGTCTTTACGCCCCTATGGGTCTTGGCGGTTTATGCGCCTATTTGTCACTGGGTCTGGGGTTCCGGCGGTTTTATCGGTGGTATAGACCTTGAAGGCTATGAAGGCTTCTTGGGCTTCGGTGAGGCTCTGGATTTTGCCGGCGGTACTGTCGTCCATATTAACTCTGGTGTGGCAGGTCTGGTTGCGGCGATTATTATCGGCCGTGCGCTTAAGGCGAATAAAGATCCTTCTACCAGCAATAACCTGACACTGAGCGTTATCGGTACGGGTCTTCTGTGGGTCGGCTGGTTCGGCTTTAACGCAGGCTCTGCTCTTAGTGCCGGCGGCGGTGCAGGCTATGCAATGCTGGTTACCAATACGGCGGCCGGTGTTGCGGCTGTGGTCTGGATCATTGTCGAGATGATGCATAAGGGTAAGGCCAGCGTTCAGGGGACATTGTCCGGTGTTGTCGCCGGTCTGGTTGCAATTACGCCTGCTGCAGGTTTTGTAGACTTCAGCGGCGCTCTGATGATCGGTGCGCTCTCCGGCGTGATCTGTTATCTGTCTGTTGCTTACCTCAAAGCTTGGTTCAAATTCGATGACTCTCTGGATGTGTTCGGATTGCACGGTGTCGGCGGTATTGTCGGAGCGATTCTGACGGGCGTATTTGCGCATCCTGAGATCGGAGGCGCGGCGGGCTTGCTCTACGGTAATGGGGAGCAAGTGATTGCACAGATTCTTTCGGTCATCGTTGTTGCTGTATACTCGGCCGTTGTGACCGCCGGATTGCTTTATCTTGTAAAGGCGTTCATGGGTCTGCGCGTTGAGCCGCGTATCGAATATTACGGTCTTGACCTTGCCCTGCACGGCGAGACAGCTGTTGAATACGACCGCGGTGCGTATCCGTCCGCTCCTCCACACGTGGTCGAACAACTTAATATCGATACAGGGGAAACGGCTTCCGAAACAAAAGCAGCTTAAAGTTTACGACTGAGTTTAATCTCCAAACAACCGGCGCCGAAGGGACTATTCGTTGCGAAGCCCCTCAAGATAGGCGCCGGTTGCTTTATGCACATCATGTGCATTGAGCGTTTCGGCCTGATTGATCACTTTGGCGATTTGCGCATGCTCGCTTCCGACATCTTTCCAATGCTCGACGGGAATATCCAGTACCAGAACGGAAGCGTAATCGGACATGGTAAAGGCCAGATCCATATCGGGTGCTTGCACTTTCAATGCTTTGGCCAACGGCGCGCCGACCGTTGAATGCGTGACCAGACACACCGTGTTCCAGTTATCGTCCAGTTTTTCAACTTCCTGACGCAGGCCGTCATAGCCTATTTTTCCCGAGGAATGTTCTTCCAGCCAATCCTTCTCTTCAAACGGGACGGGAAACGGCTGAAACTGTTCGGCGACACCGAACATATCTTTATAGAATTCGTCGGCGGTTCTGGCCGTGCGGTCTACCGGGGAATAAAGGACGGCATCAATATCCAAATCGGGGAAGGCTTTCAGTAATTCACTGGTGCTGTGGGCGACTTGCGCTTCGAGTTGTTCCTGATTATCGCCGTTGCCGTGGCGCATGATAATCAGGCGTTTAAACTTTTCCTCGTCCTGCCATGGATCGTGTTGATCCGCAAATTCGCCTCCAAGCAGTTTTGCGCCGCCTCCAACTTGCCAATCCAATGCTCACCCTCCTGCTTTTTTATGAAATGGTGCATTAGAGTAAGTTAATTTATTAAGGTTGTAAACTTTCAGCTTACACGTCTTGGGTCGCATCGACTTTAAACCCTTTGGCTTCAAGAGTCCTGACGATTTCATCCACGTGCTGGGCGTCTCTGGCCTCAATCACGACATCCAGTTCGGCGCGTTTTAGTGATACCGATTGCATCATGCGTTGGTGAATCACTTCGATGACGTTTGCACCTGATTCCCCGATAATACGGGAGATATCGGAGAGTTGCCCCGGCGTGTCGTCGATTTCAAATCTCAGGCGGGAGATGCGGCCATCACGCACCAAACCGCGAAGGATCAATGTTGAAAGCAATCGGGAATCAATATTTCCGCCGCATAGTACCAGCCCGACCTTTTTGCCCTTTAAGCTATCAAGGTTTTTGTTTATGACGGCAAGCCCTGCGCCGGGCGCGCCCTCTGCAACCAGTTTTTCATCGCTTAAGAGGTCGAAGATTGCAGCCTCTATTTCAGCTTCGGAGGCAGAATCAATGCGGCTGACGAGTTTATCGATCACTTTGATATTTCTTTCGGCAGGCTCCTTTACGGCGATGCCTTCGGCCAGTGTCGACCCGCCGCCTGTAAAGTTACGCTTTTCGCGTTTGGCTTTGACCGCATCGTACATTTCACACTGCGCACCGATGACTTCGATTTCGGGCTTCATGCCTTTTACCGCCGTTGCAACACCGGCAATCAGGCCGCCTCCGCCGATCGGCACGACAATGACATCCAGATCCGGTTGTTGTTCGAGCATCTCCAGCCCCAAAGTGCCCTGCCCCGCGACAACGGCATCATCATCAAAGGGATGGATGAAGGTAAGCCCCTGTTCCTCGGCCATTTCCATGGTTTTGCCGACGGATGAGTCGAAATTATCACCATAAAGGACGACTTTTGCACCAAAATCCTCGGTTTTTTTGATTTTGTTAAAGGGTGTTAATTCGGGCATTACGATCACAGACGGAATGCCAAGACGCGTTGCGTGATAGGCTACGCCTTGGGCATGGTTTCCAGCCGAACAGGCAATAACGCCTCTTTTACGCTGCTCCTCGTTCAGTGTCAGGAGCTTGTTCAACGCGCCACGTGCTTTAAAGGCTGAGGTGTGCTGGAGATTTTCCAGCTTTAGGTACAGATCAATACCGAGGTGAATCGAAAGACGGACTGCCTTGACGGTCGGAGTTAGAATTGTCGAAGCTTTAATTGCCTCGCGCGCCTTGCAAACGTCTTCATATGTCACAGTCATTGGTCTTTACCTGATGAAAATAAATGCAAAACCTATAGAGGATTATCAGGAAAGGCAATGTTTTTCCCTATGATTTTAAGGTCATAGCAAACATATTCAACGTTTTGGAAGAGTTCTAAAGTGCCCAGAAAGGCATTTCAAGCGGCCCGAGGGGTAAATCCTGTCCGCAGTTTTTGTAACTCGTCTTTATGTCTTCAAATTCTTCAGAAAGGACAAATTCATTAAATTTTTCCATTTCGCGGCCAATTTTTTCTCTTTGCCGGCGATCATCGACAATACCCGGCTCTGCATTAACTTTATCTGCAGCCCCCGTGTAATCATCAACAACGCGCAAATACTTCTTCATATTGCTTTTGTCCTCGGCGGAGCAGACGATTTTTTCTTTTTTGCCCGTTTCAACGCGTTCCTCTGTCTTTTTCTTCTCTTTAATTGCCGTATAATTCACGGCGTGGACTGTGCCAGCCAGTGTGAAAGACATCAGAACCGTTAATGCTAAAAGACGTGTGAATTTCAAGTTTTTCATGGTTTACGCTCCGAAAACATTATTTCTATCATACATTGAAGTGTCCGGTTTTGTAAAACACTACACAACTAAAGGCGCAAATAAAGCGAATTCCTTATTCTTGAGCCCTTGATTCTGCTATATTGATGTTGTGATGGTATTGACCCTAATTTTACGGTCTAAATTATACTTTCAATCATATTTGATTGACGCCAGTATCCTTCACCCCGTCACATCTTTCCTTTCCTTCAGGATCTTTCGTCCGAAACGTCTTTGTCAGACGAATTTCGGTCGTTTTTCCATTTCATATTTCAGAGTATTTTCAACCCCGCCACGGTAAGAGGAGTCCCACACTCATGTCCAAAAAGTCCCGTAAAAGTAAAAATGTGCACCAGCTCAGAGAAACTCAAGGAGATAAGTACTTTGATCCTCAAGGCTGGCATCCGCTTGACGAAGAAATCGACCGTGCCCGTGACAAAAAATATGTCAAGAACATCAAGCCGCGATCGAAAGGACAGGAGATTCTGCTGAAATCGATCAAAAACTACAGTCTTACGATGGCCGTCGGACCCGCCGGAACCGGCAAGACCTATCTTGCTATTTCCTCGGCTGTCGAAGAATTGGAGAAAGGCGAGGTCGAAAGGATTATCCTTTCACGCCCCGCTATGGAAGCGGGCGAATCGCTCGGCTATCTACCCGGCGATATGCATGAGAAAATGGCGCCTTATCTGCGGCCACTTTACGATGCGCTCGGTGACCGTCTCGGGGGCAAGCGTGTCCGTCAATATATAGATGACGGTACGATTGAAATTGCACCGATCGGCTTCATGCGCGGACGGACGCTTAACAATGCGTTTGTCGTGATTGACGAAGCTCAGAATTGCACGTACTCCCAGATCAAGATGGTGCTCTCCCGTTTAGGGTGGCATTCGACAATGGTTGTGACAGGTGATCCAGACCAAAGCGATCTGCTTGAAGGCGTTTCGGGGCTTTCGGATATTTGCCGCCGTCTTGATCCGCTTGATAATGTTGCGGTTTGCCGTCTTGATCAGGGCGATATCGTACGCCATCCGCTTGTTGCCGATATGCTTGAGGTTCTCTAGGCCAAAACAAATAAAGTTCATAAAAAAGGGCGCTTAAAAAAGCGCCTTTTTCATTCCTTTACACAAAAACTTCACCTTACATGTTCGTCATGCCGACCAAGTAAAAGCGATTTTACAAATATTTTACATTCCTGTTACGGATCATTTTTTCTGCCTATTGCTGTTTCTGATTCTATGGTGGAAACAGGCTTATAATTTATTTATGTCCGGTTTTGGTTATTTGCGGGAAGAACATCCCAAATTGTTTTTTATCACATCGAGTGTGTTTATTGTCTTGGCCTTCTTGTTTTTATTTACAGTCGTGCCGCATTATCTCGGCTTTTCGCATGGTAACCGATTGTGTCCCTATGGACAGACTTGGTCTCATCACGGATGCACGACTGCAAGGATGTTTTAATTTTTCAAGCCCGTCGGCTTAGAGACCCGCCATGCATGCTTGCGCACCGGACAGTTCAACATCGCTGGGTTTCTCTTCCACTTTGAGAGATTTTACTTCCCCGTTTTCAACGACCATCGCGTAGCGTTTCGAGCGGGTGGCGAGACCGAAGCCTGAACCGTCGAAGTCCATGCCTACAGCTTTTGTAAACTCACCGTTACCGTCAGGAATCATTGTGACATTGCCTTTGGCACCGGCGGCCTCGCCCCAATGTTTCATAACGAACGGGTCATTCATCGCGATACATATAATTTCATCGACGCCTTTATCCTTAATATCTTTTGCGTGTTTGATGTAACCGGGAAGATGCTGTTCGGTACAGGATGGCGTAAATGCACCGGGCACCGCAAAAATCACGACTTTTTTTCCCTTTATGTAATCCGCGATGTTCAAATCTTCCATCCCGCTTGCGCCCAGATGTTTGATGGTTACAGAGGGGATGGTGTCACCGATGGCTATGGTCATTTTTTTGCTCCTTACATTTGGTCGGTTTTTTAATTTTAGGTTTAATATGATTTATTCGTTTAACGCGCGGTAGACGAAGCCGATACACATCGAGCCTTCGCCCACGGCTGCGGCTACACGTTTTGAAGATGTGCTGCGCACGTCGCCGACAGCATATACCCGCGGCAGCGCGGTTTCGAACATGTCGGGCATGCGGTTTTGTTGCCAGCCGCAGCGCACCAGCTCCGCCGGAGACAAAGCCGTTCCGGTTTTGATAAAGCCGTTTTCATCCAGCGCGATGCAGTTGGACAGCCATTTTGTGTAGGGCTTGGCACCGATAAAAGAGAACAAGCTGAAAACGTCTTGCCATTGCTCCTCGCCGGTTTGACGGTTCACAATTTTAATGCTTTCGAGCTGTCCGTCTTCTCCTTTGAGATCCTTTACTTCGGATTCGAACAGGATGGTGATATTCGGACTTTCCTCGATCCGACGGATGAGATAGCGCGACATGTTGTATTCGAGACTGTCGCGGCGCACGATCATATAAACATGGCTGGCGTGCTGGGATAAAAATACCGCGCCCTGACCCGCAGAATTGCCGGCGCCGATGAGGGCCACGTTCTTGTTCTTGCAAAGCTGGCCTTCCATGTTGGTCGCACCGTAAAAAATGCTTTCACCTTCGAATTGCTCCAGACCTTCTATATCGAGCTTCTGGTATTGCGCGCCGGTGGAAATCACGACAGAGCGAGCCTTGACCTTATCGCCGCTGCAGAGCGTGATGTTATAGGCGTCGCCATCCTGTTCGAGGGCGGTTGCCGTCTGGTTGGCGGCGATCCGCACACCAAATTTTTGTGCCTGGAAAGCGGCGCGTTCCGCTAATTCCTGTCCTGATACGCCCATCGGGAAGCCGAGATAGTTTTCTATTTTAGAGCTGCTTGCCGATTGACCGCCGGGGCCTTGGGAGTCGACCGTGATGACGTTCAGCCCGTCTGATGCCGCGTTGACAGATGCCGCCAAACCGCCCGGCCCCGCACCGATAACGGCAACATCGTAAAGCTTGATATCGCTGCTGACATCGTTAATTCCTAAAGCCTTTGCTATTTGGTGATTGGCAGGGTTTTTCAAGATGCACGTGCCGCGGTAAACGATAACAGGCGTTTCTTCGGGTTTGACATTGATGTATTCCAACATGGCTTCGGTTTCTTCGTGTTTTTCCGTATCCAGCCAGTTGAAGGGCTGGGCATTTTTGATCAGAAATTCGCGAATACGGTAAGTGTCGCGGGAAAATTTCGAACCGATGATCTGGATCGGTGATAAGCCTCGTGATGTGAGGGCTGCGCGACGGCGGATGAAGGTTGAGACGATGACATCACTGATCTCACTGTCCTCTACCAGCAGGCGTTTCAGGTTTTGGGAGCTGACTTCCAGTGTTGTGATGTCTTCATGGGCGCGTCCGAAAGCCAGCGTTGCGGTACCGGACATCATTGCAATGTCGCCGGTGAAATCGTGCTTGCCTATTTCGGCGACCAGCACCTCGCGGCAACCGGTGTTTTGATAAGCCCCCATTTTTCCATCGAGAAGAACATGAAGCGGTGCGTTGCGGATACCTTCTTCGAACAGGATTTCGCCCTTCTTGAACTTTCTTTCTTTGGCAAAAGCTCTGATGCGCTCGATCTGCGCGATTGTCAGGGGCGTGTATGCCTCGGGGAATTCTTCCTTGGTCAAGGGCTGCGGTTCAGGTAAAGCCATCGCGTTTCTCTTGGTTATGTACGTCTTTCTCTTTCACTTCTCCTTTTATGCCACAGGATTGACCGCCGCACCTTAATTTTATTCAAGATTTTTGTAAGTCTTGTTTTTGTCTTTTCTTCTCGCAGGACAGTTCTATAACTGTAGAGATGAAATCACTGTCTTTTGAACTGCTGAAACTCCGTAATTTCCGTTTTCTGCTGCTGACGCGGATGTTTGCGGTTGCTGCGCTGCAGGCGCAGGCGGTTATCGTCGGGTGGCAGATTTACGAGATTACGGGCAGCGTCTGGCTGCTAGGGCTGACCGGACTTGTAGAAGCGGTTCCGGCGGTGTTGTGCGCTTTGTTTGCCGGGCATGTCGTGGACGTGTCGCATCCGAAAAAAATCTATGCGGCGTGTCTCGCGGCCTTATGCTTGAACACATTGCTGCTGGTGTTTTTTGCGGGCGGGTATGCCGGGCTGGCGGATCAGGCGGTGGTGTTGGTTATTTTTTCGGGGATTTTTATTTCGGGACTGGCGCGCAGCTTTATCATGCCGAGTGCCTTTGCGCTTTTGCCGATGATCGTGCGGCGGGAAAATATCTCCGAAGCCTCCTCTTGGCAGACGATGTGTTTCCAGATTGCGGCGATCGGCGCGCCTGCGGTTGCGGGGCTTGTCTATGGCGGTTACGGGGTGCAGGTCGCGTGGATGTTTCCCTGTTTGATGATGGTGCTGGCGACGCTGATGGTGCTGGCGATGCGCGTCCATAAAGACCCGATTGCCAAGGACAAGCGTCCGAAGGCGTGGCGGAATATCAAGGAAGGCTGGGTGTTTTTGCTGCATAACCGCGCCCTGCTCTCGATTATGTCGCTGGATATGCTGGCGGTGCTGTTCGGGGGTGCGGTCGCCATCCTGCCGGCCTTTGCCGATAGCGTGTTGCAGACGGGGCCGGAGGGGCTGGGGCTGTTGCGGGCGGCACCCGCTGTCGGGGCCGTGTTTACCGCGCTTTACTTTGCGCTGCGCCCGATGCGGCAAATCACGGCGGTGCGGCTTTTGATCGTGGTCGGCGGCTTCGGGTTGAGCATTATCGGCTTCGGGTTGTCGACGTCGCTATGGATGGCTTTGCTGTTTTTAGCCCTGAGCGGAGCGTTTGACAGCGTAAGCATGGTTATTCGCAGTACGCTGACCCAGCTGCTCACACCGGAACATATGCGCGGGCGGGTGTCGTCGGTGAATTCGATGTTTATTATTTCCTCGAATGAATTGGGCGCGTTTGTCAGTGGGAGTTCGGCGGCAATTTTCGGGCTGGTTCCGTCGATTATTATCGGCGGGACTGGAACATTGGTCGTCGTCGGCGCGGTTGCGGTGGTTTCCAAGGGGTTCAGGAAGCTCAGGATTGAGACGTAAAGAGAACTCGTTCAGCCCGCTTGCACATCTTCAAGATCAGATGTACCGCGTATCTTATGGCTTCTGATATCAAGACTGCGGTAATTATTAAGAATAGAAATAATAATCGGGTCACGTGTCTTCGCATCTTTTTATTCTAAATCATAAAAAGTGCGGGCAGGAAATTTAATCCGCTTCGAGTTCCAGCTCTGCAGAGGCTTTCTTTGAGTCTGCGCCGTCTTCGGATTTGGAATTCTGGTTGTCCGCGTGGATGTAGCGTTCGCGGATCCACGGTGCGCCGAAGGCCTTGCGGTAGGCGGTGTAGCCGGGGTCGAGATCGGCAATCGCGTTCAGGGTCGGGTCGGGGCCGACGGCCTGTATCATCTCTACAACTTTCATATCCGCGGTCTTTTGCGTTGTGCCGCAGAGGAACGTCCATCCGTGATCGTCATCGTGATGGATCACGCGCAGAACGGGGTATCCCTGATCTGCGATCTGGCGGGTTGTGACGGCGGCATCTTTGGGACCTTGGTCCCACGGCCATATTGTGCGGTTGTCTTTTATGTCTTTATGGAACATGACGGATGTCACGCGTTGGAGGAATTTTCACCTTTAGATTAAATCACAAAATATGCTGTTTTCGCAATGAATGCGTGCATAGGGGTGTGGATAAGTGGGGTATGGATTTGTGTTTTAATGCGCTTGGTTTAAAAATCATTTTTCATGCGGGTCCACGGCGCGCCGGGGGATTGCCTGCGGGCGGTGTAACCGGGTTTGAGATCGGCGATTTCAGTCAGGGATTCATCGCGGCTGATGATTTCTTCCATCCCGACGAGGAGCGCTTCTTTCGGATCGTCGGTGGTGCCGCAGACGAAGCTCCAGCTAAAATCGTCCTCATAATGAGTGACGACGAGGACGGGGTGGTCGTCGAAGGCGACCTTTCGCGTGGTGACGGCGCGAGCGAAGCGCGGCTGGTCCCACGGCCAATCGGGGTCATAGGGGTGAGCGCTGTCGAAATTCGGATCGGGGGTATCGCTATTTTCAGCCATATTCGAAAAAGTCCTTTTGTTTTCTTACAGCACCATCATCGGGATGGTGGCGACCAGCAGCAGCGCGAGGGCGATGTTGATCGCCCGGCGGTATTTGTCCTTCGTGAACAGACGCGCCATGAGCTTCCCAAAGAGCGCCCAGACATTCACACTCGGGATACAGCACACCAGAATGGTAAGCAGGATAATCAGTGAGCGCTCGGTCAATGTGGCTTCGGGGGGCAGGAAACTGGCCGAGGCCGCAATGCCCATCACCCACGCCTTCGGGTTAACGTATTGGAACAGCGAGGCTTCGATAAAGCTGAACGGGCGAGCGGATTTTTGCCGCTCTTCCTTTTCTTCTATGTTCACGCGTGCGGCCAAGGCGATACGGTAGGCGAGATAGAGCAGGTAAAGCGCGGCGATGGCCTTTAGCACGATTTCAAGCTGCGGATACGCCTCGAACACCGCGCCGATTCCCAACATGCAGACGAACAGCAGGGTCGCAAAGCCGAAAATGATCCCCGAGATATGCGGCAGCGTGCGGCGGTAGCCGTAATTCATGCCCGATGCCGCGACCATGATGTTGTTCGGGCCGGGCGTGATGGCGGCCACCAGCATGAAGCTGGCATAGGGGAGCGCGGCGATAAAGAATTCTGCGGGGGTCATGGGTATAGATTTAGCGCGGGGCGATGCGGTTGTAAAGCCGCGGGTTGTTCGCGCTTATTTCCCGATGATCTGCATGGATTCAAGGATGGTATTGCTGGGGTTTTTGATATTACCGCCGGTATTGAAACGTGCCTCGAATGTGTAGTTGCAGTCCTTGTTGCGGGGGTTATCGGAATAAGGGTGAATGCTAATGTCGATGCCGCGTCTAAAATTACAGCGCTTATGCGCATTTTCGGGGGTGTCGGTGTTACAGAATTCGGCGATTCTGGATTCGATCAGATCCTGATACGTCCAGCCGTCCCAGTTGCGGTTTTCATCGTTAGCCTCATAGCTGTCGGGGGCTTCGGAGTAGTAGACAATGCTCAGACTTCTCGGGGTGCCGTCGGGACCGAAGGACAGGTGGGCTTTTTTATCGCCGAGATTGTTTATGAAGCCGCGTTCGTTGTTCGCATAGGTGCGCATTTGTTTGCGCCTGACCTCGCACGGAGATTTGGAGCGCTGCTTGCACGTGATGTCCTGCAGACCCATGTCTTTCAGAGCCGCTTCGATCTCTGCCACGCTGTCATTGGCGACGGAGATTCCCTCGATCTCTCTTTGACAAAACGGGTTGGCGGCGTGTGCCGTTGCCGCGAAAAACAGGACGAGCGCGAGGACGCTCCCGAGGGTCATGTGAAGATGCGTCTTTTTATTGATCATTGTTCAATTCCTATCGTTTTTGTCTGTTTTTTTTCGGGCTTTGTTCTGTCACTGTTTAAAAATAGCCCTATCGTTTAGAACAGCAAAGACGCGATGAGTCAAATACGTGTATGAATGCGTGGGTTTACTGTTCGGGGAAGCCCGTTGCGGGGTTAGCGCAGGAGCGGGTCGTTTTCGAGGATCGCGCGGCAGTCGAGATTGCGCGCGGAGATTTCATCGCGCAGAGATTCGTTCGCGGGGTCATGCGCGGCGCGGAAGCAGAGCGTGTCGCCGCTCATCTTCGACGGCTCGCCCGACAGCGACGGGGTTTTGTACCCCGCGCAGGCGGTGAGGAGGAGTATAAGGGAAATGATGTAAACATTTTTATTCATCTGATTTCTTCATAAGATTTAAAATTAAGGAAGACCCCGTTAGCCCGTTTGCATCGGATGAAGAATTAAACTTAACATAGCCAGTGTCTTGCGGTGAAAAAATACAAGAAGCAGCATGAGTTAAAATGATGTCCCTAGCACCTTCGTCTTGATTTGCTGCCTTGGCAAGAGCTTCAAATGTGTGAAGGGCAACTTCTCTATGACTATTAACAACCATGTTATGCTTATGAGACATGAAATTTTTGACTGACAGAATCAACATGTAACCAAGCACCGCAAAAATTAATAGTTTTGTGGAGGTAACCTGAATAGCCAGTGCTTCTTTGTCTGGACCGTTCAGGTCAATACCGTAAAGCGTATGTAAGTTAATACTGAAAAATGTATACGTTAAGAGAATTATAGCACTCAGTAATGTGCCAAAAGCCCACCATCTTGCTCTTTTTTTATGGTATTCTTTCTCCCCACGAAAGTGCTTTGCTTGCTCTAATGCTCCTCCTTCTGCTGAGGCATTTTTAATGCTTTCTATCAGAGCATCTGCTTCTTTTAGCCTTTCTTCAGCGTTACTTATAACTTCATTTGCTTCATTAATCGCTTTGTCGGCTTTGTTTGAAGCATCCCGCGCTTTTTTATTTGATCTGGAAAGTGCTTCTTTAAATTGCACGTTCCATAATGAATGAACTTTTTCAATTTCTTCTTTGAGTGTAAGGTCCGGCTTTTTGATTGCTTCTAAGTAAGCAATATGTGTCGACATTTTATTGTAGAAATCTTGGTAAGCTACTTTTAGCTCTTGGACTAATCTATCCCTTTCAACTTGTGGATGCTGCTTATCAAGGCTAAATTTTTGCATTGCTCTAAAGACTCTTAGAACTTCATGGCATCTATTATGGATATGAGTGATTGTATCTTCGGGTAAAAAGTCTAATTCTTCAGCATCTATATTTAAAGCTATGTTCTGTATCCTTAGAGCAACTTCTTTCCCAGTGGTAAAAGCAAGATCTCCTAGCTCTGATGCCCTTTCTAATTGATTTACATTATATTCTTGCAGGGTTTTTAGCCTTACTTTCGCCTCAGAAAGAGTGTTTATGTCAACTGTCATATTTTTTGCTTTTTCTTAAATACTTGTTAGACATCAATCCATCTGCTTCTTCACAAACTGTGACTTGAGACCCATCTGGCCGATGCCGGGGATTTTGCAGTCGATGTCGTGCCCGTCCGACGCGCCGGGGATCAGGCGGATGCTTTTGACCTTTGTGCCGACCTTCACCACGCCGCCGCGGTATTTGAGATCTTTGATCACCGTTACGCTGTCGCCGTCCTGAAGGATGTTGCCGACGGCGTCCCTGATCGTGGTTTCATCGCCGCCTGCGCTGCCGCTCTCCCCCGCCTTTGCCCATTCATGCGCGCATTCGGGGCAGATATACATCGGCCCGTCTTCGTACACGTAGGGGGAGTTGCATTCGGGGCATGGGGGGAGTTCGGTCGTCATCTATCAGGCGGCCTCGCCCTCTTTTTCCTGTTCCTCATCTAATGGCTGCGGGTTGTTGGCCACGAAGTCCCGCACGTCCTGCGTGATTTTCATGGAGCAGAATTTCGGCCCGCACATGGAGCAGAAGCTGGCATGTTTTGCGCCCTCCGCGGGGAGGGTTTCGTCGTGCATGCTGCGTGCGGTGTCGGGGTCTAATCCCAGATTAAACTGATCCTCCCACCGGAATTCAAACCTTGCCTTGGACAGCGCGTCGTCGCGGAGTTGCGAGCCGGGATGCCCCTTTGCCAGATCGGCAGCGTGGGCGGCGATTTTATAGGTTATGACTCCCGTTTTTACATCGTCGCGGTTGGGCAGGCCGAGGTGTTCCTTTGGCGTGACGTAGCAAAGCATCGCGCAGCCGAACCAGCCGATCATCGCCGCGCCGATGCCGCTTGTGATGTGGTCGTAGCCGGGGGCGATGTCGGTCGTGAGGGGGCCGAGGGTGTAGAACGGTGCCTCGTGACATTCCTTGAGCTGTTTGTCCATGTTTTCCTTGATCATGTGCATGGGGACGTGGCCGGGGCCTTCGATCATGACCTGCACGTCGTGGTCCCATGCGATTTTGGTCAGCTCGCCCAGTGTTTCCAGTTCGGCGAATTGCGCGGCATCGTTTGCATCCGCCACCGAGCCGGGGCGCAAGCCATCCCCCAAGGAGAAGGACACGTCGTAGGCCTTCATGATTTCGCAGATCTCCTCGAAATTTGTGTAGAGGAAGCTTTCGCGGTGGTGGGTCATGCACCATTTGGCCATGATGGAGCCGCCGCGCGAGACGATGCCCGTTATGCGATCCTGCGTTAAGCGGATATAGGGCAGGCGCACGCCCGCGTGGATGGTGAAGTAGTCTACGCCCTGCTCCGCCTGTTCGATGAGGGTGTCGCGGAAGATTTCCCATGTGAGGTCTTCGGCTACGCCGCCGACCTTTTCCAATGCCTGATAGATCGGCACGGTTCCGATGGGAACGGGCGAATTGCGGATGATCCATTCGCGGGTGTCGTGGATGTCCTTGCCTGTCGAAAGGTCCATCACCGTATCGCCGCCCCAGCGGATTGCCCAGACCATTTTGTCGACCTCTTCCCCGATGGAGGAGGTCACGGCGGAATTTCCGATGTTGGCGTTGATCTTCACGAGGAAGTTGCGCCCGATGATCATCGGCTCCAGCTCCGTATGGTTGATGTTCGCGGGGATGATGGCGCGGCCCTCGGCGACTTCTTTCCTCACAAATTCGGGGGTGATGAAGTCGGGCAGGTTTGCGCCGAAGCTCTTATCCGTGCCGAAGCCGCTGTCGCCTTCGCGGGCTTTTTTGTGCACCTCTTCTCTGCGCTGGTTTTCGCGGATGGCGATGTATTCCATTTCGGGGGTGATGATGCCCTTGCGCGCGTAGTGCATTTGCGTGACGTTTGCGCCCGATTTTGCGCGGAGCGGTTTTTCAGGGCTGGCGGGGAATTTCTCGTGCTTGATTTTGCGGTTTTTGAGCTGCGCTTCGGTTTTGTAACCGTTATCGAGCGGCGTGACTTTACGCCCTTCGACATATTCGACATCGCCACGTTCCAGTACCCAATCGAGGCGTTTTTTCGGCAATCCGCGCATGATGTCCAGCTCGACACTGTCATCGGTGAACGGGCCGGAGGTGTCGTAAACGGTGATGCTCTCGCCGTTGGTCAGGGCGATTTCACGCATCGGGACTTTCAAATCGCCGATATAGACTTTTTTACTCGCGGGAAGGGGGCCGCGCGTTACATGTGTTGTGGACGGGCAAATGCCTACGTTTGCTGCTTCGGGTTGATCTTTCGGGGCCATTTTCGGGTTTCCTTTCATTTTTTGTCATCCTGAAGAAAAGCTGAAGGATCTTGAGATTCTTCGCTGCGCTCAGAATGACATATTGTGACTTACATATAATATGTGTCCTTGGCCATATCGCGGATTTCCAGCGTTACGGCGCAATCAATCGGTGCAGATTGCTGCATGATTTTATAGAGCGGGTCGCCGTATTGTTTTTTGGTCGGCAGGTCGCGCCCCTCCAGCAGGAGGAGCGTGGCGTGTATCATTTTACCGCCCAGCCCCTCTTCCCCGATGCAAGCGACGGGATACGGGATTGCACGGGTTTTGATGCGTTTTTTGTCAATCCCTTCTGCGGCCAACGCCTCGTGCAGCGCGGTCACGATTTCGGGGACGTTTACGTCTTCACGGAGGTTTTCCGAGTATTCGACTATGATATGGGGCATGTGTTTATCCTTTCCCTTCGCGAGTGTTAACTCACAGGTTCGAGGCGTATTTCTCAGCGCTTTTTTCAGGGCGCACCGCCAAGGTTGATGATTGGAAACACCCTCGCATACTGAAAGGAATTGTCAAGCAGGAACAAAGGATTTATAACGTGGCTAGCTGCGTTTGGCCGTTTTGAAGAAAGAGGATTTTTGCCATGTTAAGAGCCGTTCGAATTGTTGCTTTTTTGTTGATCGGGGTTGCCCTCGGCGTCGGGATTAACACGCTGATCAGACAGAACACCATGGACAGCGGCATCGAGGAAGAGGTCGAAGTCACAGGGCTTAAGGGCGGATTGAAGGGGCTGGAAGCGCCTGTTGCGACCGTTACCAAGGAAGAAACGACAATCTCTTCTCATGCATCGAGTAATGCGATCGGCGGGCCGTTTACGATGGTTAATCAGGACGGTGAAACCGTGACGGAAGCCGATTTCGCAGGTCAATACAAGCTGATGTTTTTCGGATTTACTTACTGTCCTGCTATCTGCCCGACGGAGCTGAACAAGGTTGCGCGGGTTCTGGATATTCTGGGTGAGGAAAAAGCCGCCAAGATTACGCCGATTTTCGTGAGCGTTGATCCCGAGCGTGATGATGTTGAGACCATGAAGCAATATGTCGAGCAATTTCACCCGCGTCTGGTTGGTCTGACGGGTTCCGTCGAGCAGGTCGAAGCGATGAAAAAGCAATATAAGGTCTTTTCCAAGAAGGTCGAGATGGAGATGATGGACGAATATATGGTCGATCATTCGTCCTTCCTGTATCTGATGGGGCCAGATGACAAGAATCTGGGGATTTACCCCAGCACCGATACGCCCGATGAGATCGCCGCGGATATCGAGGGGCGGCTTTAGGAATAATCTTGCCAACAACCTGTTTTGATTGCTTTAAAAATTTGCCCTACATTCATAGTTTTATAGTGCTTTTTTTTAGCGAAGATTGACCAAAATAGTAAAAATGGGAAGTTCAGAATCTTTGATGTCCTGCTGCTGCTTGTAAATTTTATGTGTTGGTAAAGCATGTTAGCAGAACACTCCGATGGAAAGTATTCTGAAATATGCAATTCAGAAAAGTCAGCACCAAATTCTTCTTCAAGATACATAAACATCTCAATTGCATCGTCACCCATGATGATTAAGTCTTCTGCAATACGTGTCGATTCATTTACATCCTCGGGCATCAGTGCACCGTGAGCACATATGGCCTCGATTACTGCCTCAAGTTTAATATGTTGTGGGCATTCGGTCATTTCTCAGACCTTTCGATCACTCTTCCAGATAGCTGGCGAGTTTGAGGGCGTAGCCGATGGAGCCTTCGACACGAAGTGTTCCGGTCATATAGGCCATGGTCGGGTCGACCGTTCCCTTCGCGATCCCTTTTAATGTATCCGTGGTGCAAATCAACGTCGTGTCGGCGTCCCCGTCTTCTCTGGAGATTTTCGGCGGAGACTCCGTTCCATCAAGGAGTAAGTGACCTTCGTCACCGAAGTCGAACTTCAAAACCGCCCCCAGAGGCGGTGCGATTTGTAACTTCTCGATCAGCTTTTTTTCGATGTCTTCAATGCTCATGAAAAATACTATACACATTTTTTCCCCAAGAATAAGCCCTTGTTTTGGTGGAAAACCTTTTAATCCTCTTGAAAACTGCCAGAATGAGATCAGTTAAAAACGAATCACTCCTGCCGACGTCCCAGTTGGCGAACAGTTCTTGTTAAAAAAATATCCATTTCAGGACTCCAAAGATGGCCAGAAAACTTATTGCGACCTCCATTCTAACTGCTTGTCTAGCAACGACTTGCCTGAGTTATAACGGAGCGGCTGCCAGCGACCCTGAGCTTTATTTCTACCCCGCGAAAAAGTGGGTGGTCACGAAGGTCGAAGGCGAAGCGCAGGATTCCGTTTGCCGCGTTTCCAACGAATTTAACAACGGATTCCGCATGGAATTCACCGGAACACGCGCCGGATTTAAAGAAGTCGGCGTGGATTTCCGTAGCAAGACGTTCGAAAAGGGAAAGAAGTACGAAGTTGTTTATCAGGTTCCGGGCGTAGAACGTAAAATTATTCCGGGACGCGCGACAAAGACGAATATGCTGGTCAGTGATTTGCGCGGCAAGGCCGATTTTGCAGAAGCCTTGAAAACCGCGAGTGTTCTGGATTTCCAGATCGTGAATAATGAATTCCGTATGTATCTGACGGGTTTTTCCAAGGCGATGGAAGAGTACAATAACTGCTTGTTCCCGCCGCCGCCCGCTATGGCGTCGATTGATCAGGTTGAAAACCCGCCTGAATTGATAGAGCAAAGACAAGCCGCAATTGAAGCGCAAGAGAAGGCCGAGGCCGCTCTGAATGCGAAGGATTCTATGGATGCGCCGATCGAAACCTATGCGATGGAAGTGCCGGCCGAAGAAGCCGCGCCGCCCGCGCAGTCCGAGCTTGACGAGATTATCGCCGCGAGCGAGCCATCCGAAGAGCAGAAGAAAAAGGACATGGAAGATATTGTGGCGAAGGCGACATCCATGGCCGATGATTACAAGGCCGGCAAGTCTCCGTCTGCCAATGACGAGCCTGCGCAAGCCGAAAAGCCGCAGCGTTACACCGAACAACTGGCCGAGGAATTGAAGCGCGAGAGCGAAAAGTACAAGCCCGAACCGAAGAAGTCCAAATCCAACGAGATGGAACTGAACAGCAAGGCTGCGCCGTCTGAGGACGTTGTTTCCGTGGCCGAGGCTCCTGCTTCTGCGCCTGCAGAAGAGCCGATCAAAGCTGCGAAGGCCGAGCCTGTTAAAGAAAGCGTAACGATTCCCGCCTATAAGGTGAACAAGGAAGTTGCCAGAGTTGAAGCCGATTTCACGCAAGTCGGAAAAGCGCCTGTCGAGCAAGGTTCGGGCGTAGATGACAGCTCTCTTGACAGCATTGAAACCAGCAGCGGTTCGATGGATCTGCGTATGAAGCTCAAGGAGCTGGAGCAGGAAGTCTATTCCTTGCGTAAAGAGAACAAGATGCTGGATCAGGAGTTGAAGGTCAGCTTGAAGGATTCAGAGGAAGAGCGCATGTCAGTGGCCAGTGATAACTGGAACCTTGAGCGTGCGACCATGAGATATAACGAGGCGGAGCGCCAGATTATGCGCCTTGGCCGCCAGTTACAGACTTTCAAGCAACAGTGCGAGTACGAAAAACAGGAACTCAAGACGATGTTGTTCGATCCGAAAGTGACCGAGCAGCAGCAAATTGCGAAACTGAGCTCCCTTGAAGAAGAGCTGTCCCGCACGAAGTCCGAGCTTGAAATGACGCGCCGCCGTTATGAAGAGCGCATCCGTATTCTTCAGGATCAATTGGAGAGTGCGGGCGATTACTAAAGTTTCACTGCGTTAAACTCGCGTATTACTAGCGTTTCTCGTGTAACCCTCGTGTTTGACTGCGTATCTTTTTTTCTTGAGTACACTGCGTAAACAACAACACACACTGCGTAAAAACACTGCGTACCCACCCTACCTTACTGCGTACCCCCTAAGGCCGGCTTTGACCGGCCTTTCTTTTTTAGCGTGTCTGGTTAATGTTAGTCGCGGGGAGGGAGGTATGTGACCTTTTCGCGTTTCGGGCGTTTATTAGTGCCGTCGCCGTCTGTTTCAGGCTTGGTTTTGCGCTCTAGGTCTTCGGGCAAGATTTGCATCAGCTTTTTCTTGTCCGTGATGTCCTGCTCGACGACGCGGCGTGCCTGATTGCGGATGGTCTCGTCAAAGAGGTTACGCATGCCGCGGGCATTGCCGAATTTATCGCGCTTGCCGGGCTGCATATCCTTGAGCATGGTTTCGATTTTCTCGCGCGTTCCCGTGCCCAGCGTGTAGGACAGGTTTTTGGAATAGGTTGCAAAAATCTCGACAAGCTCTTCATCCGTATAATCGGGGAAGTCGATAAACATCCCAACGCGCGAGCGCAAACCCGGGTTGGCCTCGATAAACCATGACATTTCATCGCGGTAGCCCGCCATAATAACGACCATGTTATTGCGCGTGTCTTCCATTGCCTTGACCAGCATGGAGATAATGTGGCGGCCATAGTCGCGGTAGGAGTCGGGCGATTCAATGTCGTATGCCTCGTCAATGAAGAGGACGCCATCGCGTGCGCGTTTGAACAGCTCGGAGGTGATTTGCTCGCTCTGGCCGATGTATTCGCCCACCATTTTCGAGCGGTCGACCTCGACCACGTGGCCGCGTTTTAAATATCCGAGCCTTTTCAGGATATCTCCGACGAGGCGGGCCACGGTGGTTTTGCCCGTTCCCGGATTGCCGGAAAAGACCATATGCAGGGTGGGTCTGTAACCCGATGTCAGCCCCTGTTTCCTGCGGCGGCTGTCGGCCATTACCATGTAGAAGAGCGTGCGGATTTGTTCCTTCACATCGTCAAGCCCGATCAGGTTTTCAAACGGTTTCAGGATGTCGTCCAGATCCTCCTTCGTGAGGTCGGGCATTACCTGTTTTTCTTTGCCGGCGTTCCTGCCCTTGTTGTCATCGAAGTTGATGAATGTCAGCGGGTTTTCCAATTCTATGGTCGTGTTTTCGTAAAACTCCGTCGAGTCAAAATCCGAGCCGGATTTTATAATGCCGTCCGTCCCGCTGTTGCCTGAAGAAAAGATAATCGGCTTATCGGGTTTATCTCCGCCGACTTCTTCATCCATTGAGGTATTGGGTGTTCCCGGGTTCTCGATGATTTTTTCCAGACCCTTATTTTTGAGCCAGAAATATGCATCGTTATACGCGCCGACTTCGGCACTTTTCTTCATTTGGCGGATGGCTTTTTCGATATCCTTTTCGCAGCCGATCCCTTCCGCGTAACTCAGACCGGAGAGATAGAGCATGCGCTCGGTAAACCAGGGGGCAAAGTCATGCTTGCCGCCTTTTATTGCCTTCAGACCGTCTTGTAAGACTTCAAATGCCTTTTCCGCGCGTTTGGGAGCGGACAACCCGACAAAAAGATAAAACTTGCTGTAGTAGGAATAGAACGCAGGCGCGTAGCCATCCTTCATCAACCCTTTCAAGAGAGATTTGGCTTTTTTCAGGTCGTCTTTCGTTTCTTCATTTTCGATCAGGGCCAGTGCAAGATCAAAACGGCTTTCAATGTCATCCGTCTCGGCTGCTTTCTCGAACAGCTTCATGGCTTTTTTCTTGTTGATCTGGGAGACGGACAAGATGCGATCCCAACCATAATAGTGTTTGGCCAGTAGACGAATAGAGGGCAAATGATCCTTGCCCGCGCCATATTGCAGGTATGATTTGAATTCTTCTGCCGTCAGACCAGTGCGGCAGGTTCCGTAAAGTGCCTGATCACAGAGCCAGTACATCGCATCGACATTGGATTCATTTTCGGCCAGATGTTTTGCACAGGGCAAAATCTGGTCTTCCAGCGTTTCAAGCTGCGTAAAGTTTTCAGCGCTTTTATGCTGAACTTTCGATAGTCTTTCGTATTCTTCACGTAGGGAAAAAAAGTGTTCTTCCGTATAATCTAGGGGCATCCATCACCTCTTTTTTTGTCCATTTTGATCGGATTCAAAAAAAAATTCAAACTTATCAGACATCTTTTATGCACAGCTTTGCTACCCCGCCGCATAAGTCCTTGTAAGTCCATTGTTTCTTTTCAAGAAAATCGAACAATATTTTTAGAACTGCTCTTCTTTCAAGGCCATCATTGACCCTGCTCCGGCCATGACCATTTTAAAACGGGCGTCCGCTTCGGGGAGCATACGCTCCATGAAAAAGCGGGCGGTTTTAATCTTGGCATCACAGTATTCTGCATTGCCCTCGCCGCTTTCCTGCTTTTTCTGCGCCGCCTTCACCATCAAACACCACATATACGCCATGGACACAAGTGCAAACTGGCGCAGGTAGTCCACAGAGGCCGCTCCTGCCTCGTCAGGGTTCTTTAGTCCCTTTTGTGCGATTGTGGCTGTACTTTGCTGGAGTTTGGCAAAGGATTTTGCGAGCGGGAAGATGAATTCCTGAAGGTTTTCGTCTGCCTGATGCTCGTTGATGAAGTCCTGCACGGGGTGGAAGAAACGGCGCAGCATACGCCCGTAGCCCTTGGCCATTTTCCGTCCAACCAGATCGAGGGCCTGAATGCCGTTTGTGCCTTCGTATATCTGGGCGATGCGGGCATCGCGGACATATTGTTCCATGCCCCATTCACGGATATAGCCGTGGCCGCCGTAGACCTGCTGGCAGTCGATGGCGATCTCGAGGCCCATATCCGTCTGGTAGGCTTTCACAATCGGGGTTAAGAGTGCGACCAGATCATCGCATTTTTCACGCGTGTCCTTATCGTTGCTTTTTTCTGCGTAATCGAGGTGCATGCCGACATAATAAGACAGTGCACGTGCGCCCTCGGTAAAGGCTTTGGATTTTAAAAGCATGCGACGCACATCAGGATGAACGATGATGGGGTCTGCGGGCTTGTCGGGGGCTTTTGTACCTGTGAGGCTTCTCATTTGCAGGCGTTCCTTGGCGTAAACTAAGCCGTTCTGGTAGGCGACTTCGGCAATCCCCAGCCCCTGCATCCCGACGCCGAGGCGTGCGGCGTTCATCATCGTAAACATGGCCTTTAGCCCCTTATGCGGTTCGCCGACCAGCCAGCCGATCGCGTCATCAAAATTCATCACGCAGGTCGAGTTCGCGTGGATGCCCATTTTATGTTCGATGGAGCCGCATTTGACGCCGTTGCGATCGCCGATGCTGCCGTCGTCTTTCGGCAAGAATTTCGGCACAACAAAGAGGGAAATTCCTTTTACCCCTTCCGGTGCGTCGGGCAACTTGGCCAGAACGAGGTGGACAATATTTTCGGTCAGGTCATGTTCGCCCGCGGAGATAAATATCTTCGTGCCCGTGAGATTAAACGAGCCGTCCTTGTTCGGATCGGCCTTGGATTTGATGAGGCCGAGATCAGTGCCGCAATGCGGTTCGGTCAGGCACATGGTTCCCGACCACACGCCTTCGGCGAGTTTGGGCAGATAGAGATTTTTTTGTTCGTCCGTTCCGAAAACGTGCAGGGCTTCGTATGCGCCCTGTGAGAGACCCGGATACATCCCGAAGGACATATTCGCGGAGCAGATCATTTCCTGCATCACCGTATTGAGCAGGATCGGCATACCCATGCCGCCATAAGCGGTATCGGCGGATAGCCCGCACCAGCCGTTTTCAGCGAAGGTGTCATAGGCTTCCTTAAAGCCTTTCGGGGTGCGGACAACGCCGTTTTCATAGGTGCAGCCTTCCTCGTCGCCGCTCAAATTTATGGGGAAAAGCACTTCCTCACAAATTTTTCCGCCTTCTTCGATGATCTGGTCGATCAGGTCTTGCGAGACATCTTCATAGCCTTCGAGTTCAGCCAATTTTTCGGCGTTCAGGACATCATGTAGAACAAATTTGATATCATCCAATGGCGGTGTATATACAGGCATTTATTTTTTGTCCTTCTTATCGTGATTTCTGTTTTTATTATAGCATAACAATGCGTTAAATGGTTTTTGTTGTGTCCTTTGATATGATGTAGGCTCGTGTCGTGAGATAGAGAACAACGCCGTTCAATACGTGCCACATGAAATGCGTTCCGATCGGCCAGACGGAGCAGAAGGCCATATCAACAGACCTAAAGGTCAATGACAGCATAAATGTTAGTGTTGCCGTAAGAAGTATATATGGACTTTGGCCCACATTTCTTCTATGCCACATTCCGAACCCGAACAGGAATATCAGTGCGGGGAAATAAGACACAGAGCCGTTTAGAATGTCAGCGGGGACCATATCCATCACCGCACTGGATGCCATAAAGAGAATGAACAGGATCGCTGTCTGTAGCGGGTTCATTTTCATCACAAAATAGGCATACGATACGATAAAAGCGATCTGATAGAGCAGGATCGGGATGACATCGCTCAGCATTGCCGACTTACTAGCCAGCAAGTGGAAGTTGAGACTGCCCAATCCGATCATAAACAGAAGAGTAATCAGGATTTTGACGGTCAGGTCCGTATGCTTATTATTTTTTCTGGCACATAAATAGGCAAAAAACGCGGCGATCAGGAACGCCAAATTTGTGAGGGCGTTTAAAGGCTCCGCCCATAAGCCCGGCTCCAGTCTTTCACAGTATATATCGATGTAGCCGTACATTTTTTTCAGTTCTTCCTACATTTTATCCATAGCTTGAGCCTCGGGGAGAAAGCCTTGAGCAAAGGCCTCTGATTGTGCCACATCATCCGTGGTCTGAACCTCAAGATAACGTCTGCCCGATTCATCGTACCCGAAATGCATTAACATGTCGCAAAACTCTGTAGACTCATCCACATGTTCAAATATTGTTATGCCGGCACTTTCCCGGTTCGGCAGGTGCATATCCGGCATATGCGATAGGGCGGCCTGAGCGTGGAGGTCCTGCAGTCTGACTTCGCGTCCGTCCTGCATCAGCCATTGTTTCCAGACTAGCACTTCGCGCGATTGATCATGGCTGGGCTGGCGTTTTTCCGAAACTTGTGCGGCGGCATCGGCGAAGGTGTCCATGACGGAGTTGAAAAAAGTGCTCTTGCCGATGGCGGAGCGTCCTATCACACCGATCTGCCCCGGGTGATACAGCGTTCTGCCGTTGTATTCCAGATTGTAACCTTGCTCTTCGACAGCTGTCATAGCGTGGCCGAACACGCTTGCAAGCTCCGCGAATTGCTCGTCGGTTGAAATGTCAAAGCGGTAGGTGTGCGTCAACTCTTTTGTCATAACAGCATTTTATATCAGTTTCTTAGCGGTTTGCCAGTATCGAGCATATGTTCGATGCGATCGAGCGTTCCGTCATGGCGCAGGAGTTTCATGAATTCGTCGCGTTCCAGCTTCAGGAGATCGTCTTCGCTTAACGTCTCGGTCACGTCGGTAGTGCCGCCGGAGAGGACATTTGCAAGGTGATCGGACACCACCCCGTCATAGGGTGTGGCCTTGCCGGATTTCTGGAGGTCGGAGACGGCCATGTCGAGGGCGAGTTTTCCGCCTGCGCCGGGCAAGATGATGTCTTCGGCTTTTTGCGGGGCTTCGTAGCCTTCGGCGAGCTTCAGGGCGCGTTGTTTTGCATCATAGAGCAGGCGGTCACGGTTCATGGTGATGCCGTCGGTTTCGCGGAAATATCCGATTTTCTGTGCTTCAAATGCGGATTTGGCGACGGTTGCCGTGCCGATGGTTTCAAAGGCTTTGCGCACCGCGCCCATCGGCGTTGTATCAGGCGAGAACCAGACATTTTTTTTGCCGATTTTGTCCATGTCATCAGCGAATTTCCGGCGTTCGCGTTCCTGCAGGCGCAGGATCATTTCCTTGCAACCGCCCCAGCCGGGGATGAGGCCGACGCCGACTTCGACAAGGCCGCAATAGGTTTCGGCATGCGCCTGCACCGCGTCACTGGCGAGCAAGATTTCGCAGCCGCCGCCAAGCGCCATGCCACTTGGTGCGCCTATCACGGGGAACGGGGCATATTTCAGATTCATGAAGACTTTTTGCCCTTGGGCGACGAAGTTTTCGACCTGAGGCCACATGGCAATGTTAATCATAAAGACCGCGAGGCCGAGATTGGCTCCGGCAGAGAAGTGGGAGGCTTCGTTATAGATGACCAGAGCCTTGTGCTCGTCGGATTTTTCGATATGGGTGCGGGTTTTTTCAAGAAGTGCGAAAATCTCCTCATCGAAGGTGTTCATTTTCGTCTGGTGTTCGAAACACAGAACGCCGTCGCCGATATCCCAGACCTTGGCGGAGCCGTTTTCGAGGACAGGCTTGCTTGCGAGCTTGATATCGCTCAGGAGGAGAACGCCGTCAGGGCGGATTACGTCATGGTATTTTCCGTCCGTTCCGAAATATTGCCGCTTTCCGTTTTCGATGCGGTAGAACGTGCCTTCGCCAACGTTTTCAAGGATCTTCGGGACTGCCAGCCCTTCGATTTTCAGGCGTGCGGCGAACCATTTCGGGCCCAGCGCGTCGATCATTTCGAACGGCCCCTTCTTCCAGTTATAGCCAAGCTTCATACCCTGATCTATATCGTGGATGGTATCGGCAATCTCCCCGACCAGAGAGGCCGCGTAATGGAGTGTTAGTTTCAGAACTTCCCATGCGTATTGACCGCCCTCATCTTCGGTTTCGACGACGGCGCGCAAGCCCTTACGCCCTGCATCGACACTGGCGAGTTTCGGCTTGTCGGCCTTGGCGTAATTGCTTTCGTCAAATTTTTCGGGATCGAGTTTGAGTGCCTGTTTTTCCTTCGTGCCCTTTGGCGCATCGGGGTTGAGGCGGAAGAACCCGCCCTTGCCCTTGCGCCCTGTGTAGCCCGCTTCGATCATTTTTTCGACAAAGGGATATTCAATGTAGAGATCGCGGTAGGCGTCTTCCTCGGGCAGCGTTGAGAGAAGCGAGTCCGCGAGTTTGGGCATCAGGTCTACGCCGACCAGATCAATCAGGGCAAAGACGCCCGTTTTCGGAATGCCTACGGGTTTGCTCAGCACCGCGTCCGCGACCTCGATGGAGACGCCTTGTTTGATGGCTTCGTTCACGCCCGCGGTCAGCCAGTACACGCCCAGACGGTTGGCGATAAAGCCTGGCGTGTCGTTACACATGACCACGCCTTTTCCAAGGCGTACATCACAGAAATCACGCACGGTTTCAATCGCGTCTTTGCGGGTTTTGTCGCTCACGACCAACTCCAGCAGGCGCATGTAACGCGGCGGGTTGAAGAAGTGGGTGATCATGAAATCCTTGGCGAAGTCATCGCCCTGCCCTTCGGCGAGTTTATGCAGCGGAATGGTCGAGGTGTTGGAGGAGATAATCGAGCCTTTTTTGCGGTGTTTTTGCAGCTTCTCGTAGGTCTTGTGTTTGATGGCAAGGTTTTCAACCACGACTTCGATAATCCAGTCGACATCGGCGAGTAACTCCAGATCATCCTCCAGATTGCCGCAGGTGATCCGCTTTGCGTTGGATTTGAGCATGAACGGCGCGGGGTCGGATTTGAGCATTTTTTCAACCGCGCCTTCGGCAAACGCGTTGCGGTTGCCGCTGAATTTTTCGAGGTCGGGCGGCACGATATCTAGAAGGACAACCGGAAGCCCCGCATTTGCGACTTGTGCGGCGATGCCGCTTCCCATTACGCCTGCGCCGATGACGGCTACTTTTTCAATGTTCATGTCGATCCTCTTTTTTATTCTTCAATAATTTTGATTCAAACGTGTTTAGCACCAGCTGTATGGTTTCCGCCTTTTGCGTATCCTTTTCTTTTTCGCGTGTACTCTTTAGATATTTGTAGATTTTATTAAGCCAGAAACCGGACATTTCCGACGGCATTAAAAATTTCCTTACCACCGAAATAAGGATGAAGGTCACAATAATTGACAACAGGGCAGAGCCGAATTTTATGAGGTAAAATGTTATACCGACGTAAACCGGCAAGAAACAAAGCCAGATTATATTGTTTTTTGTCTGCCATGGCGGTGTCAGAATTTTCATATGCGCGTTTGCAGGCGTTGTTGAAGTTTCTTCTTCCGCCAGCGCGCCAGCAGCCAAATATGCGGTTCTTTGGATGTTTATGGTTACGGCAGACCAGAGGACGTAGAATAGAAACAAGGCCAACCATATGAGCACATAGCTCTCATCGTAGAACATAAGGATCAGTTTTTTCGGTATCAGGTTTTCCAACTGCTTATCCTATTCATTCTCGCTACGCGTAAAACTGGAACTCGTGGGGAAAGTTGTTTTCCTTCATCAGTTCCTTGAGTTTTTCAAACGCATCGTCTTTTCCCGCATAAATTCGGTACAAAGTATCCAGCACCATGAAGGGTGAATAATCCCCGTGCGGGGGTTCGGTGTCGTTATGCTCGCAGCATAGCGTGATTAAATCCCTGCCGTGTTCGAGTTTGACGAACAGCCATTCCTCGAGGTCGAAATCATCGTAGAATTCCTTGACGACGTTGCCCGCCGTCCAGCCGAAAATGTTGAAACGGTCGGGTTCGAGGAAGACTTCTATCGCGCGGCCGTAATAGTAATCATCGCGTTTGACGGTTTCATCGTAGAGCGTGACATAGGTGTGGCCTTCATGGCTTTTTTTCAGTTCCATTTACGCACCTTCCCCTTTGTTCTCAGTGTAGCATTTTTCTATCCAGATGCGCTTGAAGACGGGAAGTGTGAGAGTCGACAACACATAAGCGGCGGGCGGGACGAGCGCGTGCAGCCATGCATCGGCAACGCCAAGAGAGGTCAGGTACAGACCGACAATAACATATGTGCCCAGCGCGATGAGCGTGCGGCGCGTGAGCGAGGTTTCCCAAGCCTTGTCCGCTTCGACCTTTGCATTGCGCCGTTTGATGTCATTAAGGTCAGTCGTCATCTTATCCTTTTATTTAAAGTCCGCGGTCAGGTAGAAGGAGCCACTGAGTATTCCGTCTTTCTTTAACGGCTCCTCTACATATTCGGGATCGATGACCACATCGAAAGTGCCGCCGAGTGTTTTGACCAGCGCCCAATGGAATTTGTTTCCGGTAAGGCGGTTTTCCATTTCCTTTGTCTCGAGAATCCTGCCCGTGAAAATGGCTAAAGGTGCTGGCATGAAATCTTCTTCGGCGTCTTCGTCCTCATCATCTTCCAGTTCGGGGGCAAATAGTCCGGAGGGAATAAAACTTTCCGATGCCATGGCGACTTCCTCGCCGTCCTGCGCCTTATCGTAATCCTCTTCACTTTCAAAAACATCGATTTCGCGGGCGATGGCGCAAACGCTCATAGCATTCATAGATGGCAGCTCCAGCTCGTCATATGCAAAGAGTGACATCATTTCAAAGACATACGGGTATGTTCCGCTTTCGGGGTCGTCCGTTTCAGGAGAGGCCCAACCGTGCAAAAATGCGTCGAGCGGTGTTGTTTCGGGGATGTCGACCTGAGTTGTGATGCCCGTAATAACTTCGGATTTACCGCGGAAGAACGGGGCGACGGACACGATCTGGTCATCGACAATCTGGAAGAAAACTTCGGGTCCGAACTCATCTTTTTGTTTCCAACGCAGATAGATGCCCTTTGGCGTGTCGCATTGGTCAATGTTTTCATCATCGAGAACCTTGCTGATGATAGCGTCGAAATCTTCCTGCGATTCCGCGGCAAACCCGATGGAGGAGAAATTATTCGGCATATACTCTGCTTTCTGATTATCTATTCAATGTTGTCATTATATGGCTTCGAGAATCGTTGCGACGCCCTGACCGCCGCCGATACACATCGTGGCGAGTGCGTATTTTTTGCCTTCACGCTGCAGCAGGCTTGCGGCCTTGCCCGTGATGCGCGCACCGGATGTTCCGAGCGGGTGACCGAGCGCAATGGCTCCGCCGTCCAGATTGACCTTGCCGTCGTCGATGCCCAGTTCTTTGAGAACCGAGAGGGCTTGTGCGGCGAAGGCTTCGTTCAGTTCGATAATGTCGATGTCATCGAGTTTGAGACCTGCGCGCTCAAGCGCCTTCTGTGTGGCCGGAACAGGGCCGATGCCCATGATTTCGGCGGCGCAGCCCGCGGTCGCCACGGATTTGATGCGGGCGAGTTTGGGCAGGCCGTTTTTGTCCGCGTATTCTTCGGAGGCCACGATGACTGCGGCGCTGCCGTCCGTCAAAGGTGAAGAGGTTGCGGCGGTAACCGTGCCGTCAGACAGGAAGGCTGGTTTTAATTCAGCCAGCTTTTCCGCGGAGGTATCGGGGCGGATAGTGCCGTCGGCTTTGATCTCGCCGATCGGGACGATTTCATCATCGAACTTGCCGGAGGATGCAGCGTCAGCAGCTTTTTTATGGGAGGACACCGCGAATTCCTCCTGCGATTTACGATCGATTTTGTATTTCTTGGCGAGGTTTTCGGCGGTTTCGCCCATGCCCATATAGGCTTGCGGGTATTTTTCGAAAATCGCAGGGTTCGGCATCGGATTGAAGCCGCCCATCGGGATGCGGCTCATGCTTTCGACGCCTGCGGCAATAAAGACGTCGCCCGCACCCATCTGGATCATTCCTGCGGCGGTGTGGATCGTTGTCATGGAGGAGCCGCAGAAGCGGTTTACAGTTGCCCCCGCGACGGATATCGGAAGCTCGGCGTGGTTTGCAACCAATCTTGCGATGTTAAAGCCCTGCTCGGCTTCGGGGAAAGCACAGCCCATGAGCAAATCTTCGATATCTTCGGGCTTGACGCCTGTTGCCGCGACCAGTTCCTTCACGACCTCGGCGGCCATGTCATCCGGTCTGACCTTTGCCAGTTCGCCCTTGTTCGCGAAGTGCATCGGGGAGCGCTTGAAGCCGCAAATTACAACAGGTTTTGAGAATGATACTGCAGACATGGACTGTCCTCTTTATATTTGATTTAAAAGAATATTATGACCTTTATTCTTTAACTTAACATTAGAATATGACTGCGGTCTATGCGTTATATCGGGTAATTCATACGGATGCGTATTCCCATGCGTTCCAAAGACTTTCAGATTTTGAATTGACAGGCTCTGAAAAATCAGGCAGTCAGACTTTCTAAGGGCTTTAAATATCAAAAATAATCGAGAGTTAAGGAGACACGAACGGTGGCAGCGACAAAAAAGAAAACAATGGGTTTGAAGCGTATTTGTATGAATTGCGGTACGCGTTTTTACGATTTCGAGAAAAGACCTATTATTTGTCCTTCCTGTGACACCGAATTTACCGGTGACTACAAGGTCAAAGGTCGCCGGGGGCGTGCGGCTGCGGATGCTGCGAAGAAGGAAGAGGCCAAGAAGGAAGAGCAGGTTAAAGAGGCACAGGTCGAAGAGAACGATGACGACGATGAATTGGAAGATGAAGATGACGGCGTTGAAGTGGTGAGCCTTGATGATGCCGAAGAAGGCAGCGTTGATGATGGCGACGATGATGACGGCGGTGTAGTTGATCTGGACGACGATGATGATCTCGATGATATCCCTGACTTTGATGATGATCTCGACAGCGATCTGGATGATGATGATCTCGATGATGACGACGACGACGATGATTAAGAAAGGACGGGTGCGACCCTGTTCACCGTTAAGTTGAAGCTTCCCGCAAAGCTGGAAGAACCTAAAGTACAGACTTACAGCGAAGCAATGGCCGATTCCGTATTGGCCATTTCTGTTTTCCGCGAGGAGCGCCGTGATGATGCCGACTGGGTTATTGAGTGGCTGGTCGAAGATCAGCCGGAAGCCGGAGAGTTTGTTTCCCGTTTGAGCCTTCAGCAGGCTGTCTTTGATTTGCCTGATATCCCGCTGACCACCTCCGATATTCTGGTTGAGAAAACGCCTGATGAAAACTGGCTTGAAAAAACCTATCAAGAATTTGCGCCGTTTTCCGTCGGCCCTTTTTACATTTACGGCAGTCATTACGAAGGCGATGTCCCCGAGGAGCAGACGGGCTTACAAATTGACGCTACGACAGCGTTCGGCTCTGGCGAACACGGCACGACAAAGGGCTGTTTACAGGCGATGCTGGAGCTGGATGCCAAAGGCGTGTGCCCGTGGAATATTCTGGACATGGGTACAGGATCGGGGATTTTGGCACTTGCCGCGTGGAAGCTTTGGAAAGCTCCGGTTCTGGCTGTTGATAATGATGATGAATCCGTGCGTGTGACCGAACGGCATGCAGATATGAATGGCGTTAAAATCGGAAAATCGATGTTGACAACGGGGTGCGGGGACGGTTTTAAAACGCCGATCGTGAGTGAACAAAAGCCTTATGAGTTGATTGTTATGAATATTCTGGCGGGGCCTGTGATCGAAATGGCGCCGGAGGCGCACCTTGTTCTGGACGATAACGGTTACATTGTTCTTTCGGGGATGCTCAACGATCAGGCCGATCTGGTCGCTTCGGCTTATGAAGGGTTGGGGCTTACCCTATCAAAACGATATGACATAGGTGAGTGGACGACTCTGGTGATGCATAACCCGATGCGCTAGATGTTGTTTTCAGTGACGCTTTAATTTTCTTCTTCCGGAAGCTTTTGAAACACGTTTTTCATGCTTTCGATATCCAGAATCGTCTGCAACAATTTTTGCGTGATGACTTCCGCGCCCTTGTCATTAAAGTGACATCCGTCACGACGAAATTCCTTATCCAGTAAGTCTGAATTAAAGACGAGAACCGTATCTTTACGCATCGCGGCAATTTCGTTTTGTGCGGCGATAATTTCAGAAGATGCTTCGTTATAGGGGAGACACAAGGACGATGCAAAAATCAGGAATTTCTGCTCCCCCTCATAACGAGTTTGCAGATGATCGAAAATTTTTGTGACACGGCTGATGAATCCTGCTTTGGTTGCGTTGATGAGCGCGTCGCTTTCCCCTTGATAATAAACGATATAGTCAATCTTTCCGCCGTTTTCTATGTATTCATCAACGTCATCTGTGGCGCGTTTCATGAGGCCCAATGTTGTTTCGCCAGGCAGCCATTGTTCGGAGCGTACGCCCCCCGCAGCATAGGTCATGATGACGAGCGGTTTTTTGATCTGTTTTTGAAGTCGCGGGGCGAGGCGGCTCCAAATCGTTCCGTTTGTGTCCGTTGTGCCCAGTAAAGGATCTTCAAGCGCATAACACGTTCCGCCGAAATAGTTGTATATGTCCTTGTTCTCGGCGTTGGATTGGCGTGATTCAATACTGTTTGCCGCATGGCTTTGCCCGATGGCAAGAATTGTCAGAGGGTCTTCGTCATAAGGGCAATAGCGTTCGGTTTTATTCTTAATTTCGGTAAAGAAAATATCCTGCGGGATGCCGTTGTTGTTTTCGGCGTCGCTGTTGCCAAAGAAAATCGGCCCGACCCATATCAAGACAACAATCAAAATTATAAGTGTAATGAGTTTTTTCATTTAAAAGATATCAGCATAAAATAATTTTCTTACGCCTATATCTATTCCACCGTTACCGACTTGGCAAGGTTTCCGGGTAAGCTTAAACTTTGCTTTTGTTTACTTTAGCGTGATAGGTTTTTGCGTATGAAAGCTAAACTGATTTTATAAATCGTTCTCCTGTCCTTGGTTCTGGGAATGCCATGGAAGCAAGCGCAGGCTTGTGTTGATTGGGGAGTGAATGCGTATTTTGCAAAAAAAGATGCTTCCGAGGAAGACCTTGCTTCTTTTTTGAATTTTATAAAATCCAATTACAGCGTAGATATCCTCCCTAAAGATAAGGATGACCTCTTTTACATCACTGCGCAAAACCAAATGGATCAAGAAGATTCTGTATGTTTTTCAAAAACATGGGCACTGTTAAATATATACGATTCTGTTGGTATTACTTGGGTACATGAGTACAAATGTAGTGATGAGACAATTTCGCACTGTGATAGCTTCTTTGATGATCTGGTTACAAAGTTCCAAGAACAAAATAATATTTCAAACGGCACCGATTTCTATAAAGGTTGCTGACCTCATTATTCCACCGTTGGGTTGTTGTTTAGAATGGGGGTAGGCGGGTTTGTCACCATTTATGCAGGCTTGCGCAAATCGATACAAGCTATTTGTCTGAAATTGAAAACGGCAAAAAGAATGTAATAATTAAATCGCTTGTTACGATTGCAAATGCGCATGATTGCAAATTAAGCGATTTAATCTTGGAAAAATAGATGAATAAAAAAATTGCTCATTAAAGTAGTTTGTGTAATAATTAACTTATTAGTTAAATATTTTACTACTTATTATGAACGATAAAATTTTTGAAGCATTGTCATCTGCCCCAAGACGTAGAATTTTGGCCTACCTATCAAAAACCGATCTGACATCAAGTGAGATTGCAGGGCGATTTGAAATGAGCAAACCTGCCATCTCAAAACACCTAAGCATTTTAGAAAACGCAGGATTGGTGCAATCCGAAAAGAAAGGGCAATACGTTCACTACTCTCTTGTGCGCGAGAACCTTGTTACAAATATGTATGACTTTCTCGCTGATTTTTGTCCACAAAGCAAAAAGCTAAAACGCGAGAGCAAAGCCGTAGCCAACTACAAAAAAGCTAAAGAACAAGGTGAGGCGGATAATGGCGAATAAACCTGTCTATATTGTTTATGATGGCGAGTGTCCTTTTTGCAGAATATACTGCCATCTCGTTCGTATCCGCGATGCCGTAGGCAATCTGGTTTTGGTTGATGCGCGCCAGCCATCCGAACTCATGGAGGAAATAACCACACTAGGTTTAGATATAGATCAAGGCATGGTCGTGAAAATGGACGATCAAATCTATTATGGGTCAGAGGCTATAAATATCCTTGCACTGTTAAGCACGCGATCCAGCATTTTCAACCGTATCAATTACTGGCTTTTCAAATCAAAAAACATTTCATCATACCTCTACCCTGCTTTGCGCGATTGTAGAAACTTGGCTTTATGGCTGATGGGAATACCACTGATTAACAACCTTGCGGCGGGGCATAGCGATGAGCAGTCATGACTTTAACGATTTAATGGAAGTTTTAGTTCTTCTATTTATTTTGGGGGCATTTATAGGTCCTTTCTGGGTTTTTAGAAAGTTTGTTTCCAACCTTGATGAAGAGAAAGCGGACAAAAAGATTAGAGGGTTCACGGTCAGGCAATGGCGGCAGTTTGGTTTTGTCCTTATTCTCGGCTTTTGCGGTATCTTTGCTCATGCCCTGATGGGCTATGACATAGAACTGTTTAATTCAGCCGCGCTTTATGTTGCTCTACCGTTTTTATTGGCCTTGGGAATGTGTTTTATCCCAAAAGCTAAAAGCCGCGTAGGGGCAACACTCAAAGGTATAACTATAGCGATACTTCTTGCATTTCCTATTTTAAACGAAGGGGTGATTTGTATGATCATGGCCGCACCAATCCTATACGGTGTCGGTATTTTGACCGCATGGAGCCATGACCGATACGAAAGAAAGGAAAAGGGTAGTAAAATACAACTGGCCATGGTCACACCCGTTTTAGCCTTAGCCAGCTTTGAAGGTGTGCACGATGCAACAACATTCCCCCGCGATAACAGTGTTGAGTACAGCCGCACCATTGAAGCTCCTATCGAAAGCGTGAGAGAGAAACTAGCGGCAACACCTACAATAGAGGAAACACGGCCTTTCTACATGCACCTCTTCCCGCTTCCTGTAAAAACATCTGGCGCGGGTTTGGCCGTTGGCGATGAAAGAAAGCTCGACTATGTTTATAAAAAATGGATTTGGACAAACGAAAAACGCGGCTCGACAACGTTTCGCGTATCTGAAAGCACAGATAATTACATCCGCTTCGACATTCCTTATGATAAAAGCTATCTTGCAACTTATCTCACATGGCAATCATCCGAGGTTTTCTTGGAAGCCATTGATGAAAACAAAACAAAAGTGATATGGCGTTTATCCTACACGCGTAAACTTGATCCTGTGTGGTATTTTGGGCCAATGCAGCATCATTACGTCACGCAAACAGCAAAGGCTTTGGTTGATAATGTCGCTGATCCAACTCTTTGATTACGGTATTGAAGTCAGCAATGGCCTGCTATTAAGCCTCATTTTGTTGCTCCCTGTCATCGGAACGGGTGCAATGATGCTAATAAACAAACCCTGCTATTTTGAAACGGTTGGTATGATGCTCGGCGTACTGCTTAACATCCCATACCTTTTCTTATTAAACATTTTGGCCGAAACCATAGGATGGTGGGAATACGGCATTTCTGAAAACAGCTTTTACAACATTCCGGTTGAAATCGTTCTTGGATGGGCGTTCTTTTGGGGAGCATTTCTGCCATTGCTCTTCAAACACCTGCCGCTTATCGTCCCTGTTATTGTAGCTGTATTGCTCGACATATGGCTTATGCCGCAAATGAATGGGCTGTTTGCACTAGGTGAAAACTGGCTAGTTGGCGAAGCTGTCATGATTATCGTTTGCCTTATCCCCTCATTATTGATCTTCAAGCTCACCATGAAACGGCGGCAAGTTCTAATCCGCGCATTAATCCAATCGTACATTTGGGGCGGATGGGTCGTGTTTCTCATCCCAGCGATTGTGCTGCATTTTGAGAGCAAATACATCTTCTCCATCCTTGATTGGTCACCTGAATGGATCATAGCATTTATCTCTGGCATGGCTGTGAGCATGGCAATCGGTTATGCCGGATTATGGGAGTTCGCAACCAAAGGAAACGGCACCCCGATACCGTTTGATCCGCCGCAAAAATTAGTAACAAAGGGCATTTATGCTCATGTCGCCAATCCTCTTCAAGTCTCAACGTTATTGATGTTCATATGCATCGCAATCGCTTATCAAAGTTGGTTAATGATCGGCCCGATGATTGCGCACATCTTCTACTGTGAAGTTTTTGTGCGTTGGCATCACTTCATTGATATAGAAGAACGATTTGGTGAAGAGTGGTTTGCTTATAAAGCTAAAGTCAGAAATTGGTTGCCTACTATAAAAAGATACGAGTGTGCATGAGCAAGCCTTTAAAAATAGCGGTGGTGGGAAGTGGAACCGCGGGATTAGCTACTGCCGCCTATCTCAAAAAAGACAACCACAACATTCAAATATTTGAAAGATTTGAGCAGCCAAAGCCTCTTGGTGCTGGCCTATTGCTTCAACCCACAGGCCTCGCTTGCTTAGCTCAACTTGGATTAGATGACAGAGCACTGCATTACGGAGCACAGATCAACAATCTCTATGGCGAAACAGCTAAAGGAACCGTGATTTTCGACATCAGCTACCGCAGCTTAAAACCCCATTATTTTGGCCTTGGCATCCATCGCGGCGCGTTATTTACCATTCTTTACGATGAAGTTCTACGCCTGAAAATCCCTATTCTAACCGGTTGTGAAATTACAGATACACACATCAAAAATGATCAGCGTTTTTTAAAAGACAAAGGCGGAGAAGAATACGGCCCCTTCGATTTGGTGATTGATGCCAGCGGTATGCGTTCCCCCTTACGCAAGCACGGACAAATTAAGCTGGATAAGCCGTACCCTTACGGCGCAGTATGGGGTGTTTTAGATGATACAGACCAAAAATTCGGCAAAGATTATCTGCAACAAAGATACGATTGCGCACATATCATGATCGGCATGCTTGCAATCGGTAGCGAACCGCATTGCGATAAGGAGAAATGCACGTTTTTCTGGAGCTTGCCGCCCGGCGGCTATCAAGCATGGCTAGATGCCGGATTAGATGCATGGAAAGAACAAGTTATAGAGTATTGGCCTGAATTAGAGCCGTTGCTCTCACAATTCAAAAACCCTGATGATCTGACATTTGCACAATATAGCGATATCATCATGAAGCGATGGCACGAAGATCGATTGGTGTTTATTGGTGATGCCGCACACAATACGAGCCCACAGCTTGGGCAAGGCGCGAACTTAGGATTAGCAGATGCCCTTGTTCTATCCTCAATTCTGAAAGAGAACGCAGATGTAAATGAAGCATTAGCGACTTATACAAAAGCTAGAAAAAACCACATCTATTTCTATCAGATCGCCAGCCGCTGGCTAACACCATTCTTCCAATCGCACAATAAACTGGCAGGTACAGTAAGAGACGTAAGCTTCGGCCTATTGTGCAAGACACCGTATGTAAAAACAGAAATGCTTCGAACACTTGCAGGCATCAAAGACGGACTATTCACACATATAAACCCCGGTGAGTGGGACAAAAAATATGACCTTAATAAGCTAGATTAAGCTTTCTCAAGCCACCCATTATATTTAACGAGTAAGCCAAATAGAGGGAGGTGAACCTCAACATTCACCCGAAACTTACGGTTATCCTCACTTTCCTCGGCAATCACATTTGGTTTAAACAACCATCCAACAGGAATTCCCAACGTATAAACCTGCTTAAGCTTCAAACTGAGCTTCTCCTTTGACACATCAATATCAAACGCCAATGTCGTAATATTGACTCGCTCATAAAGCGTTCCATCCTTATCCCATTGTTTGGAATAAAAAATCTTATCACCAAAATGCCGCGTCCAATGCTCAGCACCGCCTTCTCGTTTAAAATGCACTTTGAGCTTATGTCCTTGGCCTTGAGGCGGCAAAGACATCATCCATGCAACAAATTTACAAAACGGATTGCTGCCACGTTCAACATCGCATTCCCCAATATAAAACGCTTCCTCATCAAAGTTATGAAGTGCCTGAACAGCTTGTGGCAAAATACCATAGCGTTCTTTGAGATAGCGCACATAAAGAGGCTCATTGGTATAATGGACGATATTGAGATCAAAGACTTCATCCATAAATTCTTCGAGCGTGAAAAGTCCCATACACGGCATGGCACCGCGTTCTTTTAAGCTTCCATTCAATAGCTTTTTGATGATGAGCACGGATGGCGTTGCAGGAATATAAGGACCGTCACCCTCATCAGCGATCAGATACCACTCTGTTTGCAATGGTTTATTATCTTGATCCAGCCCTTCAATTTTTACATGCATTCCGCCTTTACTTGACCCAAACCGATAAAACCACAAACTAACCTGACGCAAGGCAGCTGCCAATTTTTCAGGATGCTTAATCCACCCCCATCGGCTAGGCCATGACAGAAACCACAAACCGACATGCAAAATGCCAAGCTCTAACCCTGCATAAAATCGTTGTGTTTTTAAATCAGGATAGCGGCTTTGAAATAAATCAAGATCAGGAATATCACAGTTCGACATATAGCGCTTTCCGATTGCCGGATAATGTGTTCTATGCAGATTGTGCCAGCCATAAACTCTCTGGCTCGTACCATCTATAAGCGTTTGAAATGGCTTTCCTACATAGCTGAGAATAGCAGCAACCGTTCCAACACCGCGATCTGTTTGATTACCGGGTGTGACCCCGTAATCCAGCGCATATACTTCTGAAAACTGATCTTGGAAATGCTCAACAACCGCAGACGATAACGCCGGAACCGTACTTGCACCACTGACGACAAAAACATCCTTAGCTTTTGCCGCCTTATCCAACGCAGTAATGTCTTTTACAAATCCTCGGTTGTCCGCAAGGTCTATGTAGTGGATACAATTTTCAATGCAATATTCGGCAACACTGTAATTCTGCTCGTGATAAGGCCCCGAAGCATTTATAAGCGCAAAAAGATTGTCCAGATCGGTGTTCTGAATATTGTTAATATCTATCGCTTTGGCGCTCAGCTTACATTTTGTGTTTTTTAACTGCCCCACTAGGCTTTGAGCTTTTTCAAGAGATCGCCCCGCAATAACAAGCTCAATATCAGGTATACGGCATAAACGCTCACATATGCGTTTTCCAAAAACCCCGTACCCACCAATAACAAGTATCTTTTTCAAATTTTTTACTTCTAAACACTTAAAATTCTTTGAAATTTTATCCTATAAGAACACATCATCAAAGTTTTCAATATCCGAAACGTCGTGTCTTTCCAAACGCTCATCTCTGATCTTTTTCTTTTTAATAATGGAGTGAGCGTGTGCATTTCTGAATGATTTGCCACGCGGAGTTTTGAAGCCGTTTTTGTTCAAAGTATCAGTAATAGCATTGTAAGAAAGACCATCTTCCCTCATTTGAATTATAAGGCCGTGTAATTTGATTTGGTACGCTGAGTAAGGGATTACAGCCAGTCTATTCGTTCGAATTGTGATATTAAAAACGACATAAGGACGTAAGGCCACACCCCCTAACGTCACTATTCCACCGTCACGGATTTGGCAAGGTTTCTGGGTTGATCGACATCTGTGCCCTTCATAACGGCGACGTGATAGGCCAGAAGCTGGACAGGGATCGCGTAGAGCAGCGGGGCGACGAAGGGATGCACCTCGCCCATGGCGACCGTCCATGTGGCCTGATCCTTCAGTGCTTTCGCGCCCTGCTGATCCGAGATCAGAAAGACCTTGCCGCCTCGTGTGACCGCTTCCTGAATATTTGAGACATTTTTTTCAAAGAGCGGGTCGTTGCCGGGCGCGATAGCGACGATCGGGACGCTGTCGTCAATGAGGGCGATGGGGCCGTGTTTCATTTCACCTGCCGCGTAGCCTTCGGCGTGGATGTATGAAATTTCCTTGAGCTTGAGTGCGCCTTCGAGAGCGAGAGGATAAAGAGAGCCGCGCCCCAGATAAAGCACATCGCGGGCTTCGGCGACGTCCTTGGCGATGGTTTTGATTTCTTCATCATGCAAGAGGATATCCGCGGCGATTGTCGGGACATGGCGCAGGGCGTCCGCGAATTCCGCGCCCTTTTCATCCGTGATTGCGCCTGTTTTCAGTGCGGTTGCGAGGGCCATACAAGCCAGTGTCGAAAGCTGGGTCGTGAAGGCCTTGGTCGAGGCAACGCCGATTTCGGGGCCTGCAAGGGTGTGCAGAACGGAGGCGGATTCGCGTTCGATCGTGCTTTCGATGGTGTTGACGATGGAGATGACATGCTGATCCTGCGACTTGCAGTATCGAAGTGCTTCTAGTGTGTCGAGGGTTTCGCCCGACTGGGAGACGAAGACGGAGACTCCGCCCTTTGGCATCGGGGCTTCGCGGTATCTGAACTCGCTGGCGATGTCGATTTCGCAGGGGATTCTTGCGACTTGTTCGAACCAATATTTTGCCACCATACAGGCATAAAACGCCGTACCGCAAGCGATCAGCGTGATGCGCGGGGTGGTGGAGAGTTTTTCCAGCACATCATCGGGGATGGCGATGTGTCCCGTGGCGGGATTGACGTAGGAATTGAGCGTGTCGGCCATGACGGCGGGCTGCTCGTAGATTTCCTTGAGCATGAAGTGTTTGTATTCGCCCTTGCCCGTTGTTGCACCCGATTGCGCGGTGATGCGGATTTTGCGCTCGACGTCCTGCCCGTCCTTCGTGTAGATGCGCGCGCCTTGGCGGTTTACGGTGACGCGGTCGCCGTCCTCAAGGAAGCAGATTTTCTTGGTCAGGGGTGCGAGGGCGTAAGAGTCGGAGGCGAGGTACATTTCCCCCTCCCCGTAGCCGACGGCAAGCGGTGTGCCCTGCCGCACGCCGACCATGAGGTTGTGATGCCCCGCGAAGATCATGACGATGGCGAATGCGCCCTCCAGCCTGTCGATGGCGGCGTTGGCGGCTTCTACGGGTTGCATGCCCTGCCCCATATAATGGGTGACGAGGTGGACGATGACTTCGGTGTCGGTGTCGCTCGTGAAGCGTGCCTGATTTTTTTGCAGTTCTTCCTTTAGCTCGGCGTAGTTTTCGATGATGCCGTTATGGACGACCGCGACCTGATCGGTGGCGTGGGGGTGGGCGTTGTCCTCGTTCGCGATGCCGTGGGTGGCCCAGCGCGTGTGACCGATTCCGACCGTGCCCTCCAGCGTGTTTTGTTCTAATTTACCGCGCAGATTTTCCAGCTTTCCTTCGGCGCGGCAACGTTGAATATGACCGTTGGCGAGCGTGGCGACACCGGCGGAATCATAGCCGCGGTATTCGAGCCGCGCCAAGCCCTCCACCAGAAGGGGGGTGACCTTTTGCTCTCCGATAATGCCGACGATTCCGCACATACGCTGTTTATTCCTGTTTGATATGTTGTGATTACAAGCTGTTCGTTCAAATTACTATAGAGCGGCGGGATTTATAGGCAAGTCACGAAGTTTTGCGGAATGTTTCAGGGGTTGTTATTGACAAGAGGCGGGGCGGTTTTCACTCGTGAGGTCCGCGCAGGGTGAGCACATGCCATAAGGTTTGTAATAGTCATCCTGCCTGCAATAATATCCGTCTATACAGTTTGGATCTTGTTCGCAGGCTTGCCCCATAAGAAAAGAAATTGAAAATTTCGCTTCAATAAGATTTTGTGTTTTATTATAAATCAGGAGGTAATTATCTTGTACTTCGGCTACAATTTCATCAGAAATTGGCTCGAAGTATCCTACATTGTAGATTATTTCGTATCCTTCACTTTCTCTGTTTATGTATAAATCATATCCGTCTGGCATTGTGACAAAGATGAACTTCACATTTTTAAAGGTAATTTCTTGTCTTTTGTGAACTGGGTAATTCTCATTTATCCAATCCAATAATTCGTTTTTGTTTTCAAAAGCAATCCAAGGATTAAATTTAAAAGGTTGAGGGGCGACTTCTTTATTAGTATCGCAAGTGCCGTGACATGATTCAGTATTTTTGTAATGGAAATTAAGTATTTTGTTTATATACTCAGTGCCATACACATCACTACATTTGTCTGCAGCAAGATAATCACCATTTACTCTAAAAAGAATAATGAGTTTTGCCTCGTTAAGTTCTTGGATGAATTTGTCTCTAGCAACTGAATATTTTCCGCAATTTGTCCATGTATCTACATAGAATGCTATTGTTTTTTTATCAATATTAGCTTTGTAACTGTTTTCAACTTCAAAGGTGACCTTTGTATATCGGAAGTTTCCTCTGAGTGGGTACCCACTCGCATTATTTGGCAATTCTTCTTGTGTGATATACTTAAACGGAGGGTCAGAAACTTCTAAAACTTTTCCGGAAATTATCAAATCTGCAGAATCTATAACTTCTTCATCGTGATCTTCTGAATAGCCGCAACTGCAAGCAAAGGCTTGTGAAGCTGTAAGAAAAAAAATTAATATGCAAACAATGAATCTCATGCCGACAGGATAGTCGTAATCGTAGATCAGCAAAAGAAATTTTGCCCTATTCCGCGGCTTCTTCGGATTTGGCGGCGGGGGTTTCTTTCGGTTTTGCACCAGCGAGTTTTTGTTTCAGCTCGCTTTTTTTCTTGCGGTAGATTGCCGCCCAGCCGGAGCGCACCTCTTCTTTCGCGCGGGAGACGGAGAGCGCGTCCGCAGGGACGTTCTGGGTTATTGTTGAGCCAGCGGCGATGAATGCGCCGTCGTCGATCATAACGGGGGCGACGAGGTTGGAATTGCTGCCGATCATGACGCCTTTTCCGAGGACGGTCGTGTGTTTCTGGAACCCGTCATAGTTCACGGTGATTGCGCCGCAGCCGAAATTGACGTCTTCGCCCATTTCACAGTCGCCGACATAGCCGAGGTGGCTGATTTTGCTGCGGTCGCCGATGTTGGATTTTTTGACTTCGACAAAGTTTCCGATGCGCACGTCTTCGCCGATGACCGTGCCCGGCCTTAAACGTGCAAAGGGACCGACGGTTGTGTTTTTGCCGACGGTGACGCCCTCCAGATGGGAGAAGGCACGAATGTGTGCGCCCTGCGCGACTTCTACGCCAGCGCCGAAATAGACGTTGGGTTCGATGATCACGCCTTCGGCGATTTGTGTATCGAAATGGAAATAAACGCTGAGCGGGTCTTGCAGGACTGCGCCTTGTTCGATGAAGTGGGCGCGCATGCGGCGCTGTGCGATTTGCTGCAGCATTGCGAGTTCGGTGCGCGTGTTGCAGCCCTGTACCTCATCGTTATCAGCGGTCACGAACATGCGGGTTTTATAGCCGTCGCGGGCGGCGATGGCGGGCAGGTCCGTGATGTAATATTCGTTCTGGGCGTTTTTATTCACGATGTTATCGAGCCAGCGCCCAACGCGGCGACCATCCAGACAGAATGCGCCCGTGTTGATCAGGCGGATCATTTTTTCTTCCGGCCCGGCGTCTTTTTCCTCGCAGATGGAATGGACGTTGCCTTCGGTGTCGAGGATGATGCGGCCATAGCCTGTCGGGTTTGCCACTTCGGTGGCCAGAACGGAGATGCCGATCTCGGGGCTTTGCTGTTTTGCGAGGACAAGGTTTTGCATGGTTTCGGGGCTGAGCATCGGGGTATCGCCCAGAAGAACGAGAACATCGCCGTTGAATTTTTCGAGGGAGGCCATGGCGCATTTCAGGGCGCTTCCCGTTCCGTCCTGTGTCGGCTGGAGTACGGTTTCGGCAGGTTTTACCGAGCGTTCGAGTTCTTCCATGCCGGGGCCGACAACGACGATGATGCGGTCGGGGTCGAGCCTTTGCACGCTTTCAAGCAGCCATTTCACCATCGGCCAGCCGAGCAGTTCGTTCATGACTTTCGGTTTGGCGGACTTCATGCGCGTACCTTTTCCGGCCGCTAAGATGACACAGGCGAGAGGTTTTTTCTTCATGGTCTAGTCGTTGTTGTTATGTTTCAACTTGCATGCAGTTTCTTGTTTTTTATCCTACTTTTTTCCGGTGAGTTTGATGTCACCGCTTTCATACTCGGTCAGGTGCATGAACAGCGTTCCGTAATCTGTTTTCACACGCACGCGCACGGGCACGGCTATGTTTTCATCGCCGATGATGGCGAACCATACGGTCGGCATTTTACCCTGATCGCGTCCCTGTTCCTGAATGGAGAGCCAACCGCGCGGCTTTTTATGCCAGCGGCCGCCCTTCGGGGTGACCTCCACGACGCATTCGATGGCTGTGCCGTCGTAAATATTGTAGCGGGTCGGTTTGATCATCACATAGCGCTGGTGACGGAATTCCATGGCAAAGCGGCGTTTGCCGTCGAAGATGTCAGCGGTGCCGTTACAGTCGTTGCCTTGTGCGACGTGGCTCATCATGGTCAGGGTTGCAGCGAGAACGTCTGTGGTGTCCTTTGTCAGTTTCTCGTCAGGGATTTTAACCTTCGGTTTTTTGGTCGTGTATTTCGTGGTCAGGTCGACGAAGGAGCCATCTCTCTTGTAGCGGTAGGATTTTGTTTCGACTTCATCCATCCAGCTTGCAACTGATTCATGCAGTTCAGGGCGATATTCGCCGTGTTTGATGACCCATCCGTCGGATTCGAACGTGCCTTTCCACGGCACCATACTGCCGAGCAGCCCTTGGGTTTTCGCTCCGAACATCATACGGTAGCGCCCGTCTTTGCGCATATCGACAAGCAGATTTGCGGTCACGGCATTTACACCGCCCGCGTAGACTTCGAATTTCATTTTCTGAAGATTGCTGGCTTGAGCTGCCCGAGCGTCCGTCACAGGCATCGCCAATGTTGTTAACAAAATGGCGGACGTCAGGGCCTTAGTTGCAAAGCGGGATTGTTTCAACAGTTTTTCCGCCCATGCCTTCCTTGAAGGATTTGACGCCTTTCGCATTGTCCTCGTTAACCCCGCCAAGATCGACATATCTGGTTGCCCTTTCTTTTAATACTCCCAGCGCATTCCATAACAATAAATTATGGGCACATCTGTCGCGACCCGTTGGTGTTGTCCATCCGGCCTGATAGGTTGCGCTGTTACCATGACAGAGAAGTAATACACCCGCGAGCGCCTGTCCGTCCAGTGTTGCGCGGCCAATAAGCGTATTTTTCCCCGTCAGATATGCCTTTCCAAGCGCCAAAAGCAATTTTGGGGACGCTCCGGGGTATTTTTTTTGCTCTTTGTCGGTTTTGTAGTGTTCAACAAACCACGGGAGTAATTTTCCATCCGTATCCCATTCGATTTGCATGTTTTGTTTTTCGGCCTTTCGCAAGCTGCCGCGCCAGCCTGATTTCAGGTTTTTTCTAAGCTGCTCTTCGCTGGCATCCAGATCAAGCCAGACGGTTTGGTATCCCGCCACGGGACGTGGTTTGAAACCGTGTGATGTCAGGATGTCGAGATTGCGTTTTGTGTTTTCGATTTCGGGGATGAAGCGTATTTTTCGGCCCATGCGTTTGGGGTAGGTTTCGCGTAAGGCTTTTAGCGCGCCGTCGATATGATCGGGCTTTCCATACCCTTTAAACCAGAGGGGGCCACGATCAATGATGATGGCGTGGATCATGTTTTTGAGGATGCCGGCTTCCAGCGTTTGAATAAGCCCCGCCTGATGATCATCGATGTATATTATTCCTAGGTTTTGTTTCTGATGATTCAAGACAGATTGTACACGCCCGTAGATCGGCGATTGCAGCAAATTCGGTTGTGGCAGTTTTTCGAATAAATTATTCCATACAGGCAACGGCACGCCCCATTCGATCCGGCAACAGGAAGTGTGCGGAGCAACATTTTTCTGAGATGCTTTTTTTGGCTTGGAATCTGTCATAAAGCTTGATTTTGCAGGCTCTTCGTGTTCAATTGCAACGAGTTTATTCATAAAATTTTGACGCAAAAGAGAATTTATTATGTCCGACATGCACGCCCATTTACAGTCAACAATCGAAAAATCCTGGGACGAACGCGATACGATTAATGCCGATACAGGCGGCCCCGTTCAGGAAGCCGTTGAAGAAGTCCTTAATCTTCTGGACAGCGGCGCTGTGCGTGTAGCAGAGAAAAAGGATGATAAATGGGTCGTGAACCAGTGGCTGAAAAAGGCTGTGCTTTTGTCTTTTCGCCTGAATGCGATGCAAACGATCAGCGGTTCTGCCGGTGGCGGACACTGGTATGACAAAGTCGGTAGTAAATTCAAAAACTGGGGCGAGAAGGAATTTAAAAAGGCCGGTTTTCGTGCAGTTCCCGATTGTGTCGTTCGTCACTCCGCATTTGTTGCACCCGGTGCGGTGCTTATGCCGAGCTTTATCAATGTCGGTGCTTATGTCGGTGAAGGTACCATGATCGATACATGGTCGACCGTCGGCTCTTGCGCACAAGTCGGTAAGAACTGTCACATTTCCGGCGGTGTCGGGTTGGGCGGTGTTCTGGAGCCGTTACAGGCCGAGCCTGTGATTATCGAGGATAATGTCTTTATCGGTGCGCGCTCGGAAGTTGCGGAAGGCGTTATCGTTGAAGAAGGTGCTGTTCTTTCCATGGGTGTGTTCATTGGTGCTTCAACAAAAATCATTGACCGCTCCACGGGCGAGATTGTTCGCGGACGCGTTCCGGCATATTCTGTTGTGGTTCCCGGGACTCTTCCCGGTAAGCCATTGGCTGACGGTTCCCCCGGCCCCAATCTGGCCTGTGCGGTCATCGTGAAACGCGTTGACGAGCGTACCCGCAGTAAAACAGGCGTAAACGAGCTTCTACGCGACTAAGCGCCTTTTTCAATAATCGGATTTTTCTGGCTGTCACGTCATCTATGTGCTAAATAACTTCACTATTTTTTTATGGATATTGAAGTAGTTTTTTATGGCCGCTGAAGACAATAAACGAGATTTTTTCTCTCGATTGTGGGACTTTAACTGGTTCGCTGGAAGCAGGGATTCCTTTGCCGCTCGCCTGAACGAAAGCAACCTGTTTGATACCGAACAGGATGTTATTCAAAATTTTGATCAGGCCGTTGACATGGTACGCGGCTGGCTTCAGGAAAAAGGCTTTAAACAAGCCGAGTTGCTGATGGATCTTACCCTTGATCAAAAAGAGGGCAAGTGGCGAAAAGATCGTATTACTCCTGCTGCGTTGCATGAAATAACACAAGCGATCTGGTTTATTGCCCTGCATGAAGACGGTATCGATGTTCAGGATCCCGAGGGTGTTTTGAGCATTATCTTTACACATGACCTTGGCGAGGATTTCGGGACCAAACCCGACGAAATTGAACGGTATCTGGTTGCAAACGGTATTCCTGCCGGTGAAAATATTGATACATTCAAGGCTAACTTTGATGCAATTACCAAAAAATACGGCAAAGAAGGCGACGATATTTGGGAAAATGAATATCAATATTACAGATATATGGAAGGGTTTGCCAATGCATCTGTGGCAAAACTCATTGATCGCCTTCATAACATTATGACGCTCGTAAATGTTCAGGACGACACGAAAATGTTGCGCTACATCCAGAATACATTTGTGATTAAGGGTGACTTTATCGACAACGCATCAGAGAATTTTCCTGATCAAGAAAAAATGTACGGCGCACTTAACAGGCATTTGCGTAAAGCGATGCAGTCTTGTTTGTATCATAACAATATGACAGGGAAGCCGATTACGGATGATAATGATTTGCGGGATGCTACGCCCCGAGATGGTTCTTTCAATGCATTGCCCAACGGTTTTCATCCTCTCATTTTTATTGCGGAACGTATCAGGCAACCCGAGCAAAACCCTGATTGGATTAATGAATTCGATAGACATCACGGGTTTACTGACTATCCGGCAATAGGGCATCATCAAAAGGAAGATCATGAGGATGAGCCGGATCAGACTGGTGACACTCTCGACGTTTAACGTTATACTTAAGTAATGAGTTATGATGTAATTTCTTTAGCGCAAGAGCTGATCCGTTTCCGTTCGGTTACGCCAGCAGACGAAGGTGCGCAAGACTTTTTGACTGAAAAGCTGGAAAGTCTGGGTTTTGAATGCCACTCCCTGCCATTCGGCAATGTTCCCAATCTTTTTGCCCGTTATGGCAGCGGTTCGCCGCATTTGTGTTTTGCGGGGCATACGGATGTCGTGCCGCCCGGGCCGGAGCATAAATGGACGCACGGCGCGTATAATGCAGAAGTTGTAGACGGCGTTTTATACGGGCGCGGCGCATCGGACATGAAGGGTGCTGTTGCTGCGTTTGTGGCGTCTATTGCTTCTTTCATCGAAAAGAACAAAGACTTCGGCGGCAGTATCAGTTTGCTGATCACCGGTGATGAAGAGGGTCCGGCTGTTGACGGTACGGTCAAAGTTTTAAAGTGGATGCACAAGAACGGGCATACTCCCGATGTGTCGCTTGTCGGCGAGCCGACTAACCCTAGTACGCTCGGTGAGGAAATCAAGATCGGGCGACGCGGTTCTCTTTCGGGCAAGTTGCGCGTGAAGGGAAAGCAAGGCCATGTCGCCTATCAACATCTTGCGCATAATCCGCTTCCCTATCTTGTGAAGATGTTGGATGCGCTTTGTAATCACACGTTTGATGAAGGCTCCGAATTTTTCCCCGCGACCAACCTTGAGATCAGCACGATTGATGTCGGCAATCCTGCCGGCAATGTTATTCCGCGAGACGGGCGGGCGGAGTTTAATATCCGTTTCAGCGAAGTCTGGAATTGCGAGAGTCTGAGTGAAAAAGTACGCGAGATACTGGATTCCGTTGACCATCCTTATGAGCTTGAGTTGTTCTGCGGTGCGCAGAGCTTTATTACCGAGCCGGGTGACTGGTCCGGTATTGTTGCACAAGCAGTAGAGGAAGTTGTCGGACGCAAGCCCGAATTCACTACCAACGGCGGTACGTCCGATGCTCGGTTCATTGTCGATTATTGCCCTGTGGTTGAGTTTGGCGTCCTAAACAGCACCATTCACCAGATTGACGAGTGTGCAAAAGTCTCAGACCTCGAAGACCTGACCAAAGTCTATGAGCGGGTTATGGAGCTTTATTTCGGCTCATCGTCCTAGAATAATATACTCAGATCGGGATTACTTCGTTGCTTGCATCAGGATTGCGGCGGCGTCTTCCGATGAGATAATGACTTTTGGACGACCTCGCTCCATACCGATTGTCAACGCTTCAAAAGGCACAGCTATGGGTTTGTTTCTGACTGGGCCAAAGTTAATTTTAATAAGCAGAGCACTTGCACTGAGACCGTCTTCAGAGAACAAGATCTCATTGACTTGCCCAAGTTCATCGCCTTGTGAAGACTCCAGATCTTTACGCTCCAGATCATCGGCCGTAAATGTTGTGTTTTCTTCACTTTGGGGCAATTCGTTTTTTACCATCTGTTCGGCGGACGTTTCGATTTGTTCCTCCGTAAGACCCAGTTGATATTTGTTTCCGATGTTGGTGATTTGCATATCGGCAGGATTGACGAAAATGTCTTCACGGATTCTCAGGCGATTGAATTTGGTCACGATGTATTTCACCTTGCCGGATGCATCAATGTAAACATCACGCACCTCTCCTACGACCTTGCCGTCATTAGCCGCCACGCGCCAGCCGGATATTTCCCGCGCAGTTACAAACATCGCGCTGCGGGTCGGGTCAGTTTTATTATAATCCGCGAGTTTCTCGGCAAATGTCTTTGCCTCTTTGATTTCGACTTCCACTTTTACGGTTTCTCCGGATGTTGTGGTTTGCGTTGTGTAGCTGGTTGCGTTAGCAGATGCTGGGAACAAGAACGCAGACGACAGCAAAGCCGTTCCAAGGAGGAGTTTTTTCATAGGAAGAGTCCTTTTCGTAAAGTCGATATCTTCGAGTCATAGAAGATTTTAGTCGAAAAGACAAACTTTGATCGGCAGAAATAGTTCCGCTCAGTCTTTTTCCGAGGGCACAAAAATTTTCTGTTTTGTTACCAGAATGACAGGTTCTTCCCATGGATGGTTGGGAATCACATGGTCGTTGATGATTGAGTTCAGTACCTCGTCGTCGGCCTGTATCGAGAGTTCAAAACGGGCGCAGGTTGCGCGCATGATGTTTCCGTCATTCACATGGCGGTGTTGTTCGGTGGCTTTGTCAAACCAGATACATACATGATCATAATTTCCCAAAAAAGACGGGATGTGCGGGCTGACTTTCTGGATAAAACCTTCAAGTGCCGCCTCGGGGACATCAATCGTGACACGGTAAGACTCTATCCAATTGCTCGTTACTTCAGTCATAGTCAATTCTCGTTAGAAAAAGGCCGCATGCGGGCGCGGTGGGTCCTCCCTGTTTTCTGTCTTTTGCGTCCAGCGCCTTCTTGACATCTTGCGGTTGCCACTTGCCTTCGCCCACCAGTTTTAGTGTCCCCGCAATATTGCGCACCATGTGATGCAAGAACGATCTGCCCTCGACTTCAATACGGATGTCCTGCCCGCCGCCGACATCATAGGGCAGAGAGGTTAACTCTATCATGTCAACCGTCTTTTCGGGGGATTTTGCCTGACAATCCGAGTCACGAAATGATGTAAAATCATGTTTTCCTATCAAATACTTAGCCCCTTCACGCATAGAATTGATCTCCAGCGGGCGTTTGACATGCCATGCAAATCCTTTTTCAAGGGCGAGAAAAGCCTGTCGGTTTATAATGCGGTAGGTATAGAGCTTATTTTTTGCACTAAACCTTGCATTGAATTCATCGTCAACGATTTCGGCTTTTATAATGCTGATTGGTTGCGGCAAAAGATGCGCGTTGATGGCTTTGGCGACTTCGAAGGGTTCCATCGGACGTGAGAAATCTTTCAGATCGACGTGGGCGATTTGCCCTCTGGCATGGACACCCGCATCCGTTCGCCCTGCGACGGTGAGGGTTACTTGCTGCTGGCAAAACCCTTCAATGGCTTCTTCTATCGCTTGTTGTATGCTCGGGCCGTCGTTTTGGCGTTGCCAACCGAAATAATCGGTTCCGTTGTATTCGATTGTGAATTTCCAGCGTGTCATGATCTTAATCGAGTTTACAGGTTTTCTATAGGTTCAAAGACCTGCCCGTTTTCAAGATAACCGCCGTTGAGGGCGGAGATGAAATCCATTGCCTGTTTTCCGTCGGGCTGGATTTTCAGGATTTTCAGAACCGTGCCCTGCCCGCACGCGACATGGCCGAGGCGATCAAGTATGGTGCCTGAGGGTTTATCTGTTTTTTCTTCAGCCTTTTGCGCGGCCATGATTTTGAATTTTTGCGCTTTTCTAGCCGTGCGGGTTCCCGGCCATGGGTTGAGCGCTCTGATCTGGCGGGATATTTGAACGGCGCTTTGTTCCCAATTGATGTTTCCGTCATCCTTAGACAGGAGGTGCGCGTAGGTCGCTTGTTCGTCATTTTGCGGTTCGGCATTCAGCTTACCGTTCTCTGCAATGTTGTTCAAAACAGTCATGATGAGGTCAGCGCCCATCTTTGCCAGTTCGTCATGCAGCGTTGATGCCGTCGTATCATGACTTATGGGCGTCATGGCATGTTCGATCATCGCACCGGTGTCCAGCCCCTTATCCATTTGCATGATGGTCACGCCGCTGTATTTATCACCTGCCCATATTGCGCGTTGTATCGGGGACGCGCCGCGCCAGCGCGGGAGCAAAGACGCATGGATATTCAGGCAACCGTATTCGGGCGCGTTTAGCACCGCTTCGGGCAGAATCAGGCCATAGGCGGCCACAACCGCGACATCCAGGTTATGATTTTTGAACTCTTCCTGTGCCTCGGGTGTTTTGAGCGTTTCGGGAGTGAAGACGGGAATTTTGCGTTCTTTGGCAAACGCATGAACGGGGGTGAGCTGTACCTTGTTGCCGCGGCCTTTCGGTCTAGGCGGCTGGGAATAGACGCATTTTACCTTATGTTTACTGCGGTAGATGGCGTCGAGCGCAGGCACAGAAAAATCTGGCGTTCCCATAAAGGCAATATTCAGGGGCTTCATGGATGGCTCTCTTTCCGTGTCCTTACAGCAGGTTCTGCTTTTTCATTTTCTCGACTTTTTTCAGGATCATGTTGCGTTTCAGGCGCGAGAGGTAATCCACGAAAAGAACCCCGTTGAGGTGGTCGATTTCATGCTGCACGCAATGGGAAAGAAGGCCTTCGGCTTCCAACTCGGCCTCCTTATTGTCGTAGTCGAGGTATTTTACACGCACGATTGCGGGGCGTTCAACATCGGCGACCTGACGCGGGATGGAGAGGCACCCTTCTTCCATCACACTCATTTCTTCGGATTCCCAAATGATTTCGGGGTTGGCCATAAAAATGGGATTTGGTTTTTCCTCTTCATCGCGGTGGCTTAAGTCCATAACCAGAACGCGGTTGAGCATATTAACCTGATTGGCGGCAAGACCGATCCCCGGCGCGTCATACATGGTCTGTAGCATGGCATCCATCTGTTTGCGGATACCGTCGTCTACATGATCAACCGCTTGCGCTTCTTTGCGCAAGACGGGATCGGGAACGGTAATGATTTCGTAATTTGTCATGGGAAAAGAGGTAATGTTTTTTCGCCGTTGGGTCAAGAATTAGCGCTGTTTTCTGTTCTGATAAAGGCTGTTATCGCGCGAGATCCGTAAGGTTATGCGCGTTTTTTCTCGTTCTCATCTTCAACGGACAGGCTTAGCTGGCGAACGTTGGTTTCCTTGGCTTCGAATTCAGGCAATTCCGCCTGGTTATTCTGCACCTGTAAATCCTTGAATTTGCGGGCTGCGGGCAGGACCTGTCGTTCGAGCGAGCCGATGGCCTTGTTATAGCCATCCATCGCCCCTTCAATTCCCTTGCCTGCTTTTTCAAGGTGACCCGTGAAGGTTAGAAGACGTTTGTAGAGGTGTTGTCCCTGCTCTGAAATTTCGATTGCGTTTTTAGCCAGTTCGACCTGTTTCCAGCTGACGCCTACGACCCGCAAAAGCGAAAGAAGGAGCGTGGGAGAAGCGATGATAATGTTGTTGGCTGCGGCGAAATCGACCAGTTGAGGGTCGGCGCGCAAGGCCATGGAGTATATGTGCTCGGAAGGCAGAAACATGACGGTAAAGTCCGCGTTGTCTACACTTTCCCAGTAATTTTTACCACCCAGTTTTTTGACGTGATCGCGGACGGCTCTCGCCAGATTTTTGGTGAGTGCGTTGGTCTGTTCCTGAGATAAGTCTTCGTTCAGGTGCTGTACGAATTCGTTAATCGGAGCCTTGGCATCGACCACGATTTTAAAGCCGTCCTGCATATGGATGAGGGCATCAGGGCGTTGACGTCCTGTTTCAGTTTGCATGCTGACTTGTGTTTCGTAATGAACCCCCTTCATCAGGCCTGATTTTTCGAGGATGCCTTCGAGGATGAATTCGCCCCATACGCCTTGCGCGGACGGATCACGGAGCGCGCCGACCAGACGGGAGGTCTCCTTGCTTAAATGTTTTAAATCCTCACGTAAGGCCATGTCCGTTCCCTTGACCTGTTCGATTGCGCCTGAGAGGGCTTGCAGGTTTTCGCGCATGGGTTTTAAAAGCTCGGAGATTGCTCTTTGGCGTTTCTCCAGATCGTGCGCGCTGTCTGCGTGTTGTGCCTTTAGGCGTTCATTCGCCAGTTGTAAAAAATGCTCGTTACTGGTTTTTAGGGCATCTTGAGCGGCGACTTTAAAGCGGTGGTCAAGAACTTTTCCTGCGCGATCAAGCGCCTCGCGTTCGGCTTCGAGTTGGACCTCAAGTGCGGCATTTTTGGCGATGAGTTTCTGGCGGCGGGCCATACCTAAGATCGTTGCTATCAGGCCGCCGATGCAAAAGCCCAGAAAAGCGTATGTAAATTCGGGCGGGATATCGCTGAGGGAAAAATTGTTCAGCATATCCCGTAGCTGCGTGGTCAGGTCGGGGGTTGTCAGGTCGTCTGCATTACTCATGATACTTACAATGTTTTGTCTGAAATTCTCGAAAATTTATCTTACATAGAGCGTAAAGAAAAAGAAACAAAAAGGGAACATTTGTTGTGTATAGTTCGGGAAAACCTTTTTTTGCCTTTATATATAGCGTGCAATGATGGCACGGAGTTCGGCGATACCCTTGTCCTTGTGGGAGGATGTGCAGGTGACTTCAGGGTAGGCGGCGGGGTGTTTTTTTAGTTTTTCGGTGATGCTGTTTACGGTTTTTTCGAGTTGCTGGGTTTTGACCTTATCGGACTTCGTCAGGATAATGCGATAAGACACAGCCGTTTCATCGAGCATTTTCATGAGTTCCAAATCCGAGTCCTTTAGGCCGTGGCGCGCATCGATCAGGATAAAGACGCAGCGTAAAGAGGGACGTCCGCGCAGATAGCTAAAGATCAGTGCCGTCCATTGTGCGATTTGCTCCTTAGAAACTTTGGCATAGCCGTAACCCGGCATGTCTACAAGGTAGATTTGGTCACCGAGATTGAAGTAGTTGAGTTGTTGGGTTCTGCCGGGCGTGTTTGATGTTCGGGCAAGTGTTTTGCGGCCTGTCAGGGCGTTCACCAAGGTGGATTTTCCAACATTTGAGCGTCCCGCAAATGCGACTTCCGAGCAGTCGGGTTCGGGCAACTGCTTCAGGGCGGCGACGCCCAGCATAAATTCGCAATCGCCGGCAAACAGGATGCGGGCGGCTTCAATCTCTTGTGTTGTCAGCTCATCTTGCATCTTACGGCTCTTTACACGTCAGCGACTCACGCCATCAGCGCGTTATTTCTTCTTCTTTTTTTTCTTTTTCTTGGGCGGTTTGATGTCGGGCTTGTTGTCAGCCCCCTCAGATTCACCTTCTGCGGTTTCGTTGCCTTCGTTTTCGTGCTCGCCGAACATGGCTTTCTCGACCTCTTCTTCGGCCATTTCCGCGAGAGGGTGAACGTCAGGACCCTTTTCCATTTTCTTTTCAAGAGCTTCTTCGAATTTATCTTTTTCAAAGATGTAAATCGGCACGCCGAGTTGTTTCATGATGTAGGTTTGCTGAAGGATGGAGATCAACGCACTGAATGTCCAGTAGATGACCAGTCCGGCCGCAAAGCCTGACATCACAAAGGTGATGATGAATGGGAACCAGTTGCGCATATCGCGCTGGATCGCGTCTTGCGGCGGCGGGGTCAGGCGTTTTTGAACCAACATCACGCAGAGCATCGCGCACGGCCACGCCCCGATCATCAAGATAGATGGCGGATCCCACGGGATAAGGCCGAAGAGGTTGAATATTGATGTCGGATCGCGCGCGGATAGATCCTGAATCCAGCCGAAAAATGGAGCATGACGCAGCTCAATCGTGACCAGAATAATCTTGTAAAGCGAGAAGAAGATCGGGATTTGCAGCAAGATCGGGAAGCATCCGGCCAGAGGGTTTACACCTTCACGCTGGTAAAGTTCCACGATTTCCTTTTGCATGCGTTCTTTATCATCACCGAATTTGTCACGGATTTCGAGAATTTGCGGGGAGACGACCTTCATTTTTGCGAAGGAGCGGAATGTCGTACGTGTCAGAGGGTAGACCGCCATGCGCAGGCAGATCGTCAGAATGATAATTGCCACGCCCATGTTGCCGACCATCAGACCAAGGTAGTGCAGCGCCTTAAAGAACGGATAGGTCAGGAACCAGAACCAGCCAAAATCGACGGCGAGGTCGAGGTTTTTGATCTGCAGTGTTCTTTCGTATTCTTCGAGCAACTCCACTTTTTTTGCGCCAACAAAAAGGTCAAAGGCATATTCGGTTGAGCTGTTGGCGGAAATGATCTGGGCATCGCCGGTAAAATCAGTCTGGTAACGATATTTTTCCTTATGCACGGGATCAGCCGTAAAGTGGAAACGGAATCCTGTCGCCGCGTTTTGTTGCGGAATAAGTGCGGTCAGCCAGTATTTGTCGGTGATCCCGATCCAGCCCGTATCCGAGCTACGGCGAATGGTTTTTTCGCTTTCCATTTCCGAATAGGATGTTTGGACAAGCTCGCCTCCGACGTAAGCCATAGGCCCTTCATACGCAATCCAGCGGCCTGTAAAACGTGTGGGTATGCCCGTTTGCGTCACAAGCGCGTAAGGTTTAACAACAATGGCATTCGGGGATTGATTGTGGATGCGCTGCGTAATCTTCAGGACGTAATTTTCATCGAGGGTCAGAAGGCGCTCAAAAATTTGTCCCTGTCCGTTTTTCCAATACAAAGTGACCGGATTGCCGGGGCGAAGTTCACGGCTTCCCTGCACCTCCCAGACTGTGTTCGGGCCGGGGAGTTTCAGGTTTTTATCCTCGGACACCCATCCGTAGTTCACGTAGCGGGAATTTAGCGTTCTTTCAGGGGAAAGAAGATTGACGTTTTCTTCTTTTTCCAAAGTCTGAAAGTATTCCTTGAGGCTGATGTCGTCGATGCGTCCGCCCTTTAAGGATATGGAGCCGAAGATGTTTTCGTTTTCGACCTTAATGCGGGCGTCGGACGCACCCTGAATGATATCGCGGCGGTCATCGTATGTGACAGGCTCAAGAAGCTCGGGTTTTTCGATCAGCAGTTCTTTTTTGGCTTTGTTCGCGGCGATGAGGGCTTCGCGTTGCGGTTTGTTGATGTAGTTTTCCCAGAAAAACCAGAGCGCAAGGGACAGCACCGCAAATATAATCAGGTTGCGGAAATCCTCTGGATGCATTTTTTCTTTGTTGTTCATTGATGCGCTCTTTTTGTCTTATTTGCTATCGGCCTTGGCCAGCGTGCCGCGGTCATCCGAATGATCAGCCACTTTGTCGGAGCCTGAGCGGTTATAGCGCATCAGATCGCCCCATGTAAACCGTTCGGGTACAGGGTCATTCCAGTTGGTTTTGTACCAAGGATGGCATTTCAGAATGCGTATTGTTGCCAAAACCAAGCCCTTCAACGTGCCGTGTTTTTCCAGTGCCTGATGCGCGTAGCATGAGCAGGTCGGGTAAAAGCGGCAATTCCGCCACATGAGGGGCGAAACGGCAATGGCATAAATGCGGATAAGCACCTGAAACAGTTTTGAAAATATACGGTCCATTTTAAGGCTTTTTATCATATCCCATTTTTTTCAGGCACCACTTTAGATCATTTTTCAAAGATTCATAGGGTCGAATTGCGGTTTGCGGGCGGCCGATCAGGACGTAGTCGGTGTTGTCTGATGCATATTGCGGCAAAATATCCGCTGCTGCTGCACGCAAACGGCGCTTGATGCGGTTGCGCTTTACGGCGGATTTATCGACTTTTTTACTCACCGTGAAGCCGATACGGATGCCCTGACCGTCATTCAAGCAGACTTGCAGGATGAGGCCGTGGGAGACCCATTTTTTGCCTTTGTTCCTGACATGCAAAAACTCCGAACGCGTTTTCAGCATACGGAGTTTGCGTGTGTCTTCTTTGTGCGCCTGCATGAGACCTTCGCCAGTGTTAATCCGGCGATTATGCGCTCAGACGCTTACGGCCCTTTGAACGACGACGTGAAAGGATTGCGCGGCCTTTTTTTGTTGCCATGCGGGCACGGAAACCGTGGCGGCGTTTGCGAACAAGGCGGCTTGGTTGGAATGTTCTTTTCATTTTTCGACCCTTTTTGCCTGCGTTCCGTCACATTGTCTTATGCGATGCGAGGGAACATGAATTCCTAATCATTTATAAGAACGAGGTTTATAGCTATTCCAGCCGTTCTTGTCAAATACGGGATGGTGGTTTTTTTGATAAAAATACGCCTTTCGAAGGGCAGAGCCCTGCTATTCGCCCATGGCGCGGCGCATGAAGAAACGCTTGGCAGGCGGCAGTTTCCCGACAACTTTAAGGCCGATGCGGCGGGCCAGCTTGACAGGCAGGATATTATTAGAGAAAAGGCGCACGAGGCCGTCGGTCATCGCCACCATCGCCATATTGTCGGGCCTGCGGCGGCGCTGATAAGTTTCCAGCAGGGTATCACTGCCGACATCTTCTCCGTATTCTGCGGCTTCCAGAACCAGATTGGCCAGTTCGCCGATATCGCGGAAGCCTAAATTCAGACCCTGCCCCGCGATCGGGTGGATTCCATGCGCGGCGTCCGCGACCAGAACCATGCGATGGCCGATATAACGCGAGGCATGGACGAGAGAGAGCGGATAGGCCTTGCGTTCGCTGATAACTTCGATTTCGCCGTACTCTTCGGGGAATTTTTCTGCAACGGCGCTATAAAACTCCTCATCGCTCAGGCGCATGAGAGATTTTCTCTGCGGGCCGTGTTCGGTGAAAACCAGTGAGGAGCAATGACGTCCTTTTTTGTTGTCATTCATGGGTAGAATTGCGAAAGGCCCATCGGGGAAGAAATGCTCTACAGCCTTGTTATCATGTGAATTTTCGTGTGCAACCACACAGACCACTGCGCGCTGATTATAGCTCCACTGGCGGGCGGGGATATCCAGCCACTTTCGCACGGCGGATTGCCGTCCGTCCGCTCCGACAATAAGCTTTGCACGAATTTTCTGGCCGCTTTCCATCAGTGCGTATGCGTAGTCATGGTCGTTGTCGAACCCCTTGCACATGGCCGGCGCAATATGGGTAACATTGTCCAGTTTTTCAATTTTCTTAAACAGGGTTTTACGGATATCGGTATTGGCCAAAATCCAGCCGAAGCTTTTATCTTCCACCTCTTCGCTCAGAAATTGCAAAAGTACAGAGGTATTGCCGTCCAGAACGCGGATATCTTCAATGGGGCAGCCCTTTTTCTCCAAATCCTGCCAGAGGCCTGCACGGCCAAGGATCTGGCTGGAGCCGTAAGAAATGGCCGTTGTGCGGGTATCTTCCTTGAGCTGGTTTTCCATGCTGTCACGGTCGATACAGGCGATGCGCAGGTCTTTATTTACGCCGAGCAAACACGCCAGTGATAAACCCGAAAGGCCGCCGCCGATAATAATGATATCGAATTCCGTGTGATATGGCATGGGTTGGGCTGCCTCGTCTCAATTAAACTCATATACGGTTTAGCATTGCCACGGTTTTGCGGCAATGCATGATCATTCGGATTTCATATGATTTAACTTTTACCGAACGCGCCAAAGACCAGACTTTTAGGCAATCGGTCGGTTAATCTTCGCTTTCAGGTCGCCTGCGATCGGCTCATCACGCAGCATTTCGATCATGCCTGTGTGCTGGATGGCGAAGTTTGCGATAAACAGAGCGTTGGAATAGAACACAACCGCATCACAGAGGAAGTGGCCTTGCTCGTTCATGCCTTCAAAGCTTGACGGGCGAACCGTTCCCTCAATCACGGAACGTGTCGTATCGTCCATTTCAGAGGGCATGTTCGGATCTGCGATGTCTTCAGCGATGTAGAACGGTCCCTCTTCACCGCGGACAAAGAAACAGAAGAATTTGAGGTAATCAAGAACGTTGTCTTCGTTCAGTTTGATCGGTGCCTTGTTGTTCACTTCGTGGATCGGCGGGGATGTTCCGTTCAGGCGGAACAAATTCCCCTGATCGGTCAGATAATAGATGTTCAGCTTCTTGTTTACCCAGTTCGGGTCGTTTACGCGGATCAGTGCGACTGTCTCGTAAAACGGAAGCGTACGCCAGTGAACCTGAGTGCTTTGCGGAGACGTACGGTATTTTCCATCAATCGGATTAATTTGATCAAGAAAACCGGCAAGCTCATCACCCGTCACAGCATTCCAGTTATTGTCTTCATACATCTTTGAGATACCTTAAATTCTATCCAGAAGTGTTGCAGTGCCTTATTTTGACAGAAAATGGCACGAGTGCAACCCCCTGTTTTTTAAAATTTTTTCTAAATTAAGCGCAATTACCCATGCCTTTGCAAGTACTTTATCACATAAAAAAGTTAACAAAAGAAAAAGCCCCCGATTTTCGGGGGCTTTTATCTTTAAAAATTCATCATTAGCTTTGCTGAGCGCCGCAGTTTGCGGTCTGGTTCATGACGCTCTGCTCTGTTCCGTCATCCGATATAGACGCGGATTTGCCGCTTTGCAAAGTATTTGTCAGTTCAGACCAGCAGTTGACCTGCTCGGACTCTTCGTCGCCGCCTGCTGCGGGTTCAATATCTGCAACGTTTGAGCCTTCTTCGCCTTCACCTGCCGCAGGTTCTAAATTCTGCGGTTCCGGCCGGTCAACGTTCGGCAGGCCGAGGAAGGTCACATTCAGACCGCTTGCTTCCGGGCCAGCGCCTTCAAAGTCATTGAAAAAGTCCTGAATGTTGTCCAAGCCGTCTTGTGCAACACCAACAAAGATCTGGCCGCGTCCATCTTCGACAGGATCATCCGCATCCCAGAGACGCTCTTCGATGAATTCGAGTGATGTTGGCGGCAATACGCCTCCTTCCTCTGAAGGGATGAGACCTTCAAAACTGGCGTTCAGGCCGTCAATCACAATCACATTGCCAAGCTCGTCAAGTATCGCACCGTCTTCAAAGCGCACGTAGAAGCTTCCTTCAGGCTGGTAACCTGAGAATGTTGTCGAGCCGAGCGTTTCGTTGACGATTGTCAGGTTCGCAAGGATCGGCTCCATTGGTACGATTTCTTCAAGAGCGATTTTTGCAATCTTATCGTAGTAGTAGATATCTTCCATCATCGCCGGGTCGAATTGCATTGCAACTGCCTTCTCGCCCGTTGTGTTTATGAAGATGTTCGGGCTTGTCGTATCGCTGAAATCGATGTTGCCGCTTTCGAAACGCGCGCCCGCACCGATCAAGAACTCTTCGCCTTCGATGGTTTCGAAGCCGCCGTTGTTCACGAGGACATTGCCTTGGAAGAGAACATTACCGTTATAGAAGCCTGAGACATACACGCCGTTCTCGGTTGATTCTACGACAGTATTGCCCGTGATTTCGGTTTCATCATAACCGGAGGTCTGAATTCCGTCAGAGCCGGATGCTGTTACGCCGTTACTACTGATGACAGCTTCATATCCACCGAAGCCGATCTCTTGCGGTGCCAATGCAACCGACAGCTCTTCTTCAGGTGATACGACTTCGCCGTAGCCGCCGTAGCCGATGATGCGGATACCGTCGTCCATTGCGCCTTCGATTGTGTTGATATCGACCAGCAATTCGTTCACGCCTTCGGTGTCGATGCCATCATCGGCTGCGTTCGTGACAGTATTGTCAATGATCGCCACCTTCGTGCCGTAACCATAATCGGCGTAAACGGGGCCTTCTATGATATCGACACGCCTGACCATACGATCGCCTTCGGACACCACGTGGATACCATCCGCGCCGTCATATTCGTAATCACTTTCGTAATCACCGATATAGAATGCCTCGATCAAAGGAATAGACGGACCGACAAAACCTATATCCGTGAGCGTGTTGCCCTGGATCAGAGTATCACCACTGTATAGGACTTCGATGCCGTCATCCTGTGTTCCTGTTACGGAGTTATTGATGATCTGGACGTCATAGAAATGATCTGTCGGGTCTTGAACAACACTGCCGCCCAATGTCGGACGAGCAAAAATCACGTCAGAGAATACGTTGCGGACGTGGATACCGTCTGCGCCGTAATCACCGTCATAGTAAGATACTCCAACGTTAGAGATGGTGTTTTCTTCGCCCTCGGTGAAACCGCCGATGCGCGTGCGACCGCTGTTGAGGACTTCGATGCCGTCATCCTGCGTACTGTCAATCGTGTTACCGATGATCACAACGGCGTAAGGATCGATTTCACCGCCATGGTCTAAACCGGAATCGCCGTACCCGGCTTCAACATTCGCTCTCATTAATCGTAGCTGTCCAACGCCATCAACATGGATACCGTCGGAGCCGCGGTCACCGTCACGACCACTGTAGTCGGAGCTATTAACGCCCACATTCGTGATGGTGTTACCGTCGATCAAGGTGGATTCGGAGAAGACCACCTCCACTCCGTCATCCTGCGTATTATCGATCGTGTTACCGATCACATCCACGGCATAGCCGTAATAGCCTTCGACCGGATCGTCGCCGCTCCCGTAGCTGCCTTCTCCGGCTTCACTAACCCACGGGAAGAACCCGTCGATGAAGACTTCACTCACATGGATGCCATCGGCACCCTTGTAGTCGGGGCCATAACCGCCGCTGCTGAAGCCGTATCCGGCGTTGGTGATTGTGTTGCCTTCAAGCTCGCCGTATCCACCGATTAATGTGCGTCCGGAAAATAGAACTTCGATGCCATCATCACCGGTATGGTCGATGGTGTTGCCCTGAATGGTTACAGCATACGGAATATCATATGGTGTAACAGAGACACCGCCTGAGGCGATTGCAGGAACGACGATAATGTCGCTACCGACACTTTCGACATTAATTCCATCGTAGGAGTCGTATTCGATCTCGCTGCCGAAGGTAATGTACTCTTTCAGAATGGTGTTGATGTTTTCACCCGATGCAGTCCAGAGGTCGCGGCGGGACGGATACTCACCTGAGCCGTATTCGTCATCGTCGCTGTCGATGAAGACGACAGACTCAACGGTATCGACAGGCTCTTCAGGATCGAAATAACCGCTGTGGTCATCGAACGGGCCGGAGGACAAGAGGTCCAGCATATCCGAAGCGTCCGCGAATTCCGTGTATTCCAGGCCGGTGTAGCTGATGTTGTTGTAGCTGATCCGTGCGCTGTCGGCGAGTTCGACATTAATGCCGTGACCGCCGGTGGCTTCAACCGTGTTGTACTGAATATCAACGCTCTCGCCTGTTGGGCCGTAACCCAGAGTTCCATAGACAGCGATGCCGTGACCGTTGCCCCAGAGCCAGCTGAATTCTCCGTCACCGCCGCCGCCGACCCAGTCATCGCTATTTCCTGCGAGCAGGACAGGTGTTTCGAAGATTGGCGGAATTCCGGCCGCGAAGGCGTTGATCGAATCGATCGTAAAGCCCAGATCAGGGCCCATGCCCGCCATGAAGATGTCGTTTTCATGCGCGCGGACAGAGTCGTTGCTGTAGGCGAGGATACCGTTATCGCCGGTCATCGCCACTTCGTTGCCCTGAATATTCACGGCCCAGCCGTAGGCGCCCGTATCAGGCGCGCCGACCAGATCGATATCGCCGGGGACAAAATCGCCGCCGATGTTAAACACCTCGATGCCGTCGCTTCCGGTCAGGAGAATTTTGTTGTTGAAGATGCCCGCATATACGCCCTGATTAAAGTATTCATCATCCAGTGTCAGGAAAAGAGGCTCGTCATCATCGTCATCCGGAAATTCATCAAAGAAGAAGCCGTTGACGTAAATGCCGTTTTCGCCGGCCAGCGTGATCACGTTGCCGTTGATTTCAGTCACGTAGGTGCCTTCGACCGCGATACCGTCACCGTCGACATGTCCGATTATATTATCACCGATATATGCGACGTTGCCATTGATCACTTCGATCCCGTCATCCGCAACGATTGAAATGTCGTTGTCGAAGATTTCGGAGTCCGCACCGTAAGAGCCATAACCGAAACCGTCTTTGCCTTCTTCGGCTGCGGGCGGAAGAATTTCTATGCCGCCGACATTACGGAGGTGGATACCGTCCGCGCCGAATTCTCTTTCTTCCTCGATCAAGAATTCAGGCCCCTCAGCGAAGATAATCGGGCTCATGATGCCAACGCCTTCGATCGTGTTGCCGTAGACGGACGCGAAGTCGCCGTAGATGGCTTCGATCCCGTCATCGCCGGTGTTGTAGATATAGTTGTAAGCAATCCAGGTCTGTCCGAAATCATCAAGGTGGATACCGTCCGTGCCAACGCCGTCAATGACGTTGTTGCGGATATCGGATGTTTCGACGCCATACAGACTAATGCCGTTTCCTAAGTCTGTGCTAATGCCGCTGTAGACGACATATTCATCATCAATGATTGCGCCAACGCCGTTGCCGTTGATGTTTACAGTCACGCCGCCGAAGACATCATCGCCGACATAGATGCCGTCGAAGAATCCGTGGATGTATTCGTTATTTGTTATGTTGATGGTAGAGCCACCGGCTAAATCACCTTCATAGAAATCAACGCCGTAGCTGCCGTAGCCAGCGATTTCAGTATTGCCGTCAATCGTGATTGTGGAATTATTCAGGATTTTATCGTTGAACTTACCGGAGTCTACGCTAATCCCTGTTCCGTTTTCCGATACGATTTTGTCGTTGGACGAAATCAGTACGGTTGAATCCTCGATGCCCAGGAATTTGATCCCGTTTTCGTCAATGCCTTCGATCGAGTTATCGGCCACTTCGACTTCGCTGCCGTTCCCAAGGTATTCAAAGTTAATACCCAGTTCCTGCGCGACGATATCATTGTTATCAATCAGAATGTCAGAATTACGCTGAACACCGATATCGATACCCACGTAGTTTAAAGGATCTTCATCAGAGCCGAATGTGTTGTTCGTAATGTAAACAACAGAGCCGTTATTCAAAGTGCCGGTTCTGATACCGTGACCCATTGTGCCTTCAAATGTGTTGTTGTTGATGTAAGCAGCCGCGCCATTGGAGTAACCGATATAAACGCCGCCCTTCTTGAAGTTGCGGAATGTATTGCCATCAACATACAGTCCGTGTGTTCCGTCACCGGTTGCACGAATGCCATAGTTTACCAATCTGAGACCGTCAAAGACGAACGGATCAATTGTGGCACTCGCAGCGCGAACCTCTATTAGAGCCTCGCCTGCCTCAGCGGCCTGTAATGTTGCTCCTTCTTCACCGATTAGAAGCAGATTGGCCTGATTGATTTCCAGATTTTCCGTGTAAGTGCCAGCGGCCACGTTCAGGTTATTTTGCCCAGTGCCCGTGTTGTTTAGTGCGTCAATCGCGTTCTGGATGGTGGCCTGCCCAAGGCTGTTTTCCAGATTATCCTGACGCTGTGTCAGTGTGATTGTACCTGTGCCGGAGGTGCTCAGGCTGTCTTCAAAGCCGAAGAAACCGCCGCCCATATTATTGACCAGGATATTACCGCCGCCCGCGTCGATACCGCCTGCACGCATCGTAACTTCTTCTGCTGCGTTAAAGGTTACGTTTCCGCCGTTCGTTTTGACGCCAAACGCGTTGTCGTACATGCGAATGTCATCGCCAGCGTTCAGGACGATATTGCCCGCGCCTGTGGCATTCAAACCGCTGTTACCATTGAAACGGATATCATTAATAGCGTTGGCGGTGAATGTGTTAGCCGTGTCCCATTCTACAACCGTGAAGAATGTGATTGCACCCTGCTCGGTATTATCGTCATCGGGTGTTGTAATTTCCGCATCACCGTCTTCAAGCTGGTCTTCGATAATCGCCGCCAGTTCCGTGCCGACATTGATACTTGTCGGGTCAAGCAGCCATTTTCCAGCACTGATGTCTGTGCTTGAATCAAAGTCGACATCAGCAGCCGATGTCTCGATAAAGCCCGATTTGTTGTTGCCTAGAGCCTCTAATTTGCCGGCTACAAGAAGAGTTTCATCTGCAATGACATTAATTTCACCTGCGTCACCATTCGTGCCGTTGGCTTTGATTTCAGAGTCTGCGCCAAGTTCGATGGCCTGCCCCGTGACATCAATACTGCCGCCTTGCGCGCCGGAAGCATCCAGCACACCTGTGTTTGTGACCTTGCCATTGTCGCCGCCGGACAGAATAATCTTTCCGCCTTTTTGCTCTACAGATGTGACCTTAATGATGCTTTCATTGTTGATGACACTGTCTACGATGTTTTTCGCAGATTGTGCCGTCATAATGACGTTACCGCCTCCAGCATCGATTGTGCCTTTGTTTTCGAGAAGCGCGCTTCCGAGTTCGCCGTCAACTGCGACCTCGACCAAGCCATCGCCGTAGAGGTCGATTGTTACTGTTTCACCGGATGCGAATACAACCTTGCCCATTTTGGCATTGATGACGCCGCTGTTACGGACTGTCGGCGCAACAAATGCGGCCAGACCGGCGTCCTTAATGTTCATTGTTCCTTCGAGGACGATTTCACCATCGCCGAAGTTGCTGAAGGTAAAGTTTTCATCGCCGTCCATAATATCGGCGTTCGAAACGTCACCTGTTGTTACGGAGATACCTGCTGCGTCAACTGTGGAGTTCTGACCGAAAAACACACCGTTTCGGTCAATAATCATTACACGGCCGTCAGCGCTGAGCTTACCAAGGATTTGTGTCGGGTCGGAGTGGTTACCGATCACGCGCCCAACGAAGAGGGAGTCGCCGGATGTCTGATTGATCTTAACATCACCCATTTTACCGATGTGCAGTTCTGTGGCTTCACCAACCGCACGCATCGTGCTCTGGTCAATTGTCGTGCTTCCAAGTCCGGTGTCATTCACCGTTGCCTGACCTCCGACGATCTGAACATCATCCCAGTCTGCGTAGTCATCAACCGCATGCGCCTGGCCTGCATGCATAACCTGTCCGGCAGCGAGAAGTGCCGTTGTCGATAGCAGCAGCTTGCGCATTACAGAAATATCGGAAGTCTTGGTGACGGTATTCATTTTTGTTTCCCTCGAAATAATCAATCTAAGATCATTAAATTTTAAATTTACTCTTATTACTCGTAATCTCTACTCGGCAATCACTTTAACTAGTGTCAGATTTGGCCGCATTTGCCGCATCAAATAAGCACTGCCTAATATTGCCGTCGTAATTCTGGATCTATATTGCACCTTTTTTAATGGTTTTCAATATGATGATCATAAAAACTTAAAGCAAAATCGCTTCATGAGTCTGTTTTGACTCCCCAGACTTACATTACGTAAATAATTTCCCCTTACATACAAATCTAATATGGAAAATGCAAACTTATTTTCCAGCTTTATGAAAATTATTTTCGGGTCATGACTCGAAAATGATCAAAAAAATGCAACAAAGCGGGTTGCATGTTCTGCCAAAAAATATATTCTCGAAATTGGCAGGGTCGCGGAAACGGGATTTTTCCAATTCTACTGAGCACTTAGTTTTCTTTGTTCAACTCGACTTTATGATACTGAATTAGGTAATTGTTATGCATGCAATAAAGTTTCTCTTGCACTCCAAATATTTGGCTCTTTTTGCATTGACGCTTAGCGTAGGGGTTTTTGCCTTTGCGGAAGCTCATGCGCAAGTCGAGGCTGCAACAACGACTGCTGACCCCTCACGGGCGCAACAAGAATTGCTTGACCGTGACCTCATTCCAACCGTTACGCCGAATATCGAAATTACGGATACCATAAGACAAGAGGCGCCCGAAGGCGCAGAGGACGTGATTTTTGGATTAAATACGATACAGGTCGACGGGGTCAGTGTTTATTCTGCTGAAGAGCTTGATCCGATTTATCGGGGGTCACTTGGCACGGAAGTGAGTCTTGCCGATATTTACGCGATCGCCAACGAAATTACGAATAAATACAGAAACGACGGTTATGTTTTAACGCAGACTGTCGTGCCGCCTCAGACGATTGACGGCGGGACGGTTAAGCTGCGCGTTGTCGAAGGCTTTATTAATGAAGTGATAGTTGAAGGGGACGAGACAGAAAAGTCCAAAGAATTGATCGAAGAGTATGCGGGTCATTTGCAGGGCGGACAGCCTATGAATGCGGAAGTGCTGGAACGCTACCTTCTGCTTATCAACGACCTGCCGGGGGTCGAGGCACGCTCTATTTTACGTCCTTCCCGCACAGTTACAGGCGCAGCTGATCTGGTTATTATTGTCGAGCGCAAGAAGACTGAAGCTTACGTTGGATTTGATAATTTTGGCAGTCGTTATCTTGGTGAATATGAGACGTCTGTGGGCGGTGCCATTAATTCCCTTTTCGGAGTGAACGACCGCTTAGGCGCCCAATTTGTTATGGCGGGCGATCACAAGGAAAGCATCGATGAATTGATGTTCGGGTCTGTCACTTATGATATTCCGGTTACCAAATACGGAACAAAGCTGAAGTTCTTGGCCAGTTTGACGTCTACCGAGCCGGGATATGATCTGCGTGAGTTTGATGTTAAAGGTCGTTCACAGCTTCTTGGGGTCACGATTTCCCATCCGTTCATCCGTTCCCGTAACTTAAACCTCGTCGGTTACGGTACGTTCGACGCAAAACAGGTCGAAAGTAAGAACAATCTTGAGCCGACCAGAAATGACCGTATACGCTCAGTACGTCTTGGCGGGCAGTTGCAATTCGTTGATACGGTTGTCGGCGTCGGCGTTAACTCCGCGGGGTTTGAGGTTTCTCAAGGACTTACCGTGTTTAACGCGAGCAAGAAAAGTGATTCAAACCTCACACGGCAATTCGGCGACCCGCAATATTTTAAGGCCGAGCTGAATTTGCAGCGTTTGCAGCGTGTGACCACTAACGTCAATGTTCTGGTGGCCGGACAAGGTCAATGGTCAGCCGTACCGCTTTTGAGTTCCGAGGAATTCGGTGTTGGCGGTGTCGGTTTCGGCCGTGGGTATGATCCATCGGAAATCGTTGGTGACGACGGTATCGCTGGTAAGGTCGAGATCCAGTGGAACGAGCCGAGGAAAATTGACCTTATTCACGATTACCAGCTCTACACCTTCTTTGACATCGGGCGCGTGTGGAATCAGGATGCTACGACTTCTGCCAATAAACGTGAGTCAATCAGTTCTACCGGTCTAGGTGTTCGCGCCGACATTACGGATCAGACCAGAGCCGGATTTGCGGTGGCGTTCCCGCTCACGCGTGATGTTGATACACGCCGCGACAAAGATCCGCGTTTCTACGTCAATTTGAACCACGAATTCTAGATTTTAAGGTCACTTTTCTTCATAAGCGTCTGATTTCAAATAGAATTGGACGATATTGGTTAATTTATTATGTGAATTAACTGATTATGGCTAAATTTACATAATCATGAAAGCGTCTTACGCCCTTAAAGCATTTCATAGTGGCTTTGCAACGGCATCGGGATTGTATCGTTATCCATGACCAAATTGGCAGGATCCGTCACCTCGTTATAGGCGGACGCGTAGAGATAATAAAACTCTTCTACACCCGTTGGCGTAGTATCCAATGTCAGGGTTATCGTCGTCGCATTTGTTCGAACTGCGGAGGCTACCGGAATTTCGATGTCATCATCAAAAAACTGAAACCCTTCAATGCCGCTGCTCGGGGTAAGGTCGCTGCCGCCGTCATGGGCTATTGTTACTGTTACGGTTGTTCCGGAACGTGAGACATTTGTAATCTGCGGGCCGTCTACTCCGCCTGCAATGCTTTCGCCGAGTACATCATAGATTTTGCGGCCAGCACGCAGACCAACGTCCGCAAAGCCCCCGCCCGTCAGGTGGACGCCGTCCTGTAGCGGCCATACGAATTTTTCCGGCTGTTTATAGACATACGCGTTTTCGGCAATCATTTGCCGTTGCGCTATCCGCACGTTGTTATAATCCGTATTCTCCATATCGCTACGGCGACCGATCAGGGTGATAAAACACGGAACGAGTGCGCCGCCTTCTTGATTTATGTAGTCACGCAAACGATCAAGAACGGCCATCGTCCAGAGCTTAAAATCTGCTATAGTTGCGCTGGAGTTACTTTCGCCCTGATCCCAGTCGATGGCTTCGATATTTTCGGCTCCGAAAGCATCTATCTTTTCTTTGGCAGCCGTAATAAGAGGGCCGTCAGACAGATCGGATTGCTCGAGCCAGTAGTTCGTTCCGCTTGATCCGATCAGGCTTGATCCGTCACTTGCGGCGTTGATACACCAGTTTTCGGCAGTGTCTCTGTAAGTTTTCATCACGCCGATCATTGCTGCTTCACCCTCGTTGCCGTAGGTCGGTGTGCCGCCGGAGCCTGTTGCGCGGAAGCGGTATTGCATTAGGGACTGTCCCGCACAAAGAATACCATTGTATGTGTTATTGTTCGGGAACATCAGATTTTTGATTTGCGGAGCTTTCCTGACTTTATCAATGACGGTTAGACGCTGTACCCAACCGTACATACGTTCATTGAACGGCCGGCCGCCGATATAAAGTCTGTCTATGTTTACAGGCGTCCCCGTTAGCGTTTCCGATTTGTCCTTAAACACACCTGCATAAGCTATGACTTCGTCACTCTCCCATGAGAGTGCGAAGGGAAATCTGTGGTTTGGAATCGGTTTCTGGCCGATGTCGTTGTTCGTCTTCGAGACGGATGAAACACGAACATTTGCACGCATTTGCGCGTTTGTGGTTGCTTCGAGGCGCATGGAAAGCGTGTTATCCAGCGATGTGCCTTCGCAGAATAAAAAGCCGTATTGGTCGCTTGTAATCTCATCCGTCGGACGGGCGAACACGGCTTCCATGACGGCTGTTCCTCTGCTTTGTGAAAAGGCAGGCACATACGTGTTTAGGTCTGTGCATACTAATGTATGCGAATTTCGGGTTGCTGCTGCGCCGTTGATGTAAATGGGCGGTGTTACGAACGGCATTTCTTCCAGCTGGTTTAACCAGAAATGAACCTTGTGATTAAAGCCTGCATTCAAGCGCATAATGTTTGATGTGCTCCAGACCATGTTTTCGCGGACGATCCTGCCATCCTCGCCGGTATCTTTATCCGCACCGGTTGTCGTAAACTGGCCCCAGTTGTTATTGAGCCAGCAGCCCGCACCACCGCTCAGACCGATTTCGACATGGAAAAATACAGAGGCGGAATGCGGGTTTGTGTTGCCTGCAGCCCCGCTTATATTGACATAGGCCGTGCCGGATCCGCCTTGCGTGTTGTCGATCGTCAGAACCGGGAAGCCGTGGACGGGGTGTGTGCCCACAGAAATTACGGCGCTTGCGTTGCCGCCTGTCGAGAGACCCGTCAAATCGGTCATGTTCCAGTTCACGTTTTCGCATTTATTGGTTGATGACGGGGCGATCTGCAAGCCCAACGCATTGCCGTTCTCATCATGGTCGAACGGCGGCTGGTTGGCGGAGGCAATTTGCCAGTCTGCGTTTGTGTCGCGGTACATCGAGACGGCATCACTGCGTGAATAAGAAAAGCCATCAGGTAAGGCGGCTGTAAAATCAAGAGTGGTTGTGAGAGGAAGTATTGGCGGTGTGATTTGGCCGGACACGTTCATGCCCTGCCCCATACGGATTAGCATCGGGAGACCCTCCTGGTATCGGATAGATGAAATGTTTTAGGAAAATGTTTGCTTGCCGCTCATCGTCATGAATACAAGATAAGGCGTTCAGACGGAGTCGTAGTGCATATATAGGATTTTATACCTATATTTCAGCTTTAATGCAAGCTTTTTTTAGAATCTATACCCGTTCAGGAATTCGTGGCGATCAATTAGATCTTCAACCTGATTTCTAATGTCTTCTGTCCATTCGACTTTATGACGGCTTATGTTCTGATCAGTGCGAACGAGTTGTGCGGCGGCCTTGAGATACTCTTCACTGCTTTCCAGGCCAAGGAATTCGGTTACTGCGCGGATCATTTGGCCTGCTTCCTTGAGCAGGTCTTCCTGCCGCACGAGCAAAACTTGCGAGGAGTATTTCAGGTATGCGTGCGCTGCCCCCTGACAGACGTCTTCGAGATTTTGCATGGCACGCTCAAGCGTAAAGTCTTTCTTTAGCACCATGCTGGCCAGCGTGTCATAGGGATTGCGCACAGCATGGATCATTTTGACAGGACGGGCGTATTTTTTCTCCATCTCACCGATCAGGTTGATATTTTTCTGGAGCTGGAGCGTTGAAGTTTGCGCCTTTTTGTCGCCGATGACTTTCAGGGTTTCATAGCGCCCCTGATACATACCGGGGATATCATAGGAATAGCCAGTCCATTTTGCGCCTTTCTTGGCAAACATTCGGGCGTTGAACAGCATCAGGCGGGCAGCCTGTTTCAAATTCAGGCCGTTTTGAAATTGGCGCAAGAGATTGAATTCCTTGGCCATCACAATCTCTGGATGCGCATCTAGTATCGCAGCGATCATGGTTGCGCCGCTGCGTTTTGCGCCGATCAGGAGTGAAATGGTTTCCAACTTTTCCAGTTCATCGTCGCTTGGCGCACTCAGGCAGCCGGCAAGCACTACATTCACGTGGCGTATTTTTTCGGGACTGCGGAATGTTTTGAGTACGGATGATGTCATACTTGGTGGCCTAAAAAGAAACTGGACAGAATTTTATGACCACTTGAGGACGGTCATTATCATATCTATAATAGAACACAGTTTTAAAAAGTCCAAAACAGCCTGCCTTAAATTTTGAGAAATCCAGACTTTATTATCGCCGGAGCGACGAAGAACGGCACGCAAGCCCTTACCGAGGTGCTGCGCGGGCATTCTGCCGTGTTTATGCCCGCGGCCGGTGATGAGGCATTTTTCTACAGCGACCAGTCCTATCGCAACGGTTTTGAGCACTATCAGGCGTTTTTTCAGGATGCAACGGCCGATCTGATCTGCGGGGATGCTTCACCGTATTATCTGGAAAAGGGGTTAAGGCTCGGCAGTGACAGAAAAATTCGTTATGACGATTATGAGGACAGTGCGGTTCGTATAGCGCGAGACTGCCCGAAGGCGAAAATTATTTTGTGTCTGACAAATCCTGTTATGCGGGCGTATTCCCAATATTGGCAAGATGTTACAAGCGGCTTGGAAACAGCAGAGAGTTTCGAGGCCGCTATTGACGAAGAGGTCAGCGGCAAACGGATACCGCCTGCCGACGGGACATGCAGATTGTACCGCAATCACTATAAAATCCATCTGGAACATTGGATCTCAGCAGTTGGACGGGATCGTATTTTTATTCTAATCGAAGAAGAATGGGCGCAAGGTCTGGCCGCTGGATTACACGGGTTGTCCGCGTTTCTGGGTCTAAAAAACGGTTTGCCCGAGAGTTTTCCCGATCTTTTGGGTGAAGATCTATCTATGCGGGTTTTAAAATATGCGTTTTTAAAGCCCTTTTTTGGTTTATCAGAAGCCAGTACGGTGTTGGCTCGTTTTATGACATGCGATGTCAAGCCTCCACGTCTTAATGAAAGTACAAAGGCACATCTGCGCGTTCATTTTACCGAGGATCGGAAATATCTGAGCCAGTTACTCGGGCGACAGATCGAGGTCTGGTAGTTATTGCGGGTTCAGTGATAATCGTTTTCTTATTGTTTTCCCGAATAGTCTTTGTTTTCCTTACACTGTGTTTTACGTTTAAGGCGTAACAGATATCTGGTGCGGCTATGTTGAAAGATCACAAGGATATCAATTTCTTTTTGCATCTGGGATATTTCCCCGACTATGCAGAAAAATTCACGCCCGATTTTTCCGATATCGAGAAACTGGATGCGGACGCCATTTCGCATGATGAAACGCTGCAGCAATGCAGGTCGACTCTTATCACTTCTATCGATAAAGACTTTATCAAAGGAAAACGCCATGCAGTGCCGCTTAGCGGCGGACTTTCCAGCCGCGCTCTGCTTTGTGCTTTGTCAGAATTTACCGAATTGCGCAACATAGAAACCTATACATTCGGGATCAAGGGCACTTGCGATTATGATATCGGATGTCAGGTTGCCGAGATTGCCGAGACGCAGCATACAGCGGTTGATTTGTGCCATGTCGAGTGGTCGGCGGATGCGTTGCTTGCTGCGGCGGAGATGAATGATGCACAGACCCTGCTTTTTAGACAAGCACCGCATGCCATTCTGGAGCGGTTTTCGGATGCCGTCATCTGGTCCGGCTATATGGGCGGCAGTATTTGCGGCGGTCACTTGACCTCTTATCCGTCCAACACGATTGAGGAGGCGAAAACCCGTTACATCAAGAAGAATGTCCTTTTGCGATTGCCGACTTATCCATCTCAGCAGGACTTGATAAAATGTATCGGCGGCGGTGACTTGCCTCCGGATGTTCTGAGCTATGACGAGCAGGTTTTGTTTGCCGAGGCAGGGAAGTCGACTGCGCCGCGTGTTTTATCGGGCGGGTATGATTATAAAACGCCGTTCGTCAATTCGCCGTTTTTTGATTTCATGGCGCATCTGCCGAGAATTTACCGCAAGCAACGGGTTCTGTTTCGCGAAATGTGTCATATGTCCTACCCGTCTCTGTTTGATTTGCCGACGACCAGCTATCACGGGTTACGGTATAATGATTCCATTTTCAAAATCTGGCCGATGCGCTTGCGCAACGGTGTTTGGCGAATGGCAAAGGATACTCTGCGGTTCTTGGATATGCCGCCTGTTCCGACAAGTCGGCGATTTGATTTTGATACGCTTATAAGGCGAAATAAATCGCTTCAAGATGTTGCACAAGAGGCCCTGATGGATTTAAAAGATAGGGGTTGCGTTGACGGTGTCAATATTGATGTGCTCTGGCATAAACATATGGGCAAGAAACGGAATTACGGGGATGCGCTGTGCGCCTTGCTCTCGCTGGAAATGAATTTGAAAGCCCTTGAGATGCGGGAAGCGCGCGGAACAAAAAAACAAAAACAGGCTGGTTAAGATGCGGATTTATTATTTTTCAGGTGCGACTTTTCCTTCTTCGGAAGCCAAGGCCGTGCATGTTATCAAGATGTGCGAGGCGTTCGGGCGCGCCGGTCATGACGTGACTTTGTTCGCAAAAGGCAAGGCGCATCTTAATGCCAAGGAAATTTTCAAAACTTATGACGTTGACGGTCATTTCAAATTTGCTTTGGCTGATAACGTCCGTATTCCGATCCTCTCGGGCATCAAGCGCCTCCAATTTATTCCCGAAAAAATGAAGATCATGGGCGAGCCTGATTTGATTTACGGGCGCGATCCTGTTGCGCTGGCTTTATTCACGCCGCCGCGCGTTCCCGTGGTTTATGAGGCGCATCAATTGCTTCGCGGAAAAGCGCAGAATATAGCCATGCAGAAACTTATCAGGCTGTCTAGTTTTGCGGGTATTGTCGCGGTTTCCGAAGTTTTGAAGCAAGACCTTCTGAACAAATATCCGAACCTCAAGCCGGAGCAGATTTTTGTAGCGCATGACGCCGCCGACCTACCGCCGCATATTGACGGGAAAGCAGAAAGGATTACTGCGCTTAAGGGACGGAAGGATGCGCCGAATGTCGGTTATGCCGGCATGTTGCATCCCGGAAAAGGGTTGTCTATGATTTTGAAAATTGCACCCGTTCTGCCCGATTATGATTTTCATGTGATTGGCGGTACGCCCGAGCAACTAAAGAAAATCAGGAAAAAGAACCCGCCCTCGAATGTTATTTTTTACGGACACAGACCGCATGCAGAAGTTCTGGGGTATCTGAAGGCTTTTGATATGGTGCTCGCGCCGTATCAGCATCAGGCGCTGATCAAAACAGGGCGCAACATTTCCCGATGGATTTCGCCGATGAAGGTTTTTGAATATATGGCGGCTAAGCGCCCGATGATCGCATCAGACCTTAAAGTTTTGCAAGAAGTTCTGAGGCATGACGATAACGCTTTGCTGATTTCCCCGGGTGATCCGCTGGCGTGGGTAGAAGCGATCAAGATGTTGCACGAAAATCCGAAACTCGGCGAGCGACTGGCGAATAAAGCTTACGAGGATTTGCGGACCAAGTTTACGTGGGATACGCGTGTTGAAACCGTTCTGGATTTTGTGTTCGGTGAGCGAACGTCTATTTTCAGGGCACAGGGCTAAAAAATCAGGCCGCTTTTTTGATCTGCTGTGTTTTTATGCCGGATTTGTTTTTTACGATCTCTGCAAATTTGTTCCAGAATTCCTTGCGGCGCGGTGTCAGTATTTCACAGCTGTAGTTTCTGGCTTTTTTGAAGTTTTCACGCGCATGGTTTTCCCAGTCATCCGATAAAATCATTGATTTCATATGGTCGGCCAGTTTTTCGACATCGCCGCGGGGGTGAATGTATTCCTTCGCTAACAGTTCGTCGGTTCCACCCGCATCGGAACACAGCGACGGGCAGCCGCGGCTCATGGCTTCGATCAGGGAGCGTGGTAACCCCTCGTGGAAGCTGGGCTGGATATACATATCGATGTCGTCGAGCCAGTCCAGAACAGCCTGCCCACCCGGAACGCTGCCGCAAAATTCGACCTTTCCCTGCAGGCCGTTTTCATTGATGAGGCCTTGCCACAACGCCGGAATGCCTTGGCCCAGAATTTTTAGCGTGAAATCCTTATCTTCGGGCAATTCTTTTTTGACTTTGCCGAGAGCGTTAATCGCAACGCCTAGCCCTTTCAGGCCGCTGACCACATTGCCGATCATACCGATGACCACGGGGCCGTCATGCCCCTTGATATGTTCGACCCTTTGCTCGAGAACCTCATCCTCGGCATGGGCAATTTCGACGTTCGATGCATATTGCGTAATGCCGTTTGTGGGGTAGCGTGATTGCAGGAAATGCTCGGTCACATACATCACGGCGTCGGCATGCCGCACCATTTTTTTTGCGCGGCGGAATATGATCGGCGCATAAAGTTTTCCCACAAGAGAGCCGCGATACCATGAGCGGTCATAGGCGCAGCAGGACATTTCAACGGCATATGGTGTACCCGTTTCGCGTGCGGCCTTTGCCGCCATCAGGCCAAATTCCAGAGGGCCGCAGATGATTACGGCATCGGCCTTTTGGACTTGTTCGAGGATTTTCTTATAGGTACGTCCCGATTTGGTCAGACGTTTTACTGGGCGATTGATGTTTGCAAGCAGGACATGCTCTACATGCAGACCGGAGGAGACATCCAGCGTGCCGCTTTCCTCCATGCTCATTTTCTTTTTCCGGCCGAGAATACACAGGGAGTCAAAATGCGTCAGATATCTTTTTTGCCAGAGTGAATAGGGAAATGCCCCATAACTATAGACCGTTCCGTCACGGGACTTGGTATAGAATGTGTCATGGCAAAAGAGTACGTGCATTGTGTTTACATATTAAAAAACGCGACAATAATCGCAAGCAAGTTCCCCAACAAAAACGCGGCGTATGAAATTTTGAGCCAGTAAAACTTCGGCAAAATGGAATAGCGCGCCGTATCATAAAGATCAGCCAGTGCGGTTTCCGCGAGTTTTTTCGGCTCGTTAAAGACCGGCAGGATCATATCGAGATATTCATCGCGCTCCATGTGGGCAATGTCGTTAAAGTGGAGCAGGTTCAATTCGCGATCACCTGAACGGCGGTATTTTCGCTTCGGATAGATGCAGATCATCGCAGCCGTGATACTCAGTACGGCGGATGTTACTGAAATCATCGCGGCCTGCTTAAAAACTTCGCTTTCGATGCCGCGAATACTGACGGGCACAAGAATGGAGTTCAGGAAGATCATCACTTGCGCCTTCTGGTCGATGAGGCGCATGATCATGGAATATTTAGCAACTGTTGCCGCTGTAATCTGACCACGCAAAAGCGCTTGCCATTTACGGTTTTCAGGCTTGTCTTCGTAGATTTCATTCATTGGATGACCCCGTTCAAAACTTTTTGTTTTCTTATTATTCCATATTATGTATTGCAAAATTTGCAGTGCAGCAAAGGGTTTTTTGAAAAATACGCCTTCGTGATTTTACCGCGATAAAAATAGTTATGATTTTTGGTGGCAAAAACCGGAATGAATTACTATTATTCCCGATATTTCCGAAATGGGTGTTTTTTAGAAACCTTTTAAAAGGGTTTGTTGAATATACTTAAGATGTCTTGATTTGCAGATTTTTTCACGGATCAAACGGAGTTTTTTCGATGCGCGAGCACGAAACACAAAATGATTTGATAACTGAGGCAACCGCGGGCGGTTTGCGGATGTCCGATGGTGGCGATGACGACCATAATCCGGGTTTCGGCGACGATGACGCACAGTCTGAAACCAGTATTACGCTCAAGACCCGTCCGAAAACCAAAAAACCCTCTATGTATAAGGTTTTACTCTTGAATGATGATTACACGCCGATGGAATTTGTTGTTCACGTGCTGGAGCGGTTTTTCAATAAAAGCCGTCAGGAAGCGACGGATATTATGCTGACCGTTCATCGCCGAGGCGTCGGCGTTTGCGGGATATTTACCTTTGAAATTGCCGAAACCAAAGTCGGTCAGGTTATGGATTTTGCACGGGCGAACGAGCAACCTCTGCAGTGCACAATGGAAAAAGAGTAAGTTTTTCTTTGAACGCCGTTATTTTAGAACTTTTTTTATTAACCTTATATCCATTCATGGCAGTGTAAAAAAGAATATGATACGATTTTAAGTATCGGCGGATTAACCTGAGAGGCTTGAAAATCAATGCTTTCACGCAATCTTGAACAGACATTACACCGCGCGCTGGCTCTTGCAAACGAGAAGAACCACGAATATGCGACACTTGAGCACTTGCTTCATGCGCTGGCAAGTGATCCTGACGCTATGGCGGTTTTGCGTTCTTGCGGTATTGATCTGGACGATCTTCAGGAAAAACTGCTTCAATATATCGAGACAGATTTGAATTACCTCGTGAATTACGAGATTGACGATGCGAAACCGACCAATACTTTTCAGCGGGTTTTGCAGCGTGCGGCCATTCATGTTCAGTCTTCAGGCCGTGAGGAAGTAACAGGCGCAAATGTTCTTGTGGCCATGTTCTCGGAGCGTGAAAGTCATGCGGTGTTTTACCTTCAGGAACAGGATATGACGCGGTTTGATGCGGTGAATTATATTTCACACGGCATCGCAAAAGTTCCGTCACAAAACCGGCCGGATTCTACCCCGACAGGTGTTGAAGAGCCTGAAAAGGACGTTAAAACAGGGCGTGAGGCTCTGGATGCCTATTGTATTAATCTGAACGAGAAGGCCGCGGACGGGAAGATTGATCCGCTGATCGGCCGAGAAAAAGAGGTCGAGCGCACGATTCAGATCCTCTGCCGCCGTTCCAAGAACAACCCGCTTTATGTCGGTGACCCCGGTGTCGGTAAAACCGCGATTGCAGAAGGGCTGGCCAAGCGCATTATTGAGAAGGAAGTGCCGGAAGTCCTGCATGATGCTATCATCTTTGCGCTGGATATGGGCGCGCTGCTTGCGGGGACGCGTTATCGCGGTGACTTCGAAGAGCGGATCAAGGCTGTTCTGACCGAGCTATCCAATGTTGAAGACTCCATTTTGTTTATTGATGAAATTCATACCGTTATCGGCGCAGGCGCAACTAGCGGCGGCGCGATGGATGCATCGAACCTTCTGAAACCTGCTTTGTCCAGCGGTGAACTACGCTGTATCGGGTCGACGACTTACAAAGAATACCGAAATTACTTCGAGAAAGACCGTGCGCTTGTTCGCCGTTTTCAGAAGATTGATGTATACGAGCCGAGTATTGAGGATGCCGTCAAGATTTTAAAAGGTCTGCGCCCCTATTACGAGGACTATCACAAGATCAAATATACAAGCGCGGCCATCAAGGCGGCGGTTGATTTGTCCGCAAAATATATCGGTGACCGCAAATTGCCGGATAAGGCGATTGATATTATTGACGAAGTCGGCGCTGCGCAGATGCTTGTGACCGAGGACAAGCGCAAGAAGACCATCGGCGTTAAGGACATTGAGGATGTTGTTGCTGCGGTTGCGCGTATTCCCTCGACGACGATTAACAAGGATGACAAAGAAGCGCTCAAAACGCTGGAGCGTGATCTGAAAACCATGGTGTTTGATCAGGACAAGGCCATCGAAGTACTTTCAGACTCGATCAAGCTGGCGCGTGCGGGCTTGCGCGATGCCGAGAAGCCGATCGGATGTTATTTGTTCTCCGGCCCTACGGGTGTCGGTAAGACGGAAGTTGCTAAGCAGCTTGCAAAGTCATTAGGCGTTGAGCTTAACCGTTTTGATATGTCCGAATATATGGAACGCCATGCCGTTTCCCGTTTGATCGGTACGCCGCCGGGTTATGTCGGGTTTGAGCAAGGCGGGCTTTTGACCGATAAGATCGACCAGCATCCGCATTGCGTTCTCTTGTTGGACGAGATCGAGAAAGCGCATCCCGATTTGTTCAATATTCTGCTTCAGGTGATGGATTACGGGAAGCTTACGGATAATAACGGCAAGACCGTTGATTTTCGCAATGTCATTTTGATCATGACAACAAATGCCGGTGCGCAAGACATAGCCCGTAAACCTATCGGGTTCGAGCGCAGTGTCGGATCGCAAGATTATGCGGATAACGAGGCCATTACGAAGATGTTCTCACCTGAATTCAGAAACCGTCTCGATGCGATCGTGCCGTTCTCCAATCTTTCACCAGATACGGTTGAGCGTGTGGTTGATAAGTTTGTTATTCAGCTTGAAGCGCAGCTTTCAGACCGTAACGTTACGATTGAGCTTACCGAGGCCGCGCGTAAACACCTTGCCGAGGCAGGATATGATGTCACCATGGGTGCGCGCCCTCTGGCTCGTGTCATTCAGGAAAAGATCAAGCGCCCTCTGGCCGAAGAAATTTTATTCGGTAAGCTGGAAAAAGGCGGTCTGGCCGTTGTTGATTATGACGGATCAGAGCTTGTCTTCACGTATGAAGACGGAAAGCCTTCACGCAAGACAAAGAAAAAATCTCCCGAAAAAGAAAAAGTGCAGAAGTAAGGCTCTGCAGCTTTTTATTTTATCTCGAAAACCGCATCAATTTCGACGGCGACGCCGAGAGGCAAGCTTGGGGCGCTGACAGCGAAACGCGCGTGTTTTCCGCTGTCGCCTAGGACGTTGGCGATCAGATCAGAAGCGCCGTTTGCGACTTGCGGCTGCGCAGTGAAATCGGGTGTGGAATTCACGAACACGCCGAGCTTGACGCAACGTGCGACCTTTGACCAGTCGCCGCCGATGGCTGCGTCGACCTGAGCCAAGATATTAAGAGCGCATGCTTGTGCGGCCTTAACGCCATCCTCGACTTGGAGGTCATCGCCCAAGCGGCCCATGTGCATTTTTTCACCGTTCAGGAACGGGATTTGTCCCGCGACATAAATATGTTTTCCTGAAACCACGTAAGGCACGTAATTCGCAGCCGGAGCGGCGGCTTCGGGGAGTGAGAGACCGTGTTCTTCGAGTTTGGCTTTAATATCCATTTTTTGTCCTTTCCGTTTGTATCATCCTCTGCCATAATCGGCACCGCTTGTAAAGGTTGCTTGTACGCGCTAAAAGAACACAAATAATAGCTTTACTGTAAAGGTTAAAACTGATGGGTTTTTTCAGGTTACTCGGTGTTATGTCTCCGGCCTATACCAAATTCGTAACGCTTTTCGGCGGCGGAAAGAAAATCGGCGCGGATGATTACGGTAACCGTTATTACGAAGCAAAACCCCGCAAAGGTTATAAATATACGCGCCGTTGGGTTATTTACAAAGGCGAGCCGGAAGCATCGAAAGTGCCGCCCGAATGGCACGGCTGGTTGCATCACCAGACCGATGTGGCACCAAGCCAGCAGGATGCCTCTTACCGTCGCCCCTGGCAGAAGCCGCACATGCCCAACGTAACAGGTACGAATGCCGCATACCGTCCGCCGGGCCACCTTCTGGAAGGTGGAGAGCGTGATAAGGCAACGGGTGATTACGAGGCGTGGACGCCGCCCGAATAGAGTTTGGATTTTTCAAGTTTATCAAAAGAACAGGATTTTTGAGCGATGAAACGCAGTATTGCAGAAACCATATTAGGCGCAGTTGTCGTACTTGCCGCCGTATTGTTCCTCTCCTACAGCTATAAAACTGCAGAGGTCGGCAGCGCGAGCGGCTATCCGGTTGTTGCGGACTTCTCAAGCGTGGGCGGATTGAAGGCAGGTGACCGCGTTCAGATCAGCGGTGTGAAGGTCGGTACTGTTAAATACGTAGAATTGCTGGAGGACAGCTACCTTGCGCGGGTTCATCTGGACATCGATTCACAATACAAGCTGCCCGCTGATACAGCGGCTCTGATCAGCAGTGAAAGCCTGCTGGGCGGACTTTATATGGCACTTGAGCCGGGCGCGGAAGAAGATTTCATCGAGCCGGGGGGGCGTATCCAGTATACGCAAGCGCCGCAGAACCTCGAGCAATTACTTGGCCAGTTTATTTTCAGCATGCAGAATGATAAAGACGACTCTCAATAAATCCCTGCTGACCGCTTTGCTTGCCGTTTTCGGAACGGCGGGTCTGGTTGCGGATGCGGGTGCGCGCACGATGACGGAATATCCGCGTATCAAGCTGCGCTCGCTTGAGAAGACAACAGCACGCACACGGACGTTTGAAGCAAATGTCGGCAGCACCCTGAAATTCGGATCGCTTTATATCAAGGTTCAATCTTGTCAGAAGTCGGCGCCTATCGACCAGCCGGAGTCCGCAGCATTTTTGCAAATCTGGGAAGTTGTACCGAACGAAGACAGCGAGGAAACCGAATCCCAGTGGGTGTTTAGCGGGTGGATGTTCGCTTCATCCCCTGCCTTGTCTCCGATGGATCATGCGATTTATGATGTGTGGCTTCTGGACTGTCTGGCCGATGAAAATGCTGCAGCAACAATTGATGGTAAGGAAGTGGAAGAGCAGGATGCATCGGATATTGAAGGCGATGATCCGGCGGAAGAAAAGACATTCGACAGCATTCTTAAAGGTCTGACCGCTCCTGCTCCCGACGAAGGCGAAATGGTCGATCCTGAAACGGCTTCTGATGCCGCTCCTTCCGAAGAAGATGGCCAAACTGCGGTTGACGGCTCTGATGATGAGGAAAAGACTACAGAAGAGTAGTGGTCGCCTGTTTTAATCCCCGTAGCGCATATCAAAATAGCGGGCGATGAGTTCTGCTTCGCTTGTGCCGGGTTGGAGGAAGTTCGCGTCTTTCTGTACGGCGGGTTCGAGTTTTTGCAAATACTCCGCATACGGGATTTCATAGACCCCGAATTGTTTTAAATGGTTGTTTGTGAACTGCGTATCGAGGAGCATGAAGCCGCCGCGCCAGAGCCTTGCGCAGAGATGCACAAGGCATATCTTACTGGCATCCGTCTGGAGGGAGAACATGCTTTCACCGAAAAATGCGCCGCCGATGGCAATGCCGTACAAGCCGCCAACGAGTTTTTCTTCCTGCCAGCATTCGATGCTATGGGCGTGTCCTTCTGCATGAAGCTTTAAGCAAGCTTCGCGGATTTGATGGTTGATCCATGTTTCGGGGCGGTCGGGCATTTTGCGGGCGCAGCCGTCGATCACGCCTTCGAAATCCTGATTGATACGGATGCGGTAGGATTTTTTGCGAATTTGCTGTCGCTTTATCGTGCGTTTCAGGCTTTTGGGGATATGCAGGTCGGTGATAGACAGTTGCCCGCGCATTTCGGGGCAGACCCAGTGGATGTATTTGCTGTGGGCGCTTTGCGCCATCGGGAACAAACCCTGTTTGTACGCTTCTAAAAGTAACTCTGTTGTCAGGACCAACTGCATAATACCAATATTATGCAGTAGAACAGGCGTTTTTGTGAAATATTCTTTTTCAGGCGCTTCGTCGGGATCGTTTATTTGGTCTGTTTTTCGGCGAGTTTCTTTTCCAACCAATGGATGGTGTAGTCGCCGCTGACGAATTCAGGCTGCTGCAGGATCCAGTCGTGTAGCGGCAGGGTCGTTTTTATGCCGGAGACGACAGTTTCGCGGATCGCACGGCGCAGCCGTTTGATGCATTCCTCGCGGTTGCGGCCGTGTACGATCAATTTTCCGATCATAGAGTCGTAATATGGCGGGATGGAGTAACCGCCGTAAATTGCGCTGTCGAATCTGACGCCGAGGCCGCCCGGTGCGTGGAATTGATCGATCTTTCCCGGTGACGGGACGAACGTATCGGGGTCTTCGGCGTTAATGCGGATTTCAATCGCATGGCCGCGGAAACGTAAATTCTTATTTTTAATAGTCAGTTCTTCGCCCGCTGCGACACGCAACTGCTCAGCGATGAGGTCAACGCCTGTAATCATTTCTGTAACAGGATGCTCAACTTGAATTCGGGTGTTCATTTCCATGAAGTAGAACTTGCCGTCTTCAAAGAGGAATTCGATGGTTCCCGCACCCACATAGCCGAGTTTGCGGACGGTTTCGGCGGCAAGTGTTCCGATTTCCTCGCGCTGTTCCTCTGTTAGAACAGGGGACGGGCCCTCTTCCACGAGTTTCTGGTGGCGGCGCTGGATCGAGCAATCACGTTCTCCCAGATGAACGGCATTGCCGTGTTTGTCGCCAAAGACCTGAATTTCGATGTGGCGCGGTTTTTCGAGGAATTTTTCGATGTAGACCGTGTCATCGCCGAAATTGGCCATGGCTTCTGACCGCGCCGTATTGAACGCTTCGACGAATGCGCCCTCCTCGCGGACGATTTGCATTCCCTTACCGCCGCCGCCGCTTGCGGCCTTGATCAGGACAGGGAAACCCATATCTTTAGCGATTTTCTTTCCTTCTTCGGCGGTCTCTACACCGCCTTCTGAGCCGGGTACGACGGGCAGACCGAGTTCCTGAACGGTTTGTTTGGCGCGAACCTTATCGCCCATTTTGTCAATGAGTGTGTGGTCGGGGCCGATGAATTCAAAGCCGTGTTCCTTGACCATGCGGGCGAATTCCGCATTTTCGGATAGGAAACCATAACCGGGGTGGATCGCATCTGCCCCCGTCAGTGAGGCCGCCGTCAGGATGGAGGCAATGTTCAGATAGGAGTCTTTTGCCTTTGGCGGGCCGATGCAGACGGATTCATCAGCAAGGCGCACGGCCATGGAGCTGGCATCCGCGGTGGAATGAACCGCAACAGATGAAATTCCCATTTCACGGCATGCGCGGACGACCCTGAGCGCTATTTCTCCGCGGTTGGCAATGAGAACTTTTTTGAACATCTTGCTTATTTCCGCTTATGTGTCTTATTCAATGACCAAAAGAACATCGCCGAATTCGACCGGCTCGCCGTTCTCGACAAGAACCTGAGTGACCGTTCCTGCCTTATCCGCCTTGATGGGGTTCATGACTTTCATGGCTTCGATGATCAGTAATGTATCGCCGGGTTGGACAGTTATGCCTTTTTCCACGAATTTTGGTGCGCCCGGTTCGGATTGCAGATAAACCGTTCCGACCATAGGAGATTTTACCGCGCCCGGGTGCGATGTCGCCGTTGTGTCCGGTGCGCTCATGTTTGCTTGCTGTGGCACAGCAGGATCGGAAGACATTTGTGGAATTGCCGTTGCCGGTGCGCCAACGACTGTTGTTCCGCTCTTTGATACACGAATAGATTGATCACCGTCGGCGACTTCAATCTCAGTCAGCCCCGTTTCATCCAAAATTCCGGCCAGTTCCCGGATTGCGTCCGCATCAAATTTCATTCATGTTCCTTATTATTTCTTGTCTATGTCGGAAATTGTAGACATTTCCTTACAGAAGTTGAAGATCAAAGTCAAAACATCTCAACAGTTTATGTCATTATCTCCGCTAATTTTTCGATTGCTTCCTTATAGCCTTGCGCGCCTTTTCCAACGATGATTTCTGTTGCAAGCGGCTCGATGTAAGAGACATGGCGGAATTCTTCACGCTCTTTCGGGTTTGAGAGATGAACCTCGATAATCGGAATCTCAAGAATTTTGAGGGCATCGTGGATAGCGATTGATGTGTGCGTATATGCGGCGGCGTTAATAATAAGACCTTCGAAAATGCCGCGGGCTTCCTGAATACGGTCGATCAGCTCACCTTCATGGTTGCTTTGTCTGAATTCGACCTTAATATCGAGGCTATAGGCCGTTTGATAACAGAGATCTTCGATGTCCCTGATTGTTTCATGTCCATAAATTTCAGGCTCTCTAAGACCCAAAAGATTCAGGTTCGGGCCGTTCAGGATCAGGACTCTTTTCATTTTTCCCTCTTGGTATGATTTGAATATTTTTTTAAGGCTTAACGCGCCTTGGCAAACATTTCCTTGAAATCTTCTTTTGTCGGTAACTCATCGACGCTTCTGATGCGATAAATCGCCTCTTTTCCGATCAGAAAAGCCGGAGTTGCACGCATATCCCAGTCATTGAACAGCTTTTCGTTCTCTTCAAGCGCTGCGATAACGTCCGGTGCCTGCATATCCTGTCGGATTTTTTCGGCGTCAAGGCCGACCAGTTCGGAAATAACGTTTATTTCCCTGTCCGTCAGATCGGGGTTGTTGAGAAGCATGTATTCGAAGGTTTCGGCGAATTTTCCCTGTTTGGCGGCTGCATAAGTCATCAATACCAGGTCTTTTTGTCCTTCGTGGATGTCTTCGAATGCAATGGGGCGCGGGATGTAGCGAATTTTTCCGTCTTCTTCCATTGCTTGTTTAAAAGGTGCATGGGTCGAACGACATACGGGGCAACTGTACAGTACGAATTCCACGATCGTCAGGTCGTACTCTTCAGGACCAATTACAAATTCGTCTTTTTGCTCGTATGCTTCAAATAACTGAGCTTTCAACTGGAAAAAGCTGAGGCCGACCCATCCGACAATAAGTGCAATAGCTCCTAAAAGTATTTTATAAAACACGGTTTGAAAATCCCTTCGGTCTCTAGGAATGCTTAGGGCAAAAAACTATTCAGCCAATACGATAAGTGGGCAATAATCTGCCCACTACCATAAAACTATACCATTGATACTTTTTACTCGGAAGATCTGGCGTCTTCAATACCATCTTTCAGGCGTTGCATGCCGATATATCCGGGGTAAAGCTTCCCGCCGATAACAAAACCGGGGGTTCCGCGGATGTTGAGGTCCGCCGCCATTTGCATATTTTTATTTATGCGGGTCTGAACCTCTGCGGACTTCATGTCTTTTTTAAGCTGCTCAATGTCTACGCCCGCTTTTTCTGCGAGTTCGTAATATTTATCGGCACTTTGCGGGCCTCGGTAATCCATTAGAGCCTGATGGACTTCGAAATACTTCCCTTGTTTGTGGGCCGCAACAGAGATCTCGGCCATCAGTTTGGATGTCGGGCTTAAAATCGGCATATCGATAAACACGACACGAACTTTGTCATCGCTTTCAATGACTTTCATGATGTCCTGATACGCTTTTTTACAGTAACCGCAGTTGTAATCGAAGAATTCGACGACCGTCACGTCACCGTCAGGATTCCCCGCTTCCGGCAAAGGCCCGCCTTTGCCAAATGTGTCTTTATAATCCACCAGTTTTTCCTGTGCGCTCAGTTGGGCGCGCTCTTCCTCGCGAATTTGGTGCTGCTGGACAGATTCGAGCAATACTTCAGGGTTGTTCATAATGAAATCCTTCATCATGACCTCAAGTTCTTTTTTCTGTTCCGGCGTGAAGCTTTCCGCATGAGACGGCACGGTCTGCGCCAGAGGTAGAAGGATCAGACCCGTCGCCAACATCAGATGTTTCATTTTTTTACTGTTAATCAAGTTCTTCTCCTCGTTTTGAGATTATACCTTAAAGACTACATTCGTAAGGATTTGCGAAAACGTCACCCTTTTTCATGTGTTTGTATATATGTAAGCACATCTTGCGCTTTTTTCCATGCCCTGCTGTCTTCTTGCGCATTCTTCAACACAAAATTTGCCTGTTCCTTCGCATATTTATAGTTTCTGCCGAGGACAGCCTCTTCCGCAAGGTGTACTTTGGCCATGTCTTTATCACCCAGACGACCGTAAGCGGTTGCCAGCAAGCGGTGAGCGCGTGAGGAGCGCGGTTCGTCTTTGAGAGCGCGTTCAAGATGCTTTATAGCTTGGTTCAGCGTGGAATCGGGGTTTTCATTCTGATTTGCCGTTTCGATCATGGCATGGGAGAGCGCTATTCTTAATAATCCCGAGCTCGGTAGCATGGTTACGGCTTGTTCATAATAAGGCAGTGCTTCTTGAAGCTGCCCGTAATCTACGAGTGCCTGCCCTTTGAGTTCTTTAAAGTAAGGGTTTTCGGGTTCTTCTTCGATCAGGCGATCCATCAGGCTTATTGACGCATCGACCTGATTATTCCGATACGCCGCAATTGCCCTTGCATACTGGGCGGGAATCGATTGATCCCGATCATCATAAACCCATAAAACCTGCCCCGGATTGATGAAGCCCAGAAGTTTGGCTTTCATCAACGCATGTTCTCTTTCCCATTTTTCAGGGAAGCCTTTGCCCGCATTCGGAGACTCTGCAATTCTGCGCTTTAACGCTTCAATCCGGTTTTCAACCAGCGGGTGGGTCAAAATGTACTCGCTTTGCTGATCCAGCGGCGCGAGGATTTCTGATTCGAGTTTGGCAAGAAATGTGCTTAGCCCCGTCGGATCAAGCTTTGCCTTTTCCATATATGACAAAGCTGCCTGATCGGCGCTGGATTCCTGCACACGGCTATGCGCGAGAAAACGGCGCTGTGCAAATGAGTTAGACCCTAATGAAAGTGCCGGAACAGCGCCTGTTTCGCCTGTGGCTATGGCTGCGCCGATCCCAAGGATTGTGCCAATGATGCTTTCGTAAGAAGCGCGCTCCAGCGCATCGCGCGTGCGGATCAGGTGTCCGCCCGTGATATGTCCGACTTCGTGCGCGATGACACCGATTAACTCGCCCGGATTATCTGTTTTTTCAATCAAACCGGTGTAGATGAAAATGTTAGAGCCGCCGGCTACGAATGCGTTTAAATCAGAACTTTGGACAAGGATAATATTCACAGCTTTTGGATTTAAGCCTGCGGCCTCAAAAACGGGTTTTGACCATTCCTCGATGATGTTTTCGATTTCGGTGTCCCGAATAACAACAAGGCTGCGATTTTGTGCTTGCGCATCAAAACTTCCGATGGTTTGCAAAAACATTGCAAAAAGAAGGAATAACCCTATTTTAAACCTGTTTTTAGCCTTGTTCATCACCTAAACTCGTTCCTATGGAAGATATACTGTCTCTATTATATTACTGGATTGATGTCGTTTGGTTACCAATTGCCTTTTTTGCGGTTCATAAACGGCATCGCTGGTGGTCTGTTGCATTTATTTTTACGTGTATGCTCATGATGCGTATGCAGATCGAATTTCTTGCTTATGGAGAATACAATAACGGGATTATGGGCTTCGTCGAGATGGATGTCTACACCCGCGGTCTTATTACGTATAGTATTTTTTACGCTCTTTTCCTGATTATGGCCTATTTTTCCCCGGGGACACAGGGTGTGGTCTTTATGGGCGCTTGTCTGGCCATCTTTTTTATCGCATTTGTCACATCCACCGCTGTTATGGTGTTATAAGACATACGAAACAGTTGGAAACAGGCGTTAAGACATGTCACGGAATAAACCGAAACGGAAAGTCAAAACGGCGCGCGGGCGTAAAAATTCCTCGACGCGCTGGCTACAGCGGCAATTGAACGACCCTTATGTTGCAGAGGCCGAGCGTCTGGGCTATCGCGGACGGGCGGCTTTTAAAATCAAGGAAATCGATGAGAAGGCCAATATTCTTAAAAAAGGGATGACGGTTGTTGATCTTGGTGCTGCCCCCGGCGGCTGGTGCCAGATTGCAACCGAAAAGGGCTGTAAAGTTGTTGCGATTGACTTGCTGGAGATGGATGAGATCGCCAATGTCATCTTCTTCAAGCAGGATTTCATGGAGGATGAAGCGCCTGAACTTTTGAAGGCAGAGTTGTTGAAATTAAATGATTCCGGTTTGGCGGATGTTGTGTTGAGCGATATGGCACCAAATACGACGGGGCACAAACAAACAGATCATTTACGGATTATGGCGGTTGTCGAGGCGGCTTATTACTTCGCGGCGGAGGTTCTTTCCCCCGGCGGGGCGTTTGTGGCGAAGGTTTTTCAGGGCGGCGCACAATCGGATTTGCTTAAGGAGATGAAAAAATCCTTCGATAAGGTCAAGCATATCAAGCCCTCTGCGAGCCGAAAAGAATCCTCCGAGCAGTTTATTGTGGCGACAGGATTTAAAGGGCGTCCCGAAGAACATTCGGGAAGCGATATATAATTTCTTTACATTCGAAGAAATTCGCGTATAAATCACTTGCAAATTTCAGTAGCCGCCCGTGATGGAGATTTGCATGGCCAAAGTAAAACAATCCCCCGTAAAGAAAACCAAAGACATTCGCGAAGGGCTTACCTTTGATGATGTGTTGCTTGTTCCCGGCGAATCAGATGTCCAGCCGATGGAGGTCGACACCTCGACGCGCCTGACCGAAGAGATCGGACTAAAAATTCCGATTTTATCCGCCGCGATGGATACGGTGACCGAAAGCGAGATGGCGATTGCCATGGCACAAAACGGCGGGCTTGGGATTCTGCACAGAAATATGGAGATTGAAGAGCAGGCCAACATGGTGCGTAAGGTCAAGCGTTTTGAGTCGGGTATGGTACTGGATCCGATTACGATTCGCCCTGATGCAACACTCAAGGATGCGCTGGATCTGATGTATGAACACAGAATTTCCGGAATCCCTGTGACGGAAGAAAGCGGTAAGCTTGTTGGTATTCTGACGAACCGAGATGTGCGTTTCGCCGATAATCCCAAGCAAAAGGTCAAGGAGTTGATGACCCATGAAAACCTTGTGAAGGTAACGGGGACGGTCAGCAAGGCCAAAGCAAAAAAGCTTTTGCATCAACACCGTATTGAAAAACTTCTTATCACAGACAAGGCGGGCAAGTGCATCGGTTTGATGACGGTTAAGGATATCGAGAAATCCAACCTGTTCCCGCAAGCAACAAAGGATTCCCAAGACCGTCTGCGTGTCGGTGCGGCCGTCGGAACAGGCGAGATTAACGGTGTTGAACGTGCAGCCGCACTCGCCGAGGCCGGACTTGACCTTTTGGTCGTTGATACAGCGCACGGTCATTCCAAAAAAGTGGTTGATACGGTCAAGATCATCCGTAAGCAGAATAAAAACCTTCAGATCATGGCGGGGAATGTTGCGACAGCAGATGCTGCGCTCGCGTTGATCAAGGCCGGAGCGAATGCGATTAAGGTCGGTATCGGGCCTGGTTCTATCTGTACTACTCGAGTAGTGGCCGGTGTCGGCGTTCCGCAATTGACCGCGATTATGGATGTGGTTGAAGGTTGTTACAAAAAAGGTATTCCGGTTATTGCGGATGGGGGGATCAAATATTCCGGTGATTTTGCAAAGGCGATCGCAGCAGGCGCAGACGTTGCCATGATGGGCGGCGTTTTTGCCGGTACGGATGAAGCACCGGGTGAGGTTATTCTTTATCAAGGTCGCTCGTACAAATCTTATCGCGGGATGGGCTCCGTTGGCGCTATGGTCAAAGGCTCAGCGGATCGTTATTTCCAAGCAGGCGTGAACAAATCACACAAGCTGGTGCCCGAAGGGATTGAAGGTCGCGTTCCTTATAAAGGGCCGATCGGTAATGTTCTGCACCAGATGGTCGGCGGCTTGAAAGCTTCCATGGGCTATGTCGGTGCGGCCACTATTCCTGAAATGAAAGAAAAAGCCGAGTTTCTGCGTATGACGGGTGCGGGTTATAAGGAATCTCATGTCCATGACGTGACGATTACCCGTGAGGCTCCGAATTACCGGACGGAAAATTGACGCTACTATCTATCGTTATTATTGCCTTTGCGTTTTTTGCGCAAAGTTTATTGGGCTTTGGCGGCGGATTGATTTCCATTCCGCTACTGAGTCTTTTTATGCCTGTTCAGGATGTCGTTACCATGGTGAGTATTTTTCAAATCTCCATGGGCTGGCTGCTTATCAAAATTCACAAAGACGTGAGCTGGCCGCATATTAAGCGGATGATCCCCGCAACGATTGTCGGGGTTGCTCTTGGGATTTTCCTGCTCAATTATTTAAGTGCGGATGTTATGCGGATCGTGTTGGCGACTTACATCATCCTGCATCTACTCCGCACGCATACGAAGATTGATCCTCTCGGGCGCGTGATTAAAGCAGGTGGTGTGCATCTTGCCAGCGGTCTGGGCGGTACGATCAATGCGATGATCGGCGGCGGCGGTCCTGCGTTTATCCTCTACCTTAAGGATAAGGCCAAGAATACATCAGAATTTCGTGCGAATATTACGGCGATTTTGTTTCTTTCCAACATTCCGCGTCTTGTCGGGACTTTGGGCACAGAGATGATGACATGGCAGATTTTCATGATGGCGGTGATGGCCTATCCGGGGTTTTTACTGGCGCTTTTTCTAGGGCAAAAACTGCATACTAAAGTTCCTCAAAAGCGATTTTTTGCTGCGATCGAGATTTTGCTGGCTTGTTCGGCGCTGTTCCTGATTCTCAAAGTCCTTTTGTGACTTTCCACATAACCTTACCACCTTCAAAAAAAACTCCCGCATTGTAGCGGGAGTATCGGTTCTCAATTGGACTAGGAGGAAATTTGCCTTTTTCTACGCTGCCTCATTTCGCTTTGACGGAGCAGTCCAAGCCTCACCCGCGAATTGCGGATTGGGTCTGGTATCTGCGATTGCACTGGTGTAATTCGTGAGAACTTTATAAGCCACAATGGTAAGTACTTCGAATATTTGTTCTTTTGTAAAGCCGGCGGATAAGAACTGATTTAATTCATTATCAGAAACATGTCCACGTTTTGCCGTAACACTTTTGGTAAAATTGACCAGTGCGTTGACGCGGGAGTCGGGGCCGTCGATGCCGTCACGAATAGCGTCGATAACTGCATCATCGGTTTTGAAGTTGTGGCGGGCCAGCGTTGAGTGCGCCGGTACACAGAACTCGCATTCATTTTCTACACTGGTTGCCAACTGAACGATGTTTACTTCCTCGCTGGAAAGCGTTCCCTTTGCATTCACCAAGTCTTGTCCGAAACTATATAACTCTATAGGCAAAGGGCTTTCGGCCATGTGTGCAAATATATTCGGAACAAACCCATATTTGGATTCCAGTTTTTCCAAAAGAGGTGCGGATTTTTCCGGAGCATTTTGCTTATTGTATAAGTTGAAATTTGTCATGGTTACACTTTCCTTTCTTTGTACTGCCTATAGTTATGATTCCACTGTAAAATGTTTGTTGATGTTTCCGTGATAGTTGCGAATGCCTTCGGTCGCGAGGACTTCGCGCATTAAACGGTTCATGTCTTCCCGGCCGTAGGCCAAAGCCTCTCCGATTACGGGTACTTCTCTGTGTAGTTTTGCATGTGTCATGGTCTTTTCCTTTATCTACTAGTTGGTTGGTTTTGAGGTTAAAAAAAATCTCTTTGCTATGATTTGTATTCGATGGCCTTCATCAGAGCGTTACAAATTTTTTCAAAAGAATCGTCTTCTTTTACACGTCCGATCATCAGGGCTCCTTTTAATGCTGTTGTGATGATCATAGCCTGCTCGTGAGCGCTAATGTCGAAGTTGAATTCCTTTTGTGCCTTTCCTTCGGCCAGCATTTCGGCAACAATATTGATATCGTCTTCCGTTAGTTGGCGGACGGCTCTGGATAGCTCTGGCGCCATATCAGCGACATCAGATTGCATGGCACTGATTCCGCACATTTTTCCGTCTTTACAGCTGCTCAGCTTACCCATGTAAGCGGAGAGTTTTTCTTTGGCGGATTTCTTTGTGCCGAGTTCGGCGCGCAGTTGCGTCAACCGGTCTTTCTTGTGTGCGCAATATGCCAACCCCAACTCTTCTTTAGAAGGATAGTGGTGGTGAATACTGGCCTTGGTTATGCCAAGCCTCTTTGAAAGATCTGCATAGGAGAAGCCCTTATATCCCTTCGTCTGGATTAGGTCGCCTGCATGTTTTAATATTTCATCTTTTCTATTCATACTTTTACAATACCTACTAGTTGGTAGTTTGTCAACATTTATTTCTGCACCCGCTTTTTCTTTCCCAGTCTGGTTTATTCTTACCTTTGAGCCTGTAAAAAATTATGCGCTCGCGTACACAATTTAATTGTCAAATCCACTAAAACAGGAATAAAATTCTGCGTCTTTGCGGGCGTTCCGTGAAGCTTCTTTTATAAGGAAAAGAACGAATGAAAAAGTACTTATTACTGGCGGCTACGTGTTTTGTGGCACTCACATTTTCCGGTGTTCCGGCGTTTGCTGATGATCACGCGACGATAGAAGCAGAAGCTGCTGCTGATGAAGTTCTTGATGAAGGCACAGAGCTTTATGAAGACGATGCTTTAGAGACTGACGAATAGCATGCGGATGATGAAGCTGAAGACGATCTGGAATGGACGACAGACGATGACGCGACAATGGAAGAAGATATCGATCACGACATGTAATTCCTGAACAGAATTAAAACTAAAGACTTAAAAGCTAGAGCTTGGCCGCGATTTCCTTCCGGCCAAGCTTTTTTATTGGCTTTTGCGGCCATACGCGATAAAACCAGCAACCATGAAACCAGCATCCCGAATTCAGGCCACGATTGATATTCTTGAAAAAGGCCATATTTCCCGCGTTCCCCTCGACAGTGTTGTTGGGGATTACATGCGTGTACGCCGTTATATCGGATCGAAAGACCGCCGCGAGATTGCCGAGCGGATTTATGATATGACGCGGGCGCATGGGCGGCTGGGTTGGTGGCTTGAAAAAACGGGGGCGGAGGATATTCCACGTCACCGTGTTATTGCCTGGCTCGCGCTCGGGGAGCAGATTGACGAGAAACGCTTTGGTGATTTGTTCGACAGCTCACAATATGCGCCCGATGTTTTAAGTGAGGACGAGTTGACACTGGCTAAAAAATTGATCGGTCAGGATTTGTATCATAAAGATATACCCGAGAGTCTTCGGGTAGAATGCCCTGCGCTTTATGAAGAGAAAATTCGTGCCTATTTCGGAGATGATTTTGCCGCGGAGATGGAAGCTATGTTGGAGCCTGCAACACTTGATCTGCGGGTGAATGGCTTCTTGGCAACGCGCGAAAAGGTGCAGCAATTTCTAGAAGCGGACGGCGTCAAGACGAGTGAGACGCCCTACTCTCCTTGGGGTTTGCGCTGCGAAGGGAAGGCTTTTTTGTCCAAAACCAAAGCGTTTAACAAGGGCTGGATCGAGATACAGGATGAGGGTTCCCAGTTGATTGCTGCGATGTGCGGGGCGGAGCCGGGTATGCAGGTTCTGGATTATTGTGCAGGTGCAGGCGGTAAAACTTTGGCTCTGGCAGCGGCGATGATGCGTAAAGGACGTATTGTTGCGATGGATCTGGATGAGAAGCGCCTGATGAAAGGTAAAGCACGTTATAAGAAATCGAATCTGGCGGATATTATCGAGCTTCGTCCATTGAGTGATGAGAAGCAACGCCGCTGGCTGAAACGCCAGAAGGGTAAGTTTGATATTGTGCTTCTCGATGTGCCCTGCACAGGGACGGGAACATGGCGGCGCAACCCCGATATGCGCTGGCGTGTTTACGGGCCTTCGATGGAGGAACTCATCCCCGTACAGGCCGAGATCATGGATAAAGCCAAGAATGCGGTTAAGCCCGGCGGCAAACTTGTTTATGCGACCTGCTCTTTGCTGCCGGATGAAAATGAAAATCAGGTTGCAGCATTTTTAGAGCGCAATAGTGATTTCGAGATCCTGCCGATTGATGAGGCTTTGGGGCTAGGCAGTCCCTATATGCGACTTACGCCGAAACGTCATAAGACAGACGGTTTTTTTGCTGCAGTCTTGCAGAGAAAAGTGGCCTAGTGCCTTTCTTTGATCATGAAGCTCTTGCAGAAACTTCTGAGACCTCATACGCTGTTTTATTATGAGCAAAAAAGCCACTCCTGAAGATATTGAGAACGCTAAAAAATTGTTGAAACGGATACTCGGTTTGGGCGGTATGGCGTTCCTTGCCGCCGGAGGATACTTTTGTTTTACAGGTGAAATTCCGATCAGTCACGGCAGCAGCTCCATTCGCAAAATCGTAAAAGTCGATGAGGATCCGACGGAGTTCTGGGTTCTGGTTTCCATGTGTTTTGCGATAGGCGGTGCGATGATGTTTGCTGCGTTCAGACCGGAAAAACGCTAGTTGTTATGGAAGCCGCCGGTCGGGTCATGGCCTGTGTCTTCAAAACCGTGAAGTGATACCCCTGCCCCGATCATAGCTGCGAAGTCCTGTTCATTTTCTACTTCATATTCGGCCAAAGTCAGTGCGTAATTGCTGCGCAGAACTGCGGGGGCGATGTCGCTTCTATCCCGTACCACAATATCGACATAGGCGGGAAGTTTGTCCGGCGGGGTGATACCATGGTCATCGACGAGGATCGTCATCATGCCGAGTTCTTTGGCATATTTTAGGTTGTGTGCCTGATCATCGACCATTGCGTATTCCGCGCCGCGCAGATGTGCGCTTCCAACGCTTTGCTGCGGTTCGCCGATTTGATCGAGCAAGGCGTTTAGCATTTCGGGGCCTTTGTTTTTGCCCTTATGATCGGGCACATCGTCCTTGTGAATGATGCCGCCGGCATCGTCAAACATATCCGCAATCCTGTTTTGGTGGAGCGTGTAATTCGTCCATTCGTCATTACCGTGCGTGGCGATGTACAGACCAATACCTGAAAGCTGCATGTCTTCGAGACTGACACGCGGGGTTTCCACGTCCGCAAAAAAATCGCTATCCTGTGTGAGTTCGATCAGGAAACGGTAGTGGTCTTCGCGAAGCTGCTCCATATCCAAACCGTGTTCGATTTCGAACGCGTCCAGAGAGCTTCCGTGTTTTTTCTTGCTCTCAAACATTGCCGCGCGAATGTCTTCTTCATCCATGTCAGGTAACTGATTTTGAACAGCGAGAATTGCTGCACCCTGATGGTATTGCGGCGCATCATCAGGCTCTCGGTACAGCGTGTTGTCATTATCAAGGATCACGCCCTTGATTATGTCGGTGTGCTGATACGGATTTTCTCTGTCGAAGAGTTGCGCCATTTCCCCCTGTCATTTTTTGTTTTTATTATGGTATTTCTTTAAGGCATCTCCTGTCAAAAGAAAAGGCCCGCTGCGGCGGACCTTTTTTATTTATTCTTAATCGAAATCAAAGCCTTAGGCTGCTTTTGCTTGTGATTTTTCGCGCATTTGCTCGGCCGCCTCGCACATGTGTTTGAGGGAGTCTTTGACTTCCGGCCAGCCGCGTGTTTTCAGACCACAGTCAGGGTTGACCCAAATTTGACGCTCGTCGAGGTTTTTCTTCGCCTTGTCGAGCAGGTCTACCATTTCCTGTGTTGTCGGAACACGTGGTGAGTGAATGTCATACACACCGGGGCCGATCTCGTTCGGATATTTGAACTCCGTGAAAGCTTCCAGCAGTTCCATTTGGGAACGGGAACATTCGATGGAGATCACGTCCGCATCCATTGCCGCGATTGATTCAATCACATCGTTGAATTCGGAGTAGCACATGTGTGTGTGGATCTGGGTTTCGTCTTCTACACAGCAAGATGTGATGCGGAAGTCTTCGACCGCATTATCCAGATAGGCTTTCCAGTCGGCCTTACGCAGTGGCAGACCTTCACGGAATGCCGCTTCGTCAATCTGGATCATCTTGATGCCTGCTTTTTCCAGATCAGCGACTTCGTCACGGATCGCCAGAGCAATCTGTTTGGATGTTTCGCTGCGCGGCTGGTCATCACGCACGAATGACCATTGCAGGATTGTGATCGGTCCGGTGAGCATACCCTTCATGATTTTATCAGTCTGGGCTTGCGCATATTTGGACCATTCAACAGTCATCGCAGTCGGGCGCGAGACGTCACCGAAGATGATCGGCGGCTTTACACAGCGTGAACCGTAGGACTGAACCCAGCCGAACTTAGAGAAGGTAAAGCCGGAAAGCTGCTCACCGAAGTACTCAACCATGTCGTTACGCTCGGGTTCGCCATGAACCAGAATATCGATACCGCATTCATGCTGGAAGTCTACAACGGCACGGATTTCCGCTTCCATTGCTTCCTTGTATTGTGCGTCATTGATTTCGCCTTTCTTGAATTGGGCGCGTGCCTTACGGATTTCCTGCGTTTGCGGGAAAGAGCCGATGGTCGTGGTCGGGTAAAGAGGCAGATTTAGTGCAGCATGCTGCACTTTCTGGCGCTGAGCGAAAGGAGATTTGCGTTCCTTCATTTCAGGCGTTATTGCCTTCACACGATCTTTCACTTCGTTGTTGTGAATTTGTTTGGATGTGCGGCGGTCTTCCTGCACGGCGTTGCTGGCATCGATTTCAGCAGAGATTGCACCGCGGCCTTCGTTGGCACCTTTGGCGATCACTACGATTTCGTCCAGTTTCTGTGTTGCGAAGGCCAGCCAGTTTTTAATTTTATCATCCATGGCTGTTTCGCTGTTCAGATCAACAGGCGTGTGCAGCAAAGAGCTGCTCGGGGCAACATAAACCTTGTCACTGCCCAGCTTTTCAACCGCCTTTTCGATCAAGCCGAGAGATTTGGAAATGTCGTTTTTCCAGATGTTACGGCCATCCACAACACCGATGGACAAGGTTTTGTCACCGATTTTTTTCAGCGCCTCGTCCAGCAGTTTTTCTGCGTTGTTGGCGGCGGTGTTGGCCTGATTCGGACCTCGACACAGATCGATATGGATCGCATCGACGGGGAGCGCAAAGGTGAAGTCCGCATTGTCTCTGAGAGAGTCAAAATAAGTTGCGACCAGAATGTTCATTTTGGTTGCCGCGCGGATTCTGTCATAGGTTAGTTTGTACGTTTCTTCTGCCGTTTCCCACATATCCGTTGCCAGACAAGGCTCGTCGATCTGGATATCGGTTGCGCCCATGCTTTCCAGCTTTTTCAGGATCTCTTCGTAAACCGGCATGATACTTTCCCAGAGCGGACCCCAGTCCATGTCTTCATTCTGGCGCTTACCGATCGTCAGGTAAGTCAAGGGGCCTATGATTACGGGCCGCGTCTGGATGCCAAGGTCTTTTGCTTCCTGATACTGGTCAAAGATTTTGGTTGAAGACAATTTTGCCGTCATCCCCTCTTCAAATTCGGGAACAATGTAGTGATAGTTCGTGTCGAACCACTTGGTCATTTCCATGGCTGTTACGTCTACGCCGTCTTTTTGCGCACCGCGAGCCATTGCGAAATATGTGTCGAGGTCGATGTCCTTACCTTCCCATTTATAACGTGAAGGTACCATTCCCAATGTGCAGATCATGTCAAGGACCTGATCGTAGAAAGAAAAGTCGTTGGACGGCACGTGATCCAGGCCGGCGTCTTTTTGTAATTTCCAGTTATGGGCTCTGAGTGATTTACCGGTTGCCAGCAGCTCTTCTTTCGAGCTGTTGCCTTTCCAGTATGCTTCAACTGCTTTTTTCAGTTGGCGCATATCTCCGATGCGCGGGAAGCCAAGGTTGGTTGCAAGGACCATAAATTCCTCCTTAAAAGGGCTTTGTAAAATAATTGTTCAGACTGGCATAAAACGGTTGGATTCAAATATCAAGGAAAAACACCAAAAACTTAGTGTTTCTGCATATTTGAGAGAGTGCAAAGTACGTAAAAAAAACGTGTTTTCTTTTGATTATTTAGCCGTGGTTGATGCCATGGCTGGCGTTCAGGTCTTCATCGTCGTTGTCATTGTCAGCCGATCCCGTCATGATCGGGTCGGTGCTCATGAATTCGTTGTAATGACTAAGCCATGTGCGGCCGGGGTATTGAACAGAAAAACTGGCTGTACGGCTTGCTTTTACCAGTGCATCGAGAGGGTCGTGATCGTTTGCGATGAAAAACGCCATTGTTCCCGTTCTGGCGTCACCCGTTCCGAGTTGGTCAACAAGGGGGAACTTTGTTACTTCGACTTCTGCTTCGTTTCCAGAATCATATACATGCACCGGTTCTGTGCCATCGGAAACCGCAATGAAGGCTTCGGGATAGCGTTCAGTGAGTTTGATGAACAGCTCCCCGCCGTTTTTGTAATTTTCGTCTTGCATATCGGGCAATCTGGCCTCAGCAGGTGCGACGATATAATCACATGCGGATAGAATCGTTTTGAATTGTTTGGCGCGTCCCGGGTCCTGTACAGGATAGTCCATCATGACAGGAACACCTGCGTCTCTGGCAGTTGTGGCGGCCATTTCGGAGAGTTTCGGGTAGTGGTGTGTGACAATCACAAGGTCGGCATTTTTAACCGCTTCCATGATCATCTCTTCGGCGCCGGGATCAACGTCAGGAGAATCCGTTTTTCTTTGAGCACTGATCGGGAGAACGTTGGATTTGGCGGTATCAAATTTTTCCTGCAGGGAGACAAACCGTCCGCCGCTGAATGATATCACTGTATTTTCATCTATTCGGTGGTCTTGGTTGGCGACAAGATCGCGAACATCGATGCCCGTTGACTGCAGTTTTTTATATGCCTCATGCCGTCCATCGTAATCCGGCGCTTCACGGCCGATTTTCGTGAACAAAGTTACATCTACATCCTGCCCAGTGACATTGCCTATTTCTTTTAGCGAAATTGCGACATTTGCACCGCCTCCGCCTACGGCTGAGTAAGAATGTTCCGCACGGAATTTTCCGTCCTGAATTTCATCCAAGTTGGGATGCAGGCGCACACGGTCAAGACTTGTTGCCCCAACGATTACAATTACCGGATTTTTAGGATCTTCCATTAAGCACTACACCCCTGTTTTTATTGGTTACAATTATTTTTATGGATATTATGCAAAAAAACCAGCAAAAATAATGCTGCAGTGCAATGTAAGGTTTTTTTGAGGTTCACTTATTCAGGATTAGCGGAAAAAGCCTAATATTTCGCCCATTGCATTGCACGTCCCAAGTTTGGCTTGAACCGCTGCACTTTGCCCGAAACTTTTAGGATCAGCATCATTGAGCATTTTTTGTTGCCAGTCAGAAAAATACTGGCTTGTTTCAATTGCAACAAATTGTCCGGGCGCTTCCTTGCCTTCCTTCTTGGCCAGCAGGACGGCGTTTTCGCGAAACATTTTGGATGCCGTGTCGTACATTTCGACTTCTTCCTTGCTTTTGCCGGCCATACGGTTGGTCATCGACAAAATGCCGAAAACCGAGCTGCATTCTGCGAGAGCTTCGGAAGACAGTTCTGTCTTTGGCTCTTCGGCTCTTGTTGCTTGCGGGGTGACCAAGCAAGCTGATGCTAAAAGTGTTAAAAGTGTTCTTTTCATAGAAACTCTACCTTTCCAGCCGCGTTATCAAAGCTCTATCGGCTTTCTATTTCTCAATAATACAGGCATAATCAGCTGCGTGCACTAAATCTTGCCTGTTTAAGGTTTTACGGGTAGAAACCCACGATCCTTTCCGAGTTTTCCGCAATACTGTATCCATTCCATGCTTTCAGACATGTAGAACAGCATTTTGATTTCTTCGGACATTAGGCGCTCGTCCCATTTTTTGACAAGTTTTGCCGTATTGCTTTTAACATACGCTTCAGGATCGGGTTGGTTCTCGGCCTTTGCCTCGATTACCGCGTGTTTTTGGAATAAGTCAGCTCCTTTTCGTAGGCCTTTGACTTTTTTCTCTTCCTTACCACTGTTTTCGGCGACCATAGAAAAGATGACGCTGCATTCAGCCATACTTACTGAAATCGGCTGTTTGTTCTGAGCTTCAGTGCCTTGCATCATGCCAAGGGATACCCCTAGAAAACATACTGCTGCTAAAACTATCGCCTGTCTTTTCATCTCGTGCGGATTTCCTAACTGATGGCTTCACAGGCTTCTTTTGTGATTTCAGCCTTATTCAGAGTGTAATAATGGATGTGATCTACGCCGTTGTTTTTGAGGTCAACACTCTGCTCAACCAGAAGGTCCGTTGCAATTTTGTTTGCTTCGTCAGGTTTGTCTTCCAACCCTTCAAACTTTTCATGCATCCATTGCGGGACCGATGCCTGACATCTCTCTGCGAAGTTCAGCATTTTAGGAAAATCATGAACAGGCAGAAGACCTGGACAGATCGGAGTCGTAATTCCGGCTTTTTCGCATTCATCAACGAACTTATAAAACAGGTCATTATCGAAGAAAAACTGCGTTATGGCGCGGGTTGATCCAGCGTCACATTTCAGTTTCAGTGCCTGAATATCTTTGGCCAGAGATTCGGCATCAGGATGTTTTTCGGGGTATGCGCCGACGGAAATTTCAAACGGATGCCGTGCGACCAACCCTTCTACAAAATCGGAGGTATATTGGAAATATTCTCCATCAGTATCCAAAGGCCATTCCAGATCATCCGGCATGTCACCGCGCAAGGCGACGATATGTTTGATGCCTTTTTCCCAAAGGCCGTCTACGTATTCGTGAAGTTCCTTTTTGGTCGTATTCAGGTAGGTTAAGTGAGAGCCAATTGGTACATCGGTCTTGTCCATCATTTTTTGGATTGTATCCAATGTTCCGTCCCGCGTAGAACCGCCGGCACCGTAGGTTACAGTCATGTATTTCGGTTTGAGATCCAGTAAAACGGGGAAGGCATCCCATAGGGTTTTCGCCGCGCCATCCGTTTTCGGGGGAAAGAATTCGAAACTGTATGTTGTTTTGCTCACTTTACACTCACTACTATCTCTATTTTATTGCTGAAAAATATTTCGCGGATTAGAGCATTGTTTTGAATAAAGGACAATAGCCGACGGCAGGCTGGCGAACATCATGCTCTCGGATCTACATGTCATAATTGCCCGGTGTGCTGTCTCTTCGGGCTTGTTGAGCAGCGAAAATTTCGCGTTGCTGGCGCACCAGATCATCTGCCCACTGGCACGCGTTTTCGCGGTCGGTTGCCTGAGTAGCATGCCAGATTGCATGGCTTTCATTTCTATTCGGACGATCATCGTCCTGACTAGGCTTTGCACTGTCCAGGATCATATCGCCTACCATGCGGCTGTTATAGCCGGCCTTGTGAAGTGAAACATCCGTATTGATGACGCATTCCAATGCCCATAGGCCGCACACTTTAATCTCGAGTTCTTTGCCTTGTGCCTCGGCCTCATCACGCATGGCCTCGAAAAATTCGACATTGCTTTCGTAAGCGGATTGCGTATTTTTCCAGATCATATCGTCCTGATCGTGCGGCTGCATTTTGTAAAGATCCCCGTATTCTACAACGTCGTCACTTTCCATCATGGCCCAGACGATATGCGCACCGTTTGAGCGCATGGTGTCAACAAACGGCTGCAGGTCTTCGGCAAGCGCATCCATTCCGCTTTGACGGCGACGCTCCAGCCCTGCTCTTAACTTGGTTATGAAAGGATCCGGCTCTTTTTCGGGATCATCGTCGTCATTAACGGCCTGCCACATGCCGTCCTGCATATCGACCACGACGACGACAACCATTTTATCTGCGGGATTCGCTTGCATGTTTTTGATATCACCCTGTTTTTGTTTTTAATTTTCTCAATTAAAATGTTTTTTCATAAAAAAATCAACCAATTTCGGGCAGTTAAGCTTTGCATTCAGCCGTTTGCAAGGGTAAAAAACTCTTTTAACATTTTGAGACATTTCAGGGATATCCATGAATCCAAAACCGAATCCTACCCCTTCTATTACAATCGGCCATGAACACATTCTGATTATCGATTTCGGATCGCAGGTGACGCAGCTGATTGCGCGGCGCTTACGAGAATCGGGCGTGTATTGTGAAATCTGGCCTTTTAACGATGTAGATGAAGCGAAAGTGGCAGCGTTTGATCCGCGTGGCATCATCCTTTCGGGCGGACCGAAAAGCGTGACGGAACAGGATAGCCCCCGAGCGCCCGATTTCGTGTTCGAGCTGGGTCTGCCGATTCTGGGGATATGTTACGGTCAGCAGACGATGGTACAGCAGCTTGGCGGGAAGGTCGAAGGATCAGATCATCAGGAGTTTGGCCGAGCGCATGTCGATGTGAAAAAACATTGTGCTATTTTCGAGGGTATCTGGGATGAAGGGGCGCATGAACAGGTCTGGATGAGTCATGGTGACCGCGTAACCGGCTTGCCGGCCGGGTTCGAGGTGGTTGGTACCTCTTCCGGTGCGCCGTTTGCCGCGATTGCCAATGACGAGAAGAGGTTTTACGGCGTTCAATTTCACCCCGAAGTTGTGCATACGCCGCACGGGGCCGAGCTGCTCAAAAACTTTACGCATCTGGTGTGCGGTTGTTCGGGTGACTGGACAATGGCCGCGTTCAAGGACGAGGCGATCGAAAAAATCCGTGCGCAGGTTGGTGACGGGAAGGTGATTTGCGGGCTTTCAGGCGGGGTCGATTCTTCCGTGACGGCGGTGCTTCTGCATGAAGCGATCGGTGATCAGTTGACTTGCATTTATGTGGATACGGGATTGATGCGCGCGGGCGAGAGCGAGCAAGTCGTTTCCCTGTTCCGTGATCATTACAACATTCCCCTGATCCATGAAGATTCGAGCGAGAAATTCCTCGACGGGCTGGAGGGGATCGGTGATCCCGAAATCAAGCGCAAGGTGATCGGCGGATTGTTTATTGACGTGTTCGATGCATGCGCGGCGCGTGTGGGCGGGGCGGAATTCCTCGCGCAAGGGACGCTTTATCCTGATGTTATTGAATCGGTGAGCTTTACGGGCGGGCCAAGCGTGACGATCAAGAGCCACCACAATGTCGGCGGATTGCCCGAGCATATGGATTTGAAACTGGTCGAGCCGCTGCGCGAGTTGTTCAAGGACGAGGTGCGCAATTTGGGGCGCGAGCTTGGCATGCCTGAAGATTTCATTCGCCGCCATCCTTTTCCGGGTCCGGGTCTGGCCATCCGTATTCCGGGTGAGATCACATCCGAAAAGATCGAGATTCTGCGCAAAGTTGATTCCATCTATCTGGAGGAGATTCGCAATGCGGGGCTTTATGATGCCATCTGGCAGGCGTTTGCGGTGCTTCTCCCCGTTCGGACGGTGGGTGTGATGGGCGATGACCGCACGTATGATTATGCGTGTGCCCTTCGTGCCGTGACATCGACCGACGGGATGACGGCAGATTATTTCCATTTCGATCATGAATTCCTGAGCCGTGTGGCGACGCGGATTATCAACGAGGTGCGGGGCATCAACCGCGTGACTTATGATATTACGTCCAAACCGCCCGGCACGATTGAGTGGGAATAGCAGAAGGGAGTTCAACCGTGATCATCAACCGCGAGAATGACGCAGCGGGGAACAGGGCGATGGCTTCGTTCTTGCTCCTGTATTACCGTCTGGCGCTGGAGGGCGGTTTTGAAAACGGCGTGATCAACCATGTGGACATCACCGAGTTCAACCTGATGGAGATGTTGGAGGTCGAGGTTGCGGAGGACTGCGCCGATTACATTGATGCGTATTTCCTGCGCGAGGGCGCGGCGATTTTTATTCTGTGCGCCTTACATGACATGATTGCGCAATACCCGAAGGATTTTCTCAGTCACGAGCTGACGCAGAATATTATTCTTCAATACCGGCGCGGGCGGTTTGCCTCTGTCCCTGAATCGCGGGAGATTTTCAAGCTGCTGGCAAAGCCGGAAGACAAGATCGATTATGATGCGTACGAGAAATGTCTGGATGATATTTTCGAGCAGTATGTCCTGCGGCGTTTTCGGGCGCTGGTACCCCCGCCCGTCCCCATCGACGTGATCGATAACGGGGACGCGCCGGAGGAGTGATTGATATGAATGAAAAGCCTAAGAAACACTGGTCATTTATAGCGACTGACATACGTATTCTCTTGCCCATAGTCAGCATAATAATTTTATTAGGTATTTGTGATGCGTTTTTTCATTCTGAGCCTTCACGATTGAATCGAGTTGGAAACTTCATTATTGGTATTGGTGTCTGGATGAGCATGCGCGGTACTCTTAGAGAGGGTATTAGTAGATACCACAATCTTCAGGACGAAAGTCCTGTTTTAAGAGGCACCAAACAAGTCAATTTAAACTATTTTAGTATTAGTAATTTTAGGAGAGGCGATGCCGTTCTGCAGGTATGGGGTTTTGGTATTGTGGTAGTTGGCTCAATTTTAGGATCCTATGGGGATTTTCTTTACCTATATTTTTATAACATCCAACCATGAACCGTTCCGACATCATCGACCCTCTGATCGAAAAAGACATTCACGCCGCATTGAAACGTGCGGAGGAGGAGCATGAGGTTAAAATCCTGCATGCGATTGAATCTGGCAGCCGTGCGTGGGGATTTCATTCCCCCGACAGTGATTATGACGTGCGGTTTATTTATGTGCATAAGCGCGATTGGTATTTGAGCATTTATCAGGGGCGCGATGTCATCGAATACCCGATCGAGGGCGTGTTCGATATCGGCGGGTGGGATTTGAAAAAGGCGTTGCACCTGACGATTAAATCCAATGCCGTGGTGATGGAGTGGCTGACCTCCCCCGTTCTTTATTCATCCGACCCCGCGTTTGTTGCGGCGATGAAGGATTTCTGGGTTCGTGCCGTGGAGCGGCGGGCGCTGATGTCGCATTATTTGCATCTGGGGCAGCGGCAGGTTGACCAGAATTGGCGCACATCAGAAGAAATTAAGGTCAAAAAATACCTTTATGTTTTGCGTCCTGCGATGGCGTTGCGGTGGTTGCGTGTGCACGGGGCGGAAAATTTATCCGGTTTTCCGATGAAGATGCAGGATTTGATGGCGGGGAGTGACTTACCGCCCGAAATTACACGTGAAATCAATGATTTGATTGCCCGCAAGCGGGACATGGATGAAGGGCAAATAACGGGAAAAATCGGAATTCTGGACGATTTTGCGACGCAGGAATTCGAAAAAGCAGGCACGGAAATTGCAAGCTTGCCCAAGGCCGACGGCGAAAAAAGAGAGATTGTTAAGACAGAAGCTGATAAAATATTCCAATCTTGGCTGTTTTGAGTTAAAGCTCAATTCGGTTTCGTCTTAAAAATACAGGCTTTTCGTCTGCACTTTTTCGCTTTCAAGGCGTTATATAACACTAATACTGCATAGACATCACAGTTCGGGAGATTTCCGATGACTCAGTTTTCAAAACAAAAATTCCTTTTGCCCGCCGTTTTGGGTCTGGCCGCTTTGGGGTTGGCCGGATGTTCGAGTACGAGCGACGACCAGCAGGCCTTAACAGCCGCGCAAATGACCGGTGAAGGCGCGACGTGTAACGAGCTGGCGCAACAAATCCACACGATGGATCAGATTATTATCGAGAATAGCGGCGGGAACACGAATTACGGGAATGCCGCATCGCAAACCGTGAATTCCGGCCTTGCCGCGACAGGCGTTTTGCAAAAAGTGCCGGGTTTGAGTGCGCTGACCAATTCCACACGCGCGTGGACGCAAGGCAGCGGGAATAATCTCGGTTATCAGCAGGCCTCGCAAGCGCGGCAGGAGAAAAGCCGTCTTATCCGCTTGTTCCAGCAAAAGGGTTGCCGCATCGTCAATGATTAGCGCCGATGGTTATAGCGACAACGTTCAAGGTTATAAAAATTTCTTGCGAACGGCTCTGTTTGTGTCGTAGATGGTTTTTGTTACCGATTGAAGGAATATAATTCATGAGCAAGAATTTCAGCCGCATTAAACGCGCCTTATCGATGTCGACCACCATGCCTGCAGGAACGGGCGGCGGCGCAGGACTTTTGCCGGGTCTGGGGCATTCGCATGCGCATGTCCATAAAGCGGACGGGTCTTGCTGCGGTCATGATCATTCCCACGACCACGCGCATGACGGGCATCACGGCCACCACCATTCCGAGCAGCACGACCATCATGAGGATAAAGGCATTTCAGAGTCTGCGCATTTCTCGCGCCCGTCCGATGATGATGACGATGATGAATGCAATAACACGACGCCTGGCGGTTGCGGCTGCTGTTAGGGTGCGTTCGCTTTTTTCAAATATTTTTAGTTATCGATTAAACGGCTTCGGGATCGTCGGGACCGCCTCTTCCGTGTCTTTGATCTTGGCGTTCAACAGGGGTAGGCTCTTGCATCCAGCCGCTGATTGATCGGGCGAGCCGATTGCGTGCGGGGTCGTTACTTTTGGCCAGTTCTTCGGCATATTCAGCTATGTCCATGTCATCGATGCGTGCAAAAATCCGGTTCAAATCACCGACCATCTCCGCTGTGTCGGCCTCGACTTCCTCTTGCGAGAGAAGGATGCGGTCGCCGCTGCCCGATGTAACACGCAGGAAGAAGTGCGTCAGACCTTCGGTTAATCCGTGCGCCTTGGAATAGGAAATTCGGTTGTTCTGTGTCACAGCACCATCTTCGGGGATCGGCTCACGCGGAAGTTTCGCAAACCCGCCAAGGATAGCCGTTTGCACGTTCTGGCGTCCGTCGTCATCGATGGTCACAACGGTTGCACCCGCATAGCGGCGGGTGGCGTCCCATTGTTTGCCCTTATGCCTTATCGGTCTGTCCTTGTGAAATTCCTGTACCTGCAGCAGCCCTGATGTGTGTTGTCGCCAATATTGTTCGGCAAACTTTCCGTCTCCGTAATGGTCCTCGCCTGACTGTGCAAACATTGGCCTGGTCAGTAGAAAACGCAATTCCCGCTCAATTTCTGCGCGATCTATAATAACAACACCCTGCCCCTGTTTTTCATCCACGGGTTTGATTACCAATTTTTCTACGCCTTTGAAATCCTCGCGGATCATTGCGGCCAAATCTTCAAGTTCGAGGCCTTGTCTGTGTGCATCATAGTTGCGTGTTTTCGGGATTGATTTTCCGCCCACATCCGTTGCGATATCGAATTGCAGACCTTTATTTTTGAACAACGTAGCTATTAACGGATCCGCATTTGCGATGGTCAACGGTCTTTCCTGATTCACGGACACGGCATATGAACCAATGGCCGCTTCGGGTATCAATACGCCATTCCAGTCCTCGGGCAGCATGTCCAGTTCTTCGTGGAGAATATCGTCAAAATATCTTCCGCAGGGTGGTTGCATCACATGGCGATCAGGAAGGCAGCTTTTTACGAAGGGACTTACTTGCGCACGCGTGAAATTGCCCCCGTGTGCCTTATTCAGGGTTTTGATCGCCGATTCCTGCAACGGGTTCATTTCCAGTATTTTGCCGTCTTTGGAATCGACGGTGAATAGTGCTACTGATCTTAATTCCATAAAATATACTAGCAGAATATTTTCGAGTTACGGAAGTGCAAATCACAGCGCCCCCAAATTACAAGGATTTAATACGGTTTCTTTTGCATTCCGCGCCTAACTGTGTATAAATTACGCGCCTAAGCACAGCATACTATCAAGGAAGATAAGAAGATGAGCAACAATCCTTCTAACGGGAGTGTTATTAATATCAAAACGGGTCTGGCAGAGATGCTCAAAGGCGGCGTCATTATGGACGTTGTTACCGCCGAGCAGGCCAAGGTCGCGGAAGATGCCGGCGCGGTCGCCGTTATGGCGCTGGAGCGCGTGCCGTCGGACATCCGCAAGGCGGGTGGTGTTGCCCGTATGAGCCCGCCGGAAGTGATTGAAGAGGTTATGAAATCCGTATCCATCCCCGTGATGGCGAAATGCCGTATCGGTCACTTTGCCGAAGCGCAATTGCTGCAAGAAATGGGCGTCGATTACATCGATGAGTCCGAGGTTCTGACCCCTGCAGACGAGCAGTACCATATCAATAAACATGATTTTAAAGTGCCGTTTGTTTGTGGTGCGAAGAATCTGGGGGAAGCTCTGCGCCGTATCGGCGAAGGTGCGGCACTGATGCGTACGAAGGGTGAGCCGGGCACAGGTAACATCGTTGAAGCCGTGCGTCACATGCGCCAGATCAATGCGGAAATCCGCAAGGTTGTAAATTCTGATGAAACCGAGTTGATGACGATGGCCAAAGATATGGGCGCTCCTTTCGAGCTGCTGAAGGTCGTTCGTAAAGAAGGCAAGCTTCCCGTTCCGAATTTTGCAGCTGGCGGTATTGCAACGCCTGCGGATGCTGCTCTTTGTATGCAGCTGGGTGCGGAGACGGTCTTTGTGGGATCGGGTATTTTCAAATCGGATAATCCCGAGAAGTTTGCGAAAGCCATCGTGAAGGCGACAGCGCATTACAACGATCCGAAAATCGTTCTGGAAGCGTCCAAAGAGCTGGAAGGTGTTGCGATGCGCGGCACCGAGATCAGCGAACTGGATGAGCCGATGCGCATGGCCAATCGCGGCTGGTAAACTCAAACTCTATCGCAGGTCTTAAATTATGGCTGAATCCCCTGTAATCGGTGTTTTAGCGTTGCAAGGCGCTGTCGAGCCGCACCGCCTTCATATCGAGGCTGCGGGCGGGGCATTTCGTGCCGTCAAGACAGCAGTGCAGTTTGAAGAAGTGGACGGTTTCATCCTGCCGGGCGGGGAAAGCACGACGATGCTTAAGCTGATCGAGACATTCGGTTTGTGGGATGCGTTGGCCGAGCAGTTTCAAAAGAAGCCTGTCTGGGGGATATGCGCGGGGTCTATTCTGCTTGCGACGAAGGTCACCAACCCAGAGCAGAAATCCTTCGGTTTGTTGCCGTTGACGGTCGAGCGTAACGGCTATGGTCGTCAGTTGGACAGTCATCACTCGGACGTGGACGGATACCCTGTTTCCTTTATCCGTGCGCCGCTATTTACCGATATCGGTGCGGGCGTCAAGGTTCTGGCAGAGCATCAGGACAAGCCTGTCTGGGTTGAGTATCACAATGTCATGGCCAGTGCGTTTCACCCGGAGCTTACGCTGGACTTCCCCTCGCCCATGCATAAATTGTTTGTTGAGTCCGTTAAGGCGCGCAAAGCTGCCTGAATGAATATTGCACCATGCTTGAATTGCGTATAGCTTGAATGGCGATTCAACTTCACGGTTTTCGTTTATGAATATTCTGTATCTCGGTAATGCCCAAGGCTTCATCAACAGCCATAAATACTATTTCACGCCGCAAAAGCTGATTAACGGTTTTACGCGTCTGGGGCATAATGTTTACGTTTTCAACGACCGTGATTTCGCACGGTATTCGAATATCTTTCGTTCCCAGAAAATGGGGCGCAAGGCGATGAATGAGGAAGTCCTGAATGTTGTGAAGGGGTTTCGTCCAGAGATGATTGTTCTGGGGCATTGCAAGAACATCACGAACGAGACATTGGCAGAGGTGCGTCAGATTGTTCCCGGTGTCAAAATCATGTACCGCAATGTCGATCCGCTTAATTCCCCGCAGAATGTGAAGGAAATTCAGCAGCGCGTCGGTCATGTCGAGGGCATTTTTATTACGACGGCAGGTGACGGGTTAAAACAGTTTTCGAATGATTTCGGCGGTGTGTATTTTATGCCTAATCCCGTCGATCCTGCGTTGGAGCGCAAGCGTGCGTTTGAAAACGATCAGGCGGATATTGATTTTCTGTTTCTGGCCAGTTTCCTGCGCGATCAGCATGACCACCGCCATATCACGGCGAAATATTTGTTGGAGAATAAGGGCGATATCCGCATTCGCATCGGCGGCGCGGGCATTAATGAAGACCGTGTTTTCGGCGCGGAGTATTATGAGGTTCTCGGGCGTTCCAAGATGGGACTGTGTATGAACAAGACCGAGGATTACTATCTTTATGCGTCGGGACGGATGAGCCAGTATATGGCCTCGGGTCTGCTTGCCTTTATTCCCGAAGGGCCGCAATTCGAAGATGTTCTGGGGGATGATTCCTTTATCTCTTTCAAAACGAATGAGGAGCTGCTGGATAAAATCAAATACTATATGGAACATGATGACGAGCGGAAAGAAATTGCGCGGATCGGCCATACGAAGGTGCATGATTATTTCCATGTCGATAAGGTTTGTCAGTTTATGATTGAGCGCGTTTTTGACCGCCCCTTGACCCAGACCTATCGCTGGCCGACCGAGCGGTATTAATCTTATGGCCAAGATCGCGTTTCTAGATTGCACATCAAACGCTTATTCAGGCGAAACGCTTCGCACGCAGCCCATCGGCGGGATTCAATCCTGCACGGTTAATCTGGCAGAGAATTTTGTCAAACTCGGGCATGATGTCGACGTCTATAATTCGGTGACAGAAAAGCGCGAGGAATATGGTGTGCGGTGGCTGAAGATGCCCGAGAGCATTAAGCTGAAATATGATCTGGTTATTGTGAATAATGATGCCAGTCTGTTTTGTAAGATAAAGCATGATCCGTCGGTTCGTTATGTTCTGTGGCTTCATAATCCGGTGCGTTTTTTGAAGACGATCAAAAAGGGACGCTGGAGCGCGGCGTTCAAATACAAGCCCGACGGTGTTTTCCTGAGCCAGTATCACAAGGCTGCCTGTCCACCGATGGTTCCGTTTAAAACCAAGCATATTATCGGGCACGGGATCGATGATGTGTTTTTTGATACTCCTGTCCCCTCCCTCGGAGATGATGAGGCTGCGCCAAGATTGCCGCTCGCGGTCTTTATCTCGCAGGCTTATCGCGGGCTTAAAGAGACCGCAACGTTTTGGGCGGAGCATATCGCGCCTTACATGCGTGAAGCAGAGTTTCATGTGTTCTGCGGCGAAAAGGGGCGTGAAGCTTGCGGCGAGCGGCTCAAGCGGTTTGAGGAAGCCAATGTTATTTTCCGCGACCCCGTCCCCAAATCCCAATTGATTGCAGAGATGAAACAGGCGCGGCTGATGCTGTATCCCGGTCACGAGGACGAAACTTTTTGTTTAAGTGCCGTTGAAGCCATGGCGTGCGGCCTGCCCGTTATCACAGAAGGGGTCGGGGCGCTCAAGGAAAGAGTCACGCACGGGGAAGACGGGTATATCCTGCTCGACGATCAGGAGCGGCGCGATATCGTGATGCAGATCTTGAAAGATGACCGCCTGTTCGAACGCTTGTCCGAGAATGCCGTTGCAACCGCCAAAAAAGCGCGATGGGACGAGCGGGCGCAAGAGTGGATAAATCACTTTCTTTCATGAGACGGCTTCGTTATCTTTTCGGGCAATAGGGACGACAACGGGTGACTATGGCTTTCGCAGTACAAATTCTGGACAATCCGCAGTTTTCTTGGCTTAAGGGCAAGTTCGCAGATCTCGGTCGGCTGGAGCTTTCGCTTCTTATTCTGATTCCCTTGCTCTTTGCAGGTTTCTTTTTTCTGCCGACAGGTCCGCACCGTATTCTGTTGTACCTCAGCTATCTGGTTTTTGCGGCATTTGCATATAAAGAGCGCAAAACAATCCGCGCGTTTTGGCCAACGCGCCAATTCTTTATTCCCTTGGGGTTGTTTCTTGGTTATTTCGCCGTGTCGAGCTTTTGGTCGTTTGATGCGGATGTCGAGCGGATGCTGCAAAAAATGAAAGTTGCGCCGTTTATTCTGCTTTTTTGTCTTATGCTTTTTGTGCTGGTGAAAAAACGGCCGGGCTTCTGGCGGGTTGTGAAGGATGTCTTTGTCCTCAGCGCTCTGGTCACAGGGGTTTTTCTTATCCTGAGCAATATCCATCTGTTTTGGGAGGTTGCAAACGGCAAACGTCTTGAGGGTTGGGGCCGTGCAGAGAATTCCGTTCAATGCGGGCTTCTTTACGGGTTGGCACTCATTATCTTTTACTCAACCCGTATTCATGTTCTTGCTTTTATGAATACTAAGGCGGCCAAGATTCTAATCGGATTTGTGTTTGTAACCGTGATGGTTTTGAGTGTTTCCCGTGGCCCGTTGCTTGCCTTGCTCATGGTTTACGGCTCATGGCTTTTGTTGAAGCGGGACTGGAAAAAGATTTTGGTTCTGGGTGTCCTGGGGCTGGTGGGGCTCGGCTTTCTTCTGACGCAAAATTTTGACTTTGCCAATCTTGCCAAGCGTGCGGATGGCGGACGGCTTCAGGTTTGGGCGCAAGTGTTTGAAAAGCTCGATGACAAACCCGTATTGGGTTTCGGAGCTGCGCATAAATTTCGTTATGACGTTCAATATCCCAACCGCGTGGAATCCGTCCCTCATCCGCATAGCTTATATTTTAGTACCATGATGCAAGGTGGTGCGATCGGTATTTTGTTCCTTTTTGCCTGTATCGGCTTGATATTATTACAAGGCCACCGCGTTTTCAGGCAGGATGGTGATCAGAGTGCGCTTTTGATTTTGCTGATGGGTTTGTTTTTCGGGCTTTTCGATACGGGCGGGGCGTATACCAATTTCAGCAGTGTATGGCTTCTTTTCTGGGTTCCTTTCGCCGTTTTGCCCGCGTGTCATGATTTATTGACACAGGCTGATAAAGACCATAGAAGTTGATGCATTATGATGAGATTTATATCGACCCGGGGCGGCGGAAATCCGCGTAGTTTTGAAGATGTATTGCTGGCGGGGCTTGCGCCGGACGGCGGGCTTTATGTGCCGGAGGAATGGCCGCAGATCAACTGGCAGGCGCTCAAGGGTAAATCCTATATCGAGATTGCCGAAGCCGTTATGTTCCCGTTCGTCGAGGGCTGTCTGGAGAAGGGCGAGTTCTGTAAGATTCTGGACGAGACTTACGGGCCTGATGTTTTCCGTGATGAAGACGTGGTTCCTCTTCACCCTATACCCAATCAGGGTCAGGGCAATATTGTCGTGATGGAACAATTCCACGGGCCAACGATTGCCTTTAAGGATGTGGCTTTGCAGCTTTTGGGGCGGCTCTTTGATGCGGTTTTATCCAAGCGCGGAGACAGGGTTACGATTGTCGGGGCGACGTCCGGCGATACGGGGTCGGCGGCGATTGAAGGGTGTAAGGCGTGTGATCATGCCGATATCTTTATCCTGCATCCGAAGGGCCGCGTTTCAGACGTTCAGCGCAAACAGATGACCACTGTTGATGCGCCGAATGTTTACAACATCGCGCTGGAAGGCTCGTTTGATGATTGCCAGAACCTTGTCAAGGCGATGTTCGGACATGAAGAGTTTCGGGATGCTGTGAACCTGTCGGCGGTGAATTCGATCAACTGGGCGCGGATTATGGCGCAGATCGTTTATTACTTTGCGACGGCGATCAAGCTTGGTGTGCCTGATAAGGAGGTTTCCTATGTTGTGCCGACGGGGAATTTCGGGAATATTTTTGCGGCTTATGCCGCGCAGAATATGGGGCTGCCAATCAAGTATCTGTGTGTTTCCACGAATAAGAACGATATTCTGACGCGTTTTCTGGAAAGCGGCGAGATGCGCATTGATCAGTCTTTTGCCACGATCAGCCCGTCTATGGATATCCAGATTTCCAGTAATTTCGAGCGCTATCTTTTTGATTTGTTCGGACGCGATGCGGACAAGCTGGCGTCTGTGATGGCGGAGTTCAAGGCGAACGGGTCGTTTACAGTTGACGAGGCGGACATTCAAACCGCGCAGGCGAAGTTTATGGCTAGCCGTGCGGACGATGACGAAACTCTGGCACTGATTAAAGAGTGTTACGAGAGTGACGGGTACATGCTTGATCCGCACACGGCGGTCGGGCTTAAAGGTGCGCGTGCGGTTTCGGAGAAGACGGATGGCCACGTTGTTCTGCTGGCGACCGCGCATCCGGCAAAATTCCCCGATGCGGTCGAGAAGGCTATCGGCGAGCGCCCTGCTTTACCTGAGCATCTTGCCGATTTGTTCGAGCGTGAAGAAAAAATGGACGTTCTGAAGAATGACCTCAAAACAGTTGAGGACTTTGTGAGAGTGCGCTCCCGCGTTTCACCGGAACATCTTTCAAAAACAGCATAGGACTATTTATGGATAAGGTAGAGATTACAACCCTTCCGAACGGTTTGCGTGTGGTGACAGACCGCGTGGATACGGTTGAGACCGTGGCTGTCGGTGTTTGGGTCGGTGTGGGGACGCGTTTTGAAGACCTCAAAGATAACGGCGTGGCGCACATGGTGGAGCATATGTTGTTCAAGGGGACACCGACGCGCAAAGCCAATGATATTGCCGAGCAGATCGAAAATGTTGGCGGGCATATGAATGCATACACCAGCCGTGAATTGACGAGTTATTACATTCATTTGCTTAAGGACGATTTACCGCTGGCCGTGGATGTGCTTTCCGACATGGTGCAGCGTTCAACAATGCCCAATGATGAAGTGGAGCGGGAGCGAGGGGTTATACTTCAGGAAATCGGGATGTGCAATGATACACCCGATGACGTGATTTTCGATCACTATTACGAGACCGCCTATCCCGGTCAAGCGCTTGGTGCTCCGATTCTGGGCACGAACCAGATTATTGAATCCATGCAGCGCGATACGCTGATGGGATATACGCAGCGTTTTTATTCTCCGTCTCGTATGGTGGTGTGTGCCGCGGGCAATGTCGAGCATGAGGCTTTTGTTGCTCTGGTTGAAAAGATGTTTGATTCGTTGCCAGAGGATCAGGACTTTACTCGCAAGGATGCAGATTATCAGGGCGGTGAATTCCGTTTGAGCAAAGATTTGGAGCAAAGCCATATCATTCTAGGCTTTAAAGGTGTGCCGCGCATTGAAGATGATTATTTCACCGCGCAAACACTGGCGGTTCTGATGGGCGGCGGTATGTCTTCACGCTTGTTTCAGGAGATACGCGAGAAGCGCGGGCTGGTTTATTCCGTTTACAGCTATCACACGGCGTATACGGATGACGGGCAGTTCGGGATTTATGCCGGAACAGGGCCGGAGAAACTGCCGGAGTTGATTCCCGTTGTTTGTGATGAGATCGGCAAGCTGGCAGGTTCGGTTTCGGATAGCGAACTTGAACGTGCGAAAGCGCAGCTGCGCACCTCGACGCTGATGGCGCGGGAATCCATGGTGACCCGTGTGGATATGAAGGCAAAAGCGTTGTTGCTGAACGGACGAATTCTTCCGATTGAAGATGTTCTTAAAAAGATTGATGCCGTGGATACTGCCTCGATTGATCGGGTTGCGAAGCGCATTTTCAGTTCTACGCCGACACTGGCGGGGATCGGGCCGCTCGGCGCGCTTGAGGATTATTCCAAAATTCAGGACAGGCTTGCAGCTTAATTGCGGGAATCTTAATGGACATAGAAAACGCGACTGAAGTCAGGGATACAGTTTTAAAAGCTATCGAACAGCTCTCTTTGGCTCTTGAAAAATCGCAGGGGCAATTAACTGAAGAAGAAGAAAAGACCTTTCGAAAAGCAATCGGTATGGCAATCGTTGCCATAGATACAGAAATATTGGGGTTTTTATATGAAAAATTCCCTGATATTAATGACCTGCATTCCAAGCACTAGGCGTTTCCGGTTTCGGCGGAGAGCATACCGGGATCAATGCCGATTTGTGCTATCCCTTTGTTCCACTTGTTTTCAGGATCTTGCTCGAAAATGATCGCGGGGTTTGCGTCCGTGACCAGCCATGCGTTTTGCTGTAATTCCCAGTCCAGCTGCCCTGCGCTCCAGCCTGCGTACCCTAAAAGGAAGAGCATGTTATCGGGACCTTTGCCCGTCATGATGTCCTGCACGGCTTCTACCGTGCCTGTAATGCCATAGCTTTTATCAATGATCACGGTTTCATCGCGTTTGAAGTCGGGCGTATGCAGGAGGAAGCCGCGTGCCGATTCGACCGGGCCGCCGTTCATCACGGGAATGTTGGTCTTGCTTAGGTCGAATTTCATATCCGATTGAAGGTGAAGCTGGCTTAAAAGCTCGTCGAATTCAAGACCCTGAAAGATATTGTTCACGACCAATCCCATCGCGCCGTGCTCGTCATGTGAACAGACGAATATGACGGCTTTTTCGAATCTGGGATCGCCCATCGAGGGCATAGCCAGCAATAGTTTTCCCGTCAGGTATCCGTCTTTGTCAGATGTCTCTTTTACTTTTTTTCCCATGGTTTCGGGATCATGCATGTGCCTGTTCCTTCGCGATATTGTTTTCGCCGTTCATATGATGATAGAAAAATTTAGCAAAAAATAAAAGAAATCCCGACAGCGGCGACCATATATCTATTCTGAGTAGACCTTCAATGTCTTGTCTACGACCAGCTTTACGTCGAATTCCTCGCATGCTTTTTTGCGGCTGCTTTCTTCCATTTTTATCCGACGTTCGGGGTCGGTCAGAAGTTCCTCAATGGCGTCAGCGGTCGCAGCAGCGTCCTTGATGGGAACGAGCAGACCGTTATAGCCGTGAGAGACGGCCTCACGGCAGCCTGTGTGATTCGTGGTGACAATGGCCTTGGCCATCGCGGCAGCTTCGAGAAGAACCTTCGGCACGCCCTCACGGTAATAAGAAGGATATGCCACCAGCGTTGCCTTTGCCAGAAGCGCGGGCATATTTTCGACCTTGCCCAGCCATTCTACTGTTCCCTTTTCGGCGATTTCGTTCATTTCTTTTTCAGTGATGGCGAGCGGGTTGTTTTTGGAGATGCCGCCTGCAATCTGGAAACGGACATCACGAAAGGCTTCTTTTTTCTTAAGCAGCCTTGCCGCCGTCACAAAAACAGCTATGCCCTTATCCCGCACGAGGCGTGTCGGCATGAGAACAATCGGCGGGTCTTCCGGTTTTTCTCCTGTGGGTTTGAATTGCTCCGTGTCAACGCCGGAGCCGCGGATCAAATGCGCCTGATCCTTTCTTACGAAGCGGCGGCGGATCATCAGATCCATGTCATCAGGGTTCTGAAATATGATACGATACCCCTTTCCTTTCAGGGCAAATTTAAGAAACGGGCCGATCAGGAATCTAAGAATTTTAGGCTTTAAGCCATTGCCAGAAAACAAATAACCCAGCCCGGCGATTGTATGTACGGCTTTGACCTTCGGGTTGAACCGCGCGGCAAGTCCGGTGATGAACGCGTATTTTAATGTGATGGCATGGACGATGTCTGGCTGCTCCTCCTTCAGGATCTTGTGAATCGCTAATGCGGTTTTCAGAACCATGACGGGGGATGCGGATTTTTCCGAAAACGGCAGGTCGTGACCCGTAAATCCTGCGTCTTTAAGTTTAATATCCGAGGAGGCTCCACTCATGGCGACGTGTACGTCGTAGGCGTTTTCCTTTGCGCCGAGCGCGAGCGGCAATCTGTGCGACCAGAACCAGTCGGGGTGGTTAATCGTGTATAGCAGTTTCTTGCCAGCCATAGGCCTCTTTTTACGTCGTTAAAGCGCGTTTAGGCGACTTTTTTCTGTGTCTCTGATTTGTCGTCGTCTTGTTTGTTTTCGCCGATCGGCGGCGTGCCTGAAAACTGGTCGGCGAAGTCGCTGGACATCATGTCCCGTAAACCGTCCTGTAATGTGTAGGGGCGTTTGAAGCCCGTTGTTTCCATCTTATCGGCGTTGACCACCGTGTTGGCGCAGAATTTGCGCACGCGAATGACGCTAATGGGGAATTTTTTACGCGTCAATACCGCGAGAATGTCGAACAAAGCTCCGCCGCACAGACCAATGAGATATGGTATCTTCGGCCCCAAGCCCTGCTTTCCCATGCCTTCGCGGATATCTCTCACCATTTCTTTCATGGTGAGGTCGGGCTTGTCGGCATAGTTATAGATGCTTGTGCCCTCTTCGGATTTCAGGCAATGGGCGAAGAAAGCCGCGACGTTTCCAAGATAGGCTACGGATTTTTTGTTTTCACCATCGCCAACCATGATAAAACGCCCGCGTGCGATTTGATCCATCAGGGTAAAGACGTTGCCGCGGTTTTTCGGGCCAAATGTAGCGACGAGGCGCACCATCACCAGATTATTCGCAGGGTCTTTGACCGCCCAGTTTTCGAAAACCTTTTCGCTTTCGAGTTTTGATTTGCCGTAGTCATTAAACGGGTCGGGCGTACTGGTTTCCTTAGATTCTCCCGCATCGAGTCCGTAGACTGCGACCGTGCTTGAGAAGATGATTTTTCTGATGCCGTTTGCTTCGGCCGCCTTAATCAGGTTTTCCGCGCCGCCGACATTTACATCATAGTATTTTTGGATCGGTGAGACGTCGTCGCGGTGTTCGGCCGCCAGATGATAAACGGCGTCTACACCTTGCAGAACTTCTGTCATGGCTTCAAGATCGCAGACATCAATAATCTTGCCCTTTTCAGGGAAGGCTGCAGAACGATTTATATCCAGCCAGATACAATCGTGCCCCTGATCAAGCAAGAGCTTCATCAGGGCGGTTCCGATAAATCCTGCGCCGCCTGTAATTGCAATTTTCATAGGCAGACACTACGCCGCGCTGCAAAAAATTCCAAGATAGAAAGTGGAAAAACTTAGCCGTTCTCTGCCGAATTTGCCAGATACGGCGCTATTGCGTCATGCGATTTTGTCGGGAGTCTGGTACCGCATTGAAGGCAGACGTCTATTCCGAGCGTTTCGATGCCTAGTTTTTCCTGAAGTATGATAAAACTCATAAGAGCTGGCGTGTCGCCCGTATCATGTCGTCCGTCCTCATGAAACATGCCCTCCTGAGATGCGGGAATGAGCCAGTTTTCAAGAAAATCCTGCCCATTGCCACGCCTGAACGCCATGTAGCTGTTTTCGTAGCACATGCCCTCGATCTCGTCTTCATAATACTGTCCGAGAGTGAGGCCGTATTTATCCATGATGTCCTTGAGTTCAGGTGAACGCAGTTTTAAATCGGGCACGTCCATATCCGCATAATAAATTTCATTGTAATCTGTTGTCTTAAAGCCATGAGATAAGACTTGTAAGCGTGCCATGTCGACTTTCACAAAGAGTTGTACGTCGTCCTCGGCCGTCAAGGGGTTTGTTGTATAATCTGGAACTGTGTTTAAATCCCTGATTTGAATGTTGGGCAGGTTAAATGGGTTTGCATCTTGAGCCAGCTGTCCGCGCGTTTCAGGATCAAGTTTCTTGTAATCCAGCCAGAGAACCACATCAGCTTCGTCGTATTCTTGCGTATTTCTAAGGGTACGCTCTAATTGCTCCGGCGGTATACCCAAAAAATCAGAATTTTCGTCAAGCGGGCTTTCGCTAACCCAAATATAGTTCACGAGCGTTCTTGCCCGCTTTTGCGGGGTTTGTGGAACATCGCTGCTTTGGCTGAACACGTCTGTGAGAGGTGTTTGTGCTAATTTATTTATGATTTTCGACATGACCCGCGTTTCTTATTGGTTTTTCAGAATTGTATACTATTTTCATATTCACAGGAAAAACTATATTTTCATCAGAAAATTAATTTTAATGAGACGATGATCAGCAGTACGCCCATAACACGGCGGAAAAATTGTTCAGAGATTTTATGAAAGGCTCTGTTTCCAATATAAATGCCCAAAATCATACAAGGCAGAATGGTCAGGCCGTAGATCACAATTTGTTTGTCCAACATGCCATTCATCCAGAATGTTGCGGTCTGCGCGATGGCAGAGGGCAGGAAGATCAGCACCAGTAGCCGTCGCATCTGGCGCTTGTTCAGATAACGACTGAAATGAAAGACGAGCGGCGGGGCGTTCGAGCCGATGAAGCCACCGCAGAAGCCACCAAAGAAACCTACGCCCATATCGGCCGGTGTGGCCTGGTTCGGCGGCGGGTGATCGGCGGGTTTGCTCTGCGTCTTTTTGAACAAGAACCACATTGAGACGAGGAAAAATGCGATACCGAGGATGATTTCGAAGACATCTTTCGGCACAACTTTTAGCGCCCATGCGCCAAGCACGGAGCCGATGATCATCATGACCGTGACGGGTATCCAGTATTTTTTGGGAAGCGGAACAGGATCGACTTTTATCATGCTCAGGCCGCCGAACATATTGACGAATGAAGCAAGGACGATAGTCAGTTTCGGCTCGATGATGAGGGAGCAGAGCGCAACGATAACCGTTGTCGTTCCTGTTCCTGTGATGCCCTTCAGGCAAAATCCGAAAAACCCGATCAGCGGAATGAGAAAGTATTCCATAAACCCCTAGTAACTCTTGTTATTCGTTCACTCTATTATTTCAACCACCCATCCAGCGGGCGTGCCAGTCCTGAAACATCAGGACGGTCCAGAGTTTGTTCGCGTGGTTGCCCTTGCCGTCCATATGTTCGTTCCAGATGGTACGGATTTTATCGGCGTCGAGATAGCCCTGTTCCTCCAGTTTTTTGCCATCAAGGAGGTTTTCCGCCCAGTCTTTCAGAGGATCGCGCAGCCATTCGGCAAGCGGGATGTTAAAGCCCTGTTTCGGGCGTTTAAAGAGGCGTTCGGGAACATGTTTTTCGAGGACATGGCGCAGGAGCCATTTCCCCTGCCCCTGATGGATTTTGTAGTTTTCTGGCAGGCTCCAGACATATTCGTAGATGCGTTGATCGAGGAGAGGAGCGCGGACTTCCAGACTGACGGCCATACTTGCGCGGTCAACTTTCGTGAGAATATCGCCGGGCAAATATGACATCGCATCCCAGTACATCATGAGTTCGCCGAAGCTTAAACCTTCAGGCTGGAGCATCGGGTCGGTGAGCGGGATCCGGGTTTCTGCGCCGTTTATGACGAGCTTATCGGGGTTGTGCCACTGGCTGACAAGCTGGAGATAGAATTGTGATTGGTCTTCCATCGCGAGCGCGTTGCCAACCTTGTGCATTTTCGAGCCGAAATGCGGGCGGTAGCCGGAGAGTTTGTCCCATGTCTCAACGGGGACTTTCGAGATTCCCGAAGAAAAGGCATTGCGGATTTTTTTCGGAACGCGCTGCAGGCGTTTCCAGATTTTAGGCCCTTTCACGTGGCGGGAATAGCCGCCGAGCATTTCATCACCGCCGTCGCCGGAAAGCGCGACCGTGACGCTGTCGCGGGCGAAAGCGGAGACAAGGTATGTCGGTATGCCGGAAATATCGGCAAACGGCTCGTCATAGATTTTGGAGAGTGCGGGGATGACATCGAGCGCGTGTTTGGCGTCAATATAGTGTTCATGGTGCTCCGTTCCCAAATGTGCGGCGATTTTTTTTGCGAATTTAGCCTCATCGTAGCCGCGTTCGTGGAAGCCTATCGAATAGGTTTTTATCGGACGGTCGGACAATTTCTGCATCATAGCAACCGTCAGGGAGCTGTCGATACCGCCCGAGAGAAAAGCCCCAAGAGGCACATCGGAGATCATGCGTTCACGCACGCAGGTTTCGAGAAGCTCTTCAAAGTCGGAGACAACTGTCGCGTTGTTATGGTGTTTGCCTGCGCGTGCGGTTTGTAGTGTGTCGAGATGGCTCCAATACGGCTTCATGTGTGCGTTCATGGATTCGCCCGATGACAGGGATTTTAAATCCAGCGCCATGTGATGTCCTGCTGGCAAGCTCCAGACATTTTCGTAGATACAGAGCGGCGACGGGACATAGCCGAACCGCATATAGCTGGTCAGGCTCAGGCGGTCGACCTTTTTGATGAAGTCGGGATGCGCGGTCAGGGATTTCAGTTCCGAGCCGAAAACCAATGCTCCGCCCGCCCAGCCGACATAAAGCGGTTTTTTGCCCATGCGGTCACGAGTTAAGTAGAGACGTTTTTCCTTACGATCCCAGAGCGCAAAGGCGAACATACCGTTGATGCTTTTTATTGTTGCATCATAGCCCCATTCTTCCAAAGCGTTGAGGATGACTTCGGTGTCACTGTGTCCGCGGAAGGGAGTCCCCAGTTTTTCCAGTTCGGCACGCAAGGTTCTGAAATTATATATCTCTCCGTTGAAGCAAATCACGTAACGATCAGAATATGATGTCATCGGCTGTGCGCCGGAGCTTGAAAGGTCTATGATGGATAGGCGTCTGTGACCAAAGGCCAACGGAGTTTCGGGGTCTTGCCAGACATCGCCCGCGTCAGGCCCGCGATGGTAAAGTGTTGCGGTCATTTTGGCGATGGTACGGTGTATCGCCTGCCGATCGGGATGGGAATTGGTTGTATAGAAACCGGTAATGCCGCACATGTTTTTTTGGATTCTCGTCAATCAGGAGATGATATTTTCCGCCACTAGTGTGACCGAGGCTTATGCTAAAGGCAATACACGAGATGATCCTTAAATTGACACCAAGATAAAAATAGCCATAAATGTGGCCTGACAATACGGGTTATAGTGTATGAATATCGAGATTCACGTTTCCAAAGATAATCATATCGCGTTGGTTTGCGATAAGCGTTTTGATGCTCCGATCAAAGAGATTGTGATGGACCCGCAAACGCTGACCGTTTCGGTTGTTTTCGAGAAAGGACACGGGTATGCGGACTTCAACTGTGCGATTGACCCTGATCTGTGCGATAAAATAAAAAATGAAATTTTTTGCGCCATAGGGTATATTGAGAAGGGTAAGCTGACAGCGGCAGAATATGTGCGTTTTCGCGTTGGTGTGCCGTATTAGGTATAATTAAGTAATAACAATAATTTAAAAGGGTAGAAACATGTTACCAGCAGATCCGGTAGAAGTTATAAAAGATGCCGTTATGGAGGGTGAAATCCACCAGACTCTTAACGACGTCGAGATCGAAGTGGCCGGTATTCAAGGCTCAAAAATGAACCTTTCCAATATCGAGCAAATCGCATCCTTTGAGAGTGTGGCTCATCTTACGCGCCAGATGGTAAGTGAAGCTGAAAGTTCTGCGTTTTATGCAGGTGCGGAGAATGCATCAGATGAAGCGGCTTATCATTCTAGTGCGGGTGCCGCCGAGATCAAGACGGTTGAAGCAGTCGAGAGCAATGTTCTCAGTAATGCGGCTGCGGCTTTGGCGTTAGAAGCCGGAGCGGGTGCTGCTGCTCTTGAACAGATCGAGCGTGTGACCACCGCGCAAGTCGAAGAAGAGATGCGTATGAGCATGGTGATCAAGGAAGAAGCCCGCGTGAATGCGGCCGGTGCAGCGCAAGACCTAGAAAAGGATGCAGCGGCGGCATCCGTTGACAAGGACGCGCTTAGTCCTATGAAATTAGCCTAAAAAAAGACTTAGCAGTCCTTCATTGCTTCTATGTCTTTTCGTTGTGTGGTTCCGCTTGCCAAGTCGGGTTTTAAATGCAGGATTCGTTATCGATGGACATAGATTTTTTACTTACAGAACAAGGTGATGTCGGACTTTTGAGCAGTGAAAACCTGTTTAAAAAAGTCGTCGGTATTTTATTCGACCATGAGACGGGGCGATTTACGCTGGAATACGCGGATATGGATTACCTTGATCTGAATATTCCGGTCGAAGAAGAGTTCTTTCATATTCTGGATACGTGTTTGATGATCCATATCGGTGCGGTCAAGAACGCACATATTTCACAAGCCTATCAAGTGCCTTTAATGTTTTTGAATGATCCGTATCGCGCGGAAGTCTTCCAACATGTCAGTCCGCCGTCAAAGCCGCTACAAGCCTTTGACTATTTCATCAAGGCGTGCGTATTAGGTCAGCCCGTTCACCGCAAGGATGCCGGCGATGAGGATACGCTCGGCTGTATTCTGGGTGATAACATGCCGTCGGATTTGAAATTCGCACCGCATCTGGCCAGACGTCAGGCTATCGAGTCGCGGCCCGAATTTGTGCAAGCACCGAATTCCCCCGTTTTTGGGTTCGGCAACGGATCTTCCACCCAGCCAAACCGACAGCAGCCCGTTGATTTGCGCCGCACAGACGAGCGCCCGAAGTGGATTCATCCGGAAAAGCGCAGGCCTAAGCGTGACGATGAGAACCCCCAAGGCGGTCAAGACGAAGAGTAATCTCTTACCAACATTTTCCTTAGTTTGAATTTTTTCTGATTTTGCGCCATTTGGCGACGTTGGCGTTGTGTTCGGCCAAAGTCTTGGCGAAGGCGTGCCCTCCGCTACCGTCTGCTACGAAATAGATGTAATCGTGTTTTTCAGGATTTAGGGTTGCCTCAATCGATGCCCTGCCCGGATTTGCAATCGGCCCCGGCGGCAGCCCCGGATAGAGATAGGTATTATAGGGGGAATCGAATTTCAGGTCTTTTTTGAGAAGGCGGCGTCCGAGTGGCCCCTGCCCGTCATTTTTATGCTCGCCTTTTGTGATGGCATAGATGACGGTCGGGTCGGTTTGCAGAGGCATGCCGCGCTTAAGGCGGTTAATGAATACACCCGCCACGCGCTTGCGCTCATCCGGAACTGCTGTTTCTTTTTCAACGATAGAGGCCAGAATAAGAGCTTCTTCCTTCGTTTTGATCGGCAGATCAGGCTGGCGTTTATCCCAGAGATCGTTCAGAGTCGTATCCATTGCATCGGCCATTCGGCTTAAAATATCCGCGTTGGTTTCGCCCTTTTGGAATGTATAGGTTTCCGGGAGATATCTACCTTCCTTTAACAGAGAGACTTCAACTTGTTTGAGCCGTTCTTCTTCGGATAACAGGCGGTTGATCTCGTAATTAGTCAGTCCTTCGCGGATTGTCACTTTCCGTAGAATTGTTTTTCCCGACTCCAGAAGGTCTAAGATATCTTTGACTGACGCCTGCGCAGGGATCAAATATTCTCCGGCTTTCAGGTTGGGCGCCTGGCCCGTGATTTTGCCAGCGTACTTAAAGACTTGCGTGTTTTCGATCAAGCCGTCGTCATGCAGGGCTTCGGCGATTAAGCCGATGTGCGCTCCCGAAGGTACAATGAATTCCTGCGCCTCTTTGAAATCACCGTGCTTGGTGTATTCCTGCATCGCCCAGACATAGACACCGACACCTGAAAGAATGGCCAGAGTAAAAAAGGAGACCAGAGCACCGAGAAAAAATTTTGTGAGTGTTTTCATGCGCCCTATCTTAATTGCGGGAATTTAAAATTCCAGAGTCTTTCCACGACGCTTGGAGAAAAAGCATTCGTCGAAGATCAGACCGCCTTCATGATCAAACTGGCGTTCGTACCGCCGAAGCCGAAAGAGTTGGACAGAACAGTTTTTATCTTCTTTTCCTTTGCGACTTTCGGCACAAGATCAATACCCTGACAATTCTCGGAGACGTTTTCGAGGTTCAGTGTCGGGGGCAGGATGCCTGTTTCAATGGCCTTCGCACTGTAGATTGCCTCTACCGCTCCTGCAGCCCCGAGCAAGTGGCCAATTGCCGATTTTGTTGATGACATGGAAACCGTGTCCAGATCATTTTCAAACATGCGCTTTACGGCGCCGAATTCGATGCCGTCACCAACGGGTGTGGATGTTCCATGCGCGTTAATGTAATCGATATCGGATGGGTTCATTTCCGCGCGTTTCAGAGCGGCTTTCATTGCGCGGTAACCGCCGTTACCGTCTTCCGGCGGGGATGTGATGTGGTACGCATCGCCCGACAGGCCGTAGCCTACGATTTCGCCGTAGATTTTTGCGCCTCGTTTTTTGGCGTGTTCATATTCTTCGAGAATGACGATCCCCGCACCTTCGCCAATGACGAAACCGTCACGGCCTTCATCCCATGGGCGTGAAGCTTCCTCAGGGCGATCGTTATAGCCGGTGGAAAGAGCGCGTGCGGCGGCAAACCCTGCTACACCCAGGCGACAAACAGCACCTTCAGCTCCGCCTGCAACCATGACATCGGCATCATCAAACGCGATGAGGCGAGCCGCATCGCCGATGGCGTGTGTTCCTGTTGCGCAGGCTGTAACAACTGAGTGATTCGGACCGCGATAGCCGTGTTTGATGGAGATATGGCCGCTGGTCAGATTAATTAGAGCAGCAGGCACGAAGAACGGAGATATGCGCCGCGTACCCTTTTCCTCCATCAGAAGGCTTGTTTTGTAAATCTCATCAAGGCCGCCGATACCGGAGCCAACCAGAACGCCCGTGCGGTCGAGATCTTCCTCTTCCGTTGGTTTCCAACCGGAATCTTCGATAGCTTCCTGCGCGGCGGCAAGAGCGTAAGTGATAAAGACGTCGATTTTGCGCTGTTCTTTGGGCGCGACATACAGATTGGCGTTGAACTCACCGTTTTCAGGCGTTTCACTGTCCGTTGTCGGAATGATGCCCGCGATTTGTGACGGGATATCGGAGACCTCGAAATGCTCGATCTTTTTGATTCCGCTTTTTCCGGAGGTAATCGCAGACCAATTATGCTCCACCCCGAAACCGAGCGGAGATACCATACCCATTCCCGTTATGACAACGCGTCTCATATCACACTATGCTTTGTTTGATTTTGAATAATAAAAAAAACGCAAAGGCGCCCAGCATATTCGGGGCGCCCTTTTGAAGACGGATTATTCGCCCGCGTTTTCCTTGATAAAGTTGACGGCATCGCCAACTGTCTGGATGTCTTTTGCGGCGTCGTCAGGAATTTCAATGCTGAATTCCTCTTCGAATGCCATAACCAGTTCAACTGTATCCAGTGAGTCTGCGCCCAGATCATCGATGAAGCTAGCACCTTCGGCTACTTTGTCTTCTTCAACACCGAGGTGTTCAACAACGATCTTTTTTACGCGATCGGCAATATCACTCATCTTCAATTCCCTATGTCTTTGTTTGAAGTAAAATTCCTTATAACCAAGTGAAGGGGACAATACCACCCCCATTTTTGGATGGCAAAGCTTTATCATAATGTCGGGAGAGGTAAAAGCCATTTTATGGGGTTTCCATATCCGCAAATGTGGATATCCAAAGCTTTACGGAAATTTGCAAAAAAGGTGGTTAGGTTTTAAAACAATGACTATAATAGATTGAAGCTTATAAAAATTATAAAAATTTTGTTGTTTTAAGGGTGAAATTTAAGCGGTAATACAATGGCTTACGCTTTATCTGCATTGTTTGATGACACGGTTCAAGATAAGAGCCAGTTTACTATTTTCCGTCCGGAAAATACCGTTTCCCCTGTTGATCACGAATTATTAGCCGATATGCACAAGGCGACGGGTCTTAATGTCAACGATCTTGTGCAATTAACACCAGAGCGTTTGACCGCGCAATGGCTTGCCGCACGCATCCCTTTTGATATCAAAATTGACAGTGATGAACATTTTCTAGAAGTGGCGCGTAATATCCGCGATAACTATGCCTTACCCCATCTTCAATGGACGGAAAAGGATTTCGAGGGCGACGAAAAAGACCCGATTATTCAAGAAATCGAGTCAACTGAAGAAGAGCTTGGCCTTAAACCTTGGAAACCCGTTAAGAGCGAGTTGGAAGAGTATCGTGCGCGTGTGACAGAAAATGTTGAAAAAGCGATCAAACAGGAGTTTGAAGGGGAATCGCAACCGAGAATGGATTTAGAAGTTTTCGGCGTTGTGCATCAGATTCACCGCCTGATTGAATTGCGCCAAGATTTGGGCATGTGTGAATTTGACGAAGATCGTCAGCGCGAACTTACACAAGAGTTGGCCGTGACCTATCTCTATAACAGGAAAGCCGATGAGTTGGTTCGCCAGTATGTTGACAGCGCGATCGAGATTGCGCTTGCTATGGAGGACGGTCTTGAACCTGTTCCCGATCCAAGGGAAACGCGGCAAAAGCACATACATGTTGCGGGCGGTCAAGGCTCGGGGAAAACACAGTTGTCCCGACGCACGCTTGGTATTTTGCGTGATGATGACCAGAGCTATATCCGTATCAACAAGGATATGTTCAGGCCCCTGATGCTCAATCATATGGAAGCTTCCGCAGGGCTTGACCTGAATGATCCGGAGAACCGCCGTATGTACGGGCGCGTGACCGAAGATGAATTGAATATGATCAAAGACAAACAGTGGCGGGCGGTTACCGAATATGCAGAAGCTAGAGTTTTGCCGCAGCTGTTGATTGACAGCACATTCATCACCGATCCGCAGCATATTGACGCTCTGACCTCTGACGGATCAAAGCTTAGTTTGCTGTATGTGAACACACCTATTGACGAAGCCCGAAAACGCGTCCAGCAACGTGCGGTCGGCGACGGGATCCCCGGTATTGATACAATGCGTGAAAGCCTCGAGAGCGAAATGCTGAGCGGGCATAGCGAATCCGCAAAACAGGTTGCGGGATTACTCGTTCACGGTGTCGGCAAAAAAGTGAAACTGAAACTGCTGGACGGAAAGTCGGCTGACAGAACAAAACCTGTGCAAATGCGGGTTGAACTCGACAAAGGAAAAATGGACATTTCCAGCGTACGCGGCGTTCTGGAGCTGTTTTATAAATCTCATCCAAGGCAGGTTTCTAAAGAACCCACAGACGAAGATTTGGCGGCGCAGATTCCGAATTTTGAAAAAGTTGCCTCCGTTATGGGGGAAATTAACTTCCTTGATCCGCAAACCAAAGAAACCGTTGCGCGTTACGACAATTATCACGGAATGCAAATTCTAAATCAGGAGCGTTTCGAGGATGAGTTTTCAGGAACACTGACGGAGCAAGTCACCGACAGGCTGGATACATTCTTTAAAACGCAGAAAGCGAATTTGCTGCGGACGATTGCGGAGAAACAAGGACATGTATTCGGAAAACGCGAGCCGTATGGGGATGATGAATCTCTGGAAGTTGTTACCGACAAGTTTGAAACAGAAGTTCCGCAAGTCGATGCGAGCAGTTATGTTGATGACGATCCCGAAAGCCGCGTTCTGGAATGGCGGCATGTTGCGAAGCGCGGAAAGTTTCTGGACGGTACATTCAGTCCGTGGCATGGCAAGGCTCCTAACGAGCTGCGTTTGTTGTCAGCGCGTGCGGTGACCGATCAATGGCTTAGTGATGATGTTGTGCAAAAGGTCAACGATCAGGTTGTCGGAAAAATGAAAGACCGCGGAGCCGATGGGCCGCAAACGGTTCATATTTCCCATCCTGTTAAGGATTACACACGTCCGGGGGTCAACATTAATTTCATGGTTCTGGTTTACACGAAGGAACTGGAAAAACGCCTGAATGCCGACATGGAGACGAGATATCCCGATCTTGATATCCGCTATGCCGATGACCGCCCGATGCTGGCTCTGGCCAGTGATAAGTCTACACGAACGACGGCATCTACCCTAACGAGACTGACTTCGCAGCCGCTTTATGATCCGTTCATTTTTGATGAAGGCGATTTGGTCCTGTTTGCAGATGAACACGTGCAGGCAGGTGGTGTGATGCTGGCGGCACGTAATGCCACGAAGGAGCGTAACGTTGATGTTCTGGGCTATACGGCATTGTCTTCGCACAATCTCGGAGCGGATTTACGGATCAATCCGCACATCAGTATGGCATTGGAAACCGCGATTGAAGAAAATGCGCGTGAACACGGCGGCGATCCCGAAGAGTTCCGAGCCGATCTGGACGAGGCGTTGAGCCAGTCAGGGCTGGACAGTCATACGCTGACCAATTTGGAAGGTTTGATTTTGATTGCATATCTGCTCGACGGGCAGGATGAGGCCAAGCTGAAATGGTTTGAGGGCGTCAAGCGTGAGGCGGGGCTGGATAAGAAAGACGTGCGGCAAGGACTGGACAGTCTGGACGAGCTTTTGGCAGACGGTTCTATTACGCCGCAGGAATTGGGCGAAATGATGCGCGAGCAGATTGATATGAGCCGTAAGGCTGTCTATCCCAGCGCGCAATTAGGATAAGGATGTGGATGATGAGTGAAGATAAAACGAACGAAGATAATATTGAGCTAAACGAGTTGGAACAGGAGGCCTTTGCAGAAGGGCTTGCCGAAGCGGCGATCCTTAAAGACCAGCTTGAAGAGTTTGGCGAGATGTATGATGTGCTGGATAAGAAGTATCCGCTTAAAAGTAAAAAAAGCAAAACATCCTAGCGCGGGTGCGGAGAAATACGGTTAGAGAAGAATGTTAAAGCGATTTGAATATTTGCCAGACATTGCTTGGACGCAGGTACCGCAGACTGCTCCGGCACAGACGGATGTGCATGCGCATTCCATTGTTGACCAAGCACTGGCGCTAAATAAAGTTCATACTGGTGATCAACGTGATCTTGAGGATATGCGCACGCAGCTGGATCAGGCGCTCGCTTATTCGGGGAAAAGCGTTGAAGGTTTGTCTGGTCGTGAATTGTTAACTCTCACAGCGTTGTTGGTAGATACACAGGATGATTCTGCATCCTCGTTTTTTGTCAATACCAGTCGCAAGCTCGGGCTTTTCGGTGATGAGGCGACCATGGTCATGGCAGAGCGAGCCCCTGTGCGCGTTCAGGATTTTCATGACGAGTTAAAAGTCAGCCGTTTCATCCGCGCTTTTGTGAACAACCAGCCAAGCGTTGATGAACGCAGGATGGAGAGTACGATCGGTACGGAGGAGAACGACCCCGCGATTGTGATTTCCTCGGGCGGGCCATCGGTCGGGAAGTCGGTGATGCTGACCGCGCTCGAGCGTAAACAGTTTTTCCCCGAGGATACCCTTTTTCTGCGTCATAACTTTATTGATGAGTGCTTTAATCAGGATGACCGCAACCGCCATTTTCATCCCGAAATTCTGGATGAGAACCAGCCGTATTATCAAGAGGCCGTGCGCAGACTCGTCAATTGGGCGGTTGAAAACAGGTATAGTGTGGCTATGGAAGATCATATCCACGACCCTGAATTCATGGCGGGGATGCTGGGTGATGCCAAAGAGCAAGGTTATGGTGTTTATGCTACCGGATTGTTGCTGGATGCCGAAACATATAAACAGCATCGCAAGGATAAGGGTGAGCTGCATGCCGGTATGTTGCCGATGGGCGTACAGATGACGAAGGACTTCACCCGTAAGTGGGAGGAACTGATGAGCACGGGCGTTGTCGATTATGGCGCCATGATGTTCCGTGTTAAACAACAAGGCGCACCGCATTGGAATACCGATCCGCTTAACCGCGTGATCAAGGCTGCGGAATACTTCAATGACCCGGACACGGGTGATCCAACCGCCATTATTCATGAACCTGTTACCATCGCCTTTGCCGCAAAGGGCGGATGGGACGTAGATGAAAGGGAAATCGATGGATTCGAAGAATTCAGAAAATGGCAAACCGTCAAAATCAACCACGACGCCCCCGTCGGAAACTTCGAAGCCGTCTTTGCAGGAGAAGATGGAGACCCTGGACATTACAGCGGACGAGTGGTCGATCGCCGAGAAGAAAACGCCGGAGAGGCCAGGCCCGAGCCGAATCGATTCAACGTCGAATGGGAAAACACACTAAGCTAGTCTGTATTCAATTTGCTTTCGTTTCACGCTGTCTTTTGGTGAAATGTTTTGTTGCGATAACGTGTCAAAACATGAATACTGCATGCATTCGTTAAATTATTTTTTGGGGGGCGCTGTCATGCAGCTTGTTTTAGGTCTTATTGTTCTTGCCGTCATCGGTCTGGTTATTCTTGTTGCACGCCGCCCCAGTGAATACAGCGTCTCCCGCAGCGCGCATTTGCCGGCTCGTCCGGACGCGGTATTTCCAGAGATTGAAAACTTCCACAAATGGGACGCGTGGTCTCCGTGGGCGAAGATTGACCCTGACGCAAAGGTCGCCTATGAAGGCCCCGAAAGCGGTGAAGGCGCATCCATGACATGGGACGGGAATAAAGAGGTCGGCTCCGGCAAGATGACGATTACAAAAGCCGATGAGCCGAAGCACATCGAAATTCGTCTCGAATTTTTCAAGCCGTTCAAGGGTGTAAGCACAGTTGAATTCAAGCTTGAGCCGCACGGGGATACAACGTTTACGACGTGGCAAATGCAGGGTACGAATAATTTTGTCGGCAAGTTTTTCGATCTGTTTATGAGCTGCGAAAAAATGATCGGTGCAAAGTATGAAGAAGGATTGGCCAATCTTGCGAAAGTGGTCGAAGCCAAGCATACCGGACAGAATGTCGAGTTGGAGCCGGTGAATGATATTCAAAGTTCGAAAAAACTTCGCAGCGTAAAAGGCGCTTAAGTAACTTTTTAGCTCTCAAAGTGAATGTGTTTTCTAGCTGCTACCGAGTGGCGGCTCTTTATCTTGTTTGTAGGGACTTTTCAGCTTGAAAGAATTTATTGTTTTAATGGCCTCTCTGACGGCGCTTGTTGCCTTATCGATTGATGCCGTCCTGCCGGCTTTCTCCGACATTCAGGCCTCTTTACAGGTTGAGAGGGAAAATAGCATTCAGCTTGTGATTGGCGTGTTTTTCGCGGGCATGATGGTCGGTTATGCCGTTTACGGCCAACTTGCAGATGCAATAGGAAGAAAACCCACTCTTTATTACGGTTTGGGGCTTTATCTTTTCGGTTGTTTGATCTCCATTTTTTCCTCGGATCTAACTCTTATGCTGATCGGGCGCTTTATTCAGGGTGTCGGTGTCGCATCGCCACGAATTGTTACTGTTACTATCGTGCGTGACAAATTTAAGGGCAGAGATATGGCACAGGTGATGTCCATGATTATGGGTATCTTTATCCTTATTCCTGTCGTCGCGCCTTCTCTGGGGCAATTCATTTTGTTCTTTTCAGACTGGCGGGGCATATTCTGGTTTTTTGTTGCCGCCTGCGCGGTTGTCTGGACATGGACCCATTTCAGACAGGAGGAAACCCTTACACCGGAAAACAGAAGACCTTTTTCGATACAAGCTATCGTCAGCGGATTTATGGAAGCGACGAGGACACGGGTCACATTTGGATATTCCGTTACCAGCGGTCTGGCGTTTTCGGCTTTGGTGGCATATTTGAGCAGCTCAAAGCAGATTTTTGAGGACATCTACAACGTTGATGAGATGTTTGCCATTTATTTCGGCATTCTTGCCATGGGTGTCGGCGTTGCTTTTTTTACAAATTCAAGGCTTGTGAAACGATATGGTATGCGTTGCATTACAAATCTTGCCGTGAATATCATTCTGGGGGCGTCCGCTGTTTTTCTTGTCATCGTTTTATTCTGGGGTGCGCCGTTTATTGTCTTTATGCTGTTTACATGGCTTTGTTTTTTCTGTCTTGGGCTTATGTTCGGGAATATGGGTGCGATGGCGCTGGAGCCTATGGGACACATGGCGGGGCTAGGTTCGGCATATGTTAGTTTTGTCTCTACAGGTATTTCCATTGTGATCGGGGTCATCATCGGACAGCTTTATAACGGAACGCTGCTGCCAATGGCGGCCGGGTTTTTGATGCTGGGTGTTGGTATGAGGGTCATGATCAATTGGACCGAAAAATATCAAGAGGAAGAAGATTGTCGTTTTTCGGTTTAAGATTTTGCGAATGAACGATTTGTCGTGTAAACCGTTAGATACTTGAAACGGATATGAATTTTTACAAGGACGGGATTAATGGAGAAACTGCTTATTCTTTTTGTTGTTACATCATTTGCGACTGTAGGCGATACAGACCAGAAAACAGGCGTTTATTTTGAGGAAATGGCCACGCCGTATTACGCGTTTCAGGATGCGGGATATGAGGTTGAGATCGTCTCGATTAGTGGCGGCGAGGTACCGATTGACCCCACAAGCATTGTTGAAGACGGTGAAGACGGCGAAAACCCCGCGAGCGTCGAGCGTTTCCTGAATGATAAGGATGCGATGGCAAAAATCAAGAATACGGCTTCGGTCAAGGACATTGACGAGGAGAAATACGTGGCTGTATTTCTGCCCGGCGGCCATGGGACGATGTGGGATTTGCCCGGCAATGAAGATCTTGCGGCGATTGTTTCAAATACACTAGAACATGGTGGTGTCGTCGGGGCTGTTTGCCACGGCCCCGCGGGTCTGGTGGATGCGAAATATTCCGACGGGACACCAGTTGTGAAAGGACGCAAGGTTTCGGCCTTTACAAATGAAGAGGAAGAAGCTGTCGGGTTGACCGATACCGTTCCATTCCTGCTGGAAAGCAGGCTGGAAGAGTTGGGCGCGAAAATCGTGAAGGGCGAGAATTTCGAGCCGCAAGCGGTTGCCGATGAAAATCTTGTTACGGGGCAGAACCCTGCATCATCCGAGAAGGTTGCAGAGCTTATGCTTGAAGCGCTCAAGACCTATCGTAAGGATCTGGATGCCGATATCGAAGCGGCAGAATAGCTTATTTTTTCCGGCCGCCGAGCAGCGCGTAGCTCATGAGTTTGTAGCAGAGTTTGGCGGTCACGAAATCGCAGGCATGAAGGCCGTCTCTGGGGGCAAGTTCGACAACATCCGCGCCTACGATGTCGGCTTTTTTTGCGACTTCAGCGATCATTTCCATTGTCTCATTCCAGAATAAGCCGCCCGGCTCGGGTGTGCCTGTGGCGGGCATCAGAGAGGAGTCGAACCCGTCCACATCGAATGTGACGTAAACAGGGCCGCCGCCGACCGCTTTTGCGATGTCCTGAGCGTTCCAGCTCTTGCGATCCTTCATCCAGAAGATGTCGATGCGGTCTTTGTTGGCCTCAAGGAACGGGATTTCTTCGGAAGAGATATTGCGGATACCGACACTGACCAGCCGTACGTTTTCATGATCAAGGCAGCGGCACATTGCGGCGGCGTGGGAATAATGCTCCCCCAGATAGCCGTCGCGCAAATCTGCGTGCGCATCGAATTGCAGGATTGTCAGCGTTTCGTGACGTTTGACGAACGGTCGAATAGCACCGGCCGTCAGGGCATGTTCACCGCCGATGGTGAGGGGAAATTTGCCCTGCTCCAGAATTTCTTCGATAATGGTTTCAAGCTGCGCCAGTGCCTTGGTCTGGTCTTTTTGGATGACGGGTTCTTCGAGGGTGGCGAAACCGTATTCGCGCCAGCATTCCTTCCAGAACACCTCGTCAAAGAATTCAAGCTCGGGAGAGGCGTCGAGCGAGGCGCGCGGGCCTTTGGATGTGCCGCCCTCGTAACTCACGGAGTGTTCCAAACCGAAGGGCACGATCACGGCTTTGGCCTGCTCCGGCGGGATGATTTCATCCTCGCGCAAGCCCAGAAAACCGTCACTTGATTTCATGTAGTTCAACATGTCACGCTTATACTTGATTCTTGACGATTTTCAAGCGATATAAAGCATTCACACTTAGAGGAAAAATGCCCATGAACGTCCTGATTATCGGGGCCGGAGCCGCCGGAAATGTTGTTGCAAAGAAATGTGCGATGAACCGCGATATTTTTGAGAATATCCATCTGGCGAGTCGAACCCTGTCCAAATGTGAAGCCATTCAAAAAGAGTGCAAGGACATATTCGGCGTTGATATCGGCGTTTCAAAACTGGATGCGGCTAATGTTTCCGAGACGGTTGCGCTGATCAATCAGGTCAAACCCGATCTGGTGATTAACATGGCGCTGCCCTATCAGGATCTGGCGATCATGGATGCGTGTCTGGAGACCAAGGTCAATTACATGGATACGGCGAATTACGAGCCGATTGACGAGGCGAAGTTCGAATATCACTGGCAATGGGCGTATCAGGATAAATTCAAAGACGCGGGCATCGTCGCTATCCTCGGTTGCGGGTTTGATCCGGGCCAGACGAATATTTACTGTTCCTATGCCCAGAAAAACCTGTTCGATGAAATTCACTATATCGACATCATCGACTGCAATGCCGGCGATCACGGGCAGGCGTTTGCAACGAATTTTAACCCCGAGATTAATTTGCGCGAAGTGACACAGCGCGGGAAATACTGGGAGAACGGACAGTGGATCGAGACAGAGCCGTTGGAATTCCGCAAGATGATTGATTATCCCGAGGTCGGTGAAAAGGCGAGCTACCTGCTCTATCACGAGGAGCTGGAAAGCCTTGTTCAGAATATCAGGGGGCTAAAACGTATCCGCTTTTGGATGACGTTCGGGGATGAATACATCAAACATATGGAAGTGTTGCAGAATGTCGGCATGACGCGGATTGATCCCGTGGAGCATAACGGCGTCGAGATCGTGCCGATCCAGTTCTTGAAAACACTGTTGCCCGAGCCGTCTTCCCTCTCCGACGGGTATACGGGCAAGACCTCCATCGGGTGTGTGATTACGGGCGTGAAAGACGGGCAGACGAAAACCGTTCTGATTTATAACGTCTGCGACCATGCGGAAACGCATAAGGAAGTGCAGGCGCAGGCGGTGTCCTATACCACAGGTGTGCCGCCCGTCACGGGTGCGATCATGATGGCGAAAGGCTTTTGGGGACAGGAGCCGGGCGTCTGGAACGTTGAGCAGCTTGATCCTGATCCGTTTATGGAGGAAGTCGCGAAGCAAGGCCTGAAATGGCATGTGAAGGAGCTGGAGTCCGATCTGGGTGAATTGACGGAACGCCGCGCGGTTTATGCCGATAAAGACAAGGCGGCCTAGTGTGTCGCTCAAGGCTTTACAACATATCCAAACCCCCGCTTATGTTGCGGATATTACGGCGATTAAAAGCAATCTCGAGATTGCTGCGCGCATTCGTAAAGAGGCAGGCGTGAAAATCCTGCTGGCGACGAAGGGGTTTGCGATGCCGGTCGTCTTTCCCTTCATGCGCGATGTGCTGGACGGGACAACGGCGAGTGGGTTATACGAGGCGCGGCTGGGTGCGGAGCATTTCGGCAGCGAGGATGAGGGCAAGGAGGTGCATACCTACAGCCCCGCCTATACCGAGAATGACTTGTCCGAGATCCTGAAATACTCCTCCCATATCTATTTCAATTCGGTGGCGCAGCTTGAAAAATATGCTGCGTTTGTGAGGTGTAAACGCCCCGATGCGGTGATCGGTTTGCGGGTTAATCCGCGGCTTTCTCTTGTGAAAAACAGCGCTCTCTATGATCCTTCGGCGCCGTGTTCGCGGTTTGGCGTGCGTAAAGAAGAGCTGGCGGATGACGTCTTGGCGCAGGTTGATTTGCTGCACTTTCATAACCTCTGCGAGAATATGGCGGAGGATTCCGAAAAGCTGGTCGAGCATGTGCGCAGTGAATTTGCATTTGCGATTTCCAAGGTTTCGCATCTCAATCTTGGCGGTGGGCATTTCTACAGCCACAAGGATTATGACGTTGCAAAACTGATTGCTGCGCTTCAAAAGCTGAAATCGGAATTTACGGGCAGTGTGACATTGGAGCCGGGCGCAGCGCATGTCCTGAACGGCGGGTATCTGGTGGCAACCGTGCTGGATATCATTCCACATGATCAAAAAATCGCCATTCTGGATGCGTCTGCATCCACGCATATGCCCGATGTTCTGGAAGTGCCCTACACGCCCGAGATTATGGGCGCGGAAATCGTCGAGCAAAGCCGAGCATCGGAGCAGAATACCTATATTCTTGGCGGGAATACCTGCATGACGGGGGATGTGATCGGCACGTATAAATTTTCCGCGCCGCTGGAGGTCGGGCAAAAACTGGTCTTTACCGATATGATGCAATACAGTTTCGTAAAGAACACGACCTTTAACGGTGTACCCCTGCCCGATCTTGGCATTTTGCACGAAGACGGAACTTACGAACTTATCAAACGCTTTGGCTATGAAGACTTTGCGGAACGTTTGGGATAGCGTTTATTTGTTTACCGCGTTAGGCAAAGCGTAATCTTGTCTCTTCCCAGTAATAATCGAATTCCGCGTAATCGGTTGTAATTTCTTCGTTTTCGAGAATTTCACGCAGGGCGTATGTGTTTCCGTCATCCGCATCATACGTGTTCGGAATGATGGAGTGGTTCACGAAGCGGTCGTTATCGACGGGGAGGTAATACATCCCGTCCTTTTTGTAGCGGTAGCCGTAGAAGCCCAGATATTGTTTTACGCTGTCGGAGAAGGCCATGTATTCCTCGGGTGTATAAATACGGTCGAAATTGTCTTCGAACGACCAGATCAGTGTGCCTTTGGGTATGGATTTTTCACCGGAAAATACGCCCAGCCCGTTAATTGGGCTGTGCGTGACATATGTTTTGATGCGTATCATGTGTGTCTCATTCAAGAGGGGTGTGTAAAAATACTGTCTCGCAGGCTCCGAAGCCGTTGAAGTTTGTGCGCATGGACTGACTATAGGCGCCGGTATTTTCGAAGATAATCCAATCCCCCATGCGGATATCGGCGGGCAGGTCGAATGGTCCTGCCATCATATCGAGTGAGTCACAGGTCGGCCCCGCCAGAGAGAAACCTGCTGTTTTGGCGGTAAAGTTTCCGTTATCGCGTACCGCCTTCACAGGGAAGCGTGTTCCCAGAAGCGGGCCGGCATCGAACAGGCCGCCATAGGTGCCGTCATTGATGTACAGCACGTTGCCCTTGCGCAATTCTACGCGGGCGATCAGCATTCCGCCTTCGGCCACAAGTGCGCGGCCCGGCTCGGCCATTAGTTCAAGGTCGGACAGGCCGTGTTTGCGGATCGCTTGTTTAATTGTATCCATGCACGCTTCGATGGAAGGGACATCTTCACCGATATATGTAACAGGGAAGCCGCCGCCGACATCCAGAATATCGACTTTTACGCCACTGTGGTCGATCACGGTTTTTGCCAGTTGCAGTGCGCGGCCGAACACGGATACGTCGTGGATTTGCGTTCCAACATGGAAGCACAGGCCGAGTTTTTCACTGACCGTGCGGCATTTGCGCAGCAATTCTGCGGCTTCCAGAGGCATCGCGCCGAATTTGGAGGACAGGTCAATTGATGCCTCTGCGTTTTTCGGCAGCGCAAGTCGGATGTAGAGTTTCAGGTCGGTGGCAAGACCTGTCTCACGGATGATTTTGTAGAGCTCGTCCGCGCAGTCCAGCACAAAGTGGCGGACGCCATAGCGGATATAGGCTTCTTTGATCGCTTCGGGTGATTTGGCCGGATGCATGTAGTAAATCTCGGCTTTCGGCGCGTTTGCGCGAACGATTTCTATTTCTTCTAGTGATGCTACATCAAATTGCATCATGCCCGCTCTGTACATCGCGGCGATGACGGCGGGGTGCGGGTTTGTCTTAACCGCGAACATCGTCTTTCCGGGGAAAGCGTTCATGAAGTTTTTCGCGGTGTTTTCAATATGATTGGTGTTTAAAATATACATCGGCAGCGATGGTTTCAGCTGCTCGACCAGTTCTTCAGGGGAACCGGTGAATGAAACAGGGGTATTTTTTCCGGCGGCTTTCATGCCGCCCGCTACACTGGAATAGTTACGAAAAGATACAAGTTTGCCCATGATGAGACTCCTCTATAGTAAAAATGGTAAAAAGCTGTTTCGAGTTCAAAAAAGATCGAACAGCTTGAATTCCGCTGTTTTTCGATCCCGCCCGCCTGTGTTTAGATTTGAACAGACGAGCCAGCGGGTTTACCACATAGAGTCCCGTAGAGAAGGAAGACGCATACGCAATGAAGTCATCACATCAACGGATGCGACGGTCAAGCCGTTATTCATTTTTACAATGAAGCGGGGATCGCGGCCCCGGCTGCTTGCAACAACATTACGTTCCATAACGTAAACCTTTTCAAATTAGCGGGCGTTTGTCCACCCTTCCAGTCTAAAACAGTTTACGCCGTTGCATAACCATATCTAGAAATCTAGGGGGCCAGAGACACGTGCGTACGGAATTTATTATATCAAATTCGGGGCATATGCAAATAAAATTGAGGTCTAATGCGATACATTTTGTGCGATTACAAAAAAACAGGCCACGTTGTAAAAAAGTGGCCTGTATCAGTCGTTTAGGTTTTGAAGGTATATATCAGGCCGCGGCCTTGAATTCGGTATTCTCGCGGGCGTAGGCGGCTTTAAACTCCGGTAATTCGGCAATCTCTTTCATCAGTCTTTCGACGTTACTGCCCAGCGTGATTTGGACTTCCGGGAATCTGTTGTTCCAGCTTGAATAGACCGCCAGCAGATAGTCGATGACGGTCGGGCTGTCTCCTGCTACGACGTATTTCTGGCTTGCAAGGCGTTTATCGTAGATTGCCCATGTGTCAGAGAGCTTATCGGCCAGATCCTGCATGAATTTTTGTTTTTGCTCGCTGTCCTCGATCATGCGTTTTGCGCCGAAAAGCTTGCTGTAGGCGGGGTGAAGCGTTGCGTAGTTGAACATCAAAAAGCGCAGGAATTCACCTTTTGCCGCCATATCTTCGGGCAGCATTGCATGCCCCTCTTTTTCGAGCAGGTAGAGGGCGATTGCCGCGCCTTCGGTGATGATTAAGCCGTTGTCATCCAGCGCGGGGACCTGATTGGTCGGGACGATTTCGGAATAGTTCGGTACGTCGTCTCTCTGGATAACTTCAAAGTCCACACCCATTTTTTCCATGAGTACGGTTATACCTGTCGAGCATGTTCCTGCGATCGAGTAGAGTTTATACATTTTATGTTCTTTCCTTAAAGGGGTTGGTTATTTGTTTGCAGTCAAAATGCCTATGGCCAAAGGGGTATTGTTATGATCGTTCGTGCTAGTGCATTAAGTGCTAGGTATTTTGATTATGGTATTTCTCGAGGTCAATATTCGTGTCCAGACTATAAAAGTTTCAAAAAAAAATACTTTACCTGTCTTGTTACTTTTCGGATGGCTCTAATGTCTTGTTCGCCAATACCTTTTACAAAACTTCCATTTTTTGATTTTAATTGAACAGTGTTTATTTTCTTGCTGTCAGAGGCTTTTTGTGTTTATGGTAATAATTGAACATTGTTTAATTATTTTCTGTAGGTTTTGAACCGTGCACTATTTATCAAGGTTGCGTTGTTATGGATCATGTGAAATTTATTGCCAAAGATGATGACCCCTATCGGGATTTTTATCCTGTGTTAAAGCAGCGTGTGCAGGATTTCATGTCTGAGGCGCGTTTGACACACGGCCCTACTGCGGAGTTCTGGCTGAAGGCGCTAGTCTGGCTTGTCCTAACATACGGCCTGTATTGCTTTATCTTGTTCGGCGGTGTGAGCGGCTTCCCACTGCTGTTTTTGGCGGTTGTGTGTTCACTCTCAGGCCTAATCTTCGGTTTCAATGTGGGACACGATGCCAGCCACCGTGCTATCACGGGCAAAGGGTGGATAGATGAACTGCTCCATATCATTAGTTTTGCGACGGTCGGTATTGATCCTATGTTGTGGCGGTTGCGGCATGTGCGTTCGCATCATCAATTTGCCAATGTCAATGGCAGCGATCAGGACATTGATAAAAATCCGTTCCTGCGGCTCAGCCCCGAACATCCATGGCATAGAAAATATAAATACCAGGCTTTTTACGCGCCTTTCGTTTATTCGCTGGCGTTGTTGCATTCAGTGTTCTGGGGAGATTGGGTTTACATGCTGTCAAAAGACTATGAATGGATGCGCAAGGGCGTTTCGCCGCTCAAGCTCTGGTCCTGTTTTATCTTTTGCAAGATCACGCATTTCAGCTTCCATATTTTTATTCCTATGGCCGTTATGAGCGTGCCGCTCTGGCAAATTCTTCTGGCCTATTTGGTGGGCAGCGCTTTTATCAGTCTGGTATTTGTGGCCGTTCTCGTCGGCACACATTTCTTTGATGAGGCCGAATTTCCGGTTGCCGATAATGAGGGCAAGCTGAAACATAACTGGGCAATCCATCAGCTGGTCACGAGTTGTGACTGGAACCCCGAAGGGTTCTGGCCGAGCTTTTTCTTTGGCGGGTCTAACAACCATGCCTGCCATCATCTTTTTCCGCGCATGTGTCATGTGCATTACCGGAAAATCACGCCGATTATCGACAGTACGATCAGGGAATACGGCCTGCCCTATCACAGTTTGAGTTTGCCGCAGATGCTCCGATCACATTTCAGGTTTCTGCATAAAATGGGGCAAACCAACGTTTAGCATATGCCGCAGTTTTCTTGCTTAAATTAGTATTTGCAGATAAAATGGGCGGAGTTGCCGTATTTAAAAAGAATAAAAGGGTTGTGTGGTTGTGGCTGACGACATTCACTTGAGAAATATTCATAACGATGAAGAGCTGGTCATTGCGATCGATCCTTCTCAGCCGAGCGGCTATGCGGCGAAGTTTTTGCCGCCGGGAACGAATGCTGCGGATGTTCCGTTTACAGACCTTGGTGATCAATTTGACGAGTTTACGAGAGACTGGCGAAGGGACGAGAGCGTGCCAGAAACACATACCTATGGTAATCGGGTTTTTGATCTCGACTATGATAATGACGGTGATGGTGACATGGACACCAGACTTATTGATAACTTGTTTACGCTAAAAGATATGATGAATGCACAGCTTGCCTCCGAGGGTAGTGCGCTCATTGAACGATTTGATATAATCTCGGGATATCGCCACCCGGATACAGCAGCACTTCTGGAGAGCACGGTCAGCCTTTCCCAGCATAATTTGGGTAAGGCTCTTGACGTGAGGCCGATTGATACGAATGGAGCCGCTGTGCCAACACGTGAAGTTACTCAGACGATCTGGCAAGGTATCCCCGGTGTGAGGGGGCTTGGCAACTATGATGTTGATACAAACACCCACATTGATACGCGTGATCTTGCAGCCGGGCGCACAAGCCCTGCATTCTGGGATGATGACCCCGAAGGTAAGATAGGATCTAATTCCGAAGGGCCAGACTGGTCTCCTTCCGGTGATCCAGCTCCGAGAGGCCCTTAGGTTCAATTAGAGTCAAAACATGCAGCTTATTATGGCTTTATTACAATGAGATTGACGTCTCTTCGTGACAGTCGTGTGTGGAATTTATGCTTTAAACGCGCCGATTGCTGTGAAAGACGTGCCGGTTTCAAGTTTTGTAGCGGGGACTTCCTCCGCACCGCCTAAATCTGAAACGGCGCATGAGAAATCTGTACATAAATTTATCGGTTCTGCGGTTTCGGGTCTGACAAATCCAATACCCTGACCGGTGGTGGCGGTTACGATACCTTCGCCTTCAGCGCGGATAGCAGTTTTGATGCGGTCGATACAATCACAGACTTCAGCACCTATTACGATACGATTGATATCTCCGACGTGCTGGCGGCCTATGATCCGCTTAATGATGCGCTGACCGATTTTGTGCAAATCACCGATGACGGCACGGATAGCACCTTGTCCATCGACATTGACGGCGGCGGCGATAACTTCGTGGCCATCGCTCTGATTGATAATCGCACCGGATTGACCGATGTCGATGATCTGGCAACGAACGGTCAGTTGGTGACTGTATAAATAACAAAGATAACTATGGTGGGCCGTCTTTCATAGGCGGTTCATTTTTTAAGGCTTTGGCCATGCTTTATGTTTTATCAATTGCTTATCTAGCTCTCGCTGCCGGACTGTTCACGGCTTTGCCCTTAATTATAAACCGATAAACGCAATAAAACACTATCATGTGGGGATATAAGGATCAGGTTCAGCGAATGTAAACCCGTTATTATCACGCAAATCACGCAAATCATTTTTGAGGGCTTCCTTACGCTCGTCATACAACTCCAAAGGAGTCCGACCACTCAGGGTCTCACCAATAAAAGGAAAGTAAGCCGCCAGAGCCTGCACCTGCAATGCCTCATTTAAATCAGACGCTTTAGATGAGTTCGTATTAAATGGTGTTTTCTCCAGATAATCAAGGATGAGTATTTGAGGGTCTGCCAACGCCTGCGGAGATGTGTTATTCGCCCTATCTACCTGAGATGAATACAAAGGAGCACCCACAAATACATGCTCTGAACGTTTTGCGACAATGTTGCTCATACTATGTTCATAAGGACTTGGCTCTGGCTTTAATGTATCATTTCCTGTTACATGCGCCCGCCCCGCCTCGATTAAAACGACATCTATCTCCAGGTGTTCTTTAAGGATCCTTTCTGCCTCATTGATGATATAAATATTGCGAGCCAGCATACCCAACTGCCTTAGGGAATCTATCGGCTGAACTGACGAAGGATCATCAGGGAAGTTTAAAAGTCCCATCGCTTCTTTTACCGCCTCAGCAACCTTCGGGTCATCTATATGCAGATGCTGAAATTTTCTTTGGTTTTGTATAAACAAATCCCAGTCGCGTGGTGCATCAGTACAAAATGCAGGTATATTACGACTATCCATAAATTCGTGCAGCAGTGCACGGGTCAAACGTGCGTTAGCAGAACGTATAGGCGTTGTGTCAGCAGACAGGTTGTTACGTAATTCACTGTTCCCCTCAGCCCCAAGCATGCCAATTAAACCGGCCTTATCAGTTGTTTCCGGTTTGAAGATTTCTTCAATATGCAGATCAATATTATTCGCAGGCCATTCTAAAGCTGTAGCACAATAAAGCCCAGCTTTCTGAAGTGCATCCAAGATACTGATTTGCTGTATCACATGAAGACCGTCCTCATGCAACTCCCCCACACCTAACATCACTTTTGGCCCAGGACCTCCATGTTGCTTCCGTGCTACAACAGCGTTAGCAACAATTGTTGTATTTTTTTCAATGGCTTGAACCATGCTATCAATTCGTGCATCCACATCTGAAACCGCATCTGCGTCTTTCACAGAAGGTTGCGTTTGTTGTAATCCTTTAAAATCATTAGAAAAACTCATCCACCCTCCTGCACTTTATTGTAAGGCTATGTATTTTCTTAGTTTATTATCCTGTTTTAATATAAAAAAATCTACTTTTTCAACTGCACATAAAATTGCCTTAACTTTCATATTATATTTACTGGACTAGATCATATTAATCTCATTATTACACATTGGTAGTTTTTTAATGTTAGCGGCATAATTATAGCCTTTTACATATATTTTTGTTATGACGTCCGCTTAATCTAAAATGAGCAGCAATTGCGTAATATAAGTACTTAAGTAAAAGTTGGTTTAATGCATAGAGATGAAGATTTACAGTCCGTTTGGAACAATGGAGCACCTAGCAAGTTGACCGTTGGGGGCGAAGCATTTGATCCCCATAACGCGACTGACGAAGACATTCTGTTTAAAATAAAAGCATTGCCTGGAAATCTGGCTAGTCGAGCACGTATAACAACACCATTAGACTATGAGCTAGTTTCACCTGCAGCCGAAGATGAGCAAGCCGCTTATGACGCAGCTAATGAGTTTGCAAGAACCGGCGACTTCGAGCATCTGCAAAAATCGATAGATCATTACGTCGCAGCCGCAGAACAATATGAAGCCATGAGCCTTATGAAGCAAGCTGCAAATATGTATTCACTTGCTGCTCAAAGTTACATTTATTTTCCGCAAAATATTTTTACAGATAATGAGTTTCTATCTGAAAAGGCGATCAAATATTACGATAAAGCAATCCAATTGCATGATCAGCAAGGGCACGAAGATTTTTCTTATCGTGATCGGGATAAACGTTACAATGCTATTGCTGAAACCGTACTGGCTTATCGTGAATACCCGGTAGTAGAATTATCCGAAGAAGAGAACAACGCCAGGGAATCTCAATATTACAATCGACTAAAACCAGAATCAGCAGAATTGCTACGCAGCTCCAGACGTATCCAGGGTGAACTCGACAACACCGCTCTTCGCGTGGAACAAAAAGAAATCGGTATTTCTGACGGGAAAAACATTGGCACAGACAATGTCAGCCAGTGCGTAACATTAATAGTGCGCAGTTGTGGAGCAGACGGCAATCTTGAACGCCCTGTTGTCGCACTCGCCCACATTGATTACGAAACAGACGCAGAGTCAATTGACCAGATCTTTGAAAACTTACCTGACGGTCATAAAGAAGCACGTATTCTCGGTGCACGTTTTGACCAAGACATTAAATCAGTCGAAAACTTGGTAAAAGTTATCAAAGCAATGGCCGCGTATGATGTCAACATCATATCATCAAATGTATACCAAGGGGACCAAGGGCCTAGTACGGTAATTGTTCACCCGAATGATTTTTCCATGCGGGAGTCAGTGCCTACAGGCCATAAAGGAATGGCCAAGGCATCATGTGCATACAGCCTGATTACAGAAGATAAAATGTATCCATTGCGCCTGGCTTTTGACACCAGAATGGGTGAGGATCGTGCGCCATTATATTTAACACAGGCAATGGTTCGCAAAATTCGTGATAATCACCTCGATAAAGATGATGCAGAACGATACAGAGCGATAAGAGATGAGGGTCTCTTTGACATCGGCCTTTCATCACATTTTTTCAACAGCCTGGTAGAGCAATATGAACAAGCAATCGAAGACATCATGCCGTTTGCCTCAGCGCAATTACCTGATCATGTTATAGAAGAAATGCCCATTTATATTGGCAAAGACGCACTGGCAATGAACATTGCGCTTGTAGAAGAAGCAGCACAGGCATACCGGCACGGTGGAAATATCAATGTTTTCGACCATGACAACTAGTTATGCTCAAGCCCCATATTTGAGTTCATGCGCAGACCATTTTACTGGATACATCCAGTTTTAGCAGCCTTGGCATAATTCAGAAGGCGCGGGTCAGTTTGCCCTGAGCTGTCTATGAATGATTGAATCATATCAGATGCTTTCGGATAGTAGTAAACCAGATGACCCAGCCCATGGAGGGCACTTTCGAGGCAAGCGATGTTGTCCATTTTTAAAGCATCACGCAAAACATCTGCAACTGTATCAAGAAGAATGGCCTTATCTTTATGTCCTTCGCAATACTTGAGAGGTGTTATATCCCAAAACATATAGCAAACCCTGTTTAATGCATTTCCCTGTTCTGATAAGTGCCCCAACACAGGCAGACACCGGTGTTTCTTGCATTTCGCGCATGACGCGTTCTTCCTGAAGTCGCCTCCAACGATGCAAAGGATCTTCCGTGTCTTCCTCAACATTAATCTGCTTTTCCACTTCTTGCAGAGCGCTTAAGGGCTCTGTCATCTCAGGATTTTCCGCATAGATTACTCGGGGTGTGATCAACATACCCAAGATTAAAAATAGGCACACGCAGACCACTGGCGGAGTTAGGTTATTCATATTAAAGCCTCAAATTTGAATTCTTGCCATGAATGTACTGTAAGATAATACACTTGTCACAGTGAAGCTGAGGAATAGAGGTAAGATTCCATCGGGTGAGACAGAAAATATACAGCCAAGCCAATTTCTTTTTTATCGTTTAAATCCAAAAGAGCAAAAAACTCTTTTTCTAGATTATTTTCTGTAATCATGGTTTTCTACTGGTCTGAGTTTTGCATATCGGGCGTATATCATTCCCGAACCGATATTTTGGAGTTTTAATGCCATGACACTTTCATTGAACGGCCCGAGCGGCAGCCTAGCGGACACAGATTCCACCATGACCCTGAATGTAACGGGCGGGTGCGGGTGTTCATTATGTCAGAGCGGCAAATATGACCCGCAAAGTTTCGAGCAGCAGGACGTTTACCTGAAAGATTTTGCCGTGTTGCCGGGCGGCGGGGGAGAATATACGCCTCCATCCATCGGGCTGAACAATGCCAATGAGCTGAATACCGGGCTTGAATGGGGGCCGGGCGGCGGTGTCGGCGTGAATGTGACGTATAGTTTTCTGAGCAGTGTGCCGTCTTATTATGCGTCGAATGCGCAGGAGCGCACCCTATTCCAGCCCTATACGGCAGCGATGGAGGATGCAGCGCGTGATGTTTTCGATATGATCGAAACATTTACCAATCTGACCTTTACCGAAGACACGAGCGGGATCGGCGATATCACGTTCGGGCAGGCCTGGTTGACGACATTTTCCTCCAGCCCCGATGCGTGGGCTTATTACCCCGATCAGGGGGATGTGGGCGGCGATGTCTGGATGAATCTGGACAGTGCCGCGCAAATGCAGAATGTCACACCGGGCGGCTACGGGTTTTATGCCCTGATGCACGAGATCGGGCATGCGCTCGGTCTACAACACACGTTTACGGCCAATCTGACGGGGGATGAAAATACCGAGCAATATTCTGTGATGGCCTATAACCGCACGCCTTGGGGCTCCTCTCAAAGCGCGGAGACCTATATGCTTTATGATATCGCCGCGTTGCAGGAGGTTTACGGGGCGAATACCGGCTTTAATGACAGCGATACGGTTCACACCTTTACCGACGGTACGCCGATGACGATTTGGGACGGCGGCGGCAATGACACGTTTGATACGAGTGCGATTTCTTCGGCTGTGACAATCAGGCTGGATGAGGGCGCGTATAGTTCGATTTTGAATACTGAGAATGTGGCCATCGCATACGGCGCGGAGATTGAAAACGCGACCACAGGTGCGGGGAATGATACGCTTTACGGGAATGCGCTCTCCAATACCTTGCAAGGCAACGGTGGGAATGACGATTATTTCGGCTATGGCGGGGATGATGTTTATGTCTTTACGAGCGGGCAGGATGACGTCACCGAGACGACGGGCATGGATACCGTTCGTTTTGATGCGCTCTGGCATCCTCTGGATGCGAGTGTGACGGGCGATCTTATTACGTTGGCAAGCAGTGCGAACAGTATTGCGTTTAATGATATCAACCTGATCGAGTTTTTTGCCTTTGACGGGTTTGCCGCAATGACCCTTACGGAGTTGATTAATTTCGGTGTTGTGACGGATGATGTCTTTGTTGCAACCAATGCGGCGGAAAGCTTTGACGGAGGGGACGGCAGCGATACGGTTGATTACAGCAACTCAACCAGCGGCGTTCGTGTTGATTTACAAAACGGAACAGCCAGTCAGGGGTTCGCGCAGGGCGATACGCTGATCTCCATTGAAAATCTAACCGGAAGCGCGTCACGCGATATTTTTTATGGGGATGCGCAAGCCAATATTATCAGCGGCCTTGGCGGGAATGACATTCTTGAAGGGGATGGCGGCGCTGATGAGATTGACGGTGGAACAGGATGGGATAACGCCCGCTACACCCGCTCTAGCTCTGGCGTGACGATCAATCTGGATACGAATGTGAATACGGGCGGCGATGCGCAGGGCGATCTGCTATATAACATCGAAGCCGTTACGGGATCTTCACATAATGACTTCTTTACGGGGTCAGCCAATAACGACACGTTTTACGGCGGGAACGGGAACGACACGCTGGACGGGCTTGGGGGGTTTGATCAGTTGATTGGCCAAGGCGGGGACGATACCTATATTTACGGCTCTGATTCCAAGGTGATATCCGAAACGACGGGCACGGACAGGCTGGTCTTTGATGCCGCTTATGCGCCGACCGATCTCTATGTTTCAGGGAATGAAATCGGCATTGTCGGCACGACCAACAAGATTACATTTAATGATATCAACTTGATCGAATTTTTTGCCTTTGACGGGTTTGCGGATATGACACTGGCCGAGCTGGAGGCTTTAATTGCGGGTGGAAGCGGCGCTACGGGCGGCGATGATACGTTCCTCGGGACGACTGCGATTGATACGTTTGACGGGCTGGGCGGCAGTGATACCGTTGACTATAGCGCCTCTTCAGCGGATATTCGTGTCGACCTGCAAAACGGCACGGCCACGGGCGGTGATGCGGAAGGCGATACGCTTATTTCCATCGAAAATATTATCGGCGCGGATTTGTCCTCCGGGCGTGACTGGCTCTACGGTGATGCGGAGGACAACGCGCTGTACGGGATGGCAGGTAAGGACATCCTCGAAGGAGACGGCGGCGCGGATATCATCGACGGCGGCGACGGATGGGATTATGCACGTTATACCCGTTCAGGTTCAGGCGTGAATATTAATCTCGAGACAAATGTGAATACGGGCGGCGATGCGGAAGGCGATACGCTGTTCAATATCGAAGCGGTGACAGGCTCGCGTTATGCCGATAGTTTACGCGGCGGCGCAGGGAATGATTACCTTCGCGGCGAAAACGGGGACGATACTCTTTACGGCGGCAGCGGTTACGATCAGTTGATCGGCGGCAACGGCGCGGATGTTTTTGTATTCGATACTCTGGATCCGAACGACTCCCTAGACTCAGTCAGTGACTTTGATCTCGCGGAGAATGATACGCTGGATATCTCCGCAATTTTGAGCGGGTACGACGGATCACAGGATATCACCCAGTTTGTCCAGATTACCGATGACGGAACGGATAGTTTTGTTGCCGTGGATGAAGATGGCGGCGCGGATCAGTTCGTGTCCTTTGCGGTCTTGCGCGGAATTATAGGACTGACGGATGAGGCCGATCTCGAGAGCACGGGCACGCTGGTGACAGTTTAGTTGTAAGCGCTTTTCTGTATTTCTAAAGACAAGCAAAAACCCCGCCGATATTTATCAGCGGGGTTTTAAATTTTTATGATTTCGGCGAACAATTAAGCAGCTATTGAGTCGGATGCTTTTTTGATTGTTTTACCGAAGTGAGCGTTTACAGGCTCTGCGCTTTCAGTCAGAACTTTTGTGCTCAGTTCTGTGATTTTTGTCGCGCTTGCCATGAAGTCATCGAAGTTTGCCTGAGCAACTTTGTTCTGAACTTCTGCAAATTCGTTGATTGTCTTGCTGCCCATTGCTTCCTTGATGAACTGAGCTTGCTTTTCAGCAGATTTCTGAGCCAGAGACATCGCTGTTGTCATGATGTCTTCCATGCCCTTCATCAGGATTGTGCTAGACTTAACACAAGCCTCTGAGTATTCGCGGCTCATGTCAGCTGCGTCTTTAGCAAAGCTGTCAAAAGGTGTTGATGCATTTTTCTGTGCCATTTTCGTTTTCTCCAAAGTTTCTGTTTTCGTTTTTGCAGGCAAGGACACAACTTTCTTACTTGTTGCCTTCTTACTTGCAGTCTTCTTAGGCTTGGATGCCGCTTTCTTTTTTGCTGCGGCCTTCTTCGCCTTGGTTTTAGGGGTTGCAGCTTTCTTTACTGGCTTTTTTGCTTCAGGCTTTTTCGGCTCTGCAGCTTTAGCCCCTTCTTCTCTACTCTCTGTTTTTTGCGGCTCGGCCGGCTTCTCCGACTTAACAGCCACGATTTTTTTCTCAGTTTTATCGGTGTCCGTTTTTTTCGGTCCGGATACAGCCTCCACGCTTGGATTATTATTAGCGGGTTTCTTAAAGTCAGCCATATCAATACTCCTTTCGGACTAATTAAAATTACCTAACAAATAAATTGTGCGGTTTATAAGTTCCGTTACGCTACGCAGAAAGTCAGATATCCGGGCAGATATCTTTTTGATAGTGTTATCTAACATACTTTACTGCATCGCACAACACGTATAGGACTAACACCTGCACTAAGTGCCGTCAAGCTTTTTTGTGCAGCGCACAAAAACAGTTTAATGGACAGAATCTGCCCGTTCGGGTATACTTTTCAAGAATTTTTTACTTTAAGGAGCGATCATTGTCGGGTGTTCGCTTTTAGTTTTTTTATCTGGGTTATTTTTTATGTCTTCAGGGGAGAATCAAAAACGCAAAAGCTCTTTTAAAACCAACGGGTTTACCCGTAGCGGTTTTATTTGCTTTTTGGCATGCCTGATTTTTGTCTTTTCTGTTACTGATGCTTTGGCAAAGCGCCGCTATACCGCGATTGTGATTGATGCGGAAACGGGGCTGATCCTTCATCAAAGTGATGCGCATGTAAGAGTTCATCCCGCCTCTCTTACCAAAATGATGACCCTGATGATGGTTTTTGAGGCGCTGGATAACGGCAAGCTCAAACTTCATGACAGAATTACGATTTCCAAACATGCGGCGAGTATGGTGCCGAGCAAACTCGACCTTAAACCCGGCTCAACGATCAAAGTTGAAGACGCGATTTATGCTCTGGTTACGAAGTCTGCGAATGATGTTGCCGTCGCAATGGCCGAGCATTTGGGGCATACGGAAAGCAATTTTGCGCGCATGATGACACGCAAGGCTTACAAGTTGGGTATGAAGCGCACGGCCTTCAAAAATGCTTCAGGTTTGCATCATTCCCGTCAGGTTACAACGGCGGCGGACATGGCTAAACTTGCGCACGTTCTGATCTATGATTATTCAAAATACTATCATTATTTTTCCAAGCAGCGCTGGACATATCAAGGCAAGACTTATCGCAACCACAACCGCCTGCTTGAGTCCTATCGTGGGATGGACGGGTTGAAAACAGGTTACATCTCTGCGGCCGGATTTAATCTTGTCGCGTCTGCAGAGCGCGGGGATCGACGCATTATCGGTGTCGTGATCGGCGGGCGCACCTCAAAATCCCGTAACGCGCAGATGGAAAAGCTATTAAATGCAGGGTTTGCGAAGCTTTCCAATATTATTATCGCACGTAAAGAAATTCCTATTCCAGAGCGCAAGCCGATCCAGAATTTTGATGTCGCGGTCAATGATATCCTGCGTGAGAAGCCGAATTTCCATCACGACCTGACCGATGAGGAAGATTTCGTGAGTGAGGATCGGTGGGCGCTACTCAATATTACCGAGGGCAATGCGTTTACCCAGATGATCGGCGAAGGGGATTTTGATATATCCGTGCGTAAACGTCTTGAGACCGGCTTGATTGCCATTTCCGCGCACACAGGGGCATTTATTCCGCCGGGAGTCTTTGGCGACGGCGAAGACATTACCGATGATGTGGTGCGTAATAGTCTTGCCCACTCCTCCGATTGGTCGATCCAGATCGGGGCGTTTGCAAGCCGTGAACGCACGGATAAGGCTATCGCCGCAAGCATTCAGGCTTTGCCGCCGGAACTTCGTAACAGCGGAACCGTGGTTGCCCCGCTCAAAACCGATAACGGGTGGATTTACCGCGGACGGTTGAACGGATATACCAAGGAGAGTGCGCACCTCGCTTGTGATGCCTTGCCGGACTGCATTCCAATTCCACCGCAGCTGCCTTAAAGCTTCTTTATTTTCAGGATTATTTTTTCGGCGGCACACGATAGATCGTGGTTTGTGTTTCCGCCATTTTGCGGACTTCGCTGGATAGCGCCATTTTATAATCGAAAGACGAGATCACCGAATTTGTCTCTATACTGATGATACGCAGGCTAACATTTACGCCGTCGCTAATTTTCAGGTAAGAGCCTGTCAGGATATAGGCCGGATAGGCTTCCGAGCCGCGGTAAAGCCCTTTGTTTGTCGGGCCGGCGACTTCGCTGAGATTCACGGTGTAGCCCAACTCCGCGAAACGCATTCCGATATCTTCGGGGATTTTGCGGCCGAGCGGCGAGGTGATTCCGGGGTTATCCGCCTCGGAGAGCGGCTTAGCGGCGATCACGCCGTTGCGCGTTAGATAATTGCCGCTTTGCTGCACTAGATAATCGGCGGCGGCGTAGTTCTTTTCCCTAAGATTAACTTCAGGGTTGATAAAAAGGCCGTTTGCCGTGGCGGCGACACCGACGCTCAGCAATTCAAAATTGGTATAGCCGCAGGAAGACAGAACGGGAGCGGAAGCGATAAGCGCGATGGCGGGGATAACCAGCCGATATGGTTTGCGCGCGCCCCTCATTTACTTGGCCGTTTCCGCTTTCAGGCTGACGGGGGCGTCCAGTTTTTCGGCGATGATCGGTGCGGGTTCAGGCTCCGCCATTGCGGCCGCTTTTTCCTCAGGGTCGGGGCGTCTGACGTCGTTGCCGCTAAAGCCGTAGGTCGGCACTTCATACACGCCGTCGGCTGCGATTTGTTCACCGACCAGAAACGCCAGATAAAGTTCGCGGTAATAGTGTTTACCCTTCATGCTCAAGCCGCTGCCTTTCGTTTCGGATGCAGCCAGCATCAACGGCAATGCCTTCGGAGTCGGGCGGGTGACAAGCTCATAACCGCGATATGTCAGTTCATCGCGCAGGACATGGTCGAATGTTGTGTAGAACGGTGAGTCGGAGACGCGGGTTAAGTGGATTGCGCCGACATCCAGCGGCATTTCATCTTCGAGTTTGTTCACCAGATCACTTGCGGCGTAGCGCATATCCTCGATCACGGCCTGATTGCGTTTTTCATTGTAATTATAGCCGATATCCGCGGGCTGCACGCCGGGCGAGGATTTGTAGGCGTCATTATAGTAACTGTATCCGCGTCCGTAGAGATGCGGGCCGGTCGTCGAACATGCCGCGGTGAGGAGCGTTAAGGAAAGAAGGGTTGCTGTGCTGAAGTAACGCATAATCAAAAAGGCCTTAGTGATTTATAGAATCAGGACGAAGAAAATTTTCGTGTGTGATTCTAACAGCTTGGGGCGCAGGGGTACAGAGGTTTAAATCTCCCGCACGGCAGTTTTAAACAGTTTGGCGCGAAGGTTATTAGCATGCGTTGTCACGCTGCTTCGCCAGAGGGCAGACGCGCGGCGAGGTTGCGGCTCTGTCGTTATTCTCGTTACCCTTAAATAAGTTCGTTTTCGGGAAAGAGTTTCAATGCGTAATGTTATTATTTTTAGTGCTTGCTTATTCATAGCCTCAGGTTTTGGGCTGTCTTACTGTCATGCACAGGAGGAGGAGCTGAAATGCTTTACACAGAATGTAAGGACAAACCCTGCTTTATCTCTAGTAGAAACTGTCTACATAGCCGTAGATTATAAGCCGTTCGATTTGGAAAAGTCTGATATTCCTGATGCATTATCAAAAGCGACTATCGAAGAAACCGCAGAGAGAATGTACAGGAATTACTTCACTGTCAAAAAAGGTATGAGACCCGGTTGTTTAGGAATTAACAATCAGCCCGTGAGAATTCTTGATTACTCAAAAGATCTTGGGAAGTTTAAAGAGCTGCACGAAAAGCCGGAGAACCTGATGGTTCTTATTCAGGCTAGAATTCATCCTTCTGAATTTATGGGGAAACCCGAAGGGCATGACATTATGTCCATTTACGTTCATCACCTGCGCGCTGATACAAGCCGCGTAACTGATTTTTTAGAAATTCCGGGTGGGCCAAAGCTGATTCCTCTGTCCCTAGATGACGCCAGTATCAGGAAATATTTGGAAAGGTATTTCAGAATGTAATTCGCTAGAAATTATTAAGCCGCCTTATCGCCGAGGATTTTTTTGATGGATGAGGTGGTGCTGTGGCCTTCGAAGACATCCAGCACTTCGACCTTGCCGCCGTAGGAGATAACGCTTGGTGTTTCGGGGATTTCATCGACCGTGTAGTCGCCGCCCTTGAAATAGATATCAGGCTGGAGCTTTTCGATGAGGACGCAGGCCGTGTTGTCATCCCCCTTCTCTTTCGCGCCGAAAAGAACGACCAGATCAACCGCGCCCAGCGCAGCCATGACGGCGGCGCGTGATTCCTCGTTATGGACTGGGCGGTCTTCGCCTTTCAAAATTTTGACGGAGGAGTCACTGTTCAGGCCAACGACCAAGCGGTCGCATTTGCCGCGCGCCGCATTCAGATAGGACACATGGCCGAGGTGGACAATGTCAAAGCAGCCATTGGTGAAGCCGACGGTGAGGCCACGTGCGCGCCAGCGTTCGATGTCTTCCTTGGCTTCATCCCAGCTCAGCACAGGAGCCTCACGCATGCGTTCGGCGGAGGGGCGGCCGCTTGCACCCGCGATTAATGCGGATGCACCGCCCTCATGATGTTCGAGGGCATTTTTCAATTCATCGGCGCGGATCGGCGCGGTTCCGACCTTCGAGACCACGATGGAGCCTGCGAGGTTTGCCAGAGCGGCGGCCTGCACGATGTCTGCGCCTGCGGCGAGGCTGCTGGCGATGGTCGCGATGACGGTATCGCCCGCGCCCGAAACATCAAAGACTTCGATATCGGAGGCGCTGCGGATGTGGATGGGGCCGAGGTCGTTGACGATGCTCATCCCGTCCTTGGAACGGGTGGCAACGACGGTTTTGATGTCGCATTCCTTTATCAGTTTTTCGGCGGCTTTGGTGACATCTTCGTCGGTGCTGACAGATGTGCCGCCAGTGGCCTCGGAGAGTTCCTTCTTGTTCGGTGTTACAACATCCGCGCCCGCGTATTTGCGGTAATTTGTTCCTTTCGGGTCAACAAGGACGGGGACGTGTTTTTCATTGGCGAGTTTGATCAGGCTTTGTGCCAGATCCCATGTCAGCATGCCCTTGCCGTAATCGGAGAGGACAAGTGCGCCGACTTCATCAAGGAGTTTTGATGCGCGTTCGAGCAAGGTTTTTGCCGTTTCTTCGCTGACATCCACGATTCGTTCAAAATCGGTGCGCAGAAGTTGCTGGTGTCCTGCGAGAAAGCGGGTTTTAACGGTTGTCGGGCGATCTTCGACCATGATCAGGCCTTCGGTATCAATTCCGAGCGATTCGGCGAGTTCCTTCAATTCCTTACCATTTTCGTCCGCACCTGTGACGGAAAGAATTTTTCCCTTACATTTCAAGTGGATAATGTTTGAAAGCGTGTTCCCCGCACCGCCGAGCATGGCGTTTTCACGGTCAATCGAGAGGACGGGAATCGGGCTTTCGGGGGAAATCCGGTCAACATGGCCGTAGACAAAGCGGTCAAGCATAATATCGCCCGCGACCAGCACACCCGCTGTTTCCATACGTTTGAGGAGGTCCAGATCATCCAGTTCGTTTTCAGCCATTCTTCGCCCAATGTTGGTTAAAATTCGCGCAAAACATAGCTTTTATGCGCTTTTGTTAGGAATTCGTCAATCTTTATAGGGTCTAATAATAAGACATGATAGGGCAAAACCGTTTTCTTAATAAGGGGGCATTCTCGTGAGGAATAACGACGTGGAATCGGGCAAAGATCCGCACAAGAAGGGCAATAAAGGGATTTTCAAGACATTGCAGGCGTATCTGAGCCGCAATAAAATCGGTGAAATTCTTGTCCTTAAAGGTCTTATTACATCTTCCGAACTCCGCCTTGCCCTTAACGAACAACGCCAGACCCGTTTGCCCCTCGGTCAGGTTCTTATCAAGCATAATGTCATTTCACGCAAACAACTTGCCTTTATTCTTGCGCGCCAGCGTACCGTTCGCCTGATGGCCGGTGTGATGATGTGTTTTATGTCGATCACCAGTATTTCAAAACGCGCTGCGGCGGAGATTGCCGATGTGCCTGCAAAGGTTTCTCTTGCCAGTCTGGACACGTCAATCCAAGGACTGGGAGACGTTGATTACTACCCCGCTCTGTTCGGTTCGGATGAAAAACGCTCGAGCAACCTGAAGGCATTTACGAAGTGGTCGGACATGTTCAAGCGGTTTGATGCCGCGTTGAAAACATCCAGCGGCCAAAAGGTTATTTACAAGCTTAAGAACGATCTCGAAGCGCTGAAAAATCTGCCACTCACTCAAATGGCAGATAAGGTCAATGCGATGATGAACAAGAAGAAGTATATCATCGATAATAAGAATTGGGGCAAGAGCGATTACTGGGCTACGCCGGTCGAATTTCTAAAAAACGGCGGCGACTGCGAGGATTTTGCGATTGCAAAATATGTTTCCTTGCGTGCGCTCGGTGTCTCAGAAGAGCGTCTGCGGATTGCTATTGTTCATGACAATGTGAAAAATATTCCGCATGCGATTTTGATTGTTTATACCGATCAGGGCGCGATGGTTCTTGATAACCAGAACAAGGATATGCGCACGGCGGAGTCTTTGACGGCGCGTTACAAGCCGATTTTTTCGATCAACCGTCAGGCGTGGTGGCTGCATACTTCACCGGAAAGCACAAGCACTGTTGTTGCTTCGGCGCGCTAAAATTTTCTTGAAATTTTTATCTTACTCAAACCCGTTTAACGCCGGGCTATCGAGGATGGCCGCACGGATGTCGTCAAAACGCTCGTCATCGACCTGTTCACCCGTTAGTTCGTCAATGACGTAGAAGGTGTCGTGCGCCTTGTAGTTCCTGCCTAATGTGGAGACACGCGCATGTTGCAGGACCAAACCCTGTTCGTTGAACACCTTTGCAACGTTGTTGAGCAGGCTGGGGCGGTCGGGGGCGGTGACTTCGATCACTGTGCATTGTTCGCTGATCTCGTTGGAGAGATTGACTTCGGGTTGGAAACGGTAGGGCACCGCCTGCGGCTTTCCGAAGGAGGGTCTATCCGGCACGAAGGCCTCTAACATGGCTTCGTCGCCAAAGGCGTTTTCGAGCTTGTCTTTTAAGGCGGCGTGGCGTTCCTCATCAAAGACTTTGCCTTGTTCGGTCTGCACCCAGATCGTGCTGCGGGCTTCCGTTGCATCCTGCGCGGCCTCAAAGTCCATGCCTACGATGATCCCTCCATTTGCGGCGACAGCCGCCGTCAGTCGTTCAAAGGCGCGGTGTTTTTCAGGGATGACGACATCAACCACGGTGGCGTTACGCATAAAGTCATTTTTCATCCGCACTTGCGTGCCTTCGGCCTCATGTTCTTCGGCGAAAGCTGGCGGCGGGGTGAAACTTTCGCTGCGCATATGTGCCTTTGTCTTGTGGAACAGGTTGGCGATGCGCACGGCCGTGTTCGGCTCCCACGCGTTGGGGCCGTTGCCCATGACGTCCGCCGTACTCAGTGCCGCAAGCATATCGAGGTTTTTTTCCGATCCGACTTTTTGTGCGAAATGTTCCACCGTCCAGGTGTCGGAAAGATCGCGCCTCTGCGCCGTGTGGGTCAGGAGCAGGTGATTTTGAACCAGCCAGGCCGAGCGTTTGGTCGCAGCTTCCGAAAGGCCGAGGCGGGGGCCGTATTCCTGTACCATTTCCGCGCCGCGCTGCGGGTGGATGTCTTCGTCACCCGTTTCGGTAATGTCCTTTCCGGCGTCATGAAAGAGCGTGGCCACGAACACCGCCCGTCGATCTTCTTCGGAGAGGCCCTTGATCGCGTCACCCGCTATTTTTGCGGTTTTGTCATGCTCTCCGGCTTCCAGTGCGTTCAGGCGTTGCAGAGCCTGAAAAATATGCTCGTCCACAGTATAGCTGTGATAAGGATCGAATTGCATCATCATGTCGATGCCCTCGAAGGGAGGCAGGAATTTCTGTAGAAATCCCGTTTCCTGCATACGGCGCATGGCTATGTCGGAACCCCCTGAGGCCGTTAGCACATCCATAAAGGCCGCGTTAGCGGCGGGATCGTCGCGCAGTTTATCGTCTACCTTTCCCAGATTCTGGCGGATCGTTCTGAGCGCCGCGGGGTGAATGTCCAGATCTTCGTCCTGCGCGGTTTTGAAAATACGGATCATGTCGATCGGGTTTTGCAGGCGGTTGTCTTTAAAGCGGATTTTTCCGGCGCGCGCGGTGAAGTCTCCAAAATCCTGTTCGGGGCCATGTACACCTTTTTTACGCTCCAGCGCGGCGGCGCAGACCACGTTGGTGAGGAAGCCGATATCGCGGCTGTGGCGGAAATATTCGCGCATGTAGTTTTCGACGGCGGTTTGCCTGTCTTCGTCGTCGTATCCTCTGGCGCGTTTGACCATTTCGGGCTGGTGTTCGGCGGTCAGGATGTTGGCGGTTTTTGTTGTAGGATTGTCCACGGTCGCGTGCAGATGACAGCGGGCATCCAACAGAAATTCGTATGATTCCTCGATGGCGCGGGCTTCTTTCGTGGTCAAGAGTCCCTGTTCGGCAAGGTCGGTCACGGTGTCGCAGTCGAAGACGACTTTGGCGATCCACATCATGGTGTGATAGTCGCGCAGACCACCCTTTCCTTCTTTAATGTCCGGTTGGAGAACGTAGCGGGACTCGCTTTTATTGGCGAGTCGGGCCGCACTTTCCTGCAATTTTTCATCGAGGAACCACGCCCAGTGATCATTTCGCAGGCGGGTTAATCCGGCATTCAGGTCTTCGGTGCCCTGTTCATTGCCCCAGATATGGCGGGTGTCCAGAAGGCTGGACCAGATGGTCTGATCCTCGCGGGCCTTTTCAATATTTTGTTCGTTGGTGCGGACGATTGCTCCGGGGTTAAGGCGTAAATCCCACAGCGCGGTTACAAAGCTGCTCCATGCGGTGTTGAGTTCGGGGGAGAGGTCCTCCGACATGGATTCCGGCACGATCATCAAGATATCCAGATCCGAGCCGGGAGCAACTTCGCGGCGGCCGTTTCCCCCTGTGAAAGCGATCGTGATTTCATCCTTATGATCGGACAGGTATTCGTCAGCCAGTTTTGTGATAACCCCGTCCATGCTATCGCTGATGCCGCGCGTGAGGGCGCGCATGTCGATAACGCCGTCCGCAAAGCGTTCCTGCAGGGTTGCCTGTTCTTCCTGCATGGTTTTTCGCAATGCTATTACATCAAGAGGTTTAGCCATGGATCACCCATATCCGCTTTCTTAAGCCCTATTTTTGCATACCATGCCTTTTTTTTTCAAAAAAAACAGCAAAAAAGGGGTTTTTAGCGGGTATTGCCCTCAAAATCATAGAGTTCCGGCGCATTTAAAAGGTCTTCAACTTTTTAGATAGAGTTCAGAAAGCGGCGAGAATCGTCTTTGATCGCCGCGATTTTTTCGTCATCGAATTTTTTGAGTGTTGCATAGGTGCGGTTCAGGCGCGGATTTTGGCCCTCGAACTTGTCTTCGTGGCGGATGAAGAAATCCCAGTACAGGTAGTTAAACGGGCACGCTTCGGGGCCGTTTTTCTTTGAAATCTTATACGAGCAGTTTTTGCAATAATCCGACATGCGATTGATATAGGCACCGCTGGCGGCGTAAGGCTTGCTGGCGAGGTAGCCGTCGTCAGCGTAGAGGATCATGCCCGAGACGTTTGGCATTTCCACCCATTCATAAGCGTCGGCGTAGACAATCAGATACCATTCATTCACGTATTTCGGATCAATGCCCGCGATCAAACAGAAGTTTCCGAGCACCATCAGGCGCTGGATATGGTGCGCGTAGGCATTTTCTTTTGTTTCGAGGATGCACTGGCGCATGCAGTTCATCTTGGTTTTTCCATCCCAGAAAAACTCAGGAAGCTTGCGGCGCGCCATCAATTTGTTTTCACTTTCGTAGCTCGGCATTTTCAGCCAGTAAATTCCACGCACGTATTCGCGCCAGCCGAGAATTTGACGGATGAAGCCTTCGACCGCGTTTAGGGGCGCGTTGTTGTCGGCGTAGGCGTCTTCGGCTTTTCGGATGACTTCCCTTGGGTTCAGGAGGCCGCAATTTAGATAAAAGCTGAGATGGGAGTGGTACATCCACGGCTCGCCCTCGACCATCGCGTCCTGATAGGTGCCGAAGTTTTCGAGGCGATGCTTGATGAAATGGTCGAGGGCTTTGAGTGCGTCTTTTCGCGTAACGGCGAAGTGGAAGGGTTCCAAATCACCGAAGTGGTCTTCGAAACGTTCGCCGACTAATTTCAGCACGTCTTTTGTTATATCGTCAGGGTCAGATTTAAACGGCGGCGGGATGTCCATTTTTTCCTTCGGCGGCTGACGGTTTTCTGCATCCAGATTCCACTTGCCGCCTTCCGGTTCGCCGTTATCATCCAGCAGAATGTCGTATTTTTTGCGCATGTCGCGGTAGAAGTTTTCCATGCGCAGCTGTTTTTTGCCCTTTGCCCATGATTTAAAATCTTCGAGATTGCTCAAAAAGCGATCATCATCCCTGATCTCTACGGGGATATCGAAGTCCTTTTCCCATGTTTTCATGTCCTCTAACACACGATATTCGCCGGGGAAGGTGACGATGATTTTTTCGGGCTTCAGGTCTTTGACGGCGCGTTCGATTTCCGCGCGGAATGAGCCAGCATTATCTTCATCATCCAGTTTGGTGTAACGGACATCGTAATTGTCTTGCTTTAGGTCTTCGGCAAAGTGGCGCATCGCGGAAAACAGAAAGGCAATTTTTTTCTTGTGATGTTTGACGTAGGTCGCCTCTTCCCAGACCTCGCACATCAGGATGGTATCCTTTGTTTTTGTGCAGTCGGAAAGGCTCGAAATATCACGGCTGAGTTGGTCGCCGAGGATGAGGCGCAGCGCTCTTGTCATCGGCGGCGCTCCCTATTCCTTTATCGGGATGATAATTTCATTCCTGCGCAATGCCGGTATTGTCCATGGCGGATTGTACCCTGCGGCTTTGTAGTCTTCGGCATCATATTCGTAGCCTTTTTCATCCATCCATTTTTCAAGCTCTTTTCGCATGTCGTTTATCTTTTTCTTTCTCAGCAGGCCGGAAAATGTCAGGACGGCGACTTTTTTCGGCGCTGTTTTTTCAAGATAGACTTTTTCATTGGTGGGTTTCGGAGCTGTTTCGAATGTATATTCCGAAGGCAGGAGGAACGACATTTTCCAGTTTTTGTCCTTTTCGCTCATGAGAACAGGGGCGGTCATTTCTATTTTTTGTGATGTTTCTTCCATCATAACGGGAGCCGTCATTTCGACCTTGCTGCTGCCGATATTCTCGCCGGAGATATAATCAAACAGGCGGTTGAAGGATGCGTTCGATGTTTCGTCATAGTCTCCCTGACTTTCCGTGCTGACCATGACGAGCGCGGGATATTCACGGATTTCGAACGCGTAATCTTTTAGAACGACGCTGTAATCGGGTTTTTCAACATCGGTTTCGCCGAAGACGGAACAGCCTGTCATGATGAGAACTCCTATAATTGCTATGACCGATTTGAAAGGTTTCATTTTTCTTGTCCTCATTAGGGTTAGCCTTTGGTTCTGAGCGTGCTGCGTCCGCCGTCAACATGGAAAATCTGTCCGGTGATCCAGCCCGCATCCTCGCTGATCAGCATGGCCGCGACAGCCGCACTGTCCTCAGGTTTTCCAAGGCGCGGTATGGGGTGCATATTGGCAATCGCAGTCGCCATTTGCTCCGATGATGTGAGCGGCTTGGCAATCGCGGTATCGGTTAGGCTAGGCGCGATGCAATTTACGCGCACTTTCGGCGCCCATTCAGCGGCCAGAGATTTTGTCAGCCCTTCTACCGCGCCTTTGGATGCGCTGATGATGCTGTGGTTCATGAAGCCTTGCTGTACGGCAATGGTCGAGAACATGACCACGCTTGCGTTTGAGGTTTTCAATTCTTTTTCAAGGGCGCGTAAGACACGAACAATGCCGAGAAGGTTCAGATCAAAGCTTTTGAGGAAGTCTTCGTCTTTAGCAGCCTTCAAGGGTTTGAGGTCGATTGAGCCGACGCAATAAGCCAGCCCCTTTACACCGTTTTCCTTGGCTTTTTCGATGAAGTCCTTAAAGCCTTCGGAGTCAGGTTCGGTGACATCAAGTTCGCAAATTGCCACGTCATCACGGTCTTTATATTCGGACAGCGACGATGCATCACGTGCAGTCAGGATCAGGTTTTCGCCCCGATCCAGCAGCATATCCGTTATTGCAGCACCTATTCCGCCATGTGCGCCCATGATGATGATCGGTGTTTTTTGATTGCTCATTTTTTAACCATCCTTTTTGCCAGTGAGAAGTAAAGCGGGTGCGGCAATAAGCGCAGCACCTTCATTAAAAACGTGAATTTTTTAGGGAAGTGGATTTCAAAGCCTTTTTGCAGCAAGCCTTTTGCAATCGCCTCGGCCGCTTGCTCAGGCTTGATGATCATCGGCATGTCGAAATCATTTTTATCCGTCATAGGGGTTTCAACAAAACCGGGGCTGATGAGCTTGACGTCCACACCACTATCTTTTGTTTCTATATACAAGGACTGGGCGAAGTTCATGACTGCGGCTTTGGTTGCGCTGTAGGGCTGCGCGTTCGGCAGACCGACGTAGCCTGCGACACTGCCGCAGAGGACAAGTTGTCCTGTACCTTGCTCTTTCAGGATCGGCATAATGACACTTGTCACGTTCATGATCCCTTTCAGATTTACATCTACGATTTTGGAGGCAGCTTGCATATCCATATCGGCGATTAGTCCCGGATCATAAATAGCCGCCAATGCGATGGCCGAGTCGATTTTGTTTTTTTCTTCAGAGATTTTTTTCGTCGTATCTTGCAAAGACTGAATATCCGAGACGTCCAGCGGGACAACCAGATGTTCACCATTTAGCGTATTTTTAACAGTGTTCAGTTTGTCTTCGCCGCGAGCGGATAAAATGAGATTTGCGCCCAGATGGTCAAGGTGTCTGGCCAGTGCCTCTCCTATTCCGCTGCTTGCGCCGATGATCCAAATTGTTTTGCCCTTAACGGTGTCCATTATTTGTCCTGTTTCTGCATAAAGAGCGTGAGTTCGGCGACCGTAAATCCGAATTTTTTCAGGTAGGAGCGGTTGATCAAAACGCCGTCGTTCATCTGGAACATCCAGTCATCGAATGTTATGCGGTATGTGCTACCGTCCACGGTGAGATCCATTTGATAGCTCCAACGAACGGCATTGCCTTTTGTTTCACCGTCCGCTTTTCCAACGATGTCATCGGCCGAACCTTGATATTTGTTGTCGCCGAGTTTTTTGATGGTCCAGATACGCTCATCGGTTTCGCCGTCGTAGTAGCGGAATTTCTCTTCAAGTGTTCCCGTGTCCCCTTCCCAGGTGCCAACCATATCAACGTCGAATTTCCTTGTGACGTGGCCTTTGCGGTCCTGAATCACGCCCCATGCCTTAATCGGCCCGTTGAAGAATTCTTCAAGATTTACGTTCGGCTCCGTGCCTTCATAGTGTTTGAGGTTCGGCCCCGCGCAGCTAGTGAGTAGCGTCATAAGTGCCATAAGCAAGGCTCCTTTTATCGTTTTCATGAGATTTCCTTTCGGTTCGTTGCATGGAAAAGAGGCTCCATGCCGCCAGTAATTTTATGATGCAGGGAATCAATGCGTAGAATGTCACCAGTGTGGTCAGTGCCTGTGAGGTGTTTTCTTCGCCCGGCTGAAAATTAAAAATGTCGAGTGTTAGCAATGCAATTCCGCTTGTCATCGCGAAGGCGAATTTCGGGATAAAAGAAAGCAGCGCAAAGTATTGTGAGGCTTTACTTTCGTGGTCGTTGTTTTCAATGCGGTCGGCCATGATAGACGGCGGCAGCGCGAGGTCGGCACCGAAGGCGATCCCGCTGAGAAGGCAGATGATCATGAATGCGTAAACGTCACCGGGCTGCAGCAAAAATGCCCAGAAGAATGTGACGACTGCGAGTACCATTGATGCGAGCCATGCGTTTTCCTTGCCGTATTTGTCGGACGCCTTGATCCATCCGCCCATGAAAAGTGCCCCTGATAGAAAGTAGAAGAGGAGGAACAGGCCCGTCATAGATTCAGCTTGCAGGTAATCCTTGATGAAAAACAGAACCAGAACGGCCGGCATTGCCGCAGCAATATGGGTCAGAAAGCATACGGAGAAAAACCGTGTTTCCCGCCCCCATAACAAATTGAAGAGGAGAAATTTTGAGGTTTCTCCTGCTTCTTTTTGTGCGACTTTTTCAGGAATGTTTTTAAGTGCCGCATAAAAAAGAACGAGCGCTATCGAGAGCAAGACGATGAAGGCCAGAAACAGAATTAGAAATGAAGTCTCAGCAGGGTAATATTTTTGCAGCGCCTGGGGCAGGATCGCTGCGCTCACCAACCCGCCTAGTCCGAATGCTTCGCGCCAGCCGGTGATGCGGGTACGCTGCGTTTTATCGTTATGCCACAGACCGCCAATTGTGTTGATATTGATCGCCACGATGCTAAACCCTGTTGTGGCGAGCAGCATGCTCAATCCAAAGGACACAAATAAGGGCAAAGGGTTTTGCGGCACGGCAAACAACCCCGCCATGCCCATTGATAGAAATACCGCCCCGATCATCAGAAACCCGAAACGTTTCTGAGGAAATCTGTCGGAAAGATAGCCGATGTAAGGGTCTTGTACTGCGTCAAACAGGCGAATGAAGATCAGGATTGCACCAATAATGCCGATGTCAGCACTTAGGTCGCGGGTGAAAAAGTCAGGGGCGTGAAGATATAACGGTAGCCCCGCGAATGCCATCGGAAGAGCCAGAAAACCATATTGGAAAAGCTGCTTTCTCGGGATTGCCCGAACATCCGTCATGACTCCCCCAGAAGCTTTCTGCGCATTGCAGGTTCGCTTGTTTTTCGGCTGAGCCAGATGTCGAAGAAGTATTTGCCGAAGTCCTTGTCCTTGATACTGCCGACGTACTCGCGATTTTTGAAAAAGAGTGAAGTCCCATCTTCTGTCAGGACACCTGTCAGAACCGTGTCCTTGTTTACATCGGGAAATATTTTACGCATCTGACTATGCCAAATTGCGAGTTGTACTTCATCCTTAAAACCGAGCTTTCTGATTTCCTCTGCAGATGAGTCCGCGATTTTTTTTCCGGAGACTTCTCTCAGATAAGAAATGGATAAAGCGAAGGGTTTGTCAGGTGCCCATCTTCCTTCGGGTGCATAAAGACGAGCATCGTAGATATCCCAGAACCATTTTGTCAGGCGCGCCTCTCCGACCAGGGCGGAGTTTGGCACGTGCTCGGCCAAATAGTCCGAAGCACGCGCCGCACCTGTGGAGAGGAATGATCCTATGAAAACGCATAAGGTCACAGCGCGAATGAGTTTTTTAAGCATGAGCCACCTCGACCTGCATCACATCGGTGCGTCCTGTTTTAAATCCGGCTGCGCAGGCGGCAAGATAAAAGCGCCACAGTCGCATAAAACCTTCATCAAAACCCAGTGATTTGATTTTTGTGCTGTTAGCCTCGAAGTTTTTCAGCCATTCGGAAAGTGTGCGGGCGTAATCCTGCCCGAACATATATTCTCCGCCGACTTTTAATCCTGCACTTTCGGCTTGCTCGCGGAATTTTGTGCGGCTGGGGAGCATGCCACCGGGAAAAATATAGGTTCTCACGAAGTCTCCGCCACGGCGGTATGTTTCGAAATCATTATCGTCAATCGTGATGGTCTGAATGACGGCCTTGCCTTTCTTATCCAGAAGGTTGCCGAGTTTGTTGAAATAGACAGGCCAGAATTTTTCACCTACGGCTTCGAACATTTCGATTGAGACGATGCGGTCATACTTGCCGTTTTGCAGGCGGTAATCTTCGAGCGCGATGTCGGCTTTATCCTGGAGTCTTTGTTTTGCGAACTCCTTTTGCTCGGTAGAAAGCGTTATCCCCTTGATGTCATAGTCACCACGGCTGACGGCGCGATCGGCAAAACCGCCCCAACCGCAGCCGACTTCAAGTACACGACCGGACCCCGTTTCCATGCGGTCAATGATACGGTCGTATTTGGCGTCCTGTGCAACCTTCAAAGGCGTATTGTCGTTTTGATATATGGCGGCCGAGTACGTCATGGTTTCGTCAAGCCAGAGCTTGTAAAACTCATTTCCGAGATCATAATGCGCATGAATGTTTTTGCGGCTGCCCTGCATCGTGTTCAATCGCGTCAGGTAGCTGAGCATGGATATAAAGCGCGAGAATTTTTTTCCCAGTACGTATGACTGGAACGCCGAGCGGTTGGCCAGCGCTACTTCTATCAAAGCTTCCAGATCCGAGCTGTTCCAATATCCGTCACGGTAATCTTCGGCAAAACCGATATCGCCTTTACGGGCAAGGTTGGTAATAACGCTCCAACGATTAATTTCAATATCAGCAGCGGGCCCCTCTTTCGGGCCTTCAAAAAAACGCGTAACTCCGTCAGGCGTTGTTACCTTCATGGAGCCGTATTCAATTCCTTCGAGTTTTTTCAGGAATGTATTCAATACAATATTGGTTAGCATGTAATTATCTCTTTGCAGTCATTTCAAAAATATAACTCAGGACATATAAAGTGTGGCTTACTTTATAATTAAATTTTTGTAAGATTTTTTGTGGCGCTGACCCGTTCGGGTTTTTGCTCGGGTCTTCGAATGTATTTTATGCCTTTGGACAGAATTTTGATGGCCTGCCAGTGAATCAGCATGATCGCTTTCAGTGTAACCAGCGGATATCTCCAGAAGGCGCGTGCATAGGTTTTTTCATTATAAGGCAGCATCTTGCCGATCAAAGATGTTATGAGCTGTTTATCGCCATCGGCGTTGAAGTAATCTATCCAGACGCCGAATTTATCGTCATGCGTATCAAAGCGAAATGTGTAGCGCCCTTCGCGTTTGAGCATCGGAGAAACGTGGAAAACTTTCTGCGCTTCGAGGATATCATCACGGTTGATCGGGCGGTGATCTGCGTGGGCGCATAAATAAGTGTGGCGCTCGCCGAATGTGTTATGTACTTCGCAAAGAACGGCGCGGAGGCTTTCGTTTTTGTCATGGCAGAGCCAGAAACTGACGGGGTTAAAGACATATCCCATGACGCGCGGCATAGTGACCAACATGATGCCCCCGTCTGCTTGGGTGATGCCGTATTCTTCGAGAATATTTCTCGCCCACGGCTCCAAAGGTTTGCCGTTACAGGGCCCGTGATCCTTGTCCTTAAAGGACATCAAACCTGATTTATTGACACCAAACCGAAATTTATCGAGAGCGAATTCCTGCAGTTTTGAGAGCGGTGAGGCGATGTAATAAATGCCGTAGGTAAATAGGTTTTCTTTCGGAATCAGGCGTTTGTGCATCACCTTGCCAAAGAAGATTTGAGTAGTCATTTCCATGGGATGTTTACTCCCAGTTTTTCGGCGACGTTCACCGCACTCATCAATCCGTCTTCGTGAAATCCGTAACGCTGGTATGCGCCGCAAAACCAGATGTTGTTTTTCCCCTGAATTGAATTGATTTTCTTTTGTGCCTTTATGGCGGCGGTGTCAAAAACAGGGTGCGTGAAGTCGTGTTTGTCGATAACCGTTTCAGGACGCGGCTCACGGCCGGGGTTGAGTGTTACGAAGATCGGGTAATCGTGATCCAGATTTTGCAAATTGTTCATCCAATAGGATACGGACAGAACGGGTTTTGTATCTTCACGGCCTTCACAGAGATAGACCCAGCTCGACCAGCAGTTCTTATTCTTCGGCATGAAGCTGGTGTCGGAATGAACGACAATGTGATTTTTCTGATAGGTAAAGTTCGGCAAGACGTCGTCATATTCGCCTGCAAAATGCTGCAGCATTTTCAGGCTCTCATCGGCGTGACTGGCGAGGATTATATGATCGAAAATATCACTTGTCCCCGTCTTATCGGTCACAGACAGTTTGCCGTTTTCGGGTTTGATACTGACCACTGCGGTTTCGAGTTTGATTTTATCCTTGAAGGGCGCGGTTAGTTTTGAGACGTATTCACGGCTCCCGCCCGAGACTGTATACCATTGCGGCCTGTTATTCACACTGAGCAAACCATGGTTTTTAAAAAATGTCAGGAAGGTGCGCGCAGGAAATTTCATGATCGTTTCAATAGGGCAGGACCAAATCGCAGCGCCCATCGCGAGGATATAGTATTTGCGAAACCACTGCCCCATGCGAAGTTCGTTGATACACTCATCCAGAGTGATATGAGGTTTGTGCTCGGCAAGTTCCAAGGCCTTTTTGTTAAAGCGAAGGATGTCCGTAATCATACCCAGAAAGCCCGGGCGTATAATGTTTTTTCGTTGCGCGAACATATTGCTGGAGCCGTATTCCAGCCAGCCGTTATCAATGCTGACGCCGAATGACATATCGCTTTCTTCGTAAGCGACGTCGAGTTCTGCAAAAAGCCCCATCAGGTTGGGATAGTTCCAGTCGTTAAAAACTATAAAACCTGTGTCGACGGGCGTTTTTTCGCCGCCCATATCAACCATAATTGTACGGCTGTGACCGCCGATGTAATTGTTTTTTTCATAGACAGTAACGTCATGTCCTGCGGCATTCAAAAGATATGCCGCGCCCATTCCGGAAATTCCACTGCCGATAATAGCTATTTTCATGGTCATATTATGCGCGCTCGTCGCTCACTCCGCTATGAAAGTTTTGTTACTTTTTTGTAACTATAACAGGATTTTGACGGCTAAACCCCGGTCTGTATTTTCGAGGTTTATTGTGCCGTCATGAAGTTCAACTACAGCCTTTACCAAACTCAGGCCAAGCCCTGTACCGGGTGAATGACGGCTGGTTTCGCCACGGTAAAGACGGTCGAACACTTTTTCAATTTCTTCTTGCGGAATGCCGGGGCCGGAATCAGTAATCGTGATTTTTGTTTTATCTTCAGTTTTGCCTAGCGTGATTGTGATGCTGCCGTTTTCGGGTGTGAACTTCAGTGCGTTGTCGAGAAGGTTTGCGGCCATTTGGAATAACAAATCTCGATCACCTCGGATCTCGACGGTTTGGGTTTGATTATCCAGTTTTATGTCCTTCTCTTCAGCAAGCGGTTCATAAAGCTCAATGACGTCTTTAATAATCGCCTGAAGGTCGGTTTGTTTGAATTGGCTTTTTTGTCTTTCGGCCTCGATGCGGGAGATTCGCAGTATCGCGTTGAACGTACTCAAAATCTGGTCGGCTTCGGCGAGCAATTCATCCGCAATTTGTTCGGTTTCTTTGTTGCCGTTTTTCAGGCTTTGTTCTTTGAGCGTTTCGAGATGGTTTCGCAGGCGCGTGAGTGGCGTGCGCAGATCATGTGCGATGTTGTCTGATACTCTGCGCACGCCGAGCATCAATTCCTGAATCCTATCTAACAGCGCATTCAGGGCAGCGGACATATTGCTGAGATCATCCCAGCGCCACGGTACGTCTACACGGCGGGAAAGGTCGCCTGTTTTCATAATTTCATAGGCCGTGTTGGCGATATTGTTTGTGCCGTCAACCACAAAACGGCTGATCATAAAACTGACAGCGACGACGATAACCATGAAGATAATGCTGAGCATGCTCAAATTCTGCATAAAGCCAAAATCTCGCGATATATCGGTAATATCGACCCCAACCAGAAGTTTTCGCCCATCGCCGAAAGAATGGATTTTGGCGGCGTAGGTTTTTTGCCGAGAGGGTACGTCGAAGACAATTATACCTTCGGCGAGCAGCGATACATCCTCCGGCAGGAACTCGGGACGTTCCGGTTTTGTGAAGACCGCGTAGATACGATTTTCTTTTTCCTTTAACGCGTCTAAGTGCCTGTCTAACTGTTCTTGTTTATCGAGGAAATCGAGGTATTGAAGTTCCGTTTCGATGATTTCTTCGGTACCGTGTACGAAATGGCCGCGATAGAAATAGTAGCTGAAGTAAGCCAGGATGATAACAGCCGCACCGCAGAGAACGGTGAAGAGCAGCGCCATCTGAAAACTGGAACTGCTGGCATAATTTCTTTTCGGTTCAGGTGTTCCGGGCGGTTTAATCATCTTCGATAATGTATCCTGCACCACGAATTGTGCGGATTAGCGACTCCTCGTAACCCTTGTCTATCTTCGAGCGCAGGCGGCTGATGTGGACGTCGATCACGTTGGTTTGAGGATCAAAATGATAATCCCAGATATTTTCGAGCAACATCGTGCGGGTGACGACCTGCCCTTTTAACTTAAGCATATATTCAAGCAAATTGAATTCGCGTGCCTGCAGGTCGATTGTGTTTCCTGCGCGGGTTACTTTCCTGCTCAGCAAATCCATTTCCAGATCTTTGGCATTCAGTGTGGTCTGTCTTTCAGACTGGTTGCCATTGCGGCGACTCAGGACTTCGATACGGGCATGCAGTTCGGCAAAGGCAAAAGGTTTGACCAGATAATCGTCTCCACCGGAGCGCAGACCCTTCACGCGATCGTCAACTTCGCCCAGTGCGCTGAGGATCAGGACGGGTGTTGTGTTATTGCTCGCGCGCAATGTTTTTATGATGGTCAGGCCGTCCAGTTCGGGCAGCATGCGGTCAATAATCATGACGTCATAGGTTTCGGTTGTCGCCAGAAACAGACCGTCTTTGCCGTTTGCAGCATCATCCACCGTGTATCCCTGCTGCTTCAGTCCTTTTTTGATGTAGGAAGAGACTTCCGCATCGTCTTCGATTAATAGTATTTTCATTGTTGCTCGTCTTTTATTTCCCTATCATTCATACAAGAAGACGGAGAATATGAGTAGTGCGTTCTAATATTCACGCAAATCTACTTCCAAATATTTGAGTTATATGAATAATTTTTTATGGCGAATACAAACTTAATTCATTATCATCTTTTTTAATAAACATAAAACTATCAAAGACCTATAATTAATAAATATAGAACCAGCGGGTTTGGACCATGTCTTATGATGTGAATTTTATCTGGATACAAGCCGAACGTCTTCAAGATACCGAAGCGCAGGACACGCTGGCCAATCCCATTCCCGAACGCCTGATGGAAAATGTCGCCGCTTTTGCGCGAGATTACCCCGATGTGGATGTGAATGTGTGGGTTGATCTTTACGGCAAAGGACAACACTCTTCAGAACTAACGGAGAATCTGGGATCGCAGGTTGATTTGCCGAATGTACGGTTTCGCGCTTTAGATGAAATCGAGAAATACAGACAGAGCCCCGTTTTCGATGAGGAGTTTGATGACTGGCAGGGCGTTATCTGGGATAAGGTGGATTATGCGCGGCTTGTCTTGATGGAGCATCTTGTTCATACGAATGCGCCCGACCATGCCTCGATTTATTCAGATATGGATGTGGATTTTTCCAAGAATTTCGAGCGCTTTGTCGCAACACTTGAGCATGAAGGTGCGGCGATCGGATTACAATTCCAGCACGGGGATTACGGGCTGGAGAATCAGATTTTCGGGTTCACGCCCAGACACAAGGCTTTTGTCTCCGATGTTCTTGCAGGTCCGGCGGATGAAAGCGAGCTTCAAAGTCTGGAGCCTTATTACGACCGTTTTGTTTTTGCGTTTGATCCTGAACAAGCGGCACCATACGGCTTACGGAGAGAAGATATCGCCGTTGTGATGGACGAACTTCCGAATGCCAATGATATTAAATATAGCTATCAGGAGCGCGGGGCTTTCACACCCGAGGCCTACAAGAACCCGATTACGGATCCAAGCGCAGGCGGTTTTGATATCTAATACTGCCTATTTCTTTATGCTCTTTGATTGCTATACTCTTTTTGCTGTAGTTATTGTGCTTGATAAGCGCAGACGGATCACAACGGAAAGACTTTCATGACCCTTCTTATTTTTTACCTGATGCTTGCGATCGGCGTGTCGTTTTTTTGCTCTATCGCGGAGGCGGTCCTTCTCTCAGTCAGGCCTTCCTATATCGCGATGCTGGAGCATAAAGGCAAGGCAAGCGCAAAAACATTGCGGGCGTTGAGGGATAATCTGGATCGTCCGCTTGCGGCTATTCTTACTGCGAATACGATTGCGCATACGGTTGGTGCTGCGGGCGTCGGTGCGCAGGCAAGTTTTATTTTCGGCAGTGCCTATCTCGGCATTACTTCAGCTATTCTAACGCTTTTGATCCTCGTCTTTTCCGAGATTATTCCCAAAACACTCGGCGCGACTTACTGGCAACAACTGGCGCCGACAATGGCTGCGCTTATCTCGGGTTTAACAAAAATTTTGTTTCCGTTCGTCTGGCTATCGGAAAAGCTTACGCGTTTGCTCTCAACACAAGGAGTCAGTGCCTATACGTTCAGCCGTGATGAAATGACAGCGATGGCGAAGATCGGCAAAGAAGAAGGTTTATTGGATGTCAAAGAGCATAAGATCGTCACCAATCTGATGAAGCTACACCTTTTGTCCGTTCGGGATATTATGACGCCGCGGCCCGTTATCTTTTCGGCGAGTCAGGATATGAGCGTGCAGGATTTCTTTGAAGCGTTTTCGCAAGCACCGTTTTCCCGTATTCCCGTCTATGAAAAAGATTCCGATGACATTCAAGGCTATGTGCTGCGGACCGAGTTGTTGCTCGCGCAGGCAAAAGATGAGTTCGACCGTACACTCTCAGAATTTGTGCGCGAGTTTCCGGTAGTTCCCGATACACTTAAGGCGTCCGATCTTTATGACCGCCTGATGCACGAAAAATCCCATATTGCGATTGTCGTTGATGAGTACGGCACGGTGCAGGGACTGGTGACGCAGGAAGATATCGTTGAGACCCTTATCGGGCTCGAGATAACAGACGAATTCGACAAGGTCGAAGATATGCAAGCTCTTGCGCATCAACGCTGGCGCGAACGGATGGAGGGGATCGGCGTTGACCCCGACAGTCTGGAAGCGAAAGAGATTTAAGATTATTTGAGGTTTTTAAACTCTGGAATAAAATTCTAATAAAAAAACGATTCTAAAATCGTCGTATCTGTTATCAACTTAGAGAGTAGAAGATTTATGAATAAACCCTTGCGCAAAGTTTTATTACCTCATTATGCGGAACTGACTTTAGGCGCATTATTTGCATTTGCGCGGCTGTCATTTTCTCAGAAAAAATACCTATTTTTGTTAGAAATTTATTTTACACAGGGTAAGGCTTAACCTATCAATTATATAGATAAAATCTATAAGGTAAAAACCATGCGTAACTCAAAGCAATCCTCTGGCATATCCTCCTCGACATCCGTTAGAACTCTCAGAGTGTTAAAGTTTTTATCATTATGCAGTTCTTCAATTGCAATAGGTGAAATTGCCAGATCACTCGGTGAAGAAAGAAACGCAGTCCGGCGCTCTGTTCAAGCGCTAAGTGACGAGGGTTTGGTTTATAAAGAACCATGTTGCAACAAGTATAAAATCAGTGCGAGTGTTAAGCAGCTTACGCACAAATTTTCTGAGCCTAGTGACAGCATGAAGCTCATTAAAGAATATCTGATGACAATCAATGATGTCACTGGCGAGCTGACAACTTACGATACTATGGAGAGCAATTTTATCGTAATTGATGATTTTTGCGATGTTAGCAGACATGAAAAACTGGACATAAAAATTGGCGATAAAATTCCCGCTCATTGCTCTTCTGCCGGGCGGATTATGGCTGCCAAAAACTTTCAGAAAGCCGTTCCCATCATATCTAGGTCTTTAGAAAAATTTACAGATAGAACAATCACTGATCAGGTAAACTTTTTAGATGAGCTAAAGAATGCGGAAGAAAAAGGATTTGCCTATTGTCAAGATGAGTGGGTTGAGGGTATTTCATGCGTCGGAAGCGCGATACAAAATTCTAATGGTCATGTCGAGTCCGGCATCTCGGTTGGTGGGAACTCCGCTCGGTTTACAAATAAATATTGTGAGGATATCGGTGATTATCTAAAAGCTCAATGCATAAAGCTTTCTCAGGAGTTACAAAAATACTCTGCATAAAATTCGCTCATTATTTAAGCACAGCTCTGTTTCAATTAGACAAGGGTTTTTCTTTTGGAATAAAGTTTTTGTAAGGAGAGATTTTTATGATTACCGAACCAAGTGCTAGAATTCAAATGGAGAGTAAATTAAATAACGATCAAAATTTTCAGTCAAGCATGCAAATGATGTTTGATAGATATTATGTCCTCGAAAAAAAATTGCGGGCTGCAAGCATGCAGAAGAAGAGTTAGATCAATACACGGAGCAACAAGAGAATGCTCTGAGAACCATTATATCTAAAGAAGCTATTTCATTGTTGGATATTTATTACAAGCTCAAGATTTGGAAAGAAGAACATCCTGATATAGATGGTTATAAAGCCTCTCTAACTGACCAGATAGCTATTTCAGCGATCAATGATATGAAAAAATATATTCATAGCAGACTAAGTTTCGAAGACACACAAAAGTAACTTTGATCTTGATCGCCAGAGAAAAAACGATCGTTATGGTATAATTAATTTTGGAAGGAAGCAAAGTGGTGGACCCGATCGGGATCGAACCGACGACCTCTTCGCTGCCAGCGAAGCGCTCTCCCAGCTGAGCTACGGGCCCTCTTAAAGGGAATTACGGTGTTATGAGTACTGTGATACGGGGAGTTTTTCAAGGATAAAATGTGCGGTGCGAGTTTGTGCCGTATAGATACCAAAAAACGGCCCCCGTGTCGGCGAGCCGTTTTTGTGTTTCTTTTTAGATCAGGGGCAAGCCGTCAGGCTCTTTCCTTCAGCAGGTCACGGATTTCCGAAAGCAACGCCACATCGGCGGGCGGAGCAGGCGGCTCGGCCGCTTCTTTTTCTACGGCTTCCTTCTCGGCGGCGTCCTTGATTTTGTTCACACCCTTAACCAGCATGAAGACCACGAAGGAGATGATCAGGAAGTTGATGACTGCGTTAATGAACACACCGTAGGTTACAACCGGAGCGCCCGCATCCTGAGCCGCTTTTAATGAGGCATAGCTCTCGCCGTTGAGTGCCAGAAACTGGTCTGCGAAGTCGACGCCGCTGGTTACTACACCGATAACGGGCATGACCAAATCACCTACCATAGAGTTGACAATCGCGGTAAAGGCCGCGCCCATAATGATACCCACAGCCATGTCCATGACATTCCCGCGCGCGATAAATTGTTTGAATTCGTTCAGCATTTGCTGCTCCTCCCTCACAAGATTATTTCAATAAAATAAGAATGGCGCGACTTTAGCAGGAAAAGGGTTTTTGTCAATCCTGTCAGGGTGTTTGCAAGGTTTTTTATATATGGCGTGCGGTTCGGTCATAAAAAAACCCCGCAACGTGGCGGGGTTTCTAAAAATCATATTTATCGTGGTTTATCGCTGGCTCATGAAGTGCAGAATGTACTGGAACAGCGCGATGAAGCTGATGTACAGGTTCAACGCTGCGGCCCATGAAATGCGCTCCTGAACTTCTTTATCCGTTGCAGGGTGATACATCTCTTTCATGGCCTGTGTCTGCCATACCGTCATTCCGGAGAACAGCAGAATACCTGCGCCTGCGATAGCGTTTGACATAAAGGATGTCGGGAAGAAGAAGTTGATAATACTAACGGCTACCAAGCCCCAAATTCCCATCGCAAGAAAAGTCCGCATAGGGCTGAGGTCACGTTTGGTTGTGTAGCCATAGATGCTTAGGCCCGCAAACATCGCAGAGGCGACGAAAAATGCTCTCGCGACATCGAGGGCAAAGGCAGCATCCTGTGTTGCGATAACTGCTATTGTCGCGAAACTAATACCGTAAGCGACCGACACGCCAAAGAAAGCGGCCATCAGCTTGCCAGAGCTCATTGTCATCGGATTGAAGCCGAACCAAATGATGGCCAGCGGCGCAAAGATGACGATCATTTTTTGTGGTCCACCCAAGAACAACTCCAGAAGGAACGGTGAACTTGCAACAATCAATGCGACGATAGCAGTGACCAATACGCCACCTGTCATCTTCATGTAAATGTTGCCCATATATTTGCGCAGACCTGCATCTATATCGCGGCCAACGCTCTGCGCTTGTGTAAAGCGACCTGTGTTCATTTTATTTTTCTCCAATGTTACATCGGTTAACGATCACACTTATACACCCTATTTTAGCAGATATCAAAGGTTCTTGCTAAAAGTTACGGGTGTTTTCTTGTGTCTTTGTATTCGCGAGTTTCTGCAAAAAAGTTTCAATGATTTTTTTAGAATCAGTGTCTTTTTCGACTCCAGAAATTATACATCGCGGCAAAGGTGCGCGGGTGTTTTTGTTCAAATGCGTCCCAGCGTTTCAGATCAAGGCCTTGAGGGTCTTCGGGGTTTTCCTTAGCGTATTGATACAGCGTCTTTTTCGGCAGGTTGAAGCCGAGGAATTCCAAACCAAGCTTCTCAAGACAATCCTTGATTTCGAGCGTATCGTATCGGGTTTCCTGTACGTGGAAGAACATGTCGCGGCATTCGGCAGTGGCGTAAAAGTCAATCACGTTGGTGACCGTGGCGTAGTCTTTTTTATCCAGCCATTTGCGGGCGTTTTTGCGGAAGGTGCGGATATCTTCGGCGGCGCTGCCCAGCCCGTGCGCGCGGATTTTTTCCTGTGCGCGGATCAGCGGGGCGTGGGCGATGCGGCTGTACAGGCCAAGCCGCAACACGCCGCCCGGTTTGAGGAGGTTTGTTAAGACCTGCCAGCCTGCGAACGGGTCCTCCATATGGTGGATCACGCCTGAGGAGGCGATGAAATCGAATTGGTTGTTGCCAAGCACACCGAGGCCCAGAATATCGGCCTGTTTAAAGGTGATGTTCTTGATGCCGAGGATGCGGGCGCGGTCGATGCCGTAGGAAAGAGAGGTGCGGCTTAAATCCACCGCAAGGATATCGGCATCGGGGTTGACGGTGGCAAGTTCGATAGCTTCGCGTCCGGTTCCGGTTCCCGCGACCATCATGCGGGCGGATGTGCCGCGATAGATGCCCTCTATCGCTTCGCTGTACGGGCGTTTGGCGTAGTCGGTCCAGCGCGGATATGGCGATTCCTCATACTGTGCCTGCACTTCGGTGCTGACCTTGTTTTCAATTTCGACCAGAACGGGGATGGATTTGGCAATGTCCTGCAAACGCAAGGGTTCGATGAGCTGCTGTTCCCATAAAGGCTTTAGGCTCTGCGGCGGGTTTTTGGAGAGGCCATCAGCATTGGACAGTGTGTAGAGCGGCAGATAGCTTGCAAGCAGAGCCGTTTCGTATTGCCCTGCCTTGTCCTGCTCCACTTTGGTTTTCAGCGGTTCGATGCTATTCGTTTCGGAATCAGTGGCATTAAAGACGTAATCGGTTTTAAAAGCATAGATCGCAAGTGCCTGTGCAAGAGCGAGCGTGTCGTTTTCGGTGCCGATCAGGGCGGTATTACTTATATTTTCAAGGAGATGGCGGCGCAGATTGGTGAGCAGCGTTTCCCATTCCATGTTAAAAAAGCGGATGCGGTGCAAACCCGCGAGAAACAGGGGATCAGCGAGGCCCGATAAGTCCTTGATTTTGCTCATCCCTTTTGCGAAGGCCTTTTCATCGTTCAATCCCACGAGCTTGATAACTTTGGAAAAAGCGGGGTCGGTTTGCAGGATGCTGATCCATGTGCGGTCGATGCCGGAGAGATCAATGCCGGGCCGCTTCATGCAATCGAGGAGGACGGCCTTCACGTTGGGCAGGAACATCTTGAACTGGAAATTGGCGGCGATGGCGATGAATTTATCACGGTATGGAATATGCTCGGGATGCGCCTGTATCGCGCGGATGTAGCAATCGAGGGCCTGCAGGCCGAGATTTTCCTGAATGAACAGATCGCCGGCATTCGCATAGCCTTCGTGCAAGGTCGGATCGGTGTTGACCGCTTCCTCGAAACAGCCAAGCGCGCTGTCGGGGTCGCCCTCCTTCATAAAGATCAGGCCAAGATCGTTGTAGGCAGGCGCCATTTTTTCCTTTTCCAGAATCGTGATCAGGATGGGTTTCGCGGAGGCGGTGTCGCCCGCGATGATCAGTGTTTTGGCGTCCTCGTATAATCTTTGGGCTTCGGGGGATGGTTGTGGCTGGGTCATCGGTCTTCTGTGCTTTTTCTTTATTCCTATTTGCGGCGGTCACGAATGAGCCACGGGTTTTTGCGAATGGCTTCCGCCTCCTCATTGCGTCCGAAGGATTCGGCCTTGTTGACGGGCGGCAGGCTCGCGCTGTCGGGGATGGGTGTTCCGGTGACCTGCGAGATGGCCTTAATGCGGTTTTCAATCGGCGGGTGCGTGGCAAACAAGCCAAGGAACGGCACGTGGTTTTCGATGCACATCATAGCGATATCGTCGGTGGTTTCGGGAATGCGGTCGCGGCCTGAAATCCGCATAAGGGCGGACATCATAGCGGTCGGGTTTTTGGTCATTTCAATCGCCCCTGCGTCAGCCATAAACTCACGGCGGCGGGAAAGCGCGAAGCGCATAAAGAGCGTTGCCATATAACCGAGCCAGAGGATAAGCGCGATAATGATGATGGCGATGACGATGCCGCCTTGATTATCGCGGCGGCCGCGGGCATAGAAGATATTATAGCGGATGCTGCTCCAGACGAGCTGCGCAGCGAAGCCGAACATGCCGGTAAAGATAACAGTGATAATCAAAAGCCGTACATCGCGGTTGGCAATGTGGGTCAGTTCGTGAGCGAGGACGGCCTCCAACTCGTCACGGGTGAGCGAATTCATCAGGCCGCGGGTCACGGTAACGCAGAACGTTTTTTCGTTGATCCCGCTAGCGAAGGCATTTCTGGCATGACTTTCGATGATTTCGAGGCGCGGCATTTTCATCCCCTGTGATATGCACAGGTTTTCCAACAAGTTATACAGTTCAGGTTCGTCGCTGCGCTCGACGGGGTGTGATTTGCTGAGCTTGCGGATCATAGAGGTATGGAAGAACCACGCGATTGTGAACCAGATGATGACGCCCGTCAGAACCAAAGGCCAGTAGTCGTAGAGCATCGTATTGGCATAGTCGACGGAGGCCAGAGGCTGGAGGGCGGGGTCTGCCTTTTCGATCGGAAAGCCTTTCGGATCGCCGAGTGCCGAGTAGCTGCGCGTTATATTCGTTCCGCTGTGGCGGGCCAGAGACATCCCTAAAGCCCAGAAGCAGGCCCAGACGATGCCCATCATAATAACGGGATAGAGAACCAGCAGGATTACGGACTTTAAGTTATTGTTCCATATATGGGTTTTCAGCCCGACTGTCGGGGAAATTCCAATCATTCGTAAAGCCCGTTTTCATAGAAGATCTGCGCTATGTTGATTGCGCCATTATCCGTTTCACCGTCCTGCTCGGACCAGAGCGGCGAGATGGCCGCATGGACAAAGCCAAAGGCCAGTATTCTGGTTTTATCGATGCCCATGATGTCACTGAATATAGACGCTTGGCGCATTATTCTCTCTTTTGTCACCAGTTCCGCGATATCGGGGTTGCGGAACGCGTTTGCAACTTCGTAGGCGGGATCGCCGATCAAGCCCTTCGGATCGATCATTTTATAGCGGCCCTGCCTGTCGCGGATTATATTGTCATGGTGAAGATCGCCATGCAACAAGACTTCGCGGGGGGTATCGTCCAGCAGGTCTTTTGCGAGTCCGGCGGCTGTTTCAAAAAGTTTCCAGTGTGGGCCGTTCCGCTTTTCAGCGCGTTCTAACAGGGCACGAAACCATTCTCTTAGGCCGATAAAGCTGTGATTTTCGGGGACGGGTACTGTCTGAATCTTAGCCGCAATTTGCGCGATAATCGTTGTGGCCGCATCATCGTTACCGTTTTTGACGTCTTCCGTCAGGGTCGGGCCTGGCAGATGCTCCATCAGGGTCGCCAGTTCGTCCTGTTCATAAATTTCGACGGCGATTGTTTCGGGGCAGGCTTTCAGGAAAGCGGCTGCACCGCGCTCATGCTCCAGTCCCAGCGGTTTGGCGATTTTCAGGACTGCGGGACGGTTGTTTGTAAAGGCCTTATACACAAAGCCTCTGGGCGTTTCCTGCAGCAGATCTATGCTGCTTAAATCCCAAAGGCTTTTGTAATATTCAAGATCCTTTTCAGGATGTACTTTCATATTAAGCATTAAAGATCAGAATTTAACTTCCGGTGCCTTGTGAACCGCGGCCTTCTCGGCTTCATCCAGCTCGAAAAATTCTTCTTTCTGGAAGCCAAGCATGCCGGCGATGACAACTGCAGGGAATTGTTCGGTCGCGGTGTTGTATTCGGCAGTAGCGCTGTTGAAGAAGCGGCGTGCGGCGGCGATTTTGTTTTCGATGTCTGAAAGCTCGTCCATTAAACGCTGGAAGTTGCTGTCGGCTTTGAGTTCGGGGTAGTTTTCAGCAACGGCTAAAAGTCCGCCCAGTGCCATGCCCAGCATGCCTTCAGCTTTCATGCGGGAGCCTTGCCCCTCGCCTCTGGCCTGTCCGACCTGCGCTCTTGCGTTGGTAACGTTTTCAAAGACTTGCTTCTCGTGTGAGGCGTAGCCTTTAACGGTTTCTACAAGTTGCGGCACGAGATCATAGCGCTGCTTTAGCTGTACATCGATGTCGGAAAATGCATTGTTCCGTGTCTGGCGCAAGGCCACAAGACGGTTATACACCATCATGAAGGCAAGGCCTATTGCGACGATGACACCTAAGATAATCCACTCCATAACTTACCCCTTTTACTATGAGTTCCAGTGCGTTATCTTAATGATCTTACACGGCTTTGTCTTTAGAAAATTCTAATCAGGGTCAATATAAGCAGACGGAAAAGTTCTATGTCCCTCGTCACCTCAAAGCAGTTTGCGTCTGCCGCCGCGTCCGGCACGGATTGGCGCGATATTTCCAAGAAAATTCTCGAAGAGCTTGAAACCATCCGTACGGATAATGACGAGTTTAATTTCGGCTTTCTTTATGTGTCCGATTATCTGGCCGATGATGCGCCGAGTATTCTCAATCTGTTTCGTTCCGTTCTCAAGATTGATCACTGGATCGGATCTGTTGGGATGGGCATTATCGGAAACGGTGAGGCTTTTCTGGATCAGCCCGCGATTAGCGCCATGGTCGGAAAGATCGACGAGGATGATTTTTGTATTTTTCCTAATACAGAGGCTGATGACACGGATTATGACGAAGAAGGAAAATTTGTGCCCGTTTCACAGGATTCCGTAAAGAACTGGCTCGATACGAACGAGACTATGCTGGTTTGTGCGCATGCCGACCCTATGGCAGAGGAAGATCCTTCAAGCGTTCTGGCCGATCTGGAACTCATGACCAACGGTTTTGTTTGTGGCGGGCTCACCTCATCGCGCAGCCATCATTACCAGTTTGCCAATCACGTCTGCCAGAATGCGGTAAGCGGAGCGTTTTTTTCCAATTCTATTCCCGTTGCAACTATGATTTCGCAAGGGTCCGAGCCGATCAGCGCATTTCATACGATTACCAAGGCCGACGATACGCACGTGCTGGAGTTGAACGGTGAAAAGGCCGTGGATGTTTTGCAAAAAGACCTTCGCAAGGAGGCGGCTAAGTTGACCGGCAAGAGCGAGGTCGAATTCCTGCATGATCTGAAAGGCGCGCATTCGTCCGATCAGATTCCCGATGAGTTCAAGACGTTATTTCGCGGGGAAATCCATGCCGCGCTGCCGATTTCGCAATCCGATCATCAAAAGGACTATCTGGTGCGCAATATTATGGGCGTTGATGCCGATGAGGGCAGTATCAGTATTTCGCAATCTGTTTCAGAAGGCGACCGCCTGTTATTCGTCAAACGAAATGAAGATACCGTTCTTGAGGATTTGTCTCGCAGTCTTCTTTCCTTGCGTGAGCGTGTTACCGTCGAGCAAGGCGAGTTTGCCCCGAAAGCGTGTCTTTATGTGACCTGTATCGCGCGTGGTTTCAGCGAAGCTCCGAGCAGCACAAATAAAGAGATCGACTTGCTGCACGAGATTGTCGGGGATGTTCCCATGGCGGGGTTTTATGCCGGCGGTGAAATCAGTAATGCGCGGCTTTACGGCTATACAGGGCTGTTGATTCTGTTTTTATGATTTTAATACTTTTAGATGCCACGATACTTTTTCCGCTTTGCTGCGAATTCAGATAGGAATAGAAAAAATTTGTACTGTCATATACAAGTCGTTATCCTTGTTTTTTCAAAAATGACATTGCTGTACAAAACAGATTTCGATGGAGCAAAAATGATCAACACGACTTTCCTGAAACGCACTACGCTTGTCCTTCTTACAACAGTTTTGGCTGTATCTGCCTCGGACGCACGGGCGCAAGAATTGCTGCCAACGATGCCCGATCCGCTCAAAAATCTTGTCAATGAGGGTGCGCAGGTTCGTTTTCTCGGGCGTGAAGGCGGGGTTGAAGGCTGGATCGTCATTAAGGGCGGCGTTGAACAGTATTTCTACGTTTTGCCATCGGGCGCCTTTCTGACGGGTTTGCTTTTCGATAAAGAAGGCAAGGCTCTGACCGTAAAACAGGTTCAGAACCTGCGCGGGGCCAGCGGTGATGATTTGCTTGACCAACTGGCGGCAGACGTTCCGACTAAGCCTTCGGAAGCTGCAAACCCGCAGCAATACGATTTCAAATCTCCTGCGGAACAATTTTACTTTGATGTCGAGAACAGCAACTGGGTTCCGTTCGGTAAGGCCGGTACCCCGATTCTTTACAGTTTTGTCGACCCGCAATGTCCGCATTGCCATGAAATGATGAAGAATCTGAAACCATACATCGATAACGGCAAAGCACAGGTGCGTATTATTCCGATCGGGTTCAGGCAAGATACCGTTTCGCAAGCGGCCTATCTTCTCGCCGCACCAAACCCGACCGATTTATGGTGGCGCAATATGGCAGGCGAGGAAAATGTTATTCCTGCGCTTGGAGAGATCAATACACAAGGTGTGCAGCGTAATCTTTCCATCATGCAGGCCTGGAAGTTGAGCGGTACGCCGACCATCATTTACCGTGCGAAAGACGATTCGGTGAAGATTGTTGAAGGGAACCCTAAAAACCTACAACAGCTTGTAGGCGATCTTGGAGCCAGAAGCTAATTAGGCTTTTGATGAGACCGGACAAACGGATTTAAAAATATTATTTCGTAAATACTGTTGTTTCTGAATAGAAACGACATTATGAATATTTTTTATATTCTACATTTAATACGAGCATTCGGGACATATAAACACAGGCATATGTATTATGGATTCACGCACTGATTTTATTCTTCAGATTATTGAAAGCATCGGCTTGCCGCTTGTGGAGGCCGTTGAGGGCGCTTCCAAACAAAATGATGCAGCACAAGCTGCCGAAACCATAGGGGCGCTTTTGAGCGGCTCTACAGCGTTTGGCGCCGAGATTGGCAAAGCCCTAGACTTCAAAGGAGACGATCTGGTCAAGAGTTCGGTGCGCGCCAATCTGGCTGCGGTTGCCGCAAAGATTATTGCAACACAATATAAAAAACACAATAAGGTGCCGGGCGATGCCGAGCACAAGCGTGTTATCACAGCATTGGAGTCCGTTCTGACGTTTTCCGACAATTTCACGCCTGATGTGGACAGTATTGCTCGGATGAAGTCACTTTCAGAGAATTATGAGTTATTCGATACGCAACAAATTAATATCAGTTATGTTCTCGCGCTTGTGCCGGCTGTGAATGCCGTTGGCGGGTTTTCTTTCGGACAGAGTGAGAGCAAACTCTTGCAGGAAATCACCGATAAGCTTGGTCAGCGTGCCCAGAGTATCCGCAAGACACTCTTTGGTGAAGAGCTTGAGTTTAATGAAGCCAAACTTTTGGAGCTTTCCCTGCTTAGAATGCTGGTTCGACTCTACTCTGACTGTCATAAGGAAGAGACAGATCGTATCATGAAGCTTGATGAAGCGGCGCGCAGCTCTATTAAGATTGATAGTGTCTGGGCCGAATTTGAAAAGCGTGCACAGATGCTTGAGACGCTTGCAACGTCCTTTATTCCTGCCAAAGGTGGCGCTAGTGAAGCGTCTTCACAGCAGCCCGCTGCTCCTGCCAATACTGAACAGTCTGCAAACCAGCCAACGGACGCGGCGGCGACACAGCCTCCTGTTGCAGCAGAGACTCCAGAACAACCGGCAGAGGCAGCACCGGAGACAGCTCAGGCACCTTCTGCTCCGGAACAGCCTGCGATGCAAGAACCACAAACCCCGCCTTCACAGGAGCCGGAACAAGCCGCGCCTCCCGCATCGCCTATCGGACAGGTCGTGCAAAAGGCCGAGCAAGAAACGCCTGTTCAGCCGCCTCCTCAGCAGGAGCAACAGGCTGACAATACTGCCGCGAATGAGAATTCCGACGATGATGACGAACAGGCAACGGGTACAGGCGGCAACCCCATGTCGTTCTTCAAACAGAATTAATCATGTCTTTTTATTGCTTTGGAGTGCTAGATTATGGCCGGCTCTAAAGTTCTTGTTACGTGTTTGTTGCTAGCGTCACAAAGCTATAACGTGCCGCCTGCCCTGCTTGCGGGTATTTATCAGGCTGAACGAGGGCGTGTGGGTCAGGAAGTATCGAATACAAACGGGTCTTATGACCTTGGGCCGATGCAGATTAATACCTTATGGGTGCCCGTTCTGGCAGAGAAATGGGGGGTGAGTCATAGCGTAGCTAGGAAAATTGTCCGTGATGATGCCTGCAAAAACATGGAAGTTGCGGCCTGGATTTTGCGAAATCACCTCTCCGAGACACAAAGTTTACGTCAAGCTTTGACGCAATATCACTCCCGAACGCCGAAATATGCAAAAAAATACTACGATAGAGTTATGGATAAAATGAAAAAAAATGGTTTAATAAAAACGGAACGTTAAAGAATAATTTAAAGGTCACTCTGTATCTTAGGATATCTCCCTGTTGAAATAAATGTGGAGATATTGTGGGAAGTAGGGCAAAACTCGACTTGATCTTTTATGCCAAGTGCAGTTATTCTTGATTTGGAGTATTATTTTGTCTAGTATTTCCAATAGACTAAGTTGTCTTATTAGGGTTTTTAAAAGTTATGTTACGTAATCACCTCTTTCTACCTCTCTTTTTCGGTCTTGTTTTGATGACAGGTTGCGAGTCTGCACATAGCGGATTCAGTGGCGGTAGTCCTCAGTTAGTTGCATCACCGGACAAAGTCACAGCCATGCTTGCAGAATCTGCAGACAGGGCTTCCATTGCACTTGAGACACTTGCAGCTGTTGAGCGTGCAAGGACGCCGGCCGCATCAATCGCACCGATTGATAACGTTCCGACGGAGCTTGCAAGAGCAATTACTGTTAATTGGGTCGGTCCTATCGAGCCTATCGCAAAGACACTGGCTGATCGTGCGGGCTACGGTTTCCTTGTTTTGGGTAACGAGCCAAGTACCGATGTCGTTGTATCACTTGACGTTGAAAACCAGCGTGTCGTTGATGCTCTTCGGGATATCGGCTTGCAGCTTGGTATGAGGGGTGATGTCCGCGTTGATGCAAGAAGCAAGATGATTGAAATTTACTATGCACCAAACGCCGGAATGGGCGGCTAAGAAAGGTTGTGTAACTGATGCGTTTTTTCAAAAAATCACAATTTTGCTCGCTTGTCCTCGTTCTTGGTGCTTTTACGTTTTCCGTTCCTGTATATGCTGCCAATAATAGTCCGGGCCTTCCCGTTGATAAGGAAGAGCCGCTGACGGAGCCTGATGAAGAGCCGGCAGATCTTGAGATTCTGATTGATTATAGGCCGAAGGAAGAAGTGCCCGGTAACGATAAGCTTCCGCTTGATATCCGTATTGAAGCACTTAAAGAAGCTGCGTTGTCTTTTGGTGCGCGCGGGGGTCTTGCAAAAAGAACATGGGAAATCCGCCAGCAGCTAGACAAAAAGAAACGTTTTTTAGACAAAGTCTATGATTTTCAAAGCCTTTTGATTGCTGCTCCTTCAGGTTTCGTTATCGAACCGCCTATCGTTTCAGAAGCCATGAATGCAATGATTGTGGACTTTGGCGGACAAGAAGCGGCCGTTTCCGACAGGATTTACAATATTATCAAAAACGCACGCATTGTAACGGCGCCCCGTAATTGGAGACAATATCTGGAGCGCGAATGGGGTGAGGTTATTCCACCGCCCGACATTTTGACGCCTCGAAATCTCGAAGAAGAGAAAATCTGGTACGAATACCTGAATAAGGGTTGGGAGTACGGATATAATCAGGCTGATGAGATATTTGAACAAGATTTAAGCCGCCTTACTCTGGATTTCGAAGGTATGGTGCGTTACAAGTTATTACTCGCTCAGGGTATGATTTCCCCTCCTTATGCGCTTCAAGTTGACCGCGGTGTAACCGGTGGTGGTGAAGAGATGAGGGTTGGTGATCGCGCTGTTCAGATTACTGGAGTACCAGAATTCGTAACGGGAGCCGATCAATGGAAGCCCGCAAACCGGTAAGCCTCCTCAAACCTGAAGATGATTTCGCGCAAACCTGGCCTGATGAGCCAAACAGGTTTCGGGAGGAGGATATTGATGTTTTTCTGTTGTGGTGCGTCAAGCAAAATTCCTCAGATATTACAATCCAGAATGACCGTCCGGTTTATAATGAGATTCACGGTGTTTTATACCCCGGTACTTACCGTGACATTGATGCGGCGGATATGGCCGTTTTTCTTCAAAAGCTTTATGGTCCGGAAGCAAGAGCGCGACTGGCGTCCGCTAAAGACTTGGACGTATCGTATGAAATCAGGCCTGATCGTTACACGCGTATTCGTTTCAGGGTTAATATTACCGCAGTTTTGTCTCGTGGACGTGACGCCGCGCAGATTACGATGCGTGTTTTGCCGAGTGATCCGCCAACATTTAGCGATCTTAACATCGAGCAAGAGATTATCGACTGTTGGGCGCCGCGTCAGGGAATTGTGATTGTTACAGGGCCGACCGGTTCCGGTAAAACTACGCTTCTGGCCGCAGGTAACCGCATGTTACTCGAAAGAACGCATGGTTGCGGCAAAATGCTGACGTATGAAGCGCCGATTGAATATGTTTATGACAATATACATTCTCCGCGCTCTCTTGTTTCTCAAACCGAAATACCGCGACATCTTCCCGATTTTGCCAAGGGGGTTCGTAACGCTTTGCGTCGTAAGCCTGAAGTCATTCTTGTGGGTGAGTCGCGTGACAGAGAGACGATTAACGCTTCTATTGAGGCCGCGCAGACCGGTCACGCGGTGTATACGACCACACACACATTGGGTGTTGCCAATACGGTTGCCCGTATGCTCTCAACTTATGAAATGAACGAGCGTGAGGAGCGTGCCGTTGCGCTCATGGAAACACTCAGGCTCATCGTTACGCAAGCTCTTGTTGCGCGTGTCGGCGGTGGACGTTGCGGTGTGCGGGAGTGGATGCAATTTCCGGATGAGGTGCGTGAAAAACTTATGGATATGCATTTTACGCGTTGGCCTAACGAAATTCAGCGTATGATCAACCAATATGGCCAAAGTATGCAAAAATCCGCCGAACTTGCTTTTGAAGACGGGGCTATCGACAGGCGTGCTTACCTGATGCTGTCCTCAAGCACGGGTTCCGGTTAAATTTAATTTTTTTTTCAATTTTTAAGAAATTTATATTATCCTCTTAAAGATCATACATTTGGGAGCTTTAAGGACTATGGTTAAGGAGTTAGAGAATCTAGAGGCCAAGATGAATTGGCATTGGCGTGACAGTATGCGTACTATCCGCTTTTTGAGTTTTGATGGACGTGTGGCTTTTCTCATTCCCGTGTGGCTGCTGTATTTGCGTTGGTCTACAATCTTTATTTCCTTTCTGGTTTTTTATATTTTTCGCTTCTTGGAAAATAAGGGTTTGTCTTTTCCAGCAGCGTTGCGCGCTTTCAGGACGTGGCTTGTGGGACGTGAACGTCCGGGTCTTTTGAGATCAGGTATTCACCGTTTTACTGACTGGGGCTAATTTTTTCATCATTTCATCTGTTGTTACGGGGGCCGTTCCAGTCTTCGTTGCCTTTCTGCTATTACTTTGTCTTAAAGCTTGTTTTTTCAACGTTTTAGCGATATTCTCTGGTATAAATTTGCTTTGTTTTCGGCTAAGTTTGTACTTTGCGCTTTAACTGTTTGCTTTATTTGGGAACCTTGAATATGTCTATTTCTACGAGAAAATTTCTGAGCACCACTTGTCTTTCCGTCCTTGCGCTGTCCGTTGTTGCGGTTACACAGCCTGCGAAAGCGGGTTTTGAGTGGACTCCACCGGAAAAAACGCGAGAAGCTCCTATTCCAGAGCCAACGCCGAGGGCTGCGCCAGAGGACAGCGCTCTGCCGATGGTCGAAGATATGGAAATTCTGGATTTACCGAACCGCGCTCCTGTTGTGCATGCATCTCCTGAAGACACCATCACAGAGCCGCGTATCAAAGTTAAGGTTTTGAACCAAAAGCATCAGGAAGATCCAGGTGTTGAAGACATGTCGGCGCCAGAGACAGAGGTGGCCGAACAGCCTCCAATGAAGCATAAAAAGATGATGACACCTGAGCCTATGGTTGATGAAGAGCCGGAGGTTGAGATTTCCAAGCCTGTCATGGAAGAGCCCGAGCCAGAAGTGCCCGTGATGGCGAAAGAAGAAAATAAAGGCGTTACAATTAACCCCTATCCGCTTGAAGACGGCGAGGTTTTTGACGACTCAGAAGAGGTTGCCGAGGATACTTCAGATCCAATTCACTGGAATCAGACAGAGTTTGAAGTTGTTGAAGGTTTCGGTTCCGATATTCCGCTTGCGATTGCCTTGAGACAGGTGGTCCCCCCTCATTATGCCTTTTCTTTTGGTCAAGGTGTCAATGCCGGATATCTCGTTTCCTGGGAAGGCGGAAAGCCTTGGAATGAAGTTCTTTCAGAGATGATGGATCCGCTTCATTTGAAGGCTAATATTCGCGGCAAGGTGCTGCATATCGGTATGAAAAACGCGCCTGCGACATCTATTTCGGATGAAATGGCCGAGATGGAAGCGGAAATGCAAGATGTCGCGCCAGAGCCAAAGCAAGCTATGGTCGAAGAAGAGGCTCCTGTGGTTATTAAGGCCGAACCAAAAGAAGCAAAAGCCGCACCAGAGCCAATCCTAGCGCCTATGCCGGAAGAGCTTGAACAGAAAGATATGGCCGAGCCGATGGTCAAAGACGAAGACGTCAAAGTTTCTTCGGGTCGCAATGTGATTCTTGATCCCGGTTCTGTTGAGGGCGAGCAGCCCATGATGGATAAGAAGGCTGATGCTGAAATGGAGATGGCGAAGGCTGAAGCATCCATGGAACAGGTTTCTGAAGAGGTTATGGACACAAAGGACGTCGAAGAAGCCCTTGAGGAAACCATCGAGGAGGCCGAGCCTAAAGTTGAACAGGCCATGGCCAAGTCAGCGCCTATGAAGTTGCAACCACGTGTGTGGGAAGCCAAGCGCGGATCCAGTCTGAGAGAAACACTGAATAGTTGGAGTCAAGAAGCGAATGTTGAGCTTGTTTGGGACGCATCCAGTGATTATGAACTTAGCAGCGATGTTCTGATTTCAGGAACGTTTTCGAATGCGGTTAAGGTTTTGTTCAGCAAGGCCGTTAAAGACGGCCCTGATATGAATATCGAAGACAGAAACCTTACAGTCATGGATAAGAGCTAAGCTTTTGTTCTTAAAAGATATAAATGATAAAAGCCTTCTGAAATGACGGCTTTTTTATTGAGTTTTTCTTACTGATTTGTATTTTTAGATAAAGTTCACAAGTGTCAGCTGGCTCACCAGCGCTGTGACACGGAACGATGCTTCCAGTTGGATTTCAAGAGTATTCAGTTTCAAGGCCACTTCGTTCGTATCCGCATTTTCAACGTCGGCAACAACATTTTCGAACAGATTGATCTGAGATGTATGAAAATTTTTCGTTTCGTCCATTTGTGCGCGTACGCTTTCAAGATCAAAACGGATGTTATCGATTTTATCTAGTGACTGGTTCACCATTGTCGTTAGTTCATTGTAGAGCTGATAAAAATTGTCCTGCTGTTGTTTCAGTGTAAAGCCTGGTGCGCCTTGAGCATCGGGTGTACCCGGAAACACACCGTCTTCGTAGGTATCGGCAATGGGTGTCAGGTTTTCATTTTTCAGGAATGCAAGTGCAACAATAATATCGCGGAACGGGTCATCGTTCCCTTCTACCGTGTAGTCCAGCTCGGAATTATCATCGACGCGGACATAGACTTTGCCGGCTGTTCCCGCACTTAAGGAGGAAGAGTATCCGATAATGCTGTCCGTGATAGCGTCCGCATTTCCGCCCGACGTCGTACGGTCCTTAATATCTGCAATGAGTTCGTCGGTGCTTATTGTTCCGTTTTTCCAACTTGTCAATAGAGTGCTAACGGCCGAATCAAGCGTGCCGTTGTCTTCCAGCGGTTTGGTCAGAGTTTCCGCGCCGCCAAATAAAAAACGATCTCCGTCTTTTGTATTGATCAGTTCGACCATAAAATCATAAAGATTATCCGATAAATCCACGAGAGCCTGCAGCTCATTATCCGATTCAGAAGACGTATAGCCAACAGCGGTTTCTTCCGTGATGAACGGCGTCCCGGGGTCGTCGTACGTTACAACTTCACCCAATTGGTGTGCGCCGTCCTGAATGAGCGCGATGAAGCCGTTGGAAAGGTTCCCGCCTTGTGACTGGAATTCTTCAATCGAAGACAGCATCGTTTTGAGGCGTGTATCGGCTTTTCCGATGTTGTTAATATAGGCTTCCAGCGATGCGATGCTTGCGCGGCTTCTTTTTGAGGCGAGCGCGTCGACTCCAAGCCCTGAAAACCGTTGTGTTTTCTTTCCGGTTGCCAATTGTGTCGAGAGGTCAGAAAACTGCGTTTGCTGTGCCTTGATGTTTTCAATCTGCCTCAGTGCTTGTCCTAATGTAGAAACACCTGTCATGTCACGTCCCTTTTACACTTAATAAGTTATTGTATTTAAACGGCATTTAAGAGATCCTCGAAAAGTTCATCAATGGCGTTGATTACACGTGCCGATGCCGAATATGCGGTTTGTACGACAATCAAAAATCCCAATTCCTCGTCCAGATTAACGCCTGAGCTATCAACGAATTCGGTTTCAAGAAGACTGCGCAACGTTTCCTCGTCTTCGCGTCTTTCACTAATCAGGTTCAGTTCCTGAGCGTGCTGATTAATCATTTTCTGGGCGTAGTCCTCCAAGGATAGTACGCCGACGACTTCGGTGCTGATGTCCGCCCCGGGTCCTAGCAATTGTGATCGAAAACCGACGAATGTACCGCTGCCGTTTTCGGTTTCCGAAGCGTAGAGTACTTCCTCAATCGGTGACTGGTCGTTGATTGCCCCGCCGCCGAGTACTTGATAAGTTCCGAATAACGCCGAGATGATATTTACGCCGTCATTAATAGCAGCACGGCCTGCCGCCGTCCCGCCCAGTGTTGCACCATTGGTTTCGAACGGTCCGCCGACCAGTTTTATATCACCGCCGAAATCAGGGTTTGTGAAATTGTTTCCCGGTCTTATTTCCAGAAATCCGTCGGCATCAATTTGGGCAGCCACACCGGGAACGGCATTCAGTTTAGCGAGTAACTCAACCTCGGTATCGCCCGGCTCGATAAAAATGCGGGTACTTGTCTGATTTCCGACGGCAATATCAAAATACGGATCCTGCGCTTCTATTAATTCCTCGCTCAAACCCAAAAATGCAAAGCCGGTCTCGGAAATCGGCTCAGCCACACCAGCCAGAATTTCAATGTCACCGCGGCTTTGCAGAACCAGCTCGCCATTTGCGCCTGAGGATACGCTGGCGCCAAAATCTGCGAGTGCGTTCGCCCAATCGGCATCTGCCGTAATGTGATTTATCAAATCCTGTACTGCGCCGCTGCCTGAAACGGCTACGGTGCGTAAATCAATTTCTATATCGTAAGGGCCTCCGCCGAAGTCAGGATCGTCAAAGCGTATTGTAAGCGTGTCTGTTTCCGCGCCGCCTAAGCCGAATACATTTGTTCCGCCTGTATTAACAATATCGGCAATACTAGAATACTGGCTGAGATCAACACTACCCGTCAGTGTCGTTTGTGATTGTAAGCCCAGCCAGTCCTGTAAGGTTGTTGCGCCGGTTGCGGCTGCACGGATATCAACGGATGTAGCGGTCGTCGTATTTTGTGCTCTTAGGAAATTCACATCCGAAAAAGCATATTCAAGCGCACGGCTGATCACCTCGTTTGAGCCGGGTGGCAAGGTCGCGCCGTACGTTCCGCGCTGAAGCAGCGTATTGTCATTAATGATCGCACTGTTAACCTGAATCAGTGAAGAAAATCCAATGTATTCTACAGTGGTTGAGGGGTTAACGGACGTGTCGGGCGGCGTATCAGCGGGTATGCTGCCGGAAGAGTCCGTAAAGAGCCTCAAGCCTTGCTGATCAAAACGAAGCGCCATTTTGTGCGCCAGTTCGTCAAGCTGGGCCATTTGTTTCGGGAAAATCTCGTCCCGCAACTCAATGAGACCCCCCAGTTTTCCGCCAATTCCGGCTTCGGTAATATCGATATCCTGTGCACTTGTTGAAGAGTTGGATACAGAGACAGAGGCGGCGGTGGATGGATAGTAACTGTCCGGTGAGAGCGGAGTCGGATTAAATACAACCTGATTTGCGACATTTGAAGCGAGTTCTACTCCTTGTGATGATTGAACGACAAGTACGCCATCACCGCGTTTGAAGATCGTTATATCAATCAGTTCGGCCAATTCATTGATCGCCAAATCGCGGCTGTCTTCCAGTGCTGCGCTGCTACTGCCGGATGCGAGCGAAAAGCGGATTTGTGTATTAAGTTCGGCAATTTGTTCAAGAAGGTCATTAATGCTGTCTACGACGACTTTTCCTTCAGATTGAGCGTCGTTTCGCAGTGTTGTGATGTAATCTGATAAGTTATTGATTTTACTTGCTGTATCATTAGCCTGATCAACAACATCTGCGAGAAGGAAACTGTCTTCCGGCGTATCCGAAAGCGCCGCAAGCGAGTCATGCAATCTCGTGATTTCAGAAGCAACTGAGAGTTCGGCATCGGGGGCGCCGTGAAACTGGTCTATACGCTCCAGATAGTTCTGCTGAACATCATAGAAGCCAACAGCGCTTACTTGTGTCCAAAGGTCACGCTCGAGGTTCAGATCGACGTTTCTGACGATTGTTTCAGCCAGTACACCCACGGTTACGCCTTCGATTGACTGAGCGGATTGCGGCAAAATTTTCCGAGTATAGCCTTCCGTGCCGACGTTCGACACGTTGCCCGAAATCGTTTCAATTTGCTTTTGATAGATTTTTAGCCCTGATAGAGCGGCATCCAGACCTGCAAGACCCATAGTTTACTCACCTGTTTGTTAGCGTGTCAGGCAGTTTTTTCCGCGCTGACAGTACCTTTCAGGTGTATATATGCAATCCGGATGCCAATACAGAAGCCGGGACTTTAGAGACTGTCGCTAAATTTTGAGTTTTAGGAGTATACGCATGCGCTCCCGCTGTTCCTTACGGGTTCAGCATGATTTGCTCTTCCTGAACATTTTTGAATATTCGTACTGTCAGGTTTTCAACATGTTTGTCCAGAGCATCTTCCACAAGCATTGCCGTCAGCATCTCGCGACGTAAAGAGGAATCGAACCGATCACGCATACTCATCAAGGCAATCGCATCCAGCGCTGCACCGATACGATCTACGTTTGCGGGCTTATCGTACAAATTCGTGTAAAAATGGGGTGATTGATATATTTTCTTTGTCAAAACGTCCATTTGTGCGTAGTAACTCGGGCGCTCGCCAAGGTATTCATGGATTTGATCATCCGTCCAGCCAGGCGCCAATTCACGCAGAAATGCCTTCATGAAAGTCCATCCGGTGTCTTCGGCAAGCGTTGTGACCGTCGGGGGTAAAATATTCGGAGGCCAAGCCCCGTAAGCGGCAGTTGTCTGCCCCGCAGGCGCACTGCTTTTCATGCCGACGATGTTAACGAAGCTATTGTGTGCGACATTCATTCTGGATGCAAAACTTCTTGTTTTGTAATGGCTTCTGACATCAATGCTAAGACGATCCTCTATGGCTTCTTCAAAAACATCCGGAAAGTAAAGATTCTGCGCCAATGCAAGCAAATCTTCTTCGTCATTTGTCAAGGTGCCGTCTACCATATCCACGTCTAAGGTGAGCGGCTGCTCGAGTGTCCTAAAGAAGTTGATGTCTTTATTGAAACGCTCGCGTGCAGGAGCACCTGCGCCTGTCAGACCCGCACAGATCAAGTCCAGTCCATCGTTGTTATCTCTCGGATAGCAGTACTTCGTTGTGAATTGCATAAACTTGGCGTGGTATTCCGTTTTATTCCCCTCTGCCGAGCTGTCATTCTGGACGGCCAGCATCTGGTTCATAAGCGCTTCGTTAAAAGCCCGTATGTCACTTTCAAAATGCCGCTCGGTGTGCGCCAAGCTTTTGACAAAGGTACCAATACGGCAAATTTGCTCACTCGGGTGGTAGTCTTTGTGGGCTCTTGCCATTAATTCCTGCATTTTTCGCTGCGTTTCCAACTGGAACTTCGCGTCAAAAAAGGCGCCAAGGATCTGCGCTTGCTGCATCATTACGGCTGAAAATTCTTCAGTCATAAACGCCAGCGCTCTTGTCCAGCGGGACTGAACCGCGCCTACGCTTGAGCCCGAGGAATCGCCAAAGATAACCTCGACAACCGGACTACCGTTTATGTTGGCGTCATTTTGGAGGTTGTAGTCGTTGAAGGCGAGTTGGAGAAGCTTCTGGCTTTTGCTGTCCATATTTTCCGGTATTTCCGTTCCGGCAAAAATTCCTGCCCAGTCCGCACTGCCTTCTTTTTGTTCTTTGCCGTCAGAAACCGTCACTTTTGAAAACTCCTGCAGACCTGTGCCTGAATAGGAAACTTCCCCTGTCTTGCGATTGAGCTTCAGCATCATGCTTAATGCGCTTGGTGTCTCGCTCGCATTACTGTTTTTGTCCGGCGGAGAAACCATCATGTTGTAAGTCAGCGTGGACGATTTATCTTTTTCTTCTAAGGGTGTCGGGACGGAAAGTTTTAGCTCACCGCTTTCATCAAGGCTTTTCTTTCCCTTACCGAGCATTTGGCCGCCATCAAAAATTTCATATGAAACCAGACTTCCAGGGACGAAGTTTTTGAGTGACAATGTGGTTGCGTCCACAAGGCTCGTTTTTTCCTTATTATAGACGAACGCAGCCGTGACGCCGACCATAACAATCATAGCGGCTAAGATGATGGCTTTTCTCAATTTTATTTTCATCATTTTATCCCTATTTTCATACTCATAGAGCTCGTTCAAGCTTAATCCGTTGTGATATCTATTTCGTCAATAGCATCTTCAATTTCGTTTTGCAGATCTTCTACAGCCAGTTCCAGGAGGATCGAAAGAGATGCTTCCGTTCTCAGGTAACTTTTGAAGAGATCAAATTTTTGTATCAGGCCAATCGCCTGAATTGCCGCTCCCTTACGCTCTACGTTCACAGGTTTATCGTAAAGGTTTGTGTAGAAACGCGGGTCCTGATAAATCTTTTTCGTCAGGATTTCCATTTGTGCGTTATAGCTTGGGTTTGACCCCAGAAAATCTGCGATCTCAGCATTCGGGACACCCAGGTCTTCTAAAAAAGCCTCGAGAAACGCATAGCTGCCCGGTGTTCCTTCGACCTTCATCCCGACAAGGGCATTAAAGCTTGCTTCGGCAACACTGAGCTGAGCAATTCTGGAGCGCATGTCAATATAAGCTATTTGCGCACCACTGACGTCTTCGTTGGGCATATTTCTTAGAGTTTCCGGCTTTGGTCTGAAATACGTATCGAAACCGTAGAGATTTGTTGCCAGCGCAAAAATTTCTTCTTCCTGATTTGTCGCCGCACCGCCAGCCGTGAGGTTTGCCGCATCAATGGTCCATGGATTTGCAATTGTTCTGGGGTAGTCAATGTCTTTATTGTAGCGCTCGTTTGCCGCTGCTCCCGTAGGTGATGTGCAAATCAGGTCAAGAGCGTTGTTGTTGTCTCTGCGATCACAAAATGTCGATACAAACTGCTCGATGCGATCATTCATGTCGAGACCAGGGCCGCGCCGGCCAGCCGTAAAGGCGTTACCCATTAATCTATCCTGCGAACGCTGGCTCATTGTAATTGTTGCGAGTTCACCCTGACGCTCGGATGCAGCAAGGCTTTTAATACGTGTCCCGAATTCGCACATGCCAATGCTAGGATGATAGTCTTTATGCGCGCGCGCCATTAATTGTTGGAAGAGACGTTGTGTTTCCAGTTGTTCCTGAGCGTCGAGGAAAGATCCGATGATCTGGGTTTGTTGCATCGCTACGGCCGCAAGATGTTCGGCCATCTGCATCATTGCCGGAAGCAGGTTTTGCTGCCAGAATTCCCAGTCGAAGTAGAAAATGCGATGGAGTGTTAACTGAATAAAGATATGAATGTTGATGTTAATCCAGTTTTGAATCCATTCCGTAATGTCGTCAGGCAAAAGAACGTCCGTTAGGCATGTACAACAGCCACAACAAGCAGCTTCAGCACGCTGACTCATTATCGGCGCCGTGCATAAGAACACCACCAACAGCACTATCAGTATCGGTTTTTTAAGCCAGCGATTTATTTTACCTAAAGTCATAATTATCTGTCGTCCGTCATATCAGCAATTCTAACCTGATCTTCGATCTCATTTTGAAGTTCCATCACTGCGAGTTCCAGTAAAACAGCAAAAGAAGCTTCATTTCGCAGGAAACTGCGGTACAAATCAAATTTTTGCATCATTTTAACGGCCTGCAACGCAACAGCCTTTCTGTCAACGTTTGCAGGCGTATCGTAAAGATTCGTGTAAAAATCTGGGTTTTGATAAACCTTCTTGGTGAGGAGTTCCATCTGTGCGTAGTAACTTGGATTCTCACCGATTATCTCCAGAACTTCCGCCGGCGGCACGCCCAATTCAATTAATATAGGCTCCAAAAAGACGCGTGCAGTCATTGGGACAGGCGTTCCGGCGTCATCTTCTATGTTTCCTTCGGCTTTCATTCCTGCGATGGCGTTAAAGCTATTCTCCGCAACACTGCGTTTTGCAACAACGGCCCGCAAATCCATATATGCTTTTTGCATGTCCGTCGGCTGTTCTTGCGGTTCATTCACAAGGAGACGTGCGGGAGGGCGCGGGAAAATGTCGTGCGCAAAGAGGTTACTTGCGAGTGCTAGGACATCTTCTTCTTCAATGTTGTCAACCGGAGGTGCGAGTGTTGTACCGTCAATCACCTGATTGCTGAAATCCATTTTGATTGTCCACGGCAGGTCAATAACCGTCGTGTAATCAATATCTCTGTCCAGTTGGATACGCTCGGCGGGCGTCAGACCGGCCCAGCCCAAGGCGCTACAAAATCCTGTCAGGGCCGTATCTCTATCTTTTTCACTGCAGTACTTCGTTCCAAATTGCTGAAGTCTGTTGTCCTTGTCGATATCGTTACCGTACGTACCGGAAGTATGTGCATTTCCCAGCTGTCTGTCCTGTGAACGCTGGCTTAGTACAAATGCGTTCATCTCCATTTTTGTTTCCGTGGCAGCGAGGCTTTTTATTGTCGTCCCGAAGTTACACATTCCCACACTCGGAATGTAATCCTTATGAGCGCGAGCCTGTAAAACCTGATGAAGCTGTTGAGTCTCCAGTTGGTTTTTGGCATCGAAAAATGTGCCAATGATCATGGCCTGCTGGATCGCTACTGCCGTTAATTGCTCCGTCATCAACATCATCGCGGGCAGAATGCTCTCTTCCCACATTTCATGAACGATGAAACGTTCAAGCCGTAAGAACTCGTCATTGATTTTTTCATCAAAATCGTCTTCGGCTTCCTGCCATACACTGGGATCAATAGTTGATAGTGTGCCGGCGCAGGTACAACACGCTTCGGCCGGCTTAGTAAACGGTCCAAATGATGTTCCTAATATTACAGCCAAAACAACTACCAGCTTCAGCGGCCTACGTATTACATCGATGCGCTTTCCTGTTGTCATATCAGTCACTTGGCTTCCTTGTCGTCACAATGTCTTTGTTCACTGACCTGAAATTATCTCTTGAGTAGCTTGACAGCAAAACAGACATCAGCATTTCCTGTCTTAGCTCGCTTTCGTAGAGTGCGCGGTCAAGCATCAATCCGATCGCCTTCATTGCCACAGTCTTACGCGCAACGTTCGCAGGTTTATCGTAAAGGCCTGAGTAAAAGTCCGGATTTTGGTAGATTTTTTTTGCAAGCACTTCAAGCTGTGCGAAATAACTCGGATTTTCGCCGATAATTTCATAAATTTCATCGTCGGGCGTACCTGTCGGCATCAACTCCTTAAATGCAGCAGCAAGGAAGGTACGCGTTAGCGGCGGGCCACCAGAGATTAAAGATGTGTCGCTGGTACCGGCAGATTTTAGGCCCACAATCGAGTTAAAAGTATTTTGCGCTACAGATCTTTTTGCCGCAACGCTTCTGAGCTGCATGTAGAGTTTACGCGCATTCTGGTTGGTAAGGTTCTGGCGTGAAAGCCCACGTGACAAGACTTTATTACCATAGAGGTTGCTTGACATCGCAAGGACATCTTCCTCATCAGCCGGCGGGGGCAACGTTGTCGGCCCTTCAAAATTCATTTCGAGCGTTCTATTGGCTTCTATAAGTCTTGTGAAATCAATATCTATATTTTTACGCTCCGGATCAGCCGCACCGCGAGCGCCTGAGCCGCCCGGACCATCATGGTCACAAGCCAGATCAAGGCCGGAGCCCGCTGTTTTCCAGTCGTTATCTTTAGGATCACAGTACGTTGTTACAAATTGCTGCCAACGTGATTTTTTATCATTTGCATCGCCGAACGCAGAACTTGCGTCCTTATTACCAAGCGTTCTGTCTAGTCCGCGCTCCGATAACACGGTTTTGTTATACATCCCCCGTTCTTCAGAGGCTGCCAAACTTCTTGCCGCTGTTCCGATCCAACACATCTCTTCACTCGGATGGTAATCTTTGTGCGCTTCGGCATGGAGCTGCCAGAATAACCTTTGGGTCTCCAGCTGATGTTTCGCGTCAATCATCGCCCCGATGATTTCCATCTGATACATGGCTGTCGATGAGAGAAATTCCGACATCTCAGCAAGGCCGACGACCCAGAAATCCTCGAAGAAATCTTCGACGATCCAGTTTTCTTCGTTGTTGATGTGGTCTTCGATGTTTTCTTCGATAATCGCTTCAAAAATTTCGCCGATAATTTCCGCTATCAACGCAACAAGCAAACAATCGGGAATACCGCATGCAAAACAAGGTATACAAAATGCCGCTTCGGACTTTTTACTGTTTACCGTCAGCACCGCGGCAAAAAGCACAGAGACCATCATGACAATCATGAGAGCTTTCTTTGCACGCCGAGAAAAAGCGTTCCCCTTAGGGCTCCGCAATATGTCTGTCGTTTTTTCTTTGTCCTTGTCTGACATTATCAATCTATGCTCGCAGCAATAAGGTTTTTGTTTGTTTCCCTCGACCCCGGTCTCAGTTTTGTTGACAGGAGTACCGACACAACCATCTCTTTACGAATTTGGCTTTCATAAATGGCTCTGTCCAGCATTAGCTCTATGGCCTTCATAGCAACATGTTTTCTATTTACGTTGGCAGGGGTGTCATAGAGATTGGCGTAAAAATCCGGATTTTGGTAAAGCTTCTTGGACATAATTTCCAATTGAGAGAAGTAGCTCGGTTCTTCCCCCATAAGCTCATAAATTTCTGCATCAGGCATGGTGTCAGGCATCAGTTCCTTCACAATCGATGCCAGATATTGTCTTGTCTGACCCACGGGTATCAGGCCGGCGCCCGTTCCCGAGGTTTTGATACCGACAATAGCATCAAAAGAATGTTGCGCGACAGATCTCTTGGCCGCAACGCTTCTTAACGCCAAATAAAGTTTCTTACCATTATCGGACTGTATGTTCTGACGGGAAAGTGCGCGCGTTAACACACGGCTGCCGAAAAGGTTGCTTGAGAGAGCCATTAAATCTTCTTCATCTTCGGTTATTGCGCCGTCTGTAAAATTTGCCTCGATTGTGCGCGGCTCTTCCACAAGCCTGTGGTAATCAATATCAATATTTTTCCTCCATGGCTGAGCCGCGCCGCGCGGTTCGCCCGCAGCACTGAAGGCACCATCATGGTCACACGCATATTCCAAGCCGGAAAGCTGCCCGTAACCTGGTGCGGCGACCGGCAGGGCCGATGGTGTATGCCAGTTGTTGTCTCTGGTATCACAATATGTATCGACAAATTGATCCCAGCGCCCGCGATAATCCTGCTCAGTACTTGGCGCCGCATTCATGTCCGCGTTACCCAGTTGGCGCGCCATGGAATGCATGCTTAATGCAATCGTGTTATGTTTAGCCCTTGTTTCAGAATTCGCCATACTTCTGACGTTCGTACCAAAATAGCAAAAATCATCTGAGGGCCTGTAATCCTTATGAGCCTCAGCCTGCAATTGCTGGAAAAGACGATGTGTATCCATCTGAATGTCTGCATCCATGAAAGCACCGATAATCTGCGTATGCTGCATGGCGACCGCGCTTAGCTGGTTTGTCATTCTCGACATTGCCTCGATGACTTCACCCTCAAAAAATTCCTCTATGAGCCAATCTTCGAACGCTTCCAAATCATCATCAAATTCGTCCTGTGTGTTTTGCTCGAGATCGTCATGGTATTGCTGAAGCTGCGAACTGGCAGCGGAACAGTCAGCCGTCGAACATGTCGCAAAAATACAACCACATGCATATGCAACCGAGGGGAGACCAAAAGCGAAAATAAAACAAAAGATAAACGCTACGGGCAGAAGCCGTCCGGAAGAAAATAAAATTAAATTATTTTTATGTTGGCTTTTTTTCACAGCTGTCATGTTTTTGATTTTTACATTCTAAGTAAGAATTTAAACTAAACTTAACCTGTTTACACCATTTTTATAAGTGCACATATAATAAGCAAGATTTAAATATACTATCACAAGGTTTTTCGTAAAGGCACGTTTTTTACCCGAGATATTGCAAAAAAACATAAAATCAATGTTGAGGATTGATTTTTTTCACTAATAAAAGATAATGACGTTAACAAAAACCACCGCACAAGAAATCTCATGCTGAATAAATTACAGAATAAAGACAATAAGGAAGCAAAAAACGCGCCTGCCCCCAGCGGTAAGGATGCCCCTGCAGCTGAAGCCGATACATCAGGTCTGGGAACCGTCGTTATCCGAAACGAGTTTTATCGTGACGGCTACCGTAGCTTGCTTAAGCTGACGCTTATTCAAAGTGTGGTGATTCTCGGCCTTATCGGTGCCATGTATTATGTTATTAGTGTGCACCAGCCTGAGCACAGATATTTCGCAACGACCGAAGATGGCCGCCTTGTGCCGATGGTTCCACTGAACAGGCCTAATCTGAGTGCGCCGGCCCTTATGTCCTGGGTCGCGCAGGCCACAACGGAAGTTATGACTTTCGGTTTCAGTGACTACAGGCGCCGTCTGCAGGAAGCCTCGCGTAACTTTACGAAACGTGGATGGGAAAGTTTTACGCAGGCGTTGCAGCGATCGAGAATTATTGAAATGGTAGAGGTTAACCAGCAGGTTCTTACCGCTGCGCCAAAGGGTGCTCCTATCCTTGAATCAGAGGGTCTTGTTGCGGGAAGATACCAATGGGTCGTTCAAGTTCCGCTGATTCTGACCTATCAATCCGGTGCGAGAACACAGAATACGGGACTGCTCGTAACGGTAGTCGTTGTGCGCGTTCCGCGTCTTGAAAGTCCGAACGGCGTTGGTATTGAACAGTGGGTTGCCGTACCGCGCTAGGGTGTCCTTTATTTTATCTTTTTCAATTTGTTATTGATGTTAAATGCAATGTTATTTTAACTTTATTTATGATACGTTGTTGTTAGGGCGTGACAATTAGACAAATCCGATGTATCGTTTATGTGAATTTTGAGTATCTGGGTTAGATTATTATCATGAAATACGAAAAATCGATTCGAATCACTGGAGTTAGTCGCTTTTTGAAGGCACTTACTCTTACCTCCTTTCTTCTCTGCAGCTCAATTGCAGTTACACCGGCTTTTTCACAGGATATGCCTTCTGATGAGGCTGGCGGATTAGACTCCCTTCCGATGTTAGATCTGGATGATGGGGCTTCCGAAGATCCTTTTGCTTTTGAAGAGGATACGCTTGATGAGTTCCAAAAAAGTGCCGATGACTTGGAAGATGACTTCCGGCGCGGAGCTTTTCAGGGTGCTTTGAGCCAGATTTTGCCGCTGAGACCCGAAGAGATCAGAACACTTCTTGAGCACTACGATCGTACGATTGAGTCAACAGAGTTGCCTGTTCATCCTTATCCTAGGGCTGAGTTGGTTGTTCAGAATGTGTCATTAGACCCCGGGAGTCCGCCTCTTACCATCAGGTTGGCCTTTGGTTATGTCACTACTCTTAATATTGTGGACTCATCCGGCGCTCCCTGGCCTATTGAAGATCTCAGCTGGGTCGGTAATTTCGAAGTTATTACGGACTCTGCTCAGGAAACTTCCAATATATTGAGAATTTCTCCTGATAGTGATTTTGCACACGGCAACCTTTCAATTCGTCTTATCGGCCTTGAAACGCCTGTTATTTTTACGCTGGCGACCGGGCGGGATATTGTCCATTACCGATTTGACAGTGTTATACCCGGAAACGGGCCGTTTGCTACAGCCCCTCTTATCCGTCCGGGCGTTACGCTTGCTTCCGGCGATGTCGAGATGTCGGCGGCGCTGAGCGGCGTTATGCCTAAAGATTCTGTCATCCTTGATGTCGAGGGTGTTGACGGCAGAACAACTGCGTTCAAGTACAACAACTACAGCTATGTTCGAACGCCTCTTACACTCTTATCGCCAGGCTGGGAAAGTTCTGTTTCTTCGGCCGATGGCACAACTGTTTACGCACTCTCCAATGATCCTCCTGTCCTGCTTCTTTCAGACAAGGGGCGCATGGTTCGTGCTTACCTTTCAGAGCGTGAGGATATACTAAATGAACGATGATCTTGACGAAGAAATCATTGGATCCGAAGACGGATTTGATGAGTTTGTACAGAAAAATACACTCGGCGATGTTGTAAGAAATAGTCCCGTTGCCAAGATCGGTGTCATTGTTCTTGGTTTAGCGGTTATTGTCGGTGTTATTTACATGATGGGCGGTGATACCGATGAAGCACAGCCTTCTAGAGCTCCCATGGCATCCGAAGTCAGTGCGGTGCCTGGGCAAGAAGAGGTTACGCCAGCTTACCGTGAGGCTGTTGAAGAGGCGAACGAGCAAGATCTTGAGCGTGCCCTCGCGGAAGGTGATAGTACATTGCCTGTTCCTATTGAGCCTCCATCAGACAGGCTGCAGCTTCCTGAAGAAGAGGAAGACTCAGAGGATCCTTTACACAGATGGCGTCGTCTCCAAGAAGAACGTGTCATGCGTGAAATGACAACAACTGAAGAGGTTGAGCCTGTTACTGTTCTTGACTCCGAGCAGCAAAACGAAGCTATGAAAGAAATGGCTGAAAGTATGGCTCAGCAGATGCAGACTATTCTAGGACGTCAGACTGAGCGGAAGACCTTTAGCTATGTCGGCATGGTCACTTATGATCAAGGTGAAGGCGGAACAGGCGGAGGCGGACTTGGCGGTAATAACACAGAGTTTGACGGAGAGCTTATTGAAGAAGAACTCGGCAAGTTGCTTATTCCTGCCGGTGAGGTCGAATACGGCCAGCTTCTGATTGAGGCGAACTCTGACGTACCCGGGCCAGTTCTCGCTGAATTGGCGTCAGGGCCTTACACCGGAAGTCGTATGCTTGGAACTTTTGATGTAAGTAATGATTACCTTGTTATTACATTTGATACGCTTGTGGTTGATACTTACAGCTATGATATTGAAGCTATCATGCTTGATCCTGATACCACTCTGCCCGGTATGGCAACAGAAGTTGACCACAGATACCTGCAGCGCGTCATTCTCCCTGCTGCTGCTGCATTTGTTGAAGGTTTTGCAGACGCCGTAGCACAAACCGACTCTACGAGCATTACCATCGATACCAGCGGTGGCGGAACGACTACGACAGCTGAAGAGCAGGATCTTGATACCGAAGAAGAAGTCGCGCTTGGTGTGTCCGAAGCCGGTCAGGAAGTTCGTGAAATTCTGGATGAAATGGCTGATGAAGTTGAAGTTCTGGTCAGAATTGCGGCCGGTACACCAATCGGAGTTCTGTTTACGGATGAGTTAAGAGAAGATCCTCAAAATGATGACTCATAACCCCTTAACTTGAAAGCAAAAATAGTTTATTGTAAGTTCGGCCTTAGTCTAAAAATTAAGGCCGAATTTTTTATTTCAGAATTTATAGGCAGGAACAAACTATGTCCGGTAAAGAAAATACAGAAAACTTTGAAGATGACTTTGACTTTGATGCTCTGGATGGTGATGACACAGGCTTAGATATCGAGAATGGAGAGGACGGATCATTTGGCGATGATGGCGGCTCTGAAACTTTAGTCGGAACAAAGAAAAAATCCTCCGGTGGCCTTGTTTTTGGTGTTCTTGTCCTTGCTCTTTTAGGCGGTGGGTCCTGGTATGCGCTTCAGGCAGGTCTTATCCCCGGCATGGGTTCCGGTTCCATGGCAAAAAATCAGGACAACAACGGGGCTTCTCCAAATGTTATGCCTGCAGATGATAATGATAGCGCATCAATAGATGGTCTCGATGGCCTGCCGCCAATGCCAGATACAAATATGGCTTCTGATCTTTCAAGTTCTGAGGCTGCCGATTTGTCCACGGATGAGGATACAGTTTCTATCGAAATGGGTCTTGATGACGCCGATGGAATTTCTTCTTCGGCAGCCGTAGAGGAAGATACTGTTCTTACGCCTATGCCTGATGTCGCGGAAGGTCTTGATGATGTTGAGTTGACAGATTTGGACGGGGATTTATCAGAGCTTGAGGGGCTGAACATCCCTAATTCTGCAGAAAGAGACGGTGTCAGCGTATCAGGTTCAGATATGGGAGAGGAAATAGAACTGGCTGAAACCGAGCTTCTTAATGAGACTGAGAAAACCATTGATGCAGTGGAAGACAGCGTTGAAGACGCCGCCGGAACGCTTCAGGAAAATGAGCTTATGACCGGATTGTTTGCAGATGACGCCGTTGAAGAAGATAGTAGTCAAGCTGATACTGCTCTCGACGTGAGCGATGAGGATATTGCAGATCTCCTTGGCGAAGATGTTGCTTTAGACGAACCCGAGGCTGTTGATTCTCCTGAAACTACGACTTCTGTTCCAGAAGAGGCAGAAGCTTCCGATGTTAACGCTTCTGAAGGGGCTGTGGTGAATGAAGACACTATGTCAGCCGACGGTGATGATGGCACTATGCCTGAGAAAGCGGAAGCTTCCCCTGAAAAGGCCGACATGGATGCCCAGCCCATGAAGGAAGAGTCTGCTGCCGAGCCCTCTGAGACTAAAGGTATGATGGCAGACACGGCAGATGCGGTTCCTGCTGAGCCTGAAAAGGCCGAAAAGGCTGAGGATTTAGCTACTTCTGCAGTTGAAAACAAGACTGAGCCTGTGGCTGCCGAGCCCAAGAAGCCGGTTGTCTTGCCAAAATGGAAGCTCAGATCCGCTAAGCCAGGTAGCGCTGTTCTTTATGATTCGCGAACAGGTGGCGTCAAAACCGTCGAAACGGGTGATGTGGTTCGCGGCCTTGGTCGTATTAAATCCATTTCAAAAGTTGGTGGAAAATGGCTTGTAGATGGCACTCAGGGCGATGTTAGCCAATAAAATCAAGGATTTTGGATTTTACAGCTATTTTTCATAAAATTTATTAAATTTTTATATTTTGTCCTATAATATAGTGTAGGGAAGTTTTTTATCGCTAATGACTTCTTAAAGTTTGCTTATTGACTTTAAAATGTGGTCTAATATGGCAATGGTAAAACGGCTAAAAAATAGAGTGGAAACATGAAAAACGATCGTTTCTTTGGAGTTTTTTCGGGTTTAATCGCATTATTGCTCATTGTTCTGGCATCGGATCCAACGTTTGCGCAGGGTGTTGATGACATCAGTGAAAATGTTGTTGATTCTACGGTAGGATTGCCGGGTCTTATAACGGGTACACTCTACATAGTCGGCCTTCTTTTAGGTTATACGTCGATTACCAAGACTATCGAGCATGTTAATAATCCGAACCAGACGCCTTTGCGGGTTCCTGTCGGTCGTGCGATTGCGGCCGGTTCGCTGTTTGCCATTCCTATTGTTTACGAAGCCATGGAAGAGACCATTAACGATGGTGCCTTTACTGGTGTAGATCCGGCGACGCTGTTCAACTCGTTCAGTGCTTTAATGGGTGCTGCGACCGGTGTTCTGGGCAATAACATTAACGGTCTTCTTACCAACATTGCCGCCGAAACAGAATTGCTTCCAGGTATTGTTACGGCTACCGCATACCTCCTCGGGCTACTCATGGGTGGTCTTGGTGTCCTTAAGGTCAAGGATCATGTCGAAGATCCGGCGCGTGTTCCGCTCAAAGAAGGTGTTATCAACCTGATCATCGGTGGCGGTATGTTTGCTATCCCCGCTGTTTTTGAAGCTATGTACGTCACAGTCGGCGGCGGTGGTCTTGGCGTCTGGGAATTTGTAGCAGGCGCACTCAACTCTACATCATTCGTTTTCTCTAGTGAAAGCTTGTCTATCGAGTGTGCAGGTGCTTTCTTTGCCCTTACCGCGACGGTTGGTGATGTTATTTGTAATTCATGGCTTACATCCTCGGCGCTTCCGGCCTTCTTGTCTGCCATATCTTATGTGCTTGGCCTGGTGTTTGGTGTCTGGGCACTGATCAGAATTAAAAACCACGTTATTAACCCGCAACAAACAAGCCTTTGGGAAGGTGTTTCTAGGCTTCTTGCCGGCGGTGCTTTCTTCGCACTTCCGACTGTGGTAGCCGCCATTCAGATGACATTTGCACCGCCAACGGCTGTTGTTTTACAAGCGACGCGATTTGTTTCCAACACGACGTTCCGCGCTGACGGTACTTTGGGTTGTGGCGGTTTCGGTACGAACGCTCTTGACGAAGCACTTGCCTGTTTCATGGACGATATTCTCGGGCCTGGTCACGTGACGTTGAACTTCTTCTGTTTTGTTGCCGGAATGATCTTTATTATGATCGGTATTTCCCGATTGATCAAAACGGCACAAGAAGGTGCGAGAGGGCCCGGCGGTATGGGAACTGTTGCGACGTTCGCAATCGGCGGTATCCTTATATCCGCAACGACCATCCTTAGAGCTTTTTCAGCCAGCTTCTTCGGTTCCAATATTACATCCACATTTGCAAACCTGACATATACCGCCGGTATGACGGCGGCGGAAACAGATGCTGTTTACCACGTTATCGGTGCGGTTCTAAAATTCATGATTATCGTTGGGATGATCAGCTTCGTGCGCGGTATGTTCATTGTCAGGGATGTTGCTGAAGGAAACCAGCAGGCTTCTCTCATGGCCGGCATGACCCACATTATCGGCGGGGCACTTGCCGTGAATTTGGGTCCTGTACTCAATGCCATTCAGACAACACTCGGCATTACCGGTTGGGGCGTTACATTTATTTAAAATCAGACACAAGGGCCTGTCGTAGCAATATCCGGTGTTTTATTGTTGGGGCAGGCTTTGTACTGTGGCTGGTTTTAGGAAAAAATTATTGAAGGATACAATATGGATCGTTTAGCGATCACTCTCGGGCTTTCCCGCTCCGGAGAAAAGAAAACCAAAGCAAAGGGCTCAGGCGGTAAGGCTTCCGCCGGCGGTTCTGCAGACAAAGAGCTTAAGCAAAAAATTTTTGAGCGAGATGCGTTTACTTGTAAATGCTGCGGTTTTGTTTCCAAAAAATATCAAGAAGTCCTGCATACGGACGGGGATGAATCCAATTCAGATGAATCCAATTTGGCAACTGTTTGTATCTTCTGTCATCAATGTTTCAATCTCGATAAAGTCGGTACCATGAAGTCAGGCGTTCTTTTATGGCTGCCGGAAATAGAACAGGCCGATCTCCACCACATGGCGCGTGCTATTTATGTTGCACGGATCTCGCAGGGGCCGATTGCCGAGGCTGCCCGAAAGGCGCTGGATGCCCTTATGAAAAGACGCGAGCCTATACGCCAACGCATAGGAACAGATGATGCTTACACACTTGCCACCGTTCTCAAGGATTATCTTAGTGAACATCATTACAAGGTGCGGGCTTCCAAACTTGAGGGGATTAAGCTATTTCCGCTAGACAGAAGAATTATTAAAGAGGCTGATTTGGAGTTTAATCAGTTTCCACAAATTCTGGCTTATTGGCGTTCAAAGGATGGTCCTTTCGGCGGGAAAACACCGCAAAAGTGGTTTAATATTTACAATAATATTCATAATACTGCCTCTTAACTATTTTTATTTTGTTCTAGGCTTTACGGCCAAGGTAATTTATTTCTAAGGTATATTATTTCTTAATATGTTCGTGTAAAATGGACGTAGCAGAAATCACAGGAAAACAGTGCCCTACCTATGAAGCTTGTTGACAAGATCCTCGCCCCGTTTCAAAAAGCGATGAAGCATTCCGTTTCGTCTTTTGTGCGTCTCGAAACTATGGACAATGAAACCACGATGGTTTCGATTGACGGCTCTTTGCTCTCATACGTCAAGATTGAGGGAAGCCGCCAGATTATTGGTGATGATGAATATGATACGATTGTCAAATCCTCGACAATCAAGATCGGTTCACGCTTTGACCGTCAAGGTCATTCCATGCAGGTTTATTTTGTCCGTGATCCCGGAAGGATCAGACAAATTCTCGAAGCTCAGGTCCAGCCCAGCAGAACTGCGGCTCAGAACATCGGGCTTGATATGGACGACCTTTTCCAAGAACGTATAAAAAACCTTGAACGTTTTTGTACGCACGAAGAATGTTACTTTGTCCTGTGGACGCGCCCTATGATTTTGAGCAAGAACGAAGCCAAGCGCGCGGCAGAAGATGTCAAGGAGGAGGCAAAGGACTGGCTTCCCGCAGGTTACGCACAATACCCTATGGGTGTTATGGAGCCTCTGCGCACACGTCATAAAAGTTTTGTCACCGCTATAATGTCTGCGCTTGATGAGATGGCTATTGAGTGTAAGCTGATGCCCGTTCATGAAGCTATGACCGCTGTTCGCAGTAACCTTTTCCCTGATCGGTATAATGAAAAGTGGCGTGCCTGTTTGCCGGGAGACCCCATCCCGCCCCGCGCGCCACAAAGTTCCGTTGATATGTCGGATATTTTATGGCCCAACCTCGCCAATCAAATTACCGCCGCGGATGCACGCGTCCTCGGAAAATCTGTTGTGAGAATAGGAAATTTACTATGGGCCGGCGCGGATATGACGCTCGGGCCGATGGATGCAACGCCGTTCCCGGTTTTGATGAACAGACTTGTTGAGGCTGATATTCCTTTTAGGATTTCTTTTCTTATCGAGGGTGGCGGTGCCAACGCCGTTGCCTTCCGAACATTTGCGGCAACAATTCTCGGGCCTACTGCCGGCTCTAACAAACAGATCAAATACTCTCTTGAAAGTTTGACAACACTTGCCCGTAAAGAGCCTGTTGTAAAAATTCGTGTTTCTTTTGCGACATGGGCGACGATTGATGAAAAAGATCAAATTCTTGACCGTCTTTCCGTTCTGCTTCAGTCTTTCGAGAGTTGGGGCTATTGTCAGGTTAGTGAGTTTTCTGGTGATCCGCTTGATTGCGTGATGTCTTCTGCTATGGGTATTCATTGCGGCGGTACGGCACCGACCGGTATTGCTCCGATGATCGAAATAATGAAGTTGTTGCCATGGCAACGCCCTTCGAGTCCTTTTGAAACGGGTGCAATGTTATTCCGAACACCTGACGGTAAGGTCTGGCCTTATCAGACCGGTACGAATCTGACTACGACATGGTTTGATTTGATTTTTGCTCAGCCGGGTGCGGGTAAATCCGTCTTGTTGAACACACTGAACCTCGGGACTTGTATTTCGCCTGGTTTGGCTTCTCTGCCGTATGTGGCCGTTATTGATATCGGGCCATCATCCTCAGGTCTTGTTTCCCTTATTAAAGAAGCACTGCCTCTCAGCAGGCAACATGAAGCCTCTTATTACCGCTTACAAATGGCACACCAATATGCGGTTAATCCTTTTGATACCCAGCTGGGTTGCCGCTATCCGTTGCCTGAAGAGCGATCTTATCTTGTAGAACTGCTCACTCTTTTGACAACGCCGCCCGGTTACGACAAGCCTTACGACGGGATGCAGCAACTTTGCGGACTGGTTGTTGATGAAATGTTCAGATGGAGGGATGACTCCGCCGCTAACGCGGAAGCGCGCCCATACCTGCCAAGACTTGAAACGGAGATTGACGCGGCTATTCAGAAATTCAATATCCATTTGCCGACCGATCCGTTCTGGTGGGATATTGTCGATAAGTTGTTTGAGCTGGAGCAATACCATCTTGCGAATACTGCGCAGCGCCATGCTGTTCCGACTTTGAATGACTCGATTACAGCTTCCAGACGTCCGCAAATCCGGAATCTTCTGGAAGAAACCTCTGTCGGTTTTAGTGCGGAAACCGTTGTAAGCGCCTTTGAGCGTATGGTGACGTCCGCAATTCGGGAATATCCTATTCTGTCATCGGTGACGCAGTTTGATATTGCGGATGCGCGGCTTTGCTCTTTGGACCTTATGGACGTTGCGCCACAAGGGGACGAGGCCGCCGATAGACAAACCTCCATTATGTACATGCTTGCCCGTCATGCGCTTGTACGTTCCTGGTGGATGAGTCCCGATAACATCCAGCATATTCCCGAAAAATTCCAAGAGTTTCACTCCTTGAGGCTTCAGGAAGTCGGTGAAACGCCCAAAAGATTGAATTTCGACGAATTCCACAGAACCAGTAAATCGCAATCCGTTCGTGCGCAGCTTATTCGGGACGTTCGTGAAGGACGTAAAAGAGGTGTACAGATCGTTTTGACATCTCAGTTGATTGATGACTTCGATAAAGACATGGTCGATTTGGCAACGGGTGTTTGGGTTCTGGGTACTGCTATTTCCGATAAGGCCGTGGATGACGTCGTTGACCGTTTCGGTCTTTCCAATACTGCACGCCATGTTATTCGATATCGTCTGACAGGTCCAAAATCCATCGGTGCGCCGGCTTTGTTTGTTTTGGGTACGACATCCGGGCGTTACGAGCAGCATCTTTACAATACGTTAGGTCCGATTGAATTGTGGTCTTTGAACACCTCTGCTGAGGACGTTGCCATTCGTAACCGTCTTTATACTCACCTAGGTGCGGCGCGTGCCCGTCAGATGCTTGCCATGATGTATCCCGGAGGCAGTGCCCGTAACGAGATTCGACGTCGTGTTCTTGCAAACAGTGAAAGCGGTGATAGCCGTCAAGCTATGATCAGTGCCGTTATTGCAGAAATTGTCGGGGAGATTATAGAGGAAAGTAAAACCATTGCCGAAAAAGAAGAAAGCAAAAGGGTCACTCTTAAGGTTCGATGACAGAGCGCAAAGTAGACAGCCGAGAAAAAAAGGAAATTCTCGAACAAACCGTTATTGATACGGATAAGCTGGATAAAGCCCCCGGCGAGAAAACGCTTGCTGAAAAACTTAAAGAGAAGAAGGCAAAAGAGCGGGTCAAAAACATCAAGAAATATAGTATTTTGACTTTCCTGGCTTTGTTTTCATATGCAGTTTACTTCTTGTTCAAGCCTTTTACAGGCACATTGCCATACGGAATTTGTAAGACATTCATTGAATTGCATGTGCCTTATCCCGAGACTATCCTTTTAAGTGAAGTTTCAACGACCCGTAAAGGCGGCGTGAGAATCTGGTTTGCTTACATTGATTCATTCGGATCCTACCGTCTGGAGCCTTTTGTTTGCGTTTTTCGGGCAAATGCACAGGGTGCTACATATCTTGCAGAAGCGAAGTTAGGTAAGCTGGATATAGATCCCGTTAAGGTCGAACTGTTTAATAAAGCCATTCCGTATCTGGCTACAAATCCGCCAGATCTTACTATTCCTACACCTATTCCGGATAGTCTGGATTCGATACAATTCGACTTTAACCGCTTCCGTAGGCCAATTCTTTAAAAACTCAGGAGAGCTACTATGAAATATCGCAAGCTTGGACGCACCGGCTTGGAGGTCAGCCTAATTTGTCTCGGTACTATGACATGGGGCCGCCAGAATACTGAGGCTGAGGGGCATGAACAAATGGATTACGCGCTCTCGCGAGGCGTTAATTTCTGGGATACTGCTGAGATGTATGCCGTGCCGCCTACCGCCGATACGTATGGCAAGACCGAGGAAATCATTGGTACTTGGTTTAAAAAAACGGGTAAACGCTCCGATGTTATTCTTGCGACCAAAGTAGCAGGCCCCGCTCTTCCGTGGATACGCGGCGGGAATTCAAAGATCGACCGTAAAAACATACTGGCGGCCGTTGAGGACAGTCTGAAACGTTTGCAAACGGATTATATTGATGTTTACCAGCTTCACTGGCCAAACCGTGGCTCGTATGCCTTTAATCAAATTTGGGGATATTCGCCCAAGTTTGATACTCAAGTGGTTGAGGATAACTTCCTTGAGGTATTGCAGACATTAGGAGAGCTTGTAAAGGCGGGTAAAATCCGTCATGCGGGGCTTTCCAACGAAACCGCGTGGGGCACGATGAAGTGGTTGAGACTGGCTGAAAAGCATGGTTTGCCGCGTATGGTATCCATCCAGAATGAATACAGTCTGCTTTACCGTTTGTTCGAGCCGGACATGCATGAAGTTGCGATGGCCGAGGATGTCGGTCTTCTCGCGTGGTCGCCTCTGGCCACGGGAATGATCAGTGGAAAGTATCTTGACGGTGCTCGCCCTGCCGGATCACGGTGGACTTTATTGTCGAACGGCAGTTCCCGCGATACGGAACAAGCGAATAACGCTGTTCGGGCGTATATGGCGGTGGCAGAGCGTCACGGGCTGGATATTTGCCAAATGGCGCTTGCTTTCGTGAACCGGCAACCTTTCGTTACCGCAAATATTATCGGGGCAACCTCTATGGAGCAGTTGAAAACCAACATCGATTCAGTCAATATAGAATTGTCGGATGACGTCCTTTCCGATATCGATGCGGTTCGCCGCGATTATCCTATCCCTTATTAAGGCGGGTTTTCCATTCGCCTTCACCCTTTGAAGTCCTATGAAGGTATACGCACAACAACGGACAGAGCAGGAAACCTTTGTTTCCATCAAAAGCGCGCTTAAAGACGTTATGCGCGAGGTTCAGCGCTGGGATGTCCACGGCTTCATTGAGTATGCGCGTATCACTGGCTCTTTTGCCAAGGGCACAAATGTTCAGGGCGGCACAGATGTCGATATGCTTTTGTCTTTTCATCCTGCCTATCAGTCCGCGCCCGTGACCATTTATAAGGAGTTGTTCGAGCATTTGCGGAGGAACGGCTTTCCGGGGGCGAGCGCCAGCCATGTCGGTATTCGTTTGACCGTTGACGGCTTGCTGATCGATTTGATTCCCGCCCGCAAGCATACCGAAGAGGGCGAAGATCACAGAATTTTCAACCGCAAAACCGGCGAATGGACAGTGACCAACCTGAATACACACACACATTTTGTCGCAACGTCTTCGCGTTTAAGTGAAATTCGCCTGATGAAATTATGGCGCAACCAGCAGGAACTGTTTTTCCCTTCTTTTGTTCTGGAACTCTCAGTGATTGAGGCTTTGAAGCATAACAAGCCGTTGCAGCAGACCCGTGATCTGGACGGGCATGTATCGCAAATCCTGAGTTTTCTGACCACGGATTTTGTCACGGCATCTTTGGTTGATCCGTCGAATGCGAAAAATATCGTTTCGGATGATATGCTTAAGATCGAGAAAACGATTGTTTCCCATGCCGCGCAGAAGGCTCTGGTCGGCGGCTGGCGTCAGTTTATGGTGTGATCTCGGTTTCTTCCAGCCCTAAGGATTTTGGCAAAAGCAGCCAGTACTTTCCCTTGGACTTCATGTTGCCGGCGAATTTTTCGGCGTCCTCGCCATAGCCCCAGAAAACATCTCCGCGAATGATTCCGCGAATTGCGCCGCCCGTATCCTGCGCGATCATCAGGCGGTTAATGGGTTCGTATCCTTTGATCGGGGCTTCAGCTTCTAACCAGACGGGCATTCCGTAGGGGAAGAGCGAACGGTCAACCGCCAGAGAGCGGAGGGGTGTGAGCGCCATCCCTTCAGCGCCCAGCGGGCCTGCGCCTTTGATTTCATGAAAGAAGACGTAAGATTTGTTGGTGTTCATAACCTCGTCGGCGTCTCGCGGGTTTTCCTCCAGCCATTGTCTGATGGTTTGCATGGAAACGTTTTCCTTCTTCAGAGCGCCGCGGTCGATCAGCTCGCGCCCGATGGCGAAGTACGGATGGCCGTTTTGTCCGGCGTAGCCCACGCGCATCACGGTCTGGTCGGGAAACTCCACCACACCGGAGCCTTGGATCTGGACGAAAAAAGCATCGACGGCGTTGTTTACCCAAACAAGTACATGATCTTCTGAAACATGCGGCCAGCTTCCTTCTACGATGTCTTCACGCGTTTCGTAAGGGACGAGGTTTCCACCCTGTACGCGTCCTGCAATTCTTTGTCCGCGCAAGGCTTCTCGGAAACGTCCGAGGTCGACCATGACCAGATCGTCAGGGCGTTTATGCAAAGGGATGTTGTATTCTTCGGTTTTGTTGGCGGAGCCTTTTAATGAGGCTTCATAGTATCCTGTAAACAGGCCTGTATTGTCCTCATTGTTATAGACGGCGTAGGGGGTGAAGTTTTCCTCTATGAAACCGCGCAAGGTTTCCGTGTTTTTGTTTTCCAGAGAGAGGAATTTTTCGCACACTGGCTGCCAGTCGGCATAGGTTCCGGTGATTTCAAGCGGGCCGAAGGTTCTTTCAGGCGGTCTTTTTACAATACGGCGGCAGCTGCGTTCGTAGGCAATGCTGACTCCTGACAAATCGTCTTCCAGCCAGTCTTTCAGAGATTCGAATGATTCAGGGACAAGACGCATCGTTTCTACAATTTCCTCTTCCGGAGGGGGTGTTTCGGCTACGTCTTCGGGAGCCTGCGCTTCGTCTTCGCCGCAGGAGGATAAAATAAACAGACAAAGAATGAATAAAACGCGCCGCATGATTGTTTTTACCATGAGGGCGACTTCGTACGGAAGCCCGATCTTACAGAGACAGAGGTTAGTTCACAGTGTTCGGAACGGTGTCGTTGTCATCTTCCAGATCGGCGCGGGTTTCAATTAACAACCAGCGCGGATCGCGAGACTTGGTTTCACGTGAAAACGTCCAGATATCGCGCATCTGGCTGATCCGTTCCGGATGGCCGTCGACGATTTCACCGTCTTTATCCTTGGTGTAGGAAACTTCTTCTGCTTCGAAACGCACGGTGATTTTGCTGGTTCGTCCGTCCTGTTTGGCTTCAATGATGTCCGCACGCTTGATGGCCGTGATTTCGGTGTGCATGGTTTCGTTCTGTTTTTCGCGTTCGGAAATCGCGCCTTCGAAGGCCGCGTACACTTGCGGGGAGAGAAGGTCTTCCAACGTTTCGCGATCACCTTCTGCAAAAGACTCCACGATAAATACGAATGCATCTTGTGCAGCTTGCGCGAAGTGTTCGATATCGAAGTTTCTGTCGGCCTTGGCAATATCGAGCAAGCCCAGTTCAGCCGTTTTGTTGTCGATTGATGCGCTGCCCTTCGGATTATGCAGGAATTCGGCAATGCGTTCTTCGGGGCCTAAACGGGATTTTTCAGCCGGTGCCGCAGGTTCTATCGACCCATCCGCGTTAGGCTTCAGATATGGCGCGCCGCGATCGCGCTCGTCCCCGTGTTTTGTTCCGAGGATGCTTCTAAGCCAGAAAATCAATCCGGCGGCGACGAGGAAATAAACGATAAGATCTGCTGGCACTGTGTTCTCTTCAAATTCTTTTGCTTATTATTAGCGGCTCATGCCGTAGATTACCACAGTTTTTCTTTGGTTTCAGTTGTGATAAAGGGCATACTGCCCACTTAATTTTAAAGATAGGTCTTTAATCGTGCCATTTTTCGTTGTTTTTATTCTTGTTCCGCTTCTGGAACTTGCAGTTTTTGCACAGGTCAGCCGTTTTATCGGGCTGGGAACGACGCTGGTGATGTGTCTGATTACCGCTATCCTCGGCGGCACAATGGTTCGCCAGCAGGGTCTGCAGACGATGGCGTCCGCACAGGATAAGATGCGTCAAGGCTCCATGCCTTCGGATGCGCTGTTTGACGGGCTTTGTATTGTCGCTGCCGGTGCACTACTTATTACACCGGGATTTATTACCGATATCATCGGATTTGCCCTGCTTACTCCGCCCGTTCGCAAGGTTTTACGCAAAAAAATATCTGAATCCGCAAAGTTCCAGACCGTTCATTTCGATACACGATATCAGGATAACCGTCAGCCGGGCGCGGGGCCGTTTACACAGAATGATCCCAACGTGATCGAGGCCGAGTATGAAACGCTCGACGAAGAGGAAAAGCGATAGATTGAGCGTGTTCAATCCCTTGTGATTACGGGTTTAATCGTGCTAAGCAATTGGTCTTGAAGACGAGTTTCAAATTTTATTAAAGGACTTACGCTATGAGCGATACAAAAGGTGCAGCCACAAACGAGCAAAAACTGGGTGTTCAGAACATTCCTGTGACAATCCATTCCCAGTATATCAAGGATGTTTCTTTTGAAAATCCGCATGCGCCGCAGGCCTTCAGTTCTAACAAGCCAATGCCCGAGCTTGAGGTTAATATCGGTATGGATGCCAAGAAGCTGGAGCACCCCGATGCGAAAAACTTCTATGAAGTCTCCTTAAATACATCCGTTACCGCGAAACGTGGTGAAGAAGTTGTCTTTATTGCGGAAGTTGTTTACAGCGCAACCGTTACAGTTGGCGAAAACGTTCCAAGCGAACAGCATCACCCTATTCTTCTTATTGAAGTTCCGCGCATGCTTTTTCCGTTCGTGCGTCAAATGCTTGGGACATTGACGCAACAAGGCGGTTTCCCACCCGTTTTGATTACACCTGTAGATTTCCAGTCTCTTTACATCGAGCGTTTTAAGGATCGTATCCAACAGCAAGCGCCCGAAAAAGGTGCTGAGAACGGAGATGGTGAGACAGAAGCGAAGAAGGCCAGTTCCTGAGTCAGGGGCTAGGGTCTAACGGATGCCGACAAGTAAACCCCGCAAATTTACACTTCATTTGATTTCCGATGCGACGGGAACAACGCTGCTTGGTTTGTCCCGCGCGTGTCTGGCGCAGTTCGAGCATATCGAGCCGAACCAGAAGTTCTGGCCGTTGGTCAGGACCGAGCGGCAGTTGGAGCGCGTGATTGCGAAAATCGAAGAAAATCCCGGGCCAGTCATTTTTACATTTGTGAGTGATAAGATGAGACGCCGGGTGATTGACTGCTGTGAGCATCTTGGTATTCCGTGCATTCCCGTTCTAGACCCCATTTTTCACGGTCTTTCAACGTATCTTGGGCGTTCGCCGAAAGGTGTTCCGGGTTTGCAGCACACGATGGATGATGCCTATTTCAAACGTGTGGCAGCGATTGATTTTGCCATGCGTTACGATGACGGGCGCAGCCTGCAGGGTTTGAAGAAGGCCGATGTTATTCTGGTCGGGGTTTCCCGTACGTCCAAGACACCGACAAGCGTGTTTCTGGCACGGCGCGGGATTAAGGCGGCGAATATACCACTTGTGCCTGGTGTAGACGTTCCGAAAGAAAACTTTACACTGGAAAAGCCGCTTTATGTCGGTTTGACAACGTCGCCCGAACGGTTGATGCATATTCGTAAGAACCGCCTGAAGACTGATAAGACGGATCAAAAGGTCCTGCACGAGAATGAATATCTTGATCTGGAAAAGATCGAGGAGGAGGTTCGCAAAGCGCGGCGATTATTTACCATGTATGGCTGGCCGGTCATTGATGTTACCAAACGATCCATTGAAGAGACGACGGCCGAGATTATGAGCCTTCTGCAGGCCAAGCTTGATCGCGAGGCCGCCGAAAAAGCAAAAGCAGACAAGGAGAAAGGGCATTAAATGTCCTTAATCGATCAAAAATTTATTCTAGCTTCGGGTAGTGCCGCCCGACAATCTATGCTGAAAGATGCAGGTTTATCCTTTGATGTCCATCCCGCCGATATTGATGAGCGGCAAATTTCCGATAATCTTTTATCCACCAATGCGCGTGCAAGCGATATCGCGCTGAAACTTGCCGAAGAAAAGGCGATTGCCGTTTCCAAGCAAAAGCCCGATCAGATTGTCATCGGCTCGGATCAGGTGCTGGAGCTTGACGGCACTATACTGAATAAAGCTGCCAGCAAAGACGATGCTTTGAACAAACTCAAAACCATGCGTGGGAAAACACATTGTTTGATATCGGCCGTGGCCGTGGTGAAAGGCGGAACTGTTCTATGGAGTACGACCGATCAGGTTTCTTTGTATATGCGGGATTTATCCGACGATGATCTGGTACGCTATGCCGATCGAGCGGGCGATGCTCTGACATCGTGCGTTGGGGCGTATCAAATAGAGGGGCTTGGCGCGTGGCTGTTCTCCAAGGTAGAAGGTGATTATTTTACGATTATGGGGATGCCCTTGTTGCCCTTGTTGGGGTATCTTTATGATGAATACGCAGAGAAGAAGGACTCATGAGCGCAAGATTGACAGGATTAGTCGGACACCCGATCAGCCATAGTAAGTCCCCGGTCATCCATGAATACTGGCTTGAGAAAAACGGGATTTCCGGATCGTATAAATTGTTTGATTTATCCTGCGAAGAGCTGGAGCAGGGCTTAAAAAAGATGGCAGCGGATGGTTGCTGCGGGTTTAACGTGACCGTACCGCACAAGGTTTCAGTTATGGAATTGTGCGACGAGGTTGATGATCTGGCGCGTGTTGTCGGCGCGGTCAATACGGTTTCCATACAGGACGGAAAGATGACGGGCACAAATACGGATGTGTTCGGATTTACGCAAAACATCAAGGACAATGCGCCGGATTTTGATTTTGCAAAGGGTTCCGCGCTGGTGCTTGGAGCAGGCGGTGCGGCGCGGGCGGTTATTCAGGGATTATTGCAGGAAGGCGTGCCCGAAATCCTGCTGAGTAATCGTACGGCAAGTAAGGCTGATAGTTTGATTGAGCTTGCTTCCGATACTTCACGCATCAAGCGTGTGGACTGGGAAAAACGATCCGATGCGTCTGTATTAAACGGGTTGAATTTACTGGTGAATACGACCGCTTTGGGGATGAGCGGCAAGCCTGCGCTTGAAATTGACCTTAGAGAACTTGGTGATGAATGCCTTGTTCACGATATCGTGTATGCGCCGCTGCAGACCGAGTTGCTGAAACAGGCAACCCGGCGCGGTAACCCTACCGTCACAGGGATCGGAATGTTGCTTCATCAGGCACGACCTGCTTTCAAACTGTGGCACGGTGTTTTGCCCGAAGTGACGCAAGAGTTGATTGATAAGGTGTGCGCATGATTGTTATCGGTCTGACAGGGTCTATTGCAATGGGGAAATCGACCGTGGGCGCGATGATGAATACACTGGGAATCCCCGTTCATGACTCGGATGCGGTTGTTCATAATCTTTTGCAGACGGAGAGCGAAGCGCGTCCGGCGATTGCGGCAAATTTTCCCTATTTCGAATTTCCGCAGATTTACGAAAAAAAGACGTACAACATCAACCGCGGAGAGCTGGGAAAGCTAGTGTTTGATAATGCGGAATTACGTGAGAGACTCGAGAGCATTCTTCACCCGCTGGTGCGTAAATCCCAAGTCGAGTTTATTCGCCAATCCAAGTCTAAAGGGCTAGAGATGGTTTGTCTTGATATCCCGTTGTTGTTTGAAACCGGAGCGGATCAACGCGTTGACTATACCATCGTCGTCAGTGCGCCGTTTTTTGTTCAGCGCGCGCGCGTGATGGAACGCCCGCATATGACGGAAGAGAAGTTTGAGGCAATTTTATCGCGGCAAATGCCGGATGCGGAGAAATGCCGCCGTGCGGATTATGTGATTAAAACCGGACTTGGTCGTGCGCATTCTATGAAAATGTTAAAGGACGTACTTCTTGATATCCGCGAGAAAACGTACGGGATGATTCACGTGGAACATTCCGTCAATGAAGATGACATAGCGGAGGCATAAAGCTTATGAAAAGCGTTACTGTTTTTCGTCATTTGATAGAAGAAGACCTCGGGACATTTGCGCGAACGCTTGAGGATCTCGGGTATTCCTACACGTATATCGACACTCCGGATTTTGATTTTTCAGACTTTGACGTTCTTGTTCCTGACGTTTTGATTGTTATGGGCGGGACGATGGGCGTTTATGAAACGGACGACCATCCTTATCTAGCGGAAGAAATAAACCTTATTAAGACGAGGATTGATGCGGGTAAGCCTGTCCTCGGGGTTTGTCTGGGTGCGCAGTTGATCGCAGCGGCAATGGGCGCAAAGGTTTACAAAGGCGGCAATGGCGTTGAGATCGGATGGTATCCGCTAACGCTTAATAATAACGGCTCAGCCTCTGCTTTATCACATTTGAGTGCGGATAAAACCAATATGTTTCATTGGCACGGCGATACATTCGATTTGCCGGATGGTACGGTTTTGCTGGCGTCTTCGGAAAATTACGCGCATCAGGCGTTTACTTTCGGTGACCATGTTCTCGCGCTTCAGTTTCATCCCGAAGTTAACGAGCAGCATTTAAGCGATTGTTTCGAGCATTTTACAGAGGATATGGGTGAAAACCCCGCAGAAACTCTGGACAAACTTAGAAAAGATACAGCGGCGTATTCCCAAAAGCTCGAGAAACAGAATAGACTGTTCTTAACCCAATGGTTGAATGAAGCTGTAGGCTGAGAACAGCATTATTATGCGTGAAATCGTACTGGATACTGAAACAACGGGATTTGATCCCGAGACCGGTGATCGTATCATCGAGATTGGTGCTGTCGAATTGGAAAACCACCTTCCGACCGGCAAGACACTTCAGCTTTACATTAATCCCGAACGCGAGGTTCCTTCGGACAGTATTGCCGTTCACGGGATTACCAATGAATTTCTGAGAGATAAGCCTGTCTTTTCCCAAGTGTATTCGGAGTTTATCGACTTCATCGGCGATGACAGCAAGCTTGTCATTCACAATGCCGAGTTTGATATGAAGTTTATTAACTGGGAGCTCAAGGGCGTGGGTTATCCGTCGATCCCTTGGAGTCGCGCTCTGGATACGTTGATGATTGCGCGGAAAAAATTTCCCGGCTCGCCTGCTAATCTTGATGCGCTTTGTCGGCGGTTCGGGATTGATAACTCCAACCGGACGTATCACGGCGCTTTGCTTGACTCAGAATTGCTGGCTGAGGTTTACCTTGAGCTTTTAGGCGGGCGGCAGCACGGTCTGGGTCTGCTACAGAACGGACAGGGCAAAGACAACGGAAACGGTCAGGCGATTTCAGTTGAGCGAAAATTCCGTGAGCCGCGGGTTTTTACACCCAGCGAGGACGAACTAAAAGCACATGAGGCTTTGCTCGAGGAGCTAAAAGAGCCGCTCTGGAACAAGATTAAGGAAGCCAATTCCTGACAAACTCTCTTTTATTCAATGATCTATTTAATCGACGCGGGTGATTTTTTCGGGTTGCGGCTGATCCGGGAACATCATTTTTGCGAGTTTCGGATCTCTGAACGGCACGTTTTCCACGATTGTCGCTTCCAGATCATACATGATGTGGAAGAGGTGGGTCTGGTTGATCGGATCATCCATACCGCAATACAGAGGATCATTAAGGATTTCACTGCCCAAGCCGCGTAAATATGCCGTCTTGTCCGGCAGGCAGGACAGGATTTCAACTTTAATTTTTGAGGGTTTTTTATCACCGAACGGATTTTGTTCCTGTGTTTCGGCGAGGACTTCGTCCAGATATTCCAGGGAATTGTGATCGCAAGCGTTTACACGATCTTCGCAGCGGAACCATTGTTTGAACACGGCCGCCAGAGCCTTGCCGTTAAATTGTGCGCTGGGTGTACGCTCCAGAAAACCGGAGAATGACATAGCCAGATCGCCGTTTTCGGAGCCGATCAGGTGACGCCAAAGATCGGAATGTTCCTCACAACGGAGTTCCCATGCAACCAGAACGGAGACGACGTCGCAGTCTGCCGCGCGTATGCGCTCCATCGTAATAACGTGTTCTGCGCGGTAGGATTCATCGAACGCGCCGTGGCGTTTTTCCTGCCAAATGTCGCGCAAGGCCTTGATCATTGTGATCAGGAGCATGTTCTGGAAGTAATTCGAGTTGAAGAGAGCAGATGGCGTGAGGGCATTGTTATCCAAAAGGATCAGGCGCTCATCCACATCAATCCAGTATTCGCCGCCATTTAAATCGCTGAGGGAAATTTGCCATTTTTCGGAAACCGCTTCCTTTATCATCAGGCGGGCAGACGGGCTTGCACTCAGGACATCAATACACGCTTGCAGGATCAAGCCATAATCTGAAAGAGCGGAGTCATCGTCATTCAGGTATAAGTCTGCCAACGGCCATCTTTCTTCAAGACCGCCGTACATATCTTCTGTTTCCGAAGAGAACAGGAATGTCTTTTTTGAGGACCAGTTAGACTTCAAATCAAAATACCCGTCAGTAGTGTGCTCAGCTCTAGAATCTCTACTCGTCTGAACCGTATCGCAGTTGAATGATGTTTGCGTCTGCGCGTTCATATCCGATGGCGCGGCCTGTTTGCTCTCCTGACAAGATGTTGAATTGTCTGCCATCGGTCTGTTTTGTGTCCTGATCTGTTTCGACATTTTCGAAAAGTTGAATAACTTCTGCGGTTGATTGGCTTGCATTAAATTGGTCCTGACTTTGAAAATTGATCACAGGGCGATCGCCTTGTGTGGATAAGTCTGAACCGTTTTGCAAATCGTGTTCCGTTTCTTTAAATGACCTTTCAAACTTGATAAACCATAGGAAATTCGCGTTAGAGCGGTCACGTACTTCAGTAAATATTGGGTCGTTCATAATGACATTGGCATGAACAGCCAGGTAATTTTTGCCGAACGGCATAGTGCCAAGGCCGGCAATGAGTTCCGCAGTGACTGTCTTGGATGTGTGGATATCTTCAAAGACATATCCGTTATAATCCGCGAGCATTGCCTGAACAAGCTTTTTGTCCTGACTCATGCAGCGTTCCGATAAAAACCATGTTTCGAAGATCGACGCACTGGCGATTCCGTTATTGATCGTGCGGAAGTCGCTGTTTGCCTCGCGTGCATAGGAACGGGCGAGGTCGTGCATCGGGGAGTCTTCAATTCTGTTCCAAAGATCACGGTAACTAGAGAGTTGAAGTTCCCAAGCAATTCTTACCGCCGAGACCATCAGGTCGGCTTCCAGAACGCGGTTAACCAGTATGGCGTTGTCCGGCTGGAATAAAAGCGGGTTGACCAGAACGCCCTGACGATGCTGCCAGTGGCGGCGAAGCTCTTTACTCAGCATTAAAAGCTGATCGACTTCGTCCATGTCCGGATTGATTGAAATAGTCCCGCTGCGACGATCGTAAAAGGCATTTTCTACCTGTCTGCTTATCACGATCTCTATATTATTCTCGTCCGCTGTTTCCAGATACGCTCTGGCCAGACGGCTTTTATTAAGTGTGTTTAAGAGGCCGACCAGTTTTTCGTCGTGGTCGTACTCAGACAGAGCATGCAGAGAGTCCGCATTCTCCTTGAATTCCATATATTTCTTCTCGGCAGTTTCGGAAGAGGTGATGGCATAACGTTCAAACGCTTCGATCTCCTCTTTCAGGATTTCGATTTCCTGCTCGAGGATCTCCAGTTCTCCTTCGTTGAAGCCGTCTTCGTCTTCGATCAAAACTTCTTCATCGAAATAGAATAACGGTTGATCATCAATATAGGTACACAGGACAGGCTGCTCGTGATTCAACGTGTAAGCAACACGGCAAACCCTGTCATCTTTGTTCTTCGCACCAAAAGATTTAAAAATAATATCGCTCATAAGAACCCAAAACCAGTCGAAACAATAGTGATTGTATGTGCCAAAAAGAACGCAGCATCCCCTGCGCTACTGTTTAATTATGCGCGTGAGTTATTAATGCTTTCCTACCAAATGGCAGAAAATCCGTTTTTTTGAAGAAAAATTTTTCTGTTTCCTAACAAGGGCTTAACAGGTGGTAAAGATAGGATTAATTATTGCGGTGCATCACGCATAATTGCGCCGGTTTTGCGCGTTTTTGGTTATTTAAAAAGATGTGGGAATTCGGAGATTTAATTTCCGGCGACGTTATCCAGAACGGGCATCTTATCCGATAGGATCATATGATTGGTCAGGACAACTTTTCCGTTCGGTTCGACGAAGACATCGGCGCTGAACAATGTGTCTTTCAACATCATCTTTGCTTCGATCTTGAAAACACCGTTTTTCATTTTTTCAACAATCTTCATCGGTTCGACCATTTTGCCGATTGTTTTTCTTTCGGCGGCCGGAAGATCTTCGCTCCAGTTTATGTTCTCCAGACTTTCGCATAGAATAAAGCGGCCGTGGCGTCCTCTTACGTAGCTGAAAAAGAAACGAACATAGTCCAGGACGTTTTTATCATTCAGACTGATCGGTGCGGCTTCATTCACTTCATAGATTTGTTTGTAAGACCAATCCAGCAATGTGAAGTCCTTATCCTTTTGCAGAACGTATCTTTGCAAAGGCGGATTTGTCGCATGATCTGCGATATCCAGAAAACGGTAACCGGGATAATACGGAACATCGACGGCAAGGATTGTCGTCTCCAACGGGTCGAACAGGCTGCCCTCAACCTTTTTATTCACACGATCCAATATGGAAGCGACTTCTTCTATTTCCAATTTGGTGTAAGCTTCGTCAAACATTGCATATATATCTTTTGCGAATCGAAATGGAACTTTCTGCCAGTATCTGACATTAAATATATTAAGATCAAATGAACGCGTCTGTAAAACCTTGTGAGAGAATCGAAGAGCGTTTCCTGTATAACTCAGGGGATGAAGTTACCCCGATTTTATACTGTGTGCCAATGAAGGTGTCTTCCACGACGGGAAAATGAAAACGGGGTGGACATAACTTTCTGGAGGAATCATAACGAATCGTCGCTCAGCTTTGAGTCAATATGATGATAACTCTGTGAGCAATATTCGTTAAAATTTTAATCCCCGTTGTTCACGGGTCCTACTATCTAAAAAAACCTTTTTAAAAATACTTTTATTATTTCTTTTTAGGGCTATCTTGTTTGCTCGAATGAGATGAGACGAAGAAGGATGCTGATTGTATGGTAAGCCAGAAGAAGAACCTGTTGGAAGTTTTGAAGGGATACGAGCCGGATCATGTGCCGTTTTGGTTTATGCGGCAGGCGGGGCGGTATTTGCCCGAGTATCGGAAATTGCGAGCGGAGGCAGGCGGTTTTCTTGATATGGTTTACAATCCAGAGTTTGCAGCGGAGGTTACGCTTCAGCCGATCAGACGGTTCGGGATGGACGGGGCGATTATATTTTCGGATATTCTGGTGACACCACAGGCTATGGGGCAGAAGCTTGAGTTTGTTCAGGGCGAAGGGCCGAAGCTGGAGCCGATCCGTGAGGCATCGCAAATTTCCAAGCTTAATTTTTCAAAGTTCGATGAAACGTTATCACCGATTTACGAAACCATTGCCCGTGTGAAAAGCGGTTTGCAGGAGGAAGGGTTTGGCGGAACGACAACGCTGGGCTTTGCCGGGGCGCCTTGGACGGTTGCTTGCTATATGGTTGAAGGCGGTTCGAGTAAAGATTTTCTTCATGTTAAAACAATGGCTTATCGTGATGAAAAAATGTTTTCGGAGTTGATTGATATGCTTGTCGAGTGTACGGCGAGTTACCTGATCAATCAGATCAAAGCAGGGGCTGAAGCCGTTCAGATTTTTGACAGCTGGGCGAGCGCGGTTGATGCAAGCCAGTTCAGAAAATGGGTGATCTCCCCTACCCGCAAAATTGTTGATCTGGTGCGTGATGTTTATCCCGATGTTCCTATTATCGGTTTTCCGCGTGCGGTCGGGCATAATTACCTTGCCTATATTCAGGATACGGGTGTGAGTGCGGTTTCGATGGATCAGCAGCTTGATACGAAATGGGCGGCACGAACGCTACAGTCGATGGTTCCCGTTCAGGGTAATCTGGATCCGGTGGCTTTGCTGGCCGGCGGCGATGCGTTGGTGATGGCTATCGAGAAAATTATCACGGACTTTTCAGACGGGCCGTTTATCTTTAATCTCGGGCATGGCATTAACAAGGAGACACCTGTCGAGCATGTCGAGCTGGCGGTGAAGACCATTCGGGATTTAGGAAAGAAGGATTAGAAACATGGCAAAGAAAAAAGTCGCTGTTGTGATGTTTAATCTGGGCGGACCGGACAGTAAGTCCTCGATCAAGCCGTTTCTGATGAACTTCTTCATGGATAAGAATATTATCGGTGCCCCTATTCCGATCCGATGTTTTCTGGCTGCATATATCAGTTCGAAACGATCAAAGGGTGAAGCGGCGGAGAGTTATTCAGAGTTGGGTGATAAGTCGCCGTTGCTGGAAAACTCTAAAGCACAAGCCGATGCTCTGGAAGTTTTGCTTAATCAGAATTCTGCGGATGAAGAGTTTAAGGTTTTTGTTTCGATGCGCTACTGGCATCCAATGGCGCCACAGGTTGTGCGCGAGGTTCGGGATTGGGATGCGGATCATATTGTGTTTCTGCCGCTTTATCCGCAATTCTCTACAACGACGACGTGGTCTTCGCTGGAAAACTGGAAGAAAGCCTCGGATACCGCGGAGTATATGCCCGAATGGAGTGTGATTTGCTGCTATCCCGAGAATGACGGGTTTTTGAAAGTATCGACGGATAATATTCTTGAGGTTTATAAACAGGCGCAGGCGGATGGGCATGAAAACCCGCGCGTATTATTCTCCGCACACGGTTTGCCGGAAAAAATTGTGAAGAACGGCGATCCTTATCAATGGCAATGTGAACAAACGGCAGAACGGATTGTTGAACGCATTTGTGCGGAGCTGGGCGTCGAGGAGATTGACTGGCAGGCGTGTTATCAGAGCCGCGTGGGGCCGATGAAATGGATCGGACCCTCGGTCGAGGAGGTTCTGGACAAGGCTAAAGAAGACGGCAAGGCCGTTATCATTTATCCGCATGCCTTTACGCAGGAGCATGTCGAGACGCTGGTCGAGCTGGATATCGAGTATAAAGAACTGGCCGAGGAGCTGGGGATCGAAGGATATTACCGCGCGATGACGGTTGGAACAGGCGCGGCCTATATAGAGGGTCTGGAAAAACTGGTACGGGATCATCTCCACAAGCAGGGTGTGTACGCCGAGGGCGGCGAAGTCGTCTGTCCGTCCGGTTTTGATCGCTGTTGTATGCGTAGTTTGAAGTGGTAAGCATGCCTTCTTCCTTGTCGCTTGTCGGTGTCATTGGTGATGTCCATTGTGATGATATTTTCCTAGAAAAATCAATTGAGCATCTAAAATCGTTTTCGCCTGATAAAATACTTTGTGTCGGGGATGTTGCCGATGGTGTCGGCGATTTTTCCAGATGTGTCGGTCTTTTAAAAGAACATGATGTTATTACCGTTAAGGGTAATCATGATCGCTGGCTTCATACGGTGCGGGGGGACATGGATCGGGATATACCTAACTTAATTTGGCCCGAGGATTGTACGGAAGAAGATTTGAAATTTATTAGAGACTTGCCTGTTCGTATAGATTTTGAAACACCCAAAGGCAGGTTACTGTTCTGTCACGGTGTCGGCGATTATGATATGGGCGGCGTTGAGCCCGGAAATAAGTGGTATGACATTCGAACACTTACAAGCCTTCATGACATCGCGGATTCTAATGATTATGCCTTTATTGTTAACGGGCATACACATGTTCCTATGGTTGAGAATTTCAAGAATGTCGTCATTATTAATGCGGGAACTATTGTTCGTGATCAGGATCCGGTGTGTTTGCTTGTTGATTTTGAGATGATGCATGTTCGGACTTTTGACATGAGTGATGAAAACTTTAAAGAGAGACTAGAGAAGATCAATGGCTGATTTCTTTACCCAGTATTTCGAGTGGATCAGGGCGCTGCATATTATTGCAGTCATATCATGGATGGCGGGGATGTTGTATCTGCCGCGACTGTTTGTTTATCACTGCGCGGCGGAGAAGGGATCGGTGCAATCCGAGACGTTCAAGGTGATGGAGCGCAGGCTTCTGAAAATCATCATTAATCCCGCGATGATAGCGACCTGGGTTTTCGGTTTGATGATGCTGTATGCGAATTGGGAGTATTATAAGGGCGAGCCATGGATGCATACGAAATTGTTGCTGGTGTTTGTTCTTTCTGGCGTACACGGTATGTTTTCCAAGCATGTGAAAAACTTTGCCAAGGATGAAAACGAGAAAGATGAGAAATTTTTTCGAATTCTTAACGAAGTGCCGACTATCATCATGATTATTGTCGTGATTTTGGCAGTTGTTGAGCCGTTTTAGCATTCTCTTCCAGTAGTTTACGTCTTTGAATTCTGCTAAATCCTCAGAAAATCGGGCCTTAGTAACGGGGAGTTAACGTAAAACCATATATTTTCTTGACAGGTTTCTGCGGGCTGGCTATAAGGAATTTGTCTAGTAATAAATCCAGAAATGACGACTATCTTTGATTTTGCCGATGGGTTTGGCGCGGGATAGATCGATGGGAATTAATTAGAACTTTTTAGCACAACAGACTGATTTATTTGCATCCTTCACAGGGTTGTAAGTTTTCCTATTTGAAAACGATGAATAAGAGTATCTCATGAATTTACAGGAATTAAAGACACGTTCGCCTGCCGAGCTTTTGGCATTTGCAGAAGAACTGGATATCGAGAATTGCAGCGCGATGCGCAAACAGGACATGATGTTTGCAATCCTCAAACAGTTGGCGCAGCAAGGTGTTCCTATTTCCGGCGTTGGTGTTCTTGAAGTCTTGCAGGACGGTTTCGGTTTCCTGCGTTCTCCTGAAGAAAACTATTTGCCGGGGCCGGACGATATTTATGTTTCGCCGAGCCAGGTGCGCCGTTTCGGTTTGCGTACGGGTGATATTGTCGAGGGTGAAATTCGCGCCCCGAAAGACTCGGAACGATATTTTGCCCTGCTAAAGGTGGGGTCGATTGGCAAGGAGCCGCCCGAAAAAGTCCGCCACCGCATTAACTTCGATAACCTCACCCCCCTTTATCCCGACAGAAAAATTGACCTAGAAATAGAAGATCCGACCAAGGATTCGAAAGTTCAGCGCGTTATGGAGCTCACTTCGCCGATCGGGTTCGGGCAGCGTGCATTGATCGTTGCGCCGCCGCGTACGGGTAAAACGGTGATGTTGCAGAATATCGCCACTTCGATTTCTATTAATCATCCGGATGCGTATCTGATTGTTCTTCTGATTGATGAGCGTCCCGAGGAAGTGACCGACATGGCGCGTAGTGTGCGCGGTGAAGTTGTGTCCTCTACGTTTGACGAGCCGGCGTCCCGCCACGTACAAGTTGCCGAGATGGTGATGGAAAAGGCCAAGCGTCTGGTCGAGCATAAGCGTGATGTTGTGATCCTGTTGGACTCTATTACACGTCTGGCGCGTGCTTATAACACTGTTGTTCCGTCCTCCGGTAAGGTTTTGACCGGTGGTGTGGATGCGAATGCACTGCAGCGTCCGAAGCGTTTCTTCGGTGCGGCGCGTAATATCGAGCAGGGCGGGTCTTTGACGATTATTGCGACGGCGTTGATTGATACGGGTTCGCGTATGGACGAGGTGATCTTTGAAGAGTTCAAGGGTACGGGTAACTCCGAGCTTGTGCTTGATCGTAAGCTTGCCGATAAGCGTGTGTTCCCCGCGATTGATATTCAGAAATCCGGTACGCGTAAGGAAGAGCTTCTGGTTGATAAGGCTACGCTGCAGAAAATGTGGATGCTTCGCCGTATTCTTAATCCGATGGGAACGGTCGATGCGCTTGAATTCCTGCTCGGTAAGATGAAGCAGACGAAGAACAATGACGAGTTCTTCCAGAGCATGAATCAGTAGTTTTTTTTCTAAATTTTTCTATTCAAGAAGCGGCTTAAGTTCAGTGACTTAGACCGTATCTTGGTTTGTTGTAAGTTTTTGCAAAAATGTGCGCTTTGATAAATAATTATGCTGGCTAGGGAGGCTTTCATAATGTTGTCAAAAGTCAGGCATAAATTCCATTACGTTTTCATATTAATTTTTGTGTTTGGGCTCGGTATTGTTGCTCAACTGTACACTAATTATATGGAGTCTAATTTTGTTGAGACGCCAGAGGGAGCCACTTGTTATACAAGCCAAAACACGATCATCAATGAAAAGTTTTTAGGCATCGATAGAGTTAGCTTGCTTATAATGATTGGTCCTTCTTACATACTTGATGTCGAACATCAGGAATTATTGCCACCATCCCTTCAAACAGAAAGTATCTTTGAGTTTGCCCGATCAAGGGTGCAATACCGTTTTTCTACAAGTGGGAAAAACGAGCAGAAACCTTATTCTGCCGGCTGCTTTGGTCGACCTAATCCTCACATAAAGGTGTACGATGGTTCCTTGGCCAATGATCGAAACCGTTTTGATGCAAGCCTTAAAGTTGAAGGAACATTGGGCATATATTTACAAGTGTTTATCTGGAAGACCGATAATTTTAAAGTCTTGGAGCCCGGGGGGTACTTAATAACAATAGAAAAAACTTATATCAGAACCGATTTAGACTCTAATGGTCACAGCGATCACAGCATTCCACATACCTTTATTTATTATAAGGGGCGAAATGATGACCGCCTTGAGTTCTTCTTAAACCAAAGTTTGTGATGAGGTTGATTATTCAAACTCCCTACCCAGTAAATTTCCGATTTTGTATTTGAGGAGCATGACAAGTTCTTCGTCCATGTATTTATAATCATCGGGGATGCCGAGAACGATCAGGCGTTTGTCCTTCAGGTCATGATAAAACCGTTTTGTAACTTTGTTTTTATGCGCCTGTTCCATCACAAAAATTTTATCTGCCCATTCGATGAGGTCTAACCCAACGGTGGTCGGGGCGTCTTTGTCCGTTCCCGCGCCGATGGCATTGATACCGTCATAGGCGGAAAAAACCGTCTCTGCGGTGGCGCTGCGGAGCTTGTTGGCGGTGCATATAAACAGCAGGTTCAAAATTTTCTCTTACATAAAATGCATTGTGATTGTGCAGGGCAATATGGCGTGGACATAGGGGCGAAGCCTTAAGTGCCTGCATTTTCTTTCTCTTTATCACATATATAAAATTTGTCCTAAATTCGTTTTGAATTCTGTCCTTAATTGATTGAAAAACAAAGAAAAATCGAAGCGAAAGTGTTTGTCATAAATCTATTTTCATGTTGAGATAATAGAAGGTAAAGAACAAAAAAACGTTTTGTGATCAAGAGATAAAAACAAAGAATAAATAAAAAGTGCAACACATATCGCAAACGTCCAACTGAAGAGTGAAATATTAAGGTGGTTAAAATGACACTCCGGACTAAAAATATACAAGCCCTGCAAAGTGACAAAATTCTTCGCAAATCTCATAAGGCTGTAGCCTATCTGGCGGCTTTTGTGATTTTATTGGCCGTATCTGCAGGCAGCGCATGGTCGCTGGATACATTCAAAGCTCAATTCCATTATGATTTCAAGAACGCACTGGATACAAACCCGATGCGTCCTAAGCAAAAAGTTCCCTCCTCGTCAACGGTGGACAAGTGCCTTCCCCTGCTCAAATCCATCCATCACACTCCCTCCACGTCTGCTGTTGATCGAAACCAGCGCTCGGCTGGTAAAGTTGCCGTACTCGGTATGGTGTTCGGTGTCCGATTTGCCCCCGGACCATTAGAACAGCCCGGCAAGATGAAAGCGGAAACTATGCTTGATGTCCGCGTTTCTTCTGCACGAACAAGTGGTAATCGTTCTGCTCTCGCGATTTCCTCTTACCGTGAGTGCAAAAAAGAAGAGGCGATGACAGCATTAAAACTTCGCTGGAGCCGTTAAATCTGAATACGGTACATATGTGTCCCTCACGTTGCTGGTCGTTCTGTTGCTTTAAGCACAGAACGACCCTTCTTTTGGGGCGCTTTTATTTTTTGAGATTGTCAAAAATATTGGCGTACCATTGCGGAATGTCCGCACCCGTGTGACGTGTTGATTCCAGAACTGCGGCAAAGATAATGGCGACGAGTATGAAGGCAAGCATGCCTTTGCTGCCCAGTTTCGGTTTGAGTTTCTTTTCTTCTTCTTTCGGAATGATGCCGGTTAAGGCTTTTTTGATTGCGCCGGATGCGGACGTTTTCATGATGACCGTACATATATATGCAGCAAGAGCGACCAGCGAAATATCAACACCGATTTCGAGGGCGCTGTTGGGTAGTTTTTCTGTGATCATCGATCTTACGGGTGTGTAGAGATAGGCTGCGAACAGTCCGCCCATAGCCAGCACGCCGCCGAGCATGCCCATTTGAAGGGGTTTGTCGGTGATTTTTTTCATGGACTTATCGGCCTTCATGATCAGGTCGCGAAGGGTTTCGTCCCTGATGCCGATCGGGTTTCTTTCCTGCAGTTTTTTGTATGCCTTCATCAACGGCATGCGCGCGGCGCAAATGATGACTTCTTTCACTGTTCTGTATTCGGCGGCCTTTTGAAGATTCTCCGCAACATCTCCACGGCCGGCAACCGCATCGTCCAGTTTACGCATTCCGTTTTTGATGATGTCTTCGAGGAACGGAGACACGTGGGTCACTTCGCCCTTATATCCGAACAAGAAGGTGTAATATGATTTGCCGTCGATATCGAATTCGGCGTGACCGTTCGGCAGCATGACGTCATATAGAATCGGAATTCGGAAGGCGTTGACCACATTTTCCTGTTTTTCCTCGGGGTCTTCTTCCTGTTCTTTTTTTCGTTGTGCCGGATCCTCGATTTCCTGCTTGATCGTGATGCGGGCGTGTTCGCGCATTTTCGGGCCGAGTTCTGTCATTAAGGCGACGATCTTATCCGGTAATTCATCTTCGGGATATTTGAAGGATGTTTTGCCCTCGATTTCGACGATGTTGAGATGGCTGCTCCAGCCGTGTCCCTGGCATGTCGGGCAGGTTGTAAATCCTTTCGTTCTGCATGTGGGGCACTGGACGGTTCCGCTTTGATTACAAAGCACGCATGTTTCTTGTCCCCGACCATGGCAGCGTGGGCATTGAATTTTATTACCTTGCGGACCCATGATCATTTGCTGGCCGCGGCATTGTGAACAATGATCCATACCTTTGCCATGGCACCGCGGGCAGCGGTCTACACCTTTGCCGTGACAGCGCTGACATTTGATTTTTCCTTGTGTCCGGCAATTATCGCAGCCTTCGAAAAAGACGAACTCTTTTTTCCAGAACGGTAAATCAAGCACAATACCGTCCTGCGCAAAACACTCATCATCGCGCTTAGTTGCCACGTCCCTGATCTTTCTAATCAAATCGCGGTCCATCGACATTTTGATATATTCTTTGTTCATTTCACGAGCAAGGCCTTGCTCGTTTTCGACTTGCACGGGGCCGCGCATGCGTCCCGGGGTTTGTTTTTTGCTGATCTTTGTAGAGATCTGGATTGTTGTTTCGGCCTCGAATTGAAGAAGCTCTCCTTCGAAATTTGCGATTGTCACCTTGTCCGTATCGAACTTGTTTCCCTCGATAATGCCCTTGACGCGTTCCAGAGCTTTTTCCTGATATTCTTCGGCAATTTCCAGTTTGTGGATTTTCACCTTTTTGGATGCCGGCGTTGTCGCCGGTTGTTCGGGCATGCCTTCAGGCGTTGTTTGCGCACTTTCCTCGGGTGTTTCCGGAAGTCCTGATCCGGGTGGGAATGGTGGCGGGTCGATTGGGGGTTCGTCAGTCACGAATAAAGCTCTCTAAAATATCCTGCGTTTGCAGTGTTTTCTCAATATAACTTGCTGTATAAACGTATCTAAGCTTAATGAATTCAGGGAGCAGAAACAATGAAATTCAAATTTGATATTGAATGCACGCCGGAGGAAGCCCGCGCATTTTTGGGTTTGCCTGATGTTGTTCCTCTGCAGGAAAAAATGCTCAAGGAAATTGAAGAAAAGATGCAGGAGAATATCCGCAACCTTAGCCCCGAAGAAATGGTGAAAACATGGATGCCGCTTACGGTGCAAAGCATGGCGGAGTTTCAGAAGTTGTTTATGGGACAGATGGGTATGAAGACACCCTCTTCTTCCAGTGGTTCCAAGGGCGGATCCGATAAAGACGATTAAGTATGAGTGATACGATTTTTGCCTTGGCGAGCGCAAAGGGCCGTTCCGGTGTAGCGGTTGTTCGTGTGTCCGGCCCAGATGCTTTTAAGAGTTGTAAGATGCTTTGTGGCGATCAGAGTCCTGAACTTCGCACTGCTTTGCTTCGTCATATCAAGGATCCCGTTTCACGTGAAACGATTGATCAGGGAGTTGTGATTCTATTTCAAGGGCCTGCGAGTTATACCGGAGAAGATGTGGTGGAATACCATCTTCATGGTAGTGTTGCCATTCTCCAGCATTTTACGGATGTTCTCTCGAAACAGCCTAATCACAGATTGGCTGAACCGGGAGAGTTTACGCGCCGTGCATTCGAAAACGAGAAGATGGATTTGACGGAGGCAGAGGCGGTTGCGGATTTGATCAATGCCGAAACCCAAATGCAAAAGGCACAGGCCTTAATGCAAATGGAAGGAGCGTTGTCGCGGTTGTATGATGGGTGGCGGGAGAGTTTGAGCCGTATTCTGGCGCATGTTGAGGCCGACCTCGAGTTTCCGGATGAGGATATGCCTGAAGGTATTTTGCCGCAAGTGATGCCACAGATTAAAGCGTTGGCAGAAGATATCGATCGTCATTTAAATGATAAGCGTCGGGGCGAACGATTGCGTGACGGTGTTAGTGTTGTTGTGATAGGTGCGCCGAATGCCGGAAAATCGAGCCTTGTGAATGCGCTGGCGCAGCGTGATGTGGCAATTGTTTCCGATATGGCGGGAACAACACGAGACGTTATTGATGTTCACCTTGATCTTGGCGGGTATCCGGTCATTTTATCAGATACGGCAGGGTTACGCCCTGATCAGTTGTCTGATAAAGCCGGCGGACATGATGCAGTGGAGGGCGAGGGCATTCGCCGTGCCATGAAAAAGGCGCAAGAGGCGGATATCAGGCTTTTGCTTTTCGACGGGAGTCAAAATGTGCCGGATAAACATACATTTGGCATGATTGATTCAGACTCTGTCGTAGCTTTGAACAAAATTGATCAAGGAATACCTGACTTTGCGGATGATTTTACTGATTATGTCGGAATTTCAGCTGCATCGGGCGAGGGTATCGAGCAGTTACTTGCGAAACTGGGGCAAAAAATCGAAGGTCTGATCGGTCTGAATGAAGCCCCTGCCCTTACTCGCCAGCGTCATCGCGATGCTTTAACGGACTGTATCGAATCGTTACGCAGAAGTGAGGTTTCCGCATTGCCGGAACTGGCGGCAGAAGATTTGCGGCTTGCAATTCGTGCGTTGGGTAAAATCACCGGACGGGTGGATGTCGAGGATTTGCTGGATATCGTATTTAGAGATTTTTGTATAGGAAAATAGTTAGCTCGGATTAGGTGACGTTTTCTACATCGTATGATCGTCTCTGAGAGGTTCGATATGCGGGCGGACGACATCTTCGAGGAAATTTTTTGTCGGCATGGATGTAATCTCCCGATCTATTCCTTCCGCCATGCGGTTAAAGTTATTAACGAATTTACGATAGTTTGCATCGTTTTCGCTCGGGTTTAATGCTGCTCGCATAAAGTACAGCATGAAAGCCTGCGTATACGGGACGCCGCCAAAGTCCGGTTGAAGTTTCGGGTCGAAGAGAAAACCTTTTAGATGGTTTTTGCCTTTTTCAGAGAATGTGCTTTCGAATTCTTCTTTCAGGCGGTTATCTTTATGGCGTGCGCTTTCTGCGAAGCTACCCTCGTGTTCCTCTGTCTCTAAAATGTCGTCTGCCATGATCAGGGTTTCTGTGGTTTAATTAGTTTGCCCATAGTGAAAGGATTTCTGGAAATTTGCACGGGAAAAATGTATAAAACGCGCAATGAATAACGATTTTGATGTCATTGTTGTTGGTGGTGGGCACGCAGGTTGCGAGGCTGCGGCTTCTGCTGCGCGTATGGGGGCGAAAACCGCTTTGCTTACACACAAACTGGAGACAATTGGTGTCATGTCTTGCAACCCTGCAATTGGCGGTCTCGGCAAGGGGCATCTGGTTCGGGAAATTGATGCGCTTGACGGTTTGATGGGGCGTGTGATTGATCGGGCCGGTATCCAGTTTCGTATGTTGAATGCTTCCAAGGGTCCTGCGGTTCGCGGGCCGCGTGCGCAGGCTGATCGAAAACTTTACCGTGAGGCTATGCAGGAGATTTTGTCTGACTATCCTAATCTATCGTTGATTGAGGGCGCGGCGGATGATCTGATGCTTGATGATCACGGGGCAGTAGCCGGTGTAAAAACTCTGGATGGAGCTGTGTATCATTGCCCGACTGTGGTGCTGACAACAGGAACCTTCCTGCGCGGATTGATTCACAGAGGCGAGGAAACCATCCCCGCGGGCCGTGTTGGTGAAAAACCGACGATCGGGCTTGCAGAGACACTTGAGCGTTTGGATTTCCCTCTCGGGCGTTTGAAAACAGGCACGCCAGCGCGTTTGAATGGTAAAACCATCAATTGGGATGTTCTGGATGAGCAGCCAGGTGATAAGCCGCCTTTGCCGTTTTCATATATGACGGATGAGGTCAAAGTGCCACAGATTTCGTGCCATATAACCTATACGACTCCTGAGACACATAAGATTGTTGAAGAGAATTTGCATCGCTCAGCGATGTATTCAGGGCGGATTCAAAGCACAGGGCCGCGTTATTGCCCTTCGATTGAAGATAAGATTCACAGGTTTGCAGATAAGCCGCGTCATCAGATCTTTCTGGAGCCTGAGGGTCTTGATGATGATACGGTTTATCCGAACGGTATTTCTACGTCTTTGCCTGTCGATGTGCAGGATAAGATGATTCATTCCATTCCCGGATTAGAGAATGTCGAAGTCCTCGAATGGGGGTATGCGATTGAATATGATTATGTTGATCCGAGAGATTTGTACAAAACTCTTGAGTCAAAGCGCTTGCCCGGTCTTTTCCTTGCAGGACAGATTAACGGAACAACAGGGTATGAAGAAGCCGGTGCGCAGGGTTTGATGGCGGGCATTAATGCGGCGCTTCAGGCAAAGGCGCTGTCAGATTCAGTTTCACGTGAAACAGCGGATATTTTTACATTTGATCGGGCGGAGGCTTATATCGGTGTGTTGATTGATGACCTGATCACGCGCGGGGCGCCCGAACCTTATCGTATGTTTACAAGCCGCGCTGAGTATCGTTTGTGGCTGCGTGCTGATAATGCAGATCAGCGTTTGACGCGTTTGGGACTAGCGATTGGCTGCGTCGGTGCGGAGCGTGAAGCGGTATGGAACAGAAAATCTGAGCTTTTAGAAGAAGGGTATTCCTTGGTTGAGCGGTTAGAGGCTACGCCTAATGAATTGTCGAAACATGGGCTTAAAGTCAATCATGACGGAGTGCGACGCAGTGTGCTTGATCTTCTCTCCTATCCGCATATTAAATGGGACGATCTTTCATCGATCTGGCCTGAGTTAAATGATATTGAAGCCGATATTCGTGAGCATATCGAGATTGATGCGCTGTATTCAGGTTATATGGAGCGTCACAGGGCGGATATTCAAGCTTATCGTAAGGACGAGAATTTGAAGATTCCCAAAGACTTTGATTACACAAAGGTTGGCAGTTTGTCTAACGAAATACGACAGAAGCTCGAACATGTTCGTCCGGAGACTTTAGGTGAGGCTTCGCGTATTCCCGGTGTGACGCCTGCAGCCGTGATTGCACTGCTGCGGTATGTTAGGCGAAGCGGATCGAAGAGCCATGCCGCGTAAATCGAATGCGGCGGCGTTTCAAGATATGTTTGACGTTTCTGAGGAGACGTTTAAAAAGCTCGGCATCTATCATGATCTGCTTCTGAAATGGCAAAAAAGCATTAACCTGGTGAGTAAGAATACGGTAGCGGAGAGCTGGCACAGGCATTTTGCCGACTCAGCGCAACTTAGCGTATTTCTTTCATCTAAACATAAAGTTGTTGCTGATTTGGGTTGCGGCGCTGGGTTTCCGGGTCTTGTGTTGGCTATTATGCACCCTGAGATAAATGTGAACCTTATCGAATCGGATGAGCGTAAGTGCTTGTTTATGCGTACGGTTTCACGTGAAACAGATACGGACGTAGCGATTCATAATATGCGCATCGAGGACGCAACGAATCGAATCATACCTGACCTCATCATTGCGCGGGCGCTCGCAAATCTGGGGTCCTTGCTTGATTATGCGCGTCCATGGTTGGAAAGCAAAGATGATGTTGAGTGCTTGTTTTTAAAAGGTGCGCAGGCCGATCAGGAGGTTGAAGATGCACGCTCAGCTTATGTTTTTGATGTAGAGCGACATGTGAGTAAGACCTCTGAAGACGCTTCTGTATTACATCTAAAAGATATTCGCTCCTGTGCATAACCTGTATGCTGTTCTGCTATTTTCTTGACGGTTTGGTCTGAGTTTTTCATCATTAAAACATTCGGTTATTCACCTTTATTCCATCAAGTCGTTCGACTTCATAAAATCAAAGACCAAGATCATGTTTCAGCAGAGTGCGCGATTGCTGGCTATTGCCAATCAAAAAGGCGGTGTGGGAAAGACCACAACGGCTATCAATCTTTCAACGGCATTGAGTGCAGTCGGTAAGAGGGTGCTTCTTATCGATCTCGATCCTCAAGGGAATGCCTCCACCGGATTGGGTGTTAAGCGTTCGCAGATCAAGAACAGCATTTATGATGTTTTGTTTGATGATGTCGATATTGTCAGTGCCGCGATCCCTACACGCGTGAAAAACCTTTCGGTTGTGCCCTCTTCCATTCATCTTTCAGGCGCAGAGATTGAGCTGGTGACCGCGCATTATCGTGAGTACCGTCTGCGTGATGCCTTACATCGACCGTTGCCTTATGACTATGTGATTGTTGATTGCCCGCCCTCTTTAAACCTTTTGACACTAAATGCCTTTGTAGCGGTTCAGTCGATTATTGTTCCTTTGCAGTGTGAGTTTTATGCGCTTGAAGGTTTGAGTCATTTGACGAAGACGATTCGGCGTGTGCGCAAGAACCTGAATCCGACATTGGACATACAGGGTATTGTTCTAACGATGGTTGATAAGCGGAATAATCTGTCGGGCTTAGTCGCCACTGATGTGCGCAAGTTCTTCGGAGATAAGGTTTATAAGACGATGATCCCGCGCAATGTGCGCTTGTCAGAGGCGCCTTCATATGGACTACCCGCTATTATCTATGATATGAAATGTGCTGGTGCGCAGGCCTATATCCAACTTGCCAAAGAAGTCATAGGCCGCGAAAAAGAAATCTTTAAACAGCAGGAAGTGGCCTAAGCATGAGTGATATTGACGAACTTGATCCTAAAAGTCGTGGTTTAGGGCGTGGTTTGAACGCTCTTTTTGAAGATGACGAAGATGATATGACTGAGGGGTTCGATACTGAAAGCCCGAACGCGGAGGGTTCGCCCATATCTTCTCAAGCAGAAGTCGCTGTTGCTGAAAATACCAATAAAGCACCGATGAAAGTCGGGATTGACCAGATTCATGTCAGCGCTTTGCAGCCGCGCAAGAACTTCGATGAAGAAGCCTTGGGCGAGTTGGCCGCGTCTATCAAAGAGCATGGCGTCCTCCAACCTTTGCTTGTTCGTGAAGATGGCGGCGGGTACGAGATTATTGCCGGCGAGCGCAGATGGCGTGCGTCCCAGTTGGCTCAGCTGCATGAGGTTCCGGTCATTGTTCTTGAGCTGGATGATCTTGAGGCTTTTAAAGTTGCTTTGATTGAAAACTTGCAGCGCGAAGATCTGGATCCGATTGAAGAAGCGGCAGGTTATCAGAAGCTTCAAGAGACATACGGGCAGTCACAGGATGAATTAGCAAAATCAGTTGGCAAGAGTCGTTCCCATGTGGCGAATATGATCAGATTGCTCTCTTTGCCTGAAAAGGTGCAGGGATTTGTGAGTGACGGCAAGTTGTCCATGGGGCATGCACGTACGCTTATTACGGCAGAAGAGCCAGAGGTTTTGGCAAAGAAAATTATTGATGCTGGCTTGAGCGTTCGTCAGGCAGAGAAGTTGGCCGCCGATACAAGTGGGCGCGAACGTCAAGAACGCCCTAGAAGTTCTTCAAAAGACTCAAGAAATGTTTCACGTGAAAAAGATCCTGATACTTTGGCGCTGGAAAATGATATGTCGAATATTCTTGGCATGCGTGTGACTATCGATTCGAAGGACGGTGCTTCGGGAGCCTTGAAGGTCGAGTTTAAATCTCTGGACCAACTGGATGAGCTTTTGCATCGTTTGGCGCATTACCCCGGTAGCCGTCAAAGCGGGTAGTTTTTAGCTTATAGATTCACGGTTTGAAATTAAAGGCCAGTCGTTATCTGCGGCTGGCTTTTTCTTCGTGACCACTTGTTCCAAAGCGTTTTTCAAGGACTGCAAGCACATCATCGGGGTGTATATTATGGTGTGCAAGCATGACCAGCATATGAAAGAGCAGGTCTGCGCTTTCCGAGGTGAGGGTTTTTCTGAGATCTTCATTGTTCGCATCACTATCAAGGAGGAGGGCTTCAGCAATCATTTCGCCTGATTCCTCTTCTATCTTGGAGGCTATTTTCTTTGAGCCTTTGGCATACAAGCTGGAGACATAGGAGTCCTCAGGGGCCGCATTTTTACGCTCCAAAAGAACATCGTAGAGTTGGTTGATAATATTCTGGCTCATCGTACGGGGATTCCTGCCTTTTTCATTTCGGCCTTGGCTTCGGCAATTGTGTGTTCACCAAAATGGAAAATAGAGGCGGCGAGTACAGCGGAGGCATTGCCTTGCTGTACGCCTTCTACGAGGTGGGAAAGTTTTCCTACGCCGCCTGAGGCAATCACTGGAATAGGTACGGCATCAGCGACTGTACGTGTTAGTGTTAAGTCAAAGCCACTCTTGGTTCCGTCCTTATCCATGGATGTAAGAAGAATTTCACCAGCGCCGTATTCCGCCATTTTTTCTGCCCATTCGATAGCGTCTATGCCCGTTGATTTGCGCCCGCCATGCGTGTAAATTTCCCAGCCCTTACCGTCTTTTTTTGCTTTGGCATCGATGGCGACAACAATACACTGGCTGCCGCACTTCTCGGATGCTTCCTTTACAAACTCAGGATTCTTGACGGCGGCCGAGTTGATGCCGATTTTATCAGCGCCTGCTTCTAATAGTTTCCGGATATCGTTGAGTGTACGTACACCGCCTCCTACTGTGATCGGGATGAAGACTTGCTCTGCCGTGTGCCTAACAACATCAAATATTGTTTCACGGTTGTCACTGGTTGCGGTGATGTCGAGAAAGCAGAGCTCGTCTGCGCCTTGCTCGTCATAGATTTTTGCCTGTTCGACGGGATCGCCGGCATCAATGAGGTCGACAAAGTTTACGCCTTTGACGACACGGCCTTCATTTACGTCGAGACATGGGATAATGCGGGTTTTCAGCACGATATCTTTTCCGTTCTTCAGGTTTATCTAAGATGGCTGATTACCATGAAAAACCCAGATTGTATAGGTTTTGAGAATTTCTGCAGAATTTAGGCTTCGTTTGCAGAAGGCATAATCAATGGTGTTTCAACGGATGTTTGGAGTGCTTCTTCGGGGGTAAATTTCTTTTCGTAAAGCGCTTTTCCGACAATAACCCCCTGTATACCGTGTGATGCGGCTTGCTTAACCTTTACGAGGTCTTCCAGAGCGCCGACACCACCAGAAGCAATCACAGGGATGTTTGTGTTTTTAGCAAGGCGTATGGTTGAGTCCATATTGATGCCTTCGCCTGTTCCGTCACGGTCAATATCGGTGTAGATGATACAGGATACGCCAGCGTCTTCGAATTTGGCGGCCAGATCCACCACGTCCATATCGGATTCTTCGACCCAGCCTTCAACGGCGACTTTGCCTTTTCTGGCATCGATGCCAACGACAATTTGTCCGGGGAAGAGATTGCAGGCTTTTTTAACGAGTTCAGGGTTACGGACGGCTATGGTCCCTAGAATTACACGGCTTACGCCTTCTGAAAGCCAGTATTTAATTTGTTCTAACGTGCGGATGCCGCCGCCGAGTTGTACGGGGATATCAACGGCATCAATAATGCTTCGTACGGCTTCTGCGTTTACGGGCTTGCCTTGTACCGCGCCGTCAAGATCGACGATGTGAATCCAAGAAAAGCCAGAGCGCGCCCATTCATGTGCCTGAGCGGCGGGGCTATCGTTGTAGACGGTGTCCTGATCCATGTCGCCTTTATACAGGCGCACGCATTTTCCACCTTTGAGGTCAATCGCGGGATAAATAATCATGGAATAGGGTATAGTCGAAGCGAAACACCAAGACAAGAGCGGATTTGCCCTATGTCTAAGGCTCCTGCTCTACAGCTTTGGGGTCAACCACTTTGTAGTAATAGTATCCTTTCAACACCTTACCGTCTACGCGAGCATAATACGGGTGCGTGCCGATGCGGGTATAGCCCATTTTTTCATACAAGCCGATCGCGGCAATCATTGTTTCACGGACATCCAGATTGATGACTGCAAATCCGTCATCTTTTGCGCTTTTCTCTGTTTCGTCGATCAACATTTTAGCCAGTCCGTGTCCCCTCGCCCATGGTGCGACGAAGTTTGTGGTCAGCTGAACGGAGAAATTTTGTGCTTCGTTATTGGGCGGCGGTTTCATCAACTGGCAGGTGCCACAGATGACACCGTCGAGACGTGCGACAAACAGAATGCGGGACGGCATGGCGAGGACGCCTTGCCAGTAGCGTTCGAGGACATCGCGCTCCGGTGCTACCAGCCATCCGAAACCACCACCACCTTCAATTGCTGCGTAGGTCGCATCGCAAAGATCATTCAGATCGCCGATGGACAGTTCTTCTATGCGTTCTACGGTTGCTTCGGGGGTCATGGTTTTAAAGCTGGTGCTGTCTGTCATGGTCTGCCTCTTTTTTTGTTCGTAAGTGCCCTATTACGGTATTCGTCAAAAGAGCGCCTAAGGTTGCCAGTCGAGGAAATTCGAGATTAATCTCAGGCCTGCGTTCTGGCTTTTTTCCGGGTGAAACTGTACACCCACCATATTGTCCCGCCCGACGACAGCCGTTAAAAGGCCTCCGTATTCGGTGTATGCCAGGACGTGATGGTTTAATTTACATTGAAACACAAAAGAGTGAACAAAGTAGAAATTATCTGAAGAATCTATGTTGCGCAGCACAAAGTGACGGTTGTCTTGCTGTACGCTGGCGGAGGGAAATGCAAGCTCGTTCCAGCCCATATGCGGGATCTTCAGGGACTTGTCATCTGTCTTAATCGGTACGACTTCGCCTTCGATCCAGTCAAGGCCCGCATGTGCGCCATGTTCAAGGCCGCGAGATGCCAGAAGTTGCATGCCGACGCAAATGCCGAGGAATGGCGTTCCCTTTTTCAAGACGCTTTCCGTCAAGGCTTCGACCATGCCGTCGATCGCTACCAGTCCCTTCATACAGTCACCGAAAGCGCCCTGCCCCGGCAGCACAATCCGGTCGGCGTTGAGGACGTCTTCGGGTTTGTCCGAAACTTTGACTTTAATGTCTCTGGCTTCGTTTTTGCCGACGTGTTCAAAGGATTTTTCCGCGGAGCGCAGATTGCCGGAGCCATAGTCGATGATAATTACAGATTCTTTTGCCATTGCGTGTTTTTCGTAGTATGTCGTTGCATTGTCGACGGAAAGATCAAATACATAAAGCATTTAGTCGGAAATACAAAATGACAATTTCTTTTTACAGATGGAATGAGACCGAAGACGCGATAAAGGCTCGTATTCTTAAGCGTGCGCAGGCCGATATCGATGCGGTTATCAAACAGGTTCAGCCGATTATCGATGATGTGCGGGTGCGTGGTGATGCAGCATTGATTGACTGTGCGAAGACATTCGAGAAAGCGGATATTGCGTCGATTGCCGCGACGGAAGAGGAATTCGAGGCCGCCGAGAAAAATCTGGATGATGGATTGAAGGCTGCGATCAAGCGTTGTGCGGGGAATGTTCGCAAGTTTCATGAAGAGCAGATGCGGCGTGTTGAAGATCGCTGGATGGTTGAGATCGAGCCGGGAGTCTGGGCGGGTGAGCAGGTGGCTGCGCTTGAATCGGTCGGTTTATATGTTCCGCGCGGGAAGGGTGCGTTTCCTTCTGCGCTTTATATGTTGGCTATCCCTGCGGTGATTGCAGGTGTGAAAACGATTGCGATAGTCAGCCCGCCGACTCCCGAGGGTAAGACGGATGATGCGACGCTTTATACCGCAAGGTTATGCGGTGTAGAGACGGTCTATAAGTGCGGCGGGGCGCAGGCGATTGCAGCGCTGGCTTACGGGACGGAAACTGTTCCGCGCGTGCGCAAGGTTTTGGGGCCGGGCAGCCCTTATGTTGCGGCTGCAAAACGTATTCTTTCCGATGTAATGGATCCGGGGATGCCGGCGGGCCCCTCGGAATCTATCATTCTTGCCGATGGGAGCGCCGATCCTGGCAATACGATTTATGATATTTTGAATGAGGCCGAGCACGGGAAGGATTCAGCCGCCCTTCTTGTTACGCATGACGAAAAACTGGCGGTGTACGTGCGTGATAACATGCAAAATGTTATAGACACCCTGCCCCAGCCGCATAAAGATATCTGTACGCATGTTATGCGTGATTACGGCGGTATTGTTTTGACGGAAAGTCTTGAGCAATCGCTGGAATTTTCCAATGCGTACGCTCCTGAACACTTACATCTTAAAGTCGAGAATGCTGAGCAAGTCCTTGATAAAATTGAACATGCGGGCGAAGTGCTAATCGGTGAATATACGCCCTCCTCGCTTGGGAATTACGGTATCGGCGTTAACCACGTTCTGCCGACCGGCGGCTGGGCACACAGTTTTTCCTGCACATCCGTTTGGGATTTTCTTAAGCGTACGTCTATTTCCCGCTGTGATCGCGAGGGATTTCAGGCGCTTAAAGATGATGTTATTACGATGACCGATTATGAGGGGTTTCCCGCGCATGGAGATGTCCTGCGTAAGCGAAAAATCTAGTTTGCCGCGTTTGTAAATTAACGCTGACATATCCCTTTGTTTTGGCTTAGTATCTTTTTATGACTTTGAGTCCTGAGCAAGATCCAGAAGATGATTTCGAAAAACGTGAAAAAAAGCGTTTAACGGAAATAAGTCGTATGAATCGCATCGGGATTGCGTGTTTTATAGTGCCTGCTGCAGGAATTCTACTTCAAGCGATGTTGCTGGAGTCGCTTTCACTTATTACGTTTATTGATGAACGCTTGCTTACCGTTACAGGGCTTGGAGCCCTCTTGTTCGGTGGTACGGCTATGGCATATTTGCTGATGTTTTGTATCGGTTTTCCGGCGATGATGCTCATGGAGCAGCATAAAGTCGGGACATTGCTGAATTATATCCTGACGGGCGTTGTTGCAGGGATGGTGTGTAATCTTTGTTTCTGGTTCGTCTCGATTGATCCTTCCGCATTGGCTCTGCAAGCCGGTGTGTTGTGTGGCGGGTTATGCTGGGCAACGATGAATGTCGGAAATCGTTGGAACAGCAAGCGGCTTTGGTGAATGTTTCACAGCCGTTTCATGCGAAATGTTTCACGGTTTCACATCATTATCAGAATGCGCACACGTCACATTATCCAGATTTATCCAGATTTTCCAAAATTTGAGGCTTACAGAGCGCCTTTTGTTGTCGGCAGCTGATCGCTTGCGCGCGGATCTGTCTCGACGGCCATGCGTAAGGCCTTCGCGAAGGCTTTGAACAGGCTTTCGATGATGTGGTGGTTGTTTGTGCCGTATCTGTTTTCACAGTGCAGGGTTATGCCTGCTGCTTGTGCGAGGGCATTGAAAAACTCCTGAAACAGTTCGGTGTCCATTTCGCCGAGGCGATCAACCGTGAAACGCACGTTCCATATCAAATAGGGGCGGTTGGAGAGATCGAGCGCGACATCGGAGCGTGCCTCGTCCATCACCAGATCGAAGTGTCCGTAGCGGCGTATGCCCTTTTTATCCCCGATCGCTTCTTTTATAGCTTGTCCGAGAGTGATTCCTGTATCTTCGGCGGTGTGGTGACTATCTATATGAAGGTCGCCATTTGCATCAATGTTAATGTCAATTAAAGAATGTTTTGAGAGTTGCTCGAGCATGTGATCAAAGAAGCCAATTCCTGTGTTGATATTTGCCACACCGTTGCCATCAAGGTTTACGGTGACGCTGACTTTGGTTTCTTTGGTTTCACGAGTTACCGTTGCCGTGCGGTTGTTTGTGCTGTCTTTGGGCATGTTCTTCGCCTTCATCTTTCATATAGCCATTGCGGGTTTAGCATAAAACACCCGCAAACAGTATAGAAAATTATGGTTGAGAGAAGTTGATATTTCTTTAGTTATCTTGGTTTAAGCCTTCTCATGGTCTTGACTTCATTTCCGAAAGGCCCGATATCTTACCTATGTTTGATACAGCTTATGAATATGCGAATGCGCAGAAGTGGAGGGGGACGACAATCGTTTCCGTCCGCAAGGGCGGCAAGGTTGTTATTGCCGGTGACGGTCAGGTGTCCATGGGGCATACGGTTCTCAAGGCGAATGCACGCAAAGTGCGGCGTTTGGGACGAGATGACGATATTATCGCCGGATTTGCCGGATCCACGGCTGATGCTTTCACTCTGTTCGAGCGTCTCGAAGCCAAGCTTGAGGCGCATCCCGGTCAGTTGACACGCGCTTGCGTTGAAATGGCGAAGGACTGGCGCACGGACAAGTATCTGCGTAAGCTTGAAGCCTTGATGGCCGTTGCGGATAGGGAAACATCGCTTATCCTGACAGGAAACGGCGATGTTGTTGATCCTCAGGACGGTGTGATCGGGATTGGTTCGGGCGGTAATTACGCCTTGGCGGCGGCACGGGCTTTATACGATCAGGATAATCTGGATGCTGAAGCAATTGCCCGAAAATCAATGAAAATAGCGGCGGATATCTGTGTTTATACCAACGAGAACATTATTCTCGAATCTTTATAGGTTTTATTCGCCGGATTTTTCAGACTTTTTCTCATCATGTTTTGTCTTTAGCCATGAGAAGACGAAGCCCGCCGTTAGCGCACTGACCGTGATGGTCAGAGATGTTGCGGAAGTGACATGTGTGAACTCCATGCCCATGATTTCCCGCCCGCTGTGGCCTACGAAGGAGTTGTAAAAGACTTTCATGCCGATGAAGACAAGGACGGCAGAGAGCGCGTATTTCATTAGTTCAAAGCGGTCTATGACGTTTTCTACGGCAAAGAAGAGGGCACGCAGGCCCAGAATGGCAAAGATGTTACTCGTGTAGACGATAAAGATGTCTTGCGTTACGGCAAGAGCTGCCGGAACACTATCGAACGCAAACATGACATCGCTGATCTCGATAATTACCAATGCGAGGAAGAGGGGGGTCGCCACCAGAACACCCTTGTTTATTTTGTTCGGATCTTTTTTGTCCGGCCTGTCCTCGCGCACAAAGAAACGGTTTCCATGTATTTTTGTCGTGAAACGCATATTCTTCTTCAGAAAAACGACAAGCGGTTTTTGTGCGAATTTTTCAGGATCGGATTCTTCATCCTGATCGATGAAGAACAGTTTTACGCCTGTGTATATCAGAAGCGCCGCAAAAAGGTAGAGAACCCATGAAAACTTCATGACGGCCGCTGCGCCGAGGCCGATCATAATTCCGCGCAAGACAATTACACCGATAATTCCCCAGACCAGAACGCGGTGTTGGTATTGACGGGGAATATGACATGCCGAGAAGATGACGGACATGACAAAGAGATTGTCGAGAGATAAGCTTTTTTCAAGGACATAAGCGGTGTAGTAGTCCATTGCCTTGCTGCTGCCGAAGTGGTACCAAACGAGCAGACCAAAGGCCAGACCAGCAACAATATACCATGCACTTAGAATCAGACTTTGACGAAAACCAATGATGCGGTCTTCGTTTTTATTGAAGTAAAAAAGGTCTATGTAGAGCAAGAATGGTACGAGAAGAAAGAAAATCCCCCAATCCGCTAATTCTAAATCCATGTTTTGTCTCTATTATCGTCTTCTATTTTTCGTTCAAGGAGATGTTTACTTTGTGGGGGGTGGAATGTCACCAAAAATCGGGTTTTTATTATTGAAATTGTTTTAAAGGTGTAAAAGCTCAAAATTGGAGCTTTTAGTTCAGCAGTTTACACAGTGTACTATATTTTAAATATTAATATTAGATGAATTCGGTTTATTTCCTTTAGGCCTAATTTCTATTCACTTTTTTGAAAAAGGTGCTCTTCTTTTTCTTTGATCCTTGTTTTTCAGTAAGAAGGTATGCGAAAAGATATCTCATCGTTAACAAAGAGCATTTATCTGTAGCTATGCCAGAAGCCCAAGCCGCTATGAGTCAAAAATTAAGTTCATCAGAAAAATCCATCGTTTCTTCTTTTTCTCCGCGCGAGATCGTCTCGGAGCTTGACCGTTTTATTATCGGGCAGGGCGATGCGAAGCGCGCCGTTTCTATCGCTCTGAGAAATCGATGGCGGCGAAGCCAGCTTGACCCTGCTTTACAGGAAGAGGTCTATCCCAAAAATATTCTTATGATCGGGCCCACGGGTGTCGGTAAGACGGAGATTGCAAGACGTTTGGCGAAGCTTGCACAGGCGCCTTTTATAAAAGTCGAGGCCACGAAATTTACCGAGGTCGGTTATGTCGGTAAGGATGTCGAGGCAATTATCCGTGATCTGACGGAGATCGCCATTCGTATGACGCAGGAAAATATGCGTAAGTCTGTTATGGCGCAGGCCGAGGTGTACGCCGAGGAGCGCGTTCTGGATGCATTGGTCGGGCAGACGGCGGCTGAGGGTACACGCAAGAGTTTCCGTGAAAAGCTCCGTAAGGGTGAGTTGAATACCCGTGAGATTGAGCTGGACGTGCGTGACAGCAGTAATCCAATGGGTGGGATGATGGATATTCCGGGTATGCCCGGCGCATCCATGGGCATGATCAATATGAATGACCTGTTCGGTAAGGCCTTCGGTGAGCGCAAGAAGCGCAAGAAGATGACGGTTGAGGATAGTTACGAGGTCTTAATCGAGGAAGAGTCCGATAAACTTCTCGATGAGGATAAGGTTGTCGGTGCGGCGTTGGAGCTTGTTCAGCAGAGCGGCATTATTTTTATTGACGAGGTTGATAAGATTGCTGCGCGTCAGGATGTTCGCGGCGGGGATGTTTCAAGAGAAGGCGTTCAGCGTGATTTGCTTCCGTTGATCGAGGGGACAACGGTTACAACAAAGCACGGTCCTGTGAAGACCGACCACATGTTGTTTATTGCCAGCGGCGCGTTTCATTACGCCAAGCCCTCTGATTTGTTAGCGGAATTGCAGGGGCGTCTACCTATACGTGTTGAGTTGCGCGCCCTGACGCAGGAGGATTTTCAGCGCATTTTGAAAGAAACCGAGGCCAGCCTTATCATGCAATATGAGGCGTTGATCGGCACGGAAAACGTCACGTTGACGTTTGAAGAAGAGGCGATTAATGAGATTGCCCGTCTGGCTTTCGAAATTAACGAGAATGTCGAGAATATCGGCGCGCGGCGTTTACATACAGTGATGGAGCGTTTGCTCGAAGAAATTAGCTTTACGGCAAGTGATAGGGGCGGCGAGACCATCACCATTACTGCGGAATATGTTCGTGAACGCGTTGAGGAATTGGTGAAGAGTGCAGACCTGAGTAAATTTATTCTGTAGAATAGCTGCAGAACGAATTGTATTTGGGTTTTTCATGAACGATTTTTTTCGCATTTGTATTATGGTTTTGGCAGGGTTTGCTGGCGGTTTTGCCGGATCCGTTGCATTTCATGCCGCGCCTTTGATGGCTGCTGAAAAGGGCATTGAGCATCAGACTTTGGAATCTGTGACTATATTAAATTCAAAAGGAAAACATGCCGGCCTTCTCGGATATGGTGCTGCAGGGCAAGGTTCTCTTTTTATGTTCAATGGCGAGGGTAAAATTATCGCGCAAATGGGAAGTTATTCTAACTTTCGTGATAAAGGTCAGGCCTTAATTGCAATACATGATGAAAAAGAGGCGTTGCGCGGGGTTTTTCGCACCAAAGGGCCTTATCATTCTCCGACTCTGATTTTTAGAGATTTGTATGGAAACGAGAGAATCGTTATCGGTCTTGAAGGCCGAGCCGAAGAGCCTTATTTAAGATTCTATGACAGCAACGGGCGTATGGTTGAGCTTTCACCAAAGCAATTTTAGGATAATGACGCAGGGCCGTCCTGTACATCATGGGATGGCGGTTTACTAAAGTCGAGCATGAGTTGTGCTGAAGGCGGACTCCATTGCATCATCTGGTCTTTTGAAAAGACGGTTGTTTCCACGTTGATGGATGGGGTGGATTTTTGTGTTCCGCCATTTGCTCCACGCTCCTCGTCAATTCCTGCGGCTTTGTGTTGATGATCGAAGATGTCGACGTTTGCGTGTTCGGTGTAAACCAAAAACCATCGGTCTTCAGGGCTTTCGGCTTCATCATATGCTTTTTTGAATTGCTCGAAAGCGCCGTCTGTCTGAAAGTTTATGCTGCTTGTGAAATAGAATTCACGTCCTTGTCGGTCATGGGTTTTTTCAGGGTGTGAGGGGACGGTCATGGAGCCATCCTGCTCTTTTTTCCAGAATTTTCTGTTTCCGTTCGGTCTGAATCTGAACAAGGCTGCATGATTATGATTGGCATTCGGATCATTTGCGATCTGATGTTCGGCCCGATAGATATCACGATATAGCTCAAAGGCCGAGCCTTTATACATCTCACCGAGGCTTGTCAGTTGTGTGCCAACTCTCATTAAGATTCTGTCGCGTGCGCCTTGTTCAAATTCGGTATTATCGAGCATTTTTGCGACTGTGGAGATGTCTTTTACGCCTTCTGAGTGTTTTCCGGGCGGTGTGGAAGACGAGCGGTGGAGTTTTCTTTTTGTGCCTCTGGCTAGCGAATCAAATTCACCGGATTCCGTCAGACCGATTCTAGGCCGTTTTTTCTTCGCAGTTCTTTGTCCTGCGGCGATATTCATATTGACGATGTATGTTCCTTCGGAACTGTTCAGGTTTACACCGCCGTTTTCGTAAAGCGTTTCGGATAGGTTTCTTTGCTGGCTTGCCAGGTCGCATGTGTGTCTATGGCCAGGCCATAGTGTAAAACGCGGCGGAATTTTATAGCGCACGTGCTCGACCATCGGTTCGTTGGTTGCCGGGTCTATTATGGGTTCTTCGGTTTGTGAATCCACAACATCCATTTGTATTGTCTGGAAATATTCTCTGGCTCTTCCGTTATCATCTGTCGACGGACGTTTTAGTCTGACCTGATCTCCCTTATCAAGACAGCAAGGACAAAAGAACTGCATGTTCCCGTGATGCTCAGCTTCGTAGTCGCCAGCAGAAAGTACGTTCCAAGTCTCAGGTTTATCGGGATCATCGGTCTCAGGATCAAACGCTACCGCTTCGGTGACGGTCACGTTTGCTAAATATGCTTTTCCCGCTTCGTTCTCCGGCATTGCCATACCCAATGGGTTAAGTTTGTTTTTACAGCCTGTGTTTGGAATATTTTATAGCAAATCGAGGTTAAGAAGTCACGAAAAGGGTTTTAGCGTTTTTTTCGGAGCAGGACGTATAATGCACCTTCGGCGCCGTCTTTTATGGCAGCTTGTTGAACTTTTAGTACGATGTTGTTCAGAGGTGGCGATTTAAGCCAAGAAGGTACGGATTTCCTGAGTATCCCCGGCTCGTTGTGCATCCAGTGCTGTTCCGAACTTTTTGCTTTTCCTTTACCCGTAATGACCAGGACGCATCTATGGCCGCGCGTATGGGATTGATTGATGAAGCTGATCAAGGCTTCATGCGCCTGAATTTTATTCATACCGTGAAGATCAATTCTGGCGTCAATCCTGATTTTTCCCTTACGCAACTTTTCCGCCGTGGCACGGTCAACTTGAAAGCTGCTTTTATCATTAGACTCTTTTTTTGTTTTCTGCGGAGTTTGTATTTGATGAGAGGCGTTTTTGGCTTGACCCTGGGTCTTTTGCGGTGATTTTTTGGGTTTTGATGAATTTTGTTCCTCGGAGTTGTATAAAGTGTCTTCCTGATAAAGTTTTTTGACGTCAGAAACCATTATTTCCCAGAGTTTTTTATCGTCTTCGTCCATTTTATTTGTTAACAGCTCTTTTTGTTCTCTTAAACGCATGGTATTGAATATAGCATTAAGGGGCAACAAGCATAGGCAAGGCATAGTTTTTTCATGCGCACGTTTTGGTGTATTCCAGTAGTTGTAAGTCTCTTTTTTGCGCTGTTTGCTTTTCGAAGTGCGGTCGCCGGGGATTACAGTCAGGTTACGACCCGAAAAGAGCAGGGTGTTTTTGCATTTTTTAGTCTGGCAGGTGTTGCTCCGGATTACGAGCATTGGGTGAAGAGCACTTCAGATTTTCAGAATTTACCTTACGCAAAACAGGATGATTATTTTATCAAAGAAGCTATTCGGCTTGGTTCAGGATATAGCCAGTACGATCCCAATACCGATATGCTTAATATTGAGACGGGCGTAGTTTTATCCCTTAAGATTTCCGATGATAAACAGTCCGGTCGAATGTATTTTAGTTTTCCAAAACAGGAGAAAGATTACATTCCAACGTTTTCCTATCCGTACGGAAAAAATGAATGGGTTTCTCTGGTCGTGAATAAGTTAGCTCTCTTTTCCGATATGTATATTGAGGCTGATCATTTTCGAAACGTATCTGAGCATATCCATTATGAAGGAGAGAAATACAGGGCTATTTTGACAATGCGTGTGAAGCCTATCGAGGCTGACCACGTTAAGCCTGTTAAGATGGGCCGCGTAAAGCAGTGGATCATGGTCGGTGAAATCGCTTACATGAAGTGTGAAGCAGAAAGCGATAAGACCGGCGAGATGGAAAAAATGTGGGATTACGTTGCGCCGTGGTACGCGGAGCAGTACGCGTATGAGAATATGCCTGAAGATATGAAGTACCCACATCCTTTTGATATTAAAAAATAATTTTCATAATCTTTTAAGTTTGCCTGAACTTTATTCTCTCTGATATGTTAGGTGTATATTCATTGAGAAGACGAAGATATGGATACGAATGTTGGTCATATAAAAGGAATTTATAAGCCACGTGAAACGGAAAGTGCCGACACGCGGTATGACCTTTTGCATCACGAAAAAGACAATCCAGAGCGCAGAGAATTTCAAGACCGATCTTCATCGGACGGTTCTCAGCAAACAACCTCAGATGAGGCGACTGTTTCAATGGAGGCGCTTCTTGTTTATCTAGAGCGTTATGTATTCCGTACCTTTGGTTTGACAGAAGAAGATGTTAAAGATAAGTCTTCCAAGATAAACGCCTCCCAACAAAAGATTGATGATTTACGTGCCAAGGCAGCGCAGGCTTCCAAAGCGTATTCGCATGCAGCGAGTGTCAGCAGGAAGGTGGCTTACAGAGTATCAAAGTATTCTGACAAACAGGCTGGGGCTACATCTGATTTCGATGATGAGTTTGAGTATGTCTCGGGTTTGATTAAAGATTTGAGAGCATTAGAACGGCAAGGTGTCCAAGGGCTTCAGATTCAGCGGGCCAAGAGTTTTGTTGACAGTATTGCCATGGCGATTGAGAGCGCAAAAAAAGATATTTCCCTCTAATTATTGCCGCAGTTGAGTTTATATCCTGATCCGGACGTCATCAGAATTTCCGGATTTGCAGGGTCTTTTTCAATTTTTTGTCTTAAGCGGTAGATGTGCGTTTCCAACGTATGCGTTTCGACATTATCAGCATATTCCCAGATATTTCCGAGTAAATCCTTTTTGCTTACGGTTTTTGGGGCGTGATTATAAAGAAAGGCAAGAATTTCATTTTCTTTTTCGGTCAGGGTGGCCGTGATCTCGCCAGATCTGAATTCCAGTCTTCGTGTATCCAGTGTGAAATGATCCGTTTCGATTTTTTCGGGCTTAATATGCGTGCTTTGATTGGCAGTAAGTTCAAAGAGCGTATCCATTATATACCCTATGCGGCGTGGAAGCCTGATTTCCTTTTCTTCTGTTCTTTTTTCCGCTTTGATGACAATCCTGTTTTCTATTTCACTGTTTTCCTCGAAGTCAAAGTATTGCGTTTGCGCATTAATGAATTGTAATGACTGTTTTATCCGTGCGCAGGTTACGGGGTCAGAAATTATTTTAAGCGCTTGATCGATTATCTCTTTATTCATGGCATGAATTTAGCACGATATTGGTGGTTTGATACAGGGTGGCATGTGATTTGCTTCCACATAAAACAGAGTAACTTTTTATGGTTCCTATGATCGAAAAGACTATTGATACCAGCGTTTCCAATGTTTCTGCGCCGAATCAGGCAGGAAAAAAGTACCATATGGTCAAAAACGAGCGTACGGCGGGGTCGATTCCTTCCTACTCGCTCTTTGATAGAGGAGAGGCTGCGCATTCCTCGTTTCGGGAGGTTTTGTCCGATACGCACGTTTCCAAGAATCATTCCGTCGATTTTAACAGCGGTTCCGACTCTCGCGATTCGGGCACAGACGATGCGTTCGGTTTTGGGGATCTGCTCGATATGGTGAACCCTTTACAACACATACCACTTGTTAATCTTGTTTATCGGGAGGTGACAGGCGACGAGATTCGCCCGGTCGGCAAAATTATTGGCGGCGGCGTTTTCGGCGGTCCGGTCGGCATGGCCTCCGGATTGGTTGACGCTGTCATTAAGGACGGTACGGGAAAGGATGTTTCCGCGCATGCTTTGTCTTTCATTGACAAGAACGAGGATCCTTCTTCTTTTAATGAGCGTGTTTTATCGAAGGCTAAATTTGAAATGGATGCACCGGAACCGATTGATCAAAGCAGTGCATATGATGATCTGCCGGCCAGTTTGCTTGCTTTTGCGGAACAGCCCATGACGGAAGCTCGCCTTAGTGATCAGGTTATTGCAGATACAGTCAAGCCGACGGGCTCTAGGAAAGGACAGCAAGATCACGGTCGTGATCAGAGCTATACACGTGCGGCCGGTGGGCGAACGGCCGGATATATTAAGAATTATGTCTAGGAGTTCTTTAACTTATGCGGCTTCCGAACACACCCGTCCCGATACGGATGTATGTTGCGCCTAACGGAATGGCTTTTTCGTAATCGGCACTCATGCCCATGCTTAAATGTTTGAGGCCGTTTTCTTTTGCCAGTTTTCGAAGCAGAGCAAAGTGCAATGCGGGCGGGTCGTCAACGGGCGGGATACACATCAGTCCCATTATATCCAGTTCACATTCTTTGCGGCAGAACTCCAGAAAGTCGGATAGGTCTTTAGCAGAAACTCCGGCTTTTTGTTCTTCTTCGCCTGTGTTGACCTGAATAAAGCAGGGCAGATTTCTGCTTTGTTTTTTCATTTCCTTGGCCAGTGTGCGAGCGAGTTTTTCACGGTCTACCGTTTCGATGAGATCAAACAGAGCCACAGCATCCTTGGCCTTATTGGTTTGCAACGGGCCGATCAAATGAAGTTTCAGATCGGGGTAATCTGGCTTTATACTTGTCCAATGTTCCTGTGCTTCCTGAACGCGGTTTTCACCAAATAATCTATGGCCACACTCCAATGCTTCCCGCAGTTTCTCGGGGGGCTGTTTTTTGCTGACAGCGACAAGATTTATGTCTGCAGGGTTACGGCCTGTCTGCTCAGCCAGTTTGGACAGGTTTTGTTTTATAATCTGCAGATTGTCTTTCACGGTCATAGGCAAACCATAGAGAAATGATAAAAAAAATCCATAACGAATCTACAAAGAAAAAGAGGCGCCCGAAAAGCGCCCCTTTATTAAATCTTATTAAGTCAGACTTCGATTAGAAGTTAACTTGTGTACCAAGAACAATCGCTGTTCCTTCAACTTCGTCGCCACCTGTTGGGTCGACTTCTGTGTAGCTGATAGAACCACGGAAGGACATGCCTGGACCGTATTCATAAGTTACACCACCTGTGTAGCGGTCAACTTCTGTTACATCTTCTGTGTCCAGGTTCAGGTAAGACGCACCGATCTTGAAAGGACCAGTTGTGTAGTCTGTACCGATAACCAATGTCTCAGAGTCTGTGTCATCCAGAGCATTGTTGTCTTCTGTGTAGATTACACCGATACCGAAAGGACCGATATCGAAGTCAGCACCGAGGTTCCAAACCTGACGGTCGTCATCTCCACCGCTGTCTTCTTCGAGGTCACCGTGAGAGTAACCACCACCGAGGATCATGCCGATGTTGTTGAACTGACCTTCGTAACGAACAGCAATTTCGTATGTCTGGCCGATATCACCAGCAACGTCATCTGTACCGATACCTTCGAGGTCATCAGCAGCATCTGTGTCAGGTGAGAAAGACAAACCAGCTTGGAAACCACTGAAAACAGGTGACAGGTATGTCAACTTGTCAGCTTTTCCTGTTGGATCATGGTCGTAGTCCAAACCATCGGAGAATGGAACGATACCAGCTGCAGCCCAGTTAATTGGCTGAACATACTGACGGATACCGTCGATGTTGCTGTCAGCAGAAGGAGCAGCAACCTGCAAGAGGTAGGCAGCACCGTCTTCAGCACCGAAGTTCACACGACCCCAGTCACCGGAGAAGTAAAGGTAAGATTCGTCTACGTCTGCAGATTCGCCGCCATCAACGTCGAATTCGAAGTGCGTACCGATTGTCAGACCGTTGTCCAGAGTTGTTTCACCACCGATGTGGATTTCTGTGTCACGGATAAAGTCGAAACCGTTAACATCGGCAAAGTCATCATCCTGGTCTACGAATGCTGCGTAGCCCTTGAAGTAACCACCGACTTCCAGTTCGATTTCAGCGTGTGCAGGCGTAGCGGCAAATGCCAATCCACCAACAGCAACGCTTGCTAAAAGTAGTTTTTTCATAGTTTTCCTCCAAATAAAACTTTTGTACGCTTAGCCAAGTTGACAGGTATAAAACCCTGCGTAATAAATAGCTAACTAGGATAAGCCGTCCACTTGACAAGCGAACACTAGCATTACGCCAAGAAACGCAAGAATCGTCAACGCCGTTTTCGCTTAGTGTGGTACAAAATCTCAGTCACGTTGCAATTTTGTCACACATATATGTAAGTTACTGATTTTAATTAATATTGATTATTTTTTCTTACAAAAAGTGTTGCGGAAAACGAGTCTTGAGGGTGCTTTGTCTACGTGATAAAGGATAATGGTCAGATTTAAATAGAGAGAAGAATTAGAATGATACCCAAGTTAAGATTTTTGGCATTCTCCGCATTATCCGTTTTTTCGGTTGTTTTGCTTTCAGGCTGCGAAGGCATTGAATCAGAAGCAAAATATCCGTCCGGTTATGACCGTGCCGTTACAGGGGATGATAATATTTATTCCAAGGGCGACAGTGTTTTTGGGGAAGGCGGTATTCTCGGTTCTTCCAAGCGGGCTGAAAAGTCTCAGGGGAATTTGATCGGCGTGAACGGTTTTCTGTGGCGTGCCTCTCTTGATACCGTTTCCTTTATGCCTTTGGCGAGTGCCGATCCTTTTGGCGGTGTGATTTTGACCGAATGGTATACAGCACCCGAAACCCCGGGCGAGCGTACGAAGCTTAATGTTTTTGTGATGGGGCGCGAGCTAAAGTCCGATGCTATTCAGGTCAAGGTTTTCCGTCAGGTCAATGATGGCGGCGCTTGGCGTGATGCGAAAGTTTCCGAGGAAACGTCCCTGAAGCTTGAAGATGCAATCCTGACCCGCGCGCGCCAATTACGTATTGCGCATCTGGGCGACGTACAATAGTTTCAGAGTTTACAGATTGTTATGTAATGAAGGCGGGCTTGTTTAGAGTATTGCCCGAATAAGAGTTTATGGCTGAGCGTTATAATATTAAAGAAACCGAGAAAAAGTGGCGTCGGAAGTGGGATGAGGCGGACGCTTTTTCTGTTACAGAAGACCAATCCAAAGACAAATATTATGTGCTGGAAATGTTTCCGTACCCGTCGGGGCGGATTCATGTCGGGCATGTGCGCAATTATACGCTGGGTGATGTGGTTGCCCGTTATAAAAAGGCCAAGGGGTTTAACGTTATTCATCCTATGGGCTGGGATGCGTTCGGTTTGCCGGCCGAGAACGCCGCGATCGAGCGCGGGGAGCACCCGGCCAAGTGGACACATGCGAATATTGCGGGCATGCGCGAGCAGTTAAAAGCCATGGGGCTTTCCATTGACTGGAGCCGCGAATTTGCGACGTGTGACGCGGAGTATTACCGCCATGAGCAGGCGATGTTCCTGAAATTCCTTGAAAAGGGGATCGCGTATCGTAAGGAATCCATCGTGAATTGGGATCCCGTTGATAACACGGTTCTGGCGAACGAGCAGGTGATCGACGGGAAGGGCTGGCGTACGGGGGCGCCTGTTGAGCGGCGCAAGCTGAACCAGTGGTTTTTGAAGATTACCGATTATGCCGAAGAATTGTTGTCCTGTCTGGATGATCTTGATCGCTGGCCCGAGAAGGTTCGCATTATGCAGGAGAACTGGATCGGAAAATCGCAGGGCTTGCAGTTTAAATGGGATGTTGTCGGCTCCGATCAGAAAATCGAGGTGTTTACAACGCGTCCCGATACGCTGTTTGGGGCGTCATTTATCGCGCTTGCGCCCGATCACCCGATGGCGCAGGAGCTTGCGGGTGATCAGGACGGGTTTGACGCGTTCTTACAAGAGTGCCGTGCGGGCGGAACGTCCGAGGCGGCGATCGAGCAGGCGGAAAAGATCGGCTTCGATACAGGATATAAGGCCACGCATCCGCTGTTGGGGCGTGAAGTTCCTGTTTATATCGCGAACTTTATCCTGATGGATTACGGAACGGGTGCGATTTTCGGTGTGCCCGCGCATGATCAGCGTGACCTTGATTTTGCGAATAAATATAAGCTGCCTGTTTTGCCTGTTGTGTTGCCCGAGGGCGGGATCGAGATTACGGACGAGGCTTACACAGGGCCGGGCACTCTGGCGAATTCGGAGTTTTTGGACGGGATGGACGTTGATGCGGCCAAGGCCGAGGTTATCAAACGTTGTGAAGAGAATAAAATGGGGTTCGGCGTTACAAAATTCCGTCTTAGGGATTGGGGGATTTCGCGTCAACGGTATTGGGGCTGTCCTATTCCTGTGGTTTATCGGAATTCCGATGGTGCATGTATTCCTGTGCCTGAAGACCAGTTGCCGATCGAGTTGCCGGAAGATGTCAGCTTTGACAAGCCGGGTAATCCGCTGGATCATCATCCGACATGGAAGCATACCACGTGTCCCGAGACAGGAGAGCCGGCAACGCGTGAAACCGATACTTTCGATACGTTCTTTGAGTCCAGCTGGTATCAATTCAGATATTGCGATCCGAAGAATGAGAGCCTTCCGGTCGCGAAAGACAAGGCGAAATACTGGATGCCTGTCGAGCAGTATATCGGCGGGGTGGAGCATGCGGTTTTGCATTTGCTTTATGCACGTTTCTTTACGAAGATTATGCGGGATTGCGGGTTCGTGGATTGCGACGAGCCGTTCCTCGGCCTGTTTACCCAAGGGATGGTCACGCATGAAACCTATCAGGATGCGGATGGTAAGTGGGTTTTCCCCTCGGATGTGATTAAGAATGATGCGGGCGAGAATGTTCATGCCGAGACGGGTGCGCCGATCAAGATCGGGCCGTCGATTAAAATGTCGAAGTCCAAGAAGAACGTCGTTGATCCCGAAGATATTATGGACACGTATGGCGCGGATGCGGCGCGTTTGTTCATTCTTTCCGACTCTCCGCCCGAGCGGGATCTGGAATGGACGGAAAGCGGGATTGAAGGTGCATGGCGTTTCGTGAACAAAGTGCATAGCACGATTACGGCTCTTGATGTGTCTGTTTCAGAGTTTGACGGAGAGTACGGAGCGAAAGCCAAAGAGCTGCGCTGCCTGACGCATAAGACCGTTAAGGGTGTCGGTGAGAGCATCGAGGCGTTTGCGATGAACAAGGCGGTTGCGCAAATCCGTGAATTTTATAACGGGTTTACAGCGTTTAAAGCGGGAAGCGATGATGAGAAAGCGGCGTTGGCAGAAGCGGCAAAGGCTTTTGTGGTTTTGATTAATCCGATCATGCCGCATCTGGCTGAAGAGTTGTGGTCACAGATGGGGCATGACACAATGCTTGTTGATGAAGCGTGGCCGACGGTTGACGAAGCGCTTCTGGTTGCCGACACTGTAACAATCGGTGTGCAGGTGAACGGAAAGTTGCGCGCGACGATTACGTTGCCGGCGGATGCAGATAAGCAGGTGGCTGAGGATACGGCACTTGCCGAGGATGGCGTGCAGCGGGCGATTGAAGGTAAAGAGGTTCGGAAAGTAATCGTTGTTCCGGGTCGTATCGTAAATGTGGTGGTAGGATGAAAAAGCTCGTTTTAACAGTTTTGGTGTGTGGTTCCGCTCTTCCTTTAGCGGCTTGCGGGTTCGAGCCGATGTACGGGAATACGCCGACAACGGAAAGTTCGGCGGTTGTTTCGAGCGAGCTGGAGCAGGTTTCCATTCTGAATATTCCTGACCGCGAGGGGCAGTTCTTGCGTAACGCCTTGATTGATCGTTTTTACCGCACAGGTCGTCCGGTTAATCCGCAGTACAAGCTGGTCGTTGATAAAATTGATGAAACGACGACGGATTTGGATATCACGAAGAGTTCCGATGCGACGCGCGGGCAGCTTAAATTGGTGACAACGATGCGTCTGGAGAGTATCGAGACAGGCAAGACCCTTTTGACGCGCCGTTTGACGTCTATCGGCTCCTACAACATTCTGGGCAGCGAATTTGCCAACCGTGTGACAGAGCAGAACACGCGAGAGAACGCGTTGAATGACCTTGCACGGCAGATTGAGCTGCAGATCGGGCTTTATTTAAAGCGTTAGATTGTAACTTTCCGTATTTGTCATCTGAATGGTTAAGATATATAATTAGTTTTTGACCAAAAGGATTTCCCACATGTCTGATGTTAATGCTGTTGATTTAACAGAAATCAACAGACCTGAAGATGTTTTCGAGCTATATCAAGGCGTTGGCGAAGACTCCAAGGTCGGTGTAGAGATCGAATTGGCGTTTTTTGACCGTGATCAGAAAACGATGACTGTTCCCCAAAACAATATGCTTAAAGACATGGCGCGCGACACGCTTGCAGGTGACTGGACGCGCAACGAGCCGACGAGTGAGACGCTAGAGGTGAATTCTGCGGCTGCCGCACTTGATGATATGCGCAGCGTTCTGAACGATATGCAGAAGAAAAGTGATGTTATTCATGAGGCCGCGGTGCGGACGGGGTTAAAGCGATCCTATTTTCAGGATTTGCCCGAGCAGAGCGCGGATGATTTGCTTTCCAGTATTGTCGATGTGCCTCGTTATCATGCGTTTTTTAAGCCTTATAGAGAGGATATGCGCGGGTTTGCGGAGTATTTTTCCGTTTGTAAATCCAATCAGGTTTCCGTTAGCCACAGCAATCCCGACCAGTTGCTGGCTGACGTGCGCAGGCTCTATTTTATGGCGCCGTTTTTGTTTTTGCTGACGGATAACAGCACAGGTTTTTCACAAGGAAAGCCGTTCAGCGGGCATAGCGGTATGCAACTTCGTCATAACGGTCTTCGCGAGGGACGCGGCGGTGTGCCGCCTTACGTCTATAGTGCGCGATCCGGCGAAGAGTTTATTGCCCGCCATATCGAGCATGTGATGAATAATCCCTTGTTTGTCTATTATTGCTCTGATGGGAATATCGTAAAACTTCCAGCGGGGGAGTGGACGACGTTCAATACGCTCAAAGACAGGGGGCTGAACACGGCGACAAATTATTATTTTGCAGAGACGGTCTTATGGCCCGATGTGAAGGTTGCGGCTTTGCGGGATATAGAGGATAAGGTTTTTGCACACCGTTACGAGGCTCGTATGTTCGGTGTCGGGCTGCATCAGCATCAGACGGCTTTGTTGATTACGGGCGCTCTGGCGGCGGATGCTCTTCTGGCGCGTAAGGTCGATGACCTTCTGTTTTCCTTCGGGTTTGATCCCGATACACCTGAAGAGACACGGGCGCTTTTAGAAGCGTCTTACAAGGCGGCGCGGTGGCATGACGGTGAATTTTTTAATATCAAGTTCGGGAATTCCACCATGGCTGAATTTGCCAAGGCATTTGCCGATGCGATCGAGCCAAGTCTGGATGCGATGGGTTTCGAAGACGAAATGTTGCCGATGCTTGATATTTGCCGCAGCGGGTGTACGGACGGTAAGATCAATCGTGCTGTCTTCTCCAGTCTGGACGATATTCTGGCGTATCAGAAATCCTATGACATGGAAGTTTTCAAAAACCCAAATGTGAATGCAAGGATGCTGTTCGAGCCGGAGCTTCGCCGTTTAGGGCGCGGATCCGCTACTGCGGCGGCGTGTTGCGGTTAAATTTCTCTAATTTGATTGACGTTCGTATTTTTCCGCTTACGATAATTTTTTATGAAACTTGCGTATCGTCAGATTGAACCGTTTGTTGCGAAGCCTGATCCGGCGGCGCGGGTGATCCTGATTTACGGGCCGGATGCCGGCTTGATCAAAGAGCGTGCAGCGACAATCGGGAAGACGGTTGTTGAGGATTTGTATGATCCTTTCAATGTCTGTGTCTTATCCTGTGACGATGTGGCGGACGACCCCGAGCGGCTTGATACCGAGGCGCGGTCGGTTTCAATGATGGGCGGGGATAAACTCATCCGGATCGAAGATGCTGCCGACAAAATCAAGCCGATGGTCGAACTTTATCTCAAAAATCCATCTCATGAAGCGCTGGTTTTGCTTCTAGCAGGGGCGCTGGGACCGAAATCTCCGCTCAGGCAATTTTGTGAGAAGGCCAAGAATGCGGCGGCGGTGCCGTGTTATGTGGAAGATGAACGTGATCTGGCGCGTTTGATCCGCCAAACGGTTATGGATGCGGGTAAGGGAATTGAACCCGATGCGGTGCAGTGGCTCGCGGCGAATATTTCCGGTGACCGTGCGAAGGTGCGCAGCGAGTTGGACAAGTTGCTTTTATACAAAGGTGACGAAAAAACACCGATTTCCCTTTATGATGCCAATCAGGCGTGCGGCGTGGCGGGTGCACAATCTCTGGATGATCTGGTGTATTCAGTTGCCGGGCGTAATTCGAAGGCCGCACTAAAGGCTTATCATACGCTGATGGAGGAGGGCGTGGCGTTCATCTCTGTTCTGCGGGCGCTACAAAATCATTTCAGACGTTTGCATTTGGTCAAAGTGCATATGATGCAGGGTACGGATATCGGGTCGGCGATGAAGAAATTACAGCCGCCCGTTTTTTTCAAGCTCGATGCAGCGTTCAAGGCGCAGGTGAACGGGTGGTCTTTGCACTCGATTGATAAAATTATGGGCAAGCTGACAGAGCTGGAAGCACAATGTAAGACGACCGGAATGCCGGTTGATACTTTGTGCTCGCAAACCATCCTCGGCATCAGCAAGATGCGATAAGTCTTATTGTATACAAGTTCTATTCCTGCACATTTACAATTTTAAATCTCTATAGTTTTAGGGCATTATGTTTTCTACTATAGGTTTAAAAAAATTATCCCGTCATGTCCGATCCTCACAAAGAGAGCGATAATACCGTTGAGAAAAAGGCGCCATTTTTTTCCGTCTCCACGAAAGTGACTTTGTTCGTGGTTTTTACCGCATTTGTCACTGCAGCTGTTCTAGGCGGATTTTTATATTTTCGTATGATTGATGAGATTCTGGCCGTTAAGAAAGACGAGCTTCAGATTGAGGCACAGTATGCCTCGAATATTTTGAAAACCACATTAAATAAAATCGAGCGGGATCTTCTGGTTCTTAAAAAAACTCCACCGATAGAGGGTATTATCAGGAGTTCGAAGAATAACGGTATCGATCCGCTCGACGGGTCCTCAATCGAGCAATGGAAAGCAAGACTGGCTTCCATTTTCGAATCTGTTTCCGAGCAGGAGCGCTCTTATATCCAGATTCGTTTTATCGGTGTCGAAGATGACGGGCGGGAGATCGTGCGTGTGAACAAGGGGCTTAAAGACGATGACGCGCCGATTATCGTTCCGGAAAACGGCTTGCAAAGCAAGGCAGGCGAACCTTATTTTCAGGAAGCGCTGACGCTCGAATCCGATGACGTTTATTATTCGCCGATTAATTTGAATAGGGAACATGGAAGGGTACAAGAGCCGCATATGATTGTCATCCGCGTTCTGGTGCCTGTTTTTGACGGTAATCGTTTGTTCGGTATTTTGGTTATCAATTCCTCTTATGATGTGTTTTTCGGGGAGTTTTTTGAGCATTTGCAACAAGGTCATAGTGTTTTTGTTATGACAGGCGGCAATGTTGCGCATTTCAATAAGATTCGAGGTGAACAAAAATTTTTACATTATCATCACGATGACACTCATAAATATGCGCGTATTTTTGATGACTTCAAGACTTCTTTGAGTCAGAGGGGATCATATTTTGCGTCTCATGAAGGTCGTGAGGCTTTTTTCACCTTTGTTAAGCAAGAATACGGGGGAAGCAACCACCATGATTTTATCGTAGCGCTTTCCGTATCAAAGGAGATGATGTTTGAAAGTTTGAATGAGATTCGCTTTCAAGCGGCCATGGCTACTGCGGTTGCTATTATTTTGTTAACTTTTTTCTCTCTTTATATCTCAACTATCTTTACGCGCCCACTTAAAAAGATGATTTCAGAGATCCGGCGTTATGAGGGAAGTCCTTCGGATATTTCGCTTCCTGTTACACTAAAGGACGAGATTGGCGAATTAGCCAGAGCGTACAAAGATCAACTTGTTCGTCTTCAGAGGTCGGAGTTCGCGGAAAAACACTCTCTTGCGCGACTGGAGGCGATTGTCGAGAGTACGGTTGACGGAATTATCACCATTGACGATAGGGGGAAGATCGAAACTTACAATAATGCCTGTATCAAGATTTTCGGATATTCAAGGGAGGAAGCTGTCGGGCACAATGTCAAAATCCTGATGCCCGAGCCTTATCATTCAGATCATGACCAGTATTTGAAAAATTATCACAAGACGGGTGTGCGGCAGATTATCGGTATCGGACGTGAAGTTGCGGGGAAACGCAAGAACGGCGAGATTTTTCCTCTCGAGCTGGCGGTTAGTGAAATTCAGGTACAAGGGCGCAGATTGTACAGCGGAATTGTGCGCGATATCAGTTTGCGTAAAAAGTCGGAAGAAAATATTTTACGCTCAAACGAAGAGTTGGAGCGGTTTGCCTATATTGCCTCTCACGACTTGCAGGAGCCTTTGCGTATGGTGACAAATTTTGTTCATTTGCTTGATGAAGAGTACAAGGACAAGCTTGATGAGCAGGGTGAACAGTATCTTGAATACATTACCGATGCGGCCGGCCGCATGCGCGAATTGATTGAAGGCATTTTGTCTTACTCGCGTCTAAACCAAGGGGAAACAAAGCACGTTAAAATCGATTGCAACTTACAGGCTCAGGTTGTTCTCAAAAATCTTCGGGACGCTATCGAGCAAAAACAGGCCGAAGTCATTGTGGAAGATTTACCTGAAATTCGAGGGAACCCGCTTAACTTTTCACGGCTTTTGCAAAATCTAATCGGTAATAGCCTCAAATATAGTCAGGACGACGTCCCGCCGGTTATTCGGGTCACAGCAGAGGATAAAGGCGATGAGTGGCAGTTTTCGGTGCAGGATAACGGGATCGGGATCAAGGATGAATATTGCGATCAGGTTTTTGTAATTTTTAAAAGATTGCACGGTAAACACGAATACAGAGGTACTGGCATTGGCCTTGCCGTTTGCAAACGGATTGTCGAATCTATGGACGGAAAAATCTGGATAGAGTCCGAGTTCGGAAAGGGTAGCGCGTTCTTTTTTACCGTCCCGAAAATCAGTGGCTAGTTTTCTTTTGGCTCACTTTTGCAAAGGCGTGCGGAGTTTTGTTTGGCCAATATTTGAAAACACCGAAAAAGGAAATTTGATTAGTGTCCGAGGAATTTTGCGAGTTCGCGCACGTGTTTGATTTCCTGTAGCTTTATGCCTGAGCCGTTGCTCTTTTTTGTTTTTTTCGAGAGTTTAGGGATTGTGCCTTTTTTGAAGCCGAGTTTTTCAGACTCTTTCAGACGGACATCGGCTTGTGCGACCTGACGGACTTCCCCTGCCAGACCGATTTCACCGAAGAAGACCGTATCAAAGGGCAGGACTTCGTCTTTCAACGCGCTGATGAGGGCTGCTGCGACGGCGAGGTCAGCGGCGGGTTCGGATATTCTGATGCCGCCGGCGATGTTCAGGAAGATATCGTGACCGGAGAGCGATATTCCGCAGCGGGTTTCGAGGACAGCAACAATCATGGCCAGACGGTTATGATCCCAGCCGAGAACGGCGCGGCGCGGGGATGCCAGTGATGACGGGGCGACGAGTGCCTGTATTTCGACGAGAAGCGGTCTTGTGCCTTCGAGTGCGGCCATGACGGCGCTTCCGGCAGCGTCTTCACTCCGCTGTGAGAGGAATAGCTCCGAGGGGTTTTCGACCTCGACCAGACCTTCGCCGGCCATTTCGAAGACGCCGATTTCATTGGTCGGACCGAAACGGTTTTTAACCGAACGCAGGATGCGGAATTGGTGGCTGCGGTCACCTTCAAAGTACAGGACGGTATCGACGAGGTGCTCGAGAACGCGGGGGCCTGCGATCTGACCGTCTTTCGTGACGTGTCCGACGAAAATCACAGAGATATTCCGGCTCTTTGCCATGCGGATGATTTCCTGTGCTGAGGTTCGTACCTGTGTCACCGTGCCGGGGGCGCTGTCGATGTTATCGACATACATTGTTTGTATGGAGTCGATGATCAGGACTTTGGGCTGCGTTTTTGCATCGCGGACGGATTCAATAATGTCGCGGACGTTTGTTGAGGATGCGAGTTGAACTGGGGATTCGGACAAGCCGAGGCGTTCGGCGCGCATGCGGATCTGGTCGATGGCTTCTTCCCCCGAGATGTAGACGCTGGGGACGTTGTTTTTGCTTAGGGCGCAGACGGCTTGCAGCAAGAGTGTGGATTTTCCGATGCCCGGGTCACCGCCAATCAGTGTTGCCGAGCCAGGCACCAATCCGCCGCCGGAAACACGATCGAGTTCATTGATTTTGGTTGTGAAGCGCGGGTAGTTGCCGCTGTTTTCACCGCGCAGATCTACGAAGTCGATCACGCGGCCTTTTTTTCCGCTTAAGCCTTTGGGTACGACATTGGCGGCTGCGGACACTTCCTCGGTGATGGTGTTCCATTCGTTGCATGCGTCGCATTTACCCGACCAGCGGTGGTAAACCGCGCCGCAGGATTGACAGGTATAGGATTTTTGCGCTTTTGCCATGTGCGTGCCCTGACGTGAATTGGTGATTTCAGTTTAGCTGCATTCGCGGTTTGAGCAAGGGGCAGATGTTGTTATTTACCCTGCTTTTCCGTCACGCTGTGTCGGAACATTACGCATGGCTTGGTGTTCTTTCCAAAGCGTTTGGAATTTGGCGCGATCAGGCAAGTGCATTCCCTGCACGTAATCAATTTCGGGATATTGATCGGCCAGCATGATCGCATGCTGGATGCTTTTGACGCCTTCTGCGATCAGGCAGGCATCGGGCAGGACGGAGCGGATGAATGAGATAACAGATGCCAAAGATTCCGATGTGCCGTAGGGGACGCAGACGAGTTTGCGGTCGATTTTGACGTAGCTTGCAATGTCATCGAACTCGGAAAACCGGAAGACATCGCCAAGGCTGAGGCCGACATCATCGATTGCGAATTCCGCGCCGAAACGGTGGAACATATTCAGGATATGTTTGCTCATTGTGAGAGTTGGTGCGCTTTCATGGATTTCAATGATGACGCCTTCGTCGAGCTTTTTCTCCAGGCGCATGCTTTCGAGGGCGGAGAGGACGGTCTTGATGAATTCGGAAGACAGAAGCGAGCGCCCCGATATGTTGATGGAGACCTTATTCTCTGCGCTTTGCTTGAATTGCCAGAGTGCGCAAATAAACAGGATGAGGTCGATATCTTCGGCCAGTCCTGCGTCATAGAAGGTCATGATGGCCGGATAGGGGGCGAGGTCGTTGCCTTTCGTGTCTTTCAACCTTAACAGCATTTCGGAAGCGCTGCCGAGATGTCGCTCTTCGTGCAGTGGATGCCAGGATTCGTAGCCGAAGATCGGGGTCTTTGCGTTAACTGCGTTATGCAATGACTCGAGAGAGGTTAACGCATAGGTGAAGTCACTCAAATGGTCACCGATATGCGCTTCCTCGTGCAGCAGTGTTGTTTTTTTATAAAGCTCCTCGATTTTTTGCAGAGTGATATCGGGAGTCATACAGGGCGTTACCCTTCCTTTTTCAATGACCATTTGACACTGGCGTATTCGCCTGTGGTCTGGCCGTAGATGACGAGCTGTTTTGTTTTTCGCGGTTCGTGTTCGTCCCCGAGATAGATACTATCTTCGAGGGTGAGGGTTCCCTGTCCAAAGCGGAAGCGCCAGCCGACGCCGCCGGGCATTCTTAAGAGAGCTTCGGTGTCATCTTTGACAAGAGAAACAGTGACGCGTGGATGGATATGGAAACGAATGGCAATTTCGATGGGTCTGACCAAATCGATACAGCTCGTAAATGTGTCTTCGCCGCGGAAATCATGACCAGCATCAGTTAGATAGAGCCTTCGGGAATGTGTAATTCCGTTCAGGGATACGTAGCCGTTATGGGAGGTGTCGAGAAGGACGGCATCCTTGGTTTCCTGTCTGTCGAGGTTTATGGATGTGATTCTTCTGCCGAAATGGCCGTCTTCACGGATTTCGTTCGCATTGCGGTAGTCAAGATTTGCCGTGTTGTGTGCGGAAGTGAAGCGCAGGGCTTCCTGCCATTCCTCGGATGATGGATGTGTGCCGCAAGATACGAATAGTCTTTCCTTACCGTAGCTGAGTTCGAAGGCGAGCGGGGCGGCATGGGTGTGGCGGTCGTAGGGATAGGGTGGTGCTTTGCCGCAATCGACCATCACAAGCGTGCGTCCCAGCGCCAGTCTTTCAAAACCGCTATCGGGTAAAGACAGGCGTTGTTTTATACGTAGGCCCGCTTGTGCCAATGTGCGATCAATTTCTTCCTGATTGCCTTCCTGTGTTCCATTGAAGACGGCCAGTTTGCGATCACCGTACCGGAAGAAGCGCAAGGCGCAGCTCATACGGCTTATGGTCTCTCTTAAGAAATCAGGTGACGGATAATCGCCCGCGGCAAGAGCCGAGTCGATATCCAGCAGAATTTGAAGTGCGGTTAACAAACGTGCAGGCGAACGCGAGGCATGTCCGCCATCGGGCAGAATTTGTTCTTTCAGACTGGACTCCAACGTTTTAAGCGACTGATCAATCCAACGTTCTTTGCCTTCTATTGCGAGGCTTGCGTAAATTAATCCCTTTACAGTTTCCAGCAAGGCTATTTCTTCGACACTGCTCAGTGTGTTGTATAGGTGTTTTGCCTGCCGGATAAGAGATTCGAAGAAATCGTCCTCATTTTCTTCGGTCATACCTGCGCAGAAATATTCAAAATGCGAAATCCACATCGACAATCTTTGTCCCGTGATATCACTGCGCCATGTTGTCTTATCCCAATTCGGGTATTTTTTGATCCAGCTCAGGATCATTTCCTGTCCTTGATTGCGTGCGAGCGAGTCACAATGTGCGCGCAAGTGCCTTAAAACTTCAAAACTGTTGAGTTCTGCCGTTTGCCTAGACTCTGAGTTTTCGTAATTCCACCAGTGATCATGCCATACCGGCCCTGTGTCCTCATTTGCGCCGCAGGATTCGAGGAAAGCCTTTCCCTTGTCAGGATCACCTTCCCAGACATCGACGGGCTTGACGATCAACCGGTCGGGCACGGTTTCGTTCAAGCTCCAATTGTAGAGCATAGTTCCGCAGGCCATTTGTCCGGCCTTTGTTTTCAGGTTCTGGAATAGTCGCAAAGGCATCGGATACCTCCTTTACGGTCTTAATGCCGCGATGTTTTTCGCATAGTTTTCAGGGCCGTCCTTGAAGACGGCCGTGCCCGCGACTAGCACGTCAGCACCGGCGGCAATGACGTCTTTGGCGGTTTGGGGATTGACCCCGCCGTCTATTTCGAGATCAATCTTGCGTCCGGTTGCGTCAATCATTTGGCGCACCGTGCTGATTTTGTCGAGGACGGGGATGAAGCTTTGGCCGCCGAAGCCCGGGTTGACCGTCATAATCAGGACTAGATCGACCATGTCGAGGACATGTTTGATGGTTTCGGCGGGGGTTGAAGGGTTTAAAGATACACCCGCCTTCACGCCGAGTGACTTGATGGATTGAAGGGTACGGTGCAAATGGGGCCCTGCCTCCTGATGGACGGTGATGATGTCCGCGCCCGCATCGGCGAAGTCACCGATCAGGTGGTCAACGGGGGCGACCATGAGGTGGACATCGAAGACTTTTTTACTGTGCGGGCGAAGGCATTTTACAACAGGAGCGCCGAAGGTCAGGTTCGGGACGAAATGTCCGTCCATGACATCAATGTGTATGTAATCCGCTCCTGCCTCGTCAATCGCGCGGACTTCCTCTCCGAGTTTTGCGAAATCAGAGGAGAGGATAGACGGGGCAATGCGGATGTTTTTACTCATAATGCGGCTTAAAGACTCTGTTTGGACAAGGTGCATGTCCTATGGGTTAAATGGTTGATACAACGTGAAGTTCCAAGAAGATGTGACAGAACGACCCCGAGCGGAGCGAATCACTTACTTAACGTAACACTTTTATCAGGAGATATCCACCGGCAGCGGGATGCCGTGGATTATAACTCACAGCCTTCTGCACGCAGAGCATCGCGCGCCGCATTCAGTTCTACGAGTTGAAGCTCAACCAGATCGGCACGACGAATTTTGGACTGTTCGCGTTGTTCAATACCTTCTGCGACCTGATCGGGCGTTCTTGTATAGGTGGTGGACAGTTCCGGATTGTCCTCTAAAACATGCGATGAGCGGTTGAATAGCGCGACAGGCCCATGTACCCCTTGAACAATGCCTTCAAATTCGTCCACCAGCAAGTTGGCCGGTGTTTGCTCTATACTTCTGTTCATTACTACATCGTCAGGCATAATCTTTCCCCGTTTTTTTACTTATGACAATTATATGCGATCTTTTTTTGTTAAGGCAAGATTGTTAAGCGATTTTCGTTAGGCGTGCAACGTAAAAACCGTCCATGCCGCCGTGTGTGGCCAGATGGATGGGCAGGATGCGCAGGTCTCCGTCGGGGTTAACGAGTTCTTCATAACCGCCGATTTCATCGGGTGAAATGGGTACGCGCGCGAATTTCGGATTTTTGCGGAGGAAGGTTTCAATCTGGTGTTCGCCTTCCGCTTTTTGCAGCGAACAGGTGCAGTAGATCAAGATTCCCCCGATGCCAAGCAATTTTCCGGCATGTTGAAGAAGGCGTGACTGGATGGATGTCAGACCCTCGATATCCTTCGGTGATTTCAGATAGGGCATGTCAGGATGGCGGCGGATTGTGCCTGTTGCGCTGCATGGTGCATCGAGCAGAATGCGCTGGGGCGCTTCGTCAGCAGGCTTCCAGACGGCAGCATCGGAGATGACGACTTTCACCTTGTCTTTCAGGCTCATGCGTTCCGTGTTTTCCTCAAGCATTTTGATGCGTTTTGCAGAGCGGTCTATGGCAATAACGTTTGCGCCCATGGCAGCCATCTGTAGGGTTTTGCCGCCCGGTGCGGCGCAGAGGTCTATGATTTCCTCTCCTTCGATAGGTCCAAAGAGTTGTGCGGGGAGTGCTGCCGAAGCGTCCTGTATCCACCATTTGCCCTGATCAAATCCTTCGAGTTCGCGGACATTGCCGCCTGCCATGCGGCGCAACGTTCCCGTTGTGAGTTCGGAGGCTTTGAGAGCGCTGCCCCAATAGGATTTATCCTCCTTTGCCTTTACCGTGATGTCCAACGGCGCTTCGCTCATGTTGGCGGTTGCAATTTTGGCAGCACCACGCAGTCCGTAGTCTTCAATCCACATTTTCAGCAGCCATTCTGGTGTGTTTAAGCGGGCGGGATCCTGTTTCTTTATGTATTCGCCACCTGTTTTAATCAGGGTGCGCAGGATTGCGTTCACGAAACCTTTGGCTTTTTCCATGCCGGCGTGTTCTGCGAGTTCAACGGATGTGTCTACGGCGGCATGATCGGGCACTTCCATGTAAAAAAGCTGGCATACGCCAAGGCGCAAAATATTTTTGAGGTGCAAGGATTTGAGCGCGCCGGGGCGATCCTGTGCCTTTTCAATGAGATCGTCGATTTGTCCGAGGCGGCGCAGGGTTGTGGCTACCAGCATTCTGACGAAGGCACGGTCACGCGGCGTGAGTTTGTGGAACAGGTCGGAACCGTCGAGTGAAAGGTCCAGAGTCTTTTTATTGATAAGGACGGATTCGAGCAATTCGATCGCGCAGTGTCTGGCCATCAGAATGTCGGATTCGAACTCTTCATTTTCCGCTGATTCTGAAAGATTATCAGCAGGATTAGCTTTGTCTTCACCAACGGCTTTTGCCAGATTTTCCGATTTGTTTTGTACGCTCATTTTCATTTGTGCCAATAGTGCGTTTCGTTCTAGTATTATGTATGGAACGAGAAAAACCAAGCGCGGAAGCTCCAGATCCCAAAAAAATTATAGATCACGCATATAGCGTGAATTTTATGTTGCGCGAGCTTAGTGCTAAAATGGAAGATATCGAGGTCGAAGGCCAGTCCGATGACGGGTTGATCAAGGTCACGATGGCGTGTGACGGGCGTATGACAAATATCAACATTCACGACAGTTTACATGCGTCGGATCCTGATATTATCGGTGCGATTGCATTGGATGCAATTCATCAGGCCATTGAAAAAAAAGATAAAATGGTTGTCGAAGAAACAGATCGAATGATGAAAAAGAGAGGTTTTATTTATGAGCAAGACTCAGAGCAAGACCAAAGCTGAACAGAAGCAGGCGAAAGATCAGGAAGATAAAACGCAGAAGGTGAAGGAAGTCGGCGGTTTTGAGGATCAGAATTTGCCTGAGCCAACACGTTACGGAGACTGGGAAGTCGGTGGCCGCTGTTCGGATTTTTAAAGTGGAAAGTTGATGTGTATGACGTTTTTTAAAAGACAGATTCTTACAGGGGCAGCGGTTTTGGCCTGTTTTCCGTTTCAGGCGGCGGTGTCTTCGCCCGTACTTGTGGAGATGTATACGAATAACAGTTGCAACGTGAATAGTGATGTTATGAAGAACGTCACAAAAAAGATCCGTTCCGAGGACAATATCATTTTCCTGAGTTGCTGGATGGAAGCACTAGGAACGGAAAAAGGGGATACGTCGCCTTATGCGCATGGTTTTTGCGACCGTGACCGCATTACTTACAGCAATAAGCTGGGATTTTTCGGTGTTAAGACGCCGCTTATCATTGTGAACGGGCGTTACGAGGCTAACCCGAACCGCGTTGATGCGGCGATCAATCTTGCAAAGTCTGCGGATAATACGAAATTCATCGCACTCAAGAAAGACGGAGATCAGTCTTTATCGCTGACCATACCCGGTAGCGCCGACGGTTCTGCGGCGAGCGGGGAAGTTTTTGTTTATGCCTATGCGCCGATTGACGGCGGGGTTCAGGTGAATACCGTTCCGGCGAATGAGGGTGAAGAAAACGGCATGATCATTGTTCAGGCTGTTGCAGAAGACCACGTCAGGCCGATCGTTGCGGCTGATAAAGTTGCCGACTGGACGGGAGAGGAAATTCAAATTAGTTTTCCACTGGAACAGGATCCCGAGGCTCTTTTAGGGCATGATCCGGCAGAGCTTGGCTATGTTGCCGTTCTTCATCAGGGATATCGCTACGGGCCTGTGTTGGCTTTGGGAGAGATTAGGGCTGATGATGTCGCATCAACGTCCATGTCCTTGAAGCCTAAGCCGGAGAGTATACAGGAGCCGGATGCGCCGAAGTCTACAGCGCCCTCTTCGCAGAGCCAAAATCCAAATCCAGAATAACGGGCACGTGATCGCTGGTTCTTTCCCAGTCGCGGACATGGGTGAGGATGTGGTGATCCTGCAATTTTTCTTTCAAGGGTTGCGTGACCCAAATGTGGTCAAGGCGGCGGCCGCGGTTTGATTTTTTCCAATCACGATTTCTATATGACCACCACGTGTAGCATTTCTCTTCGTAAGGTATGAATTCGCGGCTGGTATCAACCCAGTTCAGAGATTTGCGCATTTTTTCAAGGCGGGTTGTTTCTTCGGGTGTGTGGGACACGACTTTCAACAGCTGTTTGTGCGACCAGACATCATTTTCGAACGGGGCAATGTTAAAGTCACCGACTGCGACGACAGGTTTTTTTGGTTTCAGGTTTTCCGCAAACCAGTCGGCCATTTCGTCTACAAAATCAAGCTTATGTCCGAACTTATCGTTGATTTTACGATCGGGTTCGTACCCGCCTGCGGGAATGTAGAGGTTGTGGAGCTGAAAGTTTTCAAATTGTGCGGCGATGTGGCGGCAATCTTCCTTGCCGGTTCTATGATGGATTTCAGGTTTTTCAAACGGGTGTTTCGAGAGGATGGCGACACCGTTATAGCCCTTCATGCCATGGAAATGCTGGTGTTCATATCCTGCGTCTTTTAGCGCATCTGTTGGAAAGTGTTCGTCGGGGGTTTTGGTCTCCTGCAGGCAGATGATGTCTGCCTCCGTGTCTTCGATCAATTTTTGAAGGAGCGGGAGGCGTAAGCGTACTGAATTGATGTTCCATGTCATCAAGCGCATGTGAATACCACTTTCTGTTTTTTGTGACCTGTTTTTTGTGACGGGTGCGTTTCGACTTAGAAGGGAAGGTTCATGTCGCCCGGAAGGCCCATGCTTTCCATCATGCTCTGGGTTTCGGATTTAATTCGTTCTTCCTTGGCTTCATTGGCTTTGTTGAACGCGGCAACGATGAGGTCTTCGAGAGTTTCCTTGTCTGAGTCCATTAGTGAGTCGTCGATTTCAATCCCGGCGATTTTACCGCCGCATGTCATGGTGACCTTAACCATGCCGCCGCCCGCTTCACCGATGACTTCAATGTCGGCGAGTTTGGCCTGAATATCCTGAATTTTTTGCTGCATTTCCTGCGCTTGTTGCATCATTTGCTGGAAATTCATCATTGTCTTTGTTCCTTGTTTTGTTTGTTTTTCAAAGCCGTGCCTTGGTTGTTGTCTTGTTTTATGTTTTCAGATTTGCTGACCTCCAAGACTTCGGCGTCTGGAAAGATGCGCATGATATCTGAAATTGCAGGGTGTTTCAAAACCTCATCAATTTCATCCAGACGTTCTTTTTCTTTCGTTTCGGCAAGGGTCGGTTCGCCCGCGGCTGTCGAGAGGCTGACCAGCCATCTTTTGCCTGTCAGGCGTTTCAATGTTTTGGTCAAGTCTTGCGCCAAAGTCTTGCTGGCTTCGGGTTTTGGTCTGAATTCCAGATGGCCGCCCGCATTGTCGCCCGTGTCTTTGTACGAGAATTTTACGGGGTGCGCGAATTGGAACAAATGTCCTGCAAGGATCAGCTCGTTGTGCGCTTCGAGCAGGTGTACAACATCCTCAATTGTTTTCAGTTGTTCGGGCATTGCAGGTTTGGGTTTTTCCAGCGGTTGCTTTGGTTGTTTTGCAGGCGTTGCGGTTTGGAGTTGTGCGACTTCGGCAGGAGCCGGTGACCCCTGTTGTGCTTGCGGCGATCCAGCCGTGTTTCCTGCGGCTCCGCTGTCGCCCTTCAAGCGTTTGATCAGGTCACCGGGGTCGGGAAGGTCGGCGGCATAGGCCAGACGTATGATGACCATTTCGGCGGCGGATTGCGGGTTGGGCGCGTCGTTGACTTCGCCCAGTCCCTTGAGCAGGAGCTGCCAAGCCTTGCCCAGTGTCGGCATCGAGAGTTTGCCTGATAGATCCTTTGTGCGCTCCATCATATCGCTGGAAAGGCCTTCACCAAGATTGGCGATATCCGGCACGGCGCGTATCTTCGTCAGAAGGTGCGTTAAATCAAGTAAATCCTGCATAACGACAGACGGTGCGCCGCCGTTGTTGTAGATGTCATCCATTGTTGCTAAAGCCGCGGGAAGGTCGCCCGTTAAAACCTGTTCAATCAGGTCGAGGGTTTTGATGCGGTCGGACAGGCCGAGCATGGACTGCACGAGCTCGGCGGTGATTTTTCCGTCGGACAGAGCAATGGCCTGATCGAGCAGGCTGAGGCCGTCACGTACGGAACCGTCGGCGGCGCGCGCGATCATTGCGATGGCGTCATCTTCGGCTTCGACGTTTTCAAGGCCGCAGATGTTTTTAAAGTGCGTGCAGAGTTCCTCGAACGCGATGCGGCGCAGATCAAAGCGCTGGCAACGGGAGAGAACGGTAATCGGCACTTTGCGAATTTCGGTGGTTGCGAAGATGAATTTTACGTGCTCGGGCGGTTCTTCCAAGGTCTTCAAAAGCGCGTTGAATGCCTGTTTTGAGAGCATATGTACTTCGTCAATGATGTAGACTTTGTATCGGGCTTCGGTCGGGGCATAGCGCACACCGTCGAGGATTTCGCGGATATCGTCAACGCCCGTACGGCTCGCGGCATCCATTTCAATGACGTCGGGGTGACGGTCTTCGGAGATGGCCTGACACAGGCTGCAATCATCCGTCGGGCCGATTGTCGCTTCGGACTTGCCGTCTGCACCCTTGTAGTTCAGGGCCTTAGCAATGATCCGTGCGGTTGTCGTTTTCCCGACCCCGCGGACGCCCGTCAGCATGAACGCGTGAGCGATGCGACCGGATGTAATTGCGTTTTTGAGGGTGCGGACGAGGGCGTCCTGTCCGATAAGTTCGTCAAAGTTCTGTGGGCGATATTTTCGCGCCAGTACGCGGTATGCTTCTTTCTTTTCAGCCATACCTCTTTTTTAGAGCGATTCATGGCGCACCGCAACAGGTTTTGAGGGTTTTAGCCAATGTGTTCAAGGCCCGGAATATCTATGCCGCCTTGCGCCGGATTTTCCCTTTCAGGTTGGTGTGCGGCGGCGTAGCGTTCGGCACGGGCTTCGGCGACTTTGGTGCCCGCGTGATCCCAGACGGGATCATTGTCTGTACAGAGCAGGAAGGACTCCCATGCTTTTTGCAGAAAGGCCATCGTCCGCGGGCGGAATTGCTCGTACGGGTTTTCCTTCGTGACATCGAATGTGTGGGAGGGCACGATGTCCCGTTGTTTGAGGATCGACCAGCCGTTGATGTTTTGCTTTCTGGGCATGCCGTTCCCCTCATAAACGAGACTAGTGCCGTGGGTCAGACCATCCCCGATGTTACGGTAGGTGAAGCCGACGGTGCGCACCCGTTCGGAAATTTCTTCAACTTGTGCGGCGGTGAGTTCTGTTTCGTCGGGATCAGGCGGATTTTTGACGTTTAGTGTTCGGATGTCTGCGCGGTGGATATGGCCTGTCACAGTCGCGGTTGCGCCGCGATCCATGGCGCGTGTGGCGGCATTCTGGCGGAAGGCGGAAATAAAAAACTTGCCGACGCGTTTTAATCCGTTGGTCAGCGGAAACGGATAATGCGCATCTGGCGGGGAGATCGAATCGAAGAGTTTTTTCAGCTTGTGGTCGGTGGCCAGCCCTGCGTCGAGAATCTTCGAGCCTTTGGAGTACAGACCCTGATAATTTTTGAGGGCGGCGGGATCGTTTTCGTCGCCGTGTTCGACGTGTGTCACTTCATCACCGAACACTTCGATCATGTGGTCGTGGAAGAAAACACCCTCTACGGTCTCCCCATGGAAATAGTCAAGGTTGTTGTCGTGGTTTCCAGTGACATAATGGACTTCTACACCTTCGTTGACCTTTGCCATGACGAGGTCGAGGAAGCGCAAGTGTTTTTCGAGGTCGCCGACGTCGTATTCTTCCATGAATTCTTCGAACGTGTCGGGAAGGAGCAGGTCTTCGCCTTCCTCCAGCGCGGCGATGGCAATGTGGTGGAGGTATTCGTAATCGAGAATATCGCCGACGAGATACAGGCGGTCGGGATCGATTTGTTCGATCATCCGTCCCTGAATATCCAGCGCCGAGTTATGGCGGTGAAAGAGATGTGTGTCGGAGACAAAGAGAGACACGGGCTCGCGCGGGCCCGGGATAAAAGTATCCTGCTTCATTGTAAGATCTAACCATTTTTCCGTGTGCCCCGAGACGGGCGTTTTTCTAAACCACGGTCATGATCTAATATTTTTATGTTTAATGCAAGGAATTGCTGCGCTGCGGCAGAAAGTAACGTGCACAGGTATTTATAATGAAGGGGGAAGGTGGAAGGTTGACTCGACCCGAAAAACTCGACGTTGGCTGCTTCCTTTCGGACCTGACCTGGGTACGAGCGAGCAATCGCCCGGCAACCTTCCGATTGGTGGTATAACCGAAGGTTTTCACATTTGCAAGTTTTCGTTGAAGGTTTTGGTTATTCTGATTAAATGATGCACTTCTTTGTGCCGTTGTAGCTCAGGGGTAGAGCAACGCATTCGTAATGCGTGGGTCGGAGGTTCAAATCCTCTCAACGGCACCACAATTTTTTCTCTTTTTATTATGTTTTTGATAACGAACAAATGCTATCGTCATAGTTGTATAATTTTTAATACATTTATTTTTAGTTTTCTTATAGGATTGCGATGGCTGAAGAGTTCGATTTGTCAGATTGTTCTAACCGTAAAGTTATTTTGTTAGTAGAAGACGAAGACGCGGATATGTATCTGCTGAAAAAGGCGATTCACAACTTTTGGAGTGATTGTGACATTATCGCTGTGAAGTCTCTGCATGAAGCTTATCAGAAATATCGGGAAAAAAACTTTGATCTGGTTTTACTTGATCTTAATTTGCCCGATGGTTTCGGTCCTTCCACCGTTCAGGAAATCAGACGTTTCAATAAATCTATGCCGATTGTTGTTGTCACCGGTATGGGAACGACGGTGACGGTTGATGAATCTTTGAAAATGGGGGCGAATAATGTTGTTCTCAAGTCTCAGCTTAATCATCCCGATTTCAAAAATATTCTGAAACAAAATGTTTGATTTTTCCATTTCACTTCAATGGTATATCAAATTTTTATAGTCTTAGTGTAGGGGGAATAATTTTATGGATACATTGAAGCCGATTGATATTCTTCTTATCGAAGATAATGAGGGAGATGTTTTTCTCACAAGGAAGGCATTCGATAAGGCCAAGCTTAAAAATAATCTCAAAGTTGCACCAGATGGTGAAGTCGCGTTGGAAATGTTGCGCGAACGGAAAGCAGCAGGGTATGGTTATCGTCCCGACCTGATTTTGCTGGATATCAATTTACCGAAGAAGGATGGACGGCAGGTTTTGGCGGAGCTTAAGTCTGATGAGGATTTGCAACGGATTCCGGTCATTATTCTTACGAGTTCCGGTGCCGAAAAGGATATTTTGTCTTCCTATGATCTTCATGCCAACAGTTACATCATCAAACCGGTCAGTTTTGAAAATATGGTTGGTATCGTCGGCACGATCGAAAATTTTTGGTTTAATATTGTCACTTTACCGCCAGAATAATTTAGAGGAATTATGGCACCGTTTATCAGGCAAGATAGTCATCAGGATACGCTAGAAAGTGTTGCGAAAGAGTATGAGGAGTTTGCCTATATTGTTTCCCATGATTTAAATGCGCCGCTGCGTCATGTGCGCGAGTTCACGCGTCTTCTCATCGGTTGCCAACAAGATAATTTGACAGAAGAAGAGCAGGAATATGTCCGTTTTCTGGAACAGTCTTTATCCAAGCTCGATGATATGCAGGAAGCCCTGCTTGTTTTTTCCCGTCTTAACACGCAAGCGCGACCGAAAGAGAAAACTGATATGAACAGGCTGGTTCAGGATGTAGTTTCAGATATGAAGCAGAGTTTCGAAAAGTATGATGTTGATCTGAATGTTTCAAATTTGCCATTCCTTAATGTGGACGGAAGACAGGTGAAAGTTCTGTTCACTCATCTTCTTGATAACGCGCTAAAATTTCATAAATCCGATGAGGTAAAACGGCGTGTGTCAATTTGTGCCGTGGAGCAGGGTGATGTGTGGCTGTTTGAACTTAAGGATAACGGAATTGGCATAAGTGATAAATATAGTACGTCCGTTTTCCGTCTTTTTAAGCGTCTGGAGCCTGATAAGTATTCGGGTATCGGTGCGGGACTTACGCTGGCGCAAAAGATTGTGCACTGGCATAAGGGTGAAATTCTGATTCAATCCGAACCTTCTGTGGGAACAAGCATTTTTTTCTCGCTTGGCAAGTCCTGAAGCTTTTTCAATTGTATATTTCTGTTTGATTGCCCGCGCCTGATGCAGTAGTACTTTTGCATTGAACATAATTGATGAGCGGAGTTTTTGATCTTATGAATATTGAAAATATCTCTATGGGCGAGGATGCGCCTTGGGACGTGAATGTGATTGTTGAGGTTCCTGCCGGGGGCTCTCCTGTAAAATACGAAATGGATAAGGATTCAGGCGCGTTGTTCGTGGATCGCGTGATCCATACCCCGATGCGTTATCCTTGTAGCTATGGCTTTGTGCCGCACACACTTTCCGATGACGGTGATCCGATTGATGTTTTGGTTGCCAGTGATGTTCCGTTTATGGCAGGTAGCGTTGTGCGTGTGCGTCCCGTCGGCGTTTTGAAGATGAAGGATGAAAAAGGCGAAGACGAAAAGGTTGTTGCCGTTCCTGTATCCAAGGTCCATCCGTTTTTTGACAAGGTGAAAGATTATTCCGATCTTCCCGATATCCTTCAGCAACAGATCAAACATTTTTTCGAGCACTATAAAGATCTTGAAGCTGGTAAATGGGTCAAGGTCGAAGGCTGGGGCGATGCCAATGAAGCCGCAAAAATGATCGAAGATGCTATCGACCGTGCGAAAGCCAAAGCGGCTTAATTGTCAGAAGTAATCTGTTCGAAACGGCCTCCTTTAAAAAAAAGGGGCCGTTTTCGTTTTTGGCATTGACTTGACGTTTTAGAGTGCTTAAGAAGCTTATTGCTAATGATAACCATTCTTAATTAACGAGGGAATTATGCAGAGTATTTTTTCACGTCGGGCGCTTCTGAAAGCAGGGTTGTGTTCGTCCATTCTTATCGGGGCAGTGGTTACGGCTTTGCCCGCATCCGCCGGTGTCGGTTACATTCAGGGGCCGCATGTCAAGAAGGGGCAGACGAAGCTTGAGTCTATCGGGATTTACGCGTTTGATTACGATGATGACGATTACGAATTCGAGAACGAGTTTGAAGTTTATTACGGGGTGACCGAGCAGTTCCAGATCGAGGCCGAGGCGGAGATCAAAAAGGAAAACGGCGAGGATACAGATTTTGACAAGGTTGTTTTGTTCGGTCGCTATGAGCTGGCGGAGCCGGGCGAGCTGTTTATCGATACGGCGGTGAAGGCGGGTTATGCGTATTCGACCAGCGGCGATGCGGATGAAGTCGAGTTGCAGTTCCTTCTGCAGAAAATCGTTGATGCCTATAAAATCCGATCAAATATCGAATTCGCTCATGAGGTCGGGTCGGATAGCGAGAGCGGCGTGGATTTACAGTTTGAGCTTGGGGCGTATCGTGATGTTAACGGTATCAGCGTCGGGCTGGAATATTACGGTGATATCGGAAAGCTGAACGAGCAGAGCGGTTACAGCAATCAGGGGCATTATATCGGTCCGATCATCGGGTCGGAGACGCATCTGTCGGATTCGGTCGAGCTGGAATACAAGATCGGCTACTATCAGGGGATCAGCAGTGGCGCAGATGACGGAGCGATCAAGTATATTCTTGAGCTGAAATTTTAATCTTGCGTGATTGTTGAGTTTAAAAAAGGGCGCATCATTGCGCCCTTTTTGTATCTGTCTAAACGTTCGGATTTTTAGCAGAAGGCGATATTGCCGTTAGTGATCATATCTTCACCGCTGCCCAATCCGGTGGTGTCGGCCAGAATTGCTACAATCTGGGATTCGCCCGCGCCTGCCGCGCCGTCAGCATCAACAGCCACAACCGTGCTGCCATCAACTTCGGCTGTCTGGATATAGTCGTTGATGGACTCCTGAACGGGGTCAAAGCCTTCGAGGTTAAGGATTTCCGCTAGAATGATAATGTCTTCTCCGGCAGTAAAGTCAGCGATAATATCAGGGTCGCTTTCAATACTTTGTGCATCAAAGACAAAAGCATCATTGCCCAATCCGCCGATCAGAACATCAGAGTCGGCGCCACCGTAGAGCAGGTCATCGCCTAACCCTCCTGAAAGCAGGTCGGTTCCGGATCCGCCAAACAGGGCATCGTCGCCTGTCTCGCCGGCGAGAACGTCGTTTCCGTTTTCCCCTAAGAGAACGTCGTTATGTGCACCGCCGAACAGCGCGTCATCGCCGTTTCCACCTGCAAGAAGGTCGTTGCCTAATTCGCCTGCAAGAAGATCATTTCCATCTTCACCAAAGAGTGCATCGTCTCCCGCCTGACCGTTCAGCACATCGTTATCATTGCCGCCGAAGAGCGCGTCGTTTCCGAGGCCGCCCAGCAGCAAGTCTTCGCCGTCACCGCCAATCAGGACATCATGTCCGACCCCGCCGTCAAGCAAATCGTTTCCTTCTTCGCCGGCCAGAAAGTCATTGCCCAATCCACCGGATAACACATCATTGCCCGTTCCACCGAAAAGTGCGTCGTCGCCGGTTTCGCCCGCCAGAAAGTCGTTGCCATCGCCGCCAGCGAGGAGATCATCATTCGCACCACCAAAGAGCGCATCGTCTCCTTCCTCACCTGCGAGCAAGTCTTTTCCAAGTCCGCCGCTGATGAGGTCATTGCCCTTGCCGCCAAATAGCGCGTCATGGCCCGGGCCGCCGCTCAAAATGTCATTTCCAGCGCCGCCGAACAGAGCGTCGTGTCCGATGCGCCCTGCCAGAAAGTCTTCTCCTTCATTGCTGATCAAGAGGTCGCCGCCCGCTCCTCCGAAGAGGGCGTCATTTCCAGCGCCGGAGATGATGATGTCGTTTCCGAGGCGGCCTGCGATCAGGTCAGCGCCTGCTGTTCCCAGCAGCAGATCGTCTTGCAAGCTGCCTACCAGAAGTGTTTGAGGGTTGGTTGTCATGTTTTTACTCCTATTTGTCATAAATAAATCTAATACTAAATCTCAGGCTACTCAGTAATGCGGTACTTGTCAACACAAAGTAGTGTAATGCAGAGTAATGCGTTGCAGAGTATTGCTTTACAGAGTATAATTATGATTACGTAGGGTGCAGAAAAACCCTTCGGAAAATAAAAATTTCCTTATCGGGAGAAGGACTTGGGCGAATCATCCGTAGATAGTTGGATTTCTCAAATCAGGAAAGGACTGGTCGAATTTTGTGTTCTGGCTATTCTTTCCAGAGGGGAAGCTTACGGGTATTCAATCCTGAAACAGCTTGAAGAATATCCCGGATTGGCTTTTAAGGAGAGTACGCTTTATCTGGTTTTGGGGCGTTTGAAGAAAGAGGGTTATGTGAGCGTGCGCACAGGGCCGTCCGAATCCGGTCCGCCGCGGCGTTACTTTAAAATGACGGCATCAGGGAAAAGGCGTTTGCAAGACATGGAGCATTACTGGAATGATACCAATAAGGCGATTAATACGTTGCTGGCGAGCGAGAAGGAATAGAGATGGAAGATATATCCCGCGCAGGCAAAAAGAGGCTTAGAAAGTACCTCAAGAAGGTTGAACGTGCCATGAAGAAAAAAGGCGCGGGCAAGGACGAGGTCGAAGCTGTGATTGAGAGTCTGAAAGAGCAGGTTGTAGAGCTTGTCGGGCAGCCTGAAGGCAAGGCTGATAAAGGGACAATAGAGGAAATTCTCAGTAATTTCGATGCCCCCGAGGCCTTTGGCGAGCAGGTCGAAATTATCGGGGTTCCGATGAAGGATTCAACGCATTGGGTGGGGCAATTCAGTGCGATCATGAGTGTTGCCGGTGTTTTTATTGCCGCGTTTGTCGGACTTATTGCAAGTGCTTCGGGCGGTGACGGCGAGCATATGGGCGGGTCGTTTTTTGTTGTATGTGAGGTTTTGGCTCTCATTACGGGTTTGATTAAATTCAAGACGAAGCCGGGCAAGATCGGTACTTTTATTTCGTTTACCCTGTTGTTGATCCTGTTTATCGTCATCAGCGCAAATAGTTAGGCTGCAGAAAAAAGTTTTCGCATCGTGGTTTAAACTGCGCTATTATTGACATAAGAAATTAAAAAAATCGGGTTTTGGGTGATCCCATGGCAGAAAATGATCAATTCGAGGCGCAATATGCGCGGATAAAGTCGATTTCCTCATCGGGTATGCGTTTGACCGAGTCGGGTCGTGCTCAGGCCGATAACATTATCTCCCAGTTTTTACGTGAACATTTTGACGAAGATTCCGGTATTCCGATGGACCGAATCCAGCGCGGCTGGAGCGGTGTAAAGTTTTTGGATATTGAAGACGAACTTTTACGGCGTACCGTCGAAAAGCATGACATACCCGAAGGTGTTGATCAAAAAGCTGCGGCTCTGGCCGCTCTGGTTGAGAATGTGCCCAGTTTGCAGGGAATGACATTGAATGATGCCATGGCGATTGTTTCGGCGGATTTGGCGGGGGAAGCTGCAGTACCCGAAAAATTCGGAGCTGTTGATCCCAACCTCCTGCGCGCAGCGGCTTACACGACGCTGCATGTTCATGCTGATGACATTACCGATCCGGCACTGCAAGGGCAGAATTTCGCGGAAATGGCAGGATCCTATCTTCATTATGCGGCGGCGGATAATCAGGATTATACAGAGTTTGAGGCGGGGCAGCGGAGCCGTATTATTGACGCGTTGTCGACCAATCCCGAAGTTATGGCTGATCTTGCACGAATTAAAAGTCCGCAGAATATCGGTACGGCCGCAGAGCTACAGGAGCAGTTTCACGTTCGTGAGCATCTGGCGGATGCGATTACCAATACGGTTGCAAGTGTTTACGGTTTGGAAACGCTAAACGGTGAGGATATGAATATTGTTTATCGTTCGCGTCATGATTTTGAAGATGACCGCCAGCGCGCGTTTCTGGCGAGCCATTATCCGGGGGTTGAAAATGATGAAACCATCATCGTGCGGTATAACCCCGCTTATGATCTGATGGACAGGATTCCGGAGCTGAGCGAGACGGATGCGCAAGAGCAGCAGAGGTTTCTGGAGACAGTTGTCGAGGAGTTGCAGCATACGGTTGATCATATTCATGCGGATCAATTATTGGGCGGGCGTATGGATGCGAACAGTCCGTTGGCCGAGCATACGGCGCTTCATACGATGAATAAGCTGTTCTATCACTCTAATCCTAATCAATACGATGATTATGCCGCGCAGTATATCGAAAGTACGGCGAAGGTTGTTGCCGAGGATGTGGCGGCCAGAATGATGGAGAGGTTGCAAAATACCGATCTCATCCCAGAGGTGCAGCCTGATCCCTCCGGTGCGCCTGTCGTCTCTGCCGATCTAGGTCTTTCCGGTGGCACAAAACTCTGATCAGGTTTTCTTTTTTGTGGATTTCTTCTTTGCGCGTTTTTCGGCGAGGTGTTTTTCGATGTGATCGATCATCATTCCCGCGATGTCTTTTTCCGTTGCCTTTTCGACACCTTCCAGGCCGGGAGATGCATTGACCTCCAGCACTTTCGGTCCTTCATGAGAGCGGATCATATCGACACCGCAGACCTTTAGCCCCAGAATTTTTGCAGCTGCGACGGCCATTTTCCGCTCTTGCGGGGTGATCTTGACCTTATGGCCTGTGCCTCCGAGGTGGATGTTCGCGCGGAATTCGCCCTTGGCTGCGCGGCGTTCCATAGATGCGACGACTTTGTCACCGACTACGAAGCATCTCAGGTCTACGCCTTTGGATTCTTTGACGAATTCCTGAACCAGAATGTTTGCTTTCAGACTTTTGAAGGCGTTGATCACACTTTCCGCGGCTTTTTCGGTTTCAGCGAGTACGACGCCTTTGCCTTGAGTGCCTTCGAGGAGCTTAATGACCAGCGGTGCACCGCCAACCAGTTTAATGAGGTCTTTCGTATCAAGGGGAGAATTCGCAAAACCCGTTTTCGGGATGTTTACGTCCGGGTTGCTGCAGAGCATTTGCAGGGTACGGAGTTTATCCTGTGCGCGGCCGATCGTGATGGGGCCGTTCAGGCAGTATGAGCCCTGCATTTCGAACTGTCGCAGGACCGAACAGCCGGCAGGCTGAGTTCCGGAAACGCGCACCATTCTGAGCGTCCTATAATGGTTTTCGGGGATTTCTTTTTCTTCGTTGCCATCAGTCATTGAGGGTTGTTTGGAAAAGACCGTACCAGAAATCTGGCAGGTTTAAATTCAATTTATTGTGATTTTGCAGATAAATCAGATGTTATTTTCGAGACAGGATGGTTAGAATCATCATGCCTAACGCCGCAAGCCCAAGCATGGCCATGGTGCGTTCGGGTTTTGAAACGGTATTCGGGTGAACCCTGATCCCCTGACTTTCCAGTCCTGCCTTCGCATAATCCGCATCAGCCAGAATTTCGTGGGGGGAGGTTCCCAGAATATCGCTGACTTTCAGAAGTTGTTCCATGGACAAGCCTGATTGCCCGCGCTCTATGCGTGACCATGAGGATTGGGTTACGCCAAGTTTTTCGGCGAGTTCAGCCTGACGCAGGTTCTTGGCTTTGCGTCTGTTTTCAATGATTTTCCCGACTATGGCGGGGTATGATGTCTCTGCTTGCATGGCCCTTAATATATGCGTATAATGAATATATTCTATAATAACAAATATGTGTTTAGAATGAAAGCTAAAGATTTTTCCATTAAGTCACTGAAGACCGCTATCAGAGGGCCAAAAGTCAAGGCGCATAAGGTCGAGCTGGGTGATATCCTTTACACGCCGCTTTATGGTGTATGGCGGCATTACGGGATTGTTGTTCGACATTGCCCCGAAGGAGATCATATTGTTCGGAGTGTAAACAGAAATTCCAAAGTGCCTGTTGATCTGCTCTTTTCCGATTTTTCGGCTGGGAAAAACGTATTTTTGATTCCTTATCCCGATAAAGTCTCAAGGCAGGAGGCTGTCGCGAATGCAATGGAAACGCTTCATTTCGATTATAATCTGTTCATCAATAACTGCGAGCATTTCATTCGAAAGTCGCACGGTATGAGCCCTGTGAGTTATCAGGTGGTCGCGGGATTAGCCCTCATTGCCGGAAGTGTTGCTCTCGGGTTGATCCGGCGTCGTTTTCCCGGGATCTGAAACGGCTTTTTTCGTTCCTTGAGATGTGTTTGTCTTAGTGTCACCAGGAGGAGCTGTGTGTTTTAAGGTGTTTTCTTGCGGAATATCTTTGTTTATATCGTTTTGTTTTTCCTGACTTTTCTGGTCGTTTTTTTCCTTTTGTATCTTATATTCCCTAAGCCATTTCAGAGCAGGCGGATATTCAAGGCGACCTGAGATTCTCATCCATTGAAGACAGGCTGCATCGCTGTATGTTCCCCATTTCTCTTCGAAGCAGCCTTTTGCTAACTTATATTCTTGTTGGCCGCTAGTGCAGTTTTTGATGGTGCTGCAGGAAAACCAGTGAACGGCTACACCCTTATCCTGCCGCTTTCCCAGTCCAAGCGCGTGTATGGTGCCGATATAAAATCTGGCATCTACGTTGCCGCGCTTGGCGTGAGGCATGATGTCTTTAAAAGCGTTTTCGTAATCATTGTTTTCGAACGCGTGCACACCTTTTTCGTAACGTTTATACTGCTTGTAGTCTTTTATAAAGCCCCAAGAGAAATAGATTACGACTAAGCCGATCAGTAGTGATGTGACCACATATCTGTCAAACATAAAGCGATTACTCTCAATAAATTAACTTTCTATAATATAACCGCTTAGTTTTAAGAAAGAATCAAGAGCAAAAAAATTTATTTTGATAGACAAAGTATTGATTCTGAACAGAAATGCATATTTTTATGCTGCAGAGGCCTGTTTTTCGGCACTCTTATTGCTTAACGCTTTCTCTAGAATAGTCTTTATCAATTTCGGGTAGTCGTATCCTTTGCTTTTGAAAATTTGTGGAAAAACGCTCGGTTCCGACATGCCGGGTATCGTGTTGATCTCATTCATATAGATTTTATCCGTTTCCAGTTCTACGAAGAAATCAATCCGTGCCCAGCCGCTGCATTCTACGAGTTGATAAATTTCAGCCGTGTAGAGTCTGATTTTATCTTCAAGTTCAGGATTTAAATTCGCAGGTATTTTGCATACGGACGAGGCGTGATATTTTTCATCATAGTAGTAAACCTGCTCGTCCGTGACATTAGACTCGCCGAGATCCGAGATAATGATGTCCTCTCCGTTACCGATCACGCCGACAACAATTTCGCGGTGTTCGATGAATTTTTCGATTACGACGTGATTTGTGACTTCTGCGGCGATATCCAACGCTTTCAGGAATTCCTTGTAATCGGAGGATTGTGACAGGCCAATGCTGGAGCCGTTGTCATTCGGCTTGATAACCAGTTTTTCTGTGTCCAACGAGGTGCAAAGCTTGTTGTAGAATTCTTCATCGATCTTATTTTTTCTCAAGTCGAGTTTAATACCCGGAGCGACGTTGTAGCCGTGCCCTGCAAGATATTTCTTCAAGAAGTCCTTATCAAAACATACGGCAGAAGAGAGCACGCCACAGCCGATCAATTCTACTCCCAGAGTTTTGAAAAACCCTTGCAGGCATCCGTCTTCAACAATCTGGCCATGGCAAACGGGCAGAATGTAGTCGCATTTTTGAATGTATTCAAACGGGGGATTTTGATGATGGTCGACCGGTTTTCCGGTTTCGATGTCGTCCTGATTCTCGATGAAGAGTTTTTCGGGATCGGCTTTTGCAACAAGGTATTCCAGTGCACCCTTGCCGACGTGCCATTTGCCGTCTTTGCCCATACCGATCGGCATGGCCTCGTGTCCATCTATGGATTTAAAGGCTTTCAGGACGCTTCTTGCTCCGGCCAAGCTGACTTCGTGTTCTTCACTTGTACCACCAAAGAAAATTCCGATTTTCATATTCGTTCTCTCTATCCGTTTATTTAAATATAAATATATACGTTTTGAGTTTTTAGCATAACATCCGGAATTTGTCACATTTCTGCGGGTTTCAGACATGGTCAAGCGGTCAGAAAACCTTCTTAACCCTAGGATGTTAGTTTACAGCGCCTGTGGATAAGTTAGTTCTGTACGGAGGAGAATACCTTTTTAAGAAGATCTGTCGTTCTTTCAGCGGGATTGTTTCTGATCGCGGCTTCTTCCTTGGCAACGTAATAGAAAATTCCGTCCATGGCTTTGTTTGAGACATAGTCTTTGAGGTTGGCCTTAACATCCGGCACGAAGGGGATTTCGCCGTATTGTCCCATGGCCTGATCGTAGAGCTGGATTGCTCCCGCTTCTGCCAGCGTAGAGTCAATTATGGGCTGCATTTCCTGCAAGAGTTCCGGTCCCATGGATTTGCGCAAGTACTCTGTGGCAGCGTTTTCCGGGCCGGTCAGAATGTTTTTTGCATCTGTGATGGTCATGTCCGTAATAGCATTGATGAAGAGCTCCTTTGCCTTTGGTGTGGCAAGTTCTGCGGCTCTGTTCAAACGCAATTCCAGTTCTTCAGTCAGGGTATTCATACCAATGGTTTTTAAGGCTTGGTCCACCCTTTGGAGCTGATTCGGCAGGGGAATATGGATTTTAGGATCAAGGTTAAAGCCATCTTCGACACCCAGTTGGCTGACGACGCGTTTTGTGCCGACTTCCAAGGCTTCGCGCAAACCAGCAACCATTTCTGATTTTGTAAGATCGCCTAGTGAGCTTTCCACGCCGAGTGATTCAGCCGTGCCCTGTGTCTCATCAGAGTTCAGGATTTCTTTGGCTTTTCCCCACCAATCGAACGCTTGTGCGGCGTCTGTTGATACCGGCGTTGTTAGAAATACCGCCAATGTTGCTGCGAGAATGTGTTTTTTCATTTTGTCCTGCTCCGTTTTATTCCGTTTTTATAGAACAGTATTTTACGGGCGAATGAAATAGCTACGAACAAAAAAACCCGCCTGTGTGGGGCAGGCGGGTGGAGAGGGAGTAGAGTAAGATTGCTTCTTCAGTCGTAAAGCTAATTTCAAACCTAGGAGTGTAGAAATTAGTTCCAAATTTTGGGGTGCTTACCGGCTCGAAATTCCTGTGGAGGAGGTCATCCGGCCGACAAGCGGGGGCTAGGGTTAGTTCTTTACACTTTCTTTTTGGACTTTTTCGTATTGTCCTCAAGTGAATTCGACGGGCCTTGAGAGATCGGAATCATCCGGGCTTTTTTCTCCTCCGGAATGACGCGTTCCAAATCAATTGTCAGAAGGCCGTCACGGATTTCGGCAGCTTTGACCTGAATGTAATCTGCCAGACGGAACGTTCTTTCAAACGAGCGTGTGGCAATACCGCGGTGAAGAATTTCAACGCCTTCTTCCTTCTTTGTCTCGGTTTTATGTCTGCCCGAAACTGTCAGGATACCGTCCTGCAAGACGATATTCAGATCATCCATGTTAAAGCCGGCAACGGCCATTGTGATCTTGTAATCGTCTTCGCCATGTTTTTCGATATTGTATGGCGGGTAGTTATCAAAGTTTTCCGACGTATCGCGCAATAATGATTCGAACAGGTCATTAAACCGATCGAATCCTACAGATTGACGCATTAAGGGTGTTGTAAGTGTCATGACGTTTGCCATTCCAATCTCCTTTCTTAAGCAAGATTAAACAAACTATTTTCAAAATTAAGCAGACCCTGTCTCAGGCATCTACAATGATTATTATTGTACTGATGATTACAGTAATGTCAAGCACTTTTTAGCAGTCTTTTACTTTGAGTGCCAATCTAGATTAAGGACAAAAAACCTATTCATAACATATATTTATGGTAGTATTAGTTTATGTTTGACCGTTTTAACATTCGTCATTTTCTAATCGTCAGTTACATTGTTATCGGCGTTATCGGCGTATTGCTGTGGCAGATCGGGACAGCGTTAAAAGGGCCTTTTCCGGGGCAAATTTTTGAAGCACCTGCCGGGCTTGAGAAGGAGGAGATCGTTTTTTCAGATGCTCAAGGTATTACTCTTTCAGGCTGGCTTTTTAAGGGTGAGGCGGGTAAAGGCGTTATCCTTATTCTGCACGGGTTGGGTATTGATAAAAGTGTTGTGGCACAACGTGCGCCTTTTTTAGTTGAAGCGGGATATACGGTTTTTGTTTTTGATTTTCAAGGGCATGGCGCGAGTGAAGGTGAGCGGATTACTTACGGATACGAAGAATCGCATAATGTTAGAGCGGCACTCTCCTTTCTGAATAACCGTTATCCTGATGAGAAGCTGGCGATTATTGCGCCGTCAATGGGCGGAGCAGCGCTTTTGGTTAAAGATCATGTTATCCACGGTGCGGACGCTTACGTTCTGGAGGGTGTATACAGTTCTCTGTCTGTCACTGCGGAGAACCGGCTTGTAGAGATTTTGGGGGAGCCGTCACGGATTTTAAGCTCGATTTTTCTAACGCAAGTTTGGTGGCGGTTAGGGTTTGACCATAATTTACTGCGCCCCATTGACGAAGTCGGGACACTACGTGCTCCGGTTTTTGTGATTGGAGGGGGGGAGGACACATATACGACGGTTGAGGAGACGCGTGCGATTTATGATGCGGTTACCGCGCCTAAAGACTTCTGGATTGTTGAGGACGTTGCGCATAAGGATTTTTATATGTTCTCTAAGGAGTTATATGAAAAAAAGGTGCTGGCATTCCTAGAAAAGCATATAGGGTATGCCGAAGCCGATTAATTTTAGAGGCAGACTATGCGCAGCAAAATTTTGAAGATTTCGCTTTTTTGTTTTTATTTTGTCATTGGATTTGGCGTTTATGTTTTTTTTGCCTTTGGCGCTCATCTCATGGGTCCGTTTCAGAAGACCGTTGTGTGGGATTATGGGCGTATTCCTTATGAAAATGTAGAGTTTGAGGACTCAAGAGGTACGCTTGTCAAAGGCTGGTATATCAAGGGTGTGGCCCGTAAAGGGAACGTCATTATTCTTCACGGCGGGCATCGCAGCAGAATGTACGTCGCGCCGAGAATAGAGTTTTTACATCAGGCGGGGTACGGGATCCTTCTGTTTGATTTTCAGGCACATGGTGAAACGAAAGGCGATTTTACGACTTACGGGTATAACGAGGCAGAAAACAGTCATGCAGCCGTCCGGTATTTAAGGGAGCGGTTTCCGGAAGAAAAAATTGCTTTTATTGCGCCGTCAATGGGGGGCGCTTCTTTGCTTGTAAGAGGGAAAACCATAGATATTGCAGATGCGTATGTTTTTGAAGCCGTTTATTCGCGGTTTTCAAACATGGCCGGATTATTTTTCGAGATGCAGTTCGGGCTGTCTGGGAAAATGTTAAGCCCGATATATCTATACTTATTTGAGCTTTACACAGACGTGGATCTTGAGATGATGTCGCCGATTGAAGAGGTCGGGAAGATTTCTTCTCCTGTGCTGGTTATGGGCGGAGAAAAAGACAATCTTGTGCCGCCCGAAGATGTGCGGGCATTTTATGAAGGCCTCGGCTCTGAAGACAAGGAACTTTGGATTATCCCTAAGTCTGAGCACTATGATTTGTATTTATTCGTGCCGGATGAGTATGCAAGGCGCGTTCTGGCTTTTTTAGGCAAGACAATCGATCAGACCGAATAGACTGAAGATATTGATCGAAAATAGACTTTTTCCGTTTTTTTATGTATAAAGACAGGTGGATTTACTATAATTAGTAGATCATAAAAAAATAAAGCCAGCGAGCTTATAATTTAACGGGTGAAATACGGGTCGTTCCAATGAAAATCGACTACGAAAATCCGCCGATATGGGATCAGGTCGAGGATGCAACATTCCGCGATTTCATGACGCTGCGTTTTGATGAGCGTTGTAAACTTACAGGTTATCTTGGTCGCGAGTATATCGAAGAGATGTATCCCGATACCGAGGAAGGTTACGGGAAGCTTCTTGGTCGCGAGTACAAGTTGGCAACTTTGTACGGCCTTGATGGTATGCAGCCTATTGAAAGCGAGCAAGATCAAGAGGATCTGGATCGTTTTGTTCAGGGACTTCTTGATGACGGTAAGATTAAAACCTGGAATGAAACTTGGGGTCTCATGTCTTATGATCAGAAACGCGGTGCGTTCCGAGAGATATCAAGACGTTTTTCCGAGGCTTTTGATATTAAGCTGCCTTTTCGCGTTCAGGTCGATGATACGGGTATTTTACATGGGAATGTTGATCCTATGCGAAAAGAACTTGTGATTTCGAACGATAAAGCTGTCCAGAATGATTTTTACAAGTCTTTTCACAGTATGGTTTTTGCTTGTGCCAGAGGGTATCAAGAGTACTTGATGCAAGAGGGGGTTCTCACAGAGGATCGTCAGGATCGTATCAGAATGGCTTGGCGTGTTTATTCTGACATGGCACCAGAAAACAGCATGTTCTGGGATAGTGACCGTTTTCACGATTTTATGCAGCAGCCCATTAAGCGTCAGGGTTTCTGGCTGGCGGACACCGCCTTAAGGGGCATAGGTAGCGATGCTGATCCCGAGCGGGTAGAAACAACAATTGAAAGTCTTAAAAGAGATGTGAAGGCGGGGTTTCTCTCCGCCAAACTCATTTATGCTACGGACATGAAAGTTCAGGCGGCTCAAGATACGTGGCACGCAATGCAGCCTATATTCTCCATGGATATCCGTACGATGACACCGCAGGCTCAGCAGCGTGTTGTTCTTATGGCTAAGCGATTGCATGATGAAGGTGAAGAGATTCCCGAAGGTCTAAACAACTCGATAGAAAAAATTCTTGCAAGTTATCCGCTGACCGAGGCGTATAAGCGACACCAGCTTGAGAAACAGGCTGAGTTGCTTAATAAGATGTACCGTGACGAAACGCTCATCCACGCTCGGGAAAACTGGCATACCTATCCTGATTACAAAAAAACACGTGTTATGCAACATGCCGCCAATCTTCATGGCGACGTTTTTGATTACATGCCCTGTCGCGTTGAGACATATGATATGGAGCCGCAAAAAGATCCGGCAACGGGAGAACAAGTTGCTTCCATGGGGTTTTACGAATGGGGGAGAATACCCAGAACTCTCAAAGTCAATACAAACAAAGATGTGGGGGGTATAGAAGACTTTATGCAGGCGATGAACACAACCATGCATGAAGCGCAGCACGCCTATCAGGATCATCTGGCCAAGCTTTATGAGCGCGGAAAGCTTGATGAGGATCATCCGTTGCATGATCAGGCGCGCTATTTTCATATTGGTCACCATGTTTATGTGACTTTTGACCAAAATGTTAAGCACTACCATAATAACCCCTTAGAGCAGGATGCATGGGCATTTGGAAACGGCGTTTCGTACTTTGCCGGCGTACGAAATGAACGCCAGCGTATGGAGTATGGCAATCGATTACAGAATGCTATGGATAGTCGGGATGATTTCGATATAGATTTAACCCGCGGGCTGGCCGGTTCGCATCCTTCACTTGCGCCGCCGCCCGAACCTGACGGACACTATTAAACATGAAAGAACAGTATCAAAAGGTGTGGGATGTTTCCGGCGGTTATCTTTCCGATGACGACGAGGAGATAATCGGGACATTCGGTCTTGATGATGACGGGTTCATCCATGTTTTGGATGCTGAGAGCGATGAAATTCACTCTGCGCTGGATGATGTTTGTGAACGGGCGAATGCCAAGACTTCCTTTCATGTCCGCAAACCTTCGTCCGACGGGTCGGTGTTCACGAGTCAGGTATATCTTTATAAGCGCGATAGCGAAGGATTTGTTGAAGCGCTTATGTATTATCTTGAGTTCTTAGAGTTTTTAAATCTCTATGAAGTTCAAAAAGTTTAGGATTGTATTGTGAGTTACATTAAGGATATTACCGATAATTTGGGACTAACCGGCCATTTCGAGCGTTTAGGGCAGTTCGCGCGCCGTTCGATGCTGGGCAAGGCTTTTACGAATCTGGATAAGAGGCTGGGTGTTTCGGAAGGCATTCAATTCGAATTCGCTTATCAGGAGGATAAGCGTGTGGCTAAAGGGATTGCGGGTTTGTATGTAACGAGGGACCAGTTTCGCCAGTACAAGGTTAACGGTACTCTATATGAAATTTTCGGAGAGCCGAAAGAAAACACGCGGCATTTTGTTTTCGGATCAGGTTTTGTAGAAGGCGATGCGCGCCGTATGTCTAAGTTTATCATGACGAACGAACTGCTTTCTTACATCACGAATGAGGGCGGTGTCGTTCTGGATCTGGATGACTCCAGGAACGCGCAGGCGCTGGATCATTTGGTTGAAGGATTGCAGCCGATGCGCACGCGTTTGCAACGCCTGCCGAAAATTGTTTCGCCGTATGACGAGCATCCGAGAGTCGTTGAGCAAAGCCGTTTGTTGCGCACTGCGGATTTGGATGAGATTCGGGCGATGCGTGATGAGCCAGGCAGTGATGCACGGGACTTCGATTTTTAGGCTGTATTGATCGATTTTACTTTTTTACTTCGTCGGGATCGATCGGCACTTTATCTTCCAGCCATACGCCAATTCCCTTATCGAATTCTTTTTTGCCCTTTTCGACATATTCGATAATCGCTCCTGCCACGTTGACCCCTGAGATTTCTTCAAGGCCCTGTTCGCCGCAGAAGTCGGGCGAGACGTTGATTTCGATGATAAGGGGGCCGCGGTTTGAACGGATGATGTCGACACCCGCGATGTTCATACCGATGGACTCGCATGCATCAAGCGCCAGTTTTTCTTCTTCCGGCGTAATGTCAATGCTATAGCCTGCGCCGCCTAGAGCAATATTCGCGCGGAAGTCTCCGTCTTGGGATTTTCTTTGCATGGAGGCTACAACTTTGCCACCAACCACAAATGCGCGAATGTCCGTCCCTGCGGATTCTTCAATAAATTCCTGAACGATCAAGGGCGCATCAAGCTGTTTGAAGGTTTTGAGGATGTTTTTTGCGTGTTTGAAATCGTCTGCCAAGAAGACGCCAATTCCTTCCGTGCCTTCGATCAGTTTCACAATCAACGGTGTTCCGCCGACGGTTTGGATAATGTTATCAAAGTCTTCTTTTGAATAGGCAAAGCCTGTTTTCGGAAAGGCGATGTTGCTGCGAATAAAATGCTGGAGACAGCGCAATTTGTTTCTTCCGACCTCAATCGAATAGGCCGTATCGGTCGTGAAATATTTCAGAGCCTGAAATTGTCGCAGAATAGTGGTTCCGTAGTCTGTAAACCCCGTGTTAATGCGCGGAATAATGGCGTCAAGTTCTTCTACTCTTTCACCTTCGAAATATAAAACAGGATCTTCGTTGCACGCGCTGATGCTGCATTTATAAAGAGGCAGAACGATTACTTCATGCCCTCTTGCTTCTGCCGCTTCCGCAAGGCGGTCATTTTCCATTTTTTCTGATGTCGAGAGTATTCCTATGCGCATGTTTTTATTTCCTTTTTTTGTTACCAGAGTTTAGGCAGGTCAAGCCAATCTGTCAAACGTACAGAGCGCGGTTTTATTGGATTTTATGCTTTTTTAGAAGGATTATTTAAGCCACATCGTAATATCGATATTAGAAAAAAAGATATTCGTTATGAGTAGAGATCAAAGCCGATTTATAGCCGCGAACAGATTTGGGTACGGTCCCGGGTCACAGGGTTTGTCGGAGAGTTCGATGTTTAGTCGGCAGTCCTTAATTGAGCAAGTACAGACGCCGAAAGTTCCGCAGCATCTTAAAGATACTGAGGGCCTTGAAATAACACATCAATTTTTCTCCGCCTTTCGAAATAAAGACCTTAAAAAAATACGGCAGAGTCTTCGTGGTGAGCTTTTGCAGTATTATTTGACGTTTGTTTCCGATGTGATGACGGAAAGGGTCAATACAAGCCAGCCCTTTGCAGAGCGTTTGGTTGCCTTTTGGGGAAATCATTTTACGGTTTCGATTGAAAAACCCACAACACTAGGATTACTGCGCGATTACGAATTTACGGCCATTCGTCCGCATATTAACGGCAAGTTCGAGGATATGCTGATTGCCGTTGCACAGCATCCTGCGATGCTCGCTTATCTGGATAATTGGCTATCTTTTGGACCGAATACAATGCTGGCGCGGTTTTCGAAGCGCGGTTTGAATGAAAATCTGGGGCGGGAAATCCTCGAGCTTCATACGTTGGGTGTTGACGGGGGCTACACGCAAGCGGATGTCATTGCACTGTCGAAGATGTTGACGGGGTGGAGTATCGAGCGGCGTAACCGTAAACCCTATCCAAAATTTAAATTTCATAGCCGCGGGCATGAGCCGGGATCAAAGACTTTGCTGGGGAAGACATATCAGGAAGACGGGATTAATGAGGCGATCAGCGCTTTTAAGATGCTGGCTGTTCATCCCAAGACGGCGCGTAGGCTGGCGACTAAAATGGCAGTCCATTTTGTGAGCGATAAGCCGCCCGAGAGCCTGATTAAGAAGATGGAAAAGGCGTATTTGCGCAGCGGCGGTCATTTGGGCGAGATGACGCTTGCGATGGTGAATGCGCAGGAAAGCTGGGCGCAGCCGCTTTCTAAAATCAAGACTACGCCGGACTATGTGGTTTCAACTTTTAAGGTGTTGGGGTTCGAGCCGAAGCCCGTTCATTTCACAACATCATTGGATAGTATGGACTACCGTCCTTACAAAGCGCCCGATCCGCAAGGGTTTTCCGATGAAAACGAATACTGGGCCGCGCCGGGGGCTGTTTTGAAGCGGGTACAGTGGGCGCAGGAAGTTGTCGAAAGGATTGAGGAAAGCATTAATCCGTATGATTTCGGGCGGGCTTTGTTCGGATCGGTGATGAGCGGTGAGACAGCGTTTGCGCTAAAAGGTGCAGAAAGTCAGGCACAAGGTTTGACGTTGCTGTTTATGTCGCCCGAATTTCAAAGGCGATGAAACGAGAGGATATGAAATATGGAACATAACATTACAAGACGCAGTTTTCTTCTCGGTTCTATGCAGGCGATGGCCTTACCTGCGCTGTGCGGGTTTCCGGGGCTTGCGCTTGCGAATGCGCCAACAAATAAGCGGATGGTTCTGGTGTTTTTACGCGGCGGGATGGACTCGCTCGGTGCGATTATTCCTTACGCGGATCCTGCTTATGCACAAATCCGCAGAAACCTTGCCATGCAGGAGCGTGATGAGCAGATGATTGATCTTGACGGGCAATTTGCCTTTCACCGTCAGCTTAAACCTTTGCATGATTTTTACAGGCGCGGTGAGTTATCCGTGATTCATGCGGTGGCCACACCTTATCGGGAGCGTTCGCATTTTGATGCTCAGGATTTACTGGAAAACGGCACGGGCGCGGCAAACGGTATCAAAACGGGCTGGCTGAACCGCACCATACAAGCGCTAGGCGGTGAAAGTCTGGATACAACGCTGGGGCTTTCGATCGGGCCAAGTACGCAAACAATTTTACGCGGCGATGCCAAGGTGACGTCCTGGTCACCTTCACGCCTTAAAGAGGCCGATGCCGATTTGCTTAGCCGCATCGGGCGGATGTACGAGCGTGACGAATTGTTGCATGAGTCGTTGGAAGTCGCGATGGAGAACCTTGATATCGCAGATATGAAAGGCGCGGTGAAGCGAGGTGACAGATCGTTCATCCCCGCGATGGAGGCGGCGGCGAAGTTCCTCGGCCAGCCTACGGGGCCACGTATTGCGGTTGTCGATATGAATGGTTGGGATACGCATGCAAATCAGGGCACACAGAACGGGCGGTTGCCGAATTTGCTCGGGATTTTGTCGGAAGGGATTACCAAATACCGTAAGACCACACCGGATGCGATCTGGAATGATACGATTATCTATGTTGTGACCGAGTTTGGGCGTACCGTGCAGCCGAACGGATCGAACGGGACGGATCACGGGACGGCGGGGGCTTCTATGGTTCTGGGCGGGCGTATCAATGGCGGGCAGGTGATTGCCGATTGGCCGGGGCTGGCGTCCAATCAGCTGTTTGAAGGACGGGATTTGCGCCCGACGACTGATTTACGCGCTGTTTCGAAAACAATACTGGCCAAGCATTTCGACATTCCGACAGGGCTGATTGACCGTGCGATCTTGCCGGGCAGTTCGGGTTTGCGTCCCGTTTCCATTCTTTAAGACTTTTTACTAAACGTCATGATCACGTTGCGGCGCATGTGATTCCTCGATATCCAGCTCCGGACGGTAATTGACAGGCGGATTGGTCAGTGAGGCTTCCCAAATGGGTTCCTGTCTACGGCCATATGCTGTTTTTCCGAGTGTCATACGCATGTCCGGCATTGTCGCTGATCGTACTGCGGAGGTTGCGAGACGTCTGGTTGCATCGTCGACAGGTTTTCCTGTTTTGATCTGTTCCTCGTAGTAATCCGTCATGACTTCTTCAGGTAAAGCGTTGTCTTGTTCGGCGTTTATATCTTTGAGTTGTGGCCATCTTTCCAGTGTTTTAGGACCGAATTCCACTCTTACGCTGTTATCGTCGGGCCTGACCGTTTTGATGACGTCATCCAGCGACATATCGAACGTTGATTTTCCCTGCTTGTCTATTTTGTCGATGTTCAGCCCTGCTTCTGTCAAGGCAACCAGCATAGCCTGATCACGGAAAACAACAGCCTGTAAGGCCTGTGACGGTGTAATTGTTCCCCCCTGATCATCGTAAGTAAAGTTTCCTTGATCATCGACATTAACGCTTGCGCCGATTTCGATGGCTTTATCGAAGGTCATATCTTTCATGCCAAGTCGTTCAAACCCGTGTTCCATATCAGAACGGACGGCCGGCATAAGGGAGCGCAGGAAGAAGTTGCGTCTCCACCATTGTGAATCGTGTGTGAATTGTTTGACGTCCTGTTTACTTAATTGGCCGTCATTGTAAGCCTTGTGCATGCGTCCCATGAATTCGCCGCAGGTGAAGTAGCCGTCATGATTGGTTCTTGCCATTTTGTGCCAGATGTTGCTGCCGATGGCGCGTTGTTTTGTCATGAGGGCTGCTTTTTTGCCTGAACTTTTTGATTGTGCGCGTGCGCTGCTGTTTGCAGCACCAGCCATTTCAGGGTTCGAGACCTCCGCCGCCCAGTCATCCAAAACCGTGGTGCCCGTTTCAGGGTTTTTAGCGTTACGGAAGGCGTTGTAGCGCATCATCATGTCATAAGCGCCTTCCATCAGAATTCCATGGGTTGCCTTGCTGTATACCCCTCTTGGCGGGATAAAGGTATTTTCGCGAACCAGTCCTTGCAGTTCCATGCGGCGTCCGAGCATTTCACCGAGTTTGTTACAGAGGTCCGTTGAAACCTGTTTGGAGGTCGAGCTGTGAATGCGGATGGACCGTCCCTGTTCCGTATTCGAGAAGAAGCTTGCCATTTGAAGAAGGACGCGGTCTTTAGGGTCTTGCGGATCAAGGGGTTCTCCCCGCTTATTGGCCATTTCCTGCAATGTTTGAGCGATGTAGCGAGTGTACATCATTTCGTCGCCGCCGCCGCGTTCGTTTGACAGGCCGTTCCCCCACTTAATAAGTGTTGCCACTCCGAGGCTTGCAGACCTTGCTGCTGTGTTTCGGATTCCTTCGGTTTGAAGGACGGCAACGAGGCGTCCCAAAGATTTCAGGGAGTCACTACACGGTATCATTTGGCCGTGGCTCATTGCGTGGCCGTACCAGTTTCCGTTTACGAGAGCACGTTCATTGATGTCATCGCGGCCGCCGTTCATATGATAGGCTTCGAGATAGTCGGGGATATCGCGCAGTGTTTCGTATTCTTCATTCAATGGCGTGTGTAGCGCGGTTTTTACGCCGAACGGTTCAGCCATAAAGCGCTGGTAGGATGTCGACATTTCATCGGCTTCGGCGATAATGGCCATGCCGAACTGGTCCGGGCTTTGCGCCATAAGCTCGAAGCGGCGCAGAACTTCGTGGGTTTGCACGGTGTAGCCGTCTTGCGTTTTTTCTTCGGGGTTTGCCTTCAAAAGCGCTTCTCTAAGTTCTTTAGGTGAGAGTTTAGCGCGCGCGGCATCCATCAACTGTTTTTGTTCTGCGGAGGTCAGGCCGTCTTCGGCTTTATCTATACCCACAAACTTTTCTTTGCTTTCCAGCAATTCTGCCTGTTCTTTGGACAATCCGAGTGAGTTGACGAAATCCTGATCCGAGAAGAGATTGTTCATCATTTCGCGGTAGGTCAGGCCATTATGGCGTGTTTCAATGATCGCGGATGATAAGCCGTATTGTGTCATCATGAAGTGAGATTCCGCCATGACTTCCCGTGCTTCCGGGTTTGTCAGTCTTTGAGCCAGCGCCTTGAACTGGCTATCGAGTTCTCTTGTGAAGGATTTGCGGCTGTCGAAGGTTAGCGGGCCCATGTTCAGGCCTTTATAAAGGTTGTCGAAGTCGTGTTTGATGACATCGTAATTTACGCCATCTTTGAGCTCTTTGTTGCCGTCTGCGTCGGTTGATACAAAACGTGATTCAAGATTTTCGACTCTGCCTCGTAATTCTTCCAGCACGGATTTCAGGTTTACAACTTGGCCGGATTTGCTCTGGAACTTACCTTGCAATGTTCCCTGCTCCAGCAGGTCGCCGTCTTGCCCGCCGTCGAGGATTTCGGCAACGCGCTCCAAATCTTTAATGTGATCATCGATAGATGCCTTTGTCAGGGAGAGCATGCCGTACATCAAAGCCCAACGGTCGGCATTTACCTTGCCGTCGGCATCACCGCCGGCGTGCCAAACGCGCATGCCTGTACTGATCGTTACTTCGTCGCGCTCCAGATTCGGGGTAAAGGCGTATCCGTCAAATGCGCTTTGAACAGCGCCGTTAACGCGGCGGAACATTTCGCGCTGTCCTTGTCTATAGACGGCCGCTTGTTCCAGGGCAAAATCGGTCTCCTCAAACGTCGTGGCGCGGCGTGTTGGTGTAATATTGTTGGTGAGCAGCTTATTCACAACAGTTTCGATGTTGGCTTCGCGTTCTTCCTCAGGAAGTTCGCTTGTCGCTACGAGGTCGCGGAACATGCGAACACCTTCCGCGTTCAAGTGTTCTGTCGGGTGGGGTGTGATTGCTTTCCAAATTCTGACATCCGAGAAGAATTCCATCAGGTCTGTGTTCGTGTATCCCGCTTCACGCGCGAGATGTACCATTTCCTCTATATTATAGGCATTATGGTCACCGTCATCGGAAATGTTGTTATTTGCGACAATGTGGGTATTGGTTTCCAGTAGGTGTTCGATGAGGCGCAGTTTGGAATAGGCGTTGCGTCCTTCATCGCTCATAGCTTCGAATTCTGCTTGGAATTTTTCTTCGGCATCGGGCTGCGCCAGTAGTGTTGCCGTGTTGTTATACAATTTTACGGCTTCGAGAGGAATCGCGCCCTCCGAGCCGAGTTTTTGTATCTGCGCATCGAGAATTTCTTTTGCGCGTTCGCTTATAGCAGTTGTATCCGTTCCAGAAAAAACAGATTGATCCATTACACACCCCTTATTCACAATGTTTCATAAGTTTGCAAATTTAAGAACTCTTATTATAGCAAACCTAGCGGTGCTATACATTAATGTGCGGGCTCAAGAAATGCAATAAATATGACAAATTTTATGACCTTACTTCTTTGTAATGTGCTGTCATGTTCGGTTTCTATTTAAAACCAGTCCCAGTTCATGTACAAAATCCATTAAATTTTGATCTTAATTTGTATGGAGAACACAGTGCAGGACAATCTTGCTGTAAAAGTGAAAGAAAAAGCCAAAATTAAAACCAAGGAGTTTAAAGCCGCCATTGATTTTCAGGCACTTAGCGGCGTTATATTGCTTGGTGCTGCCTGTTTTGCTCTTATTTTGAACAATTCGCCGCTTTATTGGCTTTATGATTCTCTCCTTACAACCAACTTTGCCGTTAAGCTTGGGGTGTACGGGATTGATAAGCCTATCTTGCTCTGGATCAATGATGGCTTGATGGCAATCTTTTTCTTTCTTATCGGTCTAGAGATCAAGCGTGAGCTGATGGTCGGTGAGCTTTCAAGTGTGAGGAAAGCCGCTCTTCCGATGTGTGCTGCTCTTGGTGGTCTTATCGTGCCGGCTCTTTTCTTTTATGCTGTTAACATGGATAACCCTCAAACGCTTGGGGGGTGGGCTATTCCGGTTGCAACGGATATTGCTTTTGCTTTAGGGATTTTGTCTTTGCTCGGTAAGCGTGTGCCAACTGAGCTTAAAGTTTTGCTTTTGTCATTGGCAATCATTGATGATATTGCCGCGATTATGATTATCGCTATTTTTTACACGGCAGATTTGTCATTGATTGCCCTATCTTTAAGCGGTTTGGGGCTTTGTTTTGCAATATTGCTAAACCGTATGAAAGTCGTTGCGATCGCGCCTTATGTTCTGATTGGCGTCTTTATGTGGGTTTGCGTTCTAAAGTCCGGTGTACATGCCACACTGGCGGGCGTTGCCCTTGCATTTACAATTCCCATGTTACCCAGAAAGAGGAATGACCCGTTAGGACATAACCGTCGTAAAAGAGACAAGCAATCTACTTTGGTTGCCTTGGAGCATATGCTTCATCCCTGGGTGTCGTTTTTGATCATGCCGGTTTTTGCATTTGCGAATGCAGGGGTGAATTTAGGAACTGTATCTGTTGATATGCTGATGGGGGGACTGTCTTTGGGTATTATACTCGGTTTGTTTGTTGGTAAGCAGCTTGGTGTATTTTCCTTCATTTGGATTTTTACAAAATTAGGTGTTTGTCAAAAGCCGGATAATGTCAAATGGATTCAGATTTACGGATTGTCACTTTTGACAGGGATCGGTTTTACTATGAGTTTGTTTATCGGAACTTTGGCTTTTGCCGATCCTGAACTTAATGCGCAGGTCAGGGTTGCTGTTTTGATTGCATCCGGTCTGTCTGCCGTGTTGGGTTATATGGTTTTGCTTCTTACATCAAAACGACAGAATGATAACAATCAAGAGTAGTTTTTATTCTTGGTGAAGGTTCTTGGTTTTGCTTTTTTACAGGCGACTCTGAATGAGTAACTTTGATATGGAGGCTCATTTTTGAGGCTCTCTGCCTGTTTATAACTCACTGAGTAACTTTGTGATTAAAAATACATATGATTTTTAGCAAAAGTATGAGACTCAATATGTTAGGGTTTTCTTCTTTTTTGTAAATTTATTTTTATTTTCAGATTTGAAAATAATTATATCAAATTTGTAGTCATTGAAGTAATTTCTTATATATCTAAATTACTGATTTTATGTAGATAATTAAGGTGCTTTTATGAGTTTCTGCGTTTTGTATATTTTATTTTCGATAAGTATCGTTTATATGGTTTAGTCCTCTTATCTAAAACGCTTAGGACTCGAATGTGTATAAGTCAAAAAATGAAAATGGTGTGTGCATAAAATTTCTTTATGTCGGGCTTCCTATTATTTCATTTCCAGGTGCGCCTTAGGTGATCCAGTACCGTCAGTCGGCGCATAAAATGCAATTTATAATTGTTTTTATGTATTTTATAGTTTGTTTATCCCAAGTGCTTTGTTGCTATGGTGGGATGGTTTTATTTTGCTCATAATGTAGGCGTACGTCTCCTATCGCTGGAGGTGCTATTTCTTCGGGCGTTGATTTAAAGCATGAAGACGTTCACCGAATGGTGGCGTCAGGTTGTTAATATTTTGAAGATGCACAATGGGGTTAAAGTGCTTCCATGAATTGAATATCAAGTGTAGGGCATCGCAGTTTGTTTTTCTTCTAAAAATGAGAAGATATCCTCAAGTAACATCTGTATGATGAAACGGCATTTTTTGAATAGAGCCGTTCGGGGGAGTTTATGCAAACCAATCAATTTGCCCTTTTGCAGGATCGCAGGTTTTTTCCGCTTTTTATTACGCAGTTTCTTGGCGCGTTTAACGACAATCTTTACAAGATGTCACTTTCAGCCCTTGTTTTGTTCGGTGTCTGGCAGTTAGATGATTTCCATACCAAGATTATCGTATCTTTCGCAGCCGCTCTTTTTATTCTGCCTTTTTTTGTTTTTGCGCCCTTGGCCGGTGAGTTGGCGGACAAGTATGAAAAGCACCGTGTTATCCGGTGGACAAAAATTTTTGAACTTGCGGTTGCTGCTTTTGCCGCGCTGTTCTTCATGTTTGCGGATCCGGATCACCCTCCGGTTTACACAGCTATGGCTATTCTTTTTGCCTTTGGTGCGCAGTCCGCGTTCTTTAGTCCCAGCAAGTTTTCTATTTTGCCGTTGCACTTGAAAGAGGAGGAGTTGATCGGCGGGAACGCCTTGTTGAATACCGGAACATATATAGCCATTCTGGTCGGCACTATTTTCGGCGGGGTCTTGGCGCCGCTCTCCGGTGGTCTGTATATTGTTTCCGGCTTGATGGTGTTTTGTTCTGCTATTGGCTACGTTGCCAGTCGCTACATTCCTGATGCAGAGGCAAAAGTTCCTGATCTGAAGCTCAACTACAATACCCTCGTAGAGGCGGTGCGTATTATCAAATATGCCGCTGCGCAGCCCAAGGGCGTGTTTCTTGCGATTCTGGGTATTTCTTGGTTCTACTTTGTCGGCGGGACGTTTCTGGCGCAATTTCCGAATTTTTCCAAATTTACACTTGGTGTTGACGAGCAAGTGCTTGTTTTCTTTATGACGGTGTTTTCGATCGGCATCGGGCTTGGCGGTTTGGTGAATAACAAGTTGCTCCGCTCAAAGGTCGAGGCAACGTATGTGCCGCTTGCGGCCCTCGGTATTACACTGTTTTCACTTGACCTCTATCTTGCCAGCAGCTGGTTTGACGGGCCGGGAGAAGACGGCGCCCTTATGGGGTTGGGTTCGTTTTTATTCAGTTTTTCCGGCTTGCGTGTGACATTTGATATTTTCATGGTGTCTGTGATGGGCGGTTTATATGTCGTTCCGCTGAAATCAATTGTTCAGCATTTTACGCCCGAAGATCATAAGGCACGCGTTATGGCGGGGAGTGCGTTGATTGACTCTCTCTTCATTCTGGCTTCAGCGCTTTTGGCGATGGGTATTCTGGCGCTTGGCTTCGAGGTTAAGCACCTGTTCCTGATGATCGCGGTTTTGAGCGCTGGGGTCTCGCTCTATGTCTGTCTTCTTCTTCCTGATTATTTGTTTAAATCCTTGTTACAGGCGATTTTCAAGTTTCTTTACAAGGTTGAGGTGCGGGGTCTCGAGAATTACGAAAAGGCAGGAGATCGTGCGGTTATTGTGGGCAATCATGTGTCCTTGCTTGATCCGCCATTGCTTGCGGCGTTCCTGCCCGGGCGACCGATGTTTGCGGTGAATGTTTTTGTTGCCGAGTGGTTCTGGGTCAAGCCTTTTCTCAAGCTGGTTGATGCGTTTCCGATGGATCCGGCCAATCCGTTTTCGATCAAATCCCTGATCAAGGAGGTTGAAAAAGACAAGCATGTGGTGATTTTCCCCGAGGGGCGTTTGACGGAAACAGGCGCGTTGATGAAGGTTTATGAAGGGCCGGGGATGATTGCCGACAAGGCGGAGGCTGTCGTTTTGCCCGTGCGTTTGGATGGTGTTCAACATACCCCGTTTGCGCGGCTAAAGGGGAAGGTTCCTTTGCGGACGTTCCCGAAGATTACCATTACGATTTTGCCGCCGCGGAGCTTTAAGATTCCCGAGGAGTTCAAGGGGCGTACGCGCAGGGCGGCGGCAGCGCGCCAGCTTTATGATCTGATGGAAGAGATGATGTTCCTGACTGAGGATCGTAACCAGACGCTTTATAATGCGTTGATGAAGGCGCGCCATGTGAATGGTGATGATGCGATTATTGCTGAGGATATTCAGCGCAAGCCTATGAAATTCAAAGGGTTGGTGCGCGGGTCTGTGGTGTTGGGTCGCAAAGTCGCGCGTATTACTCAAAAGGGTGAAAATGTCGGGCTGATGGTGCCTAATTCCTGCGCGGCGATTGCAACGTTCTTCGGATTACAGGCGTTTGGACGTGTTCCGGCGATGCTGAACTTTTCGGCAGGGGCGCGGGCTATTCTTGCGAGTTGCGAATCTGCGCAGATCAAAACCGTTTTGACGTCGAAGACATTTATCGAGGTCGGGCGTCTGGAGGATTTGATAGCCGAGATGGAGGAAAAGGTCAAGATTGTCTATCTTGAGGATATCCGCAAGCGTATCAATTTGTTGGATAAGACGCGGGCGCTCTATGCACCGATGACAGCGGAATATATCCATAAACGTCAGGGTGTTACGCCCGAAGACGTTGCAGTGATCCTGTTCACTTCTGGGTCAGAAGGGCTGCCGAAGGGGGTCGCGCTGTCGCATGAGAATATCATGTCGAATATCGTGCAGCTTTCGAGCCGAGTAGATTTTAACAGGCAGGATATTGTCTTTAATTGTCTGCCCGTTTTCCACTCGTTCGGTTTGACGGCAGGGACGATCCTTCCTGTGGTTTCGGGTATTCGTACCTTTATGTATCCCAGCCCGCTGCATTTCCGGATTGTGCCGGAGATGGTCTATTCCAGTAACGCGACGATCATGTTCGGGACGGATACGTTCCTGCGCGGCTATGCGCGGATGGCCGATCCTTATGACTTTTACCGTATGCGCTATATTTTTGCGGGTGCGGAGAAGGTAAAGGATGAGACGCGCGATCTTTACATGAGCCGTTTTGGTGTGAGGGTTCTTGAAGGGTATGGGGCGACGGAAACCGCGCCAGCGCTGACGCTCAATTCGCCGATGCATATGAAAGCAGGATCTGTGGGGCGTTTGCTTCCGGGTGTTGAATACCGTTTGGAGGATGTGCCGGGCGTTGATGAAGGCGGACGGCTGTTCGTGCGCGGCCCGAATATCATGAAGGGATATTATCTGAATGATAAGCCCGGCGTTTTGCAGCCCCCCGAAGAGGGCTGGTATGATACTGGCGACATTGTCGATATTGACAGCGAGGGCTATGTGAAGATTCTCGGCAGGGCGAAGCGGTTTGCGAAAATTGCGGGGGAGATGGTGTCTCTGGCGAGTGTTGAGACGATGGTCAAGAAGGTCTATCCCGAAGACGATCATGCGGTCGTGGCGATTCCAGATCAGCGCAAGGGAGAGCAGCTTATTCTTGTGACGACTTGCGGGGATGCGGATAAATCCGCGCTTAGCAAGTTTGCGTCCGAGAACGGCGTGTCCGAGCTTGCGGTGCCGAAGACGATTCTGACGCTGGATAAAATTCCGGTGCTGGGCAGCGGGAAAACCGATTATACGGGTGTGAAGGAGTTCGTCGAGGGGAAGCTGGTGAAGGCGGCTTAGTTAAAGGTTGAGGTTTTTGTGTCTTTTGGATGAGCGCAAGCGAATTACATATTAAAGAAAGTTACGTTTTTTATGATAAACTGAAGCTTATGAAGCGGTTGTTTTTTATCTTTCTGGCGTTTGCATTTGTGTTCAATACCGTGAGTTTGAGCACGTTTGCGGCTGTTTGTCCGCATGGTTCCGCTTTCGTGCAGGATGTCCATAATGACCAGCAGGATCAAATGCCATGCCATGAGATGGCGGGCGAGACGACTAAAGATTCAGAAAAACCCCCGTTATCCGGTCATTGTGAGGGCATGTGTTTTTGTCTGCAGGCCGCTCTGTCCCATAACATCATGATTTCCGGTGCGGATGCGCTTTTTTCTCTGCCTGTTTCGGTAAAAACGTCACTTTTGCCTACGGGGAGTGATGTTTTTTCTTCCAAAACCGTTTCCCCGCTTGATCGCCCCCCGAAATCTTAATTCCTGACACTACACGTGCGCCGTTTTGACGGCTGGACCCTTTTTCAGGAGTTAGAAATGAAGATTCTTACACACACAACTTTAATCATGGGTGCTTTGGTGCTGGCCTTTCCGGCATTTGCGCGGCCCGTGTCTTATCCCGGCGGGGTGACGGCGATGTTTATGAATAACGGAGATGTGAATTCCGTTCATATTCATTATTCGCCGACTGCCAAATATTCCATCGGATATAAGGGGGAATATTGGCGCGAGGGGGAATATACTTTCCAAGGCGTACAGCTGAATAACCTGTTGAAGCGATGGAATAATCCGGACTCGCAGGCCAATCTTTACCTCAAGTCCGGTATCGGTGCGGCGTACAGCGATCATGGCGATTTTGAGCATGAAACCGAACCGGCGGCTTTTACGGGTATTGCCGCGGATTGGGAAGACCGCCGATTCTTTGTCTCGTATGAAAACAGGTACACCGAAGCCGGCGATATCGACGATTTTTTCATGCAATCGGCGCGGGTCGGCGTTGCGCCCTATATCGGGGAGTACGGTGATTTGCATACCTGGCTGATGCTTCAGGTCGAGCATAAGCCTGAAAGCCGGGATGAGGTGACCGTCACACCGCTGGTGCGGTTTTTCAAAGACGTACACCTGGTCGAGGCCGGTATGAACAATAACGGCGAGGTCCTGTTTAACTGGATCATTCGCTACTAATTTTAGAAGGAGACTTAAAAATGAAAACTCATATTAAAACTTTTACCCTGTCCCTGCTGGCTTCTCTCATTCTGGCGTCCAGTTCGGCGTTTGCAGGAGATGTCGTTAAGATCAATGTCAACGGCATGGTGTGTGATTTTTGCGCACGCGCCATTGAAAAGGTGTTCGGCAAGCAGGAGCCTGTAGAAGCCGTTGACGTTAATCTTACGGACAAGCTGATTACCGTGACGATGAAAGACGGGCGGAACATGGATGATGAGGCTATTACGAAGCTGGTTAATGATTCCGGCTATGCGGTGGCCAGTATCGAACGTTGAGGCGGGGAGGCTGATGATGAGCACACCGAAGAATAATGAAGCGGGATCGGTTGAGGAGAGTTTGTATAAGCAGACGATCCTGCCGACGCTCAGCCTGTTTACCAGTATCGGCACTTTGCTGTGTTGTGCTTTGCCGGCTTTGCTGGTGACGCTCGGGATGGGTGCGGTGATGGCGGGCATTGTCTCGACCGTGCCGTGGCTGACGGCTCTGTCCGCTTATAAAGGGATCGTGTTCGCGGTTGCGGGTGTCTTGCTGGCGGCTTCCGTCTACATGCAGTGGCGGGCACGGTATGCGCCGTGTCCCGCCGATCCGGCCAAGGCCAGAGCCTGTGCGCGTTTGCGCAAGATCAGCGTATTTATCACTGGGTTTTCCGTGCTGGTCTATGTGATCGGGTTTTTCTTTGCGTTTCTGGCGGCGGATTTGCTGCTGTAATTGCAGGGGCGCTTTACTTTAACGATCCGACAAGGCGAATTATGTCGTCGCCCGGCGTGCCGTCCTGATCCATGTCCAGCATATGTGTCAGGCTGCTGCTGAAGCGGTTCTCGCCTTGTTTTTTCTTGGCCTGAGCGAGTAGTCCCATTACGGCGGCTGCGATGATCGGCAGCATGGTTTTCAGAATTGCCGCCTCGACATCAGTTTTTTGTTCAACGGTTTCCGCAACCTTACGGCTGATGTTTTTGTTGCCGAGGATGTGGCCTAGGATTTGATTTCCCTCCTGTATCACGCTGAACAGGTTATCGCCCGGTGTTTTGGTTCTGTTGAGCAGTGTCTGGTGATTTCCGCGGTTCAATGCACTTAAAAGGCCCTCAAGACCGCCGTTGTTGATATTGTTCAAAAGACCACCACCAATAGCTGCCATCAACATTTGACTGGCTTGATCGGTTTGTTGCTGGCTGAGGCCGAGTTGTCCGGCTAAAGATTTGACCAATTCAGGTCTGTGGGAGGCGTAATTAATTAAATCCAGAAAATCACTCATATCTAAATCCTTAAAAAATAATATTTCACTTTAAGCGGCGAAATTATTTGTTTCCATGTTTTTCATCAGAATTTTTACCGCTTTAAACACATCTTTCGACTCGGATATGTCCTCTTAAGGGTCTCTCAGAGCCAGAAATACTTTCATTCTGATCTGTTTGATGTATGGTAAAGAGTAGGGTCGTTTTCAAACAATTTTCAGAGAAAGTTTTTGCTTTTATGAATCCGGAAGAAGAAAAACCTGTCGATCAGTCCAGAGCCGCATTCAGTGATAAGCTGGATGAGTTTTATGAGGCTATTGCGACACTTTACATCAAAAAGAATTCCAGCGGACGCATCAAATTCAACGAAAAGTGGCCGGTGGCGGCGAAATACATTCTTGGTGATGAATTGATCGGTTTTGATACGGATGGCGTTACAGCGGATCTTTTGGATCGTCGCTCTGATCTTGAAGAAGAGGCCGAAGATCGGCGTGTTGATATCAAGCATACGATTGTTGAATTAAAAGAAAAAACTTCTAAGGCGGGTGTTTTGCAATTTGAGTATGTCGGCGAGATCATCGATAAATTCGGCGTTTCGATTTGTCAGCATTTTTATACCGATACAATTTTGGAACGGGTCAGGCCCGGTCTTCTTGCGAAGGCTCAGGAGGAACAAAAAGTTCTTGATGATGCGGCGGCAGAGAAAGAGGAAGCCGATGCACAAGTTGTAAGAGATTTAGGGCAAGCACAGCATGACGAGATGATGGCTAATAACCCTGAAGAGCAAGCGCGTTATGCACAAAATCCCGTACCAAAAGGTGAAGAGTCGTCCGAAGAGATGCTGGAGGCTGTGGCGCCTGATGCGAGTGATGATGCCAAGTTGACAGACATTGTGGTGGCGGAGCATGCCGAGGATGTACCCGTGGTAGAAGCTCCTATGCCGCCTGAAAAAGATGTGGAGCTTGCCTCACCTACGCAAGATGAGGCGCCAAAACCTGCGAAGCTTGCTCAGTCAGGGCAAGCAGAAACCCCTCCGCCTTTGGATCAGAAGCCTTCACAAACTGTAGAGCCGAAAGATATTCCAGTTCCGGAGGCTAAACCAATTGATACGGATCCGCCAAAGTCGTCCCCCGCGCCGACCGCAGAGAAGGCTGTTTCAGATAGTCTGAAACCTCAAGCTGAGACCTCTCAAGCTGGCAAGGCTGATAAAAAAGAGCTGCCTCCGAAAGCACAGGCATCCGAGCCTGCTGCGCCCAAAAAGACTTCAGGCAAAACAAGTGCGCCTGCGACAGCATCCAACAAGCCCGAAGTCGGTAGTCTTGTAAAGCAATTCAACCTGCTTGCGCCAGTAACTGAGGCTGATCCTTCTTAAGATTATGTAGTGCTATAAGGAACAGGGTGAGAAGTATGACTGCTCCTGCCTGATGCAAGGTTGCCAGTTCTATGGCTACGATGCTGGTTAATGTGGCAATTCCTAAGCCGAGCTGACAAAGTACGGCGACAGCAATCGCCGGGAAGATTTTGTCATTTCGGTTATGTTTTATCATGGCATTAAGACAGAAAAACAAGACTGCTATTGTGGTAAAAATGGCTAACCATCTATGCGTGAATTGAACTCCAGCATAGGAATTAGCCAAATCCAACCAAAATGTTTCCGAGTTTGTGAGTTCTGACGGTATGATCGCGTTTCCCATGTGGGGGAAGGTGTCATTATAGATTAATCCCGCATCCAGTCCGGCGGTGAAGGCACCCCATACTATCGTGATGCAGACCAATAGCAGAACGCATGAGCCTTGTTTAAGTAGTGCCGAAGAAGGTTTGGCGGGGGGCTTTTTTTCCATTTTCAGGAATGTCATGCCTTGCCAGAGCATGGTCGAGTAGATTAACAGCGCCAGGCCAAGATGCGCGGCGAGTCTAAAATGGCTGACGGCGGGTTGATCAACAAGTCCGCTTTTTACCATGTACCAACCCATGAAGCCCTGCGCTGCACCCAGAAGAAAAATTCCAAAGAGTTTAAGCCTGAACGGTTTTGGTATTTTTTTTGTGACCAAAAAGGCGATGAAGGGGATGGCGAAGGCAAAGCCGATCAACCTGGCGAAGAAGCGGTGAAACCATTCCCAAAAGTAGATTTGTTTAAAGTCGGCGAGAGTCATCCAGAAATTCTTTTTTATGAATTCCGGCGATTGTTTGTACAGATCAAACTCGCTTTGCCATTGTTCCGCTGAGAGGGGCGGGATGATGCCCATGACAGGGTTCCATTCAACGATGGATAAGCCTGATTCCGTTAGCCTTGTGATTGCACCGATGATAATCAGGGCGAAGACAAGAGCACAGCAGGTAAACAGCCATATGTAAAGCGGGCGGGTGGAGCGGTTTTCGTCAGTGGCTGTGATTAAAACAGCTTGTTCTTTTTCGTGTGATGCTTGGGTCAAGAGCACTTTCAAACCTCTGGGAAATCCTGTAATCTCGCGGTTTATAGCTTTAAACCCGTGGAACCGTAATGGCAAGTTTTGATTTCTTTAAAGCCGTCACACGCAGTTACAAATTTGTAGGCAAGAATTTCGAGTACCTTGCCGTGCAAGCGTTTCCCGTTATCTTCGTTGTGTTGTTCTGCAACTTGCTGATTCTTTACATGGGTGTGGAAGGCAACGTGTTGAGAGCGGGTTTGATGCTTTTGCCCGCATATTTCGTCCAAGGGTATTTTTATTCTCAACTTGTCCGATTTAAGATGTACGGTGAGCCCATTTTGTTTTGGGGGTATGTGCGTAAAAAAAATATACCAGAATATCAGAAAAACTATCTGGACAGGGAGGCCGATCCAAAACGTAAGGCCGATATCATGGCGGGTACGATTTTGTACCTTCTTCCCTTTTTGTTTTTACATGCGCTGAATGGAATCAGGGCGAATGCTATCGCCGACCGTATGGCTACGGAGCAGGAAATTGCAGAGGCAGCGCCGGATCCCACGTTTGTCACGTTTATTGTCGTGATGCTTTTGATCATGGCGATTATCTGGACGTTCAAACTGTTTTTTATATATGTGGCAGCGGCCAGAGGCATCAGTATTCGGGATTATTTTAAATCCATGGCGGGTATGAACAGTTCTTCATGCATGCTTTTTGTTATAGTGCTCGGAGCATTTCCAATTCTACTTGGCACTTTTTTCATCATGGCCTTAATGATGGCGACCGGCCTATCGACATCGGTCGGGTTTCTGATTGCACAGGTTTTATTATCAGCGGCTACGGTTTTTGCATGGGGTGTTGTAACAATTGCTATTGCTTTCGGGATTGAGGAAGTATTCGATGGCCCTCAGGAGGATGATAAGAAAAGCGGAGGGATGCGTTGAAGATTTTTGTTACTGATCCGGATGGCAAGGAGCACGAGCTGGAGGCTGTTGAGGGCTGGACCGCGATGGAAATCATCCGCGAATACGGCCTGCCTATTTTGGCGGAATGCGGAGGGGCTTGTTCCTGTGCAACCTGTCATGTTTATGTTGATGAATCATGGATCGATAAGTTGCAACCGATGCGTCAGGAAGAAGAGGAAATGCTTGATTATGCGTTTGATCCGCATGATAATTCCAGACTGTCCTGTCAGATCGTTCTGGATGAAAATCTTGATGGGTTAAAGCTTATTTTGGCCAAAAACTTTGATTAATATCATAATTTTAGCTTTCGAGTGTCTGGGGGTCTACTCCGGTGTCATTCGCGACCGTGAAGCCCCTGCGTTCCATGATCTCGCGGATGATTCTGTTCGGTTCGCCCTGTCGTCTTGCCAGCATTGTATCCAGCATTTTGTTGGCTGTTCCTTTTTGCTGCATCTGGTCGCGTGTTAGTACGCCCATTTCGACATGCATGTCTTTTCTGAGTCCTCTTTCAAACTCTTTTACCGTTAATGGTGCCATTGTCATGCGTCCGCCGACGGCCAAGGGCTCGTATCCATATTCGTTGAGTTTTTCTACTGCGAAAAGTGCACTTAAGCCACTGTCAGCTGCAAGCACGACACCATCCACTTTTTCCTGAAATGTAGGGGATTGTAGTAATTTTCGGTTGTCTGCCTGTAAAACGCCGTCGGCAACTTCTACGATAATGACTTCGGAGCCGTGCAAGGACAGATTCTTTGTGACGCCCGTCATGATTTCCTCAATTTCGTCCGTACCGATGCGGTACGTTGAGGGATAGCCCATATCCACGAAGTCGCAGCCTGCGATCGCCCCCGCATCGAAGGGTTTGTAGATATCGGATGACAGGCCCGTTCCGGTGATTTTTCCGAATCCTGCCTTATAGCCTGCGCGGGTCATGCCCTTGATCAGTGAGGAGGCCAATGTGGTTTTCCCCGCATCCATGCCTGTTCCCATGATCAGAATAACGGGTGGTCTGGCGCGCATATCGTAACCGTGCGGGATCATGGCGTAGTCTCTGGTATTTAGCGGCATTCCGTCTTTTCCTCCAAAGAGGCCGAGCGGTTTTATGACTGTCGGTTTGCCCATGGCTTCGTTTTGCTCCTGAATCCGTGAAGCCACGCCGCCGCCCGAGACCAGATGGCATTCGCCGAGGTCTTCAGGGATCAATGCACGGTATTCTTCAACGGCGTAGCGGTTACCGTAGGCGACCAGAATTTTATCGCCTTGCAGGAGTTCCACATCCCGCCCTTGCGGGTTCTGAAGAGTGCTTTTGTCTCCGACGGACATGACTTTGGCCAGAACGACATCGCCGACGCTTGGTTTTGCGTTATGAACCATTGTGTTGATGTCAGAAATGTCTACATGGCGCAGGACCGTGCCGACTTTGGCAGAGACGCGGTCAAAATCCGTTCCGAGGCCCGAGAGTTCTACGGTTGGTTTTTGCATCAGAAAATTACCATAAATAATAAATTCAGTATGGAAACCCTTATAGGGGGGATTGTTCGCAGATGCAAAATAAATAAGACTTATTTTCTTTGTTTTTTATTGGACGGTTTGTTGCCATTCGGGGAAGCGATAATCACCGGGTGTTATCAAGTCCTGTTTGGCAATGTAGACCGAGTGAATCTTACCTTCGATCTCGTTGTCCCAGAATGTAAGGAATTTTTTCAGGTGCGGGAGTTTTGGTGCGAGGTCGTATTCCTGCCAAATGAATTCCTGTAAAAGTTCATTAAAATCAGGGAGATGGTAAAGAATTTTGGCCGTAACAAGCCGATAATCCTTCATTTGTTTTTCCAAGTCTGCCATTTTTCGATAACCTCCTGTTATATATGCTTTTTTTCAGCGTATTTTCTATATTATACACTAACTAATATAACCCTGAAAAATAAAAACTTCTCTAACGCCCAGTTATCAACGGTTTGAGCGTTGCAAGGCAGCGCTTACGAGAAAGTTGCAAACCGTGTTGGAGTTCTATAGGTTGCACGCAGAGTTACCGCAGAGTTACCGCAGAGTTACCGCAGAGTTCTTGCGGGATTTGTGTCATAAAATCCTCCTTCAAATACTCTTGATTTTTCCACAGCATTGGAGTATTCAATTAGCACTCGCATATGAGGAGTGCTAAACATTCTTTTCATTGCGGGTATGGTGGAGCTTTCGAATTGGCTTCAAATCAGTTTCACGGTGAAGCTGTTTGCGGTTCGGAAGCTTGCAAACGAAACTTTATATGGAGACGATTCAAATGGCAAAAATCAAATTTCGTCCTTTGCATGATCGCGTTCTGGTTCGCAGAGTAGAAGCAGAAGCAAAAACAGCAGGCGGGATTATTATCCCTGACACAGCTGCGGAAAAACCTATGGAAGGTGAGATCGTAGCAGTCGGTAACGGTCACGTTAATGACAACGGCGAGGTTCGTCCTCTGGATGTCAAAGCCGGTGACAAGGTTATCTTTTCAAAATGGGCCGGAACTGAAGTCACAATCGACGGCGAAGAGCTGATGGTGATGAAAGAGTCAGACATCATCGGTGTTGTTGCCGCCTAATCCCATTCAAGCGATTAAAATTAAAGGAGAATATAAATGAGTGCCAAAGATGTACTTTTTAATGAAGATGCCAGAGCGGAATTGCTCAAAGGTGTCGATGTCATTGCAAACGCAGTGAAAGTTACACTCGGTCCGAAAGGCCGTAACGTTGTGATCGAGAAATCCTTCGGTGCGCCACGCACAACAAAGGACGGTGTTTCCGTTGCGAAGGAAATCACACTGAAAAACAAGCAGCAGAACCTCGGCGCACAGCTGATCCGCGAAGTTGCCAGCAAGGCCAACGATCATTCCGGTGACGGTACGACGACGGCGACTGTTCTGGCGCAATCTATCGTTCGTGAAGGAACGAAGGCTGTGTCTTCCGGTCGTAACCCGATGGATCTGAAGCGCGGTATTGATGCTGCGGTCGAAGCTGTTGTTGCTGATCTGCGTAAGCGCGGCAAGAACGTGAAGACAAATGACGAGATTCGTCAGGTCGGTACGATTTCCGCAAACGGTGAAGTTCAGATCGGTGATATGCTGGCTGAAGCGATGGACAAAGTCGGTAACGAAGGCGTTATCACTGTTGAGGAAGCCAAGTCCCTGCACAATGAACTGGTGACAGTTGAAGGTATGCAGTTTGACCGCGGTTACCTGTCTCCATACTTCATCACAGATGCAGACAAAATGCAGGCTGACCTCGAAAACCCATACATCCTGCTGCACGAAGGTAAGCTTTCAAGTCTTCAGTCTTTGCTTCCGGTTCTGGAATCTGTTGTTCAGAGCTCCCGTCCGTTGCTGATCATTGCTGAGGATGTTGAAGGTGAAGCGTTGGCAACTCTGGTTGTGAACAAGCTGCGTGGCGGTTTGAAAATCGCTGCTGTTAAAGCACCCGGCTTCGGTGACCGTCGTAAGGCGATGCTCGAAGACATGGCGATCCTGACAGGTGGTGAGTTGATTTCCGAAGACCTCGGTATCAAGCTGGAGAATGTCACACTGGATATGCTGGGTACGGCGAAAAAGATCACAATCACCAAAGACGATACAACAATCGTTGACGGTGCGGGCAAGAAGAAAGACATCGAAGCCCGTTGTTCCCAAATTCGTTCGCAAGCCGAAAACACAGAATCCGATTACGACCGTGAAAAACTGCAAGAGCGTCTGGCGAAATTGTCCGGTGGTGTTGCCGTTATCCGTGTCGGCGGTGCGACGGAAGTCGAAGTGAAAGAGCGTAAGGATCGTGTTGACGATGCGTTGCATGCCACACGTGCGGCTGTTGAAGAGGGTATTATCGCCGGTGGCGGTGTTGCTCTTCTTTACGCAACGAAAGCTCTTGATAAGCTGGAAACCGAGAATGACGATCAGGCTGTTGGTGTCGAAATCGTCCGTCGTGCGATCCAGGCTCCTGTTCGCCAGATTGCGGAAAACGCCGGTAAGGAAGGTTCTGTGATCGTCGGTAAACTGCTTGAGCAGAAAGACAAGAACTACGGTTATGATGCACAAAACGACAAGTTCGTTGATATGGTTAAGTCCGGTATCATCGACCCTGTTAAGGTCGTTCGTACTGCTCTTCAGGATGCAGCATCTGTCGCAGGTCTGTTGATTACAACAGAAGCCATGGTTACCGAAATTCCTGAGGAAAATGCTTCCGCAGGTGCGGGTGACATGGGCGGCATGGGTGGAATGGGCGGTATGGGCATGATGTAAGCCCAACGCCTCAAAAACCGCTTTATAGCGATTAAACGAAACCCCGCGAGTGATTGCGGGGTTTTTTATTGGTTGGAATAGTTTTCGTAGAGTTCCAGAAATTTTTCTTTAGTGATGGTGATTGGGTTAGATTCCACGAAAGGTCCGAATATGCTTTTATGTCCTTTTAGAAAACATTCAGTTCTATTCCATGTTTCTTCAAGCAATTCAAAGGGCGGATTGTTACTAATCCCTTCAACTGTGAAGTTTGAAAAAGTGTACGCATTATATAAAAGTACTTCTTTCCCGAACTTACTATACATAGTTGTTCGTGGAGATTTGGGTTCAATGACTTTAGTAAAGAATACCATAGCCGTAGCTGAGTAACTTTTTACTCTTTTGTTGTTACGGATGAAAATGCACGACATAGTCGCGTTTCTATATTTGTTGGTTTGCATGTATGCATAAGGTGCAGCTCCACTGAACGTCATTTCAAGTTTTGGGGATTTTTCCCAATCAGGATGAAATTCTGTGTCGTAAGGGCCGTCAGTAATTCTGGAAGATATATGCTCGATTTGCATCTGTTTGGGATGATATGTGCATCCTGTGAGGGCGCAAAGCCATATTACAAATGACGAAATTTTATAATTGTTTTTCAAAGTAAATCCGAGGAAAATTTAGCCAAGCAGACTTTTAGGTTAGGGGATTTCGAGAGTTGTGTCGACGGCTTCTCCGCCATTGCCGCCGCCGTTACCGCTACCGCCACCATTGCCACCGTTCCTGCTTCCATTGCCGTTACGGTCAGCGCGGCGTTCGGCATCGGTTTTCTTGCGGGCGACAACACGGATATAGCTGGACATGACCTGATTGCCGTCTTCGTCGAAATTGCCGACGGATTCCATTTCCTCGCCGTGCTGGAAGGAGAAGTCTGTGAAGCGGTCGCTGAGGACGCTTGTCAGGCGCTCTTCGTCGTAGAAGTTGACGCGGTGTGTCGGGCGGTCCTTGTAGACGGCTGTCTTATCGTCGATTTTATCCATTTGCTCGGGATTGAAGTCTGCGGGGCTTCTGGCACTCAAAACCAGTAAGCCTTTGGCCTTAAGCGCGCCAGCTATCCTGTTGGTCAGTGCCTTGATTTCCGACGGGTCGGGCAGGTGGAACATACGGTGCGTCGAGACCGCATCAAAGCGTTCCTGCAGGATCGGAGCGCGGATAAAGTCTGCGCGCATAACGCCTGCGGACCCTGATTTGATGGCGTCTTCGAGTTGGGATGCGGCGTCAATGACGGCGATCTGCGCCATATCGACAGCAAGCACGCGGTGGCCGTTTTCGGCAAAAGCCTTGGAGTCCCGTCCATATCCACATCCGAGATCGAGGACAAGGCTGTCGGGGCCGAGATTGTCCAGAAGGAATTCACCGCATGTGCTGGCCTCGTTCCCCCAAAGTTGTCCGCTTTCGAGGTAACGGCGGCTCCAAGGATCAAGGCTTTCCAAAATTTCCGGCTTCCAGTAGTCGGCTTTGATGGCGGCCATTTGCTCTTCGGTCACGCCGGCGTCCTGCAAGCGGGAAATAATATCCCTTGCGAGGATTGCCTCCATCAAGTCTTTCGTAGAAATACCCATAACTCTATTTTAAACCCAAGTTCTCTATATAGCTTTAATGCCCCGGCGGTGTTTTCGCAGCTTTTTCCCATGCGATCAGGAACAAGTTTCTGTACCCTTGTGCAAATTCAGGGTGGCGCATGATCATGATTTCGACGTCATCTTCTTTAAAGTTCAGGAAGGCCAATCTATCGTGGTACGAGTAGAAGGATTTATCACTAAAGATTTCCTCGGGGATCCATTTGTAGCTGGAATACTCACGCGCGGGAAAATAGCTGTCGCCTTCTTTTACGATGATGCGTACATCCATGATGTCTTTATCTTTGATCATCCTTTCAACATGGTGCTCCCATTTTTCAGGACCCATCCATTTCACCCAGTTATTATGCACGACGTTTGAAAGGTAAATTTGCGTTGGCTTTTCCTTTGTGCCGTTCTGGATGGCGGTGTTGTAAACGTCATCCAAAAAGAAGCTGAAGCCCTCTGCCCCCTTGTAAACCTTAACTTCGCCTTTTTTCCGCTTAACACCGTTGTCCCCGATAAATTCAATGTCAGCGTGATCAAAAGCTCTCGTAATTTTCTCGATCGTGCTTGAATTCGGCTGGTTTGTTCCGTTCTCAATACGTGCAATGCCTGTTTGTGACAGACCTGCATGATCGGCAAGGTCTCCCTGACTCCAGCCAATAAGAGCCCTAGCAGCACGAATTTGTTCAATCGTCGGCACTTTATTTTAATCCCAAAACACTGCGGTTTTACTGCGTTTAACGTTATTTCTTATATGTTTTTTCGCGCGCCATGTCTACATGAGTTACATTAGTGAATGCAAATAAAAAACACTTAAGTACAAAAAAAATGCATCAAATCTTGACAATTTTATGGCAAAGCTGTACAAAACACTTACAGATAAACACTATGCATAGTTTAAAAAATCAGCGGCAAGCTGGTGAGTGTATAGTCGTAAATATCTGTTCGTGAATCCCCACACACACGATACTGCGTATAAAAGTTGGCCTTCGTGCCAACTTTTTCTTTTTTTATATGTTGCTCAAGGTATTCATATTGCTTGTTTTTTAGGGCTTGTGTTTGTGTTTTTTTATTTTTCTGAGGTTTTCGCTGAATTTTTGCGCAGATCATTTATTATGGTAGAAATTAAATGAAATTATATTTCGGACAGCAGGAAAAAACGATGTCAGATTCAGAAAATAGCGATCAAACGACTGTCACAAAAAAGCCATCTTTGGAGCAGAAAGATACCATCGTTGCGTCGAAAAAAAATGATCTCGTCGGCGTTTTGATTCTGTCAGCAGGGGTCGCACTTCTTCTGGCAGTTGGAGCATTCATATATATGGATCGAGCTGATGCGCCGCCGGAGCAAGTCAGTGAGGTTGCCGAATTTGATAACCAAAAGCAAAATGATGGTCAAGAGAATGAAGGCTCTGACAATGATGACTGTCCCGGGTGTGAGGTTCCTTATCCGGAGATGGCGGCTTTGCCGAATGCCAGCAAGATGGTCGCACCTTCGGTTACCGATTTATCGGGCCGTTGGACCACCAGTTTCAAAGGCAGTATCGCTGAGTTGGTATTGGCAGGGCAACAATTCCAAATCATTTATTTAAGCGATCCGCAAAGCGGTTTCAGGAAATATGCGCGCGGGTATTTTTCTTATAACAAGAATGACTCCCGCATCACACTCATGCCAGCACCTAAGTTGGGCCCACCCAAGGATGTTCCGGGTATTACCTATCAGGTTCTGACTTTGCGGTACTTTGATGTTGTCATCAAAATTGATAAAGAAGACGGAAAGACGCTTTACTGGATGGCACCGGAGGAAATGCTCAAAAGCCAGCGTATACATCCTCTTCTCCTTTATACGGGTAATATGGATATGCCGTATCTCCGTTGGGATAAGCTCTAAGGGGTTTTTATGCCTGAATTACCGGAAGTCGAGACAGTGAAGCGCGGGCTGGAGCTCACGCTTACCGGGGCTGTTATAGAAGCCGTAGAGGTGTTTCGCTACGATTTGCGGGTTGCTATACCGCAGGATTTTGTGCAGAAGGTTTCGGGGCGGCGTGTTACCTCTCTCAAAAGGCGCGGAAAATACATCGTTTTCGGTGTCGATGATGATCATGTTGTTGTCTTGCATTTAGGAATGTCGGGGCGCGTTCGGATTTATGCACCTTCAGAGCCTTATGATTTCCTGAAACACGACCATGTTTATTTCCAAACCCAAAACGGGGGTCGAATTGTTTTTCACGATCCGCGGCGTTTCGGGATGCTTTACTTGTTGCCCGCGAATGGCTGGGAGATGTCCAAGCCCTTTTCACAGATGGGGCCGGAGCCTGTCGGTGCAGACAATGATTTGTTTACGCCGGACTATCTTTTTAAGGTTTTTCAGGGCAAGTCTTCTGCGATCAAATCTGTTTTGCTGGATCAGCGTGTTGTTGCGGGGCTGGGCAATATCTACGCATGTGAGGCCCTTTATGATTCGGGTCTTCATCCTGCACGATCAGCCAAGGACGTCACAAAAAAAGAAGCTGTCAAATTACACGTAGCGATTCAAGAGGTGCTGGAGCGTGCACTTCAAGCGGGCGGAAGTACGTTAAGGGATTATCAACATACGGACGGGTCTCTAGGGTATTTTCAGTATCAGTTTTCAGTTTACGACAAGACCGGGCAAGCGTGTCCGCGGGCAAGCTGTGATGCTACAGTTCTGAGGATTGTTCAGTCCGGCCGGTCATCATTTTATTGTCCGGGCTGTCAAAAATAGGATAGACATTATATATGACTCAATATCCGATTTACGCATTTCAACAGTCCGCGCGTTTTCTGCTTCTTTTTTTGGCCGTCTTTTTCTTTGCCGTTTTGTCGGTGTCGGCATACGGGCAGGGCGGGGCTGGTATCGCTCAAAGGCAGGAAGCAGAATTTTTCGATACAATTGATGACCTGCCGCTTATGCCAGGTTTAAAGGAGATTCCATCAGAGAGCGTTTATTTTGATAAGCCAGAGGGTCGAATCATTGAAGCGTTTGCCGAAATGCATCATGTCAGTCAGAAGGATGTCCTGCTCTACTATCAAGGGAGTTTACCGCAATTCGGATGGGGGCGCGTGAATGATCAGACTTTTTTCCGTGATCAGGAGCAACTCGAAATTTCATTCACAAGGCAAAATAACCATCAGCTTGTAAAAATTCTGGTTAAGCCTTTGCACTAATCGATTTCTTTTTGATTCGTTTTTTTATAAAAAACCCTTCAAAAATGAGCATGAATTGCTTGACAAGCGGGGGTTTAGGCAAGTATTACTCATGCTCACTTTTTAAAAGCTTACGTAGGGTAGGTTTTTGCTTTCTAAGAGAAAGCGGCGTTACTAAGAGTGCGTTAGGTAAAAATTCCTGTGGACTTTTAGGGGCGTACACAAAGTCTCAATGATTTTGTTAGATTAATGAATTAGAGAATTGAAAAGGTTTTAAGAATGGCAAATCATGCTTCTGCAAGAAAACGCGTACGCCGCAACGCTAGACGTGATGTGATCAATACATCACGCAAAAGCCGCGTTCGCACGTTCATCAAAAAAGTTGAAGAGGCGATTGAGTCCGGTGATGCGAAGGCTGCACAAGAAGCGTTCAAGCGTATGCAACCCGAGCTTCTGCGCGGTGTTGCGAAGGGCGTTTTTCACAAAAATGCTGCATCAAGAAAGCTCTCAAGATTGTCCAATCGTATTAAAGCGATTAGTGCATAGCAGTCTTGCGACCGGATATTTGATTGCTCCCGTAACATTATGATATATATATGAAAAATGCTCTTTGTACGTCTACAGAGAGCATTTTTTGCTGCAGCATTTTCCCAGAGAAAAAATATTTCTTTTTTGCATGTTCCGTGTATGTTCTTATTGCTTCGAGATTAAAAATTGGTGTAGTCTGATTCTTGTCAGCGAGACATTGCCGGAAACAAGTCCAGAAGGGGTAACCTTCTAGCGTTGCCTTTTTGTCTCGATCACATGCAGTATCACGTGTGACCTACCAGGTTACATTTTACTGGATTACCAGCCAAGTCGATCAAGTGTCGGCATGATGTTATAGGGGATGGTCTTCGATCGTTAGTTTCTTGGGGAGCTAAAGCATAACAAGAAGGCCTCATTTACCAGAGTTGAAAGTTTGTCGAACGCACTGAAACGTGTTTTTCGAAACGGCGCTTTATTGCCTTATACAAACTTATCAACAGGTTACCCCCAGCTAGAGTAAGTGAGAAAATTTTAAGTAACCGAAATATTGTGGAGAGAAATAGAAAATGCCGGAAATTGTGGGAAAGTCGTCAGTAAATAACAATGTCAGTCTGGAAGAAACGCCTCTAGAGCCTACGCCTGAGGTGCAGAAGGTCTGGAATACAGTTCATCAGGCCATGAGAAAAGAATTTGGTGAGGCCATTTTCCGTAGTTGGCTTAAGCCTTTGACATTACGTGCTTATTATCACGGAACAATGGAAGTGTCTGTGCCAACCCGTTTTATGCGTGACTGGATTCATACGCATTACGCCGAGCGTATTGCGGAGATGTGCACAGAGGAACTGGCCGAGATCAAGAAGGTGCAAATCGTTGTGGTGCAGAATGCAATCATTGATGATGCGGATCAGAAAGATGATAAAGAAGTAGACGAAGCAAAGGCGAACCAGAATCTTAGAGAAGGTGTTGCCTCTATTTCCTCTCCTTTGGATCAACGTTTTACATTTGACGGTTTTGTCGTCGGTAAGCCGAATGCGCTGGCTCATGCGGCAGCACGGCGCGTTGTCGAGAGCATGAGCGTTCCGTTTAATCCTTTGTTCCTTTACGGCGGTGTCGGTTTGGGTAAGACGCATCTTATGCATGCGATTGCTTGGACAATGGAGGAGCAGTTCCCGGAGAAGGTCGTTATGTATCTTTCCGCCGAGAAATTCATGTACCAGTTTGTCAAAGCATTGCGAGCCAATGATACGATGAATTTCAAGGACCAGTTCCGTTCCGTCGATGTTTTGATCATGGATGATATTCAATTTATCGCCGGCAAGGAGTCTACGCAGGAAGAATTCTTCCATACTTTCAATGCGTTGGTAGATCAGAACAAGCAGATCATTATCTCAGCCGATAAGGCGCCGAGTGACCTGACGGGCATAGACGAGCGTCTGCGTTCCCGTCTGGCCTGGGGGCTTGTGGCCGATATTCATCCGAGTACATATGATTTGCGTCTTGGTATTTTAGAAGCCAAGCGTGCACGTTTGGGCGCGGATGTTCCCGACAGCGTTCTTGAGTTTCTCGCGCTTAAAGTGACATCCAATATTCGTGAGCTTGAAGGTGCGCTGAACCGTATCGTTGCACACGCTGATGTTGCAAAGCAGGAAATTACGCTGGAATCTACGCAAGAAGTTCTGCAAGACCTTCTTCGTGCGCATGATCGTAAGATCACGATTGACGAGATCCAGCGTAAGGTTGCCGAGCATTACAACCTTCGTCTTTCCGACATGCACTCCGCACGTCGTGCCCGTAATGTGGCTCGCCCGCGTCAGGTTGCGATGTATCTGGCGAAAATACTGACATCCCGTTCATTGCCGGAGATCGGGCGCAAGTTCGGGGGACGTGACCATACAACTGTCATGCATGCAATCCGCAAGGTCGAGCAGTTGATGGACGAGGACGCCCAGATCGCACAGGATGTCGAAGTTGTTCGCCGTGCTTTGACAGGTTAAAAAGCTTCTCCTTCGTGACTGTTCAGTCAAAAACAACAAACCCCGCTTTCGGCGGGGTTTTTTACTATGCTTCCAATACTTGCAATCCTTTGATTTCGGCTTCTTCGGGCGGCGGAAGATTCTCGTTGGACTTTATAAGCGCTTTTAGAATTTTATCCGAAGAGGTTTTTCGCAGTTTTTTGGCCTCTTTTTCCAAATTTTTTATCCCGAAATCGTTGATAAATTCTTTGACGCGTTGGTGCGCAGGCTCGGGCCAATCTTCGAATTTTACCCATTGATAATCCTGATGCTCGTGGCATGGGTCGCTTTCCAGATCGGGGATGAACGCTTCGGGCACGTAAGACATGGTATACAGGTATTGTTTGTTTTTTTCGGGACAATGCACAAGATCAAGAGGTGTAATCAAATCGGAGTGAGGCAGATGTCCGGCTTCTTCCGATGTTTCGCGGATCGCACCTTCGAGCAATGTCTCTCCGTCATCAACTCCGCCACCGGGCAAACCCCAATGGTTGGGTTCGGGGTCTTTATCGGGTGCGCGTTGCAAGGCGAGGACGTACCAGTCACCTTCGTAATCCGTGACGATAAAATTGCTGGCTGTTGTTTTTTTGAGATCATCCGTGGGCGTGAATGTATCGTTGGCAATTTCAAGAAGTTTTTTACGCTTCATATAATCATTTCCGTTCTCCGTGGCGTCAGCATGAAAAGGGTAAGGAATTTTAATGCTGCTTTGCAAGAAAAAAGAAAGTTTGCAATATTTTTCAATACCTTATATTTTTATCGTTTTTGAAGGTTCAGGGATTATCGTTGTTCGTCTTGTCAGGCTTTTCGCGTTTTTTTCAATAAAAATACTGGCCAAATTCTTTATCTTCTTTAATGTGATAGCCAGTTTCAGCACAGCGTAAATTTAGGGGACTTTATGACGAATCCTTATGCTTCTCTTGATCAGGTAACAGAGCTTTACCGCCGTCCGCTCCTTGACCTCGTATACGAGGCCGCATCCGTTCATCGGGCGAATCACGATCCGCAGGATATGCAAATGTGTACATTGCTCTCAATCAAGACGGGTGGATGCACGGAAGATTGTAGTTATTGTTCGCAGTCGATTCATAATAACGCCGATCTGGAAAAAGAAATCCTGATGAAAACGGATGACGTTCTGGAGCAGGCGCGTAAAGCGAAAGAGTCCGGCTCAACGCGTTTTTGTATGGGGGCTGCGTGGCCGCGTGTGCTGGATGGCAAGGCGTTTGATCGTGTTTGTGACATGGTCAAGGGCGTTACCGATATGGGCATGGAGGCGTGCTGTACGCTGGGGATGTTGACCGAGGAGCAGGCCTTCAAACTGAAAGAATCAGGGCTCACTGCTTACAATCATAATCTGGATACATCGCGCGAGTATTACGACAAGGTGATTACAACGCGCAGTTACGACGAGCGTCTGGACACGCTTAAAAATGTTGCGAAGGCAGGTATTTCGGCGTGTTGCGGTGGTATTCTCGGGCTTGGTGAGAGTGAAGACGATCGCATTTCATTGCTCCATACGCTTTCCAATCTTGATCCGCAGCCTGAATCGGTTCCCATCAATATGCTTGTTCCGGTTGAGGGGACACCATTGGAACATCAGAAGATGCTCGATATTTTTGAGTGGATTCGCTGTATCGCGGTTGCACGTATTTTGATGCCCAAGGCGATGGTGCGTTTGTCCGCCGGTCGTTTGACGATTTCAAAAGAAGCGCAGGCGCTGGCGTTTATGGCCGGTGCGAATGCCATCTTTACAGGTGAAAAGCTTCTGACCACACCAAATCCTGAGAAGGACGCCGATTACGGCTTGTTGCATGAGCTTGGTTTGAAGCCGCGTGCTCCGTTTAAAGAGGAAGTCGGCACTAGCGAAACAAAAGAAGCCGAAGTCGTGGCCTGATCTTTAAATTACTCTATCTTATTTTTTAGCTGCGTTGATGTAGGTCTTGATGACGTATTCGGCGTGTTCGATTGCGTTTTGTTTGGATTTGCGCATCGGGCCTTTTTGGGTGATCTCCAGATAGCATATGCCATGTATGGATGCCCAGAGCGTTCTTGCGGCCAACTCCAATTCCTTATTTGATCTGTAGAGCGGGGCGATGACGTTTTCGAGCGGGCGAAAGCTGTTCTCTATAATCTCCAGATACCATTTTGGCGGTTTTTGATCGGATGGCGTATCAAACAGAAGGAGCCATAACTCACGGTTTTTATGCGCGAAGTTTATATAGTCTTCTGCCATTTGATTGAGGATTTTTCTAATTTTTGGCGCGGAAGAAGATGTTTTCCCGGTGGCGATTGTTTCACTTATTTTGAACAGTGTTTCTTTGTTGATTTCATATAGCAGGCCATCCATCGAGCCAAACATGTTATAGAGCGTGCCGGGTGTATAGCCGATTTCCTTTGCCAGATTGCGGGCAGTCAAGGCTGTTGCTCCGTCTTTTTTAACTATGTTCACGGCGGCTTTCAGCGTGAGTTCGATTAGCTCTTCGCGGGTGTGATCGCTTCGTCTTGCCATCATTTTGCTCCTGATATTCGATGCGCCGACAAATTACCACAAAACTATACAATGTTCAATTTTCTTGCGCTTTGGTTGCTAAAGGCGTTATCATAAAATAATTGAACAATGTTTAATTATTTCAGGGAAAGAGAAATGAAATATTTCTGTGCAATGATTTTATGCTGTGTATTGCTGAGCGGTTGTGCCATCGGCAAGACTTTGGATTGTGTTGATTATAAAAGATTTGATAACTGCATCGTTTTTGACGGAATTAACAAGAAGCGTTATGCGGCCAAGAGACAGGCGAGAGCGGAGCGGGCATTTTATCCGAGTTATAAGCCGCAAAAATACCGCAAACCATCGAAAACATGGGGTGATTAATCGGTAAGTTTTTAGGTCTGTTTTCATGGTGTTTTGGTTCGGTGTTTGCTATGACTCTGGCATGAGTAAACATCGTCAAACCATACAGCATCTGAAGGCACAATCCCGATATCGGATGCTTCAACTGCCGAACGGCATTGATCTTACCTCCAATGATTATCTTGGAATGGCTGATCACCCCGATTTAAGGGATGCTGTCGTTCGGGCGCTACAAGACGGCATGCCTATCGGCGCTGCAGGATCGCGGCTGTTGCGCGGGCACACGGATGCGCACAAGAGCCTTGAGGACTATGCCGCTGAATATTTCGGGGCTGAGCGGTCCCTTTATTTTTCAAGCGGTTTTCAGGCGAATTACGCGCTGTTTACAACACTACCTGATCGTCATGATGCGATTGTTTATGACTCCCTGATCCATGCGAGTGTGCGTGACGGGTTGCAGGCGAGCAATGCGCGGTCGGTGAAGTTCAGGCACAACGACCTCAATGATCTTGAGGAGAAAATCAAGGCCGTGCGTGATAATGCGGAGAGTCTTTATATCGCCGTTGAGTCGGTGTATTCGATGGACGGCGATCAGGCACCGCTTGCGGAGATGTTTAAGCTCGCGCAGGCGCATGATGCGATTTTGGTTGTGGATGAGGCGCATGCGAGCGGCATTTATGGGCTGCGGGGCAAGGGTTTGTGCTGGGATTTAATCTCGAAGCATGGTTACGATCATTTGATCACTTTGCATACGTGCGGGAAAGCCATCGGTGTTGCGGGCGGTCTGGTGTGTGGGTCGAGTGATGTGATCGAGTACATGGTGAATTGTGCGCGTCCGTTTATTTACTCGACGGCGCCGATGCCGTTGCAGGCTTTTCTGGTTCAGAAATCTTTGGAGATTCTTGCAACGGTTGACGGGGAGGGGCGGCGGAATAAATTATTTGCGCTTTCAAACCGTGCGCGTGAAATGCTCGGCGGGGAAGGGACGCAGATTGTTCCCGTCATTCTGGGGACGGATCAACATGCGCTGGATGCGGCGAAGGCCTTACAAGAGGGCGGGTTTGATGTACGTGCGATTCGTCCCCCGACCGTGCCCGAAGGGACGGCGCGTCTGCGTATTTCCTTAAGTTCGGAGCTTCCGGTTGCGGAGCTTGAGCGGTTTGCGGCATTGTTAAGCCCTTATCTGAAGGAGGTTCGGGCGGCATGAGCAAGCGGTTTGTGATTACGGGTACGGATACGGATGCGGGCAAGACCGTGTTTTCGGCGGCGTTGATGATGGGGTTGGAGAATGCCTATTACTGGAAGCCGTTGCAATCGGGGGTGGCGGACGGTGTGGATACGAAAACCGTACAGGATTTAACAGGGCTGCCCGATGAGCGTTTTTTTCCCGAAGCATATATTTTTAGTGAGCCGCTTTCCCCGCATCGCGCGGCGGAGATTGACGGGGTCGAAATTGATTCGGCGAAGCTCTCGCTTGAAGCGATTCCCGAACCTGACGGGCCGCTGATTATCGAGGCGGCGGGCGGGTTGATGGTGCCGGTGACGCGCAAAAAGCTTCAGGTCAATATGTATAAGAAATGGCAAATTCCCGTTGTGCTGGTGGCGCGGACGGGGCTGGGGACGATCAATCATACGCTGCTCTCGCTTGAGGCGTTATGGGCGCGGGAGATACCCGTGCTTGGCATTGCGTTTGTCGGGGATGAAAACGAGGACAATATCAAAACCATTGCCGAGATTTCCAAGGTGAAGGTTCTGGGGCGGTTGCCGATTTTAGAGGAGCTGACGACCGAAAACCTGAAATACGCGTTCAAGGATCATTTCAACGCAGAGGATTTTTCATGACTAAAACGCAATCCCCGATATGGCATCCGTTTACGCAGCACGGGTTGAAGCAAGGCTCGATCGAGGTTGAATCGGCGAAGGGTGCGTATTTGTTTACCCCTGACGGGCGGCGGATAATTGATGCGATTTCGTCGTGGTGGGTGGTGTCACACGGGCATTGCCATCCGAAAATCGTGGAGGCGGTGCAGGCGCAGGCCGCGAAGTTGGATCAGGTGATTTTTGCGGGGTTTACGCATGCGCCAGCTGAAGACCTGGCGCGCGGGATTTTGAATCATACGGACAAAGCGTTTGCAGATCAGATTTTGCGGCATGTATTTTTCTCCGACAGTGGATCGACGGCGGTCGAGGTGGCAATGAAAATGGCCATCGGATACTGGGCGCAGACAGGGCGGGCGCGGAACAAGGTTCTTGCGATTGACGGTGGGTATCACGGGGATACGTTCGGCACGATGTCTGCGGGGGCGCGCAGTGTCTATAACAAGATTTACGAAAATTTCCTGTTCGAGGTGACGCATTTGCCGTTCCCCGAAGCGGGGAAGGCGCAAGAGACGCTGGATGCGCTTGCGGCGTTTCTGGATGCGCATGGCGAGGATACGGCGGCGTTTGTGTTCGAGCCGCTGGTTCTGGGTGCGGGCGGAATGCTGTTTTATTCCGCGGATTTGTTATCGCAGATGGCGGAGATGTGCCGCGCGCATGGCGTGTTGTTGATTGCCGATGAGGTGATGACGGGGTTCGGGCGTACGGGTACGATGTTTGCTTGTGAGCAGGCCGGTTTTACGCCTGATTTGTTGTGTTTATCGAAAGGTTTGACGGGCGGGTTCTTGCCGATGGGGATGACGCTTGCGACTCAAGAGATTTACGATGCGTTTTACGATACCGACCGCGCGAAGATGTTTTTCCATTCCAGTTCGTTTACAGGCAATCCGCTGGCGAGCGCGGCGGCTTTGGCTTCACTCAGGATCTGGGAAGAGGAAGATGTTTTGGGGCGCATTCGCGGGATTACACACTCTTATGAAGCGGCCAAGGCCCGGTTCGAGGCGCGTGATGACGTTAACAACGTGCGGATATGCGGGGGGATTTTTGCCCTTGATATCAAGGTTCAGGAGGGCGGGTATCTTTCGGATATCCAGCCGAAGCTTTACGAGACTTTTTTATCGAAAAACGTTCTCTTGCGTCCGTTGGGTAACACCGTTTATATTTTGCCCCCGTATTGTGTAACAACTGAAGATTTGGAAGAGATTTATGAGTGCATCGATTTCGCCCTGGAGCGCCTCAGGGATGAGGGACAACAACACGCAGCTTGAAGCCCCCGTTCGCGGGTTTTTGACCGAGTTGGTTCGTGATAACAAACGCCATGCCAAGTTCATGAACATGCTTTCGATGCTTGAGCATATGGGCAGTCGCAAGATTATGGTGTCCCAGATGGATCAGACGTTGACGGAGGACACGTTGCAGCATCTGGCCGAGGAGGCGCGTCATGCGTATTTCTTCAAGCGCCATGCGGAGCGGATCGGCGAAGAGAAGCTTGACGGGTTTACGGATGAGAATACGATGACGCGTATTCCTGCGGCGATGTATTTCGGGCGCCTGGATGCAGGTATTTCCAAACAGGTGAAGGCCGAAGAGGCTTACCCTTGGGTGTCTTTGATTATCGAGCTTCGGGCTTGCTGGATGTATGAGATTTATCAGGAGGTTCTTGAGGCTGAAGGAATTGGGCTTTCTCTTACAAGTTTGATTGCCGAGGAAGACGGGCATCTGGCGGAAATGTTCGAAGCGTGCGGCGAGCAGTATGATTTGCTGAAAAAGTTGAGCGCTTACGAGACAACGTTGTTCGAGAAATTCTGGAATACACTGGAAGCGGATCAACCTGATCTGGCGCAGGCGGCTTAGGTATGTCTGAAGAGCAACAGCCCAGTCTTGATGACATTAGAGCTGAGGTTGATACGCATCTCGGCGGGTATTACCGTGATCTTGCTGCTGAGTTCGGTGATGCCGTTTATTAATACCGACCGTTCTATTACGGCAATGACGGTTTACTTCGCGGTGCATGCCAATCATTCTGCTGAAGAGATTGTCGGTGCGTTTGACGGTATCGAGAGTATTGACGAAGTTGCGGCACTTTACGAAGAAGCTACAAATAGTCTTGGCGAAGGTTGTGATGACAAGTTGTTTTTAGCAGCACGCGGTTCGGCGCGGACATTGAATCTTAATGTTGAGGGGCTCGGGCTCTGATTATTTCTTAACTTTTTTATGAATATCGCACGCTGGGCTTGTGTTAAGGCTTTTGCGCGAATCGACACTATGTTAAACTTTACCGAATCACACACAGCTAAAACGTAACGGACTACGCCCATGAAGTTTACTATTGACCGCTCCGCGCTTCTAAGATCCTTGAATCATGTTCAAAGTGCAGTCGAGCGCAGGAACACTATTCCGATTCTTTCCAATGTTCTTTTGAAGGCCGAGGGCAATTCGCTGTCTTTGTCGACGACGGATATGGATCTCGAGATTGTCGAGGCGGTTGAAGCGCAAGTGGCTGAAGATGGTGCGACGACTGCGCCCGCGCACACTTTTTACGATATTGTCCGCAAGTTTCCCGACGGGTCGCAGGTCGAGGTGACGTTGAAGCCTGACGGGACGCAAATGACCGTGATGGCGGGGCGTTCGGACTTTAAACTTAGCTGTTTGCCCGTTTCCGATTTTCCTGAAATTGCCGTTGGTGAACTGCCGGTGAATTTTGCTATTCCTGCCGCTGATTTGCGTTCATTGATTGATCGTACGAAGTTTGCAATGTCGACGGAAGAAACCCGTTATTATTTGAACGGTATTTACGTGCACGAAGCCGATAGTGAAGGATTGAAAGTCTTGCGTGCGGTTGCGACCGACGGACACAGGCTTGCGCGCTTTGAAATGCCGCTTCCTGACGGTGCGCTGGGGATGCCCGGCGTTATTGTGCCGCGTAAGGCGGTTGGCGAGTTGCGTAAGTTGATTGATGAAGCCGCAGATATGATCCAGATTTCCTTGTCCGAGAACAAGGTGCGTTTCTCATTCGATCATGTTGTTCTGACTTCTAAATTGATTGACGGGAAGTTTCCCGATTATCAGCGGGTTATTCCCGAAGGAAATGACAAGGTTGTCGAAGTTGATCCGAAGATGTTTACAGGTGCGATTGACCGTGTTTCTACGATTTCAGACGGGAAGTCCCGTGCGCTCAAAATTGCGCTGCGCGGCAAGCAGATGACGTTGTCCGCAAGCTCGCCGGAGTCCGGTAGTGCGACCGAGGAGATGGAAGTTAACGGCGATACCGATCTTGAGATCGGGTTTAATGCCAAATACTTACTGGATATTACCTCCCAGATTGAGGGTGAAGGATGTCGTTTGACATTGGCAGATTCTGCCAGTCCGACGATCATTCAGGACAACAGCGATCCGAGTTCCCTTTACGTGTTAATGCCGCTGCGTGTTTAGTCACAGCGGCATTAAAAAATTCTTTGATATTCGTCGTTTTGGCTTTTAGGGGCCGTCCATGCCGGAAAGCTGGACCGTCGGTGTTCCGTCTTCGCTAAATGTTATTGTTCCGACTTCTTCGCCATCATTAAAGCATTTGGCCGTAAAGTCAGAAAATTCGTCTGCGTTCGGGTTTGGCGCAGCTGCGCGTCCTCTGGCTGAGCGTGATGCTCCTGACTGTTCTATGGCTTTCGATACGAATTCCGAAGAAAGTTCTACGCAATCTTCCATGTCGTCAAGTTCGATAGGCGCGGATGCTGTTTCTGCGCCTCTTGTCCCTCCGCGTCCGGCGCGTGCCGCGGGTTGAGTTTGTCCGTTTGACTGACCGCGTTGTTTTACACCGGATAGACCTGATGGTGTTGTTTCTGATGAAGTATCATTTGAAGCATGGTTGAAAAGTACAGAGCCATCCGCTGCAGTAATTGAAATGCTATCCACTTCAATATCGGCTAGATTCACTTCCTGATCTGAGTCCTGTGCCAGTGCTCCCGTAGTCAGTAAGACAGATAATCCCGCTGTCGTTGCTATTCTTTTTAAGTGGTTCATAGGGATGAACTCCTTTTCATTTTTTAAGTATATGGAAAATAATAGCATGAATTTATGAAGTCAAACTAATTTCCAAGGTGTTTTTACCATGAAATGGCTTTAAAAAGAAAGTATGGCGTATGTTCAGGACTTAAAACTCCAGTCTTTCCGGTCTTATGCGCGTGAGGAAATTCTCGGCCTTGCGGCGGGTTTGCTTGTGTTTTACGGGAAAAACGGAGCGGGAAAGACCAATATTCTGGAGGCTGTTTCGCTGCTTTCGCCGGGGCGGGGCCTGCGTTCGGCTAAATTGTCCGAGATTCAGCGTCAAAATGATAACAATCTCTGGGCTGTAGCGGCCAAAACGATTTCCAAATACGGGGACGAGGTACGGATCGGCACGGGGCTTGATCCCGCAAGTATCAGTGGGGATACACGACGGGAAAAGCGCACAGTGCGGATTAACGGCAAGGCCGCGCGCGGGCAGAACGCTCTGGGCGAGCATATATCCTGCGTCTGGCTGACACCGCAGATGGACAGGCTTTTTCTTGATTCATCGCGGGAGCGCAGGCGGTTTTTGGATCGCTTGGTGTTTGGTTTTGATCCGGGGCATTCGGGGCGGGTGACGCGGTATGAGAATGCGCTTTCCCAGCGCTCAAAGTTATTGCGCGACGGGCAGGATGATCCGTCATGGCTTGGCGGTCTGGAGCAGCAGATGGCGGAAACGGGGGTTGCGATTGCCGCGGCTCGGCTGGATTTTGCCGCGCGGTTGCAGAAGGCGTGTGAACGCGCCGATCATTCGCATTTTCCTCTGGCCACTTTGTCGGTGCGCGGGCGGTTGGAAGAAGACCTTGCCGCGCATAAAAAGGCGCTGGAGGTGGAGGACGGATTTCGGGAGTCGCTGGAGCAGAGCCGCGCGCGCGATGCGATTACGGGCGGGGCGGCGGAAGGCCCGCATAAGAGCGATCTTCTGGTGGCGTATGCCGAGAATAATATGGCGGCGGATCAGTGTTCGACGGGGGAGCAAAAGGCTCTATTGACGGGATTGATTCTTGCCCATGCGCAGTTGATTACAGCAGAGCGGGGCGCACCGCCGCTGATGCTTCTGGATGAGGTTGCGGCGCATCTGGATGAGGGGCGACGGGCGGCGTTGTTCGATATTCTGGAGGGGCTGAATGCGCAAGTGTGGCTGACGGGGACGGATCTTGATCTGTTTGATGCGGTGCGCGAGCGGGCGCGTTTCTTCGAGGTTGAGGATTCGCGTGTGAAGTCAGAGTAACCTCTTGATCGGTTTGGACGAATTTATTTCAAAGAGGCTTTAAAAGGATACGCCGATGAGTGATGATGAAACGCCGAAAAAGAAAACGGGCGGTTTGAGCAATTCGAACACGATGTTTTTTGCGGGTGCGGGCGTTGGTGCGTATGGCACGACGCTTGCGGTTACGGCGGGGTATGTCTGTCCGATGTGTGTTGTGGCTGCGCCTGCGCTTATTGGCTGGGGGCTTTATGAACGCACGCAGGAGAAGAAGGCGGCAGCGGGGAAGAATGGAGAAGATGATTCTTCTTCAGACATCTAAGCCTTTTGAGCGACAGAGGTTTTTCAGGTCTTCTATTATTTCAGTCATGTTGCCGAATATGTCTTCATCTATACCCATTTCGGTTTGATTTTCAGCGATAAAGTCTAAAGTCGATATGTGGCTTTCCAAATCATTTGTCAGGGCTTTTGGATCTCTTTCCAATCGTGTTTCTAAAAATGTAATATAGCAGCTAGCAATCCAGCTTATTTCATAGAAGTTTCTGTGATCTGTATCTCGGTACCATTCATAATTCTTAATAATGTTTTGAACTGTGATGATGTAATACTGAAAGCATCTTCTGGGCATGTCACAGAAATCATCGAAATACGCACCAAAGTTTTCCATCATTTCTTCTTGAGCTTTTTCGAGTGATTTTCCTTTCAAGTTTTTCTTGGCGTACTCAATATTCCACATCGACACTTCATCCCGAACGAAGTCAGTGAGATCGTTCCAATCTTCTTCTGTTGGGATTTTTGTCGGTGTATTGTTCGCTGTTTTCACAGATATGAAGTTAGCGGTTATTATCGAACTCTTCCAATAATTTGAGGACCATGTCGTTTTCCATCGGGGTGCCGATGGAGATGCGCAGGCAGTTTTCCGTTAGAGGCTTGGAGGAGAAATCCCGCAGGACGACGTTGTTTTCCAGTGCGTAATCGTAGAAGCCTTTTGCGTCTTTCATTTCAATCAGCAGGAAGTTCGCTGCGGAGTCGTAGATTTTGACGATTTGCGCGGAGTTTTTCAGCGCGGTTTCCACGCGGGCGCGTTCATCGAGAAGTTTGCAGATGTTTTCCTGCGCCAGTGCCTTGATCGCGGGCGAGAGGACGTGGAGCGCCCCCTCTACGCTGGCGCGGGGCAGTGGGTAGGCGTCGAGCGCCTTTGCCTTTACCAGAGCGATGAAATCCGTATCACCGCTCAGGAAACAGCCGATGCGAAGCCCCGCAAACGCGTAGGATTTTGAAAGTGTGCGCAGGATGATCAGGTTCGGGTGGTTTTTCAGATCATCGACCATTGACCCTTCGTCGGTGAATTCGCAGTAGGTTTCATCGAGGATGATGATCGCGTGTCCCTCAAGAGCCGTGCAAATCCCGCGGATCTGGTTTTGCGGGAATGTACCGCCCGTCGGGTTGTTCGGCGAGCAGATAAAGACCATTTTGATCTTGGTCAGCGGGTTTGTGGCTTGCGCTATAATTTCATCCTGATCGAGGGCGAAGGTGTTGTCCTGTTTCAGGAGGGGGACTTCGACGACGTTTGCGGGCATGGCGCGGGCGTCTACGCCGTACATGCCGAAGGTCGGCGGATTGATCAGGATTGCGTCTTCATGCGGTTCGCAGAAAACTTTGGTCAGGACTACCAGTGCCTCGTCCGCGCCGCGCGTGACAACGATCTGATCGTTGTTTACACCGTAATTATCGGCCATCGCCTGCACCAGTGCGGCAGGCTGCGGTTCGGGGTAGCGGTTTGCTCCTTCGAGGCCGGGAAGTTCGAACGGATTTTCGTTCGCGTTCAGGAAAATTTTGTCGTCCGATTTGGTTATTTCCATGCCTGCGGAGACGTAGCCCTGCAGCGCCTGATAATGTTTTCGGATCAATTTGTAAATGGCATCGTTCATGGTAGGGATCAAGCCAGAAAAGCCGCGAAAATGGAAGCATTTTCTTTAAGGTTTTTCAACGGGTTGCGGGAGGTGGTCAAAAACACCCTCAAAATCGGTTAAAAACATTGAAAATAAAGGCTTTTTCCCTGTTTTTCCCATGGTCAGCATGCTATACAGAATTGTTATAGGAAATTCCTAAAAAAATGAATAAAAACAGCCGTTTCGGGCTATTTTGAGAGAGCAGGAACGATAGATGAGCGAATCGAGTGCGAAAAAAATGAATGAACAAGAAGAACAACATGAATACGGGGCGGATTCGATCAAGGTTTTGCGCGGTCTTGAGGCTGTGCGCAAACGTCCGGGTATGTATATCGGGGATACCGATGACGGGACGGGTTTGCATCACATGGTTTACGAGGTTGTCGATAACGCGATCGACGAATCTCTGGCGGGGCATTGTGACCGCATCGACGTGATATTGAATGGTGACGGGTCTGTCACGGTTAAGGATAACGGGCGCGGTATTCCGGTTGATACGCACTCCGAGGAAGGTGTGTCGGCGGCGCAGGTGATTATGACGCAGCTTCATGCCGGCGGTAAGTTTGATCAGAATTCCTACAAGGTGTCCGGCGGTTTGCACGGAGTCGGTGTGTCGGTTGTGAATGCGCTGTCCGAATATCTGGATCTGAAAATCCGCCGCAGCGGTCAGGAATGGGCGATGCGTTTCAAACACGGTGAAGCGGGCGAGGATTTGAAGCCGATCCGTGATATGGAGCCGGGCGAGCGTACGGGCACGGAAGTCACGTTCCTGCCGTCGCCGAAAACGTTCACGATGACGGATTTCGATTTCAAGACGCTGGAAAACCGTTTGCGCGAATTGGCGTTTTTGAATTCGGGTGTGAACATCCATTTGCAGGATAACCGCAGCGAGAATGAAGAAGAGTGGGAGCACGTCCAGCTTCATTACGAGGGCGGGATCGAGAGTTTTGTCGAATATCTCGATCGTTCGAAAAAGGCGCTGATCAAGCCGCCTGTGACGATCATGTCTTTTGACGAGGAAAGCGGCGTGACGGTCGAAGCTTCTATGGAATGGACGGATGCGTACCATGAAACGATGCTTTGTTTTACCAATAATATTCCACAGCGTGACGGCGGAACACACCTTGCGGGTTTCCGTGGAGCGTTAACGCGTGTTCTCGGTAAGTATGCCGATGAAAAGGGCTTGCTCAAAAAAGAGAAGGTCAAGCTGACGGGTGAGGATATGCGTGAAGGTTTGACGTGTGTTCTTTCCGTGAAGGTGCCTGACCCGAAATTCTCCTCCCAGACCAAGGACAAGCTTGTTTCTTCCGAGGTGCGGCCGATTGTTGAATCCGCGATTTCCGAGAAACTCGGGGAGTGGTTGGAGGAAAACCCTAGCGAGGCCAAGCAGATCGTGACCAAGGCGATCGAGGCGGCATCCGCGCGTGAAGCGGCGCGTAAGGCACGTGATTTGACGCGGCGAAAGGGGGTCATGGATGTCTCCAACCTGCCCGGGAAGCTGGCCGATTGTTATTCGAAAGATCCGTCCGAATCCGAATTGTTCATCGTGGAGGGGGACTCCGCGGGTGGTACGGCGAAAATGGCGCGTGACCGGTACAATCAGGCGATTCTGCCGCTGCGTGGGAAAATCCTGAATGTCGAGCGTGCGCGGTTCGATAAGATGCTGAATTCCGAGCAAGTCGGTACGTTGATTACGGCGTTGGGCACGTCGATCGGGCCGGATGAGTTTAATGCCGATAAAGCGCGTTATCACAAAATCATTATCATGACGGATGCGGACGTGGACGGATCGCACATCCGTACATTGTTGCTGACGTTTTTCTTCCGCTACATGCCCGAGATTATCGAGCGTGGGTATCTCTATATCGCGCAGCCGCCGCTTTACAAGGTGAAAAAGGGCAAGAAGAGCGAAATTTACCTCAAAGACGAGCGTTCGATGGAGGATTATCTGATTGATCTCGCGATTGATGACATCCGTATCGTGGATGCGCAGGGGCATACGCGCAGCGGTAATGATCTGCGTGATTTGCTCATGCGCTCCCGCGCCTTGCGGAATTCGATCAATGCGCTTTCCAGCCGTGCGGGGAATCGCCGTGTGGTCGAGCAGGCCGCGATTGCGGGCGCGTTTGACGAGAGCGTCTTTAACGACGAAAAGGCGGGACAGTCTTTTGCGCAAAAAACGGCGGATCGATTGAACGAAAAAGAGTTCGAGAATGCGCGGACATGGACGGGCGAATTCGATGCCGATCAGGGTTATACGTTCAAGCATGTTTTGCGGGGCGTGACCGAAACGGTGCGTTTGTCGATGGATCGTGTGCGTTCACCCGATGCGCGCCGTCTGGATGATGCGAAAGACTGGCTGGTTGAAATTTTTGCCGGGACGGTCGAGCTGCATAGTGACGGCGAGGTTCTGGCCAAGGTGAACGGCCCCGCGGCGTTTTACGATCGTATTCTGGAGGCCGGACGCAAGGGGCTGTCCGTCCAGCGCTATAAGGGTCTTGGTGAGATGAATTCCGAGCAGTTGCGTGAGACGACGCTTGACCCGAACGGGCGGACATTGCTTCAGGTTTCCGTGAGTGATGCAATCAAAGCAGACGAGATTTTCTCCACGCTGATGGGGGATGTGGTCGAGCCGCGGCGGGAGTTTATTCAGGATAATGCCTTGAAATCACGTATCGATGCTTAATTCGCATTCTAAAGGGCTGCAAATCCGGTTTTCCTTCGCGTCCGGTGCTCTCGTACGTTTAAGTACGCTGCGCTCTGGTTCTCAGGAAACCGTATTTTCGCTGTCTTTATAATTCGAATTTTATCTTTTCGTCTCAAAATTTTAGAGATTCTTGCCACGGTAGATTCGTTTGATGTTTAGTTTTCTTTTAACATAAATGTAGGCGAGTGTAATACAAAGGTGTTTTGTGATGACTTGTCTTTAAAATCTAGCCTGAAGCGGTAAAGGCCGTCTGAAAAAGTTCCATATTTTTCTTTCTGAGGCTCCCATGTGATTGTTCTTGAACCAAGGGGTGGCAACTTATGTAGCAATGTGGCTTTCATAGGGCTATCCCAGTCACAGGAATAAATTATTTCCTGCCATTCATCATTGTCGGATTTTTCGATGCTGCATGTAAATTCCAGAGGGTCTTCTATCAACGATTCTACCTGAAAGGTAATTGTTTCATAGAAACTGTAATTTTGGCTAAGACCTGTAATTTTTATTGAGTTTGAAACTTGAGCAATGCAAACGTTTACGGTTATCAAACCGATGAATACAATACAAAGTAATACACGTTTTACTGTTCCGAACATTTCAATCCCAAAATTTTACGTGCTTCCTCGGGGGTTGCGGGGCGGCGGTTGTAGGTTTCACAGAGATCGGCAACGCGTTTGACCAGCGCGGCATTTGACGGCGCGAGGGTGTTTTTATCCAGCCTGATGTTATCTTCCAGCCCTGTGCGGCAGTGGCCGCCGAGTTCGAGACACAGCTTGTTCATTTCCAATTGTGTTTTGCCGATGCCCGCCGCGGTCCATGTTGCGTTCGGGAGGATTTCGGGCAGTTCATCCAGATAGAATTCCAGTAATTTGCGTTTCGCGGGCAGGGCATTTTTGATGCCGAAGACAAACTGGACATGCACGGGCGGTTTGAGGAGGCCCTGATCATAGAGTTTTCCCGCGTTGTAGAGCATATGCAGGTCGAAAATCTCGATTTCGGGTTTGATGTCGTTCGCGTGCATGGTTTCGGCCAGATGCTGCACAAGGTCGGGCGGGTTCTGGTAGACGATGGTCGGGAAATTGACGGAGCCGGTCGATAGCGAGGCCATATCGGGTTTCAAATGCAGCATGGAGCCGCGTTCCGCCATCTTGCGTCCGCGCCCGCCTGTTGAGAACTGCACGATCATGCCGGGGCAATGTTTGTTCAGCCCTTCTTTGACTTCCGCAAAGAAATCAGGGTTTGAGGATGAGGACTGGTCAGGGTTACGGGCATGGATATGGGCGAGGGTTGCGCCTTCTTCGAAGGCTTCATGCGCGGATTCGATTTGTTCTGCGGCCGTGATGGGCACGGCGGGGTTGTGTTCCTTTCGCGGAACGGAGCCGCACAGAGCTACAGTTATGATGCAGGGTTCGGTCAATTCCAACTCTCCCTTTTCATCCGGTGAAAGCATGATTATTGTAGTGCGCATCATCATAACGCAACGGAGGTTCGTAAACCATGTCAAAGAAAATAGCAGTGATTTTATCAGGGTGCGGGGTCTATGACGGATCGGAAATTTATGAGGCCACGCTGAGTTTGCTGGCGCTCAACCAGATCGGAGCGGAGGTGCAGTGTTTTGCACCCGATATTCCGCAAATGCATGTTCTGAACCATAAGACAGGCGAGGAGATGGAAGAAAGCCGGAATGTGTTGGTTGAATCCTCGCGACTGGCGCGCGGTGATATCAAGGATTTGAAGCTTTTCAATGCGGCGGATTTCGATGCGGTGTTTATGCCCGGCGGTTTCGGGGCGGCGAAAAACCTTTCGACGTTTGCGACAGACGGGGCGGATTGTGCGATTAATGCGGATGTCGAAAAGGCGCTGACCACCACGCATGCGGCGGGCAAGCCGATTGCGGCGCTTTGTATCTCGCCTGTTATTCTGGCCAAGCTGTTCAAGGGGGCGCGTTTGACTCTCGGCGGGGAAAGCGATGCATCCAAGGCCGCAGAAGCGGGTATGGGGGCGCGGCATGTCGTGACCACGCATGGTGAAGTTGTTGTTGATGAGGATCTTAACCTGATTACGTCGCCGTGTTACATGCTCGATGCGACGATCAGCCAGATTCATGATGGAGCGCAAGCCGCGGTTAAGGCACTGATGGAGCGGATTTAACGCTCTTAAAACTCCAGACGGTTGTTTTCGTCAGGCGTGATCAAGACCTTATCGAACATTCCTCTGGAGTATGTCATCATCCCCGTTTCGGGGAGTTGCTCGGCACCGCCGGAGATTAATGCCGCGAGTTGGACGGCGGTGTGATTATCGAATTTTCGGGTCAAGCGGTTTGCAATCGACAAATCGAGTTTTTCTCGGCGGGCGATGACCAGATTAACTTTTCCGTCTTCTTCGGCGAGCCGGAAATCCATTCTGGCGTGGACGTGATCTTTTGTGATGTCGCCGTGAAAGCCGTTTTCGGGTTTTGAGATTTCCTCGTATGAAAGTCCTTGTCCGTGTTTGACATCGACCATACGAATGTAGCTGTCACTCGCGCTTCCCGGGCGGCGGTAGCTGTAAATACCGCGTTCGTTCAGGCGGCTGGGGGAGTCCATCGGGCCGCATGCCTCGAGATAGGCTGCGTTGACGAAATTCGTGGCCTCTTCCGAGCTTGTTCTGCCGCGGAAAGGGCGGGAAATCTGTTCCCAAGCTTCATTCATGGTTGTGCCTTCGGGAAAGGCGCAATATGCGGTTGCCGCTCTTATTGAAGGTTTACCCATTTTTTATCACTCGCTGTCTTGGTTTTTTCGTCACTCACTTTATAGTATGCATTCCCGTAAAAAGACAGTTTGAATAAGATGTTATCGTTATTACAAAAACTTACAGCCATCACCGAGCACGCGTTCGAGACGCTTGATCTGCCGATTGAACATGCGCGTGTGCAGGTTTCGGGGCAAGCCGAAGCCGCGCAGTTCCAATGTAACGGGGCGATGCCGTGTGCGCGTGTGGCCAAGAAAAACCCGCGCCAGATTGCCGAGGAGATTATCGCGGCTATTCGTGAGTCTGCAGAAGCGAAAGGTGTGTTTTCGGAACTGTCCGTCGGCGGGCCGGGCTTTATCAATATGGTGTTGAATGTTGATTTTGTGGCATCGCATCTCGCGGAGATGGCGCAGGACGAACGGAAAAATGTTCCTGTTGAATCGCAGGGTGAGAGCGTTTTTCTGGACTATGGCGGGCCAAATGTGGCCAAAGCGATGCATGTCGGGCATCTGCGTTCTTCGATTATCGGGGATGCGTTGCGGCGGATGATGCTGGCGGTCGGGTATAACGCCGTCGGGGATGTTCATCTTGGTGATTGGGGAACGCCGATGGGGATGTTGGTTGCGCATTATGAGAAGACCGGCGAAGGCAAGATTTTTGATAATTATAATGAGGACGATCCGGAGAGTGTCAAAACACTCATGGATGACCTGGTCGAGCGGTATCCTATTGCTGCTGCATTGTTTAAGGAAGATGAGGATTTCAAGCGCGAGGCGTTGCGTGCGACCAAACAGATACAAGACATGGAGCAGCCCGGTTACGGGATCTGGAAAATTATCAGGGATGTGTCTCTGGCGGGGATCAGGCAGAATTTTGCCTCTCTTGGTGTGAAGTTCGATCTTGAGAAGGGCGAGTCCGATGCGCATGCTCATATTGCGCCTCTGGTTGAGGACTTTAAAGCCAAGAGCGTTGCCGTGGAAAGTGACGGGGCGTTGGTTGTACCTGTTTCCGAGGAGACAGACAAGAAGGAAATGCCGCCGCTTATCCTGCTGAAATCCGACGGGGCGGTTCTCTACGGGACGACTGATCTGGGGACTTTGGTTGATCGTATGCAGGAACAGAAGCCTCAAAAGGTTGTTTACGTTGTTGATCAGCGTCAGAGCCTTCATTTCGAGCAGGTGTTCCGTGCTGCGCGTAAGGGCGGGATCGTGCCCGATGATGTTGAGTTGACCCATGCGGGGTTTGGCACGATGAACGGGCCGGACGGGAAGCCGTTTAAAACCCGTGCAGGCGGTGTGATGAAGCTTGAGGACTTGATTGCCATGGGAATCGAGAAGGCCAAGCAGCGTTTGGAAGAGGCCAAATTGGCCGAGGATATGCCAGCCGCGGAAAAGGAAGAGATTGCGAAAAAGGTTGCCATTGCCGCGATCAAGTTTGCGGATTTGCAGAATAACCGCGTGGCGGATTATGTGTTTGATCTTGATCGTCTGACGATGTTTGAAGGGAAGACGGGGCCTTATTTGCTGTATCAGGCGGTGCGGATCAATTCGCTTTTGAAGAAGGCTCAAGCTCAAGGGTATGAGCCTGCTGAGGCTTTTGTCTTGCCGGAGTCTGATATGCCGCTTGCGCTTTTGCTGACCGAGTTGCCTGATCAGCTTTCATTGGCTCTTAAGAACTACACGCCGCATGTGCTGTGTGATTATGCGTTCAAGTTGGCGCAGGAGTTCAGCAGTTTTTACGGGCAGTGCCATATTCTTTCCGAGGAAGATGAGGATTTACGCGGCAGTCGTCTGGCGCTGTGTAAGTTAACGCATCAGCATCTTTTGACCGTTCTCGGATTGCTGGGGATTCAGGTGCCCGAACGCATGTAAATTTGTTTCGTTTTGGTAAGCTTTTAAAAAAGTTTTTCATGCTTTCAATGACATAGCGAAAAGCAACCGATTTTTATCCACAAGACGGATTGATCGGGTGTTTGAATGTGGCTATAGTCGGCCATCATGCTAGGATTACAACACGTCAAAATAACGCCGGAGATGCTAAAACTTGCCTGTGAGGTGGACGAGTTCAAAGGCGCGTGGGCGGCTCTCGAAAATCACACGACATCGTTGCAAATTCTGGGGGATGTCTCCAGTTTTGGCCGAAATCTTAAAGAAATCGCAGGGGCTTGGCAGAACAAACCGTTTGATGAAGAGATGGTCTGCAAGTTGCACGGGTTGTTTAACGGATCGAAGAAAACAAGCAGTTATCGCGACGGTGGCCATACGCTGAATATCTATACAAATGATGACTTGGTCGGCACTCTTGATACCGCGACGCCAGAAGAGGTCAAGTCTTTAATGCCGCGATTGATCAAGTGGACGGAAGAGGCTCTGGAGAAGGGCGAAATTCATCCGCTTTTTGTTGTGGCGATTTTTACGGCCGTTTTTCTGCAGCTATGTCCGTTTGAAAAGGGAAACCAGAAGTTTGCGCGGATTATGATTATTCTACTGCTGCTCAAGGGCGGATACAGTTACGTGCCTTACAGTATGCTGGATCATATTTTTTCCGCGCATGGCGAGACGTATTATGCGTCCCTAAAACATACGCAAGATACGCTGGCGACGGGGCGCGTAGATTGGGATCAGTGGATCAGGTTTTTCCTTGTACTGATGTGCGAGCAGAAGAATGTTCTGCAGGCGCGGATCGAGAAGGGGCGTCCGGAGATTGCGAATATGCCTTCGTTGTCTACGAAAGTGTTAAAGCTGTTTGACTCTCACGAGCGTCTGAGCATGAAGGAGATCGAGCGTTTGACGCGCGGTAAGCGGTCAACGCTGAAGTTGCGTTTGGGCGAGTTGGTCAAGGAAGGCTATCTTGTTCGCCATGGTAAAGCCCGTGCGACATGGTATGCGCGCGTTTAGATCCTCTTGAGCGCTTTTTAGAAACGCTTTTCCTCAATAGGTCTTTCACATTATTTTCTAAAGAATTAAGTCTGCGGACTTAGTTAAGAGTCTTTGGAGTCGTCGTCGGATTTGTTTTTGCCAAAGAGAGCGTCCATCGCTTCTGAGCCCGCTTTTTTGAGCTTCTCCTCTGCTTCCTGAGGCAGTTTGAAGTCGTCTTGTTTCTGGGCCGACTGTGCAGGGGCTTCGGTTGCGGGCGTTGTTGCCGGCGGAGGAGTTTGTTCAGCCGGCTGTTTGGCTTCTGCAGGCGGCGTCGCAGGTGTTGCCGGAGCTTCCGTTTTCGGTGGTGTTGATGGTGTTGTTGGCGTAGCGGGTGTTTCGGGCGCGGCGTCTTTTTTAGGTGCGCCGCCGAATATTGCCGGTTTCGCAGGTGTATCGGGCGTTGCCTTTGCCGTTTCCGCTTCCTGTGCCGGGGCTGCAGGAGGTGTTGCCGGAGTGGACGGAGGAGCTGATGCAGGTGTTGTTGATGCAGGAGTGGCAGGTGGTGGTGATGTGTTGTCTCCTCCACCATCGGATTTGCCCTTCGAGAAGAATGACATCGGCGCATCGCCGCCGGATTTTCCTGTTTCCTGCTGCGAGGTTTGGCCAGCGGGTGCCGATGAAGCGCCAGCGCCGACTGGTTCTTTTGCAGTTTCTTTTGCAACATCGCCCGGTTTTTTGGCCACAAGAGGCGGTGCCTTTGCTTCGGTCGGTGCGGATGCGCCTGTATTCTTCTGAACAACCTGACCGATCGGTGATGACCCTGCAGGTGCTTTCGCCGCGGTCACAGGCGTTTTTGTTCCCGCAGGTGCGGACGGCGGGGTTTTTGGCGGTGTCTGTGGTCCGCCGCCGCCTGAACCGCCGGTGCCGCCACCTTTTTGGTCGTCGGCTGTTTGCGGAATTTCATTATCAATTGCGTGAATACTGACCAGTGCGGCAATCCCTGCATCTACGGGGTTCACATCGGCTTTTTCCATGCTTTTCTTGAAGCCGTCATTCATCGCCGCGATTTCAGCGGGTGTTTCGAGAGCGACGTCTGCTCGCATAGCGGTCCAGCTCTTGTTCACCATAAGGTCACGGAGCTTACGGATTTGTGTGGAGTGCTTGACGATTTCCTCATCCGGGGGCGGCAGAACCATGAAGCGCGTTACACGCATGGCCTTCGCGTGGCCCGGATTGGAATAGAAGATCGCGCAGTCAACAACGGTTTCCCCGAATGTGACGACTGCCTGACCTTCGATAAAGCCGCGAAGCTGGTCATAGTTTGCACGCGGGCGAAGCTGAACGCCGGCTTGTTTGGTGTCGTGATAGGCACCAAATTCGGAACCGCCGGCCATCTGGAAGCCCGAGACCTCCGTCACCATGGCGGAGCCGACCGTTTTCTCGAAGAAGTCTTTGGTTTCGGTCGGGTCTTCGAGTTTACCGAAGATCTTAATGTTACAGTTACCGACGATGGAGTTTGCTTCCTCACGCACACGTTTTTTCATGGCGGGTAAGTCCTGACCCGAGAAGACGAGACAGAAACCAAGAGAACGCGCCTGAGCGGCCATAACGGCCATACCTTGCGCGGTATAGTAACCAACCTCGTCAAAGACGGTCATGAACGGTGTGGCGGAGTGTGTCGGTTTGTTTTCGATAACGGTTTCAGACGATCCTTCAACGGTAGAACCAAGTGTAGAACCCATCATCCCTTTCATTGTCGCGGAAACGATTTTACCGAGGTTAGCGACCTCGTCACCGGATTTTTCAAGAGCAGGAATAAGAACGATCAAGATACGGCGGTTCAGAACCACGTCGACCATGTCAACGTCTGCGGCCTGTGTATCAAAGATATAACCGTAGTCATCGCCCAAGGACTGCAAGGATCTTGTGAACTGCATCGCGAGGTAACCGTGCTGCTGGGATGCGGTTTCAGTGTTATATTGCGGTGTATCCGGGCCGGGAGGCTTGACCTTACCGTTGTCATCGTACGCATCGGCGATAAAGCCCGGCAACGTATCCAGATAAGAGTTCAGACCAGCGCGGATTGTATCCGGAAGGGCTTCGTCTCTTGCCAGTTTGATCACATTGGGCAATGTGAGGTAATCACGGATGGACCGTACGGACATCGGAATATCCTGATTATCCCGTTTCCATGTCAAAGCAGGCATGATCGAGCTGACCAAGGAGACCGCACGTTCTTTCCACATGGCGTTGTCGCCTTCGGCTTCCGGCATCAAGCTGACCAACATGTTGACGAGATAGGATGCAGAGCCGCTGGAGAACGGGTTCATGGTGTTCGAGGGTGCGCGTACGTCGGAGTTCCCCGTCATGTAGTTCAAAACCAAGAGGTCGTCGTCACGTCCGAAACGGCGTACGAGAGAGGATAAGGATGACCAAAGGTCGGTATCAGCCTTACCATCAACGTACACAAAGCCGGAACCCCATGTCAGGGCGTTGGTGACCATGGATTTCAGGCCTTCGGTTTTACCCGCACCCGTGGTTCCGAGATAAAGAACATGAGTTCTGGCATCCGAGTTTGTAAACCAGACCTCTTCATTGGTTTTTTCGACGTTTCCGATGTAAAGAATACCTTCTGACTTTCCCGGTTTTCCGCCGCGACCGTTGTGCGGGTCGGGGTGTTTGCATCCCAGAGGTAGTTTAAAAGCCAGAGAGTGGTCGCGTGTTCTGAGCCAAAGCCAGTAGATAAACATACATGCAAGGATTAGGTCGGCAAATGTTAGTGCCCAGTCATTGATGTAGATCGCACCTGCGGCCGCCATAAATATGACAGTCGAGTATTGAGGGTTGCTTAGGCCATCAGCAATACGTGTCATTAAGGGGCGTACGTCCCTTAATATTGCATCATGTTTATGTTCGTATTTTCTCTGGTCTAAAGCCATTACTTTGTTTCAGTTTGTTTTCGTTAATCTATCGACTGCTTAAAAAATCATCCGCAGATACGGGTACACCCGTATTCGAAGCCGATCTTGATGTCGTATTATCTGGTGTTGATGTTGTCATTCCGTTTTCGCCTCTCGGTGCAAGCGTTACAACCGCAACCACCAGAATGACAACCATCAGCACCGCCAAAACCGCGCCAGCTTTTCCGCTGCTGTCATTCTGATTTGCTCCGTTCATGACGGGCATTTGGCCCATCGGCATTGTTTGCACGGGTGCGGCGACGTTTTGTGTTGCACGGATTTTACCGTGTGCGTTCTGCATTGCGTTTGATATAGCCATTAAGGCCTCAACTGCTTTTTCGCGTTCTTCATAGGATGCAATTTCAGATATACTATTGTCTTCTTTTTTTAGCCCGAGGATAAAACGGTCCGACCCTTCGTCTTTTTTGACTTCCAACGCAGATGATGCGGCTTCCTGCAGATCCATTTGCCAAACAACGGGGGTGTATGCGTCAGGCAAGGACAGCATGAGTTTGCCGTCTACGACTGTTGCCGTTGATTTCATCAGATTGTTTTGTTTGTTGCCTTTTTTCATCTGCGCTTATGTCTTTCCTTATCGCGTTAAACGGCCTTCTTAATGCCTCGTTTTTTGGATTTGCTGTAATCCATTGTCGGAATCGGGCGGGCCATGTCCGATGCCATGTAGTCAATAATCGTTGTTACGGCATCCTGAACCTTCGGGATCGGGATCGGCCGCTGTGTTAATTTCTCTGCCTTATAATGTGCCATGGCGCCCATCGCTTCGGTGTGGAAGGACTGTCTGCCCATGTTATGCAACGGATACCAAAGCGTACGATCATGCGCGCGCAGCCACACAAATTGCGCCGGTGCCATAACTCCGCCTTCTTCACGAGCATAAGCTAGAGCCTTCATTAGTGCGGTGGTTTCAAAGGCGTGCTGGTTTGCCTGTGCCAGTGTTTTTCCCGCCAAATCCTTGTTCTTTAGAATGCTTCTAGCTTGTTTTAAGAGTTTTCTGTCTTTGTTAAGGTTTAAACCCTGTTTGAAGGACCAGCATTTTGCAACGCGTCCCAGCATGTCGTCAGCGTCTGCACGTTTTCTTGCCGCTTTTAAGCAACACGCGGCCAATAAAATCTGTTTATAATCGTCAAGTGCGTTAGGCCCTTTCCAGCGTGATCCGAGCTGTTTTGTGAAGGCCTCTTCACAGGCATCCGCATCAATGTTTCCATCCGGAACGGGAATTCTTTCATATGCCAACCATTCCTCGGGTCCCAAAGCTTCTGCAAACAACGGCAGTTCAACCGGAACCGGCGAACCGGGTGGTCTGGTGGGTTGTGTTGAAGGGTTAAATTTTGTGAATGGTGAAATAATCGGAAACACTCTGGACTGGTTCTCGATCAAACCTTCGAGGTTGTATCTGCGACGGTAACTTGTGCGGGGCCCTAAGAACATACACCAACAGGCTGCTGCACCAAGTATAGCGACAATCGGCATTTTTAGCGGTTGCATGGCCATAGCATTGAAAAATTGCAAGTGAGGCAGGCGTAAGTCGTCTTTTTCATATTTCGTCATTCGTTCCAAATTATCTTGGAACGAGATATCACTACCGTTGTACGTGACGGTGTAGTTGTCATCTAAAAACCAATGCACAAGCCAAGCTTCGGCATATCTTATCCAGCGCACCATCTCACGCACTTCGGCGTGGAAAAAATACCAGAACAACCATATCAAAACGGCAAATACGACCAGCATAATCGCCCAGCCGATCGCGCCTTCATGGAGGGTGTTTTCCGATTGTTGACCACCTGCTGCCAATTTCTTATCCCAATGCTTATAATTACTTACTACTTAATACTGTACACATTAGCAGAAAAAAACAGAAAAAACCAACCTCCTGCATTAAAAATCCGCTCTTCTGTAAAATCCAAAAAAAGCCTGTTTTTTTATGTTCTCGTTCATAAAAGTCTTGATTTTGTCATACGGATTTTGATACATCTTACGCGCTCTAAGATTAAGAATGTCTTATCAGACTTAATTAAGCCGGTTTAGCACAGTGGTAGTGCAGTCGATTTGTAATCGAAAGGTCGGGAGTTCGAATCTCTCAACCGGCACCATTATTCTTCCCTTTCCTCTTTTTAATTTTGCGAAATTTGTTTCATTTGGCGTTATTTTGTTGCGGTGTCGTGTCTTGATGTTATAATAATTTCAGAAATTACTGAAATTTAAAAAATAAGTGAACTATGAAGCTGTCGCCTAGTGTACAGAGCTTTGTTTTACATTTCGGGGAAATGGGCAGCCGTTGGGGCATTAACCGCACGGTCGGCCAAATCTATGCCCTGTTGTATCTTTCAGAAACACCTTTAAATGCGGATGATATATGCGATGCTCTTGGGTTCTCGCGCTCGAATGTCAGTATGGGTTTAAAGGAGCTGGACAGTTGGCAACTTGTGCGATTGAAACATTTGCCCAATGACCGCCGCGATTACTTCACCACACCTGAGGATATCTGGGAGATTGTCCGGACCCTGATCGAGCAGCGGCGCAAGCGCGAGATCGAGCCCACCCTGACCATGCTGCGGGATGTTTTGCTATCGGAACATGATGAGGGCGAGAGCGTTTACTCTATTCACAGGATGCAGGAGATGCATGACCTTATCGTTATGCTGACCGATTGGTATGAAGATATGCAGAAGATGGAAACGGAAAAGCTGGTGAAGCTTTTGACGCTGGGGCGCAGAATTTACAAACTTTATGAAATGAAAGATAAACTCTCGGTTATTCCGGGCGGCAGATCGTAAGGACGTTTATTGTTATGACTGACGATGTTCTTGATCCCTTTATGTTATCCCGCATTCAGTTTGCGGCGAATATTACGTTTCATATCCTGTTCCCGACGATTACCATCGCGCTGGGCTGGATTTTGTTTTACTTCAAGTGCCGTTATCATATTTCCAAAGATATGAAGTGGATGGATGCCTATTTCTTCTGGACTAAGATTTTTGCGCTTTCTTTCGCCTTGGGTGTGGTCAGCGGGATTACGATGTCTTTCCAGTTCGGCACGAATTGGCCCGGGTTTATGGAGACGGTCGGAAATATCGCGGGGCCGTTGCTGGCTTACGAGGTTTTAACGGCGTTTTTCCTTGAGGCAACATTTTTGGGCGTTATGTTGTACGGGTTTCGGAAGGTGCCCGCCTGGCTGCACACTCTGGCGACGTTTCTTGTCGCCATCGGGACGACGTTTTCCGCGTTCTGGATTATAGTTCTTAATAGCTGGATGCAGACGCCGGTCGGCTTCGAGATGATAGACGGGCAGGCGCATGCAACCGATTGGTGGGAGATTATTTTTAATCCATCTATGCCTTATCGTTTGACACATATGTTGATTGCATCAGGATTAACGGCCGCGTTTCTGGTGGCGGGTGTTTCGGCGTTTCGCTGGCTCAGAGGAGATCATAGTAACAGCACGATTGCGCCTTTACGGACGGCCGTTTTTCTAGCCGCATTTTTGATCCCTGTCCAGATTGTTGTCGGGGATATGCATGGCCTGAATACTTTGGAGTATCAACCACAGAAGATTGCCGCGATCGAGGCTGTCTGGGAAACGCAGGAGGGCGCTCCTCTTGTTCTTTTTGCGATACCGGATGAAGAGGCACGAACCAATCATCTGTCCATCGAGATTCCAAAACTGGCCAGTTTTATACTTACACATCATTGGGATGGGGAGCTTAAGGGGCTTAATGAATTTGTCGGCGAACATCCGCCCGTCGCGCCGTTGTTCTGGGGTTTTCGTATTATGGTCGGTGTCGGTGTCTTGATGCTGCTGGTGTCTTGGGCCGCCGCTTTCAGTCTCATTTTCAAGAAAGACATTAATAAATGGCTGGCTTACGGTCTACTCGGGATGACGTTTTCGGGCTGGGTGGCTACGGTTGCCGGCTGGTATGTGACGGAAATCGGGCGGCAGCCTTATCTGGTTCACGGCGTGCTGAAGACACATGATGCTCTGGCCGATTTGCCAGCACCTATGATCGGGACAACTCTGGTGGCGTATCTGGCGGTGTACGTTTTGTTGCTCAGTGCTTATATTTTTACAATCTTTCACATGGCGGCCAAAGCAGGGTCGGGTGATAAATATGATCCTCAGCAGGGCAAGGCGCTCGGGGTCGAGCGGCGTTCAGTCGTTAGCGCAGCGGAATAAAGGTTTTTGAGATGGATGAAATAATCGCAAACGGTCACTGGTTGCCCTATACATTTGCCTTTTTAATGGGGCTTTCCATGATTATCTATGCCGTTTTAGACGGGTATGATCTAGGGGTCGGTATTTTAAGTCATTGGGCGGAAGACAAGGAAAAAGACCGTATGATTGCCTCGATCGGGCCGTTCTGGGATGCCAATGAGACATGGCTTGTGCTTGGTGTGGGGCTTTTATTGGTTGCGTTTCCGGCGGCGCACGGAATTATTCTGACTAATTTGTATTTGCCTGTTGCGATTATGCTGATCGGTTTGATTTTTCGCGGTGTGGCTTTTGATTTTCGCGCAAAGGCAAAATTCGAATACAAAAAATACTGGAATTTAGCTTTTTTCGGCGGCTCGCTTGTGACAGCTTTGGCGCAGGGGTACATGCTCGGTTCTTATATTCTCGGATTTAAACATGACTGGAGTGCTTTTGCGTTTTCATGGCTGATTGCCGTTTGCGTGGCAGCGGGGTATTGCCTGATCGGAGCGAACTGGTTGCTGATGAAATGTGAAGGGAAATTACAAAAGAAAGCTGTACGCTGGGCGCAATACAGTCTTTATGCCACCGTTATAGGGATTATCGTGGTTTCGATTTCAACACCTTTGGTTAGTCCCAGAATTTTTGAAAAATGGTTCGATTTCCCGCAGATCTTTATGCTGGCGCCAATTCCGATTATGACGGCTGGTTTGGTTTTTGCGCTGGCGTTTACGTTAAGGCGTCTCCCAACACCGAACGATAATTTTTCTTGGCTTCCGTTTGTGATTACAGTGGCAATATATGTGCTTTGTTTTCACGGGCTGGCGTATAGTTTTTTCCCGTATATCGTGCCGAACAAGCTGACTATACTTGAAGCTGCGAGCGCCCCTGAGTCCCTTATGATTATTCTTGTTGGTGCTTTGGCGGTTTTCCCAGTCTTAATCGGATACACGTTCGTTGTGTATTGGATTTTTCACGGTAAGGCTACCGATCTTACATATGATTGATCTTATGTGCAGTGCTTCTGCTTTTCGCCTCTTCACCTTTTGTCCGCGTTGACTTATCTTTGTGTTCTGCGTTTAATTTTGCGATAAGAAATATAAGCAGTGGATTTAAGGAGATTTCATTCCGATGACGAAGAAAAAGAATAAAGCCATCAGTGGTTTGATGGAAGCGAACAGAAGCCGTGCGGATTTTTCGGGCCACGGCGCGGCGCTTGGTGCTGCCGGGTACAGGGTTGCAAGTGATCATCCTGAAAACTGCGAGTTTCTCGGCGAGCCTGGACAGGGCATTTCCATTTCACCGCCGCAAGGCGGGTTTGAGTCCATTCTTATCGGCTCGGCTTGGGATAACATCCATATCGAAGAGGGCAGCGGATTTTTCGGGAAATGGTTTAAAAAGGTGCGCAAGGTCGGCGTTGATCTGGATATCGGGTGTTTATATGAGCTGCAAAACGGTGAGCGCGGTGCTATTCAAGCTTTTGGCGAAAAGCACGGTGATTTTGAGGAATCGCCATATATCGCATTATCGGAAGACGAGCGCACGGGCGATAAAGAAGGGCATGATGAATATCTTTTGGTGAACGGGCATAAATGGAGCGAGATCAAGCGATTGCTTGTCTATATCTATATTTACAAGGGTGCGCCGAACTGGTCTTACATCAAGCCGCAGGTTGTTATTGATGTTCCGGGCGAGAATGACCTCTATGTCACACTGAATGTTTATGATGACAATCTTGCAGTATGCGCCGTCGGCGAGCTTGAAAATGTCCGCGGCGGGATCAAATTGACGAACCGCACGGAGTTTTTCCCGGGTCACGAGGAAATGGACCGTGCTTACGGTTTCGGTTTGGATTGGAGTGAGGGAACCAAGACTCCGCTTTAAGCCTTCATAAGAATTCGGATTTTTTCTGTTCTTGCAAAGTTGCTGCATGGACAGGTTTGCTTGGTGTCTGTATGCTTTGCAATGGTAGAACGCCTTAAACGGAAACGCCTATATGGTTGAACTTTTACAGTACGAAGCTATCGTCCTTGCCTTGGGCGCTCTGTTCTTCGGTATCATCCTTCTGGTCAAAGGCGGAAACTGGACGATCGACTCTGCCGTTTATGTGGCGACGCATCATGGTATTTCGCCGATGGTTGTCGGGTTCACTATTGTTGCGTTCGGTACGTCTTTTCCGGAACTCATTGTTTCCGTTCTGGCAAACTTTCAGGACTCCCCCGGTATCGCTATCGGTAATGTTGTCGGTTCAAACATTGCGAATATTCTTTTGGTTTTAGGGATGGCAGGCGCTTTTGTGTCCCTTGAAGTGACACGTACACGTGGTTTGGTGCGTGATTTGGCTGTTATGCTCGTTGCTACAATTGCTTTTGGTTTTCTTATCTATGGTGAGAACGGCTCCGTAGGGCGTCTTCCGGCGGGTTTAATGCTCGGGTTTCTGGTGGGTTATGTCTGCTGGCAGTATTACGAAGCCAAAAAGAAGGGCAAAGAAGATGTTGAGCTGGATGCTGTGAGCTATGATAACAACCTTGCGGCATTCGGGTTTTTGCTTCTCGGGCTTTTGTCTATTGCCGCGGGGGCAGAATTTCTGGTCAAAGGCGCGAAGATCAGTGCGACGATGATCGGTATTCCTGAATCCGTAATTGCGTTGAGCCTTATCGCTTTCGGGACATCTTTGCCGGAGCTTTCGACCAGCATCATCGCCAGTCGCAAGGGGCAGGACGATATCGTTATCGGAAATATCGTTGGTTCGAATGTTTTTAATATTCTTATGATTATCGGTATTACCGGTCTTATGAAACCGATTGCGGCGGGGAGCTACGAGGCTTCTTTGGGAACGTTTGATATATGGCTGGCTTTGTTGGTTGCCGTTGTTCTTACCGTTATTCTGCTTACGAAAGGCAAGATCAGCAGGACGACAGGCTTGTTGTTTTGCGGGGCGTATTTGGCTTATAATGTTTATATATTCACCGCGAGTGTTTAGCAGATTTTCGGGTAATCGTTGCCGTTTTGAACTTTAGAAAGGACTTATCACATGGTTGATATTTTCGATCAGGATCCAAATGAAGTAGAAATTGAAATCAACCAGAACATGGTTGAGAAGGGTGATGATGTTAATCTCACGGCCAAGGATCCAACGCTTAAACGGGTTGTTGTCGGTATGGGGTGGGATCAGAATGCTTTTGACTCCGATCCTCTTGACCTTGATGTAAGTGCTTTCATGCTTAACCGTATGGGTAAGACGCGCGTCAATGAGGATTTTGTTTTCTACAATAACGAAGAAGGCTCTGATATGGCGGTTACCCATGGCGGTGATAGCCGTACAGGTGCAGGAGACGGTGACGATGAATGTATTATTGTCGATCTCAATAAAGTACACTTTGATATTATGCGGATCATGTTTGTTCTCTCGATTTATAAGGGTGATGAAAAGGGGCATTCTCTACACAAAGTCAGGAAGCCCTATATTCGCTTATTGAACATGGACTCAAATATCGAGCTTTTGCGTTACAATTTGACTAGTGATATTCAAGAACGAAAAGAGACTGCCATGCTTGTCGGCAGTTTAAACCGTGAAGGCCCTAAATGGCATTTTAAGGTAATCGGTGATTGTGTTGCCGGCGGGTTGCAGAAAATCGCAACGGATTACGATATTATCGTACAAAGTGCTTAAGTTGCATGTTTTTATTTTTTCATGCCTAAGAGCTGTCCGGGCTTAACTTTCGGCGATTTCTTACCGACGCGGCCGCGTCTGCCGCCGCCAAAGCGACCCTGATCAACCATTTCAGTGTCGATCAGTTTTTCGACATCGGGGAGTTCGTTCATCTGGATGGCTTCGATACAGGCACGGAAGAAGTTGCAGCCCTTCCCTTCCCAATCATACACTTTGTTTACGTAGCTTTCGCCTTTGATCGAGAGGAACATTGCGACCCACATGTCTTCCCGTCCGGGTATAAAGCGCATCAACAGAATTTGCTGTAATCCGCTATGTCTGTAGCTCGTTGCGTCCGTGGAGCCTTCGCCTTCTTCCTCATCTTCGTCTGTTTCGTCATGAAGAAACTGGATTTCAGCTTGTAAGTCTTCTTCACCGCGTCCCATCCGGACTTCGGCGCTGCAGGTAATGCCTTGCTCCGCGTCGTACAAAAACCACGGTCTTGTCTCGTAGGCGGACAAAATGTAGTCAACCCCGAGTTTTTCCAGTAATTCTTTGAGTTCGACCCTCATTGGCACCTAATTTTATTTTCGAAATCTCCCTTAACTTTACACAAAAAAACCTGCAGATGCATGATTTTCTTCGATTTCTTAAATATTTGTTGAGTGATTCACGATATGATTTTTACCGGGGTGACATTTTATTAGGAAACTTTAATATTATTTCTCTAATATACGTGTGTGTGGGATGAGTATCTCAGTTTTTTAGTTTTACGGTTGGGTTATGATGCCAATGATTTCGGGCAGAATCAGCAATGGATTGAAAGAAAAAGTCCTGTTTTTCGGGATTTTTGCTGTTTTCTTTGCGCTTTCGGCCGGAGTGAACGGTAAAACTTTTGCGCAAGATGCCCAAACACCTTCTCAAGACATTAAAGTCAAAGCCCGAGCAGCCGGAGCCGATATATTGGTTGCCGGTAAATTCCAGATCCAGCTTTGGGGTGTTGAGGCTATACAATCAAATAATGCCGTGTTTGATTTGAAAGCGCGCTCTGCGCTGGAGGAAAAGATAGGCAAAGAGCCGCTGGAATGCACAGTGAAGGGTCGTAAGGGCAATATGATTACGGCACAATGCGTGAACTCATCCGATGAGGATTTGAGTCTGTTTATGCTTCAGGAAGGTTTTGTGACCGTGAAGCGGGAGGTTGTTTACGACTCGATTTTTGAAACGCCTTACCTTGATGCCGAAGCATCTGCCCGTCAGAGAGAGAGTGGTATCTGGTCCTTGGAATCGTCTGATAAATTGGTTGGAGCGGGTACGGGCAATCAAAAATATTTTTATGGCGGCATGATTGTGATCGGGATTCTATTTCTGGGTCTTGTTGTCATCAGTGTCTTTATTATGCGCGGTTTTAAAACGGTTGTAGACGTACAGAACCAGAGTATGGATCTGGCGTCCAGAGAGCGTTTGCTGAGGGAGAAGGAGAAGTACGTTATTGCTTCTATGATCGATGCGGAAATCCAGACCAATAAGTCCAAGATTGAAGCTTATCTTATGATGTATGAGTCTATGTTACGAGAGCTGAATGACAACAATATTACGCCGAAGTACCAAAAATCCGGCGATATTATTCAGAAGCAGCCCGCTCTTAGCCGTTCTGTTTTTGACGGCAACACGGACAAGCTTGATTTGCTCGGGCGGCAGACCTCCAGTGATATTATTCATTATTATGCGCGTATCAAGACGGTTCCCGATTATGTTGATCTGGAAACCGATATGCCGATTGAAGAGGCGCGTGAAGTTGTCGGCAGTGCCGTCGAGCATGCCAAGAAGCTTGACGAAATTTCTGATAAGATCTTGGATCGTTTTGCCAGTTTGCTTCTTGTCCAGACAGCTTAGTTATTTTCCGTACCTGTTTTTATAATTTCCGCATCTGCATATTTTTTCTGTCGGAATCTGATGCGTACGCTTTGGCCTTCGGTAATTTTATCGCCGTCCGTCAGCGCTTTTCCGTCTTCGTCAAAAATGACCGTGTAGCCTCGACTCAGGACGTTTTCAAAAGATAGCAGTTCCAGTTTTTGCGCGTATCCGTCCAGTTTTCTTTCCTGACGTTCCAGCCAGAGTGCGCCGGATTTTGTAAGACGTTCGGCTGCGACGTTCAGTTTATGGCCTGCCTGTTGGAGCTGTTGTTTAGGGGGCAGGAGTTTTTGGGATTTTTTGATTACAGTATTCTCTCGATCGGAGATTGATTTTGTGAATCCTGATTCAAGAGCGTTTGCCGTATGTGTCAGTTTGTCGGTAATATTGGCAATGTGTTGAGCGGGATGGATGAGGCGTACGCCTGCTTTAAATGCCTGATTTTTCTTTAAAGACAATAGTTCGCGGAATAGGATATCCATTTTATGGGTTAGATGGTCGGTTTTTTGGGCTTTTGTGTCTAGAATCCTTTCCGGTTTGCCTAAATTTGCTTCCAAAGTGGCCAAGCGGTGTCTGTTTTCGGATAAAAATCTTACCATTGTGTTTATAAGCCGCCGCTCATCTTGCTGGATTTGTGCGATTAGATTGAGGCGTACGGGAACCGCCATTTCAGCCGCACCTGTGGGTGTCGGTGCGCGCAAGTCGGCGGCATGGTCCAATAGCGTTGTGTCCGTTTCATGGCCAACCGCAGAGATGATCGGGATATTGCTTTCGGCTGCGGCACGTACGACGTCTTCTTCGTTGAAGGGCATCAAATCTTCTAATGAACCGCCGCCGCGTGCAACGATCAGGATATCGGGTCTATGCGGATCGTTAGTTGGAATTTTGTTAAATCCCCTGATCGCGTCTGCGACTTGTTTGGCTGCGCCGTCCCCCTGTACCATTACCGGCCAGAGTAGGACGTGTCTGGGGAAGCGGTCGTTGAGTCTATGCAGTATGTCCCGTATGACTGCGCCCGTTGGCGATGTAATGACCCCTATTTTTTGCGGCAGGAACGGCAGACGTTTTTTTTTCTCTGTTTCAAAGAGACCTTCCGCCGCTAGTTTCTTTTTACGCTCTTCCAGAAGTTTGAGGAGGGCGCCTTCGCCTGCAAGTTCCATCGATTCGATGATAAGTTGATAGCTGGAACGCGGTGCGTATGTGCTTATTCTCCCAGTGCATATGACTTCGACGCCTTCTTCGGGTTTGATGGAGAGTTTTTTGACGTTGCCGCGCCAGCATACGGCGTCAATCACGCCGTTTTCATCCTTCAGGCTTGTATAGAGGTGTCCGGATGAGGGTATGGTAACTCGTGAAAGTTCGCCGCGGACGCGAATACGGCCGTAATTATCCTCCAGCGTTTTCTTTAATGAATATGCCAATTCGGAGACGGAAAACTCTGGCACATTAGTTTTTGTAAAAAGATCCTGTTTCATCTGGTGATCATAATATCGAAACGGAAGAAATCATAGAGATGACATGATATACTTCGCGCATGAATAACATTATTTCCACATTTAAGTATGAAAAAGAATCCGCAAGTTTGCGGCAGTGTCTCAATGCGCTGTCTTGGGACGATGAGCGTGCAACACGTGTTCACGCCGAGGCCTTAAGCCTTGTTGACAGTTTGCGAGCCAAAAAGAAAACAGGGATGCTCGAGTCGTTTTTGCAAGATTTTACTCTCGATACAGAAGAGGGGCTGGCTGTTATGACGCTGGCCGAGGCTTTGTTGAGGATTCCTGATACGCATACGGCGAATGCGTTGATCCGTGACAAGGTTGCTGCCGCAGAGTGGCTTGGCAAACAAGGGTCAAGCCGTGACTGGATGACAAAAGCGGCCAGCCTGGGGATGAAGGTCAGCAAGCGCGCATTGGATAGCGTGGTCGGCAAGCTGGGTGAGCCTCTTGTCCGTGAAGCGATGGTGCACGCCATGCGCGTGATGGGAAAGCAGTTTGTTTTGGGTACGTCGATTGAGGATGCGTGTTCAAACGCCAGTGCTTTCGAGAAAAAAGGCTACAGGATGTCTTATGACATTCTCGGTGAAGGTGCCCGCGATGCGGTAACGGCCGAGCGGTATTTTAAGGCATATCATGATGCGGTCAGCTATATCGGGCAGCAGACTTCATCCGACGCAACAGTAAGGCCGGGGATATCGGTTAAGCTTTCGGCATTGCATCCGCGCTACGAGATTTCGCAAAAAGAAGACTGTTTGCCGATGCTGGTCGAGAAGCTGACCGCACTTGCGGAAAACGCGGCGAAGCATAATTTGAGCATGACAATAGATGCCGAGGAGGTGGCGCGCCTTGATCTGTCTTATGCGGTTCTGGATGCCCTGATCAGCTCTGATGTGTTTCCGAAATGGGATAAATTTGGCCTTGCATTGCAGGCGTATCAGAAGGCTTCTTTTAGCTTAATCAGTGACATAGCTAATTTTAGCCAAAAATACGGTGAGCGTTTGCAGGTGCGGCTTGTGAAGGGGGCGTACTGGGATACGGAAATCAAGATTGCGCAAATGGGCGGGTATCCCGACTATCCCGTTTACACACGAAAATGTAATACGGATGTTTCGTTTCTGGCTTGTGCGGATGAGATGCTTCGCCGTCAGTCTTATATCTACCCAATGTTTGCTACGCATAACGCACATAGTGTCGCGGCGGTTTTAGATCTTGCGAAATACAATGATGCAGATTTTGAACTGCAGAGACTCTTCGGGATGGGCGAGCAATTGTTCGATCATGTTCTGGAGCAGGGCTTTTCTTCTGCGAGTATTTATGCGCCCGTCGGGCCGCATAAAGATTTGTTGCCTTATCTTGTCAGGCGTTTGCTCGAGAACGGTGCAAATTCATCCTTCGTGCATAAGATTATGAATCCCGACGTGCCGCCCGAGGATATCGTGCGTGATCCTGTGAAGGTGGCGACGTCTCATAAGAAAAATCATAAGAAAAAACGGCATCCTGCTATTCCTGTGCCGCGGAAGATTTTCCATGATAGGGCAAATTCAAAGGGGGTTGATCTTGATGATGACTACAGTTCCTCGAGCGTTGTTTCGTTTATCCAGTCTTATCAGCCCGCCTTTGAGAAGAGTTCGATTATCGGCGGTAAGAAATATCCGGCGGAAGTCGGTGACGAGATGTTGGTCAGAAAAAGCTTTATGCTTGCCACGCAAGGTTTTGAGGCCTGGACGAAAACGGATGTCAATGACCGTGCGCATATCCTTGAGCGCATTGCCGATCTTTATGAAGACAGCATGAATGAGTTGATGGCGATTTGTGTGCATGAAGCGGGCAAGACCATTCCCGATGCGGTTGCCGAAGTGCGGGAGGCCGTCGATTTTTGCCGATATTATGCGCAGCAGGCACGCGACGGATTTTCATCTGAGGGCGAATTGATGCCGGGCTATACTGGTGAGACGAACAGGTTGATGTTGATTGGGCGCGGCGTGTTCGTGTGCATTAGTCCGTGGAATTTCCCGCTTGCGATTTTTACGGGTCAGGTTGTGGCCGCGTTGGTTGCCGGTAATGCCGTTGTTGCTAAACCCGCGGAACAGACGCCTCACATCGCTGTACGTGCGGTTGAGTTGATGTTGCAGGCCGGGGTTCCCGCGCAAGTCCTTCAGTTGGTTCAGGGCAGTGGCGTTGTCGGTGCGAAGCTTGTGGCGCATAAAGATGTGTCCGGTGTGACGTTTACCGGATCGACTGCGGCGGCGAAATCGATACAGCGTGCGTTGGCCATCAAGGACGGGCCGATTATTCCCCTTATTGCCGAGACAGGTGGATTGAATGCTATGATTGTTGATTCCAGTGCCTTGCTGGAACAGGTTGTGGATGACGTGATTTACAGTGCTTTCGGTTCTGCGGGGCAGCGATGCTCAGCGCTTCGTGTTGTGTATGTGCAAAACGAGATTGCGGATGATTTTATCGCGTTGCTGGCGGGGGCGATGAAAGAGCTGCGCGTCGGCGATCCGAAATATTTGTCATCGGATATCGGGCCCGTTATTGATGAAGACGCCTTGTCACGGCTCCATCAACATGAGGAATTTCTGGAGGAAAACGGGTCTTTCATAGCGCATGTTCCTGTGCAACCGGAAAAGCTGAATAACCGCTGCTACTTTGCGCCTGTTGCTTATGAAATAGCTGATATTGGCCTTTTACAAGAGGAAGTATTCGGCCCGGTTTTACATGTTATTCGTTATCGCGGTGAGCAGGCGGCGATTATGGCGCGGTTTATCAACGAGCGCGGGTATGGTTTGACTTTTGGTGTGCATAGCCGTGTGCAAACAACACAAAACAAGCTGGCGCGGGCGGTGAGAGCCGGAAACATTTACGTTAATCGTTCGATGACGGGGGCGATTGTCGGTGTTCAGCCGTTTGGCGGTATGGGGCTTTCCGGTACAGGACCAAAAGCAGGGGGGCCGCATTATCTACCTCAGTTTGCGACGGAAAAGGTTGTTACTATTGACACAACGGCCTCCGGCGGTAACGCAAGTCTTGTCTCTTTGGAAGAAGAGGAATAAGACAATAGAAGGGTATTTTGTTCATCATCATTACACGGATATTAGAGTATGAAAATTTTACTGGTGGGATCAGGCGGACGCGAACATGCGCTGGCATGGAAGCTTAAGAATTCGGCAAGTTGTAAGCAGTTGTTTTGTGCGCCCGGGAATGCGGGGATTGCGTCCTGTGCGGAGCGCGTTAATACAAAAGTCGGTGATATTGACGGGCTGGTCAGTTTTGCCGCGCAGAGTAAGATCGATCTGGTCGTGGTGGGTCCTGAGGCGCCGCTGGTTGACGGATTGGCGGATCGTTTAAAGGAAAGGAATATTTCTGTCTTCGGGCCGAGTGCGAAGGCCGCCCAGCTTGAAGGCTCGAAGGGATTTATGAAAGACCTCTGTAAAAAGTACAATATTCCGACTGCCGCTTACGGCCGTTTTTCGGATGTCGCGCAAGCCAAGGTGTTTATCGAGGAGAACGGCGCGCCGATTGTTGTAAAGGCAGACGGGCTGGCCGCGGGTAAGGGCGTGATTATTTGCGAAACGAATGAGCAGGCTTTTGAGGCCGTTGAAGATATGCTGGAGGGGAATGCCTTCGGTGAAGCGGGGCATGAAGTTGTGATCGAAGAATTTCTGGACGGAGAGGAAGCCAGTTATTTTGCGCTCGCGGACGGGAAGACGATTTTGCCGCTTACTTCCGCGCAAGATCATAAACGTGTCGGTGACGGTGATACGGGACTGAACACGGGCGGTATGGGGGCTTATTCCCCTGCGCATTTTGTAAGCGATGAGATGGAGCAGGTGATCATTGATACGATTATCGTTCCGACGATCAAGGGGATGGAAGCCGAGGGCTGCCCGTTTACGGGTGTTTTGTTTGCCGGATTGATGGTTAAGGACGGTGTGCCGAAGCTTTTGGAACATAATGTTCGTTTCGGGGATCCTGAATGTCAGACCTTGATGATGCGTTTTGACGGCGATCTGGCTCTGGTTCTAAAAGCGGCCGCGGACGGTGAGTTGGATTCCGTACGTGAGGAACTCGTTTGGTCTGATAAAACCGCATTATGTGTGGTTATGGCGGCGAACGGTTATCCCGGAGATTATAAAAAGGGAACGGTTATTAAACACGTTGACGAGGCGGATGCGCTTGAGGGCGTACAGGTGTTTCATGCCGGAACGGCCAAAGACGACTCCGGCAAAATTGTTAGTAATGGTGGCCGTGTTTTGGGCGTGACCGCCCTAGGTGGGAGTATTCGCGAGGCGCAGGAAAAGGCTTATGAAGCGGTTGATAAGATCGACTGGCCCGGTGGATTCTGCCGCAGAGATATCGGGTGGCGGGCGCTTGAAGCTGAAAAGCGCAAAAGTGAGGAAGAGGCTGCATAGGGGATACGTTCTATGGCTTGGGAAGTTGTCCAAATTAATTGTGATGCGATAGAAGATTGGCCGAGTTTTCATCAGGAGTTCGGTGATGCGTTTGGTTTTGCAGAAGATTATGAGTTTACGATCGAGGCCTGGATTGATGTAATGTGCGGCCTTGACGATACGGATAACAGACGTACGGCCGTATACTGTGATCCCGGCGAGGTTATCACCATTGAGCTTCTTAATGTAAAAGCTTTTTCTGTCCGTTGTCCTGAAGAGTTTGCGGTCTTTATTGACGCCGCGGGATATGTGAACTGGCGCAGGCTCGAGCTTGGTCAGCCTCCGATCATTTCCTTCGCGTTTTTCGGGGATATGACGTACACGGTTTGAGCGCCTCAATCTGTTTTGTTTTTTCTTTTTTCTTTAAAAAAACTTTGTAAAAGCTTTTTGCTCTCGTCAGCCATGAGTCCGCTGCGGATTTCAGGTCTGTGGTGACATGTTTTCCTGTTGTAAAACGTTGCGCCGTGGTGTACGCCTCCGCCCTTTTCGTCGGAAGCGGCGAAGATTAAGCGTCTGATGCGGGCAAAACTGATTGCAGCGGCGCACATCGTGCAAGGTTCCAGAGTGACGTACAGATCATAATCGGGGATGCGCTGGGCGTTTTCGTTTTTACAGACCTCGCGAATAACGAGGATTTCCGCATGTGATGTGGGGTCGTTGTGTTCAATCGTGCGATTGCCGTTTCCGGCCGCTATTTTTCCTGTACGGGTATCGACCAAAACCGCGCCTATAGGGACCTCGTCGCGCATGGCTGCGCGGTTTGCCTCTTCCATCGCGGCTTGCATAAATGTATGGTCTTGTTCATCGAAAGGACTAGTCATGGCTCAGAACTCTAAAGATAAAACGCAGGATAAGAAAGAGCGAATTGCCAAGCGTATGGCGCGTGCGGGTTTATGTTCGCGGCGCGATGCGGAACGCTGGATTGAGGCGGGACGGGTGAAGGTGAACGGCAAGGTTATTGATTCGCCTGCACTGAATGTCGGTGAGGGTGACAAGATTATTGTCGATGGCAAGCCTTTGCCTGAGACCCAGGATACGCGTTTATTTCTGTATTATAAGCCTGCGGGGTTGGTGACGACCCATAAGGATGAAAAAGGGCGTTCGACCGTCTTTAGCCAGTTGCCCGAATATTTGCCGCGTGTGGTGAGTGTCGGGCGTCTTGATTTGAATACCGAAGGGCTGCTTCTTTTGACCAATGACGGGGAATTGGCCCGGTATCTGGAGTTGCCAGCGACAGGATGGACGCGGCAGTACCGCGTACGCGTTTTTGGTCAGGTGGATTCTAAGATATTGGAAAAGCTTAAAAAAGGCGTGACAGTCGATGGTGTACGCTATGCGCCGATCACGGCTACGATTGATTCGACAGAAGCGAAGAGCGGTAATGCAAATTCGTGGTTAAGCGTGTCCTTAAAAGAAGGTAAGAATCGTGAAATCCGCCGTGTTATGGAATCTCTGGGGTTGCAGGTTAACCGTTTGATCCGAACGGATTACGGGCCGTTTTCACTCGGGAAAATGAAGTTGTCCGAGGTGAAAGAAATTAATACGGTCGTGATGAAGGCTCAAATCCCGAAGTTTTTTAAAACATCAGGCAAAAGCGCAGGCAATAAGGCTCAGAAACAGGCTGATCGGAAAAAGCCCCACCAAAAAGCACTTGGGAAGCCCAGCCGTCAGAAAACGAAGTCTTCGAAATCATGAGAATTGTGTCGGGAAAATACGGCGGGCGACGTTTAGAGGCTCCGAAGGGACGTGATGTGCGTCCGACGTCGGATAAAATTCGCGGTGCAATTTTTAACAGTTTAAGGAGCCGTGGTGCCGTCGTTGATGCGGTCGTGCTGGATGTGTTTTGTGGAACAGGTGCGCTGGGTTTGGAAGCGCTCTCGCAGGGTGCACTCTGGTGTACGTTTGTTGATAAGTCCAGAGAGTCCCTCCTTGCGACACACAATAATATCAATGTCTTAGGTATTCATTCCGATGCCGTACGTGTTTTGAAGAAGGACGGTTTAAAGCTGGGGGCGTGTCCGGAGGATATTTCTCCGGCCACTCTCGCTTTTCTTGATCCGCCTTATCACAAAAACCTGATCTCCGAAGTTTTGCCGATTCTTAAAGAGGGTGGATGGCTGGCTGAGGCGGCTGTGATTGTCTGTGAAAGCGAGAAGGCTTATTCCGTTGACTTGAGGGATATGTTTTCCGTTCTAGATGAGCGGGTTTACGGCGATACGAAGATTGGTTTTTTACAGGCTTCCTAGCTGTTTATAACACCTGCTGTGAGAAGTCCGATCAGGATTATCCCGAGGGCGACACGGTAGATTGCAAAGACCGTGAAGCTGGATTTTTCCAAAAACTTCATCATGCCCGCGATAGCCACAAGTCCGGAGATGAAAGACAGGATAACGGCCAGAAACGCATCGAATGTCAGGTCGAGGTTATCTTCCTTTATGAGTTTCCATCCGCCAATTACCCCAGAACCGCTGATTGCGACCATGGCCAGAAGAAGAGAGAAGTGCGCACTTTCGGTGCGGCTGTACCCCAGGAAGCGAGCGGATGTCATGGTGATGCCGGAGCGGCTGGTTCCGGGGATCAGTGCTATCATCTGCGACAAGCCGATTATGATGGCGTCTTTGTAGTTCATATCTTTTACCGTTTTATGGGAGGGATTTTTGGAGTCTCCCCACCAGAGAAGTATCCCGAAGATGATTGTTGTTGCTATCATGACTTCGATTGTTCTCAAGTATGCCGGTTCAAAGATGGCCAGAAGAAGCCCCGCAATCACGACCGGGACGGAGCCGGCCAGTACGTAAAGGAAAAGTTTGGAGTCTTCGCTTTGAACGTTTCCGGTGGCGACGGATTTCAGGCCGTAAAGCATTTTGAGGACGTCGCGCCGGAAATAGACGAGGACGGAAAAGAGCGTGCCGACATGGACGGCTACATCAATAACCAGATTTTCATCCCAATTGCTTTCACCATTTTCGTCGAAGATCGAGTGGACCAGTACCAGATGTCCGCTGGAACTGACGGGAAGAAATTCCGTTAGCCCCTGTATTAGTGCCAAAATTACGATATGATATAGGTACATTTTGTAGGATTCTTGCGTTCGTTCAGAGGCGAACAAGCTATACAGGAAAAAGTTTCAATGGTCTATATTATCGGCGTATTCGGTTTTATACTTGGTTTCTTTTTGGGGCAGATGTTGCTGTTCTTTTTGTTACGCAATGTGCCGAGTGAGAAGTTGCTTAATGATCCTTTTATCAAATGGAAGTACGGGCTTTTAAACTGGGCGGTAGCAGGTTTTACCTGTTGGGCGATGATGGAGATGTATGGCCGTTATTTTAATCTGTAACGATCATTGTTGCGCCTGCGAATATCAGATTTTAGGCTACATATAATCAACCAAGATTTGTTTAAGAAAACTAGGAGCGATCCCCACATGAAAAAACTATTACCCTTTTTTGCCGTGATGTTTGTTTTGTCATCGGCGTCCAGTGCTTTTGCCGCTGCGGAGAAGTACACATTCGATAAAGCACACACACAGATTCTTTTCTTTGTTGACCATCTTGGTTTTTCTATGTCTCAGGGTGAGTTTCTAGAGTACGATGGTCATATTATTTTTGATCAAGAAAAGCCGGAAAATTCGAGTGTTGAAGTCGATATCAAGACTGCCAGTATTGATATGGATCATGATAAGTGGAACGAGCATATGAAGAATGAAGATTTCTTCCATGTTGAAAAATACCCTTCCATGATTTTTAAAAGCACTGGTATTGAAGTGACCGGTGAAAAGACAGCCAAGATTACAGGTGATTTGACAATTCTCGATACCACAAAACCCGTCGTTTTGGATGTTGTCTATAATAAATCCGGCGTACATCCCTTTAATGGCAAGTACGTTAGTGGTTTTTCTGCGACCGCAATGCTTAAACGCTCTGAGTTCGGTATGACATACGGTCTACCGGGCGTGGGGGATGATGTCGAGATCCGTCTGGAAGTAGAAGCATTTCGTGAAGAGGCAGACGCAGCCAAGAAAATGGACGGCAAAGCCGAATAAAATTTGAACGGTATGCCAAGCCGGAGATGAGATGATGATAACAAATTCGTCCGAATATTACGGCTTGGTGTCCAAATTGGTTCACTGGATAACAGCCCTGCTTATTTTGGGGCTTTTATCTGTCGGCTTTATCATGACCCAAATGGATTTCAGCGAAGGCAAATTGCAGCTATATATGCTTCATAAGTCTTTCGGGCTATTGGTTCTGGCGCTAGCGTTTGTGCGCGTTTTCTGGAAGCTGTTCAATTCCAAGGTCAAATCATTGGATACACATGCTTGGTGGGAAAAGGCGCTTTCCAAAATAACGCATGTGTTTTTGTATTTTCTTTTGTTTGCTCTGCCTTTGTCGGGCTGGGTCATGTCATCGGCGGGCGAGTTTCCCGTTTCTTTTTTCGGGCTTGATGTGCCCGCTCTGATGGGCAAAGACGAAGATGTTTTCGATACAAGTCGTGAAGCGCACGAGATCATGGCGTTTGTTCTGATCGGGCTTGTCGGTTTGCATATGGCGGGGGCGTTTAAACACCACTTCATTGACCGCGACGCGACGTTGCAAAGGATGAGCGCGACATCTCTCGGCTTTGGCGGCGGGGTTTTGTTCGTTCTTGTATTCGGAGCGCTTTGGGCTTTTCCGGTTTTTATGGCGGCAGGGGATATCGGTAAGGAGTTGCTTGACGGTGCGGGCGAACAGGTTGCGCAAGTTGACAAAACGTCGGCCAAGGATGATGCGTTAGAAGATGTTTCTGACACGTCTACTCATGTGACCGAGTGGGATATCGAGGATGATGCGAGTTCGTTAAAATTCTCGGCGACGCAATACGGCTCTGCGTTTACGGGCAGTTTTGACTTTGACGGGGAGATTTATTTTGATCCTGAAAAGCTTGATGCCAGCAGCGTTGCCATCGAGGTGAATATCTCTACTTTCGAGAGTGGCAGTTCAGATCGTGATCAGCAGGCGCTGTCCGAGGACTGGTTCCATGAAAAAGAGTTTCCGCGTTCGGTATTTGTTGCTGATTCGTTTTCTGTTGTTGCGGATGGCGAAGCCGATTATATCGCGAATGGGACTTTGACGGTTCGCGGTGTTTCTTTGGATGTCGCGTTGCCGTTTTCACTTGCTTTTGGAGAGAATGAAGAGGGGGAGCGTACAGCACGGATGACGGGGGAAATAACCCTGCAACGTCTTGATTTTAAAGTCGGTCAGGGGCAATGGGAAAGCACGGATGCCATCGGAAACGACGTTAAAATTTCCATCGATTTGTTTGCTACAGAAAAGTAATTTTTGATATTCCTCGACTTCTTCTTTCAAAAAGAAATTTATCTTTTGATTCGATTTTGTATTTTTGCGGATTGCATATTTCGGACGCTTGTTTACACTGATTCGCCATGAGGACGCTCTATCATTTCTGGTTACATCCTTTTTCGCGAAAGGTCAGGGTTGCACTGGCCGAGAAGAAGCTCGACTTTGAATTACAGGTCGAGAAAATCTGGGAGCGCAGGACAGAATTTCTTGCGATGAACCCGGCGGGGGATGTTCCGGTTCTTGTTGAGCCGGACGGAACGACGCTCTCGAATTCACAAGTGATTTGCGAATATCTGGATGAGGTATATCCGGAGGTCAATCTGATGGGGCATGATCCGGTACAGCGCGCAGAGACGCGCCGTTTAATTAATTGGTTTGACCGTAAATTCAACAAAGAAGTCACAGATAACCTTTTTGGGGAAAAACTGATCAAAAGTTTTCTGAAATTGGGGGAGCCGCACGGTCCCTCTATTCGTGCCGGGCGGGCTAACATATATTATCATCTTGATTACATCGGGTTTTTGACCGAGCGCAGGACGTGGTTGGCGGGGGATCATTTCTCTTTGGCCGATATTTCTGCAGCAGCGCATATTTCCGCGATCGATTATATCGGGGATGTGCCGTGGGAACAGCATCCGACGGCTATGAAATGGTATAACGAGGTGAAGTCCCGTCCGAGTTTTGAACCTTTATTGGAAGAACGTATTCCCGGTTTCGAGCCGGTTGTTCATTACGCAAAAACCGGTACTTAAATGGGGATTTCGTAATGGGTGATGAAGGCAGTGGGAGAGGTATTTTAGAGAAACATTTATTCTGTTTCGGACATGGTTATTGCAGCGATTATTTAGGGTATGATTTAACGGCGCTCGGTAACTGGAAGGTTTCCGGCACAACAAGAGACCGCGAGAAAAAACAGGATCTTAGGGATCGCGGTATCAAATCCTATATCTTTGATGACGGTCACCCTTTACCCGATCCGCTTTATATTCTCCGAGATGTTACACATTTGTTGATTTCCGCACCGCCCGGTGATGACGGTGATCCGGTGTTCAACATTCATGGAAATGACCTTGCGAAGCTCAAGTCTTTGGAATGGGTCGGTTATTTATCTACCACAGGCGCTTATGGGGACCGAGGCGGTGGCTGGGTTGATGAGAATTCAGAGATCAGGCCGACCACAATCAGGGGCTCGCGCCGAGCAAAGGCCGAGAGGCAATGGCTTTCTCTTTTTAAATCACACAAGCTTCCCGTTCATGTGTTTCGTCTTGCCGGGATTTATGGGCCGGGGCGAAGTGCTCTTGATTCCGTGCGAGCAGGGGTTGCGCGCCGTATTGATAAGCCCGGTCATGCGTTCAGCCGTATTCATGTCGAGGATATTGTTCAGGTTTTGAAGGCATCGATTGATAAACCCGCACCCGGCGAGATCTATAATCTTTGTGATGATGAGCCTGTGCCCAGTCATGTTGTGATTGATTATGCGTGCGAGCTTTTGAATTTGCCGTCGCCTCCTTTGATTCCGTTCGAGAAAGCCGATCTTGTGCCGATTGCCCGCAGTTTTTATGCCGATAACAAACGTGTGAAGAATGACAAGATTAAAACCGCGCTCGGCGTTGAACTGAAGTACAAGAATTATCGTGAGGGGTTGCAAGCTTGCCTGGATGCGGAGGAGCATGCTCTGAGTATATTCAAAGGCATGGAAGCTTGAGTGTCTTGCCATAGCCGATATTGTTAGCGGTTTTTTTTAAAATACAGCTTGTTCGTCTTCGGATTGTATCGAAGAATCGTAGTATTTGCTGGCGTCAAAAGGCAGGCGCAGTGTTACTGTTGTGCCGATACCGACTTTAGAGTCGATATGCATGTTCCCGCCGTGGAGTTCAATCAATTCCTTTGTAATGGCCAGTCCTAAACCTGTGCCTTCATAGTCTTTTGTGTAATAGGATGAAGCCTGTTCAAACGGGCGCAACACGGCGGCCAGTTTATTGGCAGGAATTCCGATTCCCGTATCACAAATTTTGATGATCAGGTGTTCTTCACGCTGGTAGCATTCCGCCCAGATGGAGCCGCCTGTTTTGGTGAATTTCACGGCGTTGGTCAGAACGTTAAGGATAATTTGCTTAATAGCGCGCGCATCAGCGACTAGTGTCATGCCCTCTTCGCAGGCGTTTTCGATGTCGAGATTGATTTTATTTTCTGCTGCTCGTCCCTTCACCATTTTCGCTGCGGCTGTCATAACATCGTTGACGTTGACTTCGGACAGATCGAGTGAATATTTGCCGGCCTCGATTTTGGACATATCCAGAATATCGCTAATCAGGTCGAGAAGATGCTCACCGCTTTCACGGATGCCTGTGGCGTATTCCTTATATTTGATCTGACCGACGGGGCCGAGGAGTTGATGCTCGATCATTTCCGAGAAGCCGATAATCGCATTCAAAGGCGTACGCAGTTCGTGACTCATATTTGCGAGGAAGCGTGTTTTGGCTGCGTAGGCTTGTTCGGAGGCGTCCTTTGCGGCGTGGAGTTCCTGTTCATGCAAGGTGCGTTCTGTGATGTCTTGCAAAATGCCGTAAAGTGCTATGATTTCATTGTCTTCGTTTTTCTCGCATCTTCCTTCACATTGAAGGTAGCGGACTTCTCCACCCGGACGCGTGACACGAAATTCCATGTCGTAATTCTGTTTTTCGATCAATGCGCGCTGGAAGGCCTGAATGACGCGGGCGAGGTCGCGCCTGTGAACCATCTGTTCAATGCGTTTGATTGTAGGTTGAAAGTGATTCGAATCAACGCCGAAGATGCGGAAGATTTCTTCTGACCATGAAATGTCATTTTCGCCGACAATCCATTGCCAGTGCCCCATTCGGCCGATTGATTCGGCTTCGGACAGCTGTCTTTGGCGATTGAGGAGGTCTTCCTGTTTCCGTGTAAATTCGGTGATGTCGTCGCCGGAAATATATATTTTGTCCTTGTCGTTTTTCTGGCTCCAATTGACCCAGATTTTTTCGCCGTCTTTTGTGATGACGCTGCTTTCAAAATCGCAGACATCTGTGATTTGTTTTTCGATTGCACGTTTGATTTGTACAAGATGTGTCCGCGCAGTCGGTTTTTCCTCGACGGAAAACAGATCCAGAAAGTTCAGATGGTGGATTTCATCCGGGCGGTAGCCGATACGGTCAAAAAAATTCTTGTTTGCGCGCAATAGGTTTCCGTTTTTATCGGCGATCATCATGATGTCACGTGATAGGCGCGAGAGAGACTCCATTTCGACGGGATCGTGGATCAGGAAGTCGGTATCTTTTTCTTCACCTGTCAGCGGCGCATATGTGCGCGAGATTTTGGTCAGAATGCGATCCGCATCGTCTTCGGTTATGGTTTTACGGGATTTATCAACCTGAGAAGCGATTAAGAACCTTGTCTGGTCCGGTGTTGTCAACCAGTCAAACTGGAACTTGATTACCGAACGGTCAGTGTTGAGTAAAATGGTGTGAATACCCGTGTTAAAATCGCGCAGGCTCGGGTAATCGTTGATGCCGCGTTCTGCGAAAACAAAAATATCGAAGATTGAAAGAGGTTTATTTCTTTCTACAGGCTCGATGTTCACCAGGTCATAAAAAGCATCACTGGCATAAATAATTTCGCCGTCTTCCGTAATGGCGCAACGTGCAATTTCCGCTTTGATATTATGGCGGAACGGCGCATTGGTTTCATTATGATCTGTGTGGTTTGCTGGGGTAGACATTCGTGAGAATTCACATTGAGGGCGTATAGACACTTAGAATCTAAGGAATATCGCTTGTGCTGGCAAGCATAGTTATCAAATTATCGAAAATATTCGGGGTATAAAAATGCCGATCCCGCATTGTGGAACAGGACCGGCATCTAGGGTTAGTCTTTCATTACGCTTAGTATTTTACGCTACAGCCGTAAGGCGCTGTTGCTGCTTTTGCAACTTCCTCTCCTTCGGAAATGTTATCCAAAGCGGCCATGACATAATTTTCACCTTTGCCTGCGCTCGCGGGGTCCGCATCAGGGATGCTGTCGATTGCGCCGGCATAAACCAGTGTTCCTTCGGGATTGATGACATACATATGCGGTGTTGTTTTGGCGCCATATGCCTGCCCGATTTCGCCGCTTTCATCCAAGATTTTGTGTGTGAAGGATGATCCGTTTTCCTTGTCGATTGTCATAGATTCTTCAGGGGTCAGATGTCCTTGTTTTTCTGGAGCGGATGATACGATAGAAATCCAAACTGCGCCTTCATCCGTGACGGTTTTTTGGAGTTTTTGCATATTCCCTGATTTGTAATGTTTGACGACAAAAGGGCATTTGTGATTGGTCCATTCGAGGACGACATTTTTACCTTCAAAGTCACTCAGGCTGATTTCTTCGCCTTTGACCGTTGTTGCCGTGAAGTCAGGGGCTTTGCTTCCGACTTCCGCTGCTGCGAACGCAGGGGAAGAGAAGGCCATGGCGGCCAGTGCCAAACCCATCGTTAATTTTTTGGGCATAGAAAATGAGAACATGTTTTTTAATCTCCTAGATTATTTTGAGCTCGTAGTAGTATTCGCGGTATTCGGCATCAGGTTACTTTTCCATGATGAATTTTTTTACGGTTCCGGGGGTGAGGACCTGAGGCAGCAGAACAGGATCGGGTCTTTTTCCGCTTTCCTCATCGCGTGATCCGTAGAACACATAGATCGGCACACCGTTGCGGCCGAATTTATCCAGATAGGCGGTGATGGTTTCATCGTAATTCGTCCAGTCGCCGATCAGATATTTTACGTTTTCTTCCTGAAACAGTTTTTTTGTCGAGGCAATGTTCAGGGAGGTGGCGTGATTGACCTTGCACGTGATGCACCATGCAGCGGTCATTTCAACGAATACGGGGTCTTCGCCTTCGAGGTATGTTGCCAGTTTTTCGTTGTTGAAGCTTTCGCCGAAGCTGTATTTCACCTGTCCGGCGGCGCCATTGGCGGGCGTGCCCATTTTGCCCATTTCAAATAATCCCAAAACGGGCAGTGCCAGAAGCGCAAGAACGAGGATGGTTCTGGATGTGCATTTTTTGCAATCCATAATGCGCATCACCCATATCGCCATGGAGATCATCAACATGCCGAGCAGCACATACATTACGCCGATTGCGCCTGTCTGCTGGGCGAGGATGCTGATGAGCCAGATGGCAAAACCGAACATCGGGAAGGAAAGAAATTGTTTAAACGTATCCATCCACGCGCCGGGTCTCGGCAGGATTTTTTGTGCCGCAGGGACAAAGCACAGCAGTAGATACGGGAATGCAAGTCCGAAGCCGAGAGCGAAGAACACGCTCATGCTGACGGCTGGGGGTTGCACGAGGGCATATCCCAGAGCGGCGGCCATGAAGGGAGCCATGCAAGGGGTGGCTACGATTGTGGCCAGCGTTCCGGTGAAGAAAGAGCTGGCCAGAGAATGTCCGCTGGTGAGTTTGTTTCCGATATTCCCGAAGCTGGTTCCGATTTCAAAGAAGCCCATCAGGTTCAGGCCGATAACAAATAGCAGGTAGGCCAATGCGCCGATGACAATCGGGTTTTGAAGCTGGAAGCCCCAACCGATGGCAGAACCTGTTTCCTTTAATCCGACCAGTACTGCGCCTATCAGGAGGAAGCTCAAGATTACCCCGACCGTATAGGCGATACCGTGCAAACGTGCTTCTTTCTTCTCCTTGCCTGACAGTTTGACCAAGCTAAGCGCTTTCATCGAGATGACGGGGAATACGCACGGCATCAGGTTCAGGATCAGACCGCCGAGAAAGGCAAATAAAAGCGCGCCGCCGAGTGTTGTGATTTCGGCTTTGATGACCGGTTGTTGTGACATCACATCCGTTTCAGCGCTGGTAATTGTTTCCTCGGAGGATTGCGTCTGGCCTGTGATGTCGCCTGTTTGCGTTGTTGTTAGGGCATAGCCGTAATAGTTTCCGTCACTATCTTTGAAGGTCAGCACACCTTCGAGTTGTTTCAAATCTTCGAGTTCAGTTGTGCCGTAGACATGACTTATAGTGATTGTGTTGCCGACTTTTGTTCTCGCGGGTTCAGGAAACGCATTGGTGACGCCCCATTCGTAAGGAAAGAATTCGGCTGTCTCCAGTTCTACCATTTCGAGTAATGTTTCGTCTTCTGGCGAAAGCGTGAAAACCAGATTATCGCCTTCTCTGGTGTAGGAGAATTTACCTTTGAGTGAGAGGGGAAGCTTTTGATGGGCTGCTTCAATATAGTCTGCGTTGTTTTTAGATGTCGCGTCAGGGTCGTTTAATATCAGTGTCACTTCGGCTTTTTCAGGGATGCAGACTTCCTTACAGACCAACATGTCTACAGTCACGGGTAATTCGATTTTGCCTTCGGGCAAGTTTTCAGGGAGGGTCAATTTTTGAAGCAGGGTAACCTGTTTGCTGTATCCGAAATTGGCCAACGGATCATAATCAATTTTTTCGGGAACGGGCCACAGGATTTCTGCGATTTCGGCATTATCCGGCAAGTCCCATGTTGTCGTGATCGGGATGCCCGAATCACCGGGGTTGCGCCAATATAAATGCCAATGCGGATAGATTTCATGGTCGATGCCGACCCAGATTTCTTCACCGCCTGAAACATGTGTTTTTTCAGGGATAAGCTCGACCTCGACATAGCGATCAGGCTCATTTTCGCCAAACGCCTCGGCATGTGCCGTAAAGGGTAAAAACAAAAGAGCCGCAAAAAGCAGGTGTAGCGTTTTCTTAAACCATTTTTTACGCTGTGTTTTCATGTAATTCCTTACTCTATAAAGGGTCGAAGCGATGCTGCGCTTTGTTGTTGTTTCTTAAAAAGGTATTCGCGGTGTCTTGACTTGGCGTTACAGGAATGCAGAAATCAAACACGATATTCGTTCAAACCTTTTTAAAAACAGAGATTTATCCTATGACGTCGCCTTTGTGGTCTCCATCACCGGAATTCGTTGAATCTACGACACTTTTTCGTTTTAAGGCCGAGGCTGAGCAAAAAACGGGGCTGAAATTTGTGGATTATCAGGCGTTGTGGCGCTGGTCGGTCGAGGACAACGAGACGTTCTGGGACATGGTCTGGGATTTCTGCGGTGTGCTCGGTGATAAGGGCGGGCGCATTCTGGATGACAATAACGGCCGCATGATGGGGTCTAAATTCTTTCCCGATGCGCGGGTGAATTATGCGGAAAACTGCCTACGGAAGCGTGACGATGATATCGCCATCATATTCCGTGATGAACAGGGCGAAGAACGCGAGATCGGCTTCAATGCGCTTTATGATCGTGTGAGCCAGTGGCAGCAAGCTCTGCAAGCGGCGGGTGTAAAAGAAGGTGATCGCGTGGCGGGGTATATGCCCAATATGCCCGAGACTATTATTGTGGCTTTGGCGGTGTGTTCGCTGGGTGCCGTCTGGGCATCTGCTTCGCCGGATTTCGGGGTGCAAGGCGTGATAGACCGTTTCGGGCAGATCGAGCCGAGTGTTCTGGTGTGTGTTGACGGGTATTATTATAACGGAAAGGTGATTGATTGCCTGCCGAAGGTCAAAGAGGTTCAGCCGCAGCTTAAAGGTTTGAAGAAAACGGTTGTGGTGCCGTTTGCGGGATCGGAGTTGGCACTTGATGACCTTGCGGATTGCGTGAGTGAAGATGATTTTCTTTCAGGGTTTGCGCCGCAGGATATTTCTTTTCACCGTGTGTCTTTCAACCATCCGCTCTACATTATGTTTTCGTCGGGGACAACAGGCGTTCCAAAATGCATCGTTCACGGGCACGGCGGCACGTTGCTTCAACATTTAAAGGAGCATCAACTGCAAAGTGATATGCGTAAGGGGGATAAGGTTTTCTATTTCACCACGTGCGGCTGGATGATGTGGAACTGGCTTGTGACGGGGTTGGCCTCAGAGGCGACGTTGCTGCTTTATGACGGCTCGCCTTTCTATCCGAGCGGTAACGTTTTGTGGGATTATACGACCAAGCACGCATGCACGTTGTTCGGGACGTCGGCGAAATATATCGACGCGTTGAAGGTGAACGGCTTTACGCCGGGCACAACACATGATTTAAGCGCGTTGCGGACGATGACATCGACGGGCTCGCCGTTGGTGCATGAGAGTTTCGATTACGTTTATCAGGCCATAAAATCCGATTTGCATTTGGCGTCCATTTCCGGCGGGACGGATATCGTGTCCTGTTTCATGCTTGGGAATCCGATTTCGCCCGTCTGGCGCGGAGAAATTCAGGGGGCAGGTCTGGGCATGGCGATTGACGTGTTCGATGAGGACGGTACGTCGACTTCGGAAAGTTCGGGTGAGCTTGTCTGTACGAAGCCGTTTCCGTGTATGCCTGTTTCATTCTGGAATGATGAGGACGGCGCGAAGTATAAAGCCGCCTATTACGAGCGGTTCGATAATATCTGGGTGCATGGTGACTGGGTCGAAAAGACAGAACACGGCGGCTATATTATTCATGGACGCAGTGATGCGACGCTGAATCCCGGCGGCGTGCGGATCGGGACTGCGGAGATTTACCGTCAGGTGGAGCAGGTCGAGGGTGTGCAGGAGTCAATTGCCGTCGGGCAGGATTGGGACGGTGATGTGCGTGTGATCCTGTTTGTGGTTTTGCTCAAAGGCTGGGAGCTTGACGAGAACCTGATTAAAGAGATCAAGACACAAATCCGTAAAGGGGCGTCTCCGCGCCATGTTCCGGCGAAGGTTATTCAGGTTGCGGACATTCCTAGGACAAAGAGCGGGAAGATTACGGAGATTGCAGTGCGGGATGTTATTCACGGCCGTAAGATCAAAAATAAGGAGGCGTTGGCCAATCCTGAAAGCCTTGAGTTTTATAATAATCTTGCGCAGTTGCAGGAAGATTAAAAAAATAGTTGCGCCTTTATGCCAATTCATGTTTTTCTGACTCGTATGAAAACGAATGTTGCACATTTTGATCTTTATCAGCGTAAAGCCGCAACGGCTTTGACAGCAGCAGCGGGCGCAGCGGCAGCAGCAGCGGCGGCTTAGCCGCATGTTTTCCCCGATAGCGCAAAGGGCGCGTTTAAACTTCCGAAAAAAGCTAAAACTTTTGACATTAATCAAAATGAAAGAGCTGTATGCGTAAAAGAGTACGTTAATAAGCTCAGAATTAAGAAATATAGGGTTAAGATATGCCGCAATCAGCTGTAAAAGACGTAATAGAACTACCAACGAAAAATAATAAGATGGACTTCCGCGAGATCCTCAACAATATGACCCCGAATGCGGGTACCGATCTTCTCCGCTATGCACGGACCAAAGAGGGTATTGTGTCTCTGGCGCAGGGTGAGGGATGTATACCGACACCTGATTTTATTTGTGATGCGGCCGTGAAGGCGATGAAAGAGGAGCATAAAACATTTTATGCGCCGCCGTTGGGGCATCCCGAAATGCGTCAGGGCTTATCCGATTATTACAAGCGTATTTATGGTTATGACATTCCGGCGAGCCGTTTGTTTTTGACGGGATCGGCGACCACGGCTATTCATCTTTGTCTTGCGACGTTGTTGACCAAGGGTGACGAGATTGTTGCCGTTACACCGATCTGGAAGAATCTTTTAAGTGCGGTTGAGATTGCAGAGGCTAAAATTCATCAGGTCGGTCTGGATCATGATGACCAGACAGGATGGCATCTTGATCTGGACAAGCTTTTCGGAGCCTGCACGCATAAGACCAAAGCCATCATGATTGTTTCACCGTCGAATCCGACGGGATGGATGATGACGCCTGAAGATATTCAGGCTGTTCTGGAGTTTGCCCGTTCACGCGGCATCTGGGTTATCGCGGATGAGGTTTATAGCCGTCTGGTTTTCGGTGAAACACGCGCGCCGAGTTTCCTTGATTATGCGCATGAGAAGGACCGTTTGCTGGTGGTGAACAGTTTTTCAAAAACATGGGCGATGACGGGCTGGAGGCTTGGTTGGATCGTCGGGCCGGAAGAGGCCGAGCGTCCGATTTGTGACCTTGCGCTTTATAACAGCATGGGGCCGTCGAGTTTCCTGCAATATGGTGCATTGGCAGCGCTGGAGCAGGGTGAGGACTTTATTGACCTTCAAATGACTCTGTGGGAATCGAACCGTGACATCATAATGGACCGTTTTTCGAAGATGCCAACCATTACGATGACGAAGCCCGATGCGACGTTTTATGCGTTTTTCAAGGTTGATAACGAGCCGGATGACGTCGCGTTCTGTCGTCATTTGATTGATGATGTCGGGTTGTCTCTCGCACCAGGCAGTGCGTTCGGTAATTGTTGTGAAGGATTTATCCGTATGTCATTTGCCTGTTCGCAGGAAAAATTATTGGATGCGTTGGATCGGTTAGAGCGCGGTTTGCGTTAAGCGACGTTTCTCCCCTTTTTCCTTTAATCTCTATGAGTTACACTCCTGCTGTACGTTTTGCAGGAGCATTGACCTATGACATCCATGAAAACAGTCGGATTGATCGGCGGGCTTAGCCCCGAGTCTACGGTTGTGTATTATCGCGGCTTGAACGAGGCCGTGAACGCGCGGCTTGGCGGGCATCATAATGCGCAGATTATTCTGAATTCCGTTGATTTCGGTGCCTTTGTTGCTTTGAAAGAACAGGGAGACTGGGACACGCAGGGACAGATTCTTTGTCAGGCTGCGTCTTCTTTGGAGAAGGCCGGTGCGGATTTTATTGTTCTGGCGACGAATACGATGCACAAGTTTGCCGATGATATCGAGGTTGCGGTTTCCATCCCATTTTTGCATATGGCGGATGCGACGGCTCATGCGATTAAGGCGGCGGGATTGACTAAAGTTGCCTTGCTGGGCACGGCCTACACAATGGAGCAGGATTTTTATAAAGCCCGGTTGGCGGCGCACGGATTAGACGCAATTGTTCCCGATGATGACGGGAGGGCGGAGGTTCACCGTATTATTTATGACGAGCTTTGCAAGGGCATTGTAAAAGACAAATCGCGCAGGATTTATCAGGATATTGTGGCTGAATTACAGAAAAAAGGGGCGCAGGGCGTGATTTTGGGCTGTACCGAGATTACGATGTTAATCGGTGCGGATGATGTTGAGATTCCGGTCTTCGATACGACCCAGATTCATATCAAAGCGGCTGCGGAGCAAATTTTTTAGGTTCTTAAGTGCATGAGGAATTAAAGTTTATGAGTAATATGCGCGGCTATTTCGGCGTCGGTGTTGAAAATATCAGTAAAGAGGCGAATGCGGGAACGATTGCCCGCACAACACATGCGTTCGGCGGCAGTTTCTTTTTTGCAGTGAAGCCTGATGTTGATCTGTATGCGATGAAGGTTTCGGATACGTCAGGCGCGTTCGATCACATGCCGTATTATCAGTATAAAGGCGTTGAGGATATGACTTTGCCGGAGGATTGTGTGCTGGTCGGGGTCGAGCTTACGGAAGAGTCCGTTGATTTGCCGAGTTTCAGGCATCCGTTGCGGGCGGCGTATGTTTTGGGGCCTGAGATGGGGAGTTTATCGCCTGAAATGACGGCGAAATGTCATCATGTGGTGAAAATTCCGATGAAGTTTTGTGTGAATGTCGGCGTTGCGGCAGCGATTGTGATTTATGACCGTATGCTGTGTCTCGGTCGTCATGCCGAGCGGCCTGTGCGTCCGGGCGGGCCTTTGCCGGAAACGAAGCCGCAAATGCCGAAGGCACATCGCCGTAAGAGCAGAAAAAAGAAAAAGCAGGAGCAGGGCAATGGATAGCGGCTCCGCATTCAAGGTCTTACTGTGGGGGTTTTTGTTCGCCGTTCTCATCAACATTCCCTATTACGCGTGGGTGTTCCAAACGGGGTGGCCGTATGTTGACGGTTTTCCGTTGCACTGGCTTGCGGTCGGTTTGATTTACATGGCAACGTTTTTTCATGAGATCGGGCATACGTTGCTTGCGTGGTTTTACGGCTATCCGGCGGTACCGATGTTTGACTTCGCGCATGGCGGCGGGATGTCGATGTGGTTTACAGATCAGCTTTATATCCTGTTTTTCTTTTATTATCTGGGGCTGGCATACGGGATATATCAATTCCGCGAGTATAAGGGCATTGTCTCGTTTTTTGTTTTTCTGTTCCTGTTCCATGTGGCGACGGCTTATAACGAGGATGCACGTTTTATCGTGATTGATTTTATGGGGCCGGGTTTTGAGCCGATGGTGGCCTCATTCTTTCTTTTGCGGGCGATACTGGATGCCGCGCCGCGCGGTGGTTTTGAACGGTTTCTGAATGCCTTGTTCGGGTTCGGGATTATTTTCAAGGTTCTGATTAATGATTACGGGCTCTTGAGTAGCGCGGTTCACCGTCTGATTTACTACAAGCAAAAGGGCAGTCACGGGTTCGGTGATTTTGACAAAATTGCCGCGCGTTTGCCAGGCATCGATTTCTCGGATGTCGTGATATTTTCGATGGGGTTTTCAGTTTTGCTTCTTATTCTGCCGTTCATAATCGCGCCCTTTCTGCGCAGGCGGGCGGATGCGCGGGATTACGATATTCTGAATGATCTTTAGTTTTCCGGTTCGTAGCAGGATAGAACAGTTTTAGACAGATCGTCCTGTTCATCAGATTTTAGCGTTGTGAGTAGCGCTTGCTCCTCTTCTGATAACTGCAATGCCGTTTCATCCTGTTTGGCTCTTTGTGCGGCTATCGCGGGTGCGAGTGTTTCAAAGTTTTTGCCGAAGAGGACATTGTTTTCCTTTACATGATCCTGAAGCAGCAGGCGGCGAAGATAACTCAGGAAGGTTAGTGTTTCCTGATCTTCGATTTTCATGCGTGTGAGGCCAAGTGTAAAGTATCTGGACGCTACGCCTTTATAATCGCTCAGTTTTAGGAACTGCTCCTCAAACTCCGTGAAGGATTTGCAGATGCGCAAATCGTAAATGGGCGCGAAGTCCGGATCGATTTCAAGGATGCTTAGCCATGCAGGTTCCGCTCCTCTGAAATCAAGGTTTTCATCTTCAAGACAGAAGGTGATGAGTTGTTTTAAATCAGGGTTGAAGAGTTCGAATCTTAGTGTGGTCAGAAGTTTTATAAATTCTTCCTTATGCGCTCGTTTGTCAGGCGCGGCCGTGAGCGCAAGTGCTGCGTATTCAATTGCTTTGATGATTTCTCCTTCCTCATAGAATATACGCATCAAGTTTATATATGCTTCATCATAATTGTGGTCTGTATCGACAGCGGATTGAAAGAGCTGGACGGCCTCGTGACGGTTGCCGCGTATGTATTCGATTGTTGCGAGGTTGTGATAGGCCTTTGCACTTGGGCTGAGTTTGAGCGACTCCCTGAGGTGTTTTTCAGCTGTCTCAAAATCCTGCCTTTTAATGGCTTCGACAGCTGCGGCATAAATATTTTCCGCTTTTTCCTGATCTTCTTGAGAAGGTTTCTGTTGTTGTTCTGTACTCATAAACTTCAAAACCCTAGCGTGTTTTTTGCCTTAGTGTTACGAACTCTTCGGCGGCGGTGGGGTGGATGGCGATTGTGCGGTCGAAGTCTGCCTTTGTTGCGCCTGCAATCATTGCCGTTGCAAAGCCCTGTGTGATTTCCGGCGCATCCTGTCCGACCATGTGGAAGCCTACAACTTTGTCGGTTTCCTGTGCAACAATCAGTTTTACCAGGGTGCGTTCATCGCGTCCCGAAAGGGTGAATTTCATTCCGCGGAAATCGCCAATATAGACATCGATTTTGCCGTCGAATTTTGCCTTGGCCTGTTCTTCGGTCAGTCCGATGAGTCCGACCGGCGGGTTGGTGAAGATGGCTGCCGGGACGTTTTCGTAGGAGATATGCCGATTGCTTCCACCGTACAGACGATCGGCGAGAGCGTGGCCTTCCTCGATAGCTACGGGGGTCAGCGCGATGCGGTCGGTTACATCGCCGACTGCGTAGATTGAGGGGATGCTGGTCTGGTCGTCTTCGTTGACGATGATCGCGCCGTTTTTGGCCAGATCCATGCCGAGTTCTTTGACGCCGATTGTATCCGAGTTGGGTTTGCGTCCTGTGGCAAAGAGAACCTGATCAGCTTGCAAGGTTGTTCCATCGTCGAGGTTTACGTTCAGGCGGCCTTCTTTTTCGACGCTTTCGATGTTTTTGCCTGCGTGGAAATTGATGCCCTGTTTGGTTAATTCGTTTTTCAAGAAATCACGAACATCCTCATCGAATTCGGGGCTGAGGATTTGGTCACGGCGGAAGATGACATGCACTTCTGTGCCGAGGCGGTTGAAGATGCTTGCGAATTCGAGGCCGATATAGCCGACGCCCAGAATGACCAGTTTTTCGGGGCGTTCTTCGAGGTAGAAGATATCGTCCGAAGTGATGCCATATTCGCGTGCGCCCGGGATGTCGGGAATGAAGGGTTTTCCACCCGTGGCTATAAGGATGCGCTCGGCTGTGACTTTTTCACCTTCGATGTCCACGGTGTGCGGATCAACTATTTTGGCATGTCCCCAGTATTTGCCGTTGCCGCGGTCCTCGATGCCTTTTTCAAAAAAACCACTCAGGCGTTTGATCTCTTTATCTTTGGCTTCTATGAAGGCCTTCCAATCGTGCTTTGTGTCTCCGACGCTCCAGCCGTAGCCTTTTGAGTCCTCGAAGTGATGGGCGAAGGATGCGGCGTAGGTCATCAGTTTTTTCGGAACGCAGCCAAGATTAACGCATGTTCCGCCGTAATGCCTTGATTCGGCGAAGGCAACCTTCTTGCCGTAGTTTGTCGCTATTCGGCCTGCGCGGCTGCCGCCGGAACCGTTGCCGATGACGAAGAGGTCGTAGTCGTAGTTACTCATGCGATGTCTTTCATTTCTTCTTTTCGTTTTTTGTGTTCCTCAAACATTTCTGTGATGCTGCTCAGGAATTCCTGATGTAGGTCTACCGTATCGTTTTCATTGAGATCGTCGTAATGGTTTCCAAGCCAGACATCCATGCGTTTGCGGCCTTCATCCCGCAGGTAGGTCAGGAAGTCCCAACTGGAGTTGAATTTACTGGCTACAGAGAAGTCGGCCATCACATCGTCCGAGCGGATGGAGTGGACGAGTACGTCTTTGAAGTCGTCTCTGTAGGTTTCATTTAGCATGTCGTATTCGAGAAGTTTTTTGACGAACGAAATGGCACGCATTTCTTTAATCAGTGAAGAATTGAAGCTGATTTCGTTGACGCGGTTCATGATTTCGGGCGCGGTTGTGGGCAACTCTTCGCGTACCATCGGGTTGATGTGCACGATCATGATATCGCGGCTTTTTGTTTTGTAGAAGAGCGGGTAAAGGGCAGGGTTTCCCATGTACCCGCCGTCCCAATAATGTTCGCCTTCAATTTCTACGGCTTTGAACATAAACGGAAGACAGGCCGACGCCATGACGACATCAAGATTGATTTTCGGGGTATCGAAGACGCAGACTTTTCCCGTTTTGACGTGGGTTGTGCTGATGAATAGTTTAACGCAATTACATTTTCGGATTTCCTTGAAGTCGAGTGATTTTTCGAGCACATCGCGCAACGGGTTTAGCCCTAACGGGTTGAGTTGGTAGGGCGAGAAAATGCGCGTGAGTGATTCGAAAAAGAAATACGCAGGAGAATAATCCATATTCCATGATAAAAACGGTTCAATAGAAAGCGGCGTTGGAGTGGGCGTGTAAAATGCGCCGGCCTTGTAAATTTTTTCCCAGATATCATGGAGGACCTCGCGCGCTTTTTCCTTGCCGTCCAAATGCATACCGTATGCGAGGGCGCAGGCGTTTACACTGCCTGCGCTGGTTGCAGTAATGCCTTCGATCTCAATGTTGTCTTCTTCGAGAAGGCGGTCGAGTACGCCCCATGTAAATGCGCCGTGAGCGCCCCCTCCCTGTAAAGCGAGGTTGATGACTTTTTTTGCAGATTTTTTTGGTCCTGCTTTTTTTGCCATAAGTTCTCTCTCTTTTTTGCGTTTTTTTCCAGAAACTCTGGCGATTATCATAGAGGGAAAAGCCGTGTTTGAATACCTAGGCGGAGTTGTTTTTTTGTGCAATGCATAAGAAAAATCGGGCTTTTACAGGGTAGACCCAGGGGGTGTTTACCATTATGATGCGGCCAGAAAATTATAAAATAACGGTGTCTAAATAATGTCTAAATCAAATCGTGCGGATATTCATAAAAAAGCGCTAGAAGCTCTTCCCAATAATGCTTCCAAAGACCTCAAGACTTTGCTTGAGGTTTTATTTGATAAAATCGATGACAATGATCTCGGGTATTTCGAACCGACGGTTCTGGCGGAGATGGCGCAGAATCACTGGAAGATGATCAAAGGCACCAAAAAGGGCCATGCGGATATTTCAATTTATTGTCCCGAGCTGCCTGAAGCCGCCATACCGAAAACCGTCATCGACATTGTGTGCGACGATCTGGCGTTTCTCGTTGATTCGATTGCTGCGGAGGTTAATCGCCATGATTTGCTCATCAGTCTTCTGGTTCATCCGGTATTATTCCCGCGCTACGACAAAACAAAAAGTCTTTCAGCGATCAAGGCGAAGGGCAAACAGGGAGACCACAGACAATCGCATATCCATATCCAGATTAATCACGTTCTTGCACCTTCAAAAATCGATGCACTTTATGACGGTTTGCACACGGTTCTGAAGGATGTCGTTCTTGCCAATAATGATTGGGTGGAAATGCTGCAAAAAATGAAGGAAGCTTCCACGGAACTCTCTGTTTCCACGACACGGCACCCTGCAGCAGAGATTCAAAAATGCTGCGCTTTTCTGGATTATCTGGCGAATAACAACTTCACATTTTTGGGTTTTCGCGAGTATGAATTCGTTGACGGCAAAGGCGGCGTTAAAAGCAAAACAACGAAAGGCTCCAGTCTAGGTTTGCTGCATGATGATGTAGAGCCGGCTTATATTAATGAGAATGAAGAGGGTCTGCCTCGCAATCTTCAAGAGCTACGACGTAATCTGCCGCCTGTTTCAATTTCCAAGACAAATCGTGTTGCAACCGTGCATCGCCGAGTTCCTATGGATGCGATTGCGGTTAAGAAATACGACGAGTCCGGCAATGTTACGGGTGAGCGTTTGTTCCTCGGTCTGTTTACATCCGTGACGTATTCGCGGAGTGTCAGCGATGTCCCGTATTTGCGTGAGAAGGTTGAAGAGGTCATCCAGATGTCCAACCTGATGGAGGGCAGCCATGATCGTCGTGCCTTGCGTCATATTCTGGAGAAGTACCCACGTGATGAGCTATTCCAGATTGAGAAAGACGAACTGCTCAAGATTTGTTTGAATATTATTCGTCTGCAAGAGCGGCAACGTATTTCATTGTTCTTACGCCGTGATCCTTTCGGACGTTATATTTCTTGTCTGGTTTATGTCCCTCGTGACCGTTTCGGAACCGATTTGCGTCTGGCGATGCAACAAATCCTTGAAGAAGAGATGAACGGAACCTGTACAAGTTTTAATACTACGCTGGATGATTCCGTGTTTGCGCGTGTGATGTTTAGCATTCAGGTCAATCAGCATGAGCCGCCGAAGTTTAATGCCAAACGGCTTGAAAAGAAGCTGCGTGAAAGCGGTGAAACGTGGCCGGAGAAACTATCTACCGCGCTTTCCGACGAGTATAAAGAAGAGCAGCGTGTGATGGATGTAGCCCTTAAGTATGAGAATGCTTTTCCCGTCGCCTACACATCGAATTACCGTGCGCGGCAGGCTGTTTTCGATATCGAGAAGATCGAACAGGCGCTCGATGCGAACCGTCTGGTTCTTGATCTCTACCGTCCTGATGATATGGACCAGTGTAATTTACGTTTGAAAGTTTATCACCCGGGCTCGCCGATTACACTTTCCGATGTGCTGCCTATTCTCGAGAATATGGGGCTGCGTTCTATTGCGGAATTGCCCTATAAGGTGACGCCGGAAGACGAAGAGCAGCCGCTTTGGATTCATGACTTTTTGCTTGAAACACCCGGATTTGCCAAAGCCGTTGTTGTCGGAGATGTAAAGCCGACCTTTGAAAAAGCCTTTACCAAAATCTGGTATAAGGAAATGGATAATGACGGGTTAAACAAGCTTGTTCTTGCTGCGGGGGCGAATTGGCGCGAGATTACGATTTTGCGTTCCTATGTGCGTTACATGCAGCAAATTCGCTCTCCGTTCAGCCGCAATTACATTCAACGTGCATTGACGGATAACCCGCAGATCAGCCGTCTGATCATTGATTTGTTCAAGGCGTATCACAATCCCGAGAATGGGGACAAATCGCAAAGTATGGCGGATACGTGTATCGCAAAAATCGAAAAGGAGCTGGAAGCCGTCGACTCGAGTGACCAAGACCGTATTTTAAGGACGATGGTTACGCTTGCGAAGGCTACAATGCGCACAAATTATTATCAGCGTGATGAGCAGGGCAACCGTAAAATGCATTTGTCCCTGAAGATCAAAAGCTCTTCTGTTCCAGATATTCCAGATCCTAAACCGTTTATGGAAATCTTTGTGTATTCGCCGCAAGTCGAGGCCGTCCATTTGCGCGGTGACAAGATTGCCCGTGGTGGATTGCGCTGGTCAGACCGTCATGAAGATTACCGTACGGAAGTGCTTGGTCTTATGAAGGCGCAGATGGTCAAGAACTCTGTGATCGTGCCTATGGGGGCGAAGGGCGGGTTTGTCGTTAAAACGCCGACATCCAGCCGCGAGGAATTCTTCAAAGAGGGCGTGAAGTGTTACAAAACCTTTATTCGCGGATTGCTGGACATTACCGATAATCGTGTGGGAACAAAGGTTGTGCCACCAAAGGATGTTGTGCGCCGCGACGGCGACGACCCTTATCTTGTTGTTGCGGCGGATAAGGGGACGGCCACGTTTTCTGATACTGCGAACGAGATTTCGCAGGAGTATAATTTCTGGATGGATGATGCGTTTGCGTCCGGCGGTTCTGCGGGGTACGACCACAAGAAAATGGGGATTACCGCACGCGGTGCTTGGGAATCCGTTAAGGCGCATTTCCGTCTTTTCAATCATGATATTCAGAACAAGCCGTTCGATGTTGTCGGAATCGGTGATATGGGCGGTGATGTGTTCGGTAACGGGATGCTGCTTTCGGAGCATATTCACCTTGTTGCGGCATTTAACCATTTGCACATTTTCTGTGATCCTGATCCTGATCCTGCCAAAACCTTTAAAGAGCGACAGCGTTTGTTTGACGAGGTCAAGGGCTGGGATGAGTATAACGAGAAGTTATTGTCCAAGGGCGGGCGTATTTTCAACCGAAGTGAGAAAGTCTTGACGCTTACGCCGGAAATCCAGAAGCGTTTTGATATTTCCAAAGAGAAAGTGACGCCGACCGAATTGATCCGTGCGATTTTGAAGTCCCGTACAGATCTGTTGTGGTTTGGCGGGATCGGGACTTATATCAAGTCTTCCCGCGAGACACATTCAGATGTCGGTGATAAGGCGAATGATGCCTTGCGCGTAGATGCGACGGAGGTGCGTGCGCGTGTGATCGGTGAAGGCGCGAACCTTGGTGTGACGCAGCTGGGGCGTATCGAACTATCCGAGAAGGGTACACGCCTGAATACGGACTTCGTTGACAACTCCGGCGGCGTGGATTCTTCCGACCACGAGGTTAATATCAAAATTCTGCTTTCTGATGTGATGAACAGCAAGACCCACAAGATGGACTTGAAGGCACGGAATACTTTGCTCAAGAAAATGACCGAAGAGGTCGGAGAGCATGTTTTGCGTCATAATTACCAGCAGGCGCAGGCGGTGAGTCTTGCGGAATTGCAGGCGCGTGAAAACCTTCAGCTTCACGAGGAATTTATTGAAGATCTTGAAAAGGAAAAAGGGCTTAACCGTAAGAATGAAGGGTTGCCCGATGTCGAGACAATCGAAAACCGTCTGCGTGCCGGTAAAGGCTTAACGCGTCCCGAGCTTTGTATCCTGATTTCCTATGCGAAAATTGCGCTGACCGGTGATCTTTTGAAATCCAGTATTCCCGATAATCCGAAAATGGAGAACTGGGTTCTGGATTATTTCCCTGATGTTTTGAGCAAAAAATATAAGCCGGAGATTCTGAGACATCGTTTGAAGCGCGAAATTATTGCGACGATGATGGCGAGTTCTCTTGTTAACCGGATGGGGCCGACCTTTACGAAGTCCCGTATGAACAAGACGGGTGCAACGATTGCGCAAGTTATGGAGGCATATTTTGTGGTGCGTGATGCCTTTAACCTGCGTGAGATCTGGGATGATATTGAGGCGATGGACGGTAAGGTTCCCGCTGAGGTGCAGCTTAAGGCGATGCGCGAGATTGCGCATATGGCCGAGCACACGATTACGTGGTTCTTGACGCGTCTTGGCCGCGAGGTTGATCTTGAGCGTGATACGAAAGACTACGGCAAGGGTATCGAAGAGCTTCGTCAGAAGATTGATGATCTTTTGACAGATGGTCTTGCCGTTTCCGTTCAGCAACGCGTTGACGGGGGTCAGCGTGATGGCTTGCCACATGATCTTGCCCGTCAGATTGCATTGATGCCTGTTTTGTCATCGGCTTGCGATATTGTCCGTATTGGTTTGGAGCAGAAGACCGACCTTATGAATACGGCGCGTACGTATTTTGAGGTCGGCGAGAAATTCCATCTCGACTGGTTGCGTCAACAAGCACGTTATATTCCTCATGACAATGCGTGGCAGTCTGAAGCGGCCATCGGTGTGACTGAGAGCCTGTTCAGTTGTCAGGCCGGTTTGACGGTTCGAGTGCTCCGTGATTTGAACGGAACAGCGAAGAAAGCCAATGATGCTGATAGCATTCTGAAAGAATGGCTAAAAGACCATGATCAGATTCTAAAACAGTTTGAGCCGCTCTTTTCGGAGTTGCGTCGTGCGGGGACGGTAGATCTGACTATGTTGATGGTCGCTGAGCATCGATTAAGACAGCTTTACGGCGGTTAGTCGTGGCACTGTTTTATTGAAAAAATCTTTTCGGCGCCCGGGTTTTCCGGCGTCGTTTTTTTAAGTGCCGATTCCCAACGCCAAAGCAACTAGTAATGCGAAGTCTCTGTTGGATTTGAATATGGCGAGTGAGCTTGTGTGGTCTTCGGGGTTCCAGTCCGTAATTTGCCAGAGCAAATGGGATGTGGCCAGAAGGACGCAGAATGCGCTGAACAGGCTTCCGGTTGCCAGAAGTGTTGCAAAAAACAACAAGACGGTTGTGCCCTCGTAGAATTTTTTAACCCAGATCGGTGATTGTTCCCCGAAGAGGAGAGCCGTTGATTTCATGCCTGCCAGAGCATCGTCTTCTTTATCTTGCTGGGCGTAGATGGTGTCGTAGCCGATGGTCCAGCAGATAGCGGCTGCATATAAAATTAGGCAAGATATGCTGACCGTTCCGGTTACAGCTGCCCAGCCCATGAGCACGCCGAAGTTGAAGGTGATTCCCAGAAACGCCTGCGGCCACCATGTCAAGCGTTTCATGTAGGGGTAGGTGATAATCAGCGGAATGGTAACAATGCCCAGAATGATTGTTGACAAGTTCATTTGCAGGAGAATGATAAGACCGGTTGTTAAAAGGCCAGCCAGAAAGACGATTGCTTGTTTTACCGAGATGTCACCGGAGGCTAGTGGACGGGATTTTGTTCGCTCGACTTGTTTGTCGAGGTCACGATCCCAGAGGTCGTTGATGACGCAGCCGGCCGCCCGCATCACAATTGCGCCTATGCCGAATAAAACCATAAGCAGCCATTCGTGGGAATTCATATCCCAAAAGCCGCCGGAGGCCAGAATTATGCTCCACCATCCGGGAAGGAGCAGGAGCCAGATACCGATCGGGCGGTCCAGACGTGCGAGATAGGCATAAGGACGTATTTTTGCGGGCAGTTTGCGCTCGATCCAATCAAGTCTCTTGATATCCGTATGGGTCTTGGTGTTCACTGGTTTTGTCATGACTGCACACTATAAGTATCCGCGATTATTTCTCAACCACGGTTTGTTACCGAAGGCGCAGATTCCGATGACCCCCGAACAGGCTCATTATCTCAGGAACGTGCTTCGCTCACAAGTCGGGGATTATGTTCGCGTTTTTAACGGGCGTGAAGGCGAATGGTTGTGTTCGATTTTGGAGTTGGGAAAGAAGACAGGGATATTTGAGATCAGGGAGCAGATCCGCGAGCAGGTTGATCCCGAATTTTCCGCTCATTTGATTTTTGCACCGATTAAAAAGCAGCGCATGGATGTTTTGATCGAGAAGGCGGTGGAGCTAGGCGTTACACATTTGCATCCCGTTTTGACGAATCGAACAGAGAACCGCCGTTTTAATGTCGGGCGTACTCAAGCGCACATTATTGAAGCCGCCGAGCAGTGCGAACGTATGGATGTTCCTGTTTTATCAGATGCTCTGGGTTTTCACGAGTTTGTTTTAAGCTGGCAGGGGAAAACCATACTGGCTTGTGTCGAACGGGAGGGTGCGCCGCATTTATCCACGTTGCTGGCCAAGGAAGATACGGTTTTTCTGATCGGGCCGGAAGGTGGTTTTGATGATGACGAGATGCAGACAATAAGACATGCCGATTGTATGCAGACGGTGAGTCTCGGCGAAGAGATTTTAAGAGCAGAAACAGCGGGGATTTTCTGTCTGTCAGCCTTAAAATTGCATTTGCATTAGGATATAGTGATTTTTGTGGCAGTTAGTTTTATCTTACTGCTTGAAATTCTTACTATATAGGTCTATCTGTATCAGTAATTTTCTGCAGCTACAGATAAATTTAATCAATATGAGCGATAAAATATCAAACAGTTTTTCTAGGGCGCAATTCTGGACGGTTTTTGTTTCGGTTTTGGCCGTTGTTTTGTTCACAAGCGTTCCGGCTTTCGCCGATGGTGTGCTTGGAGTGGCAAAGGACTACCAACTCGGTCTTCAGGAGCCTGCCACCGATAGTATGCAACGGATTTACGATTTTCATAACCTTCTGATGTATATTATCACAGGGATTACGATTTTTGTTCTTGCCCTTTTGCTTTATGTTGTTGTTCGTTTTAATGCAAAAGCCAACCCGACACCGTCAAACACGACACACAATGTGATGTTAGAAGTGATCTGGACGGTTATACCTGTGGTCATTCTAATCGTTATTGCCGTTCCGTCTTTTCAGGTTCTATACGCTAATGACCGTATCGAAGACCCTGAAATGACCCTCAAAGTGACCGGATACCAGTGGTATTGGGGGTATGAGTACCCTGATTATGAAGATGTTTCGTTTAGTGCCTATATGCTTCAGGAAGACGATATCAAGGAAGAAAACGGGCAAGTCTTCTTGCTGTCTACGGATAATATTGTTGTTCTGCCAGCAGAGACGAATATTCAGGTTTTGATCAGTGCGGGGCTGAATGACGTGATTCATTCTTGGGCCGTTCCCGCGTTCGGTATCAAGACGGATGCTATTCCGGGGAGAACGAACGAAACCGGTTTCAAAATCAACAAGACAGGAATTTTCTACGGACAGTGTTCGGAGCTGTGCGGTAAAGATCACAGCTATATGCCGATTGAAATCTGGTCTGTCGAGAAAAGCGTTTTCGAGGAATGGGCGCAACGTGCGCAAGACGATGTGGATGCGGCCAATCAGTGGATCAGGGAAAATCACAACCCTGTGCTGAAAACCGCTGTAAACCAATAAAAGAGGAGTAAATAAGAACATGGGTGATCATGATCATAAACCCGGGTTTTTTACGAGATGGTTCTGTTCAACGAACCATAAGGATATCGGTACCCTTTATATTATTTTCTCAATTATCGCGGGACTGATCGGCGGTGCGTTTTCTATGGTTATGCGCATGGAGCTGCAAAGTCATGGCGCGGATATTTTTGTCGATGCGGCGGGGAATCCTGACGGACATATGTGGAACGTGTTTATTACGGCGCATGGTCTTATCATGGTCTTTTTTGTTGTTATGCCGGGATTGATCGGCGGTTTCGGGAACTGGTTCGTTCCTTTGATGATCGGTGCGCCCGATATGGCGTTTCCGCGTTTGAATAACATTTCATTCTGGTTGATCGTTCCAGCTTTCCTGCTTCTTTTGGGGTCTGCGGCAATCGGTGGTGGTGTTGGTACGGGGTGGACGGTTTATCCGCCGCTCAGTTCGTCGGGGCATCCGGGTATGGCCGTTGATATGGGTATTTTCGCTCTTCACCTTGCAGGGGCAAGCTCTATCCTTGGTGCGGCGAATTTTATTACAACAATTTTTAACATGCGTGCACCGGGTATGACGCTTCATAAAATGCCCTTGTTCGTATGGGCGATGCTGATTACATCCTTCCTGCTGGTTCTGGCTGTTCCGGTACTTGGTGGTGCGATTACAATGCTTCTGACAGACCGTAACTTCGGTACAAGTTTCTTTGTTCCCGAAGGTGGCGGTGACCCTGTGCTTTACCAGCATTTGTTCTGGTTCTTCGGTCATCCTGAAGTTTACATCATGATTTTGCCTGCATTCGGTATTATCTCTCATATCGTTTCGACATTCTCCAAGAAGCCGATTTTCGGTTATCTCGGTATGGCCTATGCGATGGTTTCTATCGGCTTTGTAGGCTTTGTCGTTTGGGCGCACCACATGTACACCGTTGGTCTGGATGTTGACACACAGGCCTACTTCACGGCGGCAACCCTGATTATTGCGGTTCCGACAGGGATCAAAATTTTCTCCTGGATTGCAACAATGTGGGGCGGCTCTATCGAGTTCAAGACGCCGATGCTCTGGGCTATCGGGTTTATCTTCCTGTTCACCGTCGGTGGTGTCACGGGGGTTGTTCTGGCGAATGCCGGAATGGATAAGAGCTTGCACGACACCTATTACGTTGTTGCACATTTCCATTATGTTCTGAGCTTGGGTGCGGTGTTTGCACTGTTTGCCGGTTTTTATTACTGGATTGGCAAGATGTCCGGCCGTCAGTATCCTGAGTGGATGGGCAAGGTGCATTTCTGGACGACATTTGTCGGTGTAAACTTGATCTTCTTCCCTCAGCATTTCCTCGGTCTGGCGGGTATGCCGCGCCGTTATATGGATTATAACGAGGCTTACGAGGGGTGGAACGAGATTTCTTCTTATGGGGCTTATTTGGCCGGACTTGCAACACTGTGGTTTGTGGTTGTTGTCTTCTACACACTGTTCGCAGGGCGCCGGGTGGATGCCAATTACTGGAATGCTCAGCCGCAGAGCTTTACATTGGAATGGTCCGTGTCTTCACCGCCGCCGTTCCACCAGTTCGATATCCAGCCGATGGTCAAGTAGGGCAGGTTTTTTCAAAGAATACAAAAGGCGCCGATTTAAGGGCGCCTTTTTCCATGTTTATCTCGTCTTGAGTGGTTTAATTCATCCCAATATCGCCGAACGGGCCTTCGAAGGTTGTGCTTTCGGGCGGGCTGAAGTGCTGTGAAGTGGGCGCGCTTCTTTCTATTCGGTCGATATAAGTTTGTGTCATGGCTTCGACCGCTTTCCATCCACGGCTGTCTTCAAACATGTCTTTGGCGCGGTCATGAATCATATGGCACGCTTCGGCTTCTGATACATGCTGTTTTTCGAAGGCTTTGACATGTAATTCCGCATATGCCGCAAATGCTTCGTCCATGGCTTCGTCTGGCATGTCAATCGCGTTTGCCGTCATAAACTTATCTATTTCCATGTCCATGAGCGTGCTTGCGTAATCATATGTGACAGTGTCATCATTGTCGTAATCGGTAAAAATTCCCGCTACTCCGTTTCGGAATTCCTGTAATCCTTGCATTTTAGCCCCCTGTCTATGTGTGTTTTTCTTTTGGCCTTAAAAAAGTATAGAAAATTCGTGACCTTTTTGCCAATCATGTTAAATAAAAGGGCATGAATACGATTATTTCCGACAGTCTCGGCTATCAAAAAGAGTCCAGCGTTTCCGATTTTATCGCGCTTTTAAAGCCGCGCGTGATGAGTCTTGTGGTCTTCACAGGATTTGCGGGGCTTTGGGTTGCACCCGGCGTTTCGGAGATGCATCCGGCCATGATTGCGATTGCGATGCTCTGTCTGGCTATTAATGCCGGTGCGGCGGGTGCGATTAACATGTGGTATGACCGCGATATCGATGCGATTATGAACCGTACGCGCGGTCGTCCCATTCCGATGGGCAAGATTGACCAATCTGAAGCATTGGCTTTCGGTCTTACACTTTCAATTCTGTCCGTTATGGTGATGGGGCTTGCACTGAACTGGGCGGCGGCCGGGCTGCTGGCCTTTGCAAATGTGTTTTACGTTGTGATCTATACGATGTGGCTGAAAAGAAGTACGCCGCAGAATATAGTTATTGGCGGGGCTGCGGGCGCTTTTCCTCCGATGATCGGCTGGGCTGCCGTTACGGGTGATATAACGCTTGCTTCGGTTGTATTGTTTGCAATTATCTTTTTCTGGACGCCGCCGCATTTCTGGGCTCTTTGCCTTTATGCAAATTCTGATTATTCGCGTGCAAAAATTCCTATGATGACTGTAACAGCAGGCATTGAGAGCACTAAAAAGCAGATGTTGCTCTACACTTTGGTTCTTTTTCCGATTACGTTGATGCCGTATGCACTAGGTATAGTAGGTGTGCTGTATCTTTTTATGGCTGCGCTTCTTAGCGGTTTCTTTATTTATACGGCGTGGAGCGTATTGAGGTCAGAAGGTATGAAAAAGGCCCGTTTGATGTTCAGTTACTCCATTTTCTATCTTTTTGCCCTTTATCTGGTGATGATGATCGATGCCACATAGCGACTTACACAAAAAGAAGTTTAAAAAGAATGTTGCCGTTCTGGCGGCGATTCTTGGCCTTGTTGTCTTGATTGCCGTGATCACCATGATCAAAATGAAGGTTTAATAATGGCTTATGAGGAGCGGCACAGCTTCATTCCCTCAACTGTTCTGATTACAGGGGCGACCGGTGATTTCGGCCGGGCGTTTGCGCATCGTTTTGCCGCGCTTGGTTCAGGGCTGGTTCTTGTCGGCCGGAATGAGGATAAAGTTCGTTCGCTAGCCAAGGCGTTGGAGGATCAATATAGCGCCAAGGTTCATGGTTGTGTTTTTGATATGAAGGACAAGGCAGCGATGGAGGCGGCTATACAAGCGTTGCCAAAGGATTTTAGCGATATTGAACTTCTCATTAACAATGCCGGTTTGGGGCTGGGGCTGGAACCCGCGCATAAATGCGATATTGAGGATTGGGAAACCATGATTGCGGTTAACAACACCGCTTTGGTTCAGGTGACGCGCCTGATTTTGCCGATCATGGTGGAGCGTCAGAAGGGACATATCATCAATATCGGGTCGACGGCCGGAACGTATCCTTATCCCGGCGGGAATGTGTATTGTGCGACGAAAGCCTTTGTGAAGCAGTTTTCCTTGTCTTTAAGGGCGGATTTAAAGGGCACGAAGGTGCGGGTTTCCAATATAGAGCCCGGCATGATCGAGACGCAGTTTTCCGCTGTCCGCTTTAAGGGAGATACCGAAAAAGCCAAGAATGTGTATGCCAATACAGAGAATTTGCACGCGGACGATATTGCCGAGGCAGTGGTGTGGTGTGCAACCCTGCCGACTTCGTTCAATATTAACCGAATGGAAATCATGCCTACGGTACAATCTTTTGGTCCGTTGGACGTAGAACGTTTTGATTAAGCAGGAAAAATACTGTACTGTATTATCGGGTTAGTTAAATTTTTGGAGTATTCCCATGACTATGCGTAAACATCTTTTCTGTCTGGCCTTGGCAGGATGTATCCTTTTTCCGTTAACCAATGTTCAGGCCGAGCCCGGCGAGTCTTGCGGTGAGGCCGTAAGTGGCACGGTTCCCGAGGTCGAGGGCTATTGTGATATTTATGCCCGTCAGTTGGAATATAAGAAAGCCGCGAAGGAGTTCAGAGAGTCTCTGGAGGCGCGTCGTGTATCGTATGAAGCCCCGCGTATCGAAGCGCTTGAGCTTTACAGACAAAATCTGGAGGAGCTTTACAAAGAAGAGTCCAAAGAATATCAGGAAGAGCTGGCAAGTATTGAAGATACGATGATGGACGGTTCCATGAATAAAGATGATATGAGTATGGATGAGGGTATGATGTCCGATGACGACACCATGTCTGACGATTCTGCTTGGGATGATATGGATAGTTCTTCATCCGATGATACATCTATGAATGACCAAGAGAAAATGGCTGAAGCGCCCGAAAGTTCGGATGGCACATCCAACGAGCAAAGCGAAGGCGGTCTTAAGGAGAAGCAGGTTCAAGATTCAGAAAGCGGAACGCGTAAAAAGGTTATCATGCCTGAAGATGCACCGGATTTTGACGGATCGCCGTTTTAAGCTACTTTTGATTAAACACATTTCACAAAGACCGCTTTTCTTTGAAAGGCGGTTTTTTATCTGCTAAATGTTTTTGCGATGACAGAAAAAAATCAAAATCAGACACAAGAAGACCGTGCCAAGGCGCTTGAGGCCAAAAATAAAAAGGTCGCGCTGATCGTTTTGTCTGTCGTCTTCGGTATGATGGGTTTGGCGTTTGCTTCTGTGCCATTGTACGATTTGTTTTGTCGTGTGACAGGATATGGCGGTACGACGCAGGTGGCAGATGCTCTGCCGGATCAGGTGTTGGATCGTGTTGTTAAGGTGCGGTTTAATACCACAACCGTCAAGGCGATGGACTGGGACTTTCAGCCTGACCGACGTGAGGTTTCGGTGCAGCTCGGTGCGCGCGGTTTTATTTCGTATCACGCCAGAAATAATGGTGACCAACCGCTTGTCGGGACTGCTCTTTACAATGTGACGCCTGCAAAGGCGGGTAAGTATTTCCAGAAAATCCAGTGTTTCTGTTTTGGAGAGCAAAGGCTTGATCCGCATGAAGAGGTTGATATGCCGGTTATTTTCTATATTGATCCGGCCATGGACAATGATCCGAATTTAAAGGATGTGACAACGATCACTTTATCGTACACTTTTTTTGAAGCAGACACTTCCGAGCTTGAAGAGGCGATGGAGGGGTTTTACAATGAACAAGAAGGTGCTATAAGCACGACGGATTTTTAAACTTTACCACTGCCTTCAGGCACTTGCTCAGGATAGAAAAATATGGCTGAACAGATTGAATACTCCACTACAGGCAAACCGCATCCTTATCACCTTGTCAGACCAAGTATCTGGCCGCTTGTGGCCTCGTTTGCAGGGTTTTTGCTTGCTGTTGGTACGATCATGTATATGCATGATGTTCATCTTTTTGCCGATAAAGAGGCCGGAGTAGAGGGTTTTCCCGTCGGTCTGAGCGGGGTTTATCTTGGGTTGCTGGCTGTTCTGGCCGTTATGTTTTTCTGGTGGAAAGACGTTATATATGAAGCAGTTGAGGAAAAAGCACATACAAAGGTCGCGCAGATCGGTTTTCGTTACGGGATGATCCTGTTTATTGCCTCTGAGGTTATGTTCTTTGTTGCGTTTTTCTGGGCGTTTTTTTCCGCTGCGTTTTTCCCGAATGAATTTATCGGTTATGTCTGGCCGCCTGAAAATATTCATGTGATCGAGCCGTTTGATTTGCCTTTTATGATGACAATGATCCTTTTGCTTTCAGGGTGCTGTGTGACGTGGGCGCACCATGCCATTCTGGAAGGACATAATAAGGATTTTGCCCTTGCCGTCGGTTTGTCCGCATTCCTTGGTTTTTTCTTTATGCTGTTTCAGATTTATGAATATGCGGTGGCGCACTTCGCATTTACGGATGGTATTTATGCGTCGGCCTTCTACATGGCGACGGGTTTTCATGGTTTCCACGTCGTTGTTGGCGCGATCTTCCTGCTTGTCTGCTGGATTCGGGCACTTAAAGGCCATTTTACCGCCGAAAGCCATTTCGGTTTTGAAGCTGCGGCCTGGTACTGGCACTTTGTTGATGTTGTCTGGCTGTTCCTGTTTGTGTCCATTTATTGGTGGGGCAATGAATTCGGTGTGGATTTAAGACCGTAACACTCTTACGACCAAAACCTTAAAGGGTGTAATGACCCCTGATTATGACCTCATCAAGTTTGCCTTTGAATGCAAGTGTCCGCGTTGCAGGAAAGGCAATCTTTATGTGGGGACGTATAATCTTGCCCTCAAGGATGTTTGTTCGGAGTGCGGGCTTGATCTTGCCAAGAACGACAGTGCTGACGGTCCTGCTGTTTTTCTGATCTTTATTCTCGGCAGTTTGCTTGTTCCCCTTGCGCTTGTTCTTGATGCCTACGTGTCACCCCCGTTGTGGGTGCATGCGGTGATCTGGACTATTGTGGCGCTCGCGCTGACGCTTGGCTGTCTGAAGCCCTTGAAAGCCTATATTATAGCTTTGCAATTCAAACACCGCCCCGGAGACTGGGAATGAAATTTACCGTTCTTGCGACAGTCTTGACCGTTTGCGGTGTGTCTATCCTGTTCACGCTTGGGTCTTGGCAGTTGCAGCGTCTTGAGTGGAAGCAGGGACTTCTCGACGAGCTTAGAGCTGTTTATGCAGTTGATGCGTCTTCACATGATCTTTTTCCCGATTTAGCGGACGGTCCGGACGGGTGGGCGCGGGGTTTTCTTTCAGGAACATATCTACAGGATAAGTTTTTGCTGATCGGCCCGCGTACCGAAGACGGGGAGGCAGGTTATCATCTTCTTGTGCCCATGCGGATTGAGCGGGACGGGCGCGAGCATTATATTTTGATTAACCGCGGCTGGGTGCCTCAAGATGCAGAAATTGGATCTCGCGGAGATGTTCAGGTGACGGTATCTGGATTAGCGCAAGGCGTTCCTGATGCGAATTCGTTTGTCCCTGAGAATGTACCGGAGAAAGAAGACTGGTTCCGGTATGATCTTGAGCAGATGGCCAAGGCGCGGGATGTGCCAAGTTTTTTACCCGTGATTGTATTTGCCGAAGAGGAAAACCCTTCTCTTAAGTTTTCAGAAGGCGTAGAGCCTTACCCTGTCAGTGCCGCTCTAAAGCCTGATTTGCCGAACAATCATCTTCAATATGCTATTTTCTGGTTTACAATGGGTTTTATTCTGTGTGTTTTTTATGTATTAAGGTTCTTCGTCTATCGAAATGTGTAAGGCAGACTTTTGTAATTTGTTTTTTTATACAGGGGTTTGCAGATGTTATCCACGGGGTTTGATTTGTCTTTCTTTAGGCAGAACAGCGGCTTAGTTTAATGTGGATGGAATGGAGGAAGGCGGAATTTAGTTTTTGACCGACAGGTTGAATTTTGTAGACTTAGAAGAAATACAAAATCTCCTCGCGTCCCAACTTTGTTCCTTCCCGTTCTTCCGGGGATTCAAGTTCAAAATTAGAGTAGTAGAATGTTACATAGATCAATATTTTTAATGGCAACTTTGATTGTCTGTTTTGCTTTTGCGCATACTGCGCAAGCCCAGTCCAAACCGCGTCAGATCGGCACCACGTCGGGTAAGTGGACGGCCTATGTTCTTGTCGAGAACGGGCAGAAAGTTTGTTACATGGTAAGCCAGCCGGTTAAAACGCAGGGTAATTACTCTCGCCGCGGGGATATCTATGCGCTTATCACGCATCGGCCATCTGAAAATACAAAAAATGTTTTCAGCTATATTACCGGATATAAGTACAAATCTGGTAGCAAAGTGACTGTGCGGGTGAATGGAAAGACATTCGATTTGTTTACACAGGATGATACGGCTTGGACGCCTGATCCAGAGTCTGACCGCAAGCTGGCCGAAGCTATTCGTGCGGGGTCAACCATGGTTGTCAAGGGAACATCTTCACGCGGTACGCTCACAACAGACACATTTAGTCTTTCAGGTTCATCTGATGCGTACAGAAAAATATCCAAGGAATGCGGCGTTTAGCTGTTTTATTATGAAAAATAGGACTGTAGTCCTTTTTTTGTGCTGTGTATAAAAAAAGAACGCCAAAAGTTTGGAGTTTCCACATTATTATGCTAACACATTTTAAATTTTTTCAGGGTATGCTAGTATTTAAGGAGATATTCTTCTTGCACTTTTTCGTCCCTGAAAAAGTTTACCACTGATTTTGGAGTAAGATTTGCTGTCAGAGAACACAGTAACAAGAAGATTTTCGTTTCATCGGATTTTGCCGCTCAAGCGGCGTCATCTGTTGACACGTTCGAACAGGCTTAGAATGCGTTATGTTGCTTGTTCGGTTCTTGCTGTCTCTTTCCTGTCAACCGGTGTACTCGGTAATATTACATCATCTGTCGCATCCGTTGACTACGGTGTGAATATTGCGCGTTCCAATTCTATGGAAAAAACGCAGCAGCGCACGGCGCTTGCCAATGTTCATCTTGAGGGTGTTGCGGATTACGTGAACGGTTTGATCAATGCGAAGCCTGAAAATGCTGCCAAAGTCCAAGCTAATGAAACTGTTAAGCACGCATCTTCGGAAGTTGAAGAGACTAAGGAGGTCGCATCCGTTGATGAGCGCGAAAACAAGATCGCTTTTGCGAAGGCAGCTTTGGAAGCTCAAAAGCGTTCCGAGCAGATTAAGGTGCTCCAGCCTGAAGAAAAGCTGATCAAGATCGGTAGTGGTGATACGGTTGCCGGTGTTTTGCAAGATGCAGGCGTTAGCGGCTCCGATGCTTATAATGTTGTAAAGGCTTTGAGCAAACATTTTGATCCGCGTGAGGTTCGTGCAGGTCAAGCCATATCCGTTAGGTTCGAGCCCGAAGGCGATGTGCTTCGTTTTGCGTCTTTGAATATGCGTATTGATCCGGTTAAAGAGGTTGTTGTTAGCAAACGTGATGACAGCTTTGCAGCGGAAATGCGCGAAAAGGACGTGGTTTTGGAAGTCAATGCCGTAAACGCTACGATCAAGAATTCACTATACGGTTCAGCGGCTCATGCCGGTATTCCTGCTTCTGTTGTTGCGGAAATGATCCGTATCTACTCCTACCAAGTCGACTTCCAGCGTGATGTTCGTCAGGGGGATAAGTTTGAAATCTTATACGAAACGTATGAGACTGAAGAGGGCGATTTTGCCCGTTACGGAGACATTCTTTTTGCGAATTTGCTAATCGGAGGCAAAAAGATGCCCGTATACCGTTACGAGAGCAAAGACGGTACAGTTGATTATTATAACGAAGATGGTCAGAGCATTAAAAAGACACTGATGCGTACCCCTGTTGACGGTGCGCGGATTTCATCCGGTTTCGGGATGCGTCGTCACCCCGTTCTCGGTTATTCCAAGATGCATAAAGGAATGGACTTTGCTGCTGCTTTGGGTACGCCTGTTTACGCTGCGGGTGACGGTACAATCGAATTGGCAGGCCGTAGAGGCTCTTTCGGGAATTATATCCGCATTCGTCACAACGGCGAACTTAAGACTGCCTATGCTCACTTGCACAAGATCGCAAAAGGCATCAAGAAGGGTACACGTGTGAAGCAGGGTGAGTTGATTGGTTATGTGGGATCAACCGGACGTTCCACCGGGCCGCACCTGCACTACGAAGTCCATGTTAATGGCAAGGCGGTCAATCCGCGTTCTGTAAAGCTGCCCGTCGGTCAGGTTCTTGCCAAGGCTGAGCTTGAGACCTTCAAGCAGCATGTCAGCAGTGTGAAGCAGCAATATGCGACGCTTACCGAAGGGCTTAAATACGCTCAGAATAATACGGCACGTTAACGTATCTTTTTTTTGATACGTGCTTCATGATAAAAGCCTCCGATGATCGGAGGCTTTGGTTTTTATGGCCTTTTGATGATGACCTGGCTGACGATGTTGCCAGCTCAAATCAATTTTAGTTAGGCAGCTTCTGAATTGTCTTCGATTTCAGCTTCAGGTGCATTTTCCTTAACGGATGCGATACCGTTTTCTGCGGCCGCTTTGCTTTTATACATTTCAGAGGATGCGATGACCTGTCCGTTCTTAGCTGTCAGGTTGAAATAGAAGTCACCGTTTTTTGCTTTTTTAAGCTCAAACTTCGGATGTGAAGCCATAGTCTTATCTCCATAAAGAATTTAGATGTTAAGTAATGTCATTAGATAGCCACAGAAGACGTGCGAGGTCAAATAAAACCTTGGTTTTATGCGGTTTTCAACGAACGGTACGGGCAAATGTTAAAAAAATTCGTTTACGATTCTTTTTTGGATTGAGGATTGCACAACAAATGTGTAATGTGATTATTAGGTTAATATGCCTGCGGGCACGGCGTTTTATTGAGATTTAAAGGTTCCGCCGATCTGCAAGCATCAAATAGTTAATAATAAGAAGCGCTTAAGCGCTTATTGCGCCTTGCGTAAGCAATGCTGCGTATATAGCGTCTGTGCGCCTCATGGAGATTTACATGACAAAGCGTATGCTCATTGACGCAACCCATGAAGAAGAAACACGGGTTGCTATTTCTGACGGTAACAAACTCGTTGAGTATGATTACGAAGCAAAAAACCGTAAGCCACTAAAAGGAAATATTTTTCTAGCAAAAGTTACCCGTGTCGAGCCGTCGTTACAGGCGGCCTTTGTTAATTTTGGCGGGAACCGCCACGGATTTTTGCCGTTTTCCGAAATTCATCCCGATTACTTCCGGATACCTGTCGAGGATCGGGAGGCTTTGATTGCAGAGCAGGAAGCCCTGCTGAAGGAGCATGATGAGGAAGAGGAAGCGGAAGAAGATAAGGACGAAGACGTTTCGGATGATGCCGAGGAGGAAGAAGGTATCGACGAGGACGACGAAGATCATGAGGATGACGAAGATGTTGAGGAAGTCGGCGGAATCCATCCCGATGCGGGCGATGATGAGGACGACGATGATACGTCTTCCAAAGGCAAGGCCAAGCCTTCTAAATCTGAAAAGGATGATGAGGACGAAGACGGAAAATCTTCTGATCATGATGTCAAAAGTGGTGACGATGATCCATCATCAGATGAAGAGAAGGATGTGTCCGAGGAGTCCGATGATCAAGATAGCTCAAAAAATAACGGCCGCCGTGGACGTGGTCGCGGGCGTCGTTATCGCGGCGGGCGCGGGCGTAATAAGCGCAGCGCTTATCGTAACAAGAATGTAGAAGTTGTCGGCGGTGAAGGTGTTGAAGACGGTGGTTCAGGCTTCCGCTTTAACCTGCGCCGTAAATATAAAATTCAGGAAGTGATCAAACGCGGCCAGATCATGTTGATTCAGGTCTCGAAGGAAGAGCGCGGCAATAAAGGTGCAGCCGTTAGTACGTATCTGTCACTGGCCGGTCGTTATTGTGTTCTGATGCCGAACAGCCCGCGTGCGGGTGGTGTCAGCCGAAAGATTGCCAACCAGAAAGATCGTGCGCGCATGCGTGATGTTATGAAGTATCTGGAAGTGCCCAAGGGTATGTCCGTGATTTTGAGGACGGCGGGCGTAACCCGCACAAAGACTGAAATCAAGCGCGATCTCGATTACCTGTTGAGGCTTTGGGACAATATCCGTGAACTCACATTGCAGTCTTCCGCGCCGGCCTTGATTTACGAAGAGGCGGATTTGATCAAGCGCTCCATTCGCGATCTTTACTCGCGCGATGTCGAGGAAGTTTATGTTTCGGGAGCGGACGGATACAAAAACGCGCGTGATTTCATGAAAATGATGATCCCGTCGCATGCCAAAAAGGTTCAGCATTACGAAGACGAGCATTTGCCGTTGTTTACCCGTTATCAGGTGGAAACGCAGATCAGCGAGATCGGCATGAGTGAGGTTCGCCTGAAGTCCGGCGGATATCTGGTTATCAACCCTACAGAGGCGCTGGTGGCGATTGACGTGAACTCCGGTAAGGCGACGAAGGAACGTCATATCGAGGAAACCGCGCTTAAAACAAACCTTGAAGCGGCTGAGGAAGTGGCGCGACAGTTGAAATTGCGTGATCTCGGCGGTTTGGTTGTTGTTGACTTTATTGATATGGAAGATCGCCGCAATAACGGCAAGGTCGAGCGCAAGATGCGCGATGCGTTGTCGAAGGACCGCGCACGTGTGCAGGTCGGGCGTATTTCCTCGTTCGGTTTGATGGAGCTTTCCAGACAGCGTTTGAACCCGAGTTTGACCGAAGCGCAGTATCAGACCTGTGATAACTGTAAGGGTGCGGGGCTGGTTCGGACTTCCGATGCGATGTCTATCTTCGTTCTGCGTGCGGTCGAAGAAGAGGGTATTCGTGGACGTGCGGCGCAGATTATCGTGCGCGTATGCGCTCCGGTTGCGCTTTATTTGTTGAATAACAAGCGTAAGAGTATTGCCGATATCGAAAGCCGTTATGATCTGGAGGTGCTGGTTCGTATTGATGACGAGATCGGCGCGTCGGAGTATCGTGTCGAGGTGTCCAAGCCCGCGGATAAGTCAAATAACAAGGGCGACTCCTCGCAGCAAGATGACGAGCAGGATAAAGAGTCTTCTTCTTCCTCTGCCGATTACAAGGACGATGACAATAAAAAGTCAGGCCGCAGACGCAGAGGGCGTCGTGGTGGTCGCGGCCGTCGCAACAGGGATGCTGATGATAACCAACAGCAAAGCAAATCCGATAACGACAACCAGAAGGATGACGAGAAAAAGTCCAAGGAGAGCAAGTCGGATAAGGACGATAGCGCGCAGGATCAGAAAAGCTCTGAAAAAGACGATAAGTCCGATGACAAGAAATCTGCCAAGCCGCGCGGCCGGAAGCCAAAAGATAAGGATGCCGACAGTAAGGGCAAGGGAAAGTCAGATGATAAGTCAGACGCCAAAAAGGATGAGTCTCCAAAACCATCCCCGAAAGAGGCTTCTAAAGACGAAGACAAGAAAGCCAAAAGTGAGGATAAGAAGCCTGCTGCTAAATCCAAGTCTTCTGCTCCTAAAAAAGCGGCAGCGCCCAAGGCGGCTGCGGCCAAGAAAGCTGAAAAAGTGCCGGAGACCGTTCCTGCTCAGGAATATGAGACTGTGAATGCACCGCCTGAGAGAAAGAAAAAAGGCTGGTGGAGCAAGTTCAAGGACTAAGCTTAATAAGCGTTCTATAGAGATTTAAAAAAATTCGGCGGCTGTGTGATGGCCGCCGTTTTTGTTAGTATTCGTTATGTAAGGTAAGCGCACTTTATTTTTCTGAATCAGTTAGCGGAAATTTCCTGTCAAATTCGCTGTATTTCAATTGAGCAATGCCTTCTGTTTTTTCTATTGTATAACTTGGCAGACCACGGCTTTCTATGTTTTCTCGAAAAGAAGTCCAGTCATTGAATGTTTGGACATTGCTTATATTTTTTGCATTTACTACATATCCAGTGAGCTTTTCGGACTTGTTTATGCTTCCGTAGAGATAGTCATTATAAACCATCCAGTCATAAACATTCTCAATAACGATGATGTTTTTATCGCAAGACACAACATCGTATATTGGCAGTCTGAACCTTTGTTGGATGCAGAATTCTTTTGTGATTTGGCCATAAAAATAGACATGTCTTTTATACATCCAGCCGGCATAAGTTATCACTAAGGATAAGATCAATGCCGTTGCTAAGATTAAAGGCCGCACAAGATTCTCTAACCCTGCCAGTCCTTGAGGCGTTTGCAGGCCTCGATGATGTCGTCTGTGCGGTCCGCATAACAGATACGGATCGTTGTGTGTCCGCGTGCAACGTCAAAGTCCAGGCCGGGTGTCGTGGAAACACGCGCTTCATCCAGCATTCGTTTACAGTATGACTCGCTGTCGTTGGTCAGGTGGTGAACGTCGGCGTAGACGTAGAATGCGCCTTCGGCGTTGGTGATATTATTGAAACCTGCCTTCGGGAGCTCGTTGAGCAGGATTTCGCGGTTTTTGCGGTATGTTTCAACGTAGCCATCCAAAACATCCAGATGGTCGAAGATTTTAAAGGCGAGGTGCTGGGAGATTGTCGGCGGCGAAACGAACAGGTTTTCAGCCAGTTTTTTAACGCGGTCGCGCAGATCCTCAGGCAGAACCGTCCAGCCCAGACGCCAGCCCGTCATCGCGAAGTATTTTGAGAAGGTGTTCAGGACGATACAATTATCGGAGAATTGCAGGGCGGTTTCGGCCTGCCGTGTGTATGTAATGCCGTGATATGCTTCATCGGAGATCAGGCGCACACCGTTTTGCTTGCACCAGTTACAGATTTTTTCCAGTTCACCGGGGGCGACCATCGTTCCGGCGGGGTTCGAGGGGCTGTTTATAATAAGCCCGTCAAAGTCCTGGCCGCAGTTTTCCAATAGTTCAGCGGTCGGCTGGTAGTTTGTCTCGGGACCAGCTTCGATCTCGACAATCTCGATATTCAGGGATTTCAGGATGTTTTTATAAGCGGGGTAAGTCGGTGTGGTGATGGCCACACGGTCGCCCGCATCGAAAGCGGCGAGAAACGTCAGGATAAAACCGCCGGAAGAGCCGGGTGTGACAACGATATTTTCGGCTTTTGCCTTTGTGCCGTAATAGTTTGTGTAGTGATTTGCGATTTTTTCGCAGAGGGACGGCATGCCGACGGCTTCGGTGTAACCCTGACGCGGGTCGGAGCGGATCATGGAAATCGCGTATTCGAGGGCTTCCTGCGGTGCGCCAACGTTCGGCTGGCCTGCACCCATTTTGCGAATATCGATGCCTTTTGAGGCTCTTTCATTGACTTCTCTTAACATATCCAGAGCGCGAAACATCGGAATATCCGAGCGTTCCGAGAGTTTCAGGCCTGTATTTTGTTTTGTCATTCTATGCTCCTTTCATACTCACCCATAGGAAAGAAGCCATAAAAGACCTGTAAAAACAACCACAAAATATGACCAAGCGTTTGAAATTACGTCTTTTTTCGATACGGATGTAAAGTAATTATAATTTATTTAAAATTTTATATAAATTTTATACTTATTTTATTTGATTTTTATTTAACAAAAAGCACAAAAAATACTAAAAAAATTTAGTTTTAATTTTATTTACTTTGTATTTACTTATTTTGTGTTATGTTAAATATAGATGGGGGGAAACGATATGATGGTTGGATGGATTGCATTTTTGTTTGGATTAACATGCTTCTTTGTATGCTTTTTTTCGCTCAGTAAGGTTGGACCAGCACTTGAGGGTGAGCCAGAAAAAGAGCTTAACAATACAAGAAAGCCCCCGCCGGGGAAGGCAGATTTTTGGGGCTTTGAGAAGCGCGTTAAGAGCTAGATCAACTGTAAGCGAGTAGACAGTAAAGGAATTAGCTTTTGTTTTTATCTCTTTGTCATGTGCAGGGCTTGTTTGTTTCGGATATGTGTTGCCCCGTATGAAAATACTTTTTCCGTTTTGACAGACAAGCTTTTTACTTAGCCGCCGATTAATTTCGGCGGTTTTTTTTTGCCATGGCCTATTGATAGGGTTAGTATATAGTCTAATCTTTAGTGATATCAGTGATTAACCAGCAAGGTCAGATAATGAAAGCTCGTTTTCTTGTAATTTTAGCCGTTATGGCTGCCGCATTTGTTCCTGTGTCTTCCAGTTTTGCAGCGGACGGTTCAGGGGAGAGTGAGAGTAAAGCAGAGAATACAGGAGATAAGCAATATGATGATCCTGTTGCCGAGGCGAAGGCGAATGCCTTGAACCAGCGTTATGTGCGTATTTTATCCAATCTGGACACGCAGGAAGCACAGCACTTTATGATTATTGTTGCCAATTACAACATCATTAGCACGGTCAAGGCGGTGCAGGAGGATGTCGGTGAGGCATCGAAGGCCTGTGTCGATAATAACAAAAGCATGAAAGACAGTATTAACAATCGTTTTGATGCTTGGAAATCTGCGATTGCGAGCCCTATGGTTGATGCTAACGCAGGGATCCAGAATATGATTATGGCGCAGGATTATCTTCCGAAGGCCGAATTCCAGACCTTGTTTGACCTTATTGAGGAAACAAGGCGTTATAATTCCAGCCGTTTTGAGACTACACCCGTGACCACACCCGAGGCTTGTGAATTTATGGTCTCCAAGATGGATGAGACGCAAGATCAGATGGTGGCCATGTTAAACGCGACTCAGGCGAGTTATCCTGCGGCGCGCAAGCAGCCTCAAGAGTAAATATTGTTTTTCAAGACAGTTCGTTAGTATGAAAGTTTTACAAGTATTGGCCGGTGCCACCCATGGCGGTGCCGAGACGGCCTTTGTTGATACATGCATAGCTTTATCGGAAGATGGTGTTGGTGTTGAGGTTGCAACACGGCCAAATCCTGTGCGCGTGCCGCGTTTGCGGGCACATGGTATTAAGGTTCACGAGTTACCCTTCGGCGGCAAAATTGATGTTCTGACACCGATGAAGTTGAAGAAAATCATCAGGGCTTTCGAACCGGATATTGTGCAGACATGGATGTCCCGTGCAGCTGACAAGACTCCTGCTTGGTCACCCTCTATGGGAATCAAGCGTTACGGCGTTCTGGCTAGGCTCGGCGGATATTATAATATCAAGTATTTCAAGAGTTGTGACTATTTCATGACGATTACGCCGGATATTCGCAAATATCTGATTGATAAAGGTGTTTCTGCTCATCGTGTGCGGCATATCAATAATCTGGCGGAGGTGGAGAATGATGCCAGTCCGGTCAATAGACATGATTTTGGTACGCCTGATGACTCTATTTTGCTCTTGGCTTTGGGGCGCCTTCATCAGAGCAAAGCGTTTGATACACTTATAAAGGCGGTCGCCGCCGTGCCAAAGGTTCATTTGTGGATTGCGGGGGAAGGACCGGATCGTCAGAAGCTGGAAGGGCTGGTCGAAACCATGCGTGTGCGCGAGCGGATCAAGCTTTTGGGCTGGCGTGATGACAGGGCTGCGCTTTTTAATGCGGCTGATATTTGTATCTTTCCGTCACGGTATGAGCCGTTCGGCACCGTTTTTGTTCAGGCATGGGCGCGAAAGACGCCTTTGATTACGTCGGATGCCTCCGGACCCAAGCAGTTTGTGCGTCACGGTGAAGATGGGTTGGTTGTTCCGATTGATAATGTCCCCGCCTTGTCCAGCGCTATTGAGAGAATGGCCGGAGATCAAGCGTTGCGTCAACGGTTGCTGGAAAACGGTTATCAGCGTTATCTCAACGAGTTCAAAAAAGAGCAGACCCTTGCCGCTTACAAGGCATATTACGAGGAAATTGTCACAGCCTTGCGGCCGGATGAAGCCACACAAGCCGTTTCATGATGGTGGGTGGTTCGTTTTTGATATATGCTAACATCACTTAATTAAAAAGGTTTTTCATGTCAGATGATAATTTTGTAGAGATCAAAACGCACGAAGAGTTGCAAGAGTTTATCGGGCAGGTTTTTGAGTCCTTTGCGATTTTGCGTCTTGCGTTGGGTCTTTCAAACGATTTCGAAGAGTACACGCCGGCGCACGGGCAAGAGGTTCTGGATGGCATTAAAGACGAGATTGCCGATATTCCCGATGGTATGACACCGGAAGAAGCACGTGAATATCTTTTTAAGCGCTTTACGTGGAGCCTTAATGAAGAAGAGCGACAGATGATTCGAGACTCCGAGCACGGTGTAGAGGGGTTTTTAATGCTTTTTGATAAAGCGCCGACGATTGTCGCACAGATGGATTTTATACAAACGCCGGAAGATGGCACGTCTGAAAATTAACTTTTTGTTCTATAACGGTATTTGGCGCCTCTTTTTTGCTGTTAAAATGCCGCTTTTTCATAAGCAAATAAAATTTGAAAAATTATTTCCATTGTGCCAGAATAGGGCTAACTCAGTGATATAAGACTCGAAAACCGTTTAGATTAACAAGAATAAGAGTTGCTGAGGGTGGTAGAAAAAATTCACGATGCATTAAAAACGAGAGCACGTGATACAAATTTAGGGTGAATATCATGGGTCAAGATGGCGCTCCAACTCAGGAAGAAATACAGGCGATTGTTGCCGAGTATCTTGTTGCCTTTCAAATTATCAGGACATCTGTCGGACTGGATAACTCTGTTCTTACATCTGAGAACGGGGAATATACCAAGGAATTAGCGGATGAAACTGTTGCCGCTGTCAGGCAATTAATCAGTGATATACCTGCTAGTCTAACGACTGATGAAGCGCGTATCCAGCATATCGTGGATCAGGTTCTTCCCAGAGTTTTAGCTGATGAGAACCTCCCGCAAGAATTGAAAGACCGTTTCCAGACAGAAGAAGGCAAGATGGAACTTGCTGCGACTATCAACGCGACAGGCTCTATTGTCGGACAACTTAATCAAGTATTCGGTATTGAATCTGATGCTGCTCCAGACGTCGGGCCGCAAGGTACACCTCAGACCACAACAGGATATACGGCCGATCAAGTTACAGCCGTTGAAAATGCGCTTAAACTTCTTGTCCCTGATCCGTCTGTTGTTTCCAATTTGACCCAGCAAGAAACCCACGCAGCGATTGCAGATATTACAAGCGCAGCCAATCAAATCGTTCAAGGTTTCAATGTCAGCAGCACCTATGATGTCAAAGACATTAATGAAAAACTGGAGGCTGGTGTTCAGTCTGCGCGCGATAGTTGGGATGATTTGAGTGATGATCTGAAAGCAGAATTCGAAGGCGGCTTTGATGGTTTCTTTGCAAAGATTATTGAGCGCCGTTTCCCGGGACTAGATCCTGCCGTTCATACACCAGAATTGATTATGAATTATGCGCGGGCGATGGAAGGTCTTCAAGCTGCCGGTGTTTTCGACCCGCCTGAGGGATCAGAACAGCCTGCTGTAGAAGTTCGGAATTATACTCCGGACGCAGCGACAACGCAGGCGATGACTTATATTCGCGAAAATGTGTTCCCGAAACTTGGCGTGAGTGCAGGGACGTCAGTAGCTGATTTCAGAACGAATTTTACAGGTGCAGCTACCGAGCTAGCAACCATGCTAAACCTGCAAGGTGATCCGAGCACTTATCCGGATCAAGTTCGCACGAAGTTGGATGAGTTGGCCAATCATAGTGGTTTGCAGGGTATACGTTCAACTTATGAAACGATGTTGCCTCTTGGTGAGGATCGTGCAAAAGCAGCGGTCAGAGAACTTATTCGCGGGCTTGATTCCGAGATGTTCGGGCGACTGCCTCAAGCTATGCAGGACGACCCTTCCCTTATTTTTGAAGTGATTGACCAGAAGGCCCAGATTTCAACTGCTGTTGCTCAAATATATAGCAGTGGTGTTTTGGACAACCCTGAAGTGGTTGTAACCACTCCGACACCTTCCGTTGTTCAGAGCGGTGGAGACGGCGGGGCGGAAGCTCCGACTGCCGGTGAAGTCACGCTTGCCGCGACTCAGCTTGAGATGTTCCTTTCACAAATGGACGGAAAGCTCGATACAGCCGCAGGTCTGGATTATACATCGCCGACTTCTTTTGACGGGTCTTTTGATGATGCCGATAAAGCGGCCATGGCAACGGCTCTTCAGGCGCTTCGTAAGCTTAACGGGGAGGAAAATCCTACAGGTGCCTTCACAACTGAAATCGGTGAACAGATTGCCGTCGGTATTCTGACAAAAGATGCTTTCAGTGATGTTCGGGCAGGGCTGCAGCCGCCGATCACAGGGGATTACACTGTTGATGCGAACGGTATGGTTGATATCGGCGGCGGCCAAAAGGTTTCCGTCCTTAGCGAAGAATTTTTGAATTCCTCACTTGTTGAAGCAAACGGCGATAAGGCCGCTGTTCATAACTTGCAGACATTGATCCACCAGATGGATGTTATGCAGCGTGCCGGTCAGTTGACAGCTGCGGCATCCGAGGATGATCCTGATACTGGACCTGATACTGGGCCTGATACAACCAACGGTGCGCCGACGCAGGCGCAGGTCGATGCGGCAAGTGTTGTTGTTGAAAACCTGCTTATCCAGCTAGGCGGTGCCATGGAAAATATGGGCGGCGGCTTGGTCTCCCAGCTTGCAGGATATACTGCGCCTGAGAGTGCTGACGGTAATTTTGATGCGGCTGATCAAGATGCTTTCCACATGGCCATCATGGGCCTCAAAAAGCTTATGGGCGAAGAGAATCCTGACGGGACTTACAATGCTGCTGTCGGTCGTCAGATTGCCGAAGCTATGTTGGGTAATAAGCTGGGCATGGTTGAAAGCCAGCTTCCGGTTCAGATTAACGGTGAATATGAAATTCAAAACGGTCAGGTTGTCGTCGGTAATCAAAGAATTAACGTTTACAATACCGACCCTTCAAAGCCGAACCAGTATTTCAGTGATGAATTCCTGAATTCGGAGATCGTTGCCGCAAATGGTGATAAGGCGGCTCTCGAGCAGTTCGGCCATGTGATCCACAGTATGGATATTCTTGCACGTGCCGAAAAGCTTGCGAATGAGCGTGCGCGTGATGTGAGCTTCATGGGAACGATGATGGAGCGTATCGGTCAGTTCCTGCCTGATAGTATTAAGTCCTGGTTGCAAGATTTCTTCGAAAATGATCAGTTCGGTCAAATGATCGGCGGTCTGTTGACTGCTTTCGGTTTCCCTGTCCACAAACTTTGGGGCGGTGAAGAGCAAGGTTTGCAAGAAGTTCGTCCTCAGGTCGAGCAGTATTACAGAACTGAGCTGGAAGCGGCCGGTTTTGATCATGCCGAGTTGAAGAGCCGTATCATGTCCCGCATGGATGATTCCGCTGCGTTTAAAGCGGTTGAGCGTTTGCTTTTCACTGGTGATGAGACCGGGCTGATGCGCCGTTCTGTAGAAGAAGCTCTGGATGCAGCTGCGTTACACGCAGGTGATCCTGACAAAGCTGCAGAGGTCTTTGCCAATCATCTGATTCAAGCCGGTGAAGCCTTCCAGGGTCGTCAGTTAACGCCAGAAAATCGCGAGGAATATTTCCAAACCATCCGCCGCGCTTATGAGGAAGAAGTTCGGACGATGGAAGGTGTTCCGCAAGATGATGCCTCTGCAGGAGGCCCTGCAGCCATTACCGCAGCTGGTCAAAGAGACGTTCAGGGCGGTCCCGAAATTAATCCTTCCGATCTGACAAGTGTTGCCGCCGATGCTGAGACAGCGGGTAATGACGGTCAATTCGAGTTGGTTTTCACACATAATACGACCGATTATGTGCAGGGGCCGACACGTTTTTCAAACGGACGTGTTGAAATACTGCAAAGTATTATGGCTCAGAATTCAGATGCTCTCGAGATGTCTACCCGTCCGGACGCTTACATGCGCAGCGGCGGTGAAGCACCGGATATGATGACCCGCAACACGGCTATGGCTCTCGAAGAGCTGGCGATCCGTGCGCAACTTGCGAAGGGTGTCGAGATCGATAACCTTTCCCATGATTACAACGATGCGACAATCACAGCCGTTCAAGAGTATATGCGTGATAAAGGTGTTGCGGAAGACGATATCACCCGTTTCACAGAAACCGTTCGTGATCTGCAATCAGATATGAAGTCAACAGTTTCAGGCAACCCAACGGCTGGTGAGGCTCAGGAGCACAGTGTTTGGGCACAGTCTTACATTGCCAATCAGGTTGGTGTCCGTGCTTCTATGGTGCCCGTCGTCGAGCGTGAAGAAGCGCTTGAAGATGCAGGTCCTGAAGCAGATACAGACCGCTATCCCGGTATCAAAATGTCAGACGACAACGAACTGCCGCCGGGTATGACTATTGAAGACGTGTTCGAGCGTTACAAAGATTTTAATGCTCCTAAGGGAGATCCGAATTGTGCGCCGTTGGTCTTTGAACATGAAGGCAAGGCTTATGCAGCCGTGGTTATTGAAGCGACTAACACGTTTACTGTACAGGAGTTGGACGGGTATCTGGACAAGCCGGAAGGTCTGGACAGTATGAACCGCGAGGAGATGCTGGCCGCACTAGAAGGTAGCAAGTATCAGGCGTTGTCTACTTCCGACTACAATTTGTTACATGATAATTACAACTGGCGTGACGGTTCACGTTTCGGCATACAGAACTATGTTAACCGTATGCTCTGCCTTGACCCGCTTGTTATCCCGCCTGCACCGGAAGCCGAACGTACAGGCCCGGAAGCCGAGACAGGTTTAGGACCCGAGTTCCGCCGTTCACACGATGGCGACGGTGCTATCCCGACGAATTATTGGGATCTGCCGCGTTTGGGTGCAGAACAGCTCAACGGTCTTGATGGCGGTCACATGGATATGCGTGAATTGAACCGCTTGTACGATTATTCCGTAACCAGTCGTCACATTCCGAATGGCGGTGCCATGTTAACGCGTTTGGGCGCAGAGGATGCTGAGAGACTTGGCGGAGATATGATCATATCGGTCAGAAACCGTTCTACCAATGAAATCGAGCATCGTCTTGTTAACTTTGAAGAGCACAAGATCAAGATCGGTAACCTCACAGAGACTTTTGATCCCGATGCGTCAATTCGCAGACTGGATGACTTCCTGAACACCGGTTACAACCAGATGTCGTCCGTTGTTCTGTCCAACAGAATGGGCGGCCAGTTGATCCCTGCTTACATTGCAGAGTACAGATATGGTGTTAATGATGGTTTGCGCGAGCTTTACGGGCGTCCGGGTGGTATGGACTCACCTGCAGGCTATGCTCTTGATACGAATACAAACTCTTTGTGGCACAGGCATGAGACAGAATACTTACGCGGTAACAGCGGCGGTGAAGGCTATAATACGCGCCTCATGAGACGCGGCGAAGAATATGTCGCAGGGCATACAGCGCGTGTGGTTCACACAGCAGGTAGCCCGCATCGTGAAGAATTCGGCCATAGATGTGGTCAGCCCCAGACGGAGCGTGTTATTGATGATCCAAGGCATGTTCCGGGCGTATGGGGCAGCGGTATCAATACTATTACGGATATTGCACGCGTTATCGATTTTAAGACCGGTGGCGGTCGTGAAATCGAGATTGAAGAAAATACCCGTGACTGTGGTGCGCATATTAGGGCTGACCAACAATACTTCGTTTACGGTTACGAGCCTGTTGTGATGTCCGGCGATCCGACACCCGGTGTTGTGGATCCGCCCCGGTAATAACGACAAATTCCTATAATTTAGAGGCTGCCATGTGAGCGCATGTGGCAGCCTTCTACATGGTCGTTTACGATACCCATGGATTGCATAAAGGCATAACATGTTGTCGGGCCAACAAATTTCCAGCCGCGTTTTTTCAAGTCTTTGGACATGGCTGTAGACTCTTCGGTTTTCCCGATTTTCGATAGGGTTGCGTAGTCGCATTGATCGGGACGATTTTCCGGTTGCGGTTTGTATGACCAAAAATAGTCCGCAAGTGTTCCGACTTCCTTTTTAAGTTCCAGTGCGCGTGCGGCGTTGTTGATGGTTGCTTCTATTTTGCCGCGATGTCTGATGATGCCGGCATCCTGAAGCAGGCGTTTGACATCTTTCTCCTCGAAACTGCTTATTTTTTCGATGTCGAAATTGGCAAAGGCGCGGCGGAAGTTTTCGCGTTTGCGCAGGATTGTTATCCAGCTCAGACCTGACTGAAAGCCTTCGAGTGAGATTTTTTCGAACAGGCGGCGATCATCGTGGACGGGGTAGCCCCATTCTTCATCGTGGTAGCGCATGTATTCTTCATCTTCACCACACCACCAGCATCTGTTTTTACCGTCTTTCCCGATTAACAAGCCTTTGTTTTCCAAATTATTTCTCCTAATATAAAGTGGGTCAGGATTTCACGAGTATACGGAATTTTTCATGTTAGGGGCAGTTCGGAATAGCCGTTTTTTTTCACTCTTCTTTTCGCAGACGAATGTCAAAGATATTCCGGAGGTTACTGACATTCGTAACGAGGATGACCGCAAGTTTCTTGAAGACAGTCAGGTGCATCTTGAGGAGTTGGAAGTCATCCGAAAGGAGAAACTCAAGACTTATAATTGGAGGAAAAAAATAGCCATTCCCACGGCTGTCGTTTGTACGCCGATTATCGGATATCTGGATTACCTGCTTTTGTTCATGGAGAGGGCTTCAGATGATGAAGGCGGGGCAGGGCTAAGCGTTTTCTTTTTGGGCGCGCTTTATGCTTGGGTTACTGATCCTAAACGAAAATACAGAAACGCCTACAAGCAGCGGATTTTACCCAAGCTTGCGACATTGTTCGGTGATTTTACGTATACTATGGGCGGTAAGATCCCCTTTCATCATATCTGGCCGTCAAAAATTGTACCTGTGCATGACAAGTACGACTCCGAAGATCACTTTATCGGGAAATATAAAGGCGTTGATATTCAGTTTTCGGAAATTGATCTGAAGCAGAAAAGACGATCGAAAAACAGAACGTATTATGTTTCGATTTTTAAGGGGCTTGCCGTTCTGCTCGAGATGGAAAGTAAAAAGTTTTACGGGCATACGATCCTTGATAAAGATAAGGGCAAGATGAGCGAATGGTTCAAAGAGAGATCATCGGGCTTGAAACGGGCCAAGCTGGTTGATCCGGAATTCGAGAAATTGTTTGATGCGTATACGAATGATCAGGTTGAGGCGCGCTATTTGGTTGACCCCTTGATGATCGAGCGTTTGAAAGGGTTGTATGAAGAATATAACGGTGAGAGGATGATGGCCGCTTTTTTTGATAAAAAAATGCTGATCCTGATTGAGAGTAGACATAATCACTTTGAGCCTGCAGATTTACATATTCCTGCATCTGATCCGAGATCGATTTTAAATATGAAAAAAGAGATCGGAGAGATTCTGTCTATTGTTGACAGGCTTGACCTTTATGATCCAAGAAAGGTTCATGAAGAAAATTATGACTCGGGTCATGACTCGGTCGAAGCGGGTCATGACATCGGTCAAAATGAATAAATTGTTTAAAAAAGAAGAGAAACAGTAATGGCATCTTACCAATATGTATACGTGATGAAAGACCTGAAAAAGGTTTACGGCAATGGCAAGAAAATTCTTGAAAACGTTACGCTCAGTTTCTTGCCTGGGGCGAAGATCGGTGTTTTAGGGCCGAACGGAGCGGGTAAGTCAACGCTGATGCGGATTATGGCCGGTCGGGATAAAGATTACATGGGAGAAGCCTGGGCGGCTAAAGGTGCGCGTGTGGGGTATCTGGAGCAGGAACCGGAGCTGGATCCTTCAAAAACCGTCGAAGAGAATGTGATGCAGGCTTTGGCCGAAGTTAAGGGCATGGTTGACCGCTATAATGCGATTAGTACGGAAATGGCCGATCCGGAGGCGGATATGGATGCTTTAATGAATGAAATGGGGGAGTTACAGGAAAAAATTGATGCTGTGGATGGGTGGGAGCTTGACCGCACTATCGAAATCGCCATGGATGCCTTGCGTTGTCCGCCCGGTGATGCCGATGTTAAAACGCTTTCTGGTGGAGAAAAACGGCGCGTTGCGTTATGCAAGCTTTTGTTGGAAAAGCCTGATATGCTTCTTCTTGATGAACCGACCAACCACCTTGATGCGGAGAGTGTCGCCTGGTTGCAGCGGTTCTTATCTGACTACACCGGCACGGTGGTCATGGTGACGCATGACAGGTACTTCCTTGATAACGTGACAGGCTGGATTTTGGAAATTGACCGTGGGCAGGCCATTCCTTATGAGGGGAATTACTCCACATATCTGCAAGCCAAGAAGAAGCGTATGGATCAAGAGAGCCGCGAAGAGGCTTCGCGCCAGCGTACTCTTGCGCGTGAATTGGAGTGGATGGGGCAAACGCCTGCGGCAAGGCGAAGCAAGTCCAAAGCCCGTATTAACGCATATGAAGAACTTTTGGCGGAATCGGAAAAAACGACGCAGCGTAATGCGCAGATTGTTATTCCAACGCCGCCGCGACTGGGTAATCTGGTAATTGAAGCCAAGAATATCCGTAAAGGGTTTGGTGATCGTTTGCTCATTGATGATCTGAGTTTCAGCTTGCCGCCCGGCGGGATTGTCGGTGTGATCGGACCGAACGGCGCGGGTAAAACCACATTGTTCAAGATGATCACGGGTAACGAGACGCCGGATGAAGGCACGTTCAAGGTCGGCGATACCGTTGAACTCGGTTATGTGGATCAGAGCCGTGACAGTCTTGATTCGGGCAAAACGGTTTGGGAGGAAATTTCAGACGGCAATGACAATATTATGCTTGGCAAGGTCGAAATGCAGAGCAGGGCGTACGTGTCCGCTTTTAACTTTCGCGGGCCTGATCAGCAAAAGAAAGTCGGTGATTTATCTGGGGGTGAGCGTAACCGCGTACACCTTGCTAAGATGCTGAAAAAAGACGCAAATGTTATTCTGCTTGACGAGCCGACAAACGATCTTGATACGGAAACACTGGCTGCATTGGAGCACGCTTTGGAGCGTTTTCCGGGGTGTGCGGTGATTATTTCGCACGATCGTTGGTTCTTAGATCGTCTGGCGACTCATATTCTCGCGTTTGAGGGTGATTCGGAAGTTGTATGGTTCGAAGGGAATTATGAGGACTACGAGGCCGATTACAAACGTCGCAAAGGGCAAGATGCTGATACACCGCACAGAATCAAGTATAAACCCTTGCGCCGTGCAAGTTAGAGCTACTCTTGTTTTGGCTTAATTTATGGGCTTGTTAGGCTTTTGGTAAAAAAATGGCGGCAATATGACATAAAAACTCGCATTTTTGACTTGATTGATGCTATGATATCTTAAAAATTGCATATAATGCAGCTAGTTGTGCGGGCGTGATAAGTTTAGCGGTTATAACACATTATATATAGAGAGTGGTGAGATACGATCGTGCTAGGGCTAAGCATTAAAACAAAAGACGTTATAAGCTATACTACAATGCCTCGTTTTATACCGCGGGCAAAAAGTTTGTTCGGGTCAGGTTTCGGCTATGTGGCCATGTTGATGGCACATATTTATTCGACCGTGCGCCTGCTTCCCAAAAATCACCCTTATCTTCAATCCAAAAATGTCGGTAAATTCGGCTTACATCACGTCATAGTAGAAGCGTCAAATCATTTGACGTTCAGCAAAAAGAACATCGACCAAATTCTGGTCTTTTTTGCAATGCTTGCCGGCGTTATTATTCTTTTACTTCAGATTCTGTTTTTGATTTACGGTCTTGTTATCGGTCCAGCTATGGCATTTTCATTCTTTGATCATGCAAACCCGACCAATGACCTTGCCTTTATCATTTTGAATGATGTTTTCGGGGTGCCGAATGTTTTCTGCTCTCCGTTTACCGGTATTTGTGCTTCCAATAACGGTTTGTTGCCCCTTCCGTTTCACGTTGCCCTGCATGAGCTTTTCAGGTTTTACAATACGGCTCTGCTTCTTATAGGTACTCTTATCTTTCTTTACTTCGTTTTTGTTGTATTGCTTGAGACAGCGACAACAGGAAGGCCTTTCGGTCAGCGTTTCCAAAATGTCTGGGTTCCAATTCGCCTCATCGTTGCCGTTGGTCTTTTGATCCCGATTAATTTCGGCTTGAATTCCGGTCAATGGATTACTCTTTATGCAGCCAAATACGGCTCGAATTTTGCGACCGTAGGGTGGACCGAGTTCAACGATGCCATTGGTCAGCATCCTCAATTCGGCGGAGCCGGAGCACTTGACGGGCGGCCTTTGGGTGAACGGTATTCCATGATTGCTATTCCTGAGCAGGTTGATATCACTCCCGTGGTTCAGGCGATGTCGATTGTTCACGCTTGTGCTTATGCTTATCTTCTCAAGGATGAGACGGAGGATGCGTCCTGGAACAGGGATATGGACTACACTGCAGCAGGAAACAACTTTAAGGTTCGCCCTTATTTTGTGAAAAATGTTAGTCCCTGGATGAACGGTGCCGCTTCCTTCCCGATTGCAACGAATAATGCGCCGCGTGTTCTTATTACATCTTCCGGTTCACACAGTTATCTGGATGCTTTAGGTTTTTACTATGGCGGTGACATTATTATCCGTTTTGGTGAATATGCAGACATTCCGGGTGTTGGCCCGAAATGGAAGGACGAAGAGGGCTTCGTCAAGCCGCTTTGCGGGGATATCAGAATTCCCGTGACCGATCTGAGTGATCCCGGTGGTGAAGGCGCCGGCCGCGGTGGTGCGGATGCTATTCTCAGATGGTATTATGATTTTATTCTCCGTCTTTGGTTTGATGAAAACGAGATGAAGCAACTTGCCCGTGCTTATGTTGCCGTGAGCTTGAAAAACAGCGAAATTACAGGCCCTGTTTGCGGAAGTGGCGCATTGTCAGGGACAGGAAGTCCCGGCTTTCAGCCTACGGCTGCTGACTGTGAGCAGAATCCTCCACAAAGCCAATGGAAGTCACAGTATATATACAATCCGGCCACCGGTTATCAGCAGCAAGCTGATGTCGCAATCCGGACCGCCTGGGGGCAATATGCTCAAAACGGTCTCAATATGAACATGGAGGCCAATATCCTTGATCGTGGCTGGGCCGGAGCCGGTATATGGTATAACAAAATAGCCGAATTAAACGGTGCCTTTATCAATGCAGCCAGAGGTTTGCCGAGCATGGATCAGTTCCCCGTCGTAATGGAACAGATCAGGAGCGAACGTCAAAAACTTGACGTTGATGCTTTCGGCGCGGAAGACATGTTCAAACCCAGCATTCGTGCAGATAGCGGTACGGATTCCGCGAACCTTCAAATTGATGAAGGTCAGGGTGCTCTTGAAAATATCGGTGTTCCGCTTCATGCCGTCTGGGTTTACTGGTCTCAAGACCGTGCGAATGTCGATAACGAAGACGAGGCGATGGAGTCCAATATTTTCGTTATGGCCATGAACATGATTCTCGGTACTTCCGGCCTTGCTAATATTCGTGGTTCCAATGCCAATATTCATCCTCTGGCGCAACTTGTTGCTGTGGGTAAGGGGCTTGTTGACAGTGCCGTTATCAATATCATCGGTGCAACAGGCTCGGCCTTCCTCGGCGGTATGTTAAAACCGATCGGGAAAGCTCAAGGTATTGCCGCGGCTGCTGATATGATTAGCGGTATTTTAGAGGTTACAGCCTTTGTCGGTCTGACGGCAGGTTTCGTATTATTTTATGTCTTACCGTTCCTCCCGTTCGTTTATTTCATGTTCGCCGTCGGTTCATGGGTCAAGGCGATTTTCGAGGCCATGGTCGGTGTTCCACTCTGGGCGCTTGCGCACCTTCGTATTGATGGAGACGGTTTGCCCGGTGATGCAGCCCAGAACGGATATTTCCTTTTACTCGAGATATTTGTGCGGCCTATATTGACCGTCACGGGGCTTGTGGCTGCGATTACCATATTCGCGACGCAGGTTCGGATTTTGAATTTAATCTGGGATTTGGTCACCGTTAACGCGACCGGTTATGCGGATACAGATATTCTGGCATCTCTTGTTCCTACGGATGCAGACTTCAAGCGGGATCCTATTGATCAGTTCTTCTTTACGATTATTTACACGATTATCTGTTACATGTTGGCAACGGCCAGCTTTAAGCTGATTGATAAAATTCCCGATAACATCCTCAGATGGGCTGGTGCAGGTGTGTCCTCCTTCGGTGATATCGATCAGGATCATGTTGAATCTCTTAACCGTTATGCCGCAACAGGCGGTATGACAATCGGTTCGCAGGCGACATCTGCAATCCGTGCCGGTGGTTCCGGGCTTGGTGAATCCCTCACGAAGATGGTCGCGTCGGAGAAGGGCTCCGCCACGACATGATTCGGGTTTTTTGGGGTAAAGTTTTAATGAGGCAAATTGAATGTTAGGTTTTAGTTTATCAAAAGGCGTTAAATACGCGATTATGCCGGAAATCGTAACAAGGATTAATCACCTTGTTATGGGCGGGTTTGATTACATTCCTTATTTCATTGCGACTGTTTATCACATGGTTCGTTTGCTGCCGGCAAACCACCCATACGCTAACCCGAGAAATATTGGTCGTTTCGGTATTCGCCATGTTGTTGCCGAGGCCGCCAATCATCTTGTTTTCGACAGACATAATATCGATAAAATCTTACTTTTCGTTCTTGTTCTTATCGGGCTTGCGATTATATTCGTACAGATTTGTCTGCTGGTTATTACGTTTGTGTTTACGCCGGCCATGGCCTTTCCGGTTAACTGGCTTGATTTCTTCCGTGTTGATCCGGTTGCAGACAGACGTCAGGATCTTGCGTTTATGATGCTTGATATGGTTTTTGGTGTTCCGCACCCTTCATTGGGTGGTCCCGGTGTTCCAGCCGGTATGGGATTCTTTGAGTCTTGTATTGGTTCTGCAACGCCATGTCAGGATAATTTTGGTGCTGCTATCCCCGATACTAATGCAGGCGGTACTGCCCTTGCGGGTGTTGCCAATGAAATTGGCCCTTTATCGACTGCTGCATTTCTGAATTTTCCGTTTCCCATACATCGAGGTTTACACCAGTTGTTTGCGGTATACAGTAACGGTCTTCTTGTCGTTGCCGTTGTGATTGCAAGTTACTTTATTGCGACTGTTTTGCTTGAAACAGCCCAAAGCGGAACGCCCTTCGGACGCCGTTTTAATAAAATGTGGGCACCGTTGCGTATTGTTATGGCTTTCGGTTTGCTCGTTCCGTTGACTGTCGGTCTTAACTCTTCACAATATATCGTTCTTTATGCCGCGAAGTGGGGTTCTGCTTTTGCGACCAACGGCTGGAAGTTTTTTAACGATACTCTAACGACCGATTACTTTACGAATGGCGGCGTTTACAGGCTGATCTCGACCCCTACGTTGCCGGATGTTGCCGCGATTACACAATTTATGTGGGTTATCAATGTTTGCAAACATAGTTATGAGTTCGGTTATATTCCTACTTCTGCGGATCCGAACATGCAGCCACCGGATATCAGGATGTATGCAATTTTGGCGCAAAGTAAAGCGCCTAATGCCGTTCCGGTGAATCCCGGTACATCTTATAATGCAATTCTGGGCAATTATGAGCCGAATGTTACGACACTAACTGTCCGTTTTGGTGAACGTGATGAGACGACATATCCGAAAGAGCAAGGCCATGTGAAGCCATACTGCGGTGAGGTTCAGCTTAAGCTTTCCGATCCGAGACAGGTCGGTACGGCGGAGCCGGGACCTTTTGCGATACAGGAGTTCTATTGGAATATCATTCGGAATATGTGGCACAACGAGAACGCTAACCCTTGGAGCGGCGGTGCCGTTGCCGGTGGTGGTAACCGTGCGCGGTTCCATGCTTGGAGGAGTATGGGTGAGCCGGGCGGGACATGTCCCGGCGCCTGTAGTTCTGTAGAGGCAGATACGATTTATTTCCAGCAGGTTAACTCGAACATTAAAGCCGCCCTTGACGGGGTTGTTGTAGGCGCTGTAACGGCTCAGATCGGTTCTGCACGATGGAACGGAACATGGAACGGTGCGGGTGATCCTGTTTACCAAAAGGGCTGGGCTGCAGCCGGTATTTGGTATAACCGCGTTTCAGAGATGAACGCGCCTGTTGCGGTTTCGACGCGTTCGTTGCCTCAGGTTTCGCTTTATCCTCTACATATGGAAGAGGTGAAGAAGAAGAAGGCTCAGTACAACATGGATACGTCGATGTTGGAGCGTTTCAAGCCGACTATGGCCGGTGTCGATGATGCCCAGACTTTGCTTTCTTCTGCTGTCGGTCAGCAACTTGCAACCTCTATGCATGAAGGATTTGTCAGGGTCTCAAACGGTCTGTCGACAACACGTACCAAGTCTACGGGTAATCCGTTTTATGACATGATTAAATCGATCCTCGGTACAAGCGGACTTTATGACATGCGTCGGAACAATGATGTGCATCCTCTTGCTCAGTTGGTGGGTATAGGGCGTTCGCTTGTTGAGGCATCGGTTCAGGCGATGGGTTACGGTATGTGGAGCAGCTTCGCGGGTATTGCCGCCGGTCTTGCAGACTGGGACGGTGGCGCGACTCTTGGTGCGACTTTGGGTAGCTTCTTCTTCTCCGTGGCTATGATCGGTTTGACGGCGGGCTTTGTGCTTTATTACGTCGTTCCGTTCCTGCCGTTTATCTATTTCTTCTTCGCTGTCGGCGGCTGGATCAAGGGTATCTTTGAAGCTATGGTTGGTGCGCCGTTGTGGGCATTGGCGCATATTCGTATTGATGCGCAAGGCTTATCCGGTAACGCGGCGCTTAACGGTTATTTCCTTATTTTCGAGGTTTTCCTGCGGCCGATTCTTGTGACCTTCGGGCTTATTGCCAGTGTTGCGACTTATTCCGCACTTGTTGCCGCTTTGAATAATATCTTTGACATCGTAATCCATAATACCGGTGGTTTTGATATTGAAGCGGAAACAACGCTTGCGCCGAATTTCATTGACACGATGCGCGGTCCGATTGACGAGTTCTTCTTTACTGTTATTTACGCGATCATCGTTTACATGATGGGTATGTCTTCATTCAAACTTATTGATACTATTCCGAATAATATTCTGAGATGGATGGGACAGAGTGTTGCAAGCTTCGGTGATCAGCGCGAAGATCCCGCGCAAGGTCTTGTCGGGCGTTCGGCTATCGGTGCTCAGCAAACACTTTCAAGACTGGATGGCGGTTTGCAAGGTTTGGCTTCACTTGGTCGAAGAGTTTAATTGATTGGATAAGAAGCAAGAATGAAGCTTAAGAAAAAAAAAGTATTAAAATATGTACTTTTGCCCGAGGTCTTTCCCCGGTTTAAGGGGCTTTTTGCTTCCGGCTTTTCCTACATGGCTTCTTTGCTTGCCGTTATCTACAGTAATACAGGTCTTATCCCGTCCGGGCATCCTTATCTTAAAGCTCAGAACTTCGGTAAATTCGGTATTCGTCATGTTGTTGCGGAGGCGTCCAACAATCTTGTTATCAGCAGGAAGAATGTTGATCAAATCCTGATGCACGGGGTGATTATATGCGGCCTTGTTATGCTGATCGTACAGGTTTGTCTTCTCGTTGTTTCCTTCCTTTCTGTCCCAGCTATAGCCGGTACTTTTACAGCGACATTTGTCAATACGCCTTACGGGCCTGACCAAGATATTGCTTTTTATGTTTTGGATCGTGTTTTCGGTGTTATGAATTTTACGGGTACAGCCGGATTTTTTGAATCATGTTATTCGACTTCTTTTGCCTGTACGGATATTCGGGGTAATCCCGTCACTACGCCAGGAGCTTTTCCCGGGTCTTTCCATCGTGCCCTGCATCAATTGTTCCTCTTTTACACTCTGGGTATTGCTTACTTTGCCATGATGATCATCATTTATTGGGTGATTGCTATTATCGGGGAGACGATTACATCCGGGCGCCCATTTGGCCAGCGCACGAACAAGGCGTGGTTTATTCCCCGTCTGATTGTCTTTTTTGCCTTGATTGCACCTATGAATATGGGGCCGGGCGGTCAGAATGTCGGCATTAACGCCGCGCAATACATTACGCTTGGCGTTGCAAAGTTTGGCTCGAACATGGCAACAAATGCATGGGATCAGTTTCATACCGATGCGATTGCCGGCAATCCTGCCTTAAACACTATAGCCGGAGAGGCTCAAACTCTGATTGCTATTCCTAATGCGCCTGAGCTTGGTACTTTAACGCAGTTCCTTTTCGTTGCGCGACTTTGCATGCTTGCTGAAAAAATTGTTCATAATCGCGATTTGCACGTTTATGCCGTTCGAGAAGATAATCCTGACTGGAATGATGGTGTATGGGGCGGGCCGTTTGCGCATATGAATGTGGGTGGTATCGATTACTTTAATGTTATGACTCCCATGTGGACCGATCCGGCACATCCGAATGCGGTTGGTGGTATTCCGTCTTTTGATGAAGTTTTACGTTTCTCCCGTTTTGGTACGGTTACGATACGTTTCGGCGAGTTTAATCCGCCGGGGAGCGGAGCCGGTAATCCTCCCGGTGCTTATCTTGACGAGCTTGGTTATGTCAAGCCTGTTTGCGGTGAGTTGACCTTGGTTCCGTCTGCACCGTTGCCTGATCAAGCCGCCGGTGACCCAGTTGTCACAGGTTTTGCGACCACTATAGGTAATTTCCAGATAAACGTTCATGCTCTGCGTCCTGATACAGGTGCGCCTTTTGCGCCCGGGCCTTACGGTCTTCAAGAGAATTATTTTTATCTCATCGAGCAATATTTTCTGCAGGATCCTTATTTTGATGAGATGGCAGGCTGTATATTGAAGTCAATTCTGCCTTATGACCATGACTCTGCTTGTATTGATGTCGGTTTCACATCTGCTACTCCTGCGGGCTGGCCTAACTCCAGGTGGGGATCAAGAGACGCCGTTAACCAGAATATTGAATACTATAACAATACCATTAAGGCCGTTATTACAGGTATCTGGTATCAGCCCAACGCCGCCGACAGTGTCGCGACGGTTGTTGATGCGCCGGGCGGAGCAGGGTGGAATTATGATCCTGATAACTTCATCGACGAGATGCGTCTGAAATATGACTTTGAGATTAATCCGCTTGTTCTTGAGCGTGGTTGGGTTGGTGCAGCCCTCTGGTATCACGAGATTGCACAGATTAACGGCATGTTTATGACTGCCGTTCAGAATGTGCCACAGCCGACTAAATATCCTGAAATCATGGAGATGATATCGGATCAGCAAAGAGCGATTGCTTCGAACCCGTCTTGGTCTGATCGTTTTAATCCTTTGTTGGGTAACGGACAACTAGCAGACTTGCCGCGTCCGGGAGATCAGTACATTGCTGCCGCGCTTTACTCCGGGTTTAAAAAATGGGGTGATAAAGGTGCGCAAGCCTCCGTTCATAACAGAAAATCGGATAACGGCGTTGTTGATATTATCAATATGATTTTCGGTACAGAGGGGCTTTATGATCTTTTGGAAAGTAAAGCGAATAATGTTCATCCTTTTGCCGCCTTGAGCGCATTGGGTAAAGGCATGATTGATGCTTCCGTACGAAACCTTCTGATCGGTGTTGTCGGGCAAGGCGTTGGTGAAATTTTAAGCGACTCCTTTATCGGTACATTGGGTAAGGCTGCGAGTGATGTTGCCGTCAAGTTTGCTCTTATGGGGCTCTCCGTCGGTTTTGTTCTGTATTATGTGTTTCCTTTGATGCCGTTTGTTTATTTCTTCTTTGCCTTTAGCGGTTGGGTCAAGAGTATTTTTGAGGCTGTCGTGGCTATGCCCTTATGGGCTGTTGCCCATATCAAGATTGACGGCGAAGGTCTGCCGGGGCCCTGGGCGACTAACGGTTACTTCCTGTTGTTCGAGATATTCCTGCGTCCGACGCTGATTATTTTTGGTTTGCTGGCCAGTTTCCTGATCTTCACAGCTCTGGTTAACGCCGTGAATGATTCTTTCCACCTTGTGGTTTTCAATGCGACCGGTTTTGAGTTGGAACAGCATTTTTATCTTAATGATAATTTCGGGAACTACGGTAATTTGCCTATGAGTAATGTCGGGACGACAACCGATATTACGTTGGCGCCGTCTAATCCGGGGGCGCAAGATATGATCGATTTCATTCGCGGTCCTCTGGATGAGTTTTTCTATACTGTCATTTATGCAGTTATCGTTTATATGATTGCTTTGTCATCATTCAAGCTTATTGATCAGATTCCCAATAACATTCTGCGTTGGATGGGTGCAACAGTGAGTACGTTCCAAGAAAACGCCGGTGATCCCGCGAGTGAGTTGAGTGGTAAAATGTATCGTAGCGGTAACATTGTCGGTTCCCAATTGGGACAGATGATTGGTTATCTCCGGGGTTCTACAGGCAATCCGAATGCAACAACTGATACTCTTATTCAGAACCAGTTGTCACGTGGCGGCTAAGATTTTTAAGCGACTCAGTATTCTCAGCATTCAAAGAAAGCGCCGTTTCCGGCGCTTTTTCAGTTGAAATCAGATTATTTTTACCGCAGAAGAAAATATCTTTAATCTTCGAGTGCGCTGATATCTTGTCCTTTATCCGTCCTCAGATGGGCGAGGAGGACTTCAACGTTGCCGCCGCCTCGCTGGATCACGGATGCAAAGTCGGAGCGTTGTGTCAGAGACATGCTGACGCCTTCGACTATAATGTCGATGACTTTGTATTCATCCTTTTTGAAACGAATGCGCCAATCTACAGTAACGCTCTGGCTGCCGTCTTTGGGTACGATTTTGGATGTAACAAGTGCATCCGAGTCACCGTCCTTTCGTGCGCCAACCACTTTTAATTCTTCGCCGTTATACTCGCTGAAGCGTCTGGTATAGACGCTGACCACCATTTCGTTAAAGAGCTTCAGATATTCTGTTCTCTCCTCGGGGGTGCTTGTGCGCCAGTAACGGCCAAGTGCAAAACGGCCGATTGTTTTCATATCGAAATTGTCGTTTAAAAGGTCACGGAAGGCTGCCTCATGTTCTTTCTGGCTCATGGAGTCGTTTGCCAAAAGGCCAAGGCCGCGTTCGGCTATGCCGCTTACGAAGCTTTTTGCACCGTCGATAAAGGCTTCATCTTCCATGCTGACGAGTATCAGGTCGCTCTGTGTTTTTGAACCGTGCATCGACTTTGCCGGAATTCCATCAAAGGCCATTGCCTGACCCGAAGACAGAAGGATGGTGGACGCACAGAGAAGACGTAATTTTGACCACTGGTTTTTAGGCACAGATATACTCCTTATAATAAAACTTGTACGTTCTTATTATAGCTTACTTGCTTAAAAATAAAGAGATTCACTTCATAAATTCTGTACCGGCCGGTTTTCTGCTTTTTTTACCAGTCTTCGTCGTCATAGTCGGGGATGGACGGAGCCAGAGTTGACATTGCAGACGGATCAAGATCTCTCACCATAGCTGCACGGTTTTGGTAGTATATGCTTCTCGTGGCCGCGTAGCTATCGAAGGATGTTTCGTTAATGTCTTTGAGGGTATTGTATAGAGATTCCCGCAAGTCGAAATAATCAGCCACAACCTTACTGTAATACAGAGGATCGCGGTCAATATTGAATAAATACCATCTCAAGGGGTCGGCAAGTCCGTCTGCAAAGTAGCCGGAGTAGTCTCTTAAGGATGAAGGTCCAAGGAACGGCACCATCATATACGGTCCGTGGTCAACGCCCCAGACAGCAAGTGTTTGACCGAAGTCTTCGCCTTCATATTCGATGCCGTTATAGCCGGCCAGATCAATTATACCGCCCAAGCCCACGGTTGAGTTAATTGCGGTTCTCACGACGGTGTTTTTTGCACCGTCCAAATCACCTTGTAATACCTCGTTTATGAAGATGATCGGAGATTTCAGGTTTCTGAGGAAGCTGCGTACCCCTTTTCTGACTGGATTCGGGGCAATAAAACGATATCCCTTGATCGCCGGGTTGATCAAAATGCTGTCCACGCTTTGGTTAAAGGCGAATACGTTTCGGTTGTAGCTTTCGTAGGGGTCGTAGATCACCAGATCGCCTTCGATGATTGGCTTTTCCTTGTAGCTCGTGCATGCCGACAGACCTAATATGGCGGCAAACAAAACTACAATCGTACTTAAACTTTGTAACGTTTTAGGTGGATCAATTTTAAAATTCATATTCCAGCTCGAAGAAACAGTCGAAGTGCAGCCCCTAAAGTTATAGCAACGACCTCTTATTATTGGGTTAAAAACTTACGCAGTCAGAACATTTATGTGATGTTAAGCGAAATTCTAGCCAAAAAAAAACATTTCACAAGGACTATGCCTGTGATTTACGGGATTCTTTCCCGGGGTGTGGCAAATTAGCCATCTTCCTTGTTCAACATCACGCTCATACCGAGGAGGAAGCTGATCATGGCGGGGGCCCATGCGGCTAAAACCGTTGGAATTTGTCTGGATGTACCCAATGCTTGCAAGTAATTCGACATAAAGAAAACGATGAACCCGATGAAGACGCCGATCACAATCAGCAGGAAAGCACCTTTCGAGCGTGGCGGTCGCATTGAGACAGTGGCTGCAAGCAAGACCATAGCGGCAAACATCAGGGGTTGGGACAGCAGATTGTGATAATGAACCCTTAGTGATGCCGCATCAAACCCCGTTTCTTCGAGTGTCTTGATGTGTGCGGGCAGGCGCCAGAACGACATGGTTTTTGTGGTGGAGAAACTTTCTTTTATGTCCTCGCGGGTCAGCGTTGTCGGGAGTTCATAATTTTGCATTTTTTCAGGGATCGGGTCGCTCTGGTAGACAAGGACGTCGTTCATCTGCCAGTTGTCGTCGGCTAGAATAACTTCTTTTGCATGGATACGTTGCAGGAAGTCGTTGTCTTCGTTGAAATACATGACTGTGACGTTGACCAGGCGCAGATCGGGCTGTTTTACGCGTTCGGCATGGAGGATGACATAGCCGGGGGTATAAGTTGGTTCCGCATTTGGCTGGGCTGTTTCCGGCGGGTCATTTTCAATCAAAATGGCCTGTCTAAGCCATAGGCCCTCCTGAAAGATGGCGATTTCGTTTTTTTGTTTGCTGAGAAGGGTGTGCTGGAGGCTTTCATATTTTCGAATGAGGACAGAGCCGACGGGGTTTATGACCGTCATTTGCAGGATTCCAAACAGGATGGCCACGATGATAACGGGGGTCAGGAATTGCCAGACGGAAAAGCCCGAGGCGCGCACGACAATCAACTCATAACGCCGTGTGAGTTGCCAAAAGGTAAACATGGCGCTGAAGAGGACGGCAAAGGGGAAAAGACTTTGCGTGACTTCGGGCAGTTTGAACAGGCTCATTGTCAGAACGGCCGTCAGGGGTACATCCTTATTGTCACTGGCGCGGCGAAGCAATTCGAGCGTATCGAACAGGAAAACAATCGCCATAAGTGCCAGAGTCAGGTACAGAAGATTCAAGATGTAGTTTCTGGCGAGATAGCGGCTGAGCGTTGCAGTTATTTTCATGCGGCCCCCTTCGCGGAAGCACGGAAGAAGACTTTTCGTCTGAATTCTTCGCCTTGGGGGCTCAGCAGGAATAGGCATCCTATCGTTGGGCCGATTGCCAGCAGGTACATGATGACAATGCCGATGCTTGAATGTTTTGTCATGTTGTAGGCGGCGAGGAAGAGGGCTTGCGTTAAAACGGTCAGGAAGACACCTATCATAATGCGTTTGGCCAGTCCGCGGCGTTCCATTTCGCCCATCAGCAAACAGGTTAATGCGATCAGCGGAAAGGCCAGCGCGAGGAGCGGGCTTGCGATCCGGCGGTGCAGTTCAACAAAGAATTCATGCAGATTTTCACGGTCACGCTTGTTTTCCATGTCGGGGTTCAGAAGCTCTGTGATCGTTCTTTCGTCCGGCTCTTGCCAACGGTTTCCGCGGGGTGCGGTGGTCGGAATGTCGATCGTGTACCGCTCAGTTGTCAGGTTTTGGAGGATTTGGGATTTATGGTCGAATTCCTGTCTTATCACATCAAACACCACGACTTGTTGACCGTCTTCTCCGGCGACGATTACGCCGCTTTTTGCGAGGACGGTGGAGGGACTTTTATTCTTTTCGCGGGAGTCATAGATCATAAGACCGGAGAGTTCTCCGTCGTTGTTGCGTTTGTGTATGTAGACCGTAAGCCCTTTTCCGACCTGATTAAAAACGCCTTCGCGAAACAATACGTTTGAGAATTCTGCGGTTAGGGACATGCGCATTTGTTGCATTTTGGAGAGCGCGGAGGGGGCGACCCACATCGCGTTGACCCAGAGAAACACAGTCATGATACCCCCCAGAAGAAGCGCAGGTTTAGCCAGAGACAGCGGGGAATGCCCAACGGCGCGGATCGCGACCAGTTCGGAGTCCATTGTCATTTTATTGTAGATGAAGAGTGTTGCCGTCATCAGGGCGAGGGGCAGAATAATCTCAAAAAATCTTGGTAGGGCAAGGGTTGTAAGGGTCCAGAGTGCGCCGCCCGATGTGTTCGATTCCAGAATAATTTCAAGAAATCGCAAGGATTGTGTCAGGAAAACGATAAGAGTCAGCGTGATAGCAACGAAGACCGTTCCGACCATAAGATTCCGAAAAATATAGAGCTCAAAAATTTTCATGACTTCTTTACTTTAACCGTTTGCCCGTCATACTGAAACGCCTATAGTGTTGTTTAATTATTGAGATTCAGAAGGGTAGCATTCAGGAACACGCCATGACGATAGATATCACATTTTCCAAGACGGCCAAGAAAAAAGCGGATGCCGTTGTTATATGTTTTTACAAAGATAAAGAGCCGACGAAGGCTGTAACAACCGTCAAGAAGTCTTTGGGGGCGGCTGTTGTCAATCGCGCTCTGGAAATCAGCAAAGGGTTTAACGGCAAGCACGGGCAGGTCGAGATTACGTTACTTCCCGATGGATCGCCTTACAACTATCTGATTTTTTTAGGTTTTGGTGATAAAGACAAGCTCGATACTGTTGCTGCCGAAAAGGCAGGTGGGAAGCTTTATGCGGCCATGAGCGCCGCTAAAATCCAGTCGGCCGAATTGTATGCGAATGATGATATCGAGGAGGTTCAGCACGAGATCGAAGCACGTCTTGTGGCCGGTGCGTTGCTTCGGTCCTACAGTTTTGAAATTTACAAGTCCAAAAAAGACGATGATGAGGATCCGGAGATAAAGCCGGAAAGTCTGAATGTTGTGTCTTTGCTCAAGGATGAAGCCGAAGCCGCTTATCAGACGCAAAAGGCGATTGTGGATGGTGTCTTTATGGCGCGTGATTTGGTCAATGAGCCGCCGAACGTTTTGTTCCCTTACGCCTATGCCGACCGTATTATCCGTGAGTTGCGTCCGCTGGGCGTGGATGTGGAGGTGTTTGACCAGAAGAAGCTGGAGAAGCTTGGGCTGGGCGCTATGTTAGCTGTCGGGCAAGGGTCTGCAAAGCCGCCGTGTATGGTGATTATGCACTGGAAGGGTTCAGGTAATATTTATAAATCGCCGCTGGCGCTTGTCGGGAAGGGCGTTACTTTCGATACGGGCGGCATTTCCCTGAAACCCGGTGCGGGCATGGGCGATATGAAAATGGATATGGGCGGCTCTGCGGCTGTGGTCGGGACGATGAAGGCACTGGCTTTGCGGAAAGCGAAGACGAATGTGATCGGCGTTGTCGGTCTGGTCGAGAATATGCCGTCCGATCGGGCTTACAGACCTGCGGATATTGTGAAATCGTATTCCGGTAAAATGGTCGAGGTCTTGAATACGGATGCGGAAGGGCGTCTGGTTCTGGCGGATGCTCTGTCTTATGTCCAGAAGAACTACAAGCCACGAGCGATTGTGAACCTTGCGACGTTGACCGGAGCGATGATTGTGGCTCTGGGGCATGAGTATTGCGGGACGTTCTCCAATAATGATGAATTGTGGGAACAGATCGACGAAGCGGGGAAGCAAACGGATGATAAAGTCTGGCGGATGCCGCTTGACGAGGTTTTCAAAAAAGAGATGGAAAGCGATACGGCCGATTTGCAAAACTTGGCAAAATGCGGTCGGGACGCTGGGTCTTGTACGGCAGCAGGTTTCCTATGGGCGTTTATTGAAGATGATATTCCTTGGGCGCATATGGATATTGCCGGTACGGCTTGGATCAAGAAAGACCGCGATATTTCCCCGAAATACGGGACGGGATTCGGTGTCAGGCTGCTTGACCGGATGATTTCCAATCATTACGAATAGAATATGGTTTCTGTAAAATCGCGATTGAAATCCGTTTCCGATCTTGTGGAGGCGGGGCTGGTTTCTAAGTGTGACCGCCATGATTATGAAGATCTGGCGGGAATGTACGGGCTTGGCCTGACTTCGCATGTGGTTGAAACGATCAGAAATTCTGACAATCCTGCCGATGACCCTGTCGGGCGGCAGTATATTCCGAGTTTTGATGAGCAATATGTTTCCGAAGAGGAGATGGCCGATCCTATCGGGGATTCTCCGCACACCCCCGTTAAGGGCATTGTTCACCGTTATCCCGATCGGGTGTTGCTCAAAGTTTCCAATGTTTGTGCGGTGTATTGCCGGTATTGTTTCCGTCGCGAGATGGTCGGACCTAATGCGGAGGTTTTTACAGATGATGATCTCGAAAGAGCTTTGCGGTACGTGGAGCAGAATGACTCGATCTGGGAGGTCATTTTAACGGGCGGTGATCCGCTTGTTTTATCGGCGCGTCGGCTGGAGCAGGTTATGACTCGTCTGAATCGTATTCGGCACGTTCAGGTGGTGCGTATTCACTCGCGTATTCCGGTTGCGGATCCGTCCAAAATCACCGATACGGTTTGTTCTGTTTTGTCGGAGATGCAAAAGCCTATCTACGTTGTGGTTCATATCAACCATGCGCAAGAGCTGACCGAGGGCGTTGCACAAGCGTTTAAAAAGCTGCGTCTGGCAGGTGTGAGTTTGTTATCGCAATCTGTGCTGCTTAAGGGCGTGAACGATGCCCCTGATGTGCTTGAAGACTTGTTCCGAGGTTTGATTCTTCATCATGTTAAGCCCTATTACCTTCATCACCCTGATATGGCCAAGGGCACGGCGCATTTCCGTGTCACATTGGAAGAGGGACAAGACATTATGAAGGATTTGCAGGGACGTCTTTCGGGTATTTGCATGCCGAAATATGTTCTGGATATTCCCGGAGGCTACGGGAAAGTGCCCGTGCATCACGGATATGCACGGCTGAATAGCGACGGTTCTTATCTGATCGAGGATATTGACGGCGTTTTGCATGATTATCCTCCGGTTTCCGATGATGAGGAGGTTAAGGATTATGGCTGAAGTGCGGTTTTACCATCTCGTACGGCAGAGACAGGATGATGTCTTGCCCGTTTTGGCGCTTAAAGCCTACGAAAAAGGTCACCGTATTGTTATTCGTATGCCTGATGAAGAACAAGTAAAGCGGATGAACGACCATCTCTGGACGTTTCGTCCAAATAGTTTCCTGCCGCATGGGTGTCAAAAGGACGGGCACGCAGAACAGCAGCCTATTTGGTTGACGGCCAAGAATGACGATATTCCGAATGATGCGGATGTTTTGATTCTTGCGCAAGGTGGTGAAAAGCCGGATGACGGGGCTTTACCCGATGGTGTGGCTTTGTGTTGCGAGATGTTGAACGGGCACGATGATGCGGATGTGCAGGGCGCACGGAAGCGCTGGAAGGCCTATAAAGAGGCGGGGCATGACGTGACTTACTGGCAGCAGAATGAGCGCGGCGGTTGGGACCAGAAGGCCTAGGGTTGTGTCTTAAATCTATCGTGCTCATAGAAAAGCCTGACAAATTATCAGGCTTTTTTTTGTATTCACGATTAACTTGGTTTTTTATTGTTGCTGCGTTTCTGCGGGCAGCGTTTCGAAGACCTGAATCGGGGACGTTTTCATTTGTGTTGCCGTACCGTGTGTTTGTGCTTCGGGCTTTTCTTCGGACTTTGTTTCCTCCGGTATTAATGTTTTTTCTACAGGGGTTTCACCGGCTGCCGGCTCAGGCATTGTTTCAGGCGCCTGAGGCTCTTCTACTACAGTCGTTTGTTTAGGCGCTGTTTCCGTTGCAGGGTTTGCATCTTCAACTTTCGCTTCTTTGTCTTCCGTAGCAGGCGTCTCTGTTTCCTGTTTTTCTACCTCAGGTGTATCTGGCGTAGTGTCTTGCGTGTTTTCTGTCGGTTCACCCGCGTGCGGTGTTACGGCACTTTCTTCTTTGCCTTCTGCATTGTCGACTGTTTGTTCGGTTCTGTCTTCTGCACCTTGTTCTTCTGCCGTTTCCTCTTCTTCAGGAGCGAGAAGCGCTTTTTCCGCTGCGATCTGGGCTTCTGTCGGGAGAGCGACAGGGCTGTCGGCCAAAGTGCGCAGCCACGCCACGACATCGGCGCGGTCTTCGGCTTTTTTCAAGCCGACGAAATTCATTTTTGTACCCGGCATGTATGCTTTCGGTTTGGCAAGGAACTGGTTCAGGGAGGCGTAATCCCATTGTCCCGTTGCGTTTGCGAGCGTGTCGGAATAGTCGAAACCCGGTTTTTTTCCTATATTCGAGTCTAGTGTGTTCCACATATTCGGGCCTTGTTTCACAGGGCCACCTTTTTCAAAGGAGTGACAGGCAGCGCAAGCCTTGGCAAGCTTTGCCCCTTTTTCGACGGAGGCCTCAGCAATTAAGTGTGCAATCGGATCAGGTAATTTGGGTTTGTTTGAAATCGCGCCGCCCGATACTTCTCCGCCTTCGACCGTAACGGCGTCTTTTTTCAGTTTTTCAGGGTATACGACCTTTTTGGCGATGAAGCCAGATAACATAGCGACGATACCGGCCACCAGAACAGCGGCGAAAATTTTATTAAATTCAAAACTGGACATGATTGCCTATTATTTTGATCCGTTGTGTTAAAGCTTTATGTCGAAGACGCGGAAATATTTATTTAATCCTGTAACTTAAATGTTTATTTCCAATTGTCGACATAGTTATACGCTTTACGTATAGTCATTCAACCAAAAAATGACATGATAAAAGTCAAGTGTTAACGGCTAAAGTGAGTGTTTTATATGAGTGAGTTAAAGAAAATTGCTTTTCAGGGGGCGCACGGGGCGTATTCGGATATGGCTTGTCGTGCGGTTTATCCCGATTTAGAGACGTTGCCATGCAATTCCTTTCATGAAGCATTTCGAGCCGTGAATGAGGGGGAGGCCGATCTGGCCATGATCCCGGTGGACAACACGATCGCAGGACGCGTAGCGGATGTTCATCATCTGATTCCCGACGGGGAGCTGTTTATCATCGGTGAGCATTTTCAGCCTGTGAATCATAAGCTTTTGGGTGTGAAGGGGGCGAGTCTTGACGGTTTGAAGGTTATTCACAGTCATGTCCATGCTTTGCCGCAATGCCGTGATTTCCTTAATACCCTTAAAGTTGAGCGGCGTGTTCATGCCGATACGGCCGGTGCGGCGCAGGATATTTCCGAGCGGAACGACCCTGCGCACGGGGCGATCGCCTCGTCTCTTGCGGCTGAAATATACGGGTTGGATATTCTGGCGCATGATATCGAGGATCGGAAGCACAATACGACACGGTTTTTGATTTTCTCGCCCGAGCCGATGATTCCCGACATTGGCGGCGAGGAGAAAGTCATTACCAGCCTGCATTTCGAGGTGCGAAACATTCCGGCGGCGCTTTACAAGGCACTTGGCGGGTTTGCGACGAACGGGCTGAGTATGACCAAGCTCGAATCCTATGTTGATGAAACCTTTCAGGCGGCGACGTTTTTCTGTGATGTCGAAGGGCATCCCGAAAGCCGCGAGTTTCGCCTTGCGTTGGAGGAGTTGGGGTTTTTCGCAAAGGATGTGAAATTCCTCGGGGCATATCCTGCGCATAGTTTCAGAGCCGCGCCGAAAAAAGATCACGGCGAGCTTTGAGAGATTTTATCTGTGTTTAGCGTTGTTGAAGCGCTACGGTCTCTGTAAAACTAGGGCGTATAAAAGAATTGTATTTGTAGGAAAACCTTGCCAAAGGGTAGCGAAATGTTGTTTCCTACGACTAGCTAAGTATTTGACTATCAAGAAAAAGGGGATACCCAATGCCAACACATGCCGAGCTCGCCAGTAAACTTCTGGGTGATGCAGCGACGTTTTTCCGCACACTTGCAAGCCAGAACCAAAATCTGAAGCAACAGATGACGGATAATGCGAATGTGTTTGAAAAAGTTTCAGGTCTCGTGACGGAAGATCCTCACGGAAAGCTTGATGATACTCCGCATGCCATTCTGGCAGGGCGTTTGCTTAAAGATGCTGCCGGATTTTTCCGCAAGCTTGGTGAGCAGAACGATCCTATTCGTGATCAGATGAACGAGAATGCAAGTGTTTACGAAAAGATGGGTGATCTTGTCATGCAAGACCCGCTTGGCGTTTTAGATTGATCCGTTTTTTGAATTTCCTTACATGAAGAAAAAATAGGCTGCCGTTGCTATAAATGCGGCTGTTATGCCTACAAGCCTCGTATTTTCACTTAATAAAATATTAGAGCGTTTTTTCAGATGATCGAAGACTTTATAGGTCTGGCCGATTTTTCTGTGGTTCACGGGGTCGTAATATCTTCTTTTGACCTCTACGCGGGCATATTTTTGAGATAGATGCAGGCCGCGCGCGACATTGAGAGCTTTATGCTTATCACGTGTTTTGGTGGTTCGCTCCCATTTTGTTTTTCTATTCTCGTTTGCGGGATGATGGATGTACACCGAATATTCCACAGGATTTGCCTGAAGGTCATAAGGGGTCGTTCCATTGTCTTGGCTCATGCGTTTTTTCATCCGTGGTCTGAAAGAGGACATTTCAAATTGCCTTAATTAAATATGTAAAATCATAAATTTAATAAAATATTAATTACGTATTAAATTAAGCAAAAAAAGATTAAAGGAATCTTAACGGACGGTTTTTTTGCATAAAACATTTGTTCTGTTGTTATTTTGACTTAAAGTTTGTTATTCTTAAGTTGCTATAAGCCATGATTCGCCCCGTTCTCAGGGGAGTTTTCTTTAATATCAATAATATCAATAACTTTTCAAAACCAGTCCGTGATGGCCCGTAAACGTACAATCAAGCGTAAACGTAAAAAGAACGACCCTTCTTTACCTTTCCTGCCCGAGTCTTTGCAGGCTTTTGCCGCTCGCCGCGTGGTTGATTCGTTTGCATTGTTGTTGCTCGGGATCGGCGTGTTTATTTCTGCGGCCTTGATCAGTTACGATTCGGCCGATCCGTCTTGGAATACGGCGAGCGATACCGTGAACGAGACGGGTATTCAGAATTACGGTGCATTGCCCGGGGCGTGGACGGCCGATATCCTGATGCAGACCCTTGGCGCGGGCGCGTTCGTTCTGGCTCTTGTATTTTTGATCTGGGGTATTCGTGTTTTTAAACGTCAGATGATCCGGCCCGTTAGTTTAAGATTTGTTTCTATTGCGGTGGCCAGTGTTCTGGTTTCGATCGCAGTTGCGCAAGTTCCGTCAGGGAACTGGTTGGCGCATCCTTATATGGGCAGTAGTTTCGGTTCGCTTGTTCTGAATAAAATTGTAGATTTTTCAACGGCGTATAATCTTGGTTACGGGCATCAGGTTTTTGCGCTTATTTGCGGTATTCTGGCACTTCCTGTTTTTCTGCATGCTGCAGCATTTACACGCGATGAAATGGCCTATGCGTGGTTCAGGGTGAAGGTTTTTGCCTATACCATTGCCGGTCTGAGTGTCGGAGCGGTGCAAGGGTTTTACAACTGGATCGTGCACTACAATGATCCCGAAGAATTTGATGAGAAGTCTGCATCATTCGGGTTTTTTGACAAGATCAGAGAATGGCGTGAAGAGTGGGCTGCGCGCCGTCTTGCTGCGGAAGAAGATGAAGAATACGACGAGGAAGATGAAGACGAGTACGCCGAGGAAGATGAAGACGAGTATGATGAGGAAGGCGAATATGAGGACGAGGAAGAATACGACGAAGACGAGTACGATGCTGCCGACATCCCCGTTGTAACGGCTCCGCCCGCTCCGCCGAAAACACCCAAAAAACGTGCGACCAACAGTGCACAAAAAAGTCTGGCATTTTCGGATGTCGAGGAGTGGGTTATTCCCGATGTGTCCCTGATCGAGGATATTCCCAAATCCGCAAAGAACAACAAGCCCAACGAGGCTGCGCTGCGCAAGAATGCGGAATTGTTGCAGAATGTTCTGGCTGACTTCAATATCCATGGCGAGATTGTCAGTATTCATCCTGGGCCTGTGGTTACGCTTTATGAGCTTGAGCCTGCACCGGGAACGAAGACGTCACGTGTGATTTCTCTTAGTGATGATATTGCGCGTTCGATGTCGGCGATTTCCGTGCGTTGTGCGGTTGTGCCGGGGCGGAATGTGATCGGTATCGAATTGCCGAATAAGGAGCGTCAGACCGTGCATATGCGCGAAATGTTGGAATCGCGTCTTTATGAGAAAACCAGTGCGAAGCTGCCGCTTATTCTGGGTAAGGATATCGGCGGGCAGCCTGTTTTGGCTGATCTTGCGAAGATGCCGCACTTGCTGGTGGCCGGTACGACGGGGTCGGGTAAATCCGTTTCCGTGAATACGATGATTATGTCCCTGTTGTTCAGGCTCACGCCAGAGCAATGTCGCTTTATAATGATTGACCCGAAGATGCTGGAGCTTTCGGTTTACGATAATATTCCGCATTTGCTCTCGCCCGTTGTGACGGAGCCGGGTAAGGCGGTCGTGGCGCTTAAATGGGCGGTGCGCGAGATGGAGCAGCGTTACCGCAATATGTCCAAGCTGGGTGTACGGAATATCGAAGGGTATAACCAGCGTATCCGTGAGGCCCTCAAGAAGGGCGAGGAGATTATGCATAAAGAGCATGTCGGGCACGATCCCGAAACGGGTGAGCCGGTTTTTGAAGATCATCCGATGGAATTGGTCGAGCTTCCGTATATCGTCATCATCGTTGACGAGTTTGCAGATTTGATGCTGGTGGCGGGTAAGGATGTCGAGAATGCCATTCAGCGTCTGGCGCAGATGGCGCGTGCGGCGGGCCTGCACCTGATCATGGCGACGCAGCGTCCGTCCGTTGATGTTATTACGGGTGTTGTTAAGGCGAATTTCCCCACGCGAATCAGTTTTCAGGTGACGTCGAAAATCGATAGTAGAACCATTCTGGGCGACTCTGGCGCCGAGCAGTTACTTGGTATGGGTGATATGCTTTATATGGCGCCCGGCGGACGTGTCACGCGAGTGCACGGGCCGTTTGTGTCTGATGAGGATGTCGAGCATACGACATCGTTCCTGAAAGAGCAGGCGGCGCCTGAATATGTGGAAGGTGTGACCGAAGACAGTGATTTCGGGGATAGCGAGATTATGTCTGCTATGTTCGGCGGCGGTGGCGGAAGTGATAATTCCGATAAGGTTGACGAGCTTTATGATAAGGCCGTGGCTGTGATCGCGCGTGAGGGGAAGGTGTCCACCAGTTTTATCCAGCGCCATTTACAGATCGGCTATAACCGTGCGGCGCGTATTGTCGAGGAGATGGAGAAACAGGGGATTATCTCTCCGGCGAGTTCAACCGGTAAGCGCGAAATTCTGGTACGTGATTTCAGTGACGTTTAAATAAGCGCAGGATTTTGTCTGCGCCGCCGTATTATAAAGGTTCGTGGATTATTTTTAACTTTCAAGCGCAGGGCTTTTGTTATATGGCTAACTTTATGATGCGTTCTCAGTTTTATCTCTTTTTCCTGCTCATTTTTTGTGTTGCGGTTCCGGCTTTGGCGCAAGAGGAAACAGTGAATGAGGCCGATGTCCAGAAGGCCGAAGTCTATTTCCAGAAATTGAAAACGGCGCGTGCACGGTTTGTGCAGACGACACATAACGGCAACCAGATGGTCGGGACGTTTTACCTGAGCCGTCCGGGGAAGTTGCGTTTTGAATATGATCCGCCGCTCAAAGATTTTATTGTCGCGGACGGGGCGTTCATCTATTTTTATGACGGAGAGCTTGAAGAGCAGACCAATGCGCCGATCGGGACCAGTCTTGCGGATTTTTTCCTGCGTAAAGATTTTACGTTGCATGATGATCTGACGGTCACGAGTACGCGGCGTGATGCCGGATTTTTGCAGCTTGAAGTCGTGCAGACCGAAGATCCCGAGGCCGGAACATTGGTCTTTGCCTTTACCGAAGAGCCTTTTGATTTGAAAAAGTGGCGTATCGTCGACGGGCAGGGCGGTATAACGGAGGTTGAGCTGTTTTATCTTAAAAAAGGAATCGAGCTTGAGAAGTCGCTTTTCTATTATTCCGATCCGCGGAAAAAGGAAAAGGATTACAAGCCGAGTTATAACGACTGATTTTGTTTGAGTATGAGTGACGGACCATTAGACCATTTAATACGAATTCTTTCTGGTTTGCCGGGCCTCGGTAACCGTTCGGCGCGCCGGATTGCTTTGCATATGCTCGATAAGCGCGGGGCAGTGATGATGCCGCTTTCTCAGGCTTTGAAGCAGGCCGCGGAGGAGATCAAGGATTGCGAGCATTGCGGGAATCTGGATATGGTTTCGCCGTGCGGGATTTGCCGCGATCATAAAAGAGACCGCAGCAAATTATGCGTTGTTGCGCAGGTGAGTGATGTCTGGGCGATCGAGCGAACAGGTGCCTTCAAAGGGCATTACCACGTGCTCGGCGGCTTGTTGTCCGCATTGGATGGGATCGGGCCGTCGGATTTAAGGATTGAAAGTCTGATTGATCGTGTTGCAGAAGGCGGTGATATAATGCCGGACGTTATACCGAATGTTGAGCAAGATGGTGCAAATTTGCAGCATTTTGAAGAGGTTATTCTCGGACTGAGCGCTACGGTCGACGGCCAATCGACCGCGCATTATATTGCAGACCGTCTTGCAAAATATGATGTGAAACTCACACGTCTGGCGCATGGCGTGCCGATCGGCGGAGAGCTTGATTACCTTGATGACGGGACGATTGTGACTGCCCTCAATTCCCGCAGCGCCGCCTAGCTTTACTGTTTTCATTCTGACGTTGTTGTAATTTCGCTCGTGTACGGTTCTGTACACTTCGCTCATTCCGCCTAGTCAGACTAAAAACAGTTTTGCTAAGTTTTCTTGAACCGTAATTTACAGCAAAATCTTTTGTTTTTTCTGCAACAACAATTTTATTCTTTTTCAGAGATATAGACGTCGCCGTCATCGGATGCGGCGAGTACCGCGATGTATTGTGACTGTGATGTCTTCTCGCCGCCGATGGAGATGTCATAATAGAGACCGGCGGGGAAATAATGATCGCTTGCGGTTGCTGTGACGGATGAATCGCCGATATTTACATATACTGGTACGGTTGCGTAAATACTGACGATGCGCGTTTGCGCGTCAAAGGCGGCTGCGTTGCGTGCGGAGCTTGCGGTTGCTGATATTTGGTGTGCGCCGCCTTGTTTAAGTCGTAGGGCAGGGATGACGTTGTCATTCGAATCGGTGGGCATGATTGTCGGCATGGGATTTCCTTTCAAGGTGTTGCATATTGGGTGTTGTGTTTGTTTTTTGTTGTTTTGGCCAAAGAAAAACCGCCTGATGCGGCGGTTTGTTTAAAAAACGGATTCCTGGTGTTTGTTTGCCTAAAATGACAAGATTTTTTTAAAGTGTCAAGAATTAATTCCTATTTTTATGCTCTGATGCTTTCTTTTGTCAGGTGGTGCTCGATGATTTGAGAGCCAACAGGCAGATCTACGAGCGTGACCTTGATTTCAGGTGCAACTTCGCCGGACGTGAAGAAATCATTGAACCCTGCGATGGCTTCGGCAAAACGGTTTGATGCTTCTTCCGGCTCCGTTTCATACAGCGGGCGCTGCAGCAGGAGTGCGAATTCATATTTTTCTGTCTGCGCAATGATATCCGACTGACGTCTGAGCTGTACGAGGAACTGTGAAAGTTTTGCGACAGCGTATTCGGCGGCGTAAGGGCCTTCTTTTTCCGCGATATCGACGTAGTTCGAGACGCGGATAAATACAATGTAAGTGCGTTCGCCATAACGATCCGCACGATCGATCGCGGAGAGGAAGAGCTGGTTGAACGCGGATTTTGCGATGATGCCGCCTGCGCTCGGGAAGTCTTCGTCGTCATTGCCGATTCTTTTGATGAGTGCGGTCAGGCGTTTTGCATTATCGACTTTCTGGTCAAGGCTTTCAGGGTCGATCGGTTTGTTGATGAAGTCGTTGCCTCCGGACTGGATCGCTTCGATCTGGTTGCCTTCGGTCGCCATATGAATGATGTAGGGATAGTTTCCGCTCGCCCTGCGGATGTTCAGGATAACGGGACGTGCGCTTGTCAGCGGCATCGGATCCAGAAAAATCATGTCAAAATTCTGCGAGTCCAGCAATTCCAGTGCACTGTTTTTTGAACTTTCCTCGGTTATTTGATGGCCGATCGGTTCCAGTCTGGATTTCATTAGCTGGGATGTAATACCTTCCCGGTCAATGATAAGTATTTTCATAATAAAATTCCTTGACGTATTATCTCTTTAAATCTCTCATAACGCAGAAGGGTAAGCAATTTTCTAATGATCTTCGCAGAAAATCCCTGTGAAACAATTAACAGTTAGCATCAAAGTATAAATAAATGATGAAAGCTTTGTGTTTGACAATTAATTAAGGCTGCGATAGAGAAATCATACTATTATACACGCTTTGGTTTTCAAAACCCGAGTTTATAAGTGCCCAGATGGCGGAATGGTAGACGCGCTAGCTTCAGGTGCTAGTGACCTTTGGGTCGTGGAGGTTCGAGTCCTCTTCTGGGCACCATTTTTAGGTCTGTCTCGGCAGATTAAAGACCACCATACGATACGCAGGTGTCCAAATTGAGTATTACTCTACATAAAGAAGACCTTCCTGACGGCATTGATTTTGGCTCCTCAGTTGCGATTGATACCGAAACGCTTGGCCTCAAGCCCGAACGTGACCGTTTGTGCCTTGTTCAACTCTCGGCAGGTGACGGAACGGCTCATCTGGTTCAATTTTCAGGCCAAAAATACGATGCGCCGAATTTACGTGCTTTGTTGGAAGATCAGTCAGTTCAAAAGCTTTTCCATTTTGCACGTTTTGACGTCGCGGTGATGAAGCAGTATCTGGGTGTAATGTGCACACCAGTGTATTGTACGAAGATTGCGTCGAAACTGGCGCGGACTTACACGGATGCGCATAGTCTACGTCATCTTTGCCGTGAGTTGATTGGTGTGGAGATCAGCAAGCAACAGCAATCTTCCGACTGGGGCGCTGAGGACTTAACAAGTGACCAGTTGAGCTATGCCGCTAATGATGTGTATTACCTTCATAAGCTAAAGGACAGGCTGGATGCCATGCTTGAGCGTGAGGGGCGTAAGAGTATGGCTGAGGCGTGTTTCGAGTTTTTGCCGATGCGTGCGGAGCTTGATTTGCGCGGCTGGCCAAATGATATTTTCGAGCATTAAAAAAACATTGAGCCAGAATTCGAAACAAGATATCCAACATGCCAAGCGCGTTCTGAAAGCCGAGTCAGATGCGCTTTCGAAGCTTGCCGATAGTGTTGATGATCATTTTTCCAAAGCGATTGATGCTGTTCATGATATGAAAACCGCCGAGCACGGTTCGGGGCGCTTGATTGTTGCCGGGATCGGGAAGAGCGGGCATGTGGCGCGCAAGATTGCGGCGACGCTGGCCTCGACGGGAACGCCTGCATATTTTGTGCATCCGGGGGAAGCCAGTCACGGTGATCTGGGGATGATTACCAACAGGGATGTTGTGTTGATGCTCTCGAATTCCGGTGAAAACGCTGAGTTGACGGACCTGATACACTATACACGCCGTTTCGATATTACTCTGATTGCCATGACGGGTAATCCCGAGAGTACGCTTGCGACATATTCAGACATTCAGCTGATTTATCCAAAAATGCCCGAGGCATGTCCGAACGGGCTTGCGCCGACGACGTCTACGACCATGATGATTGCCTATGGCGATGCGCTGGCGGTGGCGTTGCTGGAGCGCATGGGATTGACGGCGGAGCAATACAAAGTCTTTCATCCGGGCGGAAAGCTGGGGCAGAAGCTGATGAAGGTTTCCGAGCTTATGGTTTCCGGCGATGCTCTGCCGTTAGTGGAGCCGGATAGCTTAATGGATGCGGCGTTACTGGAATTAAGCGGTAAGAATCTTGGGGTGGTCCTCGTTGTTGAGGGCGGTGATTTGAAGGGGATTATCACGGATGGTGACTTGAAGCGCCATATGTCAAAGGATTTGCTTCAAAAGCCGGTTACAGAGGTTATGACGGCAGATCCGAAATCCATCGAGACAGATGCGCTGGCCGTCGAAGCTCTGGATGTTATGACGAAGAACCCGAAACAGTACATTACTTCTCTTATCGTGCGTGAAAACGGGGTCTTTAAGGGATTGATCCGTTTGCAAGATTGTTTGCAAGCCGGTATTGCCTGACCTATTGTATCTTACGGACTATCTTTTTTTAACTCACTCTTTACAGGATGATGAACGATTCAGCCCCGCAAAATCCAGTGGATGATATGAATGAAGACAGGCTCAGGCGTTTGAGCCGTCAGGATGTTTCGTCTTCGGGATACAGTCAGAGTTATACCAAGTTTGTGCGCTCTATGCGTTTGATCCTTCCTGCCGTTGCGATTTTTATTATGGCTGTTCTGTTTATCTGGCCAAGCATTAATGATGAGCGGATTATTCCCGTTAAACAGACGAAAGAAGAGGTGGAGCAGGATGCGCGTATCTCAAAGAATGAATTTACCAATCCGCAGTTCGAGAGTGCCGATCGTAAAAACAGGCCGTATAAGATTACAGCCATTCGTGCCGTGCAGGGTGAGATCAATGAAAATTTGATTATGCTGGAGCGGCCTGTCGGTGTGATGGATCTGGGCGATGGCAAGAGCGTGCGTGTCGGCTCGGTTGCAGGGGCTTACAGGCGGGATACGGAGCGTTTTTTTCTTAAAGGGGACGTCGATGTTTTTCATAGTGGCGGGTATTCGCTGAAAACTGAGGAAGCGCATGTCGATCTGAATAACAATTTGGCTTGGTCGGAACTTGACGTCTACGGTGCGGGGCCGGAGATGAATATTACCGCTAAGGGGATGAAAGCCGATGGCAAGACAGGGGAAATTATTTTTTCCGGTCCGGCGACTTTGGTGCTTGAAAAGGGGATGGACGGATTATGATACGAGCGGTTTTTTTATTGGCTTTTTTGTTTTTTTTCATGGGCATAGCGCTTGATGCGAACGCGCAAATTAACCCTGAAAAAGGTGAGCCTCTTGAGATTACGGCGGACGGAAGTCTGGAGTGGCACCGCAATGATAATTTCTTTAAGGCGGTCAAGCGTGTTCGTGCGACTCAGGGCGATACGACATTGCGTGCGAGTATTCTGATTGCGAAATATCGTGAAGATGCGGGCGGCAGTATGCAGATTTATGAAATTATCTGTACCGGAAATGTAATTATCGAATCTGCAACCAGCAAGGCTTACGGAAGCCGTGCGGTTTATAATATCGATAAAGGCCTTGCCGTGATGACGGGGAAAAACCTGAAGCTTGTTTCGCCTGATCAAACGGTCACTGCTAAAGAGCGCTTTGAGTATCTGGTGGCTGTGGGCAAGTTGAAGGCGATCGGTGATGCGGTGGCCGTGCGGGAAAACGATACGATCAAGGCAGACCAGATGTCGGCCGTGTTTGAAGAAAATGCCGAAGGCAAGCGCGTTTTGAAGACGATGGATGCGACGGGCAATGTTGTGATTACGACGCAGGAAGAGGTTCTGACGGGGGATTATGCGATTTATACCGCCGATACGGATATTGCCAAGATGACCGGCGGGGTCAAGATTACACGCGGTGAGAATGTGATTGAGGGCAAGACGGCGCAGGTTGATTTAAAGACCAATATCAGCTCGATTTTCGGAGCGGAAGGATCAAGTGAGACCGGTGAGGAGACAGGAAGCGGGCGTGTGCGCGCGGTGTTTGTTCCGGGGTCGGAGAAAAAGCCTGAATAAGGTAATTTCCTGTGCTATAGATTTATGACTTCAGATTTTGAAACTTTTCGTATGGTATTTACGAATCCGTGCGTGATTAAAAACTTGTATTTGTTTTCTAAATTACGATAGAACTGGCGCTCAGCAAGCGATTTGGGTATTATGAACAACAGAATGAGTATATCAAGAAAGCCACGGTTAAAATCAGTTCCCAAGGGGTTGGTCGCCGAGCATTTATCGAAATCCTATAAGAAGCGTCCCGTATTACGGGATGTGAGTATTGCGATCGAGCGTGGTGAGGCTGTAGCGTTGCTGGGGCCGAATGGTGCGGGTAAGACGACGAGCTTTCATATCATTACAGGTTTGATTAAGGCCGATGGCGGTTCGATCATGCTGGACGGGCAGGATATCGCCCAGTTGCCAATGTATCGTCGTGCGCGTCTGGGTGTTGGTTACCTGCCGCAGGAAGCGTCTATTTTCCGTGGCTTGTCGGTTGAAGAAAACGTGCGTGTGGTCGTTGAGTCGCAGGATCTGAGCGCCGAGGACAAGGAGCTTTTGCTTGAAGATTTGCTGGCCGAATTCGGGGTCGAGCATTTGCGCCGCACGCCTGCGATGGCGCTTTCCGGTGGTGAGCGCCGCCGTGTCGAAATTGCGCGTGCTTTGGCTGCGCGTCCGCATTTCATTCTGCTTGATGAGCCGCTTGCCGGTATTGATCCGATTGCGGTCGGGGATATTCGCAAACTGATTTCACAGCTCAAGAATCGCGGGATCGGTGTTTTGATCACCGATCACAACGTGCGCGACTGTCTAGGGATTGTGGACCGTGCCTATATCCTGCATGACGGGCGGGTTCTTATGGAAGGAGCGCCTGAAGACATTGTCGGTAATGATGATGTGCGTCGTGTTTATCTCGGCGAAGGCTTCTCTCTTTAATTCAATTCTCTATTTGGTTTTTCTGTCGATAGATTTTACGTTTTCCTCAAATTTCTATGCATGTGGCATGGATTTTGCGTAATCATTAACATCAATATGTTAATGTGGTAATTATGAGTACGATTTCACAGAATCTGGATCTGAGGCAATCCCAACAGCTGGTGATGACGCCGCAGCTGCAACAGGCGATCAAGCTTTTGCAGTTGAACAATATCGAACTTAATGATTTCGTCGAAGAAGAGCTTGAGAAGAATCCGCTTCTGGAGCGTGCCGAGCCCGAAACAGAAAATCCAGCCGATGACGGGCAGGGTGATACCGTTGAGAGTGGTTCAGATAATGATATGCCCGAACAAGAGGCAACGGGTCAGCATGACGCGGATGGCGGTATTGATTACGCGGGTAGTGCCGATATTGCCGGTTCGGGTGGGAATTCCAAATTCGAAGACAGCGAGAACAGTTTTGAAAACCGGATGTCGGCGGATAAGACTTTGCGTGACCATTTAATGGATCAGTTGCATCTCGCGTTCGGTGATAACCGTGACCGTATGGTCGGGGCGCTTTTGATCGACGGTTTGGATGAGAGCGGGTATTTGCGCGAAAGCTCACAAGATTTGGCGGAGCGGCTCGGATGCTCGCAAGAGCGGATTGAAAAACTGTTGGAGGAGATGAAGCAGTTCGATCCGACGGGTGTTTTTGCCGCTGATTTGCAGGATTGTCTTGCGTTGCAACTTGAAGAGCAAGGCAAACTAGATGCGCCGATGCATAAGCTGCTTGCCAATCTCGATATGCTGGCCAAGCATGATCTCGACGGACTGGCTAGGGCCTGTGATGTGAACATGACGTATTTGCAGGATATGATCGAGGAAATCCGGTGCCTCAATCCCAAGCCTGTTTCGGATTTCGATCATCTGGTTGTGCAGACGGCCATTCCCGATGTCTTGATGAGGAAACTGCCCAAACATGTCGGGGGAGGGTGGCGTGTTGAGTTGAACAGCGAGACGTTGCCGCGTGTTCTGGTCAATAACGAATATTACACGCAAGTGTCCAAGGGCACGTCCAATAAAAAGGACAAGGAATATATTTCAAGCCAGCTGGCATCTGCAAACTGGCTTGTGCGGGCGTTGGATCAGCGGGCGCAGACCATTTTGAAAGTGGCGAGTGTGATCGTTGAAGAACAGGATGCGTTTTTTAATTACGGGATCGAGTTTTTGAAGCCCTTGACGCTTAAGGATGTGGCAGAAGAGATACAAATGCACGAGAGTACGGTCAGCCGTGTGACGACAAATAAATATATCGGGACGCCGCGCGGTATTTTCGAGTTGAAATACTTTTTCTCAACAGCTTTGGTCTCGTCGGACGGGAGCGTGCATTCCGCCGAGGCGATCAAGGCACGGATCAAAACGCTTATTGATGAAGAGGATCCGAAAAAAGTGCTTTCGGACGATAAAATTGTTGATTTGCTTAAGGCTGAAGGGATTGATCTGGCTCGCCGAACGGTGGCGAAATACCGTGAGGCGATGAATATCGGTTCTTCGGTGCAAAGGCGCAGGCAGAAAAAGCAAAGCCGTTAGAGTTACTTACCCGAAGAATTACCAGTTATTTACGTTTCTGTGTTATCCTGAAAATATATACTTAAATGTATTTTGAGGCTGCACTAATGACTGTCATAGTCTCTCTGCGTGATGCCGCAGGGCAAGAAGTATTCGGTGAGGAACTCATCACCGGATTTGCACATAAAGAGCCGTTAGGCGAGTTTCTCCCCCGAATTTCGGAAATGTTTGCCAGAACCGCAGATGATCTCTGTTTGCGTGACGGCTGGACCATGGTCGTGGACCATCCCGAGCTGGATGAGGGGAGCTGTGTTTTCTCGACCGAAGAGACTCTTACCATGGCGGAGCGTTCGACGGAGAGACATGCAGGTATGTAGTCAGTCTGGGCAAAACGGCTATGCTCGGAAATATTAAGAAATACGCTTGAATTCCTTTCCAGAGTACGGCTAGATAGCCTTTAAGCATTCGTGACATAACAATAAATGAGGCGCACACAATGGAAATGACAGTCCAAGGAAAACAAATCGATATCGGCGATGCTCTGAGAGAGCATGTAGAAGGCAAGCTTATCGACATCGATCAAAAATATTTCAATAAAACAACGGATGCGACAGTGACGTTCTCGCGAGAGGGTCACGGTAGCGGTATGTTCAAGGTCAATATTTCCATGCATGTCGGTAAGAAAGTTATGGTCATTACTGAAGCAACGGAAAATGATATTTATGTTGCGTTTGATGCGGCATCCGAGAAGGCGGCCAAACGTTTGCGCCGTTACAAGCGCCAGCTGCGTGACCATCATAACCGCCGTGAGAAGACTCCCGAAGAGGAGATGATGAAGGCGCGTGATTATGTGCTGGCCTTGCAGGCCGATACCGAAGCCGAGGAGCAGGATAACGTTGATGTTGATGTGCCCGAGGGCGATGATCCGGCTGTTATCGCGGAAGTGGCCACACACATCGAGACATTGGATGTGTCCGATGCGGTGATGCGTATGGAATTGTTGAATCAGTCTGCGCTTCTTTTCAGAAATGCTAGTACTGATCGTTTGAACATGGTTTATATGCGAAATGACGGGAATGTCGGCTGGGTTGATCCCGAGCAATAATATTTCTTTTTTAATTATAAACGAGAATGAAAACCTCCCAAACGAAAGATCGGGAGGTTTTTTTAAATCCCTTTAGGGTTTATCCGTACTTTTAAAATGTATTTCACGCTATAAAATTGATACGGTGGTTAGCGAAATATGCAAAAGGCATAAGTTGTTGTTTTTAAATGGATAAATAGCCTGAAAGTTTTTTGCGCTGCCGCACATTTTTTTCTGGTTTTTTACTGCAAAGCTATGTTACACCAACGGCGCAGTATCGAGACCAACAACGAGTCTTTAGGCTATGTTGAAACATCATGAGTTTGACTATTTTCTTTACGGTTTAAAATCGCAAACACAATCCGGACTATATCAGGAAATCGCTTCCAAGATTTCGGCACTTTGTCGTATGCACGAAGCGGATCTGGTTCGTTCGATTGAGGATGCCAAGGAAATGCATAGAGCCGGTATCGGTGAAGGCGTAGCCATCATTGATGTGCAATCGCCCACGATTAAGAGTGCGGCTATGGCGCTTTGTTTTCTGGATCACAAGATTGGTTTTGAGTCTCCTGACGGGCAGGCTTCCGACATTGTTGCGGTGGTGTTATCGCCGCAGGAAGACGGGCCGTTGCATTTACAGAGATTGTCATCGGTGACCATTTGTCTGCGTGACCGTGATCTTTGCTCCGCGATCCGCGAGGCACGCGATGAGGACGGTATGCGCGTTCTGTTCATGCTGCCGGAGGAAAAGCAAGACGCCGCATAATTCAGGTATGCGCAAAACCTGTGATCAAAAGAACGGCTTAGCCCGTTTGTGGACTAAGCCTTCACTTTTCTTATTTTTCAAAATGACTGTTAGTGTACCGTCACTGGATCAAGCTTTTTCGCGTAGGATGCGATGATCGCTTCTTCATAGGAATTCATTTCGGAGATTTTTGTGCCATCTGCGGAGAACAGGCCGAACTGTCCGTCTGTCTGCTCAATTTCGCGAATATAGGCAATTTGGTTCAGGCCAAGCGCTCTAAAGTCCTGTTGCGACATATCGGATAGGTACTTCTTGGCGTCTTTGGCTGTATTTTCCTGATTTTGTGTCACGTGAGCCCTCTTTATTTTTTCATATTCTTGTTTTCATCCTACAGGATTTTCTAGTCTTCTGCATCCTTTGAATCCACATCAATTGCTTTGAGTGCTTTGCTTGTGGGTTCTTTGTTCTTGATCGGAATCTTTTGAGCTGTCGGTTCAGGTTGAACTCTTTCAAGATTGATATGCAGGAGACCGTTATCCAGATCGGCGCTTTCGACCTCTATACCATCGGCCAGAACAAAGCTGCGCTGAAAGCGGCGGGCGGCAATGCCGCGGTAAAGGTAGACGCGGTCATCATCGTCTTCGTTCTTTTCGCCGCGAATTGTCAGCTGGTTGTTTTCGATTTCAACGTCGAGGTCTGCTAGGGAAAATCCGGCAACGGCGAGTGTAATACGCAGGCCGTTTTCACCGACTTGTTCGATGTTGTAGGGCGGATAGCCGTCGGCTCCTGCCTTGCGCATGCGGTCTACTGTTTTTTCGAAGTGGTCAAAGCCCAGAAAAAGCGGGCTATCGAATAGGGTCAAGCGTGTTGACATGTCTTAAGTCTCCTCATTATGAGCGAGTTGTACACCATATTTTATAAGAGCCCGCACTCGCAGCACTCTTACGCTTATCATACGGGAAAATGCGATAGATTTTCAAGAATTTCGTGTGGGACGTCGCAAGTAAGGGCTTTTTTCGAGCTTTTCTTAATCTTTGCGGATGAAGAGACGGTCACAATATCCGCACTCGGCAGTGTCTTTGTCATCGAATGTGTACCAGACTTTCGGGTGTCCCAGAGCCCCGCCGCCGCCGTCACAATACACGCCGTCGGCGTCAGCTGCGACTTCGATAGTTTCCGGCACGTATTTATTGGCTTCTGAAGACATGGTTTCCGTTTGTTTTGTCAGGCTTATACTTATCGTTTGTATTTAGAGTTTATATAACGCCATCGCCGCATTGCTTTCAATCGAAAAAAGTGGCCGTATCGCGCGTCAGGCTTTTTTCCATTTCGGGCCGTCGGGTGAGTCCTCAATGACGATGCCCATGTTGGTGAGTTCGTCACGGATTTCATCGGCGCGGGTAAAGTCTTTGTTCTTTCGTGCGTCTTGTCTTTCCCCGAGAAGGGCTTCGATTTTTCCGGAGTTGATATCGTCCGGTTCCTGACCGTAGCCGAGGAATTCCTCGGGATCGTTTTGCAGGATCCCGAGAAGTTTTGCTGCATAAAGAAGCTCTGTTTTGTCCTCGGCCGTTTTTGTCTGCGCTGCCGTTTTTGCGAGCGCGTTTAGTTCCGCAATGGCTTTGGGGGTGTTGAGATCATCGCACAGCGCGATCAGGACGGGGTTGTTTTTTTGTGCGGTCTTGTCGGGTTTAGCCTTTATTTTGTCCAGTTCGATAATCGTTTTGTATAGACGTTCAAGCGTGGTTTGCATTTGTTTGAGCAGTTTTTCCGTCCAGTCCAATGGCTGGCTATAATGTGCGGATAGCAAGGCGAATCGCAAGGTTTCGCCGTCATAGTGCTGTAGCAATTCATTAGCCAGTGTTATGTTGCCGAGTGACTTTGACATTTTTTCACCGCTGACGGTGACAAAGCCGTTATGCACCCAGTATTTTGCGAAGGCGGAGAGGTCATCCGTTCCGTGTGCGCAGCAACTTTGTGCGATTTCATTTTCGTGGTGCGGGAATTTCAGGTCCGCGCCGCCGCCATGAATATCGAAGGGCAGGCCGAGATGTTTTTCGGCCATGGCGGAGCATTCAATGTGCCAGCCGGGGCGGCCTCTGCCCCAGGGGGAGTCCCAGCCGGGCTGGTCTTGGGTGCTGGGTTTCCAGAGCACGAAGTCTGCGGGGTCTTTTTTGTAAGGGGCGATTTCAACGCGGGCGCCGGCGATCTGGTCGTCACGTCCGCGTCCGGATAGCCCGCCGTAGGCTGGGAACGAGGGGACGTTGAAGAGGACGTGGCCTTCGGCCTCATAGGCATTGCCGTTTTCTATCAGTTTTTCGATCAGGGCGATCATCTGCGGGATATGTTTTGTCGCACGGGGCTGGACGTCCGGCTGCGTTACACCCAGAGATGCCATATCATCGTTATAGATGTCGGCATATTTGCAGGTGATGTCATCGCAAGACTCGCCTGTCTCGCGGGAGGCGTTGATGATTTTATCGTCAATATCGGTGATGTTTGAAACATATGTGACCTTTGGATACAGGGTGCGCAGGACATTGGCCAGAAGGTCAAAGACGACGGCCATGCGCGCATTGCCGATGTGCGCGAAGTTGTAGACCGTCGGGCCGCAGGCATAGATTCGGATATGCTTAGGGTCTATAGGAACAAAGTCTTCTTTTTGTCGGGTCAGTGAATTCTGGAGTTTTAGCGTGGTCATAACTTGCTTTGTTTTGGTCGTTTTTGGTTGCACTGGTTCTTTTTTACTGGAAAATACGCCAAAGACTCTGTAAGACCAACATATTTTTTCCGTATGTGGGATTTAAGGAAGGTCTAATAAAAAATGACTGTTGAAAAGTTTAAGAGATCAGAGGATATGTCAGAAGGCGGTGACAAGCCGACGAGAAAAGAAGCGATGGAAGCGGTTGAAACGCTGATCCGCTGGGCTGGGGATGATCCTGCACGTGAAGGATTGCTGGATACGCCTAAGCGTGTTGTCGATGCCTATCTGGAGTTTTTCAACGGTTATGAGAAGAGTGCCGAAAAGGAACTGGCCAAGACTTTTGAAGATATCACGGGTTTTGATGACATGGTTCTGGTGCGTGATATCAATTTTACGTCCCATTGTGAACATCACATGGTGCCGATTATCGGACATGCGCATGTTGCTTACTGGCCGACGGATCGTGTTGTCGGGATCAGCAAGCTGGCGCGCGTGGTTGATATTCATGCGAAGCGTTTGATCAGTCAGGAAAACATGACCCGTAATATTGTCGAGGTTATTGATCGCGTTCTCAGCCCGAAAGGGGTTGCGGTTATGATCAAGGCGAACCACCAATGCATGTCTATTCGTGGCGTGAACAAGGCGCATTCTTCGACTGTTACGTCGATGTTTTCCGGTGTGTTTAAAGAAGACATGGCTGTGCAAAGCCGGTTCCTGGAAATGATTAAGCAGTAATTTTACGGTATTCGATTTTTATCGTATCGAAATTAAGGTTTACGTGATTTTGCCGGATGTTTGTCCGGCAATTTTTCTTTGTGGCTGATATGTCGATCCGGCTATCGATATAAGCGCTTGTGGGTAAAGTTTTTCTGACTCTTTGCGTTTTCTTTTTTGTCCCAAGGTGATTAGGGGTTTTTATCAGTTTGGCGGGTGTGTATAACTGAGTTGATTATTCATGTTTTCTAGGGAGCTTATTGATCTTATGGGCGCGCAGGCAGAACTTCTTTTAAAGGACGGTACAGTTGTTTTACCCGAAGGCACGCATCAGGCAGATGTTTTGGTGACGGGCGGGAAAATTTCGGATATCGGGTCATTTGACAGGGCCGAAGCGTCAGAAACGATTGATTGCTCGGGCTTGCATGTTCTGCCGGGGGTGATTGATACGCAGGTTCATTTCCGTGAGCCTGGCGGCGAGCATAAGGAAGTTCTGGAAACGGGGATGAAGGCTGCGGCGATGGGCGGTGTGACTGCGATTTTCGAGATGCCGAATACGAACCCGCTGACCACGACGCCAGAGGCTCTCAGGCAAAAGCTGGATATTGCCGCGCAGAATCCTTGGGTGGATTATGCTTTTTACTTTGGCGGGACGGCGCAAAATTCTCTGAATTTGCCTGAATGGGAGAATTTGCCCGGTGTGTGCGGCGTTAAAATCTTTATGGGGTCGTCTACGGGTGATCTTTTGGCGGCAACGGATGAGGAAGTGCTGGCGGTGCTTGCTAACGGACGGCGCGTGGTGGCGGTGCATGCCGAGGATGAAATGATGATGATTGAAAATCAGAAAAATATTCTGGGGGATTCGCATGATCCGGCGATGCACCATGTCTGGCGTTCTGTTGAATCCTGTGTCTCGGCAACATCGCGTTTACTAAGATTGGCGCGGCAGGCAGGGCGGCGTGTTCATGTGCTTCATATTACATCTGCGGAAGAGATGGAGCTTCTGGCGCAGAATAAAGATATTGCGACAGTTGAGGTGCTGCCGAACCATCTGACACTGCACGCGCCTGATTGTTACGAACGCTTAGGCTCTAAGGCACAGCAGAATCCGCCTATTCGTGAGAAGCATCATCAGGATGCCTTGTGGAAGGCTATTGCGGACGGGACGGTGGATATTATCGGTTCCGACCATGCGCCGCACACGCTGGAAGAGAAAGCGCAAGAATACCCGAAGAGCCCAAGCGGGACACCGGGTGTGCAGACTATGGTTCCTGTCATGCTGGATCATGTGAACAAGGGGCGTTTGACGTTGGAGCGTTTGGTTGATCTGTTTTCTTACGGGCCGAACCGTGTTCACCAGATTGCGGGTAAGGGGCGGATTGCCAAGGGTTATGATGCGGATTTCACGGTTGTGGATCTGAAGCGCAAGGAGACGATTACCAACGCGCAACAACAAACAAAATGCGGATGGACACCGTATGACGGGATGAAGGTGCAGGGCTGGCCCGTTATGACGATTATTCGCGGGCATGCAGCCATGCGTGATGGTGAACTGATAGAAGCCAAGGGTAAGCCCGTTCGTTTTCGCGAGATTTTGAAAGAAGACGGGCAAGCGCATGACTTGGCGCAAGCTTCTTAATCCCGATATTCAGGATTTTATCCGCGATCATGCTGGTGATGATGTTTCCAAACTCGCGTTGAAAAAGCCGCCTTCCGAGGATTGGCCGTATCGTGACGTGTTGGAGCAGATCAAGGCGCGGCAGAAGGCGGCAGCCAAATTTCCCGATTGGTTTTCTTGTGACGGCATTCTTTTTCCATCCTCCGATCTTGTCGAGCAGGCGTCTTCTTCTGCGTGTTCACTTTATAAGTCCACCTTGATGCAAGGTGAAAGTTTTTGTGATCTGACGGCGGGACTGGGCGTGGATGCGTTTTCTTTTGCTAGGCATTTCAGGAACTGTGCTCTGGTCGATGCGGATCAGCGGCATGCGGAAATTTTGGCTCATAACGCGAAGGTTCTTGGTGTTGGTTCGGAAGTAGAGGTCGTCCATGCTAGGGCTGAAGATTATGTCGCAGCAATGGGCGAGTTCGATTGTATCTATATCGATCCGCAACGTCGGGAGGGCGGCAAGTCAGGGAGGTTTTCGTTCGACATCTGTATGCCGAACGTTCTTGCGTTATTGCCTGTCTTGCGCTCAAAAGCAAAGCAAGTCCTTATTAAGACGTCCCCTTTTTTAGATATCTCTCGGGCGGTTTCGGAATTGATTGTTGTATCGCAGGTGCATGTCGTGCAGTGGGCGGGGGATGTGAAGGAAGTATTATATTTGCTTGATTTCGAGAAGGCGGTGGAAGAGCCCGAGATTAGGGCGGTTATCATCGGAGATGAGGGAGACGTTCAGCAGTCGTTTTCATTTTGTACATCGGAAGAAAAGAATTGCGCACCTGAATGTAGTGATCCGCTGGCTTATATATATGAGCCAGCACCGGCCTGTATGAAGGCGGGGGGATTTTCATTAATGGCGGCGCGGTTTGGATTGAAGAAATTGCATCCGCAGACGCATGTTTATACGTCAGATCGTCTTTGTCCTGATTTTTCGGGTAAATCCTATATCTTGGAAGATGTGCGTACAGTTAAAGAGGGTGTGTCTGATCTGGATGGGGCGGAGCTTGTGGTTCGAAATTTTCCGGGACAGGCAGACAAACTCCGGAAAAAATTAAAGCTTTCTGAAGGAAAAGACCTTAGGATCTTTGCTTGTACCCTTTTTGATGGCGCTCACAAGCTTCTTGTTTGCCGTAAAACCAATCAAAATTAGATTTTTACTGCTCATTTTATTCAAATGTTGGATTTAGCCCCTAAATTCAATCTCTTGTTAAACTTTAGCCTTTAGAATAGGGGAACAAAATGGGTCATTCCGTTTTGACGGCTTATGGTTGGGAATTTAAAAATAATAAAGATGGTTTTTTAATGTCTTCAATCTCTGAAGCACTGATGAAGAGAGTAAGTAAAGATCGGGTGCATGAATCCAAAGGATCGGAAACTCGTAAATTTGCTGTATTCTCCTCTTCCAAAATCTGGACCAGCAAGGTTGGCTGGCGTATTGCCGCGACCGTGTTTATGGCGATTTTGCTTGTCCAGACTACGGTTTTAAACCTCGGTGTTGTCGGCGCTTATGAAAAAGAGCGCCTTGATGTTTTGGCGGGGCAGGCTAAGGCGGCGATTGCATCTATTATCGATACTGAAAAACAGGATGCAAATATGTCTCCTTTCGAGGAAAAACATGTCGAGCGTTTGCTTAAAACATCCCCTGTTCTTGGTGTTTCTGTCTATTCCTACAGTTTTGAATATATTCGCTCATACGGCAGCCGTCCGAGTCTGAGGGCAGAGTATGGCGGTTTGGAGAAAACATACCGCAGTCCAGATGGTGTGATTTTTGAAACCATTTTTAAGGGCGCTGATCTTCAGAGTGCATACATTATTGTCGCGAAAGTTGATGCCTCGCAGGTGCGTGACGATGTCTTTATGTTCATTGTTCAGAATATCGGCTTTATGATTATCCTGTCTTTGATCGTTACGGTTATCTTGATGATTGCTTTGGGCAAGTGGTTGCTTGACCCTATTTTGTTTATGAAGGCCAATTTGATTGCGGCATTCGTAGATCCTGAGTCACCTAGCATTAAAGATTCGCCGTTCTGGAAGAATGATGAGATTGGTGCCACGATCGATCTGATTCAAAAACTGATAAACCAGAATGCAGAAAATATTGTTCATATTAAGAGCACAGCCGAAGACAAGATTCACAAGCTGGCTTATTACGACAGTTTAACGGGGTTGCCGAACCGCGCCCTGTTTATCCAGAAACTGGCTGAGAATGCGCGTCTTTCCGATGACGAGAAAGTCGATCGTTTTGCCGTTATCACGGTTGACCTTGATCATTTCAAGGACATCAATGACTCGATGGGGCATAATGTCGGTGATGCGATTTTGCGTTCCGTCGGTAAGAAATTACGGGCGGCCTTGCCTGAGTCGGCCATGGTGTCCAGAACAGGTGAGGATGAATTTGCCCTTATGTTGCCGTTAACACACGGGTCTTTGACATCCCGCGAGATCGGCGAGCGTGTGGCCAGTGTTATCCGAAGTGAGCCGTTCAAGGTGTTTAATGAAGAATTTCAGGTGCGTGCATCTGTGGGTGTGTCGACTTATCCTGATGATGGGATCGAACCTGATCTTGTTCTTAAGAACGCAGATATTGCGCTCAACCGTGCAAAGGAAGAAGGGCGTGACCGTATCAAAGAATATACCGAAGACTTCGATAAGGCCGTTCAGGAACGTTTCCAGATGTTGCGTGACTTGCGTGATGCTCTGGAGCATGAACAATTACAGCTTTATTTCCAGCCGCAGCTTGACTTAAAGACAGGCAAGATTATCGGAGCGGAAGCATTGCTGCGTTGGTGGAAGCCGGACGGCAGCAAAGACGGCGGTACGTTTATTTCGCCCGGTCAATTCATTCCTGTGGCTGAGCAATCCGGTTTGATTGTTCCGATCGGCGAGTGGGTCTTGCGTCATGCGATAAAGATCGGACAGGAAATCAAAGACAAACATGATCTTGATATTCGGTTTGCGGTTAACGTTTCGGGTAACCAGTTCTCTCAATCCGATTTGGCGGGTTATGTGAGCAAACTTCTGAGTGAAACGGGATTTGATCCTGCGAAGTTGGAGCTTGAGGTCACGGAAAGTGTGTTTATGCATGACATTCATCACACGGTGCAGGTTCTGCAAAGTCTGAACGCGCTGGGTGTGGAGCTTGCGATTGATGACTTTGGTACGGGATATTCTTCATTGTCGTATCTTAGCCAGTTCCCGATCGACCGCTTGAAAATTGACCAGTCCTTTATCCGTAATGCATTGAATGATGCAGAAAACGCCTCGATCACGCGTACGATTATCAATCTTGGTCACTCCCTGAACCTCAAAGTGATTGCGGAGGGTGTGGAGACCAAGGATCATGAAACATTCCTGATCGAGCAGGGATGTGACGAAGTTCAGGGTTACCGTTATTGCCGTCCTATCCCGCACGAGGAAATGGTCGAATTCGTCAAGAATTACAACGGTAAGCTCGAGAGTTTCGACGAATAGGAATTGCCCTCCCAGTTCAGACGCGCTATTTTGCCCTCTGGAATTCCAAGAGTAAGGCATGTTATGGCAATCAAACCCGCCCCAGAACGTTGTACATCCGAAAAATGCGGTCCTTTAAACGGTACGATCCGTGTGCCGGGTGACAAATCGATTTCACACAGGTCATTGATTTTTGGTGCGCTTGCCGTTGGTGAAACTATGATCAGTGGTTTGTTAGAAGGCGAGGACGTTTTGCATACGGCCGATGCATTGCGCGCCATGGGGGCGAAGATTACCAACGGTACGGACGGTTTATGGCGTGTGAACGGTGTTGGTGTCGGCGGTTTACACGAGCCTTCTGATGTTCTGGATATGGGAAACAGCGGGACGTCTACACGTCTTTTGATCGGTTTGGTATCGGGGCATGATATTGCTGCAACATTTACCGGTGATGCATCCCTTAACAAGCGGCCGATGCGCCGGATTATGACGCCGTTGGAGCAGATGGGTGCAAGTTTTCTGGCGCGAAGCGGCGATCGTTTGCCCCTGACGGTTCGCGGCGCTGAGAAGGCTGTTCCGGTTGAATATGAATTGCCGGTGGCCTCCGCGCAGGTGAAGTCCGCCATTCTTCTTGCAGGGCTGAACGCAAAAGGCCGGACAACCGTTATCGAGCGTGAATTAACCCGCGATCATACCGAAAATATGCTGCGCCATTTTGGAGTGGAGGTTGAGGTCGAGCAGTTGAAAGACGGCGGTGAAGCTATACACCTCAACGGGTATGCGGAACTGTCTCCATGTGCGGTTGATGTGCCTGCGGATCCGAGTTCTGCTGCGTTTCCTGTTGTCGCGTCTGTGATTGTTGAAGGCTCTGAGGTGCGTTTATCGAACGTGCTGGTCAGTCCGCGCAGGAACGGTCTTTATCTGACATTGCAGGAAATGGGTGCGGATGTTCGTTTTGAAAATGAGCGGATGGAAGCGGGCGAGCCGATTGCGACTATCGTTGCGAGCGGCAAGAACACGATGAAGGGGATTGATGTTCCGCCCGAACGCGTGCCGTCCATGATTGATGAATTTCCGATTTTGGCGATGGCGGCGGCTTGCTCCGAGGGAACAACCAAAATGACAGGGCTTAAGGAGCTGCGCGTGAAGGAAAGTGACCGCTTGTTGATGGTTGCCAACGGGCTTGAGGCCTGCGGCGTTGATCTTGAGATGGGTGAGGATAGCCTGATTATTCACGGTAAAGGCAAACCGCCCAAGGGCGGTGCCTTGGTGAAAACGGCTCTGGATCACCGTATTGCGATGAGTTTCCTTATTCTGGGTTGTGCTGCGGACGAGCCGATCGAGATTGATGATCTTGCACCGATCCGCACAAGTTTCCCTGATTTTGTTGAGGCTATGAACGATCTTGGGGCTGAGATTTCTTCGGATTCCACCTATCCAGCCATACGTCTAGAGGCACAATAGAAGCGGGTGTGCCGTTGTCGAAATAGTAGCTGTCGACGGCGAAGCGCTTGTTTGTTGCCTTGTCCCGTACGGCGGCGCTGTTGTGCGGCCACATGGCGTCTACGAAATAACCGCGGTGGATCGGGTTTGCAATTTCATTGAATTTTAAAACATCGAAACTCTCTATATATTGCAGGTAATGACTTGTGTTGATAGCTTCGTCAATGCAGTCCATCTGGTCCTGATCGTTTTCGAATGTTGTGGCTTCGCCGAGATCGGGGTTTAGTTGGCCGATTTTTTGTACCTTTGTTTCCATGATGCCGATGGATTGGGCGATTTGTTCGCGTTCTTGCGCGGCGTTTTCGGCGCGAACGGCAAAGGGGGCAAGAATATCCTGCCAATCCTGTTTTGTGAGTGTGACAGGTGTTTTGTAAGAGCATGAAAACCCGTGGCAGACGGTGAAGCTGTAAGGTGTTGCGTCGTAATCTTTATACGGGTGCAGGCTGATGCCCTGTCCGCGTTCACAGGCGACAAGAGAAAGGATGGATAATGCGGAGAGAAGAAATTTTTTCATGACGGATAAGATTTACCCTTCCGAATTGGGGATGGCAATTGTAAAAACGTAAGTCATGAACAAGCCTGTTATTGCAATTGACGGTCCTGCGGCAAGCGGGAAGGGGACTTTAGCGCGGCAGCTGGCCGAGCATCTCGGTTATGCTTATCTGGATACGGGTACCCTTTATAGAGGTGTTGCGTATGAGGTTCTGCAAAACGGCGGCGACTGTGAGGATGCGGCGGCGGCTGTTGCGGCGTGCGGCATCTTGCATGAAAAGTTGCAATCCGAAGGGCAGAGTTTTCTGCAGCATGAAGCTTTGCGGACCGAAGACGTTGCATCTGGTGCGTCTAAAGTGGCCAGTATTCAGGATGTGCGTGCTGCACTGGTTGAGGTGCAGAGGTCTTTTGCGAACGCGCCCGGGGATGCGTTTGGCGGAAGCGTGCTGGACGGGCGGGACATCGGAACGGTTATTTGTCCGGATGCGGATGTGAAGCTGTTCGTGACGGCAGAGACCGAGGAAAGGGCAAAAAGGCGCACGAAAGAGTTGCATTCCAAGGGGATAGACGTTACATATGGAGCCGTTTTAGCGGATATGCGTGACCGCGATGATCGGGATTCCGGTCGCAAGGTGGCTCCTCTTATGCCTGCTGATGGTGCTTATGTTGTTGATACAACTGCGTTATCCGAGGCTGAGGTGTTTGAAAATGCCTTGCAGATCATCAAGAGCAAAACCTCTTGATCAGTCCTAATCACCGAAATCCGTCATGGCTGTCATAGCGATAATATCAAGCTGGAACTGCTGGTTTTTTCGATTTTTCCTGAAAATATCAGCAATTTTACTACTGAAAGGAAATTTTACACATGGCACATGTAGCCGCAAATTTACAAGATAATGAGGACTCAAAAGAGTTTGCAGCGCTTCTTAGCGAAACGATGCAGGCTCAAGATCAATTTGAAGGGTGCGTCGTTAACGGAACGGTCGTCGATATTGACGACGGTTTTGCAGTCGTTGACGTCGGGCTCAAATCCGAAGGACGTGTTCACCTGAGAGAGTTTACGAAACCTGGTGAAGACCCTGAGGTCAAGGTTGGAGATACAGTCGAGGTATTCGTCGAGCGTATTGAAGACCGTGAAGGGATGACAAGCTTGTCCCGCGAGAAAGCCCGCCGCGAAGAGGTGTGGGTTGAGCTTGAGAAAAGCTGTGAGAAAAGCGAACGCGTTATGGGCGCAATTACAGGTCGCGTTAAAGGTGGATTTATTGTCGACCTTGGCGGTGCTGTTGCGTTCTTGCCGGGCAGTCAGGTTGACATCCGTCCGGTTCGTGATGTTTCTCCATTAATGGAAACACCGCAGCCGTTCCACATTCTGAAAATGGACCGTAGCCGCGGGAATATTGTTGTTTCCCGTCGTGCCGTTCTGGAAGAATCCCGTCAGGAAGCGCGCGGCGAATTGCTCGCAGGTCTTCATGAGGGTCAGGTTCTGGAAGGCGTGGTCAAGAACATCACCGATTACGGTGCGTTCGTTGATCTCGGCGGTGTTGACGGATTGTTGCACGTTACGGATATCTCCTGGAAGCGTGTTAACCACCCGACAGAGGCTCTGCAGCTTGGACAAACTGTTAATGTTCAGGTTATCCGCTTTAACGAAGAGACACAGCGTATTTCACTCGGTATGAAACAGCTTGAGGAAGATCCTTGGGATACTGTTTCCGACAAGTATGTTGAAGGTGCCCGCTTTACGGGTCGTATCAGCAACATCACCGATTACGGTGCGTTCGTTGAGTTGGAAGAAGGTATCGAAGGTCTGGTTCACGTCTCCGAAATGTCATGGACAAAGAAGAACGTACACCCGGGCAAGATCGTTTCTACGTCTCAGGAAGTTGAAGTGGTTGTTCTGGATGTTGACCAGGAAAAACGCCGTATTTCCCTTGGTCTGAAGCAAACTCAGGAGAATCCGTGGGAGAAATATGCAGCCGAACACAAAGCCGGCGATATTATTGAGGGCGAAATCCGCAATATTATCGAGTTCGGTCTTTTTGTCGGTCTGACAGAAGAAATCGACGGTATGGTTCACCTTTCCGATGTGTCATGGGAAGACCAGTCACAGGATGCTTTGAAGGCATATAACAAAGGTGAAACCGTTAAGGCGAAAATTCTGGAAATGGATCCTGAGCGTGAGCGTATCGCTCTTGGTATCAAGCAATTGACGGATGATCCTTATCAGGGTGCCATGAAGGGCTTCTCCAAGGGTTCCGTTGTTACGTGTACCGTTTCCGAGACACACGACAAAGGTATTAACGTCACGTTCGGCGAGGGCCTTACAGGTACGATCAAGAAATCCGATCTGTCCCGTGAGCGTTCTGAGCAGCGTCCTGACCGTTTTGCCGTCGGCGAGAAAGTTGATGCGAAAATCACAAGCATCGACAACAAGAGCCGTCATGTCATGCTTTCTATCAAAGCCCGCGAGATCGATGAAGACAAGCAGGCTATGAAAGAATACGGTTCTACCGAAAGCGGTGCGTCTCTTGGTGATATTCTTGGTGCAGCCTTGCAAGAGAATGAAGGCAAGGATGACGAGAAAGCCGCCAAAGCGAAATCTGACGATAAGGCAGAAAAGTCCAAGAAAAAGGATGATGTCAAGTCAGAGGAGAAGGCCAAGAAAAAAGACGAAAAGAAAGACGCTTAAGACGTTCTTTTTTGCAAGCTGTTCTCAACTGGGCAGCGCGTTATAGATCAATTAAAAGCCGGGATTTTTTCCCGGCTTTTTGTCATCAAGCGCAAAAAGTTCCATCGTATTTTGAAAAAAACAATATCAAAATTTAAAAAAAGTTGTTTTCTATCAATGGGTTTTGCTTGACTGGGTTTGGAATTAAAGGCAATCTAAGAGATATCACTTGATTAGAAGTTACGGACTTTTTTTTCGTACAAAGGTTGTTGTTATGACGAAATCAGAACTCATTCAACGTTTAGCGGACATGAATCCTCATTTATATTTGCGTGATGTTGAAAAGATCGTAGACACTATTTTTAATGAAATTACGGACGCACTTGCGCGCGGTGACCGTGTGGAATTGCGTGGCTTTGGTGCCTTTTCCGTTAAACATCGTGCTGCACGTACAGGCCGTAACCCGCGTACAGGTGAAACCGTTCAGGTTGAAGCCAAGCGACTTCCGTTTTTCAAAACCGGAAAAGCCCTCAGGGAAAAACTCAACGGCGAATAAAGGATAGACATGTTTATTCTGCGCTGGATTATCGGCTTTGTTGTGACCGTTGCCGCGGCAGGATTTGCCGTTCTTAACCGCCATAATACCGAAATATACTGGAATCCAGTAGGTGCGGACGTATTGGATGTCCCCGTCTGGCTGGTTGCGCTCGGCTTTATGGCGATCGGATTTTTACTTGGCGGTTTTGTGGTCTGGATGAACTCCGGCAAGGTACGCTCCGAGCGACGACAACAGAAAAAAGAAATCAAGAAGCTCGAAAAAGAGGTTGGTACGCTTAAAGACAGTCATTTTGCCAAAAAGGATGTCCCTGTTGCGGCGGGGACGAGTTCCTATCCGGCTATAATTGCTGCATCTTCCAACACACCGACCTTGACCGCGACGACCAAATAAAGACTGAATGTTATGAGCACTTCACCCGTTATATTTTGCGCCATTGACACGGCTGACGTTGAGCGCGCCGTTTTTTTATCTTCTCAGATCGGACCCGTGACAGGAGGGATCAAGCTGGGGCTTGAATTTTTTAATGCTTTCGGTCTGGAGGGGGTCAAACGTGTGGTTGATGCGTCCGGCGGGGCGCAGCTTTTTGTCGATCTGAAATTCCATGATATTCCGAATACGGTTGCGGGGGCCGTCGGCGCAATTTGCCGTTCTGTTCAGCCCGCTTATTTAAATGTGCACGCCTCGGGCGGCGCAGAGATGATGAAAGCGGCGAAGGATGCTTGCGCTGAAGAGACCAAATTGCTGGCGGTCACCATTTTGACCAGTCTGGATGAGGATGCTCTGGAAGCGGTCGGGTACAAGCCCGATTTATCGGCGCGTGTGGAGCAGCTCGCCAAGCTGGCTCAAGGCAGCGGTGTTGACGGCGTTGTTTGTTCCGCGCATGAAATTTCAAGGTTGCGTCGGACTTGCGGCGATGATTTTGCCTTGATGGTTCCCGGCATTCGCCCTGAAGGCGCGGAGAAGGGGGATCAAAAGCGGGTCATGACTCCCAAGCAGGCTTTGGACGAGGGGGCTACATATCTTGTGATCGGTCGTCCTATTACAGAAGCAGAGCGTCCCGGGGAAGCAGCGCAGGCTATCCTTGATAGTCTGGAACAGTAATTGGTTCATCTTGGTGGTTTTTCATGAAAATCAAAATTTGCGGATTGAGTGAAAACGAAACGCTCAGTGCTGCTATTGATGCAGGGGCGGATTTTATCGGGTTGGTGTTTTATCCGCCTTCTCCGCGTTATGTTCAAGTTGAGCAGGCGGCAGCGCTCTCAGAATTCGTTAAAAAACAGGGTGTTTCACAAGATTTTGGTTTGGTCGGATTGTTCGTTGATCCCGATGATCAGTTACTGAATCGTATTGTTTCCGAGGTCGAGCCAGACTATTTGCAGCTTCATGGAAATGAAACACCCGAACGTGTCAGGGCTGTGGGTGAAAACTATAAGCTGCCTGTAATCAAGGCGATACGCGTTCGTGATGAAAGTGATTTGAACCGCGTTGACGAGTATCAGGATGCGGCTGACTGGTTGCTGTTCGATGCCAAACCGCCGAAGGCCGATTTGCCCGGGGGGACGGGGGAATCTTTTGACTGGAGTATTTTAAGGGGTAGGCGTTTTGAAAAGCCGTGGATGCTTTCAGGTGGGCTGGATACCCATAATGTTGAGGAGGCTTTGAGCATATTGCAGCCCGATGCGGTTGACGTTTCCTCAGGTGCTGAGAGCAGCCGCGGCGTAAAAGATTCCGGCAAGATACAGGAATTTATTGCTAAGGTTCGCGCTGTCAGCGCTTAAAGCCTATGTTTACGCTATTTTCTTTCTTTCGATACGCTAAGTATTTCATGAAAATGGGCTTTTCTTTTACCCCTAAAAAAGGCTATAAACCCCGTTATGCAAGCAGGACATAAAAAACCGAATTCTTTTACGAACGGGCCGGATGAACGTGGTCATTTCGGGCAATATGGCGGGCGCTATGTCGCCGAAACGCTGATGCCGCTTATTCTCGAAGTCGAGAAGGCCTATAACGAGGCAAAAGAGGATATCAAGTTCTGGGTCGAGTTCGATAAATTTGCCAAACATTATATCGGGCGGCCGTCGCCGCTGTATTTTGCCGAAAAGACAACCAAGCATTTCGGCGGTGCGGAGATTTATTTCAAGCGTGATGAATTGAACCATACGGGTGCACACAAGATCAATCACTGCATTGGCCAGATTTTGCTGGCCAAGCGTATGGGTAAGACGCGCATTATCGCCGAAACGGGTGCGGGGCAGCACGGTGTTGCAACGGCGACGGTTTGTGCGTTGTTTGATTTGCCATGCACGATTTTTATGGGTGAGACGGATGTCGAGCGTCAGGCGCCGAATGTGTTCCGTATGAAGCTGCTGGGTGCGGAGGTGCGCTCCGTGTCTTCAGGAGCGGGAACGCTTAAGGATGCCATGAACGAGGCCATGCGCGACTGGGTGACCAATGTGCATGATACCTATTACCTGATCGGAACAGTTGCGGGGCCGCATCCGTTTCCGATGATGGTGCGTGATTTCCAATCAATTATCGGCAAGGAAGTCAAAAGCCAGTTTTCCGACCAGTATGGCGGCATGCCTGATACGCTGATTGCGTGTATCGGGGGCGGTTCGAATGCTATGGGTCTGTTTTATCCGTTTCTGGATGACAAGGGCGTAAAAATGATCGGGGTTGAGGCCGGCGGTCACGGTGTTGATACGGATAAACATGCGGCGTCTCTTACGGGCGGTCGCGCAGGGGTTCTGCACGGTATGCAAAGTTATTTCCTTCAGGACGAGCATGGGCAGATCGAGGAAGCACATTCTATTTCCGCAGGGCTGGATTATCCGGGGATCGGGCCCGAGCATGCATGGCTTTACGATCACGAGCGTGTCGAATATGTTTCCGTGACGGATGACGAGGCGCTCGAAGCGTTTCAGCTGTGTTCAAGGTTGGAGGGCATTATTCCGGCGCTTGAGCCGTCTCATGCGTTTGCGCATTTGTCCAAGATTGCTGGGGATTACCCTAAAGATCACCGTATCGTTATGAATTTATGCGGCCGCGGGGATAAGGATATCTTTACGGTGGCTGAAAAACTCGGGGTCGAGATATGAGCGGATCTGAGGCTCGCGCAGAGAATTATGACGTTAAGGCCGGACTGGAGACGGTTGAGGCGTTTGATGTTTGTGGGTTGTCGGCGGTGATCTCTAACGAAGATGATCAGGCCGTTGATCAGATTAATATGCTTTGGCAGCGTTTTTTCTCTGAAAGTGTGGCAATGAAGGTGCCGGAGCGCAAGAATGATGTCATTTATGCGGTTTACTCGGAGTATCAGGGCGATCATACGAAGCCTTACCGTCTGACAATAGGGTATAAGCTGAGGGAAGACGAGGTTGAGGCCGCCGCGGCAGGGATAGAGGATTTTCGTCAGGTTCGCGTTAAGGGCGGCGAGTATGCGGGCTTGAGTGCACAAGGGCAGCAGCCGCAAGCTTTGATCGAGACGTGGACGGCGGTTTGGGAAAGCGATCTGGATCGTAAATTCGAAACGGATTTTGAATTATACGGGCCGCGTTTTTTTGAAGACGGTGTGCACGAGGTTTTGGTTTATATCGGTCTGAAGGACAAGCACTAGGGTTTGTTTTGTTTTATGAATCGGGCCGTATCAAAAAAATTTTGGATTTAAATGAGACGTATTGCGAAAAAATTCGAGACATTAAAAAGTGAGGGGCGGAAAGGGCTTGTTACTTTTATCATGGCGGGGGATCCCGACATTGATGCGTCGTTGAAGATATTGAAGTCACTTCCTGAAAAAGGTGCTGATCTTATTGAAATCGGTGTGCCTTTTTCCGATCCAGCGGCTGACGGGCCGGTCATACAACTGGCCGGACAAAGGGCTCTAAAACAAGGGACGCATATTCGACAAATTCTGGATATGGTCGATGCGTTTCGCAAAGATGATGCGGATACGCCGATTATTTTGATGGGGTATGCCAACCCGATTTATTCTTACGGTATTGATAAGTTTGCTCTGGATGCGGCTAATGTCGGTGTTGACGGTTTGATTGTTGTTGATCTGCCCCCTGAGGAAGATCAACTCGTTCGTGAAGCTGTCGGTAACCAGTTCATGGATATGATACGACTGGTTTCACCAACGACACAGGGCGACCGTTTGACCAAGGTCATCGATGGTGCGACCGGGTTTTTGTATTACATCTCTATTACGGGGATTACGGGCGGGGCGAAGGCCGATCTGGATTCGGTTGATGCGCATATCAAAACAATCAAAAAGAGCACAGATTTGCCTGTTGCGATCGGTTTTGGTATCAAAACGCCAAAAGATGCACAGGAAATGTCGGCTTTTGGTGATGCAGTCGTTGTCGGGTCATCAATTGTTGAAAAAATCGCCCTATTAGAGGAAAAAGCTGGTAAAGTGAAGGATGATGACCCTGATTTACAGACTGCCTTGACCCTCGTACAGTCACTTTCTGACGCATTACGGGCATAGGCTGAGGTTGACGGTCACTTCTTTTTTTGTAATCCCTGAGTGAAGATATAAGAACAATAATCTGGAGTTTAAATGAACTGGTTAACCAACTTCATACCGCCGAAAATACGCTCCTTTGTTAGCGAACAGCGCGAAGTGCCGGATAATCTCTGGACGAAGTGCGTTGCGTGTGAAGAACTTCTCTATCATGCCGATCTGCAAGCCAATTTGAATGTTTGTACGAAATGTGGTCATCATTTGCGCATCACGGTCAAAGAGCGTTTAGCGTATTTGTTTGATGACGCGAAGTATAGTGTCGTTCCTTTTCCCAAGGTTCCTTATGATCCGTTGAAGTTCAAGGATAAAGAGCGTTATGCCGACCGTTTGAAGCGGAACCAGACCAAAACGGGATTAAAGGATGCGTTGACGATTGCCGAAGGTACGATCGGTGGCAATAATGTTGTGATTGCCGCGTTTAATTTTAGTTTTATGGGCGGTTCTATGGGTGCTGCCGTCGGTGAAGGGATTGTGAAGGCAGCGGAGACAGCTGTCAGAAACAATGCAGCATTTATTGTTATTCCGGCATCAGGCGGGGCGCGTATGCAGGAGGGGATGTTATCTTTGATTCAGATGCCGCGTACGATTATAGCGGTTGAAATGGTGAAGGAACAAAGGCTGCCCTATATCGTTGTTTTGACCGATCCTACGACGGGCGGTGTGAGTGCTTCTTTTGCGATGGTCGGTGATATCCAGATTGCCGAGCCGGGGGCTACGATCGGTTTTGCGGGCAAACGCGTGATCAAGGAAACCGTGCGTGAAGAATTGCCAGAGGGTTTCCAGACTGCCGAGCATCTTCTGGAGCACGGGCAACTGGACATGGTTGTCGAGCGTAAGGATATGAAGAATACGCTTGCAACTATGATCGGTATTTTGATGAAGACGGATTACACAAAGGATCCCGAGCCACCCAAAAACGGTAAGAGAAAATCTTCGACAGAGGATTCTGCCCAAGACAGCGCTGAAAAAGCAGATAAGGCTGCAGACGGTTCACAGGGCGGTGCAGCCGAGAAGGCGTTAATTTTAGATTCCAACAAGGAGGCGGCCAAAGTTGCCATGAAGCAGGTGAAAGCCGCGCAAAAGGCAATCAGTTCTCTGGTTTCATCCGAAGAGCGTTCCGAGCAAGATTCTGAAAATAAGCGTTCAGCACCTGTTTCTAAAAAGGCGTCCGGTTAACGCCGGAGATTTTCGATGCATCTCTCTGATCTGAGGCATGGTCATGCGAGTTTACAAGAGAAGCTTGCATATTTATACACGCTTCGGACGGGCTCCAAGGTCAATTGGGATCAATACAAATATATCTCTCTCCTAGAGCGTCTCGGCAATCCGCATAAAAACCTCCCTCCCGTTATTCATGTAGCAGGCACAAACGGCAAGGGGTCGACGATTGCCTTGCTTCGATCCATTCTTGAGGAGCAGGGGTATATGGTTCATGCCTATACGTCACCGCATCTGGTGAAAATCAATGAGCGCTTTGTTATTGCAGGTCAGCAAATATCCGATGAGGTACTGGAACAGAAGATTGATGCACTGATTGCGCAGTATGATCTTGAGGGTTTGTCTTTTTTTGAAATTACAACGGCTATTGGTTTTGATTTGTTTGCAGAACATACGGCCGATGTTGTTTTGCTGGAAGTCGGCATGGGTGGGCGTCTGGACTGCACCAATGTTATTGAATCGCCCTTGGTTGGCGTGATCAGTCGTATATCCAATGACCATTCGGAGTTTTTGGGCGAAACGCTTTCCGAGATCGCCGCGGAGAAGGCGGGTATCATCAAGGTAGGTGTGCCTTGTGTCCTGGGCTATCAGGGTGAGGGTTCAGAGGAGATTTTTGACGTTGTTAGACGCGTGTCCTCCGAGAAGAGTTCAATCGTATTTGCTTATGGTGATGACTGGTCTGTTGAAGAGGGTGATTTGAACTTTGTTTTTCGTTTCAAGGGAGAAGAGCACCGTTTTCCTTTGCCGGCATTGCATGGCATTCATCAAATTTATAACGCGGGACTGGCTTTGGCGGTGTTGGAGGTTATTCAGGATCGTTTGCCGGTTTCGGAAGAAGCGATCCGCAAGGGGCTGGTGGGTGTTCACTGGGCGGGGAGGTTGCAGGTTTTAGACCCCGTTGCTTTGGGATTACCCGAGACGAGTGAGGTTTGGCTGGATTCCGGCCATAATGACAGTGCGGGTGAAATGCTGGCCGCTTTCCTGAGGTCGCAAAAGGAAAAAGACGGGCAGCCTCTTTGCCTTGTTCTTGGTATGTTGGGTACGAAAAATCCGGTAGCTTTTCTAGAGCCGATGTTGCCTTTTGTTGATGACATTCATCTTGTTCCTATCGCAGGGGAAACGAACATTCTGACTCCCGAGCGATTACAATCGCATGCGGGCCATCTTCTTGATGGAATTAGCGTTACTGCGCATTCACAAGTAAAAAAAGCCCTTCAAACGTTACAAAACACGTATTCTGAACCGTTTCGTATTTTGATTTGCGGGTCTTGTTATCTTTCAGGAGATGTTCTGAATTTATTAGAGGATAATTAGTTATAATCTCTTGTTAAAAATCGTGAAAAATAATGCTAGAATAATGACCTAGCTATTGTGAGTGTGGATTATGGATCATAAAATTGCGTTGGTTGACGATGACCGGAACATTACGGCTTCGGTTGCTATGGCGCTTGAAGCCGAAGGTTTTGCTGTCGATACCTATAATGATGGTGAAGCCGGATTACAGGGCATTACAAAAAATGCACCTGATCTTGTCGTTCTGGATATCAAGATGCCGCGGCTTGACGGTATGGAAGTTCTGAAAAAATTTCGGGAGGTGGCCGATACGCCGGTCATTTTTCTAACGTCCAAAGATGATGAAATTGATCAATTACTTGGTCTTCGCATGGGTGCGGACGATTATATTACCAAACCTTTTTCACAACGTTTGCTTATTGAGCGTATCCGTGTGTTGTTACGCCGGCAGGATATGCAAAAGTCCGAAGAGAAGCACGAGGAAAAGCATATCTCCTATGGCGATATGGAGTTGGACGATGCGCGGCATCTTTGTACCTGGAAGAAGCAGCCGGTCAATTTGACTGTTACAGAGTATTTATTGGTTAAGGCATTGGTGACGCGCCCCGGACATGTTCGCAATAGGGATCAGTTGATTGACATGGCTTATGGTGAGAACATCTACGTTGATGACCGGACGGTTGACTCACATATCAAACGCATCAGAAGAAAGTTCAAGAAAGTCGATGAAGAATTCGACAGAATCGAAACCCTCTACGGGGTCGGATACAGATACAAAGAAGAATAGCCGCTGGCTACGGATAGGTTCCAGACAAAGTGATCTGGAACATCTTATGGATTTGTATTGGGGTGGAACCGAAGGTCGTATTACCGGTCTGACATTGAGGATTATCGGGGTTAACGCGCTTGCGCTTCTGACGCTTATGGTCGGTGTTCTTTATCTTGGCGATTATCAGAGCCGACTCATTCAATCAAAGCTTGAAATATTTGAAACGGAAATTTTTTTGATTACTGCAGCGGTTTCCGAAGGCAGTATTTTGCGAACGGAGACTCCTGAAGAGGGCGCTGAACCACAGCTTGTGGATGAGAATGTGCGCCGCATAGTGGGCGCGTTTGGTGCGACTTTGGGTAAACGTATCCGGGTTTTCAATCGCAGCGGCAAAATGATTGCCGATTCTCGTGACATTGTGTCTGAGGATAAAATTGAGCCAATTTTTACTCTTGTTCGCGAAGAGGAAGAGAAATGGCAAAGTATCGAGATGCTGAAAAGCATTGGTGCTTTTATGATTTCGTTCCTGCCCGTGCATAATCGTTTGCCGCTTTATGTTGAGACTGACTCCGGAGAAGCAGCAGACTATCCTGATGTTCGAGAAGCCATGCTCAGCAAAATCAGTATGACGCCGTGGCGTGACATGAACGATACCCCGATATTGACGGCTGCGATGCCGATCAAGCACAACGGCAAAGTTCTGGGTGCAACCATGTTGATCAGCGACAGTCAGGACATACGCGAAGAACTCGGCGATGCCTGGTTTGATATTCTAAAAGTCTTCCTCGCTGTTTTGCTTTTTACCATTTTACTTTCCATATATCTTTCCGGTGTTATTGCGCGTCCTTTGCGACGTTTGGCCGATGCGGCCGAGAAAGTGAGAAAGGGGAAAATCAAAGCGTCCGAAATTCCTGATATGAGTGACCGTAAAGATGAAATCGGGGAGCTTTCGATTGCATTAAGTGATATGACAAATGCGCTATGGGAGCGTATGGATTCTATTGAAGCATTCGCGGCAGATGTTGCACATGAAATTAAGAACCCGCTTACTTCTCTGAAAAGTGCGGTCGAGACGGCTTCCATCGTTAAGAAAAAAGAAGATCAGGACAAGTTACTGGCGATTATCCAGCATGATATTGAGCGTCTGGATCGTCTGATTTCCGATATTTCCAGCGCTTCCCGTCTTGAAGCTGAGCTTTCGCGCGAGCACTTCGAGCCTGTTGAGATCGGGCTGTTATTACGAAAGCTTATTGATGTTTATAAAAATCCTTTGGACAGAACAAATGACGATAATACTGATTATCAGAATATGGCTGTTAAAGACGGTGTTCTGATCAAACTTGACCATCCCTACAAAGATGATCTTTTCGTGCTGGGAAGTGAGGGCCGTTTGGGTCAGGTGTTTCACAATATAGTATCGAATGCGCTGACATTCAGCCCCGTTAAAGGCACGATCAAGATTATGACTGTGCGCAAGAAAAAGCGGATTACGATTATTTTTGAAGATGAGGGGCCGGGTATTCCCGAAAGCAAACTCAAGAGTGTTTTCGAGCGTTTTTATTCGGAGCGTCCCGAGAGCGAAGATTACGGCAAGCATTCAGGGCTTGGCTTGTCAATTTGCAAGCAGATTATCGAAGCTCATAACGGTTTGATTTATGCGGAGAACGTGAAAACCCGCGGCGGAAAGGTTTCGGGCGCACGTTTTGTCGTGATTCTGAATATTATGGACGGCAGCAAAAAATGAACAAAAAGCCTGTGATTGTGACGGGGTTGTCCGGTGCCGGCATTACCTCGGTTCTTAAGACGCTTGAAGACTTTGATTACGAGGTTTTTGATAATTTTCCAGTCTCTTTGGTTCAGCCTTTGGTCGAGGACATTCACGCTGATGATGACTCCAGCGGAAATATCGCGATCGGAATTGATACACGGACACGCGGTTTTAGTGTTCAGGCCGTGCTGGATCTGGTTCGGGCGATTCATGCCAAGCTTCTTTTTGTTACCTGTGATGATTCAGTATTGCAGAAGCGTTTTACCGAGACCCGCAGACGTCATCCGATGGCGCAGGGGCGTTCTGTGCGGAACGGGATTGAGCAGGAACGCAAGATGCTCGGCGATATACAAAGTGAGGCCGATATCCTTCTGGATACGAGCGAGTATTCCATTCACGACATGCGTCATGTTCTGGAGGGGCATTTCCAGATTAAGCCTCAGGAGCAGCTCAGTGTGACTTTGATGTCTTTCGGGTTTAGACACGGTGTTCCCAGAGAAGCCGATATTGTGATGGATGTCCGTTTTCTGCGCAATCCGCATTGGGATACAGAGCTTAAACCAAAGACGGGGTTAGATGATGAGGTCGGAGCTTACATCTTAAAAGACGGTGATTTTGAGATGTTTGTTAAAAACTTTAAAGCTCTCATTGAACCACTTTTGCCGCGATATGCCTTTGAAGGAAAGCGTTACCTGACTATTGCAATCGGCTGTACGGGCGGGCGGCACCGTTCCGTTTTTACAGTGCGACATCTTTCGGACTGGTTTAAAGAAAAGGGTTTGAGCGTCTATATCGAAAACCGCGATCTGAAAGGTGTTTAAGCCGATTATTTTTAAAACACTTTAATCTTTACGCTTTATTCTGGTCAGAATTGCTCTTTTTCTTGCGGATTTCGGCGTTTTTCTTTATGAAAAAGAGTATAAAAATAATACTAATCAGGGGTTTATAATGGCGGACAAGCCTGGTGATCTTTCAAATAAGTTTCAGACTGCTGACACAGACACGTCTGTGTTTGTTAATGCGCTTGTAAACCGAAGCGGCTCTGTTTCTATCGGTAAAATTTATATACATGATACCGAGCCTATGCCCGAGCCGGAGGATTCAACGCTATTTGGTCATAATCCTCTCGAATTTGCCAAGATGGATAAAGATGTTCAAGAGGCCATACAAGAGCGTTTTTACGACAATCAGATAAAGAAATTTGAAGAGGCCGGCAAGCTTTTGATTCAGACGTATCAGAGCCGTTGTGATCTTATTGATCGGGGCGGCCTTGCGGTTGAGTTGGAAGGTGATCTGGATGTACAAGCGAATATCGAATTGGCTATGGCAATGGAGGTGGCGACTCGTGCTACTTTTCGTGACCGGGTTGATGCATCTGTTAAAGCGGGTAAGAGTATCGAACGTGCCGTATATGAGGGATTTGAGATGAATATTGAACGGGCCAGAGGTAATAGTGTTCTTGAGCATGTGATTCCACAATATGAGAGTATGCGGGATGTTATGCTGCGTCATTTGCACCCTGATAAAACTGTATCGGTTCTTGAAGATGCGCCCGATGGGTCTGTTATCTTTTGTAGTACATTGGCACCGAGCGAAGTTTTGGGGTTGGTGGATGTTGAAACCGGAGAGCCTAAGTTTGCAGGAGTCGTTGCGAAGACAGGCAGTTTGCGAGGTCATTCGCCTTCAATGTCACGGTCTCTCGGGGTTTCATATGCCATTGTTGATCCTGATGATTTGCCGCCTGTTAAAAACGGTTACAATTGTGTTATTGACGCTGATGAAAAAGCGGTTGTCTTGCATCCGGGTAAGACGCTGCTAGATGAATTTAGATCCCATAAAGAGGGTCTTGATGAATTGCGTGCCGAGTTGCGTTCGAGGTCAGCAAAAACGCGCAATGTCAAAACCTTAGATGGAACAGCTGTTACATTTCAATCGAATTTTGGTTCGTCGCGGGAGGTTTCCGCATACAAGGCGGCGCATGTTTCCGGTGTAGGATTGTATCGCACGGAAATTGCCGAAAATATGCGCTCTGATGCTGCTCCTACGCTTACAAAAGATGATTGGAAAAAGATTTTTCGCAGTAATATGTTCGCCTGTTCTCATAAAGACGGTAAGCCTATTTCCATGACGGTTCGTACACTTGATATCGCAGGCGACAAGGCCGGGCGTTATGCCGGAAAATCACCAGAGGCCAAGGCCAAGATTGAGGAAGAAGCGACGGCCAAGCAGATTCAGGCTCTTTTAGAGCTTAACCGTGACTTGAAGGCTGAAGGGCATAAGGGCAAGATCAAGATTATGGTGCCGATGATTGAGTCGCCGGCACATATGAAGGATTGGCAGGATTATGCAGATCGTATGGCTGAAGAGCTTGAGTGTGATCCTTTGAAGCTGGGGTGTATGGGGGAGGTTCCTGCTCTTTTCAATGAGCTTGATGATCTTGATGTTTCATTTATATCTATCGGTTCAAATGACTTGATTAACGGATATTTGCAGACGGATCGTTACCATGCGAATAGCTCGGAGCTTTATGATCCTACGGTGCCTGCTTTTCTGGAAGCCGTTGGTAAAGCCGTGGATTATGGTGAAGACAAAAATGTCCCAGTCAGTATTTGCGGTGATATGGCTTCTGATCCGCGTTATACCGTTCTGGCTGTTGGTGCGGGGCTTCGAACGCTTTCGACAGGGCTTGCCAGTGCTCATATTGTGAAGGAAATAGTTAAGCGTATTGACGTACAGGAGGCGGAGGAGCTTTTTGAGCTTATGGTTAATACGCAAGCCCGATCAGAACGTGAACGTATATTAGACCATTTCAATGAAACACGCCTCGGTTTATCACGGGAAGGATATCCTGATATGGATTGGTCTTCTGAGAGCCGCCGCATGTTTAGTGTTGAAGACGCTGTCAAGCCGCTAGATCCCGGTCCACATCAGGGGTAGACTTCTTTCGACACTCGATGGACTTTTTTGTTCCACTTATTCAGAGCAAAAAAAAGAGGCTTCAAATGAAGCCTCTTTTATTATGTTCTTACATGGAGAGATTTAAATTTCTTGCGTCCATGTTGCGTCAACGCCCATGTCCATACTGAGGTTGGTTCCTGTGCTTGCCATCTCGGAGAAAGCACCGCCAATACCTTGAGCTGTAAGAGGGGCTGATAAATCGTTGAAACTTCCAATAGTCATAGGTTACACCCTTTTCTGTTTAGTTCATAATGCATTATTTATTGGAAACAAAGACACGTGGGATTTTCCCTTGATACTTCTGGTTTGTGCCTGAATTTCTATCCCTAAGATATAGAAGAAGCTGCGTTTTGTCAAACATTCTTATGGGTTTTGCGACGGGAATTTTTAGTAATTTTCTTGCTTTATTTCTCCATAAGTTCCTGTAAAATAATGATTATTAGGAATTTGTGGAATATATTACTATTTCTTTGCACTGATATATTTGCGCTTATCGTGGAGGACGCCCTTGCGAATCGTAAAGACCGCATTATCGGTGGATACGCCCATTCCTTCCTGATCTTTAAATATGATTTTGGTCTGATCGCCGGATTGCTCTTCCGGCACGACCGTAAAGAGGCACACCGTTTTTGTGAGCGGAGACAGGTCAATCAAATCCTTTTTCCCGTTCAGAAGGGTCACGAGGTTAATCATTTTTTTCTCAGTGATTTCAGGATCTTCGTCGTGGTTTAGCAAAACATACTCACCCACCGGCTCATATGCATTGTTCTTCGGCATAAGCTCGAAGATTTGATATGCACGTTTCATCATCGGGTTCGGCTTAAAGATGAAGCGCGGACGTTCCATTTGCTTGTTAAAATCAATATCCATGGTTTCTATATTAACACTGGTTTTTGTTGAAAAAAACGCTTATTTTCCAGTCACACTATAAAACAAGGTCGTTAACGCGATCTGAACATGCTCGAATTATGAAGGAGATTAATTTATGTCCGCTCAACCTGAAACAGTTGAACAAGACTTTAAAGTTGCCGATATCACTCTTGCGGAGTGGGGTCGCAAAGAAATTGATATCGCGGAAAGCGAAATGCCCGGCTTGATGGCGACACGCGAAGAGTACGGCGGGAAGCAGCCATTGAAAGGAGCGCGCATCGCCGGATGTTTGCACATGACGATTCAGACGGCTGTTTTGATCGAAACATTGACGGCTCTGGGTGCGGAAGTGCGCTGGAGTTCATGTAATGTCTTTTCTACACAGGACCATGCGGCTGCGGCTATTGCTGCAACGGGCGTTCCAGTTTTTGCCTGGAAAGGTATGGATGATGACGAATTTTGGTGGGCGATCGACAAGACGATTGAAGGCCCTGACGGATGGGTTCCGAATATGATCCTTGATGACGGCGGTGATTTGACGATCCGTATGATCGAGAATTTCCCCGAGTTGATGAAAAATGTGAAGGGTATTTCCGAAGAAACAACAACAGGTGTTCTTCGTCTTTATGAAATGGAGAAGAAGGGTAAACTTACGGTTCCGGCGATTAATGTGAATGATTCCGTGACCAAGTCCAAATTCGACAACAAATACGGTTGCCGTGAAAGTCTCGTGGATGCGATTCGTCGTGCGACAGACGTTATGATGGCGGGTAAGGTTGCCATGGTGTGCGGTTACGGCGATGTTGGAAAAGGTTCAGCGGATTCGTTGCGTCAGGCAGGTGCCCGTGTTCTGGTTTCCGAAGTTGATCCGATTTGTGCGCTTCAAGCAGCCATGGAAGGTTACGAAGTCACAACTATGGAAGATGCCGTTAAGCGTGCCGATATTTTTGTTACGACTACGGGTAACAAGGACATTATTACGGTCGATCATATGCGTGACATGAAAGACCGTGCGATTGTCTGTAACATCGGTCACTTTGATAATGAGATTCAGGTCGAGCCGTTACGCAACATGAAATGGAATAACATCAAGCCACAGGTTGATGAGATCGAATTCCCGGGCGGGAATCGTATTATTCTTCTGGCGGAAGGCCGTCTGGTGAATCTGGGTTGTGCTACAGGTCACCCATCCTTCGTGATGAGTGCATCTTTCACCAATCAGACACTTGCGCAAATCGAGCTTTGGAATAACGCCGATAAGTATGAAAACAAGGTTTATGTTCTGCCCAAGCATCTTGATGAAAAAGTTGCGCAGCTTCACCTTGAAAAGGTCGGTGCAAAGCTGACAACCCTGACGGATGAACAAGCCGAGTATATCGGTGTCGAGGTCAAGGGGCCGTTCAAGAAAGACGATTATCGTTACTAAGCTAGACGTTTAATGTTTGTCTTAAGACTGAATTGTGATGACAGGCCGGGAATCGTAGCAGCGGTTTCGGCCTGTCTTGCGAATGCACAATGTAATATTGAAGAATCCGCGCAGTTTAACGATCATTTATCGGGTCAGTTTTTCATGCGCGTTTTGTTTGCACCCGTTGTTGACGGTGCGCAAGATCAATTTACCACGAATTTCACACCCATAGCCGAAGAATTTGATATGGCGTGGGATGTCGAAACGCTGGAAAAACCTGTCCGTACGCTTTTGATGGTGTCTAAAGAGGGACATTGTCTGAATGACATACTTTATCGCTGGAGCGCGAAAAATTTCCCGATCGAAATTACGGCGGTGGTGTCTAATCATGAGGTTTTACGCAAGCGCGTTGAGGATTACGGGTTAAAGTTCATTTATTTGCCGGTTACCCCCGATACAAAAGCTGCGCAGGAGGATAAGCTCGCTGACCTTATCGGGGAAACGAACAGCGAGTTGGTTGTTCTGGCGCGGTATATGCAGATTATGAGCGGGGATTTTTGTCAACGCTATAAAGGTCGGGTTATTAATATTCACCATTCCTTCCTTCCCGGGTTCAAGGGCGCAAAGCCATATCATCAGGCCTATGAGCGGGGTGTGAAGATCATCGGGGCTACAGCGCATTATGCGACGGAAGACCTTGATGAAGGGCCGATCATCGAACAGGAAACGGTGCGTATTACGCATGCGGATACACCTGAAAAGCTGAAACTGATCGGTCAGGATTCTGAATCACGGGTTCTGGCGCGAGCGATCAGACTGTACGCGGAGCGGCGCATTTTCCTTCACGGTGGCCGGACGGTGATCCTGTAACCCACAGGTTGGTTTTCTTCTATCACTCTTTAAGCTTGTCCTATCCTGTCCTTCGTTCCTAAACTCTGATGTTGTGGCAGAGAAAAAACAAAAAGCACCCTTTTTTCAGCGGTTGTTCGGTGATGATGCGCCGAAGACCGAGGAGTCGCATGTTGATGCCGAGAAAGACCGGCTAGAAGCTTTTCTGGCGGCTGTGCCCGGTGAATATTGTGGTTTTGCAAAGGACGGGAGCATTCTATATTCCCAAGGGTTTTGTGATTTTCTGGGGCTTGAACACGTCAAAGATATCAGCGATATCCAGAATCAGCTTAGCCCGAGTGATTCGGCGGCGCTGGATGGCGTATTCGAGCGCTTGCAGGCCGAAGGGAAGCATTTTAGTTTGAATGTCTCTGATCATACGGGAAAGAAAACCCTGAAAATTACAGGTTCGCGCGGCAAGGCTCCTTCGGGGGATGCATTTATAGATACGCTCTGGGTCGAGGATGTGACCGAGGAGCTTAAAGAAAACAGAATTTTGCAGGAAGAGCGGAGTATGAAAACGCAGGAGATCGAGCGGTTGCAGGAGTCGCTTGATAGTCTGCCATTTCCCGTATGGATGCGTAACCATGCGCAGGCGATTACGTGGGTCAATGTGGCCTATGCCAAAATGCTTTCGTCACGCCCGAGCGAGATTTTATCCCAGCAGAAAGAAATCGTTTCCACGCGTAAAAAGAAATCCGGTTCCAAAGATGTTTTGCTTGGCCCAGACTTGGCGGAAAAGTCCTTGTCCAGCGGGAAGCGGCAAAAATCCGAAGCGCATGTTGTGATCGGCGGAAACCGTGTTTTTGTCCGTGTGACCGAAACGCCTGTTAAGGGGCAGGATGTGACCGTTGGCTTGTTAGAGGATTTATCCTCGCAGGACGAGCTGGAGTTTGAAATCCGCAACAATCAGGATGCAAACCGTGGCCTGCTGGAGAAGTTGCGATCGGCGATTGCCATTTATAATGCTGAGCAACGTCTGGAGTTTTATAACTCCGCATTTTCCCAGCTCTGGGATCTTGAGGAAGGATGGCTGAATACCAAGCCTAAACTCGGTGAAATTCTTGAGAAGTTGCGGGAGACGAGGCGTCTGCCAGAGCAGGCAGATTTCAGGAAGTACAAGAAAAGCTGGCTGAATATGTTTACCAGCTTGATTGGCTCACACGAGGATATGCTTTATTTGCCAAACGGGAATGCGGTGCGGATGCTTGTCGTGCCGCATACTGTCGGTGGGTTGATGATGAATTTCGAGGATGTGACCAGCAGGCTGGAGCTAGAAACGTCCTATAATACGTTGATTGCTGTTCAGAAAGAGACGCTGGATAATCTGGCCGAGGGCGTGGCTGTTTTCGGCGGTGACGGGCGTCTCAAGCTTTGGAACCCCGCTTTTGGTCGGCTTTGGGGTTTAAATCCCGAAGAGCTGGACGGGGAGCCGCATATTACGCGAATTGTCGAGCGGTTGAAGGGGCATTTTTCAGCTGAAGAATGGCCTGAAACGCGTGATTTTTTGATTTCGCTTGCGCTTGAGCGCGCGATGCATGAAGGGCGGCAAAGATTGAAGGGTGAAACATATTTTGATTATGTCACAGTTCCGCTTCCAGATGGCGGGGTTTTGCTGACCTATACGGATGTTACGGATACGGTTCGTGTCGAAACGGCGCTTAGGGATAAGAATGCGGCGCTGGAAGCTGCGGAAAAACTAAAGCTGGACTTCCTCGCGAACGTTTCTTACCAATTGCGGACACCGTTGAATGCCATTATGGGCTTTAATGATTTGCTTCATCATGAACTCTTCGGGCCGCTCAATGACAAGCAAAAGGAATATACCCGCGATATTCATGAGTCGAGCGAACGACTGCTTTCCCTGATCAATGACATTCTTGATTTGTCATCCTTTGAGGCGGGGTATATCGAGTTGCTGATTGAAGAGATTAAGGTCAAGCCGATGCTGAGTTCGGTTGTCGGGTTGGTCAAAGATTGGGCGCGTAAGGAGCATGTCGAGGTGAAGCTGGCCTGTGCGTCCGATGTTACGGTTGCGCAGCTTGATGAGTCGCGCATGAAGCAGGCGGTTTTGAATATTTTGCAAAATGCAATTTCACATTCGCCGGAGGGCGGGAAGATTATGATCAGGGCGTCGGTTCTGGATGACCAGTTGCAGATTGTGGTCACGGATCAGGGGGAAGGTATTCCCGAGGAGCAGAAATCCCGCGTTTTACAACCGTTTGAGCGTGTTGAGGGCGGGCAGCAGGCAACGCGCGGTGTCGGGTTGGGGCTGACTTTGGTTCAGAATATCGTTGATTTGCACCACGGCACATTTGCGCTAGAAAATAATAAAGACGGCGGAACGGCGGCGAAAATCCTCATTCCCCTCAAACAGCCGCAGCAGAATGCTTCAGAAGAGGCGGCAGCTTAATAGAAGAGATATCAATCACAGATATTAATAACAGACCGCCCATGTTTTGGTGCCGCCTTCGGGCAGGCGCTCACCTTTAATCACAATTTCGCCTGACTCTACATTTGTTTTACACGAAAAAATGGGGATCAGGGTTTTAATGACCAGATCGAGTTTGCGACCGGGGAAGAAGGGGCCGTAGGAACAAAATTCCGCGCGATCTGTTGGGTAGCCTTCTTCAGGGTGTCTGGCGCCTGTTTCATCCAGACGAAAATTTGATGTGTGTCTGGCGCGGGTGCCTTCGGGTGTTGTGTAGAAGTCCGTGACGAAATTGCCATATACTTTATAAGGTGCTTCGTTTTTGAGGATGAAGCAGATCGGCTCATTCAGGATTTCCTGTGCCTGTCCTTGTGACGGTAAGGCAATTAGCAAACAGGCGGCAATCATTGTAAGAAGACGGTTCATTCATTCATTTTACCATCTTATGTGTGCTTTTCACTATGTTTGATCTGGTTTATATCTGAGATATGAGCAAAGATTTTAGGCGTTTAGTGACATCAGAAGCAGAGACAGCGGCGTTTGCAGCGGATTTTGCAACGCAGCTAAAAAACGGGGATATTGTGTGTCTGGAAGGCACACTGGGCGCGGGAAAAAGCTTTTTTGCCCGTGCATTGATCCGTTCGCACTTTCGCTCTCCGCATATGGATGTTCCCAGCCCGACATTTACATTGGTGCAAAATTATAGTGCTGATGAAAGCGATATCCTGCCGATATGGCATTTTGATCTTTATCGTTTGAGTTCACCCGAAGAGGTCTACGAGACAGGATGGGAGGATGCACTTACAGAGGGTATTGTGTTGGTCGAATGGCCCGAAAAACTCGAAGGGCTGTTGCCTGCGCGGCGCTACGATGTCAGACTTTCCTTTATCGAAGCGCAGCCGAATCACAGGGATATAGAGGTCATTTATCACGATGCTTAAAACGAAAATGCCAGTCAGGGCGTTTATTCTGGCCGCGGGTTTCGGAACGCGGATGCGTCCGTATACGGATACGATTCCCAAGCCAATGGTTGAAGTGGCGGGGCGCAGCCTTATTTACCGTATTCTGGATAAGCTGGCGCGTGATCATGTGACCGAGGTTGTCGTGAACATGCATTACAAGGCCAAAGAGTTGCAGGCGCATCTTGATGCGTATCTGGCCAATGAAACGGGCGGGCAGGCTATGACCGTTCATACGTCACATGAAGAAGACATTCTTGATACGGGCGGCGGGGTCAAGCTGGCGCTGAATTTTTTTAAGGATGAGCCGTTTTATGTGATTGCAGGGGATGCGTATTGGACAGATGATGAAGGCACTAGTGCGTTTCAGGAATTAGCAGAGATGTGGGATGCGCAAAAAATGGATATCGCAACATTATTCCAGCCGATTGATAAAATGGAACTGACAAAGGGTGTCGGGGATTATGATTTAAATGCGGACGGAACAGTACAGCGCAGCAAAGACAAGTCCGGCGCGTATATGTGGACGAATATTCGTTTGAATTCGCCGAGTATTTTCAAGGACACGCCGGAGGACGCGTTTTCATTCCTTTCTCTCATGGATAAGGCCGAGGAAGACGGGCGTTTTTTTGCAAAAGAACATAAAGGGGCTTGGCATCACATCAGCACGCCCGAGGATTTGGATCGTGTAAATGCGGTTGAAGGGAATGCAGTAATGCCGCAGCACGAACAGAAAAAAGCATGAGCGATAGCGTTCAAAATCAGGATTACGTTACTTCAGGTCATATAAAGACTATTCCAGCGGGTATGCCGTTTGCGCGTACCCTTGTTCGGTCATCGCTGCTACAAACGAAAGATGATCCGAAAGCTCTGGCGCGGTATACTTTGCTTTTGCCTACTCGCAGGGCGTGCCGTGTTGTGCAGGAAGAGTTTTTACGTTTTAGCGAAGGGCATTCGTTGTTGCTTCCGAAGCTTACTCCGATCGGGGATGTTGAGGAGGAAGACCTATCCTTGTTGATGTTCGGTGCGACAGGGGAATTTCTTGATATTCCCGCAGCGGTGCCCGCATTGGAGCGGCAGTTGTTGCTTGCCAAGCTTGTGCTTGCTAATCCGCATTTTGTGCAAGGGCCGGATCAGGCCTTGCGTCTGGGGAAGGCGCTGGCGCAGTTTCTTGATCAGGTTATTGTCGAGGGGCTGGAGTTCAAAGATTTGCACAGTCTGGTGCCTGAAGACTTTTCCGCGCATTGGCAGATTACTCTGGAGTTTCTCAAGATTATCAGTGAAGCGTGGCCGCATATTCTGGCGGAGCGGGGGTATGTTGATGCGGCGGAGCGGCGTAATTTATTGCTGCAGCAATTAAGTGCTTATTGGACGGATCACCCGCCGAAATACCCTGTTATTGCTGCGGGGACAACCGGATCGATTCCTGCGACTGCCTGTCTGCTTAAGGTTATTGCGGGTTTGCCGCGGGGGATGGTGGTTCTGCCCGGGCTGGATACAGGCATGGATGATGAAAGCTGGGACTGTCTTGATGAAACCCATGCGCAATACTCCATGCAAAAATTGCTGCGGACTATGGGGGTAGAGCGTTCGCAGGTTGGCGTGTTCGGTGATGACCTGGTTGGTGTATCACGGCACGGTGAGCGCGAAGTTCTGGCGCGGGAGATTATGCGCCCGGCCTCGACGACATCACAATGGAAGCGCCTGTCGGAAGAATGGGGCGGGCCAGAGGGTCTGCAGTCTTTAACGCAAGGTATTGAGTATTATTCCTGCAGCACGATGCAGGAAGAGGCTTTGCTGACGGCGTTGCTCTTCCGTGAAGTTCTGGAGGAGGACGGGAAAACGGCCGCGCTTGTGACTCCTGACCGAAATCTGGCGCGGCGTGTTGCCGCACAATGCCAGAGATGGGGCATTCATGTCGATGATTCTGCAGGGGTGAAGCTTTCGCAGACGGAGCTCGGGACGTATTTATTGCTGAGTGCCGACTTTGCCGCGTCGCGGTTTGATGCGGTTAAATTTTTGTCATTGCTCAAACATCCTTTATCGCGGCTGGGTTACGAGGTACGCGATTACAATGATGCGTTGACACGGATTGAGATCGAGTATTTACGTTCGGAAAAACGGCAGGTGAATTCTCTTGATGATTTAATGGAGCATACTTTAGCCGCGGGGGACGCGTTATGTTCGGGTTTTATCCGCTTGTTTAAGGATGCTTATGATCTGTTCAGAGGGGAAGGCGGTTCCTCAGATAAGCTCAGTTTGAGAGATTTGATTGTTTCTCATTTACAAATGGCAGAAGCATTGGGACAAGGCTGGCAGATGGACGGGGCTTCGAGACTTTGGCGCGGAGATGCGGGAGAGGCTGCGTCCGTTTTCTTTTCCGAGTTACGTCAACATGATGATGCTCTGGGCGAGATTTCTGTTGATGATTATCCGCTCGTTCTAAGACAGTTTTTGAATGACGTGGTTGTCAGGACAGCATATGGTTTACATCCGCGCCTTAAAATCCTCGGTCAGCTGGAGGCGCGTCTGGTTGATGCCGATCTGGTCGTGCTGGGGGGGCTGAATGAAGATGTCTGGCCGCCAAAGGCGGGGAGCGATCCGTGGATGTCACGACCCATGCGTAAATCCTACGGTCTGCCGGGTTTGGAGCAATCCGTCGGTTTGGCAGCACATGATTTTGTGCAGGGGCTTTGTTCGTCGAGGGTTGTCATGACGCGTGCGGAAAAGGTGGGCGGGACGCCGATGTTGCCTGCTCGGTGGTTGCAAAAACTCGAAACGGTTATGCTGGCTTGTGATTCTGATATTTCGATGCTGTCCAAGGGGCCGTATCTTCGCTGGGCGCGATTACTGGATGAGGCTGATGTGGTTAGTCCTTGTGCGCGGCCTTCGCCACGCCCGCCGTTGGCAGCACGCCCCGATAAGGTCTCCGTTACCAAGGTGGATCAATGGCTGAAGGATCCGTACGGAATTTATGCGCGTTATACTTTGGGGCTAAAGCCGTTGCAGCCATTGGTTCAAAAGGTTGATTTTGCTCTGCAGGGGAGAGTTCTGCATAAAGCGATTGAAGATTTTGTAAAGGATCATCCTGATCAATTGCCTTCCGATGCGGCTGACGTTCTCAATACATATTTCGAGCGATCGATTCGCTTGTTTACAGGGGAGGATGAAAACCTTGATTTCTGGAAGGCCCGAATAGGCAGCACAGTCGATTGGTTTTTGGAGCACGAAAAAGAATGGCGTAAGTCCTATCGTCTGTCGGCGACGGAAGCCTGGGGCGAAGCAGTTTTTGATGTCGACGGAAAGAGTTTCGGCTTGCACGGCATAGTTGATCGTATTGATAAGGGCGTTCACGGGTATGCCATTGTCGACTATAAGAGCGGTGGACAGTTTACACGTCCCAAACTTCAGAAAGGCGAGTTGCCACAATTGCCGCTTGAGGCCATTTTATTGCAAAGAGGCGGTTTTGATGCATTGAAGCGTGATGATGATGCCGACTTGGTGCCATACTATCTCGGATACTGGAAGTTTTCTTCCGGCGAGAAGGGGGGCGAGACAATTTATCTGGAAGACGGTTTTAAGGAAACCCTGGATGTTGTCGAAGACGGGTTTTTGAATCTGGTGCGCGTTTTTTATGCGGAGGAAACCCATTTTTATGCAGTGCCGGATGGCGGAAATTTGCCGCGGTTCAATGACTATGAACATCTGGCACGGGTGCGGGAATGGTCTGTGCTTGACTCGGATGCAAGTGAGGTTCAATAAGTGCAAAACGATACGAGCCGAAAATTAAATAATTTTTACGATGATTCGTCTTATGATGTGCGTCTGCGTGATCCTAATGCAATCCAGCAGGACGCTTCTAACCCATTGAATTCAATATGGGTTTCAGCCTCAGCAGGGACGGGGAAGACCAAGGTTTTAACCGATCGCTTGCTCAGGCTTTTGCTGCCGAAAAAGTCCGGTGAACCTGGGAGTGAGCCCTTCAAGATTCTTTGTCTGACCTTTACCAAAGCGGCGGCAAATGAGATGTCAATTCGTCTTTTTGAGACGCTGGGGCAATGGGCTGTTATGCCGGTTTCGGATAAGGATATGACATTTAAAAAAGGTGAAAAGACACTGGCGGGCGAGCTTCAGAAATTATTCGGTGAGATGCCGACGGAGGAGCAAATTGCGGCTGCACAGACATTGTTTTCTAATATTGTCGACGCGCCGAACGGGCTGAAAATTATGACCATTCACTCATTCTGTGAGTCGATTTTGGGTCGTTTTCCTTTGGAAGCGGATTTAAGTCCTAATTTTAAGATTCTTGAGGATGCTGAAAGTAAGGCACTTATACTTGAGGCACAAAAAAGAGTTCTGAAGAAGGCTGTTTCTTCGGATGCGGCAGGGTCTCCGCTATCTGAGGCTCTTGCGGCCATAGCGCGCGTACAGAATGAAGATCAGGTGCTTGAGCTGATCGCGGATATTTGTAAAGAGCGGGCGAAGCTGGCGCAATTGTTGTCTGATTTTGGGGATGTTGATTCCGTCTATGAACGGGTGTGTACGTATTACGGTATTCCGGCAGGACAGGCGGTAGAGGATTATCGCGCGGCGTTTATTCAAAACATGGAATATATCGATGATCTTCGTGGTCTGGCGCTGTTCATGTCGGAGCAGGGCGGAAAGATTGAGCAGGGCAAGTCCCGTTTTATACTGGACTGGATGGCGAATACGGAACAGGAACGTATTCGCAATTTAGATGCGTACGTCCAAGTGTTTTTGACGTCACAGGGGGGCATTACAACACAAGGTTTTCCCACCAAGAAGACAGCAGAAACATATCCGCAGGCTGCAGAGATACTCTCCAAGGCAGCGCTACACGCACTGGAAGCGAAGGACGGCGAAAAGGCAAGGCGGGCAGCCTTTCTGACGCGGGCGCTTCTGATTCTCGGGAAGGAGATTAACGACACGTACACGGCTCTTAAGAATCAAGTAGGGGCACTTGATTTTGATGATTTGATTTTAAAGGCATATGCGTTGTTAAAGGGGCGTACGGTCTCTTTCGAGGGATTGGATGACGGGCAGGCGCGCAATTCAACGCAGTGGATTATGTATAAGTTGGATCAGGGCATTGACCATATTCTGGTTGACGAGGCGCAGGATACAAACCCGGAACAGTGGCGGATTATCGACGCGATTACGTCTGAGTTTTATGCAGGACTGGGTGCAAAAGATGATATCGAGCGTACGTCCTTTACTGTCGGAGATATCAAACAGTCCATTTACAGTTTTCAACGAGCGAATCCCGATGAGTTCAAGCGAATGCGTGAAGTTTATGATGAGCGTATTCGTGCGGCCGGCAAAGTCAATAAAGTCATGGCGATGGATATTTCATTCCGTTCGGTCCAGCCTATTCTGGATGTTGTGGATTCGGTCTTTGCCCGCTCGGATCTGAAAGAAGCGCTGGGCGGGGAGGACGTACGTCATACATCTTTTAGAAAGGGGCAAACGGGTGTTGTCGAATTGTGGCCTTTGGTGGAAGCGGAGAAGCCGGACAAGCGTCCATACTGGGATCCGCCTGTTGAGGTACGGGATAAGGAGGGAAGCTCCTCTCTTCTGGCGGGGCAAATAGCGGATACTATTAAGGGCTGGCTGGATAATGATATCGAGCTTGAGGCCTATGGCCGTGCCATCCGTGCCGGCGATATTATGGTTCTGGTTCGTACGCGTAACCGTTTTGTTGATGAGCTGATGCGCGCATTGAAGGCGCGCGCGGTTCCTGTCAGCGGGGCGGATCGTTTGAAGCTGGGTACACAGATTATTGTTCAGGATATGCTGGCGGCGGCGAAATTCTGTCTTTTGCCAGCAGATGATTTGAATTTAGCTGCGTTTTTGAAGTCACCGTTTATCGGGTTTGATGATTCGGTTTTGTTTACGATAACGCGCGGTGGAAAAGGGTCATTATGGGCAAAATTGGCTCAATTTGATCCAAAAGCGGTGCCAACGCTTCTGGATGATGACTCGCCTGTGACGGTTGAGCGGGTGTCGGCTGTTAAATCCTATCTCGAAGGATTACGTGCGATTGCGTTTGATGTCAGCCCGTATGAATTTTTCATGAGTTTGCTTGGGCGACCATGTCCTGCGGATTTGCAAAGCGGATTTCATGCGGTGAAGTGCCGTTTAGGGGAGGACGCTATTGATCCTGTGGAGGAGTTTTTGGCTTTGGCGCTCGGGTATTCCGAAAACGAGACTGAGAGCCTTCAGAGTTTTATCCAGATGCAGGATGATGCGGAGATAGAGATCAAGCGGGAGCTGGAGGAGGCCGGTAATCAGGTGCGCATCATGACGGTTCACGGATCAAAAGGTTTGCAGGCGCCGATTGTCTTTTTACCCGATACGGTGATGAACAGTGCGGGGCGTTCGGTAAACAGGTTGTTGTGGCCGGATAAGACGGATCTGGATATTCCGTTATGGTCGCCGCGCAAAGATGATGATCCTGCTCTGTACACTCAGGCGTACAATCAGTGTGAAGGGCGGCAGACCGAGGAATATTACCGTTTGCTCTATGTAGCGATGACGCGGGCGGCGGACAGGCTGTATGTATGCGGGTATACAGGGCAGAAGAAACCGAAGGAACATTCCTGGTATTATCTGATTGAGGAGGCGCTTGCTCGTATTGAGGGTGAGGGCGTGGAAACGCTTGAGGATGGCAGCGTGCGGTATTCACGTTTGCGTACGCGTGATCCCGATCGTGCGCTTAAGTCGTTCGAGTTTGTGGAGAACGAGACTCCTTTGCCGGATTGGGTTTACAAGCCCGCCCCTGAAGAGCCTGTTCCTCCGCGTCCTCTTATTCCGTCAAGAGATTTGAAGGCCGAGGAGGAAAATATAGCACTTTCCCCGCTTAAATCAGCAGAGGAGTACAGGTTTTTACGCGGGAATTTGACGCATAAGCTCTTGCAGTTTTTACCGCAGTTTCCCGATGACAAGCGTCAGCAGGCGGCAGAAGCCTTTTTGAATCGTAACGGGCAGGGTGTGAGTGCAGCCGTGCAGGAGAGCGTTGTGGCGGAGATTATGAAGATACTTGAGCACCCTGACTACGCTCCGTTTTTTGATTCGGAATCGTCCTTTGCCGAGGTTCCGGTCAGTGCGCTTATTGACGGAAAGACCATCGTCAACGGTCAAATTGACCGTTTGGTTGTTCGGGATAGCGAGGTCTGGATATTGGATTATAAGACGAACAGGCCGCCGCCGACGTGTGTAGAGGATGTGCCAGAGATCTATATCAAACAGATGAAGGGGTATTTTGATACTGTTCGCAGCATCTATCCCGAGCATGAAATCAGGTGCGGTTTGCTCTGGACCGACGGTCCGGAATTGATGATTCTGGACATTGATTCGGTATAAAAAATTGGCCAATAAAAGTAATTTTTGGCCAATTTTATAATTTATCCGCAGCAATTTAATTGGTTATTGGCTAGACGTGTGTGGATAACCATTCTTCCAATTGTGATTTGGGCATGCCGCCTACGCGGGTGTCTACAACTTTGCCGTCTTTGAAGATCATCAATGTCGGCACGCCGCGTAGACCGTATTTGGTCGGGACTTCGGGCGCTTCCTCGATATTGAGTTTGACGACTTTGAGTTTGTCCGCCATTTCTCCGGCGACTTCTTCAACGATCGGCATCAGTGTTTTACACGGCCCACACCATTCCGCCCAAAAATCCACGAGGACGGTTTCGCCTGAATCGACGACTTCTTTTGCGAAGTTTTCATCGTTCACTGCTTCTATGGCCATGACAGATATCTCCTTTTTTAATTTTACGCATCACCAGACAACTATGGGCGATTGGCGGTTCGCGTCAAGGTGAAGCGGTTTGTTATCCACCAATGTACTTATATTCGCCAAAAGGGTTTGTGCGGTTACCGTGTCTTTCATTTGCCGGATGTGCTTGATTTCAGGCCGTAAATTGTCACATATTATGTAATACATTTTTTCAGAGGGTGAAATTTGGATTTTTTGAAATCAGTACAGCACAGTTTCAGGACGGCGGCGTTGGCACTCGTGACCGTGTTGGGAGCGAATCAAGCCGCGGCGCAATGCGAACCTGAACTTGAAGCTTTCTTTGCGATGGATGCGCAGACGGGTGAGGTTTTGCTAGAGCAGGATTCCGATGTGAAAATCCAGCCCGCATCGATGACCAAGATGATGACCTTACTGCTTGCTCAGGAGGCGATGGATGAAGGGCTGATGAGTGCGGATGACCGTTTGTATATCGCACGGGGGACGTATTTGCGATCCGACATGGAACGTTTTAGCGGATGGTCCAGCCCTGTGCGTTTGTCCGATGCAATGCAAGGCGCGGCGATACGTTCATATAATGATTTGGCGGCGACGATCGCCGAGTATACGGCCAAGGCTTATGGCGAGGGGAATACCGAAACGGATTTTGTTGCTCTGATGAATCGCAGAGCCGAAGAGATCGGTATGGAGAATACCGAGTTCTACAATTCCAGCGGTTTGCCGAACAGATTGATCCGTGCGCGCGAGGGCGGCACGACCACGAAGGACATGGCGACCTTACTGAAATACATTCATGATAATCATCCCTCTCTTTCCGAATTGCTGGGAACGGCAGAAGCCAAAGTGCGCAGGCGTACGCTTCGTACAACGAATACGTTGATGCGGAATGATACGATCCCCGATCATGATATTTACGGCAAGACGGGTTTTACCTGTGATGCCGGGTTCTCTCTGACGGCAGGGACGCGGCGCGGCGAATACGGCGTTATTGTTTCTTATGTCGGGGGCGAGGGTGTTCGTGACCGGGAAGTTGCGATTATCGGAATCCTGAACGAGGCTTATGATGTGTTGGAGGAAAAGAAGCTGGCACGCGAGTCCGAGCAGGAAACCATTATCAATACGCGTCATCAAATTCCGTTCGATGACCATATTGAAGGCTGCGACGAATTACACCCGCCGTTTATGACGTGTATCCGTTAAACGTGATAACAAGCTGATATTATTGAGCGGGTCTATCGACCTTGTTTTTTTTATCCAGAAGCAGAACCGTCGGCTCGAAGGTTTTTGCCTTCTCTTCTTCCATTTGCGCGTAGGCACAGATGATGACCAGATCACCGGGATTAACCAGATGCGCGGCCGCGCCGTTAATGCCGATTTCGCCCGAGCCCGCTTCACCTTCGATGACATAGGTTGTCAGACGCGCGCCGTTGGTGATGTCGAGGACGTCCACCTGTTCGTTGGGCAGGAGGTTTGCGGCGGTCATCAGGTCGCGGTCGATTGTGATGGAGCCTTCATAGTCCAGATCGGCGCGGGTGACGGTGGCGCGGTGCAGTTTTGATTTCAGCAATGTGAGAATCATCTTTTCTCATCTCTTTACTTCGGATTGAAACGGTGTGTAATCTGTCGCTTGAGAGTTAAAAAATCAAGGAAAATCCGGTTATGAGCGAATACGATTCGAATAATATCTTTGCGAAAATCCTGCGCGGGGAGATTCCGTGTGACAAGGTCTATGAAGATGATCATGTTCTGGCGTTCAATGATATTGCGCCGCAGGCGCCCGTTCATATCCTTGTTATTCCGAAGGGGCATTACGTTTCGATTTCGGATTTCGGTGCGAAAGCCAGCGCGGAAGAGATCAAAGCGTTTTTTGAAGCCGTTTCCAAAATTGCCGAAGAGAAGGGTGTGAGCGCGGAGGGCTTCCGTTCCATTGCGAATACGGGAACCAACGGCGGACAGGAAGTCCCGCATTTCCACCTGCATATTCTGGGCGGTAAGCGCATCGGCCCGATGGTAGCGAGTTAAAAAAAGCCCCGGAAATCCGGGGCAAGGTTCACAACCAACACTCTCTTAGATAAAGAGTGAATTCTTTTAAAACTTTAGTGCGCCGTTACGGGGAACGGGATGACGTTTGTCATATCCGCCGCATCATGTGTTTCTACGTCTTCGTAACGGTAAGATTTATTCTCTTCTTCGAGGATCAGATCAACGAGGAGCATTTGGCTCTGGAGCTGAATGATCAGGATATTCAATGTTGAGGCTGCCGTTTTATCGGTCATTTCCATTGCGATTTTTGAAAGCTCCAGATTTTCGATGAACTTATCGAGGACGTCGGAGAGTTCAGGCATAATGATTTTGAGTTTCACATCATGAAGACGCGGATTGGATTCTGTCAGCACGCATGTTGGCTTGTAACGTGCAATCAATGAGTCACAGAATGCGCCGAGATAGGGGTAGTCGTTCCCTTGTGATTTTTGATAGATATAGATTTCCTTTGCGATGCGCGCGCAGCACAGCACGGCCATGTCGGGTTGAAAGTTGCTGATGACTGTGTGGACGGTGTGTTCGCCTTCGTCGTCCAGAGGAATGCCCTTTTCGAGTGCGCCCTTAATAATGAGCGGGAGAAGAACATCCGCGCGGAATAATGCGGGGTTGTTGGTGTTGGTACGCCTGTCGCTACTATCTGTTGTCATTGTCAGGGTCTCCTTCCCTTCGTTTATTTCTTCGGGCGTTTTCTTTTGCCCTATATCCCTCAGTAAACAGAAAAGGTAAATAAGTTCTTAACAACTGTTAAAAGAGTCGAAATTGTGGGATTTTGGGTGTGGGTAAGAGGTGTTTCTTGGCTTTTGAGCGATTTCGGGTTTTCATTTTCCCGTCGGCGTGGCATAGATAAATGAGAACAAAAGGGGAAAATCTTAATGGTTGCGCGTGTGAATACCGTTTCGTTTCAGGGGATTGACGTTAAGCCCGTTGACGTGCAGGTACAGATTTCCAACGGTTTGCCGGCGTTTACGATTGTCGGTTTGCCCGATAAGGCGGTGGCGGAGTCGCGGGAGCGTGTGCGCGCTGCGTTGCATGCGCTGGGGCTGTCCTTGCCGCCGAAACGTTTGACGGTGAATCTTGCGCCTGCCGACCTTGCGAAAGAGGGCAGCCATTTTGATTTGCCGATTGCGATGGGGTTGCTGGCGGCGATGGGGGTTGTGCCCAAAGAGGAGCTTGAAGATTTTGTTGTGCTGGGGGAATTATCGCTGGATGCGACGATCCGTCCTGTTTCCGGCGTATTGCCCGCGGCGATGCATGCGAATGAAAACAGTCGTCATTTGATTTGTCCCGAGGCGTGCGGCGGGGAGGCCGCATGGGCGGGGGAGCTGGATATTCTTGCGCCCGAAAACCTGTTGCAGTTGATTAACCATATTAAAGGGACACAAGTGATGACCCGCCCCGAGGCGCGTTTACGGGACGATGACTCGGCGATGCGTGTGCCTGACCTTTCGGAAGTGCGCGGGCAGGAGACGGCCAAGCGTGCGCTGGAGATTGCCGCGGCGGGCGGGCATAACCTACTGATGAGCGGGCCGCCGGGATCGGGGAAGTCCATGCTGGCGAGTTGTTTGCCCGGGATATTGCCGCCGCTTTCCGCACGAGAGGCGCTGGAAGTTTCGATGATTCATTCGCTCGCGGGGGTGTTGCCGGAAGGTGGACTTTTGAAGAACAGGCCGTTTCGCAACCCGCATCATTCGGCGTCGCAGCCCGCGCTGATCGGCGGTGGGCATCGTGTGAAGCCGGGAGAGATTTCATTGGCGCATAACGGGGTATTGTTTCTGGACGAGTTTCCCGAGTTTGCGCGGGGCACGCTTGAGGCATTGCGGCAGCCACTGGAAACGGGCGATGCTTTGGTAGCACGGGCGAATGCACATATACGCTATCCAGCGCGGTTTCAGTTGATTGCAGCGATGAATCCGTGTCGCTGCGGGTATCTGGGCGATCCCGATCAGGAATGCACGAAAGCGCCGCGCTGCGGGACGGATTACCAATCCAAGATCTCAGGGCCGATGATGGATCGAATCGATATGCACGTTGAGGTTTCAGCCGTGAGTGCGATGGATTTGCAGGGTGCCAGCACGGGCGAATCATCGCAACAGGTGGCGGCGCGTGTTGCTGCTGCGCGGGATATTCAAAAGCAGAGATATCAAGCGTTTGGTAAAGAAATGATTGGTGAAACGAATGCATGTGCGGACGGAAAAATACTGGAAGCGATTGCTCCGATGGAAGAAGATGCGCGGTCTTTGATGCAAAAAGCTGTCGAGCATTCCAAGCTTTCAGCCCGTGCTTATTACCGAATTTTGAGGGTTGCCCGTACGATTTCGGATTTGTCCGGCGGTGTTGATATTTTACAAAAAAAACATATCGCAGAGGCGCTTGGCTATAAACGTATGTTATTGAATTAAGGCGAAAATGTGACAAATGAGTCGGTTTGACCCTGTTTTGGAGACGTCCAGACGTATAAAATGTTTGTATTTCAGATGTCTGACAGACTATAATTATGTCAGGAAGGTGTGTGTAAGCGCATGCAAATAACAATAATTAAGGTGAAATAAATGAATTTTTCCGATCTGGGAATGAGAGAGCCGGGATATGATCGTAACCCTGAAGGGGTTTCCAGCCACGATCGTGACATCATGATGCGTGCCGATTTTGAGGACGATCTTGTTCAGTGGCGGCAATTTCAGGTTCAGATGGCGGGACCCGGTTTTCAGCAGAATGACCAAACTTTTACGGAATCGCTGATTGAGGGTAATACCCGCGATCAAACTTTCATGCAGATGCTTCGTCCTGAAGAATCAGCTGCCGGAAAATACAAAGCAGATAAAATTGATACACAATCGCTAAAGCGTGATGTCGATAAGCCCATTACCGATGCACAGCAGATTTCCCAAAAGGCCCATGAAGGTCTTGAGGATGTGCGTGAGAAAATCGGTAATTTTATGGAAGACTGGAACCAAGCCAAATCCGAAGCTTTAGACGTTGTCAAGCAGACTGCGATTGATCAGGGGCATGACCCTGCTGTCGCTATTGACACTTTAATCCCCGATCAAGCTGCTACGAAATCGACCGCGATGGCCTACGTCGTTGGTGAGGCTGCATTCGGAGCCGGGACATTGGCGACAATGGGTAAAACGGCTTATGTCGCGACCGAGGTTGGCGAAGAACGAAAGAGATTGTCTAAATCCGAACAAGAGGCATTGCTCGAGGAAGCTACCCGCAGATTACAAGAGACTGCTCCTGCGGATAGCCGCGCCTCGCCCGGCGGCGGTGGCGGTCCTTCTGTTAGTGCAGATGATCAAAGTGAAAATCATTGGCAGAATTTTGAAGCTGCCGATCTGGCGGAGTTTCTGGCTGCCGATCCCATGCAGGAAGACGAATTTGCCGAGTTGGTTGAATTGGAGCATGAGTTGGATGTCGAGGTCATTAACGGCAACCATGCACAGATCAGGGAGTTCTATGGAAAGACAGGCGATCTTCTTGCAAAGGCCGAGTTAGAAATTAATTCTGGTAATGTCGCTATTCAGGATCTGGTTGAAGAGGCCACCGTTGTTGAGAACGTTAAAACTGTTGCAAGTTTTGATGCTGAACATGTGAAGCTGTCAGGTGATAGTATTAGCGGCGTTTCGACTGCCATTACAGATGTTGAGATGGACACGACGACCGTGAACACCGTTCTTGATCATGAAAAACTGAATACAGCCGCACTTGAGGTTCAGCTTGAGATGGCCATTAATAATAAAATGGATGCTGGTATGAGGTTGGGCTAGACTCCTCTTATGATTGAATTTTTTGACGCTGGCTGTGAGAATTCTCGGCCAGTTTTTGTTTGATCGCACGTCATTATTTTGCTTATATCTATATAAGACTTTTTTACCCGTGTGGTTATTTTGACCTATTATTATCCAGTAGAAAAAATCAGAGAATTCTCCGAGAAGGCTCTTGGACGTATCGTTCAAGAGGATCTTGAGCCGTCTCCTGCCAATTACGAGCTATGGTTCTGTTATTTTTCCGGGTCATTGCCGGATATGAATAAAGCGATCGACAAAATGGCCGAGACGGAGGAGGGGCTTTCGAACGATGCGTGTTATCAGCTTTATTACAATTTTATACGCGAAAAGCGTGAGGACGAGCGAGTTCGATCGGCAGGCGACCAGATCAAGAAAACCATTACAAATGTCAATAAGGCAGTCGGCTCTGTTCGAGAATCTGCGGGTGCTTATAACCATACACTTCAAGAGGTTAATACCCAGTTGGCCCAAGAAAAAACCAAAGAGGAGATTAGCTCAATTCTTGGTCATGTTTTGGAAGACACTAAAAATATGATGGATCAGAACACTCAGCTTGAGCATTTGTTGCAGGAATCTGCAGATACTATGGAGAAGCTTCACCGTGATCTTGAGATCGCCAGAAGAGAAGCTCTGACGGACGGTTTGACAGGGCTTGCCAATCGTAAGGCGTTTGATCAGGAGATTGAGCGGGTGGCGGCTGGTGTTGGTAAAGGGCATGATACGTTTACGATTCTGATTATTGATATCGATCATTTCAAGAGTTTTAATGACACGTTCGGCCATCAGGTTGGTGATCAGGTTTTGAAGCTTGTTGCCAGAACGCTCAAAGATGGTGTTAAGGGGCGTGATATAGCCGCGCGTTATGGTGGTGAGGAGTTTGCCATTATTCTTCCAGATACCCAGATGCAGCCGGCTTTGCGCGTTGCTGAATCGCTCCGTCAGAATGTTGCCAAGAAAGAGGTTATAAATCGGAATACAGGTGAGCGTTTGGCGCGCATTACTATTTCTCTCGGTGTTGCGGAATATGTAAGTTCTGAGCCGATTGAGAATCTTATTTCGCGAGCAGATTCCGCGCTTTATGCTGCCAAGCACAACGGGCGAAATCAGGTTGCCGTTGCGCCGGTTTCTACGGGTGCGCATAGATAGGTTTTTCCATTTCAATACTATGTATTTTCTTTTTGCGCGCTTGCACCGAAAGCGTAAAGCTCTTATCACTTTTATATGATTGAAACTATGCGTGATGATTCTTCCGACGTGGTGTCTTCCGAACCGGCTTATTTGACGACCCTTAATTCTTCGCAAAGAGAAGCCGTTGAGACACTTGATGGTCCGGTTCTTGTTCTGGCCGGAGCGGGGACGGGCAAGACGCGTGTTCTGACGACGCGGCTATCGCATCTCTTGCAGACGGGGCGTGCGTATCCGTCGCAAATTCTGGCTGTGACATTTACGAACAAGGCTGCGCAAGAAATGAAAGAGCGTGTTAGTGGCCTTTTAGGTGGTGCGCCTGTTGAAGGCTGGTGGCTGGGCACTTTCCACGCGCTGGCGGCGCGAATGCTTAGGCGGCATGCCGATCTGGTTGGATTATCCAGCAATTTTACTATTCTTGATCCTGATGATCAGGTTCGCCTGCTCAAGCAGATTATGGAAGGGCAGGGCATTGATACAAAGAAATGGGCGCCGAAGGCGATGATCAATGTTATTGATCGTTGGAAGGATCGTGCGCTTGTGCCGTCGCAGGTGCCTGCTGACGATGCCGGAGAGATTGCAGATGGCAAAATGCCCTTCATTTATGAGAATTATCAGGCGCGGCTTCGCGCAGTGAACGCTTGTGATTTTGGTGACCTGCTTTTGCATATGATATCGATTCTAAAAAATCCTGAACATGCCCAGATCCTTCAGGAGTATCACAGGCGTTTCCGTTATATTATGGTTGATGAGTATCAGGATACGAACGGAGCGCAGTATATGTGGCTGCGTTTGCTGGCTAAGGGCTCAGGCAATATTTGTTGCGTCGGTGATGATGACCAGTCGATTTATGCGTGGCGCGGTGCGGAGGTCGGTAATATTCTGCGGTTCGAGAAGGACTTTCCGGGTGCGAAGATTATCAGGCTTGAGCAAAACTACCGTTCTACAAATAGTATTTTGAAGGCCGCAGGGAGATTGATTGAAAATAATCAGGGGCGTCTGGGTAAGGAATTGTGGTCGGATAAAGGGGACGGTGAGGCGATCAAAGTTTGCGGTCTTTGGGACAGTGAAGCAGAAGCGCGCTGGGTCGGTGAAGAGATTGAACAGCTTCAGCGCGGTACGGGCGGTCAGGAAAAAGCAGCGCTACGGGATGTTGCGGTATTGGTGCGCACAGGTTTTCAGACAAGAGAGTTTGAGGAGCGTTTTATCAAGCTCGGTTTACCGTATAAAGTTATTGGCGGGCCACGATTTTACGAGCGTATGGAAATTCGAGACGCGCTGGCTTATTTCAGGGTGGTGTTACAACCTGCCGATGATCTGGCCTTAGAGCGTATCATTAATACCCCGAAGCGCGGGATCGGTAAAACGACAGTCAACACGCTTTATGCCTATGGGCGGAGCAAAGGCATTTGTTTGACAGATTCTATAATGGATTTGACGCAAACGGATGAAATAAAACCAAAAATGCGCGGTATGCTCATGAAATTGATGGATGATTTCCAACGGTGGAGATCGTTAATCGATACCATGGATCATGCCGAATTAGCTGCGCAAATTCTGGATGAGTCCGGTTATATGGATATGTGGAAACAGGATAAGACGCCCGAAGCGCCAGGGCGTATCGAAAACCTTAAGGAGCTGATCGGGGGGATGCAGGAGTACGGAGGGATGCAGGAATTCCTCGAGCATGTCGCTTTGGTTCTTGAAAATCAGGACAATAATACAACCGACTGCGTGACGATTATGACACTGCATGGTGCGAAAGGTCTGGAGTTTGATTACGTGTTTTTGGCGGGATGGGAAGAGGGTTTGTTTCCCTCTCAACGTTCAATGGACGAGAACGGATTAAAAGGATTGGAAGAGGAGCGTCGTTTGGCTTATGTCGGTATTACGCGAGCCAAGAAACGTGCCTTTATTTCGCATGCATCTAACAGGCGTATGTACGGAAACTGGATGAATGCCATTCCGTCGCGGTTTATTGATGAGTTACCTGAGGATTTTGTTGATATGACGTCAGAAACAGGCGCATACCAGCAAGCGGGTCGTTCCCAGCACTGGGATTCGAGCGGTTTTCAACCACGCAGCCAGCCCAAAGTCACGCATGAGCGTAAAGTTATGACGGAAGATGGAACAGTGTTTTCGCGCGGCGATCGCGTGTTTCATGACAAATTCGGCTATGGCAAAATTATCAATATCGATGGTCACAAGCTGGATATTGTTTTTGAACACAGCGGCAAAAAGCGTGTCATGGACAGCTTTGTTGAAAAGGCCTGATATTTCTGAATTTTATTCCTAAATGTCTCTTAGGATGGGTTTTCTTCCTTTGAAAACTCAAGTTTTCCGGCGGCTACAATACGACCGTATCCTCCGGTTTGGGCGAAAATGACCACGCCATCGATGTCATCCTGAGGCGTTTGCACTGATTTTGACACGGCACCACCTTCCCAGGCGCCGAGATTGTCATATGTAATAGCGGCATTTACGTATTTTACGGTTTTGCCGCGATTTTCACCGCTCCCGATCTCTTGAACCGTTTCTTTCTTGTAGCCATACATCCATAGGCGGAAATCATTGCCCCATTTCTCGCCGGCTGCGGGGAGTTCGAAATTGATTAAATCGTCTGATGAAGAGATGGTTATGGGCTGTACGCCTTGGTTTTTACCTTTGATGAGCGCGGATTTAACCTGATCGGCGCGCGAACCGACGAACATGTTAATGCCGTTTACCACCATTTGCGGGGTGTAAATGCGTTTTCTTGTTGTCAGGCTGGCGTAGCCGTGTTGTCTGATGTCGCAGAATTCACGCGAGAGCGTATCGACCCAGTTCAGTCTGTTCCAGTACGAAACGTGGCAGGACAGAACAATGAGGTTTTCATTCTGCGTCAGGCTTTGGAGGATTTTATCTGCGGGTGGGCATGACGAGCAGCTCTGAGAGGTGTAGAGTTCTACGACGACAGGTGCAGGATTGTCTGATGCTTGGGCTTTTCCGATTTTAAAGCCCGTTGCAGTCACGCAGAAAGCGGCTATAAATAGGGTCAGATATAGGGCGGAGTAAGAATTTAGCATCATAAACCTGTATTCGTTGGGATTTTATGTAACGTTTCAAAATATGCGAGATGCTAAAAAAAATTGCAAATGAAAGCTTTGAGTACATTGTTTTTGAGCTAAAAATCCTCCATATTATGGGTGTTTTAAGGAAGTTTAGATGACAAAAAATTATCCGATAGCAACGGTTTTTGGCGGCACGGGGTTTGTCGGCACGCAAATCGTCCGTGAGTTGGCTTCCCGCGGCATCATGGTGAAGGTTGCGACGCGCGTTCCCGAGCGTGCATATTTTTTGCGTCCATGCGGTGTGGTCGGTCAGGTTGTGCCTTTTGCCTGCAACTATTCGGATGCGCACAGCGTAGCCGAGGCCGTTAAAGGTTCTGACTATGTCGTGAATTGCATCGGTATTCTTTTTGAAAAGGGAAAACGGGTTACTTTCGAAAAGGCGCATGTCGATACACCGGCGGCGATTGCCAAGGCGTGTGCCGAACAGAAGGTTTCACGGTTTGTCCATATTTCCGCATTGGCGTGTGATAAAGGCAGCTCCAAATATGCGAAGACCAAGCTTGCGGGTGAAAAAGCGGTGCTTTCGAATTTTCCTGCTGCGAGTATTCTGCGCCCGAGTGTAATTTTTGGTGAGGATGATGAATTCTTCAATATGTTTGCGGAAATGTCGCGCTACCTGCCGTTCTTGCCGTTGATCGGCGGCGGGAAGACCAAGTTCCAGCCCGTATTTGTCGGGGATGTTGCGGATGCTGCGATGGAGTGTTTATTTACGCCTAAGGTCAGAGCGCAGCATGATCCGCAAGGTAGGGTTTATGAATTGGGTGGCCCCGATGTTGTAACGTTCAAGGATATTTACAACATCATGTTCACATACACACGGCGCAAAAGGCCTTTGGTCACTTTGCCATGGGGTGTGGCAAAGGTTCAGGCGAGTTTTATGGGGCTACTGCCCAAGCCGCCTTTGACTCGTGATCAGGTCGAAAGTTTGAAGACCGATAATGTTGTCAGCGAGAATGCATATACGTTTGACACTCTGGGATTACAGCCAAAGTCTATGGATTTGATCCTGCCCACGTATCTGGAGACGTATCGGCCCGGCGGGCGCTTTTCGTCTGTCGGACGGAGTACCGGAAAAGCCTGATTTGCAGGCTTTTGATAGAAGACAAAAAAATATAATCAAAGAAGATTGAGAATGAAGATAATAAAATGTCTGGTGTTTGTTTTGTTCTGTTTTGCAAGTATTGCTGTGCATGAGCGTGTTAGTGCGGCAGAACAGGGCATTGTTGCGGTCGTCAATGAGGATGTCATTTCGAATAAAGATCTCACGGATCGTGTCCGTTTGGTGATGGCGTCTTCCGGTTTACCGAACCGTCCCGATATTCGCCAGAAAGTTTCTGCGCAAGTTCTTAACGCCCTGATTGACGAACAGATTATGCTGCAGGAAGCGGAGTCTATGAACATTGAAATTACACAGGAAGAAGTTGATGGCGGATTTGCAACGTTGGCGCAGCAAAATAATATGGGCGCGGATCAATTCAAGACAATGATCAGGCGAGGCGGTCTTGAGGTCTCTACACTTTACAGGCAAATACGGGCACAGCTTTCCTGGGCTAAGGTGGTGCAGCGTCGATTGCGTTCGCGTGTTGTTATTACCGAGCGCGATATTGATTCCAAACTTGAGCGGATGCGCAGCAATATCGGTAAATCGGAATATCTTGCGGCCGAAATCTTTCTTCCTGTGAGCGATAAATCAGGAGAAGCTAAAAGTCGAGAGCTGGCGCAGAGGATTGTTTCTGAAATCCGTGAGCGTAATGCGAGTTTCTTCAAACTGGCGCAGCAATTCTCAGCCTCTGCAGGCTCTGCGCAAGGCGGTGATCTGGGGTGGCTGCAGGAAGGGCAGATGGATCCTGATATTCAGCAGGCTTTAAACAAGATCAATAAAAATCAGGTGACAGATCCGGTGCGTACACAGAGTGGGTATCATATCTTGCTGCTTCGGGATGAACGCACATTGAAGGAAGAGAACTTGCCATCCAGAGACCAGATTTCCTATCAGCTCGGGATCGAGAGGCTTGAGCGCCTGCAAGTGAGTCACTTGCGCGATATCAGAGCGGCGTCATTTATTGATGTTCGAACTGATTCTTAAGAGTTTTTCATGAGTTCTTGTGATGTATCCTCCTTGCCGCCACTGCGCGTGGTGATTTCCGCGTATGGGTTAAATGCCAAGAAATCTCTGGGGCAGAATTTTCTTCTTGATTTGAATTTAACTGACAAGATTGTCCGTCAAACGGGTGAACTTGGCGGTGTGCATGTTCTGGAGGTCGGGCCTGGGCCGGGTGGTTTAACGCGTAGCCTTGTGGCTTCCGAGTGCGCGCGCGTGACGGCTATCGAGATGGATCACCGTGCGATTGAGGCGTTACAGGGGCTTGTAGATATCGCAGATGGTAAATTGGATGTCATAGAAGGGGATGCGCTTGCAACCGACCTCCAGGCGATCAGTGATGCGCCGCGCGGGATTGTTGCCAACCTTCCCTATAATATCGCGACGCCATTGTTGCTGAAATGGCTCAAAGAGCTTCGTCAGGATCGAGAGAGTTATGCGTTTATGTGTTTAATGTTTCAAAAAGAAGTGGCGCAGAGGATTTGTGCCAAACCATCGACGAAAGCTTACGGGCGCTTGGCCGTGATTAGTCAGTGGCTTTGTGATGTTGGGGCAGTGGTTGAATTGCCCCCGTCCGCATTCACGCCGCCGCCGAAGGTGCGTTCCAGCGTGGTTCTATTCAAGCCCAAGATACTTGATGCGGATGCGCCCCCGTTTGAGGCCATCGAGCGGGTCACGGCGCAGGCCTTTCAGAAGCGGCGCAAAATGGTTCGTAGTAGCCTGCAAAACTATGCCGAATTTTTTGATTCGGTCGGTATCGATTCACAAGCACGGGCGGAGAATTTAACCGTTGATGATTACGTGAATTTAGCAAAGTCGTGAAAATTACAGTAAAATTGCGTATAGAGATGTATGATTATTATTAAGTCAAAGTGTTTCGAAAATAAGGGAGAATATGAAGCGGGTCGGTGATATTAAAACTTCTTCACGTCCTTACTGGGTTGCTGAGAACCCTGATACGCTGTGTATCAATAGGGGGGATTTCCTGAAATCTTCATGGGATGAGGCAATTGATACCGTCAATGGCCAGCAAAAGCCTATCGTAATTATGAGCGGGCCCGGGCGGGATATGCCGGGAGCCGTGGTGCCCGCCGAATATCTCTATGCTTTTCATTATACATTTCCGCATCTCAGTGACTTAAGCCCCATACATCATGTGACTCCTGAAGAACTGAAGGCTCATTTTGATGATTTGTCCAATATGCTTTACGAAGGGCATAATATCGTTGTTGTGAACGATGAGGGGCATCCGATCTTTGGCGTTGCGAATTGGGGAACGGCGCTGGATTTTGAAATTCAGCCAGATGGCACGATGGCATTACGGGATGAGTTTTCTCAACACATGTTTTCTGGCGAGGTTTACGTTTATGAGCCTGATCCGGAAGACCATAAAAAGTTTATCGAGTTGTTCGGTGATTGGGAGCCGCCGCCGCCACCTGAAATGAGTGAACGGGATGCACGTATCGTAAAGGAAATGGTCGAGTGTCTGTCCGGTGTCGGTTCAGGGCGGGAGCGTTACGCAGAAGCGGTGCGTGATGCTGTTATTGATTTGGGCTGATTAGACTTTAATGATCTCCTTAAAGACCCTCTCTCAGGCCTCTTACAAAATCTGAAAGGCCGACAAGGCGGCGGCGCTTGATGCGTTCAACGTCGAGGATTTGTTGAGCCATTGTGATCGCGTTGTCGATGTCATTGTTGATAATCACATAATCATATTCGGAATAATGAGACATTTCGTCGGACGCCTTTGACATGCGCCCGCGAATTTCCGTGTCTGTTTCGCGTGTATTGATTGAGCGTGTACGCAGGCGTTTTTCCAGTTCGCTGCTTGTCGGTGGAAGGATAAAGACGGTCACAAGGTCATCGCGTGCGATTTCCGAGAGTTGCTGCGTGCCCTGCCAATCTATATCAAAAATAATATCCTTGCCTTCGCTTAAGGCTTTTTCAACGGGTGCGCGGGGTGTGCCGTAGTAGTTATCGAAGACTTTTGCATGTTCGAGCATTTCGCCGTTATCGACCATATCGCGGAAGTCATCATGATCGACGAAGTAATAATCACTGCCGTGGACTTCGCCTGCACGACGTTGGCGGGTCGTGACGGAGATGGAAATATCCATGTCCTTGTTTTTTTTCAAAAGGGCGCGGGAAATGGTTGTTTTACCGGCACCGGACGGTGATGAAAGTACGTACATCAGTCCGCGTCGTTGAAGCTGGTCCACAAATCCCTCCTTTTTTAAAACTTTTTATTCTTGTGTTTGTGTTTTACAAACTAAACTTCAAGATTATGAAAGGCAACGGATAAATCCTGCTATGACAAGGCGTTCTAATAAAAAATCCTTTGAACATATAGTGATTACGGGGGCGTCCAGCGGCATTGGTGAAGCACTGGCCTTGCATTATGCTTCGCGAGGAGTGTCTTTGGCTTTGACAGGTCGTGATCAAGATCGTCTTGAGGCTGTTGCCGAGGCTTGCAGGCAAAAAGGAGCGGAGGTTGAAGCGCAGGTTCTTGATGTTACAGATCGTGAGGGGATGGCTGAGTGGCTTGCGGCAATGGATACGCGTTTAAAGATAGATTTGATTTTTGCCAATGCGGGGATATCGGCAGGCACTGGAGAGGAGGATTTTGAAGCGGGTGCGCAGGTGCGTGCAGTCTTTGATGTTAATGTCACGGGTGTTTTAAATACAATTGAACCGATTTTGCCGCGTATGGTTCGTGACGGCGGCGGTCATATTGCCATTATGAGTTCACTGGCCGGATTTCGTGGATTGCCCGGAGCGCCTGCCTATGCAGGGTCAAAAGCCGCCGTTCGGGTTTATGGAGAATCGCTCGGAAGCTCTCTGGCCGATATCGGTGTTCAGGTTCATGTCATCTGTCCGGGGTTTGTGAGATCCCGTATGACGGACGTTAATACGTTTCCGATGCCGTTTTTGATGTCGTCGGAAAGGGCAGCACGTATCATATCGCGCGGAATTGAGCGCGGGAAGGCACGCATTTCCTTTCCTTTGCCAATGGTTTTTGCCGTCTGGCTCTTGGCCGCTGTGCCTGATCGTCTGGCGAGAATTATGGTGAAAAAAACGCCCTCTAAGCCTAAAGGCTAAAAAGTTTCTCGCAGAACTCTTGATTTTTTTTAAAAATGCAAGTAACAGTAAGAGAAAACGTATATTGTTTTACATATATTTTTAATATTTTATATTTTTTGTAATTTTATTGCTTATTTTAATATTAAATGATGCCTTATATAGGCATGGGGTAACAGGGATACTTAGTATGATGGATGTTCAAGACATTGAAGAAAACGTCGGCTTAGCCGTTAGTCTTCTTAAAGCTTTATCAAATGAAAAACGACTCGTCATCGTCTGTGAATTGTACAAGGGCGAGAAAAGTGTTGGCGAACTCGAACAGATTGTCGGTTTGAGCCAGTCTGCGCTTTCACAGCATCTTGCGCGTTTGCGTCGTGACAAGCTCGTGAAAACACGCCGCGTCGCTCAGACGATTTATTATTCGTTACAGAATGAGGCAACGAAAGAATTGCTGAAATGTCTGAGTGATATATACACGGGTGAGGGCGAGAAAGAAGAAAGTGATAAACTTTCTTATGAGTCCAAGCGTGTGGCTTAGGCAATCAGTCGATTGTTTCCATAAATTTTTTGTAGACTGTTTCGACGTTCAGGTCGGATAGGACTTCGACCTGAATGGCTGCGGTCTTTTTTCCCTTAATACCGTGTTTGACAGGATTGCTGTGCGATGAGTACAAGGCTAGCGCGGGGCAACCTGTTGCAGCAATCATGTGCATGGGGCCGGTGTCGTTGCCGATTGCGCCGTGCGCCTCGTGCGCTAGGGCAGGAATCTGGAACAGGTTTGTTTTTCCTGTCAGGTCAAGCGCGGTAGGACAGGCTGTTTTTATCTCTGATGTTGTCTCTGCTTCTGCTTGGGTGCCGAGCAGGACAGGCTGTATATCTCGTTCGACAAGCTTGTTTCCGAGCGCAGCATAATTTTCAGCAGGCCATCGTTTTTGCGGATGTTGCGGGGCCGAGCCGGGGACAAACAGGACGAACGGTTTTTTCAAATCAAAGGCACTTAAATCTTCCTTGATCCATTCCAAAGGATCGACTTCAACATTTTCAATCCCTGCCAAAGCCAGAGTTTGTTTATGGCCGTCCAGTGCGTGGCCGATTGTGCGTTCCGGTGCATCGTTGCGATGCGATGCGCCCTTGGCCGCGCCAACCCATTCAGGGCGTTTTTTGCGCGGAAAGAGGCGCAAGTAAATAGATGTACGATCATTGTTTTGCAAATCGTATACGCGGTCAAAATTTGCGTCCGTTAATTTACCGCGCAGGGCCAGCCATCCTGCGAAATCGAATGTCTTGGGTTTTTTGTCCAGCCAGATATCGTCGAAGTAATTGCTGCGCTTTGCGAAGCCCTCGAACGGTTTGGTGGTCAGTAAGATAATTTCTGCGGATTTGTGGTGCTGTCGGATGGCTTTCATTGCGCCCAATGCCTGAATAAAGTCGCCGAGAGCGCCGAGCTTTATGACCAGAATTTTTCGAGGGGCGTTCGTAGCGTCCATGTCATATTATGCGTAGTTTTTTTTGCGACTGGAATACTCTTCCGGTGCATTCTTTTGTTCTCTGATGTGTTCTTCGAACGGCTCTGTTTTTGATTTGGATTTGAAATTATCATGCAGCAATTCCGCGTAGACTTCGAGTGTCTTGTTGACCATCATATCGCGTGTGAAGTTGGCTGCAACGTGAGACATGGAGCGGGTTGCCAGAACGGCGCGCTGTGTCGGGTTCAGGGATAACGCATCGTCAATGGCCTGTGCCATGGATGTGGAATCATGCGGCGGGATAAGCCAGCCCGTTTGGCCACGCAGAATTGTTTCTTGTGCGCCGCCATGGTCTGTTGCAACAATAGGGCGTCCCATAGCCTGAGCCTCGACAGGGACGCGGCCAAACCCTTCCGGGTCTGTTGAGGCGGAGACGATAACCGTGCTGAGCATATATGCTGCGGGCATATCATGGCAGTGGTCGACGATGCGGATTTTTCCGCCGAGATTTTTTTCAGCGATTTTGTCTTCGAGTTCCTTGCGGTATTCGGTCCGCCCCTGATCGGAGCCAATGAGAACACAGAACACGTCTTGCCTTTGTAGTTTTTCAATTGCGTCGATCAGAACCAGATGTCCCTTCCAACGCGTCAGGCGACCCGGCAGCATAATAATGTTCGCGCCGTCGGGGATACGCCATTCTCTTGATAAGGTAATCAGGCGTTCGGGCGTGACGGTAGTCGGGTGAAATTTTTCAAGCGGGATGCCGCGTGGGATTGTGCGGATGCGGCTATCTTCGACGCCGTAATTCTCTTTCAGGTATTTTGCAACATATTGCGAAATGGCGATGACAACGTCGCCTTGTGCGATGGCTGAGTTATATTTTCTTTTGGCTTCGCCGGTGATGTTATATGGCGCATGGCATGTCGTAACGTAGGGCACGCCCGTTTTTTTGCAGGCTTTTAGTGCACTCCAAGCGGGAGCGCGGCTTCGGACATGGACGATGTTGACCTTGTGTTTTTTGATCAGGCGGATCAGGCGCTTTGTATTCTGCCAAATGACGAGCGGGTTTTTGCTGTGTACCGGAAGCTGGATGTGTTGTGCACCGAACCGTGCAAGTTCGGGGACGCGGTAGCCGCCGTTTGAAACGACGATGGCCTTTGCCCCTGCAGTTACGATTTCCTGTGCCACGTCAATGCAGCCCTGTTCCGCGCCGCCGGCGCCGAGGTTGGGTATGATCTGCATGATTACGGGTTCAAAAGGCTGCTTTGTCATCCGGTTTGTGTCTTTTCAACTTTATAAGAGGTGGAAAGTCTTCAGCGGTTGATCTATGTATAAATCGTACGGGGCGTTCGCGCAAGACGGCACGTGTTTGTCATTGAAATTAAATCATTTTCGAACGGAGGAGAAGATCATGAGCATCCAGTATTTCGAGCGGGAGGGTCTGGACAGGCTGGCATACGTGCAGGTGGTACCTTCGGACGAGCATAAAGATTTGCCGACGGTTATGTTTCTCGGCGGGTTTAAATCCGATATGAGTGGCAGCAAGGCAATTTTTCTTGAAGAAAAGGCGCGTGAGCGCGGGCAGGGCTATATCAGGTTTGATTATTCGGGACACGGTGAGTCTGGCGGACAGTTCACGGACGGCAGTATCGGGCAATGGAAAGATGATGCGCTTGCCATTCTTGATGAGGTTGTGAAAGGGGATGTCATTCTGGTCGGTTCTTCCATGGGGGGCTGGATCGCGCTTTTGCTTTTGCTTGCGCGACCCGAACGGGTGAAGGGGATGGTCGGCATTGCAGCGGCACCAGACTTTACGCTCCTGATGGAGGCGGGGCTGACGCAAGAGCAGAAAGATACGATTGCCAAAGAGGGGTTTGTTCAAATTCCCAATGATTATAGTGACGAGCCTTATATCATTACGGGCAAATTGCTGGAGGACGGACGCGAGCAGTGTGTTCTAACACAGGAGCACACGGTTTCAGTGCCAATGACGTTGCTTCACGGCAAGCTGGATAAAGATGTGAAGTGGGAAACCGCCGAGGCCATCAAGGAAAAGTTCAAATCGCCGCAAACCAAAATCTTTTATGTCGAGGACGGTGGGCACCGCATGTCGCGCGAGGAAGACCTTGCCCTGATTGACAGGGAAGTTCAGGCGCTTTTACACGGTTAGTCTCTATTTGCGATTATATTTGTAGGCTCCGCCCTTGCCGCGGCTCAGGAAGTCCGTATCGTCTTTAGACTTTTTCTTGAAGCTTATGCCGCCGAGCAGGAAGGATAACAGCACCATGATTGCGGCGAATACTCCGCCCACAACGACGGCTTTTTGTTGAAGCAGGAATTCGGCAAACCCTGCGGCTTCGGCGATGACTTCATTGCTGTCGGGCAGGGGAGAGTCGTCTTTGAATTTTGTAACCTTTATCACGGCTGTTCCGTCATCAACGCCGGGATTTTCGGCGTTTTCAACCGGTTCGGCGAGCATGTCGGGTTTTTTATTCTTCTCGGCTTCTTCTTTTGCGTGTTTCAGCTCTTTATTGACCATCAGGTGACTTTCGGCGTGATATTTGTTCCAGATCCAGCCGATATCCGTGAATTCAAAGCCCTTATCCTGATTTTCCGAATAGACGTAGGCATCATGCGCCAAGGCGGCGATGAGCGGAATAAAGGCAATAATGAGCAAAACGTTACGCATAACAGATAAAATAGCGCTTAATTGTTAACGATTTCATACTATCAGTGAGTATTTCGCAATAAAAGTCGTTAAAAGGTTACTTGAATTTTTACTCACACAAAGGTAAAGGTAGTGACCGTTTCGTAAAGATTTAGGCTTTACGGTGTTGGAGAAGTGGCCGAGCGGTTTAAGGCGCACGCCTGGAAAGCGTGTTGGGGGCAACTCCTCGCAGGTTCGAATCCTGTCTTCTCCGCCATTCTTTTTCTTTGCAGTTTTGATTATAAAACAAGATATTTGTTCGAAACTAATGACATAACTTAGTAAACTGCATTATTCAGATATCTGCCAGAAGGATCAAAACAACATGCATTTTGTGTTTGTTTATTGTCTAGGCTTTTACATTTAAAAAATTATGAAGATAAAGAAATACAAGGTATCGCTATTACTTCTGCTTTTCCTATTTTTATCAGGGTGTAATTTGCTAATACCCGATAAGAGGGATAGTCAAAGTGAAGTAAGTATAACACTTGAAGTCGATGGTAAAATTTACAAAGTCGAACGCAGGATTCAATCTTGGATCACATATGGCTGGGACGCAAGTAGGGGAAATACAAAAGGTCGTCGCTCTGACTATGGCATTTTTGGTCAAAAAATTCACAACCGTCAGGCTATTGTAATAAGCTTTACACCCTTTTACACGCGAGAATATTCAAATTGGTCTCGATATTATCGAAAAAATAAACAAGTGTTTTCTATTAACGAACCTGAAAAGTTAAAAAAGGCATTTAAAATACTATTGCTTGATCACTATAATAGGCCAAAAGTTATTGAGGTTTATGATAATGTTAAGTCGTATGAATCCCCACAATCACGAATAAAAATACTTGAAGTTTCTAGTACAATAATTCCTGCTAGCATATTTTCTTTTTTTACAGCAGATGGTAAAGACCGTTATTATGATTATCTTTTGAGTTTCGATCGATCGAAAAGTAACCATAAAGATGCAGAAAAGTATTTTGAAACAGTTGATTATCGTACCACTAAACTTACTCCAAAAGTAATTGATCGTATTATTTCAAAATTTCCTCACCTCGAACCTGTAGGCATATACAGATTGCCGAATTCGTATGAAGGTAACAGTATTTTGGGCATTATTAATAGAGCAGAACTGTGTTCAATTGAATTGCCTCAGCATTGTAAATCTTATCGTGGGAAGAAAGTCGGAAATTTCTGGACGCTAGAGACAAAAGAATACCCTTTAAAAATATACTTTAGTCCTAGGCCGTTACTGTTGAAAGATTTATGGGAAAAAGAATACATGCTTATTTTAGACGGAAAAGAGTTGAGAGTTAAAAATGAAAGAGAATATCTAAACAGCTTCATTAACTTTGATACTAGTACTTTCTCAACATTTAAATTTGGATACATGCATACCAGAGATAGATCCAAATAACTTGAAAACACTTGTTAACTTTTTTAGGTCTTCGTTATTCTTCTGCACTTAGGATATCCTGTTTACTTATTTGATCTTTTCTTTGCTGTCTCTCTTTGTATTTCTTGAAAATTTAGGTGATTCAGGCGTTATATGGTCAAGTACAAACACTTACGGGAGATTTCTCATGACCTGCACTTATATTGAACACCCAGATGCCAAGATGATCGAAATTGTTGTCGACGGCAAAGTCACGGAGGCGGATTTTGATCAACTGTCTTCGCAGATTAAATCATTCATCGGCACGCACGGGAAGATCAAGATACTCGAGATTGTGAGAGATTTCGGTGGTTTTGACTGGGCGGCGTTGACCAAAGGGATCAAATTCGACATGGAGCATCTGAAGGATTTTTCGCATTGTGCCGTTGTCACGGATGAGGGGTGGATCGGGCCGTTTACGCGGATGCTGTCACCGTTTTTCAGTATCCAGATTAAAACCTTTTCTATGGATCAGGAAGGTGATGCGCGGTTATGGCTCGAGGGGGCGTGACCATATTATCTTTTGCAATCTATAATTGACCATAATCAAGGTCGTTTTGCGCTATTGTTCTTACTCTGGGAGGATGAGCAAGGCGCTGGATTACCTTATACAGAAGTATGATCGGCCTGTTCCGCGGTATACGAGTTTTCCGACCGCGGTGCAGTTTACGCATGAGGTTTCCCAAGATGCGTATGCGGCGCATCTGGGGGCATTGCCGAAAGGCGAGGCCGTGTCCCTTTACGTCCATATTCCGTTCTGTCATCAGCTTTGTTTTTATTGTGGTTGTCATACCAAAGTTACAAATACTTATAATGCAATAGAGCGTTATGTCGATGCTCTTATCGGCGAAATACATCGTGTGGGGAAAAGCGTTCCGGCAGGCTTGCCTGCCGGGCGCATCCATTTTGGCGGCGGCACGCCCAATTATGCGAAAAGTCGTGATATAGAGCGTATCATTACTGCGCTTTCGGAGTATTTTGTTGTTTCCGATTTGACGGAAATTGACATGGAGTGCGATCCGCGCCTGTTGGATGCAGAGAAAATTCAAGCCTATGCCAAAATGTGGATACGGCGGGTGAGTTTGGGTATTCAAGATTTTGATCAAGGTGTTCAGGAAAAAATCAACCGTGTGCAGCCCTTTGGCTTGGTGAAGGAAAAGGTCGAGATGCTGCGCAAAGAGGGTATTGAGAATATCAATTTTGATCTTATTGTCGGCTTGCCCGGGCAGACACTGGGGACGGTGGCTAAGACTGTTGATATGGCAGTTTCCCTCAACCCAGAAAGGATTTCTGTTTTTCCGTATGCGCATGTGCCGTGGATGAAGAAAAACCAGAAGTTGCTGGAAAAGTATAATATGCCGGATGCGAAGATCCGCTTTGTGATGAATGAGCTGGTGCGCAGCAAATTGATTTATCACGGATATAAAGCGATCGGTATTGATCATTTTGCACGGCGCGGGGATTTATTGGCACAAAAACACAGTGACGGAACCTTACGACGGAATTTTCAGGGCTATACCGATGATGATGCGTCTGCGATTATCGGGTTCGGTATGTCCTCGATTTCCACGTTGGATGGAGTGTATGTCCAGAATACAACAGATGCGCCGACGTATTTTAACTCTGTTGATGCGGGTGCGTTTCCGATTGCGCGGGCCTGTGTGTTGAGTCAGGATGATAAGGTGCGCCGACGTTTGATCGAGCGGCTTATGTGTGATTTTAAGATCAATTTTTCCGATTTTTTTAATGTTGAGCCGCCGATTGAGCGGCTTTTCGGGCTGCAGAGTGATGGTTTAATCGAGTGTGATGCGTTTTCTCTGAAGATTACAGAGAAGGGGAGGCCTTTTGCCCGTGTTGTGGCGGCGTGTTTTGACCCGTATCTGGATCCGGAAGCCCAGCATCACGCGAAAGCCGTTTAGTTTTTTGCTTCCGTCTGTCATGAATTTTGTTCGGCGGTCTGGACTTGTGCAGTTCCTAGCGTCATTATCCTCTTTTGCAATTTTATTTAGGCATTCGGGGCAGTCGCATGATTCGCTTTTTATTTTTTACGCTTGTTTTCGTTTTTTCAGTATCACCTGTCATGGCTCAAGAGGCTCAGCCACAACATAAATGGCGGATGGCTACGAGTTGGCCGGGCGGCGAGTTGCTGGACCTCTCCAAATTATGGGCTGCCCGCGTCGAAGAGTTGACGCAAGGGCGCATCAAGATTCAGGTTTTTCCAGGTGGTACGCTGGGCAATCCGCTGAAAGTTTCCGAAAGTGTGAAAAACGGTGTTGCGGATGTCGGGCATACATGGGCGAGCTATGATTGGGGGCGCGATAAAACAGGTGCTTTGCTTGGTGGTTGGCCGGCCGGACCCGATGCCGAGGCCATGTTTCATTGGCTTTACGAATATGGCGGGCAAGAGCTTTTCCAAGAGTTCAGGCTTGAGAAATTCGGCGTGATGTCCTTTGTTGCGGGCGTTTCAACGCCGGAGGTCTTTCTTCATTCCAAGAAGCCGGTGAAAACGCTGGCCGACCTTCAGGGGCTGAAAATGCGGGCGGCGGGGGCTTGGCTTGAGTTGTCGCAAGAGTTAGGCGCTGCGTCTGTTACGGCGTCTGGTTCGGAAGTTTACCAGATGTTGGAGCGCGGAAATATCGAGGCGACCGAGTGGGCGAATCCCGGCGTCAATTTACCGATGGGATTGCATCAGGTTGCACCTTATCTGATTATGCCGGGGTATCATCAGCCTGAAGAGGTTTTTGATGTTGTGATTAACCGCCGTAAGTGGGATCAGTTATCCGATCAGGATAAGATGCTTGTCGAGCGTGCTTCTAAGCTGGTGTCATACGAATACTGGACACTACAGGGGCGCAAGGACATCGAAGCCATGGAAGAATATGAAAAGGCAGGTGTGGAGATCATTATTCTGGAGCCGGATGTCGGTGTAGAGATTCGTAAGATTGCCAATGCGTGGGCCGATAAGGAAGCCGAGACAAATGAATGGTTCAAGAAGGTCCTGACCTCCCAACGTGAGTTTATCGAGATATGGGACAAGCGTAAGTCAACGCGTACGATCAGGCCGTAGGTTTTATCTTTCCTAGTGTCTTATACAGGTTGTGCTTCGCATTGGGTCTGCTAAAGGTCATTGAATTTAGTGCGTGGGCGCGTCATAATCCCGCGCGTGATGAAGACGCTTATATCCATTGTAGAAAAGATTACCGTTTGGGTCGGATATTTTGCGGCGTGGCTTATTGTTCCGCTTGTTCTGATTACGGCGTATGAGGTGTTTGCCCGATATGCTCTGGGCGCACCGACAATATGGGCTTACGAGCTTGGGACATATCTGACCGGATCGTATTTTATTTTGGGTTGTGCGTATGCTTTGAAGGAAGATGCGCATGTCAGGATTGATGTTTTTTACGACCGTTTTCCTGAAAAGGTGAAAGCGGCCGTTATGGTCTTTTCCTACCTTGTTTTGTTTCTTCCGCTCGGTTGGTGGATGTCATATTCATTGTTTGAATATGCAAAGGAAGCCTTTGATTACAATGAACATTCCGGTCTTTCGGCATGGAACCCTGTGATCTGGCCGTTTCGTTTTATCGTGTTTGCGGGGTTTGTTGTTTTGTCATTGCAGGCGAGCGCTGAGCTTTTGAAATTTCTTTGTATTCTGTTCGGTTTTTCCCATCTTAAAGAAAAGCCTCATCAGGCACCGGAGATTTGATGATGGGCTCTCTTGTTCTTCTGATGTTTCCTTTGCTTGTCGTGGTTTTATTACTGGGGGTGCATGTTGCCTTTGCGATGATGGGCGTTGCGTTATTGTTCGGATATCTGGGCATTGAAGACGCAACGATTTTTCTTTTCCGTGAGAAGATTGACTCCGTTACGGAGAATTTCATTCTTGCGGCTGTTCCGTTGTTTATTTTTATGGGTGCAATTCTGGAGCGTGCAGGGATCGCGGAGAAATTGTTTGATGCGGTTAATATGTGGACTCGCAATTGGCACGGAGGGCTTGCGATCAGCACGGTTGTGCTCTGTGCGGTTTTTGCGGCCACTGCAGGCGTCGTTGGTGCGACGGAGGCCGTTGTGGGGTTGCTCGCGATCCCTGTCATGCTTCGATATAAGTATGATCATAAGCTGATATCGGGAACGATTTGCGCGGGCGGGTCATTGGGAACTGTTATTCCGCCGTCTATTACGGTTATTGTTCTCGGCCCTGTTGCCGATGTACCGGTCGGGCAATTGTTCGCGGGGATGCTTATTCCCGGAATTGTGCTAGCGTTCAGCTATATTCTTTACATTGTGATTAGTTGCAAATTGGATCCGTCCAAAGCACCTGCGGGTGAAGATGACCATCTGGAAATCCCGCTTTCTACAAAGCTTTCGGTTACGTTCAAGGCGCTTATACCGCCGATGCTTTTGATTTTTGCGGTTTTGGGGACGATATTATTTGGAATCGCAGCGCCGACGGAAGCGGGAGCTTTGGGTGTTTTGGCAGCAGTAGGACTTGCTATGGCGCATAAGAGTCTTGATTTTGCGTGTTTTCAGGATTCGTTGAAAAAGACTCTCAAGATCACTTGCATGATTCTACTCATTGTACTCGGCGGGTCAATGTTTGCGGCTGCTTTTGCCAGTAACGGCGGTTTGGCAGTGGCGCAGGATTTGTTGCTTTCTAACGGGCTGAACCGTTGGGCGGTGCTGTTTTTTATTTTGCTGGTCGCGTTTTTGGGCGGTTTTTTCCTGGACTGGATTTCAATTATTTTGATTGTGATCCCGATTGCCGTGCCGATTATCGGGACGTTGGGGTTTGATCCGGTGTGGTTCTGCGTTTTGTTTTTGATTGTGATCCAGACAAGCTATTTGACACCGCCTTTGGCGCCTGCAGTTTTTTATCTTAAAGGCATAGCGCCGCCGGAGATCAAGCTTTCGGATATGTATCGTGGTGTGATTCCCTTTATTCTGCTTCATTTCGGGGTCATGATCCTGCTAATCTTGTTTCCGTCGCTCGTTACCGCGCTGGCACATATTGTGCCCTAGCTATGTTTTAGGGTAAGTTACAGAAAACACAGAAGGATTTCGGATATGTCAGCTGTTAGTAAAGCCGCAGGTTTCGGGCGTTATATTCTTGCCGCGATTGTAATTCTTTTTGTCGTTGCAGGGATCGGCGTCTATATGAATGTCGACAGCATCGGTAAGGATTTTATTGAGCGTTCAGCGAGCCATACCCTTGGTGTACCCGTTACGATCGGGGAGATGCAGCTTTCCGTTGAAGAGAAAAGCGTTGTTCTGAAAGATATCAAGATTGCCAACCCGGCCGGTTATGACGGGGAATATGCCGCGACTGCGGAAGAGGTTCTCGTGGCCGTTGATCGTTTCGAGCGCAAGCGTATCATGTTCAATACGATTGAAGTCAAGGGTATGAAGGTTTATCTGGAGGTGAAGCCGGGCACGACCAATCTGAATGATATTAAACTTCAAGCGGCTCTGAATAGTAAGGAGGCCAATGTTCCTGATGATCCGCAGCATAAGGAAGATTTATCGGTTATTATCCGCGTTCTGTATTTACAGGATCCTGTGCTGATTCCTACTGTGACCTTGGTTAAAACGCCTTATGCGGGGGTTACCGCAAAGGACATAGAGGTACGCAACATCGGCGTCAAGGAAGGGGGTATCCCGGTTCGGAAGGCATTTTATATTGTCGCAATAGAAGCGATTAAAAAGCTTAATTTGGCCGGCGTACAGGCAGAATTTTTCAAAGGCATGAGTCTTGATTCCAAGAATGCCATCGGGGTCAGTACGATGGATGTGTTTAAGAAAAATGTGAACAAGAAAATCAATAAGGATATGGGTGAAGCCAAGAAGCTGTTCAATAGTTTTTTTTCAGATGATGGTGAAGAAGAGATTTTGGAAGAGACCGCACCTGTAGAAGATTCTTTGCCAATCGAGAGTGAATAACCCTCTGTATAAACAAAACAATTTACTTATTTTTATCTTTATTTCCTGACTAAAAAACAGGAAAATTATTTGTTGTATTTAATTTTAGAGATTTAGATGCGGTATTCGTTACCCAAAAATATTTTTGATCAGAGCTTTGCTCTTTCGATCGGTCCGCAAAGGGCCGGGGTTAGCTGGCTAGAGCGTTATTTGAAGGGGCGCGGGGATATTTGTCTGCCAGAACATGTGAAGGAAATTTTTTTCTTCGACCGTCATTATGAACGCGGGGCAGAGTTTTATTTCAGTCATTTCAATATTCAACCGCAGCATAAAATTTGCATGGAATTGACCACAACTGTTTTTGACCATCGCGAGTCGCCGAAGCGGGTTTTTAGTATGTTCGGAAACAGGGTGAAACTGGTTTGTCCTTTACGGCATCCGGTTGAAAGATCGTATTCTCTGTATCTGCATTTTTTGCGTTACGGGATTGTAATGGGTAGTTTACGGGATGCCGTCGAGCAGGCTCCGCAAATCCTGAACAGTAGCCGTTATGCGAAACATTTGGAGAAATGGTGGGAGTTTTTTGCACCGGAGCATATTCATTTATTCTATCAAGAAGAGCTGGAAACCAATAAGGATCGTTTTGTTCGAGAGCTTTGTTCAGCGCTTGATCTCGATTATGTTGCTGCAAAGGTTGAGCATGAAGAAAGTTATAATATCACCAATGCACCGCATTTTCCGAATATGAAAAAACTCACATATTTTCTATCAAAGATCGGGCTTGGCAGCGCTGTAAAAGGTCGTAAAGTCTATGATATCAGGCGGCAGCATATCTCTCGCGATGACCACGAGTGGCTTTCTGAGCGGCTTGTGAGGGAGATTGAAGAATTGGAGAGTCTGACGGGTAGACAGATCGAGTGCTGGCGGGCAGCTCTTCCATCATGATGAATGCGCCTGATACGCTATTTTATGCTGTGAAATCTTTTGAGCAAGAGGCAGTATCCGGGAGTGTTTTTTTTGCGAACGGGCAATTTACTCCTGATCTTAGCCTTTTTGATCAATCGACATTAGTTTTGCAACAGGTTTTTAAGCCTTATGCCGATGCGCTTGAAGATCATGGCTATGATGTTTTTACGGGATTTCCGTCTCAAAGCCAGTTGTTTGATATTTCATTGGTTCTTGTTCCCAAAAATGCAATCGAAGCGCGATATGTGGTCGCTCAGGCTTTAAAGCTTACGAGAAAAGGCGGGCGTATTTTTTGTGCCGCAGATAATAGAGGCGGAGGCGGGCGTTTAAAAAAAATGTTGCAGGATTTCGGTGTATCCAGTCTGCAGCAAGATAGCCGAAACAAGGCGCGTGTTGTCACGGGAATTGTGAATTCACTACAAGTGGAAACTGTTGATCAAGCCCTTCGTGACGGGGCAGTTCAAGAGATTTGCGATGGGGCCTTTGTGTCCCAGCCGGGTGTGTTTTCCTGGGATCGTATTGATAAGGGTTCGGCACTTCTTACGGAGTATTTGCCTCAGGATGTTTCAGGCGTAGTGGCGGATTTTGGCTGTGGTTACGGATATTTATCAAAATTTTTGCTGCAGCATTGTAATGGTATTTCCCGATTGAATTCTGTTGATGCGGATTACCGTGCGGTAGAGCTATGCAGATCAAATGTCGAAAATTTTCAGGCCGAGAAGGATTTTTTATGGGCAGATTTACGGTCTTTAAAAAGTCTGAGCGGTGTTGATGTTATTGTGATGAATCCACCGTTTCACGAGGGCAAGGTGCAGGATATCTCTTTAGGAGTCTCTTGTATCCAAACAGCTGCAGGGTGTTTGAAGCGGGGCGGTGTGCTTTACATGGTGGCCAATTCGCATTTGCCGTATGAATCCGTATTGCGTGATTTGTTCACGGGCTGCGATATGCTGCATGACGGGCAGGGATTTAAGGTTTTCAAAGCAGTTTTGTAAGCAGTTTTATTTCCGCTGTTGCTTTGCTTAATCGCTGCCGCCTCTTGGGGCGACTTCGGCCATGTTTTGCGGTTTTGTTTCACGTTTCGGCTGTTCTGAGCCTTCTTCGCCGCCTTCGCCATCACTCGATCCCTGCTGTGCTTGGGTATTATCAGCACCGTTTGTAGCGGATTGTGATGTTTCTTCTGTCGGGGCTTCTTGAGTTTGACGCTCCTGTTTTTGTGTAGCTCCTCCTGAGGCTTTATTTTCGTCTGCGGATGGCGCGGCGGGGGTGCTTTCTTGTGCAGCCTTTTTAGATTGCTGCAGCGCCTGTTTTTCAGCCTCTTCTTTGGCTTTTTGTTGTGCCTGAAATTCCTGGTCCATTTCGACGTCTTTGAGTTTGGCAGACGGGTCGTAAGCCTTTTTCGGTTTGGTTTCTTCTTCGGTCGGTTTTATCGTTCCTTCGATCAGCCCGACTTCCCTTTTTATTTTCTCGATTTTCTTTTCATCATGAAGGGCGGTTTTGTTGAGTTGTGTTTCACGGCCGACCATGTGGTAAATAGATTCGTTGCTTACTTCGGTGTTGATTCCGTGTTCGCGCACGTGATAAGCCATCGCTGAATCCATGGTGATAATGGATTTATCCGGCTGATTCCTTTTCCTCATATGCTCTTCAGTCAGTTGTACGATCAGCATCAGCGCTTCGTTGGAAATGTCTACTCTATGGTGTTTTACATGAGACGGGCGTAGAGCCTTCATGATGGAATAGGTTTCCGGAATATTCGGGGGTTTCAGAAAGATTTTCTGGAAACGACGGTCAAGCGCGGGGTCAAGTGCAACGTACATACGGAATTCGTCAAGTGTCGTTGCACCCAAGATCAAAAGGTCACCCGCAGTCAGGTATGGTTTCAGAGTATCGGAAAGTCCGGCGTAGGAACTACCGACACAGTTCGGCATAATCTGGTGAATTTCGTCAATGAAGACGATGTATCTCGGTTCGTTCGGGTTGTGATAGCGTTCTGAAAGACCCTTACAGAACGGCATCAGGCGTGCCTGAAATTCGGCGCGGCTTGCCGTACCGGAGGCCATACGTGCGAGGTCTAGTTCGAGAACGCGCGCATCTTTTAAATAGTCAGGAACGGTTCCTGCTACAACACGTTGTGCCAGACCAACAACAGCGGCCGTTTTACCGACACCGGCAGGAGCAAGAAACGCACAGTTTTTACGACCGCGTTGAAGCAGGATCAGGATGCAGTCATCGATTTCTTCATCACGACCAGTGATTGGAGGATAACGGCCCTTTTTTTCCATGGCAGTGAAGTCGTTGCAATAATGTCTAATCGCATACTCGAAATCCTCATCCGATATGAGATAATCCCATTGTTCTGTCATGTCTTCCCGATAGGTTTGTTACTGTACACACAGTTTTACGATTATTACGCTAATGTCTCAAGCTTAACGAGTGCTTAATTTTAACACAAAAATTACTAGATTTCAGACACGAAATATTTCTCTTCATAGCCCTGTGCGTAGAGTGCTGCGGTTAGATCACCGTGGACGATAGCGTTTTTGACCTCTTCCAGTACGGTTTGTTTCGGTTTATAGCCGATCCCGAGACCTGCCTTTTTTAGCATCGGGACATCATTTGCGCCGTCACCGATGGTTATGCAGTCTTCATATCCTATGCTTAGAGTTTCGATATACTGGTTTAGGAAGCTGACCTTAGCGTGTTTATCAAGAATCGGCTCTTTGACTTTTCCGGTCAGTTTATTGTCCTCGATATCCAGTACATTACCGTGATGAAATTCAAAGCCAGATCGTTTCGAAATTTCAGAGGTAAAGAAAGTAAAGCCGCCGGAAACCAGAACGCATGTTGCGCCTTGAGCGCGCATCGTATTGGCAAATGTTTTTGCGCCCGGGTTTAGTTTGGTTTCTTCAAGTGTGATCTGAAGAGATTCGACACCTAGCCCCTCCAATAATCCCACGCGTTCGCGCAATGCGGCATGAAAATCAAGCTTGCCTTCCATAGCCTGTTTTGTAATGGCGGCGATCTGATCCTTTATTCCTGCGAAGCTTGCGAGTTCGTCCAGAGTTTCTGTACTGGCGATCGTGCTGTCCATATCGGCCAGCAATAGTTTCTTTCGGCGGTTTTTTGCCAGCGTAATAAAAACATCGATCTTATCCGTATCGAAAAAGTCCCGAAGATGCAAAATAAGTGCGGATTGCGGTTCGTCGGAGATTGAGACTTCTGCTGCTTTTTTTTGTCCGAGCCATTTCAGGTGGCCGTCGTATTTAATGTTATAGGATTCCAGAATTTTTTCCGCTTCCTTAAAATGTTTTTCGGAGAGCGGGGCGTTTCCTTCGGATGCGACTAGTGTCAAAACGTAGGCCATGATTATTTCCTTAAGTCATCTCAGGCTTAGCAAACGGATGGGCATTCGGGAAGTTTCTTTTCAAAAAAAGCGGCATAAAACCCTTGCCAGCCCAATAGAAATTCCTTAACGGTTGTCCGAAGGAATGTCTACTCCTTAAAACGAACCTTAAGAGGCAAAGAGCTATGGATAAGCCAGATACCAAACCGAATAATCCTAATTTTTCTTCCGGGCCTTGTGCGAAGCGTCCGGGTTGGAGTTTTGATGCGCTTGCCGGCGCGATGCTGGGCCGATCGCACCGTGCGGGGCCGTTAAAGGCAAAGCTCAAAGAGGTTATCGAGTTGCACCGTGAAACGCTCGGTATACCGGCTGATTATAAGATCGGAATTGTTCCTGCGTCTGATACAGGGGCTTTTGAAATGGCGATGTGGTCCATGCTGGGCGCGAGAGGCGTTGATGTTTTTGCATGGGAATCCTTTTCCAGTGGTTGGCTGAAGGACATTACGGGGCAGTTGAAACTGGATGATGTTAAAACATATGAAGCGGATTACGGTGAGCTTCCCGATATGATGCAGGCCGATCCTTCCCGTGATGCGGTTTTTGTATGGAACGGAACGACATCAGGTGTGCGTGTTCCCGATGGAGAGTGGATTGCCGCTGACCGAGGCGGTTTGACGCTTTGTGATGCGACGTCTGCGGTGTTCGCCTATGACATGCCGTGGGATAAGCTTGATGTGACAACTTGGTCTTGGCAGAAGGTTCTGGGCGGTGAAGCCGCGCACGGGATGATTGTTCTTTCGCCGCGTGCCGTTGAGCGTTTAGAGAATTTCAAGCCTGGTATTCCCTTACCAAAGATATTCCGCATGACCAAAGGTGGGAAGCTGATCGACGGTATATTTGAAGGAGCGACAATCAATACGCCTTCCATGTTGGCGGTTGAAGATTGTCTTGATGCATTGAACTGGGTCAAAAATATTGGAGGCGTGGCAGCCACGATTGGTAAGGCGCAGACGAATTTTGATGTTATTGCCGACTGGGTTAACAAAACGGACTGGATCGATTTTCTGGCGACACAGCCTGAAACGCGCTCTACCACTTCGGTTTGCCTGAAAATTACCGATGACTGGTTTAACGGTCTGGCGGACGACAACAAGATTCCGTTTATCAAGACCATGACCAAAATGCTGGATCAGGAAGGTGCCGCCTATGATATCGCAGGATACCGTGATGCACCTGCGGGGCTTCGGATCTGGTGCGGTGCGACGGTTGAAGCATCGGATGTAGAGCTATTGCTGCCATGGTTACAGTGGGCGTTTGTCACAGCAAAGGCCGAAGCGCAAAAGAGCGAGGCGGCTTAACTAAAAGCTTTAATGTCATAATTAACGAAATGCCCGTATTCATGTGCGGGCATTTTTATTGTTCGAAATTGGCGTGGTGTTCCGGCCTATGGAGATTTTGGAGGATTTCCTGTTTTTTGAAAGCAGGGATCGGGCGGTAGCTGATCTCATCGCCCTCCTGTACAGGCATAATGCCGAAGAAGGCCACGGGAAGGGTGCGTAGTTCTTCGCTGCTGAATTGTTGTAGCGGACGTCCGCCGCTTAAAATCCTGAAGAATTCCTCACTTTCGCGTAACTCCACGTAGGTTTTGCGCAATTCTTTTTCGGGGATGTTCTCGTGATTCAGATAATGCGCGGCCATGCGGTTCAATTCAGGGTCACGGTCAAAGCGCTGATTTAATTCGTCCTCATATTCGGGGTGATCCCTCAGGAACTCCGCGTGTGGCCAGCGCCCCGTGTTTTTTACCCGTGACCCCATTCTTTCAGGTTTAACATTCAGATCATGATATTGTGCCTGTATATCAGGATCGAAGTCCGTTTCATCCATAAAGTCAAACAGGATTTCGTCTTTGCGCTCAAGCATCATTTTTTCGAGTAGGTAAAGTCCGTCACCGACTCTGATTTTGATGCCGGATTGCATTTCTTCGAAACTTTCAATCTCTGTAATATCCGTTTCATCATAGATGGCCTCATCCTGCGGATTGTGCCAATCGTAATTGCCTTGTAAGAAAATCCGTTCTGCGATAAAGGCCTTGGCTTCCATGGCCGGTGAGCCGTTTACCGCGTTCGGAATGATGTGGCAAATTTCGTGGAAGTCGCCGCGGTTGCCGACGGCGGCATTGTCAAGGCCGTTGCGATTGCGGAACTCGTGAATGGCTTGTCCGGCTGTCCACTGGATATCTATTCCGCTTTGGGCGCATGCCGCAAGGGCGCGTGTCATTTGTGCTTTATAGGCCTCATTCATCTCTTTCTCTTACAGAAAGAATGATAAAACGGTCAAACTTATTATTTCTTTGACTTCAATCGTTAATGCGCATATAGCTGGACGCCTGTTTTCCTAAACAAGACAAAACTAGGAGTTATGATATGCCAAAAGTCTTGATCAGCGACAAGCTGGACCCTCTTGCCGTTGAGGTTTTCGAAAAAAACGGCGTGGACGTGGATTTCAAGCCAGGTCTTTCCCCCGAAGAACAATTAAACATTATTGACCAGTATGATGGTCTTGCGATCCGTTCTGCGACAAAAGTCACGGAAGAGATGATTGCGAAGGCCAAGAACCTAAAGGTTATCGGTCGTGCCGGTATCGGAGTTGATAATGTTGATATCCCTGCGGCCACGCAGGCGGGTATTGTTGTGATGAATACGCCTTTCGGAAATTCCATTACCACTGCCGAGCATGCCATTGCCATGATGTTTTCGCTGGCGCGTGATATTCCGCAAGCCAATGAGAGCACCCATGCGGGGAAGTGGGAAAAGAAACGTTTCATGGGTGTGGAACTTTTCAACAAGACACTTGGCGTGATCGGATGCGGGAATATCGGGTCTATTGCCGCTGACCGTGCCCTTGGTCTGAAGATGAAGGTCGTTGCGTTTGATCCTTATCTCACGGAAGAACGTGCAAAGAAGATCGGGGTCGAGAAGGTTGAACTGGACGAATTGTTTGCGCGTTCCGACTTCATTACCATTCACGTGCCTAAGAATGACAAGACTTCCGGTTTGATTAACAAGGATACGATTGCCAAGATGAAGGATGGTGTTCGCATTATCAACTGCGCGCGCGGCGGTATTATTGTCGAGGCTGATCTTATGAGTGCGCTTGATTCCGGTAAAGTTGCGGGCGCGGCATTGGATGTGTTCGAGGTTGAGCCGGCAACGGATAATCCATTGTTCGGACATGACAAGGTGATTTGTACGCCGCATCTCGGTGCATCTACGACGGAAGCGCAGGTGAATGTTGCAGTTCAGGTTGCAGAACAAATGTCTGATTATCTTGTGAATGGTGCGGTGACGAATGCGCTTAATATGCCGTCGATTTCGGCAGAAGATGCACCGCGTCTTAAGCCTTACATTGCGCTTGGCGAGCAGTTGGGTAGTTTTGCAGGGCAAATTACCGAGCATGCTATTCAGGGTATCGAGATTGAATATGAGGGGACAATTACGGATATCAATACCGACCCTATTACATCCGTGTTGATTGCAAGCCTGCTGAGTGCGCAAACGGATTGCGTGAACATGGTTAATGCTTTGCAGGTGGCCGAATCCCGCGGGATCAAGATCAAGCAAAGCTATGACAATGTTTCCCGTAACTGGCGCTCCATGATCAATCTGACCGTGACGACTGATAAACGTACCCGTAATGTCACGGGGACGCTGTTTACCGGTAAGGAGCCGCGTGTTGTGAACATTGAGGGTGTTCCGATCGAGGCAGCGCTGACGCCGCATATGCTCTTTATCCGCAACAAAGACAAGCCGGGCTTGATTGGTCGTTTGGGTATGATTTTGGCGGATGCAGGACAAAACATTGCGGATTTTCGTCTTGGCCGTATCAAGGAAGGGGAAACGGCGATTTGTCTTGTTTCTCTCGACGGGCCGTTGTCAGATGATGTTCTGAAAGAGGTTCAGGCGCTTGAGCAAATCGAGAATGTTACCCGTTTGCGCTTTTAGTCGATTGCTGCGGCATCACTTTTTTAAAAAGGCGGCTTAACGGCCGCCTTAATTATGGGCTTTCTGTTTGCGTTTGTTCCTGTAATACCGGTCGCAAGCTCCCCTTAATTCTTTTTCCAGCTGCTGCCCGTATTGGCCGCCGTCACCGTGCATTTTCTTGTCGATTATGGCTGTTAGCGTGACGCGATGCGCATCGACAATTTCAATCGCATCGGCATCAATTTTGTGCAACGTTTCAAGAAATCCGAGCATGACTTTTGCAAGGTTTCCAACCAGCGCATAATGAAACATCGAGGCATTGGCTTTGAGTTGCATCACGGCATCCGTCATGCGTTTTACGGCTTCTTGCTCGGTCATTTGTTTTGTTTTGGTCTGTTGTATGGTGTCCATCAGCCCTTCCAGAAACTCCTTTGCCATGGGGGAGAAGTCAATTTTGTTTTCATCTATGACTTTCTGGCATTCCCTGATTTTTTCTTCGGGGATTTCACCATGGCCGACTTTTGCTTTTAGTAGATAGTTTGCACGAATGATGCGCGCTTTCTTTTTTCTCTTGTGCGGTGGTGTGGTTGTCATGCGCTAGCCTGCTTAGGTGTTATAGATGTTCTTTGATTGAATGTCGTCTTCCAGCCGTCTGAGGGGGCCGTCGTAATTTTTCATTTTTTTGCGGCGTCTGTTCGGGCCGAAGAAGGAATCGTTCAGGATGAAATCACGCGGGGCATGAATGGTATGCGAGATACGTTTGAGGAGGTTTTCGGCATTAAAAGGTTTTGTGATGAATTCTGTAATGCCGAGGTCGCGTGCCTTGATCACCCGACTTTTTGCGCCGTAGCCGGTCAGCATGATAATCGGCACCATGCGGTTGGGGGAATGGCTTGAAAGGCGTATTTTTTCGGCTAGTTCTAGTCCGTTAACGGGGGACATATACCAATCTGTTATGACGATATCTGGGTTTTCCCTGCAGAAGACGGCAAAGCCGCGTTCGCCATTCAAGGCGGTCAGGATTTTACCGACGCCCAATCTTTGCAATAGAGCCTTGATCAACTCGACCATTGGTTCCGTGTCATCAACAATCAGAATGCTTAGTTTGTGAAACTGCGGCGCCATAAAACAATTTTAGTTTCTGGAGGACTAATAAAGACAGTTCTCATATTAGCATAGCGTCAGGTTATCCTGTAGCGCAGGATACAAAGTTATACATAAATAGTCTGTATTATTGATTAGCGGTTGCGTTCCAGTTCACGGTAGCGATCACACGCATCAAGGAATTCATTCAGAATTTTTTCCGAGCGTTCTTTGTTGATATTTCTTATGCCTTTTTCAAGAATGACCAAACTCGTGCCGGCAAATGTTTCAATTATTTCAATGATTTCAGCATCTATTTTTCTATATTCTTCGATCAGGAGTAAGATGGACGCAGCCAAATCGGAAAGGAGTTTGTGATGAAAGACGCCCGCATTTCCCTTTATTTGCATGATAATGATTGTAAGTTCGTCTAGTGTTGCAGCTTCAGAAAGGGCGCCGTCTTTATATCGGCGAATGACTTTTCCCAATTGTTCGATCAGGTCTTTGGCTTGCGGTCTGAAGTCAAAATGATGTGTTTCCAATACCTGCCTGCACGCGAGAACCGTTTTAGGGGGAATTTTTCCGCTGCCCACTTTGGAGCGTAGATCGTGATTGGCTTTAAGGATGACAACCTGATTCTGGTTTGACGGTTTGTTCATCCCGTTCTCCTGCTACGGTCGGGTTGATTGTCGTATGCCCGCCTGAACGGGCCGTTGTAGTTTACCGCGTCTTTTCGCCTTCTGTCGGGGCCGAAATAATTTTGATTCATGATGAAATCGCGAGGATTTTCTATGACATGCAAAATGCGTTTGATCAGGTGGTCGGCCGTAAACGGTTTGACAAGATACTCGGTTGCGCCGATATCGCGAGAGGCAATAATGCGAGAGCGTGCGTTGTAGCCGCTGAGCATGATAATCGGGACAACTTTATTCGGTGAGCGTTCGGATTTACGAATTTCGCGTGTTAGGTCCAGTCCGTCTTTGCCGGCCATATGCCAGTCGGTAATAACGATGTCGGGCTTTTCGGTACAGAACAGCTCAAAGGCTTCCTGTCCGTCGACGGCCGTATAGATTTGTCCAACGCCCAGTGTTTCGAGAATTGTTACGATAAGATGTCGCATGGGACTCACGTCTTCAGCGACTAAAATGCTCAGCTTGTCCAATCTTAAAGTCATAGACAATATCACCCTGTAATACTTAAATTATTAAAAAATATACCATAATTATGACACAATATTAACAAAATAGTTAACTGCTATGCAATACATCTAAAGTATGTTTTCCGCTTAGATTTTAGTAGTTGAAGGATCGGGCGCTGTAAAGAGTATTCCTGAAATTAGCGGTAGGTTATCGCCTGTACGGTCAGCAAAAAAGAAACCCAAAAAAAACCTCGGCGCCCGCAGATGCAAAACAAAGTTCCGCAAATTCAGACACCGAGGTCGTTTGGGAAGCATATCCTGCAAGAACTTAACTAGGTTAAATCTTACAGGTGTCGCTAGATCGGAACGTGAGAAAAGAAATAAGCATGCGTAAGTTTTTCTCAATATCCGCGAACGAACCCCTCGCTCGCTTTATTTATCGTGGGGATCAACCACTCGTCACCGTTAAAACGCGTAAACGGGACAGTTCAAGAAAAGTTTTAAAACGCTTTTGTGTTGATGCATAAATTTTTGCAAATGTTTTAATGTGCACGACCACAAGTCAACCAATTCATGCCGCACAAAAGCTGTGCTTTCCTCTTAAGCATCTGGCGTACACAAGAGCCGAGGCAAATGTATAAGTAGCGTCCAAACACCCGGGACAGTGACTAGCTGTCCTAAATCTTCAAAAGATGTTCAAGTAAACTTGTTCAACTGTCTGAAGACAATTTGATGATGACTCCGGTTGAGGGGGGAGTCGAGTCCTTTTTCATCGTTTTTGTAATAAAATTTTGGTCAAAAAGCGCTTGTTGAAATATTGTTAGTGTCTTTAATGTGTTGTATTTGCTTATCCACAGAAATAACTGCACATAGTTTTCCACAGGTTTTCCATAGGCAAAAAAAATTCTAATTTTTTGAAGATTTTCAGGTTTAGGGTCTTTTTGACTCTATTTTTATTCAAAATTGACCCCGAATCGAGTTGAATTGCGGGCGCATGATTCGTATTTGATTCGTGATTTGGGCGTTTTTTAGTTTTGATTCGGATAAAAATCCAGTCCCTAAATAAAAAGTTTTGGACAAAAAAAACAATTCTGATGAATTTGCGCCAGAGTGCTTCAATTTACGGTAATACTACTTATGAGCAGCGCTACCTCTTTTGAGTATTATGTAAATTATTGATAGAAAATAGCTTTTGACATAATTGTTGACAGTCGGGCTGCATATTATGTACAAAAGCGGTAATTTCATTAATAAAAGATTAATAATAATGCTTCAAGCGGCGTGGTGGTGATCAGCATTAGCTTGAGTTACTAGGAGTAAAGCATGAATAACCCAGAAACTTCCATTGGATCCTCCGATGTTGCGAACTCTTCTCCTCATTCTTCAGAAAGCCTGGAAAATTGTACCCTAGTCAATGGTGTTGACGGGATTACGGGGCCGGTTCTTCTACAGAAGCCGGAGGCGGGGCAAGACTATATTGTCGAGCTTGAAGTCGGTCGTAAGTATGTTTTTGATTTTGCGAAGGATGATGTTTCTGAGTTTGTGCGTTTGGAGGACGGGCTTCAGCTTTCTTTTGAAGACGGTTCGGAAATTGTTTTGGTGAATTTTGACCAGGCTATGGAAGATAATCTGTCTTCTATTCTTAAGTTTATTTCTACCAGTGATTTTAGTGACTTAGATATCATTATTGAAGAACCTGCTCAATCTGAGTTGCGTGATGCGCCAGCAGAAATCGCGCAGGTTGATCAGGGATCAGGTGAGGATGTTACTCTCATAGAGCCTGCTGCCGGTGAAGAACAGGGCGGTGAGGATGTTACTCTTGTTGATCCTTCCCAGTTTGCAGAGATTGAGCCTGCTGCCGGTGGGAATACTACAGGCGCTCCAACATCATCCCGTGATGGTTACGGTTTCCAGAGTAGCTTTGATCCTCAGGGAATTATTTCCATTGAAGATGTAGGACCCATTAATCCGACAGCATTACAGTATGACCTTCCGGAAGTGGATGATGAAACTTTCTTTGATACGGAAGAGAGCGGCGCGACAGCCTCGCAGCCGCCGCAACCTATTATAGAGGTCGGTACGCTCTTTGTTTATGAAGACGGTAGTATTCAGGGTAATTTCTTTGCCTCTCCTGACAGTCCGAACGGGAACATGGAAATCATTATTTCCGATATTCCGCCGGGTTGGACCGTGACAGGGCCGGGTGTATTCGATCCTGTTGCCGGTACATATACATATAATACGACAGGCGGCGCTGCGTTGACGCCCGCTGATAATCCGACATTTTTCCCGCCTGCGGACAGTGATGTCGATGCGGTTGAGTTGGAATTTACGGTGACTGAAACCGATCCTTCTACAGGACTTTCAGGCACTGATACCGCTAATTTTGACATTATCGTTGATGCGGTAGCGGATGATCCCGAGATTACGGCTGAAGATGACAGCGGTGATGAGGGTACGCCTCTGGACGTTGATCTGTCTGCCCTGACGGGTGAGGAGGTCAATAACGGCGTTGGATCCGATGACGGCTCCGAGACAATTGTGAAGTATCAGATTTCCGGTATTCCGGACGGGTTTACGCCGTCCGCGGGGACGGAAGTGTCTCCGGGCGTTTGGGAATTTACGCCGGATGAGATTATCGGTTTGACGATTACGCCGGATGATCCGAATTTCAGTGGTTCCATTAATCTGGTGGCGACGGTCTTCACGACCGAGAATCCGACTAGCGATGCAGATTTTGACTTTACCAATAATGACAATCAGGCGTCTGATCCGTTTACACTGACGTGGAATCCTGTCATTCAGCCGCCGAGTGTTACCGTTAATCAGGGCGTTGACGATGTTATCGTTAAAGAAGACGGCACGGTGGATGTACCGATTACGGCTGCTTTGGGTGATAATCCTGCGGCTGGTGAGTTTCTGACGGTGACAGTGACCGGCATTGATCCAAGCTGGGGTTTTTCCGCGCCGATCGGCACGTATGATGATACGACTGGCACATGGACGGTTGTTCTTGCGCCGGGTGAGAGCCTTGATACGCTTTTGACCTTTACCCCGCCTGCGGACAGCGATATCGACCTGAGCGGATTGGTGGCAACGGCGACGGCAACCGATCCCGATGCGGGTATCAGTGCTGACTCCGCACCGGACAGCTTTAACATTATCGTTGATGCGGTAGCGGATGATCCCGAGATTACGGCTGAAGATGACAGCGGTGATGAGGGTACGCCTCTGGACGTTGATCTGTCTGCCCTGACGGGTGAGGAGGTCAATAACGGCGTTGGATCCGATGACGGCTCCGAGACAATTGTGAAGTATCAGATTTCCGGTATTCCGGACGGGTTTACGCCGTCCGCGGGGACGGAAGTGTCTCCGGGCGTTTGGGAATTTACGCCGGATGAGATTATCGGTTTGACGATTACGCCGGATGATCCGAATTTCAGTGGTTCCATTAATCTGGTGGCGACGGTCTTCACGACCGAGAATCCGACTAGCGATGCAGATTTTGACTTTACCAATAATGACAATCAGGCGTCTGATCCGTTTACACTGACGTGGAATCCTGTCATTCAGCCGCCGAGTGTTACCGTTAATCAGGGCGTTGACGATGTTATCGTTAAAGAAGACGGCACGGTGGATGTACCGATTACGGCTGCTTTGGGTGATAATCCTGCGGCTGGTGAGTTTCTGACGGTGACAGTGACCGGCATTGATCCAAGCTGGGGTTTTTCCGCGCCGATCGGCACGTATGATGATACGACTGGCACATGGACGGTTGTTCTTGCGCCGGGTGAGAGCCTTGATACGCTTTTGACCTTTACCCCGCCTGCGGACAGCGATATCGACCTGAGCGGATTGGTGGCAACGGCGACGGCAACCGATCCCGATGCGGGTATCAGTGCTGACTCCGCACCGGACAGCTTTAACATTATCGTTGATGCGGTAGCGGATGATCCCGAGATTACGGCTGAAGATGACAGCGGTGATGAGGGTACGCCTCTGGACGTTGATCTGTCTGCCCTGACGGGTGAAGAGGTCAACAATGGCGTCGGATCCGATGACGGGTCCGAGACGATTGTGAAGTACCAGATTTCCGGTATTCCTGACGGGTTTACGCCGTCTGCGGGGACGGAAGTTTCCCCGGGCGTATGGGAGTTTACGCCGGATGAGATTATCGGTTTGACGATTACGCCGGATGATCCGAATTTCAGTGGTTCCATTAATCTGGTGGCGACGGTCTTCACGACCGAGAATCCGACTAGCGATGCAGATTTTGACTTTACCAATAATGACAATCAGGCGTCTGATCCGTTTACACTGACGTGGAATCCTGTCATTCAGCCGCCGAGTGTTACCGTTAATCAGGGCGTTGACGATGTTATCGTTAAAGAAGACGGCACGGTGGATGTACCGATTACGGCTGCTTTGGGTGATAATCCTGCGGCTGGTGAGTTTCTGACGGTGACAGTGACCGGCATTGATCCAAGCTGGGGTTTTTCCGCGCCGATCGGCACGTATGATGATACGACTGGCACATGGACGGTTGTTCTTGCGCCGGGTGAGAGCCTTGATACGCTTTTGACCTTTACCCCGCCTGCGGACAGCGATATCGACCTGAGCGGATTGGTGGCAACGGCGACGGCAACCGATCCCGATGCGGGTATCAGTGCTGACTCCGCACCGGACAGCTTTAACATTATCGTTGATGCGGTAGCGGATGATCCCGAGATTACGGCTGAAGATGACAGCGGTGATGAGGGTACGCCTCTGGACGTTGATCTGTCTGCCCTGACGGGTGAAGAGGTCAACAATGGCGTCGGATCCGATGACGGGTCCGAGACGATTGTGAAGTACCAGATTTCCGGTATTCCTGACGGGTTTACGCCGTCTGCGGGGACGGAAGTTTCCCCGGGCGTATGGGAGTTTACGCCGGATGAGATTATCGGTTTGACGATTACGCCGGATGATCCGAATTTCAGTGGTTCCATCAATCTGGTGGCGACGGTCTTCACGACCGAAAATCCCGGAGACGGTGAACCGGATAGTGCGGATAACACAAACTCCGCTTCTGATCCGTTTACCCTGACATGGGCCCCTGTGATCAATCCTCCAACGGTTGAAGTCAATAACGGTGTCGATGATGTTATCGTTAAAGAAGACGGCACGGTGGATGTGCCGATTACGGCGGCGCTGGGTGATAACCCTGCGGCCGGTGAGTTTCTAACTGTGACAGTGACAGGTATTGATCCGAGCTGGGGTTTTTCCGCGCCGATCGGCACGTATGATGATACGACTGGCACATGGACGGTTGTTCTTGCGCCGGGTGAGAGCCTTGATACGCTTTTGACCTTTACCCCGCCTGCGGACAGCGATATCGACCTGAGCGGATTGGTGGCAACGGCGACGGCAACCGATCCCGATGCGGGTATCAGTGCTGACTCCGCACCGGACAGCTTTAACATTATCGTTGATGCGGTAGCGGATGATCCCGAGATTACGGCTGAAGATGACAGCGGTGATGAGGGTACGCCTCTGGACGTTGATCTGTCTGCCCTGACGGGTGAAGAGGTCAACAATGGCGTCGGATCCGATGACGGGTCCGAGACGATTGTGAAGTACCAGATTTCCGGTATTCCTGACGGGTTTACGCCGTCTGCGGGGACGGAAGTTTCCCCGGGCGTATGGGAGTTTACGCCGGATGAGATTATCGGTTTGACGATTACGCCGGATGATCCGAATTTCAGTGGTTCCATCAATCTGGTGGCGACGGTCTTCACGACCGAAAATCCCGGAGACGGTGAACCGGATAGTGCGGATAACACAAACTCCGCTTCTGATCCGTTTACCCTGACATGGGCCCCTGTGATCAATCCTCCAACGGTTGAAGTCAATAACGGTGTCGATGATGTTATCGTTAAAGAAGACGGCACGGTGGATGTGCCGATTACGGCGGCGCTGGGTGATAACCCTGCGGCCGGTGAGTTTCTAACTGTGACAGTGACAGGTATTGATCCGAGCTGGGGTTTTTCCGCACCGATCGGCACGTATGATGATACGACTGGCACATGGACGGTTGTTCTTGCGCCGGGTGAGAGCCTTGATACGCTTTTGACCTTTACCCCGCCTGCGGACAGCGATATCGACCTGAGCGGATTGGTGGCAACGGCGACGGCAACCGATCCCGATGCGGGTATCAGTGCTGACTCCGCACCGGACAGCTTTAACATTATCGTTGATGCGGTTGCGGATGAGCCGACAGTCGATGGCGGTGATGATTTGTGTGTCGAGGACGGCAACAGCATTCCGTTCACGATTAGCACGGATGTGACGGACACGGACGGATCCGAGGTGATTGAGGCGATTGTGATCAGTGGTTTGCCCGAAGGTGTCACGCTTTCGGCGGGAACTTATGATCCTGTTGAGGATACATGGACTTTGATGCCGGATCAGTTGGATGGTCTTACGTTGAACGTTCCTGAAGGCACCGATGAAGGTGATTACACGATTACGATTGAATCGATTGCGTTCGAGCAAAACACCAGCGGCGGCGAGCCGGATACGTCTGATAACCGTGCGAGCAATACCGATACGGTTGTTCTGAGTGTGAAGGATGATGATGTTCCTGTCATCGTTCTGCCAGAAATCGCAAACGTTGATGAAACCAACCTTGATCCGACAACATCGGTAACAGGGCAGGTTGAGGCGAATTTCGGTGATGACACACCAGGTGACTTCACCGCTAACGGCTTCTCCTTCATTGATGGGCTGACCTCACAGGGTGAGCCTATCACCGTTGATTTTGACGCCGACACGAATACTTACACGGGTTCGACCAGTGCCGGTGATGTGTTTACAATGGTGATCCAGTCCGACGGCGAGTATACGTTTACCTTGTTGGCACCTGTCGACCACCCTGATCCAAATAACCCCAACGAGGCCGTTGCGTTGCGTTTTGGTGTGACAGCGACCGATGCGGATGGTGATACGGACACCGCGAATATCATCATCACCGTTCTGGATGATGCGCCGAGCGCTGAGCCGCAATACTCGTTTGCCGATGAATCGACACTGGCGGTCGAGCCGATCGTGATTAACCGCACATTTGACTTTGACTTCGGTAATGACGGTGCGGGCGAGTTGCGTCTGAACGGTAATTTCACAGTCAAGTACGAGCCGGGCGGTGCGAATCAGCCGCTGACTTCAGGTGGTGTCGATGTTGATGTGGATCTGAACCCAGACGGTACGGGTTATGTCGGTACGATTGGTGATCTTGTGATCTTCACACTTGATGTGGATCTCAGCACGGGTTCCTACACCTACACGCAATTTGTTGCAATTGATCATCCGGAAGGGCTTGATCCTGCGGATGATGTTTTGTGGCTACAATTCGGTATTGATGTGGTTGATTTTGACGGTGACACCGTTTCTACGATCATCGGCATTGATCTGTATGATGACGAGCCGGTCGCCGAGGATGATATGAATTCCGGCGAGCAGGGCGAGGTTATCAGCGGCAACGTCATCGATAATGATGATCAGAGCGTTGATGTCGACAATACGATCCAGTCTGTTTCGTTTGACGGTGTGAGCTACGATCTGCCCGTGGACGGTTCCGATATCATGATCGAAGGTGATTTCGGAACGCTGACCATTAACAACACGGGGGCGTATTCATATGTTGCGAATGATAACGCGCTGGGCAAGACCTACACCTATTCTATCGATAACCCTCCGGGTAGCGATGGCGGCGGCGATATCAAGAATGTCACGACTTCTTATAACGAAGCGACCGATGATTTTGAATTTAGCTTGACGGTCGGGCCAGAGTCGGATGGCTTTACGCTTGCTCTGAATGGCGGGCCGAATCCAAAAGGGCACGAGGCGGAGATGGCGCTGGTTTATTTCGATGCCAGCGGGCCAGAGCCGGTGATTACGATCTATGCCTATAACGGTCTGAACACTCTGACGAGCTGGCAAGACGGATCGGGTGATCCGGGGGCGCAGGCGCCTGACACGATTTTGAGTTCCCTGACCAATCCTGAGCTGTTTGATTTCATTACTGTATCAACAGATTCTGATGGAAATAATGTTTTCAGTTTTGCGCTGGATGCCACGCTGATCCAAGAGCATGATCCGCTTTACGGTCCGGACGGCGAATGGACGGGCGTATCGTTCGGTGATCTGATCGGTATGTGGCTGCACCCTGTTACGGGTCTGGAAACTTCCTATAATGACGATGGTTATCTGAGCCAGTGGACTATCACGGGGCAGGGCTGGTATGACACCGCTAATCGTCCTACCGGTAGCGAGCATCCCGAATGTGTTGTTGATGAATTTGGTTATGTTTTGGTGGATGGAGACGGCGACACCGATAATGCTGTCTTAACGATCAAGACACTTGAGGATGATGATCAACCCGTCATTGCTGATCCTGATGCAATCGCCGTAGATGAAACTGACCTTGCCGGCGGTTCCGTTGTTGAAGGCTCGGTTGTTACGGCTGATTTCGGTGATGATACGCCGGGGACGTTCACGCCAACCGGTGTTGACAGTTTTGGTTTTGCCGGTGCGAAAGACGGTGCTTTAACATCTAACAATGTTCCGGTTGATGTCACCCTTGTCGGCGATACCTATTTCGGGAAAGCCGATGGTGTTGATATCTTCACTCTGAAAATTGAGACTGATGGTGATTATACGTTTACGCTGCTTGGTCCTCTTGATCATGCGGATATGGATGATCCGAACGATATGATTGATCTGACTTTCGGCGTGACTGCGAATGACAGTGACGATGACAGTGCGGATGCCACAATCACTGTCAAGGTCTTCGATGACGGTCCGGTTGCAGCCGATGATGACGTCGCGTTTGATAAGACGCTGGGCGAAATTGACGGTAATGTTCTGGACAATGACACGCTCAGTCAGGATGACGCCAACACGGTTACACAGATCGAGTTTGACGGTAACGTGATTAATGTTGACCCGGATACGGGTGCAATTATCGAAGGCAAATTCGGCAGTTTGGAAATCTTTGCGGACGGGTCATATACATATACTTTGTGTGATGACGGTTCCGGCGAGACGGCAAGCCTTGATCCGGTCAAAAGCGATGTCGACGGTCTTCAGGATGTTCTGACCAAGAACGGCATCACGATTACGATTGACGATCCTGATAACGCAGATATTTTCTGGCTGGATACAGCGGACGGTTCAGGTTTGGGTATTGATAACCTTAATACCAACGACTCCAAAAAGGTCTGGCCGAAGGGCGAAACCTTCAATATTTCCTTTGAGGAGAATGCCAAGGCGGTCACTCTCACGATTGCGGAAATTGGTGATAACAATGATGATGGAAATCACGGCGTTGATTTCAAAATCTTCTTTACCGACGGGTCTTATGAAATCGGTGAGCAGGAATTTACGCCTGGTGAGATTATTGACGGCACCATTACCTTTACGATCGATAGTGCCGATTATGACGGGCGTGAAATCGAGAGCATCGACCTTTATTCCACGAATGCAGGTCAGGAGTTGGGTGCATCTTTCCTTCTTAATAATGTGGAAGTTGAGTATGGCGGCTGTGATTGTGCTACCGATACGTTTACATACACCGTGACAGATGCAGATGGTGATGCGGATACGGCCACGTTGACTCTTGAATGCATCGAAGGTGAGCTTATTGTCGGAGAGAACGTTGATGATAACGGCGACTCCGATGTTCCACATCGTGTTGGCGGCGATGAAGGCGTGATTACTGGTACAGACGGTGCAGACATTCTGGTCGGTGATGCCGGCGGTTCTTTCCTTCAGCAGGACACACAGGACTATAATATGGTCTTTATGCTGGATGTTAGCGGATCTATGGGCAATCCGGTGAATGCAAGTTCCCGTATTTCTTTGTTAATTGATGCGATGCAAAGCCTAATGACAAATATTGGTGCTTATGAAGATGGGAATGTAAAAGTTCACATGGTGACCTTTAATACGGATACGACATCCGAGGCCACGTTTATGGTGACCGATGCGGATGATCTTGCAGATGCGATTGCGTATCTGGAAGGTTTGACGACAGGTGGTTATACAAACTATGAGGCGCCGTTGCAGTCTGCGATAAACTGGCTGGAAGGCGGTGAGCCTCTTGGCGGTGATGCAATCACTTACAGTTATTTCATTTCCGATGGTGAGCCGAACCGTTTCATTAATGAAGATGGCAACCCGCAAAGCGGAAATGTTGCAACCGTCACAGGTGAAATCACAGGTTCTGACGGGACAAACGAAGTTCTGACACTTCAGACGTTGAGTGATGAGGTGATCGGCGTCGGTATTGATGTCAGCAGTGCGATTGCGCGTTTGAACATTATTGATAGCGATGGTGATGCCATTAATATTGATGAGCCCGGCGACCTGACGGCTGCTCTTGAAGATCTCAATCCCGTTCTTAATCTGGATGCGGTTGGTGACGATGTTCTTGAGGGCGGTGAGAGTAATGACATTATCTTTGGTGATGTGCTGTTTACGGATGATCTGGCCTTCATGAAAGGTTTGAGCGTGACGGACGGTTCCGGATGGGACGTTTTTGAAAAGCTGGAAGCCGGCGAAAGCGCCGTTTCTCCTGATTGGGACCGCGAGGATACGATCGCTTATATCCGCGATAATGCCGAGTCTCTCGCGCAGGAGAGCGTGAATTCTCTCGGTGACGGACGCAGTGGCGGGAATGACGTTATTTCCGGCGGTGCCGGCGATGATCTGATCTTCGGTCAGGAGGGTAACGATGTCATCTCCGGTGGTGAAGGTAACGATATTATCTTCGGTGGGTCCGGTGCGGACATATTCCTGTTCGAATCAGTCGATGAAGGTTTTGATGAGATTATGGATTTCGATGTTGCAGAAGGCGATCTGCTTGATCTATCCACAATTCTGAGCGATTTGACATCCGGTAGTCCGGTCGATATGACCACAGCAATTAATAATTTTGTGATTGCGACGGAAGTCGGCGGTGACACTATTATTTCTATTGACCCGACAGGTACGAGCACGGGGACAGGTTCCATTAATCTGGCTATTTTACACGATGTAACGGGGCTTGATCTGACAACTGCTATCAAGGCTGATACGACAGTTTAGGGTCATAGGATAAACAGTTTCGGGTCGTCCTTTTGTTTTCTGGGTTTATAAAGGGCGGCTCGAGTTTTAGATTTATGATTTTTTTTTGGCTTAAGTCTTTGAAAAAACATAAAAGTTTTTCTTGATTGATTTGTTCAAAAAAGGCATAAAGAGGGCGTAAAACTATAACTTTATTACTCTGACGTTGGGGACGTCGGGCTGAGTTTAATTTATGAGGTGAGTACAGTGACTTCGAGTAAAACTATTCAGAAATTATTTCTGGCAACCATGACATCCGCGCTGATGTTTTCCGGAGCCGTGCAGGTTCAATCACAGGAAAACAAAGTTATGACTTTGAGTGATGCGGTTTCAATCGGTATTTCGACTAATCCGGAATACGGGACTGTGGCTGCGAGCCGCCGTGCGACGGATGAAGAGCTAAACCAAGGTGAAGCGCTGTTTTTGCCATCTATTGATGTTCGAGGCGATGCCGGGTTTGAACACACGGATGATCCGGGTACACGTGCCGGATCGGACGATGATGACGAAGAAGATCTGTTCCGCAGTGAAATCGGTATTACATTAACGCAAATGCTTTTTGACGGTTTCGAGGCGAAGTACGAAGTGATGCGTCAGGAAGCCCGTGTGATTTCTTCTGCGCACCGCGTTCGTGAGACAGCTGAACTTGTCGGTCTGTCCATTGTAGAAGCCTATCTTGAAGTCATGCGCCAGCGTCAGTTGCTCTTGATTGCACGTCAGAATGTGGCCGAGCACATCTCTATTCTGGATCAAATTCAGGAAGGTGTTGATGCGGGTCGTTCTACACAAGCTGACCTTGAGCAGGCCAATGCGCGTCTGGCCTCTGCGCGAGCGACAGAATCCAGCACACGTCAGGCTTTGAGAAACGCAGAAGCGGAATACCGCCGTGAAGTCGGTGATGCTCCGGTTGATCTTGAGTTTCCGGTTATTCCTTTTGATGCGTTGCCATCGGATGTTGAAGATGCAGTTGTCAAGACTATGTCACATAGCCCGACATTGGATATTTTTACAGCCGATATTGAGGTTGCATATGCCGAAGCACAGGGTACGAAATCTACAATGTATCCTCAGCTGGACTTGCAGTTGAATGCGCGTTCCGGTCATGATCTCGGCGGTGTTGAAGGGCGTGATACAAGCGCATCCGCGCTTGTCGTGCTGAACTGGAATTTGTATCGCGGTGGTGCGGATAATGCCCGTAAGCGCGAGTTCATTCACCGTCACCAGCAGTCCAAGGAAGCCCGTGCGGAAGCTGCGCGTTCCGTCGAAAACGATGTTCGCCAGACATGGGCCAGCATGGTTTCGGCCGGTGAGCGTGCGTCTTACTTTTCATCACAGGCGCAAGCCAATACAGAAGTCGTGAAAGCCTACAAAGACCAGTTCAATCTGGATCGCCGTACCCTTCTGGATGTTCTGGACTCACAAAACGAGTTGTTTGTGTCCCGCAGTAACACTGTAAACGCTGAATTTCTTGAAATGTTTGCGGTCTACAGATTGCTGGCGCTGAAGGGTGATTTGCTCCCAACGCTCGGTGTTAACTACCCGCGCGAGAGTGTTATTGCATCTGAAGACGAATGGTCTTACAAAGAACAGCAGGATGCGCGTTAATTCACAGCGCGATACTGTTAATCTTTGAAACGGGCCAGGAACGTTGAGCGATAAAGACAAGACGCCTAGAACATCTCGTTCTAAGAAAAATATCAAAAAAAATCAGGAGCCGCGCCAAAAAGGGGGCGGTTCTTCTTCTGTTCAGGATCAGGCGCAAGGTTCTGTTGATGTTCAGGATCAAGATGCCCGTAATAAGTCTTCGGATGGCTGGCCGTTGCAGGCTGATCGTATGGCGATCAGTGATTCTCTCGTTGATTGTTTGTGTCTTATGGCCGGATATTATGGCCGTCGCGTCAGTCCGTCATCACTGACAGCCGGATTGCCCATTCCGCCGACGGGTATCACGCCCGCTTTGTTTGTGCGCGCGGCTGAGCGTGCCGATTTGCAGGCTGTTTTGGCCGAACGGTCATTGGAATCTCTTGCGATTGCGCCGAATTTACCGTGTGTTCTGTCTCTGGAAGACAGGCAGGCTTGCATATTGTGGGATGTTCAATACCCCGAAGGGCATTTGCCGAAGAAGAAGGAAAAAGGCGCACCGATTGAAGTTCATCCGGAAACGCGGTTTGTTGTTCAGTTTCCCGAGACTAAAGATGAAAAGCAGGTTTTAAGTCTGCAGCAATTAAAGAATCTTTATGTCGGATATTCGTTTTTTGTGCGCCCGACCGCGCGTTCGGACGAGCGGGCAGGGCCTGCCGAGATTGACTCTGGCCGTGACTGGTTCTGGGCGAATTTAAAGAAGAACCGTACGATCTATTCGGAAGTTATTATTGCCGCTGTGATCATCAATGTGATCGGCTTGGCCAGTTCGATTTTTATTATGAACGTTTATGACCGCGTGGTGCCGAATAGTGCGTTCGAGACCTTATGGGCCTTATCTGTGGGTATTATCGTTGCCTATATCTTCGATTTTATTCTGCGAAACTTGCGCGCGCATTTCCTCGATCATGCGGGGCGAAAGGCGGATGTTAAGATATCCGCAGCATTATTCGAGCAAATTATGGGGATGACGATGGCCGCTAGGCCTCGCAGCGCGGGCGTACTTGCCAGCAATATGAAGGAGTTTGAAACGCTTCGGGATTTCTTTACCTCTGCTACAATGGCGGCCTTGATCGACCTGCCGTTTATTTTTCTCTACATCGCCGTGATTGCGCTAGTAGGCGGGCCTATAGCGTTTGTGCCTTTGGCGGCGATCCCGCTGGTGGTCGGTATGGGGCTGTATTTACAGAAGCCGATGCAAAAGATCACAAAAGAATCCATGCACGAGAGCGCCCTTAAAAATGCGTTGTTGTTCGAGACGATTATCGGGCTTGAGACCATTAAGGTGCAGGCTGCGGAAGGTCATACGCAGCGTAACTGGGAAGAGTTGACGGATAAAGCGTCCAGAACGGCGGTTAAATCCCGTCAGCTGGCGGCTTTGGCGCAGAATTGGGCGCTGTTTATCCAACAACTTGTCAGCGTCGGGATTGTGATTGTCGGCGTTTACCTGATCAGTGAAGGTATGATGACACAAGGGGGCTTGATTGCCTGTGTGATTTTGTCCGGTCGTGCCATGGGGCCTTTGGCACAGATTGCAGGACTTTTGACGCGTTTGAACCAATCGAAGGAAGCGCTTGTCCAGCTTGATGATTTGATGAAACGTCCTGTCGAAAGGCCTTTCGGCAAACATTTCGTCACGATGCCTGATGTGCGTGGCCGTGTTGAATTCCGTGAGGTTGTATTCAATTACCCTGAACAAACCACGCCGTCTCTCAACAATATGAGCTTTGTGATCGAGCCGGGCGACCGGGTCGGAATTATCGGCGCTGTCGGATCGGGTAAGACGACCATCGAACGTTTGTTGCTTAATCTTTACGAGCCGACGAGCGGTTCCGTTCAGATTGACGGGACGGATGTCCGCCAGATTGATCCCGGTGATTTGCGCCGCAATCTTGGTGCCGTTCAACAAAGCCCGCAGCTTTTCTTCGGTTCCGTTCGGGACAATATCACGATGGGGCACGAAACCGCCCCAGACCGTGCGGTTATGAAAGCCGCCGAGCTTTCGGGGGTTCTGGAGTTTTTGAAAGATTCTCCGACGGGGCTTGATACGCAAGTCGGAGAGCGTGGAGAGGCGCTGTCAGGCGGACAAAGACAAGCAGTCGCGATTGCGCGCGCATTGCTTTACGATCCGCCGATTCTGGTTCTGGACGAGCCGACCGCATCAATGGATCCTGCCTCCGAGAATAGACTGCGAAAGCGTTTGGGCATGATCTGTCAGAACAAGACAACGATTCTGATTACGCATAAAGGGTCTATGCTCTCACTGGTTGATAAGCTGATCCTGATTGATCGGGGTAAGCTGGTTGCATACGGGCCGAAAGATGATGTGATTGCTAAATTGCAGGCCAGACAATACGGATCTTCAGCGGAGAATACGAATGTCTGATACCTCTAAACAGAACAAAAAAGCGCCTGCTAAAAATGCTGCACAAAAGGATGTAGTCGGACAGGGTGGTCAGAGCGTGAATGAGGCTGCAGAATGGACGGCTATACGGCAGGGATGGGCGCAAGAACAGGCTGACAAAGCGCAAGCGCGTGCAATGGTATTTTTTGATACTGATGACGAGATGCCTCTATCAAAGCATATATTACTGGCTACTATCTTTTTGTTTTTTGCGTTTTTTGTCATCTGGGCCAGTTTGGCAACGCTGGATGAAGTGACGCGTGGGGACGGTAAGATCATTCCGTCGAGTGAGGTGCAAGCTTTGCAGACTTTGGAAGCAGGTATTATTGAGGAAATTCTTGTCAAGGAAGGTCAGGAAGTGAATAGCGGGCAAGTTATTGCACGTTTGAGCGATATCGAGGCGTCTTCCGATTTGGGGGCGAACCGCGCGCGCTATCTTGGTTTGCTTGCTTCTATAACGCGTTTGCAGGCGGAGGCGGAAGGCAAAGAAAGTTTCGAGTTTCCTGACGAGGTTGTCGATGGTGCGCCGAGCAGCGTGGTTGAGGAGATGAATACGTTCCGTGCCAATCAGAAGCAGCGCGAAGGCCAGCTTAGCGTTCTGAAGCAGCAGCTTGCACAGCGTGAACAAGAAGTTGACGAGTTGAATACCCGCATCGGGGATTTGCGCGGGGTTATCCGTTTGCAACGTGACGAGCGCCGCATGATTGCGCCACTGGTCGAGCGGGGCTCTGCACCGAAGCTGGAATTGCTGCAGCTTGACCGTGCGATCAAGGAAAAAACCAGTGAGTTGAATAGCGCGACATCACAGTTGCCGCGTGCCAAATCAGCGATTGAGGAAGCAAAAGCGCGTATCGCGGATATGGAGAGTACGGCGCGGGCAGAAGCACAGACGGAGCTTGCCGCAAAACTGACCGAGATGAACGAAATCAGGGAGCGTTTGTCAGCGTTGAAAGAACGCAAAACGCGCACGGAAATCCGTTCCCCCGTTTCGGGAACCATACAGGAGATTACGGTTAAGACGATCGGCGGTGTTGTTCGCCCCGGTGAGGATTTTGTAAAGATCGTTCCGAAGGATGACCAGCTAATCGTTGAGGCTCGCGTGAAGCCTTCTGATCGGGCGTTTATATATCCGGGGCAGCAAGCGGTGATCAAACTTACCGCGTATGATTTCTCGGTCTATGGCGGGTTGAAGGGTGAATTGCTGGATATTTCCGCCGATACGTTTGAAGATGAGCAGGGTAATAGTTATTATCGCGTGCGCCTTCGTACTTATGAGACGGAATTGAAGCGGAAGAACGAAATTTTGCCGATTATTCCGGGGATGGTTGCCAGTGTCGATATCCTGACAGGTGAGAAAACCGTGATGCAGTATTTGCTCAAGCCGTTCCTTAAGACGGTCGAAAACGCGATGAATGAGCGCTAAAACCCCCAATATCGATGGTAATACCGCTTGCAAAATGGCGCTAAATGCGTTTTTTCTATAGATCACTTATATTTTGAGATGACTTAACCCTTTTAAGGACATATAAAAACAATGCAAGATGGTCAAGCTGTGACACAGAACAACGACGTAAATATCACACTGCCCGACGGGTCGGTCAGAACGTTCGGTGCAGGTGTGACGGGATTGCAGGTTGCCGAAGATATTTCGAAGTCTTTGGCCAAAGCGTCGATTGCCGTGAAAATTGACGGCGAGTTGAGTGATCTGTCCCTGCCGATTCATAAGGATGTCAATCTTGCGATTATCAAGCGTGATGATGCGGAGGCGCTGGAGTTGATTCGCCATGACGCGGCGCATGTGATGGCAGAAGCGGTTCAGAATCTGTTCCCCGGAACGCAAGTGACCATCGGTCCTGCGATTGAAAACGGGTTTTACTACGACTTTGCACGTAACGAGCCGTTTTCTACGGATGATCTTGAGGCGATTGAAAAAGAGATGCGCAAAATTGTGGAGCGCGGGGCAGAGTTTACGCGGGAAGTTTGGGGCAGGGACGAGGCGATTGAGTTTTTCACCAGCAAGGGTGAGATGTACAAGGCCGAGTTGATTCGCGATTTACCAGAAAGCGAAGAGATTAAAATTTATCGTCAGGGCGAGTGGCTGGATCTTTGCCGTGGGCCGCATATGCCGACAACAAAGCATGTCGGAACGGCGTTTAAACTGCTGAAAGTGGCCGGTGCTTATTGGCGGGGGGATTCGGATCGCGCGATGCTGAACCGCATTTACGGGACAGCGTGGCGCAATGACAAGGAGCTTAAGGCCTATTTAATGCAGCTTGAAGAAGCTGAAAAGCGTGACCATCGTAAGCTGGGCCGTGAAATGGATCTGTTCCATCTTCAGGAGGAAGCGCAAGGGTCTGTTTTCTGGCATCCGAAGGGCTATGTCATTTATAATCAGATGGAAAACTATATCCGTCGCCGTTTGCAGGATGCGGACTATAAGGAAGTCAAAACACCGCAGTTGATTGATAACAAGCTTTGGGAAGCTTCGGGGCACTGGGGCAAGTTCCGTGAAAATATGTTTGTTGTGCCGGATGAAGTTCCGTCGACGGAAGAGGGGCAACCTGTCTTCAAAGGTGAGACTGAAAAACTGATGGCTTTGAAGCCGATGAACTGCCCTGCGCATGTCCAGATTTTCAAGCAGGGCATTACATCTTATCGGGATTTACCGATCCGTATGGCGGAATTCGGATGTTGCCACCGGAACGAGGCGCATGGAGCATTGCATGGCTTGATGCGCGTGCGTCAGATGACACAGGATGATGCGCATATTTTTTGTACGCCTGAGCAGATTACATCTGAATCTATCGCTTTTTGTGAGTTGCTCCAGAATGTTTATAAGGATCTGGGGTTTGAGGAGCTGGATGTGAAGCTGGCGCTTCGCCCTGAAAACCGTGCAGGCACAGACGAAACTTGGGACAAGGCCGAGCAAGGTCTTCGTGATGCTCTCGATGAAGCGGGTTTGTCTTATGAGGACTTGCCGGAAGAGGGTGCTTTCTACGGGCCTAAGCTGGAATTCCACTTACGGGATGCGATCGGACGGACATGGCAATGCGGTACGCTACAGCTCGATTTTGTATTGCCGGAAAGGTTGGATGCGCATTACATCGGGGAGGATGGCAATAAGCACCGTCCGGTTATGCTTCACCGCGCAATTCTGGGAACGCTGGAGCGTTTTATCGGGATTATGATCGAGAACTATGCTGGTAAGCTGCCGTTGTGGCTCGCGCCCGTCCAGTGCGTGGTGGCGACCATTACAGACAGCACGAACGATTATGCGAAAGAAGTCTACGAGAAACTCAGGGTTGCCGGCATTCGTGCGGAATTGGATATACGAAACGAGAAGATCAATTATAAAGTCCGTGAGCATTCCGTTCAAAAAGTTCCGGAGCTGTTTGTTGTCGGTGAGCGCGAATCTGCGGAACAAACCGTTGCGATCAGACGTTTAGGCTCAAAGGGACAGAGTGTAGAGAAACTTGACGAGGCGATTGATGCGCTTGTTAAAGCTTGCCAGCCTCCGTTCTAAGATGATTTTTACGTGTTGTTTTTTGCCATAGTTTTCGTCCGAAGGACGGGCTTGATAATAGCAAAATCTTGCGCTCAGCCTTAAACACACGTATTAATAATTTTCCAAGCTTTACAGTTTAATGTATATGTGCAATTTGATTTTGTTTAACGAATAGAAGGAGAAGTTACTATCGCCAGACCAAGTAATAACAGACGCCCGCCACGTAGAGATGACGGTCCACGTGTCAATGAGGATATCAGAGCAGACGAAATTCGTGTCGTTGATGCCGATGGTGAGATGAAAGGTGTTATGTCCGTTGAGCAAGCTCTTAAGCTTGCCGAGGACGCAGGTTTGGATTTGGTAGAGGTTTCTCCCGGTGCTAGTCCTCCCGTTTGCAAGATTCTTGATTACGGCAAGTACAAGTACGAGCAGCAGAAGAAAGCTGCCGAAGCCCGCAAGAAGCAGAAGACAATCGATGTCAAGGAAGTGAAGATCCGACCAAATATCGAAAAGCACGATTATGACGTTAAAATGCGTAATGCCCGCAGATTTCTGGAAGGCGGAGACAAGGTCAAAGTGACGATGCGTTTCCGTGGCCGTGAAATGGCGCACCAGGATATCGGTCGTGATTTGCTGTCCAAGATGCAACAAGAGCTTGAGGAAATCTCTACGATTGAGTTAAAACCTAAGCTCGAAGGTCGCCAGATGATTATGATTTTGGCTCCGCTCGGCACTTAAGTTCCTTTTTTCAGGACGTTTTCCGGAGATTTATTCCATGATAGAGGGTGCAAGAATACTTGCATTTCGGGTGGTCATGCCCTATCAATCTTAATTCGTGTTTGCAAACCCGTTTTAAAGTGATCGGCGCTCCCAAATATGTTGATTGATATTGTTGTCCTTTTTGTTGTTCTGGTTTCGGCCCTGATATCATTTATACGGGGATTTGTGCGCGAAATCCTAACGATTGTGGGTATTGTCGGCGCTGCGGTCGTTGCCTATTTAGGCGGACCGTATTTTGCGCCGTTGGTACGGGAGTGGTTCGGTGTCGGTGCGGAGGTTTCCGCAGAAGATGCTGAAAACGCTGATAAATTTTTGGGTATGATTCCTTATGAGATTGTCGCGGATAGTCTGGCCTACGGCAGTATTTTTCTTGTTTTTGCGATAATATTTTCTGTCATCAGCCATTTTCTTGCCGAATATGTCAGTAATGTCGGGCTCGGGGCGATTGATCGCACGGTCGGTGTTATTTTCGGGTTGTTGCGCGGTGTTTTATTGATCGGTTTGCTTTACCTGCCTCTTTATGTTGGCTTGACGGCCGAGCAGAAGACTGAGCATTTGGCCCAGAGTAAGACTGCGCCGTATCTGGAGAGCGTTGCAGGCTGGATGTATACGTTTTTCCCGCAGAGTTTGAAGCAGGATGTTGAAGAATACTCCGCGGATAGTAATTTGGCGAAGAAAATTCTGGAGGAACAGGGGATTGCCGGCCAAGAAAATCAGGATGATACGCCGGAGGGTGTTCGTGACGGTAGTGGGTCTACCCGAGACAAGGCCGCTGAGGAAGGTTATTCCAAGGAAGAGCGCAACGCCATGGATCAGTTGATTGAGGATGCGCAGGACAATGCGCCGCAGTATAACGATTAAGGGTATTTGATGTCAGTTTTCCATCTTAACGATGATCAATTGCACGAAGAATGCGGTGTGTTCGGTGTTTACGGGCATAAGGACGCTGCAACACTAACAGCGTTAGGACTGCATGCCCTGCAGCACAGGGGGCAGGAAGCCTGTGGGATTGTTTCCTTTGACGGGCATATGTTTCATGATCGAAGGGCGCTGGGTCTGGTGGGTGCGACGTTCGGCTCGGCTGATGTGATTGAAACACTCAAGGGGCATATCGCCATCGGTCATAACCGTTATTCAACATCGGGTGAGCCTGCGCTAAGGAATGTCCAGCCGCTTTACGGGGATCTGGATTGCGGCGGGTTTGCCGTGGCGCATAACGGCAATTTGACAAACGCAGAATTGCTGCGTGAGGAATTGGTCAAGCGCGGTTCTATTTTCCAGTCCACGAGCGATACGGAAGTAATCGTCCATCTTGTCGCCGTTTCGAAGCAGGACAGTATACAGGATCGTATTATTGATGCGGTAAGACAGATTATGGGCGGGTTTGCGCTTGTGATTTCCACTGGCGGCAAATTAATCGGCATCCGTGATCCACACGGGATCAGACCTTTGGTTCTGGGCAAGATTGGTGAGGGGTATACGCTTGCGTCCGAGACGTGTGCGCTTGATATTATCGGTGCGGAATTTGTGCGCGAGATCGAACCGGGCGAGATGGTGGTTTTGGATCAAGAAGGTGTTCATACTTCACAGCCGTTCGAGAAACAGTCTCCGCGTCCTTGTATATTTGAATATGTGTATTTTGCGCGTCCTGACAGCTATATGGGCGGAAAATGCGTTTATGAGGTGCGCAAAAATATCGGTGCGGAACTGGCCAAGGAAGCTCCGGTTGAGGGTGCGGATGTTATCGTGCCCGTTCCCGATAGCGGGACGCCGTCGGCCATTGGATACGCGACGGAGAGCGGTCTGCCGTTTGAGCTGGGTATTATTCGAAACCATTATATCGGACGCACATTTATCGAGCCGACTGACAAGATTCGCCATTTGGGTGTGAAGCTGAAGCACAGCGCGAATCGCAAGTTCATTGAGGGCAAAAGCGTTGTTCTGGTCGATGACTCCATCGTTCGCGGTACGACATCCAAAAAGATTGTCGAAATGATGCGTAGTGCCGGTGCAAAGGAGGTGCATATGCGTATTTCCTCTCCGCCGATCCGCTATAGCTGTTTTTACGGGATTGATACGCCGACGACACAGGAATTGCTGGCGCATGACAAGACGGTTGATGATGTTCGCTCCTTTATTGAAGCGGACTCTCTGGCCTATATCTCGATTGACGGTCTTTATCGTGCGCTGGGTGAAAGCGGGCGGAACAACGAACACCCCCAATACGAGGATGCGTGTTTTACTGGCGATTATCCCGTGGCATTGGTCGATCACGAGAATAAAAAGAAAAGTGTGCCTGTCACACCCCTTCGGAACGAGAAGAAAAAGAAGGCTTAGGCATTCTTGTAACAATCAAGAAAAAGCCGCCTTTTGAGGCGGCTTTGTTGTATTCGTAAAGTCAAATCGCGAGAGATTTAAGCGGCTTTCTTAGAGGACTTGCTTTCGGCTTTTTTGGACTTTGGCTCGGGCTCATTGTCCTGTCCGACCATTTCGATTGTGCGGGTCGGGAACGGGATGGTGATGCCGTCTTTATCGAGCGCTTCCTTAATTGCCTTGGTCAGTTCGACCTTCGTGTTCCAGAAGTCCGTTCTTTCCGTCCAGAGGCGCACCGTAAGGTCTACGGAGAAGTCGCCGAGGTTTGTGACCATGATTGTCGGGTCTTTGCCTTCCTCGCCCTGTATAACGCGTTTGTCGGCTTTAACTACTTTTTCGATTGTTTTACTTGCTTTGCCGATGTCGTCGTCGTAGCTGATGCCGATGACGATATCCTGACGGCGGACGGGGTTGCGGGAGAAGTTTTGAATGTCGGCATTCCAAAGTCTGCTGTTCGGCACAAAGATATAGATATTCTCGACCGTGGACATTTCTGTTGCAAATAGGCCGAGGGATTTTACCGTGCCGGATACGCTTGCGCATGTGATGAAGTCGCCGACGTTAAACGGGCGAAGGAAGAGAAGCATAACGCCCGCAGCAACGTTGCTGAGTGTGCCTTGAAGAGCCAAACCGATGGCAAGGCCGGCGGCACCGAGTACAGCAATCAAGCTTGCTGTCTGTACGCCGAATTGCTGCAGTACAGTTATGACGGCGATGGCCATGATCAGGTATTTCGCAGCGGTACCAAGGAAGGATTTCAGTGTTTCATCAAGTTTCTTGATTTTGGTAATTTGTTTTTTTACCCAGTTGCCACCAATCCAGCCAACGATCAGAATGGCGATGGCGATAACGACGTTGGTTGCGAGTGCCATGAATACAGAACCTGACATTATTTTGTCTCCTGCTTTTTAAAATAATTGTTTCTTCAATGTGTTAGTCTTAAAGCGTTTCCAAAGGTCTGGCAAGGTTTTGAGGTTTTTAATTGTGGCGGTGCAAAACGGGGACGTGTTAAAGTTTTTCAATCAGCTAGGTGCGAGGTTTTTATGTTCACGAGCAAGGAAGTTAAGCAAAATACGATCGGTAGTCTTGAGGTCATGCTGTTTATGCCGGCGGGCGTTGAACGGTTTGACGATAGCAAGAGCGCCGGGCTTAGATCTTTTTTGATTCCTATTCTGCTTTTTCCTTTTAGCATTTTTGTTTGGCTTGCAGATTCTTCAGAGGCACCCGTTGCTCTTGTCCTCGCTTTGAATATTACAGCATCGCTATTGGGGATTATCCTGTTTCTTGCGATTGTTTACTGGATCAGCAAGCAGTATGAGAGAGACGAACATTTCTGGAAATTTGTCAATGTGAACAATTGGTTGGCTATTCCCGGGTTTTTACTGGCGTCGCCTTTGGTATTTCTTATAGCGGTCGGCGGTGATCTGGAGGCCTGGAACAGTTATTTTGTATTTATTCTCATCTTGAAATATATCTACACCGGTTTTGTGGTGACGTATGTTTTCAGGTTACCTTGGGAAATGGCGGGTTTTGTCGCTGTTCTTTCGTTTGCTATTGCCTACAATCTGGTTCAGGCCGTTGATTATTTGCAAACATATCTGACAGGCGTTGTTTAGTTTTTTCGCTAGTCTTTGCTTTTACCATACGGGTTTTTGCTGGTACGGACCATCAGACGGATCGGTACGCCGGGGATGTCGTAATCTTTTCGCAGGCCATTGATGATGTATTTCTTATAGGCTCCGGGCAGGTCTTTTGGTTTGGAGACCCATAGTACAAATGTTGGCGGGCGCGTCTTGATTTGTGTGATGTATTTCAATCTGTTCGGGCGTCCTGAGACAAGCGGGGCGGGGTTGCGGCTTTCCATTGCTGCGAGCCAGTGATTGAGACCGCTGGTTTTGATCCGCGTGTTCCATGTGTCGTAAGTTTGCAGACAAACATGCAGCAATTTTTCTATGTTTTTGCCGTGTTCCGCCGACGTTGTCACATGCGGGATATCTTTTGTCTGGGCGAGCGATTTGCCCATTTTGTAGCGAATTTCATCCAGATATTCGTTCTTTTCCTTGATCGTGTCCCATTTGTTGACGGCGATAACAAGCGCCCGTCCTTCGTTTAGCACGTGTTCCGCAATTTGAAGATCCTGTTTTTCGAGCGCAGCATTTGCGTCCAGAACAAGGATAACAATTTGTGCGAGCCGGATAGCGCGCAGACTGTCTTCGGCGGACATTTTTTCTATCGCGTTCTGAATTCTTGATTTGCGGCGCAGGCCGGCTGTATCAACGAGTTTGAATTTACGGTCATTGAAGACCCAGTCGACCGCGATGGCATCGCGTGTGATTCCTGCTTCGGGGCCTGTCATCACCCGTTCTTCCTTGACGATGGCATTCAGGAGCGTTGATTTCCCAACGTTCGGCCGCCCGACGATGGCCACCTTGATCGGTTTTTCCGGATCGATGTCTTCCTGCTCAAAGTCAAAATCTTCCAGTCCTTCGAGCTCGTCGAGATTTTCAATCAGATTGTCTTCTTCGAGGTCTTGATCCGACTCATCGTCGTCTTCCTCAAAGTAGGGGCGCATGGCCTCATACAGGTCATCAAAACCGACGCCGTGTTCGGCAGACATTGCGATCGGGTCGCCGAAACCGAAACTGTAGGCTTCGCCGATTGTCGATGCCGTTGCTTTTGTGTTTTCGCACTTGTTGACGGCCAGAATGACAGGTTTTTTTTGTTTTCTGATAAAGGCGGCGAAATGTTCGTCGGCAGGTGTCACGCCGCTCTTTCCGTCTATCACGAAAAGGATGCAGGTGGCCTGTGCCAGAGCGGCCTCGGTTTGTTTGCGCATGCGTCCTTGTATGGATTCATCGAATGATTCTTCAAGGCCCGCAGTGTCGATGATATTAAAGCGCTGGTCAAACAAACGGCCTTCGGTTTCGCGCCAGTCACGCGTTACACCGGGCGTATCATTCACGATGGCCATCTGTTTTCCGGCCATTTTGTTGAACAGGGTCGATTTCCCGACATTCGGGCGGCCTATGATTGCGAGTTTTAGCATCTTAAGTTGTCAGTCCCTTACTCTGCCTTATTCTAATGAATTATCTAAAGGCCATGAGCGTTCCGTCATCCCCGAGAATGAACAGCGTGTTTGAGGCGATGACTGGGGCAAGTGATACGGAACGGTCAGCATCCCATTCTCTTACAATAGAGCCGTCTTTTGCCATTATTTCAATGATATGGCCGTGTGTGCCGACGAGTATCAGGCGACCCGAGCCCATGACGGGGCCGCTCCAGCGTATCGGATCTTCCTTGTCTTCTTCATCTTCATAGCGTGGAAGAGGGGTGACCCATGTGATGCGGCCGTCATCCAAATTTAAAGCAATGAGTTGGGAATCCGAAGACAGGATGAAGGCGGTTGCGCCTGCTACCCACGGTGTTTCCGTGCTGCCGATATCCTTCTGCCAGATACGCGTGCCGCTTCTTTCATCCAGTGCCACCATTTTACCGCCATAGCTGACGGCCAGCACTTTGCTTTGATCAATAATCGGGTAGGCTTTAATGTCCGAGAGGCCTTCAAGTCCGCCGCCGTAGCTTCTGACGTTTGTCAGGTTGTCAGACCATGCGACCGAACCGTTTTCGAGACGCAGGGCGCTCACCTCACCGGATGAGAACACAGGCACAACGATATCGCTGTTGGCCGCGGGGCTGGCCGCACCCAAGAGGCCGGCGGCTTCGCTGATGCCGACATATTCCCAGATGACTTTGCCAGTGTCTTCCGCAAGTGTGACGACACGGTTGTCGAGAGTTGTCACGAAGACGCGGCCGGACATGATGGTCGGTGCGGCGCGTGAGGGGGAGGGCAGGCGTGTTCTCCAGAGCGTTTCACCGTTTGCGGCGGACAGGGCGATGATTTCATCGAAGCCGTTTGTCACGAAGACAACGCCGTTGGCATAGGACAGGCCGCCGCTGATGACTGTTTCGTCTTCATCATCGTTTTCTATGTCGGCGTCCCATATTTCTTTGCCTTTATCCACGCTAAACGCACGGACTTCAGAATTTGTATCGAGCGTGAAAACTTTGCCTTCCGCGACAACAGGTTTGGCGGTAAGGGGCAAGCCTTTTTTACGGCCTGACCCGATATCGGCACGCCAAGCCCGTTTCACATCCTTTGCCAGAGACAGATTTTGCATGGAGTGGTTCGGATAACCGCCGGCTTGCGGCCAGTTTGCGTTGTTCCAAGAGTCTGCCACTGCCACTTCCTGATTTTTTGTTTCAGGTTGCAGGGACTTTTCAAGCTCCAAAACCGAAATACGTTTTCCTTCTAGCCTAACTTCATCATCGTCATCGCCGCCGAACAACCCGGACGTGTAAGAGCAGCCGGACAGCATTAAAACAGACATAACGAGTAGTAACGTATTTTTATTATTCATACTTATTCTTCTCCAGATTCAGTATTGTTTTCAGCGGCTTTTGGAGACTCAGTATCATTTTTATCGGCTGCAGGCTCGATCTCTGCGCTCGACGTTGTTTCTTGTAATTTGTAAAGGATATCCAGTGAGCGTGCCTTGCGGTCCAGCGAAGGCGGCAGTTCCGGTTCTTTCAGCAAAACGGCAAGATGGTCGCGTGCCGCCGTGAGGTTCTGTGTGGTGTGTGCATGTAAAACTGCGGCTTCAAATCTGGCGATGTGACGCCATGGGTGGTTTTCATCGCGGGCAATGGCTTCAAGGAGCGGGAGAGCTTTTTTCGGGTCATCCTGTGCCATCAGCCGGATTTTTTGGTAGACAGCGAGCAGGCGGAAATCCTGCGGCGCTTCGGCATCGTTTTCTATTGCCGCGTAGATTTTTTTTGCCTCTTCTGTTTTTCCTTCAAGCGCCATTTGGCCGGCGGCGCGCCATTTGGCCATAGCTGCCAGAGACGGGCGTAGTTCAGGAGCGAGTTGCATGAGAGCGGTTTCTGTGTCGTTCGCATTTGTAGCGGCGATGAATTTGTCGGTCTGTTCCTTTTTGACGTTTGCGTTCCAAGCCTTATAGCCTGACCAGCCTGCGGTTCCTAGAATCAATGCGGCAATTCCCGTAATGACCAGAGAGCCGTAATCCTTCCAGAATTTTTCCATGCGCTCTTGTTTCAGCGCTTCATCGACTTCGACCAGCAAGTTTGACATGTTTTCACTCTTTTCTTATTCAGGGTATGTTTTTATATGTCTCTGCGTTTAAAAACAAGGCACAACAAGCATTTGTCTATTGTTTCCACTTGATTGAACAGCCCATGGACGGATACTGACGTTCGTCGCTTTCGCCTTTGTCCTTTACAGCCAGCATGGCGTTTTTCAATTCTGGTACTGTTTCTGCGTCTGCAGGCTTGTTGGCTGCGCTGTCCAGACGTCCGCGGTACTGCAGAAGACCGTTTTTATCAAAGCCAAAAAAGTCTGGTGTGCACACGGCATCATATGCTTTTGCAATTTCTTGCGTTTCGTCGATGAGGTAGGGGAAGGTAAACCCGTTCTCTTTGGCGAATTTCTGCATATTTTTGAACGAATCGGCAGGATAGTTTTCCGTATCATTCGGCATGATTGCTACGCATTTGATGCCGTGTTGTTTTAGTTCCTTTGCGGTTTCAACAACGCGGTCGATGACAGCCTTCACGTACGGGCAGTGATTGCAGATAAACATAATGACCGTACCGTTTTTGCCCTGACAGTCCTTCAGGGATAAAGTGTTTCCGTCAATGTTTTTTAATTCAAAATCAACGGCTTGGAATCCATTTTCCATGCCCGGCGTTTCTAGGAGTGCCATGATTGCTTCCTTTTGTTTCGTGATTTTGATATCATAAATACATGAGTTTTAAGGTCATTCACAACCCTGCCTTCGAACAAAAAAGCGGTTTTACCCGTTACCAGTTTCAGAAGCTTGATCAATTGTATATTCATGCCGCGTCCAAGAAGGTTTTGACCTACAGGACGGTGGAGTGTGATTTTGACGCCGGTGTGGCATCTTATACGTATTACCAGTCAGTTTCCGAGTCGGCATGTTTTCAATTTGTGATCCGCAGGGTCGGCCCGCAGACCACCATGTTCGAGCTTTTCCAGCAAGGAAAAGGTCGTGTGCTGAAGAGTACGGTTTTTGACAAGGTGTTTGCCAGATTACAGGACAGCGTTGATGATATGATTGACGGGTAGTGTTATTTTTACCGCTGTTTTCGTATGAGACTGATCTTATTCCTCTCAATCTCGCCGTTTGACTTGTCGATTTCAAGAAAAACCAGTATTTCTTATACAACATTAAAAAATTCAGGAGTACAGGGATGTCTACTCTGCGATGTTTTTCGTATTTAGCTTTGGCAAGTTTCATGACTTTAACGTGTTTCGCTTTCCCGAAGCATAGTTATGCCGCATATGACAAAAACTATGTCGGTGAGACCATCAAATATGAGGCTGTTTTCGAAGATACGTTTATTCATCTTGCGAGAAAGCACGGTTTGGGGTTTGTGGAGATGCGGGCGGCCAACCCCAAAATTGATCCATGGATCCCTGGTGAGGGGACTGAGCTGATTATTCCCGCCCGCCATCTTCTGCCTGATGTCAAACGTGAAGGTATTGTCATTAATTTACCGGAAATGCGCGTTTACGCGTTTGTGCATGGTGATAACGCACCCTCTACATATCCGATCGGTATCGGGCGTGAGGGGTTGTCAACGCCTACCGGAAAGACCGAGATTGTGCGCAAGAAGGAGGGGCCTACTTGGCGGCCAACCCCCAGAATGCGCAAGGAAGACCCAGAGCTTCCGGAGGTTGTTCCGCCGGGTCCGGATAATCCGCTCGGAACGCATGCTTTATATCTTGGTTGGCCGGCTTATCTTATTCACGGCACGAACAGACCTTATGGTATCGGGCGTCGCGTGAGTAGCGGATGTATTCGTCTGTATCCCGAGAATATCAAAATGCTTTTTAAAGAAATCGATGTGGGTACGGAGGTTAATGTTGTTAACCAGCCCGTCAAAGTGTCATGGATCGAGAATGAGCTGTATTTGGAGGTGCATCCTGATCTGGAGCAGGCCATCCTCATGGAAGAGACCGGACAAGTGAAGCACAAAGAGATTACAGAAGAGGATATGAAACGTATTACCAGTGCGGCCGGTGAGTTTCAGGATCGTTTGAGGTGGCCGACCATTCGTGCTGCCTTTCGAGAGCGTAAGGGCTATCCCCTTCTTATTGCACGCGTGCCGCGTAGTTTTATAGACCGTATTAATCCGTTTCTTACGATCGGCGGCAATGACGACGGTTCTAAGTCCAAAGGCCGCAGCGATGTGGTTGTGCCTGATCAGAAGCCGCCTTATCAAAAGACCCATGTTATTGAACTCAGTGACACTGTTCCGGTGCCACCTGCTTTGCCTTCAGGGAAGAGGCCGATCGTCGCGCGGGTGGATTAGAGGGAGAGGGGACTGCCGAAGTTTTAATTGGCCAATGATAGATAAATCAACCCGAATATCGTGGGAAAAACGAGGGGGGCCAATAAGAAGGCGTATTTTATCTGTGACTTCAAAAACAGGAAACACAGGCTGAACGCCGCGCAAATTACATATAGGATATATGTGCGAAAATAGTAACTTTGTAGCAGTGCGACCAGTTTTGCGTCTTCCGTTCCTTCGTCGGCATGCACCATAATTTCAAACACGACAACAACCGCCAGTAATCCCAAGTAGTTTACAATTGCGATAAGGGCGATACGGACGAGCATGTCTTTCATTGATTTTCTAACCTGCGAGATGTTTTTTGTGTGAATATGGTTTGTTGTCACTTTTTCTAGCACTTGCTTTTTTGGTATATATCAAAAAAAGACTGCCACAAAGGCAGTCTTTTGGGAAGCTTTTATAAGAGCGAAGATTACTTCTGTTGCGCTCTTTGGAAAACTTTTTCAGCAGGCTTTTGCTTGTAAGTTTTCTTTTCCATTTTGTGTGCTTTCTTTGGAATTTCAACAACAGACTGCTCAGTCGCTGTATGTGCGTGCGTTGCTGTACGTTCCATTGAATATGGTGTCGGGTATTCTGACTCGCTGTACGTCTGGCTACTTGTGCAAGCGGACAGTGCGATTGTTGAACCAATCAGGCAGAATGTTGCTATTGTTTTTTTCATTTTAATCCTCATGTTTCTAAAATCTTATTGATTGAAGTCGATATTAGATCGTGCCCACAATGTGTGCTATTTCAATTTTTTCTCATAATAGTCATCGTTCATTCATTCCCTTTTTTCAAGCGGTTTTTATTTTTCGTTGCTTATAAGGCGATAAAACTGTGTAAAAATGCAACACTCGTTGTGTGGCGGAAATATCACAGGATTTTTGAACGTCTCCGTTTTGTCTGCGATTCTCAACTTTTTTCATTTCTGGTGATTTGTTCGAAATATGCATCAATACCGATAAGGATTGCGCGCGCAATCTTGCGTCGATGTGACGGTTTGCTTAATAGTTTTGCTTCTTTTCGATTGGACATGAACCCCGCTTCGACCAGTACAGAGGGTATGTCTGGCGCTTTGAGTACTGCAAAACCGGCATAGCGGTGTGGGTTCTGAAGCATAAAGACATTGTTTTGTTCCATTTTTTGAACCAGTGTATTGGCAAAATATTTAGACTGGTTCATGGTTTCCGTTCTTACAAAGTCGAAAAGAATTTCTATAACTTGCTGGTCATCAACTTCGACATCTATTCCGGCGATCAAGTCGGCCTGATTTTCTTTTTCAGCGAGTTTAGCGGTTTGTTTGTCCGAGGCTGTTTTGGACAAAGTATAGACGGATGTGCCATGCACGTCCGGTTTGTGAATGGTATCGGCGTGGATTGAAACGAAAAGGTCTCCTTGTTTTTCTCGGGCGATTTTTACACGGTCTGCCAGCTTTATGAATTTATCCGTTTCACGTGTCATTTCAACGCGGTAGCGTCCCGTTGCCAGTAGCTGGCTTCTGAGTTCCTTGCCAAGGGCGAGAACGATGTGCTTTTCGTATATGTTTCCAACGCCTACGGCGCCCGGGTCAACACCGCCATGGCCCGGATCAATAATAATCAAGGGCTTCGAGATCGTATGTGATGGCGGTTTTGCTTTCGGGATTGGCGGGAATGTAGCATTGTCTTGAGAGTTTTCAGACATATTTGTTCCAGCGGCGGGAGCGGTTAATGATACTTCCGTGTAGATATCTTCAATGCTCAATGTGCCGTGGATGCTTCCTTTTTGGGTCAAAAAGGTCTCACGATTTGTTGATTGGAAGTCAATGACAATGCGATCGGGTTTTGTGTCGTGTTTGGGCAATAGAAATGCCGTATTGACTTTAAACGGCCTGTTCATATCAAAGACGATACGCGATATCCCGGGTTGTAGCGGGCCCTGACGGATATCCTGAATGCCTGTCTGCGGCGGTTTGTAGACTTTTCCGGCTTGCCATTTGAATGTCCCCATATCGATGACCAGACGGTAGGGATTGTCAAGGGCGAACACACGGAAGTCGGTGATCTGGCTGAGATCCAAGACCATGCGTGTTTTGTCCGGGTAGTTACCGAAGCGAATGTTATCGACGCTTAAAGCGTTTGCGGCTGATGCTGCCAGGAACAAACACCAGAAAAAAAACATCATTATCGTAGTGCGGGTCGGGGTTCGGAACATGATGAATTCGACTTAAAGGCTAAACAAGAATTGAATATGATTTTTATACCACAGAGTGCAGCGGTTTAAAAAATGAATAACGCTCTATAAATGGTATAGGTTTATTACGTATTTTCCAGAAGTTTTTTTACAAATTTGGGTACGGTTTCTGAAGCTCTGCCGTTAATGTGTCGGTCGAACGCGCTGGCAACATGGCTATGTTCCAGATTTATTTCTATCGTTTCAGCGCCGTAGGCATTGGCTTGGGCTACAAATCCGGCTGCAGGATAGACTTGTCCGGAGGTTCCAATAGAAATGAACAGATCACATTGCGCAAGTTGTTCGAAAATTTCGTCCATGTGGTAGGGCATTTCGCCAAACCAGACTATGTCGGGTCTCATGAAGCCGCTCTGACCGCAAGCTTCACATGTGTCTGCCGTCTTCAGGTCTTTATTGATCTCTATTTTTGCTTTGCATGAAGCGCAAAAGGCTTTCAGGAGTTCGCCGTGCATGTGAAGAAGGTTTTTTGTGCCCCCGCGTTCGTGGAGATCATCGATGTTTTGTGTGACGACGGTTACGTGTCCGTCCGGCCAGTTGCTCTCCAGTTCCGCGAGTGCCGTATGCGCAGGATTAGGTTTTATTTCGGGAGACAAAAGTTGTCGGCGTCTTTCATTGTAGAATTGATGCACGACATCGGGGTTTTTTGAAAAGGCTTCGGGTGTGGCCACATCCTGCACGCGATGGCCGCACCACAAACCTTCGGCACCGCGAAAGGTTTGGAGGCCGCTATCCGCGGAAATGCCTGCACCTGTTAGAATAACAATATTGCCCATATCATGATTAAACTATCATGTTTATTTGCAGAATGAAGATAAAACTCTGTTTTTATAATGCTTTATCTTTGGTTCTTTTGCGTTGTAATATTCGGGAGGTTTCAAAGAAGACATCCGGACTTATGTTTTGAATATCGTTTTAAAAAATATTCTGGTCGCGGCGCTCTATTACGTTTTCGGACGGGTAGGGCTGTTTCTGGCGTCTGATCCGGTTTTTGCAACTATTTTCTGGCCGGGGGCCGGGATCGCGCTCGGTGCTGTTTATTGCTACGGGTACAGACTTTTACCCGGTGTTTTTTTAGGTGCCGCCGCTGTAAATTTTATGATTGCCTATCCCGAAAGCGGCTTGGCGCTGGGTGATTTATTTATACGCAGTACTCTTATGGGGCTTGCGCCTGCTATACAGGCTTTTGTCGGTGTGTTCTTGCTGAATCGCTTTATTGGCCACGCTGTCCGACTTGAGACGTTTAAAGAGGTTTGTCTTTTTACAATTCTGGCCGGACCGATCAGTTGCCTTGTTTCTGCCTCTCTTTCTCAGCTGGTTTTATTGTCTTTCGAACTATTGGATTGGCAGGACTTACCGCTGTCGTGGGCCACCTGGTACGTCGGGGATATGTTGGGTGTTCTGGTTTTCGGGCCGATCACACTTGTTTTAATGGAGCGTAAAATTTCGAAATATCGAAAGTACGCCGTTATACTTCCGTTGATTTGTATTTTCGTCATAACCGTTTCTGTATTCCTTTTTGCCCGAGGCTACGAGAAACAGCGTTTGAGGAAAAATATTGTGACAGATACCGAGCTTATCGTGCAGTCTTTGTCTGCGCGCTTCGCAAGGTATATTGATGTTGTCAGAAATATAAAATTTTATTTCGAAGCTTCTGAATACGTCTCTGAAGCCGAATACGGACAGTTTCTGAAGAACACTTTCGACGTTTATCCATCACTTGCAGGGCTATATTGGGTTCCTGTTTCAGGCTCAGTTTTATCGCTTGAAGATTTTCAAAACCAGAGCACTCTTAAAACAGAATACGAGAAGTTGAGGGAAGAGAGGTATACTCTCAGGCGTGTTGATTTTGCGCTTTTTCCGCGGGTTTTTGACGCGTTTTCAGATGCCTATGCCGGTAATACCATGCATATATTGAATGAACCGGCATTCTGGGCACAAGATCAGGAAGAGGTTTTTATATCTATTATTCCGATTATAGATGATGAGGGTAAGCAGCCGATTTTAAAGGGTTTTGTTTTCGGAATGTACAGAACCATGGATGTGTTTGGCGAAACCATGTCCGATTGGCAAGACAGGGGCATTAAGATTCGTATATTTTCCCTGAGCGAAGAGCCCGAAACAAATGAGGTTGAGGAACTGGATTATCCAAGTAATGTTTTTGTTCCTTTCATATTCCGTGTACCTTTTTCATTCCTTAACCAGCACTGGTCTCTGTTTTTCTATTCCACTGACGATTATTTAAGCAGTCACATCAATTGGGGGCTTTGGTATGTTCTGGCCGGAAGTTTTCTTTTTACATTTATTTCGACGGGTTTTTTGCTTGTTGTGACAGGGCAAGGCGCCGTTACACAGAAAATTGTTGAGGAGAAAACGCGGCAATTAAAAGACCAGTCGCATTTTCTTGAAATTATCATGGACAATGTGCCGGACATGATTTTCGTCAAAAATGAGCAACATGAAATTATTGCCGCGAACCAGTTGTTTTTAGATCTTTATTCGCCGGAACAGCGTGCAACATTAATCGGAAATACAGGTTTGGAGGTTTTTACGCCGGAAGAGCAAGAGCTATTCAAGGAAGAAGACAGGAAGGCATTTGAGCGCGGATACACCGAGATTTTTGAGACCAATACAGTTGAAGGGAAAACAAAGATTTATTTCACGCGAAAAACCTGTTTCAAGGATGCGCAAGGGCAGAGATTTCTACTTGGCATAGCGCGTGACGTCACAGAGTTGATGCGTATCCAAAATCATCTCGAAGCGATTTTGATGACGACGGCGGACGGCCTTATGATTATTAAAGAAAACGGAGAGATTGAAACATTCAATAAGGCTTGCGAAGACATCTTCGGATATCATCCCGATGATATTATCGGGCGTTCAGTTAGCGTTTTGGAGCCCGAAAGCCAGACACAGGAGAAAGACAAAAATATTATCACCTGCCTTCAGGCTGCTGACGGTCAAAAGAACGAAGGAGGAGGCGAGGAGGATAGCAGCCAGAGGGTTGAGCTGTTCGGGAGGCACAAAAACGGCAGTGTTTTTCCCATTTATCTGGCGTCATCAAAGGTACAGGTTGCCAATAAGGTTTTTTACAGCGCTATTGTGCGCGATATCTCCAAAGAGAAGAAGGCGGAGGAGGACTTGCGCCGTTCCAATCAGGAACTGGAAGACTTTGCCTATGTGGCATCGCATGACTTGAAGGCACCACTTCGACACTTAAGTCTGAGTGCACATTATCTCATGCAAAATGCTGCGGATAATCTTGATGCAAAATCAACCGAGTTGCTTGGTATCATAAAGAAAAGTTCGGACCGTATGTTTGATATGATTGACAGTCTTCTCGCTTACTCAAGCGTTGGTAAGAAGGATGTCGAAGTAGAAGCACTTGATTTGGGTGATATTATTCTGCGGGCACAAGATTTACTCGAGGGTGCAGTCGAAAGTCATAGTGCAACAATTCATATTGAGGATATGCCCGAAGTTTTAGGTAATAAGAACCTGCTTACGCAGTTGTTCCAAAATGTTTTGCAGAATGCGATCAAGTACAGCCGGGTTGATGAGCCGCCTGAAATACGCATCAAAGCCGAGAAAAAGGGGCGATTCTGGTTTATTCGTGTAGAAGATAACGGGATTGGAATTGACCCGGAATACAAGGATAAAATTTTCAAAATTTTCCAACGCCTTCATACAGAAAAAGACTATCAGGGCACAGGTATCGGTCTGGCGATTTGTCAGCGTATTGCGGAGTTTCACGGCGGTAGCATACAGTTGGATGAAAAGTTCGAAGGTGGCAGTTGTTTTATTATTCAATTGCCTGCTATTTGATTTCTGTCCTATAAATATAAGACAGTAAGACTAGAAAGTAATGTCAGGCTATTATTCAGGTGACTAAAAACCCTATCCATATTCTTTTAGCGGAAGATGAAGACACAGATGCCTTTTTTCTTATTCAGGCTTTGGAAGATATAGGCGTGGGAATAGCGGTTTTTCATGTTAAAGACGGTCAAGAAGCGCTTGATTATCTCGGGCGTGAGGGCAAGCATAAAAATGCAAAACGCCCCAATCTGATTTTACTTGATATCAACATGCCGCGCAAAAGCGGCTATGATGTTTTGAAAACAATTAAAGCAGATGCTTCTCTAAAGTCTATTCCCGTAATCATAGTTTCCGGTTCCAATGATGCGAATGATGTGAAAAAAAGTTACGACAACCAAGCTGCAGCATTTGTGACCAAATCAAAATGTCTTGAAAGTATGTCTTGTCTTGCCGAGGCGGTTGAGGCGTTCTGGTTTAAAGAGGCCATCCTTCCGAGCTAGATAGCGTTGTTTATGCCGTGTGTTCTTCTTTTTTCGGGAGAGCCATAAATTCTTTCAGGCAGATGAAGCCATCACTGGCGGCAATTACGAATTCATAGGGTAGAACCAGTGTTATTTCACCGGGTTCGCATTCGTGTTGTTCCTCCCAGCCGTTCAAATTGAAAATTGCGAGCCTGTTGCCGTCTATCGTTGCTGTCGTGCCATAGTGGCCAAATGCTTTTGACTTCTGAATGATTTCTTTTACCGTTGAATTCCATTTTATTTCCCGCATGTCATCATCAGGAACACCGTAGTGGGTTGCGTGTTTTTCTTTTTGTTTTTTGGCTCTTTTCCAATAGCGGGGAAGATCTTGCAAAATTTCTACCAGCATAGTCTCGCCGGTCATGGCAGCTCGTGATGAGAGAATTTCAATATCCGTTGTGGCATCAACTTTGAATGATTTTTGGTAAAGGATATCTCCGGCATCGTATTCCTCTGTCATTTTATGTACAGTTATGCCGGCCGCTTCCGGTTCCTTAAGGAGTATATAGGGCATTGGCATGATGCCCCTAGCTTTGGGCAGGTAAGACGGATGGACGTTGATTGCGTAGGCTTTTTTCGGGTCAATCGGCGGAACTTTATATTTGTATCCGAATGCTATGAATGTTTCGCATCCTTGATCGAGATAAGCTTGTATTTCGTCTTCGGTGATTGGGGTTTCGCTTACAGGGACATTGAGTTTTTGCGCTATTTCTTTTGTTTGCTGATTGAATGAAAAAACGTTATCGCACGGAAAAGTCTGTATTCCCAAAAGCTCATGCCCCTGATCCAGAAGGGTCATAAGGGCGTTAACAGAGAAATCATAACCGAAATAAACAAATTTCATATTGTGATTTTCTCAGGAATTTAAGGATAAAGGCAAGAGATAATTCCGCTCAGGCTATTGTTATAAAACTATTTTTCGATATTTGAGGTGAGGGTTAGGCCTCTTCGTCCAGGATCGAGAGAAGTTCTTCGTTCAGCTCTTCCGCGGTTTTAAGGGTCGCGATATTGGCTTTGTATGTGATTTCAGCCAGTTTGAGGTTTACGATTTCTTCTTCCAGATTAATGTTGGGCACTCCGACAAGCCCGCTTTCGTCGGCAAACGGGGAATCAGGGTCGAATGCAGGGATAAAAGCAGGATCTTTAGGCACAACGTCCGTTCTGACGCCTGCGGGGTTGCTTCGTGCCGTCGATTGCGTGGTCAGCGGGGTATAAGGCGGGTTTTCAGGGTCTGTTAGTGAGCCGGATGTCAGGAGGTTTGCAATATTAGACGCACCGGCGTTAAGACGCTGTGTCGCCGATGTTAATCCGTTGAGCGCTATTGAAATGGCACTTGTCATTATTTTAGGATACCATTTTAAACGTTAAAATGTTATTTCTATTAGAGTACAGTTAACTTAAAGGGTTAGAATAATGCGTTTTTTAGTGCTTCTTGTGGTTTTATTCGGTTCATTTGCGGTGTTTTCGCAAAATGATGCATCTGCTGAGCCCAAGCCATGGGTCTGGAGTTGGTGGCCGAGCCACTGGAGAAATCTTGATTTTCAGCCTTATTTCGGTGACCAGACCTTATCACAGCGCTCTATTCGAGATGACGATACATGGACTCCTGAAGCATGGATCAAGGATGCAGGTGATGCCAAGCGTATTATGAGGGATTTTTATGCGTATAAGATTGTTTCCGATCAGTATATCGGTGATGAGGATATTCCCGTTCTGGAAGTCGGAGCGCAGTATAAGCTTCTTTCGCCTAAGGACCAGTTGCGTGTTGTCCGCTTTGTTGATCATGTTTTTAAAATTACCGAAGGTGAAGAGAACGGCATGTTCTATGTTTTCCTTGAAGGTTATGATGATGATCCTATCGGGCTTTACAATAAATACGGTCTTCAAAGATATTAAGAGACATGCGTACTTGTGATAGTGTGCAAGTACGACAGATATATTTAGCAAATTTGACGGATCAATGAGGGAACTGGGCAATTTAGTGTCCGCAGGCTCTGCACAGCAGGCGTGCACGAAAGGATGGGAAAGCTTTAAAAACAACCGGTATGATGAAGCCGAAGCGTTTTTTCGCGAATCCCTCTCCGTTAGCGAAAATGCCGATGCCTATTATGGATTGGGTGTTGTTCAGAATTTTCGCGGTGAATATTCCGATGCCATCTCAAATTTAAAAAAAGCAATTGAGTTCAACCCTTTCTTTACTCTGGCTTATGGTGTTTTGGGTGATATTTATTCAGCACAGAACCACGGCATTCAAGCCATAGAGAATTATGCGCAAGCGATTGCGTCGGATCCTTCACAGGACGAATATAAACACCGTCTGATCCAGATGGTTCGCACTTTGAATTTCAAAAAGATGAACGAAAACCTCAAGGCTGTTCTTCTAGAGTGTCTTGAAACTCCGGGTATTGATCTTGCTGATATGGGGCGAAGCTGGCTGAGTATTATTGAGTCGGATGATCATTTTTCTCAGGCGTATAAGCTGTCCCGTCATAAAGAATATGAGTCTTTCAAGGCCGTTTTTGATCGACTGGATACCGATGTTTTTCTGGATCCGTTTTTCCTGACCGGTTTAGGGCTTTTTGTTGTTGCCGATGTCGGATTCGAGCGATGGGCGACGCATTTGCGCCGCGCTTTGTTGGAAGATGCTTTGGCCGAAGATGAGCATGCGCGTAAAGTGGGCGAGCAGGCACGGGAGTTTCTGGCTTGCGCCCTGAGTCGTTATTGTTTCCTGACTGACTTTATTTTCGATGAGACCGAAGATGAGCAAAAACAGGTTAAGGACCTCAAGAAACATATCGAAAAGCTGCAGCCGGAGGAGGTTGTTCTGGCTGATTTGGCAACTTTGGGTTGTTACATGCCGATTTACCGTTTAAAACGTGCGAAGAAAATCGCGGCGGCCTTGCCGGGTGGTGATCATGTTTCGCAGATCTGTAAGGGGCAAATCGACGACTATTATGCTCAAGAGAAGATTAAGAAAAAAATCCCCGAACTGACGCCGATTGAAGATGAGACATCTTCAGCCGTGCAGTTGCAATATGAAGAGTTTCCCTACCCGCGTTGGAAGGCGCTGTTTAAGGATATACGCGATGAGGGTGTCGAAGGGCATCTCACAGGTAAAAGCGCTAACATCCTTATTGCAGGGTGCGGCACGGGGCGAGAGGCTCTTGAGCTGGCTTGTGTTTTTCCCGATTCGAATATTCTGGCTGTCGATCTTAGTAAAGCAAGTCTGGCGTACGGGATCCAGAAAGCCGAGGAGTTCGGCATCGAGAATGTGACCTTCAAACACGCTGATATCCTTGAGCTTGGCAAATTAGAAGATCAGTATGACTACATTACGAGTTCGGGAGTCTTACATCATATGCATGACCCGATGGCGGGATGGAAAGTCATTACGGATTTGTTGAAACCGGACGGCATTATGCGTATTGCGCTATACAGTCGTCAGGCCAGACAAGCCGTTAATGAAGCGCGTGAGCGGATCGAAGAACATGATATCGGTAACAATGCACAAGCGATCAGAGAGTTTCGGCGGGATGCCAAGCAGTATCTGAAGTATTCGACATTAAAGACTTTGGAAGATTTTCTGGATTATTACACGATGCCGGAATGCAGGGATTTGTTGTTCCATGTGCAAGAGCACCAGTATGATCTGAAACAGATCGCTGAAATGCTGGACGAGTTGGGGCTGGAGCTGATCAAGTTTTATTTGCCCCAAAGTTTGATTAACAAGTATGTACAGCATTACAAAGATGATCCCGATGCTCGTGATTTGGGTAACTGGGCGAAATGGGAGGCGCGTAAGCCTGATACGTTTGCGGGGATGTACCGTTTCTGGTGCCGTAAGGCTGACTCTGCCAGTGTGTTGTCTGGTGCTGATATAGATGCGGCCGATCACGATCACGATCACGATGACGAAAGCGAAGAGGAAGAATAGGGTTTATTTTTCCGAGAGTGACTCCGTTGCGGTTTGCGCTTTTTTCTTTACCACCATTTCCCGATACATGATGAACAGGTTGCTGCCGATTATGATCACGGCGCCTAATAGAGCGTTTACGTCCGGTACTTTACTCCATATCAGGTAATCGAAGACGAAAGCCCAGATAATCATGGTGTACATAACAGGGGCGACGCTGGCAGCTTCACCGAGACGGAAGCTCTGGGTTTTTGCAAGTAACGAGAGCAAGCCCGTCAGACCTAAACCAATGATGATGAATCCCGTTTGAGCCGAAAGTGCGCCGGGTTGCACTTCAGCGAAGGGCCAATGCATTCCGCACGCGATTGTACCGAACAGAACGAAATAAAATGTTGTTGTTGTGGAATTTTCCGTACGGCCGATCCAGCGCAGGCAGACATCGACCATGCCCGCGAAAAATCCCCATCCCAGCCCGAACATAATCCCGAGGAGAGGGAGCTGGTTTACCGGTTCGCTGGGGTTTGCGATCAGGATCACGCCTGTAAACCCCAATAAAACAGCGGCAAATCGATAGATACCAACGGGTTCACCCAAAAGCAGGTTCGAGAAGATCACCACAAAGAGAGGTGCGGTAAACAGCAGGATTGTGGTTTCTGCAAGCGGCATCATGCCTAGAGCTTGCGCGCCCAAAACAATGCCGATTGTGCCGATAAAGCTTCTGAGGAGATGTGCTTTCGGGCGGTTGGTTTTCAGGACGTCCAGTTTTTTCATGAAAAACAGGAAAGCTACCAACGCCAGAAGGGAGAATATATTACGAAAGAACGTGACCTCGAACGCGCCGTAATAGTCACGAAGCATTTTTGCAAAGAGGCTCATCGAAGAGAGCATAAAGGCGTTGATGAGCGCGAACCCGATTGCGGCGAGAAGGTGATCCTTTTTTTTCATACCTGCCCGCCTTTTAATACATTTTGTTTTTGTTTGTTAATCCTTTCGCGATGGAGGATATAAATTTTGGCGCCGATGATAATCGCTCCGCCCAGATAGACCTGCCATGACGGGATGTACCCCCAGATCATAATATCCAGACCGGTTGCCCAGAGCAGGCCAGTGTAGTTAAACGGCGCGGCAATCGTGGCGGGTGCGTTTTTGAAGGCGCTGGTCAGGCAATATTGTGCAAGGCCGCCACTGCAGCCGAGAATGAAGATCAGCAGGAGTTCGTCCGTTTGCGGCCATGTTGCGATCCACGGCAGGAAGGCCGCTGTGACCAGCATTCCGCCGAGGGTAAAGTAATATGTCACGGCAAAGGGGTTTTCTTCTTTGAGGCGGCGCAGAACGATCTGCACGGTGGCATGGAAACATGCCGCTCCTAATGCAAGCGATAAGCCTATCGGGTTGACCTGTCCTGTCGGAGCGGCGACAAGAAATACACCGAGAAAACCGATCATAATGGCAAGAACACGATGTGCACCGACACTTTCACCCAAAACGAAATATGCCAGGATCGGCAGGATAAGATTAGCGGCCATGAATATAACGGTGGCATCCGAGATCGGCAGGGCATTCAGTGCGCCGAATGTTGTGATTAGTCCGCCGGTTCCAACAATTACGCGGATTACAATCATTTTTGTATTCTTGACTTTGAAATTGTTTTTTTTCTTAAGCGCGAGTGCGTATGCCGTCATCAAGACGAATGGCACGAGGTTACGGAAGAAGGCCACTTCCATGACATGGTGGTTTTGGGTCAGGAGTTTGGCACAAGCGCCCATAACGGCGAGAAGGAAGAATGCGGATATGGCGAAGAGTACGCCCTTGAGCACGTTATCGTGTTCGGCTTCTTCGGTTTTTTCTTCTTTGTCTTGTGTTGTCGCGAGGGACATTCGAGCCTTTTCCCGCCGTTTTTTACGGCTTTTTATAAGGCTGACTTTAAGGTTTTAGAGGCACTTGTAAAGTAGGCTCGTTTGCAGGTGCAGCAGGTTCTGCGCTCATGGCTTTATGGGCGGCTACAACTTCGTCGAAATTCTCGACCACAGTATACTCATCATCGTCGAATTTATCAGGATCTTTTTCATCAAGGCTCACGAGGTCGCGAAGTGATATGCCTTGTTCGATTGCAGTGACAAGATGCGGGTTTTCTTCGAAGAGTTGTTCTACAATTGTTATTCGATCATATCCTACATATTCGGAAGTGGTTCCGGTGTCTTCATGTTGCTGGTATTCCCATAGTTCTGCAGAACTGCCGAAGTCTCCGGCGGTTCTCAGATATAATTCGTTGCCGGATTCTTTAAACTGTTGCCAGTGTCTTGCCATGAGCATGTCGTTGGAAAGCTCGCTCGTGGTCGGCGGGGGTTCCGAGATGTGGGTGTCGGTTTGTCCGGTCACATATCTGATTGCGGATGCAACGCGTGCTGCATTCGGAAATAAGTCTCTATGTGCTTCCATCCAGTTTCCGATTTCGACCTTGGCGTCATATATGGCTTGCAGGGTTTCGCGGTGATGGGGGTCTGTAATCTGATCGTCGTATTTTCCTTCATTCCAGCCGCGGAAATCCATATCATCAAGAAAACGGTCCAGAAAATCTTCCAGAGAGTCTCCGCCTAGTAATTCCGTCATTGTTTGTCTTGCTTCTTCGGATAGGCCTGCTTGCAGATTTTCAAGGACTTTTGCTCTGTATTGTTGGAAGGCCAGGTTTTCCGGATATTTTCTGAGTGCACCCTCTATCGAGATTTCTGGTGAACCGCTTTCGCGCATGGCTCCAACGGATTCGAGCGTTTCGCGCCAACCCTGCAGCCGAAAATTCTGGATTCCCTGACCGTCGGGGTATTCATTCAGAAGGCGTTGCATGAAAGGGCCGTTGTCATAGCGCGGAATTTCGCGCATTGAGGCTTCGGCGTCATAGCCTGTCATCAGGCGAAATGTGCTTTCCGGTGGTTCGCCATTTCTGAGCAGCATAGCCTGTGCACCGACATCTGCAAACATTTCACTGGCGTTTGTATTCGCATGTGCTGAGATGATCCAGCCATATGACCCGAAATGTTCGCCTTCGCGTACCCACGGATCAAGGCCATGGAATGATTCGTGAATTATGATACGGGCATAGGTTTTGATGTCTTCGAATGTCATGGTTGCAGGATCTTTATGACGCAGATCGGGATCCCATGCGGCAGCGATGGCGAGATAGCGCCCGTCATCAAGCTGCGTGTCAATCATTTTGCCGTGCAGATCATCTTTAAAAGAGTCGTAAGTGTCATATCCGAAGACCGTGTATAGTTCCTCGGTCGTCATGTTATAGCTATCCGCTATTCTCTGAATTTCGTCGTCAGGGTCGGCAACGTGGTCGAATATTTCCAGTGATCCTCTAGCTTCAGGAATCTGGGTGTAGAGGGATTCCCTGATTTCTGCGAGCATCTGGTTGTATCCGGCACGGCCCCGATAGATGTCTTCAGGCAGGATCGAGGGGTCACGCGCAGCATCACGAAACTGTGCGTCTATAATTACTGGGTCTGGCGTAATGCCTTCTGCCGGAGGACCGCCCATGAATTATCATCCCGTTTTTTTTATTATTACCGAATGATTGTAATCAAAAACACTAATAACAGCAATTTTATGAAAAAACCCTCCGCAAACAGGAGGGTTTTTTACTTATTCTGCATGTGAACAAAGGTGTTTAGTCATTCACCAGCTTGTTTTTGCCGATCCATGGCATCATGTCGCGCAGTTCCTTGCCGACTTTTTCGATGTCGTGCTCTGCTTCTGCTTCACGGATTTCTTTCAATCGGTTCAGGCCTTCCTTATTGCCGCCCATGAATTCCTCGACGAATTTTCCGGACTGAATTTCTTCAAGGATTTTCTTCATCTCTTTTTTGGTGTCTTCCGTGATGACGCGAGGGCCGCGTGTGTAGTCACCGAATTCTGCCGTGTTGGAGATGGAGTAACGCATGTTCGCCAAGCCTGCTTCATAGATCAGGTCCACGATCAATTTTGTTTCGTGCAAACATTCGAAGTACGCCATTTCAGGCGGGTAGCCTGCTTCGACCAGTGTTTCGTAACCAGCCTTGATCAGGGCGGAGATACCACCGCAAAGAACGGCCTGTTCACCGAAGAGGTCGGTTTCGCATTCGTCTTTGAATGTTGTTTCGATGATACCGGAGCGACCGCCGCCAACTGCAGATGCATAGGACAGAGCCAGAGCTTTTGCGTTACCGGTTGAATCTTGAGCGATTGCGATCAGGCACGGTACGCCGCCGCCTTTTTGGTATTCGCCGCGGACTGTGTGGCCCGGGCCTTTTGGGGCAACCATGAAAACATCAAGGTCTGCGCGAGGCTTGATCAGGCCGAAGTGAACGTTCAGGCCGTGTGCGAAGAGAAGTGCCGCACCTTCTTTCAGGTTGGGCTCGATTTCTTCTGCGTACAGGTCAGCCTGTAATTCATCAGGCACGAGGATCATAACAACATCCGCATCCTTTACCGCTTCGGCAGGAGTTTTGACTGTAAAGCCCGCTTTTTCCGCCTTAGGGGCAGAAGAAGAGCCTTCACGAAGACCGATTGTAATGCCTTCCACACCGCTGTCTTTCATATTCTGAGCGTGTGCATGACCTTGGGAGCCGTAGCCGATGACGACGACTTTTTTACCCTTGATCAAATCCTGATCGCAGTCCTTGTCATAGTAAACATTCAGTTTTGCTTGCGCATTTTCGCCTTGCGCTTCTGCGAGGTTGCTTTGTGCCATAATATAATACCTTTTGCCTTTAAATTCTTTTGTGTTGAAGCTTGTGCATAAAACAGTGTTTTGTGTTAAGAATCAAGAAAAACTAGCTGTTTTGGGGGAATTTAAGCCCTGTTTAACTCTCGATGCCGAGAATTAAAGACTTATCAACCATTATGGTCAAAAATTCCATTTTTCGGGCAAATTAAGACCGCATTTCTCAGGCATTATTGGCGTAATGGGAACGGAGTTTCCTGATCGTGCGTAAGTAAGCATAATTGCAACAATCTGAAGAACTCAGGGAGAGCTTTATGTTTACTAGAAAAGAAACTGTCGAAAGTCTTAAAGGGTGTAGTGAAATATGCCTGTTTATGAGTAGAGGCATCAGCCGTTTTCCAACCGGTGCAGGTGCAGCCGTAAAATCCTTCCTTATACCGATTATTCTGGCGCCGATTGTTTTGGCTATCCTTATCGGCGTATCAAGCGGATTTTCATTTAACTATTTACTGGCTTTGCATTCGGCGCGTGTTGTGCTGACGTCTGCCTTGTTTCTTGCCGTTGTTTATTTCATGAGCAAACAATACGGGCGGGAAGAGCACTTCTTTCGTTTTGTTACGGTCAATAACTGGATGACCATCCCCTCGACACTTTTACTGCTGCCGATCATGGGCGGTCTTGTGATGGGCTACGATTATGCCTTGTTTGAGACCTATGCTTTATTCGTTACCATATTAGGCTATATCTTTATCGGATTTATTGTCACAAACAGTTTCCGGCTTCCTTGGGAAATGGGCGGATTTATAGCAATTTTGGGTATGGCCATTGAGCAGCACGGGCTTGATTTGGCGGCGGCAATGACGGGCGCTTTCGCTTAGGTCTTACCGCCTCTTTTTAATCTTCGGCGAGGTGCGTTTCTATGCGCACCTCGTTTTCCGTCAAGGTTTTGTGAACGGGGCATTTATTGGCGATCTGCAGCAATTTTTCGCGTTTTTCGGCATTCAGGTCTTTTCCATCGACCGACAGGCTTCGTTTGAAAATATCGGTTTTTTCCTGTTTGCCGTTTTCGTCATCGTCGGTTTGTTTTTCATGGGACAAGGCAACACGCACGTTATCAAGCGTCCATCCCTTGTGATCTGCGTACATGCGAAGTGTCATAGACGTGCAGGCTCCCAGTGCCGCCATGAGCAGATCGTAAGGGGCGGGTCCGGTGTTATCTCCGCCTAAATCTTGCGGCTCATCGGCGGTCAGTTCATGTTTGCCTATTTGGATATGCTGCCGGAATTTGCCGTGTCCGGTTGTCCGGACGATTACCTGAGCTGATGTGTACTGATTTTTTGCTGCATCTTTTTTACTGCCTCTCTCAGTTTCCAGATCATAGCCGGCATAACGGCTGGCCCATGCCGCGATGATGGCGGCTGCGTATTCCGCGTCTTTCTTGCTGGAGAGGAGATGGTCGGCGTTGTCGAGCGTGACGAAGCTTTTCGGGTGGAGGGCCGCGTTGTATATCGCTTCGGCGTTTTCAATGCCGACGGTTTCGTCGCGCGGCGCGTGAAGGATCAGCAGCGCTTTTTTCAAGTTATGGATGTCGTTTCGGACGTTCTGGCTTTTTATGTCCTCAAGAAACTGTTTTTTGATGGTGAAAGGCCGTCCGGCAAGTTTGACTTCCGCCTCGCCTTTATCTTCTATGGTTGCAATATCGGCTTTGAAGTTATGGGCGACGTGTTCGGCATCCGCCGGAGAAGCGATTGTTACGACCGCGCGCGCTTCAGGAATGTTTTTTGCTGCACTTAATACGGCGGTTCCCCCGAGAGAATGTCCGATAATAATGTCCGGTGCGGTGTGCTCTTCGCGCAAGTAGTCGGCAGCCTTGATGAGGTCCTCGACATTGGAAGAGAAGTTGGTGTTGGCGAACTCCCCTTCGCTCGCGCCAAGGCCCGTAAAGTCGAAGCGCAAGACGGCTATGCCACGTGCGGTCAGGGCCTTAGCAATGCTGTTCGCGCCGTGAATGTCCTTTGTGCAGGTGAAGCAGTGGGCAAACAGCGCGTAGGCCTTAGGTTTATGATCAGGTGTGTCGAGACGCGCGGCAAGGGTGTCTCCCCGGCTGCCCTTGAATGTTATTTTTTGCATGCGGTTCACCCGTTTATCTTGAGTGGCTTGGTGCCAAATTTTTAAATTCGGAGCGTTAGTCTTTTCCGATGGCTTCCGTTCCGCGGGAGATTGCGGCGACACCTGTGCGGCTTACGTCTACCAGACCGAGTGGGCGCATCAGGTCGATGAACGCGTTAACCTTCCCGGTATCGCCCGTAATTTCGAACACAAAAGATTCTAATGTAGAGTCTACGGCGCGGGCACGGAAAATATCGGCACAGCGTAAGGCTTCGATTCGCTGCTCTCCCTTGCAAACGACCTTTACGAGTGCCAACTCGCGCGAGACGAAGGGCGTTTCGAGCGTAAGGTCGGCGACTTCTATTACCGGCACGAGACGTTCCAACAGGGCCTTGATCTGGTCGATGACGGTCGGGGTGCCGGAGCAAACAATCGTGATGCGGGAGAGATGCTCCGCATGATCCGTTTCTGCGACAGTCAGGCTCTCAATATTATAGCCGCGTCCGGAAAACAGGCCGATCACGCGCGCCAGAACGCCAGGCTCGTTATTGACCAGAATCGCCAGCGTGTGAGACTCGATGGTTTGTTCCTTTGGGCCCGGTGCGTAGACGGACTTACTTTTACTTCTCTTTTTTGCAGCGTTTTTTGTCATGAGCGATTTTTTAGCAGAGTTTTACGCGGTACGGAAGGATTTTTGTGCCTTTATGCCCTTGATTGCCGTAACGGCAATGTAGACCAGTGAGCTGACAACCAGAGTTACGAACCCTTCGTGGAAGCCGAGAAGTTTGATTTCGGTTATAGCTAAAGTTGCCAATGTCAGGCTTCCGATAACGATCGACAGGAAGGCAGCCAAAGTTGAGCGGTGCTTATGCGAAAACCCGAGGAAAGTCGGGACAAGAATGCACGTCGCGCTTGAGGAGTAGAGAGCCAGTTCGCCCATGAGATCGGGCGGCCTCAAGCCGATAAGGAAGGCACCTACAAGAACGGACAGCATGATGACTTTTGCAAAGACAACCTGCATGTTCTTGCTGATTTTAATATAGGGCAGGGCGACATCGCGTGTGAAGATTTGCCCGATGGAAAGTAGCAGAGAGTCGGCGGTGGACATGGCCGCACCCAAAGCACCGACCAACATGAAGCCCGTGAAAATTAGCCCCAGCAAGGATATGGCCGAGATCATTTTAAAGAGCTGACCGACGACCTGATTGGATTCCATTCCTTCCCCGAATAGAAGGACGCCGCCGAGGCCGAACAGGAAGATCGGCACCATACCGATGATGAGTGCGATGAGCAGGCCGTAGGCCATCCAGTCGATTTGTTTGTTATCGCGTGCCATCATGGCGCGAGTCAGGAGGTGCGGCTGGAAAAATGTGGCCAGCGGGAAGATGCTGACCGCGATCCATGTTCGCCAGTCATACATTCCTTCCGGACCCGGTAGAGTAAGGTGTTCGGGGCTTTTCTGTGCGAGTTCGTTCATCATGTTCGGCAGGCTGCCCCAGTAATGAATAATGAAGAAGGTGACACTGCCGAAAATGCCGATGAAGATGGCCAGAGTCTGAACGAAATCGGTATACGCTACGGCGCGCATTCCTCCGAAAATCAGGTAGAGCGCGACGATCCCCATCATTGTGCCGACGCCGCTGACATATCCGATATCGCCGTCTGTCAGCCCTTCGAGGAATTTTCCCATACCGACCAGTTGCATGGATATATAGGGCGAGAGGAAAAACATCATCATAATAGCGCAGATAAGGCCGAGGACACGGCTACCGTAGGCGTGGCTCATGCATTCAATGGGGGAATAAATGTCATGTTCGATCGAGTAGGCGCGCAATGTTTTATAGAACGAGACCATAAAGACGATGCCGAAGAGGTCGGCCGCTGTAATGAAAATGCCGCCGCCCAGGCCGTGTGTGTAGATGAAGCCGGGGGAGCCGAGCGCGAAGAACGCGCTGAAGAGGCTGCCGATATAAGTGCAGATCAGAACAAATGAGTTTATGTTTCTTCCGGCCAGAAAGTATTCGCTCAAGCCCGGGACGATGCTCCCCGTGCTTTTTACGCGGGCGTACATTATCGCCGCGAGAACGATCAGGAAGTATGCGGCTGTTACCGACAGAATGATAATCAGTTCATCTTTCACGGATTTTCACCCCCAGCATGATTAATCCGCCAAAGGCGATCATTCCGAACAGCCAGAACCACATCATCACGGGAATGCCCAGCACGACTTTTGCAGGCAGGAACAAGGTGACGACCAGAAGGAGGAGGACAAATAAAAAAGCGCAGGTGAATATGATATTGGCGCGCGTAAACATGATGCACAGTTAAGCGTGTTCGCCGTTTTTTATCAAGAGGGGAGGCGGGTTTGCACAGAGCTTATTGGGGACGAGGCTTGTGGGATGCCATCACGGCTCCGTTCCGCCGGTCGGTTCTGCGCCTGCAGAGTTTTCTTCCATTTTGCGTACGCCCTTGGGCATAGATGCCTCACCGGTCATGAGTTTGCGCAAGAAATCCCGCGGGTTGCGGGTATAGTTAATTGCCGCGTAGCGCAAAACGCTCTTTGTCTCCCTAAACTCCTCGAATTCCGGATCTTCATACAGCTCATCGACGGTCTTGATGGTCTCTCGCAGGAAGCCGCGCGGGTCACTGACGTATTTTGAGGCGGCGAGATTGATGATACCGGGGTAGTCATGCATGGATTCAAATTCTGGCTCATCATAAACATCGGCGAATCCCGCGCCGTGATAGATGGTGAGCGGCACCATTTTTTCGGGTTTGTCGGCGGAATCGAATGTCTCGACATTGGTGCGAAGTTCCTCGAACAGTGCGCTGGCCAGTTCGGGGTAGGCTTTTTCGGGGATTTCAATACCGTTGCGGTCACATAAGAGTTGAAAACGAACCATAAGGAGATCCAGAGCCTCTTTCATCGAGGTGTGGTTAAAGCCGTCCGAGACGGAGGAATACGGGCCGGTGGAATCCACTGCTCGCGAGATTAAAAGGCGTGTGTCGGGCGGCGTTCTGGCCTCTCCGCGCAGGAGCTTTCCGCGCGATTCCTGTGCCGCGCGGGCATCTTTTAAAAACTCTTCTGCGGTGAAGTTTTCACCCGTCTCGATTTTCATACCCCGTAACCTTATGGTTGTTTTTATGTATATTATCTTTTGAGTAAGATTTTTGCCAGTTTTATGCGTCTAGACAAAACAATGATGAGAGAACAAGAAATGTTATGCCGATCAGCATGAAGGGTTAGGAAAAAAGAAATCTTCTGAAGAAGATGCCCAAGGTACAAAAAATGAGAGAGATCGCATAAGAAATGGATAAATCAAAGAAGAAACTCCATTTATCAAACATTGTGTTCATGCATACGAACTGACCATAGGCAAACATAACGGGTATTTGGAAAATAATATGCAGGCATTCATAGATGTCATAAACGGCACTTTTGCGGTCATTATAACCAGAATCTGGATTTATTAGAATTAGCCAGATAAAAAAAAAGGGCAAAGATACCAATGTTGATCAGAATAAAAGGCAGGATGCCGATGCACCTGTTAGTCTGTTCGGGTGCATCGGGCTGATTATCCATTTTTATACCAGCGTTTTGTCGAATTGTTCCGCGTCGGGGGAGAGGATCATTTCGTTATGTGCCTTTCCGCTTGGGATCATCGGGAAGCAGTTTTCCCGCTGGTCGACGCAGACGTCTACGATGGTCACCTTATCGGTTTTCATCATTTCCTGAATCACGTCGTCGAGTTCGTCCGGTGTTTCTGCGCGCAGGCCAATCCCGCCGTATGCTTCGGCCAGTTTGACGAAGTCGGGGAGGGATTCGGTGTAGCTTTCGGAATAGCGCTCACCATGCAGGAGTTCCTGCCACTGGCGGACCATGCCCATCCATTGGTTGTTCAGGATAAAGATTTTGACGGGCAGGCGATATTGCACGGCCGTACTCATTTCCTGAATGTTCATCAGGATGGAAGCCTCACCGGCAACGTCAATGACCAATCCGTCAGGGTGTGCCATTTGTACGCCGATGGCTGCCGGCAGACCATATCCCATCGTTCCGAGCCCGCCGGAGGTCATCCAGCGGTTGGGATGGTTAAAGGGAAGGAATTGCGCCGCCCACATTTGGTGCTGCCCGACCTCGGTCGTAATGTATTGATCGCGTTTATCTTTTTCGAGGAAATGTTGTAAACGCTCCAGTGCGTATTGCGGTTTTATGATGTTTTTATCGTTTTTATACGCCAGACAATTCTTTGCGCGCCATTTGTCGATTTGTTTCCACCAATCGCCCAGTGATTTCTGGTCGGCCTTGTAGCCTTTTTTCTTCCAGACCTTGAGCATGGCGTCGATGGCCTTGCCCGCGTCGGCAACAATGCCGAGATCAATCTGAATGTTTTTGTTGATCGAACTGGGGTCGATGTCGACATGAATTTTGGTGGAGTTCGGAGAGAACTTATCGGTGCGTCCGGTGACGCGGTCATCGAAACGCGCGCCGATGTTAATCATGACGTCGCAGTCATGCATCGTCCAGTTGGCTTCGTATGTGCCGTGCATACCCAGCATACCGAGCCATTGTTTGTCATTGGCGGGGTAGGCACCAAGACCCATCAATGTGCTTGTGATCGGGAAGCCTGTTTCGCGCACCAGTTTGCGCAAGGATTCCGAGGCTTCGGGGCCTGCGTTGATGATACCGCCGCCCGTATAAAATACGGGGCGTTTGGCGGAGGCCATCAGTTCAACGGCTTCTTCGATGGCGTCCATGTCCGGCTCTGTCTGCGGGACGTAGCGGGCGTGCATTTTCGCATCCTTGATTTTGCGGTATTCGCCCGGGGCGAACTGGATGTCCTTCGGGATGTCGATGACAACGGGGCCGGGACGACCGGAACGCGCAACGTGGAACGCCTCGTGCACGGCGCTTGCGAGGTCGTTGCTGTCCTTTACCAGAAAATTGTGTTTCGTGCAGGGGCGCGTGATGCCTGTGGTGTCGGCTTCCTGAAACGCGTCGGTTCCGATCAGGAATGTCGGCACCTGACCCGTGATGCACACAACAGGAATGGAGTCCAGCATGGCATCGGTCAGGCCGGTGACCGCGTTGGTTGCACCGGGGCCGGATGTCACGAGCGCGACGCCAACCTTGCCGGAGGAGCGAGCATAACCCTCGGCAGCGTGAAGTGCGCCCTGTTCATGGCGGACAAGGACGTGTTTGATTTTCTTTTGTTTGAACAATTCATCATAGATCGGAAGAACCGCACCGCCGGGATAACCGAAGATCGTATCAACCCCCTGTTCGATCAGGGCGTTAATGACGATTTCCGCACCGGACATTTGCTTTGTTTTCGACTTTTTCGTCTCGTTCCCCGCGTTTTCTTCGGGAGAGTCCTTTCGTAAGATTGTAATGCTCATTTTTCTTCGCTCGCTCAATATTCCAGTTTGTTAATAATACACGCCTGTTTTTACAAAAAACTGACGTAACCTAGCTTATTTTTCTTCTGCTGTTGAGGATTTATTAGAGCTTTCATCGCTTTTCACTCTTTTCCTGCAACTTCAGGCATAAAAAAACGCCCCTTTTTGGCTTTGGGGCGCTGCTTTCGTACCTGTTTCGTCAAAACGTGTCTAGGTGCGCAGCTCCCCCTTCACGAGGACCACGAGTAGCACGACGACGACAGTGTTCAAAAAATTGCTCATATTCCACAACTACCTTATGATTTGCAGCGGTGCAAGAAATTTGTTGGGGTAATATTTTATGAAGAATATTTGTTTTTTCTAGGTAGTAGTATGAACATTATGAATCTTACTACCTTTTAACAGTAAGGAAGTTTGATGAAAATAATCAAAAGAATTCTCTTTTTCGCTGTTGTTGGAATTGTTGCTTTAACAGCTTACGATTACTATCGGCTGGGCTACCATACTTTGCCAGATATGCCTGATGGAGCTTGGCCTTTAAACTTCAGTAATAAAACTAGAGCTATAATGATTGGAATTCCTGACGAAAGACTTGAGCGAAAATATATAGCAACACCGATGGCAGATATTCCGAAGTGGTTTGAGGACGCTTGGTCGTCTTGCAGAGAGCCGACAAATGAAGAAGCAGAGGAAATCAACACGATCGCGCCTCCTGATCGAGGAATGCGTTTGGATGCTCTCTGTTCAATTGATGCAGATGGCGATATTATACATACAGCTGTAATCTATTCCGTACCTCGATTGTAAATCACAGTCGAATACTTCTTGATCAAACCTGATTTCTGAACCATGTGACCTGTTGTTTGGCGTAGCGGCGGGTTCGGTTCTGGGCGGCGGTGACGGCATCGTCCTTTGACATTTCGCCCTTGATATAGGCTAAAAGTTCACGGTAGCCCAAGGCCTTGCGCAGGGGAATGTTTTTGTTGATCTCTCCGTTTTCCTCACGTTTGCCGAAGTCTTCCACTTCTTCTAATGCGCCGTTTTTGATCATGAGCAAAAAGCGGTCATTGCATCTTTGGTAGAGCACATCGCGTTCGGGCATGATTAGTTTGACATCGAATTCCCAGTGATCGGGCGGGCCGATTTTCTTTTTTCGTTGCCAGTCGGCAAGTGATATTCCCGTGGCTTCCAATACTTCCCAAGCGCGCAGCAGGCGGGCGGTGTGGAAGGGGTGGAAACGCTGCGCCATTTCGGGGTCACGTTTTTTCAGTTCCTCGTAAAAGCCGGGATTGCCAAGTTTTTTCTGGAGTGCGACGGTGGCGTCGCGGACTTCGTTTGGGATATCCGGCATGGGGGACAACCCCTCCATCAACGCCTTGATATACAGGCCGGAGCCGCCGCAAACGATGGGGGTTTTGCCTTCGTCCAGCACTTCTGCGATTAGCGGTTCGGCGAGTTCGCGCCAGTTTCCGGCGGAGCAAATATCGTTCGGGTGGAGGTGGCTGTAGAGCCTGTGGTCGGCCTGTTTCAAGTCCTCTTCGGGCGGCTGCGCGGTGAGGATGGGCAGGCCCTCATAAATCTGCATGGAGTCACAGTTGATAATCACGCCGTTTCTTTGCGCGGCGAGTTCGAGGGCGTGCGCGGATTTTCCGCCGGCGGTCGGGCCAGCGATGATAATCACCGTGTTTTTATTTGATTTTTCTTGTTTACTCATCACTGCGATTATACAGATAGTTGTCTGAACACCTAGTCTTCGTGGTCTGGTGGTTTCAAAAAATTTAAGGGTGCTTTTCAAACGATGAGCGAGCATACATGGAACATTGAAAGGGGAATAGCCCTTTCGATCGGGGCTTTTGCAGGGTTTGCGCTGAGCGACTCATTACGCAAGTATCTGTCCGTTGATTACCCCGTGCCGGATATTCTGTTCTGGCAGGCGGTTTGCGGGATGGTTGCGTTGCTTCTGGCCTCGCCGTTTCTGGGCGGTTTGAAAACTCTTTTCTCGGGCGCTAATCTAAAGTGGCATCTTTCGCGCGGGGCGCTGATGGGCGTGAATACATGCATGTCTTTGACCGCTCTCTCGCAGGTGCCGATCATGGATGCGTATACGATTTTCTTTTTAACGCCATTTGTGACAACGGTTCTGGCGGTGATCTTTTTCAAGGATCATGTCGGATGGCACAGAGTGCTGGCGATTGTCGCGGGGTTCGTCGGTGGATTGGTGGCGTTTCGTCCGGGGTTTGCGGCGTTGGAGCCTGCTTACGGGTTTGCGTTTGCGTGTTGTTTTACATTCGGAATGTCGAACTTGATTGCGCGGAAGGCTGGGGGATTGAATAACGCTTTATCCTTCGGGTTCTGGCCGTCGCTGTTTCTGATGAGTGGGCTGGTTGTGTATTTCGGCGGCAACATTCCTGTTCACGATATGAAATTTTACATGATCTGTGCGGTGATCGGCGTGTGCTACATGACGGCGCTCGTCTGTATTGCGAAGAGCTATACTTTTGCGCCGTCCGCTGTGGTCGCGCCGTATCAGTATGTGCAGCTTTTGTTTGGTCTGGCGCTGGGGTATTTGCTGTTCGGGGATTTTCCCGACGGGTATAAAATTGCAGGATGTTTAATTATCGCGGTTTCGGGGCTGTTCCTGTTCGCGCGGGAACGGCAGGTTAAGAAAAAGGCCGCGGAGATGCATTCCACAGCCTTTGAAAAATAGCTTTTATTTTACCGTTTTATTCAGCTTTTATTCAGTTTTTATTCAGCAGGTTTCGGTAAGCGCAGCGCCACAAAGCGGACTTCGCCGCCGCTGTTGACCAGCAGAAGGACAGAGGAGCGCCCCGTGACCTTTGCTTTGTCGATAACATCGATCAGGTGTTGCGGTTCGGAAATCGGTTGTTGGTTAACCTCTACGATCACATCGCCTTCCATGATGCCCTTGTCCATGGCTTCAGAAAGATCCTGAATGCCTGTCACGACAAGACCGCGGGCGTTGGCGGGGACTTTATATTTCTGGCGCAGTGCATCGGTCATTTTGTCTACGACCAGACCGACTGTATCGATTGCCGTTCCGGTGGCCACTGAGTCTTGCGCGGAGCCTGTTACAATCCCGGCTTCTTCAGCTTCCTCAAGGTGGCCGACGGTTACTTTGGTTTTGTATTTTTTGCCGTTGCGCCAGTATTCAACCTCAACTTCGGTGTTGATTTCCGTTTCTGCAACGAAGCGGGGCAGGAGGCGCATTTCGGAGACTTCCTGACCTTCGTATGACAAGATGATATCTCCGTCTTTGATTCCAGCCTTTGCCGCAGGGCCTTCGTTGTTGGCGATTACGACGAGTGCGCCTGTTGCTTTTTCAAGGCCGAGACTCTCGGCAATTTCATCGGTTACGGTCTGGATTTTGACACCCAACCAGCCACGTCGGGTTTTCCCGAATTTGATCAACTGGCTAATGACAGGTTTTGCGCGTGCCGTGGGAATAGAGAAACCAATACCGATAGAGCCACCTGTCGGACTGAAGATGGCCGTATTGATGCCGATGACTTCGCCGTCCATGTTGAACATCGGGCCGCCTGAGTTTCCGCGGTTTATGGAGGCATCGGACTGGATGTAGTCATCGTATTTACCGGAATTGATATCGCGGGCGAGGGCTGAGACAATTCCTGTTGTGACACTTCCGCCGAGGCCGTACGGGTTACCGATGGCCATAATCCAGTCACCGACGCGGATTTTATTGCTGTCGCCGAGTTTAGCTTCCTGCAAATTCAGGCCTGTTGTATCCACTTTAAGAACCGCAATATCGGTTTCCTCATCCTTTCCGATGACTTCGGCTATGGTGCTTTCGTCATTGTGAAAGATGACGCGCACTTCATCCGCATCGCGAATCACGTGGTTGTTAGTCACGATATAGCCGTTTTTTGCATCTATCACGAAGCCGGAGCCCATCATGCTGGGCGGGGCGAAGGGCATTCCCTGTCCGCGTCGGTTCATGAATTCTTCGAAAAAGTCCTGAAAAGGAGAGCCGGGCGGGAATTGCGGCATATCGGGAATGTCTTCGACATCCGGTACTTTCTGTGTTGAGGAAATATTGACCACGGACGGCAGGAGACGCTCGGCCAGATCCGCAAAGCTTACGGGGCCTGCGGGCGGCATTTCACGTGCCTGCACTTGCGGTGCGGAGGCCATTACAATAAATAGTCCGAAAATGACAGTTAAAGAGAGTAGTGGCATCTTTCTTTGCATTGTCATGTCCTTTCGCTTGAGCATGTTTTTGGTTATGCATTCCCAAAGTTTATTCGTCACACAAGACGAAATCGTTGCATCAAAATACGGGTGATGCGTTGCTGATTCGTCTTTTTTTGTTAGTCCGATGAATTTCTAAAGTCTTCGAAATAGCGGAAGAAGTCGCTGTCAGGAGAGAGAATCAACCTTGTTTCCGGATTGGCCAATGTGTTCTGATAGGCTTGCATTGATCTGAAGAAGGAATAAAACTCTTTATCAACGTTAAAGGCATCTGCATAAATCTTGATTGCCCTTTCATCGCCCTGACCTTTGGTTCTTTCTGCTTCACGCTGGGCTTCGGCGATAATCACCGTTCTTTCCTTATCTGCCGTGGAGCGGATTTCCAGCGCGCGCTCTTCACCTTTTGCGCGGCGCTCGGTTGCTGTTTTTTGCAGCTCCGAAATCATTTGCTTCACTGTTGATTCACGAAGTTCGTCCGTTAGATCGGCGCGTACAATCCGAACGTCTACGATTTCAATACCCAACTGGTCTTGCGTAATTTTTTCGTTCACGCGGTTACGGATTTCCGCCATGACATTTGTTCGCGATGGGGATAGAAGCTCGGGCAGCGTCGTTTTACCCAAAACGGAGCGGGTTGAGTCGTTCAGAATACTTTCCAATCGGGACGTGGCGTTTTGCTCCGTTCTTAGTGTTTTTAGGAATTGGAGCGGATCGGTAATTTTGTAGCGCGCGAAAGAATCCACGATGATTGGCTCACCACTTACGATATCGATTGTCGGGCCGTTATTGTCTTCATCTTCTTGCGTTGCCTCATTGTTGTTTTCTTGCTCAGGGTTTTCCAAAGGCTGGAAAAGGGGAACATTTTGTTTGCCCTGATCGGCGGAACTGCTGGAAATAACAACCTGATCGGGGTCGGGGTCAACGGACAGGATGCGTCTGTCGAAGAAGCGTACGTTCTGGATGAACGGGGTTTTCCAGTGAAGGCCGGGGCCTCGCGGTTCGCCCTGAGGCTGACCGAGTTGCAGGACGATGGCTTGTTGGGTCTGGTCAACAATGAAGAGTGATTGCGAGACCACTAAAAGTCCTAAAGCTGCGAGTACGAAGAGGATGAATGATTTCATTTTTAATCTATTTCCTGAATGACGTTTATATTTAACGTTAATATTTCTATTGGCTTGCTTACTGATTGTTTCCGCGCGGCTGAGATAGTTCGTTCAGCGGTAAATAGGGGACAACGCCCTGATTACCATCGTTGTTGTCGAGAATGATTTTCTGCGCATTCTGGAAGACGTTTTCCATTGTTTCGATAAAGATACGCTCTTTTGTCACGTCCTTACCACTCAGATATGCCTTGTAGACAGCATTAAAGCGGTCCGCGTCACCTTCCGCTTTTGCGATTTGTGACTGTCTGTATGCTTCTGCTTCCTGTTTTAGTTCGATCGCTTTACCGCGTGCTCTCGGCAGGATGTCTTCACGATAGGCTTGAGCCTTGTTCTCTGTGTCTTCGGCATCCTGTTTGGCGGATTGTACGTCCTGAAACGCGGATTGTACTTGCGGGTGGACTTCGGCTTTTTGTATCAGAACCTGAAGGATATTCACGCCCGACTGGTATTCATCAAGATTACGCTGGATGATTTCCTTGGTCTTATTGGCAAGGATTGCGCGTCCGCTTGTGATGATAGGGAACATATCTGTTTGACCAACGACTTCGCGGATCGCACTTTCCGTGACCTTTTTGATTGTGTGGTCGGGATCTTTGATATTGAACAGGTAATCCTCGGCTGATTTGATATTCCATTGAAGATCCATTTGAAGCTCGACGATATTTCTGTCGGATGTCAGCATCAAGCTTTCATTCGTCGTGCTGGCATTTCTGTTTGAATTGTTGCGTGATGATGTTCTCTGGACGGTCTGTCCGATTTCCATTTTTCGGAGTTCAGTTACGTTTACCTTTTGAACGGTTTCAATCGGGAAGGGGAGGCGATAGCCCAGACCTTCTTCCGTTTTTGTATGTGTCCATTTTCCGAAGCGTTGAACAACACCATGTTCACCGGGGTTGACGATGTACAAGCCACTTGCCAGCCAAATCGCCAACAGAATGATAATGGCCACACCAAGCACTGCGCCGGGGCCGAGATTGAACGGCAAGGCATCACGTACGCCATCCTGTGCCTTGCGGATGAGGTCGTCGAGATCGGGCGGTTCGTTATTATTGCCGCCGCCTCCGCCTTGTCCGCCGCCGCCCCATGGGCTGCGCGGTCCGTCGTTGCGATCTTTGTTGTCGTTACCCCAAGGGTTTTTTCTTTTCCTGCCGTTATCGGACATGAGCTAAAATTCTTTTTTCTGTTGACGTTTATGAAGGTTACTACAATATCCTTTTTTAAGTTGAAAGCAAGCGTACAAGCAGGAAAAAGTCATTATGTCGGGGGTAACCGAGAATACAGTTTTAGAGGCATTGCGTCATATCACAGGCGAGGGCATGCAGGAGGATATCGTCTCCAGTGGAATGGTGTCCGGTGTGCGTATCAGTGATAGCGGGCAGGTCGTCTTTATGATTACGGTCGATCCGTCTAAGGGGGGCGAGCTTGAAGGGTTGCGGCAGCGTGCAGAGAAGGCTGTTTATGCTCTGGAAGGGGTGAGTAAAGTCAGCGCTGTCCTAACGGCAGAGCGCAAAAAGCCAAATTTAGCTAATAAGTCCATCTCTTCACCGGGTGGCGGCGCGCAGCACGATCCGCATGGTATGGCGCGAAACCCGAGACTAAAGCTCCCCATTAAGAATATTGTTGTTGTGGCGTCTGGCAAGGGGGGCGTCGGGAAGTCAACGCTAGCAACGAATTTGGCGATTTCTTTGGCTAATAATAGCCAAAATGAAGAGCTTTCCGTCGGCTTGTTGGATGCCGATATTTATGGTCCGTCCATTCCGATGATGATGGGGGATGAGGATTACCGTCCCGATCTGAATGCGCAGCGAAAAATTATCCCTTTGGTCAAAAACAATCTAAAGGTTATGTCGATCGGGTTTATGATGGAGAAGAAAAACGAAGCTCTCGTCTGGCGGGGGCCGATGATCCAAACAGCGCTGTACCAGATGCTCAGGGATGTCGATTGGACAGTAGATGACGGCAAGGGCGGGAAACGTGATCTGGATGTTCTGATTATTGATTTGCCGCCCGGTACGGGGGATGTGCAATTGACGCTCGCGCAGAAGGTCGACGTGAGCGGTGCGGTGATTGTTTCGACGCCGCAGGATATTGCCCTGATCGATGCGCGCAAGGCTGTGGCTATGTTTAAAAAGACAGGCGTAGCTGTGTTGGGGCTGGTTGAAAATATGAGCATGTATGTGTGCCCGAAATGCGGGAACGAAGATCATATTTTCGGCAAAGGTGGTGCAAAAGAAGAGGCTGAAGCTCTTGGTGTGCCTTTTCTTGGGGGTGTACCTTTGACTGCGGATATCCGATTACAATCGGATAGCGGAACGCCTATAATAGTTGCGCAGCCTGATGGTCAGGCTGCGCGGTGTTATCGTGACATTGCAAAAACGCTTAAGGGCGTTCTAGCGTGATAAAGCTGTGCGGGAGTTCGTGATCCATGTGATCTTCGCGCTCGACCTCTTCCCATTCATCACCAAGTTTCGGGAACCATGCGTCTCCTTCGAATTCCTTGTGTATGTGTGTAAGGTAGATACGGTCTGCCACGCGCAAGGCCTGTTCGTACATCTGGCGTCCGCCGATGACCATCATTTCATCAAACCCGTCTTCCTTTGCGAGTTCCTTGGCTTCATGGATGGCGTCATTGAAGTTATCCATGACTGTGGTGTTACCGGCGCGAAAGCCGCGTTCGCTCAGGACGATGTTTGTACGTCCGGGCAAGGGCTTGCCCAGTTGCTCAACAATTGATTCGAATGTCTTGCGGCCCATGACCAGCGGTTTGCCCATGGTTTTATCCTTGAAGTGTTTCAAGTCTTCGGGCAAGTGCCACGGAAGCTTGTTCTCTATTCCAATGGTGCGGTTGTCCGCCATTGCAACGATGATGCTAATTTTTGTCATGTGTACGTCAGTCCGTTTTATTATCTCTCATTTGCCCTTAATTGCTCCTTACACGGCTACGGGAGCCTTAATGTGCGGGTGTGCCTCGTACCCGACCAGTTCGAAATCCTCGAACTTAAAATCGAAGATGTTCTTCACATGCGGGTTCAGGTGCATTTCGGGCAATTTAAAAGGCGTGCGAGATAATTGCAACTGTGCTTGTTCGATGTGGTTTGAATAGAGGTGGGCATCTCCGAGTGTGTGGATGAACTCTCCGGGCTTTAGTCCCGTCACTTGCGCGACCATCATGGTTAGCAGAGCATAGGAGGCGATATTGAACGGCACGCCGAGGAAGATATCTGCGCTGCGCTGGTACAGCTGGCAGGAAAGTCTGCCGTCCGCGACATAGAACTGGAAGAAGCAATGGCATGGAGGGAGCGCCATTTTTCCGATTTCACCGACATTCCAAGAGCAAACGATCATGCGGCGGTCATCGGGATTTGTTTTGATGCGGTCTATAACGTTTGTGATCTGGTCGATCTTGTGTCCGTCCGATGTGCCCCAGCTGCGCCACTGGTGGCCGTAGACAGGGCCGAGGTCGCCATTTTCATCCGCCCATTCGTCCCAGATGCTGACACCGTTATCCTTCAGGTATTTGATGTTTGTCTCTCCCTTCAGGAACCAGAGCAGTTCATGAATGATGGAGCGTAAGTGGCATTTCTTGGTTGTGACCAACGGGAAGCCTTCCGATAAGTCGAAGCGCATCTGGTGGCCGAACACCGATCGCGTGCCTGTTCCTGTGCGGTCTTCCTTAATCGCGCCGTTTTCGAGGACGTGTTTCATCAGGTCGAGGTATTGCTGCATCGGTCGTACTTTCCGGATTTTGTGTTGGTGATTCTTTCCAGAATTATAAAGCAGCTGCGGGGGTGAGTCATCGGTGTCACGGTTTGAAATATAATGTTATCCCACAGGCACCCCAAAAAGTTTGACTTCTGTGTGTCTGCATGTCTATAAGACGCGCGAGTTTAGAACGGTTTTAGAAGACTAATTAACCACGGAAAGATTTTGTTATGCCTTTTGATCCAGATTCTTCGTCTATGGGCGCTTTCGGCGCGACATATGATTCGGCAGAAGATGCGGAGGTTGAAGAGTTGACGCGCACGGAGCTTGAAAGGCGTGTTGATGACTATCTTGAAGACCCTGCCGTGCAGCAGCTCGGCGCTTATTTGCGTGACGCGGGGTATGATGAAGAGGTCGTTGATACCTATCTTCGGGGGCTGTATCTTCACAGTTCCAAAGAGGGGAGCGCGCCATCCATTGACGACGTTCATGAGGCCATGTCCGGCGGCAGTTCCTTGGATCATCCATAATTTTTTGGAAAATCACGGCAATTTAGTGTAATTTCAACTTCATAATAATAATGCATAGTGGTTGATACGTCTTTATGGTTGATGATTTCGGTACAGAAGCGAATGGAGAAAAGCGGTTTCCCGTTGATTTCGAGCCTTTGAGAAAGGTTGTGATGGTCGGTGCTGTGACCGAGCATGACGGCTCTTTATCTCTTACAGATGCCAGTCTGTTGAGGAGTACGCTTGACCCGCTTCGTAAGAACGGTATTCCCGTTGCAGATGATGATCAGGTTGAGATCGAAGTCATGAACAAGGCCGTTGCTTTCGGTGAGCGTGACTTTCTGGAAGAAGATGGGATAGAAGCCGATATCGTTGTTCTTTGTAATATTCCGCATCAAACCAGCGAGCAAGACTATCTCAGAGGTAAGGCTCTGACCTCAGGGATCCGCACTTATGTTGAGGAAGCGCATCATGAGCTTAGCCCGTATCACTGGGATGAAGGCATATGGAGAGCCAAGATACAGGAAACAGGTGCGAAGGTTATTGTTTCATCCGGTGTGGATTCTATGCCGCTCGAAGATGTGACACCTTCAGGCTTTGTTCATGCCAATCGGTTGCAGTCTTATCCGGGGGGGCCGGATTTCCTGATGGATTTCGATTTTGTCTATCAGTTGCCTTTTAGCCGTTGGGGCGTTGACAATGAGGCATTGAAACATTTTTCTACGCAGACCCAACTTGATCATTACAATAATCCCGCTCTGGAAGAGCATTATGGTCAGGATTAATATCGGTCTTACAACGGTTGTTCGTCCTATCTGTTTGTTTTGAAACCTATCTTTTTTCCGCTAATCATGATCATGGGGGTTGTCTATGTCCGGGGAAGGGGCGGCTTGGTTTTGGATTTCCATCACGGCATTCATGACAGCGGTATGTTGAAGGAAAATTTTCCAATAGTCGGCGCGCGTCATTCCGGCAATCTGTTCCCTGAATTCCTGAGATCTGTTATCGCTTTCTGCCTCTCTATCAAAATCAAAACCGTGTTCTTGATAGGTTTTTTCCAACTTGTCTAATATATCTTCGGATAAGTCAGGATGAAGCATGGCCACACTGTTTCGAATGTCTTTTTCGTGTGCTTTGCAATAGGCTCGAATTCGATCATTTTCGATTTGATCGAAGGGGATGACGGCCTCGCGAGGTTCGCGCATAAGTGCCATTCCCGTGTTGGATTTTGATACTCTCACGTTAAAGGTGTATAGGCCGAGATTTAGCATGGCTTCGTGTGCGGATGTTTCAAAAATATAATCCTGTGCATCTTTACCGCATGCTTTGAGGGCAGTTTGGGCAGATTCGATATCAAAATCATCACTTTCTATATCTGTGTGCACGAAGGGGCCGGTTACTAAAAAATCGCCTTGTGTGTCTTCATCACAGTGTTTTAAGCAATGACTCAGCATCTCGGATGCGTTACTGCGAAGCTTACTCGGGGCGCGGTACAGAACCATCATGATTGTTTTTTTTGCATGATCCGATAGGTCATCCATCATTTCCGTGATTTTTTCTTTGGCGGCTTCCAGTCCCTGTTGTGTCGAGATTACATCATATATAGGCTTCGAGATGTTGTTGGTGAATTGCTTTGCTATGCCAAAGGCATCGTTGTTGACTTCCATATTTAACGCGATTTCGGCTTCTAAAGGGTTTAAGTCACGCGCATATTCCAAGGCCTGACTAAAACTCTTTAGCCTTTGTTCGGTGTTATATAGGGTCGTTATGCTCACCCCCGCATTCTAACGCATTATACTTTTTTAGGTAAGACTTACTGTGATCATTAGTTGTGGCCTGCTGATTTGTGACTCATAAGGCTAGCATTTCATAAAAGACATAGTTTATAATGTTAATGCTGGTTTTCCAGCTATGGCACTAAACGTTTGTACGGAATAAACGTTGCGGACCCGGGGGCAGTACCCGGCAGCTCCACCACTTAAGGGTATATTCTTTTTTCCCCTTATGCGGCGGGGCTGAAACAGGATCGACGCGCGCAGTAAAGGTATATTTAACGGTGTCCGGCATTGTATCCGCCGTTATCGGGCTATTTTATAAATGCAAACGATAACTTTGCGTTCGTAGCAGCCAACGACAACTCTGTTGTTGAAGGTGAAGGTCGCATTGCTGCCTAATTAGGCAGTAGCGATGCTACAATTGAATTCCTGATTATCTAACCATAGTTAGGTGGGGTTCGGCGGCACCTCGCAACAGAAGCCGCCATTTTTTATTGTTCTTAAGACTGCAATCGGGGCAACAAACAAGATGGACGAGCCGGCATACGGTTTTACGGTACCTTTTCTTTTCTGGCTTTTCTTTGCCATGAGTGCCATCACCATGGTGTACTCCGTTTTATACTGGACTTTTATGGCGGCGCGTTATGACGGTTTTCAAAAAACTTTGGGACAATGTGTTTGGGCCTGTCAGCTCAGAACTTTTTATGCAATTCTCCTGACCTCAGTGGTGATTAATGCCAGTATGGTTTTGATCGGTATGGTCGAGGTTGTTTATCTCAAGAGGCTCTTGCCTGAATTTATTCTTCTTTTCGTTATTTTGTTTTTTATTATGAAGAATGTGGCGCGCGGTTTACGTCTTTCTTTTTTGAAACAGGAGGCTTTCAGAACGGTTTTGCAGGTTTTTCTTTGTCTGGCGGGTTGGGTCATCTCCATCAGTTTTGGTGTTTTTGTGTTTTACATTGTCCAAATGGTAACGGGTGATCCGGCCTCTGCCATCCCGGCAGCAGCTTTTTTGACAGGTGGTATGTGGGTGCTGATTGTGCTGTATTTCTTTTCCAGCATTAAAAACGGTTTGGATAACATTCCCGACGTGATGGATAACATAAAGCCGTATGATTTGTTATGGCCATTGATACTTGCATTCATGCTCTTGCTGGTTCCGATGTTATTGCAAGATATCGGAAATTCGGAAAATTTTCATGAGATGATGGAGGCCAAACCTCCGCTCAGACGAACCTAAAAGACTGTCTTTTCCACTATTAATGCTAAGCGGTTTTTGCTACAGGCTGGATTTCGCATGGGGGGTATGCGAGTTTAACTGTAGTATCCTACTTGATTTTTACCCCTATTATCTGCGACACATATCATATGACAGACGATGACAATTTTCTCCGTTACGACAAGATGGTCGAATCCGCATTGCGGGGTGTTGTGCGTGAGGCCTTAGATGAGGTTGTCGATAGCGGGCTAAAAGGCGAGCACCATTTTTATATTACATTCATGACGGATTATCCCGGTGTTAAGATTCCAGATTACCTGCGTGACCGTTATCCGGGTGAAATGACGATTGTCCTGCAATATCAGTTTTCGGATATGCGTGTGGATGACGAGAAGCTGGAAGTGACCCTGTCGTTTAATAATGTTCCTGAAAAACTTGTTATTCCTCTGGCGGCGATTAGTATTTTTGCCGATCCTTCTGTTAACTTTGCGCTGCAATTCCAGCCCTTGACCGAAGCGATGGATGAAGATGCGCTTTTGCAGGAGTTGCCGGACGATGATGATGATCCGGACGGCGGCGGATCGGATTCCGATAAAAAAGGTGAAGTTGTTTCACTAGACCAATTCCGAAAAAAGTAATAAACCACTGTCCATGACTTGGGAAAATGATATCTCTCCTGAAGAGGGGCCATACAAGGTCTTGCTGAAGCGCGGCGAGTTTCTTGATGAGTCGCGCGAGAACAGGATTGTTCCGTACAAGATTTACTACCCTTCAGAGCATGACCTACAATCCTATCCTGTGATCTTCTGGTCGCACGGGTTTGGCGGTAATGCAAACGGTGCGGGATTTATATCGCGTTACGTTGCATCCTACGGCTATGCGATTGTGCATATGACGCATCACGGCACGGACAGTAGTCTGTGGGAAGGGAAGTCCGGGCATCCGTGGGATATCTTGCGCAAGGTCAAGATTCCCCGAGAGGATACTTTTGCGCGTATGTACGATGTTCCTTTTGTGCTGGAACAGTTGCAGGAGTGGGTGAAGGAGAATTCTGATGTCGGGCAATATATGGATTTGTCTTCGCTGGGGATGTCCGGCCATTCTTTTGGCGCTATGACAACACAAGTGATGGCGGGGATGCCGTTGCCGCAACGTGACGGAACTTTGGTTGATATTAGTGAGGACCGTTTCAAGGCGGGAATTTTGTATAGTCCCGTTCCGATCCGCCATCTGACGGACACTGATCCCAAAGACCTTTACGGCAAGATTAATAAGCCGTTGTTTCATATGACGGGTACGGATGATGACTCCCCGCTGGAAGGATTTGGCTACGAGCACAGGTTGGTTGTACATGAGCATGCAGGGCATCCCGAGCAGTATTTGAAGGTTTTGGAAGACGGCGATCACATGGTCTATAACGGCAGTCGCGGCAAACTGAAGGCCAATCCGAAGCGTGACGAGCATGAGCGCATTATCAAGGTGGCGTCGCTGGCGTTCTGGGATGCCTATCTCAAGGATGATGACCGCGCTATGGCGTGGATGAAAGAGCATTATGCGGGGTCATCATGAAAAACGCTGTTGAAATCAAGCATCTCAATAAGACCTATAAGTCAGGCAAGGGCAAAGAAACCGTTGCGTTAAAAGATGTTATCCTCGGGATTCCCCAAGGATCGATTTTCGGGTTACTGGGGCCGAACGGAGCAGGAAAATCCACGATTATCAATATTATGGCCGGGCTTGTGATCAAAACGTCGGGCAGTGTCGAAATTTGCGGTTTTGATATTGATCAGAACGAACGCAATGCGAAGGCGTCGATCGGGGTTGTGCCGCAGGAAATAAACTATGATGCGTTTTTTACACCGATCCAGACGCTGGAACTACAAGCGGGTCTTTATGGTGTCCCGAAGGCGCAAAGACGGTCCAAAGACATTCTGGATCTGGTAGGGTTGGCAGATAAGGCGGATGCTTATGTCCGCTCGCTTTCGGGCGGGATGAAGCGCAGACTTTTGATGGCCAAGGCCATGGTTCATGCGCCGCGTGTACTTGTTCTGGATGAACCGACGGCCGGTGTTGATATCGAGTTGCGCCAGCAGCTCTGGTCAACGGTGCGGGAGCTTAACAAACAGGGGACGACTATTCTCCTTACCACGCATTATCTCGAAGAGGCTGAAGAGCTTTGTGATGAGATTGCGATCATCAATAAGGGAAGGGTGATTGCGTGTGAGAAAAAAGAGGATCTGCTAAAGCGGATCGATAACAAGGAGATTGTGTTCCGGCTTGATCAGGATATTAAAGATATTCCTGAATCCTTAAGCGAATATTGTGCTGAGATAAGAGGGGCGCGGTCGGTGGCTATTCGATATAGTCCGGGTGAGCAAAAAGTCGGAGATATGGTGCGTGCGATGGAGCAAGACGGTTTGCGAATCGATGATATTTCCACAGACGAGAGTGATCTCGAAGATGTGTTCCTGCAGCTTACGTCTTCAAATTAAATCATAATTTTGAATCCGTTTGCGTGTTTTCCACAGATGTGGTTATCTTTTACATGTTCAAAATTAATTTAAGAAGAAGGATTTTTCATGCCCCAGATTAAGGATGTCATGACCAAAGGTTGTGAATGGATTTCCCCCGATGATTCCGTACAAAAGGCCGCTACGTTGATGAAGGAAAAAGATTTCGGATTTTTGCCTGTCGGCGAAAATGACCGCTTGATCGGTATGGTAACGGATCGTGATATTGTGATCCGCGCGATTGCAGATGGTAAAGCACCTGCTGATACGCCTGTGAGAGATGTTATGACGGCAAAGACCTATTATTGTTTTGATGATCAGGATGTCGAGGAGGTGTGTAATAACCTCGGTGAAATTAAAGTCCGCCGTCTTCCGGTTGTGAACCGTGACAAGCGTCTTGTTGGTGTGGTGACGATTGGGGATTTGGCGCAGGACACGAGCCGCGCGAATATCGGTCAGACCGAGCAACAGATTACTGCGTGCGTAGCAGAGCGTAAGAAAGCTGCGTGATTATAAGTCCTATTTAGAAACTTCACTTTCTTTTCCTAGGAAGTAACAGAGACGCCCGGCAGAACTTGTCGGGCGTTTTTTTTCGTGTAATATGCGGCGTTCTTGTTATGATTATTTTCATCAAGCGCCCGTAGCTCAGGGGATAGAGCACTGGTTTCCGGAGCCAGGAGTCGCAGGTTCGAATCCTGCCGGGCGCGCCATTTCCGGAGCCAGGAGTCGCAGGTTCGAATCCTGCCGGGCGCGCCATTCTTCTCCGAAGTATATTTTATCACAAAAATTTTAATTTACTGGGCGCAGGATTATCATAACTTACATATAATATTTATTCACTATAGACTTCTGGAACGCTGTAGCCGCGCATAAGCTTGGGATGGGTACAATTACGATTAGGCGATTTCACTAAACAAGTACATGGCGCGATGAAAGCTCTCCTCAGTTTATCGATTGTCCTGTGATTTATAACTTTTTCGTTTTCTATATTTTCTTTCAAAAAATCAGTCTTACAGTGACAAATCTTTGAGTTTTGCTTTTTGCGCTCCTCTTTCATGGTGTCTGAGACTGAGTCCCTAAGACATTGATTGAGTTCATAGCTATATATGCTTTCTAGGTTAAGGCACATCCCACTCACAGCTTTTTTTGCACTACTTATGTAACGCTGCTCTGGTTGTTTTTGACGCTCTGCCAAATATGCATCAGCGTAACACGCACAATCACGATAAGCGCTTTCTGTGTGATTGTTTTTACACTTATCAAACACATTTTTTCTTTCAGCTAACAATTCTGGAGACGGTGAATTATTAGCCTGCACAGAAACAACTAATAGGCTGTTTAGCAGAATTGCAGCTGTTATTATGTGATACATATATCTAAGCATTAAAAACTCCGTTAAGCTTTGTTATGGGCTCTTAAAGTTTATTTTTAAATGAAAGTACAAAATTTAGATAGAGACGAATGCATTATTGGAACAAAAATAATTTTGAAGGTTTAAAATCTGTTGGAGAAAAATATTCTTCAATAAAAGGATATGAGCTTTTTGGAAAGTATTGTCTGCAAAAAGAAAGTGGTCTCAATAAACAGGCTATTTCTTCTATAAAAAAACTCGTAATAGATTTAGGAAACCGTCCAATATCAGACCAAAGAAGTATAGCGGAAGAATTATCTGCATTAGGCTTTTGGAATGGAGAAATTCATCAGTTGTTAGCTTATCCTTTAATAGAGTTTTTAGAAGAAGTTCTAGAGAACTGGATTACAGATGAACCTGACAATCCTATACCCCATAAATGGCAAGGGTATATATCTGGCGATACATCATACTATGAACGCGCATTAGAGCTTGATCCAAAAGATGACATTAGTATCAACCGATTAGCTCAGGCCCATTTAGACGATGTAGATTATCAAACACATCACTTATCGGAATCACTTTTTTTGGGAGAGTTTTCAGATGCTCAGTCCTCATTAGACAAGGCTGCAAAATTAATTGCTACAGTCAACAATCAAGAATTAAAGGAGCAAATGCAGGTTGAATTTGAATACTATAAGAAGCTCTTGGTGTGCTGGAATGAATATTCAGCTTTAGAAATAGAACAATCGTTTCCAGACTGGTGCAGATCCAAAGGAGAGAATTTTAATTTTTTATCTATAATTTATTACGACTAAATTATTTAGCTCTATTCTAATTTGAGATTGCATAATGCTACTGACCACTCTTTAAAAACTAAAAACAATTTGTTCGAACTCTGTCTATCAAGGTGCGCCAGTTTTCTTATATCCGTATTATTTTATCATAAAGATTACTCTAATCTGGGCGCAAATTTAGTTTCTTTTGATATTTAAAAACTAGTTAAGAGCTTAAACATAGGAAAAGTAATCTTTTTCTTTTTTAAGGCACTATGAAGTTCATCCGAAATAAAGGTGCCAGTAGGAAACCTATCATCTACCCACATATCTAATTCAGTTGAAAAAGAGCTATCTTGGTAAAAGCAGTGCTTTTGCCCATTAGCTTCCTTTTTTGCTTTCCGAAAATCTATTTCATATTCATATTTAGTTTTTCCAAAAGTAGAGTATTTTTTTGTAGGAGTTTTGTCACAGTCAAAAGTCAGACAATCTTCAGTTATATTGGTTGCGTACCAAGTGATTTCTGATGGAATACCTTTAGGGCATGTAAACTCAATCTCCCATATTTCACTTTGACCAATGTTAAAATCATCAATAACGTCTTTAACATACTTATTAATTAGAAAAGCGTTTCTACTAAAAAGCATTATGGGATTACATGTATCTAGCCGCCCATTTTGTAGTCCTGATGTTAACAACTTATGGTGATGTGTTTTATTTGTTTTCTCGTTAAGTGTTCGACCATAGCCCCACCTTAGAGCTAATTCAGGCTCTGTAATTAAATAATCCCAGTCATAGTTATTATTTTGTGTCCAACGACTATATTTTGTTCCTGCAGAGATTGTGTGGTCTAGTAAATAAGGCATAGATTTCAGGGCAGTTTTGATAGTATATAATTTTTATTTAGACTTCTTGTTTATTAAACTTATCCACGAGTATAAAACAATAAATAATTGGTTTGTACTTTGTCTATCAAGGCGTGCCATTTCCATTATATCACAGCTGTTTCATCATTCTGGGCGGAGCTACGGATATTTTTTCTATACATTGCACATTTTAATTACAACCAATACGATTGTTTATGTGCAGAATTATGTTATGTCTTTTTCTTTTTATTCCAGCAGCATCTGTGCACGAGGATGATAATCCTTGGGATCGACCGCCAAATCCGAATGGGCTTATCCTAATTTTATAAGAAATTCTGGTAGCAGGAGTTGGAGTATAGATTTAGCCCAAAGGTTTTTTAAAGTGTTTGAGTTTTTTTCTTAATAAAGAAGCTTGTCAATTCTAAGCAAACTGCCATGACGGTGAAGGGTAGCGATCCAGCTGCGGTCCAAAAGTAAAAAATCCCGATTAACCCTTCTGGGTTCATGCTGTATTCCATTTGCGGATTGTGTTCAAGAGCAATAAAGCACATGATGCTTCCGATGGCCGTCCCAAATATCCGAGGGGATTTACCTGTTAGGTCATAATAACGGTTATCGGGCCGTTGCTTCTATCCGTTTGCTGTGTGAAGCGCATCCCGAGTTTATATCCGAAGGGATTGATGCCCTTGGCGGCAATAGAAATCATACGGCTCCGCGCACACTCGGGGATTTGCTGGAAAAGTTTCCCGAGCCTGAATATATCACTCAAGGGCTTAATGTTTTGAGCCGCAACGGGAGTCGGGCGGCTATTGTCGGGATCGGACGCATTATAATTGATCACCCCGAACATGCACAGGAAGGCTTTGATGCCTTGCGCCCGCACATAAGAGGGGATGAGGCGGATAAGGTTATGTATGTCGTTTCGGATGTTCTCGAAAAACAGCCTAAAGCCGTCGGCCCGGGCTTGGCATTTTTGCAGGAAGAGGAGAGTGAGGCTTCACTTGATCTTATTGATCATTATCTTGAAGAGTTGACGGGCAGACCCTTAACTAATGAAGCAAAAATACGGGCGGGGTATGAGCTTTTTTGTGACGGACTGGGTGAGCGACTTAGTCCCTACGGAATTGATCTGGCCGAAGACGGTGAAGATTATCCGTCGCCGTAAGGTTCTTTAAGTGGAGTGCTGGCTTTAGTATTTATATTAGCGTGGTATCGGACGGAAGATATTTCTTTACGAAAAACTCCTTTCATTGGCGGTAAAAAAATGGTTTTCTAACAGCCGTTGTTTATCCCAGATAGGAGTATTTTAAGCTTTGGAAATTTCTCTTGCCGTTGCATTGTGTCTTATTCTGGCGTCGATCATTTCTTATGAGCTTAAAGTCTCCAGTGCAGTTCTCGAAGTTGTAGCAGGGATGACTCTCGGTATTTTTATTGCCGATCTGCACGCGGTGGACTGGCTTCATTATCTTTCCGGTATCGGTGTTTTGGCTTTGATGTTCGTGGCGGGTTTCGAAATTCGCATAAGCGCGCTGAAACAGACTTGGGCGCCAAGTTTGGCGATCGGTCTTCTTTCGTTTTTATTCCCGTTTAGCGGCGTTTTTCTGGCAACTTATTTCTGGTTGGGTATGGACTGGATGACGTGTACGTTGATTAGTGTCGGATTGTCGACGACTTCACTTGCGCTGGTTTATCATCTGATGAAGGAACATTGTTTGTTGTCGACGGAAGAGGGGCAAATCCTGTTCGGCGCTGCCTCTATTGTTGATATCATCAGTATGGTTTTATTGGCGGTGGTGCTGGGCGAGATCGGTTTCGGCACGTTTATCTTTGCGTGTATTTTTGTCGTTTGTCTGTTCATTATTCCGCGTTCCGCGCGCTGGCTGTTTAAGCGTTATTCCAATGTCATGTCCGAACCGGAACTTCGTTTTTTGATGGTGATTATTGTCGGGATGAGTTTTATGGCCGAGGAGATCGGCAGCCTGCATCCTGCTTTGATTGCGTTTACGATCGGTGTGTTTATGTCACGGTTTATCGAGCGAAATCAGGTGGTGAAGCACAAGTTGATGGCATTGGTGTTTAGTTTCTTTGCCCCGATCTTTTTCTTTCAGTCCGGTGCGAAAATTGATCTCGGCGATTTGAATCCCAACTACATGTTGATTTTTGCTGTCTTGTTTGTTCTGGCCACCTCTTTGAAATTTATCGGAACGTATTTGCCAACGCGCAAGTTTGCAAAGCCGCTGGCTGCGTATAGCGGCAAGATTTTTAATTTCCGTCTGAGTTTCGGGATTATTTCAGCCACGGTTGGACTTGAGAAGGGTTTGATCGATGAAGGGATGTTTGCGGTGATTATGCTGGTTGTGATCAGCAGTGCGGCCATTCCGAGTATTTTCCTGCGCAATCACGGTTGCGATACGCAAGGCCTGAAATACATGAAATTGGATGCGACCGAAGAAGAAATGGAACGAGAGGCTGCTTAAGGTCTTTTTTGATTTTTTCTTTTTTGACCTAGTTTTAAACATTACGGGTATGAGAAACGCCTTCCTGGAGGGAACAGGAAGGCGCCGTTGGAATAATCAGTCTTCTTGGATCTGATTATTGAGCAGGGGCTTCTTCAGGTGTACCAGCTGCAGGTTCAAGGCCTTCGGCATTTGCCTGGTTGTAGCGGTCGATCTCAATCTGATCTAAAGAGCCGTCGCTGTTTTCGTCTGTAGCCGTGAATACTTCCTGAGCGTTTTCGATGTTTGTCAATGTCAGGAATTCACCTTCTGAAACTGCACCGTCTTTGTTCAGGTCGAGTTCAGCAAAATTCAGGGGGGCTGCAGATGCGTCTTCCTGCATGTCTTTTGCGATAGCAGGAGCTGACATCATCAGGACGGCTGCCGTAGAAAGTAGTGCTGTTTTCTTCAAGTTCATTGTTCAATACCTCAATATCGTTGTTAGAAATGTACCGTTTTGCAGACGGCAATGAGGTTTCAACACTTGGTGCGTCAAAGAGTTCAAAAAAAATTGCAAAAAAATGAAGAAAATTTGGTTTTGTTATGCGTTCTGACCGGCGACATAGCCGGAAGACCACGCCCACTGGAAGTTATAGCCGCCGAGGTGTCCTGTGACATCGACGACTTCTCCGATAAAAAAAAGATTGGAACAGAGTTTCGATTCCATAGTTTTGGAGGATAGTTCATCGGTGTTGACCCCGCCGATGGTGACTTCTGCGGTTTTATATCCTTCTGTTCCAGACGGTTTAACGCGCCATTGATTTGTTTGAGCGGCAAGGCTCTGCAATTTTTTGTCGGGGAGATCCGCTATTCGGCCTGTTATCTGTGATTTGTTGCAGATGGCGTTTGCAAGCCGTTTGGGAAGCACATCTGATAAAGCGTTCTGGATTTCTATTTTCGGTGAGTTTTGTTTTGCAGTTTTTAGGTCTTCCAAGGCATTTCGACCCTTTGCCAAATTCACCATGATTTCCTGTCCTTCATTCCAATAAGAGGATATTTGCAGGATCGAGGGGCCGCTCAGACCGCGATGGGTAAAGAGAAGTCCTTCGGAGAATTCGGTTTTGCCGTATTTGACTGTGGCATTGACAGACAGCCCCGATAGATCGCGGCAATATTCGCGCATGTCATCTTCGAAGACGAGCGGGACGAGGGCGGCGCGGGTCTCTATGACTGTGTGGCCGAATTGTTTTGCGACGTCATAGCCGAAACCCGATGCACCGATTTTGGGAATGGATAGGCCGCCTGTTGCGATGATAAGTGACTCGCATTTGATGATGCCGTTTTGTGTTTTCAGGCGAAATCCGTTTTCGGCTTTGGCTATACGCTCGACGGGCGTTTCCTTTATGACTTGTACGCCGGCCTGACTGCATTCTTTGAGTAGCATGTCGATTATTTGCTGGGCGCTGTCATCGCAGAAAAGCTGTCCGAGAGTTTTTTCGTGGTACTTGATACCGTGTTTTTCAACCAGACGGATGAAGTCGGTTTGTGTGTATTGCTTTAAGGCTGATTTACAGAAATGTTTGTTTTGAGACAGAAAGTTTTGTGGTGATGTGTTCAGGTTTGTGAAATTACATCGTCCGCCGCCTGAGATGCGGATTTTCTCACCGATTTTTTTGGCGTGGTCCAGTATTACGGTTTTGCGTCCGCGTTTTCCGGCTTCAATGCCGCACATCAAGCCGGCAGCGCCTGCACCGATCACGATGACATCATAATTACTCTGCAGTTGCATTTTCATTCGATGTTTCAGGTGCTTGCGTTTCGGAAGCAGGCGGGTTTGCGATCAGGTTGGCTTTGATGCCGCAATAGATCGGTTCTTGCTGGAGCATGTAGGTTTTGACAACCATGTTGTTTTCTTCGCGTGTTTCGGGGCGATTGAGAGCTTTGAGTACGCTTTTGTAATGGTTAGTGTAATAATTTTTTGGGTCTTTCATGCCATCATAGCCTTGCATGACAATATCCAGGCGGGTTTGCCAGAAGTTTTGCAGCTTCATAAATTCCGCCTTATTTTTTTCCATAGCTTTTTTGCTTTCTTCCGTTCCGGAATCGGCGCGATAGAATTCTGGATTGTCGTCTATAATTTCCAACCCTTGTTCCATGACAATCGTGCACCAAGCGGCTTCCATAACCATGGCTCTCTGGTTATCCGATGGCGCAGGGGAGGGTGGTCTTTTGATATTGAAACCGCGGCGCAGTTGCCATTGTTTCAGGAAAATATGTTCTTCGATTTTTGGCATTTCTTCCAAAAGTTTTTCAAGGTCCTGTTCGCATTTCTGACGCAACTCTTTGTTGCTGCTGTCCATTAGGTTAGCGCCTTGCGAAATGGTGTTCAGGTTCGCAACGCTTCGGCCATACATGATCGACCACCAGTATCCGATATCCCTTAGCTTTCCCCAAAATTTCTGGCTCTGGGTTTTTTCAAGTGCTGCGGATGTATCCAATGAATGACAGTAGATCGCTTTTCTGGTCAGTTCATAGGGATTGTTAAAGGGCGTTTTATCTTCCTCCGCCATGGCCTGTATGCTCGATGCCGCCAGAAAGTACATTACGGTCAGAACGAAAATTGCAGTCTGTTTTTTCAATGGCTTACCTTTCGCTTGTGCGCTTATTTATATTACGATTGGAGGCTTTGAAATACTCCAAAATTATTTATTTCTTCCCTTGAATTTCTTAGGATGATTGTCCTATAGATTTTACGCGCCTTTTCAGAGGATAAATAAAATGTCTAAGTCATCATAGTCTACGGAGAGCAGTTAGTGAAAACAGATGATTTCAAAACGTTTTGGCAGCGCAGTTTCGGGGACACTTCGCCGCTTGGACATGTCTTGCGGGAAAACGTAAAAGACAGGTGGGTCAGATTTTATAACTTGCCGAAAGGTAAGCGTTATGCAGAGGCCGAAATTGAAGAGAAAAAAACGCTTTATCGCGTGAATGTTTTGGGCACGCGCATTTTCGGCGGCGGTTCCGAATGCTGGATGGTTGTCAGTTTTCCCAAATCAGAAGGTGATATTCCGGACAGTCCTACTTTGCGTGAATTTGCTTTATCCCCTGCCTTTGACTGGGATGGAGAGGATGACGGTTCCAAGGATGTCTTTACGTCGTTTACAGTGGATTGCAGATGGCGTCCGCGCGAGTATGATGCGATTTTCAGGCGTGTTGCGAATGATGAAGAGAGCGGTATTTTGTGGGTATGTAAAGAGACCGGTTATATTCTCGCGCCTTACGATGGCGGTATTGATATTATCGCGCCGAGTAAGAAGGATGCAGACTCTTTAAGAATTTCGTTTCCTGAGTGGTTATCCGACCATCCCGAAGGTCTGTAGTTTTTACGTTCCGTATTTTTGTTCTTCTTCCAGATGATTTGGAATTTCAAATTTTTCCAATGCCTGCGTTTGTTTTTTGCGCATGGCCTCCTTATCAAATCCTTCGATTAATTCGTTGAAGACACGATACCAATTGATCTCGGCTTTGAGGTGCAGGAAGACCGAGCCCAGACCCAGAGCTGCGCGATCCATGAAAACGAATTCTCTGGGAACAGTTACGCCGCCGACCTCGCGGAGTTTTTTGTGAACGATTTCCGCGGTTTCGCGGCCGTAGACGCCGTTCGAGACTTCACCGATAGGGCGTACCTTATCTTCCATCACAGGGGCATAGAGGAAGTTTGCCCAGATGTTCAAGGTTTCTATTTGTTCTCTGCTCAGATTTTCAAAGCCCCAGGTCTCATAGGCGTGAACGGCCAGATCCATGTCCTCGGTCATCAAAGCATTATAGAGATCGATGACCCCGCCGACGAAATCAGCCGGAAAGACGCGCACGCATCCGAAATCAAGCAGGTTTACCGCATGGTCTTCGCGGATTGTGTAATTGCCGAGATGCGGATCGCCGTGGATTACACCGTATTCATAGAGCGGAACATACCAAGCGCGGAACATGTTCATTGCAATCGTATTGCGAATTTCCGTATCTGCGTCCGTGTAATTCAGGATTTTATCGCCATCCAGCCAACTGCTCGTGAGCAGTCGGGAGGTTGAAAGGTCGTCGTAGATTTCAGGAACATGCACATTCTGCTCTTTTTCAAGCATATGGTGATAAAGCTTGCAGTGTTTTGCTTCCAGTTCGTAGTCCAGCTCTTCCCTCAGGCGTTCGGCCAGTTCCTTATGGATGTGTGACGTCTGGATCGCTTTATCGTAGCGCTCGTAAATCGAAAAAATAACGCGTAGCTGGTTCAGATCGGCATCAATGGCAGATTGCATGTCGGGGTATTGGAGTTTACAGGCCAGTAAAGTGCCGTCATGGCTTACTGCTTTGTGTACTTGCCCAAGGCTTGCGGCTGCGGCTGATTCCTGATCGAAAGACTTGAATTTTTTTTGCCAGTCGGCTCCAAGCTCTGATTTCATGCGGCGTTTTACAAATAGCCAGCCCATAGGCGGTGCATTGGATTGTAGTTGCTGGAAGGTTTGCGCATATTCAGCCGGTAACGCTTCGGGAATGGTGGCCAGAATCTGGCCGACTTTCATCAGCGGTCCCTTAAGGTTTCCGAGAGATTCAACCAGTTTCTGCGCGTGTTCCTCACGTTCAATCTTTATGCCGAAATATTTTTCTCCAGCGAGTTTTGCCGCCAGCCCTGCCATTGTTCCCGAGACACGACCATAGCGGCGTATGCGACCGCCAAGCGTATTTTTTTCCAGAGATTTATCTTTCTCACTCATGCGTCTAAAATTGGCTGAAATTCGTTAAAAGTCGAGTCATTTATTTTCGGGATAAAACAGCTTAAATGCCCTTTATGTAAGTGTCTTCACTGGACAATTAGCCGTAAATTATGTTCAAATTATATATTATAGTTTCTATGTACAGTGTCATAAAGTAAGCGATTTTGATTACAATGTTTAATAAAACTTTTTCTTTATTCTTCTGTTTTGCCATTTTCATGGTTTGTATGGCACCACAGCCTGCGCACGCTAACTGGTGGGAATTTTTCTTTCCATCATTAAAAGAGGATCAAGGGCCTGATCCGTCAGAGACATTGCAAGCCCCTTTTGCCGATCCGGATGCCGTCGTTTTGGCTCCTGCGGAAAACGGTGTGATTAAAAAAGAAACTCCTATTCATATTCGCCACCGCCCCAGCGCCGATATTGCAGATTGGGTTCAGCAAATTGTTCCCGACCTGATGTCTTACAATGCTGCAAATTATCAAGCACAATATCGTGAAAAGGCACTGATATTGGATCAGACGGCTCAAAAGGAGTATGTCACATTCCTGAAAAATAAAAATTATCTGAAGACCCTTAAAACCGGCAAGTATGATATCCGTGCCTTCGTGGCAGAGATTCCATTGCTTATGAATGAAGGTGCTGTCGAGGGACGTTATCGCTGGTTATATAAAGCCAAGGTTATGGTTACGTATATTGAAGCCGGTTTAAAGGATTACCCTGATGAAGACGACGTTATAACGCAGACGATGTATGTTACCGTTCAAGTTGGTCGTATCGAAGGCTTGGAAGGCAAGACGAATGATGAAGGTGAAGTCATCAACGAACACGGTGTTATGATTGAATCTTTCAATGCCAAGGTTGTGAAAGACAATCAGGGTTAAATCTTTTCCCAGAAACTTTTTTAAGCGCGTCTTTTAGGGTTGTATCCTGACGGTCTGCCGTTACACTTGTTGGTCTTAGTTCATCATAAAAATGCAGGAGTTTTTCATGGCAGATAATGTCGTTGGTTTAGCCGTTCAGGATCAATCAGACAATTCACAAGACAGTGTCGAAAGTGGTGAGGTCGGCGGTGTTGGCGGCGAGCGCCTGAGAGCGTTTATAGACCGAATTGAAAGACTGGAAGAAGAGAAGACGGCTATTGCCGAGGATATCAAGGAAATCTATGCAGAGGCCAAAGGCGTCGGTTTCGATGTTAAAACGATCCGTAAGATTATTGCTTTGCGAAAGGTTGATGATCAAAAGCGCCGCGAATCCGAAGAGCTTCTTGATCTTTACAAATCCGCTATCGGAATGGCTTAGGGTTCCCCTACGGTTATATCTTCGTTGAGGCTCTCTTGCGGGGTTTTTGGCGGAATGTATCGAAAACCGTTTCCTCTTGAAACGTATTCTGACCCATCGGGCATTACGACTCCACGGGTCATTTTGCCTGTGCGTGTTCTGCGTTCTTCATAATATTCGGGGATGTCCTCGATGGGGCGCGGTTCGTTTCCTTCGGCCATGTCGATGCTGTGTAAAGTCGCTTCCAGCATGAAATTCGCAATGGTTTCGATATGAAAACGTTCGGCTTCTGCTTCGTTTCCGCCCAGAATGGCCTGTTTTCTTTTTTCCGTGTTTCTGATTGTTCTTAAAGAGTAGATATCGGTGAGCAGCAAGTGGCCATCGGCGTTTTGTTCTGTCAGTGCGCGTTTCATGGCATTCGTAAAGCGGACTTTGGAGCCATCGCCGTCTTCTAGGTTTTTTGATGTTTTGGCTTGCGGGTAAGAGGCAAAATTGGGGTACACAACGGCTACATCGACATCTCTTGCGCCTGCTTCCAATAATGACTCCGCCACGGTCAAGAATGTTCCGGCGGTATCCGTACAATCATCGACCAGCAGGACGCGCTTGCCTTTGACCTTTTCGCGGATTTCATCGGTCATTATGGTTTCGACTTTGTCGCTTGCGGTACGGATTTTTGGCAACGCCCCAAAAAGCGGGTCATTGAATTTAACGATTCTATCCTGTTCTGCGGCGGCTTGATTGAAGCCGGAGAGTTGGCGCTCCATATCGGCGTGAAGATCATAAGGGTTGTCGGGGTAGAGGCGATTGCGCATCTCGGCGGCAAAGACGATGGCACTGGGTATGCTGAGTTCACTGCCGTTTTCAGTATCAATCATTTTGACTTTATTTGCGCCGTCAGGAGACATCACAACAAGGTCTTGCGAATCGATATCCACGCCCCGTTTTTCTATGATGGGACGAGCAAGAGTATCCTGCACATCGAATATTGTGTAACCTTTGCCATTTTCCGGCGAGAAGGCATTAGCAAGGCTTGCTTCGGCGTCCTCCGAGTGAAGAGGGGGCGCGAAGACGTGTGATGCGTGCCTTGCCAGACGTTTTGTAAAGAGTTTGAAGGTCTCCAGATTATAACGCGGGTTTCCGTCGTTTCGTTTGTGCGGTTTGTCTTCGCGGTCGTGGGGCATGCGCTGGAACGCGACCCGCACCTTATCTGGGGACAGCCCTATTATTTCAGGATCGGTCAGAGCTTCGAGCAAGAACGTCATTGTTGTCTCGCGCAATCTTGATTTGTTGCCGCTTACACCGCCGAGAACGGTTACGCTGTCGGCATTTCGTAATTTTTCCATTGTTTCCGCCTGTTGTTGCGGATCATTGACAACTTTGCGCCAAGGTTGTGACGGGATGGGTTTTTCGATGAACCATCTGATTTCATCGTCTTTGACGGGAAATTCATCCGAATGCATGTCGATAATCGTCAGACCTTCCTCCAAGCCGCTTTCTTCAAGCATGTTGGTGGCGAAGCCGACGTCGTCAGAGACGCTGAGGCGGATGAGTATGTTGTTCTTCTGTGTTTCCATAAATTTTGCCCTTTGCAAGGGCTTATACCTAAAATAAATGTATCAAAGTTTCAAATATATTATGACTATTCCCCCAATTTTGAATGGGTTCCATCACAAAATGGCAGTTTTGAGGAGTTTTTGCACTGGCATAGCCATGCTGTTCCTGTTTTCTCTGCCGTAAATTTTATCGGTTGTAACGATGTTTTCGAGTGTGATCCGTCGCAGAAAGGTTGTTTCGAGGAATGACCGCAGGCGCAAAACCAGTAGTTTTTACCTTCTTCCAATTCGACTTTGGCCGGATTTTTTTCAGCGATTTTTGGTGTTTCTGTCATGTGTTTGTCTCTTGTTTTAAAGTTGTTTGCGCGTTTCAATCAGTCCCTTCACGACGTCGGGATTTGCCAAAGTGGAAATATCCCCCAGATTTTCGTACTCGTTTGCGGCGATTTTACGCAGAATCCGGCGCATGATTTTTCCTGAACGCGTTTTGGGCACGTCCTGTGCGATCAGGATGATGTCAGGTGTTGCGATCGGCCCGATGACTGTGCGGACGGTTTTGGTGATTTCGGTTTTGATGTCGTCGTTGGCTTTTATGCCTCCGCGCAAGATGACATAAGCAAAAATTCCCTGACCCTTAATATCATGAGGGTAGCCGACGACTGCGCTTTCTGCGACTGATGGGTGTTCATTGATGGCGCTTTCGATTTCCGCCGTTCCCATGCGGTGACCGGAGACATTCAAGACGTCATCCATGCGTCCGGTGATCCAGTAATAGCCATCTTCATCGCGGCGTGCTCCGTCACCTGAGAAGTATTTTCCGGGGAAGGTTGAAAAGTAAGTTTGTTCAAAACGGTCATGGTCGCCGAAAACGGTACGCATTTGACCCGGCCATGAATCAAGGATGCATAGAGCACCTTCGGTTTTCCCTTCAAGAATTTTTCCTTCTGGGTCAACCAGGCCCAACTTGATGCCGAAGAAAGGTTTGGTCGCAGAGCCGGGTTTCAGGTCAAACGATGCCAGAGGTGTTATAACGTGTCCCCCCGTTTCTGTTTGCCACCACGTATCGATAATCGGGCAGCGTTTCTCGCCGACCACATTGTAATACCAAAGCCATGCTTCATGATTGATTGGCTCACCGACGGTGCCGATGATTCGCAAGGATTTCCGGCTTGTCACCTTCACAGGATCGTCGCCTTGCGAGAGCAGGGCGCGAATGGCTGTCGGGGCTGTATAGAAAATGTTTACTTTATGCTTATCTACGACTTGCCAGAAGCGGGAGGCATCAGGATAAGAGGGGATTCCCTCGAAAACAACACTGATCGCGCCGTTGGCAAGCGGGCCGTAAACGATGTACGAGTGGCCGGTAATCCAGCCGACATCTGCCGTACACCAGTAGACTTCGCCGGGTTTATAGTCGAAGACTTTTTCGAAAGTCAGGCTGCTGTATACCATGTAGCCGCCTGTGGTGTGTAGCACACCTTTTGGTTTTCCTGTCGATCCCGAGGTGTAGAGAATGAAGAGCGGGTCTTCGGCATTCATTTCTTCACACGGGCAATCGGTTTTCTGGATATCGACAAGTTCGTGCCACCAGACATCCGTTTTTTCATTCCAATTCACTTCGCCGCCTGTGAGTTTGTAGACGAAGACTGTTTCAACGTTGATACAATTTTTAACCGCTTCATCGACATTGGCTTTAAGCGGGATTGTTTTTGTTCCGCGGCGGCCTTCATCGGCTGTAATGACAAAATTCGATTTACAGTTGAGTATTCTGTCTTTTAAAGATTCGGGTGAGAACCCTCCGAAGACAACCGAATGAATCGCTCCGATGCGCGCGCAGGCCAGCATGGCGTAAACGGCTTCGGGTATCATCGGCATATAAATTGTGACGCGATCTCCTTTTTTTACGCCGCGTTCTTTCATGGCGTTGGCGAGTTTGCAGACTTCTTCCTTGAGTTCACCGTAGGTAATTTTACGGTGCATATTCGGGTCATTGCCCTCGTAAATCAGGGCCGTGCTGTTTTCTTTTTCCGGCAGGTGGCGATCGACACAATTGTAGCAAGCATTCAGGACACCATCTTCGTACCATTTGATCGAGATCGGGCTTTTGTAAGAGACGTTTTTAATCTTGGTGGGTTTGGTAAACCAGTCAAGCCGTTCCGCCATTTCTCCCCAAAAACCATCAGGATCATTCATCGACCTTGCATACATCTCTTCATATTGTTTTTTAGAGATTTTTGCGCGTTTGAGTATGTCCTGGCTGGGGGGAAATACGTCTTCTGTCACGGTCGGCTCCTGATTATATGTTTGATTTGGAATAGATGCGCATCTTAGCATAAAAAAAAGCGCCAAGTATTGCTGCAACGCAACAATAATTGTAGTTTATTCCGATGTTTAAGGAAAAGTTTTATACGCCGCCGAGATCGCAAACCGTCAGCCATTCTTCTTCCGTGACAGGGGAGACGGAGAGACGGACTTGCCTGACGACCTGCATGTTTTTTAGCACATCATGGGTCTTGAGCTGCTTCAGCGTGACCGGTTTTTCAAGTGATTTAAACGGTTTTACATCAACTGTGACAAACTTTCCGGTTTCGTCATCGGGGTCGGGGTAGGCTTCGCCAGTGACTTCGAGGATGCCAACAATTTCCTTACCTTCATTGGAGTGATAGAAGAATCCGTAATCTCCGGGTTTCATGGCCTGAAGGTTGTTTCTGGCCTGATAATTTCGTACGCGTTTTTCCCAACGGCCTTCGCCTTTTTCGCATTGGTCTTGCCAAGAAAATTTGTAGGGTTCGGATTTTAGCAGCCAGTATGCCATCTTGTTTTCTCCTTTTTCAGTCTTGTTTTCTTTAATGTGCTATTCGGTTTTCGTATGCGTTTGTTACAGCTTATTTAATGCCAGTTGTCTCGGAAACGTATGGACGGCTCAGCATATTTTTAAGTGCATCTTCAATCCCGAGGTCTTCATGCAGGCATTGGTACACAGCCATGGAGACGGGCATATCTATATGGTGTTTTTTTGCTAAATCAATTGCTGCTTTGGCCGTGTGTACGCCTTCTGTAACGCTGCTTCTTCCGGCTTGAATATCTGCGAGCGTTTTCCCTTTTCCCAGGGCGTACCCCAATGAGAAATTACGGGAGCTCATGGATGAACAGGTCAGCATCATATCGCCCATGCCCGAAAGCCCGAGAAACGTTTCGGGTTGTGCGCCCATTGCACAGCCCAAGCGGGCAATCTCGGCCATGCCACGGGTGACCAGACTGGCGCGCGTGCTCTCGCCAAAGCCAAGTCCCTGCGCCGCACCGCATGCGATGGCGATGACGTTTTTCAGAGCGCCTGCGATTTGTACGCCGATCAAATCGTCCGTGATGTAAGGGCGGAAGAAATGCGTGCCGATTTCGTTTTGTACATGCTCTGCGAGTTTTAAGTCCTTTCCGGCGAGCGTCGTTCCTGCGGGTTGGTTGACGGCAATTTCATGTGCAAAGTTAGGGCCGCTCAGAATAATTGTTCTGTTATCGGGAACGATTTCTTCTGCTACCTCGCTCATCAGTTTTTCGCTTTTGAGTTCTATGCCTTTTGAGCAAAGAACAAGTACCGTATCTTCAGAGAGGGCGGGGCGCATGGTCTCCAAGATCTCGCGCATACGCTGCGCCGGTGTTACCATTAAAACGATATCCGCATTGCAGACGTGTTCGAGGTTCGTTGATGCTTTTAGGGTGTTATGGAGATGTATGCCCGAAAGGTTGTCTTTGTTTTCATGGGCTGTGTTGATTTGGTCGGCAACTTCGGCGCGGCGTGTCCATAAAGTGACGTTTTCGTGTTTGCCAGCAAGGATATTGGCGAGTGCCGTTCCCCATGCGCCGGAGCCTATAACGCTGATTTTTGTCATGCGTTTGCGTTTCCTTGATTAAGCTTTTACCCCAGCACCATGGCGCGGCTCGGCATCGGGGTCAAGTGGCCAGCGCGGGCGGGCGCGAAAATCAAGCGGATCACTTTGGCCGAGTCTTAGTCTTTCAAGGCCTGCCCAAGCGATCATCGCGCCGTTATCCGTGCACAGGTTTAGCGGGGCAGCGGAAAATGTCATGCCGTTTTCATTGCAGAGCGCTTCCAGTTCTTTTCGGATGGTTATGTTGGCTGAGACGCCGCCCGCGATTACAAATGCAGGAGACGGGGCTTTATGGCCGTATGTCTCTTTGAATTTACGGATGGCTTTCTTCACGCGGTTTGAGAGTACGTTTTTCATAGCGGTCTGGAAAGAGCAAGCCAGATCAGCAATGTCTGATTCGTCTAACTCGCCTTCCGGAAGGGTTTCGGCATGTGTACGTACTGCTGATTTTAGACCTGAGAAGGAGAAGTCCATTCCTTTTTTGCCTAACATCGGGCGGGGCAGCGGGAATCGGTCTTGCGCTTTTTGCGGATCGCTGCATTTGGCGGCAATTTGTTCGAGGTGCGGGCCGCCGGGGTAGGGCAAGCCCATTAATTTGGCGGATTTGTCGAAACATTCGCCGGCTGCATCGTCGAGGGTTGTGCTCCAGCGTTTGTAGACGCCGACGTCTTCAACGACCAGTATTTGTGTATGCCCGCCGGAGACAAGCAGAAGCAAGTACGGGAATTCCAGATTATCCGTCAGGCGCGGGGTCAGGGCGTGGCCTTCAAGATGGTTTACGCTGATGAAGGGGATATTGTGGCTGGCGGCAATGGCTTTTGCAGTCATCATCCCGATCATGACGCCGCCGATCAGGCCAGGACCGCATGTTGCTGCGACTCCGGACAGGTCTGAGAAAGTAAGGCTTGCATCATCCATTGCCGCCTGTACGATACGATCTATATGGTCGAGATGCGCGCGTGCGGCGATTTCCGGAACAACACCGCCGTAAACCGCGTGTTCTTCCAGTTGACTTAAGACGACATTCGAGAGTATCTCTCTTTTATCGTTTATTATTGCGGCGGCTGTTTCGTCGCAGCTGGTTTCGATGCCAAGCACATACATAACAAGAAGAAGTAGAGGCAGGATGAATGGCTGTCAAATCCCAAGATAAAATTTTGCTTAGAATAGGGACGCGCGGGTCGCCCCTGGCTATGGCACAGGCACAAATGTTTGAATTGAAGCTGCATAGTGTTTTGCGCGGTATTCGTACGCAGATTATACCGATCAAAACCTCCGGCGACTGGTCACCTGCCGAGGGCGAGATGAGGTTGGCTGCCGATAAAGGCGGCAAGGCTCTTTTTTCCAAGGAGATTGAAGAGGCTCTTTTGCGGGGACAGATCGATATTGCCGTTCATTCCATGAAGGATCTGGAGACGAAGCTTCCAACGGGGTTGACTATACCCTGTATCTTGAAGCGAGAAGACCCCAGAGATGTGTTTTTGTCCAATATTGCTCAAAATATTGATGATTTACCAAAGGGTTCTGTCGTCGGTACAACAAGTTTGAGGCGGCAGTCATTTCTGCTGGCAAAGCGTCCGGATCTGAAAGTTGTTCCGTTGCGGGGCAATGTTGATACGCGCATTATGAAATTACATGACAAGCAGGTGGATGCTACGTTTCTGGCTCTGGCCGGACTGCGCCGTTTGCGTAAAGAAAAGATGGCGACGTCTATTGTCAGCATTGATGATATGATACCGGCTGCCGGGCAGGGCGCGATCGGTATTCAGGTTCAGAGTTCCCATCAAAAGCTAATTTCTGTTTTGAGCCAGTTGAGTGACGGTATGAGCTATGTCGCTGTTGCTTGTGAGCGGGCGGTGCTCGCGACAGTTGGCGGCGGGTGTCATACACCGATTGGTGTTCATGCCCAGATCAATGGTTTTCGTGTTCGTTTACGTGTTCGTTTGGGCTCGCCGGATGGTCGTCAGATCTTCGAGGAAGACGAAGTTATGGATATGAACAAGCCGGAAGACGCGGTCTCTTTTGGTCAAAAAGTCGGCGAACAACTTAAAAAGAAAGCGCCGCCACAGTTGCTTGGCCAAAAATAGCTAATTTATGTCGATCGGTAAAAGAAAACTCGTCATTACGCGTCCACTCGACAAAGCCGAGCACCTTGTTTCTGTTTTTTCCGATATTGAATTTGATGCCGAGCAGGTTTTCTTTATCGAGCCGATGTTGTCGATTGTCCCGGTTGTTGATGACCGTTTTCAGACATTGGATTCGAATGACTATGACGGTGTTCTCATTACCAGTGCCAATGCTATTCATCATGGTATATCAAACCCAAGCTTCTCAGTGTGGAAAGGTAAACCGTTATTTGTCGTCGGAGAGCAAACGGCGATACGTGCAAGAGAGGCGGGGTTTCAAAATATCCAATCAGTCTTTGCCGATGTGGCGGATCTTAAAAAATGGTTTGAAGCGCAACAAGATGATGCGAAAAGTAAGCTGATCTATTTACGCGGTGAGGTTGTCAGTGCGGATCTGGCAGCGGATCTTAAGGCATATGGTAATGATGTCGATGAGATTGTAACTTACCATGCGATACCTAGCGGTTCTTTTTCACAGGAATTTGTGTCTGAGGTGCAGGCCGAAAACATCGGCGGAATAACCTTTTTTTCGAGGCGTACGGCTGTGATTTTTATGTCGCTGGCCATTAAAAGCAGCGTTTTAAAGTTACTGCGAGATGTGCCTGTTTATTGCATTAGTGAAAATGTTGCATCGTACGTCCGCGAATCTTTCAATGGGCCTGTTGAGGTTGCTTCTTCGCCTGACCGTGAAGCTATGGTAAAACTAATTCAGAAACATTTTTTGAAATAGAGTCGTACGGCAATGGTTGTAAAAAGTTGTTTGCTTGTGCCAAGGTGACGTACAATACATGCTCATGAAAAGGAGAGAGTGATGAGTGAGCCCATTAAAAATGCCGAGGAAATTATCAAGCGCTTTGGTGGTATACGCCGATGGCATCGAAAATGGATGTTCCCGTTACAACCGTTCAGGGCTGGAAAAAGCGCGATGCGGTGCCTTTCAGCCGAAAAGACGAGCTTTTGAAGGCGGCTGAGGAGCATAGTATTGATCTTACCGATCTCCTCATGGGGGCGCCCGAGGTTTCCAATGATGAAAACGACGATGAGGAAGAAGTGCTTTCGACATCCGAGAGCGGGTCGCACGACGATGCGAAAGTGGACGCGGGAGAAGGGGATGATAAGGACGGTTCCGATAGTGAGATTAAATTCGGCGTACTTGTTGATAGTGACGATGAAAGTGAGGACGACGATGCGGTCGAAGAAAAGAATGACGTTGCCGCATCTGATAGCCGTGATGTTGTCAGTTCCCAAAAGCCGCCTGCGTCTGCCATCGTGACATTAGCCAGTACAAGTACGCAGCAAGGTTATGATGATGGCCCAGGGCCCTCACCAAAACAGCAAAACGGCGGCGCGGGGCAAAAAGATTATGGCGCGATGATTCAAGATTCTGAGACCCGTGCGATCAAGGCCAGCTCCCTGATTAGTGTTTTACTGGTTTTCCTGATTGCTTTGGGGTCGGCTTTGTTCTTTTGGCCGAAGGTCAAAGGCAATGAGCAGCGTATAGCGTCCGTTGAAGGAGATGTTCAGCAATTGCGCGGTGACATGCAAGGTGTTCAGCAAGAACAACAGGCAATGTCCGGGAGTTGGAAAGATCAGCTTGCAGCATTGAAGGACCAGATGGGAGATCCGCAGAAAATCTTGAATGATACGATGAAAAGCGCCAAGAATACGTCATCTGATATTATGAACGAGGGATTTGGCGGCGTTCAGCGCAGGTATAACGACCTTGAAAATTATGTGAATGATGTGGCCGATTCAAACATGATGTTCGGTGGGCTGGTCAAACGATTGAACTATATGTTTGATTCTGAAGGCGGACAGAAACAGGTCTCCGAGACCGGTAAGGAGCTTCTGTCGTATTTCCTTGAAAACCCGAAAGCTTCCGAGGAAGACCTTCATGACGCGCTCGATGAAAACCCTGCTATGGCAAAAACTTTCCAAGGTGTTTCGGCCAAGGACATGGAAGCGGCGGCGATTCTTTTTAGTTTGACACAGCTACGATATGCATTGAGCCGTGATAACGTTCCTTACGAAGATGATTTGCTTTTGGCTCTGACATTGATCGATCAAGATGATGCTGAGCTTATGACAGCATTAGAGCGCCTTGCACCGCAAGCCGAAAAAGGTGTTTTCACGCCGGAGCATTTGTCAAACGAGTTTCGCGGTATTGCCGGTGAAGTCGTTGCCGCATCACTTAGCGGTGAGGACATTACGCTTTCCGAGAAAGCGCAAGCGCGTTTGAATGATGTCTTTCAACTTGAAAAAGACGGTGAGCTTGTGACGGGTACAGATACGCAGTCCGCTGTCCAAAAAGCCCAAACTTACCTTGAAGAAGGAAATGTTGAAGAGGCGCTTAAAATTTTGGAGCAGCTTCCCGAGAAAGAGCAAAAGCCTATGGAAGACTGGAAGGAAAAAGCACAAGGGACGTTGAAAATCCAGCGCTCTACTACTGTGCTTGAACGTGCAATCGGTGGTTTGACCGGAGGCGTGAATATCTTCGGCAGCGGCGTTCCTATGAAGCGTCAAGGGCTTAGTGTCAATACCGGCAGATAAAACTCTGTAGTTCATTTTTCAACGAGACTTGTCCACAATTCGCACGGCTATATACTGTAGGCTCGCAATAAGCTCTGGCAGCCATCATGTCTGTCTGGCAGAGTGGGATAATTGAAAGAGGGCTGAATGTTAAGAGCGATCTGGTTTCTTGTTAAGGTAAGTATTGTTGTGGCGGCGGCGGTCTGGGTTGCCGAGCAGGACGGTACGATTACGATTGACTGGGAGCCTTATAAAATTACCGTTCATGTCGGTTTCTTTATCCTTTTGCTCTTTGCTTTGCTGTTTCTTTCCAATCTTTTGTTTTTTGTGATCAAAGGTACGCTTGATTTTCCCGAGAAGCTCCGCCGTTACCGCGATATTACAGGGCGTGAGAAGGGCTATCGTGCGCTTACGATCGGTTTGACCTCCGTTGCCGCAGGTGATTCTAAAGCTGCCAAATATCAAGCGCACAGAGCGAATCGTTTTTTGAAAGATGAAGATGGTCTGGTGAAGCTTTTGCAGGCGCAGACGGCGCGTATGGACGGCGACGAGCAAAAAGCGTGTGAGGTTTTTGCGGGCTTGTTGGAAAATAAGGACGCCGCATTTCTGGGTATACGCGGATTGATGCAAAATGCGCTGAACAGTGGGGATTATGAAGGTGCATTGGAATTGGGTCGCAAGGGGATGGATATGTACCCCAAGCAGGCATGGATTTTAAAAATTGTCTACAGGCTTGAGATTCGTAACCGCAACTGGGATGCCGCTCGTAAGGCCTTATTCCGTCTGGAGCGCATCGGTGATATTCCTACCAATAAAGCCAATAGTGATCGTGTGGCCATGTATATTGCTGAGGCAGAGGCGGCGGAGTCCGTCGGAGATGAAAAAGGGAATTACAGGGCGCTTCATAAAGCGTATAAGTGCGACAAGAGGTTTGTGCCTGCGGTTCTCAGGCTTGGGGAGCTGTTCTTAAAGCGCGGCAATAAAAGTGCAGCGATCGGTATGATTGAGGAAGCGTGGAAGTTGACGCCGCATCCGGGGCTGGTTGATTTATGGACACGCGCTGCCCCTCCTTTCAAAGCAGGGGACTCAACGGCTCGTATTCGTTGGTACGAGCGTTTGCTTAACCTTAAGCCTGAAAGCGTTGAAGGGAAGCTGGCGATGGCGGAAGTTCTCATTCAGGAAGAAATCTGGGGAGAGGCACGTAAAGTTCTGAACGAGATCGAGGCTATTCGTCCCAATGTACGTCTCTACAAATTACGCGCACGTCTGGAAGAAAAGACAGGCGGTGATCAATCCAAGGTTCGTGAATGGCTTGAGAAGGCGGCTGATTCTCCGCGCGGAAAGGTCTGGATTTGTTCCAAGACGGGGTGTACATATGATCGCTGGGTTCCCGTGTCCGATCAGGGATATTTTAACACAATCGTGTGGGACTATCCGCAAAACCGTCATTATGATGCGGCGTCAACGCTTGTTTCCAATATGGAAGCCGAGCCGCTTCTTGAAGCACCGATGCGTTAATGGTTTTCACGCCCAGTTTCTAGACTTTAATATAGCCACGTTTCCATAGTTCAAAGATTGCCCATCCCGCTATAAAGCCGCCCAGATGCGCTTGCCAAGCGACATCAACTTGTATGAAGCCCAGAACAAGACTCAGAGCAATCCAGGCCAGCATGACGGGGACATGGCCGCGTTTTGAGATGCCTTCGGGCATTCTGGCGACGTTGAAAATCAGGAAGATCGCAAAAAAGCCCTGTATTGCGCCCGATGCGCCGATGACGGGATTTACGGTTCCGTAATTGAAAACAAAATAGGCTAGATCGCCCATTAAACCGCATACGATGAAAAAGAGGATTGTCCTTTTGGTGCCGAAGTTCTTTTCGAAGAAAATGCCCATCACCAACATCATGAAAAGATTAAAACCCAGATGCATGGCAGAACCATGTATTACAAGGCTTGAAAAGGGTGCGATGAGGGCTGTGTAGGTCCATTGTATTTCCCCGCTGTACATTGCCGGGATAAAACCGAAATGAAAAATCATCCATCCGTAAAGGTTCGTATCATAAAACCAGATGGCTGTTGTGATTGCATAAATAACTGTTAGTGCTATCAAGATTGATTTTGTGAATATCGGAATTTCATGGATTTTTTTACCAAAGAAGGGGACTTTGGCCTTGCCTTCACGCTGTTTGTATTCCGCGCGCCAGCGATCTTCCATGTTTTTTCGGTTTTTAAGTTCCTGATCTTTTTCTTGTTCTCTTTTTTTTCGTTCGTCCGCACCCGGAAAAGAGATTATGCGGCTTTTGCCGTTCGTTCTTTTCTTATTTTTATCGCCGCTATCGGTCATAATTTCTGTGCCATTGCTGTCGTTTTATGTTTGCAGGACTATACATGAAAAACAGGCATAAAAAAATCGCCGTAACATCTCTTTTGTTACGACGATTCGCATCTTCATAAAGATTTTAGCCGAAGGAAGGCCTAAAGCCTATATCAGCGTTTTTCTCCCGATCATATTTATACTTTTCTGTTTCATTCCCTTTGGGCTCGAGGAAACTCGGCGGCTGTACCCGTGTCACCATGCTACTTGCCTTTGCGAGGAGCTCGGTTGCATGTACGACAGATTGTTTCATTTGCTGAGTCAGGACGGACATCACGCTTTCGTATGCTTCCTGCGCGATTTGCATACCCATTACAACCATTTCGGTGATAGTACCTTCTTCTGGGATTTGGCCTTCAGCGCTGTCACCGAAACGGGCGGCAATCACCTCAATATCCTCAAGACTTTTTTTCTTGGCGGGTTTTTTGCCGCCTCCGCCTTTGCCGCCGCTCGATTTACCTTCTTCCTCTTCACCTTCATCATCGGATGTGTTGTCATTATTGACTTCAATTTCGATGTATGTCGGCGTTTGAAGGCTAACAGGGTATTTTTTTAATTCTTTTGGCTCCAGCGTTCTTCCGCTCAAGCCGGCTTTTAGTTCCACGCGGACCTTGTCCGGATCGCGCCAGTCCATGACAACAGAGTGGCTTTTATGTTCACCGGATACTTTGCATTTTTTAACCAGACGTTTGCCCGGATAAAACGCATCAACGATGCCGGTTTCTTCCAAAAATTTTTTTATATTCAAAAGCATTTTTCTTACTCCAGTCATGCTGCACTGCAAGGCGCAAACTACGCAGAATTCCGTATTACGGAAATTACTTTGTATCTTGGCTGCAAATGATTAAAAAAAACTTAAAGTTTTGCTTTAAAGCCGCTGTCAATTTGGTTTTTGCAAGGATATGGTGTTTTCTGGTAATGTAAGAGAGTAAAAATGTTTTTTAGAGAACTGCTCATGAAAAAATTAATTCTGCCTTTTGGTTTTCTGGCTTTGGTTTTGATGCTTCAGCCGGTTCTTGTGGCGTCTGCTGCAGAGCTTTTTGTCAGACAAAATGATAGTGGTGATTCTTCGCCGAGCCTTTCGGGTAAGCCCACACTTTTTAATACGCCGGGTGAAACTAAGGGTCAAAAGAAAATGCCTTTTAGATCGGATACAAAGACTTTTGTAAGCAATACGCAAAAACAAAAAGATTCGATGAAAGTACCAAGTGGCTGGAAATCTCTTTCGAGTGAAATGATCCAAAACAGAGCGGACGATACTAAAAATGCTCTAAGACTGGCGGCCAAGATTGAGCGTAAGGTTGCCGCTGATCAAAAAGCGCGCGATAACGGCAATAATCTCTCTGCTTTAGATAAAAAACATCAGGAATTTATGAATAAGTACCTTAAAGGCCTTATGCCGCAAGAACAAAAAGTAGCGACCAAGGCGTCATACGGTTACAGGAAAGTAGAAGATAAAAAGACAATCTCTACCCGTAAGGTTTTTAACACGCCATCGAATGACTAGGCACAATATTTTCTATCTAGATTAAGGCACGGAATTCGCGCCTTTTTTGTTGTCCTGCAGCACAAAAAGCGGGTTTTCATTCGATTCGAACCGCGTTACTAAAGAACTCTAGTTGGACGAGGCGGGGTTGAATTCTTATGGACATATTTGCGGCATTTGCTTTTCAGGATCTTTTGATTCTGGTCATAAGCCTTATTTTGTTGGGTTGTTTGGGCGGGTTTCTGGCCGGCTTACTCGGGGTCGGCGGCGGAATTGTTCTTGTTCCGGGATTTTATTACATTCTTTCAGGGCTTAGTGATGATCTGGGTTTTGCAACGACATCTCTGATGCATGTCAGTATTGCGACGTCTTTGGCCGTCATCGTACCGACGGGGCTTTCTTCGGCGCTTGCGCACAAGAAAAAAGGCTCGGTGGATATGGGCCTGGTCAAGCAAATGGGGATTGGCCTGATTATCGGGGTTTTTGCCGCGACGGCCGTTGCCAATGATTTGAGCAGTGACGTTCTCAAGATGGTTTTTGCGACTGCGATCCTTTTCTTTGCTTTCATGATGATGGCCAATCACGATAAATGGAAGCTTGGTGATGATATGCCAAAACAGCCTGTGCCTACGCTTGCGGGGTTTGGAGTCGGTGTTATTTCCGCGCTTACCGGTATAGGCGGAGCAACGTTGAATGTTCCTTTTATGAGTATGTACGGTGTGAAGACGCATAGAGCCGTGGGCAGTGCGTCTGCCATGGGGGTTGTTATTTCCATCCCCGGCGTTATCGGGTACATTTACAATGGTTGGGGTACGCAGGATGTGCCGCCGTTTTCGCTCGGATATGTGAATTACCTTGCGTGGCTTTGTGTGATACCCGCCAGCATTTTAATCGCCCCCTTGGGAGCCAAAGTCGCACATAGCGTGAGTGTTAAGCGCCTTAAGGTTATATTTGCCTGTTTTATGGTTTTGGTGGCTCTCAATATGTGGCGTAAAATTTACTTCGGATAGAATCTCATGGGGTAGTCTTAACAGAAGAAAAATTACAGTGGCGTTTGGGTTTTCAAGACATGAACGCCATTCGTTTTTCCGCATTTTTTGCGGCATGTTTTCTGTATGGTTTTTTTGGGTCTCCGACACCTGATTCGTTCGGGCTTCCTGAATTATTGATCGGCGGCTTGCTGGTTCTTTCCGTAGGGATCGGTAACGGCGCATCTTCTGTTTTTTATTGGAAAAACAGGCCCTTATGGTTTTCCTTCGGACAATGTTTTCTGGTTTACGGTCTTGTTACGTCAACCCTGACGGGGGTGGCGGGTGGTCATCACTGGACGGGTGTTTTGCGGGATATTGTCCCGTTTTTGTTTTTGTTTCTGCCGCTGTTTTTCTATCCTGTTTTGCGGTCTTATCCGCGCGGATTTGTTTATATCTTAAGCGGCTATCTGCTGATCGGCCTTGTCTTTTCTCTGCGGTCTTTTTTATTGCAATCCGAGCTTTGCTGGTTCGGGTGCGAGGCATTTTTGTATCTAGAGAATATGCCGTCCGTGTTATTTGCAGCGCTTTATTTTATCGGGACAGGGACGTGTTTGCTGGTGCTCCGGGGGGAGCGAATCGGGGGTTTTGGGAAGGCGATTCTTTGTCTCTGTCTGAGTATTTCTCCGCTTATCGTGATGTCCCTCACACTGCAGCGGGCCAGTCTTGGCGCTGTTGTCCTGTACGTGTGTTTGATCGGCGCTTTTTTGTTTTATTACAAACCGTTGCGGGTTTCCTTGTTGGCGATGATTTTTGCAGGATTTTCTGTGCTGTTCTTTATGGATGCTATAGAAGCCGGCGGTGCATTGGCTGATAAAACATCACTTGTCGGGTTGAATAACAGGCCGCAGGAAACAAAAGCAGTCTGGGATGTTGTTTCTGCGAATCCTTTTACCCTGTTTTTTGGGGCGGGGTGGGGCGCGCAGTTTAATTCTCCGGCTGTCGGCGGGCTCTATGTGAATTTTACACATAATTTTTTCACAAGCGTGCTTTTAAAATGCGGCGTCTGTGGATTGGTTCTGGCAATGCTCTATATCGGGGCACTTTTGCGTCAGGCGATGTTTCTTGTTTTCAGTAATCCCTTACTTGGGCTGGCCTGTCTTGCGCCGTTTTTGATCGATATTTCGCTTTATGCGAGTTTTAAATCGCTTGATTTCGGGGTGTTGCTTTTGCTGATTGTTTCGGGTCTGATATACTTTGATCAATCAGAATCAAATTCCATTTCAAAGGGTGTTCATGCGTCGTCCGACCATTCTGTTCCTTAACCGAGTGTATCCGCCTGTCCGCGGGGCGACGGGTCGTGTTTTGCGCGATCTGGCCAAGTCTTTTGCCAAGGAGGGATGGCACGTTACGATTATTACGACCGGCCCTAAAGCGTTGCGCGAGCGTGACGGCGCAATTCGGGTTATCCGTGTCAAGGGGGCGGAACGTCCGCGCAATTTCCTGAGTTATCTGTGGATCTGGTTTAAAATGCTGGTAGTTGCGCTTCGGCTGAAGAGTCGTCATTTGCTTGTTACGATGAGTGACCCGCCTTTGATTGTGGTTGCCGGTAAGATTATCGCGAAGTTTAAGAAGAGCCGCCATATCAATTGGTGTCATGATCTTTATCCTGATGTTGTTCCTGCTCTCGGGTATAAGATGCCGGACTGGTTGATGAAATTTTTTATGAAGCGCAGCCGTAATGCGTTGCTAAGTTGCGATAAGGTTATTGTGACGGGGCGCTGTATGGCCAAGCATTTAAGCAAGGATGGCTTGAGTCCCAAGCAGATTGCGACGATTCCGAACTGGCCGGATATCGAGATTCTTGAGTCTCCTGATGTTCTTGACGGAGACGGGCAGTTTTTCAAAACTCCGACTGTAAACGGTGCGCGTCCCTACAACGAGTTGCTTAAGGAAAAACAGAAATTCCGTGTGCTTTATGCCGGAAATATCGGGCTTGTTCATCCGATTGACACGATTCTGGATGCGGCTGAGTTGTTGCAAAATAGGGTCAAGGATATCGAATTCGTTTTTGTCGGTGACGGCGAGCGGTTTGACCGTATTGCCAGAGAGCGGACGAAGCGCGAGTTGGACAATATTCGCTTGCTGCCTTACCAACCTGCGGAGAAGTTGCGTGAGGTGATGGAAAGTGGTGATTTGCACCTTGTTTCCATGAAGGATGATGCCGCTGGTTTTGTGGTTCCGAGCAAGCTCTATTCCGCGCTGGCTGTTGCCAGGCCTTGTATTTTTATCGGGCCTGCGCAGACGGAAACGGCCAAAGTGATCAAAGATTTCAAGACAGGAAAAATCGTTGCGCAAGGTGATGCCGAAGGGCTGGCCGATGCAATTACGCATTACCGTATGAGCGGTGAGGAATGGTTCGCCGCGCATGGCGGTGCGGCGCGTGCCCGTGATGTGTTCTCCCCTGATGAATCGATCGAGACATGGATGGAGCGCGCATGGGATTCTATACAGGAGGATTTGCGTAAGACAGCGCGCTAGGACGTTTTATTGAAGTTCAGGACTTATGAGTACAGAGACAACCGCGCAAGACCGCTTTTTGGAAAAATCGCTATTTGATTTGTTTAGGGATTTACGTGATGCCAAGTTTTATATACTCGGCGGCATTTTGGCATTTCTTGTGGCTGGATTTGTGTTTCTTTCTTTCGCGACGCCTTATTATAGTGCCAGTATAATTCTTTCTCCCGCCTCTCCGATCGGCCAGAATTCTTACAAAATGTCACAACCGTCTGATCCGCGTTTGTGGCAGAGCCAGAGCGTTCGGAATTACCCCGATTTTATCCGTTTTGAAAACAAGTACAGTGCGCCGAGTGTTGCGCGGTTGTTGCTTGAGGATAAAGCGATTTATGAAGGGCTTGCCAAAGATAAGGCCTTTGTGTTTTCGTCCGTAGATCTGCCGCGAGAAAGCGGAGCATTGGCTGCCTATTTGTCCAGACGCGTACGGCTAGAGCCTGTTGGCAATACGCCCTTGCGCCGCTTGACTTATTATCATCCTGATCCTGTTTTTGCTTCTTATCTTCTGACGCGTTTACACCATATTACGGATATGCTGATCCGGCAGGGTATCCGCATAGAGACACAGGAACGTATAGCCTACCTTCAGGATGCGCTTATCCGTACGGCCAACCCCGATCATCGGCGAGCGCTCACCGATTTGCTGATGGAGCAGGAAAGATTGAGGATGTTGGTGTCTATCGAGCAGCCTTATGCGGCTTCCGTCGTTGAGCCTTCGGCACCAAGTGTGAAGCCGGAATGGCCGGATTTTGCTCTTGTTCTGGTTGTTTTTTCTCTATTGGGCGCTGTGTTTGGGTTTATCATATTTGGCTTCCGTTCAAGCCATGGTTAAGTCACTGGAAAAGATACCGATATCCGTTGTTGTTGTGACCAAAAACGAGCAGGATCGTATAGGTAATTGTCTGGATGTTTTGGGTGATTTTGACCAGCTTATTGTTGTTGATTCCAAGAGCGATGATCATACCGTTGCCGTCGCGCAATCACGCGGAGCGGAGGTTGTGCAGTTTGAATGGAACGGGCAATATCCGAAGAAGAGGCAGTGGTGTCTGGAGACACTCGATTTAAAACATGATTGGGTCTTTTTTGTTGATGCAGACGAGATTGTTACGCTGCCTTTAGTTCAGGAAATCCGAAAGGTTTTTGGATCTATCGTACCGACACGTACGGCAGGGTTTTTCGTATACGGGCGTTATGTCTGGGATGGGCGGCCTTTGCGGTTCGGGCTCAAGAATAACAAGCTTGCTTTGTTGCATCGTCGGCGTATGTGTTTTCCGGTTGTTGATGATCTGGACATTGGGGGAATGGGTGAAATCGAAGGGCATTATCAGCCTGTACTCTCGGGAAAAGGTGACGGTTATGAGATAGGGCAGCTTAGGCGGGCACTCCTGCATTATGCCTATGATGATCCCGAGCATTGGGATGCGCGGCACGCCCGTTATGCGCGGTGGGAAGCTGCGATGAATAAGAGTAATTCTTGGCCTGTAGATCCGATACCATGGCGGCAAGCAATCAAAGTGTTTTTAAGGCAGAGTTTTTTGAGGCCTTTTGTCGTATTTATCTACTCTTACATTGCGTGTTTAGGGTTTCTGGATGGAAAGGCAGGGTATTCGTTTGCGCGCAGCAGAATGGTTTATGCGCGTCGTATTTTAAAAGAAATGAGGGTGTTTAAAGATTAGATTTTTACGTCGTGTTCTGATTTGAAGTAGTACAGGATTGTACGCAGTCCGCTTTCATTTTCAGGCAGAATGCGCCCTAGCAGGTATGTCTTTTCCTTGTTTTCAGGGCCAAGTACGGCAAGAATTTTTGTCACGCCGTTAGATGTTGATGAGTTGATTGTATATGAGCGACCGGAGCGTGCTTTGAACGATTTTCCGGTATTTTCAAACGCCTGTTTAAGCATTTTCTGAGAGACTGCTGCTTCGGAAGTGACCGTGCAGCCTTGCTGGCTATGCTGATACAGGAATACTTTTTGCCCAACAGCACCCCAAATGTCTTTTACTTCATGTTCAACGGGGTAGCCGAGTTTTTGCCAAAGTCCTTCAAGGTTAAGTTTTTTCTCTTCGGCTTCTGTAAGATATATCTGTTTGTTCGCCCAGTTCTCAAGATTGATGCCGTTTTCGATACAACCGCCGCCGAATATTTCCCACGTCATATTGGCTATGGCCTGATTTGTGACTTTGACTTCTTTGGCTTCTACCTGTGAGAGGGAGAGCGTCCCGAACGCTGTGATCGCAAGAGACAAAATAAGTGTGCGCAGAGAAAACATAATAACCTTTACTTAAATACGGGGCAGACCCCTTCATTACAAATATATATGTAGAAGTTACACACTTAATGGTCTTTAGGATCGGATTCAACCGTTTTTTCCGATGCATCCGGCTTTGTTTTCGTTGGCTTTGATGATGCTTTTTTCTGTGAGGGTTTGCTTTCCATCTCGGATTGCGGGGTTTTGTTGTCTTTTTTTGCGTTTTTGTACAGCTTGGGAAATGCATTGCGGATGAACCACGCCAAGGACTGCATAAAGTAAATCCAGACGTTCTTTACGCTGGAGATCATTTTTAGGTTTTCGCGGATTATAAATTGTTCGCGCCGTCCGGTTTTAACTTTCTGCTGAGACACGCCGCCGCTTTCGAAGACACAGATCGGTATTGGAACGTATATGACGCGTTTTGCGCGTTGCAGGTAACGAGCGGTGAATTCATAGTCGGAGGCAATTTCGTAAAGAAGGGAGTAGCGTAGACCGATGTCCTTAATCAGGCTTAGGTCGTAGACCATTGCCTGATGATGGGTGAACATACCCTTTGGCAGGTCTTTGTAGCGCCGTGCAGCCTTGTAGAATGGTTTCGGGACTTTTCCTTCTTTGGGAATATCCGTTTCCAAGGCATCTCCGTAGATAAAATCAGGTTGTTTTTTAATGGCGATGGCCAGTTTTTCGAGCGTTTTAGGCGCAGCCAGTGTGTCACCGGCATTCAGGAAAAGGGCGTATCGGCCTTTTCCCCTTTTTATTCCGATATTCATGGCATCAAAAATGCCTTCATCTTTTTCGCTGCTCCAGTTTGCTTTTGTTGTTTTCAGGAAATTAACGCTGTCATCTTCCGATCCGCCGTCAACTACAATCCATTCATAGTCCGATGAGGTTTGATTTTTCAAGGATGCGTGAGTACGGCGCAAACCGTCATCATTGTTAAGGCTTACTGTAATGATGCTGAAAGTCGGTTGTTTGCCGATTTGTTGTGTTTGTTCTTCAGTCATGACCCTAATAACGCATTAATCGCGGATATCATCAATAAAGATCGATGTTATTGCAAGGTTGCTTAAGATCTGACTAACGTCGCGTGCGCTTGAGATAAAGTCAAACGGTTTTGGATCGCGGGGCACGACGATGGTCGAGCCGGGCGGGATTTGTGTCGCAGTGTGATTCCAAGCGCTGACCTTTAGCGGTTGTGCGCTACCGTCCGGATAAATCACAAAAGCTCTGTCTTTATCGGCATGGTATGTGAAGCCTCCGGCCTCGTTGATGTAATCACGTGGGTCTTTATCTTTACGGAATTGCAGAGATGCGGGTGAGAAGACTTCGCCGTTGACGCGCACTGTTAGTGGGCGCTTGGGGATGTAAAGTCTGTCTGCAGGTTCGAGGAGAATATCATACTCCGGGTGCAGGCTGAGCATATCAGGGTTGGTTTCGACGGTCAGGCGGCCCAGTGGTTCAACCGTTTCCAGTTCTGCGGCAAGTTCGCGGATCATTCGGATTTGTGTGGCATCAGGTGGGTTTTTATCGCGCTCAATGGCGGCAGCAAGTGATTGTTTCATATCTTTGGCAGCGCTATCGAAGCGAGCTTTTTCGGCGCGACGTTCGGCTTCGCGGCTAAATATTGCGCCTTGTGGGTAGGCTTGCGGGGTCAGGCCTCCCGCCCGTTCCAGCAAGTCCGACATTTTATCCCCCGGCAGGAGGTCATATTGGCCGGGGTTCATGACCTCGCCGCCGATCAAAACCGTTCTTTCCTCATTGCGACGTGTTGTCTGGTTGATGCGGATTGAATCGCCTGCCTTTATCATCACAGCGGATGCAGGAGATACAGAAAAGTTAATTTGTCGCCGGTTTTGTTTTGGTGTGTCACTATGGTTTGAATATGAGCCTGTGATTTCAATCATTGTTGTGTCGGCATCTCTGTTCAAGCCTCCGGCGACCGCGATCAACGTTTCGAGGGAGACGTTGTCCGCAACGGGGTATCTGCCCGGCATTCTAACCGCGCCTTGTATCGTTGCTGCATGTTCAAGGATGTAATTTTTTAAGGGAATATTTTTTTCAATATATGACGTATCGGAATTATTATTTTTCAGGGCAGTTTTGTGTAGGGGAGGGGCTTGGTTTTTGTTTCTACTATCTTGATTCATATCTAAAATTTCTTTTTTGGAAAAAAGGAGTACCTTGTCCCCTTCTTCCAGTTTTTGATTTTGCTTTTTGTTTAAAACAGACCGTATTGAAAACCTGATATAACGGCTTGATAGAGTGTTTTTATCCCATCTTTCGATGATCCCTAGAAGGGGGTAAATATCACGGCCCAGAGAATCTGCATCGGGTAGTAAAGCTGATAACGTAGGCGCTTTGGCGATGTCATGCAGGCCGGGTTTGCGTGAATGACCGATGAGTTCGATTGTCCGCGATCTTTGCTCTTCGGTTTTCTGGACACTGAGAATAGAGCCGTAGGCAAATTGTCTTGATTTATGGTTTGTGACTTCCGTTACGATTTCTTTGCCGTCATTTTTTAGTTCAAGCTTAATGAACCTGTTCTGACCCGGCGCGATGATGCCGCCCGAAAGAAAAAGCATATCTTCTAACGTCAGGTTTTCACTTTTTTTGTTCTTTCCTAGAAGGCCATGATGATTTGTACGGATTTCATAGATTGCAGGGCGGATGACATCGCCTGTCACGGCTATTGTCGGGCCGATTGGGGGGATGATGATGCGGTCTCCGTTTTGAAGCCTTAGATCGGTTTTCACTGTGCCGGTCATGAGTAGATCATAAAGATCAATCATGTAGCTGCGTCCCTGGCGGACGAGCTTTATTTTACGCAAAGACCCCGATTTCTCGATCCCTCCGCTTTTTGAGATGGCATCAAGCACAGAGTGGAAGGCGCTTAGATTATGCCGCCCGGGTTTTTCGACGTGTCCCACAACAAGGACGCCGATTTGTTTGACGGATGATAGGGAGACGAAAGCCTTTGTATTGTGCAGGGTCGAGATGGCCACGGTGATACTTTGCCTGACATCAGCTATGGTTCTTCCGGCTGCGGGGATCGGCTGAAGGTCTTTAATAATCACATGCCCGTCCGTGTTGATTTTATAGGCTTCACGGTCGTTTCGCTGTCCTGTGAAGGTGATGTCCAGTTCATCGCCCGTGTTCAGGATGAAGGTGTCTTGTACTGCGCCTAAAGGCGTTAAGGCTTCGCCTTCATCATTGTATTCGCTTGTAAAGATATCGTGGCCGAAGATTGTTAGTGGTTCACCCGCACGTTTCGAATAGGCCCGTTCCAGGGGCGAGGGTGGTTTTGTCGTCTGTTTTTCCGTTTTCATATCCCAAAGGTATTCGTATTGCTCCTCTGTGACTGTAGCGTCGTTGTCCTGTGTCGTGTCGCCTGGTTTTAGTTGATTATTTTGTGTCTCAATTTGATCCCGTGTTCCTAGATAGGGGCTTTTATAGGTGTCGGGGTATGTCTTGTTTTGCAGCCAAGGCGAGACAGGCTGAGGCAGGCCATTCTCTGCGATAGCAGTAGTGCACAAAGCGGTACAGCTCAAAACGAGTGAAAATATTATAAGGTTTTTAGGCCAAGACATGGACGAGTGTCCGTTAGATATGTTCAGATGGGATTATAACGTGCGTGTCTCTTTTTGTGAATCGCTAATTATTATGTCTTTTGCCGTTAACCTGTAAGAATGTTACTCGGCAGGATCCGGCTTTTCAGTGGCTCGTTTGTCTTTGTACTGTTCCGCATTGTTTAGAATGGAGTAGGCCACAGTTGTAATGTGGCTGTTAATCCTGCGGAAGTCACGCATGATGTCGGTATGCAGGGCGCTGGTTGAAAGTGTTTCAGGATCACGTTCGCGTAGCCTTTTTATATGCTTGACGGTACTTTTTCTTTCAGCCTCGCGGACTTGTTTTTTGCCCTCTACGAGTTGCCGCGCCAGTTTTGGGTCTTCTGATATAAAGATGGTTTGTGAGAGTTTCATATTCTTAAGGATGGCTTTGTGGAAGTCTATGATTTCCGAAAACCCTTCTTCGGAGAAGCGATGCTGGCTGTTGACCTTAGAACTTATGATGTCGAGCAAACTGTTTTCGATGACATCACCAATGTGTTCCAGATTGGTGGAGTAGCTCAGGATTTGAAGCAGGCGGTCGGATTCTTTCGGGTCCAATGATTCTTCGTTGACCCGTGTCAGGTACATTTTGATGGCGTTATGAAGCAGGTCAACGTCGTCGTCCATAGCGCGGATTTCGTCTAGTAGTTTTGTATTGTCCTTGCGTAAAGCTTCCAGCGAGTCGGTGAACATGGTTTCAACGATTTCCGCCATGCGCAAACTCTCTCGAGCTGCTGCTGCTAAAGCAATCGTGGGGGAGTCCAATGCGGCGTCATCAAGATATTGCGGTTTGACTTCTTCGTCATCGTCTTCGGCTTCGATATTGATCTTTTCGCAGAAATTGGCGAGTGGGCCGACAAACGGCATAAAAAGAAGTGCCAGCATAAGATTAAAGAAAGTATGGAAGTGTACGATTTCGCGGCTGGTCGTGGTGGGCAGTTCTTCCATGCCGTCTATAATCAGGGAAATGAACGGTACCATCACCAATACAGTTGTTATCCGCATGATCATGTTTCCGGATGTAATGCGCCGTGCGGCTGCGCCCATCTTGTATGTCATCGCAAAAGGGATGACCGCGCCGCCGAGGTTTGCGCCCAGTACCAGTAAAAGGCCGAGATGCAGGCTTATGATCCCGGTACCTGCAAAAGAGGAAATGATCAGGACAGCAGCCAGGCTGGAATGCAGAAGCCATGTGATAATACCCGCGAAGGCAAGAGCGAGCATCGGCTCGCGCTCAAGCGGCCCGAGAAGAACAGGCAGGGTTTCCGATTCTCCTAAAGGCATCGCGGTTTGTTTGATTGTGCTTAAAGACAATAGTATTAAACCCAGACCAATGAAAGCGCGGGCAAGATGTTTATTCCGTCCGCCATGTTCATAGAAGTGGTGCAGCGTGACACCCACAATCAGGAAGGCAGGCATGAGCCATGAAAGATCGAATGTAAGGATTTGTGCGACCAGTGTCGTACTGACATCTGCGCCAATCATTACGGCGAGGCCTGCGGCAGTTCCGATCATTCCTTTAGATGCGAAGGACGCCAATACCAGAGCGGTTGCCGTTGAGCTTTGCAGGACAGCCGTTACGCCGAGGCCGGACAGAAAAGCCGAAAAACGGTTATTTGTGTTTTTGGCAATGATACGACGGAGCGAGGTTGCATAGGCCCGCGTAAAGCCGAGTTTGACCATGCGTGTGCCCCAAAGCAGGAGGGCGACGCTTCCGATAATTTTAAAGAGTATGAGTGTAACCGATGTTTCGATCTTAATTCGTCCCCGTGTTGGTGTTTTTTTGTTCTTATGTTAAAGCAACACCGTTTTGCTTTTATGTCCAGATGAAACCGAAGTTTATGAGATCAAATTCAAGCGTGAGGTTTTTGCCTTAAGGCAACATATAATGATCTTATGTTTTTTGAATTACAAGTGGATTTGATTCAGTTTCCTATTGATCCATAATTTTGAGGTTTTTCATGCGTTTTCAGGCTGTCAAAAAAGATAAATGAAAAAAAAGTAAAAAAAATGTAAAAACATGTTTGACAGGTTGGGGGAGGGCATGTATAACGCCTCTCACCTCTGACGGGAACTGACCCGAAAGAGGGTCAAGCACCAAGTAAGTTTTTTTGAAAAGTGTTGTTGACTGAGACTGGTAATTCCGATTAAGATGCAGCCATCTCAAACATAATGAGCCAAGTTATTTTTTCTTGGTGATAAGAGCCTTCGACTTAAGAGGGCTCTCGTGTTCTTGAACATCGTGAATAGGAAAGAAGAGATACGCAGGCAGCAGTATTTGTCGATAGCATTGGATGCATTAAGACAAAAAAGACTATTGCTGTTTTGTGTAACTTTTATGACGCACAAACTTTGTCTTCGGACAAAGTTTACGGGTTGCGATTAATTTATTAATCGTAATCAATGCAAGCAAACAGCAACAAGTCTTTTGAAGCATTTATAGCTTCAAAACTCTAAATTACTTTGATTCGAGTTTTGATGGATTCAAACATGAGAGTTTGATCCTGGCTCAGAACGAACGCTGGCGGCAGGCCTAACACATGCAAGTCGAACGGACCCTTCGGGGTTAGTGGCGCACGGGTGCGTAACACGTGGGAATATACCCTTAGGTAAGGAATAATGTCTGGAAACGGACACTAATACCTTATAATGACTTCGGTCCAAAGATTTATCGCCTAAGGATTAGCCCGCGCCTGATTAGATAGTTGGTGGGGTAACGGCCTACCAAGTCTGCGATCAGTAGCTGGTCTGAGAGGATGATCAGCCACACTGGGACTGAGACACGGCCCAGACTCCTACGGGAGGCAGCAGTGAGGAATATTGCGCAATGGGGGAAACCCTGACGCAGCCATGCCGCGTGAGTGAAGAAGGCCTTAGGGTTGTAAAGCTCTTTCAGTAGCGAAGATAATGACGGTACCTACAGAAGAAGCTCCGGCTAAATTCGTGCCAGCAGCCGCGGTAATACGAATGGAGCAAGCGTTGTTCGGAATCACTGGGCTTAAAGCGTGCGCAGGCGGATATGAAAGTCAGGAGTGAAATCCCGGGGCTCAACCCCGGAACTGCTCTTGAAACTCCATATCTAGAATCCGGTAGAGGTTAGGAGAATTCCGAGTGTAGAGGTGAAATTCGCAGATATTCGGAGGAATACCAGTGGCGTAGGCGCCTAACTGGACCGGTATTGACGCTCAGGCACGAAAGCGTGGGGAGCAAACAGGATTAGATACCCTGGTAGTCCACGCCGTAAACGATGTGTGCTAGTTGTCGGGATCTTAAGGTCTCGGTGACGCAGGGAAACCATTAAGCACACCGCCTGGGGAGTACGGCCGCAAGGTTAAAACTCAAAGGAATTGACGGGGACCCGCACAAGCGGTGGAGCATGTTGTTTAATTCGAAGCAACGCGAAGAACCTTACCCACACTTGACATCCTTCTTGGGACTTTCAGAGATGATTGTCTTCGGTTCGGCCGGGGAAGTGACAGGTGCTGCATGGCTGTCGTCAGCTCGTGTCGTGAGATGTTTGGTTAAGTCCAGCAACGAGCGCAACCCTTATCGTATGTTGCCAGCATTCAGTTGGGCACTCGTACGAGACTGCCGGTGTCAAGCCGGAGGAAGGCGGGGACGACGTCAAGTCATCATGGCCCTTACGTGTGGGGCTACAAACGTGCTACAATGGCAGGTACAGTGAGCAGCTACTCTGCGAGGAGATGCTAATCTCAAAAACCTGTCTCAGTTCGGATTGTTCTCTGCAACTCGAGAGCATGAAGTCGGAATCGCTAGTAATCGTGAATCAGCATGTCACGGTGAATACGTTCCCGGGTCTTGTACACACCGCCCGTCAAGTCATGGGAGTTGGCTCTACCCGAAGGCCGTGTGCTAACCTTTGAGGCAGCGGACCACGGTAGGGTCAGCGACTGGGACTAAGTCGTAACAAGGTAGCCGTAGGGGAACCTGCGGCTGGATCACCTCCTTTCTAAGGATGCGATCTGGTGCAGCGCTTAATTTCATTAAGCGTTCGTGCAAATGCTGTTGCCCGCCTATCTCTTCTTTCCTGTATAGGATCAGCCAAGTAATCATCCTGGGCTTTCGTCTATGATGGCGCTGCCTTGAAGGGCTCGTAGCTCAGTTGGTTAGAGCGCACGCTTGATAAGCGTGAGGTCGCAAGTTCAAGTCTCGCCGGGCCCACCATTTCTTCTAAAAACTTTACGAAGCGATAATATTTGTATAAAATATTAAGCATCATTTAAGAAATTAGAGAGGGCATGCCGCAGTGCGGTAGGTTAGCAAGGTAAAACATGAAAAAGATATTTGTTTTGGCAATGGCGTTAGTGGTTGGGCTGGCTTTCGGTTCATCGCAGTCTTTCGCACAAGTGAACGTTAATTGCGGTCCCATCAATTCTTCTCAATTTGATGGAGCTGCGCAGGCTGTTAGAGACAATTTGAGCGGCAGGCAAGAGCGTAGAACACTCAACAGGGTTAACAATAACGTGGAAAGTGGTTGTAATGTTGTTGAACAGGTCAATAATACAGCAGGTATTCCTGCACCGACTTTGAATAATTTCAACAGTATTATGAACGGACAGATGTCCTCTATCACCAGTAGTTTAAATGGTGCTATGAACACTTATAACGCTGCTGCAAACCTGAATGTGACGTCTTTTGCAACGCAAGCGGACTTTAATGCAGAGCTTAGCCGTTTGATGGGGCAAGCAAACCAGCTTATGGCACAGGCACTTCAAGCTTCACAGCAACTTGTTGCTCAGGCGCGTTCGATGGCTCAGTCGATTGCTCAAAATTTGGAGATTAATCTTTAGGTCATAGCTTAACCTCTGAGCTAAGCGAGGCTTAAGGGCCCTTAGCTCAGCTGGGAGAGCGCCTGATTTGCATTCAGGAGGTCAGCGGTTCGATCCCGCTAGGGTCCACCATCTCCACCAATTTGATCCTATAAAGACTTGATAAAGTCAGTGATGAAATGCCGAATAGGCGTTTCATTTCTGGTTTGATCCAGGTTCTTGTATATCGTGAATAGGTTTGACATACATAAAACAACGTTCGTTTTTAACGTTCTGCGTTTTATGTACTCCAACAAATATTTAGGTTGGACTCTTTTAAATTCGTTTAATTGAGTCCGGCTTGATGTCTAACAAATAGCTGAGATTGTTTGAAGTTTCTCGCTTCGAACAATTTTTTTAAATAGATCATAAGCAGATTAAATGTTTGCAAACAATGCGTTGCATTGCTTTGCAGTAGATTTATCCCTGCGCGTGATTTGAATTCAAGCGTTTTGAAGGGCATCTGGTGAATGCCTTGGCAATCAGAGGCGATGAAGGACGTGGCAGGCTGCGATAAGCTGCGGTAAGGTGTCAACAACCTTTGACCCGCAGATCTCCGAATGGGGAAACCCACTCTTTTAGAGTATCTCTAACTGAATTCATAGGTTAGAGAGGCAAACCAGGGGAAGTGAAACATCTCAGTACCCTGAGGAAAGGAAATCAACCGAGACTCCCGTAGTAGTGGCGAGCGAACCGGGACCAGCCCAATGGCTGTTCTGTAATAACTGGAAGTGTCTGGAAAGTCACACCATAGTAGGTGATAGTCCTGTACAGGTAAAAAGC
>OZ246000.1:0-730000 GCA_965230245.1 uncultured Micavibrio sp. | reverse complement strand
TGGATGACTCGGTGGTAATAGCGTAAGTGACACACCCGATCCCATCCCGAACTCGGCCGTGAAACCTTACAGCGACGATGGTACTGCATCTTAAGATGTGGGAGAGTAGTTCGCTGCCGGGTCTTCCAAACCCATTATATTTGTCAAACCTATTTCAACGATTTCTTCTTTGATTTTTCCCCTACACCGCATAATGTTTCCTTAAGTTTATTCTTAAGGAGATTTTTCATGTCCAATAACGAGCAATCCGTTCAGGAAATTTAAGATGCTATGGCGACGTGGGCCAAGGCTCTGAAAAAGAAAGACCTTGTGGCTATGCATAAGGATTATGCTGCGGATTACCGTCTGTTTGATGTCGGTGCGACCGCGGATGGCGTGGAGGCGACAAAGGATTTATGGGAGCAATGTTTTCCATTCTTCGATGACCCTGAAATCGAGTATAAGGATGTCAAAATTGCTGCAGGCGACGATCTGGCTTTTGTGCATTTTTATTCCCGTATTCACGGCCTCAATGTGCCTGTCGAAGGCGATATTGCGAAAAGCTGGTTGCGCGGCACGGTGTGCTTCCGCAAAGAAGGCAGGCGCTGGCTGTGTGCGCATGAACATATTTCCTTACCTATGAATTGCGAGACAGGTGAAATTTCCTACATTATTGATGATGCAGATCGGGCGGCCTAGTTATGTTTCTTATTGATATTTTTAAGCAAAGGCGTCAGCTCTCAGGCACAAAAATATCGTAACCGTGTTCGTCCTGTATCCCCGTTGGGATGAAGCCGTTGCGGTTTGCTGCGGTTTTTGAGCGGGTGTTATCCGGTCTTATTGTTGTTCTGATCTCCCCGTCAAAGCCGTTTTGCTGCAGATATTCCATGCGCGCCTGATAGAGTTTATCGACTAGGCGGCGGCCGCGATAGCCGTCGGCGATTTCCGAACCTGCTAGTAAAGCAATTGTACGGTCTTCTTTTGGCAAGAATGTAATAGCTGTCTGTCCGATCATTTTGTCGTCGTCCCAGAGGCCGAACATGACAAAGTCATCCCGATCGGCTGTATTTTCAAGCATCGTTTGCCAGGTTTGCGGGTTTTCGAGGTCTCTATCATCAAGAAAACCGTGATAGTGTGCGGGATCGGATAAATCCATGTAATAGTCGGCATAGGCTTCCCAGTCAGCGGATGTGATTTCGCGGACGGTCAGGTTCGAGAATTTGTCGAATTCGCCTTTCATACGGTTAAAATATCATATCTTTAATCCGTTTTCATAATATTGGGTGTGTGGTGAGGTGACATTTTTTTTGCATAAGGAGGGAAAACCATATAAAATTGCAAAAAAGATAATAAACGGGTGAAATATGGGCAGTTCAGGAGCACCATCCCTAGATTTAGACGGACAGATTCGATGGAGAGATCACATCGAGTTGGATATTTCTGACCGCGATCTGAAGGTTCGTGTCGAAACGTTTCTTGATCATCTGGAGCGCGCTTCGTTCGATTATGCCCGTTTGGATCCGGACAGCGGGCAGATTATTCCTGAAACTCTCTCCGGCCAAGACCTATTGAGGGATATCGCCTCCCGCCGCGATCTTTACGAACGTTCGGGTATAGCGCAGGTTCTAGCGGATGCCGGCGTGATGGGTGATGATCACAAATTTGTTATCGCACAACATGACCGTCCATTTGACGGCACGGTTCAAAACGGTGCTAATACTGCTTTTGCCAGTATAGAAGGGCGCAATTATCCGCTCAGGATCGAGTTGGGTACTGATTATTTACAAGGTGCGCAGTATTTTGATGCGAACGGGCAGACGCACCCCGTATCTGTTGAAGGCGTTGTCGCCAATGAAATCGGACATTTGGCAACGGGGAGGCCCGGAGATCAGCTGACGATTGATATCGAGAACATTATTGCCGTTTCTCTTGGTGCCGAGCAGCGTGTGGGGCAGGGTATTGATTTCGAGCAGGGCTCTAATGGCGGTTACCATAGTCTGTTGCCTGTTCCCGTTGCGCCTGCACCGGGGTTGGCGCCGGATGTCGCTCCCGAAACGCAACCTCCTGTTCCCGGGCTTGGTAACCAGTAATTTCCTTACTTTTTGATTTTTCTTTAACGACATCCCGTTAACGTTTCGTATGCAGTTCCGTGGTACACTACGGCTGACTAAAGAGTTGTCTTTACACAAAAAAAGGGTTTCTTATGCAAAAAGTTCCGACCTATATTGTGGTGATCAGCTCATTGATGGTGGTGAGCTTGATGGCTGTGACCTTGATGTATATCTGGTTTCCCGATGCGATCTCCGGACAGTCTTTTGCCAAAGTTGTCGTGACATTTGTTGTACTTCTGCTTGGTTCGGTGTTTATTGCCGTTTTGACACGCGTGTCTCAGTGGCGTGTTCAAAAAGAGAGCAAGGATGTCGGCGTGACAGAGGAGCGAGCGGAATAAATCAGTCCAGATTTTTGATATCTTTTTTGATGATGTCTTTTTCGTCCTCGAATGTATCGGCGTTTAAGACAGCCTCAAGGTAGGTTTTCGCCAGTTCGTTCTCACCCATGTGCATCGCGAAATAACCCGTCAGATAAGAACGCATCGGTGAGGGGTTTGCTCCGAAGCCCCATAATTCAATCATATCTTCGTCTTTATGCTGCAGCAAATCCATAACGTAACTGTCATCGTGCAAGCGGGTGAACCAAGGCATTGCGAACTCCTCGATCTGGATAAGCGCATCATCAAGTGCAGCATGCATGTATTCTCCTTCAGGCGAGATATACCAAATTTCGGGGCGTTTGAATTTGCGCGGGATCAGGCCTGGCAGCCATTGTTCTATGCTGCGTATCAGTGAGGCTCGGAACGGACATCTAAATTCTTCGGGTAGCAATTCATCGTCACTATTATGTTTTATATTGCCATGACGGATCAAAGGCAGAGCCTTGTGATAGCAGCCGATATTTACCGCAAAAGAGAAGGTTGTGCAGCCGAGACCGTCTGCCATGTAGGTATTGAAAGACTGAAAGTTTACAACATCGATGTGGTTTTTGGAGAAGCGCCAGCTGTTTCTGTCCGTGAAATGGGAAAAGCCGTGCTCCTGCAGCACGGGGCGGATTTTTTCACGAATAGCTTTATTGACTGTTTTGCTGTCCATCTTTTTTCTATCGAAGTTTTGCCGAAAAGGGGCTAACGCAGGACGGGAATTTTATACGCGTGTTAAACAGCAGGCGTGTATGGCTACGCCGAAAACGCAGCCTTTATATTATAGACTTTTTCCGGTTGATAAAAACTTAAGGTGTCGGGTTGACTTTAAGATATTGAAATTACTTGTTTTTTATTTCTTCTTTGAACGTTTTAATCGCTTTGATCATATCATTGATGACGGGTAGAAGTTTTCTTTCGTGGTATTCTTCCTCTTCCAGAGTGAGTTTTTGCTGCTTGATCAACCCTGTTACGAGAGCCTGAGCTGTTACGTCTATTTCCGAGCGGCGAATGGCCTCTTCGGTCGTTTCCTTTTCTATTTCGGTGAGTTTTTCGACTGCGTGACTCAGGATTTTCGAGACCGTTTTATCGACGCGGGTCAGGCGTTTCTGAAAATCCTGTCTTGTAATGGTGACAACAGTCGTGGCCATTGTCGTTTCATAATTTAAACTCGGCGGCGCTTCGACCATCAGGCAAAGTTCTCCTATGATCGTTCCCGGGCCATGCTCCTTCACATCGACGCGGCGGCCATTGATTTCGGTGAACGAGATGACTTTGCCCGTTTGTATGACATAGGCACGAGAGTTTTCTTCTCCTGCTTTAATGAAGACCTTGCCGGACGGTATAACGGACCGCTCGAGGACATCAACGCCTTTATTCATAGTTGAAACTTTCAGGTATCATCATAAGGGGTCAGAAAAACTTTCTTTTTAGACAATAGCAGTTTTTTTTAGTGATATGAACAGCTTGGATCAAAACATAGTATTTTTTACGCTTTTGTTATTTCTTTGAAATGAATAGAATTTCTTGCAGTCTATCTGAAAAGTCTTTAAATGGTGCATGTGATCTTTTGGAGTGCATGCTTATTCATTGTAGGCGTCTGTATTTTACTAGGTCTTACTTTTACTAAGCTTGGAGTCCAAAATTATGGAACAAACAGGAACCGTTAAATGGTTTAACCCAACAAAAGGCTTTGGCTTTATCGTCCCTGATGAGGGCGGTGCCGATGTTTTTGTTCATATCTCTGCAGTTGAAGCTGCCGGTATGTCAACTTTGAATGAAGGCCAGAAGGTTGGCTACGAAATTCAGGAAAACCGTGGCAAAAAAGCTGCCGGTAATCTTAAAGCCGTAGACTAATTTTTTAGAATTTTACCGATTTTTATTTCCCCCTCATTATAGATATTCCTTAGCAGGCGCAGCACATTATTTGTGCTGTGCAGCGCATCGTTTATTTGTTTTGTGAGGGGGAAATGTCTTATGCTTTCTCATATTTTCTGAAATGTATTGATTCAAAATGCAATGCGAAGGGAGGAAAACATGAGAGCTTATGCATCTGCTTCTGGAGGCGTGATGTTCGTACCTGATGAGGTTGAGCGCACAATACCGAAAGTTCTCAAGCGTACCTCAAATGATAACCGGGGACGGTTATTGACAAAGGATGCGCTGGAGGAAGATGAGGAGTAATCTTTAATCTAAAAAAACTGCGTATTCGTTAAAAAAGATTTTTTTGACATATTTTTTAGTTTTGGCGGCTTTTTCGAGCCGCCAAAGTTCTTTTTAGGGCACTGTTCTTTGCGGGTCTGTCATGCAAAAATGAGGTGTTTTCTTTCTTGGCCGTGTAGGTTAGATTGCGCACGATTTTGTTTTAAACCGCTTTGTTAGGAACGGGTTTTCATGACTAGCTTTTCCGAATGGGTTGCTTCCGGGATGCAGGTATTTGCATCGCTTTTTATTATTGCTGCAGGGCTGGCAGTTCTGGCCGTAATCGTTATGTATTTTATCGATGCCACGCAAAATAAGGATGCAATTAGGCACAATTACCCCGTTCTGGGGCGGTTCCGGTATCTCTTCCAGTTCTTGGGCGAATTTTTCAGGCAGTATTTCTTTGCGATGGATCGCGAGGAAATGCCGTTTAACCGTGCCGAGCGGGAATGGGTTTACCGTGCGGGCAAGGATAAGGGAAATACGGTATCATTCGGATCGACGAAGTCTTTGACCGCTGTCGGTAACTATATCTTTGTGAATTCTGCTTTTCCGCCTTTGGATCGTGATGTTGCACATACGCAGCCCATGACGATCGGGCCTTATTGCGCTCAGCCTTATACTGCAACGTCTTTTTTTAATATTTCCGGGATGAGTTACGGTGCGATTTCCAAACCTGCCGTGCGCGCACTTTCAAAAGGGGCAAAGTTAGCCGGATGCTGGATCAATACAGGGGAAGGTGGTTTGTCTCCATTTCACCTTGAAGGCGGCGCGGATGTGGTTTTCCAGATCGGAACGGCGAAATACGGTGTGCGGGACGAGCAGGGCAATTTCTCCGATGAAAAACTCAGAGACATCGCAGCGCATGAACAGGTCAAAATGATTGAGCTTAAGCTTTCCCAAGGTGCGAAGCCGGGGAAGGGCGGGCTGTTACCCGGTGCTAAGGTCAGTGCAGAGATTGCCGAGATCAGAGGGATTGAAGCGGGGAAAGCATCTATCTCTCCAAACAGGCATCCTGAGGTCAGTAACGTTTCCGAGCTTCTGGACTTTATTCACCATATCAGAGAGGTCAGCGGTAAGCCGACAGGGTTTAAAACCGTGGTAGGTGATTCCGAATGGCTTGAAGAGATGTGTCTTGAAATCCATAAACGCGGAATCGAAAGCGCGCCTGACTTCATTACGATTGACGGGGGCGACGGGGGAACCGGTGCTGCGCCGATGTCCTTGATGGATAATGTTGGGCTTGTGCTGAAGGAGGCGTTGCCGCTTGTTTCTGATACATTGCATAAATATGGATTACGCGAGCGTATTCCGATTATTGCATCAGGAAAGCTTATCACGCCTGCCGGTGTGGCTTGGGCGATTTGCGCGGGCGCTGACTTTATCACAACTGCGCGAGGCTTTATGTTCTCTTTAGGCTGTATTCAGGCGCTTCGTTGTAACAAGAATACGTGCCCTACGGGTATCACAACGCACAACAAACATCTTCAGAGCGGGCTTAACCCCGAGGATAAGGCGGTGAAGGTTGCAAATTATCACAAGAACCTTGTACATGAGGTGGAGGTGATTGCACACTCTTGCGGTGTGGCTGAGCCGCGTCAGTTGCGTCGCCATCACGTACGGGTGGTTCAGGAGGACGGGCGTTCCGTGCCGATGAACGTGCTGTACCCGCGTCCCGAGGTTCTTAAGCCGATGAAAAAGAGTGCCTGATTACTCGTAGGCACTCTTGTTTTTTTTCAATTCGGTGCTTTTACGCTTACTTTTTTCCGAGAGAGAATTTATTCAAGACACAGACGTCTTCGAAGCCGCGGGCGATCAGGTATTCTGCGCCCTGTTTGCTTCGTACATTGGCGGCGCATAAAAGAGCCAGTGTGCGCCCTTCGGGAAGTTCCCCAACACGTGCAGGAAGCTCCGGCAAGGGGATGTTGAGGTATTCTTGTTCCACTAAATCAGCGACGGGGTCGGCTTGAAGTTCTTCGGGCTGTCTGACGTCGATGATCAGCAGGTTGTCGCTGCTGAGATCTGAAAGATCGATGATTTTTGCTTCTATCATGGTTGTCTTTGATCCTGTTGATATTGTGGTGTTATTTTGGGTTTGTCGGCTGTGGGTAACTGTCTCGCCTGTTTCGCTTAGTTTGCAGTACGGGCAGTTTTGATTTTTGGGGGCCTTTAATTTTTCCATTCGGAGCGTTTTGAAATCAAGCTGTATGAAGTCGCCTGATTCTATGCCGCCTATGCCAGTTAAGTACAATAAGGCGATATTGGCTTGATGTAGTCCTGTGAGGCCGGCTGACGTTCCAAAGAGACCCGCTTCGCTGCAGTTCATTGCTTGTTCGGGGAGTTGTGGAAAAACGCAGTGATAACACGCTGCATTATTCTGAGCGCCGTTGTATATCCCGATTTGAGCTTCGAAGCGGTTGACGCTTGCCGAGAGTAGGGGTGTTTGAAATTTTATAGATGCTTCGTTCAGCAGGGATTTGCTTTTGAAGTTGTCTGTTCCATCGATCAGAAGATCGTGCCCGTCGCAAAACTGATCCATGTTCTCTTCGGTCAGCTTCTCGTTGATGGCAATCACTTCGATTTCGGGGTTGATTGCGCGTAAGTGGTCGGCAGTCAGCTGTGCCTTGCCTTTGCCGATATCCGCAGTCTTATAGAGGATTTGGCGATGGAGGTTGGAGATATCCACGGTGTCGCGGTCCATAATCGTGATTTTCCCGATCCCTGCACCCGCCAGATAGGGTAGGGCTGCCGCACCCAGTCCTCCGGCACCGATCATCAATACTGACGTGTTCCCGAGTTTTTCCTGTTTGAGCAAGTCCATTTCGGGGAGGCTGAGTTGCCTGATGTACCGTTCCATTTTCTTCTCTCTGTCTTACCTGTGTTTCCCTGGTCTTCTTATGCTAAGCGCTTTTTAGTTTTTTTTAGTTTTGATCTGTCTCCTGATGCCAGAAGGGTTTATCGATCAGCGGAGTTGATGCGCTTGCGCTGTCTTGTGGTTTGATGATTCCCGCAAGATAGGCTTGGCGACCCGCTTCGATTGATTTTGCGAAGGCGCTGGCCATTTCTACGGGGTTGCCAGCTTTGGCCACGGCGGTGTTCAGTAGGACGGCATCATAGCCCATCTCCATGGCTGCGGCTGCATGGGATGGGGCGCCTATCCCTGCATCGACCACGAGGGTTTTTTCGGGGAAGCGTTCGCGAAGAAGTTGCAGTTCGTAGGTGTTGTTCAGGCCGCGTGCCGATCCGATCGGAGCACCCCACGGCATGAGAATGTCGCATCCGATTTCCGAGAGTTTCTTTGCCAGTATTAAATCCTCTGTCATGTAGGGGAAGATGCGAAAGTCTTTTTCGATAAGCTCTTCCGCAGCTTTCAGGAGGTTGTACGGGTCGGGCTGTAGTGTGTAGTCATCACCGATGACTTCGAGCTTTATCCAATCGGTTTCAAAGACTTCACGTGCCATTTGAGCCGTTGTTACCGCTTCCTGCACGCCGTAGCAGCCCGCAGTATTCGGCAAGACGGGGATATTGAAGCCTTTAAGGATGTTCCAGAAATCCTGTCCTTTGCCTGCAGCATTCTCGCGGCGAAGGGACACGGTAATCAGGCCGGGTTTTGCGGCTTGTATACTCTGGCGCAAAATATCGGGAGAGGGGTAGGAAGCCGTTCCCAAAAATAATCTGGATTGCAATATCGTGTCACCGATGGAAAGTGATTTTCCCATTTTTTACTCTGATGCTCTTAGGTTCTAAATTTTAAGCTAGCCGCCTTGCATGGGGGCGACAATTTCAATTTTGTCCCCGTCATTCAATATTGTTTCTTTGTGTGCTTCTTTGGGAACAAACGTGCCGTTTACGGCAACGGCGACCAGTTTGTCTGCAAATCCTTCGTTGGCAAGGAGGTTCGAGACGTCAACGGGCGCATCCAGTTTATGCTCTGATCCGTTCAATATGATCTTCATCTTGTGTTTCCTTTACGAACAAATGTGAAAACCTGTTTTCCTGTTCAAATATCATATCCGATATGCACTCCGCCATTGCCGGAGACAGAAGATATCCGTGACGGAATAATCCGTTGGCAGAAATGACATTTTCATTTTTTGTTATAGCGGGAAGATTATCAGGATAAGCGGGGCGAATTCCAGCCTGAATTTTTAAAATTTCGGCTTCGCTAAAGCTGGGGTGCAGGCTGTAGAGTGCGCTCATCAGTTCTAGGCCAGAGCGCATGCTTACATTGTCATCGGCCGTTTCGACAATTGTCGCGCCGATCATGAAGATGTTATCGTGCCGCGGAACGATGTAGAGCGGGTAGCGCGGATGCATAAGACGCACGGGTCTTGAGAGCGAGAATTCGGGGTTTCTGACCAGAAGGATTTCACCTTTTACGCCGCGAAGGTTTTTCTGTGTCTTGTGTGCGCCGAACCCGCGTGAATCGATGATGATATCGGTGTTGAGGTCATGAGGTTGCGCTTCTTGTTTTTTCAGGTTGCACGTTTTGGCGAGTTGGTCGCATAAAACCTTCATGGCTTTTTGCGGGTGAAGATGGGCTTCATTTTTGACAAACAGGCCGTGGGAGAAACGTGAAGTGAGGTGCGGCTCAAGGTCATGGAGTTCAGGTCTGGCGATGTGTGTCCATACTTTATCGGGAGGCAGCATGGTCTTGAATCTTTCAAGCATGTAGCGATCCTGATCATGTGAAAGGACAATGCTGCCCTTACTTGAGAATTCGAAACTATCCGATACGTTTTTTGATAGTTTTTTCCAGATTTCGATGCTTTTTAGTCCCGGGGCTACGTATTCATGCGGCATATGATCCAGTTCACAATACGGTGCCAGCATGCCGCCGGCGATGAAGCTCGCATTCTCGGCAGGGAAGCCCGCAGGGTCGTAAATGGTGATTTTGGTGTCAGGCGCTTTGCGGATTATGGTACAGGCGCACATGAGGCCCATAATGCCTGCACCAATAATGGAAACCGTTTGTGGTTTGTTTTGTGTCATTCCTATCCTCTCACACTCCCCACGCCGGCATAATCCGTTTCGGGTCCGAAGAGTTTGTTCTCAGCGCTTTTAAAAAGCGCACCCCCGGTGAGTATTTCTGCGCCCAGAGTATTGAGTTTTAGGGGGCAAAGTCAATGGCGGGTTGACCCCTGACCCAGAAATGGGGCTTAATCAGTGCATTATTTTATTTCTATTCTTATTTATTTTAGGAGCCTGTTTATGGCGCAGCGTTTTATTTGTAATCTTTTTGTCTTTGTTTGTATTGCTTACATATTCGGAAGCCCTTTACGTGCAGAAGCTGCGGCGTGCGAGATATGCCCTCCGCTTTATTGCGAAAACCCTGAGGCTGCGCAGCAGGCCAAAGAGCGAAAGAAGAATAGCGCACGTTCTGCAGGGTTGCCCGAGCGTTTAATTGAGATCATTGACCGTTTGCCGAATTGTATCGGCTGTATCGAGAATTCGCCCGACTGGGTGCATATCACATGGCGGGTTGATGAAGATGCTTTTGAAGAGGATCGCGGGTATCCTCCCGGTTATACAATCCGTTCTTTGCCATGGAGCGCAGATGTCGAGAAAAAGATACGCGATGATATGCGCCGCGGGGTTATTACGGAGTTTCATATCCTGCATTACAGCGGCGTGCCTTGTACATGCTGCCCTGAGAGTACGGTTGATGCCTATAATGACTGGCGTGATGAGCAGGAAGACGATGGAACGGATCTGGACGGCTATAACGAGGATTTCGATTTTCACCCCGATGTCGGTCAAAGCTATACCGATAAGCGCCAGTTGGGTGAAGACCCCGCCGATTTAACCGAAATTCCCGAAACGTATCGCAGACCGGATGAACTGACGTCGCCGCCGCTTGAGGAGTTTATGGATCCTGCTGCGCGTTTTGTGCAGGTGATCTGCCGCGAGTGCCAGTCTCTGGCCGATGAGTATAATGCGTTGGGGGATCGTGTGAACGGTATGCGCCGTGATATCGCGCGGATGCGCCGCGATTTATATTATGACCGGCAGTTGATTAACTGGGTCTGGCGGGAGCTGGACGGTATCGGGTTGGCGGCTACAACCGACGAGACGCGGGCGCGTTATGACGAATTGATGGATGAGCTAGGCGGTCATCAGCGTGCCTTCCAACGTCACAAGGAGCGTTTGCAAGAGAAGCTGGCCGAACGCGCCGAGCTTGAAGCGGAGATGGCGCAAGTTCTTGAGAACCTTAAAGTCTGTGAGGAAACGGCGTGTAAGCCCCAGAAGGAGGCCACATGCGCATTGCCGGACGCGCACCACAAGGCGATTACCGTCGGGCCGAATGATAAGGTCGGCAGTGGTGCCGCCATGAAAGACAAGATCAAGGGGCAGGCCAAAGGTATGGCGATGGGCGCTCTCAATAATGCGCTGGGCGGCAGCGGTTTGAGTTTTGGCGGGAAATCGAAAAAGCCGAAGACGTCAAAAGATCCGCTGCGCAAAGAGGATTATGTTCGCTTTAAGACTGATGAGGGCTTAGATATCGGCGTGCGTGCGGGGTTTAACGACGATGGAGAGCTTTTGGTCAGTTCCAAGATCTTCGATGCGCCCGGTGACGGAACGTTTCATGCGATGTGGCTGGAGGACGGCTCTGGGCGGCGCATCCTTCCGACCCGCTACCTGCTTTTCACTTTATACCGTGATTGGAAAATTTCCGTGTGGTGGACATATGACCGTTATGTGAACGGCGATTTGGTCGAACACAGGGAAGGTGATTCTCTAACAGTTGGGCGGGATTATATGGGTGATTTTGCCGTGCGTTTCGAAGGGGCCGATAATATCGAGAATGCGATCTGGTATCAGATCGGCTTTAATAACGCTTCCAAGGGGGCGCAAAGTATCGGGGCGATTTTTCCCGTTGATGTCAGTATCTTGAATGATTGTCCGATTTATCTTGTCACTCATGTCTCCAAGCCGAAGGCGGATCCTGTCACGACGATCCCTGTTTTACATCAAATCCCGACCTTGGGGGAAATGTTTAACGGGGATGTGTCGGACGATAAAGACAACCTTATCGTGTTGATCCGTCCGACGATTATCCAGCAAGCGGAAGAATAAAGCAGAGCAACGTTATTGCCGTTTTCTTTATCTCTTTTAAAGAGTTTGGCCTTAATGACCTTGATTTATGGGATTAAGGGCGTTATAACCCATAATCTCTTGTGCAACTGCGCAGTTGTAAATCTTGGCGCGGGGTGGAGCAGCCCGGTAGCTCGTCAGGCTCATAACCTGAAGGTCGCAGGTTCAAATCCTGCCCCCGCAACCATCTTGAGGACACCATCGCCGCTAAGGTTAGTTCGCCCTCCCGCAACCAACATATCCTGCACTTGTAAATCGTTTGTATTCAAAGTGTTACTGGTTTCATCAAGAGGCTTATTCAAGTCTTCAGATATAGTTTCTATCTGCTCAATGAGTTCTTTTTGTTCCTTGGCTGTCTTGTTTTTTGTGGCCATGGTCAAAATGCCTGCCAGATCACCTTTCAGATCAATGTATAAACCTGATTCTTTTTCCCTAGGAGTGAGGACCACCTTATCAATAAGTCCTCTTATTAGGTCAGCAGCTTCATATCTATGATCAGGGCTGTTTAATGACTTGAGCAGAGCTTTAACTTCTTTTTGATAATGGTGTCCCATATTGGGGTGTAGAAGAATTGGCATCTCTTCCTGATCTTCCAAAAGGGATTTGAGCTCTTCTATACGTTGGGCATTAGAATTTATCCGCTCCTTCATGGACGCTGTTGAAGCTATACCGTCCACGACCATCTGTATAAGACGGTCATCGTCACGTATTCGTTTTTGCAGTTCCTTTTCATAGTTGGCTTTTTGCGCATTGTGGTGCATACGTAACTCATTCATGTATTTTGCGTATTCGGCACAAAACTCAGCACACATATCAGGGTTCATTAAATTCTTCTGTAGGACGCTCAGTATAGTGTTTTCGAGTTGATCTTGTCGGATTGTCTCAAAATTATCGCACATTGCTTTTTTACGTGCGCTGAAGCAGCCATAATGTGTTTTGGATATTTTTGTAAATCCTCCACCGCAGCAACCGCATTTCAACAACCCAGAGAACAGAAGTTTTGGTCTTCTTTTGGATGCTAAGTTCTTTTTCTTCGTCAGACTTTGTTGTCTGATTTTCACTTTTTCCCAAAGCTCCATATCGACAATTTGTAGTTCTGGAACCTCTTTGATAATCCAGTCTTCTCTGGGGTTTAAACGTGATACGCGTTTTCCTGTGTCAGGATTTTTTATGTAACGCAGCTTATTCCAGATTAGTCTGCCTATATACAATTCGTTGTTGAGAATGCCTGTACCCCGTTCACGATTTCCATTGATAGTGCTGGGTAGCCATCCTTTCTTTGATGGGCTTGGGATGCCGTCTTCATTTAATGCTTTTGCGGCATCGTGCAGATGCGTGTCTGTTTCTTCCGTTACAATCAAAGAATTATTTTCAAGCGCGATTGAAATCGTTTTTAAGTGTTTGGCTGCATTCAATTGGCCTAGCAGCCCCAGAATTTTGGCTAGAGCAGCATGATCTTTGATGATGTCATGGTTTTTACTTCTGTATCTTTTTCTTTCCTCAGGACAATCAAGAATAATTGAACGGATATATATGCTTAAAGGCTGATCACCAGCTTTCTTCTGGAGAAACAGTTTTTCTTGTGCACTCAATCGTATGGAGTAGGGGCTAAGCCCTGCTTTTCTTGTCATACCTGCATTTTAACTCGGGATACTAATTGTTCTGGGCATGCAGAGCTCATTTTTTCTTTTGCCACTTTGCTTATTTCGATTTTTTTTAAGAATCGAGTATGCTGGCAAAAAACTGAGATATTTAAGATGTTTAGATTTAATTATATTTTATGCCTTCATATTTTGTTTGTATCCATTTTGGTTATTCCTTTAAGTGGCTGTCACCATACCCATGGCACCAAAAAGAACCAATTTTATGATGCCCCGTTAGGCGATAAACTCTCTGATCGTAGAAAAAAGTTTGGTCCGAAGCATATCTACTCAACATTGGGAGAATTTCGAGGAATTACAGGAGATGCACCGCGGTGGTTTAGTCATGGCGCTGTTGATTTTGCTGTGTCTGATGGCGTGAATGTATATTCTCCAGATGTGGGAGAAGTTAAGTTTTATGGAGATGGTTCGACGAACACGGGTAAGCCCCCTGTGAAAATCGGACATTTTGCGATGCACCACTTCATCAACACCGGACGTCTGGAAGTTGATCCTAAGACACTTGGTGATCGAACGGCGCATACGATAGTCGTTGAGCCCAATGATGACATCTGGGTAATGAGAAACGGAAAGCGTGTTAAAACCACATTGAGAAAACATAAATTTGTAGCTGGCGTTCAAGAGCATCCGCCGAATAGTGGTAATTGGCGAAAGGTTTTTTGGTTTAATAGACGTTTCCCAATAGGTCAAACGAGCGGGCCTGATTTGCATACGATCTATTACAATGATCCTGATGCCAGCTATCATAACCGTGAGAGCATTCGTAATGCATTACGCGTGTTTAAATATGAAAATTCCAGTAAACCAGTGTTTGGTCCGATACGTTTGTTTGCTCAAAAAGCACCAGCAACAACATCCGGCCATAACAAGCGTTTCATTGCTGATACAGAAAATCAGAAGTCAGGTATGATCAATATCGATACTGATAAAGGCGTTGATGTTGCCGTTGTTGTCTCTTCTTTTGCAAAGGCAAATTTAACAAAACGCCCAGGTATCTACCGCGTAGCTTACAGCATTTATAGATTTCTAAAACAAGGTGAACAGGTTGAGCAGGAGGTTGTTAAAGGCCCGGGCAATAAACGTATGGTTCTTGCTCGTGCGGAGGAGGTTATGTTTACTTATAATGGCCTTCGCCCCGCAAGTGCTGATAAGCAATTAATCGCTTATTCGCCATTTCGTGTTGGACATCAGAATCAACACGCTTCTTATTATCAAAACGTTACAGAACAGAAGTATACAAGCTTCGTGGTGAGTAATATTAACGGTGATGATGATAAATATTGGGAACTGGATGACAAAGATACGTACCCTGACGGTAACTATCTTTTGAGAATTAAAGCGTGGAACATCAAAAAGGCGAAAGGCATAGGCAATGAGCCAGACCTAAGTCATAAGACCAAAGATACGACCTTGAATATTCTCACTGATACCACGGGTAAGAAAAGAAGGATTAAGTTTGACTAACTTCTAACACAGGCAAGATTGATGACACTGTTTTACAAGAAGAAATCATTTATTCTGACATGCCTTGTAGCGGTTTTTTTGCTATCAGGATGTAAAGATGTCGAGGTCTCTGGTTTTGATGCCTGCATTAAGACAGTAGAAATGAAAATCCGGCAGGGAGATAAGCGGCAAACGACAGAAGTGAGCGTACAAAACGGAATAGCATCACTTGAGATTGGAAGTGATATCAATCCTGCTAACGCAGTGCAGATTGAAATGAAAGTTAAGTCTGTTCACAACAAGCCGGAGTGTCAGGAGCGTAAAGAGCAAATTAAAGCTGAAAACTATCGATTTAAGGGTCGACTTCCTGCGCCTGAAGACGGTTATCGTGATATTAATCTCAGGGAGCATATAACGCAAACAACGCCTGTAACACCTGCTGGGGGAGGTAAGGTAGAGGGAGGGACTGCGCCGATTCCTCCCGAAGAGCCTAGGGGTGACGGTGAAATCGCCATTACGATATGGGCAGAAAATATCCCGAACTGCAGAAAAATATGCTGGGAACAATGGGCAAAGGGAAGCATTTATATCAAAAATGCCAATGATGCTGATTTTCGTGAAATTAGGAAGGGAGATAGGTATCGTTCCGGCACAACAATGCATCGGTATGGTCACTTTGGACGTGATCTTCCAGTCGGTGAAACGGGTCATTGTATCGTTCAATATGATGTTCCCAATAAATCGAGGCAGAAGGGTATTCTGGATGCGCCTGGTCTCGAAAATGAAGATGAACAATTTCGAAACGGGCTATACAGGATGGCTTTAATTCACGGCGGCGCGGATACAGATAGAGGTAAGAAGTTTAAACTCAGATATGACTTTGAAGTATACTCGTTGCTTGTTTGTGAAGACCCCACACCTAAAAAGACCATAGGCAGGTTTCATTGGAAGGTTGAACAACTTTGGGAGCTGGTGACTGGGGCCCCTGTTGTACTGAGTTCTCTGAAATATAAGGTGATACAAAGACCTATTTGGACCAATGGTAAAACAAATCCAGATCTCCCTGATGAGATTGATGCGCCGTAATAGAACTTGTATCAAATAATTTTGAGCGAATGTATATGCTTAAAGGCTTGTTGTCGGCCCGTTTTTGGAGAAATAACTTTTCTTGTGGCGTTAATCGTATGGAATGGGGAGTAGGGCTTATTTTTTCTTCATGCTTTTATTTTAGCGTGACTTAACCTCAAAGCTGGGTATCTCCTAAAGTTTTACGTGTTTAAACAGCCGGTACGTTTCCGTTACTCATTGTGATAGTTGTTTCAATTTTTACGCCCGCCGAGCGCTCCTGTAGCTCCCTAAGAAGCGCGATTTCTTCCGAATAGTCCGCATTGCCTTTCAGGTGCGACCTTGTTAGCGCATCCAGGTTACGGTTGATTGCTTCAGGATCATTAACGATGTTGGGATCTGTTAATGTGTCATTCGATCTGATGGCTTGTCTTAAATCTGCAACACTCGCATCATCATATCGCACTTGCTGGTTTCTGATCCTGAACTCTCGGTTCATAATCAGCGAAATTTCGTATGCGTTCAGCTTGCCCATTTCAGTGAAATCATCGGTGTTTAAGCCAAGAAACTCCCAATATCTGGCAATTTCTTCTTCCGTAATTCTATTGTCATCATTAGCATCCAGAAGTGATCGCCATCTGATGCCGTTTGATGTGCTATTAAACGGACCCTCGGAATTCCAGACCTGACTGAATTGGCTTCGGTCGAAGAATCCGTTCCCTGCATATGTGCCTGTGCGATAGCTATCGTAGCTTGGGAATGTACGCTCTTTGATATATTCATCCATTATTGCGGGGTTCGCGATCAGAATGTCATCTTCGCTTAAGCCCATTCCTGTTATTGAGTCGTTATAGGCCTGAACATAGGCGGCAATTTCGGGATGGCGGCTTTCAAAGCGTTGCCAGTTTTCTTCCGATGATGCAAGCCTGCGCACATATTCGAGCTTTTCATCAACGGATAAATTGTCCAAAAGAACGTCGGCACTTTCTACATTTGATAGCGTACTATCCATCTCCGCGATGAGTTCTGATCGTACGTCATCACGAAGATCAGATAGCGATCCTCTAGGCGCGTAATCAGTGTCGATCCCTAAAGCCTCAATTCTAACTAAAATACTCTGCTGTAGATCACGCGTCAGTAGTGAATTTCTTTCCAAAACATCCGTAATGTCATCTAGAAGCCTATTAATTTCTATAGATCTGTGCATGAAGTCAGGCTGATTTACCGTGCTATCCGGCAGAGTGTCTCTTGAGCCCAACATAAGGTCTGCACGTGCAGAGCTGTCCGGGAACATACTCAGCTTAAGAGCCTGAAAATACTCATCTTCAAGATTGGGAGCGTATGTATCAGCCCACTCTCGATAGGCGCTTGCACCACTACTTTCAATCATCATCATAACTGAAATCGAAGGAAGAACCAGTTGATCAACCGTTCCTGCGCCAATATCAAAAACCGCATCAACCTCGTAATTCAGGTTTATCTTGAGATATTCCTGATACGCGGTTTCTGATATTTCTCCTTGCTCATAAAGCTCGCGCGCAAAATCACGCTGCCCTTCAAGTGCCGAAAGCGTCAGTCCCATTACTCCACCACCAGCAACCAAAACACCAGCAGCAGGTACTCTTGTTCCAAGACGTGAGCCGCTAGCATAGCGGCTTGCATCTGCTAATTCTTCAGCTGTTTCCGACAGGGCGGCGGTTGTTCTGGCATCTGGTCCTTCAGCCTCTGTTACCGTTGGACTCGCCATTCTCTCAGGCTCATCAACCGGCCTTGGACTTTCTCTTACTTCTTCAGGTGCATTCCCTCTAAGAGAATCCCCATCAGGGTCAGTTGCCGCATCTTCAAAGCGTTCTTGAATTCCTTCTACATTTTGAACACGTGCTTGTTCCAATGCTGGATCAGGGTCGGGCATGACTCGACCAATTTTACGCACTGTTACACTGTTAATTGAAATTGGTCGGCTTAGATTTGAATCTGGGCTATTCATCTTAAACCGGTCATCCATCGTATAAAATGTTTTGACTACTTCCCCGTCAGCATTTCTTAACTCGATTGTTGCATGAGGCCCTATTTTATCGAATTCATCGCTGTAGCCCACATTATGTGTCATTTCGACTGATAGCCCACGACTTTCAGCTTGTAAGCGTATAGCATCATGAAAACGCACGGTGATGTCTGAATATCCGGCGGGCGAAGATGTTTGAGATGCCTGCTCAATTAATTCTCTCCATTCGGGATGGCCTCGGAATCTGGATGAGTTTTCCAAGGCGGCCTCCGGTGCAGCTTCGACTGCGCGACGAATGAGATCATTCCAATCTGGATGGTCTTTCCAGTCTCGAGCATGTAATAAAGCTGACTCAGGATTAGCTATGACGGCTTCACGAACCAGTTCGTTCCAATCCGGATGGTTTTGCCACCTTTTCGCAGATTGTATGGCTAAATCAGGATCTGTTGAAACTGCGCCACGTATGAGACCCTCCCATTCGGGGTGATTTCTCCAGGATCTGGCTGCTACCAGGGCTTCCTCTGGATTGGCTAAAACTGCACTACGTATGAGATCTTCCCAATCAGGATGATTTCTCCAGGATTCTGCATATATCAAAGCTGATTCAGGATCAGCTAAAGCAGCTGAGCGTGCTAAGTCTTCCCAATCAGGATGAGATTGAATGCGTTCAGAAGCAGCCATAACATCTTTTGGGCTCGAGGACTCAAGAGCGCCTCTTATAATGTCTTCCCATTGTGGATGATCTACAAAGTTATCTGCATAACGCAAAGCCTCTGCCGGATTAGCCTGAGCTGCTTCGCTTATTAAATTGGCCCATGACGGATGATTTTGAAATTTTGCTGCCTCTTTGAAGGCCATTGTGGGTTGTGCACGTACGGCTTCAGATAACAAATTTGCGCTATCAGGATGGTCTATCCAATGATTAGCATACATTAAAGCAAATTCCGGCCTGTTTCTTACCGCTTCTGCAATCGTATCATGTGTAAAACTGTACGGTGTCAGCCTATCGGCATATTGTAGTATTGCTGACTCATGAGCGTTCTCTGCAAACATCCGAAACAGGGTTTCTCCGTTTTCTTCGCCGATCCATTGTCCTGCGTGCTTGGCAAAAGTAGAGTCAAACGGAAACATCGGAGGATTGTTATCCAGTAACGGCCGTATCAAATTAATATTCTCTGCAAAACGTGGATCTGAAGTGGCGTTCAAAATCTGCTCAGGTGTTGGTATAGCGCCAAGAGTGCTTCTGCGGGTATGGTCATAAAATCGTCTTGCAAGTGTTTCAGGATCACCTAAATCATCAATTTTGGCGCGATAATTATCGGCTTGTCTTTGAACTTCTCTTAGTTCAGCTTCTCGTCCAGTCCAATCTTCATTTTCGATGCTGAAGTTCAGCTCTCTCCAGTAGAAAATATTTTCTTTTAATTCTGTTCCTTGAAAATCGGTAAGTGCTGCTTTTAAGGAATCATCAGTCCATTCACGGCGAATATGTATATCAGGATCCAAATCATCGTCATACAATGATGGTATACGGGTATATGTGCCTTGTGCATCGCCATTAACTGAGCGTGTAAATTCTCTTAGTGTTTCATCGAGCATAGCTTGCACAGCCGTGCTTTCGGCAACAACGCCATATGTCTTTTGAGGCACCAGAATGCGCTCTCCCGTTTCCGCATTCTCATAAGGCTTTAACAGAACACGCATAAGAGGATAACGGGCATTTGTATCATCTGAGTTGACGACATACGCAACAAGTGTCCCTTCACGAATGTCAGCATCCACATGCCGGAAAAAATCTCCGTCTTCCGACATACAAGATCGCCAGCATTGGCCGGAAGACATTTCGCCAATAAGTTGAGGATCTCTTGAAATCACAACGGTCAAATTATCAGGGTTAATAGAATCTATACTTGGAAGATTATTTGTAATGAAATCCAATGGGTTCAGATCTGAAATCGCGCTGGCAGGTCCGCCTGCGCGCTGGAGACGCTGGTTTTCCATACTGAAATCATCAATCAGTGCCCATTCATTGCGTTGCTCCATAAACCGGCCAAGCCTCATACCTTGTTCCCATAGCTCGCTTTGAGGGTTTAAGGTTTGTAACCTGTTTGGGTTTTCAGGATTTCGTCGAATTTCTCTTTGGTTTATATCACGCCCAATACGATTTAAAGCGCGTTGGCGTTCTGTTTCATCTTCGATAGCCAAAGCTGCTGATCGTGCTTCTTCAATACGCTGTGGTACCGCCGCGTTGTGGCGATCAATCATATCCTGAATACGCTCATCGACAGATTGACCGTTTCCCGATTCTGACAAAGGAATACGAACTTCATTGGCACCTTCGGGAAATAAATTATCCCATCGTGCGTTTTCGCTGCGTTCCTCACCTAAAGCTTCAAACCTAAAACGCGTCTCTTCACTTAAGCGGTCAGGGATTGTATCTGCGAGCGCTTCCAACTCTGCAGGGGATATAAAGGCAATACTATCAAGTGTTAGACGCTGATCAAATGGCAGTACATTATTGCCATAGCCCACTACATCAACGGGGCCAGTTAGTGTGCGATAGCCGCGATCCAGAATGGTTTCGAGTAATGCGCGAAGGGCTGGTAAATTTTCATCGGGAAGATCTGGATTTACGGTGCGGACTTCTGCTATGAGAGAATTGATCCAGCCTTCATATTGCTCTCGATCAACGCGAATAAAATCGCGAACGCCGGGCTCGCCAACTTGTTGTGCTGTTGCTGGTGTGGGGGGGCCGGACATTACGAAACCTCCGCAGCTCTTAACGACAAAGCGGCCTGTGCATCTGCGCTAGCCGCTATTCCGTTATAGTTTCCCAAAGAGCCAATCATGCTGTTCACCGCATCAAAAAGCGAGACATCCTGACCTGTCAATTCTGTTAGCTGCCCAGTATTATCCGTGAGGTTAATACGCCACTCAACAGGCGTCGAAAAACCCCTCACTGCAGCGGATTCTGTTATTTCTTTTAGCCCACTGATTGCATCACCAACGGAACGGGAATTGTCGTCAAACAAAGCCACAAGTTGGTTTTCTAAAACGTCACGTTCAGAAAGTTTACCTAAACCGTTCATCACACCCTCTAATTCTTTTTTATTTGATAGTAGTGGAAAGCTTAAAAAAAAGCACTAAAAATTGATAAAAACTCAATGCTTACAATTGGTTCGATGGCTATACATCTTTTATTTGCGAAGTATTTAAATAGGCTTTGAAATGATAATTATTGGGTTGAACGGTTTGCATTAATGAAAAAATTGAAGCTTTGGATTATAGGGTCAGCCGTGAGGGTAGGGATATGGATACACTTACTAAAGAATTATTACAGCTATTGCGCTTTGTTTTGCCCCAAGTTCTCTGCGTTGACAAAGGTGGTTGCTATTTACAGTCGGGCATTAATTAAATTTATGAAATTATTCCGTTTTAGATCAGGGCACGGTTAGAACAAAACGGTGAATTGATTATTACACCTGACACTTTCCCTGTCTTTAACAGCAAATGTATTGAGCCATGTCGCCACAGCGTGTTTTCGTTTGGTGTTAATCAGCAAAAAATAGAAGAGGCTCTTGGATATGTCGGTGCTATTGCAGAAAATATTATACAAGAAGAGCTACAGGACTATCTCGCCAAGATTTTAGATGAGCATTTGAAGATAGAATTTATTACCAACGACCATAATGGAACATGCGTAAAGACTGAGGATGTTTATTATGTTCTGGACTTACAGACAGGTGGTGCGAGCGGGGCTTTAATTGATCAGGTTTGGTCAGAGTCAACAAAGCTAACAATGATATAGCTGTTTTTTTCTTGGAGGCGCTGCCCCTCGGTGCACTTCATAAAAAATAGATAAGGCCGTGTTCAGCAAACTTGTGCCCGCATCGCGTTTTAATCGCTCTTGCCCCTCCTGTGACAAGCGCAGGGAGAAGGGGGGGGCATCTAAGTGTGCCAATCGCTGGAATTTTATGCTTCCCATTTGTGGATAAATGTATTTTTTCTAATGTAAGTTCTACTCGTGATGTTGGTTTCTATTTTAGAATCGGCTTTGAGATTTGCTTCTCCTATCTTTTTATTTGCCTATCTTCTTCTCTTTTTATCTTCTTCTTTTTCCAGTTTGTGTCTATGCGTAAATCTAAAAAACTATTTGTTTCTTGCATGCTTTTTTTGGGAATGGTGTGCGGTTCTTCTCAGGCTCATGCTGCTTTGGGGGCATCTGTAACGCTCGCGTCCGGTCAGCCGACAAATATCAATCCGGGTGAAATTACCCAGCTTGAGATTACGCTTTCAAATAACAATACGACATCAGCTATCTCTAGCGTGGCGTTTGGAAACAATTTACCGGGTACTTTGCCGGATGGTTTGAGTGTAGCCGGTGCGGCGACATATACCTGTACCGACCCTTCCGTTCCCTCTACAAATCCGGGTGCGGGGACGCTTACGGCGACTGTAGGTACTCAGGTTATTTCTCTTGTGAATGGTGTTATTCCGGCGCGTGATGCGGGGAGTAGTACGGACGGAACCTGCACAATTATTATTCCTGTTACTGCTGGAACTTCGGATGGCTCGGCGCAGACCTATAATTATCAAATTGCAGATGGTGCAGTGACCGGAAATGACGGGGGCGCTGTTGCGAATAGTGGCGCGGTAAATCAAAGTGTTAATGTGCTGTCCATTTCGCGTCCTGTGATCAGTAAGTCTTTTGGTAGTTCTACCCTGATTTTAGGTGGAGCGAGTACTACGCTGACTATTACTGTAACAAACCCGAATTCGATTGATCTTCCTGACTTTGATATTACTGATAATTTTCCGCAACTTGGCGGGTCTGAGATTATTCAGGTGGCTAATCCGCCAAATGCGACGTCAACGTGTACCGGTGCGGGGGTGGCTCCAGCTTTTTCTCCATCTGCGGGGGATCTTTCTGTTTCTGCCACGGGCGGTACTGTAGAGGCGGATGAGTCATGTACGATTACAGTCGATGTTGAGGCGCGTCATACGGATGGTGGTTATCAAACTGCGCCTCAAACGAACCTTATTGACGGGTCAAGTGACTTCGATAACGGGTTCGGTATAGAGGCGCTTGACGCTACGGCTGGTGTTCGGACTCGTTCGCCGTTGCAAATTTCGAAGTCCTTTGGAAGTGCTGCGGTGGCGAGCGGTCAAACCGGAACGTTTAGTATTGTATTTACGAATAACGGGGATTCGGCGCTTACGGTTAATTCATTTTCAGATAACCCGATAGACGGGGTGGGTGATGCTGCTTACGGATTGAAGTTGAATGCTGATCCGACGATGGTGTGTACCGGTGGCGGTACGCCGGGAACTTTTGCTCGCACAGTTGGTGCTGATGCCAATGAGGGGTTCACCCAGACTTCCAATACGACGATAGCTGCGAATAACACCTGTACCATTTCCGGTTCATTTACGGCGACGGCGGAAACGAACAATGTTCCTCAGTCCTTTACGAATACGATTGCCGAAGGGGCTGTGGGTACAACGACGCCGGGTGTTTTCTCCCAGTCGGCTTCTGCCTCTATTCTGGTTGCGGATGAGTTGCGTATTCTCAAGGCGGTTTCACCTTCAAATCCCGCGCCGGGGAATCCGGTTCGTTATCAAGTTACCGTTCAGAACTTTTCATCTTCAGTCATTAACAATCTGGATATTGATGATACTTTTACGAACGGGCAGACGTTTTTAACGGGGACTATTAACGGAAATAATTTTTCGCCGACACTGTCCGGTGCGGGGTGTACGGGGTTGTCCACTACGGCGGGAACGACCGGGTCGGGGTCTGTTACTCTGGAAATTGCAACTGTTCCGGCGCGTGTTGATGCATTTACGCCCGCAGCCTGTGTTGTTACGTTCTATTCGATGACGGATACGGGGGCTGCTCACGGTTCCAGTGTGGATAATGTTATCGGGGCGGGGGATGTTTGCTATAACGCGGGGGCGACATGTAACGGGGCTGCGTCGAATTCTGTTTCGTCTAGCGTGAATGCTAATACCCTGACGTCTTCAAAGTCATTTTCTCCTGCCGGTCCCTTGCCGGAAAACAGTATTTCTACGATGACTATTGTTCTGACGAACTTGTCGGCAAATGAAATAACTTCTGCAACGATTAGTGATAGTTTGCCGGCTGCAAATATCGGTTCGGGGCAGTTACGGATTGCGAGTCCGCCGAATGCTGCTACGACTTGTGACGGTACGCCGACGATAACGGCGAACGCAGGTACGACATCTATTACTATGAACGGTGCATCCATACCGGCCAGGGATTCGAACGGGACTGGTACAGCGGGGAGTTGTACTTTGCAAGTGGATGTGACAGGCGTTGCCGGTGTGTATGATAATACGGCTACCGCGGCAGGGACTGAAACATATGGTGACGGTACAACGGATCCAATCGGGCCTGTGAGTTCCAATACGGCACAAATAACTTTCTCGTCAGCTTTGTCCGGTTCGAAATTTTTTACTCCGAGTAGTGTTTCTTCCGGGGGGCAATCTACCGTAACGGTTCGGCTTGTTAACTCCGGCAGTATACCTATCACGGGTTTGGCGCTTAATGATCCTTTGCCTGCAGGGATGGTGTTGGCTGATCCGGTTAACGCGCAGACATCATGTGCGGGGACTACATCATTTACGGGAGATTCCGGTGATAGTTCAATTAACTTTTCGGGCGGTGAAATTGCGGGGGATGGAACATGTGATGTTCTTTTTGATGTTGTCGCGACGGGGGCGGCTAATTGGGTGAATACCATTCCGGTTGGAAATGTATCGGCAGACGGGGGCGTTACCAATCAGACGAATATTACAGGGACGCTTAACTTTAATCCTCCGACGGGTGTGACGGTTGCGAAGGCGACCAGCCCCAGCACATTAACTTTCCCGGGGCAAGTCAGCCGATTAACGGTTACGTTGACGAATAGCACGACCCCTGTTACCGGGGTGTCGTTTACAGATTATTTTACGGTTGACGGGACTTCCGGTGCTTCTGCAAACGGAATGCGTATTGCTTCGACGCCGAATGCTTCGACGACTTGTGCGGGGGGGATTGTTTCCGCCGATCCTGACGGGACCTCATTATCACTTAGCGGGGCTTCTATCGGAGCCAGTGCGTCTTGTACAGTCAGCGTTGACGTGACTTCGATTGTTGTCGGAGGGATTACTAATTTTATTCCTTCGGGCGGCGTGACAACCGATCAGGGGTTGACGAACAGCGGTGCGGCCACGACCAGTCTTACGACACAGGGTAATTTGGGTGTGACCAAGAAATTTACACCTAATATCATTAAGCCTGGCGAGCGTTCACGTCTGCGAATTACATTATATAATCCGACGACGCAGCCAGCCGCGAATGTAAGTGTTACGGATAACCTTCCTGCTAATGTGACGATCCCTGCGGGTGCAAATCCGATGACGACATGTACCGGGGCCAGTATTACTACGCCTTCTACGTCGCAAGTTATTGTCAGCGGTGCGAATATTCCTGCAGCATCGGGTAGTTCGGCTCAAACCTGTTATGCGGAAATTGATGTTATTTCTTCTCTTGCAGGTGATTATACAAATACGATTCCCATCGGGGGTGTTACGGGTACGATAGGCGGAGTTAGTGCCCAGAACTCTCAACCCGCCAGTGATATTTTGCGTGTTAAGCAACCTCTTGTTATCAATAAGGCGATCGGTGGCTTTACACTGGACGCAGGAGACCCTGCAGGTTTCACTACCGGTACAACGACACGCAATGTCGGTGTGGCGGTGCCTTTGGTTGTTTCCATTACAAACCCGAATGCTGCACCCCTTACGGAGGCATCCCTTACAGATAACTTGCCGTCAGGACTTGTTATTGCACAAACGCCGAATGCGTCTACTACTTGTGCGGGCGGTTCGGTCAGTGCGGTGGCATCTACTGCCATTGTAACCTTGACGGGGGCAACAATTCCGTCAAGCGGCTCATGTACCTTTACGGTTGATGTTCTCAGTAATATTTCAGGTACATATACGAATACGATTCCTACGAGCGCGGTTACTACTCTCGAAGGTGTGACGAACGAAGAGCCGACGAGTGCGGAAATTATGATTTCTTCTCCTCCGACGGTGCGAAAAGAATTTTCGCCTGCTGCTATTCCATCCGGCGGTACGTCCACGATGACGATATATTTTACGAATGACAATGACAGCGCAATGACGCTTAGTGCAATCTTCACGGATAGTTTGCCGACTGCGCCAGGGGCGGTTCTTGTTGCGGGTGCGCCAAATATTGTGACAACGTGTCCCGGTGCGGTTACTGCCGTTGCGGGGTCGAGCAGTGTTTCTTATGCGAACGGTGCACAAATTCCTGCGGGCGGATGCGAAATAAATGTTGATGTTACGGCGACTGTTGCAGGTGTTCATACGAACAATATTCCGGCAGGTGCTTTGCAGACGGATTTCGGAGATAACCCTGATCCTGACAATGCGACCCTTACTGTGACGACGCTTGGGTACATTTCCGGGCGCGTATTCCAGGATAATAATGTTACACCTAACGGGATATATGAATCCAGTACGGATGATCCATTGTCCGGTGAGACACTTGAGTTAAGAAGCGGTGCGACGTGTTCAGGCGCCGTTGTTGATACGACGACGACGTCTTCAACCGGGGCTTATATCTTTACCGGTCTTGCAGCGGGGACGTATTCCGTTTGTCAGGGTTCTCAACCTTCGGGAACTGTGAATGGGGATACTACGGAAGGGATTATCGTTCCTTCTAACGGTAGTACGGGTTCTGTCGGATCGGCCAGTAATCCGACCACAACGACCAGCCAAATTATCAATATAGTATTGAATGGTGATGGCGGCGGCGGCGAGGTTTCCGGTTCTACCGGGAATGATTTTGCAGAATTTGTGCAGTCCTCTATTTCAGGTCGTGTGTTTAGTGATGTGAATAATAACGGTGTTCAAAACGGTGTTGATTCCGCTCTTGCCGGTGTGACAATAGAATTGCTGGATGTCGGAAACAGTGTTATCGCGACGACGACGACAGATGCGAATGGTGATTATAATTTTGCTAACCTTGATCCCGGGACTTATTCCGTTCGTGAGCCCACGCAGCCGAGTGGTACGAGTAACGGTCTAACCCTTCCCGGTGTTGTCGGGAATGGTGGAACGGATGGAACGGCGACTGGTGTCGGTGTTACTCCCAGTGTTATTTCAGGCATCATTCTTCCGCCGAATACTGCAGCAAATGATAATAATTTTGCAGAAATTCCGAATGGTCGATCTGTCACGGGGTCTGTTTTCCTTGATTATAACAACAATGGAGCTGCAGACGGGGCAGATTACGGGATTAGCGGTGTAAGCATTGATCTGAGCGGGACGGATGTCAACGGTGCGCCTGTTAGTGCGAGTGCCACGACAGATGCAAACGGTAATTTTAGTTTTACAGGTTTGCCAGAGGGGACTTACACGTTATCGCAGTCCGCGCAGCCGGCAGGGACCACAAACGGGACGACTACAGCCGGTACAACGGGTGGGGCAGCCAGTAATCCGAGTGCAAGCACTTCACAAATTCTGAATCTTGATTTGACGGGGGCAAATTCCCTATCTGCTGCGAACTTGTTCCCTGAGGTGCCGGGGGCTGCGCCTGATTTGACGATATCGAAGTCGCATGCTCCACCAAGTTTCGGAGCCGGATCTTCTGACGGAACATTTACAATATCGCCGAGTAATATTGGGACTGTGGCGACGTCCGGTCTTATCACAATTACGGATACTTTACCCGCCGGGATGACGCTAGCGTCCGTGCCTTCGGGGACGGGATGGAGTTGTTCAGGTAGTGTCGGTGCGTCCTCTTTTACATGTACTTCGTCGGATGTTATCGGTGCGAGCGGAGCGGGAAGTGATATTTTGTTCCGTGTTAATGTTGACGCCGGAGCGACGGGGCAGCTTTTGACGAATACGGCTGTTATTTCCGGTGGGGGCGAGCCTGCGGGATTTGATGGTAACAATACCGCAACAGATATTGTGGGGATTTCTACCGTAGCGAGAGTATCGGGTACGGTGTGGCGGGATATTGACCATGATCGCGTGCTTGACCCGGGTGAAGAGCGTTTGCAGGGATGGATTGTCGAGTTGCTGTTTAACGGGTTGGTGGTAGATCAGGAAACGACTGCTGCAGACGGTACTTATACTCTTTCTACAGTCTCGCCCGGTGATGGCTATGAGATACGTTTTAAAGAGCCTACGACCGGACTTATCTTCGGGAACGCGGTTACAAACGAGCAAGGGCTTGTTGGTGCAGCAAATACCAGAGATACAGGTGCTGCGACATCGAATTCAGGCACAAATACGGGTAACCCGGCGGGTGTTAATACCGCAGGTACGACAGGAACATTACAAGGATTAACACTTCTGGCCGGTGATAATATTATCGAGCAGTCTTTGCCGATTGATCCTGCGGGTATTGTTTATAATGCGGTTACACGCGAGCCTGTTCGGGGAGCCGTCGTCACGATTACGGGGCCCGGAGGTTTTAATCCGGCGACTGATCTTGTTGGTGGGGCACCTGCACAAAATGTGACGACAGGTGCGGACGGATTTTATCAATTCTTGCTGACGCCGGGCGCGCCTGCGGGGACATATACCCTTTCCGTATCAACATATCCCGGCGGGTTTTCGCAAGAGCCGTCGTCGCTTATTCCTGTTTGTGCGGCCACTTTGACTGTGGATGCTGCGCCGGATCCTGCGCTTGTGCATGATAGTGCCGATCCTCCGGATGCAGGCGATACGATTCACAATCCTGCGGCATGTCCTGCGAATAGCGGTGCTTTTGCACCTGCTAACCAAGCCACAACGCAGCATTATTTCAGTTTTTCTATTAACCCGGCTTTGCCTTCCGGGAATATCGTAAACAACCATATCCCGCTGGATCCTATCGGGGCGGGGGATATCGTGATTACAAAAACGACTCCTATAGTGAATACGGGTATCGGGCAGTTCGTTCCGTATACTATTACGGCCAGAAATACCTCTACTAACAATTATTCGGATCTTAGTGTTTTTGACCTGTTGCCTCCCGGATTTAAATTTGTTGAGGGTAGCGGTTCCATAGATGGCGTGAAGTCACAGCCTGATGTGAACGGGCGGAATGTTGTCTGGGATAATCAGACGCTTAATGCGGGCGACTCTATTACCTATAAGCTTATTCTTATCGTTGGTTCAGGTGTCCAGCCGGGCGAGTACGTTAACACGGCTTATGTTAGGGGCGGCGGCGTTACGGTTTCCAATATCGCGACGGCGACTGTGCGTATTGTTCCTGACCCTGTTTTTGATTGTTCAGATATTATCGGCAAAGTTTTTGATGATGAAAACAGAAACGGTTATCAGGATAAGGGGGAAGAGGGCATCCCCAATGTACGTGTGGTGACGGTTAACGGCCTTCTTGTTACGACCGATGATCATGGTCGTTTCCATGTAGCGTGTGCGGATATTCCCGACGAAGAGCGCGGCAGCAATTTTGTTATGAAGCTGGATGAGCGTACCTTGCCGACAGGGTATCGTGTAACGACCGAGAACCCGCGTGCGGTCAGAATTACGCGCGGTAAGATGACAAAGCTTAACTTCGGGGCGTCACTTCATCGTGTTGTTCGCATAGATATGACGGATGAGGCGTTTATCCCCGGTGAGGTCGAGCTTAAACCTGAGTGGGAGGGGCAACTCAGGCTCTTGCCAGAGCATCTCAAGGTAGGACCTTCCGTCGTCAGGTTTGCATACGAAGTTCAAGGCGAGGGAGATGATATAGCCAGAGAGCGTCTTGAGGGTGTGATTGAGGCACTTGAACGTGAATGGGAGGAAAAGGATTGCTGTCATGAAATCATGATCGAACAGGAACTTGTTATTCCATCCTCAGTTGACAAAAAAGGGGGTGAAAAATGAGAAAGTCATTTCTTCTCTGTACAGCTTGTTTTGTTTTATTCCCTATTCAGGTAATGGCAGATGAGATTTGTGAGGGAGATAGTTATTGCGAAAAACCTGTGAAGACAGGAAAGCAGGCTATGGATTCTGATGTAAGTTATCGCGGTATCGGTTCTTCGGTTCCGGCCAATGCGGAAACACGTGATATTGATTTGGAAGTGCAGAACGACGTTTTGCAGGCTTGCGGGCAAAAACTCCGCAGCAAAGACACGGAGGGGGCATTGCCGTTCCGTATTTCAATAGACGGGGTTCCACTCAGTGAGGCCGATAAACCGAATAATGCGGATGTTGAGCGTTGTCAGGATGTCGAGCTTAAAAAAGCGGATATTCAAGTTCGTTTTGACCGGCTTGAAGAAACGCAGGCTCTTAATGTATCGGCATATCCTCAGGCTGTTGTTGCCGGTGAGAGTCTTAGTTTTGTTCCTTATTCGAATTATCTTTATTTTATCAAAAAGGCGGAAGTGCGTATTTTTGAGGTCGGGAAGTCCTTGAAGTCGAAGCCGATGATTGTGTTGCCCGTGGATGCGTCTTTGCAGCATGACGTGAGTTGGGCATTTCCTGAAGATATTGATGGTCACTCGGTTCAATATGTACTTCGTGTGTATGACGAGAAAGGGCGTTTTGATGAAACCGAGCCGCAGGAACTTCAGTTGGTCGATAAGCACCGTCATACGAGATTTGAGGGGATCGAGCGTGAAAAGCGCATCGGTTACGGCGAGAACAGACTGGCTTTAAAAAATATTCCCGTATCGGGAGGTATGATAACTGTTAACGGTTCCAATTTGGCTCATGGTGCGCGTGTTCGTGCTATGGGTTCGGAGGTGCCTGTCGATGCAAACGGTCAATTTGCGTATCGTCAGATTTTGCCTGAGGGCGAATATAATATTCCTATTGCTGTATCAAATCCTGACGGGAGCGGAACCGAACTGACGCGTTCTGTAGATTTGCCTGAGCAAGACTGGTTTTACATCGGACTTGCGGATGTCACGATCGGCAAAAACAATGTCAGCGGGCCGGCTAAATTAGTCACGGGTCAAAATTCAGATCGCTATGATGGTGATTTTTATGCCGAGGGTCGTTTGGCTTTTTATACGAAAGGCAAGATTCAGGACGGATGGCAGTTGACGGCCAGTGCGGATACGAAAGAGCAACCTATTGAGGATTTGTTTTCTAATTTCACGGAAAAGGATCCAAGGTCGTTATTAAAGCGTCTTGATCCGAATAAATATTATCAAGTGTATGGTGATGACTCTACCGCGGTTGAGGACGCACAGACGCAGGGCAAGTTCTATTTAAAGGCTGAAAAAGATGATAGCCATGTTATGTGGGGGAATTTCCAGACAGACATTACGGGTACGGATCTGATTGATTATAAGCGGACATTGTATGGTGCGGGTGCAGAATACAACAGCGTTGTCATGACGGAGTTCGGGGAGCGCAGGACCGAGATTGATGCTTTTGCTGCTGATCCGGGGACTATTCCGTCTTATGAGGAATTGCGCGGGACGGGCGGTTCTCTTTATTACTTACGCGGGCAGGACGTGGTCGTCGGATCAGAGCGTCTGCGTGTTGAGGTTCGTGATCGTGATTCCGGTATTGTTTTGAGTTCGCAATATCTGACTTATGGTCAGGATTATGAATTTAATTATACGCAAGGACGTATCATTTTGCGGGAGGCTCTTGAGTCGACTTCGGGCGTAGATACATTGGTTAAAACGGGATCGTTGTCGGGTAATCCGGTTTATCTTGTTGCAGCATATGAGTATGCCCCGAGTGTTTCAGAATTGAATAATCTGACAAAAGGCGGGCGCGTCAGTCATTGGTTCGGTGACCATTTTCGGCTTGGCGGGAGTGTCTATGATCAGGCGGGATCAGGTCTTGATCAAACCCTTACAGGGCTTGATGCGACTGTGCGCTATACTCCGAATACGTATATAAAATTAGAGGCAGCAAAATCCGAAGGGGCGGGAAGCGGTGAGCAATCTTCCGTGAACGGCGGTTTCAATTTTGATGCGATTGATCAAGATGTGTCTGAGGATGTTGATGCGAATGCATATCGCGCTGAAATCGCTATTGAACTTTCCGACTTTTTTAAGAATATCGGCGGATATATCAATGCCTACACACTCAGAAGAACAGAGGGGTTTTCTGCTCCGGGGCAATTGACGGATGAGGATATTGCGCAGCAAGGTTTTTCTGCTGATGTCCCGCTCAATGATAATGTTAAGCTTAACGCAAAACTTGATTTCAAACAGGGTGATGAAACCGGTGACGTATCGACAGGGGAGGTCGGTACCGAGATTAAAATTGATCCGGAAAACCGTTTGAATTTGGCTGTTCGCCATGATGATCGTAGTTCCGTCGTCTCAGGAGGAAACAGTAATGAGCTGTCTAAGGAGGGGGCGCGTACCGATGCTGCAGTAAAATATACTTATGCGCCTTTGCGAGAGGACGGTACGAAGGAGCGGTATGAAGTTTATGGGATAGCGCAAGCGACGTTGGACAAGACAGGGGATCGTGATCGAAATAACAGAGCCGGTCTTGGCGGGTCTTTTGATGTGACAGATAAACTCAGCCTTAATGCTGAAGCGACCGGAGGGAACGGTGGTCTCGGTGCGCTGGCGGGGCTGGATTATCAACAGTCTGACAGAACCAGTTATTACCTTAACTATCTTATTGACAGCGAGCGAACCGATATCGGCGCGAGAGGGAAAAATTCGTCTTTGGTCATGGGAGGGAAATCCCGCTATACGGATAACGTTTCCGTCTTTTCTGAGCAACGATATCAGACGTTTGATAATGACGCGTCGAGCCTTATTCATTCATTCGGGCTTGATCTTGCGGCCAATGATCATTGGTCATGGGGCGGGCGTATTGAAAACGGAACTATATTTGATGAAGAGGCCGGAGATACAGAGCGAATGGCGTTCTCATTAAGCAGTAATTACAGCAACAAAAAAACCAAATTCGGCGGTACGATTGAGTATCGAGATGAAGAAAATGATATTGACGGTGAGCGCAATTCATTCCTGATGAGCAATAATTTGGCTTATCAGGTGTCGGAAGACTGGCGCGCTCTGGTTGATTTTGATTTTGCGGTGAGTGAGTCCGGGCTGAGCAGTGATCTTGATGCCGATTTTGTGGAGTTCGGTTTGGGGTATGCTTATCGTCCGGTTGATAATGATCGTTTTAACGCTTTGGTGCGATATGAGTATTTGAGTGATTTGGCGCCTGAGGATCAACAAAATGCGACAAGAACAAGCTCCGCGAGTGATTATGAGCAGCGAAGTCATGTTTTATCCGCTGATGCTATTTATGATGTAACGCCTAAATTGTCAGTGGGCGGAAAGGTCGGTTATCGGTTCAGTGAAATCCGTGACACTACGGTTCAAGATTCTGAGTTTTTTGACAGTAACGCATTGTTGTTGGTCGGGCGCGTAGATTACCATGTTGTCAAAGACTGGGAGGTGACCGGTGAGATCAGGCATTTGAGTGTTTCTGAAGCTGAGGACTCCCGTACGGGTGCTTTGGTCGGGGCTTATAAACATATTAACCAAAATGTGAAAATTGGTGCCGGCTACAATTTCACGGACTTTTCGGATGATTTGACGGATCTTGATTATGATAGTCAGGGCGCGTTTTTTAATGTTATCGGGAAGTTCTGATACGGCATTCTAATTTTGACAGTATCGGGTCTATAAAATGACATATTGCCATATGTTTGCGGCAGTTTTGGCTTTCACTCATGTTCGAAAATTAAGGTTTTTAAAAATAGCCATTTAGGCTTGCGTTCCTTTGGGAGTTGAGATAGTTTCTCGATACTCTGTTTTTTGGGGTGTAGCCAAGCGGTAAGGCAGCGGTTTTTGGTATCGCCATGCGCAGGTTCGAATCCTGCCACCCCAGCCATTTCATTCATTTTTACTATCCCATGCAGTCCAGAATGATGCCACCACTTTCCCAGCATTCTTTTTTGTTTATACGTGCCTTTGAAAAACAAGGTATTTCATGGTTTTGAGAAATGTTAGTGACTGAAATGCTAATATTGCACCGTTTCGAATTCGTTAAAGGTAGCGATCGAACCTGTGAATATAGTAAGCACGATGATTTATGACCAAAGACGCGGTTGAGATACTATTTACACTTATACTAACCCGTTGAAATAATTTATTCACGGCAGTGAGCAATCTTTTGAGAATGGATATAAGAAATAAAATGATTTACATGTGACAAAATAGTCACCTATAATGTAATTATGGATGCCGTTTTTAAAGCTTTAAGCGATTCTTCACGCCGAAATATTTTAGATCTCTTGCGAGAGCAAGATGGGAGAAGCCTCTCTGAAATTGAGGGGCACTTTCCTGAAATGACACGGTTTGGTGTGATGAAGCATTTAAAAGTACTGGAAGATGCCCTCCTGATCGTCACTAAAAAAGACGGGCGGTTTAAATATCATTATCTGAACCCCATGCCGATTCAAGATATTGCTGACCGTTGGATTTCGTCGTTTGCCAAGCCATGGACGCGCACGATGAATGATTTAAAACACAATCTTGAAAGGACTGAACCAATGACTAAACCAAAACATGTTTACGTAAATATTATTAAAACTACGCCGGAAAAATTATGGGATGCCATCACAAATGGCGATACAACAAAAGCCTACTATTATGGTGGAGAACTCAAAGGCAATGTTAAAGAGGGTGCTGAATATGCTTATCATGCCCCTGATGGTGAAGGTTATTATGTTCGCGGAACTATTAAAGAAGTTATTCTGCATCAAAAACTTGTTATGACTTTTAAAGGCGAATGGGCACCGGGCATGGAAAATGATTTGCCCAGTCGTGTTACATGGGAAATCGAGAAGGTTGGTGATTGTTGCCGCCTGACTTTAACTCATGACGAATTTGAAACAGAAACGACAACATATCACATAACCGGCGGAGGATGGCCAGGTATTCTCTCCGGCTTAAAAACATATCTTGAAACGGGTCAGCCGCTTAATTTTGATCCAATGGCAAGTGAAGCTGCTTAAAGCTACAATAGCGGGACTTGTTCCCGCTATTTTTCCAAAGACTCCGTTCCTAAGGCGCGCCTTGATAACTCACAGACACAGCTTGGGTTCTATGAGAGTGTGCGCGATAAAGCCGCTATTTCAAAGGAAGAGCTTAGTCGACGACGTTTCGATTTAAAAATCAATCAAGCTCTAGTGGAAGAAGCTAAAGCAAATTTACAAGATGCCCAAGCCCATCTTTCACTTCATACTGTAGTTTCGCCCATCAAAGGTGAAATATTGCAAGTTGACATCAGGCAGGGGGAGTTTGCGCAAGCAGGGCAGCTTAACGTTGATCCGCTCATGCGCCTGGGAGATACATCATATTTACATGCACGCATTGATGTAGATGAGTTTGACATCAATAAGCAGCGCACAAAGACACAGAAAAGGTCTTATGATTTAAACGTTACCCGTTTCAAGGCAGGTATCGCTCCAGAGGTTGATGCTTCACAGGCACAGGCGTTGCTCGCAACAACGAAGGCCGTTTTGCCTTCATTGGAATTTCAGCTTGCAGAGAGTGCTTACAGGTTAGCTATACTCACAGGACAAGTGCCCGGAACGATAGAAGAGCTCTTTGATGTGCAAGATATTCCAGAGGTCCCTGAAATGCCGGCTTCCGGCTTACCATCTGATTTATTGCAAAATCGTCCAGATATTATGGCGGCAGAAATGGCTTTAAAATCGGCCAATACAAGGGTAGGTATCGCAGAGGCAGAATATTTTCCAAAGTTTTCTTTAATCGGAACTGTCGGGTTTGAAACACTCAAAGATAATAGCCTTTTTAATGCGGATGCCCGCTTTTTAAGTTTAGGGCCTTCTTTTCAATGGAGAGTGCTCGAGTTTTGGCGCATCGATGATGAAATTTCTGAGGCCAAGGGGCAAAGACGAGAAGCTCTGGCTAACTACAAGAAATCCGTTTTGAATGCTCTTGGAGATGTTGAAACCTCACTTGTCAGTATAGTAATGCGTGATTTTATTTTTTCACGCTGTCTATGAAGCTCAAGCAGTCTTTCCTGTTGTTTTAGGCGTTTGTCGAAGATTTCTTTTGAAATCAGTTCTTTATATTTGCTGGCTTATTCATTGTTCTAATTTTTCGAATAGTGAAGTTTGTATTATCAATATTATCATGAAGACACAAAAAACCTATCTTGCAGAAACATAGATTTTCTATATCAAGAAAAGGAAATGCAGATGATTACTAAAACTTTACAGAGGCACGCGTGGACCTACTGATATGAAAAACTTATTAAACTGAAATCAGTAACGGATAACGAAATTTACTTTTCGATCTTCCAGCATAAGAAAGGAATTTGTCATGGATACATTACAAGCTATTAGGGAACGCAGGGCAGTAAAACATTACGATGATGCATTTGTAATGCCTGAAAGTGATAAGCAGGAGTTGTTGGATCTTGCTCTGCAGTCGCCCACATCATTTAATTTACAAAACTGGCGTTTTGTTTTGGTCGAAGATAGCAGCCAGAAGGAAAAACTAAGAGAGGCCGCCTGGGATCAGGCGCAAGTAACAGAAGCCGCCATGACTCTGGTTTTATGCGCAGACGTCAGGGCTTGGGATAAAGACCCCGCAAGATATTGGAGAAATGCGCCGAAAGAGGCACAGGATATTCTGGTGTCAATGATTAAGCCTTTTTATGAAGGCAGGGACTGGCAGCAGCGTGATGAAGCGATGCGATCAATTGGGATTGTGTCTCAAACTTTAATGCTCGCGGCTAAAGCCAAAGGATACGATAGCTGTCCTATGATCGGTTTTGATCCAGATAAGGTTGCCGAGATTATCAACCTTCCAGATGATCACGTGATTGGTATGATGCTGGTCATCGGAAAAGCTTTAAAGCCAGCCTGGCCCAAACCCGGACAGTTGGATATGGGTGAGGTATTGGTAAAGAATGCGTTTTAAAAGAAGACTCCGTTTTTTTCAGCTTGAAATGAATGGTATAAATTAACTTTTATACTTTCCGGGCAGTGTTGGCAGTGCAATGGAGTACGAAGACTTATCTTTTTTTTGAAAGTAGATTATGCCTCATCATTTTATTGAACTGGCGATAATTATATCCATCGCGTCTTTTGCAGCTATTTTTTTTAGTAAGCTCAAGCAATTGCCGATGATCGGCTATGTCATCGCAGGTGTTATTATCGGTCCTGCTTGTCTGGGTGTTCTGCACGATGAAAAAGAGATCACGTTTATTGCCGAAATAGGCATTATATTACTCCTTTTTATTCTGGGTATGGAACTCCCTCTGAAATCGTTCAGACAAACCTATAAGGTCGCTGTGCCTGCAACGTTTGCTCTGATTATCCTTAGCCTGCTTATTACGTTCGGCATAGGATTTATGGTCGAGTTGAGTTTAGCTGAAAAAATCGTATATGGCTTTATCATCGCATTGAGTAGTACAGCCGTCGCCGTAAAATTACTGGAAGATGTTGACCTACTTGATAAAGGAACGGGGCAGATTGCCATTAGCATATTGATTGCTCAAGACCTGCTGTTTGTTCCCATGATAATGATTATAAATGCGCTTGGCAGCGAGCAGGGGTTAGACATGATGTTTATCCCGAAGTTAGCAACTGCCGTTTTCTTGCTCATAGGGTTAATCGCATTTTTATCGAAAAAAGAAACGGTTCACCTATTTTTTGAGAAAACAGTTGAAAAGCATAAGGATCTCATTCCTGTTGCGGCTCTGACTTGGTGCTTTGTCGGAGCCGGTCTTTCTGAATGGGCCGGTTTGTCCCCAGCATATGGTGCGTTTCTGGCCGGGCTTGTTATAGGTAACAGCCACTCAAAGCATGTTATTCTTCCCAAGATCGAGCCCATGCAAAGCGTATTGCTTATGGTTTTTTTCCTGTCTATCGGTATGTTGATCGATTTTTCCGTGATTGCGGAGAATTTTGTTCTTATTGCCGTTTTGCTTCTCGGCACAATGGCTTTTAAAACGGTCGCTTGTGTATCATTGCTGAAGCTTATGCTGCCGCAAGATCGCTGGAAATGCAGTTTTGTAACAGGGCTGACGATTAGCCAAATAGGAGAGTTTTCGTTCATACTGGCTGCAACGGCACTATCCAACGGTGTGTTTGATGAGGAAAGTTACAAGATCATTATTGCTGTTATCGCATTAAGTCTGGCTTTTAGCCCTATCTGGATGATGATCTTACGTCATTTTGTTTTTGTCGCTTATAAAACAAATCAGGTTAGAACAATAAAGGGTGCCTTGAGGTCGTATATCAGATGATGCAAATTCATTTTAATCTTTCCAGAGAGTCTTTATTGAGATGATGCATTTCATTCAATGTCACTCTTTTAAGCTCATTTTTTTAATCATCTGTCTTGTGGCTTCGCCTTCCTTTGCAGAGCCTGTGAAGAACTCTTTCCTTATTGATTCTCCCTGGTCTCAAAGTCACCGAACGCCCGGAATGCAAGCTTCCACGCCTTATGAGGGTATTGTTACAGATAGTCCGGTTTCCGTTCAGCTCAGGGACTTTAAAGACCGTATTGACAAGAATTTGGGTGTTTCTCCATGGCTTGTATTATCTTCCCAGAAATATTCAGATCGTCCGAAGGCCCGTTCTGTTTGGGGGGCAAGTCTTAAGGGTGCCTATAAGTTTTTAGTAGATGGCGAAACGTTTGAATATGTTGACCACATTGATTTGGCAGGTTTCCAATCCATTAGTTGGAATCTTGTCGGGATAAGGGGTTCGGAAGGTGAGCGTATTATTGTTCCGCAGCCGCGTGTTTTGGGTGGTGGTAAATTTCTTGTTTTGAAGGATGATTACACCTCAGATTCACGCATCCAAAAAATAAAAGAATTTAATCTTGATGAAGAGGTGCTTATAAAATTTTGTAAGCCGCCCGAGCGCTGGAAGCTTGGATATTCGGGTACGTCGATCATTCCGCTTCCTACAGGGCAGCTTGCTTTTACTTTGCGTTTTAAAGCCAGATGGTATCAAAAAGGCGATACTAAAAAATATGTCGGCATTCTTGATAATAGTCTAAGCCGTGTTTTGGCTTGTTCTTTCATTGACGATGATGACATTAGTAACCAAGTTACTTATGAAGCAATAAACCAGTATGTTACGGCTTTGTATTATCCTACGGATACGGGCATTGTGAAACTCGAATACAACGCAAGAGGTCATAACCTTAAAAGGCTATGGAAGAAACATATTCCGTTTAGAGAAAGGACCGGTACCACACCGACAATGCTGGATGTCGGAAAGGATAAGTTAATCGTCACTGTTGATGGGAAATGTGCAGTCACTAAGGTTTTTTCCGGAGGGATCACATGTAGTGATGATCAATCTCCTTCAAAAATTTATGCCATAAAGCGTGATACGCCTGAAAATAAAGTTTACTCATTGTCTTTGCCTTCTTTTATCGAGACCATCGAGTGTTCTCCCGCTGCCGAAGGCAATCAGATCGTGGTGGCGAATTATGCAGGTTATAAGGCAGATCACACAAAGCGCGGTGTTGTTTCGGCTTTTTGGAATAGCGGCACACAAAAATGGCAACTGGCTTGGTCTAATCCTGTTGCACAAATCAGTGGTGTTCCGACGATCAGTACGGGAAGTCATATGGTTTACGGAACCGGAACAGATGCTCAATCCTCGGAAAATGTTTTTCTTTACGGGCTTGATCTCAAAACTGGAGAAACAAAAATCAAAATACAAATCGGTTCGTCAGATCGTGCCTGGGACGCAGGGAATAACCTTCTTATCAATGATGACCGGTCTATGTTGTATTCAACGCCGACAGGTTTGGCACGTATCAAAAATAATTAATCAGCAAGCCGCATTCTGGTTTTTTGTAGTTGGGTGAGAACACTAGTTTTCCCGCTAACTTTCTAATGGACTTTTTTTTGTTGACTCTATTATTGGCTCTGTGCCATTATATATTTAATGGCTCTATGCCACTAATAAGTTTAAGGACAGTGCAATGACGATCAAAGTCAACGATAAAAATATAAAAACATTCGTCTTCAGTGGAGGTGAGGTTTATGTAAGCCTTGACGGGATTGAGGTCGGACAGGGCACAACCATTCTGGCACATCTGCATAGCTCCGAAGATGTCATGCAATTGTTGATGACGGTTGATGCGGTGCGTCAGGCGAATGCGGAAACTGAAATTCATTTGATCATGCCGTATTTGCCCTACGCGCGGCAGGACCGCGTTTGTAACGACGGAGAGGCATTCGCGGCCGCCGTCATGTGTGATCTGATTAACAGCTTGAATTGCGCTTCCGTTCAAGTGCTGGATTTGCACTCTGCCGTGACCCGTGAGCGTTTGAATAATGTGCGGGAATTCACACAGGCCGATCTGATTCCGCAAAGCGAAATCGAGGATTTAATCGAACGCGATCATGTTTGCTTGGTTTATCCCGATAAAGGGGCAGAGGCGCGCGTGCGGCAGGTTGCGCAGGCACTGGCAACGAAAGGGATAGACTGTGAGGTTATCCCGTGCAGTAAGGTTCGCAATCCCGAAAACGGGCAGATCACGGACAGTGTCGTACAGGGTGATGTGCGCGGCAAGAATTGCATTATTATTGATGATATTTGCGACGGCGGACGCACATTTATAGAGCTTGCCAAGGTCTTGAAAAAACAAGGCGCGCAGAAGCTCTATCTGAGCGTAAGCCACGGCATTTTTTCAAAAGGATTAGATGTTCTTAAAGAGCATTTCGAGAGGGTTTACTGCTTCAACAGTTTTCTGGATGAGGCGGAAACGGATACGGAATTTTTAACTGTTATCGGGAAAGGAGAAAGATCATGAGAATTAATCCCTTAACAGCCATCGACTTTTACAAAGCCGACCACAGAAGCCAGTACCCGCAAGGGACAACTGAGGTGTATTCCAACTTTACACCGCGCAGTAAAAAACATGCGAAGGTGCTCTCCGATCATGACAATAAAATCGTGATGTTCGGCCTGCAGTATTTCATCAAGCATTTCCTGATGGAGGTCTGGGATGAAAACTTCTTCAACATGCCAAAGGGCGAAGTAGTAGCAGCCTATAAAAGACGGATGGATCATGCCTTGGGTCCGGATGCATTCACGATGGATCATATCGAGGCGCTGCACGATCTGGGGTATTTGCCCTTGCGGATTAAGGCCGTACCCGAAGGTGCGCGTGTTCCGATCGGGGTGCCCGCGGTCACGGTGGTCAATACGCATCCTGACTTCTTTTGGTTAACCAATTATATCGAAAGCGTCATTTCCTGTTACTTATGGAAGCCCATGACTTCCGCGACAACCGCGTTCGAGTACAAACGCCTGTTAACGCGTTATGCTCTGAAAACAGGAACGGCACTAGACTTCGTACCGTTTCAGGCCCATGACTTTTCTTTCAGAGGCTTGTCCGGCATGCAAGATTCCGTTGTGAGTGGCATGGCGCATCTGACGTCCTTCTGGGGAACGGATACCGTGCCCGCGATTGATATGGTCGAAGCGTATTACGGCGCGGATGCTGAAAAAGAACCGGTCGGGTTTTCCGTTCCGGCCACCGAGCACTCCGTCATGTGTATGGGGATGCAGGACGGCGAGTTGGAGACCTTCCGCAGGTTGATAAATGAAACCTATCCGAAGGGCATCGTTTCTATCGTGTCCGATACGTGGGATTTCTGGAAAGTCGTCACGGAATATGTCCGCATCCTGAAAGACGACATTCTGGCGCGTGATGGTAAGTTGGTGATCCGCCCCGATAGCGGCGATCCGGTCAAAATCGTTTGCGGCGATCCGGATGCTCCCGAAGGAACGCCCGAGCACAAAGGTGCGATCGAGTGCCTGTGGGAGGTCTTCGGAGGTACGGTAACGGAGGCCGGATACAAGTTACTTGATGCGCATATCGGCCTGATCTACGGCGATTCCATCTCTTTGGAGCGCGCCGAGGCGATTGTGACAGGGCTTGAGCGCAAGGGCTTTGCCTCCGGCAATGTGGTGTTCGGCGTTGGCTCCTTCACCTACCAGTATGTAACGCGCGACAGTTTCGGGTTTGCGATGAAGGCGACCAGCGGTGTTGTGAATGGCGAGCGCAGGGATATCTTCAAAGACCCCAAAACCGATGACGGCGTGAAGAAATCCGCTAAAGGTTTGCTACGGGTCGAGGAAGAGGGCGGCACATACGTTCTTTATGATCAGCAAACCGAAGCGCATGAAGCCGAAGGTGCTTTGGAGGTTGTCTTTGAAGACGGTAAGCTGATTAAAGACCAAAGCTTGAGTGAAATCCGTGCAAGGCTGGATAGCGAACTGGAGCACTTACTTGCTCATAACGAAAAGGCGGCATGATGAAAGATGCACAATTTAAAGACGAAAAGGACTTTCTGAAACATTATGATCCGAATGTGTTCGAGCGTCCGAATGTGTCCGTGGACACCGTCATTTTTACGGTGTCTTCGGGCCGTTTGCAGGTTTTGTTGATGAAGCGTGCAAACCATCCTGCGCAGGGGAGATGGAGTTTGGTCGGCGGTTTTGTCGATGTCGCGCGAGATAAAAACCTTGAGGCGACGGCGATGCGCAAGCTTGCGGAAAAAACGGGTGTAAAGACGCCGTATCTTGAGCAATTCGGAGCCTTTGGCAACGCAAAACGTGATCCGCGCGGCTGGTCGGTAACAACCGTGTATTTTGCACTTATACCCGCCGAGAATATTACGCTGCAGGCCGGAGAAGGCGCAACGGATATTAAATGGGCTGTCGTCGAGGACGGTAAAGTGAAAGACAAGCTTGCGTTTGATCATGCGGAGATTTTACGCGGCAGTTATGAGCGCCTGCGAAGTAAAGTCTTGTATACGTCTTTGCCTGTTCATCTGATGGGCGATGAGTTTACGCTCGCGGAACTGCAGAAGGTCTATGAGATCATCATGGGCGGAAAGATGGATCATAAATCATTTCGCCGCCGTATTTTGAGTGCCGATATTCTTGAAGAGACTGGACACATGAAGGAGACGGGCCGCCGTCCGGCCATGTTGTATCGCCAAAAGAAAGCCGAAGGGACGCACTTCTTTGTCAGGAATATAGAAGGTTTGCATCGTGACTAATCACAATAAAGATCAAGTTTTATGCGGATGTATTTATTTTGTTCCAGTTCAGGTTAAAGCGCTGGAGGTATTTGCTCAGGCGATCGGCATCGTTACTGGTTTTTTTCTGTGTACGGCTGTTTGCAAAAAGTTTTCGGCCTGCTGCGCTTAGGGATTTTTCTGCCAGACAGGTTTCGATAACGGTTGCTAATTGTGTCTGATCAAATAGATCGATTTGAGAGATTTCTTCAGGGGATAAGGTGCGCTGCAAAATCTGTGTGTTGTCATTTTGCGGTTTGGCGTCCCAGAGCAATTTCAGGCGGTTGATTTCGTCCGCGATCTCGGGCGTGCGAATGCGTCCGCCTTCGCATAAGGTTGCCATACGGTTTATGGACGCCGAAAGGTCGCGGAAGTTGGCCGACCAGCTTGCTTCGTTTGAGAGAGCGAATTTCAGGTATTTGTTCCGGGCTTCCTTGTTGAAGGTTATGTTCTGGTTGTTTTCTTCTGAGAACTTGCGAAGCTCATAGTCGATATTGGGTTCGATGTCTTCGCGACGGTCTTTCAGTCCGGGGAGGTGGAAGGTCCAGAGGTTCAGGCGTGCGAGGAGGTCTTCGCGGAAACGTCCCTTGGCGACTTCCTTGCCGAGGTCGCGGTTGGTCCCGGCGAGAAGCTGGAAGTCGCTTTGGCTTTCCTTGTCCGAGCCAACGGGCAGGAAGCGTTTTTCCTCTATGGCGCGTAGGATCATGGCTTGTTCGTCCAGGCCCAGTTCGCCGATTTCATCGAGGAATAAAACACCGTTATCGGCGCTCGCGAGAAGTCCGGCTCGGTCGCTCACAGCTCCTGTAAATGCACCGCGTTTGTGCCCGAACAGTGTGGACATGGCGTTGTCACCCTTTAATGTGGCGCAGTTGATTTCGATGAAGTTTCCTTTCATTTGATTGCGCAGTTTCTTGAGGTCGTAAATCCGGCGGGCGAGTTGGGATTTGCCCGCGCCTGTCGGGCCCATGAGCAAGACGGGAGATTTTGTTTTAATCACCACTTTTTCAATCTGGTCGATCATGGTGTTAAAGTTTTTGTTCTTTGTTACGATTCCGGATTTCAGGAAAGATGTTGCTTCTTCCTGTTCCATTTGAAAGCGTTGGGCGATCAGGTCGTATTTGGACAGATCGAGATCAATGATGGTGTAGGTGCCGGAGCCGTCCTTTGTTTCCTTGTGAGCGGGGGAGGATTGCAGGAGTTTTGCGGGGAAATAGCGTGCCTCGGTCAGCAGGAACATGCAGATCTGAGCAACGTGTGTTCCGGTTGTGATGTGCATATAATACTCTTCGTTATCCGTATCGAAGTTGTAGTTGTCTGCGAAGTCGTGAAGGGCACTGTAAACTTCTTCGAAGTCCCAGGGGTTTATTAAATCCATCTCGTGAAACACCACTTCGGTTTCGGGGGATATTTGTTTGATATCGGCTTTTACTTTTTTTGCGAGTTTCAAGTCGCGGCGTCCTATGAGAAGTTCGAAGCGGTCGACGAGCATGTCTTCATGCTGGCAGAGGCTGACGGTCGGGCGCCATTTTTGCCAGCGTTTTTCCGTTTTTCCGCCGCTATCCAGAACTGTACCTAAAAAACCGATGATGACCATACTATAATTCTCTAAAAATATAATTTACTAGAAATATTTATAAATTATTAGGATATGTATTTAAAGTGTTTTGTTGTTTCTTAAAAATAAATTATTTTAAAACAATGCTTTATAAGAAAATTTTTTGTCATGCCAAAACTGGCACGACCGTTGCTATATGTAGGGATAGAAAAATGAAATGGAGTAAGAAAAATGACAACTCAAGCTTATGATGTGATCGGTGGTAAGGCCCGTCCTATTAAAATGTGGACGAAGGGTGTGCCAGTTGACGAGAAGGCCAAAGAGCAACTCATGAAAACGGCGCAGATGCCCTTCATTCATAAATGGCTGGCCGTGATGCCTGACGTTCATGTCGGGAAGGGATCGACGATCGGTAGTGTTATTCCGACCAAGGGAGCGATTATCCCTGCGGCGGTCGGGGTTGATATCGGTTGCGGGATGATGGCGGCGCGCACGTCTTTGACGGCGTCTGACCTGCCCGAGAACTTGTTTGAACTGCGTTGTGCGATCGAGGCATCCGTGCCGCATGGTCGCAGCGTAGGGCGAAAGAAACGCGATAAGGGATCATGGCATGACATTCCTGATCGCTCGGTTGAGGCCTGGAAAACACTGGATGCGGGATTCAAGCGCATCACGGATGTGACGCCAAAGTTGAAGAATACGAACAACATCAACCATTTGGGTACGTTGGGAACCGGGAACCATTTCGTTGAAATGTGTCTCGACGAGGATGATCGAGTGTGGGTTATGCTGCATTCCGGTTCCCGAGGCGTTGGTAACGCGATTGGTACGCACTTTATAGAGCTGGCCAAGAAGGATATGCAACGCTGGATGATTAACCTGCCGGATAAGGACCTTGCGTATTTTCCGGAAGGAACTGATCATTTTGATGATTATGTTTTTGCCGTTGAATGGGCACAGGATTTTGCGCGTACAAACCGCGAGATCATGATGGCTCATACGATTGAAGCGATTAGAAAGGTGATTACAAAGCCTTTTGATGCCGAGGTCGAGGCGATCAACTGTCACCACAACTATGTGACACGCGAGAACCATTACGGTGAAAACATTTTCGTTACCCGTAAAGGCGCCGTGCGTGCCCGCAAGGGCGATATGGGGATTATCCCCGGAAGCATGGGGGCGCGGTCCTATATCGTGCGCGGACTTGGAAACGAAGAAAGTTTCTGTAGCTGTTCGCATGGTGCGGGGCGCGTTATGTCCAGAACCGAGGCCAAGAAGCGTGTTTCTCTAGAGGAACATATCGAAGCCGTAAAGGGCGTTGAATGCCGAACCGATGCTGACGTGGTGGATGAAACACCATCCGCTTACAAGGACATCGATAAGGTGATGGACGCGCAGAAAGACCTTGTTGAGGTCGCATACATCTTGAAACAGGTGCTGTGTGTGAAGGGGTGAAAATCCCTTCCTCACATTAAAAATTTTTTATTTGAGGACAGAACAATGAGTAGATACAGAGAGCCCGAAAAGGATGTTCGGGCGCAGATCGAAGAGTACCGAAGTGGCTTGCTGCCGGACGAGAGGGTTTATCCAGAGCTGACTAAAGCTTTGGGGGAGGATCTTCGTATTATAAGAGATATGCGTGAGCTGGAGCACACGTGTTACATCGAGGTGTGCCCTGCGAAGAAAAAGGCTAAAGCTTGCTGGAACAAGGGGGCGCTTTATTTCACGGTCGAGGGCTTCAAATATCTCGAGCCGATGATCAAAGAAATTGATCCTCACTATAGCAGGTATACTTTCCAGTCCCTTTCGAGAGAGGAGTGGTATGCTGTTCTCAAGAAATTCAGAGCACTTTCACACGCTTTGAGGTCTGCTTCGCATAAGGATGATCTGGGATTATATGTAACGGAGCTGTTTTATTACAGGAAGCATAACCCGTTTGATGTGGTTTTTGATTTTATGAGTGTGAAGTTGAAGGCGCTACTTGATGAGGTTGCCGATATCCTTGAGGAAGAACTCAAAGATAATGATGAAATTTTTATTTTAGGATTATAGAGAGATGACACTTAAACCGGTCGTAATTGACGGCGCTAAAGGAGAGGGCGGAGGACAGATTTTGCGTTCTGCGCTTTCTTTGTCCGCCATTACCGGACGTCCGTTAAAAATCAAAAATATTCGTGCGGGGCGTAGTAAGCCGGGTTTGATGCGTCAACACCTGACCTGCGTTAAAGCGGCGGCAGAGATTTGTAGTGCCCGCGTGACAGGGGCAAAAACCGGATCGACGGAGCTGATGTTTTTGCCGCAGGATATTAAGAGTGGGGATTATCATTTTGCAATCGGAACGGCGGGCAGCACGATGCTTGTAGCGCAAACCGTTTTGCCGATTTTGATGATGGCGGAAGCGCGTTCTACGGTTGTTCTGGAAGGGGGTACACATAATATTGCTGCACCGAGTTATGATTTTATTGTGCGGAGTTTTCTTCCTGTTTTGCGGGAAATGGGTGTGAACGTCAGTGCCAAAATCGAGAGCTACGGTTTTTTTCCTGCGGGCGGCGGCCGCGTTGTTTTTGAGATCGAGCCTACGCAAACCCTAAAGCCTTTCGAGTTGAATAAGCACGGAGCATTAAAGGCAAAGAGCGCGGAGATTCTGCTTTCGAAAGTTCCCTATAATGTTGCGGAACGGGAACTGGCTGTTTTAGCGGAGGCGCTTTCACTGCCCGATGATTCATTGCATGTGAATGAAATTAAAGGTGCGCATAGTGCCTGTAATCTGGCGTCTGTTGTTTTTGAATACGAGCAAGTCACAGAGGTTCTGTACGAGTTCGGCTCATACGGCGTGAAGGCCGAGACCGTTGCCAAGCGGCTTGCCAAAAAGGCAGAGGCATATTTGAACAGCCGTGCCGTTGTCGGTGAGTATCTCGCTGATCAGCTTTTGTTGCCAATGGCGCTTGCAGGGCAGGGGGGGTTTATCACAGCAAAGCCAAGTGAACATACAACAACGAATGTCAATGTGATCCAGGAGTTCTTATCCGTAAAAATCACAGCGGAGCAGAAAAAGGATAGAGCATGGCAAATATTAGCGAAAGAACGCTAGAGCGGAAATGGTTTTTGCGTTCATAACAAGCCGTGATGAGGCTATTGTTTTCCAGGGTTTACAGTCTGCCTCATTTTTCGCAAAATATTTCAAAGTAATGCTTGATTTCTGGGTTCAAAAGCCATTATAAAGCTATGTCTTAAAGGAATACTTCACTTGCGTCCCGTTCGTCTAGTGGCCTAGGACACCGCCCTTTCACGGCGGCAACACGGGTTCAAATCCCGTACGGGACGCCAATTTCCAGCTATATATTCATTTGAGTGGGTGGTGGGGTGTTAGCCGTTATTCCGTCATTGGCAAAAAGGTCTGCATTGATTTTGTCAAAGCTTTGTTCAAGTCTTTGTGCGGCAGTGTCCATGCGTTCCTGCGCGGTATCAACAGCTTCTGCTATTGTTTCGCGGAGTTTTTCATTAATTTCCTGGTCATTGTTCATTTCGTTGGCATAAGCACCTCTTATGCCCAGATGGGGCATGTTTTCGCGCACGAAGCGATCGGTCTCTAACGTTGCAAATTCCTCTGTCGCTGTCGTGTAATCTTCGTTATACGCGAAAGGCTCTCTGGGGGAGCGCGGATCGCCCGCATGAATAAGTTCATGGGTCATCATGCGTTCCATACTCATTTGAATGTATTCGCCAGAGCGTTGATCGAGAAAGCCCCAGTCGTACTCTACTGACAGACTGATATTATCGTCTTTCCAGCCATCGTTGGTGCTATGGAAAAAATTTATGTTTACCGGATCGTCTTCGAATTTATTCTGGATTCTTTCGAAATGTTCCTGACCGAACTCCGTCGCTTCAAGAGTGTCTAAAAACAGAATGGCACGGTTTTCAAGATCTTCAATCTGATCTGGTGTGTAGCCGTCTTGCTCACGCAGGTGATCAAAATTTAAGTCTATAATATCTCGCCAGCCGATATGCGGTATTCCCGTTCACCCTTTTACTTTATAGTCTGCCATTCTAGCATTGTTGTTTTTTTAATGACCCTTAAGGGGTGCGCGGCGCTCCAAATCCTGAGCTAGCACCTTCGAGATCCGGTTGTTCATATAGCTGCCCGTTTACAATGGTTGCATCGGACGGATCAGCCAGAGAGATGCCGTTTGCATCAAATTGTTCAATTTCGTCGGTCAGTGCGGCTTCATCGCGTACATTGGTGATGACCACCACATCTCTGCCTTGTGCCTCCAGATAGTCATCCAGCCCGGTTCCGGCGTTTGTAACTGAAGGATTATCGTCCATTGTCACATCCCAAGCATGAGCCATGCCACGGTGGACAAGGATTGATTGGCGTGAACTGAGGTCAACCTGACTGCTCAGCAGTTCGGCGTCAGTGGTGTCGTTCATTCTGTTTACGAGGTCATCGACATAGAGTTCGCGCATATCCCAGAGGACGATTCCTTCGCGATCCAAGTCGGTGGCAAAGACGGGAGTATCGTTAGCCGCTGCGGTTTCAATCAGACTATGAACCGCGCCGAAGTTTGTCATATCGCTTTCAAGCATTTCCGGTGTGTAATGTTCGTTGGGTCCGCGCAGGACACCTTCGATCATGCCGTTCAGTCTTTCTGTGTAGGCTTGGTAAGTATCATCATCAATTCGGCCGTTTGCGTGCAATGTACCAGCTTCGTCAAGATATTCGTTTACCGTTGCAATGCGAACGAGTTTTGTGAAGTCTTCTCTGCTGAGATCACCAGAAGCAACCTGATCAATATAGGGTTGGGTTTGCGTGGACAGCTCTAGGGATACGCCCTGAATGCCGCCGGGGTTTGCCCTGACCGCCTCTTCCATCATGCCAAGAGTCGAAACAATAGATTCGTGATGCTCGGCGAAGACAATGTCTTTGCCTGCAGCTACGTTTTGATTAATGTATTCCTGTGGTTCCACAATAACCCCGAAATTTTTATTATTTCCGTATTTATGCCTGATTATACAGAAATTGGCAAAAAAAAGCTCTTAATTTTAGTTTTTTAGATTTTGATTGGCGATTTTACTATTCGATACATCTTTTTGCGTTTGTGCGCCGCATCAATATTTGTTTGTTATTTTGTTAGTTAAGTAACTTGAAGAATACAAAATCGGTTTCATATGCTTTCTGCTTTACAATCTATTTCCGCGCTGTTGTTCAGTTATGCTGTTTTGCAGCTCGGGCATGGGCTTCATACCACATTGCTCGGAGTTCGCGCCTCTATGGAGGGGTTTCCAAGCTGGATCATCGGTTTGATGATGTCGTTTTATTTTGTCGGATTTATTGTTGGCACGCATGTATGTGCCAAGCTGATTAAAGATGTCAAACAGATCAGAACCTTTGCCGCATTTACATCCATGGCGTCGGTTATCTCGCTATTTCATGCCTTGTTTGTTGACCCATGGGCGTGGGTTTTTTTCCGTTTTGTCTACGGTGTTTGTATTGCGTCCCTGATTATGGTCATTGAAAGCTGGCTGAATGCTCTGTCGACCAAGAAGAACAGAGGACGGATTTTTGCCGTTTATCTTACAGTCAGTTTTCTGTGTCTGGCTTTGGGGCAGGCGTTTATTTTTACCGCGCAGCCCAGTGAAAGCGTTCTGTTTATTGTTGTTTCCATTCTGATTTCATTCGGCGTGGTTCCGATTACAGTCAGCAAGACCAAGCAACCCGATGACGAGATTTCGACCGAGACTTTTTCGCCTAAACGCCTTTGGACGGTTTCTCCACTCGCTACAACGGGGGTATTTTGCACCGGACTTTCGCTGGGTGCGGTTTGGGGGTTGTTTGCCGTGGCGTTCACGGTTGCCGGTTCCCAGCACAAATTCCGCGGCTTTTGTTGTCGAACTTGATCCGCGCCAGGGTGGCGATGTGTTAGCCAAAAAGCCTTTGTAGGAAGTCTTGCTCATTAGAATAAGAATGTCTTGTGATTTTTTTAGGGCATTCTTATTTTTACAACATGACCGGCATTTCATTCGGCCTTTTTCGTAGAATGTAAAGGATTAAAAATCGAAAATATCAAGGACATCATCGAGGATGCCACTTTTCTTTCTCTTGCCCTTTTTATAATGTTTGTCTTTGTACTCTTCATATTGTTTTGGCGGAGGTGCGGATTGCTCGTGCATTTGTGCTATATTTGCTTGTTCCTGCGCGGCGGCTTGCTGGATCATTGCGATGATTTTCTCTAGCTCTCCTTTATCGAGCCATACACCACCAGTTGTCGGGCAGACATCAATTTCGATACCGTAGCGATTGATTTGTTTCATTGGCGATCCGTCTATGGGAGAGGTGAGTAGCGGCATAGTTGTTTCCTTTTTCGAAATTTTTCTACTTAATCTTTTACATTTTACGAACCTTTGAATTTGTGTCTATAAAGATCAGTAAAATCTTTTAAGTTTGCTGCTTTTTTCATTTGGGTGGAATCTGGTTCTTTGTGGACTTTTTGTTTCTAATTTAAGGGGTATCATGACTTTTGAAATCATTATTTTGTTGCTGGCACTGGTCTTGCTGTTGGTGCAGACTTTTGCAGAAGGGTTTATTACGGGTCAAACATATGGTTTGAAGACGGCATCCGAAGGGCGGGATGATATACCACTTATCCAGCCCGGAAAGCCGGGGCGTTTATACCGAGCCATTCAAAACTACAAAGAGAATTTGTTTTACTTTATTCCTCTGGTTTTACTGACCGCTATTCTGGATGTTTCCAACTATTTTACGGTTGCGGGTGTAACTCTTTTCCTTATCGCGAGAATAATATATGTGCCTTTGTATGTATTTAGTGTTCCATGGTTCCGGGGCGTTGCTTTCGGTTTTGGACTGATCGGGTGTTTTTCAATCGCTTACGGTTTGTTTCTATGACGTCCTTTTCGGCTTTATTTGAAAAACCGCAAGAAATTGAGCGCGAAATACGCTAGAACAACGGCATAGAATATGAAGATGGGTAGGTTATGAAAGCGGCGCTCTCTATCAAGGGTCTTGATAAGACATATAAAGGCGGGTTTCAGGCACTTCAGGACGTCAATCTTGAAGTCAATAAAGGCGAAATTTTTGCGCTTCTCGGGCCGAACGGGGCGGGGAAGACCACGATGATTAGTGCCGTGTGCGGTATTGTCGAGCCTAGTGCGGGCAGTATTTCGGTGTTCGGGCATGATAATGCGGCGAATTACCGTGAAGCGCGTGAGGCGATCGGGCTCGTGCCGCAGGAATTGACGACGGATGCTTTCGAAACTGTCTGGAATACGGTTTCCTTTAGCCGCGGATTGTTTGGTAAGCCGAAGAACCCTGCTTACATCGAGGAGGTGCTCAAAAATCTCTCTCTATGGGATAAGAAGGATAATCAAATTCGGTCTTTGTCCGGCGGGATGAAGCGGCGGGTCATGATTGCCAAGGCGTTGTCGCATGAGCCGCAGATTCTGTTCCTCGATGAGCCGTCCGCGGGGGTCGATGTTGAACTGCGCAAATCCATGTGGCGTAAGGTTCATCAACTTCGTGAGACGGGGGTGACTATTATCCTGACCACGCATTACATCGAAGAAGCCGAAGAGATGGCCGATCGTATCGGTGTCATCAATAAGGGCAAGCTTATCCTGACTGAGGAGAAGACCAAGTTGATGAGGCAACTGGGTAAGAAGGAGCTGGTGCTTGATCTGGCTAAGCCTTTGGAAGAGATTCCCGCCTCGATGGAGCATTATAGTCTGGAGCTTTCCGAAGACGGCTTACAATTGGTGTTTACTTATGATCCGGCAAAGGAGCGGAACGGCGTTGCGGATTTACTTGATTGTCTTAAGGAAAACAATATCCGTTGCAAGGATCTGATGACCCGTCAGAGTTCTTTGGAGGAAATATTCGTACGCTTGGTGGAGGAATCATGAATTATCGCGGGATTGCAGCTATCTACAAATTCGAGATGTCGCGGACGTTCAGAACGCTCGGGCAGAGTATTGCCTCGCCCGTTATCTCGACCGTGCTTTATTTCATCGTGTTTGGCTCCGCCATCGGTTCGCGGATCAGCGATATTGACGGGGTGAATTACGGGGCGTTTATCGTTCCCGGCCTGATTATGCTGACTATCCTGGGGCAGAGTATTTCCAATGCGTCATTCGGGATTTATTTTCCGCGGTTTACGGGCACGATTTATGAAATTCTATCTGCTCCTTTGAATTTTGCGGAAGTTGCTATCGGGTATGTCGGCGCTGCGGCCACGAAGTCGTTTATGATCGGTATTATTGTTTTAATAACAGCGGGGTTCTTTGTGCCGCTGGAGGTTCAACACCCTTTCTGGATGATGTTCTTTCTTGTTATGACTTGCATTACCTTTAGCTTGCTCGGGTTTATTATCGGCATTTGGGCGGACGGGTTTGAGAAGCTGCAGCTTATTCCTTTGCTGATTATTACGCCGCTGACGTTTTTGGGCGGTAGTTTCTATTCGATCCGTATGTTACCGGAATTCTGGCAGAGTGTTTCCCTTTTAAATCCAGTGGTTTATCTGATTAGCGGATTCCGTTGGAGCTTCTATGAAAGCTCGGATGTGAGTTTGTGGATCAGTGTCACTATGATCCTGACTTTCTGTGCTATCTGTATCGGAATTATTGCCTGGATATTCAAAACCGGCTACAGGCTGAGAAACTAGTCTTAGTTCTTAGGCACAGGAATGCTGTCGTTTGCCGGTTGTGATATTTGGAAAGGTGTCAGTGTCGCCGCACGAGATGTCTCGACTGCGTTCACTAATGCAGAATTCATGTCTCCCGATTCTATGCCAAGTTCTTCTGTCATAGAGTCTATAAATCTCTGGGCAAAGATTTGCTCAGCTGGAGAATATACAGGCGGGTCGGAATTCAAGGCATCCTGAACCGTGTCGACCATGTCAGCGAGTTGCAGATTTTCCGCAAGACCTTGCATATCTGCATATGAAACTGTCGGGTAATGTTGCAGATCTGGTGCAGCTCTCTGAACCATGTGATCAACCGTTTTGTTATAAAAACTGTTTATATCGGCTTGCATCGCGACGTAATCCGGCAATTCTCCCGTATCTTCGAATTCGGCTACGAAGAACCCAGTATCATGTATTTTACCGACATCGTCATCGCTTAGAGTGAAGTCCGCACCTCTGTCGGCTCGAATGGCCAGAAGGCCTTTTGTGTTTTGCAGGACGCCGTCGCCCATGCGTAGGGCGGTCCAATAGTCTTTGACGTCCTGACTGATGACACCGTCCAGAGATTGATATGCTGCCATGTCAGCTTCAATTTCTTTGATATGACGTGAAATAGGGCTCGTATCGACTGCTCTTTCCATCAATGTGCCGTATATTCCCATATCGCCAAACTCATTGTTAAAGCGGTCAATCATGTAATTTGTGACCGTTTGTTGGCCATGATCTGCGCGGTGTTCGGTTTCGTGTGCCGTGACGAGGGCAACCCACTCGTTCAGTGTTCCGGGCGGCGGTTTTACCGCTTGTTGAGCGGCAGGGCCAACACCGGCGACGTCAGAAATCTGGAATTCCTTTCCCGGTAGCATAGTGGCCGGAAAAATAGTGTGGCTTATGCCCTCAACCGTTTCTCCGTTCTCCAAAGTGAATTCACCCGTCTCGGTATCTGTTATTTCTGTGTAGAAATAGCCCGAGCGAAGTCTTGTATCCCATCTTTCCTGTAGCGCGTATTCCGTTAAGCGTTGGAGTTGGAGTTGTTCTGCAGAAGTAAGTTCGGACGCATCGAGCATAAAGTCTATATTCAGGTGACTTCTTGCTACATTGTCTGCTTCTTGCATGGCGACTTCGAACAATTTGGGGCTTGCTTTCTCAAAATTTGCGGCGAACATGGCATTATAGGTATTGGTTTGCTCTTCTAAGGCTTGCCAATCGTCTTGTGATCTGATGGCCTCACCTAATGCTTCAAGCTCAGGAGGGAAGATTTGAGGGCGGATTTCATCCGTCACGGTCCATACGTTACCGACATGCATGGCTATAGCCGGATCCAGCCGTACTTCGTCTACGCTGATTTTGCTTAGATCGGAGGTGTAGGGCGCCAGATCAAGCTTGAAAGGCGAGGCCTGCTGCGTGACTTTTCTTGCATACCAAGTGCTTCAGCAGCGGCTTTTGCCGGCGGATCGGTCGGTTCGGTTTGAATTTCTTCTTCTTCGTCCATTGTTTGAATATATGTAAAAGACGGTGGATTCAGCAAGGGAATAAAAGATTTTCTAAAGCATTATAATTAAAAAGGTTCTTATGCTCAGGTTGTTTTATGTATTTTTAGTTTTGTAGATGGCACGGAGTAGAGTTTGCTTGGGCCTGTCAGGTGCGCGGTAAAAGGGGTTGGTACGATTTTAATTAGCGGCGGTTTTGTTATGTCTAAGCCGCCGGTGAACGTGCCGAAAGAGGGCATGATAATCTTTGTTTTGCCAATCATGTAACAAGGGCGCGAGACTTTTTTTCCGCGGAGATTCAGAGTTGCCTTGGGGTGATAATGGCCGCTGATTTCAAAGTCGTTATTTTGAATCGCTTCGTGTCTGAATGTAATGTTTTCTATATCTAGCTCTTGATACGGTTTTGTTTTTTCCGGCACGAAGGCTCCGTCGTGGTTGCCAATAATCCAGATGATTTCATATCTCTCCCTTATTTCATTGAATAGAGTTTTTGCTTTTGGAGACAGGCGATCATAGCCGCCGCGGTCGTGGAACGTATCGCCCAGAAGAACCAGTTTGTCGCAGGCGGAGAATTCCATTATGTCCAGTAGGCGTGCCATTGTTTCCTCGCTATCGTGCGGGGGGAGCATTTGCCCCTTCTTCGCGAAGTGGGAAGCTTTTTCAAGATGAAGGTCGGAGACCACAGCCGTTTTTTGTGCAGGCCATAGCAACACGGATTCATGGTGCAATATCAGCTGTTGCCCTGCGAAGACGATCTCCTTCATTGTAGTCCTGCCTCCTCAAGCAATTCTTCTTCGAATTCCTGAAGGTAATACTCGCCCAGCTCTTTTTTGTTTATTGTTTCGCGGCTGATTTCGAGGATCATAGGGACGGCGAGAGGGGACACACGATCCAGTTTTTTGTGCGTGATTTTTCCTTCGATCCTTTGCAGCATATCGCCCAGACGTCTCAGGTCAATCAGGCCGCCCATTGCGTCGTCTTGTGCGGCTTGCAGCAATATATGATCGGGTTCGTATTTCCGCAAGACATCATAGATGAGATCGGAATTGAATGTGACCTGACGGCCTGTTTTTTGCTGTCCGGGGTAGCGGCGCTCAATCAGTCCGGAGATCACAGCGACATCGCGGAAATTTCTTTTTAGCAGTGGCGTGTCTTGCAGCCATTCGTGCAGGTCATCCATCATCAAGTCTTGATGGAAGAGGTGATCAACGCGTTCGACGGGTTTCATCGTGCTCAGTGCCATGGCGTAATCGGTTGCAACAAATCCTAAGGGTTTATAGCCGTATCGTTGCATCCGTCTTGTCAACAGGAATCCGAGCGTTTGATGCGCGTTTCTACCCTCGAACGTATAAGCCACAAGGTAGTGTCTTTGTTTTCTTTTGCTTCCACGCGGGAATGTTTCAACAAGCAGGCCGTCTTTGCTCGGCATGACCGAGCGTTTCTTTTGTTGCTTCAGCCATTCGCCGACCTGATCCGGATAGTCTTTCCAAGATGATGTGCGGTTGAGCATCAAGCGAACCACGCTGGAAAGCTGTGTTGAGAGTGGCATGCGGCCACCTGCATAAGAGGGGATTTTGGGGCGGCTGTCTTTTGTGCGGCTGACTTGCACGCCCTGTTCATTGACGCTTTCGTACCGCAAGACTTGTCCGCCGAAAATGAACGTATCGCCGGGCGAAAGCCCTTGAATAAACCATTCCTCGATTTTGCCGAGCGTGCGCATTTTGAGCTTCACTTTCAGCATGTGGGATTCAACGATCGTGCCGATGTTCATGCGGTATTGCTGCACAAATTTCTTTGATGCAATTTCCAGCCTGCCGTCTTCGGTTTCTCTCAAACGGGCATAGCGGTCATAGGATTTTAGAGCATATCCGCCGTTTTTCGTGAATTCTATAACGCGGTTAAAGTCGTCTTCGCTAAGATCCTTGTAAGGCCAGGCCTTTGTGACGTTGCTGTAGAGGGCTTTTTTGTCAAAAGGTGTGCTGCATGCAACGCCTGTTATATGTTGCGCAAGAACATCGAGGCCGCCGCGTTTCGGGGGTGTGCCGTCAAGGTCGTTTTTGGCGATGGCGTTTTTGGCGGCAAGGCATTCGAGGTATTCAAACCTGTTGGCGGGGACGAGCAAGGCTTTGGACGGTTCATCAAGGCGGTGGTTGGAGCGGCCTATTCTTTGCAACAAGCGGGAGGCGCCCTTTGGTGCGCCGATCTGAACCACGAGATCGACATTCGCCCAGTCCAGTCCCAAGTCGAGTGATGCGGTTGCCACGACGCAATCCAATTCGCCTTTGGCCATTTTGTCCTCGACCTTACGGCGCAGTTCTTTTTCCAGCGAGCCGTGGTGTACTGCTATTTTCAGATTATCTTCATTGAGTGACCAGAGGTTTTGAAACACCAATTCGGATTGTGCGCGGGTGTTCACAAAAACAACGCTCATTCCCGCCTGTTTAACCCGCTCGTATACTTCGGGCAGCGCGTATGTTGCCATATGTCCCGACCACGGCATGCGCGATTTGCCCATGATAATTTCGATATCCGGTTTGACATCGTTTTTGACTTCGATGATTTGGCCTTTTCGCGGACGGCAAAGATATTGTCTAGCCGTTTTTGTGTCATGAACCGTTGCGGAAAGACCGATGCGCTGGCATTTGGGAGCGAGGCCCTGAAGACGGGCGAGGTTCAGGCTGAGTAAGTCACCACGTTTAGAATGCATGAGGGCGTGCAACTCATCGATAATGATATAGCGCAGGTTTTTGAAATATTTTGCTGCTTCTTCGTAAGACATCAGAAGCGCAAATGATTCAGGCGTGGTCATAAGCATCTGAGGTGGTTTGTTCTTTTGTCTCTGGCGCTTGCTTGCGGGCGTGTCGCCGGTTCGTGTTTCCACGGTGATGTTCATATTTGTGTCTTCGATGGGTTGCATCAGGTTGCGGTGGACGTCCACGGCCAATGCTTTTAACGGCGAGATGTACAGCGTATGCAGGACATGCGGTTTATGCTCCTGTGTGGTCAGGTCAATGATGGACGGCAGGAATCCGGAGAGAGTCTTTCCCGCCCCCGTCGGAGCAAAGAGCAGGACGTCTTTATGATCGAGGGACGCTTGCAGCGTTTCGATCTGGTGCGGGTGATACTGCCATTGTTTTTTCGCAAGCCAATGCGTGAGCGGATGGGACTGGAGAACATCCGGTAAATCTGTATAGTCTGACTTATGCGCTGGCTGAACCATGAACTCTTTATAGAGCCTATTGAAACTTTTATCGACCCAGTAAAACCCGTCGAGAAAGCGATTATTACGCACGGTCATGCAGATCATGCGCGGGCAGGGCACAAGAAGGTGCTGGCAACCCCGCAGACCATCGATATTATGAAGCGGCGTTACGGTGAAAATTGTGCGCAAGAATTTCAGGCGCTGGAGTTCGGAGAAATCCTCAACATAGACAACGTAACGATTCGTTTTTACCCTGCAGGGCATATTCTTGGGAGTGCGCAAGTGTTTCTGGAATATAAGGGGCAACGTGTTGTGGTTACGGGGGATTACAAGACGCGCCATGATAGCACAGCGCAACCATTCGAGCTTGTGCAGTGTGATCTGTTTATTACCGAGGCAACGTTCGGTTTGCCCGTTTTTCAGCATCCACGCTCGGAAGATGAAATTCAAAAAGTGCTGCAGTCCCTAAAAGCAAACCCTGAACGCTGTCATGTGATCGGGGCGTACTCACTGGGCAAGTCGCAGCGCGTCATAAAGTTGTTGCGCGAAGCGGGGTATGATTTACCGATTTACCTGCATGGTGCGCATGAAAAACTCTGTGCCTATTACCAATCGCAAGGCATTAATCTGGGGGATTTGCGCAAAGCACTGGACAAGGTCAAGGAGGAGTTCAAGGGGCGCATTGTTCTCGCACCGCCCTCGGCGTTAAAGGATCGATGGTCACGACGTTTGCCTGATCCGGTTGTGTCTTATGCGTCGGGCTGGATGAGTGTGAAGCAACGCGCAAAGCAAAGTCTTGTCGAGTTGCCATTGATTATCTCGGATCATGCAGATTGGAATGAACTCACCGAAACGATCCAAGCAACGGGGGCGGAAACGATATGGGTGACGCATGGCCGTGAAGATGCTTTGGTTCATTGGTGCAAGACGCAGGGGCTTCACGCGGAGCCGTTATCGATTCAAGGTCGTGAAGAAGAGGCCGGCGAATGAACCGTTTTGCAGAGTTACTGGAGCGTTTGATTTTAACGCCGTCGCGCAATCGCAAGATTGAATTGCTGGCACGGTATTTTCAGGATACGCCTGATCCTGATCGCGGGTATGCATTGGCGGCGATTACACGAGACTTAAAACTCAAGAACCTTAAAGCTTCGGCGCTCAAACAGATGACCGTGGAAAAGGTGGATCCCGTTCTGTTTGAATTGTCGTATGACTATGTCGGGGATATGGCGGAAACCATTTCCCTGATCTGGCCAGAGCAAACGGCGGAGCGCGAGCTACCTAGCGTATCGGAATTCGTCAAAAAAATTGAAGAGACACCTAGGAGTAAGTTGCCGGAATTCATAGAAACGTTTCTAAACGAATCGTCTCCAAATCAGCGGTGGGCAATGATCAAGCTGGTGACGGGAGGCTTACGTATCGGTGTATCGGCGCGTCTGGCGAAGATGGCTTTGGCGCAATATAGCGGGCAGGACTTGGCCGAGATCGAGAAGGTCTGGCACGGGATGGAGCTGCCTTATGCGGAGTTGTTTGCATGGCTGGACGGGCACGCGGACAAGCCCGAGATCGACCATACGCAAATGTTTCATCCGATGATGCTGTCTAACCCGATTGATGAGTATAAAGATTTTGAGCGGCTTGCTCCCGATGATTATCAGGCCGAATGGAAATGGGACGGTATTCGGGTACAGCTTGTTTTTAATCCAGACAGCCAGCGTTTGTTTTCGCGCACAGGTGATGATATTTCGGCGGCTTTTCCCGATGTTGCGGAGAGTTTGTGCGGAGCGGCGGTTCTGGATGGGGAACTTCTGGTTGGGCATGATTTCGAGCCGTTGCCCTTCAATTGTTTGCAGCAACGGTTAAACCGCAAAACGGTTGTTAAAAAGCACTTGAAGGAGTATCCGGGATTTGTACGTGTCTACGATATTTTGTTTCACGGGGAGAAGGATGTTCGCGATTTGCCGCTTGTTGAACGGCGCAGCATTCTCGAAGGATGGATGCAGCAGCATGAGAATGCGCGTTTGAATTTATCGGAGATTATTTCTTTTCCTGATTGGGAGACACTTGGCGCCATTCGAAAGAAAGGGGCTGACGAGCATGGGCATGAGGGGATTATGCTTAAGCGTAAAGACAGTCTTTATGTCGCGGGAAGACCAAAAGGCCCTTGGTTTAAGTGGAAACGGGATGCCAAGCTGGTCGATGCTGTTTTGATGTATGCACAGCGCGGTCACGGAAAGCGCAGTTCGTTTTATTCTGATTTTACGTTCGGCGTATGGAAGGGGAACGACATTGTTCCGATCGGCAAGGCGTATTCAGGCTTTACGGATGAGGAGTTAAAACAGCTCGATAAATGGGTGCGCGCGAATACGATTGCGCGGTACGGGCCTGTTCGGGAGGTCAAGAAAGAGCTGGTCGTTGAGGTTGCGTTTGACTCGGCGCATGAAAGTCCGCGGCATAAATCCGGCATTGCCCTTCGTTTTCCGCGGATCAGCCGTATTCGTTGGGACAAGCCCGCGCAGGAGGTTCAGGGGCTTGACGATGTTAAGGCGGAAATACTGTGAATTCCCTATCGTTCGCGTATACTGAGCTTTCAATGCATATTTAGAGGAGCTATTAGAATGAGTTGGATGCCCGGTGCCGATGCTGACATGGATATGAATTGTCCCGATGCGGTGGAGATGGTGATTTTGCCGCGGACCAATGATATCGGGAACTTTGAAGTTCGTCGTGCTTTGCCGTTTCGGAATAAGCGTATGGTCGGGCCTTTTATTTTCTGGGATCAGATGGGGCCGGGTGAGTTCCTGACGGGGCAGGGGGTCGATGTCCGTCCGCATCCGCATATCGGGCTTTCGACCGTGACTTATTTGTTTGACGGCACGCTGGATCACAAGGATTCTTTGGGCAGTGATATGCGCATCAAACCGGGGGATGTGAATTTGATGATGGCGGGCTCAGGGATTGTTCATTCCGAGCGCACGGGTGCAGACATTCGCGACAACCCGTCCAGATTATATGGTATTCAAAGCTGGCTTGCGCAGTCCAAGAACCATGAGAACGGCGCGGCAGCGTTTGAGCATACGGAAGATAAGGATTTGCCCGTTTTTGACGATGACGGCGTTCAGGGGCGTTTGATTATCGGTGAGTTTCAAGGGCTTTCTTCGCCCGTGACGGCGCAGTGGGATACACTTTATCTTGATCTGGAAATGGCGGACGGTGCGCGCATTACAATTCCCGGAAAGACGGAGGAGCGCGCGGTTTATGTTCTGCACGGTCAGGTCGAGATCGGCGGTGTCGTTTATGAACCGCAGCAGATGATGGTGCTTAGCCCCGGTCATGATGTCACGGTCAAGGCGCATGGTGATGTGCGCATGATGGTTCTGGGCGGTGCGACGATGGACGGTAAGCGTTATATTTTCTGGAATTTTGTCGCGTCCAGCCGTGAACGTCTGGAGCAAGCCAAAGACGATTGGGCAAACGGGCGTTTTGATAAGGTGCCGGGGGATGAGAAAGAGTTTATTCCGTTGCCGGATAACTAAGCGCTAATCCAACGGGTATACGATTTCCACGACTTCTATTTCTTCGATTTTTCCGTCCGTGCGGATTTTTACGATGTCGCCTTCCTGTGATTTCATTAACGCCTTGCCGACAGGGGAGAGCCAGTTGATTTTACCTTTGGTAAAGTCCGCCTCATCCACATCAACCAGCATGACCGTGACTTCGCTGTCGTCCTCGCGGGCGTAGGTGACCTTTGCGCCGAAGAACACACGGTCTAGGTTTTGCTGACGGCGGGGGTCTACGATTTCGGTATTTTCCAGCTTCTTTTTCAGGTAGCGCAGGCGGCGGTCAATCTCGCGCAGACGTTTCTTGTTGTAGATATAGTCGCCGTTTTCGGAGCGGTCGCCGTTTCCGGCCGCCCATGAGACGATTTCTACGATTTTCGGGCGCTCATCATGGATCAGCCAGTTCAGCTCTTTTTCAAGTGTGGCGTAGCCGTTCGGCGTCATGTAGTGGGTTTGTGACTCCGATGGTTTGTTTTGTGAAGGCGGCTTTTTTCTCATGGGGGCAGTATATAATAAAAGCGGGTTGGATTTTCAGGTTTTCTGTCTTAGTGCGGGTTTAAAATTGTTTGCGAATCGTCCTGTATGTCGGGGCGGATGATCATGGTATTATGAGTGGCAATAATCTGGACAAGGAGCGTTTATGCCGATTTTTGTTGAACATGGCGATATTACGATACGCACGGATGATGCGATTGTGAACGCTGCGAACGAGGCGTTGAAGCCGGGCGGCGGCGTGTGCGGCGCGATCCACGAGGTGGCGGGGCCGCAACTGGCGCAGGAATGCCAAGAGACGGGCGGGTGCCCCACTGGCAGTGCGATTATGACGTTGGGATATGGGTTGCCATGCAAATTTGTGATTCATGCCGTGGGGCCAAAGTGGCATGGCGGGGATAAGGGTGAGGCGAAATCGCTGGCCGATTGTTATGACGCTGTTTTTAAGCTCTTGATTGAAGCAAAATTGAAATCGGTTGCGTTGCCCGCGATCAGCACGGGGATTTACGGGTATCCGAAGCAGGCGGCGGCGGAAATCGCGGTGGAGCGTGCGAGTGCGTTTCTGGAGGAACATCCAGATGTCGATGTGACGTTTGTTTGTTTTGATGAGGAAACGGCGGCGATTTATGAGGGTTTGCTGTAGCAATTATCACTCAGGCCAGATGATGTCTTCATCATTGTCTGCAAATTCTGGCATAACTGTAATGTATTCAAGTACTTCCTCTTCTGTTGTCCAGAACATGAGACATCTATCATCATCGCAGAAGCATTTGCCGAATTCTTCAAAATCCTGATCGAGCCTAACCGCTGGAAAGGCTTTCAGAAGTTCTGCCTCGTGCATGCCAATCGGTTTTTTTTCGTCCAAAACAGCGTTTCTTGCATAAACAGCGATACTACATAATAAAAGATCGTCCTCTGAATCAAAGCCAAGTTCAAATCCTTGGTCAAAGTAGCGCCAGATTTCAGAATATTCATTATCCGTATAGTCGTTTATATCTTTGGATTGTGGTTCGCCGAGGAGTTTCAGGGCTTCATCCTGTGTGATGCCGAGCTTGATGTGGCCGTAACCGATGAGGGGTTTGATTTCCATCGTCTTGACCCTATATCTGTTCGCCGACGTTTTTCATGCGGATGATGTCGAGGGCTTCGTCGGGGCTGTCGGTCATGCGGGCGTAGCGCAGGTCGCCCGCGTCGATGGTGCCGTGTTCGACCATGGTTTCCATCAGGAAGGGGTCGAGCTTGCTCCAATACTCCCGCCCCATCACGACCACGGGGAAGTCGCAGATTTTGCCCGTTTGCATCAGGGTTGCGGTTTCGAAAATCTCATCCATCGTGCCGAATCCGCCGGGCAGGAGGACGAAGGCCGAGGAATATTTCAGGAGCATCACCTTTCGTACGAAGAAATAGTGAAAGCGGATGTTGATATCGGTGTAGGGGTTCGGTTTTTCCTCGAAGGGGAGGGTGATGGCGCAGCCGATGGAGGGGGCGCCCGCGTCCTTTGCACCGCGATTCGCGGCCTCCATGATGCCGGGGCCGCCGCCCGTCATGACCGTGTAGCCGGCCTTTCCGAGTTTGAAGGCGGTGTCATAAGCCATTTTGTAATAGTCGTTGTCTTCCTTGAACCGTGCGGAGCCGAAGACGGTCACGCAGTTTTCGACGTTGCGCAACGCCCAGAAACCGCGACGGAATTCGTTCCAGATTTTGACCGAGCGCCATAAATCTTCGGCGTATTTTCCCTGACCTTGCAGGAGTTCGGCATCGTTGCGGCAGGGGTTTTTTGCATTTTTGTTATTCATATTCAATACTTTACCAAATTATTCTGATTTTTTACGAAGGGTTTTTTATCTGTGTTCGTAACACATGCAGATTAACATCATTGTGGAGTTTATAATGAAAAACTATTCATCGTTTATACGTATTATGGGTGTTTGCGCACTTGCAGTTTTGTTTTCGCCTGTGGCTTTTGCCGAAGATGAAGCGCCAATGCCGCCAGAGCAAGAAGCGGGTCATACACCCGGTGAACATGCGGAAGACTGGAAGGAGAAGCGTCAGGATATTCATGAGAAAAAGAAGGAGTATCGCGAAACCAAACAGGAAAAGAAACAGGATTTCCGCGAAGCCAAGCAGGAGAAAAAGCAGGATATACGCGAGAAGAAGCAAGATTATCGTGAAGCCAAACAGGAAAAGAAACAGGACATCCGAGAGAAGAAACAGGATTTCCGTCAAACCAAGCATGAAAAGAAGAAAGATTTCAGAGAGAAGAAACAGGATAAAAGGCAAGAAATTTACCAGAATCATAAGAGTAAGCACTGATAAGGATTTCACTCTTCTTATTCAGATACCGCACCTTGCGACGGGCTGCTTATTGCAGCCCGTTTTTTTTGTCTTTAATTTTTTTTAGAGAGGTTTTGTCCGTTGTTGCGTATAATAAGATAGTTTGACATAAATTCGAGGAGCGTTATGACGATAAACAAATTTCTTCTGCCTGTGGCAGCGATGGCAGTTTTTATGGGCGGTATCACTATGGCCGGCGCTACATACGCTTCGGATATCGGTATACAGATGCCAAAAGATAAAAAAGATAAAGACGATGAAAAAGATCCCTATAAAGAGCTTAAGGATAAGTTGAGGGAAGATGAAAAAGACCTTAAAAAGCAAGGCCGACGGAACAATGATGATACTCCGATGGGTATGAATGATGATGACCGCGAGAAGAAAAGCCTTAGCGACATTGTTAATGATATTCAGGACGATGACGATTAAAGCGTTATGCGTCGTTTTTTAAAATTCTGCCAGAAGGTAGCCAAGACTAATGTAAATCATGGCTCTTACGGCACCTACGGCAATGTTTCGTTCTTCCAGTAGCTCCTTTCTGAAAGTTACATTAAAGAGAATCACGCGCTCTGATATTACGGATAAGATTTTCAGTGCCACCATTACAATAAAAGAGGCAATGACCCAGCCTATTATCATGGCTTGATAGCTTGTGTCTTCGTAAGATACGAGTTGCGAGGCGGCGCTAATCGCTAGAGCCGTTCCGATGATTCTGCCGGCAAAGGAGAGAGAAAAGGCAATATTATTCGATTTTAGTTCGTCTTCGACTTTTCTCGGCGAATGGCGGAACGTGAAGAAATGAATCCTGATGAGTGTAGCCATTGTGAGCATAATTTGTGACAGGCAGAACGTCCCGATCAGTATTACCAGCGAGCGGTAATCGGTGTAGGGTATCCAGACCATGACCATGCGGATGATCAGAGCGGACGCTATAACATTTGCCGTATCGATTACCGAGACCGCCATATTGCCTTTTACGATTTCGTCTCTCAGGGATATTCCGGGTAAGGCCACTTTATCGAAGATCAGTCGAGTCATGGCCATAAAGATGATCCCTAGAACACCGAAAAAGCCGATCGTTAAGGCACCTTCGAGTAAGCCCGCTTCGGGGTCGCCGTAAATTGTTCCGCTTAACATGATCGTGACAGCAAACGTCGTGCCGGCCAGTGAAAGACCAAACGCGGGATTATCTTTTTTGAGTAATTCTTCGGATGCGCTGATGTGGGCTATGGCGCCGGAAAAAAAACGTAATGATGTAAACAGGCCTATGATTACCGCGAGGTTTATGAGTAAGGGCAAATTGTAGCTGTTGTCCCAGATGATTATATCCACTTCCATATCCTAACCTAAGAGTTTGGCAGATCGCCGTTTGATTCTTTTTTGATGAAGAGATTATGGCATTTTTGAGATTGCGGGTCACACGTGTTAAGCGTTTTTCATGCTTTGAGCCGTGCATAAACTTTGTCGCTCTTTTCGTGTAATTTTGTCATAAGGCGGGCGGCGCTTTCATGGCATTTTAGCTCTCGGGTCTTCTTAATTCATTGGGTGTAAATATTAGCGACATCTGAAATTCGCAAAGATTAAGTGTTTTCAGTACTTTGATTTACTTTATTGAATTTATTAGATTTTTTTTATATTAGAGCTGTGCTTGTGCGCCGCGCAATATCGTATTTATTTCCGATAACAAACTTGATTTATAGATGTCCCTTGTATACATTGGCGACATTACAAATATGTTATTTTTGAATTTGCGTAGAGGGATGTGTGTTTGATTTTCCTGCGCGTAAACTGTCAATTTTTAGATCTTATCAGTGAGTTAATTATGCAAAGAGTACAAACCCTGCTTATTGAAAAAAATTCATTTTTGCGTGAAGGGTTAAAGAGTTTATTGCTGCAATCTCAATATGATATATCTTTAGAAATCGGCAACGTATCGGAAATATCTTCCATTGATACTGAGCAAAAAATTAGTCTTATTGTTTGTGGCATCGATGAAAATTGCGACGATGCGTTTTCATCTATCTGTACGCTCAAGGCACAATTCAAAAAAGCACGTATCGTAGTTTTATCTTCCAATTTAGACTCTTCACTCATTAAAGACAGTTTTTCAGCAGGTGCCGACGGTTTTATCCTAAAGGATATCTCTGCCAGTGCTTTTATCGGTTCACTTAATCTGGTTATGTTGGGTGAAAAAGTATTTCCCACGTCAATGGCTTCATTGCTGACGAAGGGGTGGGACTCTTGGGTGGCTAACTTTACCTCGGAAGATCCTCATGACTATGATTTGTCTGACCGTGAGCTTGAAATTATTTCATGCCTTGCCAGTGGCGATCCTAACAAATTTATTGCCAGAAAGCTTGATATCACCGAATCTACAGTGAAGGTTCATCTCAAAGCCATTCTTCGGAAGCTGGGATTGTGCAATAGAACACAAGCCGCTATCTGGGCCGTGCGTAACGGTATCGTACCTTTTCCGGAAATCAATGCGCACAAAAAAGAAGCCGCTGAATCCAAGGATCTTTCAGCGAGCTATCTCTAATTCTTCATATTTTTTAATTTAAAAAGTCTGTACGATCGCCGTCCAAGTGTCGATGGAGTTGTTCGGCAGATATGAGACTGCTGAACCACCACTCGTCACGCGCGCTGTCCAGCTGCTGATTGTGCCGCCGGTATGAATGCTGGCAATTGTTCTGCCTGTTACACCATTTGAAGATTTAGGGGAGAAGAAGGAATTAAATACGCCAACCGAGATATCAAGATTTGAACCTTTGTAACTCGTACCCTTGAACTTAGGCAGAAAACCACTTGCGCCTTCGTTGCTGACAATCGCTGTATTTCCGGGGCCTTCCTGAACATCCAGTAATACACCGCTAGAATTGCGTACCAGATTGTCAGGTGTTGCATTCAGAATTTCCTGATTGATGATTGCCTGTTGGCCTCCGATGCTCATACCAACGCCACCGTCAGGAGTGTTGAATGAAAATGGCTTGTTATTCAGCTGCGCATATGCCGGAGAGGCATTAGCAGAAATAAATAAAAGTGCTGTTAGAATAAACGCTGCATATTTCATAAGGTTTCTCCTGAAACTTTTGTGGTTCTATAATCCTACCCATGGATTTTGTGGAATAGCAATAGTAAGATCGGCTTTAACACCTTATATCCATCGATAAATCCGTAAGTTGTTTTGATACAACCTTATTATCGTATTCGTTAAGGACATCTTAATCGTTACGATCAATTCAGAGTTACCACTTTCGGATAATTCTGTATCTTTTGAGTTACTTTTTTTCACGGAATAGTGCTTGTGGAAATATTGTTGTAAATCCTTTGATCCTTTCGATTGCCCTTTTAAACCCTGTACCCAGACTTATAAGTGTTTAACTTCTTGGGTATTCAGATTTATTAGTAGTAACGAATTCAAGGGTTATTCGTATGTTTTCAAGAGCGACCAGCATTATTACATGCACACTATTTATTTTGACCGGATGCGCTCCGGGCCAGCCGATGGACGCTAATAATTCAGGTGTCAGACCAGCCTTCAGTTATCACGTGACGAATAACGACACTCCTTACAGTCAATGTCTCCAGCATTTCCGTGAGATCCCTGCCAACAATCTGCCTATTTTTGCCGTTGGTGAAGTCGCAGATAAGACGGGTCAGATTAACTACGATGAAAATGGGCATGCTCTTACGCAAGGGGCGTCCGAAATGGTAATCAGTGCCTTGGCCAAAACGGGTAAGGTGCACATGGTCGAGCGTTTGGATCTTCGTATTCCTCTTGCCGAGGTCAAGCTTTCCGAACAGAAGAAGCTTTCCCGTAATCCACTTGAATATGGTCAACTTCCGGCGAGTGACTTTATTGTCGTCGGTGCATTGACGGAACTGAATTACAACATCGTCAGCGGTGGTGCCCAGCTCTTTGTTCGCGGTATGGGCGGCGGTGCCAGAACGGTTGTTGTTAATGTGGCGCTTGATTTGCGTGTGATTGACTCCCGCAACTTTGCGATCCGCTACGTTTCCAGCTTACAAAAACAAATTCTTGGTTATGAGGTCGAGGCGAACGTATTCCGCTTCTTCGGAGATACACTCATTGAATTTGATGCCGGTGCGATCAGAAACGAGCCTATGCAGTTGGGTGTCCGTTCCGTCGCAGAGATGGCTGTTTACAATATTATGACAGAATTTTTAAAGCTTCCTGAGGCTCCGGGCTGCAGCCTCACGGAGAACGACTATATGGAGTCGTATCTAGAGCGGCCTGAAACAACCAACAACTCTCAAGATAAAGGAGTAACTTCTTATGAAAATGACTAAAGCCTTGTTACTGGCTTCTGCGTCGGTAATGGTACTCGGTTTCGGTGCCACTTCCGCGAAGGCCTTTGACGATGTGGATTGGGAATGGAATAAAACCGTTACCAGCATCGAAAACATCACAATCAATGTTGATGATACTTTTGACATCTCCGGTTTGGTAGAAGTCGAAAAGATCCAAATGAACGTTGGCGATGTTGTTGCTACTTCTGTTGTGACACGTATTGACAACAATGCGGCAGGCGACACAGGCGGCGATAACGGCGGTGTTGTTCAGATCGATGAAACATTCACATTCGTAACAACAACAGATGATTCTGTAGACCCATCCATCGTTCTGCCAGCCGGTCCGAATGAAGGTAATGGCGACGGTCCTCTGTCAGGTGAACTTCTTGGTGACACTTTGGATGAAGGCTCTGACGAGTTGACATTGACTTTCCGTGCATTCGGCGAAGTTGAGTTCGAACCATCCGAAATCAATGTTAAAGATGCTGTAGACCTTCCTTTGGTTGAAAGCATTGCGACAGCGGTTGCCAACAACCAGTCCATCGAAAGCACAGTTGCTGTTAACCTGCACGATGCGCAGTTTAACATGGGCGGCCTTGGATTTAATGATGGCGGAATTCTTCGTTCTACCAACGATGTTGTTGCTGTTGATGAAGATGATTCAGACTTGCTTACAGGTAACTCACACACTGACATCCTGATTGCGGCTACTCTTGGTGGTCTGCTTGGTGTTGTTCAGCCAGGTGAAGTTTCTGCGACTTCTGAAGTTCGTGACATCCTGAATGCGCAAATCGACAGCGATGCAACTGCTGTTGGTAACAACCTGAGTGTTGAAGTGAACGCTTCCACACCTGGCGATGCATTCCTGATTGCTGACCTGACACAGTTCAACTACGCAGACGTTTCTGCCAGCTCTACAGTTGCTGACATCAACGTTAACGACTACAGCAACCTGGGTGTTCTTGAAGGCGCACTGGTTAGCTCTGTTGCAACTGCTGTTGGTAACAACGTGAGCATCACAGTTAACTCACCGGCTGTTGAGTCAGTTGGCGAGTAATTGATTTTCGCGATATGCGATTATTAATTCGGAAATAAAGAAGGGGAGCGAATATGGTCGCTCCCCCTCAACACCTCTCAAGATAAAGGTGCAACATTATGAAAGAGGCAACTATGAAAATCAAACTTTTAATTGCAGCGTCACTCTTAGCGGGCGGTATGAGCTTTGCGGCTCCTGCTCAGGCTCAGATGTCAGACAATCCGTGGACTTTCTCTCCTCAGAACCGTGCGTCCATTGCGGCTTTGATCCGTAGTGTCGAGGAAGACGACAGTAACAACTCCGGCGTGGTCGCAAGCGGCACGGGCGGCGGTATTGTGAACCTTGTCTGTGGCGGTGAAGCCGATACGTCTGCGAAGGCCAACGGAAGCTGTATTATTTTGAATAATTCGGAAGGTGCGGTTATTGATATTCTTCAGGATTCTGAAGGAGATCAGACAGCCTCTACAGAAGATAACGTGACTGTTGACGAGACTATCGTTAACGGTAACGGTGAAGGTGTAGACGAGATTCTCGATACACTGAACGGCGACAGCTAAGACCTTCTCTAGATTAAGGGAATGTGCGTTGCCTGTATTGGCAACGAAGCCTCTCGGATTCTCTAAAATAAAGCCCTGCGTGTTTGCGGGGCTTTTGTGTGTATGGCTTCTTTTGAGTCCGTATGATGGCTTTGATGTATCGGGGCTTGCTGCTAAGGTTTTAGGGTTATGACTCAGGTTGACCAGTTTGAATCGATATTCCGTTCCGCGCTTGTGGATGTTTACGAGTATAAGCTTGTGGATATTAGCTCTGTCCTGCTTGTTACGGATCGTAAGGAGGCAGAGGTTCAAGCTTATCTCAAACACATTCAGCGTTTTTTGGGCGTGCTCGGAAATTCAGTGTCATGGGATATTCTGGGCGAAGGCGACTTTGCGACGACCCGCGAGCTGCTGGATCATGTCGATCACAAATCGCCCGATCTGATATGCTCTTACCGGAATTTGTTTAGTACAGACTGGCAATATCCTCACAGCCTGGGGTCCAATCTCGATGTCCTGATACAGAAAACGGATGTGCCTGTGCTTGTCTTGCCTCATCCGGCAGCAGGGTATGCGACTGACCATGCGTTGGAAAATACGGATACCGTGATGGCGATCACCGATCATTTGTCGAGCGATCACAGGCTTGTGAATTATGCTGTGCGGTTTTCGCACGTCGAGGGGAAAGTGTTTTTGACCCATATTGAGGATGAGAAAACGTTCGATCGCTACATCAACGCGATTTCGAAGATTCCGACGATTGATACCGATGAGGCGAAAAAAGCCATTCGCGAGCAGCTTTTAAAGGAACCGCGGCAATATATTGAATCCTGCAGGCAGGTTCTCGAAAAGCATAATATATCCGTTGATATCGAGAGGATTGTTGTTTACGGCCGTAGTTTATCTTCCTATAAGCAGTTGATATCCGAGCATAATGTTGACTTGTTGGTTATGAATTCGCGTGATGAAGACCAGTCGGCGATGCACGGCATCGCTTATCCGTTGGCGGTCGAGTTACGGCATATCCCGCTATTGATGATTTGAGGGATTTATGGACGCTGTAGTCATGGAACATGCGGAACACATTGCAGAGCAGGCGCACCATATGCCCGAGGTTGCCGGATCTGTAACGGCGCTTTTTGGATTGATACTGGCCTTGATGATCGGTTCTTTGGCGGCGGAGGAAAAGCTCCATGCCAAAAAATCTGTGATTGTCGGCGTTTACGCTATTTTCTCTCTGTTACTTGGTTCTGCGCTCGGGATTATTCCGTTCGGGGAGGTGATTGTTCCGGGCGGGCATTCACTAGAGATGCCCGTTTATATTCCCGCTATTGACTGGGCGGTGATTGCGATTATTGTCGGGTCGAGTGTTTTTGTCGATGTCACGTCCAAATCGGGCTTGTTTACTTGGATTGCGATTAAGCTTACCAAGGCCTCCAAAGGCGATCCGCTTAAGCTGCTTTGGTATTACGGCGTTATGACGGTGGTTTTTTCGGCTGTTCTGAACAATGTGACGGCGATGATTATTGTCGGATCATTGACGGTGGTTTCACTGGATAAGCTGGGCAAGCGCTCGCAGCTTCTGGCGTTTTTACTGATTGAAGGACTTTTGACGAATATCGGTGGTTTGCTGACCCTTATTTCCTCCGTGCCGAACATTATTGTCGGCGGAACGGCGGGGATCAGCTTTGTTGCGTTCTTTATCAAATCCGCGCCTTACGTTGTGGTGGCGACGGCGGCGACGATTTTTATGGGCGCGAAGGTCTTTAAGATTAAGGCATTGCAAGGTGAGGCGGAGAAGGCGGAAGCCGCGCAACTGATATCCGGATTTAACGAGCAAGACGGGATTGAAAGCGGAACGTTTTTCTGGTTTTCGGTCTTTGCACTGATCGGTTTTATCCTGACGATTGCGATGGCCTCTGTGCTGCCCGTTATCAAGGATCTTGGTATGGGGTTTGTGGCTCTGGCGTTTGCGACGATTATGCTGATCCGTTACAAGGCCGAAGCCGATAAATTCTATAAGGCTGTTGATTGGGATTTAATCGGGTTTTTCATGGGGTTATTCGTTGTTATTAATGTTATGGAGCATGCGCAGGTTTTGAATGCCATCGGGCAGGGTGTGCAATTTATGATCGGTGACGGCGAGAGTGCTATGGGCACAGGAATCCTGCTCTGGGCGTCTGCCGTGTTCAGTTCTGTGACGGATAATATTCCACTTGCGGCGATGCTGGCAAAGATTTTGGCGTCTCTGGGGACGCCAACGGAATCAGCGCTATGGTGGGGTGTTGTCTTCGGCGCCAATCTTGGCGGGAATATCACACCAATCGGCAGTGCGTCCACGCTTGTGGCTGTTACCATTATGCATAAACACAAGGTACCGATGTCTTTTGCGGGGTTTGTGAAGCTGGCTGTTCCGTTTGCTATTATGCAAATTATACTGGCGACCGTTTACGTTCTGGTGGTATAAATTTGTTGCGCTGCAGCAAAAATGGCTGTATGTTCCCTCGCAAGTGGCAATTTCATACATAAAAAACTGGATGGTATAGCCGTCTGCGGGCTTATTGGTTCAAAGGCGGTCATTCTTTCTGTTTTTCAAGCCTCTATCATAAGAGAGGTGTAAGATGGACAAAAAGGATATTTATCATCTGCCTGCTGCCAATATTGAACCTTGGAACCGCAGTTTGTGCTCAGTCCTCTCAGAGATGAGAGACTGTTTTCATACTCGAAACTTTGCTGTTTTGCCCGGCCTCATTGAGGAAGCGCAGACCTACGGGAACCGTATGGAGGCAAAGTTGCAGGACTTCAAAGATTACAGGCAGCTGAAAGATCGTTACAAAGATCTTCAAAAGCAGATTGTGTCCATTGAGGCGAAGCTGGAAAAGCTGAAGAAGCGAGCCGAGAAAAAAGAGGCCGCGTTGAAAGCCAAAAAATGACACAATGTTAAATGATTTGATGCGAGCCGGAGCGTTGTTGCTTCGGCTCGTGTTTTTCTATATTCAAGGCTTCGCATGATTATTTTTTCGTGAGAGAATACGCTTATGGATCAGCATATTAAATCCTTTGAAGAAATTGTCGGGCAGGGCTACGTTCTGATTGGTTCTGATACCGCAAAATATGAGGAAGATTGGCGTTACGAAAACGGCAAGGCGGCCTGCGTTGTGCGGCCAGCGGATGCGAGCCAGATTTCTGAGATTGTGAAGTATTGTGCCGCGCATCAGGTCAAGATTATACCGCAGGGGGCGAATACCGGCCTTGTGGGGGCGTCCGTGCCCGATCAGAGCGGGGAGCAGGTCGTTCTGACGCTTGAGCGGTTGAACAAGAGCATTGAGATTGATCCCGTGAACAAGACAGCCAAGGTCGATGCCGGAGTTTTGCTGTCTTCACTGAATTCCAAGCTTGAAGATCACGAGCTTTATTTCCCGATTGATCTCGGCGCGGATCCGAGTATCGGCGGTATGGTCGCAACGAATACGGGCGGTAGTCGTCTGGTTCGGTATGGTGATGTCCGGCACAATGTTCTGGGGCTCGAGGTCGTTGACGGGCGCGGCCAGGTGATTGATTTGCTTAAGGATTTACGTAAAGACAATACAGGGCTTGATCTGAAACAGGTCTTTATCGGGACGGGCGGTAGTTTCGGGATTGTAACGCGGGCGGTGGTGTCGCTTGCGCCTTTACCGAAGCAGCGCGCCAGTGTTTTGGTCGTGCCCCGTTCGGCGGAAGATATAAATACCATCTTGCTGGAGACCGAAGGAACGTTCGGCAGTCTGCTCAGCGCTTTCGAAGGGATGTCACGCAACGCCATGCGGTGTGCGATTGAGAATGTGCCGAATACACCAGACCCGTTTCAGGGGGATTTGCCGGACTATGCGCTTTTGATTGAGCTATCATCCTTGCAGGATGAGGAGATTGTAGGGCTTGAGGGTCAGCTCATTGATTTTGTTATGATGCATTATGATGAGGGGGGCGGCCGTCCCATCAAGGGTGCGGTCACAGGGCGCAGTGAGGGACTTTGGGCGTTGCGGCACAGTATTTCCGAAGGATTGCGGCACGAAGGCAAAGTGACGGGGCTTGATATTTCCTTATCACGTTCGCAGTTTTGGCCCTTCAAGGCGAAAGCCAAGGCGGTTTTGGCCGAGAAATATCCCTATGTAATGTTGTGTGACTTTGGTCATTATGGGGATGGGAGTGATCATTTTAACTTGGTCTGGAATAATAAAAATATGTCGTATGGTGCTGAAAAAGAAGAAGAAATTCGCTCTGTTGTTTATGAGGTTCTGGTTTCGGAATTCGGCGGCAGTTTCAGTGCGGAACATGGTGTCGGCCCCGCCAACCAGACGTTTTACCGGAAGTACAAATCCGATGACTTTAAGCAGTTATGTGATCAATTTAAGAAAATGTTTGATCCTGCTGATATATTTGGGAATATCCGCTTGGGATCTTAAATATCTTGTCCGTATGTGATGCCCGGATCGCTCGTATCACTGTAAATCTGGCGGGTTTGAAGTTGCGGATTATCCCAGCTTCCAACGATGCGTGCTTGATAAATGTCACAATTTTCAGGCCAGTGGTCCGGTTCCTGACCACAAATTTTATTGATGGCCATCCACACCCCGCCGTGTGAGACGATCAGTGGTACCGTTCCGTCTTCAAGGTTTTGCGACTCTCTGGCGACGGTTTGAAGACCGTCCATCAAACGGCTGTGAAAGTCTTTATAGGTCTCGCCGTTGGGCGGGTCTTCTCCGGAGAGAAAGTGTTCGGCTGCTTCGTCCCAGTCTATGCCTTCCCAATCACCGAGTTCCTGTTCGTTAAAATTGCCGGCAAGGTAAACGGGTACGTTCAGGCTGGCATTGATATTGAGCGCAGATTGAGCGGCGCGGTGCATTTGTGTGTGGTAGATGCTTCCGACACGCGGGGATTGCCCTGACAGGAACCGCCCTGCATCGTAAGCTTGTTTTTCGCCTTTTTGGGTCAGCATGGTTTCTTCGGTACTGCCGTTTGCAACCTGTCTGGCGTTGGCCTCGGATTCTGCATGGCGCATAAAATAAAAATCCAGCAATACTGGTGTGTTATCGCTCATTTCTAATGTCTTTTGTTAGAAATAAATTTTTTTTCAAATTCTGTTATGCATCCGGTGTGAAAGGGGAAAACTCCGGCGCTTGTCCCTGTTCATCGCATACCGTTTCGATGGCTGCATCGACGATGAATTTCATATCGTTGGGGAATTTTCCGCCATATTCACTCACAAAATCGTCCGGGTCCATAAAGTGGCGGCTTAGAATTTCTTCGCCTGGCTCAAAATCTCCGTAATCGACAATCGTTCCGACCATAACCATCATATAGCTAGGCTCGTTTCGGTCTTCGTTTTCGCGGGGCGGGGATTCCATAATCAAGCAGGGTGCCATGTGGCCGACTGTTGCACCTGTTTCTTCAAAAAGTTCGCGTCTGGCCGTGCCGAAATCAGAACGGTCGGTATATTCCTTATGCCCGCCCGGGATATCAATGCCGCGACTGGCATGATTTACGGCGAGAATCTGGCCATCGGCGGTAAAGGGCACGAGTAAAACGGCCGTGATTAGCTCTTCTTTGATTTTTGTCGATGCAGGAAGGAAACGAAAAGGAGATGTTTCGTTTGCCGGGCCTATGTGACCTGCGTCAAAGGAGGAATCGGGCGGGGGTGAACCTTCATGACTATCTCCGAATTTTCCGCTGATGTGTTCATCATGTGCGACCATAAATTATCCTAGTCCTGTGCCCATATCATGTTCCGTTTCCGGGCCGGGGCCATGGGGGCTTTTAATCATATACATATTTAATGTGTAAGCCCAGTTACTTGCGTCATTTTTGATAGGAGTTTCAAATTGTTGTGAGGGATCTTCTTCAACTGGGTAGACACCTATTTCGTCGGCGTAGCCCGTTCTGCGCATCATGTCGCCAAGCATATGTTTATCGTATACCATGTGGTGACGCATAAATGGGTTCATGTCGCGGTCTTCATAGCCTCGTCCGAAGATCTGGGTCAGCATGTGTGTTGTTTTATCAACAGCGAAGGCGTCGCGGCCTTTGCGGTCCTTGCCTTCCTGATACGCTTCTACGATTAGTTCAAGGTCGGGAACGCAAACCATTAACTTTCCGCCGGGGGCTGTGACGCGTGTCCATTCGTTCATCACTGCGGGTGCTTCGTTCAATGTAAAGTGTTCGAGCACGTGAGAGGCGCGAACCTCATCGAAGAGTCCCGTCCATTCCTCAGGCAGATCGTCAATCGACATGACCAGATCGGCTGCGCCCGGCTCAGCGTCAATATTAAGCCAAGGTTCGGGGAAGTGTTTCTCAGGCGGTGTGCCACACGCGAGATTAAGTTTCGTGTAAAGCTTGCCGTTCATAAGAAGCCCTTCATCGGTGACTTCCCATTCGGGATTTACAAAACTTTCGTCATTGCTAGCTTCTTTAAAATCTGCCTGATCGCCGTCAAACATTGTTTTTTCCTCGATATCTTTTTTGCCGTTTACATCGTTAGATGGTCGCCATCATCCTTAGGTTCTTCGCCGTCATGGTGTTGTTGGTGGTCATCCATGTCATCCCCAGCATGCAAATCCTCTGATCCTATGTCTTCTTCGTCTAAAGGAGGTGAGACCACTTCGCCTTCGGGAGTTATTTCTTCTCCATGCACATTCTGGAACAACAGCGGTAATTGATCGTTGCTTCCGAAATTCCGTTTTGTAGAGCCTGCCCGCATCCAATGTGCGCTTGCAAAAGGATGCGGTTTATCGTCCGGTGCCGTCAAAGCGTCATCCACACGCTGTTTAATTGCGGCTTCCATATCTCTGAGGAGTTGCAGTTTTTTTCTCTCTCCTTCAGGCATTAACGATCTTTGGGAAACATCCCGAAATTCACGTCTGAAAACCGTTTCCTGCAAATCGTCGTGTTCAGGATAAAGGAGGTCCAAACGCTTGATTTCCGCCTGTGTCCGTTCGATCACCCGTGCGTAGTCCTCAACGGAAGAGGGTGGGTGAAAGAGGACTTCAGCGCCGTCAACTTTTTGAATCGCATCTGTGCCGTGTTCTGCGACAACCAGTCTGGAGAGGAAAATATCATCAATCAGAGGACCTTTTTCCAGACCCAAATGCGTGACGTACCAAGGGCTTTCTTCTCTGCTTACCCTTTCAACACGGGCTTCGAGGTTGTCATTCATGTGTTCGAGCATTGATGAGTCACGCATCATAAACGCGCGACCGTGAAAGTATTTTCTTTCAGGTTGAAGATGACGATAATTATAATGAGCGAAGAGCAGTTCTGTGAAAGCCGAGTTTCGGCTGGCTTCGTCGTTTTCATAGAACGGAAGCACGCGTGCGTAAGCAACCTGCGTTCCGTGGTTGTCTTCCAATTCGCGATGCAGGGCTTGCAGTGTTGTCGGTTTCATCAGGATATCGGCATCACAAAAGGCTATCGGGCCATCAAATTCACGGTTTTCGACGATTGCCAACTGAGCATTCATTTTACCGGGATATGATTCGATCACGGACATCTTGGCCATTCGCCCGCTGGCATTGGTTTTTTCTCGTAAGATGGCTTCGCTTTCATCCGTGCAGCCATTGACACAGAAGACGACTTCTACATCAACATATCTTGGGAGCCGGTTTATAGCGTTGACTAGGGTTTCATAGAATTGGGGAAGTGACTGTTCTTCATTATGAACAGGCACGCCGATTGTTAATGTCTCCAGTTTATTGCCATTTTGATCCAACGGCTTATTCCCCCTTAATATTCACCCAATAGTTTATTATATATCCTTATTGATTTTCCATACAAATGTTAGATCAGTAATTTTCAGGTTCTTTCGGTCTGTTTGGAATGTCTGCGTATTCTGATCCATATGAATCTTTTCTTACAGGCGGCCAGAAGTGCCATCTTTTCGCTTTTGCAATGTCGTCATGCGTTGGTATTTTTTGTGTCGGGCCGGACGGGTCATTCACTTGGCCTTGTAAGACTTTAATAAAATTATCCTTCCAATATTTATATTGAATGGGATGCATACGGTGAATTTCACTTTTGTTTTCTTCCCAGGTTAGTTTTAATCTCGAAATGAAACCTTCCTGCGTGGCTCTCAGATATTTGAGAGCTCTTTCTTCTTCCGATTTTATTGTGCTTATTGCATCCATCAGTGATTCTGCGAGTTCTTCAGACATCGGGGCAAAAGGACTTTCCGTGTCTTTTATCTTGGGGAGATCCTTACTAGAAAGTTTTCCATAATAGTAGACATATGTCTGGCCTAGATAGGCTAAGCTTACGCCTTCCTTAGTTCTTCTAATTCTTGCCCCCTTATTGGTATAATCTTCAATGTAAGGTGATTCTTTCGGCGGCGGACCTTCCGGCTCTGCTTCGCCCGTAATCGTTTTTAACAGGTCAGCCAAATCCTGTTTTGTTACACCGACCGTTCTTTCGACGGCATCCCGAATTTTTTTGTCAATTTCTGCTTCCGTCAAAATAACCGGTTTGTCGGGTGATTTTTCTGTCTCTTGTTCTGACTTTGAAGTTTCCGCGGGTTTTTCAGGGGCTTGTTCAGCTTCCTGGCCGATTGTGACGTTATTTTCTTCTTCTTCGATCGAGAGTGCGATTCTTGCTATAGCATTTGCAAGTGCTTCATTGTTGGGGTCTCTGCCGTAAATAAGATTTAGTCGTTCTTCCGCAAATGCTTTAAAACCGTAAGTTTCGAGAAGCGGCGCAACTCTCGGATCTTTTGTTCTTACCTTCACATAGGATTTTTTTTCTGCGCGAGGGGGGGCTTCCTCGCTATCGTCTTCAATGCTCAATCTAAATGTGGGTTTCAGATCCGGAGCGAGTACCATGGTTCTGTCTTTTTCAGGTGTTTCGCCCGGACCATATTTGTGCTCAATGATTGCCTGGAGAAAGTCTCTGATTTGAATCAGCTCGGTTTTTACGATATCCGGATTGTCGCGAATGCCTTTAAGCGCATGGGCGACAACTTCAAGCTGTCTTATTTCTTCCTCGTCCCTGCCTGCAATTAATTCTTCGTTAGACGGATCATAGGTGCGGGTGATGCGCTGAATCACGTTTTCAATGGGCTCAGTGCCCTCTTGCAATTTATGCTCCTGGCTTCTGGACCATCCCCAAACGTCATGTGTCCCAAGCGGTTGGCGCTTTTTTCTTTCAAGAACACGGTTGATTGTATTAAGTGCAGCGCGCAGCTCCCTGTCTTCGTCAGAAGTGCTATCTGCGCTGTCAACAGGGTCTGTGCCCGCTTGAGTTGTCCTTCGCCGTCACCGACTACATCGTCAGACATTTTATCGTCCCGTTCAAAAATAATGTTCTATTTCATAAAAAATATTATTAAAAATACACAGGGGATTAAAAAATTCAGAAGTTTGAATGTTCGCATCACCCTATTATTTCGTCTTATGTTATTATTTTCATAAGTTTTTTTGCTTAATCATACACTTTTAATAGCTACGCGTGATAAATGCAAGGAAATTGTAGTTGAAAATTTTGTAGATTTGTGTACCCAAACAGCACTTTTTCTGTTTAATTCTATAAGGTTGATAAAATTGGACTTTCGTGCGAATATTATTGTTATGAAGATACTTTCTTTTCTGGTTTTTGTTTTTTCTCTTGGGTGTGTCGTTTTCACTCCAGCATCGTCTTATGCTCAAGTCATAGGGCAGTATACACCTGCAGATGAGCGTGCGGAGGAGGAAGAACTCGAAGTCATTGTCGCGAGGGTCTTTTCATCAAAATTTGAAAACCCTAACAGAGGGCAGCAGCTTGATCGTCTGTATCATAATCTCAATGTTACGCTTGCCGCATTTTCGGCCATAGATGATTCTTACAAAGGTCAGCTTTGGGAGCTTATGCGTCCTTACAATTTCCAGTTAACACGAAGGGCGGAAGAATTTAAGCCGATTTTGGACAAATCTCTGGAAGCGTTGAATGACAATTACAAAAGCATGCAGGGTGCTATCAAGAAATATGAGCAGGACTCGCTTAGAATTATTGAACGTTTGCCTGCGAATGACAAGCAAACCGCAGAGCAAATCTGGAAAGAAACTATGGCCTTATTCAATGAAAAAAGCGGTCAGTATTTTAAATTGCAGCATCAATACCTGAATACATACAGGGCACTGGTAAAGTTTATCTTGGGTCAAAACGGCAGTTATTTTTACGATAGTCCTACAGATAAAATAGGTTTCTACGGTTTTGGTGTTTACAACAAATACGCTAATCTTGTTGACAAGCTTAATAAAATTCACTTCAAACAGGGCGTTATTGCGCGTAAGAACCTTTATGGATCAATGATCGTCACTGATTAATACTGCATCGTTTTTTCTATAATATAAATTTACCTTGCTTATTAAGGTACGAATTATGGGTTCTTCTCGTTCAAATTTAAAGCTTATCCTCGTTTTTTCCGTAATTTTTGTTTTGGGTATTTGCGGAGCCTTTTACATAGGCCAATCCGGTTTGATATCTGTTCAGATTAATCTTCCTGCATCGGAAAACCAGCCTGTTTCAGAGGCGCCATCCACAGCCGAACCTATTAAAGCCAAAGTGCAAGAAAGTGTTCCGGAAGATATTGCACAGGACAATTCAGAGCATGAAGTTAACGAAAACGAGAGTGTTCTGTTTGCCAAAAAGTTTGAGCGTTTTCTAAACCGATTTTTAAAAAACTTTGCTTCCGAAGTTAGAGAATATAAAGAATTCAGGCGTGTTCTCAAGGAATTCAAAAGTCCGGTCAATCTCGAGAATACCACGTTTGCCAAAGAGAGCTATGATATGTTCAGGCAGGAGATAGCGCCTGCTCTCAGGAAAAAAGCACATGCCGTGATGCTTGTTTTTCAAGATGCAAACGAGCAAGTGGATATTCTCCTGATGGATCAGCCGAAGGATACTCAAGAACGCTTGAAGCAAGTCTGGAAACAGATGGAATATGAACATGTTCATGCTTTGGTCGGGTTTTTTGAAAGTGAAGAGACGCTTGTTCAGGCATATGAAGATCTTTTGAAGTTTTATTACGTTCATTCAAAGAATTATACGGTGAGTACAGCAGGTAAAATTATCTTTACCAAAGATGCCTATGCTGAAAAAGAGAAGGCCTTGCTGAAGCGCATAGATGATATTAAGGCGGCACAGAGAGCTGCGTTAGCACAGCCTCAGAAACAGACGCCTTCCGTTGAAAACTAATTTTAAACTGATAGTTTTGTTTTTCATTTATGTCACTTGAAAATCATAAGAAAATAGGTGTGGTTCTCAATAAAAATGCCGGTTTAGGTGTTGATTTGCCGCCGGCGGCGCGGCGTATGCTTAAAATGCCTGCCAAGGAGAAATTGACTGCAGAGGAAATTCAAACCCGGCTTATCTCTATTTTTTCCGCATTCGATATTCTGCCTGACGTCAGGATCACAGATTATGCAGGCCACGGAGTCGATCTTGCCAAAGAGATGGCGGAGAAAAATTATGATGCCGTTGTTGCTGTCGGGGGGGATGGTACCGTCAATGAAGTTGTAAACGGTCTGGTCGGAAGCGAGACGGCTTTGGGTATTATTCCCTTTGGTACGGCGAATTTGCTTGCGGGGGAGTTGGGGTTGCCGTCTGCTTTAGATGAAGCATGCAAGGTTATTGCTGCTTGTCAGACCGCAAGTATTGATACATGTGTTGTGAAGGGTCGGCATTTTACGATTATGGCGGGTATCGGATTTGATGCGCATGTTGTTCGGATGGTCGACCGCAATATCAAAGGAAAGTGGGGGGCGTTATCCTATCCTTTGGTGACATTGCGTGAGTTGATCCGCTACCCGTTCAAAAAAATCAGAGCGAAAACCGATAAAGGTAAGGATTTGAAGGGTTTTTACATGTTTGTGCAGAATGCCAAATGTTACGGAAGCGGGTTCAGTGCATCACCAAAATCGAAAATGGATGACGGGGTTTTCGAAGTGATTGTTTTCCCGTCTAAAACCGTATTTTCCCTGCTGGTTTACCTCTTTAGCAAAGACAAAGACCGTTTTCATGTGACCACCGAAGGGGTTACGTCTCTACGCATCGATACCCCTCATGATATCCAGATAGACGGAGATTATTATTGTGACGGGCCTGCGGATATACAGATTATGCCCAAAGCGCTTAAGGTTATTGTTGCTTAAGGGCTTTCAGCTTTTTCGTCTTTCTTGTGTTCTTCAGCGGCTTCACGGAAATTCTGGATATTCGCAGGCGTCGCGATCTTAAGGCCAATGAGTTCCTGACGTTCGTATTCGCCGGACCGGATCATTGTGACCAGTTCTTTTTCCAATTCTTCCATGTTTGTGACGATAATCTCTTTATTGTCTTCGGGATCGAAGTGCATCTCTACCCAGACACCGGCGTATGTACGGCCCATGATCGTGTAGATGTAGTTTGAACCGTCGTCGTCATTGAGCAATATACTGACTATAAATTTGTCCAGTTCGGGGAAAATATCTTCATTATCCCACATGTAAAAACGGACTTCGGCGTTTTCTTCAGGTTCACCCCAAGCTTGCAACATGTAGGTGTTGTTTTTTTCATCTTCACCTTTTTTGAGCAGGAATTTCTCACCCTCATGTTGAACCATATAGAGATGGTCTGCGCCGTTGAATAGAGCGAAGGCGTCTTCATTCTTGATGATTTCGTTCGGGGAAGAAATAATACATCCTGTTAATAGCATGCAAAATGCAATCGAAAGAAAACGCAGCCTTGGTAAGTTGAGTTGCATAATAAAGCCCTTTAAATTCCCTTCAGTATTAGGTTTAGCGAATTTATACAGGGTATTCAAATAAAACAGGTTTTATATGCTGTATTTTTCTTTCAGGATGTTTGTTACGCGGTCCATTTCATCCAGTTGCGGCGGCGAAAAGGGGGCCAGTGTTGTTTCGAGGCGTTTAGCAAAGCCGTCTTCGACCAATTTATCATTGAAGGAGATCAAACGCGGGCTGCCGCCGGGGATCGGATAGATATAGACAGGTTTTCCCGTGTAGCAGGCTTCGGAGACCATATTTACGGAGTCACTGGTTACAACCAGAATGTCGGCGTGTGCCATAATACCGAAATAGGGGTTTTCGCCTTTGCCCATCCACATAAAGCCGGGTACGTCCTTGAGGGTATTTTTTAAAATCTGAATATTCTCTTTGCCTGTGCGACGGGACGGTGTCAGCAAGATACTTGCGCCGTCCAGATTCTTTACCGCCATTTTAAGGCGTTCGGCGAGAATTTCCGCTTCGGCAGGTGTGAAGTCCTGACGTTTGTTGGAGCCCCCAACAAGGACACCGACTTTCGGGCTTTTGAATTTTTCGAATTTTTCAGCGAAGTCTTTTTTTGCCTGTGCGAGTTTTTCCTGTGTCAGGCGATGCAGGGAGCCGCGCATGACAATGACGTTATCGCCGTCCAGATTATCGTGTTCGGGTACAATTACGACATCGAACCAGTCCAATGGGACGTGCGGTACTTGCAGGTGAATAGCAAATGTGTCGTCACCACTCTTTTTCTTTATGGCGGCGGCGGTGGCGACGCTGCGGCGGCCGCAGGAAATCAGGACGTCCGGCCATGGCTGGGATAGGGGGGTATCCTTTTTGGCAAAGGACAGCGGATTCGGCCAGAAACGAACGGGAAGGTATTTCCACGGTGCGCCGACCTCGACATGTTTGATCTCATATGACAGCCCAAGGTTTTCGGCAAGGCCGATGCATTGGTTTTCCATGCCTGCATGACCTTCGGTCAGGACCCAACAGGTTTTTGCGGTTTCTTTTTTCTGAGCTGTTGCGGTGTTTTTTGTCATGCCATCTTTTTAAAACATCTAAGGCTTTGTGTCACGGTTTTGGCCGCATTTCCGGTTATTGTTTTTGTTCGGTGTTTTTCAGTTTTTTCAGCGTGCGGGAGAACCATGCGGAGACGATGAAGAGCTGTATCGTGATCGGCATGATGGCCGCCCAGCCAATATTCGTTACATTTCCGCGGCCACCATCGGCGATGATAGGTCCGAATGTTGCCAGAATAAATTTCAAGGTGACATCCGGTCTGTTCATGTTTGATTCTGTTGTAGCCATATAGGTCTGTACCGTAAGCATTGGCAGGAGGACGTATACCAGAATGTAGTAGACCGCGATCGACAGGCCGGCACGTTTTACACGGTCACCCAAAAAGATGATGTGCATGATGAGCGCATCTCTGGTCATAAAGAGCAGTGAGAGGACGACAAAGCCTGTGCTGAGTGTTGCGAATCTCGGGAGGTCCCAGAGCGCATAAACCGCGTATGCTGCTAACGGCAGTAAAACCATGGCTGCGACCATCCATTCAGGAGTATTTTCCAGAGCGCGTTTGAAGTCCCATGTTCGAAGACTGCGGAAAAATCGGCGGTAACCGTCAAGGTCATGCGAGTTTTTAAAGAGCAGCAAGTATGTCATTGGGAGCATCAAAGCAAAACAGGTGAATATTTTGGGGTCGTTACCACTTTCCGGCACAATGGTGTCAAATCCTCCGATGTAAAGGCATAAAGAGATAAAAAATGCCAATAAAACAAACGGATAGTTTTTAAAGTTCAGTTCTTTTCTTATGCCGCGATACGTTGAGACGACAACCCAGAATAAAGCATAAAGACATGAGAGGAGCGTGAAGTTGATAATAGACATTTCCAGGCCATACCATTCGAGTGTTTCAGTGCTAACCAGTTGAAAATAAGACCTTTCAATCAGGCTAACAGCGTGCTGGCCAAGCGGCCACAAGACAACCAAGCCGAGAACCATTCCACCGATACTGCTTCCGCTTCCGCGCATAAGCTGGTTCAAGCTGGTCCATAAGGCTACGGCATGGGCTGTAATCACAGCAAACAGCAAGAAAAAGGTGACAGTCAGAACTTCTTGTAATGAAGGGTAGTGCAGGTTCGGTTTAATCGGTCCTATTGTTGCTTGTGTCAGCGTGCCCTTTGTTAGGTCTTCAAAAGTCAGGCTGTACGACCAGACAAATATTGCCAGAGCGCCGAGGCCAAAATACCACGTGTAACTTGTTGTTCCGAAAAGCTTTCCAAGGATTAGGTGTCTAGGGCGGATGGAGGAAATTTTTTGTAAATCCCAAGTTTTGTCTTTTACTTCTCCGGTAAATGAAGCAGCTGCCTCTATGGTTCCCCAAACGCCTGCAACAAGGAAATAAATAATCAGGCTGATTGATACAAGCCATGCGCTCCAGTGAGGTGTGGCCGTGTATAGAGGGGCGTAGTTTCCTCTATATATAGTGTAAAGTTCTTGTTCTGTTTGGCTCGTGAGATAGGCGATAAGAAGCAGTATGCCGAGTAATAACGGCATTGCGACGAGTGCAGTCGGTGAGAACCTTACCCAGATGCTGCGTTGGAATTCGGGGCCGAGGAATTTCATGCGCGCTCATCCTTTTCCATGGTTTCTTGTCCGTTTTCTGCCAATTCCATATATGCTTTCTGGAGGGTTTTTTTGCTCGTTTTGAATCCTGTGACGGGAACGCCTTTTTCGATCAGGTTTTTTAGGAGAAGGGCTTGTTCCATCTCATTACCGGTGAAAATGCATTCCACTTGCGCGCCTTTAGCTTTCATATCCGTGATGTTTTCCTGTGCCTTTAGCACTTCGACATGTTCTTCGGTTATTGCCAAAGCTGTAATTGTAAGATTCAGCATTGTTTGTTCTTCGTGTTCGTCAAGTGTGACGTGATCAACGATACGACCATCACGCAGAACCAGCATATCGGTGCAGTAGTCTTCGAGCTCAGCAAGGATATGAGAGGAGACGATTATCGTCATGCCTTCCGCTTTCAGGCGGTGGAAAAGTGTTGAGAGTTTGACACGGGCTTCAGGATCCATTCCTGATGCGGGTTCGTCCAGAAGCAAGAGTTTGGGGCGATGAATGAGCGAGAGAGCAACGCCGAGTCTTTGGCGGTATCCACGGGAGAGAGTTCCGGCTTTTTTCTCGACGTAATCTTTAAGGTCAGTGATTTCAACGACTTCTTGTATGCGCTTTTCGAGTTCATCTGTGGGGATGTTCTGGCACCATGCGGTATATTTGATGCATTGGTAACAGGTGAGGCGGTTATACAGGCCAAAAAAATCGGAGAGATAGCCCATTTTACGGTGGACACTGCGAGGGTTTTCGGCGACGTCTATGCCGTCGACGGTTATTTTTCCGGCCATGGGTTTTTCTAGGGCTGCGATACAGCGCATCAGGGTTGTTTTGCCAGCACCGTTCGGGCCGACAAGAGCGACGACACTACCTTCTTCTATATTAAACGAGACGTTGTGCAGGACTTCTTTGCCGGAGTATTCGAAGTCGAGATTTTTAACGGAGATTATGCTCATAGTGCCGTTTCCCTAAATTTTGCTCAGGTAGCCTAGCAGAGAAATTTATGAGGTTCTATTTGAAGTTTGGTTTTTATGCCTATTTATATATGAAGCCATGCGCAGGGTAGGGCGAGCCGAAGGCATTGGTGTAGGCGTTCCAGAATTTTAATCTTGTCCAATCGTTGTTCGGGGAAATGTCACGGACGCGCATGGAATTGTAAACGACGCTGCGTGTTTTTCGGTCGCTGCCCCAGTTGCTGTGCGTTATATCGATATCGCGCGGGCCAACGACTCTTTTTACGACAGCGAGGTGGCCATATCTCAGGCGGTTGGATTTGCTTAGGACAAGCACCGCGCCTTCCTGCGGACGATTGCCGCGGGCGTATTTATTTGCGGCCTGATACCACCATGTGTGCGCATCACCGTAGATTGGAATTCCGGAGACTTTTCTTGCGTATGGGACGCATTGAATCGGTTCTTTTATTGCGTAGGCATCGGCATATGCGCCAGATGAAAATGACGCACCCGAATGACCAGACGAGCAAGCCCCTATGCACACTGTCAGTGCCACAAGTAGCATATTTTTGTTTTTTGAAAATTGCGCAGTATTCATGAGAATTAAGCCCTGACAAGAATTACGGCAATAAATTTAATAGAAGAAGAGAACGCGGTTCGCAATTCCCTGTGAATTTTTCCCCATTTTATCTTATTTCTTGTTTCTCTTCAATTTGGCAGGATTTTTGCTGTCTTTAGTGAGTAGATTTGTGATCCACCCTAATCTAGGTCGAGTTCGTCGAGGACTTCACCGATCATGTAGCCGACAGAGCGCCAGAAGCGGCGATTAGAAAGGAGACCAGCCAGAAATTCTCCCAAAAGGGTGTTGAAGATGTGGCCGTCTTCAAAGTCTGTTTTTCTGACATCATAGCGTTTTTTCTTAAAAGTTTTGCGGGCTTCCTGCAGTTTTTCAAGTTGTTTGTTTTGCTGCTCCAGACTGTAATTATAAGAGGATAGTTTCTCTTTATAATGCGAGATGCTGTCCTCTGTTTCGAAGAGGCGTGTCACGAGGCTGTCGTCGTCGGGTGTGGCCGTCATTGCGGCGTAGCGTTTGAGGTTTGTCAGGCTTTTGGTTTTGTAAAGGCTTTGCAATGTGGACATCGCGTCAGAATAATAATCGTCAACTTGTCCTGAGAATTCGGTTTTCTTTTTCAGGATTGCGGCGTGTTTGTTCTCCAACTCTTCGAGTTTTACGTCGATCTCATCAAGGCGCTTTTGATTATCGAGATACTCCTGCTGGATTTTGTCGACGCCGTCTTTTTTGAACTGCTCGTGCTTGTAAGATTTTTTATCCTCTTCAATCGGTTCAATTTTCTTTTCAAGCAGCTGTTTATGCTGGAGGAGTTTTCCGGGTATGGAATGCAGCATGGCAAAGTCGCGTCTGGCGGTTTCATAATTTGCGACGTTTGCAACCCAGTCATCGGCCATTCTGAAGAAGGGCATAGCCTTATACGCGTATGTTCCGTATTGGCGCTGCTTCAGGTATAGAAATAGCGGGTCGGCATAGTATGACTTTGATTTTTCCTGATAATCTTCGCGGGCGAGAAGGATTTTTTGTTCGACGCGGATGATCTGACCTTCGATGTTTTTGATGTCTTCATCGAATTTTAGATACGTGACGTCGTTTTCGAGTTTGTCCTCTACCGCTTTTTCGGCCTTTTTGACTTTTATATAATCATCTTCGATTTCTGTGACGATTTTGTTTCGCTGCGTTTCCAGCTCTTTTTGCTTTTCCTGATTTTCGGTCAACTCAGTATTTAAAGAGGAGCGAGTGTCCTGTCTTGCCGAGATGGCATCCGTTGCCGCTTTTTCAGCGTGGCTGAGCTGTGTCTTGACTTTCGGATCGTCGAGCAATTCCATCCGGACTTCGGCCAGAGCCATGTAAGTTTCGGCTTCTTCTCTTTGCAGGGCTTCCAGTTTTTTTTGTGTCTCAGAAATTTTGTAATTTAGTTCACGGATATCGCCGCGGATGCGTTCGGCCCGATTATCCATATCCCATAAGACTTTATGGCCGCGGCGTCCCATCAGTAAATACCTTCTGTGTTCTGCATTTTGTTTTGTTCTGATAAGGCGGCAGCGTTATCTTTTGCGTTCATCTTGGGCCATGTGAATATCAGGATGATTGTCAAAACTATGATGAAAGACACTGTTATGAGCGGTCTGACCCATTTTGATCTTTTGACATATATGGTAGCAAGGAAGCGTGAGAGTGACGGCGGGGTCGGTTTATAGATAAAGCGATCTTCCCGTAATGCCTGTATGCCTTCTTTTAGTATTTCATCCGGGACTTCGATGCCTTGTTTGCCGTAAATTTCCTTCAAGCGGTTAAGCAGGGTTTCTTCCTGCATTTCTGCAGATAGTTCCCGCTGGACAATCCGGTTGTCACGGCGAAGCGTGTCGACGATGTCCATCGCCAACATTACTTCGTCCATGGTTTGGTCCGATGCTTTCTCGGTCATTTGTCCCCGGATTTTATGCTAGGTCAGGCGGCCAGAGCAGGGGCTTGAGCGGAGCGCTGTGCCAGTTTCGCCATGCGTGCTTTTCCGTCTTCTACTGCGTCCTGAATCTCCTTCGCGTTTTCGGTCGACAGTTTGCGCATTTCCGCAACAATTTCTTCTGAGCGTTCCTGATATTCGACGATCGCATCGACCAGTTTTTTGACCGCTTCGGCTTTTACGGTCGGGCCGTAACCGGCTTTCAGGGCTTCTTCCTGTACCACGTTTCCGATTTCTGCGAGTGTCTCGAGAGACTTCTCAACACCTTCTTTCATCGCGTTCAGTGTTTGAGTACTTTCGTGCAACCCGTGTAGCCCCGTAAAGGAAGCTGACAGAGCCGTTAGCACGGTCTCGTTTGTGGAGAAGAAGCTGATTGATTGTGCATAAACGCGTTGTTTTGCGCTTGTTGTCTGGTTCAAGCGTGCCATAACGACTTCGGAGGTGTTGTAACCGATGGTCAGATTATCGGAGAGATCCTTTGCGATCTGGTAGCGTGCGTCTTCGGTCTGAAGAGCGCGGAGTTTTTCATCGCGCGTGAGTTCCAGTTTTGCGCGTTCGGCAGCATCTTCGCCTTTATACTCTTCGATGGCTTTGGAGGCTGTTTCCAATGTTTCGCGCGCTGTTTTGACGCGATCCTCCGCAACAGCGAGGACTTCGAGTGCCAGAACTTGCGATTGTTTCATCGCGCCGCGGAAATCTTTATATGCCTCCAGAATGATCAGCTCTCTCTGGATCTGGTCTTTTGTATCTTTGGAGACGTCGAGATATGTCCCCTTGATTTTTTCAAAGCGGGCGGGGATATCGCCGCGTGTGGTTTTCATCCAGAGATTGGCGAGGCGTTCGAAGGTGTCGATTTTTCCGTCTTCGACCTGATCGACCATGGCTTTTGCGTCATCACGTATGGAGTCGAACATGGCGGTGATTGCCTTGTAGCGTTGGCCGTATTCCATTTCCTTGACTTGCTCGCGCACGACTTCATTAAAAAGGGATGCCTGTGAGAGGGTGCGGGCAATTAGGGTGACTTTTTCCTGATCCAGAACGGTCAACCTTTCGATCAGGGCCAACACCGGTGCGTCGTCCTGCTGTTTGGGTACAAGACCAAGCTCATCAAGTGCGCTGATTGCCTTGTCCAGATATTGCATAAGAGAAGTCGTCATTGGAAATCCTTGTGTTATCTTGATGGTTATTAAAGACATAACAGGACTTCAAAGAGGTGTCTATATAAGGGGTATACATAGAGTGTTATTTGTCCGGTAGGCGCTTTAATGACAACCACTGCGGCTATGTTGTCGTGTCGTTATTCTCGCAGATCAATTATTGTAAAATAGAAAGATGCGGTATTTTTTCATTTGCAGCTTTTGTGTATAAGGCTCGAGGCATTACTGTGAGTGTCTGCAAATATATTTACCGCATCTTCTGTGCTAGGCTTCAGGTAAGTGGCTACTTGAATCTTCCCGTATTCAACTTGGTTTTCTTATGTTGAGTGTCACGTTTATCCAAAAAGTTTCCTTTCATTGTTTTGTTACGTAGGGCTTAGAGAGTGAGGGCTTTTAGCTTTAAGGCTCATCTCTGGGTCTGTTAATGTTTACCTCCTGCGTGGGTTAGCTGTAATCGTGTTCAATTTCGTGGCAACCGCCTTCATCCAGCCATACAGAAATCGGGCAAGGTTCCTGTTGTCTATTGTGGGTTTTCATAGTGTGTCTCATGGTCTGTATGTGTTGCTCCATCTCTGTTTCCTTTTGTTTATAAAAGTACGATAAAATGTTTTTGATGATTTGTATAATTAATTAGAATAATGTTTATTATTGATATATGTAATAATTCAAGAGGTCTTTGTTTTTAAGAGTTTTGTGTTGTTAATCCGCGCTAGTATCAAATGATTTATTGTAAATACACATTATTAAATGTGTTCTTATTCATAATTTAAATATAGGATTTTTATGATCAGGAATGTCGATTTGGATTTGTTGAGAGCCTTTATCACAATATATGAGGCAGGAAGTTTTTCGCATGCAGCGGAGCGATTGGGGAGAACGCAATCAACTGTGAGCCAGCAGATCAAGAAGCTGGAAGCTCTGTTAGGCCATGATGTGTTTCTAAGGACTAACCGTTCCGTTGCTCTCACGACAGACGGGGAAATTTTGTTGCCTTATGCGCGGCAGATGATTGCCCTGAATGATGAAGTTTTTGGGCGTATATCACAGCCGGATATTTCAGGGACCGTCAGGCTGGGTGCTCCGGAGGCTTTTGCCACAAACCATCTTCCAGATGTGATCGTTCAATTTTCTAAATCACATCCGTCTGTAGCATTGGAAGTGATCTGTGATCTTTCACATAATTTGTTAGAACGTTTTGAGAAGGGCGAACTGGATCTTGTTCTAATCAAACGCGATAGTAAAACCAAGATTTACGGTAATAAGGTCTGGCGTGAGTATTTGGTCTGGGCAGGTCTGGAGAAGCAAGCGTTTAACTTAGGGGAAAGTGTGCCGTTGATTTTATCACCTTACCCTTGCGTTTATCGAAGCAAAATGACAAACGCTCTGGACAAGAAAAAAATCAAATGGAATGCCGTTTTTACAAGTTCCAGTATGACGGGACGGATTGCGGCTGCGAGGGCAGGTCTTGGTATTACAGCCGTTCCAAAAGAGATGATTTCCCAGGTGCGCGGGTTGTCTGTACTCGGTGATAAGAGCGGTTTGCCGAATTTGGCTCCAATAGAGGTGGATTTATTACAGAATAAGCAAAAATTGAGTGATGCGGCCAAGCGGATGGCGGAGCATATTATTTTTGCTCTTGAGAATGACCCGTCTATAGGAACGGCAACATAACGGCCACTGGCTGTTTCCAGCTTTGGGTGTGGTTTTGCAATTTTTATAGAAACTGTATAATGTAAATCATAATAAAGAACAATAATTCAAGAGGGTGTCATGGCGGGTGGCAATCCTGATGGTGTAATTTCAGTACAAAATCCAAACAGTGTTGATTTATTGGCGCTGCAAACGGCTATGGTGGAAGCCAAGGCAACCCTCGTCAGTACAACGGCTACAGAAGATGAAAAAGCCGCAGCAACTGAGTCTATCCAACAGCATTTCTCGGAGCAACAAAGTCAGTTCCATTCTTCAGAGAGGCTTAACTTACGGCAGCATCCGTCCTTATCATTTTTAGAGGAGCGTCTGAGTTCTGATGACCCCGCTATTCAGGCTGATGCAGTTTTGTTAATGGGGTATGTTAATTCTTTGCCTTTGGCAGAGGCGCAGAATTCCCATTTTCCAGGATATGATTTAGAGGCTAACGGATTTTCAAATGTCGATAATCTTCCAGATGTTCAGGCGGTTCTTCACGGGGCTTACAGTGAGGCCGTTCAAGGTGCGCTCAAGGCAGCGGTGAATCCGGATCGGGCAGCGTTACCGTCTCTTTTTGAAATGTCCGTGCCCGAAGGCGTTACGCCGGATGAGGGCATCACGCTGGCACGAATTACGGAAGACCTCAAAGCATTTAAGGATGAAGACGGCGTGAATGCGATCGGGGAAATGTATCGTCAACTTAACGAAGACGGCACGATTAATCCTTACCGTATGGCCGTGATGCAGCTTTCGTGTGCAGTTGCTGCGGGCGAGATGAAGGATTACGTGGAATCTTTTATTCCCGATTTTTTGAAAAAGGGTGAGCCTTCGCCTGCCTTTGATCGAGATGCGTTTATACAGAAAACCGTCGAAGAAAATTATAGTGGGCTTGCACTGGTCGATCAGGATATACCGGTTGCCGATCTGGCAAAGGCGAACGGCCTTGAAGATGGTCAGGTTGTGGGCCTTCGGGCAGATTTGGCGTCGGATTTATCGATCGGTGTTATGATTACCGAAGCCAGAGATATTTCCGACGATGCAGGGTTCCCGGCATGGATGCTAGGCACGATAGTCAAAGAGGGGATAACAACCGAAGAGAAGGCCGAGGCGTTGCTGGAAGACCCGCAACGGCTAGGCGAAATACTGAAAACTTTTGACTCCGTCAGTCCTGAGCGCGGTGAGAATCTTGAAAGTCATTTGCGCGTTGTAAAGTCTCATTTCGAAGATAGGGCCGCCGCAGAGGAGGCGGGGTTGACACTCGGTGATTACAGGATGCTCCAGAATGAGGGAGAGGCTGCGTTTTTGGCTCGTCATGTTGCTCAGCAGCGCGGAGCGGAAATTGTGCCCGCAAGTTATTCAGATGATGAGTCAGGTCTTGATCTGGATTATGAAGCGAAGGCAGACGGTTTTCAACTCAGGATTCCAGTGCTTGAAGGTGGGTTTGATGTTGAAGGAGAACGAATTTCTACAGGTTTTTACTCTGACTCAGATGGTGACGGTTTTCGTCTGGGTGCTGTAAATGTCGGGCTTTTTGATCAGGCTCCGATAGGCGAGCTATACTTTCGTCACAGTTTTGAGGGCACGGGCAAGCTGGATTTAGGTTTGCTGGGGCATGTCGACGGGGATACGGATGGCATTATTCGTACTCCTCGGCCATGGGTCGGTGATCATTTGCAGCGGCATGGCGAAATTCTTGGGGCACGTTTTTCAGGTCAAGATTTTTCATTGGGTGAAGGTACTTTAACACCCACCTTAACAGCGGGGTATCAAGTGCTGGATGAAGACTTATTTGCGCATACCGGCGCGGTTTACAATGTCGGTCTTACTGAGAACAGCGATTTAACAAGTGGGCTTTCCTATACATACGCCGACGGAATGTCCCGTTTCGACGGCCATGGACAAGTTTCTACAGATCTTACCGATTGTGTCTCTTTCGGCGGTCCCACGCTTTGGCATAACGGTTTGCATGCGACTCAACGGCTGGGGGATGAGAACCAGTTTTTAGGAACGGCTTACACAGAACTCGAGATGAATACTGCGGGTGATCATTGGTACAGCAATCTGCGGCATGTTTTCGGAGCTTACACGCAAACAGATTTCGATGATCTGGAGTCATACGGCGTTTATACCGAACAGTCCTTGCGTGTTGATCTTGGAAAAATTCAACCCGATATCGGCATTCGTGTGGGTTATGATACCGAAGAAGAAGCCACTGTGGGTGTTGTTTGTGGGTTTAGTTTTTGATTTCTGGTTCTTCGTTCTCTGGTCTTAAATATTGGATCGGGCGGTAGGGATCGAACCTACGATCACGGAGTCAAATTCCGTTGCCTTGCCGCTTGGCTACGCCCGAATGGGGTGCGCGACGGGAATCGAACCCGCTTCATGCCTGACTCACAATCAGGTGCATTGCCTTAATGCTACACGCAACATATTTGGTCGGGTAGGCAGGATTTGAACCTACGACCCCCTGATTCCAAATCAGGTGAGAACTCCAGACTTCTCCACTACCCGTTGGTGCTCGTAACCGGATTTGAACCGATAACCAACCCGTTATGAGCGGGTTACTCTACAAATTGAGTTATACGAGCAATAAAAAAAGCCCCGCAATAGCGAGGCCGTCGTCGTGAAAATGCTTGTACTTATACAATCAACACAAAACGCCCCGCTGTTTGGCTGGGTGATGTTGTATCGGCTGTTGTACAAAAATATTTTTCACCTTGTTATGGTACTTACGTTTCTTTGTTGCGTCAAATATTTGTTCGTTTTTGAATATCGGAATGTTATTATCCTCGATCTTAGTCCGGCGACTTTAGTCCGGCAAAGTCTCTTTTTATGCCGCTTCGTCTTCGAATACGAAAATTTGGGATTGATCCAAAAATACATCCTGAACACTTACAGTCTGTTCCAAAAAGGCACCGGGCACACGGGCATGAAGATGGACAGAGTTTTGATCCTTTTTATCAAGATCATGTGTATCCATATGCACAAGGGTAGACCGTCCGAGATATTTCCTTTCCGACACATAAGCGTGGGCATGCGCATGTTTGGGGTCATTATGATCTACAGCCGGATCATGTGCAGAAAGTTTTAGTGCTTCCGGTCTTATAATAATCTGGACATTGGTATTATCCTGAAACTCTGGCGCTTCAATTTTGCCGATAGCTGTAGAAACAATGCCGCTCTTAACACATCCTCTTATTCGGTTTGTTTGCCCGAAAAAAGACGCAACAAAGGCGCTGTTCGGGTGATTGTATATATCGGTCGGTTCGCCGATCTGTTGAATTGAGCCTTTATTCATGATGGCAATTCGGTCGGCGAATTGCATTGCTTCTTCAGGGTCATGTGTCACGAGTAAAGCTGCAACTCCCGCATCGCGCAGAATATGCATCACATCATCACGCATTTGTGCCCGCAATGTCACATCCTGAGAGGCAAAAGGCTCATCCAATAAAATAAGGTCAGGTTGACGTGCCAAAGCTCTTGCCAAGGCAAGTCTTTGTTTCTGGCCGCCGGAAAGCTCATGCGGGTATGCGCCGCGCTTCTCAGTGAGGCCAACCAAAGCCAGCATTTCATCTGTTCGCATGCGCCTGTCAACGCGGGAGAGATGACGTAACGCATAGCCTACATTTCGTGCAACGCTCATGTGCGGAAAGAGTGCTAAATCCTGAAATACCATTCCGACTTCCAGTGTATCACCATGTGTTCTGATTGAACCGCTATCGGGTGCTTCCAAACCAGCAAGGAGCCGCAAAAGTGTTGTTTTTCCGCAGCCTGAAGGCCCGAGAAGACACAAAAACTCCTCCTTATAAATATCAAAGGAAATATTGCGTACAACACTCAAACCGTGAGGCAAAGCCTCACGATAGGAGAAGCAAAGATTATCTGCTTCAAGCAATATTTCGGGTTCTTTGGATGTCATGACAAAAAATTATTTCCTAGTTGATATTCATTCTCAACACTGTTAGAAGCTTAATTGATAATCATTATCAATACAAATTTCAAGTAAAAAGGCTAAAACCATGATCAAAAAAGTCCTGCCCATACTTGCTGTTGCGCTTACTTTTACGGCATTTGAGGCTACATTCGCACAAGACAATACGCTGCATATCTATTCTTCGCGTCATTATGATACGGATGAGAAGTTATATTCAGATTTTACCGAACAGACCGGAATTGAAATCAAGCGTGTCGATGGTAAAGGGGATGCGTTGATCGCACGATTGGAGCAAGAAGGCGAGCTTAGCCCTGCGGATTTATTTATCACTGTTGACTCGGGTCGTTTGTGGCGCGCCGAGCAAGCCAGTCTGTTTGATAAAGTTGAGTCTGACATTCTGAGAGAAAAAATACCAACGAACCTTCGTCATCCCGATGATTTATGGTTTGGTTTCTCCGCTCGCGCGCGCGTTCTTGTTTATAACAAGGATAAAATAGAGGACGCGGTTTTGATGTCATACAAGGATCTGGCTGATCCGAAATGGAAAGGGCGTGTCTGTGTACGTTCGTCAGGAAATATCTACAACCAGTCATTGCTTGCCAGTATGATTGCACAAGAGGGCGAAGAGGCCGCAAAGGTTTGGGCTAAGGGAGTTTTGGATAATCTTGCACGTAAACCTCAGGGCGGGGATACCGACCAGATTAAAGCGGTTGCTGCGGGAATCTGTGATATCGCACTGGTGAATAGTTACTATTTCTTCCGTCTGCAACGCTCTGAAGATCCTACAGAAAAAGCTATCGCTAAAAATCTTGCTCTTGTTTTCCCGGATCAGGAAAGTAACGGCACGCATATCAATATCTCCGGCGCAGGTGTTTTGAAAAATGCAAAAAACAAAGAGGCCGCAGTACAGTTTTTAGAGTATCTGACCACGGATTCCGCTCAGGCTTATTTTGCAAACGGCAATAACGAATATCCGGTTGTAGACAGCGTTGAAGTGAATGACGTGGTTGAGGCTAACCGAGATTTTAAAATCCAGGACATAAATGTTAGTGCATTCGGGAAGCATCAAAAACAAGCCAAAATGATTTTTGATGAAATTGCGTTCCCATAGAATTAGATTTCCTTAGACAAAGACGTGTTACGGGCTGCGAATAAGCTTTTGTAAAAGCAAAACGGGAACGCAGCCCGCAATCACAATGCACATTGCCGGAAAAGCCGCCTCGTGCAAGCGTTCATCAGACGCCAGATTGTAGGTGTGAACGGCCAGCGTATCAAAATCAAAGGGACGCAAAACTAAGGTTAAAGGCAATTCCTTTATGACTTCAACAGCCAGAATAAGGCCTGTACTGAATATAGAGGGCCATAATAGAGGCAACTTTACATGCCAAATATCATCAAGAGTTTTACGTTTCATGAGTTCGCCAGCTTCGATGATCGAAGGGCTTATTTTATCATAGCCTGCATCAATGCCTTGCAGAGCCACGTTCAAAAATCGAATGAGATAGCCGAGAATTAAAAAAATGAAAGTCCCAGTGACTAAAACTCCGAGTGCAGAGAAATATGAGGATATCAGCAAAAGCCCCAGTCCCAGAATAATTCCCGGCAACGCGTATCCAAACCCGCAGCATGTCAGGAGTATGTTCTTTCTAGCACTCGGGGCTTTTCGGGTTTGCGATACTAAAATGAAAGCTATAAGAACACCAAGCAGTGCAACCAGCGCTCCTGAGACCAGTGTGTTTAGCAAATAAGGAAGTGTTTTGGTTATCAGCGCGTAATCAAGTGTCTCCAAAACCATGTTTAGCATAATCATCATTGGAAAAATAAAACCAATGAAAACGGGCAAGAAACAATACAGGCTTATCAGCAGGTTGCCTTTTTTTTGCGGCTTAGCGTGTGTTTGTACACGATCAATCTCGTAAAATCTCATTTTTCCGCGTTGCTTTTTTTCAAGAAACACCAGAAGCAAAACAAAGACCAAAAGAAGCAGGGATAGTCTGGCTGCTGCTGTTATATCCCCATATCCTGCCCAAGAGTCATAGATTACGGTAGAGAACACCTTAATACCAAAATAATCCATCGTGCCGTAATCGGCCAGAACCTCCATAATCACAAGCACTAGACCGACAATGATAAACGGTCTTGCAGATGGCAAGGCAATACTAAAGAACTGTGACCACTTGCTGCCTCCCAAGAGGGATGCGCTCTCTATCTGATTTTTTGAGGTTGTTAAAAATCCGTTTCGTGCAAAAAGATATATGTATGGGTAAAGACAAAATGTAAGTATAAAGCTTGCGCCGCCTGTCGTTCTTAAGTCCGGTAATAGAAAGCTTACATCCAATGCCCTTAACATCTGAGACAACTGCCCTGCCGCATCAAAAAAGTCAGTGTAAACATAGGCCAGAATATAAGCGGGAAACGCCAGTGGCATAAAAAGTGCCCATTGCAATACACTTCTGCCCCAGAATTCATACTGTACAACGAACCACGCCGTACTGACCCCAATCACAAAAACACCAATTGCCGTTAAGAATACAATGATGAATGAGCTGATGAATACATCATCTAATACGTTTTTCACTAAAAACAAAAAAGTGTCGCTCTTGGCGCCAAATCCTTGTATTCCAAGCGCTACGAGCGGAGCCAAAATGATCAATGCCGTAATGTAAAAAAAAATATTTTGTAATCTAAAACGTGTCATCTGGCATCATGAGCAGGGATAGAGAGTTTATCCGTGGCAATTAACAGTACATAACCGTTTTCATAGTACACTATTGCGCGGAAGTTGGTAGCGGTGGGGTGATTTGAACACCCGACACATGGATTATGATTCCACTGCTCTAACCCCTGAGCTACACCGCCATACCAATATTGAGACGCTGTTTTCTTCTTTTCTGGCGATTTTGTCAAGATATTGGCGTGAAAAAAAGCATTTTCTTGCATTCTCCGGTTTTTCAGGCATAAAATATTAACAAAGAATTATATCAAATATAGGTGCAAATTATGGGTGCAAACGTTGAAGCGATGGAGTTTACCGATCTTCGAGAGGAAACCGTCGGACTTAATTTTTACAATGATAAGGACTGGCAGACATTCGCCGCGACCGCGATCGGCGAGGCGACGATTGCCTCTGTGACAGAACAGATGGCGGAGCAGGGGTACGACAATCCGACTGATTCCACCATTCGCCGTGCGATTGCGTCCGAGCAATCCAATCAGGATTACGGATATAGAACTGCTGAGCTGACCAATGAGCAACTCTTAGACAGTAACGCTCCTGGCTGGATTGAAGCTTTGGGACAGCAAATAGGTGAGTGGAAAGATGCAATTGTCGGCGGTGTTGAAGATGCCGCTTATGAGGGTGGTGAGGCCGTTGTTGATCATGTCACTACTGAAGGTATGAGCGGAGAGGCTGCAGAAGCTCTGAAGAATAGGACAGATGTGATTGATAATGCTGTCGATGGTATGAGTGGTGGGAGTTCTTTCAAGCCGTAACTTTTCGCAGTTGTATATTGCAGATTAAAGGCGCCGCAGTTTTATGCGGCGTTTTTTGTTGCTCTGCTGTTGGCTGTTTGTGTGATCCAGCCGCCGCCGAGGACGCGATTGTTTTGGTAGCACACCGTTGCTTGACCGGGGGAGATGCCGTATTGGGCGGTCTCAAGCAGGATTTTTGCGCCGTTATCGGTGATGGTCAGGTGCGCGGGGACGGGCTGCATGACCGAGCGGAATTTGACCGTAACGGGCAGGTTTTGCGCGTCCTTTTGATCAATCAGCCAGTTGCATTCGCGGATAAAGATCGTATCGCGGGCGAGGGCGTCCTTCGGCCCTACGATGACCTGATTTTCTGTTGGCTTCAGGGCGATGACGTAGAGCGGTTCGTTGTTTTCACTGACGCCGCCACCGATGCCGAGCCCTTTACGCTGGCCGATGGTGTAATGGATGATGCCGTTATGCTCGCCGACGATGCGTCCGTCGATATGGACGATTTCGCCGGGGTTTTCGGCTTGCGGGCGCACTTTCTTTACGACCTTTGTATAGTCGCCGTGGGGGACGAAGCAAATGTCTTGTGAGTCGGGTTTGTCGGCATTCACAAGGCCGAGGCGCTCCGCGTGTTCGCGTGTGACGTCCTTTGTCCAGCCGCCAAGGGGGAAGCGCAGGAAGTCGAGTTGTTCCTGTGTTGTCGCGAAGAGGAAATAGCTTTGATCCTTGCCGTGGTCGATGGCGCGTTCGAGTTCGGCGTTGCCGTTTTCATTTACATTTCGTTTGATGTAGTGGCCTGTTGCCATGCAATCCGCGCCGAGGTCGTGGGCGACCTCCAGCAGGTCACGGAATTTGACGCTTTGGTTACAGCGCACGCAGGGGATCGGTGTTTCTCCGCGCAGATAGCTGTCGGCGAAATCATCTATGACGGATTCGCGGAAATTGTTCTCGTAGTTCAGGACGTAGTGGGGGAAGCCGAGTTTGTCTGCGACCTGTTTGGCGTCGTAGATGTCCTGTCCCGCGCAGCAGGTCTTGCTCTTGACGATGCCGCTTGCGAGGTTGGTCTCGCCCATATCGTAAAGCTGCAGGGTGACGCCGACGACATCGTAGCCTTCCTCATGCAGGAGCGCGGCGACGACGGAAGAATCCACGCCGCCGGACATGGCAACGACCACGCGGGTATCGCGCGGGGGTTTTGCAATGCCGAGACTGTTTAATTCGGTCGTCATGGTGTTCCAGTCGTCACGTTTTTGCGGGCGTTACCCCGCGGTGTTTCCAATGTGGCGGGGAGAGTACGGTTTTTGACCAAAAAGCGCAAGTTTTGCGGTTTGCTTACTTGCTTGTATCTATATCCACGGCGTAGCGTTGGTCGCGCAGGGGTTGGACGGTGCGGGTCGAGGCTTCGTAGATCGGGTCGTTTTTGTAGCGTTGGAGCGCGTCTTCATCGGGGAATTCGCCGTAGACCACGAAGTCGATATCGTTGCCGATCTGGTCGATCTTGCTGTTTTTTCTGACCTCTAAAGTCCAGTTTCCCTCAATGGTTTCGAGGGTTTTTAAGGTGGTGTAGATCAGGTCTCTGTTTTCTTCATCGCTGACGGTGAAAAATACGATATGTCTGATCATGTTCGTGTACCCTTGGTTGTTGTTCTTGTTGTTTAGCGGTTTTACCAGTCGACTTTTGCGCCGGGGACGGCGACGACAAGGCCGTCGAGTTCCTTGCTCATGCGGATTTGGCAGCCCAGGCGGGAGGTGTCGGTGATATCGGTTGCCATATCGAGCATGTCTTCTTCTTCGTCCGACTTTTCGTTGTCTTGTGCCTCGACCCGTGCGACCCAGTCGGGGTGGATATACATGTGGCATGTCGCGCAGGCCATTGAGCCGCCGCAGACGCCTTCGATTTCCTCGACGTCCGCATCACGGGTGATTTCCATGAGTGACCAGCCTTCTTCGGCTTCGATTTGGCGGGGGGTGCCGTCTTTCTGGATTAGTGTGATCGTGGACATATTCTATTTCCTTTTATTCTTTATGCGTTCGGTGATTTTTTTCCATGCGGTGAGGAACGTATCAATATCGGATTCCTTGGTAGCCCAGCCCATGGAAATACGCAAGGCGGAGGAGGCGGTTTTTTCGTCCGCGCCCATGGCTTTTAAGACGTGGCTGGGTTCGACGCGGCCACTGGAGCAGGCGGAGCCGTTGCTGAGCGCTATGCCTTCGAGATCGAGAGCCATGAGCAATGTCTCGGAGGATGTGTCAGGCAGGCTGAAAAAGGACGTGTTGGGCACGCGCGGGGTCTCTTCGGCATGGATAATGACGGACGGTGTCAGGGATTTTAATCCGTCCTCGAGTTTATCGCGCCATTTTCCCAATGCCTGATAATGGTTCATGTGTTCGAGGGAGTCTTTGGCAGCGGCGCCGAATCCTGCGATTGCGGCGACGTTTTCCGTGCCTGCGCGGGCTGATTTTTCCTGACCACCGCCGAAGAGGAGCGTCGGGGTTTCACCACACAGGCCGAAAGCCAATGCGCCTGCGCCCTGCGGCCCGCCGATTTTATGAGCGGAGAGGGTCAGGAAGTCTATTCCGTTTTCGGCGAGGTTTACGGGCAGTCTTCCTGCTGCCTGCACCGCGTCACAGTGAAAGAGAGCGCCGTGTTTGTGCGCTATTGTGGAAATTTTCGACACGTCTTGTATTGCTCCGGTCTCGTTATTAACCCACATCACAGAAACAAGAGCTATCTCACTAGTTTTTCTTGTTTCTTCCAAACTTTGGTCGAGAGCGTTGATATCAATTGTGCCGTCGGGTTTGCAGGGGATTTTATGAGCGTTGGGTACGGGGTCGAGTACGCTAGGGTGTTCGATTGATGATACGAAGATGGCCTTATCCGAATAATTTTGAGCAAAGTAGCGCAGGACAGTGTTGTTTCCTTCTGTTGCGCCGCTGTTAAAGATGACCTGATTTGCGGGCACGCCGATAAGGTTCGCGACATGTCCACGCGCACCTTCTACGATTTTTCTGCCTTTTCGGCCAAAAGCATGTACGGAGGAGGCATTCAGGGCGCAATTTTGCTCATTCAAAACGTCCAGCATCGCATCCCTTGCGGCGGGTCGTAATGCTGCAGTTGCGTTGTAATCGAGGTAAATTTGCGTTTTTTTTGCCATGCTTCTGCCTATTATCCACATTGTTTTTCAATGACTTATCATAAATTTGTGGACTTATGGTCAGTTCTTTAATATAGAAAATGCATAAAGTTTCAACCAGTTTCGATCTTTTTTGAAACTTTGCGGGCAAATATGCTTAGATGCATGCCTTACAAGATTGGAACGCGAACATATTAAAAAGAGGTTTTTAATGCCTGAAGTTATTCTGAACGGTCCGGCCGGTCGCCTAGAAGGCCGCTACTCTCATTCCAAAATCAAAAATGCACCGCTTGCCTTGATTTTGCACCCCAGCCCCGAGCACGGCGGCACAATGAACAATAAGATTACGTATGCGCTGTTTCAGGCGTGTGTGGCTCGCGGTTTTTCAACATTACGTTTTAACTTTCGCGGCGTAGGCCGATCGCAAGGTGTTTTTGATCAGGGCGAAGGCGAGTTGAGCGATGCTGCTTCCGCTTTGGACTGGATGCAAGAGATTAATCCGAATGCCCCTTATGTCTGGGTTGCAGGATTTTCTTTCGGTGCCTGGATTGGCATGCAGCTTTTGATGCGCCGTCCTGAGATTCAAGGTTTTATCTCTGTTGCGCCCCCTGCCAGCACGGAAGATTTCAGTTTCCTTGCACCTTGTCCGACATCCGGTTTGGTTGTACACGGCGAAAATGATGACGTGGTTCCTGAAGAGTCTGTGGCTGACTTTGTCGAGAAGTTACACCAGCAGAAGGGTATTGCCATCGATTACCGTGTGATTCCCGGAACGAACCATTTCTTCCATGATTCAACGGATATTTTGATCGATCATGTGCATGATCATATGAATAATGCCGGCGGCGGTCTAAACGTTCCTATTACAGGGGCTGCTGAAGGTGTTGCTGCTTAATTCGTAAGCGGTAAGTTTTAGGATTAAAAAAACGGGTTCTTGTGACCCGTTTTTTGTTCGTTACTGCTTTTTTTTAAGTTCAAGCGGCTCTTGATTCTTCATTTTTGAGGGCTTCTTTGACCTCTTCGACGTGACCGGGGACTTTGACCTTGCGCCAGATCGCTGAGATTTTCCCGTCTTCGTTGATCAGGAATGTCGAGCGTTCGATGCCCATATATTTGCGGCCATACATGTTTTTCTCTACCCAAACGCCGTATTGTTCGCAAACATTGCCGTTTTCATCGGAGGCCAGCGGGAAGTTCAATTCATGTTTGGTTTTGAATTTGTCATGTTTTTTGACGCTGCATTTTGAAATGCCTATGACTTTTGCGCCTTCGGCAGTGAAATTATCAAGTTCGTCACGGAAACCGCATGCTTCTTTCGTGCAGCCGGGGGTGTCGTCCTTCGGGTAGAAAAACAGGACAACCTTTCTTCCTTTCAAGCTAGAAAGCGTGACTTCGCCTTTGTTATCGGTGGGCAGGGTAAAATCAGGTGCGATACTTCCAATATTCAGTTCAGCCATGCTTATCTCCTGTTATGATGGGTATGCATAATTTTTGAGTGATTTCACCATACATAGTTTTTTTTGTGCAGTGCAAGTAACAAAAAGCATGATGCCAGCGGCGCATTTTACATGGTCAAGCGCTCCTGTTTTTTGTATGACTAACGTTTAACTTTCAGCCGGAGCAGGTTTTGCTAAAGTATTTAGGGCGGTTTCTACTCTTAAGCCTGAAATTCATCTTTACGACACTTATTGTCATGGTGCCCGTGTGCATGATCGCCGTGTTTATTCTGTTGTGGCGTATTGCGAGTGCGCCGTTAGAGATCGGGTTTGCCAAATCCTATGTTATGGAAGCACTATCAGATGAAATGACCGGTAATCATGCGGTGATGGAGGGGGTATATCTTCATTGGCCGGACTTTAAGGACTCTATTCATCTGGTTTTGGACGAAGGCAAGGTTTTGAACAAGGATGATAAGATCATTCTGTCGGTCAGAGCGATAGCGCTGACTTTGTCCAAGGCCGGGTTATTACGCGGGCAATTGCTCCCGACGAAAGTGACTTTAAAAGAGCCGAATTTAAGAATTATCCGCACTGTTGACGGCGGTATTGATATCGGGATCGGGAGTACGAATTTTTCTAATACGGATAGTGATGAAGATACCGAGGCTATGGTCAGGCGTGTTTTATCCTATCTGGCCGAGCCCTCCAGCGAGAATTATAAGGACAGCCCGTTGTCTGAGCTGGAAAGTCTTGAAATTGATAATGCGCGTTTGATGCTGGAAGATCATATCAACGGCTTGTCTTGGTTTTTACCGAATTTCGGGGGAACATTTCGTCGTAATGACAAGGGGCTTTTCTCAAGGCTCGGGGTTTCTTTGCCCGATGTGCGCGGTGAAACATCCGAGGTTCATTTTCTGCTCAGCTATTTCTGGAAGCTTAAGCGTTTTGAGCTTATTACAGAGATTTTAAATCTTGATACGATGATTTTGGCAGGTAAGTTTGCGTCTCTTGATATTCTGAGGGATCAAGATTTGATTTTGAATGCAGAGTTAAGAACATCATTCGGTCATGATCTTTTGCCGGGTGTCGTTTCATTAAAAGCACGTTCCGAAGGCGGGCGTTTGTACCATCCGTCTGTGACGAAGAAGGGTTTGCCGTACAAGGACTTTAGATTTGGACTGTCTTATGACCGTTACTCCAAAAACATCAAGTTAACAGATACGCGCATTACTTTGCGTGATGTGACGTTTCAAGCGTCAGCAAACCTTCAGAACGATAATTTTGAAAAAATCACAGGGCTTGTTTCTCTCAAAGTCGATACTTTGAAACAGGCATCTATTGATCCGTTATGGCCGGAGTTTTTGCGCGGTGACAATAGTGAGGAGTGGCTTGTTGATAAAATGGCTGACGGTACTTTCCGCGATTTGTGGGCCAATATCGACATCGTTGCGGAACTTGTACCTTTGGATCAGGGCGCAGGACCTGCGCCCGCAGTCTTCAAGTCGCCCGACATTGAAGAAGATGCTCTCTTTACCGCCGACTTAACTGAGGACGAGAAGGTCTGGGATTTTGACATTACTGATCTGCAGGCCGGTTATGCGTATGAGAATATGACCGTTGATTACCGTGCGCCACTCTTTCCCGTGACAAAAGCGAAAGGCACGGGAAAGTTTGATTATAATACGGATATTCTCTCGGCCCATATCGAGGATGCCTATCTCGGTGATTTGCATGTGCGGGATGCAAAGGTAGTTTTGGGAGAAGTGGTTGCTGTCGGGAAGGGAACTGCGGAGCTTGATATTGATTTCGAGGGGGATTTGCAGGAGGTTTTTGCTTATCTTTCCGAAGAGCCGATCAATATGAACAAGGACAAGGGAATGGATATTTCTCAGGTTAAGGGCTCGGCTGACCTGCGGACGCGTCTTGCGTTTGATACCAATAAAAAGGTTTTACTGGAGGAAATGGAAATTGAGTCCAGCGGCATACTCACAAATGTGTTTATTCCCGATGTTGTTCATACGCTTGATTTAACGGGAGGGCCTTTCAAACTTGAGTTGAAAGACAAGAAGGTGACTGTTACCGGGGCAGGAGAATTGAATAAGCGGCCGATTGATCTTGTATGGTCTGAGTATCTGGAGAGCGAGGGGAAGCCTTATAAGTCGCAGACAAATGCCAAGATTACGGCGGACCCCAATATCCGCAAAGCGCTTGGGATTAATCTTGATGATTTTCTTCAAGGATCAATCGGGCTTGATGTTGTTTACACGGGATACCGTAACAACCGTTCAGTTGCCGATGTGAAGGTGGATGCGACACCTGCACGGTTTTTTGTTGCACCGTTTGACTATAACAAGCCGCCGGGGAAAGCCGGTTCGGCGCGATTTAAGGCCGTTTTCAGGAATGAGGTGTTGCAAGAGTTACAAGATTTGACCGCTCAGGCCGAGCAGTTCGATCTTAAAAAAACGACACTGGGGTTTAAAAAATACGAGGGTGAGACCTATCTTCATAACGGAAAAGTTAGCCGTTTTACTCTGGGTGAGACGGATGCCGCGCTGGATTTCACAATACAGGATGACGGGGTTGTTAAAATCCTGTTTGACGGGGACTTCCTTGATTTGCGCCCGTTCCTGAATGTTGATGAGGTGCAAGAGGATTATACACAACCCGCGACAATGATTTCCGTTAAAGCCAAGCAAATGCGTACATCTGAAAACGAAACGGTACGTGCGGTCGAGATGTATTCCGATATTGATGAAAAGGGGCGTTTTAACCAGCTGGAGATTGATGCCAAAGTCGGAGAGGGTGATTTTTATTTGCGTTTTAAACCGAATGAGGATGGCAAACGAAAATTTGTACTGGAAGCGACAGATGCCGGTGCGACGCTTAAGGCATTCTACATTTATACCGGTATGGAAGGCGGTGAGATCAGGATTTTTGCCGAGCCGATTGAGGGTGGACGAGACCGTAATTTTAGCGGAACTGCAGAAATTACGAACTTCAAGGTTACGAAAGCGCCCGCGATGTCGAAACTTTTGAGTATTCTCTCGCTTCCCGGGATGATTGAGGTTTTGCGCGATGACGGCCTTGATTTCAGAAGACTGGAAGCCAAGGTTGATTGGCTTTACAGACCGGAGGGGAGCCTTATTATTCTTGAAGACGGGCGGACATCCGGTAATTCGCTGGGGCTGACATTTGATGGAGAATTTGATAATGCCAAGCGACTGGTCGATATTGAGGGGACGGTTATCCCGTTATCCGGTGTGAACGAGATTATCGGCAGTATTCCGCTGGTCGGGGATATTATTACAGGCGGTTCGGGGAGTCTGTTTGCCGCGACGTATCAGATCAAAGGCAAGATGGATGATCCCAAGATCAGCACTAATCCTTTATCGGTTTTGGCGCCGGGACTTTTGCGTCGTATTCTTTTCGAGTAAGGTTTTCAGCTCTCCTTTTTTTCAAGTGAAGCAGGCTTGGTCTGTTGGTCATGGCGACGATATTCCCAAAAACAGAAAGCAATAGCCCTATCATCGCGAAGGCTGTCCATGTGTAGTCTTCGTATAGTGTTGATATCAGTAGGGCTACTATCGGGAACAGGATCGTTGAGTAGGCCGCTTTATCTGCGCCAATCCTTGCGATCAACGTCAGAAAGCAGCAGAAGGCCACGGCTGAGCCCAGAATGGCGAGGTAGAGCAGAGACCACATATAATCAAATGATGTGTCGAAATTTACCGTTGCACCTGATGCCAATGCTATGATGAAGGAAAGGATTGCACCGTAGGTCATGCCGTAAGAGTTTGCCGCAATGACAGGAATACTGGCACGCGTATTTCTTAAGGACACCATGTTGCCAAGTGAGGCGCTGTAGGAGGCGAGCAAGCACAATCCTATGCCCCAGAGTTTTTCATCCTTAAGGCTTAGGGTGTTTACTTCCGGCCAGAAGACCAGACAAATTCCGGTTAACCCAATTATTGCGCCAAGTATGACCTTTGGATTCAGCGGAATTTTAAAGAAAAGTCTTTGGTTTAATGCGTTGAGTAAGCTCATGCTGGAGAAAATAACGGCGACCAGTCCGGTCGTCAGGAAGAACGTCCCCTGATAGAATAGCCAATAATTCAGGCAAAAGAGGAAAAGTCCCAATATGGCCAGATAAGAATGTTCTCTTAGGGAGAATTTTGCGGTTTTTAGTTTTCCGGTTGCGAGCATAAAGGCGAACAGGACTGCGGATGCGATCGCAAAACGATAAGATATTGAAAGCAGCGGATGAACATCGCTATCGATCTGGAATTTGATCACGAACCATGTTGACCCCCATATGAGCACCGTCAGGGCATAAAGTATGAAATTTTGCATTTTGGTTTAGTATTATTCAGTGGACAGAAAAAAACAGGATTGAAGGGGACTAACCCTTTAGCACGATGAGTGCGTGTTTTTTCTTTCCTGCGGAGAGTTTTGCTTCTCCACCGCCGTTTGCCATTTCAGACATACCTATAGTTTGCTCGACCGACCCTATCGGTTGATCGTTGAGTTTCGCACCGCCGCCTTGAATTAATCTTCTGGCTTCGCCTTTTGATGCGACGAGATTTGCCTCTACCAAAAGGTCGATGATTTTCGCTCCGGTTTTTAAATCGGCAGGGTCGATTTCGACGCGAGGCAAATCTTCACCGACACCGCCTTTTTCAAACACTTCCTGCGCCGTGTTTTGTGCCTGTACGGCGGCATGTTCGCCGCGGCACATTTTTGTTGTTTCAAAGGCGAGGATTTTTTTTGCCTCGTTGATTTCCTGTCCCTGCAGTTTTTCCAGCTTGCTGATTTCATCCATCGGCAGGGTCGTGAACAATTTCAGGAAGCGCGGGACGTCCGCATCTTCTGTGTTCCTCCAGAACTGGTAGTAGTCGTAAGAGGGCAGTTTTTTCTCATCCAGCCAGACAGTCCCTTCGGCGGTTTTACCCATTTTCTTTCCTGCCGCAGTCGTCAGGAGGGGGGTTGTGAGGGCGTATAGTTGCGCGCTGTCTTTGCGTCGTCCCAGTTCTACGCCGTTGATGATGTTTCCCCATTGGTCAGAGCCGCCCATTTGCAGAACCACACCATAGCGGCGGTGGAGTTCCAGAAAGTCATAAGCCTGCAGGATCATGTAGTTAAATTCGAGGAATGTCAGTGGTTGCTCGCGCTCTAATCTTAATTTGACGGAGTCAAATGACATCATACGGTTTACCGTGAAGTGAGGGCCGTAATCTCTTAAGAAGTCGATGTAATTCAGTTTTTCCAGCCAATCGGCATTGTTGACCAGTTTCGCGTCGTTTCGTCCGTAACCGTAGCGTAAGAAGACCGATAAAATCCATGTTATGCCTTTAATGTTCGAGGCAATCACAGATTCATCCAACATTTTTCGGCTTTCGTCTTTACCCGAAGGGTCGCCGACTTTTGTTGTTCCTCCGCCTAAAAGTGTCAGGGGCTTGTGCCCTGTTTGCTGGAACCAGTAGAGCATCATAATCTGTACAAGGGAGCCGACATGCAGGCTGTCTGCGGTGGCGTCAAAACCGATGTATGCTGTTTGGGATCCTTCATTGAGTTTTTCATCCAAGCCTTCGAAATCGCTGCACTGGTGTATGAAGCCGCGTTCAGTTAGAATATTCAGAAAGTCTGACTTGTATGTGCTCATCTCGCACTATCTCCAAAGGGGTAAAGTTCTGCCATGATACATAAAAAAATCTTTCGTGCAATCGGGCTTATGTCCGGCACGTCTTTTGACGGAATTGATATTGCCCTGATCGAAACGGATGGGCGTATGCATGTCAATCCGGTCTCGCATGATTTTTACCCTTATCCAGAAGAGGGGCGGGCGCTCATTCGAAAAGTGCTTGGCCGTCAGGAACAAGATGATGATGTGCGTGCGGCGGCACAATTTGTGACAGATTGCCATGTTGATTTATTGGCTAATTTTATGGCTAAATTTAATATCAGGGCTCATGAGATAGACGTTATAGGTTTTCATGGTCAGACGATTTTTCATGATCCTAGCCAGAAATTTACGTGGCAGATCGGGAGTCCCAATGCTGTGGCGGAGGCTACGAATATATGGGTCGTCGGTGATATGAGGATTGCGGATATGAAGGAAGGTGGGCAAGGAGCGCCGCTTCTTCCGCTTTATCATCGCGCTCTTGCGGATGAATTGGCTAAACCTTTGGCCTTTTTAAATGTGGGTGGAGTTTCAAATATTACGTGGATTTCCGAAGGGGATATTCTGGCGTTTGATTGCGGGCCGGGCAATGCGTTGATGGATGATTTTGTCGAGGAACGAACAGGCAAACAATATGATGAGGGCGGCGCGTTGGCGTCAGGCGGGTCGGCGGTTGATGCGCTGGTCGCGCACTGGATGAGAAATCCATATTTTGAGATGGCTGCGCCGAAGTCTCTGGATCGGGATGCATGGGATGTGAGCGGTGTGAACGCATTATCTGATGCCGACGGGGTTGCGACGTTGCTTGCGTTTACAATTGCGTCAATTAAAGCCGGATTGGATATTTGTCCTGAGATGCCCGAGCAGGTTCTGGTCACGGGCGGCGGGCGACATAATGCGACGTTGGTGGCGGCGTTGGCTGATGCTTTGCCGATGCCTGTTGCTCCGGTTGAAGCCGAAGGCTGGAACGGTGATGTGATCGAGGCGCAGGGGTTTGCGTATCTTGCCGTGCGGTCATTGCTCGGGTTGCCCCTGACCGAGCCAGGAACAACAGGGGTTTCCAAACCTTTGACGGGCGGGGTTCTTTATTCCAAATCAGGGTCCGCCAGTGTCGGGTAGGATGGCTGAAAACCCGATATCACTTGCATTTTACGTCTAACGGTGGCTTTTTGCTGGCATGACTAGGATTGTAGCCCCGAATGAGACATCCATTAAGGACGCGGCCGAGGTTTTGCGCGGCGGTCATCTGGTTGCTATGCCGACCGAGACCGTTTACGGGCTGGCGGCGAATGCGCTGGACGGCAAAGCGGTTGCCAAAGTCTTTGAAGCAAAGGGGCGGCCGAGTTTTAACCCGTTGATTATTCATTGTGCGGATGTGGAACAGGTTTCGGAATATGTGCGGTTATCGGCGGATGCGATGCAGATTGCCGAAGCGTTCTGGCCGGGGCCGCTGACGATGATTTTACCGAAAGCAGAGGGCTGCGCCGTGAGTGATCTCGCGAGTGCGGGTTTACCCACATTGGCGGTTCGTATTCCCAAACATGATGTCGCGCAGCAGCTTATTCGGGAGGCCGGCGTGCCTATGGCTGCGCCGAGTGCGAACAAGTCGGGGCGGTTGAGTGCGACGTCTCCGCAGCATGTTGCGCAGGCTTTCGGGGATGAGGTGTCTATTATCCTGGCGGCGGGGCGCTGTGCGGTCGGGCTTGAATCGACTGTATTGGATTTGTCATCCGGTGAGCCTGTTGTCTTGCGTCCGGGGGCTATCACGGCAGAAGAGATTTCCGAGGTTTTAGGGCGTGCGGTCGGATATGATGACGGTGATCATGATGCACCAAAATCTCCAGGGCAGTTATTGAAGCATTATGCGCCGCGCATTCCCGTGCGGATCAATGCGATTGATATTGAGAAGGGGGAAGCTTTGCTGGCGTTCGGATCAGCGAAGTTTATGGGGATTCGCGGCGGCGGTTCAGCGCGTTCGTTGCCAGAAGCAAGCTACAGGAATTTGAGCGAGGACGGGGATCTTTATGAGGCGGCGGCTAATCTGTTTGCGATGTTACAGGAGCTTGATAGTCCTGAGCATAGGGGCATCGCCGTGATGGCCGTTCCGCAGAAGGGTGTCGGTGTTGCGATCAATGACCGTCTGGCGCGCGCAGCCAAAGGCCGTTAAGGGCAGGGATAAGGTTTAAAATCGCCTTTTCCGCGGGATTATTATAACGTATGTTTAACCCAGTTTGATCGGCGGTAGGGCTTTGCTGATCAACAGTTTTAGAAAGTTGTTCGTCGGTATGACAGAGTTGAGACGTAAATGCGGATTGTTGTTGACCGTTCTGGCGGTTTTGTCTTTTTCAGGTCTCGTGATCGCTGAAGATGCTCCGCAATATGACAGGACGTCCGTTGTGAAGGCCGTTGTTCTGGCGTCGCAGGTTGATGCTTTTGACCAATACTGCGAAACAGATCGCGGCGGCTTAGCAGAAAGCTATATCAAGAAGTTTGCACACGCGGAGACTGATACCGTTCGGGATGCTCTTAGTAAAGCGTCGCAAGAAGCGAAGCAGGACACTTTGGCGCGTTTGAATGAGACGAAGCCGGAGTGCAAGACACCAGATTTCCTGATGCAACAGTTCAAGGTTATGACCGAGCTTAAAGAAGTTTCCGGAAAGTTGATGGACATCGATATCACGACGCATAAATTGACCGGCGAAGAATTGCCGGAGGTTCCCGAAGACGGGATGAAGGTTCTAGAGGAGTTGCAAGGGGATGAGTAGGGTTTTAGTCACGGGGGCTGCGGGTTTTATCGGTTTCCATTTTATCAATCGTTTGATGAAGAGCGGCGGGTACGAGGTTAAGGGCATTGATAATCTGAATGATTATTATGATGTATCCCTTAAAGAGGGGCGTTTGGCAGAATTGGAGACGCTGGACGGGTTTTCATTCCAGAAGCTTGATTTGGCGGATGCGGGCGGGATGCAGGCGCTATTCGCGGAGTTTAAGCCTGATATCGTCGTCAATCTCGCGGCGCAAGCGGGCGTGCGTTACTCGCTGGAAAACCCCAAAGCATATGTGGATAGCAATCTGACAGGGTTTTTGAATATCCTTGAAGGGTGCCGTCATCAAAAGGTGAAGCATCTTGTGTTTGCGTCCAGTTCCTCGGTTTACGGTGCGAACAGGAAAGTGCCGTTTTCAGAGCATGATGCTGTCGATCATCCTGTTAGCCTGTATGCGGCGACGAAAAAGGGCGGGGAGCTGATGGCGCATAGTTATGCGCATCTTTACGGCATTCCGTGTACGGGGCTTCGGTTCTTTACCGTGTATGGTCCGTGGGGGCGGCCCGATATGGCGTATTTTAAATTCGTGAATGCGATTATGGCGGGAAAGCCCATTGATGTTTTCAATGAAGGGGACATGAGACGGGACTTTACCTATGTGGATGACATTGTTGAATCGATGGAGCGTGTTTTGAAACATGTCCCATCGCCAAGTCCTTCATGGGATGCAAAAAAACCGGATCCATCGCAAAGTAACGCTCCGTACCGTATATACAATATCGGCAATAATTCGCCTGAAAATCTGATGGATATGATTAAGATCATCGAGGAAGAGCTGGGGGTCGATGCGAAGAAGAACTTTTTGCCGATGCAGCCCGGTGACGTGTACGAAACTTTTGCCGATACGGATGATCTGGAGGCGGCAGTCGGATTTAAACCGTATACGGATTTGCGTGAGGGTGTGCAAAAATTCCTGTCATGGTATAAAGATTATTACGGCGTAACAGTGGATGATAACCACGGCGCCGCGCTTAAAACGGGTGTGTCGGGTGGTTAAAACTTTTCAATCCGAAAGTCTAACAAGGGGAGACTTTATAGATGAGTGATGCTGTTCAAGTCAATCAGAGTGATAATCCAGACAATCACGGCCATGATAATCATGCGCGATTGAAATATTTTCTATCCTGGGCTGCTTGGCCGGGGCTGTTTGTTTCGGCGCTTTTGATTACCGCTTACGGTTTTGCAAATGATCAGCAGATGGTTTTCTTTATTTTGGCCTATGTGTTTATGATCGCCTGTCTGTTTTTTCTCGAGAAATTTATGCCGCATGAAGATGAATGGCTGGAGCCGGACGGGCAGACGTTTAACGATCTGGCGCATACGTTTCTGACGAAGGGGACGGTGCATTCGCTGTTCGTTTTTGCAGGTGTGATCGGGATTTCGCAGCTGTTTACGCCGATGACCGAGGACGGGTACGGCTTGTTCGGGCCGAATTTATGGCCGCGTGAGATGATGCTGATCCTGCAGGTGGCGATGGGTGTTGTGATTTCCGAATTCTTTTTATACTGGTCGCATCGCACGGCGCATGAGTTTATGCCTCTATGGCGTTTTCATGCGATCCACCACAGTGTGACGCGGCTGTGGTTTGTGAATACGGGGCGTTTTCACTTCATTGACAGTCTGTACCGCGTTCTCATGGGGATGATCCCGCTGGTGGCATTGGGTGCGCCGATGGAGGTTGTGCAGTGGATGAGCGCGGTGACGGCGTTTATCGGTATTCTGACGCATTGTAATGTGGAGATGCGTTTCGGGCCGATTTCCTATGTGTTTAATACGCCGGGTTTGCATCGCTGGCATCACAGCCGCGATATCCGCGAGGGGAACAAGAATTACGGCGAGAATGTCGTGATCTGGGATATGATTTTCCGTACCTATATCAACCCGAAGGATCGCCGCCCGCCCGCGAATATCGGGATTAACGAGTATATGCCCGCGCGGTTTACAGAGCAGCTTGTGTGGCCGTTCCTGAGCAAGAAAAAGCGTAAGGCGATCCGCGCCGAACGCAAGGCGGCATCGGAGCAAGCGCAGGCCGAGCAAGCGTTGAAAGAGCAAGCGCCACATTCCCACGCGGCGGAGTGAGTCTAATGAGATACTTAAGCGAGGGTATCTCTAATCAATTTCAGACTGATCGTGAAGGGCGCAGGGTTTTTTATCCCTATGGTTCTTTGGGTGCGGGATATGTTTTGCAATGTCCCGAACAAGAACAGGGCTTAAAAAAGCAAAATATGGTTTTTTGTGTGCTTGCAATAATCATTGTCTCTTTGACACAGTATTATGCGGGTTTAGCCGCTGTCTTATTCTTTGCGGTTCCGATCATATATTTGTTTTATTTTCTCTGGGTTCGTTTTGTGACCAAGGGGTTAGACACTTCGGATGAGCGTCTTCGTGTTGATAAGGGGAATTACAGGCGTAAGGCTCTTTCTATGAGATGGAGGGAGTTGATCATTATTTCTGTCAGTTCATTTCTGTTTTTTCTTCTTGGGTTATATGCCGTCATTCAGGGCGATATGTTCTGGGAGGGTGTTATCCTAGCTTTGGTTTTTGGGGTTTTTGTTTTCCTAACGGCATTCATGACTTTGATTAAGGTTAGGCATAATAGCTAATTTTTTTAATCAGCTTTCTTCTAAATCCATTTGTAATTATTGAATTTTTGGCATGTTTTGTGCAAAGTGGACTCTCAGCATTCAATGGTGTGGAGAGGGATCATGTTTGGTCGGAAGAAAGTTGCGTTTATCACAGGCATTGCCGGACAGGACGGCGGGTATCTTGCGGAGTTTTTGTTGCGCAAGGGATACGAGGTTCACGGGCTGGTGCGCTGGGACAGTTACATGGATCCGATGGACGGGATCAAGAGGCTGGATAATCTCGGGCTGACCGACGGGCGGTTGACGATCCATCACGGTGATCTCACGGATGCGCAAGGTCTGACGGCGCTGATCAAAAAAATACAACCTCAAGAAATTTATAATCTGGCGGCGCTCTCTCAGGTGGCGGTGAGCTTTGATACACCTGCAGTAACGCTTGATATTAATACGAAGGGGACGCTTGCGGTTTTGGAGGCTGTGCGGCTTCTGGATATGGAGAAGACCGTACGGATTTATCAGGCGTCGTCTTCGGAGATGTTCGGCAGTGCGCCCGCACCACAGAATGAGGATACGCCGTTTCATCCCTGTAGCCCTTACGGGGCGGCTAAACTTTCGGCGTATTGGCTGGCGCGGACATACCGCGATTCATACGGCATGCATGTATCCAACGGCATTTTGTTTAATCACGAAAGCCCGAGCCGCGGGGAAGATTTTGTGACTCGCAAGATCACGAAGGCTGTGGCCGCGATTGAAAACGGATCGCGCGAGGTTTTGCAACTCGGCAATCTGGATTCTGTTCGGGATTGGGGGCATGCGCGTGATTACGTTGAGGGGATGTGGTTGATGCTCCAGCAGCATGAAGCGGATGATTATGTTCTGGCGACGGGCGAGGCGCATTCGGTGCGTGAGTTTGTCGAGCGTGCGTTCGAGCACATCGGCGTGAAGTTGGTCTGGAGTGGGGAGGGTGTGAACGAGATCGGGAAGGATGCGCGTACGGGGCGTGTGCTGGTTTCGGTAGACGCATCGCTGTTCCGTCCTAAGGAGGTGAATTACCTGCTTGGTGATCCGCGTAAGGCGCAGGACAAGCTGCAGTGGCTTCCGAAGTATTATTTTGATGATCTGGTTGCCGATATGGTCAATGCCGACCGTGCGTTGATCTGGCGCGAAAACGGTGGTGATGCGGCATGGAAAATGATTGGCTAGATACGCCGTATTCTCTTGAGGGAAAAACAATCTGGGTGGCCGGTCATCGCGGCATGGTCGGCTCGGCGGTGCGGCGCAGGTTGGATCAGGAAAAGGTCAAAATTATAGCCGAATCTTCCGAATTCCTTGATCTGCGTGATCAAGGCATGACTCGGGAATGGGTCTTGGAGCATAAGCCCGATGTGGTTGTGATGGCGGCGGCGCGGGTCGGCGGCATTCTGGCGAATGATACGTATCCCGCGGATTTTCTCTACGACAACTTAATGATGACCACGAATGTTATTCAGGCCGCACACGAAGCGGGGGTGGAGCGTTTATTATATCTTGGCTCATCCTGTATTTATCCGAAAGATGCGGCGCAGCCACTCAAAGAGGATGCTTTGCTTTCGGGGGCATTGGAGCCGACGAATGAGTCGTATGCTTTGGCGAAGATTGCGGGGCTGAAGATGGTTGAAGCCTACAGGCGGCAATACGGGCGCTCCTATATTTCGGCGATGCCGTGCAATCTTTACGGGCCGGGGGATCGGTATGATGCTTTGGGCTCGCATGTTATTCCTGCACTTATGATGAAGGCGCATGACTCAAAAATGCAGCATAAACAAGGTCTTGAAGTGTGGGGTTCAGGTCATGCTTTACGCGAATTTCTTTATGTCGATGATCTGGCGGATGCGCTTGTGTTTTTGCTAAAGCATTATGACGGGCAGCGGCACATTAATGTGGGGAGCGGGCAGGAGATTAGTATTTCAGAATTGGCTCAAAAAATAGCTGAAACGGTTCAATTCAATGGTGATCTTACATTTGATTCTTCCAAGCCGGATGGTGTTATGCGTAAAGTCATGGATGGTTCACGGATGTTTGATGCGGGGTGGCGGCCGAAGGTTTCTTTGGAGGATGGTTTGAAACGGGCGTATCAGGATTTTTGTCAGAGGGTAGCGAATGACGGCATCGCGGCCTGAGATTATTCCGGTTATTCTTGCGGGTGGACGGGGAACGAGGCTTTGGCCGCTGACAAGCAAGCGCAGGCCGAAACCGTTTTTGAAGCTCGGTACGGCGACTTCACTTTTTCAGAAAACATTGCAGCGCGTGAAGGTTTTTGATGCGCCGGTCATTGTGACGCATCAGGATTACGAACGGCATGTCCGTTCGGATTTGTCCGAGAGCCGTATTGTGGCGCGGCAGATTATTTTGGAGCCGTCGCATAAAAGCACGGCGGCGGCGATTGCCACGGCGGCGTTTAGTTTGCGTGGTAAGGGGCATTTGATGTTGGTGATGCCGAGTGATCATATCCTGAAAGGTGTGCGGGCGTTTGAAAAGGCTGTGCTGCAGTCCATGGCGTATACGATCACGGATATTGTGATGCTGGGCGTGAAGCCGAGTGCGCCCGAGGATGATTACGGGTACATTCTTTATACCAAAGACGAAGAGGACGGGTGTTTTGCGGTTGACGGGTTTGTCGAGAAGCCTTCGCGTGAAAAGGCGGAGGAGATGATCGATGCTGGCGGCGCGCTCTGGAATACGGGGATGTTTTTATGTCGTCCGGGTGTTTTTCTGGAGCAGTTGGAGCGGGTATCCCCCGATCTTTATCAAGCTTGTGAAGCAGCTTATCAGGCGGGGCGATGGGAGCAGGTGGTGTTCAGGCCTGATGCTAGTGAATTTTATGGGATTCAGCCGATCTCCGTTGATTATGCGGTCATGGAAAAATGTTCGGGGGCGCGTGTGCGGGCGCTCGATGTGACGTGGAGTGATGTCGGAACCAAGGCAAGATTATTTCGCTGGTGGCTACATAAGGACAAGTAAGTTTTAATATTAGGGAATACGTAAATTATACCCTTCTCGTCATAAAATAATGATTATTTCTCTCTAATGTATTGTAATTAAAGCATTATTTCCTGTTTTTCTTGATTTTTTAGGCGAATCGCTGCACTGTAATTATATACACATTTAATCAAGATATTTTTTAAGGACTATTATGTTTGATCCACATATATCTACGCCTGCCCGTTCCGTTTTTGACGGAAATTGGGAAAAGGACGTCAATAAAGTCGAGTTGGAGGCCTGCGAATTCAGCGAAGATCCTCTGGGACTTCGGGCTGTGTTTTATCTTGGCAGAGAGCGGCCTCTGACCCAGAAAACGAATTATTACAAAGTCGGTGCTTCACATTTGCGTGAGCGTTTGAGCGGCATTCGTCGCTCCGGCTATGACGCGCCCATGACTTGCAAGGCGATCGAGATGATCGAAGAGCGTATGGAACGTGAGGGTGCGTACTGGGATACGCACAAAACCGCGTAAATCTGTTTTCAAGTTTAAAAACCCAGGAGGGTCATCCGTGACTTATGCGGATGGCTCTTTTCTTTTTGTGTTCTTCGTTTTTTGTCTTTTCTCCGTGCTTTTCAGAAAAGCGGTTAGCGGTTTTCCAAAACCTGTTGCGGTGGGGTTTTTTCGTGTCTGCGGTTTTGGCATAATTTCTTAATACTCTTGCTCTATGCTTGGTTTAGAGCATTTCTTGTAACCATATCAAAACTTTAGGGGGCTTATGAAACAGTCGACCAATCACCTTTTGATGATTGAACCGGTGGAATTTTTCACCAATCCCGAAACCGTGGAGACCAACGCTTATCAGGTCACGGAGGATGACAGACCGCAGGCGGAGATTGCGCGCGCGGCGATACGGGAATTTCGGGATTACCGCGACGCGCTGGTTGAGAACGGGGTGATGGTGACATCCGTGAAGGGGCATAAAGGCTCCCCCGATATGGTGTTTCCGAATTGGGCGTCGGTTTACGATGACGGGCGGATGGTACTTTATCCGATGCTGAGCGAGAACCGCCAGAAGGAGCGCAGGCCCGATATTATTGAAATGCTGAAAAAGACCTATCCCGATGTGACGGATTGGAGCGCGTACGAGCAGGAGGGCAAGTTCCTTGAAAGTACGGCGAGTATTGTCTCCGATCATTTGAACAGGGTCGGCTATGCCGCGTTGTCCCAGCGCACGGATGCGGATCTGGTGCGGAAATGGGGGGAGATGATGGGCTATGACATTGTCCTGTTCGAGACCGAGAGCCATACGGGCATTCCCGTTTATCATACGGATTATCTGATGTATATCGGCAGCGAGATGGCGGCGCTGTGTCGTGAGTGTCTCTTGCCTGAATACCGTGACGTTGTTTTGGAGCGGCTTTCGGCGACGCATGATGTGATGGAGATATCTATGGCGCAGCTGATTGCGAATTGCGGGAATGCGCTGGAGGTGATCGGGGATGAAGGGGCAAAGATGCTTACTATGTCGTCGGCGGCGGTCGAGGCGCTGGATGAGGCGCAGCTTGTAATGATTGACAAATATTATGCGACAATTATTTCCAGTCCGCTCCCGACGCTGGAGAAATATGGCGGCGGCTCCGCACGGTGTATGCTGATGGAGTTGTTTTAGTGCGCTGGCTTTTCTGTGTCTCTCGCCCTAGACTGATTTTATTTCTTCATTAGGGGCATTTTACCATGAGACATTCTTTAAGATTATTCGCATTCTGTGTTGCTTTTGTTATCGGAGCGCCTGCGGTGGCGCAGGACGATGTTCTTTTTACGGACGAGGATCTGAGCCCTGAAACCGTGGCGACCTCTATCACGCAAGGTGGAGACGGTGCGTTGCGTGTTGAAACAGGTACGCGGTGGGGGGCGCAGTTTGGTCTTGCCGAAGTTGATTTGCGAGCGCAAAAGCTTGAGGACACAGTCCTTAGATATTCTGCTCAGATGAAGGCGGAAGACGGCTTTTCGGGGATGGGTTTTCTTGAGCTCTGGGTGCATTTTTCCGGTGAGAAGGCAGGGTCTTATTTTTCGCGTGCTGTTCAGACTCCGTTAATGCCGCAGCACACGGAATGGCAAACGTTTGAGGCGTATTTTTTTCTTAAAGAGGGGGAAGTTCCCGACAGTGTGACCCTTAATCTTGTTGTTGGCGGCATCGGTGCGGTACATATCCGCGATCTCAAGCTGGTGCATGGGGAAGAGTGAAGCCCGCTGAGGCGGTTGTTTTAGTTACTCTGGTTTGAAAGATCCATCTTGTATTTCACGTTTTCTTTTCCATGCGTCTTCGGGGGTCATTTTGATAACGCCGCAGTGTTCGAGGCTGCAAGAGCGGGGGTATGAGCCGTCAATCAGGGAGATGCCCCATACGCCGATATCATCGGTTTCATCGTCAATCCCTATACACAGGCAAGGGTGATATTGGCAGTCTTCGTAGATATCGCCGGGTTTAATGCGTGTGTGTTTTTTCATTATTCTAAAACTTCTCCGAGCCGTTTTAATCTGATACCGCTATGGTTTTAGTTCCGTTGATTGTGCAGACATACAAAGCATCGGCTTTCAGGTCGGATAGGTGGGTGCAATCCGTGCCTTCGGATTTTTTGTAGCCTGTTGCCGAGGTGATTGTCATAAATAGGTCGGTTTTTCCACTCAGAAAGCCTTGGTCATGGGCGTTTTTATATCCGTAATTTTTTCCGAAAATGGTACCTCCCGCGAAGCTGAGGCCACACATAAGCAACATGGTAAAAAGGGTTATGAGCTTTGTTGTTATTGAACATTTCATCCCTAAGCTGCCTTAGTTTTCATTTATGAAATTGGGTGCGATGTTCTTTTCCTTACGGCGTAGGGCGTAATCGTTTTCATTAGGACGTCTGATGACTATGTCGCCGTTTTGTTTTTCCAATATGAAGGATCCGTTGTTGTTTATGTATGCGATTTTATTGCGTGATAGCTGTCCGTAAAGATGTGTTGTTACGAAATATATCGTATCTTCTTTTAGTTTTTTCGGTGCCGAAATTGTTTGCATTCCGTCAATGGTTACGCCATAGGTTATGTTTTCGGGTAAAGTTATATAGTTGATTTCTTTATATTTATTTCTTTTTCCTATCATTACAGGCGAATTTTTATCACGGCTTGATATGTTCCATAAAGGCGGGCAGTTTTCATATCCTGCTTCCGAGGCGCAATCGAAGTCTGTGATTTGAAGGTCTGTGATCAACAAGTCCTTTGACTTAAAGTCATTAGGGTCGCTTAAATTTTTGTAGAAGTCGGTAAAGACGATTTGGTCGTTTTTTATAACGGCTGTAGAGGTCGTGTAGTAGGTTTTCGGGCAAGCCAAAAAACAGCCTGATAGCTGTATCAAGCTTATCAATAACAATATTTTTGAAGGCCTGAACATAATCCCTAAGCCGCTTTCTTGTCATCCTCCAGTAATCCTTCGCGGCGCAGGAGGGCGTTTGTGTCGGCGTCGCGGCCGCGGAAGCGGCGGTACAATATCGACGGGTCTTCGCTGCCGCCCTTTGCCAGTATTTCCTCGCGGTAGGCGCGGGCGGAGTCGGCATCGTATAACCCCTTTTCCTTGAACAGCTCGAACGTGTCGGCGTCGAGGACTTCGGCCCATTTATAACTGTAGTAGCCCGCGCTGTAGCCGCCCGCGAAAATATGCCCGAAGGCGCAGGAGGTCGGCCCCGCAAGGCGCGGGAAGAGGGCGGTGTCCTTCACGGCTTCGTCCTCGAACGCGGCGACGTCGGTGATTTTGGACGGATCGGCGGTGTGCCACGCCATGTCGAGTGTGCCAAGGCCGACCTGGCGCAATCCGGCCCAGCCGACCATGAAGTGCTGCGCGTCCACCAGTTTCTGCACCAGTTCGGCGGGGATTTTCTCGCCTGTTTCATAATGTTCGGCGAAGCTGTCGAGGACTTCCTTTTCGTAGCACCAGTTTTCCTGAAGCTGGGAGGGGAGTTCGACGAAATCCCACCTTACGGATGTTCCCGCGAGGGAGCGGTAGGTGACATCGGAGAGCAGGCCGTGAATGGCGTGTCCCATTTCGTGATAGAGCGTTGTGACTTCGCCGTGGGTGAGCAGCGAGGGTTTGTCCTTTGTCGGTTTGGTGAAGTTACAGACGATGGCGATGACGGGGCGTTCGATCTTGCCGTTGAAGAGGCCTTGGTCGCGGTAATTGGTCATCCATGCGCCCTGATTTTTGCCCTTGCGCGGGTGGAAATCGGCGAAGAAGGTGCCGACGAAGCTGTCGTCATCTTTATTGTAAACATTGTAAGCTTTTACATCCGGATGCCAGACGGGGTATTCCTCCGTTCCGGCGAAGCGGATGCCGAAGAGTTTGCTGAAATGGTTGAAGCAGCCGTCCAGCACCTTATCAAGTTGGTAATAGGGGCGAAAATCTTCGGAGGTGAAGTAGAAGAGTTTCTGTTTGAGTTTTTCGGCGTAATAGCCGATGTCCCAAGGCATCAACTCATCCAGGCCGTTTTCCTTTTCCGCGAAGTCTTTCAGCATTTCGAGGTCTTTGATTGCGGCGGGTTTGTAGGCGGCTTTAAGCTTTTCGAGAAATTCTATGACTTGCTCGGGGGATTTCGCCATGCGTTCTTCCAGAACGAAATGGGCGTGGGTGTCATAGCCGAGAAGTTTTGCGCGTTCGTCCTTGAGCTTTACGATGTCGAGGATGTTGTTCGTGTTATCAAAGTCGTCGTTCCATGCGCGGGAGCCGAATGCGCGCCAAATTTTCTCGCGTAGCTCGCGGTTGTCGGCGTATTGCAGGAAGGGGCCGAAGCTGGGGTAATCCAGTGTGAAGACCCATTTGCCGTCATGGTCGCGTTCTTCGGCGGCGTGGGCGGCGCTGTCGATGGCGGATTGGGGCAGGCCGGCGAGGTCTTTTTCGTTCTCGATTACCAATTCGAAGGCTTCTGCGGATTTGACGGTGTTTTGCATGAAGGCGGGGCTGAGGGTCGAGAGTTTCTCGCTGATTTCGCGCAGGCGTGTTTTCTTGTCCTCGTCGAGGAGTGCGCCGCTGCGGACGAAGCCTTTATAGGTATCATCCAGAAGTGTGTGCTGTTCGGGTGTCAGGTCGAGGTCGTCAATTTTATCGTGCAGCGTTTTGATACGGGCGAAGAGTTTTTCATCCAGCATGATGTCATTGGAGAATTTTGCGCTGATCGGGCCGATTTCGGTTGCGAGGGCGTGTAGCTCGTCGCCGCCCATAGCCGAGAGCTGGTTATAGAAAACGGATGTGGCCTGTCCGAGCATTTCGGATGCGGATTCCATGGCCTCAAGGGTGTTTTCGAAGGTTGGTTCTTCTTCGTTGTCGCGGATTTTATGGATGTTTGCGCGGGCTTCTTCGATGGCGGCCTGCACGGCGGGCATGTAATGCTCGACCTTGATCTTGTCAAACGGCGGGGCATAGTTGGGCAGGTCGGATTTTTCTAGAAGCGGATTGGATGACATCCTATAACTCTCCTTGTAGTAACGCTTATAATTCGTATGGACAATAAAGGACTATGGAGCAAAATGGACGGCGTGCCAAGGTCTCAGCAGTTTGATGATGTTTATTTTTCCGTGGAGGACGGGCTTGCGGAAACGCGGCATGTTTTTATGGACGGTAATACACTTTCGGAGCGATGGAGTGGGGCAGGCGAGACCGCGAGCGGTGATAAGAATTTTGTGATTGCGGAGACAGGGTTCGGGACGGGGTTGAATTTTCTGGCGGCGTGGCAGCTCTGGAATGACCTTAAACCTAAAAACAATCTGAAACGTCTAGAATTTATTTCAGTTGAGAAGTATCCCTTAACTTCTGAATATATAAAGGAAGTTTTGTCTGTATGGGCGGATGATTTTCCGGATATTTTTTCCGTATATTTTAAAAACTATGCGTTCGAAGACGGTGGGGAGATTGTTATCGATATGGCGGAGGATGTTCGCTTGCGCCTATCTATCGGGGATGCGAATGATGTGTTGCCGGTATGGGATATGCCCGTGGATGCGTGGTTTCTTGACGGGTTCAAACCGTCGAGCAATCCTGAGATGTGGACGGATGCGGTTTTTGAGACTATGGAGCGCACGGCTGCTGCGGGATGCACGAGTTTTGCAACGTTCACGGCGGCGGGGTTTGTGAAGCGAGCCTTGCAGGGCGCGGGGTTTGATGTCCGCAAGGTCAAAGGGTTCGGGCGCAAGCGCGAGATGCTTGTCGGGATTTATGATCCTAAAGACGGAGGGGCATGATGCGAATTGCAATTATCGGCGGAGGATTGGCGGGTACAGCGTGTGCATATGTGTTCAGGCGGCAGGGCTGGGAGCCTGTGATTTATGAGGCCGCTGATACATTGGCGAGTGGTGCGTCTGGGAATGAGGTCGGGCTTTATAATCCGAGGTTTACAGCTGATGCGGGGGCGGTTCAGGCGTTTTATTCTTCGGCGTTTTTTGAGGCGCTAAAAGTGTTTGAGACATTGGGAGATCACATTGACTGGACACCTTGCGGGGCTTTGCATCTGGTCAATGACGAGAAGAAGGCGCGGCGGTTTCCGAAAACGGTCGAGAGTTGGAACTGGGGCGCGGATGATATGCGCATGGTTTCGGCGCAGGAAGCGTCGGAGATTGCGGGTGTTCGGATTGATAGAGAGGCGCTTTATTTGCCGCGTTCTGGAACGGTTTGTCCGCGTAAGCTTTGCGAGGTTTATGCGCAAGATGTTGAAGTACATTTGAATACGGCGGTCGAGAATTTAAGCGATATCAAAGCGGATGCGGTTGTGCTTGCTTGCGGGATGGGTGTTCTGAGGTTTGAGGAGACGAAAGATTTACCGTTACGGGCGGTGCGCGGGCAGGTGAGTTATATCGGGCAAAGTGAAAACTCTTCGCGTCTTTCCTGCACAATCGGGTATGGCGGCTATGTTGCGCCGTCTAAAGGCGGCGTTCATTGTCTTGGTTCCACGTTTCAGCGGTGGTTGGATCATTCCGAGATACTTGAAGAAGACGATCAGGATAATATCGGGAAGCTGTGTTCTAACGTGCCTTCGCTTGCGGGGGCGTATGAAGTTATGGGTCATCGGGCTGCGGTCAGGACGACGTCTCAAGATCATTTTCCTGTTGTGGGGCAGGTGGATGATCGTATTTATGTTTCAACCGCGCACGGGTCACACGGAATATTGAGCAGTTTGCGCTCAGCACGGGTTTTAAGTGGTCTTATTCAAGGTCATGAGGATATTGATTCTGAGGGTGACCTGCTTCGAGCGCTTTCCCCGAGTAGGTTTTAATTCCTTTTCAGTGCTCAAATTTGCCGCTTTTTTACGATTTCCTTAACAATTCAAGCGATAATGATAGCTGGGCTTGATTGGTTTTTTTAATACGGGTTTTATTATGCGCGCATTATTTAATAAATATTTACAAGATGATAGCGGTGCGACCGCTATAGAATACAGTTTGATTGCCGGAGGCGTTTCCATCGCTATCGCTGCAACGGTTTATTTGCTCGGCAGTGACGTTGTCGCGCTTTATGAAGGCTTTATAGGTCTGTTCTAATAATTTCTTTTCTGGATTAATCTGACACTATGGTTTAAAACGAGCCGCACTCAGGGTAGGCTTGGGTGAAGATATTCATGTTCGAACAATTTTGCGTCAAAAACCATGTCAATCAGCCCGGACATTGCAAACGCGTTATATTTCGCAGCAATCGCTTTTGTCGCCGTTGTTGCTCTGATTCCTCTGGGAATTCGCTGGGCGGTGCATATCGGATTTGTTGATAAACCCGGTGGACGCAAGACGCATGATATTGGTGTACCTCCGATCGGTGGCATTCTGATTTTCCCCGTATTTATTTTTCTTTCTTTGTTATCGGGAGCGAACGGGCCGCAAGATGCAGCTTTATATATTGCTCTTTCGATTTTGCTGGCGGCAGGGTTCGTTGATGACAGGCATCATTTAAGCTATTGGGTTAAATTCGGTGCGCAAATTCTGGCGTCTGTGATCGTGGTTATCTTTGGCGGCGCTTATGTTCAGACGCTGGGGAATTTGTTTGGGTTCGGTGATATCTGGATGGATGTGTTTTCCATTCCGTTTTCTATCATTGCTATGGTGCTTTTCATTAACGGACTGAACTTGATTGATGGTGTTGACGGGCTTGCGGGCGGTATTACCTTTGTCATGTTCTGCTTTTTTGTGTTTGCGTCATTCCTGACGGGGCAGGTTTTTCTTGTTCCGGTGATGTTGATTTTTTTGGCGGCGCTGGCCGGTTTTCTTTTTTACAATATGCGTTCGCCTTTGCGAAAAAGAGCGTCAGTTTTCCTCGGTGATGCGGGCAGTATGTGCGCCGGTCTGATCGTGGGGTGGTTTGCGGTGAAGATGGCGTTTTGGGAAGCGCCCGTCGTTGCGCCCATAACAGTCGCGTGGATTATCGGGCTTCCGGTCTTTGACGAATGTGCGCAGTTTTATCGCCGTGTGCGGGAAGGGCGTCACCCGTTTTCCCCTGATCGCGGGCATTTGCATCATCATTTGCTGGATGCCGGGTTTACGCCGGGGCAAACGACATCTGTCATTCTTTTGATTGTAGCAGCGATGTCGGGTATCGGTTTGGCGGGACATTATTTTGAGCTTCCAGATCCCATCCTTTCCTATCTGTGGATCCTATGCATTCTCGGGCATATGGCCATATCCGAAAAACCGCAACGCTATGTGCGTTTTTTTCGCAAAATAAGGCAAAGCGGTAGCGGCATGATCAGCCAAGAAGTATCGAAGAGCTCAGATATTCCATCGTAAAGAAAATAAAGGCCAGATAGACCGCCATCGGCATACTGATTTGCAAGGTATGGCGAATTAAGAAGGCGATGACCGAATAGCTGTATATCCATGTCAGGATCAGAAGGTTGGCCATGTCTGCCGTCGTGTGAATTCCCAGTGCCAGCATAATGAGCAGAGGGCTGTATAGGATGATGAAAAAGCTCGAGAGCCAGTTATAGGCTGTCAGGAATTTCCAGAAGTTTTCCGTTTTTCGATGAATTTTGCACAATGTGTAAGTGAAGAGCAAATTCATGGACAGGACAAAGGTCACACGAATTGTGTCAAAAATAATGATCTGATCTATGCCCCAATCCTTGAGACTTTCATTGTTTTCCTGAATAGAGAGCAAAAACAGAATATCGAAAACAAGGGATGCGCCGACCACCCAGAATGAAAAAATCGCGTCTGATTTACTGTTGGTATAGCGGTTCGTTGCCTGTTTCAGAAAGCAGCCGAACTCCGCGGCTCCGAGGAGACATCGGGATATACTGCTGCTTTTTGTGGGCGAGCGGGTCTGTTTAGGTTTGTCTTCTTTCATATGGTGAAGAGTATAATTGCTCTATCCAAAAGAAAAACGGTTTTATTTGATCAATTCTTTTTTCATAATTTTTGTTTATGATAATGTGGATAATGAAGCTGCCTTTTCCAAGTTTCGTTGACCGTGTCCGATGGTCTACTTACTCTTTTATACTTAAGTCGAGTTAAATTTTAGGCTGCCATGCCCTTTTATTCGTACACTGCGTTTTCCTGCCGTACTTTGTATTTTTCAATACTGGTGGTTTTTGTTCTGGGCGGTTGTCAGACAACCGGCTCATCCGATCCATATGCCGGCGAGCCAATCGGGAACACGCAAATGGTGGCGGAAATCAATGATATTCTTGATCAGCGGGAAATTCCGACCGAAGCGCTTCTTGATGCCGACGGGAATTGGAATCTCGTTGAACAGAAGGATGCGTATGATCCGGCGGCCGAGCACATGAAAGCGCGTATTAATGTTGATACAGGGCGGCGCACCAAGATGGCTTCACTTTCAGCAAAATTTGATCCTGACGTGGATAGCGAGCAGGATAAAACATTCAGGGTTTTAAGAGTCCAGAAAGATACAAAGAAGGATAAGTCTTTGGCTTCTCTCTTCGGTCTCGGAGGTCATGATGAGGAGCGTGCCAATTTGCGTCCGCCGGAAAAATATGAAGGGTATGTAATCCCCGAAAAGAAGCCGAAGCACGAAGAGGGGACTGTGCGTTCCATTATGGCATCTTTAGGCTTGGAAAGCAGTGAACCACAAACGGATACGTTGGAAAATGTTGTTGTTCCCGATGCGAAGCCAAGACCCGGATTATCTTACAGCGCTACTAAAACGGTTATTCCTTCGCGTAAACCTGTGCGTCCAAATGCCCAGTCCATGATCGCGCTGAATGATATTCAGCCGTCCGCCGGAGGTGAGAATAAGCGTCTAACAGTTGTTCCGAAGCAAAAGCCTGTTGCGGAGCGTATGGAGGTCAGTGGCAAAATTCCCGTCCCCAAAGTGAAGACCGATTTCAAGCCTGTTAATCTGAAGACGCTGAAGCTTCAGACTATGTCACAGGCGGGGCGTGCCTCTATTGTCAATTTGCGTAGCGGGGAGCATGCCGGCAAGACGCGTATTGTTCTTGAGGTCGATGGCGACCCGACTTATCAGGCGCAGATTGATACCGGGCGTAGGGTGCTGGTTATCAATTTTTCATCCAGCGCATGGGAAGTAAAAAAGACCCATCGTTTTAATCTTGCGTCCGTTGCAAAAGACTACAGAGTCAGTGAGGAAAACGGTTCGGTTCGTTTGGAAATATCACTGCGAAAAAATAGCAAAATCTTGCAAGCAGTTGATCTAGGACAAGGCCAAAACGGGCTGAAACGCATTGTTTTAGACCTCAAAAACGGCTGATATTTTCAAAATAGTGGCTATACCTCCCTCCTTTTTGTAAAAATAATGGAAAAAAATGGATTCAATTCGAAGGATCGTGCGCTTTTCGCCGTATATAGACAGTAAGAAGCATTACTCAGAAAGGACACTCTCATGAAAAAGCTTTTAACAATGACAGTTTTATCGATGGCGCTTATCAGCACGGCTGCTCTAGCGGATCATCATGGTGGTAAGCACAAGATGGGCGGTAAAAAAGGTAAAATGATTGAACATATGTTCAACAAGAATGACACTGATGGTGACGGCGCGATTTCCAAAGCGGAATTTATGGCTGAAGCTGAAGAACGTTTTGTTAAAATGGATGGTGATGGCGACGGTAAAATTACCAAAGCCGAAGCGGAAGCTTTCGGTGAGCAGATGCGCCAGAAGTGGAAAGAAAAACGAGAGATGAAGAAGGAAGGGTTCGGTCAGGGCGGTGGTGCTGCCGAATAACGGCAGCTGTTCCAACGAACTTAAGTTTAACTCAGGATCTGAACCATATGGCAGGAAAGCCCGACTACGTTAATGAAGATGACGAGAGCCTTATGGTTTACATCCGAAACGGAGACCATGAGGCTTTTGCCGCTTTGGTGACCCGTCATTCGAGAATGTTTTATGCTGCGGCATACAGGATGTGCAGCCATCAGGAAGAAGCAGAGGATATCGTGCAGGATGCTTTTTTGAAATTGTGGAAAAATCCCGAGCGTTGGGACCCTGAGAACGGGGCAAAGTTTACGACGTGGTTTTACCGTGTTGTGACCAATCAGGCGCTGGATCATGTTCGCAAGAAAAAGCCGTTTAGCAAAAGCGATATTCTGGACAAGTTCGAGGACGATCGTCCCGACCAGTTGGAGAGTCTCGAGGAAAGCCGTTTGCAAGGTGATCTGGAGGAAGCGATTCAGGCTTTGCCGGATCGGCAGAAAGCGGCGTTGAATTTATGTTTTTACGAGGGGCTGAGTAACAAAGAGGCGGCCGAGATACTGGGTGTCGGTGTCAAGGCATTAGAGAGTTTGTTGATGAGGGCGAAATCCGGTTTGCGCGATGAATTGGCTAGAGCTGGCTATGATATCGGGGAAAAGAAATATGGATAAGGATAAAAAAATGACTCTTGAGATGTTGTTAGATGAACGGCAGGTGCCGGAGATGCCTTCGGGGTTGTCTGCGCGCATCATTGAAGAGGCGCGGCTTACTCCGCAAGATACTGTGGTTCGGTCTTCTTCGCATTCTGCAGGTACAGGAGTTCAAGCCGTTTCCACGCAGGATATTTTCAGTTTTAGACAGTGGTGGCATGATTTTTGGGACGGATTTGCCATTCCGCATCCGGCTCTGGTTATGTCACTTGTTCTGGTGGCAGGAATTATGATCGGTACTTATACGGACCCTGTTAGCACATCCGATACGGTTTTGGACGAGGCAACGTCTTATCAATTGGTGTTAACCGAAGAAGCAGATCTAGACATTGAGAGTTGGCTATGAGCAAGACCTTAAAAATAATTTTTACAATTTCTATCCTTTTGAACCTGTTGATGGCGGGCGTTATTATTGGTCATGCGGCGAAGAAGTGGAAAGAGAGTGACTGGTACGAGGTTAAGGACCAGTTGCAGCCGGAAACCCGTGAGCTCATGCGTCAGGCTTTTCGTTCAGGTTTTAAAGAAGTGCGGCCTTTGTTTAGAGAAGCCCGTCAGAAACGCAACGAGCTGAGCCAAATTCTGTCTGCAGAGGAATTTGACGGCCAAGCTTATGACAGGGTTTCGGAAGACTTAATGGATATTGAAAGCAGAATGTTTGCGCACCGTTACGGTGTTGTGAAGGATATTTCCGAGCAACTCCCCGCGGCTGAGCGCAAAATTCTGGTCAAAAAATTCGTGTCCGGTTTTCTGGATCGGCGCGGGTCTAAACATCATCACAAAGGCAAGAAGCATTGGAAAGACAAGCGTGATGAACAAGTGCGCGAGGAGCTTAGAGATGATGATGGCAAGCCTGTGATCATTATGCCTAGAGAGCCGGAGGGTAAGTCTGTACCGGAAGAGATCGAGGAGGGGCGGCCGGACTTTACTGTTCCAGAGCAAGTGCCGGATGAGGTTTTGCAGGATAATATCATTAAAGACCCTGCAGATATGGAAGAGTAATCCTCAAAATCATGTAAATGTCTAAGATCAGGCGGTTGGGCGGACTTCAAAGTTTTTCAGGAGTTCGTCGAGTCCTTCGGACACGCTTATTGTCTCAACGTTCGCACTTTCCGGGCCATCGTAGCAAGCTTTGATAAATTTTTCCAAATTCTTTTCCGTTCCGGTTATGACCGCTTCTACGCTGCCATCATTGCGGTTTCTGACCCAACCTGAAAGGTTCATTTGATTGGCTGTTTGTTCCGTCCATGCACGATAGCCGACGCCTTGAACGCGGCCAAATATCTTCAAATGCTTAGTGTGTCTCTCCATGGCGCTTTTTGTCTCCGTGTGTTTCTCCGTGATTTCCATGATGGGCGGGGTGTGGCTCCCCTCCATATGTCTTGTTGTAATAAGCTTGGCGCTCGCGCAAGGCTTTCGCGCGTTCAGGCGTCAGGTCATCAATGCAGTGATGGCATGATACGCCCTTTTCGTAGGCGTCTAATTGTGTTTCTTGTTTTGACAGGGGCTCACGGCAGCCGTGGCAAATCGTCCAGTCCCCTTCTTTCAGACCGTGGCCGACTGAAACACGTTTATCGAAGACAAAGCATTCACCGTACCATTTGCTCTCTTCTTCGGGGACATTTTCCAAATATTTCAGAATGCCGCCCTTCAGGTGATAAACGTTTTCGAATCCCTTGCTGAGCATTAGGGCGCTTGCCTTCTCGCAGCGAATACCACCCGTGCAGAACATGGCAACTTTCTTATGCTTCTTTGGGTCAAGGTTTTGATCTACCCAATCAGGGAATTCGGTAAAAACATCAATTTTCGGGTCGATAGCATTTTCAAAAATACCGACGCGGGTTTCATATTCATTGCGGGTATCAATCAGAGTGACATTCGGGTCGTTGATCAAGTCATTCCAATCCTCGGGGGATACATATTCACCGACGATTTTGTTGGGGTCGGCTTCGGGGTGCTTAAGGGTGATGATTTCCTTTTTCGGGCGCACCTTGAATTTGTTGAACGGCGTTTGCGAAGCGTAGGAATATTTCAATTCGCCTTTTTCAATGTCGAGTTTTTCGTTAAGAAACCGGATCATTTTGTCCAGCCCGTCCGGCGTTGCCCCGATTGTGCCGTTGATGCCTTCGGGGGCCAGCAGGAGCGTACCGCAAATACCGTCACACTGTTCACCGAATTCATAAATTTCGGCGCGCAGGGCGGGGATGTCCTGAATCGGTACGAAGCGATAAAGAGCCGCAATTTTGTATGCTTGTTCGTTCATGCGGAATTTATATGCCAGATCTTAAAATAATGCAATTCTCACATAACATAGCCAGCATGTTCGAGTTCTTGCGTTCTTCTGACAATCAGGCCTTCCATGATACTGTCAATCGTGGCAGCTTCTCTTCGGGCAGTTTCTCCTGTCGGGTCTTCGCCGCCTTCGGCAAAATCAATAATTTGTACGACAGGCTGATCATCCTCGTCGAACGTGACCATATAATTTCCGGTTCCACCGGAATCACCGTGATAGAGTCCTGCTGCTTCTAATTGGGAATATATTTCTACTATCTGATCTCTGACTTGGGCTAAGTCCCCAACACTTAGGTTGTTGTAATGGATCATTTCGTCTAATGGAGCCCCTTCAATGCGTTGCATCTGAATATAAAGACGGCCTTCTTCATCACGTCCTGCATCAACAACTTTCTGGGTTGGAATTTGGGGATGTTCCGCGAGTTTTTGTAACATGAAGAATTCACGCATGAGGTCTTCATTGGCGATATCTTGACCGTTCGTGATTTTGTAAACCGTATCTTCCGGCCCTTCGTGTACGGCTCCGGTGCCTCCGCCGCTTAATTTTTCACCGATCTGTAAGTCCATCTACTCCGCCACCCCCTATTACTTCTCTTATAAGAATTATATTTAATGTGCGTTTTTATTGCCAATAAATAGTTCATTTTTTTAGAAAAGTTGAGAATGTTTTGCTGAGTGTTTCCAGATCTTTGCCGTGTGGCGTGTTCGTGGGCCAAACCATGCCGATTTGCCTTGTGGGTGCGGGTTTTGTGAATTTTTTTATCTGCATATTCGTAAATGATGCCATATTCTGGACGGCCATTTCAGGGAGTAGGGTGAGCCCGTATCCGTGCTCGACCATCTGAATCAGTGTCGGGAGGCTGGTGGCGCTAAAGGTTTTGCGGGTTTTCGGAACTTGAACCTTGCAGGCACTTAATGCGTGGTCGCGCAAGCAGTGTCCTTCATCCAGTAAAAGCAGACTATCCGGTATCAGGTCATCTATTGAGAGCGTTTTGGGTAATTTCTTGCCTTTGGGGGCTATCAGTACGAATTCTTCATCAAACAAAAGTGTTTGCCGAAGGCGGGGCGTTTCGTAAGGAAATGCAATCAGTGCCGCATCCAGTTTCCTTTGTTCTATTTGTTCCAGAAGTCGTGCCGTCATGTCTTCATGCAATTGAAGTTCGAGATGCGGGTAGGATTTTTGAATTTCCGGCAAAATTTTGGGCAGTAAATACGGCGCTATCGTCGGGATAACGCCAAGCCTTAGCGGGCCAGACAGGGGGGCCTGTATCTTTTTCGAGCGGGCGACAATTTTGTCGACATCAGCAAGAACTTTGCGTGCGTTTTCGGCGACTTCCAGGCCGAACGGGGTTAGGGATATTGTGCGCCCGTGGCGATTGACCAAACGTTGTTCCAGAATGTTTTCGAGGTCTTTGATGCCCGCACTCAGTGTTGATTGCGTGACAAGGCAGTATTCGGCAGCGGCGCTAAACGAGCCCTCGTCCTCCAATGCTACGAGATATGTCAGTTGTCTTAAGGTCGGGCGTATCATTGATGCGGACAATACTATAGTCATTTTGCTTTATCTATCGGTTTTTTCGATTGAGTGGTTTTACTTAAAAAAAAAGCACCCGTGAGTATCACGGATGCTTTAGGTTCGGAAAATTTCAGTTTTTACTGATAGTTAGGGTCCAGATCGAAACGATCAAGGTCCATAACCTTTGCCCAGACTTTGACGAAGTCTTTGACGAATTTCTCTTTGGCGTCTTCGCAGCCATAGACTTCTGCAAGGGCGCGGAGTTCCGAGTTGTGACCGAAAATCAGGTCCACACGTGTTGCTGTCCATTTCAGGTTACCGGTCTTACGGTCGTGCCCTTCGAATTCCTGCGCCTTGTCATCGATGGCTTTCCATTTGGTTGAGATGTCCAGCAGGTTGACGAAAAAGTCGTTTGTCAAGGTCTCGGGCTTTTCAGTAAAGACGCCGTGTTTCGAGCTGCCATGATTGGCACCCAGTACGCGCAAGCCGCCGATGAGTGCCGTCATTTCAGGTGCGCTCAGGGTTAGCAGTTGTGCGCGATCAATCAGGAGTTCTTCCGCTGAAACAGAGTAGACGGTTTTCATGTAATTGCGGAAACCGTCCGTTTCCGGCTCTAGCGGCTCGAACGATTCTGCGTCCGTATGCTCGTCACCTGCATCGACCCGTCCCGGAGAGAAGGGGACAGAAATGTCGTGGCCGGCATCCTTCGCGGCTTTTTCAACACCGGCGCAACCGGCAAGAATAATTAGATCGGCGAGTGAGACTTTCTTTTTCCCTGATTGGTTGCCGTTGAAGTCGCTTTGGATTTCTTCAAGTTTTCCAAGTACTTTTTGGAGTTGCTCAGGTTGGTTCACTGCCCAGTCTTTTTGCGGCGCGAGACGAATACGTGCACCGTTGCCGCCGCCGCGTCTGTCCGAATTGCGGAAGGTGGACGCAGAAGCCCATGCGGTTGATACCATTTCGGAAACTGAAAGGCCTGACTCCAATATCTTGTTTTTCAGGGTTTTAATATCTGAATCATCAATCAAGTCATAGTCTCTTTCAGGAAGCGGATCCTGCCAGATCAGGACTTCATCGGGCACTTCCTTACCCAGATAGCGGGTGATCGGGCCCATATCACGGTGCGTCAGTTTGTACCACGCGCGGGCGTATGCGTCCGATAATGCATCGAAGTCCTTGTGGAAGCGCATCGCAATTTCACGATAAACCGGGTCTTCCCTCAATGCGATGTCTGTGGTTGCCATCATCGTCGGCACTTTTCCATTGCCGTCGACTTGCGGGGCGAGGTCTTCTTCTTTCACGCCGACGGGGTGCCATTGATGTGCGCCTGCGGGGCTTTTGCCCAGTTCCCATTCGTAGCCGAACAGCATATCGAAATAGCCAGAGTCCCAAGTGGTCGGATTAGGCGTCCATGCCCCTTCAAGCCCGCTGGTTGTGGTGTGTACGCCGCTGCCGCTTTCGAAATTGCTTGTCCAGCCGAAGCCTTGTGATTCGATCGGGGCTGCATTCGGGTCGGGGCCGAGATGTGAGTCGGGTGCTGCGCCGTGACATTTCCCGAATGTGTGGCCGCCGGCGATTAGGGCTACGGTTTCTTCGTCATTCATTGCCATACGTCCGAATGTCTCGCGAATGTCTTTTGCGGATTCGAGCGGGTCGGGGTTGCCGTTAGGGCCTTCCGGGTTGACGTAGATCAGACCCATATGGACGGCGGCAAGCGGCTTTTCGAGCACGCGCTCGTTGTCGGTACTGCCGCTGTATCTTTCGGTGTTGCCCATCCATTCGGCTTCTGCACCCCAATAGATGTCTTCTGCGGGTTGCCAGACGTCTTCACGGCCGCCACCGAACCCGAATGTCTTAAGACCCATGGATTCGTGTGCGCAGTTTCCTGTCAGGATGAAAAGGTCGGCCCAGGAGATTTTCTTGCCGTATTTCTTTTTGATTGGCCAGAGCAGGCGTCGTGCCTTATCGAGGTTTGCATTGTCGGGCCAGCTGTTTGTCGGTGCGAAACGTTGCAAGCCTTGGGAGCTACCGCCGCGGCCATCGGCTGTTCTGTATGTTCCTGCGACGTGCCATGCCATGCGAATGAAGAACGGGCCATAATGTCCGTAATCGGCCGGCCACCAATCCTGCGAATCAGTCATGAGAGCAAAAATGTCTTTTTTGACTGCGTCCAAGTCAAGGGACTTAAATTCTTCGGCGTAGTTGAAACCGGATCCCATCGGGTTTGTTAGGGAAGAGTGCTGGCGCAGAACGTTAAGATTCAACATGTTGGGCCACCAATCCCTATTTGATCTGCCGCCGCCTGCAGCGTGTTTTGCTCCTGCTCCCGTAATTGGGCATCCACCTGAATTGCTCATAATTTGCTCCTGTAAATTCGTATTTGTGCAAAACAGATTAGCTTAATAGATGTATTAGTCAAATTTGTAATTACGAAGCCTTTATATCGATATAATCGATAGTTTGGTGCATCATCCATTTAAAAAAAGTGTATCGGTTACTTTAAATGTTCAGGCTTTGACGTATCGTTTTATTCGATATGTAATTCAGGAATTTTCTGTTGGATTTCGCACCTGCGAAATGTCACTGACTAGCAACGTAAATATCATTTTCATTTAAAGTTTATGGAGAAACGAATGCTTGGAATTGGAGATCAGCTTCCCGAATTTAAAGTCATGGGTGTTAAGCCGGGGTTTAACAAACACGAAGAGAACGGCGAATCCGCTTTTGAAGAAATCACAGAAAAGAGCTTTGACGGTAAGTGGAAGGTTATCTTTTTCTACCCGAAAGATTTCACATTTGTTTGCCCGACGGAAATCGTCGAGTTTGCAAAACTGAACGAAGAGTTCGCAGATCGCGATGCGATCGTTCTGGGCGGTAGCACAGACAATGAATTTTGCAAGTTGGCATGGCGCCGCGAGCATTCAGACTTGAATGGCCTGCAGCAGTGGTCTTTCGCAGATACAACAGGTTCATTGGTTGACGGTCTTGGTGTTCGTGAAATGAACGAAGGTGTTGCCCTTCGTGCGACATTCATTGTTGATCCGCACAATGTAATCCAGCATGTTGCCGTGAACGGCCTAAATGTCGGTCGTAACCCTAAAGAAACGCTTCGTATTCTGGACGCGCTGCAGTCTGACGAGCTTTGCCCATGTAACCGTCCGGTTGGCGGCGATGTTATCGACATTGCAGATGAAGCAGGCAAGATTGCCGCTTAATAAACCTATCGGGTTTTAGATTGATCTTAAGCCCGGCACTAAACACGCCGGGCTTTTTTAGACACTAATAAACACAGAGAATTGAAAGGAATTAAGATTATGGCGATTGATAGTTTGAAATCACTGCTGCCTGAATATGCCAAGGACATTAAGTTGAACCTATCCAGTCTGGCATCTGATGAAACACTGAACGAGCAGCAGCTTTGGGGGACATTTCTTTCCTGCGCTTTGGCGGCGGGCAACGAAACGGTTATCCGAGAGATTGAAGAAGATGCAGCGGCGGCTTTGACTCCCGAAACATTGAGGGCGGCGAAAGCGGCGGCCTCTGTTATGGCGATGAACAATGTTTACTACAAGTTTGCCGGTATGATGGGTGAGACATACCAAAATATGCCTGCTAAACTTCGTATGAGCATTATAGCTAACCCGGGCGTTGATAAGGCCGACTTCGAGCTATGGTCACTGGCTGTGTCTGCGATTAACGGGTGTCAATTCTGTGTTCAGGCGCATGAAAAGATTCTGCGTGATGCAGGATTTACAACCGAGCAGGTACAGACGGCGGTGCGTGTTGCGGCTGTTGTTCATGCGGTAGCGGCTACGCTTGATGGCGAGATTGCGCTGGCACAAGAGAACGTTGCAAAGGCTGCTTAGATCAAGAGGATCAAATATATAGTTTAGTTAGAGACAAAAAACCCTTAGCTACGGCTGAGGGTTTTTTGTGCAGCTTTAAGCAGTTGGCGGATGTGATTTAATTCGATGTGCCTGGTGCCGCTACGGCGGGTGTCACTGCGGCATTGTTTTCTGGAGGTATAATGGTCGGAGGCGGTGGTGGCTCAACTTCGTTTCCGATCATTGTAGAGATAAAATCAGCTGTTTCTTTGGCTGTTCGCTCTACATATTGATCAGCATAATAATCGCTGTCTTCCGTGTAATAGAATTTGTTCGCAAAGACCAGATTTGTGTGTCTGAAGGCCGGGTGGTCAGGGTCGAGTTCGTCATTTACCAATCGTTCGGCGAGTTGCATATCGACTGCATGACGCAGCTCTTCTACAACAGTGCTTAAATAGTCCACTGTTACGGCGTTGTCTGTTTCTTGTGGTGTGTCCGTCAATAATTCCTGATGTAGGGAATGGCGTATGACGACGAATTCATCGTCGGTTATTCCGGGAATTCCATTTGCGTATCCGATTGTACCGTCGTCTTCCATTTTTCGTAGGCTTGCGTAAACGTTTAGGACGTCCCGATCGCGCAGTTCGGGGATATCGTAGACCTGTGCAAAGATCTCGGTCATGTCACGCGCTATTTCCGTTCTCAGGCGGTGCTGGCGCAGGAAATCACGCTCATTTTCGCTGTCCAGAAGAGGCTTTAAGCGTCCTATGTCCCGCATAAGGCCGCTATCTTGTCGCATGGCCTCTATAATTTGCATCCGCTTTTCCCCTTCCCATGCCTCAAATTCTTCGTCCGTTTCGACATCGACCAGAAAATCTTCGGAAATGACTTCTTCAAGAGTTTCTTCGTCTTTTTCAACTTCTTCGGCAATTTCGGGCCGTTCGGCTTTCAGGCGGTCTATGTTCGTTTGAAGTGTTGCAAGGGTTATGGCGTAGATCATTCCTTCTTCTGCATTTCCAAAGCGGGTTTGGGCGTCTTCTATGGATAGTTCACCGTCAATGAGTTCAAGGGCGGTTTCGTATGAGAATCCTGAGAATTGTGGGTGGTTCTCAATGTACATGTCCAAAATCATTCTGCCGCTTGCTGTTTCGTTTTCTTCATCGAAAAAGCCTTCGGGCGCACCGGATCGTGCTCTCAATTTGTCAATGAAGGTTTCTTCAGGATCTTCGTCCGGCATGTGGCGTCCGATTGATCGCTCCAGCCTTGCGATAAATTCTTCGGACAACTCGAATTCGGACAGGCTAATGGTTAATTCAGAGTCTCTGTTTCGTAGCATTCTGAAAGGGGCGCCAGGTCTAAATGTCGTAAAACCTGATTCTCTGTTGAAGCGGTCGACCAGTCTCAGGGTCATGTCCTGATCAAGTTCCATGATTTTTTCAAAGTATTCTGTACTGGTTATAGAGCCGTCTTGATATTCCGTGCGGGCAGCACGCATCTCGGCCAAAATCTCGACCAGACGCTCTTCAGGCGCATTTATAATTTCTTCACTGGTAGGAGGGCCGCCCGCCATATCCTTAACCCTAACTCATTGATTTATAATTTTTTTTATTATTATAGGGATTTTTGATGCTTATGTAAATTTTTTGATCAAAAAAGCCCGCTTTATCTTGCGGGCTTTGTTCTGATGATTTTCGTTCTAATTCAGGATTGTCTGGATGGCTTCGCGCGGAAAATTCTCACGAAATTCATCATCCAGATCCTTCGGATGTGCCATCAGGCGGAAGAAGATCGGCCCGCAGAGCATATCCACGGCCAGCGCATCATCGATATCTTCACGGAACTCGCCTGTTTTGCGGCCTTCCTGAAGGCTGTATTTTATGGCGTCCATCAAGGGTTCGAGCAGATTATCATTGAAAATCTGCTGTGATTTTTCATCGGCCTGTGCCTCGCTGAACAGTTGGGCGATGGTTTGACCGTTGTGGCTGTCGAGCAGGCGAACCAGTTTTTCCAGCTGCATGACGATGGCCTCGGTGTGGCTGCTTGCCGTGGGCAGGGGCGTTTGCATGCCGGGTTGGCTTGCGAGTGCGTCCATAACCACAGCGGTTTTATTCGGCCACCAGCGATAAATGGTTGTTTTTCCGACTTTTGCCTTTTTGGCAATTGCTTCAATACTCAGTTCCTGCACAGATGATTGCAGCAGGAGTTTATTTGTCGCATTCAGGATGGCCTTGCGGGACTTTTCGCTTCTCGGGCGGCCTTTGCGTGCAGTAGCTGTTTCTGCCATGAGTTCCTCCTCATTGATATCGGGCAGTCAAAACTCGAAAGGCGGAGTCACCTTTCGCTAAGAAACTTATCGTTGCGTATTAAGATCATTAGATTGTACGATTCTGCGGCAGTTCGCAAGTGGGTTTATTGAAAAAAGATTCGGAATTTTGACGGTGGAGGAGAAGATAAGCGCAAAGCGTTGTTTTCCTTGCGCTTATCCGTGTTGTTAAAATTTGTAAGTCAGGCCTGCTGTCAGGCTCCAGTCGCGTTCCATCTGGGGGCCGTTGAGGTTTTGATAGACCGGAACGGTCAATTGCGTACCGAAATTCAAATTTTTCAGTTCCGTGCGTGGCGGATTGATATTAAATCCGATGCCCGCTTCAACGGTTTCGCCGCCGTAATTGTCAGGATCGGCCGTTTGAACCGGAGCTGCGATCCTTTGATCCTCTCCTTTGATCTTTCCTTGCGTCTCTGCGGACAGGCTGGTGTTCAAGGAGAACCAATCCGTCAGGCGGTAAGCGCCCCATGCGGTGAGCTTATGCTTGTTGCCCAAGCGGTAGCCCTGATCGTTTTCGCTTTCCATGCGGATCGTGCCTTGATACTGAGCACCCCATCCCCACTTATCGTCCTGGCCGCTGTAGGTGATGCCGGGGAGGGCATCCCATGTGCCAGAGCCGAGTTGCATGGCGTAGGGCAGGCGGAGTGTCATGCGCATCCCCATTGGTGTTAAGACATCGTCTTCTTCTTTAATCGAACCTGTTGGCGCACTGATTCCAGCGTGCAGGTGGATGTGATGTGTTTCATCATCATAGAGACGGTAAAGTGCCGTCAGGCTGGTGTCGCCCCATCCGCTTGATTCGGTTGTGAAGGTCCCGAGACGAGTTGTTCCCATCATGCCCTGATAGGTGATGTGTTCCATGTCTTTTTCGATGTACATCGCCATGAGCATCAGTGTGAGTTCATCCGTCAAGCCATACATGCTGCCGAGCATGTGCATGTTCATGTCCATTTCGGTCGGAACGACGCGTAAGGTTGGAGGCGGCGCGTTCGGGTTTGTGACGGTGCTGACGATTTCATCGGGGGATATTGAATCCGTGCCGTCGCGGTTTCCATCCATGTGCATTCGCATATAGCGGTAGGAGACCATCCATTCGCCTTTACTATGCAGGTGGCTGCCCATGACACTTATCGGGGCTGTGTCCGCATGAACGTGGCCTCGGTGGTTATGGATAGATGCGGTTTTTTCGGTTTCTTGGCCATGGTTGTGGCGGCTGTGGTGATCTTCCGCGAATGCTGATGCAGGGATGGTCACGCCGAGTGTTAGGGCGCATAGCCCCACTTTGAAGTAGGATTTCATGTTTTTCTCCTGAAAAAAATTGTTTTGGTTTTTTTGGGTTCAGGAGAATGAGGGCGGTCCGCGTATGTCATAGGACTTGGACGCGTTTGATATTTTGATTGATTGTGTTTGGAAAGGGGGCTGCGCTAACAGCGTTTTTGTGTAGAGTGCTTTCAGGTCGGTTTTGAATTCGGGCAGCGTCAGGGTAGCCGATGAGGTTAAACAGAATGGGCAGACCCGTGTGGCTTTTTGCGGTTGATCGGGGAGTTCGTTGCCGTTTTCATCCAGCGTCAGAAGCTCTATCCCGAAGGCTGTACAGATCGGGACAGCGGTTCCGTTGACATCTTTTTGCACCATCATGGCTGTGTGGGATAGCAGTGAGCCCGCCAGCGCCAGTATGGTGATCGCCAGATAGAGTTTGAACTCCAGTGTGCGTCTAAAAGAATTATGCATATTTGTCCCTCGTGCGCTTTTTTAAGCGCACGAAGAACGGTTTAAAGGCTTTGACAGAATATGCAAGCGAGAATCTTTAGGACTTAGTTTGTTTGCTTGCTTGTTGCGGTTCTTGGTTTGCTTTGGAATGTTTTCGGAGCGGGGTCGATGACAAAGACACGCCCGTTTCTGAACTCCAGAATTGCAAGTCCGCGCTCGGCGATGCTGTCACTGCGGAAGCGGAAGATGCCGTCGATACCCGCAAAGCCGTTCGGGTTTGTCAGGGCGCTGCGGGAGAAGTCTGGCTGGCCTGTTTTTTCGATGCCCATGCGTGAGAGAATGGCCGCAAGCGCCGTTGCATCATAAGCCAGAGAGGCGATACGCGGCGGGCGGTTATAATAATAGCGGCGGAAGCGGCGTTCGAATTCGGCGCGGGATTGCGGGTTCGGTGCGGCAAACCATGTGCCGTTCAGCGCGACTTCTTTCGCAAGGCGCGGGTCATCCATCAAACCGGTTCCGAGGCGGCGCACTTCGCTTGCGGAAAGTTTATAATGGCTGAGATAATTTCCGATCGAACGTGCCAATCCTCCACCGGCAGGAATCAGAACAGCGTCAAAGGGCGGGCCTAAATCTTCCGTGCTGGCGTTGCGTTTATCAAAGTCAGAGAATTCGCGGATCGTCAGGGACAAGTCGGCGCTTCTTGCCTTAAAGCGCTCAACACGGGAAGACAAAATGCCGTTCTCTCTGGCGGCCTGCTCATAGGCTGCAATGACAGCATTTCCGTATTCGTCGTCGGGGCTGAGGACGCCGATGCGTTCAATTCTGTTATCGGATGCGAAACTTACCACGCGGTTGACCTGATCATAGGGCAGGAAGCCGATGAGGTAGGTTTTTCCGTTGGCCAGTGACCAGTCGGTCGAGAATGCAATCATGTTCACAGGAGAGCGGTTTACAACAGTTTGTGCTCCGCGGACAGAGTCTGCGAATAAGGGGCCGATGATCAGCTGTGCGCCGTCATTTAACGCTTCTTTTGCTGCGCTTTCGCCTCCGGCGCGTGTGCCTCTTGTGTCCATAGGCATCAATTCAAAATTTGAATTGCCGAGGTCAAACAAGGCCATTTGCGCAGCTTGTAACATGGCTTCACCTGTTTTGGCATGTTTTCCGCTTAGGGGGAGAAGAATTGCAACGCGTGTCGGTGGAGCGTTGCCGTTCAGAGCTTCGGCCTGTCCCTCACCGTCCAGCGCGTTTGGGCCTTGCTGGGCGCTTGGGCCTTGGCCGTCTTTCCATGGTTGGCTGACACTTTGTGTTGATCCGCCCGCGCAGGCCTGCAACATCATCGCCATCATGATCATCGTGCAGATGAGCAGAGCGTGTTGCAGAAATTGTCTGTTTTGCGGCTTGGGTAATATGGCCTGATCAGCCGCGGTCAAAATGTAATTTGAGATATCTTTATTATCCATGGATTTGCTAGTCTTCATTTCCGGGTTCAAATGTATAGAGTGACTAAGTTGACTCACAGTATATAAAAAGACCTCGAAAAGCTACACAAGGTTGGGCAGGTTTTTTCAAAAGGATATTTCAGCTTTATGGCCGAAGACGCAAAAGTAAATTCATTTAAAGCAGGGCTTTACCTTGTCGCGACGCCGATCGGGAATTTACGTGATTTGACGTTGCGGGCGCTCGATCTGTTCGAGGTTGCTGACATCATTCTTTGTGAAGATACGCGCGTGACGCGCAAATTATTACAGGCTTATGGTCTTAAGAATAAGAAGACGGAAGCCTATCATGATCATAGTGACGATTCGAAACGTTCCAGAATCGTGGGGATGATTCAAGGCGGGCAGGTTGTCGTTTTGGTCAGTGATGCGGGTATGCCGATGGTTTCCGATCCGGGCTACAAGCTTGTAAATGCCTGTTATGATGCGGATGTCTATGTCAGCAGTTTGCCGGGCGCGAATTCTCCGCTGATGGCATTGCAGCTTTCGGGGCTTCCCAGTGATACATTTTGTTTTCTTGGGTTTTTGCCAAACAAAGCAGGGCCGAGAAAAACCAAGCTTGAACATTGGGTAAATATTAAATCCACTTTGATTGCTTTTGAATCAGGACCGCGTCTGTTGGCGACTTTGGAAAGTGTTTCCGAAGTTCTCGGAGAGCGAGAGATTGCAGTGACGCGGGAGCTGACAAAAGTCTATGAAGAGGTGCGGCGCGGAACTCCGCAGGCTTTGATTGCGTTTTATGAGGAGAACGGCGCACCGAAAGGTGAAATTGTGCTGGTGATCGGGCCGCCTGTCGACCGGGAGGTGACGCAAGATGACATTGACGGTTTGTTGAAGGAGGCACTTCAGACGATGCGCGTTAAAGATGCGGCAAAACATGTTGCGGAAGTGTTGGGTGTTCCGAAAAAGGATGTTTATAATCGTGCTCTGGATTTAAAGGATGACGATGGACAATAATTCCCCAGAACCGACGGGTCATGCAGCAGATGCAGATGCCAACTCTTATAAAAAGGGTATGTGGGCGGAACGGCTGGCGGCTATGTATTTGTCCCTGAAGGGCTTCAAAATTCTAAAAAAGCGCTACAAGACCAAGCACGGAGAAATAGATATCATTGCCTTGCAGGACGGGATGCTGGTTCTGGTCGAGGTGAAAGCTCGAAAGGATATTGATATTGCGCTTGAAAGTATCAGTCGTCAGGCGCAGCGAAGAATTGTGAATGCAACGCTTAACTTTTTGGCTGAAAACCCCGAATATTCAGACTATGTGATCCGTTTTGACGTAATAGCTGTGGAAAGTCCTATGAAAATCGTACATGTGGATAATGCATTCGATGCATCGCCGTAATATAATCAGGTGATTCACAGGTCTTTTGATTCTTCCTTTGGCCACGTGGTCGTTCTTACCTTTCAACAAAGGACAAAATAAAATGAAATACCGTTATATTCCTGCCGTGCTCTGTTCCTTATTGCTCTGTTCATGTTCGCTCGGTGTCGGTGCGGGTGTTGGAGCGGCTGTTGGCGTTACGGCTGTTCAGGAGGGCGGATTATCACGGGCGGCCAGTGATACGGTTATTCAGGCCAAGATTAATGATCTTTGGCTTCGTCATGATTTCGAGATGTTTCGTAAGCTTGATCTCACGGTTAATCAAGGGCGCGTTCTGATTACGGGGATCGTGCAAAATCCCGAACATCGTGTTGAAGCGGTTCGATTGGCTTGGCAGCCTTCAGGCGTTAAAAGCGTTATTAACGAGATAAAGGTTGCGGATAGTGGCGGTATTTCCGGGTTTGCTAAAGATACATGGATTACGACGCGCTTGCGGACCTCACTGACGCTGGATAAGGAGGTTGAGTCTATCAACTATTCTATCGATACGGTTGACGGGACTGTTTACCTTATGGGTTTTGCGCAGGATCAGGCGGAGCTTAACCGTGTGATTGAGACAGCCAGAACCGTTTCAGGAGTGCGCCGAGTGGTCAGTTACGTGAAGTTGAACGGTGCGCCTGAAGGTCCGGCCAATTTGCCGCCAACTTACGGTCAGCCTCAGAATGATCCATATTATAATAATGGTTATAATAACGGTTACAACAGCGGTCAGGGCAACGGGCAGATGACAGGCACTTACATTGATGACGGTGCTTATGGCAGCCAGCCCGCGCAAGATACGTCTAATGCCGCACCTGTTCCGAGTGTGGCGGATGGTGATCCGATCGAGTGGAACCAAAAGAGCATTTATGAATGACGTTTGATGCTTCAGAGCATTTAAAAGAGAGTTCAGGCGTAAAAGACGACGATCTTGAACCCGCAATTACGGCTATTGCGTTGTCCGTTCCGAATGCAAAGGGTTTGAGCGTAGACCGTTATCTCAATCATTTAGAAAAATTAGGGCAGGACGTTGCCGCGCGTTTTCGGGCGCTTCTTGAAGAGGGCAGCGAGGATGATGCGAATACGCGGCTTGCATCACTTAAACACGTTCTGTCTGATAAGCACGGATACGAAGGTGATTACGATGAAGATAATATCGACAATGCCGTTTTATCGCGTGTGATTGACAGGCGAAGGGGGTTGCCGATCGCCTTGGCTCTGCTTTATGTGCATGCTGCGCGGGCGCAAGGATGGGATATCGATGGTTTAAGTTTGCCCGGGTATTTTTTGTGCCGTCTGGAGCATGATGGCGTGCGGCATATTTTCGATCCTTCCGATCAATGCAGGATTCTGGATGCGCCGGATTTGCGGGCGATCGTTAAGTCGGCGCGTGGCGAGAATGCGGAGCTTTCAGCGAGTTATTATGAGCCTGTCGGTAACCGTGACTGGCTGATTGAAATGCAGAATATTGTGAAGTTGAAGCAGATCGAGCTATCGGAATATCGTGATGCCCTGCGTACGGTAGAGCATATGCGTCTTCTTGATCCGTTTGAGTTCAGGTTGTTACTGGATGCAGGGGTATTATACGCCAAAACCGGCAAGACAAGCGATGCGGTTGAAGCATTGGAGAATTATATCGAGGAGTCGCCTAATCCCAAAGACCGGCAAGATGCCGCGTTGTTGTTGCAGCAAATCAAAGAGGATATGCATAGCGTTTAAATAATACCTCTTTAAAACCTTGCGTAAGTCAAGACAAACCCTTGCAAGGACTTAGAGAAGCGAATATTAATACAAGTACATAAAGTTACGAATCGTTTTGGTTATTCATCAGGTCTGTCTTTCACTTTTTTGGCAAGTCTGGTCGGTGGTTCGGAAGCATACAGAATTTTAGGAATAGATTTGAACCATTGGTGATATCAAACGTTCCTATTAAAGTTTATCTGAGTGAAAAGGAGATTTCAGAAATGTTTGGCCGTTATTTTATGATTTTTGGAGCAGTTCTTGTGCTCGCAGCTTGTGGTGATAAGTCAGATGAGGCGAATGTCGATATGTCTAATCAGGGGCAGGTCATGACCGAAACCTACGATTACGATAATCCCGAGCCCGGTACGGAAGCCGAGTTTGTGGTGAATGTCGGCGACCGCGTATTCTTTGATTATGATAGTTTTGATTTGCGTCCGGAAGCACGCGTCACGCTGGAAAATCAGGCCGAGTGGCTGAAACGCTATTCCAGTCTTAGCGTTACTGTCGAAGGGCATGCCGATGAGCGCGGAACGCGCGAATACAACCTTGCTTTGGGCGAGCGCCGTGCAAATTCCGTAAAGAACTATCTGGTTGCGCTGGGTATTTCCCCGTCACGGATCAGTACCGTTAGCTACGGTAAAGAGCGTCCGGACCAGCTTGGTTCCAATGACTATGCATGGTCCCGTAACCGTCGTGCCGTTACAGATATCCAGTAATCATGATGTTTGTTCAAAAGCACATTCGAAGAACCGTAGGGGTGGCTGCAGTTGTTGCGGCCACTGCCTGTTTTCTGTCTTTGCCGCAAACCGTTTCCGCGCAGTCCTATAATTCGCAGGCTGCGACGGAGGTGCGTATTCAGGAACTGGAGCAGGAAATCCGCCGCCTGACCGGTATGGTCGAGGAGCAGAATTACGAGATCCGCAAGCTGAAGGAGTTGGTCGAGAAGTTGACAGGTGATCTGGCCATGCGAGTGAACGATCTTGAAAAGGGAGGTGGGCGCTCCACGTCTTACAGTTCCGGTAACAGTTCGCTGCGCTCCGGTGATACGGTTGAGCCGCAAGGCTCTCAGTCATTGGTCGAGCGTACTGAAAACGGCTCGTCTTTTTTTTACAACGGTCCGGATCAACAGCCGACACAGGCTGAGGACGGACAAGTCCTCGGAACGCTGAACCGTAGTGGTTCTCCGGCGGCGACGCCGTTGGCTGCTTACGAGCGTGCTTTCGGGCTTTTGAAGAAAAGCAGCTTTGATCAGGCCGAATTGGAATTTGCACGTTTTCTGCAGGACTACCCCGAGAGTGATCTTGCGCCTAATGCAAAATATTGGTACGGCGAAACGTTTTACGTCCGTGGCGAGTACGAGAAAGCATCACGTATCTTTGCAGAAGGGTATCAGCAAAACCCGAAGGGCGGCAAAGCGGCTGATAATCTTTTGAAGCTTGGCCTATCGCTTGCGGGGCTGAATAAGAAAGAGGATGCCTGTATCGCGCTGGGGCAGTTGGAAAAAGATTTTTCTAAAACGTCTGGGCCGATCATACGACGTGCAAGACAGGAAATGTCAAAACTTGGTTGCTGAAACTTTGCATATCACAGATGAAGATTTTGATGAGGCCTTAAAAAATGTTTTAGGGCCTTATCTCTTTGAGCTTTCCGATGTTGCCGTTGGCGTTTCCGGCGGTGCGGACAGTATGTTACTGTGTCATTTGTTATCTTCATGGTCGGAGCGGGCGGGCGGGGTTCATATCCATGCTTTAAGCGTTGATCACGGTCTGAGAGAAGAGGCTCGTGACGAAGCCGAGAAAGTTAGGGCGCTTTTATCGGAGTTGCCAAATGTTCAGCATCATATTCTCACATGGGATGAAGGCGCACAGGCAGAAAGCCGCATTCAGGAGCGGGCGAGAGAAGCGCGGTATGATTTGATGCGAACGTATCTGCAGGATAGAGGTCTGCGGTTTTTGTTTTTAGGCCATCATATGGATGATCAGGCGGAGACGTTTCTTTTCAGGCTTGCGAAGGGGAGCGGGCTGGATGGTTTATCTTGTATGAGTGCCTTACAGGATATCGAGGGTGATATATTTTTGGTAAGACCTATACTCCGGTTCTCAAAACAGTCGATTATAACAACTTGTAATGAACGCAAGATCGAATTCATTCATGACCCTTCTAATGAGAATGATGCTTTTGCGCGGGTTCGTCTTCGTCAATCCATGGATATACTGGCTGAGGAGGGGCTAACAAGCAAACGGTTATCGCAGACGGCGACGCGTTTATCCAGAGCGCGTAAGGCATTGGAAGACTTAAGTGATGGGGCTTTTGAGGATGCTATTCTTGAATTTGAATCGAGCTGTGTCGTTTTTAATTTTGAGGCTTTGCGGGAGCAGCCTGATGAGATTGTGTTTCGTGTTTTAATGCGCGGAATTCACGCGGTTTCCGGTAAAGACGGATATGGCCCGCGCATGGAAAAGGCTGAAGATTTATTTTATGATTTGATGCAACCAATTCGTTTTAGAAAACGAACTCTATATGGCGTAATTATTGAACTTAATCACGAGCGATCCCGTTTGGTGATTACAAAAGAGGATATCACAGAAGAATAATCCCGATTTCCCTTGGATTTTAGAGGAAAATAAGGAATTCTTTGGGGTATTGTGTTAGGTTTAGTGATAGTCACAAAAAGTTCAGAACGAAAATACTTAAGGCGAGAATGTTATGAGCCGTAATCTTGTAGTCTGGTTGGGCGTTGGCCTGATGATCCTGTTTTTAATGATTGCCCTTGGCGGAACGCAGGATCCGTCCCTTATGAACAAGCAGGAAATTCCGTACAGCGATTTTCTTGAACAAGCCCAAGGCGGCGGTATTGAGGAAATTACAATCAAAGGTGATTTGATCACCGGAACATATGCGGGTTCACCCGAGCAGTTTCGGACACTTATTCCTTATGGGGAAAACGTCGTGGATCGGGTTGTGGATACACCTGTGAAGATCAATGTTGATCAGGTCGAGCAGCAGAGTTTCTGGAAACAGCTTCTACTCGCGATGTTGCCCGCATTCCTTATCATCGGCGTGTGGATTATGTTTATGCGTCAAATGCAGGGTCGTGGCGGCGGCGGTGCGATGGGATTTGGAAAGTCACGTGCGAAAATGCTTACCGAGCGCCATGGTCGCGTCACTTTTGATGATGTCGCCGGTATTGAGGAAGCAAAAGAGGAGCTTCAGGAAGTCGTCGAATTTTTGAAGGATCCTCAGAAATTTCAGCGACTGGGCGGTAAAATTCCAAAAGGTGCGTTGCTTGTCGGTTCTCCCGGTACAGGTAAAACCCTTATTGCCCGTGCTGTTGCGGGTGAGGCGGGCGTACCGTTCTTTACCATTTCCGGTTCAGATTTTGTCGAGATGTTTGTCGGTGTCGGTGCGAGCCGTGTCCGTGATATGTTTGAGCAGGGTAAGAAAAACGCGCCGTGTATTATCTTTATTGACGAGATTGATGCGGTTGGCCGTCACCGTGGTGCGGGCTATGGCGGCGGTAACGATGAGCGCGAGCAGACTTTGAACCAATTATTGGTTGAGATGGATGGTTTCGAGACTTCGGAAGGCGTTATTATTCTGGCTGCGACGAACCGTCCTGACGTTCTTGACCCTGCTTTGCTTCGTCCGGGTCGTTTTGACCGCCAAATTACCGTGCCTTTGCCGGATGTGAAGGGGCGCGAGAAAATTCTTTTGGTTCATATGAAAAAGGTTCCTTTGTCATCCAGCATTGATGCGTCCATTATTGCCCGTGGAACGCCAGGCTTTTCCGGTGCGGAGCTTGCGAATCTTGTCAACGAGGCTGCTTTGATGGCAGCGCGTAAAAACAAGCGCGTGGTTACCATGGAAGACTTCGAGGAGGCCAAGGACAAGGTCATGATGGGTGCTGAGCGCCGTTCCATGGCTATGAACGAGGAAGAGAAGAAGTTAACAGCTTATCACGAGGCGGGGCATGCTCTTGTGACGTTGCATGAACCTGAGTCTGATCCGATCCATAAGGCGACAATTGTCCCGCGTGGCCGTGCGCTCGGGATGGTGATGCGCTTGCCTGAGGGTGACCGTTATAGTTATTCGCTGGCTAAGATGCGTGCCAATCTCTCCGTCGGCATGGGTGGCCGTGTTGCCGAAGAGGTTATATTCGGGAAAGACTATGTGACTAATGGTGCATCGGGTGATATCCAGCAGGTGAGCCGGATGGCGCGTGCCATGGTTATGGAATGGGGGTTGAGCGATGAAATCGGGATGGTTGATTATGCCGATAATCCGAACACTTACCAGCCGCGCCGTATTTCCGAGACCATGGAAAATAAAATTGATGCTGAGGTGCGCCGTTTCATCGACGAAGCCTATGAGCGGGCAATGCAGATTATAACCGATAATATCGAGGATCTGCATACGATTGCGAAGGCCTTGCTTGAGTATGAATTGCTTTCCGGTGATGAGATTAATGCGCTGTTGCGTGGTGAGACTATTATGCGTGATGATCCGAATGATGATGAGCCGAGCGCGCCGCCAAGATCTTCCGTGCCGACCAGTGCGCCGCCTGTAGGTGGCGGCAAGCTGCAGGAAACATAGATTGCTTACCTGCAATACTCATAAAATCAGCCGCTTGTTGCGGCTGTTTTTATTTGATAGTGGTTTTAAAGATTTTATCAGGTCGTTTGAATGACTGTATCTGTTAGCGGAATATCTGCGGATAAGACATTTTCTGCCACGCCATGATTGTGGTGGTGTGCCGTGGGATTTGATGCCTGCATGATTTTCTGGAAGTCTTCGTGTTCAAACAGATGTTCGGTGTAATTTTCAAAGAATGTTCCGAGACGTTTGATCCCGGTTTCATCCTTGATCATATCGTTACGAATTTCATACCCGAAATAGGGCAAGCGATTTCTGGCGCTGATCATACGGCCGGCATTTGTGAGGCGTTTGCTCGGCAGATATGGTACGCCTGGAATATAGTGCATGCCGCTTTCCTTGCGGATATATTTGTCCGTAACCACAGAAAGCGGATGGTCGTCGAAAGTTAGAATGCTAATTTCGACGTCCCTTTTTTCCCCTTTCCAGAGTGGAGAATAAGAGTGGAGATCAATCATCATCACTCCGCCGAATTTGTCACGTTTTTCCTGTATCAGATCAGATAGTGCGTCGTGATACGGCCAGTAAATTTCGTTCATGCGCTGGTCGCGTTCCTCAGCGCTCATGATCGTTTTCTGGTTTGCTGGAATTGCGATATGATCGTATTCCGTTGATGTTTCCGCAATCGCATGTTCGGGCAGACGGTTGATATCGCAGACCAGACGCGAATAATTGCTCCAGATAAAACTAGCATTTTCCAATCTGGGGATCAGGTAGTCGAATAATTCTGAAATGTAGAGATCTTGCGCTTCGTGGGCTTTGTCAAACCATGCACTATCCATTCCAAGCGGTCTGTCTTTATTACCGACAACGGCTTTACCGTTGTGGGGGCCGCAGAATATGACTGGCGTGTCTCTTTGAACGATACTGACCGGCTGCGGGTCATCAGAGGTTAAAAGAGTTGAACCGTTTCTCGTGTGTGGCTTTTGTTCATTCATACCTTGTTGAATGCTCCCTGTTGCTCTTTTATTAGAAAAGCACACAATGGTTAACATACATAAAACAGGTTTTAATGCAAGAAATGTCATAAAAGTCTTGTTTTAGCTAACAATAATATTGTAATGGCGAGTGTCGTAAGGCCTAATGGTTGAATAATGAATCAAAGTAAACAGCACAAATATTTCGGGACGGATGGAATTCGCGGACAGGCGAACCAATTTCCGATGACGGCTGATATGGCTTTGAAAGTGGCGATGGCCACAGCAAAAGTTTTGCGGCAGGCACGCAACGGCGAACATATGGATCGCGCGATTATCGGCAAAGATACTCGTCTTTCGGGGTATATGCTCGAACAAGCGATGAGTGCCGGGTTTGTGTCTATGGGGATGGATGTTATTCTGGTCGGACCTATTCCCACACCGGGGATTGCACGGTTAACGCGGTCTTTACGTGCGGATGTCGGCGTTATGATTTCCGCTTCTCATAACCCTTTTGCGGATAACGGTATCAAACTGTTCGGTTCTGATGGTTACAAGTTACCCGATGCGGTCGAGTTGGAGATTGAGGGCGCTATGGATAGCGATTTGGCGCCTGATCTTGTTAGTGCCGAGGGCTTAGGGAAGGCCAGCAGGCTGGAGGATGCTCTTGGGCGGTATATTGAAACATTGAAGCGCAGTCTTGATCGCGGTCAGACGCTTGAAGGGCTTAAGGTTGTCGTTGATTGTGCGCATGGAGCGGCGTATAAGGTTGCGCCGCAGCTTCTCTGGGAGTTGGAAGCCGATGTGATTTCCATTGGTTGCTCTCCGAACGGGCGCAATATTAATGATGGTTACGGCGCGACTGCGACGGAGAATTTGCAAAAAGTCGTAGTTGAACATGAAGCTGATATCGGGATTGCGCTGGACGGTGATGCCGACCGTTTGATCGTTGTTGATGAGAAGGGTCAGAAGGTCGATGGAGATCAGTTGATGGCGGCGCTCGCACTTTCGATGCAGGAAAAACGGACGTTGGCGGGTGGTCGTGTTGTTGCAACGGTGATGTCCAATCTTGGCTTCGAGCGGTTGCTGGTTAGTCGCGGGATCGGGCTTGAGCGCACACAGGTCGGTGACCGTTATGTTGTCGAAAAAATGCGTAAAGACGGGCTTAATCTCGGCGGTGAACAATCGGGGCATATTATTTTGTCAGACCACGCCACAACAGGCGATGGTTTGCTGGCGGCGCTTCAAATTTTAAATATTCTTAAAGAGAAGGGGCAGAAAGCCAGCGAGGTTTTGCATCTTTTTGATCCTTTGCCGCAAATCCTTAAAAACGTCCGTTTTGAAGCAGGGGCGCAGCGTCCGATGCAGGACAACAATGTTCTTGATGCCATTGAAAAGGCGCAGTTACGCTTTAACGGCGGCGGGCGTGTTCTGGTTCGGGAATCGGGCACAGAGCCGTTGATCCGTGTGATGGCGGAAGGCGATGATCAGGCATTGGTGGAAAATGTCGTCAATGATTTGTGTGAAGTGATTGAAAAAGTTGGTGGTTCGGGCTAACAAAGAGCCTGTAAAACATGAATGCAGCTATTAGCTGCCTAATGAAACCTCATCAAGAGAGTTTGGACTATGAGTGACAGAGGTGCGGAGTTAGCGCTTTTACCCAACGGGTTTGTCGATTTATTGCCTCCGAAGGCGGAAGTCGAAGCGCGGTCTATTACGACACTCATGAAGAAATTCGCGTCATTCGGTTATCAGCGGATCAAGCCGCCCCTCATGGAATTCGAAGATAGTTTGCTTGCGCCGGGGCCGGGGGAGTTGCTCGCGGATGAGACGTTTCGTGTTATGGATCCTGTGACGCACCGCATGCTGGGTTTGCGTTCTGATATTACGCCGCAGGTTGCACGGATTGCGATGTCGCGTCTTATGAATGAGCCGCGCCCGTTGCGCCTGACCTATGCGAATGATGTGTTGCGGACGAAGGGAAATCAACTCAGGACGGTGCGTCAGTTTTGTCAGGTGGGCTGTGAGATTATTGGTGATGAGAGCGCGGATACAGATATCGAGGTTGCCGTTCTGGCCGTGCTGGGGCTTAAGGCACTTGAGTTGAAAAACATTACATTGGATTTTACTGTGCCGGGGCTTGTGAATGCGCTCATTGACGAGTCAGTGGATGTCGATACCGCAGAGGTTTTGCGTAAGGCCGTTAGCCAGCGAGACAGGCAAGTTCTGGATCGAGTTGACGGTGAAGCGGCCAAATCCATTTGTTTGGCGATGGAGCTATCGTCTTGTGAGGGCGGATTAAAGGATTTCCTTAATAAGGTTAATGTGAATGCGTTTCCTAAGCTCGTGCGTGAGGATCTGGAACGTCTTTGCGCCGTTTGTAAGGGCATTGAGGCAGCGCTTGTAGAGCTTGATATCCGCGATGTCAGTGTCACGGTTGATTTACTGGAGCAGGCGGGATTTGAATATCACAAACATATCGGGTTCACGTTGTTTGCCAAGACTGTTCACGGTGAGTTGGGGCGCGGTGGCAGTTACGATGTTTGTTTCGGTCATTGTGAATCCGATGAAGTGGCAAAAGGTTTTACGCTATACATGGATACGATTCAGAAGGCGTGCCCGTTTGCCAAAGAGAAGAAGCATATTTATGTTCCGGCTTCCGAAAGCTGGGCAGATATCAGGACTTTGCAAAAAGACGGCTGGATTGTCTATCGCGGTTCTGATAAGACCAATATGCCCGAAGAGTGCACCCACCGTTTTGAGAACGGCGAGATTAAAGAGATTTAGCAGAAATAGTCAGGTTGTTTGAATAGGAGGCTTTTTAGTCATGAGCAATGTTGCCGTCATCGGTTCCCAGTGGGGGGACGAAGGAAAAGGAAAAATTGTTGACTGGCTCTCCAGCCGTGCCGATGTCGTCGTGCGTTTTCAAGGCGGGCATAATGCCGGGCATACGCTTGTCATTGACGGAACGGAGTACAAGCTGAACCTGTTGCCTTCCGGTGTTGTGCGTAAGGGCAAGCTGTCGGTTATTGGTAATGGCGTTGTTGTGTCTCCCTGGTCTTTGCTTAAAGAGATTGAGACGGTAAAGGAAAAAGGTGTCGAGATTACGCCGGAGAATTTTATGCTGGCGGAGAATGCGAACCTTATTCTTCCTGTGCATGTCGCTTTAGACGAAGCACTCGAAATCACAAGGGGGAGTACGCCGATCGGAACAACAAAGCGCGGGATTGGCCCGTGTTATGAAGATAAGGTTGCGCGCCGCGGTATTCGCGTGTGCGATCTTTATCACCCGGAGCTTTTGAAAGAAAAGCTTACGCAGATGTTGCATCATCACAATATTCTGTTGGAAGGGCTAGGTTCTCAGCGCGTTAGCCTGAACGAAAATTACGATCAGTTGATGGCGATTTCCGATGATCTTCTAAAATATGCCGGTGTTGTATGGCGCAAGCTGGACGAGGCGCGTATGGCGGGTCAGAAAATCCTGTTCGAGGGGGCGCAGGGTACAATGCTGGACATTGATCACGGCACATACCCGTTTGTGACATCATCTAATACAATTGCATCGCAGGCATCGGCCGGTTCGGGCATGGGTGTTGATGCGGTGAAATATGTTCTTGGTATTACCAAGGCTTATACCACACGTGTCGGAACGGGCCCGTTTCCGACGGAGCAGGACAATGATATCGGCAATTTTCTTGGCGAAAAGGGCCGCGAGTTCGGCACAGTAACAGGACGTAAACGCCGCTGCGGCTGGTTTGATGCCGTTATGGTGCGTCAGGCGGTCAAGCTTTCGGGGATGAGCGGTATTGCGCTGACCAAGCTGGATGTTCTGGACGGTTTGGACGAGATCAAGATTTGCGTCGGGTATGAGCTTGACGGCGAGAAGCTGGATTACTATCCTGCGTCCCAGAAGGATCAAGCCGAGGTCCAGCCAATCTACGAGACGATGGAGGGCTGGAAAGAAAGCACGTATGGAGCGCGCACATGGGGGGCACTTCCTGCGGCGGCAATCAAATATGTCCGTCATATCGAGGAATTGATCGAAGCGCCTGTTTCTATGCTGTCCACCAGTCCGGAGCGTGACGATACGATTTTGGTTCGTGATCCGTTTATGGACTAGTTTTTAATTTTTAAAAAAAGTCATTGAACAACAAGTGTTTATCCACTTTTGTTCATCATCTGTTATTGAAAAGCTGCTATAATTATGCGCTGTGTGTGATCGTCTCATAATGGCGATGATGGGAGTATAATTTAATGGCAGATCTGCAAAGCCCTGAAAATGAGCAGAATTCCGAGGATCGCCCTTCCGGTCAAGACAGGCCGCGAGGCGCCGGATCGCGTGAGCCTGTTATGCTTGGGAAGCATATCAGTATCTTTCCGAATAAGCCGCTGGACTACTATAACCATGGTAGTGTGCAGGCATTTGAGGCTTTGGAAAAGGTCGGTGCGGAAGAACGCAGTTGTCTGGCTTATGTTTGCGAGCCGTTCCTAGTGCCAAGACGAAACGGAGCTACGTTTTATAACAGTATTCATAATCCTGCACTCTTAAAGCTTGTTCAGTCAGGGATTGTCGATTGGATCGGAGAGAAAAAAGAACAACGCTTTGTCTTTGTTTATGAGCACGCACTTGGAAAGCGGCTGTGTGAGGGGCAGGAGTCTCTGTGTCTCGGATGGCGGCAAGACAAGGTGATGAGCGTTATTTTCAAGTCCTTACTCCCGTTGATGAATGATTTGAAAAGCAACGGCTTGTATCACGGTTCTATTTCACCTGCGAATATGTTCTTTTCCGCGAAGGATGAAAATCACATTATTTTGGGGGATTGTCTTTCTGTTCCGGCATCTTCATTTCAGTCGGTTTTGGTGCAGCCTATCGAGATGGGGATGCTTGATCCATATTCAGCCGGTGTTCGCGATATCAAGGAAGACCTTTACTCTTTCGGCGCCAGTCTTGCGTTGGCTATTCGATCGCCAGACCGTGCGTTTGAAGACCTTTCCAAAGATGAGGTCATCCGGGAAAAGCTGGAAATGGGAAGTTTTACGTTTCTGGTGGGGCGTGAGCGTTTGAGTGTTCCGATGCAGGATCTTCTTAAAGGATTACTGCATGACGATCCGGCGCAGCGCTGGGGAATTGACGAGTTACTGTCGTGGGTCGACGGGAAGCGGATCGGCGGACATAACGCGATTAAAATGAAAAAGGCGTCGCGTGGTTTTACCTATGCGCGGAAAAATTATTTTCATCCGAATTTGCTGGCCTTTGATTTGGGTGGCGATCCTGAAAAATTTGTGCAAATGGTTCGTGAAGACCAGTTGGAGCAATGGCTGACCCGTTCAGTGGACGATAAGGACGTGCTCGAGCGTTACCATACGGCGCTGAAATATGCCAAAGGTCAGGGCGGCGGCAAGGCGTTTCAGGAAAGCCTGCTGTGTCATATGCGTACGGCGCTGATGACGAGGCATCCCATGACGTTCAAAGGGCGATCTTTTGATTATCGCGGTGTCGGCAGTGCCTTAGCCAGTGCGTTTGTCCGCGGGGATGATTTGAAGATTTTTCATGAAATTCTTGAATCCGGTTTATTTTTAAACTGGCTTTATCTTCAGCCGGAGCAGAAGTCCGTTTACGGACGTTGGATCAAAAAATTCGACTTGTGTCGTGTCTATATCCGTAGTTTGAAGGCCGGGCAGGGTTTGGAGCGCTGTCTCTATATTTTGTCCGATAATGTTCATTGCCTTAGTCCCAAGCTGGATCAGTATTATGTGACATCCGCGCAGGAAATGCTGCTGGCTTTCGAAGATATGGCGGCGAAAAATCAGATATCGGATACCTTGCTGGACCGTCACTCTTTAGCGTTTTTGGCTGAACTGGACAACAGGGTTGTCGAGGGGTGCTTGTTCGATTTGAACTCACCCGATAAGCACCGCCAGATTATGGGGAGTTTACGGTGTCTGGCCAATATTCAAAAGAGGTATAAGGTCGAGCCGCTTGTTCATCTTTCTGAGTTGCTAGCAGGTCGTCTTTCTCCCGTTTACAAGCGGTATCGGGATCTTGGTATCCAGAAGAAAGTTAGCAGTCATGTCGAGCAGTGTGCCAAGAAGGGTGATTTGGTCGGGATGGTTTCTGAGCTGGACAACACAAGTGCGATAGAAAAAGACGAGAAAAACTTCCTGCAGGCCAAGTATGATTATCAGGCTTTAAGTGCCGAGCATGAAAAAATTACTGAAAGCCTTAAACAAGGCGCTGATTTTGGTTTACAGGATGCTCATGAATTTACGGCTATGTTTGCATGCGTTCTGGCCTTTGTACTTGCCGCCTATATTTTTATGGCATTTTTCTCGGGTACGAGTTTCTTTTGATGACATGGATGAGATGAATGGCAAAATCTAAGAAAAAGACAAAAAACAATAATCAGGTTTTAGGCGCAAAGTATTATTTGCTGCTGACCTTTGTTGTGCTTGCTTGTCTCAGTTCCTTGCCGACGGCCATTATGTTTATGATCGGGATGTTGCCGACGATGGGGGCTGCGTTTATCAGTCAAGGGCCGCAAAGATCGCGTGTTATCACCGTTGGTGCTTTAAATTTCGTAGGGTGTTTGCCGTTCCTGTTGCGTCTTTGGTCTTCAGGGGTCGGGTATGAACAAGCGATGGGTATGGTTTTTGACCCCGTTGTTGTGATCATTATCTATTCCGTCGCAGCAGCGGGATATGTGGTTGACTGGATTTTATCGACATATATAGCCTCTTTCCTGAGGCGCCGCGCTATGCGGCGGTTGCAGGTGATCTCCGAAAAGCAGGCCAAGCTGCGGGAGAGGTGGGGCAAAGAAGTCACCGAACGCTGAAGAATTCCAATTTAATCAGCCGTTTTTTGTAACATTATAAAGCCTAAGTTACTGCTTTATAACAGTTTTACCGTTAACGATTTTTATATTTCTTAACGTTTTTTTCATGATTTCTGCTCTAATATGAAAATAGGGCGTAGTCTATTTTCTGTAGGTGCCCCGCAGTAAATAGTCTTACGAAGGCGGTTCGGCCGCTTTTTTTATGCCCGAAAACAAGAACGAATTTGACTTAAATTGAATAGAATTTGGGTCGTAAGGTGGTTTAGATGCTTAGATTTTTAAGACGATTATTCAAGAAGGACGATGGTGCTACGGCCATTGAGTTCAGTCTTGTTGCCATTCCTTACTTTATGTTGTCGCTCGGGATTATCGAGCTTTCTCTTATGTATACATCTGCCAGTTTGCTTGAAGGTGCGACCGACTCTGCGGCGCGTCTGGTGCGCACAGGACAGGTGCAGCAGACAGCAGGTGATCCGGAACAGATGTTCCGCGATGAACTCTGCAGCTTTGTCAATGTTCTGATCGATTGTGAAGATGTCACGATTGAGGTTATCAGAATGGATAGTTACGGAGACTACGATTCCTTTGCACCAACGTTTGATGGTGACGGCAATATGGTATCAACAGGATTTGATCCGGGCGGCTCGAACGATAGGGTTCTTATTCGCGTCGGTTATCTTTATGAAATGAAAACACCGTTTGTCGGGCCTCTTCTCAACGGGGCCGATGGAGGTACGCTCTTTATTTCAACGATTGTTCTACAGTCAGAGCCTTATGACTTTGAAGATGTTGCAGGAGGAGCTTAAGAGATGAATCCCATTCGATTTATAAAACGTTGGTGGACAGAAGATGATGCGCTTGCCGGTACAGAGGCGGCGATGATCTTCCCGATTATGCTGATGTTGTTCCTCGGACTTTTTGATTTGGGTAATGGTATTCTGGCAAACCAGAAAGCCATTCGTTCCTCACAGGTTGTTGCCGATCTGATTGCCCGTAACAAGGTTATTGATATTTCCGGCATTAACGAGGCCGTGATGGCGGGCGAGTTGGCATTCGAGCCTATGCCGCAGGATTCTTACGGCGTTGATATTATCAGTATACGTTTTGATGAAGACACAGCGAACCCTGAAATTGTCTGGCGCGATACGCGCAATATGTCGCCGATTCCTGATGTGTTTACGCGTGTTGATCCATTAAAGATTGAAGGTGAGGGCGTTGTTGTCGTTGCCGTGCAGTATTTGTTCGAGCCTATGTTTGCAGGATTTGTCGTGCATGACATTGATATGCTCGAAGTCGCATTTAGCCGTGGCCGAAACAGCCCGGTGGTTAACTTTGAATAGAACAGGTTTAGTAAAGGAAAGGGTCGTATCATGAATATCGCAAGGTTATGGAATAGATTCCAAGGTGCTTGCAAGACATACTGGGAGGATACTTCCGGTACGCTGGTGGTGGCCTTTGGTATCATGGCGCCGATTTTGATCGGGGTGGTGGGGATGTCTCTGGATTATTCTCAAGCTTACCTGGTTAAACAGCGCCTTGCACAAGCTCTTGACGCATCCGCTTTGGCAGCTGCGGCTTATTCTTCCAGCGAAGCAGAGATCGAACAGCGCGTAAAAGACTTTTTTGATGCCAATTATCCCGAAGACAAGATCGGTTTTACTTTCGAGCCGAATGTACAAGTCGTCGGTGACGAGGTTCGCGTGACAGGCGATGCACGGTATAATACTGTATTTTTGCGTGTGCTGGGGATCAATTACATTGATGTAAGTGCCGCGACGACTGTTCTTCGTGAGGTTCAGGGTCTGGAAGTTGTCATGGTTCTTGATAATACGGGGTCGATGGCCTGGAACGGGAACATTGATGCTTTGAAAACCGGTGCCGAGAACTTTATCAATATCCTTTTTGACAGTGCGCAGGATCCTGATTTCATTCGGGTCGGTCTTGTGCCGTATGCGAATACGGTGAATGTCGGGCGCTACGGTCTGGGTGAATACCCCGATGGTTCAACATACGGTGATGGTACATCATTCGTGAATCTACCGGCTGGTGTTAGTTACACTACCAATAAATGGAGTGAAACAGGCTGGAATGGTTGTGTGGTTGAGCATGTGGAGGATGGCTTTGACTCTTCCGCAACTCATGAGCCGAATACTTATGGCCAGTTATGGCGTAGCGGAGCGGATTGGGACGGTCACGGTTGGGATGCCACTCAGTGGGATAATGATCCTTACGACTATGACGTTCTGGACAACTATGAAGGTCCGTGGGAAATCTACATGTACGGAAAAATTGTCGGTTATAACAGCAAATGTACCGGCGGCAATTATGGCGCTAGTCGATGCAGTAATTGTGGTGGCGATGGGCGTTGTAATTCAACATACTGCTATTGTCGTTTTAAGCGTCCTAATAACGGTTGTCCGCATGCTACGGTTAAGCCACTGTCCAGTGACCGTGATGCTCTTCTAGACCATCTTGATGGGATGGGTACGGAAGGGAACACGCTGGGTAATATCGGTATGGCCTGGGGTTACCGTTTGATCTCACCTGAATTCCCGTTCGAGGAAGCCCATGACTGGGATAACTTCTACTGGAAGAAGGCGATTGTCATGATGACTGACGGTGATAACACACTGAACGGTAGGTATTCCTCATTCTGGTTTACGAATAAGAACAATATGAATGTGACCAAGTTCAATGATCGTTTTGCCGAGACATGCGAGGCCATCAAGGATCATGGTGTAACAATCTATACGGTAACCTTTACGTCCGGTATTAACGACAATACCAAGGATTACTACCGCAGTTGTGCATCGAGTGAAGATCAATATTTTGATGCGCCGACGCAAGAAGAGTTGATTGATGTGTTTGAAACAATCGCTCGTGAGCTAAGTAATCTGCATATTAAAGGCTAATATGGCCGTGTGGACGCAAGTCCTTTTGTAGAAATAAGTAAGAAATGCACCCGCTGATACAGGCGGGTGTATTTGTTTGAAGTAGGAGTATTCTTCCGTTTCAGCCGTATTGGGTTGTTGTTTTAAATTAAATAATAATTTTTACTTTATTTATTTAAGTAAATGCAAGACTATATAAAATTTTATATAAATACAAATATAAATATACATTAAATTTGAAATTTTTTACTTTATAAAACTATCTTTTACTTTGCTATTTTAATGTTTCTTTAAGTATATGGTGGGTATTATGGGATTATCGGTTAGGAGCTTCATGGGTTTGAAGTGTGGGTAAACCGGAAATAAAATTTCTAAAGGAGATAAAACATGTTGAACAAAATGATTGCATTCAAGGAAGCATACCTGAAGAACGAAGATGGTGCGACAGCCATCGAATACGGTCTGATTGCTGCCGGTATCGGCCTCGCAATTTCCGTCGTAGTGTTCCTGCTGGGCGATGACTTGGTAGCTATGTTCGAAAGCATTCAAGCGGCTCTTACAGGCTAAGTTAAGAATTTTCCGAAAGGAAAACGATCTAAAAATCAAAAAAGTCCGCCAGTATCTCCGGCGGGCTTTTTTCATGCCAGATAAACGAATACGATTAGTTTCGTAACTTTTTTCTGCTTTGTTGTTCTTCTGAATTTGGTTCAGAGAAAGTGGATAAGTGCACTAAATAAAAATAAGTTTTATTGCAAAGGAAAATTAATAAGTGTGGAATAGAGTGGTTTCATAAATTGATTTTCAGTGTTGCGGTGGCGTTGTTCATGCTTTTTCTGATTCTATTTTTAATCTGTGTCTTTATGGCGATCGGGGTCGGTATGCTGGCCGGGGTTTCGGATGTGCGTGGCATGACAATACCAAATATTTATAGCGGTGTTGTGATCATCTGTTTTGTTTTGGCTTATGCGTTGGCACATTTCGGTGGTGCCGGGCATATTTTTTCATCAATCAGCTCACATTTGCTATCGGGACTATTGACGTTTGTGATAACCGCGATATTGTTTGCTATGAAGATGATCGGTGCTGCAGACTCCAAAATCGGTTCAGCTTATGCTTTATGGCTTGGGGTCGTTGATTTGCCGATATTCCTTGCATATATGTCTTTGGCCGGTGGTGTTTTGGCTGTCGCTTCTTTGTATATGATGAAGAAAAAGCCGTTCAAAGACCCTCTAAAGGGCAGCTGGATGGATCGTGTCCAAAAAGGTGAAAGTAAGGTGCCTTATGGTGTCGCAATCGCTGTCGGCGCGATAATTTCGTTTTATATAGCTGGATATATGGACGGCGAGGTTTTATTATCTTTTATAACCGTATAAGCATTAGGTACGGTTTATGAATTTTTAAGAAAAGAACTCTATTATGAAAATATAGTTCTGATCGTTCTCTGAGTTACTTCTCACTGCGTCACTTCTACTAAGTTTCTTATGTAATCTCTGCGTTATAACTAGCGTTGAATTCCTCACAGAAGGTTTACAGTATGAATAAGAATATTCTGATCGTTTTAGGCGGTGCTATTTTTGCAGCTATTCTGGTTGCTGTTCTGGTTCAGTTCACACTGGGCGGCAAGGGCGGTGACGGTTCCGGTGCCGAGACAGTTGAAATTCTTGTCGCCGCACGTGACCTCAAAGTCGGTGAAGAACTTTCCGACGGTGCTCTGCGCTGGCAGGAGTGGCCGGAAAGTGCAGTTTTCAGAGGTGCCGTGACACGTGAAGATAATGAAGATGCGGATGAGGTTATGGAAGGGCGTTTACGCCGTGAAGTGGCCAAGGATGAGGCCGTTCTAAAAAGTTTTCTTTTGAAGGAGACTGTCGGTAACTTCGTTGCGAACAGTCTTGATCCCGGCAAGCGTGCGATGGCGATTGAAGTCGATGCAAAAAGCATGGTTGGTGGTTTTATCAAGCCGGGTGACTATGTCGATGTGGTTTTGACTTACAGACACACGCTCAAGGCCGGTAAAGGCGAGCCGCCTATTGTTCAGGCGATGATCGACATGCAGCTTTCCAAATTTGCGACGGAAACTATTTTGCAGAATGTTCGTGTTCTGGCGATTGACCAGACAGCCGAAAATGAAGATGACGAAGATGACATAGAAGTAGCCAAGACAGTGACTTTGGAGGTTTCAGCGCATCAGGCCGAGAAACTGGCTCTCGGATCGGAATACGGGAAACTGGTTCTGACTTTGCGCGGCGTTGGTGACGATCAGAAATTTGAAAAAGACTGGCCTACAGTTTCCGATAGACGTTTGACCTCTATCGAAGACGAAGTCATGGATATGTACAATGATCTGGCTGCTTCGGTAATGGAACATACAAATGGTGCTATTCCGTCCGGCGGAAGCGGACATGACGGGAAATTGAAGGTTTATAACGGAACCGCGGTCAATAAAACAACCGCTCAGTAATCGTGCTTCGTCACGTGCTCTTAACTCGTGTAACTCATGACATAATGTTTGGAACAACCTGATAACGAATTGAAAGTAAGTGCAATGAATGGGTTTTGCTCTCGATTAATAAAAATAGCAATGGTCGCGTGTCTTATGGCCGGATTAATGGTTCTGGATATGCCCGGATCATACAATACGGCCAACGCCTCGAAAGGCGACTTGATACCGTTGCAACAGAAAGCGCGAACCAACCCGCCGCTGGAGATTGCCTTAGGCAAGGCTCAGGTTATTCCTCTCGAAGGTCATGTTTCCGATATTCTTGTAGCAAACCCCGCGATCGTGGATGTTCAGGCCATTCAGTCTAACCGTTTATATGCAGTCGGTCTGACGGTCGGGGATACGAATATCATCGTACTGGATGCACAGGGTAATGTTCTTAGAACGATTGACGTTCACGTTTCTTATGATTTACAGGCGATCCAAAGCCTGATTGAAAGATTGTTCCCCGGTGAGAATGTTAAGGTTGGATCTGTTCATGATCAGATATTCTTAACGGGTACGGTCTCCAATCCTGAAATGTCTTCCAAAATCACAAATCTTGTCGGGCATTACGTTAGTGACCTTCAAGACGAGGACAATTCTCAAATTGATCAGCTGATTTCCAACCTGTTGGAAGTCCGCGGCGAGCAGCAGGTCATGCTTCAGGTCAAGATTGTCGAAGCAACGCGCAGTGTTATTAAAGAGCTGGGTTTGAATACGAATGCCAATGATCCGAACGAGTTGGCTGCGGTTAGTTTATTCGGTAATACTCCACCGGCAGATTTTATCAGCGGCACAGATGCTCTGACGCTGGGCGGCGGGGACGGATTAACACTTTCACAGGATGCGATTGGTGCTGGAAGCTTGCTGTTCGATAGCGGTATTAACGGTATCGGTCAGATTGGGCTGTTTATTGAGGCTCTGGAAGAAGAAAATCTTGTGAACGTTCTGGCCGAGCCGAATTTGACGGCCGTCTCGGGGCAGGCTGCCGGTTTCTTGGCCGGGGGTGAGTTCCCCGTTCCGACAGGTCGTGACCAGTTCGGGAACATCACCATTGAGTTCCGCGAGTTTGGTGTGTCCTTGAACTTCCGTCCGGTGGTTCTTTCAGATAAGCGGATTAGCTTGCAACTTGAAACCGAAGTTTCTTCGCTGGATCAAACAAATGCAGTGGTTCTGGCAGATCTGGTTGTGCCGGGTCTGGATATCCGCCGTGCCGATACAACGATTGAGATTCCAAGCGGCGGCAGTTTGATGATTGCTGGCCTGCTTCAATCCGAAGCGGCGAAGGGTCTTTCCGGGTTGCCGGGTATCAAAGATACGCCTGTTCTCGGGGATTTGATTTCCTCTGATAGTTTCCGCCGTGACGAGACTGAATTGGTGGTAATTGTGACCGGTTATCTGGTCGAGTCTTACAAAGACAAGGAAAAGGCCAAAATAGTGAGCAAAAAGCAGCAAAGCCCGCTGGCCAAGATGTTCGCGAAAAATGTTCGTCGTACCTATGACGTCGAAGATGAATCACTGTTTTCAACTACCGGTTCTTACGGATATATGCTGGATTAGGAGCACACTCTTATGATTTTCAAAGTATTAAATAATAAACGCCGTTTTTTCCAGTCTACAGCGCTCGTCCTCGGGGTTTTGCTGGTCGGGGGGTGTGATATGCAGGCTCCGAGCCATGTGTCTTCCAAGAAGGTGCAGGTGCATCAGACGGATTATTTCACGAATGTGGCAGCCTCCGACATTGATGATCAGTATGTTTCCGCGCTTGCGTACCATTTTGATAAATATGGTGATGCGCCTTTAAAGCTTACGGTGACGTATGATCCGCAAAATTACAGGAATACGGCCATGAAAGCCAGTCAGACTGGCAGTATGTTGATGTCCTCATTGCATGAAAAGGGTATTCAGGACGTTATGGTCGATATTCTGCCTATTAAAGGGTTAGGAGACGAGCAGCGCGTTGTGGTGTCTTACGATGCTTATTCAGCGCATGCACCGGACGATTGTACGACAATGCCGGGTATAGACGGTGGTCGTGAGCTGGAAATTGATCCGGATTACCGTTTAGGCTGTTCGATCCAGACCATGATGGCCAAACAGATTTCTCGTCCTAAAGACCTCATGGGACAGGAAAATACTGACACGATGACCGATGGTCGCGCCAGTGCGAATATCATCGAGCTGTACCGTACAGGAGCCCAGAACGAGCCATTAGACGGCGAGTCTGCATCCGGCGAAAATTAATACCATATTCTGTGCTTAGTGCTTGTTATTAGGACATTATTAAGACCCGATATGGTAATTTGTCCGCAGGGAAGAGTATCTACAAGCAATTTAGAGCAATCCATGTCCACGTTCCCGGACAGGCACAGGTAAAATTTATGAGCGAGGCAGAAAACCAAGCTACAGATATTTTGCTCCCCACAGCTGGGGTCGGGATTATTTCCAAAGATCCCGAAACTTTGGGTACTGCACAGCAGTTGCTCGAAGATTGGCGTTTTGCGCGCGTGACCGTCGATATTGAAGAAGGTGATGTGGAGACGGCAATCGAGAAATATGCACAATATGCTTCACCTGAACTTTTAATTGTACAAACCGAAGATATCGATGACGCGTTTTTAGGGCGTCTGGAAGAATTGGCCGGGCATTGTTCCGAAGGAACGTCAGCGGTTGTTTTGGGGCCTGTAAATGATGTTTATCTTTACCGTAACCTTATCGAGATGGGTGTTAGTGATTATCTTGTTCGCCCGATTCAGCTTAATGTTTTGTCCGAGGTTGTTGCCAAGACGCTGATTTCGCAGCTCGGGGTCAGCGGCAGCCGTTTGATTACATTTATGGGGGCCAAGGGCGGTGTCGGCACATCGAGTATTATTCAGGCCGCAGCCTGGGGCGTATCCGAAATTCTGAACAAAAAGGCCTGTCTGATTGATGCATCGGGGGGGTGGTCTTCGTTAAGTGTGGGGATGTCCTTTGATCCGGCGGGGACGTTGCGCGAGATTTCACGCGCGGTGGAGAAGGACGACGAGGATTCTATGAACCGCATGTTCTTTGAAGCGTCCGATAATCTGACCGTTATGTCGGGCGGCGGAGATGCGATGCTGGATACAACAATCACGTCTGATCAGTATGAAAAATTCCTTGATATGCTTATGGTGAAATCGCCGATTGTGATGGTCGATGTTTCCGGGGCTGAGCCGGAGCTAAAAAAATTATTGGTCAGCCGTTCCAATCAAATTGTTCTGGTGACAACACCTACGGTGACTTCCTTGCGGTTTGCCAGAACGCTTATTAAAGAGATTTCCGATTTACGCGGCGGGGATGCCGATGAAGTTTCCATGCTAGTGAACAAGCAAGGTATGGCCAAGCAGTTTGAAGTTTCTCCGTCCGATATTCAGGAGGCCATAGATATGGCACCTGCGGGATATGTACCGCATATGCCGGAATTGTTTATGGGGCACGAAAGCAATGCCCGACATATTCTTGAAGACAAGGAGGGGCTTGAAGTTTTACAGAACAAAATCCTTCCGATCATTGCAAAAGCCCTCTCTATTGGACAAGACACGCCGTCTGACGAAAAAAATGAAAAAAAATCGGGTTTGTTAGGGGGTTTATTAACCAAAATGTCGCAAAAATAGAGATAACGAGTAAAAAACTCACTATTTCATACGGGTATTAACATGTTTGGTAAAAAACAATCTGAAGGAGGCAAGAAGCCGCCTCCACCTAAGTCTGATACAAAACCGAAGCCTCAGCCTCCGAAAGAGGACAAGCCGAAGGCACCGGTCAAGGATGCTGCGCAAAAACCTGCGGCGCCTGTGAAACCTGCCGTGCCCAAGCCGGCAGCGCCGCAACCTGAAAGTCAGGTCAAACCGGCACCGTCCGCTCCGGCTGAGCCAAATGTTCCTCCGAAAGCCGAGGTGCCTACGGAGGAGAAGTCTTCACCATCCAATATGGGTGAAATTCTTGAAGGTCTTGGTGATGCGCTGGGTGACGATGCTCCAAAACCAGTAGAAAATTCCAAAACATTAGCGAGCGATGCCATACCGCCGGAGCCAAAAGTCGAGGCGAAAGCCGAAGAGTCTCTGGAACTTGAGCCAACGCCTCCTGCTGCCGCAGAGCCGGTTGTGAAGGAAGAGCCTTCTGCTAACGTACCTTCTTTGGACTTGCCTGATGAAACTCCGGTCGAAGAAACGCCAGCGGCTGAAAAACTTGTTCCCGCTATGGAAACGCCAATTGCTCAGGAGCAGGAAAAAAAGGCGCCAACTAAGACCATGGAGGATGATGTTCTTACCGTGCCGGACGGAAGCGAGGACGATGAAGAATCGCAAGGTGATTCCATTACGACCATTCGTTTGCAGCGTTGCCGTAACCGTATATGGCTTGATTTGCGTGACGGTATTGATCTTAAGGCTCTGGCACGCATGGATGCAAAGGCTGCACGTGAGGAAGTTTATTCCGCCGTAGAAGAAATTGCACGTTTCCGTAACCTTGATATGACGCCTGCAGAGTTGCAGCAGATTGCAAAGGAATGTGCGGATGACATGCTCGGCTTCGGGCCGCTTGAGGAATTGCTCGAGCGTGATGACATTGCCGATATCATGATTAACGGCCCCGATACGACTTATATCGAGGTTGGCGGTAAGATTGAAAAGACGCAGGTTCATTTCCGTGATAGCCAGCATTTGATCACGATCTGTCAGCGTATTGTTGGAGCGATCGGACGACGTGTTGATGAAGCGTCACCAATTTGTGATGCGCGTTTGCCGGACGGATCTCGTGTGAACGTTATTATCCCGCCGCTTGCCGTTGACGGCGCCGCGATGACCATTCGTAAGTTTAAGAAAGATAAGCTGACGCTGGAGACGCTTTTGAGCTACGGCTCGATGACACCGTCTTGTGCGAAGCTGATCATGGCGATCGGACGGTGTCGTGTGAATGTTCTGGTTTCAGGCGGTACGGGTTCCGGTAAAACGACAATGCTGAACTGTTTGACGCGTTATATTGAAGCGGGCGAGCGGGTTATTACATGCGAAGATGCCTGTGAATTGCAGCTGCAGCAGCCGCATGTTGTGCGTCTTGAGACACGTCCGCCCAACCTTGAAGGGGTGGGGGAGATTACGATGCGTGATCTGGTGAAGAACTGTCTGCGTATGCGTCCGGAACGGATCATCGTCGGTGAGGTTCGTGGTCCCGAAGCGTTTGACTTGTTGCAGGCGATGAATACCGGTCACGACGGATCCATGGGTACGGTTCACGCGAACAACCCACGTGAAGCGATTTCCCGTATGGAAAACATGATCGCGATGGGGGGGCTTAATCTTCCGACTGTTGCGGTTCGCGAGCAGATTGCCTCCGCCGTTAACGTCATTATTCAGGTTCAACGTTTGCGTGACGGGTCTCGTAAAACCACGCACGTCACGGAAGTCACAGGTATGGAAGGTGATGTCGTGACTATGCAGGATCTTTTCCAGCTTGAAATTCTGGGCGAGGACGAAAACGGTAAGTTGATCACAAAGCAAAAATCTACGGGTTTGCGCCCTAAATTCTTCGATAATGCGCGTCAATACGGGGTTGATCAGTTGGTCATGGACGCGATGGAGGAGGCCTACGGGTAAATCATCCATGACTATGGTTCAAATTGTCATTCTCAGTTCTGCCGTATTCCTCATTTTCGGGGTGGTTGCCGCTGTTCTTATGAACCGCGAGACGAAGAAACGCGAGAACAAGATGGCGGTTATTCGCGGGAACGCGGGTGATGGTCCTGCGAATGAAAAAGATGTACAGAACAGACGCCGCGCAGAAATTGCCCGAAAGCTTAAAGAAAGCAAAGAAGAAGAAAAAGGTAAGAAGAAGGTCACGATTGCCACGAAGCTAGCGCAGGCCGGACTAAACGCTTCGCCAAAGCATTTTTGGATTGCCTCGGTGGTTATGGGGATAGCCTTGACGGCTGTCGGTTTTGTTCTCGGTGCTTCCAAGATAATGCTGATTTTATTGCCGATTATCGGAACTCTTGGCTTGCCGCGTTTTATCCTGCGGTGGCTGATCAAACGCCGCCAAAAGAAGTTTTTGGCAGAGTTTGCCGATGCGCTTGAAGCTGTTGTTCGCTTACTTAAAGCCGGTATGCCTGTTTCCGAGGCGGTGTCCATGATTTCGCGTGAATTTGAGGGACCTGTCGGTGAAGAGATGTCCCGTATCTATGACAAGCAAAAGATCGGTATTCCTCTTCACGAGGCTGCATTGGAAGCTACCAAGCGTATGCCGCTTACGGAAATGCAGATGTTTGCGGCCGGTCTCGCTATTCAAGCGCAGACAGGTTCGAGTTTGTCCGAAGTTCTGACTAATCTGGCGAATGTTATTCGTGCCCGTTTCCGTTTGAAGCGTAAGATTGTGGCGCTTTCATCCGAGGCGATCGCCTCAGCCTCCATCATCGGTGCGCTGCCAATTCTTGTTGCTACGGGTATGTATTTTTTAAATCCTGAATACATCATGGTTTTGTTCGATACGACAACCGGAAACTGGCTTCTCTATGGGTCGGTGTTCTGGATGAGTCTCGGGGTTTTTGTCATGAAGGCGATGATTAACTTTAAGGTTTAAAGCAAATGGAATTCGAACTGACAGAAGAACTTATTATCACGATTTTTGCGGCTCTTGCGGCTGCGGCGTCGTTTGCTGCGTTTGCGTTTCCATTTCTGGAAAAGACCGATAAAAAAGAGAAGTATCTCTCTATTATTGAAAAGCGCAGGAAAGATTTGTATCAGGCCTCCCGTGAAGGGCACAAGGTCAAGGTGCAGGATGTGTCGGCCAAGGACTCCATGTCCAGCTTTTTCCGTATGCAGCAGCTTGCGGGTAAGATGGGTGAAAAGGTTCGCGATAAAATGCTTCAAGCAGGGATACGTGATCCGAAGGCGCCTTTGAGGTTTATGATAGCGCGGGTTGTGTTGCCGGTCATTTTTGTGGTGCTTGGCATGATGTTCTTATCCAAAATTCCGGAAGAAGATAAGTTTTCTGACGGTACGGCGAGTTTGATCTTGCTGACGGCGGCTGTGGCCGGTTTCAAATTGCCGGATATTCTGGTGACCAATATGATCCAGAAGCGCCAGCAAGAGCTGAATCTGAGCTTCCCTGACTCACTGGATATGATGCTGATTTGTGTTCAGGGCGGTATCGGTCTGGAGCAAACTATCGAGCGCGTTGCGAGCGAGGTTGCCGAGCATTCCGAAATTCTGGCCGAGGAGCTTGGTATTCTCAGTGCTGAGATGGCTATGTTGAACGACAGGCGGCAGGCCTTGCAGGATTTTGCGCGCCGCGTCGGCAGTGGTGCGGGTAAATCCTTTGCCACATCGCTTATCCAGGCCGAACAATACGGTACATCCGTTTCGCAGGCGATGCGTGTTATGTCCGACGAATTGCGGGATATGCGTATGGCCGAAGCCGAACGGAAAGCTGCGGCTCTCCCACCGAAGCTGACCGTCCCTATGATCCTGTTCTTCCTGCCCGCTCTGTTTATCATTATTCTCGGGCCTGCGGGGATCAAAGCCTCCGCCGCAGGTGTCGGCGGCTAAAAGGCTTCGATTGTTGCGCCTGCATGGTGTTGCTGCGTCGCTCATGTACTGTGCCGTACATTTTGCTCCTTGCGCCTGATGCAGTCACAACGTTCTTTGCCTTTAAAACTTTCAAGATTACAATTTAAGCGTTATTACTCGCTGCTGAATTGGTCGTAGGCGCGTAAAGCGTCCGCGGCGTACATCAGGGCAGGACCGCCGCCCATATACACGCACATGGCCATGACTTCTGCGATTTCCTCGCGTGTGGCTCCCAGATTTTTTAAAGCCTTGGCATGGAAGCCGATACAGCCGTCGCAGCGTTGGGTCACACCGATTGCCAGCGCGATGAATTCCTTTGTCTTTTTATCCAGTTCGCCATCCGCAGTCGCGGCTTTTGACATGGAATAGAACCCTTCCATGGCCTCAGGTGCGGCCTTCTTCAATTCGCCCGCGTATTCTGAAATATCCTTCGTGATTTGTTTGTAGTCTTTAGACATCACATTCTCCTTTTAAATTTATAAAATTATGATATCATAAAAATATGAAATGTAAATAACAGAAAGTATCTTATGAAAGAGATGGAAAAAAAAGCAGGGCAGGCGGCGGATTTTTTGAAAGGTCTGGCGAATGTCCATCGTTTGCTCATTCTCTGTGAATTATCTGCAGGTGAGCGGAATGTTACGGAGCTCATGGAAGCAACGGGGATTGCGCAGACGTCAATGTCACAACATCTCTCTAAGCTCAAGAAAGAGGGGATTGTTGATTTCAGACGCGATCACAGAACGTTGTATTACGCGATTGCGGATGATGCGGTGATTGAAGTTATGAGTGTTCTTTATGAACGTTTTTGCAAGGAGGATTAGCAATGGTTCAATGTATTAATGCAAAACAAGCGGCAGAATGGCTGGCAAACGGGGAGGGAATTCTGATTGATGTCAGAGAGCCTGACGAATTTGCAGCGGAGCATATCGCGTATGCGTCTTCCGTTCCTTTGGGGCAGGTTGATGCGTTGCTCGACGCAATAAATATCCCCGCCGGTAAGAAGCTTATTTTCCAATGTCTCAAAGGTAAGCGCGGGGAAGATGCCTGTGTCGTCGTACAAAAAGCGGGGCGCGTGTCTCAGGAGCATATTTATAACATTGAGGGCGGGATTTCGGCATGGAAAGAAGAGGGGTTGCCAACAGTTTCTTCTCTTAAGGAAGCCGGGATGAGCATTTTTAGACAGGTGCAGGTTATTGTCGGCGGGTTAATTGCCCTTTTGGTTGTGATAGGGTTTTCCGGGCTTGCTCTGGGCTTTATGCTGGCAGGATTCCTTGGTGCAGCGCTGTTTATGGCAGGTTTAACAGGATGGTGCGGTTTGGCCATGGTTTTGCGGCGGATGCCGTGGAATAAACGTTAGAGATACAAGGAAAAATTTTTATTCGTAAGCTGGGTGTTCTTCTGCTTTTGTACCTTGGTCTTTCTGGGCGGCCATATACTCCTCGACCATTTTATTGCCTGCGTTGAGTTGCGCTTTGGTCATATCCCTCGCAATTTCGTTGGCAATATTGCGTGCTTCCTTATCGTTGAGTTTTGCGGCAAGCGTGTACCACTTATAAGCGGTGACGAGGTCTTTTTCTATGCCGTTGCCGTTTTCGTACATCACTCCGAGGTTAAACATCGCATCTACGTAGTCTTGAGATGCTGATTTTTCGTACCATGAGATTGCTTTGGCGGCATCCTTCCATGTGCCTTCACCCTCGTCATACATCGTGCCAACATTATACTGTGCTTCCCGGTCTCCGGCATTGGCGGCCTTAAGGTACCATTCGAAGGCTTTTTCAAGATCTTGTTCCGTGCCTTCGCCTGTGTCATAGAGATTGCCGAGGTTATATTGTGCGTTGACGTTTCCGCTTTTTGCTGCTTTTGCGTACCAGTTCAGCGCTTGTTCGAAGTCTTGTTCTACACCTTCGCCGTTATCATACATGGTGCCGACATTAAATTGTGCTTCCGTATCGCCCAGTTTTGCGGCCTTCAGGTACCATTCGAAAGCTTTTTCAAAATCTTGTTCCGTACCCTTACCAGAGTCGTACATATAGCCGATGTTGACCATCGCGTTTACGTTTTCCTGCTTGGCGGCCTGCATGTACCATTTAAAGGATTCAACATAGTCTTGTTCGATAGTATCCATGCCGTTGTAGTAAAGGTAACCGAGGCTGTATTGTGCGGCCTGGTTTCCTTTTTCCGCCGATTTTGTCCAGAGCGAAACGGCCTGGTCATAGTCGACCTCGACACCATCTCCTTCGGCGTAGGCGTTTCCGAGCTGGAGTAGTGCCATGGCATCACCCTGTGCGGCCATTTGCTCCAGTTTTTCCAGTGAGGGTTTATCCTCTATTTCGCTTGGCTTTGCATCAGATGCGTATGGCGCGGCCATGATGAGGAGTGAGGTTGTTCCCAGAATAATATTTCGGAGATGTTTTTTAAGCGTCATTTTGTCATGCCGTTTTAGTTTGCATTGTTATCCTACAATACAATAAAGAGTTTCGTTCCAAAGGAATTTTTTTGAGGTTATTTATCGCTCGTTCAGGGCTCGTACAATACGCAAGTTGCGTTCGATTTCCATGCGCTGCGGTGAGAGAGCCTTTGCCTTTTCAAGGATCTGGATGGCCTCTTCAACATAGCCTTGCGTGGCGAGGTTGAGAGCGAGGTTGTTCATGATCGGTGTCGGATCACCTTTCCATGTTTCCAATCCCTTACGGAAGGCGCGTTCGGCGGCTGCGTGGTTTTCCTGTGCTTCTAATGCTATACCAAGATTCTGGAAAGCGATGTGATCCTGAGGATTTTTCAGGACGGCTTGCTGGGCATAATTTTCAGCCGTTTCAAATTTTCCCAGAGCCAAATCGATGGAGGACATTTCAGACAGTATTTTGGGATCGGCATTGGCTCCGCGGGCGAATGGCGATAGTACCAGAGAGGCACGGTTTGCGTAATCGGCCTGACGCAGTGCGCGGGCATAGTTGTAGGCGTGCGTCGGGTCACCGCTGTTACGTTTGTACTGACGTTCCAAAGTGATCAGTGTTGCAGTCAACTCGCTCCCGCTGGCTTCCGCCATAGCGCGGTCAATCGCGGCATCAATCTTTTCACTTTGAGTTTGCGGTGATTGCATGTCCATTTTTTCGGAAGATCCGCTTGTCTGACATGCGGCGAGTTGTGTTAGGGCAACGCCCAGAATAAGGAATTTCGGTAAGTTTCTCATTTTACGTTTGCGTCCCGTTTGATCGTCATTGATTAAGAAAGCCATATCTGCCTTTGATTATAGGGTTTGTGAATTATTCGGGTTCTTCACCGACTTCTTCGTATCCGTCGCCGCCTTCAAATCGCGTGTCATCTACTTCAGGTGCTCCGTCCGCAGCCGTGATAGGGCGATCTTCCGTGAATCCTGCGCTCTGATTTTGGCCGCCGGATACTTCGAACTCGACAACGCTGGTCGGTTCTTGGGATAAGACTATTTCATGGCAGGTGTCAGGACAATAGTAAACATGATTGGATCGACATGTATCATCGCCACTGGCACGACATGCGTTTTTGACCCTGACATAGTTTTGCTCGGGGCCTGCAACGATAACGACCCTACGCATAATCAGGTCACCATCTTGAGAAAGTACAGTAAAGAAGGTGGCGCCGGGGCGGCGAGGGATCACGACAAGCGTTCTTGCAGAATCTGCGATAATGTTGGCGTGTTCCGGATTTCCGACTACAACCATGCCTGCGTCATGCTCGAGCTTTAATAGTTTTGAGTCATCTGGGCTGAGGCGTAAAACGGGGTGCGTTACATCTTCAGATGCCGGCATTTCCGGCGCGGAAGCCGCGCTTACGACCGAAGGCATATCCATTGTTTTGTTCTTGTCCGAGGCAGAGGTTTCTGCCGGAAAACCCGTAACCAGCATCATCGTGGCCATTATTGCGAAAGACGCAGATAGGGCACGGATTCTGAATGTTTTTAAGTATTGCATAGTATGTCCTTGGTAAAAGCAGCGGGGTACGCAAAAGAAATATTCATCTATTATAGCGTGTGGGCGGATGGTATGCATCCCCTTTTTATTCGGATTTTTTATAAGTTTTAAGAGGTTTTGCTGCAAAAGTAAGGCAGTGTTAAGCAAGGTTAAATTCTATCAATAATTCGATTTGTTTCGTATTTTAATTTTGCAGGATAGGTTTCTTACTTTAGCAGTGTGTTTTTTATTAGAGGGTAAATTAGGTTTTAGGTGGATCTTTCTGTAACAAAATATACTTTTGCTTTCTGGTTAAATATCTGGCCAAAATATATTTGGATGTTTTAAGGGTGTTAGAAGTTCCGATTGTTGGTTCTTTGCATTCTGGTATAACTATTCGAGTGATTTCTATTTCGAGGGCTAGTATGGCAGAAACTTCAGAACACCGCAGACCGTTAAAGGTTCGTGATTTTCAATTCTTGCACGGCATTGCGGCGACACTGGCTAAGGCCAATGTAACGCCGAACCAGATTTCCATTATCAGTGTTGTTTTCGCGGCATTGGCGGGTGTGTGCATCATGGGGGTTACAAGTTTCAGCGGTTTTATGTCGTTCTTTTTTATGATCTTGACGATGGTTGGGCTTCTGGGGCGTGTTCTCTGTAATCTGTTTGACGGTATGGTGGCTGTCGAGCAGGGTAAAGCGACGCCTTCGGGGGAGTTGTTCAACGATGTGCCTGATCGTCTTGCGGATTTTATTATTTTTGTCGGAGCAGGATACGCGGTTTCGGCGACCGGCTGGGGGCCTTTACTCGGGTGGAGCGCGGCTGTGTTGGCGATTACAACAGCATATGCCCGAACATTGGGGCGTAGCCTTGGCGCGCCGACTGATTTTCGTGGTCCTATGGCCAAGCCGCACCGTATGGGCGTGCTTGCCGTTTGTGTTTTTTTGACGCCGTTTGAGGGCGTGATGTTTAAAACCGGGACGCTTCTGATGTTCGGTTTGTTTGTTATTTGTATCGGTAGTGCTCTGACTGTGGCACGACGTGTGCGCGGCGCTTACAGTTTTCTGGAACTTCGTGTGCTTGAGAAGGAGCGTCAGGAATTTCAGCAAAAGAAGGCTGCAAGAGAAGCGGAAAAAGAACAAGCCAAGCAAAAAGACTCAGAGCAAAGTGAATCCTCAACAGAGGGTAACGCATGAGTGGTTTTTTGCATTTTGACAATCCGGTTCATGCCAGTATCGCGATTGTCTTTGCGATTTTGATAGCGGCCAGCGGTATTGTCTGGTTTTTAAGGCGAAAAGATAACGAAGGTGAATATCTAGAGCTGTCCGCCCGTGTGAAAAGCTGGTGGTTTATGATCGCCATCTTCTCCTTTGCGATTTTGACCTCTCCGGTTGTGTCGGTTGTGTTCTTTGCCTTGATCAGTTTTTTAGCGCTCAAAGAATATTTTTCGATTATTCCGCTTCGCCGTGCGGACAGGCGGGCAATTTTCTGGGTCTATATCACAATCCCCGTTCAATATTACTTTGTTGCCAACGGGCTTTACGGCTTGTTTATCGTCTTTATTCCGGTGTGGGTTTTTTTCCTGCTTCCGTTTCGTTTGATTTTGGCGGGAGAGACGGATGGTTTTCTTGAAAGCGCAGGGAAGATCAGCTGGGGGCTTATGATTACAGTTTTTGCCGTTTCTCATGCGGCGATGCTGATGCAATATTCGCAGGTTCTGGTCGGGCATGTCGGTTTGATTATGTTCCTTGCAATCCTTAATCAGGGGAATGATGTTGCCCAATATACGTGGGGCAAGTTGTTCGGGAAGCGAAAGATTTTGCCGAAGATCAGTCCCAAAAAGACCTGGGAGGGTTTTCTCGGGGGTGTTATTACAACGGCTGTTGGTGCAGTTTTGCTTCATTCGTTTCTGACACCGTTCAGTGTTTCTTTTGCGTTTTTTGTCGGGATTGTGATTGCGGTGACCGGGTTTATCGGGGATGTGATTATCTCCGCGATTAAGCGTGACCTAAAAATTAAAGACTCCGGCAGCTTGATCCCCGGGCATGGCGGGATTCTGGATCGTATCGATTCATTATCGCTGACTGCGCCGTTGTTCTTTCATACCGTTCGCTATTTCTATTATGTGGGGTAGGGCATGGGAGACGTAAAGACACTCAACAGGCATGATTATCTGCGAAAGTTTTTCTTCGTTGTGATTGTGCGCCCGCTGATGATCTTGCTTTTGGGTTTGAATGTGCGTCATTACGAGCGGCTGAAGGTCGGGAAGAACCGCATTATTGCGGCTAATCATAATTCCCATCTCGATGCGCTTGTGTTGATGAGTTTGATCAAGGCGCGGGATATACCGAATGTTAAGCTTGTTGCCGCGAAGGATTATTTTTGCCGCGGGAAATTTACGACTTGGCTTGCGATAAACATCATCGGGATTATTCCAATTGAGCGCGATGGAGGAAGCCGTGATCCTCTGGCGCCGATCAATAAAGCGTTGGATGAGGGTTATACGGTTGTTATTTTTCCAGAAGGTACGCGCGGCGATCCTGAAAAACGCCAGCCCTTTAAGTACGGGGTTGCCAAGTTGTTGGACGACCGCCCGGAAGCCGTTGTGACGCCGGTTTTTATGTATGGGCTGGGCAAGTCCCTCCCGAAGGGTGAAATGCTTCTTGTGCCGTTTGTATGTGACATTGTGATCGGCAATGACCTTGGTTGGACGGGGGAGCGGGCGAGTTTTGTTCAGGCCTTGGAAGCATCTTTTGATGAGTTGAATGATGCGATCGGCGAGCGGAAATGGACTTAGTCTTTGCTCCTCTCCGCGAGGTTTGTCAATTTTTTAGCAATAATATTTCCGTTCTGCTATTCTTGAAACCATAAGAATTGCAAGGGTGGGCATCATGCCGGGGCCGGATGACGGTATCTATGAAAACGGGATTTTTGTGGTTATGAGGAATCATGACCAGCTTGCATCTTATTTTTCTGAAGGCACACTTCCCGACAGACAGGAAAATCCTGCAGAGTTTTATCTCTACAAAAATGAAACAGATCGTTATCGCCTTGCCCGGAGCGACCTTGAGGGTTTGATCAGTGAGGAAGCAGGGATTATCCTTAAACCCGATGTCGAGGGGTCATATTCCGAAAACGGTGATAAGTTTTTCCGTCTGGATTTCAGGGATGCCGAGACGCAAGAGGTGTTGAGCCGTGAAGACGTTTTGGCAAGACTAGAAACATTGGATGCCGCGGGCACGCCTGATGAGGGGCTTCGACTTCTTTATGATATGTCGGGCAGCCGCACGCTTTATGAAGTGGGGCGGGAAAGTCACGGGATACACAGAGAAACGGGCGCACCGCTTGATCCATATAAGCTTGGCAGTGATGCATCGGAAGGGAAGTTTGCTCTTAATTTGACCATTACGGCCAGAGGGGATGCCGATCGCGATATTTATATGAACCGAGCCTCCAGGCTTCTAGGAGCAGAAGGAGCGGAGGAGCGATATGCGTATTTTGATGCCGTACCGGATTGCGGATTTGATAATTACATTGTTCTTTCGGATGATTTGTCGCCTGTGACTTATAAGGATTACAGCGATGAGGCAGAACCGCAGGTCGAGTATCCGCGCAGTTTGATGGCGTTCCACGAGATGTGGGAATGTAACTTGCGTTTTGCGGGTCTTGAATTTCGGGATGCGCATGAGCAGGCTATCGCCAAAGACGCGGCGTTTCACGGAACGCCTGAGGGATACATTCAGGACGGGCAAGAAGGATCACAAAACATTCATATTGATATTCCCGGCATTCGCGAAGAAATCCAGCGTCTGGAAGAGCTCAGGAGCGATAGTATTACTTCACCAAAGGGCGGCATGTAGGTCTTTTTCACACGCTTTGCCTGATGCCGCTTTTGTTGTTAGAGTGGAATGATGGGTAACACGCAAATACTAACACTCATTGCCGTTTTTCTCGCGTTTTCAGTCGTTCTGGCTTTTGTCTTCCTCAGAAACTCTGATTTCAAGGATCATGCGATGCAATCACAACGAAAAGACATGGTTGAGAATCAGATTATGGCCGAGGGCGTGCGCTCGCCTGATGTTTTGCGTGCGATGGAAAACGTGCTGCGTCATGAATTCGTTCCGGCTATGTATCAAGATCGAGCCTATGAAAACGGCCCGCTTCCGATTGGACACGGGCAGACAATTTCACAGCCGTTCATGGTGGCATTGATGACAGAGCTTGCTCACGTTGACGAGACCTCCAAAGTTTTTGAGGTGGGAACGGGATCGGGCTATCAGGCCGCAGTTCTGGCCGAGATTGTCGCTCAGGTTTTCACGGTTGAGTACATCGAAGAGCTTGGCCAAGAAGCTGCGGAGAGGCTGAAGCGTTTGGGCTATGACAATGTTCATGTCAGAACAGGGGACGGTTACGCTGGTTGGCCGGAGGAGGCGCCGTTTGATGCTATTCTGGTTACGGCGGCGATCAGCCATATACCCCAGCCTTTGATTGACCAGCTTAAACCCGGGGGGCGTATGGTTATCCCTGTGGGCGAAGACAAGTTTTCCCAAGTCCTGATGGCGATTGAAAAAAACGGTGACGGAACGCTTGAGAAGAAGCAAGTTGTTCCGGTACGTTTTGTTCCATTCCTTGGGCCAAATGCATCCGAATAGATCTGTTTAAGCAATTTTCTCTCGCACCTGCACACATATGTGTTCACGAAATTTTTACTAAAATATATGTAAAATTGTATCTAGTTGATAATAAAGACATAAATTAGATACTTAAGTATGTGACGGGTGCAATTAAATGAGTAATATTATTACTTTTTTGCCGAAAAACGCTCTCAAAGAGCTTAAAATTGATGATAAAGATGTTGTTATCAATGCACTCCATGCTGAAAAATTCTCCGATCCTGTCTTTTTACACCTTGTTTCAGGCAATAATTTCGAGTTTCAAGAGGTCGATTGGGACGCTTTTTATGACGCTCTTCTAGAGGATGAAGCGTTTCATGCACGGCTTAGAAAGATGTTGAGTGAATTAGAACCATCAGCAGGGGAGAAAGATGCTCCTATACTTGAAAATATGCTGGAACTGATCACCAAAGGGACGGAGGATAATTTGCACTCCGAAGATGATTTGTCTGCGGCCAAGACAATTCATGTTTCAAATTTTGGCGGCAATCAGTTTTCAGATATTACTGAGTTTTTCGGAAATGGCTCCGATCAATTCGGAGATTTCTTGCAAAATGATTCCGGACTTTTTGTCAGAGGCGGCGGCGGTTTTCGTCTTTCCGGTGATTTTATGGATACGGGCGCGCTTGCGGATTCTGAGGACTTGAACGATGCGACGGATGTCTTTGCTATCAGTCCGGCAGCTCAGTCTCAGCCAAGTTTTATTCCTACTGTTGAGCCAGAAGTTGATGTTCCTGTCAACTTGGCGCCCCTTGGAGGATATGATTTCTTCGCGGGGTTTGGGGTGGACAATATTTCAGGCAATCTTTTGACAGATAATGGTTATGGCGTTGATTACGATCCTGAAGGTGACAGTTTTTCAATCGTTGCGGGAACTTTTGCGACTGATCAAGGCGGTAGCATAACGATTTTGGATAATGGTGATTTCAGCTATGTTGCGCCTACGAATTACAGTGGGGCTGACGGTTTCGATTATACACTTCTGGATCTGAATGGCGCGACAGGCACAGGGCACGTTGATTTTCACCTCGTTAATAATAGTTTTAGCGTTGATTTATCTTTATTGACGATCAGTGGCTATGGGGGAGGTCAGAATGCCAGCAATCTGTTCAGCATTGAAGATGGCGGTGATACGATTACCGTTGAAGGTAATACTTGGGTTTCGGCAGGATTTGATCTGGAAATTGTTTCAAACACTGTGCTGGAATTTGACTTTATGTCTACAATGCAAGGTGAGATTCACGGTATAGGGTTTGATAATAATGGTGGGATAGACTCTTCAAGAACCTTTAAGCTTTTTGGTACACAGAACTGGGGAAATACGGCTCATAACACATATGCGGGGAACGAAGGTGAATGGGTACATTACACCATTAACGTAGGTGATTATTATACTGGAATTTTTGATAGGATTTTCTTCGTCAATGATGATGATGCTCAGGTTTCGGGGAACGGTTATTTTCGTAATATTACTATCAGTGGCGGTTTTGGGGTAGGTGTTGGTTCTTCAAGTATAGACGACAATTTACCTGCTATTGATTTTGATGACCTCACTTTTTCCTCATTTTCTAATCAGGATTACACGCCAACAGTTTTAGATGTAGATGGTTCACGGATTGAAATGTTCGGGAATACGTGGAAGAGCGTTGATTACGAGTATACGCTTACGGCCAACTCGACCTTGCAGTTTGATTTCATGTCAGCCGATGAGGGAGAATTGCACGGGATTGGTCTGGACGATGATAATAATCACGTAACGGATCGTTTTATCCAGATTTACGGATATGATTCTTACGGTCAGGACGGGCCGGATTATACGGATTTCGGTTCATTCCAAAGTTTCAGTATCCGTCTGGCGGATTATTACGAAGCGGGGGAGACTTATTCCAATCTGACTTTCATTGCGGATGATGATGCCAGTGCCGATGCGGAAAGTATTTTTGACAATGTTACCATCGTTGAGTTGGGGACTTCCGATGCAGACGTTCTTTACGGTAATGCGGATGATCAGGTTTTTTCCGGTCTGGACGGGGATGACCTGATTTATGCCGGTGCAGGTGATGACATTCTCTACGGCGGCAGCGGTATTGATTTCCTTTACGGTGAGGGCGGTGCGGATTCGTTTGTTTTTGAGGCTGATAGCGCATTCGATGCAATCGACAGAATTATGGACTTTGATGCCGCGGAAGGGGACAGTCTAGATATAGCCGATATCCTTTCCGGCTATGATCCTTTGAGTGATGCGATCAGTGATTTTGTGCAGGTTACCAGTGACGGGCAGCATACACGGATTGCCGTTGATGCGGATGGCGGCGGTGATGATTACGAGGTCATTGCAACGCTTTACGGTATTGTCGGTCTGGGCAATGCACAGGCTCTCGAAGATGACGGTACGTTGATTACTGTTTAATTTTTCTTACTCTACTTTTCCCACTCATTCTGATAATAACCAATACCAAGTCTCAAACAATCACCTAATCCCGCGGGCACTTCTCCAGTATAGATAGACTGAACAATCAAGGTTTTATCGTAAATGCCTTCAAAAGATAACTCGAAACCGTGCCCATTCCAGATTGCTCCTATTTGCCTAGCTGCCACAATTTTGTGATTTAAAAATATTTCAAAAGGTGGATATTTACAAATCACACTCGTTTCGTTGCTTTCCTCTTCAGGCCACTTCTCGATTTTATGAATGCCTATGTATTCACTACCAGCCTGACCATAGATAGAAAAGTTTTGTGTCTTTGTTTTTAAATAAACTACATTAAATTCTGGTATCGCTATGTTAATCAATAAGCCCTTAAGAAGCTCACCTTGCAACTCTTTCAAAAGTTCTTCGTTTCGAATTAAACAATTTTGATATTCCTTTTCCATGGCGTCTAGAATACCTAATTACGCCTTCTTCTTATATATAAAAAAACCCGCAAACTGTTTGTAGTATTACAACTTAAATTTGCTCATCAAATGTCATAAGTGAAAAACGAAGAATTTCGAACCGCCGCTTTCTCGCAGCCATTCTCGCTTTTAGCCGATTTACGGGAGGGGAATAATGAAATGGTGGGCGGTACTGGGATTGAACCAGTGACCCCTTGCGTGTCGAGCAAGTGCTCTACCGCTGAGCTAACCGCCCTTCATAAAAAGGTAGCGGTAGATTTAGCCTGAACCTCGGGGTTTTTCAAGGCAAAAGTTCGGAAAATATGATTTAGGGCTTTGGTTTTAGGCGGCCAGAATTTTTTCGACCTGCTGGACGAGGTCGTTCAAATGGAATGGCTTGGACAGCATTTTCTCCTTTTTGGTTTTGTCCGTGTGTTTGTCCATGGCGACGGCGGCAAAACCGGTAATAAACATGATTTTGATATCCGGTTGTTTTTTCTGGGCTTTTTGTGCCAGTTCAACGCCATCCATACCGGGCATGACAATATCAGTCAGGAGCAAGTCAAAGCTTTCCTCTTCCTCATTTTCCAAGGCCTTGAGAGCTTCCAGACCGTCGCGGGCGGGCAAAACGTCGTGTCCTGCACGGCAGAGCGCAAGTATCAGGAAGTTCAGCATGGATTCGTCGTCTTCAGCGAGTAATATTCTTGCCATTTACTTTTCAAAATCGATGTAAAAATTATCTTTCCCTTAAAGGTAAGGCGGGAGTTTAAAGTCTTCACTCCCTATAGTGCAAACATAAAAGTATAAAGTACTTAAAAAATGTATTTAGATGGCTCTAGATCGCCAAGAGGAACTGTTTACAGGCGTTTTCCCAGCTATAGGTGTTTTTGATGTATTCAGCCGCTTTTTCGGGATCTGCGTTTTTGAGTGCCGTTTTTGCGGCCGTCTCGAGCGAGGTTTCATGGATTGCACCCATGAAATCATGCCGCACCACGTCTTTGGGGCCTGTTACGTTGTATCCTGCTACAGGCAAACCGCAGGCCAGCGCTTCGATCAGGACAATCCCAAATGTGTCTGTGCGTGACGGGAAGACAAAGACATCTGCCGAGCGGTAATAATCAGAGAGGTCTTTACCCTGTTTTGTTCCTGCAAAAACTGCTTCAGGGTACGCTTTTTGGAGTTTTGTGCGAATAGGGCCATCACCGACCAGCACTTTTGTGCCGTCCCAGTCCATATTCAGAAAGTCTTCGAGGTTTTTTTCGATGGCGATCCGTCCGACATAAAGAGCTATCGGTGTTTTTAAATCCTTCATGATTGTCTTTGCACCCGGATGAAAAAGATCCGTGTCGATGCCGCGGGACAGGCGTTCCATCGGTTGCGTAAATCCCCATTCTTTCAGTTGTTTCTCAAGGCTTTCGGTTGAAACCAAAACAGTCTGGGAGGCGTTGTGAAATGTGCGGATCATTTTGATCGAGAGATTGTGTGCCGCGCGGTATAGAGGAGGTATCAGCCATGCAAAACGTTTGGCGATATAGTCGGGGAATTGAGTGTGGTAAGAACTGGTGTAGGTGAAGTTTTTACTCAGGCAATATTTGCGAGCCGCCCATCCCAGAGGGCCTTCTGTCGCAATATGGATTTTGTCCGGTTTGAAGTCCTTTATCATTCTTTTCAGGCGGCGGTAGGGCTTAAGCACAAGTCTGATTTCGGGATAGAAAGGCATCGGCAAGGTCGCTGTAAAGTGTGCAGGGCCGATGACGTGAACTGTATGGCCTGCTTTTTCAAGTTCCTGTGACAAATATTCGTAGGTTCTCACTACGCCGTTAATTTGTGGATGCCACGCATCGGAAACAATCAGGACTCGCATAGACTTTTTATATATAGGGTTTTAAAGTGAAACAATGCGATTCTAGCCATGGCGCCTTTTATGCTCAACAGATTAATCTCGTTTTTACCGTTTTTTACAGTCCTCCTTGTTTTACAAGCTGGGCATGTTTTTGCGCAAAATGCCGTATCCGAGGATGGTGGCGATACGTGTAATGTTCCTTATGAGACACTTACACGACTTTTCGAGCCGGCTTTCGGATCTTATACCGTGTGGGATAATACATTCGGTGAGGGTGTCAGGCAGGAGAGTTTTTCCACGGCTGTGGAAATGGATGACGGCACGGTTCTGGTTGCGGGGGAGATGGTTCCGTTGAACGGTGTGAAGTCCGTCATCGTGCTGGCCAATTATGATACGCGCGGACGGCTCTTATGGGAGAAGTTTCATGCCGTGAGCGCCGTAACGGGCGTTGTTAGAATGCTGAAAGCCGGTGATCGTTATGTTTTGCTGGTCAATCGCAATCACAGGCTAGAGCCGAAGAATATATGGCTCGGTTTTTTTGATAAAGAGGGGAAGTTCAAGGGGCAAAAGGTCATACGGGATAAGAAATTCGATCTTTTTGCTACGGATATGGTGCTTAGTCCCGATCAAAAGCGTGTTGTGATTTCGGCTACGATGCAGCGTAATATCGGGTCAAAAGAGGAGCCGGAATATTTGCGCAGCCCCGAGATTCATATTGTTGATCTGGCCGGAAACGAGATTGTGCGCCGCGCGTTCTTTATGGGTGAAAATTCTGAAATCCTCGGTGTATCCTACGGCAAGATCGGTGATGATGCGCAGGATGCCATTATCACCACAGGTTATCTCGAAAATGAATACAGCAAGAAATCGGGCTGGATGATGCGTTTGAATGCGGATGCTTCTCTTGTGTGGCAAAAACAGTATAGCCGCGGCCTCTCTTCACGTGTGACAGTATCCTCGCCTTACCTGAAGGATTATATTCTGGGTTTCGGGGATGCCGTGCCTGCAGATAAGGATGCGCATATCGGTAGCTGGCTGATGTTGCTTGATGCTGCGGACGGCGATGTGCAATGGCAACGTTATTATCACGGCGGATATGATTATCTTGCCAAGGGGGTGCTGGTGAATAATGATCATTTGGTATCGCTGGTGATGCAGGGGCGTGTGCCTGAGCTGGACGATGATGGAAATGTTCAGGATGCTACGCCTAAGATTGAAGAAGACGGCTCTATAGTTGGGAAAATGAATTATGTGCATATGCTAAGGCTGACGCCGCGGGGGATTACCACAGGCGGCGAGACTTATTTCAAGGGTCTGGGAGCGCAAATCAACGGTATTTCTGTTATGAAGGACGGGAATTATCTGCTTGCGGGGCAGGTTGTCGATACATATGAAACAGTTCTTGAGAAATTTGAAGGATTTAAACAGGCGACTGAAGATGAAATGGCCTCGTCCAAAGAGCCGAAACTTCCGGAGGCGCAAATGCCTGAGAAGTCTTTGTCAGGGCTGGCTCTGCTGAACAAGACCATGGCGGATGAGGTTAAACGGGAAAATATGGAGCGCGCATCGGATGATGATTTCGAAGACGAGACGGCGATGTCACTGACCAAAGACGGGTGGATTTTGGTCGGGCAGGGGCCTGATCCTTATGAAGATCCGTGCCGCCGTGTTGTGGTGGAGCTTCCATGAGCGCCCAAGATGGTGACGGAAACGCGTCATATGAATTCATAATCGATGGCACTTTGGCGGGAAAAAGGGTTGATAAAGCTCTTAGTACCTTATGTGCTGATCATTCCCGATCACGTTTGCAATCCCTCATTTCCGACGGGCAAGTTGTTCTCAACGGTAAGGTTTTAAGTTCGGCTTCCCTTAAAGTCGAGGAGGGAGATGCGCTTCGTGTGACGGTTCCTGATCCGAAGCCTGCCAAGCAAGAGCCCGAGAATATTCCCCTTGATGTTGTTTATGAGGATGATGACCTTCTGGTGATTAACAAGCCGGCCGGTTTGGTTGTGCATCCGGGCGCCGGCAATTGGAGCGGGACGCTGGTTAATGCCTTGCTTTATCATTGCGGAGATAATCTTTCGGGCATTGGCGGGGAATTGAGGCCCGGCATTGTTCATAGGTTGGATAAGGATACGAGCGGTTTGATGATGGTGGCAAAGAATGATCATGCGCATAAATATCTTTCGGCGCAGCTGGCCGACCGTTCTTTGAGCCGCAAATATCTGGCTATAGTTTTGGGGGTCCCCATGCCGATTAAGGGGACGATTGATTTGCCGATCGGGCGTGATCGTCATAACCGTTTAAAAATGAGCGTTCGTGGCAATGCCATGCGGGAGGCGCAGACTCATTTTCACGTTCTGGAAAATTATGCAGATGCGTTTGCTTTGGTGTCCTGTAAATTACAGACGGGGCGTACACACCAAATTCGTGTTCATATGCAGGCGCTTGGGCATCATTTAATCGGTGATCCGCTTTACGGGCCGCAAAAGACAGCCGTGCAGGCGAAGCTTAAAAAAACAGATGCTTCCGAAGACTTGTCTCATGACCTCCTGAATTTCGGGCGGCCGGCGCTTCATGCGGCGGAGATTGAATTTATTCATCCCAGAACCGAAAAAACCATGTATTTTGAGATGGAAGCACCGGATGATTTTTCTAAAATATTGAAACTATTATCAAAACTATAGAAATTTGCAATTTACATAAAATTTTATGTATCATGGAGATATAAGGATTTGAGGTGGGTTTCAGGCCTTTTTTCAAGCTCCTTTACCAAATGTAAAAAAGATCCGACCAGATATGAGGGGCGTGAATATATAATAACAAACGTAGGCAAAGAAACGTGGGCACGCGGCCTCAAACCAAATAAAACTAAAAAAACTCAATAACAAAAAACCGCCGTTCAAGGCGGTTTCTTTTGTTATAGTGATGAAATTTCCCCGTATGTTTTAGATTTATGAAGAATTTTTGTTTTGTTGAGTTATTCTATGAGGTGGTTCCAATAGCGGGTCATATGATCAAGCGTAAACGGGTCAGTTGTAGCAAAGAGGTTTATCGGTTTTTTTATGCTTTGTCCGATATCCCGTCCGAATGGCTGGGCGGTAATGTTGATATGGCTACCGTCGGGAACGTAATCAACTGAACCGAGGGGTAGGGATAGTGATACCCCATGAAAGGCGTGTGTTGTTCCGCCAAACAAATCAAAGTCGCTGTAATTGGTGACGGTCACGAACCCTTGCAGCGCGGCTCCGTTTTTAAATTCTTTTTGCAATCCCGCACTAACGCCGACATCTTCGGCGAGATAACGCCCTGCGCGCGCGAAGAGGGTAATATCCTCGTTCGGGATGTCGTACCACGCGTTCACGTGGCCGGTCAGGAGATGGTCGCCATTTAGGCCTGTGTTCATTTTAGTATCAGGATCACGTTTCATGGCTTGCCAAAGTTCAGCACCAAAAGCAAAGCGGGATTTAAAAGGCCGGTAGAGAATTTCACCGCCAATGCCCGCATACATTTCCTCAAGATATCCGCCAGCAACACTTAAATAGACTTCGGGATAAATCGTTTGCAGGTGGGCAACGTAAAGATTGTCCAAGCTCAGGGTCTTGTCGGCAAATTCGTAAATGTCGCTGCGAACAGGTAATGTCGCTCTTGGTCTAATGTCCTCTATTTTATCCAGATTGTCAGTAAGGTTGAAACGCAGGCCACCGCCCAGTGTCATTGATTTTAGAATAAGCGGTATTCTTGCTTCGGCCTTGAGTGAGGAGCGGTATAGGACGCCGTTGTCTTCTTCCGAAAGTGAGAATTGGTTTTCCTGAACCAGCCAAATATCAGGCAGTAAAAAAGGGGAGCGTTTCAGGGCGTTATCATTCAGGGAAATTTGTGCCTGCGTTATTTCGGCATTTTGCCAAATTTCCTGCGGGCTTGCATATTGTTCGCCGTTTAGTGCTTTTTCAACGTCACTATAGAGAAGTTTGATGGATGGCCCGCGCAGGCCAAGAGATATTGTTTGAAATTCGATGGCGTTGACATTTGTTTCACGTCCGGTTGTTTTGCTGAGCTGTGTTACCGAGCGTCCGAGTTGTTTGGGCAAATGCGCGTGAGGGCTGAGCCAGAGATCTGTTTTTAGCGTCCCGTTTTCATACAATTCTGTGTTGGTTAGACTGATGTCGTTATCTATTTTTAGCCTGTAATCATGATCGAGCAGGGCAGGGATATCTGTTTTATAGAACTTCTTTTCCTGCGCTTGATATGATTTACGTGAGAAAGGCCAATCGGCAGGCGTGCCTTCTATAGATACGCGACCCATAAGCTTTTCCGTCCCTTGCAGCCCTATTCCGGTACTCATCCAAGTGAATGGTTTGTAGCTTATACCGACGGACCAAGCGGGTGGGTTTTTGTAGCCAAACGCTACATGCTCTGCGACGTAGCGATCAGCGGCATAATCAATTTTGAGCGAGACATTGTCGATGGGCGTGAAGTATTCAATGCCGCCGAACAGGCCAACATCCTCGCCCGTAAACCAGTCAGACGGGTCGTTCGGCATTTCTCCGTCAAATGGTCTTGGTTCACGGAAGTGATCGCCGAAAATCTTAAACGGGTTATCGAAATGTGCTGCGCTGCCGAGGCGTCCCCAACCCATGCCGAGCGTAAAGTCCAGATTGTTATAGCGTTTTGAAAGTGCGACGTATTCGCCTGCCATGCGTTTGTGCCCGATTGCGGATTGCAGGCCGAGCGAGATTTCGGGTGTGATCGGGCCTTCTTCTACTAATCTCAATTTAAGGTCTACGCCCGGATATAGGCGGTCTGCGTCTTCGGTAATATTTGAAACTTCAGCGGTTTGGCGCAAATTTATGTGCAAAGGAGCGGCGAGTTGAATTCCGATGAAACTGTGGGCGTAGGGATCCAACGTTGATACGCCTGCGCGTACTGTATGCTGCTGATCCATTCTTGCGGTCGGTATTGTGTTCAGGCCCAACGGTCCGGTTATAAAAGGTGTGTGTGTCTTGTTATTTGCATGAACCGCAGATGCGCCGCCCCCCATGACCAGAGCTGCCGCAGTCCATAAGAATGTCAAAATTTTCCCGTAACGAGATTTATGTAATGGCATTTTGTGGGTTTTATTGTGGGTACTTTGATTAAGCCTATGACTAAGTTATCATTTTTTTATCCACAATTGAATCCTTAACCTTCAGGTGCTGGCTTTGTGATGCAGCTGTTGATTTGTATTAGAAAATGATGTTCAATCTAAAGGTGTTTCTTTTGTCTCGGCACTCGTCATGTTTTCTTATTCTTCTCCTCTGTTCATTTTATGTTCGATTTGTCTAATTGCGGTTTTGGGTCTTTTTTTCATGTGTTTCAGGCTCTGTCGTAAAAACAAAGTCGAGAAACGTCTTTTTGATGAAATATTGAATGTCAGTAGTTTTGGGAAAATCCATTTTTCGAAAAACGGCGAGCTTTTGCATTATAACTCTAAAGCCGAGCGTTTCTTTCCCGGCCTTTCAGAGATTTCTGCCAGTAAATCGGCCTTGTCGGATTTTTGGGATATTATTTATACCAACGCTATAGATTGTGATGAAAGTATATGGGCGGGTGTTTTGAAGGAAAGCAAGTTTGCTGAAAATCCGCCTTTTCGTGAAATATTATCCTTTGATGAAGGTCGCACGTGCCTGGTTGAGGTTAAGCCCTTGAATGACGGGGGTAGTTTATTTGCCGTTAGTGATGTGTCTTTTGATACGCAACGCGAGGCACAGGTCTTAAATCTCAACAAAGATAATTTCAGTCTTCAAAATGCCGTTGAATCGGCGCGCAACGGTATTGTTATCAGTAACTTAAGAGCCGCAGGTAATCCCATTATTTACGCGAATAAAGCGGCTTGTGATTATTTTGGTCTTAGCCCTCTGGATATCGAGGATTGCAGTTGGGATGTCTTTGCGGCGTTAATCGAGAACGAAGAAGAGCGCTTGCTTTTTACGAAAGCGACTGAAGACTTTGAGGCCAATGATATCGAGTTTGCGCTTGATGAAGAAAACGGGCCATGGTTTTCGTTTAAATGCACTATCGTTAAGAATCCGTCGGGACACCCTGACTTGATGGTCGGGGAATTTATGGATGTCACAACATTGAAAAAACGTGAGCGCGAAATGTTTCAATCGAAAAAGCTTGAGGCATTGGGGGAGTTAGCAGCCGGTGTTGCGCATGATTTTAATAACCTGCTTTCCATTATTGACGGCTTTACGCTCATGGCACAGAGGAATTTGTCAGACGATGCAGCCGTCGGAGATTATTTGCAACGTATTCATTCCGCTTCGATGCGTGGTGCGGCGCTCACCAAAAAAATGATTACGTTTAGTCGTCATAAGGTTGCTGCGAATGACGTGATTGATATTTCAGAACTCATCAAGGAGCAAAAAGGATTGTTTGAGCCACTTATGCCTCCCAATGTTCAGTTTCGGCTGCTGCCAATTGATAAAAATGTTCATGTCCGCGTATCTGAGGATAGTGTTTCGCAGGTTCTTATGAATCTTGTGATCAATGCGAGAGATTCAATGGAAAATGGCGGCGGGCTATTAACACTTGATATGCAGGTTCAGCCTTATGCGGTTTTGCCGCCTGCCGTTCGTCTGAAAGCCAAGGAAGCAATAGACTATGCATGTATAAAGGTTGAGGATACCGGAAGCGGAATGGATCCTGAGACAATGGATCGAATATTTGATCCGTTTTTTTCAACAAAGGAACAGGGTAAGGGAACAGGGCTTGGTATGTCTATCGTTTACGGGCTTGTTAATGAGGTGGGCGGATTTCTGGAGATACAATCCAGTTTGGGCGCTGGAACGACTGTGTCTATTTTTTTACCGGTCACGGATGCAAAGGTAGGCAAACGAATTAGCGGTAGGCCCGATATACCGGCGCAAATCAGGCTTGAGGGCTATACGTCTATGATTGTCGAGGATGAACCTGATTTGTTGGAGGTTATGCGAAATATATTGGCTGGGTTGGGTATGAATGTTCTTGTCGCCAGAAACGGTAATGAGGCTCTCATCGTGCAGGATGATTTTGACGGGGATATTGATTTGCTCATAACTGATGTTGTTATGCCGGAAATGGACGGGGTTAAACTCAGTGAACTCTTTTTGTCTTTGAGGCCCGAGACAAAAATTATCTTTACGAGCGGCTATCCGGGGCAGGGTGACAGTGCACCTGTGGAATTGCCGGATGACGTGACTTTCATACCCAAACCTGTTGATTACGATAGTATTGCGGTCACCGTATATAATGAAATTTTAAATATTAGTCATTAACATGAAATACAATTACTGGTATATATAAGTCTATATTTTTTTTTTACTTTATTTGTATTTTAGTCCTTTGTCATGTCCGGTAGTCAAATCAAAATGTCTGACTTAAAAGTCTTGCTGGTTGAAGATCAGTCCGAAGCGCGTGCGATGATGCGAAATATGCTGGCCGAGCTTGGTATTACACAGATTTTTGAAGCCAGTGATGGTAATGAGGCTTTCGTTTTTGTTGATTCTGCTTTTGAGATGATCGATTTTATTGTCTGCGATTGGAATATGCCAAAAATGACGGGCGTTGAGTTGTTGCGTCAGGTGCGTACGGTCGATAACTCTATTCCGTTTTTGATGGTCACGGGGCGGGGCGATATGGAGTCAGTGGTAGAAGCAAAATCTTCTGGCGTAACGGGCTATATCAGGAAACCGTTTTCTCTGGTTCAGCTTGAAGCGAAAATCCGCATCATTCTTGCAAAAAAAGCGGCATGAAAAATTAAGGTTGCTTCGCTTTTTCTCTGTCTTTTCACGTTCACGGACATCATGTAGACTGTCTACACTATGGCGAAGCATTATGATTTGTGTGTGATTGGCGGCGGTATAAACGGCACGGGGATTGCCAGAGATGCCGCAGGGCGCGGGTTGTCCGTCCTTCTTGTTGAAGGCGATGATCTGGCTATGGGGACGTCTTCTGCGAGTACGAAGCTTATACATGGCGGGCTGAGATATCTTGAATATTACGATTTCAAACTTGTAAAAGAATCGTTGCGGGAGCGCGAAATTCTGCTGCAAACCGCACCTCATCTCGTTTGTCCTATGGAATTTGTTTTGCCGCTGGACAAGGATGCGCGGCCTGAATGGATGGTGCGTGCGGGGTTGTTTCTTTATGACTGGATGGCGGGCAAGAGTATCATTCCCAAATCGCGGCGGGTTTTTTTAACCAATGACCGTACGGGACTTCCTTTAAGAGATCATTTGAAACGTGGATTTGTTTACGGTGACGGTTGGGCGGATGACAGCCGTCTTGTTGTAACGAATGCTGTGGATGCTCATCTGCGCGGTGCAGAAATCAAGACACGTACGATTTGCACAAGCCTGAAGGAAGAGGAGCAAGGGTGGTCTGTTAGTCTTCATGATTTAACCAACGAACTTGATTATGATGTTCAGGCTTCAGCCGTTATCAATGCGACGGGCCCGTGGGTGCGACGTTTTCTGGATGGTGTCGGGCTTGGGCGAAATGATCCTGATCTCCCGAATGTACGTCTTGTGCAGGGCAGTCATATTTTATTGCCGCGGCAGTACGACGGGCACGAAATTTATCTTTTACAGCAAAAAGACAACCGCGTTGTTTTTGTTATTCCTTACGAAGATCATTTTACGCTGATCGGGACCACGGAAGTTGATTTTGACGGCGATCCGCGTGATGCGATGGCAACGGAGGATGAGATTTCCTATCTTTGTGAGGCGTACAATCAGGCCTTTAAGGCGCCTGTCTTGCCCGAAGATGTCCTATTTACCTATAGCGGCGTGCGGCCCTTGTTTGATGATGGCAGTGCGGCGGCCACAAAGGTTTCAAGGGATCATAAGATCTATCATCACAAGCGGCAGACCCAGCCGATTTTGTCTGTTTATGGCGGGAAGTTGACTACGTACAGGCTGGTTGCGGAGGAGGCGGTGGATAAACTTCTTAGTCTTAGTTTCCGGCATGAAGGGGCGTGGACGTACAATGTGCCGCTTGCGGGTGGCGACCTTCCCGTCGGCGGATTTGATGCGTATTTCAATCAGCAACACGATGCTTATCCATGGCTGGATAAGGAAATACTTTACCGTTACATCGAAGCTTACGGAACGCGCATGTCGATGATTGTCGGCGATGCGTCTTCCATGGATGATCTCGGCGAGGATTGCGGTCACGGGCTTTATGAGGCGGAAATCAAATATCTTGTCAGGCATGAGTGGGCGCAAACGGCAGAGGATATTCTCTGGCGTCGTTCTAAGCTGGGTTTACATGTTGATGACAGCGCGATAGAGCGCATAGACAATGTAATTGCTTCTATAGTAAATTAATTACAGGCGTTCGCCGTTTTCTATTTGCAGTCTTTCATATGATATAGTTTTAAATGTGGCCGTTTTTGGAGGCGTACGTCCGTTTTCAATAGTGCTTTGGTTAGAGTAGAGCCATTTTACAGAGGGTTTTAGACAAGGGAGCTTTTGATGTCTGATTATTTGCTGGCGATTGATCAGGGGACGAGCAGTTCGCGTGCGATTGTTTTTGATACGCGCGGGGAGATCGCAGCGCTCAGGCAGCGGGAACTAAAGCTCTATTATCCGCATGACGGCTGGGTGGAACAGGACCCCAAGGATATTCTGGAGGATACGGTCTGGGCGATCGAGAGTGTTCTTCAGGATATGAAGCGTAAGGCTAGTTCTGTACGTGCGGCCGGAATTACAAATCAACGCGAGACAACAATCCTCTGGAGCAAGAAAACAGGGGAGCCGGTTTATAATGCGATTGTCTGGCAAGACCGCCGAACGGCCGAGTTGTGTCGTGACTTGAGGCAGACGGGTATTGAAGAGATTATCACGCAAAAGACGGGTTTGTTGCTTGATCCTTATTTCTCCGCGCTTAAAATTCAATGGATACTGGATAATGTTGCAGGTGTTCGCGAACGTGCGGAGCGGGGCGAAATCGCCTTTGGGACTGTGGACAGTTTTCTGCTCTGGCATCTGACATCGGGGGCAATTCATGCCACCGATGCGACGAATGCGTCACGTACGATGCTCTATAATATTCATGATCAGGAATGGGATGATGAGATATTGGACATATTTGGCATACCGCCAGAGATTCTGCCGGACGTATTGGATAATATAGCTGATTATGGCCAAATAAATCATCCTGATATCAGTGCTGATCTGGTGATCGGTGGGGTTGCCGGCGACCAGCAATCCGCATTGATCGGGCAGGGGTGTTTGTCCGCAGGTATGATCAAGGCAACGTATGGCACGGGATGTTTTGCTCTCATCAATACGGGATCTGTTGTGCCTGAGTCTCAGAGCCGTTTATTGGCTACTATCGGGTATAGATTGGACGGGCGCGTGACGTATGCGCTGGAAGGGGCTATTTTCAATGCAGGTACGGTCATTCAATATTTGCGGGACAATCTAAAGTTCTTCACTGATGCCTCGGAGAGTGAGGCGCTGGCCTTGCGTGTTTCAGGATCGGACGGGGTTTACTTCGTTCCGGCTTTTACGGGGCTGGGCGCACCGCATTGGGAGCCGGATGCGCGCGGGATTATCTGCGGGCTGACGCGTGATAAAACGGATGCGCATATCACGCGCGCGGCGCTGGAGGCGCAGGGGTATCAATCGCGCGATCTGATTCAGGCTATGCAGGATGACAGCGGGCATACGGTTTCGGTTGTGCGGGCGGATGGCGGTCTGGTGAAAAATCATTTTATGTGCCAATTCATTGCCGACCAAATCCAAAGGCAGGTCGAATTGCCGAAGGTGACGGAATGCACGGCATGGGGGGCGGCGTGTCTTGCGGGGGTATATGCGGGGGTGTTCGGATCGCTGGAAGAGGTCGCCAATCAATGGCGTATGGATCAGACGTACGTGCCCCAGATGGAGAAGACAGAGGCCGACCGATTATATGCGGGCTGGCAAGAGGCCGTGCGCAAATCAATGAAGGCGGATTAAAATATCCGCCTTTTCATTCTTATCCTAAATTTACTTATCTTAAATTTACTTTCTAAATCCAGGTCGATCTTACAGACCCGTCACGTTTGCCGCTTCTGTGTCGATCAACAGAGTGACCGTTCCGTCGGTGTACGCGTTGTAGGTTTCGCCGCTGTTGTCGACCGTTCCCAATTCGATAAATGTGCGGCCGTTCGCGTTGAAGTTTACCGTATCCAGAGTGTCGGTATCGATCAGCAGGACGTTGTCGTCATCGGTCATGTTGATGACGCTGTTGTAGTCCAGATCAATCACGTTTACCCCACTGTTGTCAGATTTGACCGTTTCAATGTTTTCGATCAGTCCCGCATCAATGAGGGAAAAGTCGATATTCCCTGCGAGTGTGTCTAGTTTTAAAATGTCGCCGTTGTTCGAGGTGACGTTTGTAAAGTCATCGGAGCCGCCGTTGATGTAAAGGCCGGTTGTCAGTGTTTCCAGATGGTTTATGGCTGTTGCGTTCAGAACGAATGTATCGTTATCGGAGCCGCCATGCACTTGGGTCAGTTGCATTGTGTTCAAGGTGAACTGATCCTCGCCGCCGTTACCGTGCAGGAAGTTATTCACGCCGCCTGTAATTGTTAAGTTGTCATCGCCTTCGCCGGCCATGACCTCGTTATTGTTTCCAAAGGCAAGAATGATATTGTCAGCACCGCCGTCGGTGAAGACGCTGTTGCTGTTTGAATTAATTGTCACCGTATTTGATGTTGCGCCAAAGTCGCTGAAGACGTTGTTCGGTGTCACGAGCGTTGCAAATGGACCTGTTATGGTCTGGTCGATCGTATCAAACGTGATTGTTGTCGTGTTCAGAAGTGCCGAGGTGCTGTCTCTTGCTTCGACTACGATGTTAAAGTTTGAGCCGTCAACACCTGTATCGAATTGAATTTCCATGAAGCCCGTTGCATCATCATAGTTGTACCATGCAATTCCCGGATTCGCCGGTGCGAGTGCCAGATCATATGTGGCGATGTCGCCATCAGGATCGAAGAAGGATTCGCTGAAATCATATGTCCAGTAGTTGCCGTCGGAGGCACTAAAGAAGTTATCCGCGCCGACGTTGTTCGGCTCGATATTGGTCAGGATCGTGGCTTCGTCCACGTCACTGACGTTCAAGGTCGATGCGCCGACATATGTGCCGATGAAGTCAGGGGACGTTGCGCCGAAGAACAGAGCGTTCTGTGCTTCGAAGTCCATTGCGACACCCGGTTTCAGAGAGATCAGGAATGTCGTGTCGTCTTCACGTGTGATATCGAAATAGTTTTCGGAAATTCCGGCCAGCTGGATCACGGCAAAGTCTGTGTTCTGTGCGGTCAGTCTGGCGACGTCTACGCCCGCGACATTTTCAGCGAAGCTTAATTTCTGGATGGAGATTTCAAACGGCTCTTCCGCCCATTCTTGCGTTTCCGGCGGCATGTATTCGTCTGACCCGTCACCGGATGCATTTGTATCTTCGCCTGTTGTTGTCTCTTCGGCCTGTGCATCGACGTCGGAGTCTTCGCTTTCGCCGGCTTCCGGCTCGATGTCCATGATGTCTTCTGACATCATCATGTCGTCATCTGTTGCCATTGCGCCGCTTTCGGCTTCTCCTTCACTCTGGCTTTCGCCTTCGGACTGGCCTTGCTGTTCTTCGCCAGACGCTTCAGGCTCAGAGCTTGCACCGTTGTCGTTTGTGCTTTCGGGGGCATCGTCGTTCGCTGTTTCGTTGATGGTCGAGAACAGGTCGGAGGCGACTGTCGAGACGCTCATAAATTTCGATGTGACTTCTTCGGCGGAAATTTTACCGATATATTCGATTTCGCCCTTTTCGGTCAGGAAACGGCCTGTCTCGTACTGATCGGATAGGGTTACGGAGTTTCCGGTGAAGTCGCGCAGAACGATCGCACCTTCGATGACTGTAACTTCGCCCTTATCCACGTCACCTGCAATGATTGTTCCGCGGATACCGATGGAGCCGGACGGTGTTTCAATGGTGACATCGTCGGGGTCTTCGCGGCCGATCAAACCGGATGTAAAGACAAACACACCTTTCAGGACGGAGAAGTTTGACGTTCCGGTGTTTGTGGACGGATCGAAGACATATTCGTCAATCGCGAGACGGGCATCTTGGGAAACCGCAAAGGTCGTTTCGTCAACGAACATAATGTTGACGGCGCCTTGTTCGCTGGTTTCGATGATATCGCCCTGATAAATCGGTGTTCCGACACCTAAAACTTCTACTTTACCGTTCACACGTGTGACGGTTGCTTCGCCTGTGATTTCCTGAACCGCGCCGACGGGGCTTACATCCGTCATTGATGACGTGTTATCAGCGTATTCGGCAGAGCTTTTCAAAAATGATTCAACCAGATTTGCGGACAGGGTCGTGCCATCGGGCGCGACCAGTGCAGGCGGGGGCATAGCTACAAAGTAGTCTTCAATGATAATCGTGCCGTCTTCTGTTTCGAGGACGAGGTCTACACCGTCACGTGTCATATGGGATTCTGATACGTAAGACGCATCAGGCAGTTCAACCCGCTGCCCTTCAGCCTGGATTGTTTGTTTTGTCACATGTTCCGAAGCAGTTGGCTCCAGAAAGTTATCTAATTGAACATGTTTCATATTCGGTTACCCCACACACACGGTAAAAATCTTTAATTTGTTACTCTTAAAATAAATTCTCTGTGCAATGCAAAAGAGTGTCAGCAAAATGCACTTTTCTAGTCTTATGATATCAAGGAAAGCGTTAACAGCGCGTAAGGATTACGGTAAATTCATATAAAATTTTACATAAAGTTTATGGGGTTTCTGGGAGAAAATTATTTTAAATCAATTATTTAGTCTTTTTCGATTCTTGGGTTTAGGGTTTTGTCATAAAAAAATTTTGAATTTGATGTAATTTTTTTGAAAATTTTCATTTCGAAGGTTTTGTGTCATCTTTCCGTTTCAGTAGTAATGACTTTCATATGATACTTGAGGGCTGGAGATGCGTTATTTTAAGACTTTATTCCTTTTTTGTGCTGTTTTTTTCTTTTTTATTCCGTCTGTTCAGGCCGAAGATCAGGAGCATCATTTCAGGCATGACGGGTATAAGCGGACATATCTTGTTCATACGCCGCCGAATTATTCCAAGGAGCGTCAATGGCCTGTGATTCTTAACTTTCATGGCGGCGGCGGTAATATCGAAGCGTCTGTGCGTGGTACAAATATGAATGAAACGGCGGATAAGCACGGGTTCATCGTCGTTTATCCGGAAGGGACGGGGAAATGGAAATTTCATGTCTGGAATGCGGGGCATTGCTGCGGGAGTGCCGCTGAGGATCAGGATAACGTTGATGATGTTGGTTTTGTGGACGAGTTGATTGACCGTTTAATCAAAGATTATAACGTTGATCCCAAACGTGTTTATGCGACAGGTTTGTCTAACGGGGCGCAGATGAGCTACCGTCTGGCCTGCCGTTTATCCGAGCGGATTGCCGCGATTGCGCCGATCGGTTCGCAATCCTTACAAAAAGACTGTCGTCCTAGCCGTGCCGTTCCGGTTTTGCATTTTCACGGGACGGAGGATATCTGCGCCAAATATTATGGCGGTGAAGAGTGTGGGGGTTGTTTTGCAGATTTCTTTCATGCGTTGGGTATCCCCATGAAAAAGAAGACATGGCCGTGTATTTCGGTGCCAGCCAGTATGAAGCCCTTTGCCGAGATCGGCGGTTGTTCCGATGAGACCGTTACGACCTATCAGCGCGGAGATGTTACGTGCGAAAGTTATAAAGGGTGCAAAAAAGGTGCAAATGTGACGTTGTGCACCGTTGAAGGAGGCGGGCACACGTGGCCGGGTGGCAGTGCTAAAATTAAAGCCTGTGATAGAAAGCCCGATGGCCGGATGTGTAAACTCTGGATGGAGGGGATTGGCGAGGTGACGCAGGATATTGATGCCAATGAGGCGATGTGGAATTTCTTCCAGCGTTATTCGCTGTAGTAGGGGGGGATAGCGCACTTACGCTAAAACATTGCTTTGTTGGGATGCCAGTGCCTTTTTAGTCGGCTCGGCCTCGATATAAACGCGCTTTACTAGCGGATTTGCTTTTTTGATTTCGCGGTCTATGCCCTGAATGGCCTTTTCCACTTTGCCGACTTCCAGTTGATTTTTGAAATCCGCACTGATCGTAACAAGGACGAATTCGGGGCCCATGTGCAGGGTCAGAACCTCGTTGACGGTCTCGATTTCGTCCATGTTTTGTAATTTTTGGCGAATGTCTTCTACCATTTCGGGGTGCGCGGCTTCGCCGATCAAAAGGCTTTTGGTTTCGAAGGCAAGCCAGATTGCCGTTAGTGCCAGAATGATCCCGATACCGATGGACGCTACGCCATCCCATACCGGGTTTCCTGTTACTTGTGCAAGCGTAATACCCCCGAGGGCAACGAGCAGGCCGGACATGGCCGCCGCGTCTTCAAACAGGACGACGAAGAGGGCGGGGTCTTTACCCTGTTTCACGGCCTCGAAAACGCCCATATCACCGCGAACTTTATTGAATTCAACGATGGCGATGTAAAAAACGTAAGCTTCAAAGATAATTGCCAATCCGAGTACAATGTAGTTGAGCGTCGGGTTGTGGATCTCCGTGGGGTGCATGACGTGCTCAATGCCTTCGTATAGAGAAATTCCCGCGCCGAGGGCAAAAAGCAACAATGCAACAACAAAACTCCAGAAATAGATTTCCTTGCCGTGACCGAAAGGAAACTGCTTACTTGCGGGCTTTTGCGATTGTTTAAGGCCAAAAAGGAGAAGCACCTGGTTGCCAACATCGACAACGGAGTGTACACCTTCTGAGAGCATTGCCGAACTGCCGGAAATGGCCGCAGCCGTGAATTTTGTGGCAGCGATAAGAGAATTTCCCAGTAAAGCTGCTATAATTACTTTTTTTGAACCTGAAGCCATGGCATTTTTATAAAGTATCAGGCGTAAGAATCAAATCAGTAATGTGGGATTTGCGAGATTATAATTCAGAGTAAGCTATGATTAACCGATTATCGGTTCTTTTAATCATTCTGGTTGCGGTTGCTTTTTTTGTGAAGCAAGCGGATATGAGCAAGATTGATTGTAGCGAAAGTATTGAAGTGCCGGTCAATGTGAGGCTTTTGACTCCTGATCCGGAACTGAACACCGAGTTGTCTACTGCGGAAATTACACGCAAATTCATCAATTATCACGGCGGGCGGATTGTCGGCGGCGGCGCGACGTTTACGCCCGGTGTTACGGAGTTTTTGCTGGATGCGAATTTTAAGTTCCAATTTGACGAGAAGATGAAGACTTTTACGGGGCAGAGTTGCCTCATTCCCGAAAAGCTGGATCTGACCTTAGAGCTTAAGCAGATTATTTACATCAGTAAGAGTACGGCGGCAGACCGTTGCCGTTTCAAGGTGATTATGGATCACGAGATGAGGCATGTGCATATTAACCGCGATACATCTAAAAAGAATGTTGTTACCTTCGAGGAGGCTCTAAAAGGCGGTATTCGTGCGTTTGGCCGTCAAGAGGGGTTTGGCCCTTACGATAGTAGTTTATCGAATCACAAGAGGCAGACTTTGAGCGATTATCTCAACGCGTCTTTGAAGATTGCCATGCGCGATACGGAGAACGAGATTAATAAATTGCAGAGCCGCGTCGATACGCCTCAAGAGTACAGGCGAATAGGGCGGGCTTGTAGATGGTGAGATTATGCGCGTTAAATTCCGGCTGTTACTTCTTTTAATATTTTGTGCGGCTATTTCGTTCTTCTTGTATGTCTATCTTTACAAAAGTTCCATTGAGTATTCCGTGATCAGAGAGCGTCAAGTTGCTCACTTATCGAAGATTTTAGGGGATAAAAATCTGAAAGTCGGAGATCCGGTCTTTATCAGAATTTTTAAGCTCGAGCGATTGCTTGAAGTTTGGATTCAACAAGAGAGCGGCCAGTACGTCCGTTTTAAAACTTATCCTATCTGTGCATATTCAGGAAAATTGGGGCCAAAACTTAGAGAAGGGGATAGGCAAGCACCAGAGGGTTTTTACTCTGTATCCAAGTCGTTCTTAAACCCCAATAGCTCCTATCATCTATCATTTAATTTGGGATTCCCTAATGCTTATGACAGCGCATTAGGGCGTACAGGCAGTTTTCTTATGGTTCATGGGTCTTGTGTTTCCGCAGGTTGTTATGCGATGACAGATGCTGGTATTGAGGAAATATATGTTTTGGTTGAACGGGCCTTTGCATATGGTCAAAACAGTGTGCCTGTACATATCTTTCCTTTCATTATGAACGAAGAAAAAATGAAAGAATATGAAAACCATCAATGGTTTTCTTTTTGGGAAAACCTTCGCGAAGGCTATGAACTATTCAACATTAATCGTGTTCCTCCTTTTGTTTATGTTGAGGACGCACGATATAAGTTTAAAGTTAATTAAACGATAGTAATTATTTCATTGGGAAATAATAATTCATTGTTTTATGTCATACAAAAGGCATAGAATACCTTATGTTAAGATCATTTACAGAGATGCGCGACAAGACGTTTTCCATCCTTTCGCAGATGGATGATGATACGCAGCAGGAATATGCTTATTTTTTGCAGCAGTATATGACGCAAGAAGACGAATTCCGCGAGATGAGCGAATATCTGCGTATTTTTAATCAAAGTCACGATTTGTTGGCGTATATGGATGATACTGCGGCTGATTTTTCCGGCTTTGAGGCACGGCCTCTTGTTCCCGAATTAGAGCGTTTGAAGGATGATTTGAACAGGCTTTATGCCGCAGGGGACGATCAAGATGCTGAAAAAGCAGAAACTTTGTTGCTTTTTGTGCTTGCAGATTTGCAGGATGATCAGGAATGGAATAAACTGATTCAAAATAGCAAAAACAGACAACAAAATAACAACTCAACCGGGGAGGGGGGACCAGAGGAAGGATACGGCGATTATACCGTCATGTAGATTTCCAAGTCCTTGAAGAAATGTGAGACTACGCGTTACAAAAAGCTTCGCAGATCATCTGCAAGACTTTACAGGCAAGTATGCGTCTATTAGTGATCGCGCCATTGAGAAGCTGGAAGAGTTTATCGCAGATCCCGACAGCGTGCCTGCGTCGAAATTCAAGAAATTAATCGATTTGGAAGCATATAGCTTCCGTGTGTTGGGTAACAATGCGCCGGGTGGTCCGCGTGTTGTTATGGCACGTGGTCAGCATGACGAGTATGTCCCAATGTTTGTCGGCAATCACAGAGATTACGACAGTTATCTTGCGGGGGGCAACATCGAGTTAGAGATTTTTGATGCGCAGACGGGGCAGGGCATCGTGATGATCGAAACGGACGAGTTCAAACATAATGCTCCCGTCGATCCTTTAAAAGCGGCCTTGCCCGAAGATGTTGAAATTGGCGAATATGTTTCACCATCGGAGGGGCGTGCCGTGAATTTCGATGATGCCGGCGTGTCTATGACGGAAGCGCAAATTGCGGTTTTCGATAAGCTTGATATGCGTATGGATTTCAGAGAAATCCGAACCGATTCTGTCCGTGAGGCTTTGGGTGACCTTAAAACAGCCAAGGAATTGATGTTAAATTCACCCGCGAAAGACCGGAAGTCGGGTGCTGAGTTATTCCAGACTACGTATTACATGATGGATTATCCGACCGTGCAGAGCGTTCATGCGTTGCTTGATGTCGGGCGTTCCACTTTTGACGATCCTGCTGCTCAGGGCGGGCCGAATTCGGAGGTCTTTACTTATATCGCCAGCGGTGCGGATGCTGTAGAGAATGCGGAGAACAGCCATTTTATATTACTGATGTCGGAGTTCCAAAGGCGTGCGCCTGTGGAAGAGGGCGCTGAATTGGTTGATGCGCATGTTGCGGCGGCTGTTGGTGCCGAGGCAGAGCTGGATTCTTATGAAATGTAGCCTCAATTAGATTAAATAATTGTAATATAATCGTAATTAAGAGAACAGGGCGGTTTGTTAACCTCTTATACAAAGGAGGTAACATGTTTAATAAATTTTATAAGTTCGTTATGAACCCTGACTATAATCCCTTGCGTCACTTAAAGCGCAAGACAGCTTTCCAATTAATGGTTGTTCTGTCCTGGATGTGGTCATTTCTATTTACGATCATGATAGGTTCCATGATGGTTTTCGGGCCGACTATGATCATTCACATTGCTTTCTTAACAGGTATTTTCTTTACGGCGCGGATCTTTAAAGCAGCCGAGGAAAAAGATGTCGTTTCATACGATCAACAATTTAAAGACCCTGAAGACGGATGTGCAATGTATGATGATGTATGGGGTGCTCAATAATCTGAAATGGTGCCCGGGGGCGGATTCGAACCACCGACACGGGGATTTTCAGTCCCCTGCTCTACCCCTGAGCTACCCGGGCGAAGGATAACCATCAAAAGGGTTAGAATAGCGCTTATAAAAGATGTTTGGATGGCTGTAAAGGTTCTTTTGGAGCTAAGAGACTTTATTCTGAAATTTCTACGCCTTCAAGCCGTTCGTAAAGAGGAGGCGTTCGCCGTTTTCGCGTGATTTCCATCAAGCCAAGATTTGTCATGCCATGTATTTGTACCGTACACGGGTCATCTTGGAACACTTTTTCCAGAGTTGTCATTAAGCTTTTCTGTTCTTTTTTTGTGCGCAATTTCAGAAAATCGATCATGATAATACCGCCGAGATTGCGCAGGCGTATCTGTCGAGCAATCTCTTTGGCCGCTTCGATGTTGATATTCAGTCGTGAGCGTTTATCTCCGCCGGAATTAATATCTATTGCGGTCAGGGCGGCAGTTTCCTGTAAAATCAGATTTCCGCCGTTGGGCAACAGAAAATATTCCTGAAATAGTGCTTCAATTTGTCCCAGAATGTCGCGATATTCAAATAGTGCCAGATCGCGGGTTGCGTTCTCTAGTTCTATTGGCTGAATTTTTGTGACCAGATCGGGCGCAAACACAGAGCACCATTCCTCGACCTGATCATAATGATCCATAGTGACGACTTCGATGCGTTCAAGGGACTCTGTGGCTTTGTCACTTAGTATGCGCTGAATAGAGTCGGGGCCCAGCATGATCAGTGCAGGCTCCTTATCCTTGAAAAACTCCTGTATTTGATCCCAAATGCTGTACAAAATTTTGGCTTCACGTAAAAGAATATCGGTTTGCAGGCTGGCTGCAGAGGCGCGAAGGATCAAGCCCTTCATCGTATCCAGGTCATTGAGCATCACTTTAAGTTTTTCGCGCAGTTTTTTGCCGCGGATACGCTGGGAAATCTGGTTCTTGTCCATCATCGGGGCATATATGAGGTAACGGCCAGGGATGGTGATGTCCATGCTCATTTGCGCGTTTTTGAGTTCGGGGGCGACCTCGAAGTCATGGGTGCGCGGCAGATATGCGCTTTTGGCCTGCACGGCCAGCATATCACCGGGCTTCAGGACTTTACCGATGGCTTTGTCGCCACCTTTGACGGGTTTTCCGTCTTTGTCCCGGGTGCGGATGTCCTTGTTAAAGAGAATTCCTTCGAAATTTCCGTCCAGATCGAGAAATGCGGCGTCCAGAGCTGCGTCTATGCGGCTGACCTTTGCCCAGTAGATCGAGCCCCAACGGACGGCTTCGTGAGCAGGATCGACTTCCATGCCGTCGAGGCGGCCTCTGTTGAGGGCAGCGGCCCAGATACGACCCTGATATTCTTCGATTAAAATATCCAATTTCTGCTCCTAAAAGGGGTGCTGCAGAGAATTATACAGCTAGTGTGAAAAGAAACCGTTACCACGCAGAATTTGCATTGTATCATAAAGCGATAGCCCAACCACATTCGAATATGATCCTTGCAGGAAAGAGATGTATGATGCAGCCAGGCCCTGAATAGCGTACCCACCAGCCACGCCGTTCCACTGGCCGGATTTGAGGTATTCGCGGATATCTTGATCCGTCAGGGTTTTGAATTTTACGACCGTATCGCAGACGCGGGTTATCGTTTTGCCATCCGGAGTGATGACGCATATTCCGCCGTAAACGTGATGGCGGCGGCCTGAGAGCAGTTTCAGGCAGTCTTTTGCGTCGTTTTCATTTTCTGTTTTAGGCAGGATACGGCGACCGCAGGCAACAACCGTATCGGCGGCAAGAATAAAGCGGCTCTTATGTTTGGCTGCAATTTTTTCAGCCTTGCCTTGCGAGAGGCGAAGGGCGTGATCTTTTGGTAGTTCGCTCGCAAGAGGGGTTTCGTCGATGTCTGCGGGGATGACACCATCAGGTTTGATGCCGATTTGTTCAAGAAGTTGAAGGCGGCGGGGTGATGCCGACGCCAGTATCAGCTTATTTTTCACGGTAAATAATGCGGCCTTTGGTCAGGTCGTACGGTGTCATTTCAACAACGACCGTGTCACCTTGTAAAACACGGATACGGTTTTTACGCATTTTTCCGGCGGTGTGTGCGAGAACGATGTGGTCATTTTCCAGCTTGACCCTGAACATTGCGTTCGGGAGAATCTCTGTCACTACACCTTTGAATTCGATTAAATCTTCTTTAGCCATGCCGTAATTTTAAAACCTATTTGTTTACAAGTGGTTACGTTTTACACCCAGTTCCCCATAAAAAGCAACGTGATTTTTTGCCTAAATCCGTGGATCGATAGAAAATGTGGGGCATTTTGCAACATTTTGCACCTGTTTAGCGCCATACCAACGCTTTATCATTGTGCAGCACACAAATCAGCGTGAAAATGCGGCGGGCGGTGTTCATATCCATATAAATTTTATCCTCCAGTCTTTCCATGAGGAGTTCTGCGCCTTCGTTATGGAGGCCGCGTCGTCCCATGTCGATGGCTTCGATGCGTGAAGGCTTGCCATCGCGGACGGCTTCGTCGTAACTGCTGACGATTATAAAGTAATCCTTGATCAAACGGCGGTAAGGTTTCAACGATAGGACCAACGTTGACAGGTCATGACCCGTTTCATCGGTTATTCGGAAGATCAGGCGGTTGTCCTCGATTGACAGCTCGATGTGATAGGGGCCGTTATTGTCGTCGATAGGCTGGAAAACATTTTCAATAATCAAATCGTGCAGTGCCGTATCGCGATCGCGCCTGGTCAGCACGGAAGACGTCGAGTCTTTCGGTTCTCTGAGGTTAATACTTTGTATTTTGCTTTTTGATGTTGTTTTCATTGTAAAAACAACCTTTTGGCTAAATTGGTCAAATGGCTTTGCTGAAGGTGTCTATATACTTCTTGATGATTTCGGGCGAGGTTTTATATGCGCTGCGGCTGACGATAAGCCTAGACGATACGTCTAGTATCTTTTCTACCTCGACAAGGTTGTTGGCTTTCAACGTTGAACCTGTCGAGACGAGATCCACGATGCGGCGCACGAGGCCCAAAGCCGGTGCAATCTCCATCGCGCCGTTCAACTTGATACATTCGGCCTGAACGCCTCTTTTTGCGAAGTGTCTGGCCGTCAGGGACGGGTATTTTGTTGCAACACGGATATGCGACCATTTGGCGGGGTCTTCCTTTTTCATATCTTCTTTGGGCATGGCAACCGACAGGCGGCAATGGCCGATGTTCAAATCCAGCGGTGCATAGATTTCTGAATAATTGAATTCTTCGAGTGCGTCACTGCCCACGACACCTAACTGTGCGCCGCCATAAGCCACGAAGGTTGCGACATCAAAGGCGCGGACGCGTATAATATCCAGATTATCATGATTTGTTGCAAAGCGAAGTTTACGGCTTTTTTCGCTGAAAAAATCGTCTTCAGGGACGATATTGCATTTTTGCAGGATCGGCTGGACTTCCTCAAGAATGCGCCCCTTTGGCAGTGCGAGGATGAATTTGCCGTTGTTTGATGTGTTTGCAGTGTTCATGGCGGTAGGCTTAACGCGTCTTGGAGTAAACGGCAAGAAAATTTGCCGCACTGCGTCATCGTGAATCTTCGGGGCTTAAAAATCAAGCCCAGTTTTTGGGTTTGTTTTTGATGGCTTGTCTGACGCATTCATCGGGGATTCCGATGTCAACAACATCAACAAGGCCGCAATGATCTTCTCCGGGTGGCAGGTAATGCCCGAATTTGGGTCGGCAGAAGGTGATTGTGTGTTTGGCGTACGGTGTCCATTGAGCGGTTGATCCTCTCGTGCCATTGACACCGCTCGGGATGTCGATGGCGACGACGAAATTCTCTTGAACACTAATCTGGACAAAAGCTGTTTCTGCGGGCTGGCGGAACTCCCCCTTAAAGCCTGTGCCGAAGACCGCGTCGATGATAAATGTCTCAGGGTCAATCCAGAGGTTTTCAAATGACCCTATTTCGCCCGACCAATGTGCAGCGGCCTTTGCAGCGTCACCTTTCAGGTTTTCTAAGGGCACTAGACAGGCGAGCGTGATATTCCAGCCGCCGTTTTTTAGAATTTCAGCCACGATGAACCCGTCGCCGCCGTTATTGCCGGGGCCGCAGAGGACGAGGGCATCTTGCGGTTTATAGCGTTCGAGGATGATTTCGGCGGCTTTTTGTCCCGCGGTTTGCATCAGTGTGAAGCCCGGAATGCCGGATTCAATTGTCAGGCGGTCGGCTTCGGCCATTTGTTCGTTGGTCAGGCAGATGCAGGTTTTGTCAAAATCGGTGAGGAAGCAGTCCTCGATCAAGTCGGCGTATTCGGGCGGTAGTTTGTGTTTGTCCTTATTAAAATCGATCCAAAAATATTCTTCAGATTGCCCGCTCACGGTTTTTAGGCGATTGTAGATTATCAATATCATACATATTGAAAATTCTTTTTCATGACCGAGTTCGAGTTCTTCAATTCCTAGATCAAGAATTTCGCCTGGATATATGTATTGATCCTTTTTCAGGCGACCATCTTGTTCAAAAATAGCTTTTTTTAGACTGTTATGTTGCTTATCTCTGTGAGACAAGTACCAACGATCTGCAATGTAGTCTAATTCCGCAGGCGTGATGGTCTGGATAAAGTCTAGGGCTTTTTTGGGAAGTGGTTTACTCACCGTTCACACGTTTAATGTCGGCGCCGCAGGCGGAGAGTTTGCCGGCGATGTCTTCGTAGCCGCGTTCGAGGTGGTAGATGCGGTTGACGGTGGTTGCCCCTTCGGCGACCAGTCCGGCGAGGACGAGGGCGACGGATGCGCGCAGGTCGGTGGCCATGACTTCCGCGCCTTTGAGTTTTTCTACGCCGCGTACGATGGCGGAATTGCCTTGTGCGGTGATGTCCGCGCCCATACGGGAGAGTTCGGGGACGTGCATGAAGCGGTTTTCAAAAATGGTTTCGGTTACCATGCCCGCGCCGTTTGCAACGGTGAGCATCGCCATAAATTGTGCCTGCAGGTCGGTCGGGAAGCCGGGGTAGGGTTCCGTCATGATATCGACACCTTGAAGGCGGCCGCTTGCACTGCGGCTTGCGATGATGTCGCGCCCGTCCTGTTCGACTTCGATTCCGGCCTGCGAGAGGTGTCCGAGTGCAGCGCTTAAGTGTTCTATACGTGCGTTTTTCAGGCGTAATGTCCCGCCCGTCATTCCTGCGGCAATGATATACGTTCCCGCTTCGATACGGTCAGGCAGAATTTCGTGGTGCGCACCCGTGAGCATGTTCGCGCCTTCGATTGTAATCGTTTCCGTACCCAGTCCCGTAATCTTTGCGCCCATTTTGATGAGGCATTCACCGAGGTCGATGATTTCGGGTTCCTTGGCCGCGTTGGACAGAATGGTTGTGCCGTTGGCTAGAGTGGCGGCCATCAGCAGGTTTTCGGTTGCGCCAACAGAGACTTTGGGGAAGTGAATACGCGCACCTTTAAGGCCGCCTTGCGGAGCTTTGGCCTTGATGTAGCCTTCCTCGATTTTGATGATCGCGCCCATTTCCTCCATTCCCTTCAGGTGGAGGTCGACGGGGCGTGTGCCGATGGCGCAGCCGCCGGGCAGGGAGACTTTGGCCTCTCCGAAACGAGCGAGGAGCGGGCCGAGAACCAGAATGGATGTGCGCATTTTTCGTACAAGGTCGTACGGCGCGGTCAGGTTGTCAACAAAGCCCGCATTGATGGCCATGCGGTTTCCTTCCCTGCGGATGGCGCAGCCGTGATATTCCAGCAGGTCTGTTTGGGAGCTGATGTCACGCAGCATATTGGGCATATTGTCGAAATAGACGCTCTGGTCTGTGAGCATGGCTGCGCACATGACCTTTAGGGCCGCATTTTTTGCGCCGCTGATCGGGATTTCGCCGTTTAGCGCTTTGCCGCCGCGCACGACAATTTTATCCAGCGGGGAGGAGGACAATTTCGGGGGCGTGAGTTCGGCGCTTGCGTCCAGCTTAAAGCCGTGGGAGCGTGACTCCGCGTTGTCCCATATATTTTCCTTGTCGGTCGGCGTAGCTCGTTTCACAGGCGCTGCTCCCTTTAAAAAATAAAAACTGTGCAACGCCCTCATTGGCGTAAACACGTGCGGGCAGGGGGGTTGTGTTGGATATTTCCAATGTCACGTGACCTTCCCAGCCCGGCTCAAGCGGTGTGACATTCACAATTAATCCACACCTTGCGTAGGTGCTTTTCCCCAAACATATCACCAATACGTCTTTTGGTATACGGAAGTATTCGACTGTTCGGGAAAGCACAAAACTGTTCGGTGGTATTACGCAAATATCGGTCTTTCTGTCAACAAAACTTTGCTGGGAGAAGTCTTTCGGGTCGACTAAAGCATTGTCAATATTGGTGAAAATCTTGAATTCGTCGGCGGTTCGCGCATCGTATCCGTAGGAGGACAGGCCGTAGGAAATGACGCCTTCGCGGGTCTGTTTTTCGACGAAGGGGTCTATCATTCCCTCGTTCATTGCGAGGTCACGGATTTGGTGATCGGCAAGAATCCCAGGCATGTTGACCTTTTCAGCATCGGTAACGGGCGTTTTTTCTTTCAGAATTTGCATCAGTCGTTGTCCTTTTTACTCTCAGGCTTATCTTTATCAGGGTTCACTTTTTTTGAGTTCTCTGCGTCCTGTTTGGTTTTTTCCTTGCGGCGGCGCAGGTTATCGCGCAGGGCGGCTGCGCGTTTATCCATCTTTTCCGTTTTGCGGTCTGTCATGGAACGTACCCAGTAAATCAAGAGTTTATGTATAGTTTAGAATTGCAAAAAGCAGAGCGAAACTTAAGCACTTTCCAAAATCAAGGCCGATTTTGGTGTGGAGTGTTTTAGGTGCGGGAGATCCCTAGTTATAGCGGCTCGGGCCTGTGTTCCATGTCGTCATCATCTAGATGATCCACAAGGTCGGGGCGGTGGTGGCGGGAATCTGCGCCGCCGGGGTGGTCGGATATGAATGCTTCAGGCGGCAGGACTTCCTGATAGGCTTCGAGGATCTGGTCTTTTGTGTAGGGTTGTTTCAAAACCATGCTGATGCCTGAGGCCATCGCCGTTTGTTTTGCGGCTTCGAAATCTGCATCGCCCGTGCACATGATAATCGGTGTTTCATTAAGGTATTTGTTGCCGCGGATGTATTCGGCCATTTCGACGGGGCTTCGTCCGGGGAGTTGCCCGCCCGTTACAATAACGTCGATGTCGTTGCCGCCTGATTGCATGAGTTTCTGGAAGGCTTCTTCCGCGCTGGAAACCGTTTCGATGTTCAATTCCTCGGCATGAAGGAGCAATTGTGCGTAATCTTTTGCCACCTCCCTTAGAGCGGGATCCTGATCAACAATGAGTACTTCGAGTTTTTCCATCATGGCTTTTATCCTTCATGTCTTTTTTGGGCTTATAAATTTTGCATATCTGCGCGTTTTGCCGCAAGTGAATTGGGTTTGTCGCCTTCTTGTCAGAGGCGTGTAGCATGGCTAAAGTCATTTTTTTAAGGGGCGGGGATGCGGTTTTTCTTTCTTATTTGTCTGGTGTTTTTGGTCGGGGCATGTAGTTCGCGCCCGCAAGGATCAGAGCAGGTTTCGTTCGCGAGTTCTTCGCCGCGGTGGCTGGATCGGGATGATATTATAGGTGCAGAAAGGGAAGAAGGGCGAGGCTATCTTTTATTGCCCGAGAGTGGGACTGTACCTTATCCGTCCGTTGTCATGCTGCACAGTTCGTTGGGCGTTGGCACGATGGAGGTGGATTTTGCGCAAATCTTGGCCGCGCGCGGGTTTGCCGTTTTGGTCGTGGACAGTTTTTCCCCGCGCAAGGTGCAAAAAATTACCGATGACCAGACGGAGGTGAGTGAGGCGAGCATTCTGGCTGATTTGTTTGCGGCTTACAAATATATGGCGGGGCGATCGGACATAGATGCGAGTCGTGTCAGTGTTGTCGGATTTTCGAAAGGTGGGTTGCCTGCGCTTTACTCTGCGTTTGAAGGCATATACACACGATACGGTTTTCGTAACGATCCGTTTCGGTCTCATTTATCTTTTTATCCTTGGTGCGGTGTGAGTTTGCTTGATTGGGAGATGGGCGCCCCTGTTCAAATCCATAGCGGCGGGGCGGATGAGATTACACCCGCTGCGCTGTGCAAGCAGGTTGTGGATAGCGTTAAGGGGCAGGCGGTCGACGCGCCCATAGAGCTTTTCATTTATGACGGGCAGCGTCATGCGTTTACGCATCCGCGGCTGGCGGGCTTGGAAGAGTGGTCTTTACCGGTTGGTTATCCATATCCGAAAAACTGCCGCATTGCGGAGCAGGCGGGCGGGCGGTTTGTAGAGCTTTCCTCCGGCAAGACGGTTTCAGGTGTAGGGCTTTCGGATGTTATTGCATCCTGTAGTGTAAAAGGTGCGCGTGTTGCAGGGGATGAGGATGCGCGGGCTCTGGCGTATAAAAGGGCGTTGGCGTTTTTGGAAAGTAAAAAAAACAGATGACAGTATTTGAATAATTCGTTAGGTTTTCGAACACTTTTCTAGGCTGCTGCTGTAGCTCAGTGGTAGAGCGCGTCATTGGTAATGACGAGGCCGAGAGTTCAATTCTCTCCAGCAGCACCACTCACAAAATCATTTATTTTATCATGTGCTTTTATTTACCCAGGGCGCTTTCCTCTGTATATCCAAAAAAGCTGTGCTCTCTCGTCCAGTATTTCCGCCATTTTTACGCCGAAACATGCTTAGCCCTAGATTTAAGGACATGAAGCGGGGCCAGTGCTTTGCACATCAGTAAACGACAAGCTGCCAGTATTGCCGCCTGAATTATTGCATGTTAATGCGCTGACGAATCCGCTAATTACATTCCCGCTACCGGATAGATTCGAATTTAAAAGGGAGACAGCATCCCCACCTGCGTTGCTGATATTGGTTGTATTCATTGTTACAGTTGAGCTTGCGCTAGAGGTAAAACCGTCATTTGTTGTATTTGTGATGTTTGAGTTTTCAATATTCAGAGTAGCCCCTACCACATTGATTCCAAAGACTGATGTTCCATCAATGTCAATATTGCTCGCAGTAATGTTACTGCCTGTGCTAATAAACATACCGTTCGAGCCTGTATTGGTTATATCTATGTCACGAAAAGTACCGGTACTTCCGGAAATAACGGTTATTCCTGTCCCATCAGTAGAACTGATGGAAACATCTTGTACCAAAGTGTTTACTACCCCGTTCAACTGTATGCCCAAGCGTCCACCGGTCATATCTATCCCTTTAATCGAGGTATTATTGGCCATGCCAAATATATCTTGAGCCATATCTGTGCCGGTTATGATTGGCCTTTGACCAGGTATCCTTAAAATAGCAATATTACCGCTTGTGCCTGTTATCTGTATTTCAGATTGCCCTCCCACAATTGATTGCCCAGGCAGCAAATTAGCTTTTGCATTGGTGATAATTGTGCCGTTTGATCCATCAATTGCGATTAACGCGTCATTACCAGCAGCTGTTACTGTTGTCGCAATATTGTCTCCTGCTTGAATCGTTGTTATAGAGCTTACTTGGTTCCCTCCAGCCGTCGTTGTTGTGGCACTTTCCATGCTTAATACTTCAGGCTTTTTTCCTGCGCTCACTATGTCGACGTCTCTAACAATTCGTGTTGTCATACGCTGGTCAATCAATGTATGGGATTGGTCTGAATGAATATTATAGAAAGGAACCCTAACGCGAATTAATCCAAATGTCTGCTCCCCTCGTTGATCATCGTTTTGCGTCTCCACGCCCAGAGTAAAACGTGTGCCATCTATAAAGTACTGATCAGCTTTGTAGGTAATTTCTAATCTGGTTCGTGGGCCACTAACTTTATCATAACCATTTGCATTGAAATAATAGCCACCAGCATATGCCCATAACTCCAAATCCTGAGCCAAGTCAAAACCTCTACCAATTTCGATATCAAAACCTGGCAATGCGCGCTCTTTAGGGGCTGATAATTTTTGTATCTGTAAGTTGCCACCAGAAACTATGCCAACAAAGCTTTCTTGGCCTATATTTTTTTCTGTGCTTTCCGGCAGATATCCATTAACTCTGGCTTCCCAATGTGATGTAATAGTTTCAAAGCCAAGGGTCAATTGATTAAATGAGTTGTCGTTAGGTGTACGTCGGCGATCATAGAAACCATAGCCGCCTAGAATAATGCGGTTATTTAATTGCTTTCGATACCCAATGCCCAGATTAAATTCATCACTATCCAGATTATCGTGCCGTGCACGGATATCTGAAAACAATAGTGCATCTTCGTCTTGCAAAATAGGAATAAATGCGGCAATTTCTCCAATGTCCCTTACTTTTGAAGATTTACCCTCAATTTCAAGATGGGGATGCCATTTTTTATCATCCTCCTGAGCTTTGATTGGTCGCCAAGGCATAAAAGCGAAGCAGATCATTAATAGTAGGAATAATTGTACCAAAATAGCCACACAAAAAATCGATCAACAGTACAATAATAACTTTTTCTGACTATTTTGTATATTGATTAATTATGATCAAAATTATTTGGTTATACTGGCAAGAAACCATAGAGTAGTTAGTAATCGCTTCGTTTTCCAGCTAGAACAAGTATTCTTGAGGATCTCACCTAAATTTTCGTTTGGCAATTGGGGCGTCTTGCGCTTGTGAGCTACAGTATTGTAAATGAATGCGCTTTAAGAAGAGTATTCCACTTCTCAAAAACCTTAAATAATGCGTTCGAGGTTTCTCTATTGGGCTGCACCATCTTATACTCACCGTCCTTAATTTGGTCTAAAAGCGAGCATTTAAGCGGGCTTTTGGTAGTTCGAAAATACTTTAATCGTGCGTATAACCGACGAGCTGAGGTTCAGTGCTCTCCTCATGGTAGCCTTGAGCGTCTGCATATTCCTGATCAAATCTCATGAAAATGTCGCTTTTGGTCATTTCCAAAGCTGTTTCTCTGGCTCTGATGTAGTTTTCCGGTGTTTGCGCTTGATCGCTCGTGAGAGATCGGAGCATATCTGCGGCAAGCCGATTGGTAAAATCACCGCTCGTAAATTCTTCGTCATATTGTGTTTTCACGCCACTGATTACGTTAAACATGCCCGAACCTCCGGATTGGCTAGGGGGCTGATAGGTTGCGAGCGGTTCAGGACCATTGCCTTCCGCAATTTCAACAATATCATCCATGCTTAAATCCAAAAGGGCCTGTCGCAGTCCGACAATGCTGCGCGCATCATCGCTTGGCATTTGATCATATGTATCAGCAGTTAAATCCGGTGTGTGCATGTTCATAATCTACCTCTAAAATAGCAATTCTCTGTATTTTTCGTAATACTTAAGTTGCCACAATTATTGCAAATTTGTCAAACCAATTGGTGCCAAACGATAGTGAGATTTAGTTCAGTGTGTTCATACAGTACAGTATGTTTTTCAAACTCTAAACAGAGAGTTTGATATGTTTTTCCTGCAGCATCCTTCTAATTCCTGTCAAAACTACAATTTCAATTTTACATAGTGATGTTCGGCGTGGTTAAATAATACGCTTTGTTTCCGCCTAAGTGTGTGTGGAATTAAGCGTATGATATCAAATAAAAAAAGCAGGGAGCATATGTTAGAATCAGGTAATAAAAAAATCAGTATTATTGGGCCGGGAAACATCGGAAAATCTATTGGAATGGCTTGTATTTCCAAGGATTTGGGGGATATCGCCTATCTGGGGCGGAGTGCGGAGCGTTTGCGCGGTACCGTCCTTGAACTTAAACCGTGCATCGACGGTGATCAGGATATAACCATTTCTACGTCCACAAATCCGGCCATTCTCGCAGGATCGGATGTTGTCGTGATTACGGCGGGCAAACCGCGCACCAGTGATATGACGCGAGAGGATCTTATTCGTGTGAATACGCCGATTATCCGGAAATGTGCCCAAGATATCAGTGAACACGCGCCGGATGCGTTTGTTATTCTGGTTACCAATCCGTTGGATTCAATGGTGGAGTTGATGAACAGGGTTTCGAGTGTTCCGTCCAATAAAATCATGGGGATGGCCGGTATTCTGGACAGCCGCCGTTTCCGCGCGTTTCTGGGGGAGGATTTTGACAATGCCCGTCCGAACGAGGTTAAGGGCTATGTTATTGGGCAGCACGGGGCGAAGATGGTTCCGCTTTTCAGTCAGGCAACCATTAAGGGACGCAGTTTGCAGGAGATGCTTGAGAACGGAGAAATTACACAGGAGCGTATTGAGGAAATCAGAAAGTCTACGTTGGGGGCGGGATCATCTGTCATTAAGTTTAACGGGAGTTCTGCTTATATTTCTCCGGCATCGTGTGCGGCAACGATGATTGAGAGTCTTCTTGTGGAAGGGAGGGAGAGAACAATGACGGCTTCCGTACATCTGCAAGAAGATTTTCATGGCGTGCAGGGTGTGAGTATCGGTGTGCCTGTTATTTTGAGTCAGGGCGGAGTTTCGCAAATAAGTGATTTGTCGCTGACGGCAGATGAACATGAGGCATTTCTTGATGCCGCTAATGATCAAATGCAGCAAAATCAGGCTTTGGATTTTGAGGATGATGCGCTTGCTCTTTGACGCGTTTTTCTTTAATTCTTTTGACAATCGACATGGTCGAGCTATAAAATTTACATAAATAATAATAGTGTTTAAGGGTTAGTATGGCGGAACGGGCTATTTTACTGGATTTATCAGAATCTCATCTCGACAAACCACCGGGATCTGCGGCTTATGAATATCTTGATGTGGATCAAGATTTAATGCCGGAGGGAGATCATCATCTTGTCGGGACGATAAACGGTACGCCTGTTTATCTTGCTGATCCTTGTCTGGATATAAGGAGTGTGGATGTGGACGGGCGTGTTGCGTTCTCATCGGGGGTTGTTACGCTTTTTGATGGGGAATATTCAGGTAGTTCCATCAGGGGTGGTTTCAAGGATGATTTTCAAGGGTTTGACCATGGTGATCTGGGCGAGTTTGTTCAGGAAAACCACGAAAGAATGGTCCATGATAACGAGTTTTTGATTGGTGATTGTTATATCTTATCAAATCTTGGTTCTGGGGAGGCTGATCCGTCGGCACCGGATGAGCCTGTAGTTTCTGTTACAATGAAACTTTAGATAATTCTCGCACGTTTACTGTTTTTTACTTTTGCCCGCATGTCGGGTGATTTTGTGTGGTTATTCGTTGTTTGGTTTAATTTAAGTATTTTTAACTATTTTAAATCAAAATATTTGCTGACTCACTTGAAGTTATTTGTTAGTAAATCCGGCAGCAGTTGCACCTGTTTTTTTGCGTATAGGAGGATATTGATGGGAAGCGGAATGCGATTTAATTTGGCAAGTGGTGCCGAGGTTACTTCGCCACATCACTCTTTGGGTATTCTGAGGCAAGTCGGATGTGATGCTCATGAGACGGAGCATGGCACTATTCATGTAAAATTTGATGCTCAAGCATATTCGCATATAGATGTTGTGCCATACGCCGAGATGTTCCGTGGTTTTCAAGGATGCAGTAGTCTGCAGTCCGGTACGGAGTTTGAGATCAGCGGACAGAATTTGCCTGATGTGCGAGATGTTGCAGCGCGTATTGCTGGTAAGGCATCGGAGCAGAACGATAAGCTGGGGCAGGCATTTGAGCGCCGAATTTTTGAGTTGCCCGGCACAGAGGTCGTATCAGAAACAAGTGCATTTGATATGTAGTTTTATGGATGTCTTATTTTAAAGTCGCCCAATTGAAGGGCGATTTTTTTTGACTTGTTGTTATGCTTTGTTAGTGTTTTTTATGAACAGGGACGTTGTTGTCATTATCGGGTTTTTTTGTGTTGTGGCGGCACTTGGCGTTTTGTTTGTCAATAATCCTTCACTGTTTTCCTTATTTGAGAAGCATTACTATGACGATGCTCCTCGTTTTGAATCGCCTGCGGAAGACCAGCAGCATCTTTTCAGTCAATTCGATGACCCTGATGCGGGGACATATTTTCTTTATATGCCTGATGTGAAGACGAGAAGCGGGAGATGGCCGCTTGTGGTGACTTTGCATGGCGGAACAGGCAAGGCTTATGTCGCGCAATATTTATCACGGCGTGAAAACCAAAGCCGATATCCAAGCTTTATTCTTATTCCTACTGTGCCGTGGCACAAATACTGGGCGGATATCGGGGGAGATCATCCGAAAGCCGTTATAAAGCACGTTGCTGCTTTGGTTGAAAAATTGAAAGAAAAACTACCGATTGATCCGGACAGGGTCTATGTGATCGGATGTTCGGACGGGGGAAGCGGTGTTTTCGGTGCGATGGCGCAGCATCCGGAAACGTTCAGAGCCGGTATTGCGATTGCAGGGGCTTGGGATTGGACGGAGGAAAGCCTTGGTCATTTGGGAAAGCGTCCGATCTGGATTATTAACGGTGCGAAAGATACGGTTATTCCTCCATATTACGGGCGGAATGTTTTTGATGCGGTAAAGGCCAAAGGCGGACGTGTTTATTATACCGAGTACCCTGATATGGGGCATTATTGTCCCGTTTTCGGGAGCGAGGGGAACAGCCTGTGGAAATGGCTGTTCTCGCAAAGGTAATTCTATTGCTGCGGAACGCGGTGAAATTTCAGAAATAATTTTATGCTCCATATCAGGACATATACGACATATGCAATGATGCTCGGAAGCAATAATGCGTTATTCAATGTTACTTCAGCGGGTGCTTCGCCCTGAAGGTTTTCCATGATGACGATTTGCATGATCAAAAATATGAATATTGATGTTGCCACACAAAAATAATGCATCATTTTTTGGAAAAACGCTCTTGTTTCGTTGATTTTGTCTTCAGACAACCAATATTGCTTATTTGGGATGTTTGTACTTTTGGGGAATTTGTGCATAAACGCTACGGATGCCCAGATACCGCCAAAAATAATTGCAAATAAAGCAAATTCGAAAATAAAGAAAAACTCTTTACTCATCCAGCTATTCGGAACGCCGTTAATATCAAACCGTGTGGCCATGTTTTCAGGCAACAACGGTAAGTAATAAACAACCTGTAGGGTTAGGGCCGCGATAATAATGATATAAATAAAAACTTCTTTTTTCATATTTTACTCACAATATTCAACTGAGAAGGGCGGAGTGGGGACGCCCTTCTCTTGGGTGGGTTAGATTTAGTGCTGAGGCACGTTTTTGTCTTTTACGTTTTCCAGCAGCTTGTCGTATTTCACAAGATCTTTCAGCTTGTCGTGGTCGCTTCCGGCCTCGGTCACGATGACCATGTTCCCTTTGTCACCAATGTCACGCAGGGTGTCGAGGTGCATCGCATCACGCATGAAGCGGTCAGCTTCGGTATGATCAAGTCCTTGTGCGACCATGAGGTTGCGCAGTTCGGCATAGCCTTCGGCGATTTTTTTACGGAAGCCGGCGACACCTTCACCGATCAGGATGTTTCTTTCCTTATCCGCTTCGGCGGCCTTAACACGACGGATGTAATCCGCGGCGGCTTCGTTTTTCGCGGCGTCTTTTAAACGCTCACTGGCACGAACCTGATTAAAAGCTTGTTCGACACTTGCCGGTGCAACAGGCTCGTCGATAATGATACGGCGCAATGTGACACCATAGTCATCGATGTGAACCATCACGGCCTTGATCACGCCTTCGGAAATTTCTTCGCGCTCGTAATAGAGGTCCTGAAATTCCTTACCTGAGGTGTATTTACGGACCTCGGCACTGACCAGCTTACGGATTTGTTCCAAGGGTTCCTGGTTATCAAAGTAAAACCTTGCCGTATCAATAATCTCGAACTGGATTGTGATCGGAAGACTGACAAACAGGTCGTCTTTCGTCTTCGTTTCCAAGCGTTCGGTTATTTGTTGCAACGATGTGGGGACGCTGGCCTCTACCACGTTGAACGGCCAAGGCCATTTTACTTTCAAGCCCGGTTTGTGCTGTGTGAAGGTGTGCTTACCGAAAGAGGTGATTAAAGCCTCGTGTCGTTGGCGCACCATATAAAGCATCGTCAACAGGTATAAGAAAATCAAAAACCCGATCGTAGACGACATTATTACAAATTCCATTAAATCTCTCCATAACATAAGTTTATATATTTATGCATACTATAATATTATATTATGTATATCTGTGCAATCGAAATCGTATGCTTAAAAGCACAAAATGTTTAAACCTGTTGTGCTTTTGGTCAAAAACTCAGGAAAATGGGGCTTTGCTTCTTGTGATACGGGTTAGAATGCGTAAAAGTTTATACGCTTCTTAAGAGTCAGGATGATCGAAATATGAAAATTATCGGATTGCTCGGCGGAACCAGTTGGCCGTCCACACCGCTCTATTACAATTATTTGAACAAGCTCATCAATGAGAAGATGGGTGGGCATCATAGCGCACGCATTATTTTGTACAGCATTGATTATCACGAGATTAAATCGCGCTATCCGGACGGTTGGGATAAGATTCCCGAGCTTTTGGGCGAAGAGTTAAGGTTGCTGGATGATATGGGGCCGGATTGCATCCTTATTTGCAATAATACACTGCATAAGGGATACGATATGCTGACGCAGGATGGGTCGAGCATCCCGCTGCAGGCGCAAGTTATACATTTGGTTGTGGCCACGGCGCGTGCTGCGCAGGCGAGAGAATGCAGCAAGCTTTTGTTGCTGGGGACGAAATTCACGATGGAAGACGGTTTTTTTGCGGATCGGCTCAGGTTCTTTGGTCTGGAAGTGGATACGCCCAATGAAGCGGATCGTCAGGAAATACAAGATATGCAATCGTTGATTTCTGCTGGTAAGAACGATCCGTCATTCCGTGGGCGTTTTAAAGACATGCTTGATCGCTATAAAGGTTACGATGGTTTGGTTCTGGGGTGTACCGAGTTGCCGCTGGTCATTGATGAAGAGGTCACGGATATTCCGATCCTCAATCCGATCCATGTGCAGTGCGAGGAGGCGGTGAAGTTTATTCTTTCGGATGCAATCAAACGCGGCACGGTATACTAGGGTAGGGGCGGCTTTATATCAGACGTTCTCGAACAAACGTTTATTAATGCCGCAGCCTCCGCCGCCCGGGCTTCCGCCGCCTTCCGGCTCATCCGCGTCCATCATGCCGTCGAAAAATTTATACAACGGGGTTTGTTTGAATTGTTCGAGTTCTTCGGGGTTCGGGATATAAAGTTCGTCCGGATATTGTTTAAGGTCATCCGAAAGGTATTCGTCAACCGCGGTATCAGGGACTTCGTTTTGCCGCGAGGCTGCCCATGCCGGCATCGTTAGGTCAGGCAACAGAAAAAAAGCAACGGCAAGAGTGAGTAGTTGTTTCATATCCACCAGCATTAAATTACGTATAAGTAGCTTAATGGAAAAGCCGCGTTACGGGCAAATTTATTATTTCAGCTTATATATAGCGCTTGCTTAGGACAAACCTTATTCAGTCTGTTCACAGGTTCTTTCGCATTTTATGCGGTACCATCGTTCCTGAACCAATTCGCGTCTTTTTTCGGGTTTTTCAGGACACGCACTACAGCTTTTCACTTCGGTTTTACTATCCGGTTTCTCGTAAAGGCTGTTGTTTTGAAGTTGGCGCCAGTTGTCGTAAGGTTTTGTTTCTTCTATATCAGATGTTTGATTTGGAGTACTCTCATTCACTGTGACTTTAATCGGCAGGCTTTGACTTTCACTCTCCTCTTTAGAGGCTTGAGCTGCTGTCATATTTGTTTTCTGCTGTCCAGATTCCAAAGAGCCCTTATTGTTCAAAGAAGGCAGCAAGGATCCTAAATTTAGAATGCCATCTTCTCTGGGTTCCATTTTTACAATGTTATCAATATCTTTCAGATAATCTGATTTTGTTTTTCTTGCTACATCCTCGTTAGGGATTGGTACGACGCTGAATTTGTATCGTGCAAGTTCTCTGGAAGAATCCGGTTCGATCTTGCGGTATGCGGATACTGAAAACAATCCGTCAACACGCAGTATCCAGCCACGTGTGATATTGAAGACATGTTTTCCGGCGTATTTACAGTGGAAAATAATTTGTCGTTCGTCTTTTGATGCTCTTTGTGATTCATCAAAGCGTACACCAAATCTTAGCCTGAAGTTTTCGTTTGCACGCGTAAAAGTATTTAGAAAGAAAGAGTCCGCTCCAGGGTTTTCATAGGCGCTGTTGGAAATCCGTTCTGAAACCTTATAAGACATTTCAGCTATAATATCGCCGCTTTCACTTTGTTTTAGCTTGTCCAGTTTTACGCTTGATTCTACTTTACGTACAAAGTTCTCGGTTGAAGGAATCGATATACATGTTTCCGCACCGTCCTTGTCCAAGACGTCATATTCCAGCGCGGCGCTATTGTTCAGAAATATTTGGTCGGGTGGAAGTCTAAAAGCAAAGTTCATATAACGGAAATGGTTTCCGGCTGCCGGCTGAACTTCACCATTTTCATTCATATCATAGTCATTCAGCGTAAGTCCGTTTGCCGCTTTAAACAAGTCGTCGGCTTTTTTTTGCGCTTCTTTGTCCATGATCAGGGTGTCTAATTCTGATCTGTATCTTAACAGCCCTGAAACATGCTCTAATCTATATCTTGAGGGATTTCTTTTATTCAAAACAGCATAGGTATTACCTTTTACTGTCATTTTAACTTTCGGGCTTTTTAAATAAGCGTCTTCACTTTGACTGTTTTCATCTTCTTTAATACCCCCCGTAAAGTCTTCATCATCGGCTAAACCCGGCGCCAGACTGTATAAATCGACAAGTTCCTGTCCGGACACGTTTATCCGGTAGCTCACTTGGTCAAGTCCATCCAGTTTCCAGATCATTTCTTCGTCAGACGCACTACCGGAATCACCGCATGAGACAAGCATGTGTGCTGCAATCAGGAAAGCAAATGTCGTGAAAACGCTTCTTTTTACCATTATTATACCCCTTATGACCGTAGAATAGACGATAAACGGTCAAAAACTCAAGCTAGAAACGTTTTGGAGCCTCTATTCTTTAAGGCTTTACTGGTTTTTCGCCCATAACAGGATGTGCGGGAATGGCAGGGCGGTCTTCACGCGGCATCATGTCAAGCACATTAAAGGTATTCGCTTTGCCGTGATAACATGTGACGGGGCGTTCGAGAAGCTCAGGCCATTTTTGAACCCAACCTTCCGAGTGCTCGTTTTCCTGAATCATTTCGTACTGGATGCATCGTGTTGGTGGAACCGATTGAAGATAGCTGTGTAGCACGGATGGCGGCACAACCTTATCCTGTCCGCCGATGAAATGGTATTGAGGGATTTCCGTGATTTCGGATGCAATCAGAGATGGGTTTTGCGGTGTGTATGTCGCCGGTTTTTCAGGATTTAGGCCGTCCATTGCATCGGTATCCATGATGCCTGCGACCGTTCTGATGCTTGCGATATCATTACGTGTTGCACCGAGGTTTGCGGCGATAACGGCACCTCCGTCGTAGCCGATCAGGTTGAAGCTGCGCACATGATAGCGGGCGGAAATTTCATCCAGAGCGATGTTATACGCTTCGATTACTTCCGCATTGTATTGGTTGTCGCCTGTGTAATTACAGTCGGCGCTTTCGTCCAACATGCCGCTGTACTGGCATGGGCGGGCGATGTAGATCACGTTCTTTGCATTATCTTTTGATGCAAGATGCAACGCCACCGGGTTAAGAGGTGTGTCGCCGTTGCCGCCGATGTATAGGTTTGCGTCTGATTTATACTCATGAATTCTTTCATAGGCTGTCAGCAGGAACGGCGAAGCAGGAATTTCTCGCTTTAGCATCCATGCGGGGGAGGCTATCCGCTTGGCAATTTCGGTCTTTGCCAACGGGCGTGAGGTACAGCCTGTTGTTGTTACAAATCCGGTTGCAAGGAGGGCGAAAGCACAGAATTTCAGTGCCTTGGTAGAACTTAACTTGTTTTTTGTCATGTTTCGCGGGACCGCTTGAAAGAATGAAAGAGAATACTTTAACATCGGGATTCTATCATTATTGAAATCATAAATCACTAGTGTTTCTCAAGTGTTCCTCAGGTTTCCATCCGTCTTTCCAGGTTTCGAGGGGCAGGACTTCTGCGGGGTGACCGTTATCGTGGAACCATGAATCAACGATGTATGTTTTTCCTGTCGTTTTGTCGGTAATGGCGGCGGCCTGATGCGGCCAGCGGCCTGAATGAATTATGGGGATGCGAACGTCCGGTTTTTCAATCTTGTGGTGTTTCAGGAGACCGCGTTGTTCGAGCAGCTTTAAGTACGTCGTTGTGTTCGTGCTTTCATCCACACAGTCGAGTTGTCCTTCACCGATTTTCATGAACGTGCCGTAACGGTCATTCTGGGTGTTGGTGCGCGGGCCGATGATTTGCTCGAACGTGCCGATGGCTTGGCGGATGTTTTCGCGTTCCTGCTGTGCATTTGTTGTGGGAGGGCCGAAGCTGTTTTCGATTTTTGTCCAATCGTTTTCATCGAATGTCAGGTAGCGCACCGTCTGGCACCCGTATTCCGAGCAGAACGGAAACGCGTCTTCGTTTGGCGGAGTGATTTTCTTTTCCGCGTAGTAGGTTTCGGGCGTTTTGTTGGTTGTGCTGCACGAGGCGAGCGTTAGTACGGCAATGAAAAAAGCGAGTGTCTTTCTTCTGATCATGCGGCCCTGTCCGATTTTTGGTCGATATCGAGGGTTAGCTCGACAGGTGTATGATCGGAGGGTTTGTCCCAACCGCGCGGGGTTTTGTTGATGACGCAGGAGGTCAGTTTATCGGTCAGGGTCGGTGAGACAAGAAAGTGATCAATTCTGATCCCGTTATCGCGTTGCCATGCGCCGCGCTGGTAATCCCAGAAGGTGAATTGGTGTTTACGCGTATCGAAAATGCGGAAGGCGTCATAGAGACCAAGGTTTTCCAATGACTGGAAGGCGTGGCGGGTCTCGATACGAAACAGTGCGTCATCTTTCCAGACCTTCGGGTCGTAGCAGTCATGTTCTTCGGGAATGACATTAAAGTCGCCGCCGATAATAAACGGATGGTCATTTGCGACCAGCGCGGATAGGTGATGTTTGAGGCGCTCCATCCACGATAATTTGTAATCGAATTTTTCGCCCGGAGTCGGATTGCCGTTGGGCAGGTAGATGTTGATCAGGCGGATGCCGCCGATATCGGCTTCGATAAAGCGAGCCTGTTCATCGTTGTTATCACCGGGAAGAGCGGTATTGATGACGTTGATTTCGTGTTTGGACATGATGGCTACGCCGTTATAGGCTTTTTGTCCGACATATTCGATATTGTAGCCTGTGCCTTCAAACTCCAGAAGCGGGAATTCGGCGGTTTTGAGTTCCTGAATCATCAGGACGTCGGGTTTGGCTTCACCGAGGTAGCGCTTGACGTGCTCCAGCCTTGCCTTGATCGAATTTACGTTCCATGTCACAATTTTCATATCGAAAACATAGCACGGATCAAGTCTCCCGCAAGGTCTGAATAGCGGGGCGGGGCGTTTATCCCGTTCGTGTGTTTGCTAACCGCCGACGGCGAGAAGGAGATAGGTGCAGTATGCTCCCGCGCCGACCCAGAGGAGCAGCGGCAGGAAGATCATTTCGCGTCCGGCCTTGTCGTTGAAAAACAGTATGAGCCAGAGGAAGAACCCGACGCCGCCCGCGATCAACGGCGGAAGGGCGGTGTGCATACCGTATATGTTGTAAACCAGCATCCCCGCGTAGGTCGGACCGGCGGCGATGTATCCGAAGCGCATGGTCATGGAGACGGGATAAAGCCACATATCATTGAAGATCAGCATTTTGGACGGGAACATGATGGTCATCACGGCGAGGGCAAAGATGCCGATGCCCAGCAGCATAAAGAAGCTGAATTGCAGTTTTGCCCGTTTGGGCGAGACATAATCCACACGGAGCAGGGGCATGGCTTCGGATTCCCTGAAAAATTATTCCTAATCAACAGTATAGACGATTTTACGGGGGAGGAGTAGATCCTTCGTTTTCCGGTTCTTGCCTTAGGGGTAAGCCAGCGATTATAAGACGTTTTTGTTTTGACGAGTTTTTTTCTGCTCCAGAGGGCATCTCACACAACCGAGAAGGATGTGCCGCAGCCGCAGCCTGAAACTGCGTTCGGGTTTTCGATTTTGAATTCGGAGCCGATGAGCCCCTGATCGAATTTGATGGTCGAGCCGTCGAGGTAGGCCATGGAGATTCCATCCGTTACCACCGAGTCCGCGAAGGTGACGTCTTCGTCCGAGGTTTCATCGGTCAGTTCCATTTTATACAGGAAGCCCGAACAGCCGCCGCCATCCACGGTGATGCGGAGTTTCAGGGCGTCCTTGCCCTGTTGCGTGCGGAGTTCTTCAATGCGCTTTACCGCGCTGTCGTCAACAATTATGCTCATGGGGGTATTATAACGCATACAAGGTATTTTTTTCTACACTTGAATGCCGCTAATTAGCGCCCACCAAAAAATGCCGTTATAAGCCCACAAAAGTACAGGTATCGCTATCCAAATTTCTGCAATTCTATCGTTACGATAAAGCAGGAACCACAGCGTCAAAAAAATGATTGCTGGAAAAATAGAAGCAATAATTTGAGTGTATGAATACAAGTCTATGTAAGGTATTCCATTAGGGTAGGGAAATTTCATTAATTCCAAAAAGTATATGCATAAAGGCCCAGTGACCGCGGCGGAAAGAAAAAATAAAATATTGAATAATATCTCTATTATTGTGGGCGATTCTGAAGAAGTGTCTGTCAGGGTAATGTGTTGTTCTTTGGCGCTTATTAGAGGGATAAGTGGAACAGCAAATATAGTAATAAAGCTTACAAAAAGCTTCTTTATCTTCTTTGGCTGATTATTGTTGTCGTGTTCTTCTTTAGTCACGTCGTTTTTCGTATTTGTCGTAGGCTTATGAATTCCTGTGCGCTTTCTTTAGTTCTGACTTTACCATGTTTTCTGTGCGCGTTACGCTAAATACGATAATATTATGAGTGTTCTATGAGTACCCCAGACCAAACCGATTACAACTATTGTGCGTTGCCGCTGGCCCCGTATGCGTGCCGTCCCGATCAGACGCGCGGGCGAATCTATGACGAGCCGTCGAGCGCGCACCGCACCGATTTTCAACGTGACCGCGACCGCATTATTCATGCCAGTGCATTCCGCCGCTTGAAATACAAAACACAAGTCTTCGTGTATCATGAGGGCGATCATTACCGCACGCGGCTGACGCATACGTTGGAGGTGGCGCAGATTACGCGTTCTTTGGCGCGGGCGTTGATGGTGAATGAGGATCTGGCGGAGGGGATTGCGCTTGCGCATGATCTGGGGCATACGCCGTTCGCGCATATCGGGGAGGAGTATCTCCAGAAATGTATGAAGGATTACGGCGGGTTCGATCATAACGATCAGAGTTTGCGTGTTCTTACAACTCTGGAGCGGAAATATCCGAAATGGAACGGGCTGAACCTGACGTGGGAAACGCTGGAGGGGGTTGTTAAACATAACGGGCCGATGACCGAAAAACCGCATATTGCGGTGGCGGAATTGCAGGAGCAGGTCGATCTGGAGCTGGATTCCTATGCATCGCTAGAGGCGCAGGTCGCGGCGCTGTCCGATGATATTGCCTATAACAACCATGATGTCGAGGACGGGCTTCGGGCGGGATTGTTCACGCTTGAGGAGTTGGAGGAACTTTCTCTGCTGCGGGGTGTTCTTGACAGTGTAAGAGACGCGCATCCCGATTTGTCGGAGCGTTATCTGGTTCAGGAAATGGTGAGGAATATGATCGGGGCGATGGTCGAAGACGTGTTGCAGCAAACACAGGTGAATTTAAGTGAGGTGAAGCCGAAGTCTCCGCAGGATGTGCGGCAGGCAGGGCGTCAACTGGTTACGTTTTCGGATTCCATGCGGCAGGATGTCGATGAGTTGCGCTCCTTTTTGTATGAGCGGATGTATCGCCATTACACGATTGTGCGAATCTGGATCAAGGTTGAGAGGATCGTCACAGAGCTGTTCGAAGCTTTCCACAAGAATCATTACCTTTTGCCGGATAACTGGCAGCGCAGAGTCGAGGAGGGCGGCGGCCTTACGGATGAGCGGAAAAGGGCGCGGATCGTCGCTGATTACATTGCCGGAATGACCGACAGATACGCCATTCGGGAGCATGAAAGGCTTTTTGACCTTTATTGGGATTTACGGTAAGAATCAGAATACACTATCCAAAACCGTTTCAAGCGGTTTTAGCCAGCATACACTACAGGGCGAATATATGGCGAGAGCCAGTCTTTAATGACGGAGTACACTACAAATGAGCAAAGACAATCACTTCCAGCAATACGGCTATGATCACTATCTGAAGAGTCCGAAAAGGCCGGCTAAAAAGTCGCGACAGGATAGCAATGGTGGCGGTTTTAATATCGGGCCGGGACTTATGACGGCAGGGTTGCTGCTGACAGGTGCTATTTTTGCGGGCATTATCGTCATGTCTTATCCGTCATCTGAAAACAGCCGCGGTGAAATTCCGATTGTGAAGGCTGATCTGCGTCCGATTAAGATCAAGCCGAATGATCGCGGCGGCATGGATATTCCGAACCGCGAAAGTACGATACTGGCCAAGGTTGGTGAGCCGCCCGTTCAGGGAGAAAGGCAGGAAATTGAAAATTTGCTGCAGTCCCGCAAACAGGACACAGTCAGCAAGGAAGAGGCTTTGGAAGAAGCGATGGCTGAGAGTTCTTACGAGACGGCTAATGCTCAGACCAAGCCCGAGAATTTGTTGCAGAAGATTGAGCCGTCTACAGGGGAGTCGCAATCACCGGATCATTCCAAACTTCATGCGGCGGGCACATCACCCGAGGCGCGTGATTTGTTGAAGAAGAAAATGGAAGAAGAGGCGGCTGCAGCAAAGGCTGAGGCAGAGAAACTGGCCGCGATGGAAGAGGTTAAGGAAATGCCGCCTGTCAAGGTGACAATACCCAAGCCGATTGATCCGCCGAAAAAGATTCAAGAGCCGAAAACGATTGAAACCATGGATGCCGAAACGCAGGCATCCGTTCCGAGCAAGGTCGAGCCCTCCGCAGGGTTTTCTTCCGCGCCGAAAATGGCCGTGACGTCCGGTAACTATTTCGTTCAACTGGCCAGTATTCGTGATCAAAGCCGCGGGGAGTCCGAGTGGAAAAAGTACAAGCAGAAATACGGCGGCTTGATTGACAATATTCCTTACAGATTACAGGAAGCCAATCTGGGCGCGCGTGGAACGTTCTACCGCATTCAGGTCGGGCCGATCAGTAAAGACAGTGCCGACAAGATTTGCGACCGTATCAAGGCGCAAAACCCCGGAGGGTGTCTGGTTGTCAAAAAATGATTTTTCAAAAGGGGCCGAAAACGCGTTAGCCGTTACGTTTTCCCCGTCCGGCTACGTTTTGACGGATGCAGAGAAGTCATTGTTTCGTGAAGCCAACCCGTTTGGCTTCATTTTATTTGCCCGAAATTGTGAGACTCCCGAGCAGCTGCATGGTTTGTGCAGTGATCTTAGGGAGCTTGTCGGGCGTGATTGCCCGATATTGATCGATCAGGAGGGTGGACGGGTTCAAAGGCTGCGTGCGCCGCAGTGGAGAGATTTTCAAAGTTTTCAGTCATTTGGAGAAGTTTTTGAAGGTGACGCCTCAAAAGGGCTTGAGGCTCTTCGTTTTGAAACGTTGCGTTTAAGTGAAGGGCTTGTTGATGCAGGCATTACCGTAAATTGTTCACCTGTGCTTGATCTTTATTTCGAAGATGCGCATGACATTATCGGTGATCGTGCGTTTTCTGCCGATCCTCAGGTTGTATCTAGGCTTGGGCTTTCGGTTTGTAGGCACTTTCTGGCGGCAGGCATAACCCCCGTCATCAAACATATTCCCGGGCATGGCCGTGCGAAGGCGGACAGTCATCTTGAGCTGCCCGTTGTTGATACGCCGCATGCGGAGATGGCGCAGAGTGATTTTATTCCGTTCAAGGCCTTGTCGGAGTCTGATGTCGGACACGCGGTCTGGGGGATGACCGCGCATATTGTTTACAGTGATCTTGATCAAGATTTGCCTGCGACGCTTTCCGAGAATGTTATTTCCGAGGTTATCCGCGGGGAAATCGGGTTTGACGGGTTCTTGGTCGGGGATGATCTCGATATGAAGGCTCTTGAGCCTTATGGTGATTTGAGTGAAAGAGCGCAACGCACGTTGGCTGCAGGGTGTGATTTGGCTCTTTATTGTGCGGGTGAGTTCGAGAAAATGGAGAAATTGGCGGAAAATACGCCAAAAATGGCTCTTGAAGCGCTGAAACGCTTGCAACGCGCCGCAGAAAACGGGAAAGTGGCGGCATGAGCGCAGATATGGAAATAGATAAGGCGAAAGCCACGTCCGAAAAGGTGGTACAAAACGGTGCGCAAGGGTTTGAGGAAGACCCGCCGCGTCAGGCCGTGCGCCCTGCGGATGAGGTTGATGCGCTGCTTTTAAACATTGACGGGTATGAAGGCCCGATTGATGTTTTGCTCGAATTGGCACGGAACCAGAAAGTTGATCTGGCTAAAATCTCGATTTTGCAGCTTGTGCGCCAGTATCTGGTATTTGTGGACCGTGCGAAGGAAAAGAATTTAGAACTGGCTGCTGAATATTTGGTGATGGCGGCGTGGCTTGCGTATTTGAAGTCGCGGTTGTTTTTACCGAAGAATGACGAGGAAGACGAGCCGAGCGCCGAAGAAATGGCTGAGGCTCTGCAATTCCAGTTGCGCCGTCTTGAGGCGATGCAAAAGGTTTCCGAGAAGCTTCTTGCGTTGCCGCAGTTGGGGCAGGATGTTTACGGACGCGGCATGCCCGAGGGTGTCGGGACGTCGGTTGTGACGAAATGGGACGTTAATCTCTATGACATGCTCAAGGCCTATGGGACTATCAAGGCGCGTCAGGAAAGCCAAGATTACGATCTGCCGACGTTTACGCTGATGTCTTCGGACGAGGCGTTGACCCGTTTAACGAAAATGCTGGGGAATTTGCCGAAGAACGGTTTGTACACCGTTTGGGCAACTCTGCATAGTTTTTTGCCTGAGGACAGCGAGGACACGCTTTATACGCGTTCTGCGCTGGCTTCGACGTTTACAGCAGGTCTTGAAATGGCAAAACAGGGCAAGCTGGAGATCAGGCAGGACGGGCTGTTCAGGCCGATATATATGCGAATGAGCCATCATGAGGCTGCGCAAGAGGAGGCGCAGGTATGACATTGGAGGAGCAAGCGATTGAAGAAAATGCGCAAGATATGACGGATGAAAATTCTGTAGTAGCTGAGCATGAAGAGGAAGAGCCGTCCATTGATGCAGCATTACAGCATAAGCGCTTGCTGGAGGCTTTGCTCTTTGCCTCCCCAGAACCGTTGCCGACTCGCGCCTTGCACGAGCGTATGCCCGAAGGTGCAGATGTAGGCGGGTTGCTCATGGAGTTACAGCAGGATTATGACGGGCGCGGTGTAGAGCTGGTCGAGCGTCAGGGACACTGGGCGTTTCGGACGGCTGCGGATTTATCGGATGCCCTTAACCTTGAAAAAGAGGTGCAAAGAAAGCTTTCCCGAGCGGCGATGGAAACGCTGTCGATTATTGCGTATCATCAGCCCGTAACACGTGCGGAGATTGAGAATATTCGCGGTGTCGGGACGCATAAGGGCACGTTGGATGCGCTTATGGAGATGGGATGGGTCAAGCCCGGACGGCGCAGGGAAACACCCGGACGGCCGCTGACATGGTTGACGACGACCGAGTTTCTGGATCATTTTAGCCTTGAATCGCTTATGGATCTTCCGGGGATGGATGATTTGAAGGCGGCGGGGCTGTTGGACAGGCGTCCTGCTATTGAGGCTATCCCGCAGGCCGATCTGTTCTCTGGACAGAAGTCTATGAAGGGCGTAGAAGGGTTATCTGCGCGTTCGGAAGACGATGATTATGACGGCGCTGAATACGAAGATGATGAAGGTGATTATTCCGATGAGGAGAATGATTTCGAGGATTCATCCGTAGAATATGATGAAGAGCCTGAAAAAGAAGAGATTTTAGAGGATGTAGAAAGATGACACCCGGCCCGACACAATTACTGATTATTATCCTGCTGGTTCTCGTCGTTTTCGGCGCAGGGCGTATTCCGGCGATCATGGAAAATGTGGCCAAGGGGATCAACAGTTTCAAAAAGGGTTTGAAGGAGGAAGACTCCGACAAGCCGCTTCTTAAAGACGAGGCAGATCAAAAAGAAAAGTCCGAAGACAAGACTTCGTAAACGATTTTTCTGTTATACTTCTAGGCAGGTTTTGTTCAAACCATAAAGACATAACATGGAAATAGGCACACTTACCGTGCCGTGGTGGGCGATGATGTATCTCGTTGTCCTTTTCTCCTTCACGGTTGCGGGTATGATTGAACATTGGAAGCGAAATCCGGCGGAGGCATGCTCTTCGTTCATTTCCGGCTGTTTTGCGCTTGTTTTTGTGGTTGGATATTTTAACGTCGAATGGGTGGAGCGGTTTGGCTGGCTTTTGCTGCCTATGCTGATTTACGGCTTATTGTGGGAGTTTTATGCTTCCGTTCAGGAAACGTATCTTGCGGAAGAGGAACTCAAGAAGCAGAATGACTTAACGGATGATGAGAAAACCATTCTGCTCAATCTTGCGATCTTTGTGAATGCGTTAGTTGTGGTGCCGGGATACGTTGCCGGCGTAAAGTTATGTGTTGATTTGTTCTGGTAATGGGTTTCTTATACCTAAAACATTGATTTAAGGGATGACTGCGCGCTTATGCTGGATTTTGGCTGGCCGGAAATGTTTTTAATCATGGCGGTTGCCGTTATCGTTATCGGGCCGAGCGAAATTCCTGCACTTATGGTTGGTTTGGGGCGTATTGTTCGCCGTTTTCAATATATCAAATATGCTATTTCGCAGCAATTCGACGATATTATGCGCGAGGCTGATCTTGATGATATCCGCAAGTCGGTCAATTTCGAGGCGCAGGACTTTGAGAAAGAGCAGGGAATCGAAGCGTTTGATGAGGCCGAGGCGGATGAAGATATATACTTACCTGAAGATACGGAATCCTCCGATCGTGAGCCTCAGGATAAAGACAAAGACGGGGGTGGGAAATGAATTCTGATGTTGATCCTGCTCCACAACCTGAAGAAACTGCCGCAGATCATGATCATACGGATGTGCAGCGTCAGCCTCTGGCGGCGCATTTGGTTGAGTTACGGGCGCGGCTTCTTTGGGTTATTATTGTCATGGCGATCGGTACGGCAATAAGTTTCTTTTTTGTCAATGAGATATACGGTTTTCTTGTTCAGCCGCTCGCAAATTCCATGGGGCCAGATGATACGCAACGCCTTATCTATACAGGACTGACCGAAGCGTTTTTTACCTACCTGAAAGTTGCTTTTTTTACAGGGGTTTTCATTACTTTTCCAATACTTCTGATACAGCTCTGGTCGTTTGTCGCGCCAGGGTTGTACAAAAATGAAAGGAAGGCTTTCCTGCCGTTTTTGATTGCCACGCCTGTGCTGTTTTTCTTAGGAGGTGCTTGCGTCTATTATCTAGTTTTGCCAATGGCTTGGCCATTTTTCTTGAGTTTTCAGGCGAGCGGAGTGGATGCCGTTTTGCCGATCCAGCTCGAGGCGCGGGTCAGCGAGTATCTGGATTTGATTATGACGCTGATTTTTGCCTTCGGCGTCTGTTTTCAATTGCCTGTTTTCCTGACCTTGATGGGGTGTGCAGGACTTGTGACGGCAGAGTGGTTGGCAGCCAAGCGAAAATACATGGTAATCCTTGTTTTTACCGTGGCTGCGTTTTTGACGCCGCCGGATGTTATCAGCCAGATTCTGTTGGCCATCCCGCTCATGGGGCTTTACGAGTTGTCGATCTTGCTTATTAAAACGTCGAGGGCCCATGACTCAGAGGCCGCTTGATTTATACGGCGAGCGCCTGAAAAACGGTGATTTACGCCCTGATGATGCGCAAGAGCTGGCTGTTCGTGCTTTACAGCGGTTGCATGAAGATCTGGCGGTATATGTGGCGAAGCCGAAGCGCAGTTTTTTTCAGAAATTAACAGGGCGCGGTGAGGATCAGAATGATGCGCCCAAAGGTCTTTATATGTATGGCGGTGTCGGGCGTGGTAAATCCATGTTGATGGATTTGTTTTTTGAGTGCGTTCCTGACGGGTTGACCAAGCGGCGCGTTCATTTCCATGAATTTATGATCGAGGTTCACGATTATATTCATTCGCGTAGGAGTGAGGACGTGATTACAGGAGCGGTTGATCAGGCTTTGCCATCTCTGGCGGAGGTGATTTACAAACGCTCCAAGGTTCTTTGTTTTGATGAATTCCATGTGACCGATGTGACGGATGCGATGATTTTGGGGCGGCTGTTCCGTGTGCTGTTCGAGAAAGGTCTTGTTGTCGTGGCGACGTCGAACTGGCCGCCTGACAGGCTTTATGAAGGTGGTCTGCAACGTGAGCGTTTCCTTCCTTTTATTGACTTACTCAAAGAGCGGATGGACGTTTTGCATCTGGACAGTCCGCATGATTACCGTGCATTGACGTTGCAGGAGGAGGGGACATATTTTACGCCGCTCGGTGTTGCGACATCGCGTAAGATGGACGGGATATTCAGGACTTTAACTGATGGTCAGCTGCCACAGGAGGAGATTCTCCATGTCAAAGGTCGTGATTTAAAGGTTAAGTCGGCCAATGGTGTGGCGCGTTTTACGTTTTCGCAGCTTTGTGAGCAGCCGCTCGGTGCTGAGGACTATCTAACGATTGCCAAGCATTATCAAACGGTGATGCTGGAGGAGATTCCGAAGCTTCGTTATGACAGGCGTAATGAGGTTAAGCGTTTGATGAACCTCATTGATGCACTTTATGAGCAGCGTGTGAATGTTGTGTTTTCTGCTGATGCTGCGCCGGAGAAGCTTTATTTCGGCTCTGATCATTCTTTCGAATTTGAGCGCACAATTTCCAGATTGCAGGAAATGCAGAGTACGGATTATCCATAAGCTTAGCTTTTTGTCTTTATTTTTTACCTTATGTTTTTCTTCTATATGTCTGTAATTCATGTATTAATTTGATTGTCATGAATCTTGCATAGTGCCTTATTCGGCTAATGATTTTTATTCCATTATCAGTTAGTGTAGGGCATGGTGAAATTCCTTAGTGTTTTTACAAAGCAGAAGAAGAGCAGTCGCGACTCTAGCCGTTATGAGCGCGAAAAAGAGCTTGCGGTCAACGGAAGTTTGAAAGAACGTCTTGATCTGGCCAAGAACCGTAAAACACATCCTGAAATTTTGTATTATCTGGCTCAGAATGATCCCGAACCAGAGGTGCGGCGCGCGGTTGCGGGAAATGATCTGATGCCCTTGCATGTTTCCCCGTTTTTGGCGACGGACAACAATATGGATGTTCGCATGACACTGGCTGCAAGGCTTGTCGCTTTGCTGCCGACCTTATCAGAGGATAAACACTCTCAGCTTTATGCTTATGCTGTGCAGTCGCTGGGGACTTTGGCGCTGGATGAGGTTTTGAAAATCAGGCTGGCGCTTTCCAGTACTCTTAAAGACCATGCGTATGCACCGCCTAAAGTTGCTGCGCAACTGGCGCGGGATGTCGAGCGTGACGTTTCTGAGCCGATATTACGGTTTTGCGCGACGTTGGCCGATCGGGATTTGATCGAAATCCTGAAATCTCATCCTGCGAGCTGGGTTGTGCAGGCCATTGCGGCGAGAAGCGCGGTCAGTAAAGTTGTCTCTGCGGCTGTGATCAATGTCGATGATATTCCGGGCGGTAAGGTTCTGCTTGGTAACAAGGGTGCGGATATCAGCACGGAAACCTTGCAGGATATCGTTGAGCGTGCGCGCGAGCATAAAGAATGGCAAGAGCCTCTAGCTAAGCGCCCGGGGCTCTCCTTTTCTATGGCAAAGGAACTGGCGGAGTTTGTAGACGCGTCTATACGGGATTTGCTTATCTCCCGCGGTGATTTTGACGAAGAGATGGCAGATGAAATAGCCGAGGTTTTCAGGCGCAGGCTGGAATTTATCAAGGGCGATCCCAAGAAGGCGGAAACTATTGAGCAGCGTGTAAGCCGTCTTGCGAAAAAGGGAAAGCTTGATGATGTTGTGGTTTCCGATGCCATGGCCGTGCGGGAATATGATTTTGTCTATGCTGCTCTGGCCAAGTTAACGGGATATAAGGTTTCCGAGCTTGAGGACATTGTGGAAAGTGCGTCAGCCAAGCCAATTGTTGCAATTTGCTGGAAGGCGGGGTTGTCGATGCGCACAGCGCTAACCATGCAACAGGAGATGGCCAAGATTTCTCACCAAAAGCTTATTTACCCAAAGGGCGGAACGGATTATCCGATGACGGAGGAAGAGTTGGATTGGCAGATCGAGTTTTTGGGGCTTGAGGCCTAAGCTTTATAAAAAAAGGCACTTATCGAAGCGCCTTTGTTCTTTGATCAGTAAATTCACTTTTTTTAATAAAACTCGTGAGCCTGAAGTTCAGGATCTGCAGGTTTTAGTTCCACGGGTTTACTTACTCCCTTGAAAGCGACGCCTGCAACGCGCGTTCCGCCGAAATTGCCGATAACCTCAATGTCCGAATCACGGGGAATGCGCTGCACTTCGCCTGTTCGGGAATTGATATTAACCGGTGTTTCTCCCGCCGCACGGTTATAGCTGATTTTTTCGAAAATTTCGTATGTTGCTTCGTGGTGGTAGGATGCGCCGGAGTGAATGCGGTACTTGGTTTCGCCGGCTTCGTTCACGCCAAGGTAATCACCTGCAAAGCGTTCATCTTCAGGATCTATCCCTGTTACATGCGCCGTAGACACAACAAAACCGCGTCCCATAGGCTCTGGAGTCACGTTTAGACCGTTTTCGTTCATCCAGCCCTGCAGGTCGTGCATCGACATATTCATATCCTGTGTTCTGGCGCTGCGGCTGGCACCTTCACCGTTCGCGGAGCCGAAGCCACCAGTGATTCTGGCGATACGATCGAGAAGTTTTGACATTTTTGCCCTTAAATCCCTTTTTATGTATATTTGCTAATACTATACCCTGTTTTTTTAAGTGGGGGTAGTTTTAGACGCTGTCGAGCGCTCCGAAGTGGGCTTCCAGGTGTTCACGCACATCTTTATTAATGCGATCCTGAATTTCATTCGGGCCTTCTGTCCTAGAGTAAATACCTGTATCTGTATATTCGGATATAATCACGCCTTCGCTGAACGTCGTTCCAAGGGTGCTCCCTTCACGTTTCAGAGCCTCGTATTGTTCAGGTTGAAGGTTTATGCCGGCTTGGGCAGCTATTTCACGATCTTTTCTATAGCCAGCATCAAATAGAGATTTGGTCGCACCACGTAAATCGACTTTGTTACGAATGTTCAACATTTCCATTACACCCTTTGTTATATCTTTTGAGGCTAATATGATGATTTTATCCGCAATTTGCAATAAAAAACGTTAATTTATTAATGAATACTGTGGTTTTCATCCTGTTTGCTCTATCTCTTTGTTTTTCCGCCGATATTGCCTTCTCAATATACGGCTGGGCTTGCTCCGTCTAAGGAAACAGTTTAAGACTTTTAGGAGCACTCGTTGTTTCTCGCGCATAATATTAAAGAAAGGTTCTTCTTATGAAATCTCCAGTCAGGGTCGCTGTCACAGGTGCAGCAGGTCAAATCGGATACGCTCTGTTATTCCGTATTGCTTCAGGCGATATGTTGGGAAAAGATCAGCCGGTTATTTTACAATTGCTGGAGATTACGCCTGCGCTGGATGCGCTGAAAGGCGTTATTATGGAGTTGAATGATTGTGCGTTTCCGTTGTTGCAGGACATTGTGGCGACAGATGATGCAAATGTTGCATTTAAGGATGCGGACTACGCTCTTCTGGTCGGTGCGCGTCCGCGTGGCGCCGGAATGGAGCGCAAAGACCTTCTGGAAGCGAACGGGGCAATTTTTGCACCTCAGGGCAAGGCTTTGAACGATCATGCAAGCCGCGATGTCAAAGTACTGGTTGTCGGTAATCCTGCGAATACGAATGCGTTGATTGCGCAGCAGAATGCGCCTGATCTCGATCCGAAATGCTTTACGGCAATGGTTCGTCTTGATCACAACCGTGCGATTAGCCAATTGGCAGAAAAGACTGGCGCGGCTACGACCGATATCAAGAAAGTAGTTATCTGGGGCAATCACAGTTCCACGCAGTATCCTGATATCCATCACGCGACTGTCGGCGGCGAAGAAGCACTGAGCAAAGTTGAGCAGTCCTGGTATGAAGATACATTCATTCCCGATGTACAGCAGCGCGGGGCGGCAATTATCAAGGCACGCGGTGCGTCTTCCGCGGCGTCTGCTGCGTCTGCAGCGATTGATCATATGCGCAGTTGGGCGCTGGGTACGGAAGACGGCGACTGGGTTTCCATGGCTATTCCCTCAGACGGGTCTTACGGTATTGAAGAGGGCGTGATTTACGGCTATCCCGTTACATGCAAAAACGGAAAGTATGAGATTGTCCAAGGGCTTGATGTCAATGATTTCTCCCGGGAGCGGATGGATGCGACCGCTAAGGAGTTGCGTGAAGAGCGCGAAGGTGTCGAACATTTGTTCGGCGGGCACGCTGCTGCTGCGGAGTAGTCTCGCTAATCAATATTTATTTGCCGAAGTTGCGTTTCATATCGAGATTCACAGCCGGCTGAAGTGAAAGCAGTGCGAATTCTGCATCGGGCTTGCAGTATTTCTCTTCGTCGTTGCTCTTGGCGTGATTTTCGGGTGTTTCGGAGTGTGGGTATAGTGCAGCAAATTTGAACATATCGCTTTTTGCCTCGCGGGTGTTTTCTTCCGGCAGTGTGTAAGGTGTTATCGGGGTAAAGCGTTCGCAGCCAGCATCCTTTGCATATTCTGCCAAGATATTTGAAATTTTTTCCTGTGCTGCGGAAACGCGCTCGCGGAATTTTGCGTAAGATTGGCGTGCGTTCAGCGCTTTTTTCTTCGTGTCATAGAAAAAGAAGCGGTTGTTTCTAACGGCTTCCCGCATGGCCGCGTTTTTACTATTCGCCAACTTCATATCCGAGCGCTTGTTTTTTAGCTTATAAAATGTGCCGGCTAAATTCAGGCCGAGCATGTGTACTATGAAATGATCCGTGACGGTTACATGTTCTCCGTTTTTCCATTTACGGATGATTTTGCCTTCTTCTTTGATTTGATAGCCCTTAATCATCGCAGAGATAAACGGATCAAGTCGCAAGGCGAGGATTTTTTTGCGGTAGTGCTCGTTTTTGGGTTTGAGGTAGGGGATGTTGGCTTTGCTGATACTTACGGCTTGGGCGTATTCATGCAGGCCGATGTCTTCACCATATCGGTGGATCAGGCTCAACCATGTGGCTTCTATGTAGTGGAACACGCCCTTGGCAGAGCTTTGGCGTGATGAGACAAAAAGGCCGAGGTTACTTTCCATCATTGCTTTTATGACAAGCAGTTCGAAATCTACGCCGGTTTTTAAGCTCGCATGGTACAGAGCAGATATTACGCGGTCATCTCTGCCGCTGTCTTTCAAAGATTTTTGTAATGATGATGCCAGTATGATGTCATTGCGTTCTCGTTGCAGAAGATTGATTCGCAAACCGTATTTTGAAGATGATTTTGTACTGACCACAAACGGGCAGGACGTGTTTTGGGGCTTTCGCTCTGGCAGTTTGACCTGTATATGAAGGGGAGCTTTACGTTCCATAGCGTTGCTCTCCACAAAAATGAATGTGCAGAGAAAGGTAAAAGCCAAGGCTATGAGATACGGATGTTTCAAAATATTTACCGGAGATTAATTGAAAAGAGGTGCTTTTTGGCACACCTCTTTATGGTATCTCTTTTATGGTAAATAAAACGCTAATTTATTTGCTTTAAACGGGCCTAATTCCAGTGTCAGGAGCAGGTTCGCCCATTGAAAGCTCTGTATCATTGAGCGCGGATAGAGCGACTTGATCCGTGCCGCCGTTTGTATTTACATCCAAGGTAAATGCAGCGCTGACACCGTCTGTTATGGGGTTGACGGATGCTTGTGTTACATCCGTGCCTTCACCATTTCCGAATGCTGCCGCAACGGATGGAGGATCTGTTGTGATGTCTCCTCCTGTTGATGCGAGGGCTGCAGGGTTCTCATCTGGTCTGCCATTTAATTCGTAATCACGCGTCAAGCGCATCGCCGCTAGCAGGTTTTCAGGTGTCTCGTGAGCTTTATTGAGGCCGTCGCCTGCATAATAACTGCGGCCGCTTGCGTCCTTGGGCATGGATGCCCATTCCTGTGAAATGCGCAGCATGAAGCGCTCTTCAGACATATTTCCAGCCAGATAATCACTGTAGCCGCGTCTTTCAAGGAGATGCATTGCCATACGGTCTTGCATTTCTTCATCGAACATTTCGTTTCCGGTTAATCCCATTTCTTCTTTCAAACCGCGCAGTGTTTTACGGATGATCTGGTATTTACCGGCAGCTGAAGACGGTGAACCGCCAGCTACAAAGTCATCCTGCCATGCCAGAACCTGATTGACTGTCATCCCCGTCAAATTAATGTTTCTTCCACCGTAGACGATATTGTAATTTCCGTTTGATTCTTTGGCTGCGATCACTTCGAGAAGCGGGTTGTCGCTACTGGCATAACGCTCGATAGCAGTATTGGCTGCAGCGATTTCGGATTCGGAAACTGTGCCGCCGCTGCTGGATCGGTATGTTGTGCGCGCTGCTTCCGCGAAAGACATTTCGCCAGAGCGTACACGGCTCACAGTGTTTCTGAAGGCGTCTTCTTCCAGACCTAATGCGCTTGCGAGTTCGGCCAAGGCCTCATCACTGTTGAGAGCATCGTCGTCTGCGATACCCATAAACATTGCGATAAGATAAAGAAATGCTGCGGCACCGTTGAGCTGATCACGCTGCGCGGCATCTGTCTGTTGTTGTGCGAGCATTGCGGCTCTGCGTCTGTCCTGTTCTATAAGTGCGTAGTCTTCAGGACGCATGCCGTTTTGCACCGGTCTTTCCGGTGTGCCAGTGTTATCTCCGACTGTCGTATCTTCTGGAATTGACACGTTTTTCACCCTTTCTCATATCTACAGTACTATGACCGCTTTTTTATTTTAATGTCATAATACAAAATTTATTTTTAACCCGTCAAATAAATTAAGTTTCTTGGCCAATCAACTTAAGCCATTCCTGTTCCTCCTGAGCCTCCCTGATTGCCAGGGGCAGCACCCGTGGTGGTATTATTATTTTCAGCAAGCATAATATTTTCCGGAGCCAGCGGGTTGAGCGGGTCCGAAGACGGTGTCGTCGCCGGAGCAGGGTCGTCACTGCCGAAGATGCTTGCCATAAAGTCTGTGGTTGTGTCCCAAGCGGATTCGTACCAAGGCTTATTATAGCTAGGGGTTACAGAATCTTCACTTGGCGGCGGGTCATATTTATGAAAGTCATCGCTGTCCGCAAAACATTGTTGGTTTCCACCGTAGACCCCATAGTTCGCAGCGGGGTCGTATGTTGACCAATCTGTCTGGGAAATCGGTACCGGCGAAAAAAGAGTTTCATTATAATCCAGAGGTCCGAACAGCGGTATAGCGATGGACGAATTCGACAGATCATTTCCTCTTGAGAAAATAAGAGCCTGAGTGTTTTCGTTAATTTCAAGATGCTCTTGCTCGACCATCTGACGAATTACAGACTGATCCAAGCCATGTTCAGTAGAAAGTTGCGTAATTGTATCATCAGTAATCACGGCCTCTGTAGCCTTGAGCTCATTGATTGCTCCGGCCGCGCCTTCAAGTTGAGCTGAAATTGCTGCAGGATCGCCTTCAAGAACGAGCATTCCAGGGTGCTCACGCGCTTGTTCCAGAACCATGGCAGCTTGGTTAGCTCTATCAGCACGCTCAAGGCGCGCAACGATCATATCTGCGCGTTGCAGCGTTTCTTCTGACACATAGGATCGCATCACGTCATTTTCAAGAGCCAGCTTTGCACGATCGTATACCTGTCCCAGTTCTTCACGTTTTTCTGTAAATTGTTCCAACAGGCTTTCACGTTGCTGCGTGAGTTCCATGATTTTATCCTGTTCAGCTTCGGTAATGTTGCCATCTTTTATGGCTTCGTTGAACAGGCGATCTCTCTCTCTTGTTACTTCATATAATTGTCTTGTGATGTCAGCAGATTGGTCGATGCTTTCCATGGTTTGGGTCAGCATGTTTTGCGCATTTTGCGTAAAGGCCAGCTGCTGTTCAGAGCGTGCCTGAAGAGCTGCTTTGAGGCCTTCAACATCTCCTTCAGCTGCCATTCGTTCAATTTCAGCATTTTGGGCATCAAGAGTCTGCTGCATAAATTCCTTTGCAGTTCCTTCGCCCTTGGCGATACCCACCATGCTTTCCATATATTGCAATGATTGGCCTGTTTCCGATGTCGGGTCGTCGGCACCCGGTGCTTGGCGCAGTTGTTCAATTTGCTGCTCGTATTGCTGTATTAGCTGCGCTCTTTGCTCAGGATCTGTCTCAGAGAGCATCGCGGCTGTCGTTTCAAGCATCTCGGCTTTTTGAGTGTTTCCTTCTGCTCTTGCTGCTTGTGCCTCACCCTGAAGACCCATTGCCAAAACACCAACCGCGCTTTGTTCATCAATTCCGCTTATGAAGGCCGACGCATCAGTCTGCATGCGTTCCGCGATGACCATTGCTTCTTCTGTGGTTGTAATCTGGCCAATGCTGTCACGTTGTGCTTCAAGCTCGGTCACCATTTCTCCAAGAGCTTGCTGCGCAGTACCAATCAATGCACGGTTCTGCGTAACCCACCGCTCATTTTGCATGAGGGCGGCACTTGTGGCCCTGAAACGCTGAGCGTTTTCCATCGTGAGTTCAGCACCTTCCGGAATGCCATAGTACTGTCTTGCCACTTCGATCGTGCGCTCAAGTTGCGCTCTTTCAGCCGGATCGGTTGTTGTTTCTAAACGCTGTGACAGGTCTGTGAGGTAAGTTTGTGCCTCCTGTCCTATCTGTTCATTATCTCTGCGGAACTGTTCTCTATCGAGTCGGTCTACTGACTCCGCAGCACCAGCAGCAGCCGGTTTGAATTCCGTCTCGTGGGCAGTGGTAACGCCGTCAACAGCTTGACTGTATTCTTCATAGGTCATTTCAGGCTGTTTCCAGTCTTCACCGAACATACCGCCGCCGCCGAAGGAGTCTTGATAAGCCTGAAGTTTTTGCGCGGACATAATCGCTGTCGACGTCATCACGGCTGTCGCATAAGCTTCTTCGCGTTTGCGTTTTTCGACTTCTGCGGCACTCAAGCCTTTGTAATCGCCCATTACGCCGGCAATTTTACCTTCTGCAGTGCCTGCCATGTGTTCGTTGTAGATGCGGTTACGCTCGTCACCGCCCTGATTGGAGTAGGGATTAAAGTCGGTTGATTCGTATGTCGGTTCTTTGCGTGTTTCAGGTGTTGGCTCAGCTTCTCGTCCGAGTGTGGCGACTAGTCCGCCAATTGCAAAAACACGCTGAGATGTTAACGAGGCATCTTCCGTTAAGCCTGACCGGAACGCAACCGGATCGACTTCCTCCATGATCTTGTCTTCCATGTCTTTTGCCGAAAGATGATCCGGATCGTCTTGAGGACCTTGAGGAGGGATGATGTTGTCTGGGCCAGCCATAATTTAAATCCTTTAATACCGCTTTTTATAATATGTCTTAATCTATATGTTTTATGCTTATGACCCCAGCAAAACTACTGAATCATGCGTTTTCCCACAAAACATAGTCTCAATACTTGCACACTTAGCCCACATTTTAGGTGAAATTCCATGGATTTGTCAAAATATATGTGGTTTTAGAGGACAATCTTATGGACATGTTCGTTGGTGGTTTTCGGCGGTTAAAATATGAAAAACTTTCATTTTAGCTGTTTTCAAATAGATAGCATGATGTTACAACCTCATTAATTTTACAGTAGGCCTTGGTTTTAAGGCGTTTCGCTCTAGACCCTAGACGGAGAGAGAATTAATGAATATCCATGAATATCAAGCGAAAGAGCTTTTGAAAAAATACGGTGTGGCAGTGCCGGACGGAATTCCTGCCATGAATGTGGAAGAGGCCGTTAAAGCCGCCGAATCCATGGACACAGACCTTTATGTCGTTAAAGCACAGATTCACGCCGGTGGTCGTGGTGCGGGTCATTTTACAGACAATCCTGAAGGCAAGGGCGGTGTTCGTCTTTGTAAGACAGTTGATGAAGTTCGTGATGCGGCAGAAGCTATGTACGGCAAGACGCTTGTCACGAAGCAAACCGGTCCCGAAGGTAAAGAGGTTCAGCGTCTTTATGTAACGGATGGTGTGGACATCGAAAAAGAATATTACTGCTCCGTTGTTTTGGATCGTTCGACAAGCCGCGTGACGTTTATGGTTTCTTCCGAAGGCGGTATGGATATTGAGGAAGTGGCCGAAGAGACCCCCGAAAAAATCATCAAGGTGTCCGTTGATCCGGCGAGCGGTATTTCCGGTTTCCACTGTCGCAGACTGGCTTTCGGTCTTGGGCTGAAAGGCGCACAGGTCAAGTCGGCCACGAAGTTTTTTGCCAATCTTTATAAGGCGTTTATTGAGCTGGATGCGTCGATTGTCGAGATCAACCCGATGATTTTGGTCGGTAACGAGATCATGGCGCTGGATGCGAAGATGAACTTCGATCCTAATGCTCTCTATCGCCAAAAAGAAGTCTATGCGATGCGCGATGAGTCCGAGGAAGACGAGAACGAGAAGATTGCTGCGGATAACGAGCTGTCTTATGTGCGTCTGGACGGGAACATCGGCTGTATGGTGAACGGTGCTGGTCTTGCGATGTCAACGATGGATATTATCAAGCTGCATGGCGGGGAGCCTGCGAACTTTTTGGATGTGGGCGGCGGCGCAACGGCCGAGCGTGTGACGGTTGCGTTTAAAATCATTCTGTCCGATCCGAACGTTAAGGGCATTCTGGTGAATATCTTTGGCGGAATTATGAAGTGTGACGTTATTGCGCAGGGCGTGATTGCCGCCGCGAAGGAGGTTGATCTGAAAGTGCCGCTGGTCGTTCGTCTTGAAGGGACGAACGTCGAGAAAGGTAAAGAGTTGATGGCAAATTCCGGTTTGCCGATTATCTCCGCGGATAATCTCGACGATGCGGCCAAGAAAGTTGTTGAAGCCACCAAAAAAGCAAGTAAGGCGGCGTAACATGAAAAAGCTACTTTTAAGTGCGGTTGTATTGGGGCTTATCTCAATGCCTGCCATTGCAAATGATCATCAGGAAGAAAGCATCATGCCGACTGCGAGTGCGGAAATCCTTGGTAAAGACGGGCAAGCAATCGGTAGTGTTACTTTCAAGCAAGGCTCAATCGGTGTTTTGGCGGATCTAAGTATCAGTAAAGGGTCGTTGCCTCCCGGTAAGCATGGTTTTCACATTCACAGTGTTGGAACGTGCGAGCATGCCGAGCATTTCACAACGGCTTCGGGGCATATCAATCCAGATGCTAAAGAGCATGGCTATCTGAATCCGAAGGGGCCCGATAAAGGGGATTTGCCGAATTTGGTTGTCCACGAGGATGGTAGCGCGGCGCTTGAGCTGTTTATGCCACAAGTCGATATTGCAGATTTGATGGATGATGACGGGTCTTCATTGATGATCCACGAAAACCCCGATGACCATACCACTCAGCCGATTGGCGGAGCAGGTGCGCGCATCGCATGCGGCGTTATCAAAGCGAATTAAAGTTTAGAGAAGGAAGCGAATATAATGTCAGTACTCGTTAATAAAAATACGAAGGTTATTTGTCAGGGCTTTACAGGCTCGCAAGGAACATTTCACAGTGAGCAGGCGATTGCTTACGGTACAAAGATGGTCGGCGGTGTGACGCCGGGCAAGGGCGGGCAGGATCATCTTGGTCTTCCTGTTTTCGATACCGTCGCCGAAGCCAAGGACAAAACGGGCTGTAACGCGTCCGTGATTTACGTGCCGCCGCCTTTTGCTGCCGATGCCATTCTGGAGGCGATTGATGCGGAGATCGAGCTTGCGATCTGTATTACTGAAGGTATTCCAGTGTTGGATATGGTGAAGGTTAAGCGCGCCTTGTCAGGCTCCAAAACACGTTTGATCGGTCCGAACTGTCCGGGTGTAATTACGCCTGATGAGTGCAAGATCGGTATTATGCCCGGTCACATCCACAAACGTGGGAAGGTTGGTATCGTGTCCCGTTCCGGTACGCTGACCTATGAAGCGGTGGCACAGACAGGTGCTGTCGGGCTTGGGCAGTCGACCTGTATCGGTATTGGCGGCGATCCCGTCAACGGTACGAACTTTATCGACTGTATCGAGATGTTCATGGATGACGACGAAACAGAAGCCATCCTGATGATCGGTGAGATCGGCGGTTCGGCTGAGCTGGAAGCTTGTGAATTCTACAAAGGTCTTAAGACGAAGAAGCCGATTGCTGGCTTTATTGCCGGTGCAACAGCCCCTCCGGGCAAGCGTATGGGTCATGCCGGTGCGATTATTTCCGGTGGTGATGATACAGCGCCTGCGAAGATGGAAGCGATGCGTTCCGCAGGGTTCGTCGTATCCGAAAGCCCTGCAGGTCTTGGTCAGGCCGTTGTCGAAGCGATGGCTGCCTAATCAGGCAGTTTGCTCTAGCAGAATTAAAAAGCGCTTTGCTGCGGTGCATGTAGGGCGCTTTTTTTATTTCACAGATGCTTAGGTGGTTTTTCTGTGTTTTTACATTACGAATGCCTGTTGTGCTTTTTAGAAAAAACTGTTTTGTGGTATTTATAAAATCATTGTATTCTTGTAGTTGTTGATAGTCTTGATTTTAAAGAAGGAATTAAGCTCAGTATGAGTTTTCTCGATAATTTGGTGCCGGAAGACCGCGAGCTTCTTGTCAGCCTGCCTTACAGGGTCGGCTACAAGGTGAGTCAAAGTGATGAAACCGGCGGTGATGAATCGGACGAGCTAGAGATGCAGGCTTTGGCCAACATCCTGAGCGGTTATGCGCAGGAGGTTTTCGGTTCCGAGACCGTTCAATACATCATTAGTGAGACTATCACCAAAAAAGACAAATGGGACAATTGGAGTGCGCAGATTGATAGCGTCGAGACTGATTGTCATAAGGCTATCGATATTCTTTCCGATTCCGTTGATGAAAAAGAAGTCAGTGCGTTTAAATTGCATTTGATTGAAATCGGTGAGTCGGTCGCCATGGCTTTCCGTGAGTATGACAAGCTCTCGCTGTTTATGAAGTGGCGCCTTTATCGTGACTGGCTGAAGGATAAGAAGCTCGCCGAGGAGCAGAACAAGGCCGTAAAAAACTGGGATCAGTTTTTGAATATCAGTCTTGATGAACGGAATGCACTCCGTGCCATTGCCAGTGCGCTCAATACGACTTATATATAAGTCTTACGTTTTATTTTATATTTCAGGAAATTGGAGACAAGAATATGTCACAACTCTCTTCTTTTGCACCGGAAGATGTGGATCTCATCGTTAGTTTGCCGTACCGCGTCGGCATTAATGTCAGTCATGCCGAAGATGAGGAGGGGGAGCAGGATGACGAGCTTGAGATGCGTGCGCTTGAGGCGTGTATTCGCGAGGTTGGCAAGATTCATGAAGACTCACCGTTTTTGATCGAGATTTCTCAGGAAATTATGAACCGAAAAGATATGTGGCCAAAATGGTCGCAAGGAACGTTCAATATTGCGCCGGATTGTGAGAAGGTCGTTGAGGTTCTGAAACCTGTTGTTTCTGAGAAAGAACTCAAAGACTATAAGAAGATGATTATGGAAGTGGCGACGTCTGTTGCACAGGCCTACGGCGAGTTCGGGCAAGTTCAGGAAGAAAAGGGCTTTTTTGGGGCTTTGATGGAGAAAGTTGTCGGCGGGTTTGCCAATGACGATGCAAACCATCCGATGAACGTCAGTGCAGCGGAAGATACTGCTATTTCAAAAATCAAAGCGGCGCTGACCAAGGCTGATTAGGCCGAATTCATTCTATTTCATCCGTTTTTCGGCGATTTTACGGCAAGAACGCTTGCCCTAGCGTGTGGGGTGCGCTATGTCGTAATATGAACCTTAAAGCAAGGTGTTAACTTAATTGTAGCGGGAGCATCCATGTCACAAACGAAGTCCAGTGATCTCACCTTTTTGACCGGTATGAGCGCGGAGTATGTCGCGCATCTCTATGGCGAATATCTCAATAACCCGACGAAGATTGATACGTCTTGGAAGGAGTTCTTTGAGGGGCTGGGTGACAGCGAGACGGAATTGCTGGAAGAACTTTCGGGTGCAAGTTGGACGCCGAAGGAAAACGTCAAGCAGTTACGCGGTTTCGGGTGTGTTCCTGAACAGCCTGCAAACGATTTTCTCAATCTGGACTCTGCGGAGATCAGCCGCAAGAAACAGTCTTCTACCAAGGCGAGCCCAGAGGAAGCCAAGCAGTCGGCTATGGATTCCTTGCGCGCGCTGATGTTGATCAGAAGTTATCGTTTCCGCGGGCACATGCTTTCCAATCTTGATCCTTTAGGATTAAAAGACAAGACTGTAAGTCCTGAATTTGATCCCTCTTATTACGGATTTACGACGGCGGATTATGACCGTCCGATTTTCCTGAACGGTATTCTGGGCCTTGAATATGCGACGTTGCGCGAAATTCTGGATGCGGTTAAGCAGATTTACTGCGGAACGATCGGGGTTGAATATCTGCATATGGCGAAGGCCGAGGAGCGCGAGTGGATTCAAGAGCGCATCGAGAACCGCGAGCATTATAACAAGACCGAATTTACGGTGAACGGAAAGCGCGCAATTTTACAGCGTTTGACGGCCGGTGAGGTGTTTGAACAGTATCTTCATAAAAAGCATACCGGTACGAAGCGTTTCGGTCTTGATGGTGGGGAGGCTCTTATTCCTGCTATTGAGCAGATTATGAAACGCGGCGGGCAGCTTGGTCTGAAAGAGATCGTTCTTGGGATGGCGCACCGTGGCCGTCTGAATGTGTTGGCGAATGTTATGGGTAAATCCTTTACGGCGATTTTCTCCGAATTTCAGGGAACATCTTCATTGCCTGATGACGTTTTGGGATCAGGGGATGTTAAGTATCACCTTGGAACGTCCAGTGACCGTGACTTCGACGGGAATACGATTCACTTGTCCTTGACGGCAAACCCGTCACACCTCGAGTTCGTGAATCCGGTGGTGATCGGCAAGGTTCGTGCAAAACAGGCGCAAAGAGAAGACACCGAAGCCGAACAGGTTTTGCCGCTTCTGTTGCACGGTGATGCGGCATTCGCAGGGCAGGGTGTTACAGCGGAAACGCTTATGATTTCCGAGCTTCCGGGGTATCGCGTCGGCGGTACGATTCATATTGTGATAAATAACCAGATTGGCTTTACAACCATGCCGAAATACGGGCGTTCAGGTCCTTATCCGACGGATGTTGCGAAGATGCTGGAAGCGCCGATTTTCCATGTGAACGGCGATGATCCTGAGGCTGTAGTGCATGTTTCCCGTCTCGCGACAGAGTTCCGTCAGGAGTTCAAGAAGGATGTCGTGATTGATATCGTTTGCTACCGTCGTTTTGGTCACAATGAAGGTGACGAGCCAGCTTTCACGCAGCCATTGATGTATAAGAAAATTGCCAAGCAGGAGACAACGCGTGAGATTTATGCCAAGCAGCTGGCCAAAGAAAACGTCGTTACGGCGGATGAGGCGAAACAATTTGTTGATGATTTCAACGCTGAATTGGATGATGCATTCGAGGCGGCATCCAATTACAAGCCGAATTCTGCTGACTTCCTTGAAGGGGCTTGGTCCGGTCTGAAGGTTGCGCACGGGGATGACCGACGCGGTGATACTGCTATTACGAAAGCTGAATTCGAGAAGATCGGAAAGGTTCTCACAACCATTCCGGAAAATTTCGAGATCAATAAAAAGCTGAAACGCGTTGTCGAGAATCGCCGTGCGATGATCGAAAGCGGAGAGAAAATAGACTGGGCCATGGGCGAAAGCCTCGCCTTTGGGACATTGTTGGAAAACGGCTTTCCGGTGCGTATGACCGGACAGGATGTCGGGCGCGGGACATTCTCCCAAAGACATGCTATCTGGTATGATCAGGCGACCGAAGAGAAGCATATTCCCTTAAGCACAATCGATGAAAACCAGCCAAAATTCGAAATTTACGACAGCCCTTTGTCTGAAATGGCGGTTCTGGGATTTGAGTATGGGTATACGCTGGCGGATCCGAAATCTTTGGTGATTTGGGAAGCGCAATTCGGTGATTTTGTGAACGGCGCTCAGGTTATTATCGACCAGTTTATTTGTTCGGGTGAAAGCAAATGGCTGCGCATGTCTGGTTTGGTCATGCTGTTGCCGCATGGTTATGAGGGGCAGGGGCCGGAGCACTCTTCGGCGCGTTTCGAGCGATTCCTGCAGCTTTCTGCCGAGGATAACTGGCAAGTGGTTAATTGTACGACTCCGGCTAATTTTTTCCATGTTTTGCGTAGGCAGATGTGCCGTGACTTCCGTAAGCCTCTAGTTGTTATGACTCCGAAATCATTGCTGCGTCACAAGCTGGCCGTCTCTAGGGCTGAAGAGTTTACAGACGGTAGCTCTTTCCACCGCGTTCTTTGGGATGATGACAAAGACAAGCTGGTAAAAGGAGACAAGGTTAAGCGCGTTATCCTTTGTACGGGTAAAGTTTATTATGATCTTCTGCAGGAACGTCGAGATCGTGGGATTGATGATATCGCTATCCTTCGCTTGGAACAGGTTTATCCGTTCCCGGGGAACCCTCTGGCAACCGAGTTGAAGCCGTTTAAAAATGCTGAGGTGATCTGGTGTCAGGAAGAGCCGAAAAATCAGGGTGCATGGAGCTTTGTCGAGTCACATATTGAAGAGACTTTGGTTGGTATGAAGCATAAGTGCAAGCGTCCTTCATATGTTGGTCGTGTAGCGGCTGCAGCTCCGGCTACGGGTTTGCAGCAGCGTCATATAGAGCAGCAGAACAAGCTTGTTGATGAGGCGCTGACCGTTTAGTGTGGGCGTCCGAAGTTATTTCGGGTTTTCAAAACTCTTTTCATCGATAAACAAGTTTGATAGGAATATGTATTGTTATATTCCTAGGTTTTTTTGTTTTTTTAATAACATAACGGTCAATCTTCATAATTTCATGAGCATTTCTTTCTTTAGAGCATCGGTGTTTTTTACAATTCTAGCCGTTTTTGTGCTGAATGCGTCAGTTTTGATTGCCCGGGATTATGACTACGGTTGCCCATACAGGAATCCCAAACTCAATGTCACTGAGAAAGAACTGGGTGAATATATTCGTGAAATGGATTACATCTTCGAAGGCAAACCCGTAAAGCGCGGGCATGCCGTTGTTGATATGCGTGTAACCGTTTTTGAGATCCAGAAGCTATACAAGGGGGATATGCCTGACAATAAGAGGCTCTGGATTACGCATCTTAAGGATATGTACGAGGATCAAGAAGAAACTTACTTTATCCGCGCGAAATATGCTGATGACAAAAACCTTTATCCTGATCCGCTTGCCTGTCCGAAATACTATTACGACGAAGAAATTGTCGATCATATGAAGTATCTCTGGTCGAATTTCCTGATTGGTTTTGCTCTTTTGATTTTCGGTGTTTTCCTGTGTCTTCGTTTTATTAATAAGCGCGAGGCTCTAAAAAAGGCTGAAGAGGCTGCTCTTTCTGAAACGGAAAACGAGGCCTAGTTGCGCGGGGAGTATGCTTCTTTAAAATTCCTTGCCTTTTCGTTGACTCGCCTTTTTCTTGCGAAAGACGTATATTTTCCGCATGAAAAATTTTGATCTTTCGGTCTATTTTGTTGTTGACCCACAGGCTTGTTCAGGGCGATGTCCTGTTGAGGTCACACGTTTGGCACTTGAAGGTGGTGCAACACTCATACAGTTGCGGGACAAGGAGAATTCTTTACACGATGTTCAGGCGTCCGCTGAAACTCTTCTCGAGTTATGCAGGGTGTTTGATGTTCCCTTTCTTATCAATGACTATGTGGAGATTGCCCGAAATATCGGCGCAGATGGCGTGCATATCGGGCAGGGTGATATGAGTGCTGCTGACGCGCGCAAAGCATTGGGTACAGATGTAATTATTGGTCTCACAGCATTTACCGAAGATCATTTTCAGGCTGTTGATATGGATATCGTTGATTATCTTGGTACTGGGCCGTTTTTCCCGACCAAGACCGATAAGGGCAAGCCTGTTCTGGGTGCGCAGGGATTTGCAGCGCTGGCGGGTATGGCGCCTGTTCCCGTTGTCGGGATCGGTGGTATTACGGCAGAAAATGCGCATGAGGTGATTAATTCCGGCGCGAATGGTGTTGCCATGATGCGGGCAATTTCGGCTGCGGATAATCCTAAAAAGGCAACGCAGGACATTGCAGATGCTGTTCATCATGCGCGTTTGAAGGAGGCATCATGATGACACCGAATGTTATCAGTGTTGCGGGATCCGATCCGTCGGGCGGTGCGGGTATACAGGCTGACCTCAAGACGTTTAGTGCGCTGGGCTGTTACGGCATGGCCGCGATGACGTCTCTCACCGTTCAGAATACGCAAGGTGTGCGCGATGTCTTGCATCTAGATGAAGGGTTCTTTATCGCGCAACTGGAGGCTATTTTTGACGACATTGACGTTGATGCCATGAAAATCGGGATGGTCGGTAATGCTCGTGCGATCAAGGCTTTAGCACGATTTTTGGAAAAACACGGGCCGCGGATCGTTGTTCTCGATCCTGTGATGGTCGCGACCAGTGGGGATTCGCTGATTTCAGGTCATGCGGTCAAGGTTTTACGCGATCGTTTGTTGCCGCTTTGTCATATCCTGACGCCGAATATACCGGAAGGCGAGAAGTTACTTGGTCGTCCGATAGCGGGTATGGAGGAGGATGCTCAGGCTTTGGCGCGGCTTGGGTGCAAGAATGTTTTCCTGAAAGGCGGTCATAGACGGGATGCTCCAAAAGCGACGGATGTTTTTTATGATGGCAGCGAAGCCCATGTTTTAAGTGATGACTGGGTTGATACGAAGAATACGCACGGTACGGGCTGTACTTTATCGTCAGCTTTGGCGGCTTTACGTGCTCGAGGATTAAGCCGCGTGACATCTGCGAAACTGGCGAAGGCTTATTTAACCAAGGCTCTTCAATCTTCGTATTGCCTGCGTGTTGGAAAGGGGCACGGGCCGGTCAATCATTTGTGTGATTTTTCAGAAGAGCTGGCGGCGGTTGCGGGTGAGGAGAAATGCGATGAATGAGTTTGATATTATCGAATCGTATTTCCTGCCGCTGACTATGGGAAAAGATGAGACGGCCGGGTTAAAAGATGATGCAGCGGTTATTGCTGTTCCTGAAGGGCGCGAGATTGTGATCAGCAGTGATACGCTCAATGCCGGGACGCATTTTCTGAAAGACGAAGCGCCGGAGAATATAGCGCGCAAAGCCTTGCGGGTGAGTTTGTCTGATCTTGCGTCGATGGGGGCGGATCCGCTGTGTTATCAACTGAATATTGCCTATCCTCAGAGGCCGGAAGGCAAATGGCTAAAAGCATTTACAGATGCTTTGCTTGAGGATCAAAAAGAGTTCGGTGTGTTTTGTTCCGGCGGTGATACTACAAGCACGCACGGCGCTTTATCAATATCTATCACGGTAATCGGTACAGTGCCCTCCGGGAAGGCCATTAGGCGAAGTGGAGCAAAGGATGGAGACCTTGTTGTCCTGACAGGTGTGATTGGTGACGCTGCGCTGGGGCTTAAGGCTCTCTGGGGGCGTATGGAGGATCATTACGGTTCGGCGGTTGCCCGATATCGCGTGCCGGAACCGCGGATTGGTCTATCTCAAGTCGTCCGTGATTATGCAAATGCAGCGATTGATATTTCGGACGGTTTGATGGCTGATCTCGGGCATATTTGCGCGGCCAGTTTGCTTGGAGCAGAGGTTAAAATAAACCCACAAGCTCTTGTTTTTTCAGGTGATGTTCAGATGGCACTTGATGTCAATTTTGTGGCATTGGATGATATTCTGGCGGGTGGTGATGATTACGAGTTGGTTCTTGCGGTTTCGCCTGAACATGAAGAAAAAATAATGCTTGAGCTTAAGAAAATGCATTTAAAACCAATGGTTATCGGTGTTTTTAAAGATTCTATTTCCGGAATAACGGTTTTTGATGGGCAAGGGAAAGAAACGTCTCTTAAAGCCTCGGGATGGCAGCATTTTTAGCGATTTTGCCAAAACCGAAACCAGTTTGTCGACTCGTTGTTTTCCCTAAAACCGAAAACGGAACCATTACAATTTAAAGCTCTCTTTTTCAAGTCTTGTCGTGGTACTTTTCACACGGAAGGAAAAATTCAGTCCGAAAAACGAGGAATATTTGAATTTCATACCGCTAGCCCTTGCGTTTCAGGGGCGCAGGGGTTAAGAAAACATCAGATAAAAAATCAAACACTTATAAGAGATATGCGATGACTCAAATTGTTGTACCGACACTTGGTGAATCTGTTTCAGAGGCGACTGTGGCGCAGTGGCTGAAAAAAGAAGGCGAAGCAGTTAAAGCGGATGAGCCGATTGTTGAGCTGGAAACCGATAAAGTGACTTTGGAAGTCAATGCGCCTGAAGACGGCGTGATTGTAAGCATTACTGTCGGTGAAGGGGAAAGCGTAGAGGTCGGCGCGGTTCTGGGCGAACTTGAGGCAGGTGCGGTAGCCAATGACACGAAACCTGCGGCAAAGAAAGAAGAGAAAAAAGCGGAAGCGCCAGCTGCGGCGAAGGCCGAGAGCAAAACATCAGACGCGCCGAAGACGTCGCCAGCCGTGCGCAAGTTGCTGGCGGACAACAATATTGACGCATCACAAGTTCCCGCGTCCGGTAAGGACGGTCGTCTGACTAAAGAGGACGTCGAGAAGTTTATGAAGAGCGGTGGCGGTAAATCTGCTCCTGCAGCGGCGGCTCCAACGGCACCACGTGAGACAGGTCCGCGTGAAGAGCGTGTGAAAATGACAAAGTTGCGTCAGGTTATCGCGCGTCGTTTGAAAGAAGCCCAAGATACTGCGGCTATGTTGACCACGTTCAACGAAGTTGATATGGGGCCGGTGATGGCGCTTCGTTCCCAGTACAAGGAAGCGTTTGAGAAGAAGCACGGTATCAAACTTGGGTTTATGTCTTTCTTTGTGAAGGCGGTTATTCAGGCGCTTAAAGATTTTCCCGCGTTGAATGCGGAAATCTCCGGTGACGAGATTATCTATAAAAACTACTATGATATCGGTGTTGCCGTTTCTACGCCGCAGGGGCTGGTTGTTCCTGTTTTGCGTGATGCGGATCGCCTAAGCATGGCGGAAATCGAAGCGAAGATCGTTGATCTCGGCACACGTGCGCGTGACGGTAAGCTAGGCATGGACGAGATGATGGGCGGTACGTATACGATCACCAATGGTGGTGTGTTTGGCTCCCTGATGTCTACGCCGATCCTTAATCCTCCGCAATCCGGTATTCTTGGTATGCACGCCATACAGAAACGCCCGATGGTTGACGAGAAGACAGGTCAGGTTGTTGTTAAGCCGATGATGTATCTGGCGCAGTCGTACGATCACCGTATTGTTGACGGTCGTGAGGCGGTCAGCTCTCTGGTTCGTATCAAGCAGGCGATTGAAGATCCTCAGCGTCTTATCCTAGATGTCTAAGATCAGAAATTATAAGGATGTTACAGGGGAACTATTAAAGGGTTCCCCTTTCTATCTAAAGAAGATTACGTATATTCCTGAAGAGCGGCTTTTCGCTCTTCTTTTTTTTCATCCTGCTAAAGATGATGTCGCAATTAAAGAAGTTCGTTTTCAGGATATCACTTACTTTGAAGATACGATTGATGATTATGATCCTACAAGTGTAGACCAGATTCTCGGTATCCATTCACAAGATAAGAATACCTTTGTCATTCGTACCGAACAGCGTGAAATTGTTATAAAAACGGCGATCAACCCTACGTCCCACTGGATTCAAAATCAGGATGGGGAGGGGTAGAATACCCCGCTTATTTCGGCGGGGTTTTTTGTTTTCAAGTAATCGTCATGATGCGGTGTTGTTCGATCTGTTGCAGAGCTTTTAACCCCCATTCATCACGGCAGGTTTCATGGTTGCCGATGCGCAGTTTTGTGTGGCCTGCGCCGATGAGGTTTACGAATTCGCGTGAGGTCGGGACATTTGCGGAATAGAGGAAATCCGGCTCGATCAGGAAGCCGTAACGTGCGGCATTAATGAGTGCTCGGTTAAGGGGCTGGATGATCAGGCTATATTTTTCCAGTAAGGGCGCGAGTTCTTCGCGGGCATCATCATCTATTCCGACGGCAATATGCGGGCGAATGATCATGGCGAAATAAGCGCCAAGGGCGGTTTTTGTGAAGCAAATCACATGCCCTTCGTCGCCAAAGGCATTCTTGCTCCGGTTTATTAAGCTGCGGAAATACTCTTCGGTGGCTTGTGATTTTTCGAGCGGCAGGATTTCCACAGGTTTTTCAATCGGGACAGCCGTGTTGGGGGAAACTTCCACCAATGTTTTTATGGTTTTTTCCCGAACCGAAATTTCCGATACGTTAATTCCCGCATGGTTGAAGATGGGCAGGGAGATTGTGCGGAAGAAAGGCTCCATTTTCTTGCCGAGCGGGGTGTTTTGCGTGTTTTTGTCGATGTAGACATTCCTGATTCGGGATTCGGCTATGGCCTTTGCGCAGTTGGGGCAGGGCAGCTCTGTTACATACAGATTGGCCGATTCGGTTCCTCTTGCGCCCATGATGGCGGCGATTTCTGCGTGGACAGTGGTGCTGGCATTACCGAGTTTTGTATCTTGTCCGATGGTTTCCATTAGGATTTCCGGCCAGAAATTCGGAGATCCCGTTTCATACACATCGCCACCACTATCGCGTCCGATAATAAATGCGCCGACCTTGTGGGTGTGGTGCGGGCTTTGAGCCTGTTGTTCCAAAGCCCTTTCCATGCATTTGAAGTGGTCAGAATCGGTCATAAGATGAAATTTTTTGTCTCAGGACGAAATTAGAGTTTATCTGTTAATTTACTGTAAATAAATAAAAAAATCTAAAATTTGTTTTTTGAAATAAAAGTTGCGGCGCACAAAAACTTTATGTTACAGAAATACATAATAATACTGTCACGGGTGTTAATAGCGGTTTAGAAAATGAGTGATAATGACGAAGATACCTTCACGCAAATTCTTGATAGTTTGCGCGATGTAGACACAAAACTGGATTTCCTACTAAAAGGCGGAAAACTGCATCTTGATCCTAATGACGATCTGGATTCACTCTGGATTGATCAGATTAATGCCTTTTACCCTGACGGATTTGAAAACACCTATGACCGGAATCTCGATTCCAAGCCTGAGATGTATTACATCACGCCGGAGCAGCGAGATGCCGGACATGATGATGTGATTGAGGAAGCGGATACTTCGGTGCATCCGCTTCATACAAATCTGGTTGTTGCGAGTGAGGTTTTCCTGCGCGGGTGTTCGTATTCGAATATTCAGAATGTTGTTGTCGCGGGGGCAGATCCTCACTTTCGTGATCCGCGCCATTTGCAAGGGTTTCTAGACCGCTCGGAGAATATCTTCCTTCATGAAAAGGGGGATCTGGTTTCCTTGTCCCAAAGTGTCAAAGCCATGATCGGGGTTATGGAGGGGACGGATACCACGCCGCGTTCGATCTTTATTGATAATACAACAGACCGTTTTACGCCGTTTTTGAAAATGACCGATCTTTTCTATGAGGAAGGGATCGACTGGTTAAACGACGAGTTTGAACGTCGCGGTTTGCCATCACGTTTCGCAGTTGTCGAGGTTGCCAAGACCGGAATCGCCAAAGTTGCCGCGCTGGGTCAGGATGTCGAGCGGCCTTTGCAGCCCTTGCCGATGCTTTACCAAAATCTTTTTTTCGAAACGAGCAGTGAGGAAAAAGAACATGATGTTCAAGATGTTGTACGGGAAATGCGTCTGGACTTACGTGTGCAACATGCCAATACACTTTTGGGGCATAGTGAGCATGCGCCGGAATGGACTTGGAGTTTTGGCGGGAATTGTCTGGACAAAATGTATCTGACATTACGGGATAAACTCGCCGAACCTACGTTGGATGAAGATCTTGCCAAGATGGGGTTAACGCGCGAAACGGCCTTTATCATGGTTGCCGACGGTGGAGAGAGCGTTGCGGATGAGCGTATTAGAGATACCATGGTCATGGAACCTATCAGGCATCTGACACATCCCTATTCAGAATATCCGGGTTCGGAGACAAAGCCCGTGGCACAGCGGCAGGGATCGAAGGAAGACGGTTATCATAATCTGGATATGGCTTTTCGTGAGATCGGCGGCAATGCAGACAGGCGTTTTGCGGATAACTGCGTAATTATGATTGCTCCTTTGGCGCAGGATGATCCTGAAAACCCTGTTTATTTTGCTTTTAAGAATAAGGCTCGTATGGAATATATTTTCGAGCCGCGCCCGTCCTATCATCTTCATAAAACACAGCGTCACTATCAAAAGCCTGAGGGATATACCAAAACGGTCGCCGAGTTATCTGAAGAGGGCGACAAGTGGATGATAGAGGGGCTGGCGATTTCCGGTGCGGTTAAACTGGCCGCGCGTGCCGGAAATGTGCCGAAACTTCCGCTGGATGTTAAGCGCGACTTTATGGGTAAAAAAGATATTGAAGTTTCCGCAGCTTGGCCATTGGAGGAGGAAAAAGACATTGAAGGGAAGATGCGCAATCACGATTTGCAGGTTTTGACCTCCCAACCCGTTGCCTCTTTTGATGAGGTGCGTCGTTTTATGCGCAATAGCGATTCTTACCTATTTGCGCAGTCGCCTGAAGCGGAGGGTGAGAATTTTTGGATGTCGCGGGTGTTTTTACCGTCCAGTATTTTTGTGGCCAAGCAGCTTCGAGACCCGTATGTCAACGGAAATCCCATGGTTATATTCGCGCCTGAAGGTGAAGAGCGCCCGCATGTCGAGCAAATCTTCGACCATCTCAAGCGCGCTGCAATGGTCACTCAAGATCCTCATTATCTTTACAATCGTGCCAGTAAGCTCAGGAGCGCCAGCGATTTTATCAAGCGTATGAGCATGATACATCTCGAGCAAAACGAGAAAGAGGATATTCCATACAAGCCTTTGCCTGAAACGGGTCAAGAGATGGTGACGTTTTTATTGTCAGCAAGTTCTTCCAATCCTTTGGACAATGATGATGCCTATTCTGCGGCGGTTAATTGGGGCTTGAACGGATATGGACTCATGAGCGGTATGGGGGCGTCTAATCCCATGGGGTGGCATGTTTTCGGAGGTCTGCAGCTTATCCGCGAAGGGTATGATGTGACCGTGCAGGGGGTGCAGGATCCTTATGCGATGAAAACGGAAGGCTGGCCTATTCAGGAAATGGAAAAGTTTATGGGCAGCGGTCATGCGGTTGTTGCGCCGGATATTCTGGTGCGTATAGAACAACTCCTAGAGTTGGAGAAGTTACGTGAAAATCCGGGTATGCAAAAGGTTGTTGTTTGTCAGGCCAATGGTATTGGCGGCTTGCAGGAAGTTGCAGGTGTTTTGGCTCTAAAAGAAGCCGGTGTTCAGGGTATGGAGAACGTCCATATGATTATCCAGAACAACCGTCGTCAGACTCCGGGGCAGGGTATGATCGGGCCGCATGATGCTTTGATTGATCTTCTTGAACATCGTGACGAGATGCATAATGTTTATATTTGTAGCACTGTGCAGGATATGATGCTGTGTGCGAGCGAGATTACAGGCAAGCCAATGACCTATTATCATGTCGTCCGGCCTCAGGACACTCAGTTTCCGTTTGAACCAGCAAAACATGATTATTACGACTGGTTTATGGGTGATGATCAGAATAGCCAGCGTCCGATGACCACGATCAGAGATGTTGTTGAGGGGCGCGGTTGGCAACCTATTTGTTATGGCAAGGACTGATACGGTAGGCATTACCGTATTTCCCTCAAACGGTCTTTCTTTTTCAGCCTCAATGCTCTATAAATCGGTCAGTTTTCAAACTTACAAAAACTAGAGCAAAATATGTCAGATAAATTCGATGTTATCGTTATTGGTGCCGGCCCCGGTGGTTACGTGGCGGCTATTCGTTGTGCGCAGCTGGGAATGTCCGTTGCTTGTGTCGAGAAACGCAAGACATTGGGTGGTACATGCCTGAATGTCGGGTGTATCCCGTCCAAGGCTATGTTGCATTCCTCCGAGAAATTCGAGGAGGCAGCCGAGCATTATGCGGATATCGGGATTAAGACGGGTAAGGTGACGCTTGATCTGAAAAAGATGATGGGGTTCAAGGACGAGGTCGTTGAAGCGAATACCAAAGGAATCGAGTTTTTGTTTAAGAAAAACAAAATTACGCGCATCGAAGGTGCGGGTGAAATTGTCGAGGCCGGTAAGGTCAAGGTCGGTAAGAAAACGTATGAAGCCGACAACATCATTATCGCAACAGGTTCCGATGTGATTTCTCTTCCAGGAATTGATATTGACGAGAAACAGATAGTTTCCTCGACGGGTGCTCTGGAGCTACCCGAGGTGCCGAAGAGCATGATTGTAATAGGCGGCGGTGTGATCGGACTGGAGCTTGGCACGGTTTGGCGACGTTTAGGTGCGAAGGTTACTGTTGTTGAATATCTGGATAATATTTTGCCCGGTATGGACGGTGAAATTCGAAAGGAAGCTTTGAAAATCTTCAAGAAGCAAGGTCTTGAGTTTAAACTATCCAGTAAGGTGACTGGTGCAAAAACATCCAAGAAGGGTGTCGAGCTTTCTGTCGAGCCAGCCGCGGGCGGAAAGGCTGAAAAGATCAGTGCGGATGTAGTTCTGATGGCAATCGGTCGTAAGCCTTACACCGAAGGTCTCGGACTTGAGAAGGCAGGTGTTGAGTTGGATGATCGCGGCCGCATTAAGACAGACGAGTTTTTTGAAACGAATGTCGAAGGTATTTTTGCCATCGGTGATGTTATCGCGGGGCCGATGCTGGCGCATAAGGCCGAAGATGAAGGTGTCATTCTTGCCGAGCTTCTGGCGGGTGAGAGCGGACATATCGATTACAACATGGTTCCGGGTGTTGTCTACACATGGCCGGAGGTTGCGAATGTCGGTAAAACCGAAGAGCAGCTTAAAGAGGCGGGTATCAAATACAATGCCGGTAAGTTTCCGTTCATGGCGAATGGTCGTGCCCGCGCTATGGGGATGACGGACGGTTTTGTGAAGATCCTTGCCTGTGCGGATACAGACCGCGTGCTAGGCGCTCACATGATTGGCCCGAATGTCGGTGATTTGATGGCCGAAGTCGTCAATGTCATGGAGTTTGAAGGTACAGCCGAGGATATCGCCCGCGTTTGTCACTCACACCCGACACTTACGGAAGTGGTAAAAGAAGCTGCGCTCGCGGTTCATAAACGTCCGATCCATATTTAGATGAAGCTAGGCTTTCACAATTAGGTGTTACACCTCTTAGGACTCTACCCGTTATGAATTCCGAAGTAGCTCCAAAAGCTTCTGCCTCCGGATTGTTCGGCTTTCGGCGCATTTTCATGCAGGCGGATAATCGGATCTTCGCAGGTGTGATCGAAACCGAGTAATTTTGCATTTCTGTCGTGTGGTGACATTATAGCAAAGCTTGTTTCAGATGTTTGCCTTGGAATGCCGTGTTCGTACATTGGGTATAGTTCGGCCAGATAGTCAAACCAAGCTTGTTGTAGCTCATCGTCGAATTGCAGGCCGCCCCGCATTGTCGAGAACATGTCGGCATCAATTCCGACCAGCGTACCGTCGTTGTCGGGTAAGCGCCTTAGATTGCGTGTTGTGTCGTCGCCTTCGTGGATTTTTAGGCCTAACTCGCCCATAATTTCGCGGTACTCCTCTACGTCTGCTTTTGTTTCTCCGCGTGAAGGGACGTAAGGATATGTGTTGATTCTGTATTGTCTGTCTTCGGTTTCTACGAGGGAAGAGGTGATCGCAGGCAATTGATAGGGGTGTTCCGTTCCCGAGTATGAATCCGGCATGATTTTGGTCACGATTCCGTCACCTGCATATAAAACGAGTGAAACTCTTGCATCTTGTGTGCCGCTGGTCATGTTTATGAAGCGTCTTTGCCCCATTCTGCGCAATTCATCGGCAATAGCGGGCACGGCCTGCGGATCATGTTTGATGTTGAAGGCCGTTTCGTTGAACATCATCTCCTGAGTTGCCCGATAAAAGGCATCAGAGGCGATTAATGGTGTTTTGGAACGCATTTCTTTCTTTACCCGCTATTCACGTAACTTTGTAAATTTACCATGGTTTTTTTAGTTTTCGCAATTAATTCGAGGGACTTCATATTGCTTTGCAGCATGGAATGTTCTTTTTTATGCAATTCTCTGTGTGATAATCTGCATCGCTTTTGTATAAACAGGGAATCTTAGACATATGTCAGACAAATTCAAAAAAGAAAATTTTCCGGTTGATCTCGGCGAGTCATTCCTTGGTGAGTGGGATGCCGATCAAGGCGATATTACCGCAAAAACTGAAGCCGCGCCGTCGGCCGATGTTGGCGTCGAGCAGCAACAGCAGCAGCAACAAGGGAATGCCGGCGGTTCTGATCTTGGTGCAGGCGATGATTTCGGCTGGCATCCGAACGAGGCGTTTTAAGCTTATTCTTTCGCTCGCGGGTGGGCATTTTGATAAATGCGCTTGAGTTCTTCCGCATTTATTTCCGTATAGCGCTGGGTTGTGCTGAGTGAGCTATGACCCAGCAATTCCTGAATTTCCCTTAAATTTGCGCCGTTTTGCAGCAAATGCGTTGCAAAGCTATGGCGCAGTGCATGTGGCGTTGCGTTTTCGGGCAGGCCGAGTGCGCCGCGTAGGTCGCGCATGGCACGTTGGGCAACGCCTTGATTAAGTCGTTTACCGCGAGAGCCGAGAAAGAGGGCGCGTTCGGGTGATTGTTCATATGGGCAGAGCGCAAGGTAATGCCGTATTGTTTTTTCGACAATATTCAGAACGGGGACTTGTCTTTCCTTTCGCCCCTTACCGATGACGCGCATAAAACCGTCACGCGGAAGGTTTTTGATATCGAGGGATAATGCTTCGTCTATACGCAGGCCGCAGCCGTAAAGCAGGGTAAAGAGTGCAGCATTTCTTGCTCCGACCCAGTCCTTTTGCTCAAGAAGGCTTGCGTTACTGATCAGGTTTTTGGCTTGTTTTTCATGGAGCGGGCGGGGCAATTTATGCGGCAGTTTCGGGCTGCGCAGGGTTTTAATAGAAGCGTTGTGCGCAATGCCGCGCTTGTCCATCCAGTTCAGAAAATTCTTGATACCTGAGAGGGAGCGTGCGCGGGATGAATTGGAAGAGCCGTCCATGGCCTTGCGCGCCATCCAGGATCGGAAGTCACGGATGTGGAAATCTGCAATATCTCCTATACAGGGTTTTTTTCCGAGATGATCAAAAAGGAATGTAATGAAATGCGACATGTCGCCTGCATAGGCGCGTAAAGTATGGCGGGAGAGGTTTTTTTCAACACTCATCCATTCGGACCAATCTTTTAGCGTTTTGGCGAGGTCGTCCGCGCAGAGTGCGAGGACATGCGATTTTATTATCAGACGTTCAGCCATATTCGGAAGCACCGTTCAATCACGCGTGCGAGGAAAGAAATCTGGTCGGTGGCCATGCCCTCATGGAACATGTCGGGATCGCGGCTGCCGAAGGCCAGAATTGCGGGCGGTGTGCCCATCGAGATATCAACACGCAGCAAAATTTGAGAGCGCACTAGTGCTGCGCCTCCGCCGTAAATGGCCTCAATACCCGAAATATCATCTTGAAGGAGGGAGTATTTGCCGGCCATCCAGCGGTCAACCGTTCCTTCGGGTACGACCCTGATTCCGCTTTGCTGGATATGGGGGATTTCACGCCCGTTGCTTTCGACCACGAGCACGGAGATATCCACATCCAGAATAGAGGTGATATCCATTGTGATTGTCTGGATAAAATCTTCGAAACTAGCGGCTTCGAGCAGGCTCAAAACGGCCTTATGGATGCGCACCTGATTGTTCATGTTCGAGCGTGCGTTTTCGATAATTTCCTGCGTGTTTTTGACGAATTCCTGCTTGTCTGCTTTCAGGCGTTCGATCATATAAGTCTGGAAATCCGCTAGCCCTTTGCCCTGAACATTTGTCGGGGGCATAAGGAGGTCGCATGCTTCGGGATTGTTTTGTAGAAATTCCGGATGGTCCTTAAGGTATTTAAGGATATCATTTTCGGTGATTTCTATTGTGTCCGTCATTTTGGGTTTTGTCTCTTTCATTTCCCTATGATACCACAGGCAAATCCAGCCTCACAGTGGTTTTGCGGAATTTTTAACACCTTCTTATTTTTTCTTTTATTCAAAAAATCTGATATAATGGAACACAGGAAGGAGTGTGTGTCACGAGTATGAATGTAAGATCGGCGAAAGAGATTAAGCGATCTCTGCTGAAGAAAGCGATTAAGGAAGGGCGCGGGCCCGAGATGATACTACTGATCCAGTGGCGCAATGCGCTCACCCGTCATAAAGCCAAACGCAGGCTTGAAGAATTTCTGAAATTCGAATGTGAAAATATGGGGCAGCCCCGTGCTGTGCGCATGTTGAATATGCTTGCGGGGCTGGACGGAAGTGATTTGCGTTTCTCAGACGCGCAACTGGCTTTGTTGAATAATTTTAGTTCGGACACGGTAAACTGAATTTATCGTCCTGATTATTTCAGGATGGTTTGGCCCGTTTTTTTCCAGTCTTCTACGAAGGCGGCGAGTCCCTTGTCCGTCAAAGGGTGGTTGTAAAGCTGACGAATGACATTCGGCGGGCATGTTGCCACATCGGCACCCATTTTTGCACTTTCAATAATATGTAACGGATTACGTACGGATGCGACCAGAACTTGCGTGTGGAAGTTCGGGTATTGCGCATAGATCATGCATATATCACCGATCAGATCCAGGCCGGAATGAGATAGATCATCCAGACGTCCGACGAACGGGGAAATAAAGGTTGCACCAGCTTTTGCGGCAAGGATGGCTTGCGCGGGCGAAAAACACAGCGTGACGTTCACCATCGTGCCGTCGTCGCTCAGCTCTTTACAGACTTTCAGACCTGCAGGCGTTAGGGGAACCTTGATCGCAACGTTGTTTGCAATATTTCTAAGCACCTCGGCTTCTTTTTTCATGGTTTCATAGTCGGTCGCCGCGACTTCGGCGCTGACGGGGCCTTTTACGACTTCACAGATTTCTTCGATCAGCGGAATGAAGTCCTTGCCGGATTTTGCGATCAGGGACGGGTTGGTTGTGACGCCGTCCAGCAGTCCTGTTGAGGCAAGATCCTTGATTTCATCAATATCGGCGGTGTCCACGAAAAACTTCATTTGCAAAACCCTTTTAAAAGAAAAATTTGAACATGGTTATTGGTAAGCGGAATAGGTTTTGTTTTCAAGCCAAGATCGGTATTTTTGTTTTGTTCGAACTGTGTTGCGGTAGTTTTTTTAAGGGCAGGCGATATACCCAAGAGGCAGTATGCTTGAGGAGTATGGATCCAGCGTACCGCGGCCTGTGCGGGAGAATGCTTCGACAGGTTCTTTTCTTGCGCTCAGTTCCGCTGCGGCTAAGGCATCAGGGCTTTCTTCGTTGTCTCCAGCCTTTGCTTCCAATTCAAGAATTTGTTTGTTTATATTACGCAACGCGCGGGCGGCGAGGTTACCTTCGTTCACCAGAATGTCCAGATCCTGAACCGGAATTTCGATCTTGTCGGTATCGATGCTTCCGGCTTCAATAGTTTGTGCGACGTTGCGGACGGATTCAATAAATCTGTGTTCGTTGTCTTTCAGTGGGCGCGTGTGGCTTAGTCCCTGTTCCATAAGATCTGCCATTTCGTTCCATCTGGCTGCGACCTCGCTGACAGTACGTGGCTCAGTTTCGTTAGTGAGGGCAACGCAATAGGCCAAATCCTGTAAGTGGACTTCCTCCATTCTGGGTGGGTGGTTGCTCACGGGGGCGTTGTCTTCGCCATCTTGGCCGCGGCCGAAGCGGCCTTTCAGAAATTCGGGGAGTTGCCAGTTCATGGTTTTCCTATTCTTTTGCGTTTACTCGAGACCGTAATCACTTCTCACAACCGGCTTGGTGTTGTCAAAGTATTCGGACATTTCGTGCCAAATTCCGGTATAACCCTGACGCAGGATTTCGCGGTCATTCAGTTGTTTTTCTGTCGGTATTCCCGTTCCATGCAGTCCCCCGGGGTTTCGCAGAAATTTTACCGCATCCTGCATGTGATCAAGTGTATATTCCATTCCTTTGATTGTGGATTTCGGGATTTCAATACTTTCGGCGTCAGGATCGGCTTTACGAAGGCGGACGGCAATATCATAAAGATGGGTTTGTAACATGTAAGGGCCATGGGCTTCGCTGACTTCATAGTATCCGTCGTAGACATCGGTCATCATATCGCCGAGTTTTTCCATCGCTAGAGCATGAGCAAAGCGATCGTCAGGTTTTATGCCCATCGCTTCAAAAGACGGGCTGACAATATTGTCAATTTTCTGGATTGGTACACTAACGGTTTCGATGTTAGCGTCCGGTATGTATGGGCCGAGGAACATGTTCGCCTTGAAGTGTAGTCCCTCTAGCACATTAGGAGTCTCTACGCCCAATTCTTCGTCGAATGCATCGCGTGCGAGTTTGGCACGCAGGAACAAATCGCTTGCGTTTACGACCGTCTCAACATCCGCCGTTTCCAGTTCTATTTCATGTCCGAAGTCTGCGGCCTCACGAATTTTTCCGGCAATACTGTGCATAGCTTCGACGGCATGCTCAGTTCTGAGCTCCTCGGTGGCCGTTGTATTTTCCTGTCCTAGAAAAGAAAGCTCGAACTGGTCTGCTGCAAATTCCCATGAGCGGGCGAGTTTGCCTGACGTTAGTTTCGTCTGGCGGTCGCCGAAAGGTTGGTTGGTGACGAAGGCGGTCAGGTCTTCGCGGGTAACTTTTACTGTTTGCTGAGGCGGCGCGGCATCCTGTTCAGGCTCGTGTGAACTGAAAACCTGATCCATGGCCGTTCTTAAAAATCCCGGGATTTTAAATTGCATCGCCGGAACGTTTCTTTGTCTGGAATTCTTCGATGACAGCAAGAGTCAGCGCTTCACGATCGACAGTTGCGATAGCGGGCGGCGCTGTTTCCTGATTGTCCGGCGCACTGCCAAAAACCCTGTCCATGGCGCTTTTAAGGAAGTTCGGTAGTTTGAAGTTCATTCTTTGTTTAACCCGCTCATTTTATGGTGTTCGTTTATTGTTTGTTATTATAGCCTATAACTGTTTTTTACAATAAAGGCGCATAAAAGTGAAGAAAATTGCGGTTATCGGCGGCGGTATTATCGGGGTGACAACGGCTGTGGCTCTGCAAGAGGCGGGGCATCAGGTGCATATTTACTCGACTGATCCTATTGAAACCACGACGTCATGGGCGGCTGGGGCGATATCATATCCGTTTGGGGTTGAAGATTCACCACGCACTGAGCGTTGGTTTAAGGAAACGGACGAGGTACTGGAGGGGATGATGGATGACCCCGCGGCGGGGATATTCTGGGCGTATTGGAAGAAATGCACGTATGATCCTGATTTTGAAATTCCCGAGTTTTACATGCGGCTCAGGGATGCGCGGTTTTTGCGCGAGGATGAATGTCCGCTGGATTACAAAAAGGGGCTTGAGGCGAAACTCTTACAGATGGATGTTGATAAGTACTTTCCTTATTTATTTCAAAAGTTTCTGGGGAATGGTGGAGAGCATATCTTAGTAAATAGGCGGAAGTCATTCGATTTTATTGATAATTCCTATGATTTGGCTGTGAACGCTACCGGGGTTTATGCGCGTGACTTCGTAAATGACGAGAAGGTTTATCCAATGCGCGGGCAGATTGTTCTGATTAAAAATCCGGGGCTGAGCTTCCATTTTGCGACGTTCGAGAAGAAATACTATTTCTATCCGCGTTATGACGAGATTGTGTTGGGCGGGTCGATGGATGTCGATGAATGGGATTTGACGCCGAATGATGATCTGACCGAGGAGATTCTGGGCTGGACGAAGACGCTTGATCCCAAGCTTGCGGCACCTGAGGTGATCGGTGTGCGGGTGGGCTTACGTCCGATGCGCGAAACGGTGCGGCTGGAGATTGATCATAGCTTGTGCCAGATTCCTGTCATTCATAATTACGGGCATGGCGGCGCGGGGTATACGCTTTCGTGGGGGTGTGCGCGTGAGGTTGTTCGGCTGGTGGAGAAGCTGTAATGCGCAGTGTTGCTGTTCTTGTCCCTTATCCCGTTGATAAGGCTTATGATTATCTGGTGCCGTCGAATATGCAGCTTGCGGCGGGGGATTATGTGAGCGTTCCGCTGGGCAACCGTGAGATTAACGGTGTGGTCTGGGGAGACGGGACGGGGGACGTTGCGCCTGAGAAGCTGAAATCCGTTATATCCAAACATTATTTGCCGCGTATGCCGGCGGTGCAGAGGAAATTTGTAGACTGGGTTGCGGGGTATACGCTTTCGCCGAAAGGTTCGGTTTTAAAGATGAGTTTGAGCGCACCCGGTGCGTTTTCGCCGCCGAAGCCGGTGATGGCGTATCGTTTGGCGGGGCAGGTTACGCCCGAAATGAAGGGTTTGACCGAGCAGCGTGTGAATGTTGTTAAGGTCATGCAGGACGGAAGGGAACGCCGCACGAGCGAGATTGCCGATCTTGCGGAGTGTTCGGCGGGTGTGGTTAAGGGCATGGTTGATAAGGGCTTGTTGGAAGCGGTCGAGTTGGTGCATCCTTATCCGTGTATGTCGCCTGATCTTGCGCGTCACGGGCCGGAGCTTGAAGCCGAGCAGGGACGAGCTGCGACGATTCTTAAGGAGCAGATATCATCCGGAAATTTTCATGCATCCTTGTTGGATGGTGTGACGGGAGCAGGGAAGACCGAGACATATTTTGAAGGTGTTGCGAAGGCTCTGGAGATGGGCAAGCAGGCGGTGATTATGCTGCCGGAGATTGCGCTTTCGAATGCATTTTTGGAGCGGTTTCGTAAGCGGTTCGGCTGTGATCCCGCTCTCTGGCATTCGGGGCTGACTCCTGCGCAGCGGCGGATAACGTGGCGCGGGGTGGCGGAAGGTGAGACAAAGGTTGTTGTTGGGGCGCGTTCGGCGCTGTTTCTTCCGTATGCCGATCTTGGATTTATTGTCGTGGATGAGGAGCATGACCCCGCGTATAAGCAGGAAGACGGCGGCGTGATTTATCATGCGCGGGATATGGCGGTGGTGCGGGCGCATCTGGCGAAAATACCTGTTCTTATGGTTTCGGCGACGCCTTCACTGGAAACGATGCACAACACTTGGGAAGAACCGGAGGGGACAGGGCGATATTCCCTGCTTCATCTTTCCAGTCGATATGGCGGGGCGAGCCTGCCGGATATTGAAACCATCGATATGCGGGTGCATCAACCGAACAGGCAGTCGTTTCTTTCGCCGATATTAATTGATGAAATGAAGGATACGCTTGGGCGCGGTGAGCAGGTTTTGCTGTTTTTGAACCGTCGCGGTTATGCGCCGTTGACGCTGTGCCGTACGTGCGGGCACCGTTTTGAGTGCCCGCGTTGCACGGCCTGGCTTGTTGAGCATCGCAAAAGCGGGCGGCTGCACTGTCATCATTGCGGGTATCATGCGCCGATCCCGAAACAATGCCCCGAGTGTGATGATACGGATTCTTTGGCGGCGTGCGGGCCGGGTGTCGAGCGGATTTATGAGGAAGCGCGACTTCATTTTCCGGATGCCAAGATTATGATTCTGGCCAGTGATACGGCAGAAACCAATGAGGAACTGCAGGTGATTTTGAAGAGCATTATTGATCGGGAGGTCGATATTGTGATCGGTACGCAGATTATTGCGAAGGGGCATCATTTCCCGCATTTGACGCTTGTTGGTGTGGTGGATGCGGATTTAGGGCTGCAGGGCGGGGATTTACGTGCCGCCGAGCGTACGTATCAATTGTTGCATCAGGTCGCGGGGCGTGCGGGGCGTGCGGAGAAAAAAGGGCATGTCTATTTGCAGAGCTGGATGCCGGATCACCGTATCATGAAGGCTTTGGCCGAGGGTAGTCGGGATGAGTTTCTGGCTGTTGAGGCCGTAGAGCGGGAAGCCGCGCAGATGCCGCCGTTTTCACGATTGGTCGGGATTATTATTGCCGGGCGCGATGAGGGGCAAGTTGTTGAGGTTGCCCGTGAATTGGGGCGAACGGCACCGCAGGGTGCCAATGAAAAGGGGCAGTTAATTCAGACTCTTGGCCCTGCGCCTGCGCCGATGGCACGGATACGCGGGCGGTATCGTTACCGTTTGCTGGTGCGGGCGGATAAGGCGCTGAATATTCAAAAGACGATTGCAGAGTGGATTGGGGCGGTTAAAGTGCCCGGCAATGTCAGGGTTTATATTGATATTGATCCGCAGAATTTTCTGTAGAAGCTTTTTTATTTTTGTAGATATGGCCTCTCGTTCAGGCTTTTTTTTCGTCTGACGCATCGTCTTTTTTTAGTTTTGCAAGTTTGCGCTTAAAACGCTTGTAATCCCGTTTAAAGGGATATGCAAACCAGCCGAGAAGGTCATCGGGGTAATTTTCCTGCTCCCGTTTTGACAGGCCGTAGCCTGCAGGGAGCTCTTCAGGGTGATAATATGTTCCGAAGATATAGTCGTAGAATGAAAACATCGCGCAAAAGTTTTTATCGTAGGCTTCACGGACGGTTGCGTGATGCCAACGGTGGAAGTTAGGGGATGCGAAGATGTATCGTATCGGTTTATCAAATTGCAGGTCGATATTCGTATGTGTGAAATAGTTCCAGAATTTCATAATAAAAATCGCACCGAGGATTCCCGCTCCCGTAAAGCCGAAAATATGAAGAATAACTGTGTCGAATATCATTGCGGTCAGTACATCCACAGGGTGAAGGCGCATACTGGTTAGCCATGTGAGCTGTTTTGCGCTGTGGTGAACGGAATGATATGACCACATGTAAAAATGTGTGAAGCGATGACGCCAGTAGACAGAGAAATCCAGTATCAGGCATGCCACTATGATTTGAAGCGTCAGAGGCCATGCTTGGATTGCTTCATCAAACATCTGATAAGGGATTAGCGGTGTCAGAAGGCTTATGATCGTGTATGCGAGAACAAGATTAAAAAGCGGTTGGAACACGCCGATATTTGCAAAGGCGATAAGGAATTCATTTTTCAGGTCTTTTTTGAAAAAAGGGGTGTTTTTTTCCGCCGGGCGCAGTTTCTCCAGAAAGAAGAAAAGTACTCCCACCAGCATAATTTCAATAATAAATACAATGACTTCGTCGGTTTGGGGTCCGAACGTTCCTAGAGTTTCTCCGAAAAAGATTGATGCGGTGTTTTCTGTTTCTTTGTTCATTAGAGTCTAGTTTGTTCCCGTATCTGCAATTCTAAAAGTACAGATGTTATTGTAGATCAGACTCTTCGATGCCTTCAAGTTTCTTGGGTTTGTCGTAATAGACCGTGTTTTTGTCATCGGTGTAGATCACGCCCTGGTCGTAGTCGGTTTCATGTCGATAGATGTATGTCACGTTGATCAATACATTCGGATTATCATTGTATAGGAAGTAATAGTCCTGCATCACGACGCGGGAGACGTGCGGCATGGCGGCACGCAACGTGTTGTCGATCGAGCGCGAGAATTTGTTCGCAAAGTTTGGCGATGCAATAAAGTTTGTAATCAGAATGGCACCATCGTTCATGGAATTTCGAATTTGTTCAAAGAATTCAACCGTCACAAGGTGTTCCGGAATAGTAAGGCCACCGAGATAGGCATCGAGAAAGACGACATCGAATTTCTGGCCTTTGTTTTCCATGCGCGACAAAAATGCACGTGCGGGTTCGGGGTAGAAAGTTTTGTTTTCACCGATGGGTTCTTTAAGGATGTGTTCCTCTGCAATTTTTTTCAGGTCGGGGTCAATATCAACGTAAAAGTAGGTGTTATTCATGTCTTCATGGCCGAAAGTAAACCCGCCTGCGCCTATTATAAGAACGTCTTTGGGTTCTTCGCTATCCAAAATCGGATCAATGGATAGTTTTTCCGCGAACTCGACATAGGGATGTTTGCGTCCGTAGCGACCATATTTAGAGGATGAATTACCGTTCAGGAACAAGTGGCGCGCGTCTGAGGTTACAGCGACTTTTGCCGTGTTGTATTGATTGTTGTTTACGATGTTTAGTGTTGCCATCACATCGTTTGAATTGATGAAGAAGGCTATTATCATTGCACCGAGCATGATTAAAACGGGTTCGGATGTCTTTTTCTTGCTTAGCAGGAAGACTAAAAATGCAAGAAGAGCGAAGTTAATCGAGACGGTATGATGAACACCCAAGAATGCCATTAGAACAAGAACCGAGAAGACAGCACCCAAGAACGACCCCATGGTCGAGAAAAACAACATACGCCCGGTAATTTCCGAGAGTTTTTCCTGCGAGAAGTAGTTACTGATCAACGGTATGGTCTGTCCAAGTAGATACACTGGAATGACGAGGAACAAGCAACAATAGATCGTGATTTGCGCCAAACGGTTTGTGATGCCGGCCTCCGAGAGCGCGGGGAAAAACAATTCCATGAAGATGTAGGATAAGCCGGGTAGCAGAATCCATGTTGCAACAACAAGGTTGAAAATCAGTTTTTCGCGATATCCAAAATGCATCCCCATAAATCGGTGGGGTTTGAACATTCCGCCGCGTTGGTAACCCACTGCGAGCGGCATCAGAACCGCAGCGATGATAATTGACACAGTGTCGGTTCCACTTCCGATAAATGAAATGGTCTGGCGTATCACCAGTAGTTCGGATGACAGGACAACATAGCCTTCGATAATGATGACCATGAAGAGCAAAAAGGTTTGATTAAGCTTTTTCACGAAACTATTGTTCCAATTGTTGTTTTTTCCCAATAAAAATGAAGGCGTAGTGTATGCTGTTTTTTTTTAAATGAAAAGCTTTAACGTTTTTATGTGACAGGCGTTTATGACGAAAGACTTGCCCAAAGATATAACTTCATATGATCTGCTGAAGGCATTGGCGATACTGCTTATGATCGTAGATCACGTCGGTTATCACTTTTTCCCTGAAGAATTATGGTTTCGACTGATCGGGCGGCTGTGTATTCCGATCTGGTTTTTTCTCATCGGGTATTCAAGAACTGTTTTTATTCCGCCAAAACTTCTTATCGGCGGCGGCTTGATTGTTTTGTCCGCTATAGTAGCGGGACAGTACATCTTTCCTCTCGATATCCTCTTTACCATTGCTATTATTCGCCATTGGCGTCAGGGAATGGCCTATCGGGCAACCAGCAGCCCTGAACAGTTGCGCGGGTGGTTCCTGATTTTGTTCTTGATTGCTCTGCCGACGGGCATCTTCTTTGAATACGGGTCTTTGGGCGCATTATTTGTTTTGTTCGGCTTTATTATGCGGAATGAAGATGTTGTTCTAAAGAAGTTAACCAAAACCCATATCAGATTGTTTATCTGGGGTTCTTTTCTCTCCTTCTTTTTCATTCAGGGGATGTTGATGCCGGCTTTTCCTGTCTCATTTGCGATTGTCCTAACCTTGGGGTTGTTTGGCATTGCATGGCTGCTTATTCACTTCAAGCCTGCAACCTATCCCAGTCTAACGCAAAAACTACCTTCGCCATTCGTCTGGTCGGTGCAATTGTTGGGCAGGCGAACGCTAGAAATATATGTGGCTCATATTCTCTTGCTGCGAGCGGTTTGTATGGTGCTTTATCCTGAGACCTTCGGGTTTATGGAATGGCAAATCGCACCGCCGGGTTTGCTTTCCATGTTCCTGAACAACGAGTTTTTTGGGAACATGATCGAGACTGTCGGCTCTGTTGATGCGGTTGAATAGGATTTTCGCTATCAGGGGGGCGGTTGTTGGGGTATAGTCGCCTTTTGTCAAGAACGTGTTCCGATCCTGATTGATGATTTACCGAAAAGACTTCCCCGCCGAATTAACGTCTTATGATTTGCTCAAGAGTCTTGCGCTGATCCTGATGATTATTGACCATACAGGGTTTTACTTCTTTCCTTTCGATCCTGCAGATCCTGATCAAGACATGATGTGGTTTCGTGTTTTGGGACGTTTTTGTGTGCCGATTTGGTTTTTTCTGGTGGGGTATGCCAGTACAAGTGAGATCCCAAGACGGCTTTACGTTATGGCGTTTCTGGTTATGGGCTCAAAGTTTATGGCCGGAGAATATATTTTGCCGCTGAATATCCTGTTTACGATTATTCTGGCGCGGCTGATACGCGAATGGACTGTTTCACGGGCGATGCACAGCAAAGAGATGCTTCGCGGTGTTTTCCTAATTATGTTTTTCGGGGCTTTGCCAACGTTCTTTGTTTTTGAATACGGCTCGCTGGTGATGTTGTTCGTGATATGCGGTTACTTCATGCGTCATCTGGAAAGCGCAGAAACTGAAAAGAAATACATCTATTTTTTTTACGGGGTCTCGTTTTTGGCATTCTTCCTTGTACAGGGCCTAATGTTCCCAACGATTTCGAATTTACAAAGTGCTTGTCTGTTTTTCGGGTTTTTGGCCGTCGGGATACTGTTGTTGTTTTTTAAGTCTGTTACCTATCCAAGACTGACGAAATATATGGGGCCGCTTAAATATCCGTTTCAGTTTATGGGGCGGTGGACGCTGGAAATATATGCGCTTCACCTCATTATTTTTAGAATTGCAGTGCTTATTCTTTACCCCGATCAATATACTCTTTTCGAGTTTCAAATCGCCGATCCGGGGTTGATTGAAGCGGTATTGTATTAATTTTTTTACTTTTTATGTTTTTTTAGGCATTTTTTGCGGTGGCTAATACTTGTCAGTGGTTGATGGGTATGGTAATTCTCGCCAACACATTTATAAATGCAAGTGGTAAGAGATAGGGAAAATTAACAGTGGCATCTTCCGGCAGTAATTCTTCGGTTGTTCTATTGCGCTACGCTCAGGCTTTGATAGACCTCGCAGAAGAGAAGAAAAAAATCGACGTTGTTTCGAAGGATCTTGAGGGTTTGCAGGCGCTTTTGGCCGAATCAGAAGACTTTAAAAAGTTCATTCAATCGCCTTTGATCCAAAAGCCACAGCAACACTCTGTGATCGAGGCCATTGCGAAAAAAGCCAATATTGATGGAATGACATTCAACTTCCTTAAAGTTTTGGTTGAGAATGGTCGTCTTTTCCTTCTGGGGGATGTGATTGAGACTTACAAAGAGCAGATTTCAAAGCGCAGCGGCGAAGTGACCGTGCAGGTACAGACCGCGAAGCCGCTGACTACTGAGCAAAGAGATAATTTTCAAAACAAGATCAAAACCGCACTCGACCGTGATGTCATCGTTGAGGAAAGTGTGGATCCCGATATTCTCGGGGGCATGGTTGTGACCATCGGGTCATACATGATTGATGATTCGGTGCGCCGCAAGCTGGATGAACTAGGGGTGGCGTTAACAAAAGGTGCAAACCAGAACACAATTCAAAACTTGAAAGAGGTAGGATAATGGATATCAGTGCTTCCGAAATTTCCAAAATTCTGAAGGAACAAATCGCAGATTTCGAGGCGCAAGCCGATGTTGCGGAAATCGGGAAAGTGCTTTCCGTCGGTGACGGTGTGGCACGTGTTTACGGGCTTGATAATGTACAGGCCGGTGAGATGGTTGAATTCGAAAGTGGCGTTGTCGGTATGGCGCTAAACCTTGAGACAGACAATGTCGGTGTGGTTATTTTCGGTAGTGACCGTGAAATTAAAGAAGGCGATCTTGTTAACCGTACCAAGAAGATTGTTGAGATCAACACAGGTAAAGAGCTTCTTGGCCGTGTTGTTGACCCGCTGGGTAATCCGATTGACGGTAAAGGCCCGATTAAGGCCAGCTCTTCCAGCCGTGTTGAAGTCAAGGCACCCGGCGTTATTCCGCGTCAATCCGTTTTCGAGCCGATGCAGACAGGTCTTAAGGCGATTGATGCGCTTGTGCCGATCGGACGTGGTCAGCGTGAGTTGATTATTGGTGACCGTCAGACCGGTAAAACAGCTGTTGCTGTTGATGCGATCATCAACCAGAAATTCGTGAACGACTCCGATAATGAGAAAGAACACCTTTACTGCATCTATGTTTCTATCGGTCAGAAGCGTTCTACAGTTGCTCAGCTGGTTAAGGAATTGGAAGAGCAGGGCGCTATGGAATATTCCATCGTTGTTGCTGCGACAGCTTCCGATCCTGCGCCATTGCAGTTCCTTGCACCTTACGCCGGTTGTGTGATGGGTGAGTGGTTCCGTGATAACGGTTTGCATGCGCTGGCTGTATACGATGATCTTTCCAAGCAAGCTGTGGCTTATCGTCAGATGTCTTTGCTTCTTCGTCGTCCTCCTGGTCGTGAGGCGTATCCGGGTGATGTTTTCTATATTCACTCCCGTTTGCTTGAGCGTTCCGCGAAGATGAATGAAGAAAACGGCGGTGGTTCTTTGACGGCTCTGCCGGTCATTGAAACACAGGCGGGTGACATTTCGGCGTATATTCCGACGAACGTGATTTCCATTACGGATGGCCAGATCTTCCTGGAGACAGGTTTGTTCTATAAAGGTATTCGTCCGGCGATTGATGTCGGTGCATCTGTTTCCCGTGTTGGTTCTGCGGCGCAGATCAAGGCGATGAAACAGGTCGCGGGTAAGATTAAGCTAGAATTGGCGCAGTATCGTGAAATGGAAGCTTTCGCGCAGTTTGCATCGGATCTAGATGCCAGCACGCAGAAACTTCTGGCGCGCGGTGCGCGTTTGACGCAGCTCTTGAAACAGCCGCAATATTCACCGCTTCCTGTTGAAGAGCAGGTTGCTGTGATCTTTGCCGGTACGCGTGGTTTTCTTGATAACATTCCTGTTGATCAGGTCGAGCTTTATGAAGCGCGTCTGCTGGAGCACCTGCGCGGAAGCGGTATGGAATTGCTTGAAACAATTCGTAAAGAAAAGAAAATTGACGAAAGTACAGAAGAAAAACTGTTGTCCTTCCTTGAAGACTTTACAAAAGGCTTTGCAGGGGCGAAGGAAGCGGCCTGATTGCAGGGCGCTTCGTTTCGGGATTCAAGAGACTAGTTTTTCAGGAGAAAACCAAGAAAGATGCCTAGTTTAAGAGACTACAGAGACCGAATTAAGTCGGTGAAGTCCACGCGGAAGATTACTTCTGCAATGAAGATGGTTGCGGCCAGTAAGCTTCGACGTGCGCAGGAACAAGCAGAAGCAAGTCAGCCTTATGCGCAGGCCATGTCCGATATGTTATCCAGACTTGCACAAAATGTGGTTGCGACCCCGACAAGTTCGAAACTTTTAGTGGGTACCGGCTCTGATCAACGTCATCTTTTGGTTCTCGTTACGGCTGATCGCGGTCTTTGCGGCGGCTTTAACGCGAATGCTGTTAAGCTGGCGCGTCAAAAGATTGCCGAGTTGAAGGCTGAGGGTAAGGATGTCACGCTTGCTTGTGTGGGTCGTAAGGGCCGTGATGTTTTGATCCGTGAATTCGGCACGATGATTACACAAAATTTTCAGGATGTTTTTGCCAAATCCGTTGTTGAATTTTCACAAGCGCACATGGTTGCGAATTATATTCTTGAGCAGTTCGAGGCTGAAAAATTTGATGTTTGTACCTTAATTTATAACGAGTTTCAATCAGTGCTTGTCCAGAAGCCGACAACCCAGAAGCTTATACCGTTTGAATTGAATTCTGCTGAAGAGAATGAGGGAGATGAGGGCGCATCTAAAGACTCGGACATTAAATCACCTTACATTTTTGAGCCTTCAGAAGAAGAAATTCTTAGCAAGTTGTTGCCACGCAATGTTTCCATTCAGATTTATCGTGCATTGCTGGACAGCTCTGCCGGTGAGCAGGCCGCGCGTATGACAGCGATGGATAACGCGACACGTAATGCGGGCGAGATGATTGATGATCTGACGCTTCAATATAACAGAGCGCGTCAGGCTTACATTACAAAAGAGCTGATCGAAATTATTTCCGGTGCGGAGGCTGTTTAAAGATCGATGGTTAAGGGAGAGAAGCTATCACGTACAAACTGGTTGATGATCGGAAGCCTGATTATGGTATTTCCGATTCTTGCTGTGATTGTGACGCTTCTTAAGCCTATGGATGGCGATCCTGCGATTTTTGAAAAGTATAATGTAGAGACGCTGAAATTTGATAGCGGTCCGGCGAAAAGCCCGCTTGAGCATATTTTGAACAATACAGAGCTGTCTTCGAAAACGTTTCCTTATGAAGATTGGGGGACAGAGTTTATCGAGTATTATGAGCTTGGGCCATCCTTGTTGCCACGAGACTTGAAATTTGATGTTGCGCTTTTTCCGGGAAACAGTACGCAGAAAACTGTTGAAGAGTTGTTGTATTTGCGTGAGTTAGCCAAAACAAAGCGTGATGAAGAAACAGTTCAAAAAATTAAAGATGAAGCCAAGTTAGGTGGTCCGGCATTGGCATTTGACCGTTCCAATTTGTTTTTGGCCTCGGGAAATAAAGATACAGAAGAGCTTTTGAATGCAGCAAGCGAAGACTTACGTTTCTTTGTTTTGAAAAAGAAAAAAGAATTTGCCCGCCTCAGACCATCAATGCTGGATGAAGGTCTGGAACTTGTTGTCGATAATCCGCCGTATTCTGCCTATCCCTCCGGACACGCGGCGCAAGGGCATATGACGGGTCTCCTCTTGGCCATGATTGACGAGAAAAATGCCAATGCTTATAAATCTCTTGGCTATGATATCGGGCATAGACGAGAGATTGCCGGAATTCATTTTCCTAGCGACAGTGCGGCGGGGCGCCAGTTGGCCGAAGATGTGTTAAAGAAATTACTTGAAGTCCCCGAGTTTCAGGAGATGTTGGAACAAGCCAAGGCGACATACATCGCACCGGCTTTGTTCGGTCCGATTTCAGAAGACGAGAAAGAAGAATTTAAGAGCTTGCACGGTCAGGATTAGTCGGCAGGCGATTTGAGATTTAAAAATATAAACAGTTACCAAACGTATGGAGAAGTAAGATATGGCAAAAGCAAAAACATCAGGACAGGCATCGGGCAAGATTTTGCAGGTCTTGGGTGCGGTTGTTGACGTTCAGTTTGAAGAGGGTGAAGTTCCGCCGATCCTGAACGCTCTTCACACAGATAATAACGGTCAGAACCTTGTTCTGGAGGTTGCGCAGCACCTTGGTGAAAATACGGTGCGCGCGATTGCGATGGATATGACAGACGGTCTTGTTCGTGGATCTGACGTTGTTGATACAGGTGCGCCGATTGCCGTTCCTGTCGGGCCGGAAACATTGGGACGTATTTTTGATGTTATCGGTGATCCGATTGATGAGGGTGGTGATGTCACAACCAAGGCCAGTTGGCCGATCCACCGTGATGCACCTGAATTCAAAGAGCAGGCCACAGAAGCCGAGCAGCTTGTTACAGGGATTAAAGTTGTTGACCTTCTGTGTCCTTACGCGAAGGGCGGTAAGATTGGTCTGTTCGGTGGTGCCGGTGTTGGTAAAACGGTTACCATTCAGGAGTTGATCAACAACATTGCAAAGGGTCACGGCGGTGTATCCGTTTTCGGTGGTGTTGGTGAGCGTACACGTGAGGGGAACGACCTTTACCACGAGATGATCGAATCCGGCGTTATCAAACAAGGCAGCTGGAAAGATTCCAAGGTTGCGCTGGTTTACGGTCAGATGAACGAGCCTCCGGGTGCGCGTGCCCGTGTTGCGTTGTCCGCTCTGACAATGGCGGAATATTTCCGTGATGAAGAAGGTCAGGATGTTTTGTTCTTCCTGGATAATATTTTCCGATTTACACAGGCCGGTTCCGAGGTGTCCGCGCTTCTGGGGCGTATTCCTTCTGCCGTGGGTTATCAGCCGACGCTGTCAACAGAGATGGGCGCGATGCAGGAGCGCATTACATCAACGAATAAGGGATCGATTACATCGGTTCAGGCGGTTTACGTTCCGGCTGACGACTTGACCGACCCTGCACCGGCAACGACGTTCTCCCACTTGGATGCGACAACGGTTCTTTCCCGTCAAATCGCGGAGCAGGGGATTTATCCTGCTGTTGACCCGCTGGACTCTACATCCCGTATTCTTGATGCGCGTGTTATCGGGCAAGAGCACTATGATGTTGCCAACCGTGTTCAGCAGACATTGCAGCAGTATAAGAACCTGCAGGACATTATCGCCATTTTGGGTATGGATGAATTGTCGGAAGAGGACAAGCTGGTTGTGGCACGTGCCCGTAAAATCCAACGCTTCCTGTCTCAGCCGTTCCATGTTGCGGAAGTCTTTACAGGAACACCCGGTGTTTTTGTTGAACTGGAAGATACAATTAAAGGCTTTAAGGCGATTGTTGACGGTGATTATGATCACCTGCCTGAGAGTGCGTTCTACATGACCGGTACGATCGAACAGGTTGTTGAGAAAGCAACGAAAATGGCACAGGAAGCGGCTTAATTCAAAGGCTGTTTCTTGATGGCTATTGTTAAGCATGTGATCTGATATGAAAGAGAACCGCGATATCGAGAAGGCATATACAAACGCGCAGTTTGTCCAGAAGCTGCGTCGTTTGGCTGACTGTATCGAGAGTGGCGAGAACTTTGAAATTCAGGTTGCGGGTGAGCGTATTTATGTTCCTGACCGTGCGATTTTTAATATCGAGCATGAGCGCGATGAGTATGTTGAGGAACTGGAATTTCAGATTAAGTGGAAAGTACAAGCATGAGCAGAAAAATTCATTTCGAATTGATTTCACCGGAGAAGAAACTTGTGTCACAGGATATCCGTATGGCGGTTATTCCGGGGGATGAGGGCGCGTTCGGTGTGATGGGCGGTCATTGCTCTTTGCTGGCGTCTCTCGATAACGGTGTTTTGAAACTTTACAAAGAGTCTGAAAAAGAAGCGCCCCAGCATATTTTTATCGCCGGCGGTTTTGCGGATGTTACGGCCGAGAAATGTTGTGTTCTGGCGGAGGAAGCTATTCCTGTTCTGGAACTGGATAAGGCCGAGTTGGAGCAGAAGCTCAAGGATCTGAACGAAGATTTGACGCTGACGGAAGACGAGATTGATCTTGAGCGTATCAAGAAGCATATCGTTATTGTGAAGGCGAAGCTGTCTGCTTTGCAGGTCGCTGCTTAAATACTTTTTTTATTCCGAATATGTTATGTTGTTGACATAACTTCAGTGCTTTGCTGGAGTAATTGGTGCTATTAACCACAAAAAAGGTCAGTTTATGGGGCGTTTAGAGAGAGGTCTTAGTGCTGCGGCGATTATTTGGCTTGTCGCGGGATGTGCAAATCTCAATCAGGGAGATAATGATCGTGCGGATGCCGGGCTTGCTGCGGACGGGACGGAGATAAGTACACCGGATGTTCGTCGGTCTGACGATCAGGCTGTTTCTCTCAATGACTATATGACCGGTGTGTCCGGTGGCGAGGCTCCCGCGCTTGCGGAGGACGAGTTGTCAGACTTTGCGGGATTGTGTGATCAGGACTTGCCTAATGATATGGTTACCAAAGAAATTTACGAGCGTTTGAGCAAAGGCGATACGTTTTCCGGCGCGATGTCTCTTACGGAAGAGTCTGCGGAGGAATTGGCCGAAGATCCCGAAATCCAGAGTAGAATTCAAGTTTTCCGGCGTGAGCGTCTCGGGTTTTATGAGGATTTGTTCGAGTGCCGTCCTGGTAACGAGGAAATCCATGAATTGGCTATTATTCTGACTGATAATCCAGCGGATAAACAAGCGTTTATGGATTTGTATGTCCGATTGGTTGAAACGCGCGGTGAGGATGTTCTCTCGCTGTTCGAGGTTGAAGACTTCAATGATTATGCCGACTCTATGCTCAGCTTTTTCGTTGCTCAGTTGCGTTCTCAGGTTTCTGATTTTGACGAGTTTTACAATGAGGGCGAGGTTACAGCCGCCATTCATAATGCGGTTGAGGAGCGTGATGAGGAGCTTTCTTTGCTTGCCCTTAAAAACGAGTTGATCGGGATTTTCGGATCAGAGGTCAGCATGCCGATGCAGGAGCGCCGTGATATGTTCAATATTATCCAGAATATTGTGCTTTCGAAATTGTCCGAGAATATCAGCAATAACATTGTTAACCGCCCGCGCAGCATTCCGATCAGCGGTCAGGCCAATTACAATTTCGAAGAGATTTGATTCTCGTCTTTATAATCCGTTTTCTTATTCTTTTTCGGTGATTTCGATATGGGTAGCGGTTTCGCTCGCGCCCCATTTTTCATGCTGGAGGTCGATATGGATGTGTTCGTGTTTGGACAGAGCCTCTTCGAGGATGTCCTTTCGGGATGCGACCGAGAACAGCATTTTGCAGCGGTCGGTGATGAAATGCTCATCTTCCGCAGTATCAATCCACTTTAGCAATCCATTGAACTGGTTTTTGTCGTTTAGAATTCCAAGAGGGCGGGTGTGTTTATCAAGCTGTTTCAAGCCGAGCGCCGTTGCCAGCGTGTAAGAATTCTTGATATTGGCTGTTTCAAAAATCATCGGGTCTTGTTTGCCTGAGAGGATATGGTCTTCATAATGCGGAAAGAGCGGGTTGTTCTCTATTTGCATATTTTCAGGCGGTGACCAGTTATCCAGTTCCGTGAACACGTCATCCACAGAGTTAACCACAATAAGATAGTCGGACATGAAGTCCGGCAGTGTCTTAAGATAATCGATCAAGTCGTTGTAGTAGTTTTCGATATTGACGAGGACTGTTGGTTTTTGATGCAAATTCAGCTCTGCCCAGTGGAAAACCTCCAGCATCTCATCCAGAGTGCCGAAGCCGCCGGGCAAAACAATAATCGCATCGGCGCGTTTGAACATTTTTAGCTTTCGTTCCCACAAATCGGGCACGAGAATTGTTTCGCTTAAGTTCGGGTGGATGCGTTCGCTGTCTTTCAGGTTTTTCGGGATAACTCCCGTGACGTGCGCGCCAGCGCTCAGGGCAGTGTTCGCAACAATACCCATCAAGCCGGAATCCATACCGCCGTAGACAAGTAATTTTCCTTTTTCTCCGATGACCGTGCCGAGTTTTGCGGCTGTATCCTTGAAGATTTGACGACAGCGGCCCGAAGAGCCGAGGTAAACGGTAACGCGGTTGAATGTGCTCATAAAGTTATCTGCTTATTCTTCAGGCCGATTGGGCGGCGGTGTTGTTTTTATTCAGGTTCCAGTGATGCGCCATGGTCAGGAAATTGTAAAGCACGTCTACGCCCGCAGGGGTGAGGACCGATTCCGGATGGAACTGTACGCCGAAAACGGGGTGCGTTTTATGCTGCATGGCCATGATTTCACCTTCGGCGGTTCTCGCCGCGACGAGCAGATCCGTGTCTTCCGGTAATTCGGCAATCAGGGAATGGTAGCGTCCGATTTTAAGCGGGCTTGGCACATCCTGAAAGAGTGCGGTTCCGTCATGTTCGATCATCACTGATTTGCCGTGGACGGGTTTTTTTGCTTTGGTGGTTTTTCCGCCGTAGGCTTCGCCGATGGCCTGATGGCCGAGGCAGACACCAAGAACCGGAATTTCGTTTCCCAGTTGTTTGATGATTTCGGTTGAGATGCCGGCTTCTTTTGGCGTGCAGGGGCCGGGGGAAATGATGATTGCCTCAGGTCTTTTGGCGCGGATGTCATCAATGGTCAGCGCGTCATTGCGGTGTACTTCGTATCTCCCGCCGAGGCGCTCAATATAGCGGGCGAGGTTGTAAACAAAAGAGTCGTAATTATCGATGACCAAAATCATGGGCGGATATTAATGCGAGATTGTATGCAAAGAAAGATTTCTTTTCGAAAAACCACCGTTTTCAAGGGGATAGCATGGTTTTTTAGCCTGTTTTGGCGATATCCTTGTCGTTTTTGGCTGCAGTGGCTGTTTTTTCTGCTTCTTCGGCTTCTGTTTCGAAGCTTTTGAAGATGGATGCTGCCTTATCAAGGGTTTCCTGATATTCGGTTGCTGGGTCGGAGTCCGCAACGATTCCGCCGCCTGCCTGAATGCTGATGTTCTTGTCATCATAGATAATCGTGCGGATGAGGATGCTGCTGTCCATTTGTCCGTCATATCCGATATAGGCCATTGACCCGCAATAGGGGCCGCGTCTGGTCGGTTCGAGTTCTTCGATAATTTCCATGGCGCGAATTTTCGGTGCGCCTGTGATTGAACCGCCCGGGAAGCACGCCTTGAGTAAATCAAGCGGGGTTTTATCGGTCTTCAGTTTGCCGCGCACCGTGGAGACCAAATGATGCACGCCAGCGAAAGTTTCAAGCTCGCACAAATTATTGGCGGAGATTGAATCGGCCTGACAGACTTTCGAGAGGTCGTTGCGCAGGAGATCTACGATCATAATATTCTCGGCGCGGTCTTTTTCGCTGTTCAGCAGGTCTTCTCGGTTTTTGCGGTCTGTTTGCGGGTCTTCAACACGTGGGCGTGTTCCCTTGATCGGCTGTGTCAGGACTTCGCCGTTTTCATCGACGCTCAGAAAGCGTTCGGGAGAGGCAGAAGAGATAATAATGCCGCCCAAGTTCATAAAGGTTGCGTAAGGTGCGGGGTTCACCTCGCGCAGGCGGGCATAGTGAGTGAAGGCATCGAATTCTTCAGGTTTCGGCGTATCAAAACGCTGCGAAAGATTGGCCTGAAAGATATCGCCCTCGTAGATGTAATCAATGACCTTCCGGACGTTTTGTTCGTATTCGGATGTGGTGAAGTTTGCCGTCCATTCCATGTTTTTTGGGTTGTGCGGCGGCTCTTCAGCGATTTGTTCTTCGTTTGTCAGGATTTTAAGCAGGAAGTTCCTTTTGGTTTCCGCTTCCTTGTGGTTTCGGGCGTGCGTAATTATCCAGCCTTTATTCTGTTCATGGTCGTAGGCGTAAACCTGATCGTAAAGGCCGACAGCCATATCGGGGATTTTTTCATTATCCTTTGCCGTTTCGGGTATATCCTCGATGGTACGGCCAAGGTCGTACCCGAAGAGGCCGGCTGCTCCGCCCTGAAACGGCGGAAGGTTTCCAACGGTTTGTGTTTTGCCGACCCAGGCGTCCATGCGGTCTTGCAGGATTTCAAACGGGTCGCCCGGGATTGTGAGTTGCTGTTCCCAGTTTGTGACAGTCGTTTGTCGGTTCTTGGTTTCGATGGTTTCGATGGGGTAGCCCATCACGAAGGAGTATCGGCTGCTGGGGTGGTTGCGGTCTGCACTGTCCAGCAACAGGCTGTAGGGCATGTGATTGATGGCTTTGAAAGCGATCAACGGATGCAGGCCGGAAATTTCATATACGAATGGCTTCATACAAATACTAGTGCCCTTGATGAATTATGTCTAAAGGTTTCGCCTGTTCTATAAGCTAAACACGGCGTTTATGCAAAAAAATAAACTTACGCGGATTATACGTAAGGTTTTTTGACAATGACAAACTTTGTGACGGGTTTTGTCCACATTTGCTCAGTATATTTCAAGCAGCGAGGCTATCGCTGTCTTCTTTCAGGAATTTTGCTGTTTTTTCGATCACTTCGGACAGGCCGATTTTTTCGATAATGACGTTTTCGGGGAATGCGCCGTGTAATCTGGAGGGGAGCATTGAATCCATCATCACGAAGACGCCGCGATCAGTTTCTTTTCGGATCAGTCGGCCGTAGGCCTGTTTGAGTTTCAGGCGTGTGATCATTTCGTCATAGCGGCGTTTGCCGAAGGCCTCGCGTCTTGCCTTGTGAAGGATGGTTGGGCGCGGCCACGGAACGCGGTCGAATACGATCAGGCGCAAAGATTCCCCCGGAACATCTACGCCGTCGCGCACCGCATCGGTTCCGAGCAGGCAGGCATGGGGATCATCTCGGAACATGTCGACGAGTGTTCCCGTATCAATCTGATCGACGTGCTGAGCGTATAGCGGGATGTCCGCATCTTCGAGGTCGGCGGCGATGCTGTTATGGACGGCGCGCAGGCGTTGAATGGATGTAAATAAGCCGAGTGCTCCGCCTTCGCTGGCTTTGAATAGAGCGCGGTATGCTCCGGCGACGAGGGCGGGGTTGTCCTTCGGGACATCATTGACGATAAAAATGCGTGTCTGGTTTTTGTAATCGTAGGGAGAGTTGAAGTTTGCGCGCATGGATTCTGATGTGAGGTAGGATGCGCCGGTGCGTTCCTCGGCGGTGAGCCAGTTTTGGGTTTCGTCTTCGCTGCCGTCTCTTAGGGTTGCGGAGGTCACTGCCATGCCGTGGACATGCGGGCGCATACTGGCGGAAAACGGTTTCATCGGGTCGGCGTGGTGGCGGTATGCGCCAACATCGAAGGCGCGTCCGTCGATGCGCTCGATTTCCAGCCAGTCGACAAACCCGGGCACGTCTTTTTCTTTCTGCATGGTTTCGAGCAGGTTGATCCAGCCTTTTAAGGTGAGTTGAGCACGGCGTTCAAGAGAGCGGGCGAGGGCGTCCAGACGTTTGCGTGTATCGGCGTCCATAAAGCCTTCGTCATCCTGTAGTTTTTTAATGATGATGCGTGTGAGGTCATCCATCGGGGTTTTGATCTTGTTCAAAGATTTTTGCAAGGTAAGTGCCGCGGTTTTTGTATCTTCCTCGAGCGGGTGGAGCTGCGTTTCCAAAGAGTACGGCCCGTCGCGTCCCTTGGCGCGGGCGAAGACCTGTTTATAGACTTGCAGGAGGAATTTTTCGGCGGGGCCGTCGGGGCGGTTTTCCTGCAACCGTTTGCCCCATCCCAAAGCGACAAGATCGTGAGCGTGATGGAGGATATCCTGCAGGGCTTTTTCGGCCTTTTCATCGCCGGCGATCAAGTCTTCGACGCGGCGTTTTAATCCGCGTGCGCGACTGCGGCGGCCGCCCTCCATTCCGAGCAGCCAGCGGCGCATGTCGCTCATCTCGCGGGCGGTGAGGTGTGCAGAGAAGGCGCTGTCTGCGGCATCAAAGAGGTGGTGGCCTTCGTCGAAGATATAGCGAGAGGGCATGTCTTCCCCCGGTGTGGAGAGAGCGGACTGGATCATCACTAGCGCGTGGTTTGCCACAACGATGCGCGCGCGTTTTGATTTACGGATGGAGCGTTCGACAAAGCAGCGGTGATAATGATCGCAGGCCGAAAAGATACATTCTCCGCGGCGGTCGGCGAGTCCGTAAGTGAATTTTGAATCCAGAATACCGCTTAGCCAGCCGGGGAAGTCAGGGCCGCTCAGGTCACCGTCTTTGGATGCGGCCGTCCAGCGCGCCATGATGCCTGCGGCGATGGCCTGATTTGGGTAGCGGGCAAGAGCCGCGCCATTGGCGGCGTCTTCGAGGTTCAGCAAGCAGAGGTAATTTTCGCGGCCTTTTCGGACGGTGACATAGGCGTCCTTGACCTGAGGGTGGGGGTAGAGGCGGTCAAGCTCGCTGTCGATCTGACGCTGGAGGTTTTTGGTGTAGGTGGAGATCCAGACGCTGCCCTCGTTTTTTTCCGCCCAGACACTGGCGGGCGCGAGGTAGCCGAGGGTTTTTCCGACACCTGTTCCGGCTTCGGCGAGAACGATGTGCGGGTTTTCCAGTTCTTCGGCGGGTTCGAAGGTTTTGGCGATTTGGGTTGCGTAGTCCTGTTGCTGCTGACGGGTTTCGACTTTTGCGTCGCCGCGTCCGAGAAGTTCCTGCAGGCGTTCGGTGGCTTCGGCTGCGCTCACGCCGTAATGTGACGGCGGTGGGGGCGGTGCTTCTTCGGCCCATTCGGGCAGGTGTTTCCAGACGTTCAGAGCGGTTTTGCCGAAGACGTCGATGGAGGGTTCATATTGTTCGCCGCGTGCGGAAAAGATAAACGGTGTCCACGGCCAGCCTTTTCCTTTTAAGCCCATGACGGAAGAAATTTTGAGCGGGTCGGCTTTCTCGGCGTACGGGTCGTTTTGCAGGTCTTTTAAGAGGGCGCGTGTGATCTCCATTAATGTCATCGGATAGTCTTCGAAACTTTCCGGCGGGGAGAGGTGTAACGTCTTGGCCAGGCCTGCGGGGGTCGGAACGCAAAACCGCGCAGGATGGATGAATGCGAAAAGCTCCAGCACGTCATAGGGCCAGAATTCATCAAGATCAAGGCGGGCGCGTGTATATGGCGCATGGCAGACGAGAGCGGGTTTCTTGTGCAGCAGAAGTTTTGCCTGATTATGGGGCAGGATTTTCAGCTCGCCGTCGGAGGTCATTATGGCGGCTTCCTTCGCGTTTACGCAGACGGCGGGAATGTCGGGCGGGTTTACGGGCCGTGTGTTTTCCAAAAGTGCGTGTGCTTCTGACATAAATTATGCGTAGCATGTTTGCATAAAATAAAGAAGATGGAGACATGCCCCATCTTCGCATTTGTATACAGGTTTGGGTCTTGCGCGTTTTAGCTGGCGTCCCTATTCAGCAGGAGGTACTGGCGGTTCAGGTTGTCAAATTCCCTGCGGATTGTTTCTTCTTCCTGTTCTTCCGAAGCGATGTGGACGGCTTCAAGGGATGCGCTCATTTTTTTGTGGTTTTGTTCTGGTAGTTTTCCGCTTGTTTTTAGTTTTTCCAGAGCTGTTTCCAGTGTGTAGGATATTTCATGGATGTTTTCCATGTCCAGGAATTCCAGTTCGTCATCTTTTTCCAGAATTCTGGCAATGTTACGCATGTTTTCGAAGAAGGCTATCATAGCTTCTTTTTCAGTTTCAAAGGTCTTGCCCTCGTAGTGGTCGGCTCTTATTTCTTTGTTGTGGTCTTCGAGTACATGCCCAGTATTTGACGTTGCTATTTTTTCTGCCATGACGGGGGTGTTCATGCCTAAAGCCAGTGCGCAGACGGCCAAGGCAAGGTATCTATTCTTAATCATTTTAGTTGCCTAATTTTGTTAATGAGAATTATTCTCATCTTATTAGTGGTCTTTTCATTGTTTTGCAAGGGAGAAGTTGAGTTTTTTGCTTTTATTTTCCATAGATAATTTATGTACTCATCGTCTTTATGATATTATTAACTTTGTTATGAAACTTTAAATGTGCGTTGCGATTGGCAGGCCAAGAAAAAGGTTTTTTATGACTAGTAATGTTCCATACGATCCGGAAGGTGAGAAGCTTCGTTTAAAGACGATGTTGCGCGAGGGGTTTATGCCTTCGGCGGACGGACGCGTTATTCGTGTTTCCAAGGAGGTTGCCGATTCCGTGATCCAACAGATCGAGGCTGACAGTCAATCGGATCATCAAGTGCATGATGACCATGGCCATGATGACGGTCAAGGTTATGAAGATCTGGGCATTTGATTTTTATCTGACGAATATCAGGCGACAAATGAAGTTTAATCATCATCAAAAATTTTCCACTCCATGTATTTGACATTATCGCCGTTTTGCTCTCCTAAATACTGTTTTGAATAAATCTTGTTACATCTTCAGGTTCTGAATGGTTTAGCGGAAATATAGTAACATAAGACCGCGCTCGTGATTGCCACCCTAGAAGCTCAATATCTGAACGCATGAGTTGTTTTGTTATGATCACCAAATATCCATCGATGGGTATTTGGTTATTTAAAGCTTTTAGATACCCATTCCGCGAGAGGTAAGACAACCGCACCGTGATATATACACCAAGTGTTTGTGGATCTTCGATTTTGTTAAAAAACAAATTCAGACTTTTTGCATTGTTCTCATCTAGCACTGTAACTGGCTGGTCGGCTTTATGTGCACATGATAGGTCGTCAATAACACGGCCGCCAAAAGTCGAAAATAATTTTTCGTACCTCTCTTTCGCGTGCTTTTTTAAATTATCTCGAAGGAGAGGCTCAGGAAAATTCGGAGGAATCATTGGCGGATAAACGCCTTGAGTATCCAGATAGATATAGACCCTTTTAACATTAAAAAGATATTCGGATACAAAAGGCACGGATTGGGCAGAACAGGATATTTTTCCGTCTTTGCGCACTCTAGTGTCTGCTGGCAGTTCTTTCTTTTCAATTTCCTGTGCGGATAAATAGAAGAAGCTACTCATGCAGATAAGGACTGAAATACTTGCAAAGAACGCTAATGATTTTTTAGGCATAATGGACATGAAGTTATTCCATACATATGAATATTTTTAATGCTTGGTAACAATATAAAGTACTGAGCTTCCAGAAAAATATTCTCTCTAAAAAGACTGTGCCGTTCTGTGCTTCATGGGGCGTCTCTTATGACGCTTTTTTCGTGTCTTCCTGACCGCTTTCTTTCTGGTCTTGCGCAGATTTATTGTTGTTGTTTTTGTCTGACGGCGGGGTGAAAATTTCCGGTCGGTTATCGTTTTCCGGCCATGTTTCCAGATAGACGGATTGTGACGGGAAGGCGAAGCCTGTACCGGCTTTTTCCTCAACGATGTCTTTTATCGCTATTGCAAAGTTCTCTTTGATTTCCAGCCATTCGCCCCAATTTGTTGTTTTGGTAAAACAGTAGATCATAAAGTCGATGGATGAATCATTGAAGCTATCGATACGCACGAAAGTTGCGACCTCGGGCGGTTTGGCAAAGTCTTCATTGTTCATAATGTAATCGCTGATACCATCGCGGACGATCTTGAGTTGTTCGGCAGTGGTGGAATAAGTCACACCAATTTTCCAGTAAATGCGGCGGTGGGTCATGCGGCTGAAATTTGTGACGACTGCATCGGAAAGTTCCGAGTTCGGCACGTGAACAGGCGCCTTATCGAAGCGGCGTACCTTGGTGGAGCGAAAACCTATATCCTCGACTACGCCTTCGACCACACCGTCAACCTTTATCCAGTCGCCGGGGTTGAAGCGTTTTTCGGCGATGACCGTAATCCCGCCGATGAGGTTTTTGAAGAGGTCTTGCGCCCCCAGAGCGACGGCAGCACCGAACAGCCCCAGACCGGCGAGCAGCGGGCCGATAGCGATACCCCAGATTTCAAGGATTACGGCGGCACCAATAAAGATGATGACCATTTTCATGAATTTGAAAATCCAGTTCACCATTGTGGGGGTCAGAGTGCGGCGCAGCTTTTTCGACATATGCTGAATTGGGTTCAGAGAACGGTGCAGTGACCAGAAGATGGTGTAGGCGATCATTGAACGAATAATACGCTGTACAAAGTAAAGTAATGTTCCGCTGAGGTTCAGGAATGATGTTGCGAAGAATACTCCCAGTATGATCGGGATGAAGCGGATCGGCGGGGTCAGCGCTTCTAGGATTTTATCGTCGATGTCGGTTTTTGTTTTTTTTGTCCAGCGGGCGGCGGTGTAAAGAATGTATTTGGTCAGGAGGCCGCGGAAGATCAGAAATATTCCGAAAATCAGAACGGCTATGATGATGCGGCCGATATCTATGCCCATAAATCCGTGTTGCCAGACATCAACAACTTCGCTCCAGAAATCGCCGATCTGGTTTGTCAGCATTTCTTCCTCGGATGCATTGAATATATCGGGCACGGTATCATCGTTGTCATCCGGTGTTGCGTCGCCTGTCTGCAAGACATCAGCAGAGGCATCCGCAGTGGCTGTGTTCTCGCCGGTTGGCTCGATTATTACAGGTTTGTCCGTTTCGATCACAGTTTCATCCGTCTTGATGACGGTTGTGTCGCTGTTTTGTCCTGTGGTTTCGGTATTGTCCTTCGCGGGCGTTTCTGCCATTTTCTTCACATCATTGTTATGTTTGGTCGACGTCGGGTGGAGGATAACGGCAGAGGCTTTTACTGGCAAGGTTGAATCAACAAACACTTGTAAGAGGTTTTCTTATGGACGTTTTTTCCGGTCGCAAGTCAGAAGATGTTCTGGACTTTCTTATGCGCAGGCGCAGTGCTCTTGTACAGGATTTAAAAGAGCCGGGGCCGTCCGCAGACGAGTTGGAAAAGATTTTAACGGCCGGGGCGCGTGTGCCCGATCACGGTAAGATGGTGCCGTGGTATTTTATTGTTTTTGAGGGGCAGGGCAGTCGGGATGCGGGAAAGGTCGCGCGTAATATTTTTGCCCGTGAAAACCCTGATAGCTCTGATGAACGTTTGCAGATTGAAGAAGAGCGGTTCAGCCGTTCACCGCTGGTTATCGCCGTGGTGTCCCGTATCCGTAAGGGGAAGAAGCCGATGTGGGAGCAGGTTTTATCGTCGGGTGCGGCCTGTATGAATATGTCCTTGGCGGCGCATGCTTGCGGTTACGGGGTTCAGTGGCTGACGGAATGGTATGCGTTTGATCCCGCTTTCAGGGCTTATCTCGGATTAGACGATTGTGATCAAATTGCCGGTTTCCTGCATATCGGTAGTTATGACGACAAGGAGCTTGAAGATCGTGATCGTCCTGCACTTGAACATATTGTGACGCGCTGGGCGGATGATGCGGAGTTGAACAAAGGGGACGGGATTTATGGTCAGGATAAATACGGCTATCCCGAAACCGGTCTTTCAAACAGTCATGTTCTCTTTAACCGTGAAGACTAAGCGCGTACCCAGAGGCCGCTTAAATATGTGAACAGGCTGGCCTTGTTGAACTGAACCGTCAGGTGGTTTTTCAGCACCGCATTGCGTAGGGCAATGTTGTAATTCGGTCCTATTCCTTCCGTTCCGTCTTTTAAGGTCACAACGGTATAGTTGCCACGGCGGCCATTCGCTATTTTGTGGATGCTATCGGATTCTACCATATCGCCGCTTAGCGCATGTGAGCGGAGTTTATGAAAGCCGGGGTAGTCACGGTTGATTTTCGCATCGTGTGTGTGGCCCAGAAAATGTTCTTCTCCATCCAACCCTTGCCAGTAGATTTCGCGACCTTCCGACGTGGATTTAAAACGGCGTTTGCCGATCATCAAAACGGCGCCGATACTCAGTTCATTGTTAATGTCACGGAAATCCTGAGGTGACAGGTTTGCGTTGCCCATACAGAAGTTTTCAAATACTTCTAAATCTGCCAGCAATGCTTTAGGAGTTGGCTTTACGCCATCTATATTTATCATTATTCCCCACACACACGAGCGTTAAACAAATTGGTACAAGAAGGGATTATCCCACCTGTAATTCCAGAATACGTCAAATGTCCTTAAAAATTATTTAAAATTTTAAATAAATTCGTATGGAATTTTATATTTTGTATGCTGCAATGCAGCGGTGAGAGCAGGTTTTCGGTATTGTAACTATGGTTAACGGTTCAGGGAGTCCTCAATCAGCTTTACGGTGTCGTGCGTACCGTAAAGGGCGATGAAAGACCCGAAGCGCGGGCCTTGGTCTTGTCCCAGTAGAACCTGATAAAGCGCCTGAAACCAATGCTTTAGCTCGCTTTTGTCGTAGCCGTTGTCCTTTCCTGCGCTAAATACGGCGGTCATATATTCTTCGGGATCAAGGCCTTGCGGCATTTCTTTTAAGCGAATTATGAGGTCTTTCAGTGCAGCGCGTTCGCGGTCATCGGGGGCGCGGTATTTTTTCTCCGGCAGGACGAAATCTTTGTAATATTGAATGGCGTAATGCACCAAACGGTCCAGAAACGGTGAGTTTTCGGGCGTTGCCTCGGGGGCATAGGTCTTAATAAAGTTCCAAAGGACTTCCGGATCTTCTGTGTTTGCCGCATTCACAAGGTTTAACAATAAAGCGAAAGAAATCGGTGTGTGCTGCGAATTCGGGATATTGCCGTCATGGATATACCACGCGGGGTTTTCGAGCTTTTTATTGTCTTCCTGCTCGGGCAGTTTTTCCACGAAGGTGATGTATTCGTCTACCGCCTTAGGAATGATGTCGAAATAGAGTTTTTTCGCGCTAGTCGGGCGCTGGAACATATAATAGGCTAGCGATTCATGCGGGGCGTAGGTCAGCCATTCCTCCATTGTCAGGCCGTTGCCCTTTGATTTGGAGATTTTCTGACCGTTTTCATCAAGGAAGAGTTCGTAGCGGAATCCCGCGGGGCCGCGTCCGCCCAGAATTTTGACAATGTCGGCGGCGATGTCGGCGGAGGTCACGAGGTCTTTGCCTGCCATTTCATAATCGACGTCGAGGGCGTACCAGCGCAGCGCCCAGTCGGCGCGCCATTGCGCCTTACAGCCGCCTTTGTAGACGCTTTGCGTAATTTCTTCGTCTTCGCCGTAGCCACTCCGTTCTTTTTCGCTGTCGTCCTGAACGATGAAGGTGGCAACGCCGTTTTGAAGGTCTGTGACCTCTTTTAAGATCGTATTGTGCAGGATGATCGGGTGCGGCTGATCCGTGTTCTTTTTCTGAACCACAGGGAAGAGCGGTGAATATGTGGCCGCGCGTTCTTCACCCAAAATCGGGAGAACGGCTCCGCGCACGTCTTCGTATTTTTCAAGCATCAGACGCAGTGTGTCATCAAAGCGGCCGTTTTTGTAGCAGTCCTCAGTTGAACTCATGAATTCATAATCGAAGCCGAAGCTATCAAGGAATTCGCGCAGTTTCGCATTGTTATGCGCGGCGTAGCTTTCATAATCGGAGTCGAAAGGGTTGGGTACGCTGGAGAGCGGCATGCCCAATGCGTCCTCAAGTACTTGCGGGTTGGGGATGTTGCTCGGCACCTTGCGCAGGCCATCCATATCATCCGAGAAGCAAATCAGTTTCGTTGGGATATCCGAGAGGCGTTGAAAAGCACGCATAACCATGGTCGTGCGGCAGACTTCGCCAAAGGTTCCAATGTGCGGTAAGCCTGAGGGGCCGTAACCCGTTTCGAACAGCACGTAGCCCTTTTCGGGGGTGTTGATTTGGCCCTTGCCGATGGCGCGCAGGCGTTTGAGAACGGCCTTGGCTTCTTCAAAAGCCCAGGTGCGGCATTTCATGGCGATGTCTGTATCAATATCTTTTGTCATGGGGATTTTCATAGCACTCAAGCGACTGTTTTTCTAGGGCTTTTCGTGCATAAAAATTTTTTGCAGGAAATATGATTTTTGTATTCTTTTTATAAAAACAGGCGTATATTTCTGTCTAGCTTCAAATCGTTTGAAGTTCGCCGCCGCCGCTAAAGGCCGCATCATAGTGGAGATTTCGCTATGGCTTCTTCCAACTCCAAACCTTCTGCAACGAAGAAACCTAAACCGACTAAAAAAGACGGTAAGTAGGACGCTTCAGCGTTTTAACATACGGGTTCTCCGTGTGATCTGACGTGACAGATACAGCGCCGCAAGATATATACTTGCGGCGTTTGTTTTATTTTACGATTGTGATACGGCCTTCGCATTCGCCGGGGGCAAATTTACAAAACTTTATCTTGCCTTTGCCTTCTACGGTTTGTGGCTTTTCTAAATCAAAGTGCTCAGGGTTATAAAAAATTTCACGTTTTTCCCAAGGTTCGTAGTGTATGACAGCCAACGCAAAATATGATTTCAAGGCGTTAGGGTTTCCCTGTGATGCCTTATGATTCCAGTTCCATCCGCAGTTTTCCTGCGTATAGCATGGTACTACGCTGTCCATATCTTTTTTTAGTAGTTCGATTGTTGATAATCTTGTTCCCGTTGTCCTGTCTTTCCAAAAAAGATCATAGCCGGGATCCTGAATGTGCCATTCTTTAGTATCCGGGTTTTGCACTTCTATAAACACGTGAGAGCGGAAGTTTTCACCATATTCGTAGAGGACAATTTTACGTGTTTTGATTCCTGCGAGGTTTGCAAGGTATCTCATGGTTCTGCTTCTGGTTGAACATTCAAGGTGCACGGGTGTGGCTATTTTTCCGGTTGAGAAGTCCGCTATTTTTTTTGCAATTATGTCGTGTTTATTCCAGTAGCTTCGGAATTCATCGTCGATATTGTGGACGGAGTTTTTGTTCACAAATTGGCGTATTGTGTCAGATTTTTCGAAAAAATTTCCCTTTTTAGGCATTTTAACAAGAGACATCAGGTTTTTGTATTTATCGCGTTTGGATATGTCTTCCCGGTATTCCTTGTATGGCTCGTATGCAACGGCCAGAAGTACAATGAGCAAGATTAATGCCAAAACAATAGGCAGACGTTTTGTTTTGATTATTCTTTTTAAGGGCATAGGGATTTGGGGGATACGTTTATGTTCTTTGTGATAGTCTAACAAGCTATGGTACTTGCGTAAATAATTTGACCCTTGGGGTGCAGGTTATCCTTATCTTTTCATTGTATTTACAACATATTTGCGGCGTTTGTTTTTACGCTGATTTCGGGTATATCTTAGGCTATGAGTACAAAAGCCATGATCCCGAATAACGAGCGCCCGTTGATGGTTCCGGCAGAGCTGGACCAGTCGGTGCCGCTGCGAGTGGAGTCCGAATTCAACCCGTCCGGGGATCAGCCCGAGGCGATCCGCAAGATTACAGGGGCGCTGAATGACGGGTTGTCGGATGTCACGTTGCTGGGGGTGACGGGGTCAGGGAAGACGTTCACGATGGCGCATGTGATTGAAAAGTTACAGCGGCCTGCCTTGATCCTTGCGCCGAACAAGACGCTCGCGGCGCAGCTTTACGGGGAGTTCAAGGCGTTCTTTCCCGATAATGCGGTGGAATATTTTGTCTCTTACTATGATTATTACCAGCCCGAAGCGTATGTGCCGCGCACGGATACGTTCATCGAGAAAGACTCCAGCATTAACGAGCAGATCGACCGGATGCGCCACGCGGCAACGCGGGCGCTGTTCGAGCGGCGGGATTGTATCATCGTGGCGTCTGTGTCGTGTATTTACGGGATCGGGTCGAAAGAGGATTACATGGCGATGGCGTTCCCGATCAAGGTCGGGCAGGCAATCGCGCGGAACGAGTTGATCGGGCGTTTGATCGAGTTGCAGTACAGGCGCAATGACTTGTCATTCGAGCGGGGGAGCATTCGGGTGCGCGGCGATACAGTCGAGATTTTTCCCGCGCACTTTGAGGATCGGGCATGGCGGTTTTCGATGTTCGGGGACGAGATAGAAAAGATTACAGAGTTTGACCCGCTGACGGGGGAGAAGTTCGAAGATCTTGAGGGTGTGCAGATTTTTGCAAATACCCACCATATTACGCCGGGGCCGACAGTGGCGCAGGCGATGCAGCAGATCAAGCGGGATTTAAAGCTGCGGATTGCAGAGTTCGAGGCTGAGGGGAAATTGCTGGAGGCGCAGCGGATCGAGCAGCGCACGACGTTTGATCTGGAGATGCTGGCGGCGACAGGCATGTGCAAAGGGATTGAAAATTACTCCCGCTATATGACGGGGCGCAAGCCGGGGCAGCCGCCGCCGACATTGATCGAATATCTGCCCGATGACGCGCTGGTTTTTCTGGATGAGAGTCACGCGATGGTGCCGCAATTACGTGCGATGTATAACGGCGACCGCGCGCGGAAAACAACGTTAGTGGAATATGGTTTCCGCTTGCCAGCCGCGGTGGATAACAGGCCGCTGCAATTCGAGGAATGGAATGCGTTCCGGCCGCAGACCGTCTATGTCTCCGCGACGCCCGGGGAATGGGAAGTCGAGCAGGCAGGCGGGATTACGGCGGAGCAGGTCGTGCGTCCGACGGGGTTGATCGACCCCGAGGTTGAGATCAGGCCGACCGAGAATCAGGTGGATGACTTGATGCACGAGGCGCGGGAGATCGTGGGGCAGGGCGGGCGTTTGCTGGTCACTGTTCTAACAAAGAAGATGGCCGAGGCGCTGACCGAATATTTGCTCGAAAACGGGTTGAAGGTGCGCTACATGCACTCGGATGTCGATACGCTGGAGCGGATCGAGATTATTCAGGGTTTGCGGCGCGGGGAGTTCGATATTCTGGTCGGGATTAACCTGCTGCGCGAGGGGCTGGACATTCCCGAATGTATGCGGGTGATGATTCTGGATGCGGACAAGGAGGGGTATCTGCGTTCTAAGACTTCGCTGGTGCAGACGATCGGGCGGGCGGCGCGGAATGTTGATGGTAAAGCTATTCTTTATGCCGATAAAATTACCGATTCCATGCAATATGCGTTGGATGAAACCAACCGTCGGCGCGAGAAGCAGAAGGCTTATAACGCCGAACATGGCATTACGCCCGCGAGCATCAAGAAGAATATCGGCACGATTCTTGACAGTGTCTATGAGCAAGCGGACCGTGTGAACGTGACGCGTGGGCTGCACGAGGCCGAGCAGGAGGAGTGGTTCCACGAACCCGCAAAACTGCGCAAGCATATTGAAGCGCTGAAGAAGAAGATGCTGGCCCATGCCGCCGATCTGGAATTCGAGGAGGCGGCGAAGCTGCGTGATGAAGTGAAGAAACTCGAGGATATCGAGATGGGGTTGTGAGTGATCAAGATTTAGAAGACGACACGGTGGACGGCGAGGCTATTGATGTTTATGCGTTAACGGTGGCCGATATGGTTAAGCCGTATGTTTTTGTGTTGCTGGTAACTTACGGCATGGTTCTTTGCGGCGGTTTACTGGCGTGGGGGGTATATGCAGCGGGGATCGATTTGCATACGCTCGGGTATCCTTTGTTCGGAAGTTCGGCTGGGTTGATGGGGGATTGTCTGTGTATTCTGGGTGTCTCGGTTGCCGTGTTTATGGCGTTCGGCGACAGGATCAAGGCGAATGCGAAAAAAATCAACGCGCCGTTTGCTGCGCCGCCGCTGTCCCGTCCGGCTCTTTCCGCGCTGGCGCTGCACAGTCTTTTTACCGGTGTTCTCGGATTCGGTGTGATGATGGCGTTATTCTATGCGTTTTTGCCGCATAGTTTCGGGACGCTGAGTTCGACGTTCGAGTTGATCACGTTCAATATTCCGGTCGATCTGCCCGAGGGGCAGAAACGCGCGGCGCTGTTTCTGGCGAAGCTACCGCTGTCCCTGCTTATTGGCGGCGTGTTCGGCGCTTTTATGGGTGCCACGTCGATGGAACATAAAGGCGTGAAATACGGCACGTGGGCGGTGTTTTTGATTTTGTTGGGTTTTGGTTTTTGGTGGGTGCGTGGGTATTAGTAGATCAATCTTATGAGCCAGAGCTTCGAGGAAGTGAAGTCTTCTGATATTCTATTAGCGCTTATTAAAGCGCAATTTTATGGCACGTTTTGGGTTGTGTATATTTACTTGCTTAAAATTTACTTATTCGATGGTTTTTTTGGCTCTGTTCATGATCAATTTTTATACATTTTGTTACCCTTTCTAGCGTTAGTTGTTGCAATGGTTATTGCGGCGTTTTCCTATCTATTTGCTTTTCCTGCTACACTTATCGGCTTCTTTATTTCTAGAATGCTTGTTGCAAAGGAAATATATAATCCTGTCATTTGGGTTATCTGTGCTGCAGTTTTGGGAGTATGTTTAAGCATAAGTGTAGTTTTTATCTTAAAAATAATTGTTATAACCATAGATCATTTTGCTATCACGAGCCTTTATGGTTTATGTGGTGCGGTTACGGGCTATTTTATGTGGCGTGAATTGAAGTACATAGCTGTGAGCAATTAGTGTATGCATACTATCCCAAACCCGCGTTGTGCAGGATTTGGCAAAAATTTCCAACAATATATGTGATTGCGCGTGTCGGCTTTAGAAGCCCGGTCCGTCGTTTCCTTGCGGTTCGATGTAGTCTTCATCGACGGAGGCGTGGTCCTCGGCGGGTTGGACATGGACGACGTCGCGGCCGAGCCACATTTTCTCCGCGCCGTGGTTATGGATGAAGAGTGCTTCTTCATCCGGATCGGTGACGGTAACTTCGAAATCATCACCCTTAACGATGCCGTGGCCAACCAATACGCCGTTTTCATCCATAACGAGAGGGATGTCCGCGATGGTGTCCATTTTGGAGCTTATAACCTGAATATGTTTACCGTCGGGTTCGTCGGACAGGATATATGTGTCATATGACGTGAAGTCGACGTCACGGTTGTGATAGGCCAGCGGTGCGGCCATGACGGTCAGAAATCCTAAGCCTGCTACGGCTGCGAATGTTTTTGTACCCATTGTTCAAACCCTCCTATTCGTTAATTTGTTAATCTTTTATCATAAAGCTGTTTTCGGTGCAAAAAAATACGACAGAAAATGTCGTGTTTTTCTACGCGGATTTTGGTGGCGTTTGCGGGTTTCGGAGGCGCGTATAAATTGACATAAAGTTTCGCGGCAGGGTATTTTAAGATCATGGGTGATCGTAACGGGTTCGAGCGCTGGGTTTTACGGAATTTCTTTCCTAAATTGTGGGAACAGGAGCAGCAATGGGCTGCCGATGATGCGGCGCGTGAGGCCGAGAAACAAGCTAAAATTGAAGCGAAGGCCGCTTTCCAGCAAGAAAAAGAGACGTATTTTACCGAAATGCGTCCCGCCCTTGAGCAGGAGGAGCAAACTCGAGAGCGTGACGGCATGATGGTCAATTACCTCTGGATTTTCAAGGACAAGATTTATCAAGATCCGGACGGAGATGAGGATACGCTTTCCAAGGTGCCGCTTAGCGAGATTGCGCAGGCGATTGACAATGCGAATATGTATCCCGATGCAGATGTGAAAATCTGGTTGGATTTTACGCAGCTTGACCCGATGACGAAATTCTGGGTGGAGAGTTTTGTTTATGACGGGGCGACGCACAAGAATATTGAGGTGTGCGACCTGAATGATATTCCTGAGTACCGTTATAGCGAGGTGATGCATCCAGACCCCGAAGATTACAGAATGCCGGGGATTTGGGAGCAGGTGGATCTGGCCAAGCTCTATGTCATTGACCATGCGTTCCGCACGACGGGGGCGCGGGATGTGTATTTTGCGGATTTTGATATTGAGGATATCGGGATCGAAGCCGAGCGTCATAAGGATATCATGGATGAGTTTGAATTCGTTTTCGGGTCTGCGCCCGTGCCGCCGCGTGAACCGGGAGAAACCGGATCGACGGTCGGGACGCTTTCAAACGGGCGGAAGCTGGAGAACCAGTTTATGGGGTTCCGCCACGGCGATATGAGCCGGCGGTTGCGCACCGAGTTGATCCCCGATACCACTTATTCCGCGCAGGAGCAGCGCGTGAACGGCTGGTGGGATGTGGTGGAGTTTGCGAATGCGCAGGTCAAGCGGCTGAATGCCGATTTGGAGGAGGGGCAAGAGCCTTATTCCAAGGATGATTTCGTGGTTGATGTCGGTCATCAGATGTATCACAAGATGGTGCCGCATCCTTTGGTCGTGGAATTGAATGCAGATGCCGATGCCGAGGATGGCGAACCTATGGTTAGTCCTGTTTAGAGTTAAGGTATTACTCTATTAATGACGTTGGGGTGCGTGCTTTTACCCTTTGGCGAAGAGCTGGAGGGTTTTCATTCCGCGTTTACACACGGCTTGTTTATCCTGCGCGTTTTGGATGCTCATTTTAATTTGTCGGGTTTTCAGGGTTTTGGCGTAATAGGTGAGAACATTGAGGTGACTCATCACCATTTTCGGATCCATGAAAGAAATTTGCGGGATATATTGTTTGTCGAAATTCTTGCGAAGCTCTTCCTTGTTCTTTTCCATACTGGCCTTATAGGCCTTATATATCGTCGCAGCTTTTTGTTTCTGGTCCTCGCTTTTAAACTCGCATTGTTTGAGTTGGAGCGCGGTGGTTGTGACAAGAATATCGGGGCCTATGGTTGCGATATACTGGAATTCCATTTCTTTTAGGAGGTCAGTCTGCGGCTTTTTCAGTGTTGCGGTAATTTCGCGGTACATTTTTTCGGATGTGCGCATGTCTTCGGTCAATAAGTCCGCGCCAGGGCCAGGGGCTTGTGCGGTCGGCGGCGGTTTTGCGGATTGCAAATTACGGTTGCCCGATTGCATTTGCCCCTGATTCATCTGAGGCATTTGTTGGCGTTGGGGGGCTGTGTTTGGCTGTCCGTTGTTTGTTTGGGGCAAGCCATCCTGTGCGAACGCACCCTTCAGGTTCGTTGGTGCTATCAACACCAGCGAAAGAACACTTAAAACACGGATGACAGGAAGAACGGCAGAAATGCGCATGTTGATATCGTTGTTACTTGCTATTCCGTAATCTTATGCTCTGACATCTATTGTGTTCAAGCCGATCTTGCACCATTCACGCGCATCAGCCTTGCTGCCTTTGACTTTAATGAGGCTGGCCGCGGTGCTGGTCGCAATATTGAATTGTAGATAAAGATGATGACGTAATTCTTTTTCATCCATAAAATCGATTTGTCCCTTATATTTTCGGTCAAAATCCGCCCACATCTGATTCTGTACGTCATTGCGTTCCTGTTGATATTTCTGGAAGGCTTTTTCAATCAGCTTGTTTTTTGCCGAGCTGGAGTAGCTGCACTTGCTTATCTGGTTTGCAACGTGGAGGATATCTATGTCAGGCTGTGTCGTTTTCATGAAGTCAATTTCCATTTGTGACACGATTGCTTTTTGTTTGTCTGTCAGCGTTTTAAATTTAGCCTGAAAAGCATCCTCTTTTGCCTGCATCTCATCGCTCATCTTGACCTTTAGCTTCGGTGCGCGTTGTTCCGGCGTTTTTTCACTTTCGCTGTTTGTTTCCGATACGCTTTCTTCTGCCTGATTTTGTTCTTTGTCCTCGGCGCTTAAAACATTGGGCGTTGCTGTGAACAAAAATATTAGAAAGAACAGGTAAATTGGTCCGTATTTCATTGAAAAAACTCCAGTCTTTTTATGCAAGTTGTCCTTACCATAGGTCGCAAATAATGAGAGTCCAAGAAAAGATTGGAATTTATTGTTTTGGGCAATGATCAAATTTCCATTTTTTTCCAAGAGTATTTATAGTGGGATTAGAAATTAGAGGATTTCGAAAATGCATATACACAAATTTTTTGCTCTTTTTTTGGCCTTTTTTCTTATCGGATTGAGGCCGGATGTCGCCAACGCTGACAGGACGGTTATTATCCTTGATAAAGATGAGATTATAGAGCGTGTTGAGGGCAGTTTATCTGTCTCAGGCGAAGTTGTTGATGTTGCCAAGGATCGAATCACTATTGAATCAGACAGCGGCGACCGTGTTCGTGTTGATGTCGATGACGTCCGGTTTCCCGGTGGTTTAAAGTCGGTTGTCAAAGAAGGTATGCGCGTTTGTGCCGTGGGCAAGAAAAAGGGCGTTGCTCTTTTTGCGCATCGGGTAACGCTTCTTGAAAGCGGGCGGACTTACACCGCAGATATTGATGTTGATGTCAAAATCAAGAGAAAAGGCAAAGACGATATTGATCTTCGAATAAAAAATTAGTGATCAGTCTATGGTTCTTAGTATTTCTTTTTTGGGATGCTGTGTTAGAAAAAAGATTTTTGAATAAAGTGTTTTTCAAGCCTAAATAGTGGCTTGGTGATGAAATGCTTTTTCTTGTTTTTTATTGCAGTAATTTAAAGTATACTGTGTTCGTGCGTTCGCACATTCTTTATTGACTACCACATTTATACACACATCACTTTTGAGGAGAGAGTTATGGCTGCTACGAAAAAGAAAGCCGCTGCGAAACCAGCAGCTAAGAAAAAAGCTGCGGCGAAAAAGCCCGCGGCGAAGAAGAAAACAACTGCCACTAAAAAGCCGGCTGCCAAGAAAAAGGTTGCCGCTAAAAAGCCGGCTGCCAAGAAAAAGGTTGCCGCTAAAAAGCCGGCTGCCAAGAAAAAGGTTGCCGCTAAAAAGCCGGCTGCCAAGAAAAAGGTTGCCGCTAAAAAGCCGGCTGCCAAGAAAAAGGTTGCTGCTAAAAAGCCGGCTGCCAAGAAAAAGGTTGCCGCTAAAAAGCCGGCCGCCAAGAAAAAGGTTGCCGCTAAAAAGCCGGCCGCCAAGAAGAAGGTTGCTGCTAAAAAGCCGGCTGCCAAGAAAAAGGTTGCTGCTAAAAAGCCGGCTGCCAAGAAAAAGGTTGCCGCTAAAAAGCCGGCCGCCAAGAAAAAGGTTGCCGCTAAAAAGCCGGCCGCCAAGAAGAAGGTTGCCGCTAAAAAGCCGGCCGCCAAGAAGAAGGTTGCCGCTAAAAGGCCGGCTATTAAAAGAGCCGCCTCTAAAGCTAAGGCGACCAAAAAAGTTGCTAAAAAGCCTGCAGCAAAAAAGAAAAAGTAATTTTTCTCTTAATCAAATGAAGAGAGCGGTCCCTAGGCCGCTTTTTTTATGTTTACGTTTTTGTATTCTTACAATGTGTGTTGGTTTTTATAAGAGTTTCGGTGTAAATTGAAAATATAAAACAGAAAGATAGGCGTATGTCAGAAGCATTTTTGAAAGGTCTCCGTTGGTATTTTATTGTTCTTTGTACGATTATAGGGACAACTGCATTTATTCTTGCTGATGAATGGGAGTCTATCAAACCTGTAGGTATCGGAATACTAGCCTATGGTGTTGTGTATATTATGACGGTTTTCTGGAAAGATGTTAGAGGTAAGCTGTTGGCTGCGAATGTCGGATGTTTTTTTGTTCTTACGCTGCTTTCTGCTTATGTTCCTGATATTCTTTATGTTTTCTTTGATATCCGCGTTGCTGAAGTGAGTTCATATCTCGATAACCGCTTTGTAATGTGGGCGGCTGTTGAGGCTGCTATAGGTGTTCCCGTCATGGCCGTCGTTTTTTATTTTTACGATTAGCGGGCTTATTTTCTATTTTTTCTTTGCCGCGATGCAGTAACGAATTATCGCTTAAAGTTAGCGGTGAGCAACGTTTCTGTGCTATTATTAGGTATGGAAAATGCATTTGTGAAGCATGGATGTTTCGCGCCGCATGTTAAAGCAGTAAACGAAAAAAGCTGGAGGTTTTTACTACTCACACTAGCAACTATTGCTTTAGGCGGCTGCGTTACGACGGATAATACTTCCCCGCTGGCACCATCTCCCCCGGAGGTCGGCACTAGCATTTCACAACATAATGACATAGCTCTCGCAAGTGCGAACGCATTCGCCCCTCAAAGCCTGCAAACGGTTACTTTTTTGAATGGTAATGCTCAAACTTTAGTGCCGCAGCAAAGCGGACCCGTCGATATCGGGTTGGATCCAATGCTTTATTCCGATGGGCCACTCGCTCTGTCTGATGATGAAAAGCCTGAAAAATGTATGATTCATCATCGTTTTGACCGCGGCTCCGTTCTTGCTTACGAATGGGATAGGAAGAGGCTTGATTTTGATGTTGACGGATTGAACATGGATGGTGACGGTTTAGATGCTGTTAAGGTAGAGTATACCTTATACTTACAACCAAAGAAGAAGGATAAGCGTTCGCATTGCCGTTATAAGTCCCAATGGCAGGGATTGATCGGTACAGGCTATAATGAGTTCTTTATTCGCAAGGAGGATACGTTCTGGGACGAAATCCGAAGTTTGCGTCAGGAAATCAGCGGTATATTTTAAATGCCTTTTATCTAAACTTAAGAATTCCGTGACGTTTTTGCATCTATCATGTAATATCAGTATCATTCTTATATAAGCGTACTCTGCGTTGTTTTTATCACTACTGTCTTTTTAGATACAGATTTCGAAGGTTTTCCCCCTTTCGGACGTTTGTTAGTCAGAGACCTTATTAAAAGGAGTTGCCATGACGCGCATGCGGTTCAAAAATTCACGTTCTCTTTTGTGTGGCTTGATGTGTCTGTTTTTATTGACGGCCTGTAGTTCCATGCATTCGGGTGAATCCTATCAGGAGGCCAAAGCAAAGGATGGGACTTCCGAGGTGATTGAACGTGAGCCGATCACACGTCTGGGTTTTGTGCCGTCACGGGAGTCCGAAGAGACATTCGATATTGTTGTGATGGATTCCGAAGATGAGCCGAAGGCTGAAGATCTCGGCAAGATCGAAGCTGCATCAGGCGAGAACACAGAATAATTTTTTACACAATAAAGTGTAAGTTTTTTCAAATCCCTATCTTGCTATTTTAAGGTAGAGTCCCTAGAGTAACTAAATCCAAAAAATCACTGCTTAGCACTCGCGTTTCTTTTTGTGTTTACTACAGACAAGGGGCTGTCTATGCGCTTTACTACACCACGACTTATGATCATGGCTCTTCCTTTCATGCTTGTTGCTTGCGGCGATGGGTGGGAAGCTGTCCGAACTGATGAGATTTTCCCGTATGGCAATCAAAGAACCGCAGGTAGCGGTGTTATGTATGTCCGGGCAAAAATGATGCCTGAGAAGGAATTGAAACTGACGCCTGCGAGTGAAAAGCTGGAACAGCAGCTCTATGCGCCAAAAACCAAGTATAAGCCTGCAACGGATGACAATCCGGTGAGCGTCGGCGAGATTGAAATGCCGGAGGACGACGCGCAAGCCCAGAAGATGGCCGAGCAGAAGCAGGGTATGACGAAGCAGGATGCTCCTCCCACAATTGAGGCGTCATCCGGTGAAAATACAGTTACGATTGAGGCCGAGCCCGAGAGTTACGGTCATCGGAATGATATTCTTGCCCCAAAGAATGAGACCTATAAACCTTTATCCGAAGGTGAAAAGCGTTTAAATGAAATTTACAATGATGATCCTTACACGGGCAGATAATCTTTCGAGGACGTGATTGTGACGGTTTTTGAGAATGGGGCTTTTAGGCCCCGTTTTTGTTTTGTATGGGGAATATGTATTTGAGCAATCTTCCAGATTTTGATGAAACATGCATGATGAGACAGGGATAAGTTTATTTTATTCCGCATGTTCGTCTTTAATTTTCAGTATGCCAAAGTATCCGAAACTAAACAGTAAAGCGCCGGTCCCATTCAAAAAACCAGATACTAAGATTTCATGATATAGCGGTTGACTACAGGCTAACGCGATTGTCTCTGTTGTTGTCATTGTGAGTAAGCCTAAGGTGCAAAATATTATAGCAACAGAGAAATACCAGTTTCCTTTGTCTGGCGTTAGGTACAAAAAGGCTCCATAAGTATGAAACCTCTTAGAGCCGTAATGAATTGTTATGGTCGTTATTATTGCCGTGTTCAGGAGCCAATTTAAGGTCGTTCCGAAAAAAAGCCCGCTTAATAGTGACAAAGCAAGTGATGTTACAAAAACGGCCAGAAAGACTCTTAAAAAGACTTTCATGAAACTATAATGTTTTAAGTCCCAAAGAGAGGGTACGTCTTCGCCGTTTTCTTTCCTTAGATATAAAATTCCAATAATTTCTGGGGCACTTTTTTCTTTTAGCTCTGACAGTATCGGCGCAACTTTGGGCGATATTAGTTTTAAATCGTCATAGATGGCTGCGATAAGGGCAAAGCCAATGACCCATATATTTATCTTTTTTTGGCACTGTCCTGAAGTATTGAAGATCGTATCTGCGGCATAGATGTCCGACGCTAGGCCTAGAAGTAAGCCCAGAATAAGTATGAATAATATGCAATTTGTATAATGAAAGCCCATTACCCTAGTTTTCTGATTTTGCCAAATTGTCGTTCAACAATATGGTTTAGTCTCTATGTTGTTTACTACTTTATATCAGAACTAAATATTACTTACGCCCTTTGTTTGTAGGGGGGTATGGCAGGGGTTAGCTGGATAGATCAAAATTGAAATAATTTCGAAACGATAGTCATGGACACGTATCGTATTTATATTTACCATAATAATATGACGTTGTTTACGTTGTCCTGATGCCAACACTTACGGGCGGTTCCAGCTTTAGTACTTTTATCTTGGGTTTTCCGCTCCAATCTTAGAAAGGTTTAGATCATGTCTATGGAAGTAGAAACCATTGTTGCTATCTCAATTATGATGGCCGTGTTCTCCGCAGTTGCCGCTGTGGGAACGAGTATTGTTCTCGGCGCCGGGTTTGAACGCCTGCGTGCGGGATTTGATGTTATTCGCAAACAAACAGGTTTTTTCAGCGATGCTATTCACAAGCTCGAGAAGAAAGTCGAGCAGGTCGATGAAGAGACCGGTCGTGTGACCAATGCCATTAATCAAATGGAAGCGAAAGTGAACAATGTCGGCGAGCAAGCCAATATGTTTACGGACTCCCTGAATACCCTTGAGCGTAAGGTTGAGGTTGTTGATAAGCAAGCGGGCTTCTTCGGCGATGCCATTCACAAGCTCGAGAAGAAAGTCGAGACCAGCAGCAAGCACGAGGATGTCGTGAGCGAGAAGTTGGCGCAGCATGCTGATACAGACCTGATCAGCACTGCGAAAACCGAAGCTCTTGTATCCCATGCTGAAGATCTTCTGACACAGATGAGTGCGCTCGCCGGTCAAATGTCCGAAAAGTCAGAAAAGGAGAAACTTCCGACAGGAAAGCAAGTCTCCATTCCCCACAATCTGTCTCAGTTCGCATTTAATGCACATCAGGACGGAGAAGAAATAAGATATCACTAAGAGATACCTCTGTTAGCTTCTAGCGTATTATACTAGGCAGAACTTCGGTTCTGCCTTTTTTTTTGTGTTTATTAGCTTATACTTAGTTTTTGTGATGAATAATGCTTCATCAGGGACGTATGTAGATAGTAGCTAAGTCGTTATTTCGGAGGGCTTTTTGTCAGTATATTTAATCATCTGGGCAGTTTTAACGACATTTCTTGTGCTTTTTTGGGTCTGGTCTACAACAATTCTTTATCAGCAAAAAAAGTCATGGAAGGCTTATGCCCAAAACAAAAAGCTACGTTACAGAGCCAACCGGTTTTTTGACTCTCCTGAGATCAGCGGGGTGTTTGAAGGGTATAAAATTGTCGGTTTTACCAGTGAGCATGATCAGCAGGATGGCCGCCTTATCAAGCGGTTGACCTGTCTCGAAGTTTCTTTAAAGGGCTCGCTTCCCGTTTCTACGGCTATTGCAAGCGGCGGTATGGTTGATGTGGTTGAAGAACTGAGCTTTCAATATGAATATAGGCCTGATATTCGTGGCTGGGATAACTCTTATATTGCGCGCTCCCGAGATGAAGATGTTATGCGCGCCTATTTGACTACAGAGCGACTACAGCAGCTTGTGAAGCTCATGAAAGTCAAAAATTCATGGATCATTTTAATTTTTGTCGGGGGGCAGGGGCTTTTACGTATAGATACGCCGGATCCGCTGGACAATATTAAAACACTGGAAAAGTACGTTCGCGGTTTGGTCAACGCGGCCAAGGTTCTTGATCTGGATCGCGGCGAAGCCGAAAAACTGATGTCCAGTACCCAGAAAAAGGCGGAAGGCTTGATGGATCTTGATAATGTTGATGTCTTTGAGCAGCCTATTAATCTGACTCTGGAAGATGACTAACAGGTCTATTCGGAAAAACCTGATATTGTGAATTCATGACCGCGATATTCTTTATCAGAATATTGTTTAGGATTTTCGGATAAGTTAAAAATACACACCGTATTGATATTGTTATAATGGCGTTGAATTTCCAAAATTTCCGAATCGTTTGTTGTCATGAATTCAGTTTGTCCTTTAAGAAGGCTGTCTTGATTTTTCCTCCAAGCAAAAAATTTTCTTGTAAAATTTAGTACAGAATTCTGATCTTTTACTTGAAGATCTGCTGCCAATAATTTGTGTGCTTCGGGGATCGGGAGCCATGGCTCGGTCTTTGAAAAGCCTGCGTTCTTGGTGTTTTTCCATGGTATAGGTGTGCGACATCCATCGCGCCCCTGCCATTCAGGCCATGTTTCTTTTGCCCACGGGTCCTGAAGTTTTTCGAAGGGTATTTTGGCCTCGGGGAGGCCGAGTTCTTCGCCCTGATAAAGAAAGAGTGTACCGGGCAAGCAGCCAAGCAGGGCAATCAGGAGTTTCGAGAATTGCGGGCTGCTGTCAAATTCCTTGTACCAGCGGCTGGCGGCGCGTACGACATCGTGGTTCGAAAATGCCCAGCCTGGCCAAGGGATAGAGTTTTCGTCTTCTTTTTTGTCTGATTTTGGCCAATTAAAGACTGTTTCGACAGGCGTTTGCACTGTTTGTGTTGTTAACTTTTTTAAAGCGCCCGTCATCATATGTGTGTTGTAAGTCGTGTGCAGGCGCTCGTTGCCGATTGTGTATTCGCAGGCCAGTTTATAGGGGTGATCATCGCCGATTTCACCAACCGTGAAGGTTTCGGGGTATTCGTCCATTACTGCACGCAGGCGTTTGAGGAAGTTGAGATTTTCGGGGCGGGATTTATCGAAGATGTGTTGTTGCCGTGAGTAGGGCGTATCTTGCTCAAACTGCAGAGCGAATTCCGTGCCTTCGGTTCTGGGCGGGTTGTCTCGGAGTTCTTCATCGTGGAAATAGAAATTTACCGTGTCCAGACGGAAACCATTAACACCCATATCCAACCAGAAACGGCAAAGATCAAGGGCTGCATCCTGCACTTCGGGGTTATGAAAGTTCAGATCGGGTTGTTCGGTCAGGAAGTTGTGCAGATAGTATTGTTTTCGGGCTTTGTCGAATGTCCATGCGGGGCCGCCGAAGCAGGAGACCCAGTTGTTTGGTGGAATATGATTGCCGTTTTCATCCGTCTTGCCATCGGCCCAGACATACCAATCGGCTTTCGGGTTTGTTTTATCCTTGCGGCTTTGTTCGAACCAGGGGTGCTGGTCGGAGGTGTGTGAAAGCACAAGGTCGATAATGATTTTCAGGTCGTGGTCGTGTGCGACGTTTAGTAAGGTTTTGAAGTCATCGAGCGTGCCAAAGATCGGGTCGACATCACGATAATCGGAGACGTCATACCCGAAATCCTTCATGGGGGATTTGAAGAAGGGGCTAATCCAGATACCATCTACGCCGAGGTCTTTGATGTAGGGAATTTTATCTGTAATGCCGGGCAGGTCGCCGATGCCGTCATTGTTTGTGTCCAGAAAACTGCGCGGGTAAATCTGATAGATAACGGCGCTGCGCCACCATTCGTTGCCGTTATGATCCGACATTGAATGTGCCTTGCATAAAGAGAACCGCCTGACCGGAAATCAGGACGCGATCGCCTTTTAATTCGCAAGTCAGATCGCCGCCGCGTGCGGATATCTGGCGCGCCGAGTGTTTGGTCTTGCGTAATTGGCCGGACCAGTACGGTGTTAGAAGGCAATGTATTGCGCCCGTAACGGGGTCTTCGTCAATGCCGACTTGCGGGGCAAAAAAGCGAGATACAAAATCGCGACCGCTTTGCTGGCCTTCTGCAGTGATGATAAGGCCGAGCACGTTTTCAAGCGTGTTAATAGCCGCGAGATCGGGCATAAAATTCTGTACCGTATTTTCGGAGGGGAGAACCGCGCACCATGCATCTTTATTCTTCAAGACATCTTTGGGCGGTTGACCGATTATGTTCTCGATGATTTGCGCTTCTTCTATTGTCGGCTGCTCCCATTGCCAAGATGGGAAGTCCATAGTGTAGCCGTCTTTGGTTTTTTTGACTTTCAGGATGCCCGAGCGGGAGTCGAATTCGATTTCTTTTTTGTCGAAGCCTAATTCCTCAAAAATGACGTAGGCCGTTGCCAGTGTCGCGTGGCCGCATAGGTCGACTTCTGCGGTGGGCGTAAACCAGCGGAGATGGAAGCCTTTTCCCTTTTTTACAAAGAAAGCCGTTTCGGAGAGATTGTTTTCGAGGGCAATTTTTTGAAGGATTTCATCGGGTAACCATTTGTCTAATGGGCAAACGGCGGCTGGGTTGCCGCCGAATACCTTATCTGTAAATGCATCTACCTGATAAAGAGGCAGTTTCATGCAAAACGTCTTTCTTTATCGCCGTTATTCCGCAGATTTTTCTTCTGCGTCTTCTTTAGCGGCTGAACCGATTGTGGCCTTGATAATTTTATCAGGATTACGCGGCGGTTCACCAACTGCGACGTTGTCAATGTGTTCCATGCCGTCTACGACCTGGCCGAAGACGGTGTATTGTCCTGTCAGGGAGCGGCAGCCGTTGTCATTAAAGCAAATAAAGAATTGTGAGTTTGCGCTGTCCGGTGACATGGAACGAGCCATGCCGACTGTTCCGCGCTTGTACTGGTAGTTGCTGAACTCGGCAGGAACATTCGGGTATTTGGAACTGCCTCGGCCTGTTCCTTCGGGGTCACCTGTTTGTGCCATAAATCCGCTGATGACGCGGTGGAAAATGATGCCGTCGTAAAAGCCTTCGTTCGTCAATTTTTTGATGCGCTCTACGTGTTTCGGCGCAATGTCAGGCAAAAGCTCAATCACGACTGTTCCGCCGCTGGATATTTCCATGTTTAGCGTGTTGGCCGGATCTGCTGCGTTTGCAGAGTCTGTGTTAGCGCTCATAATAATTAAACTCCCGATTGTCAGTGCGAATGCTTTGAGGATCTTTTTGCTGATCATGCTTTTACCTCTAGAAATTGATTTTTAAACCTTAATAGTCGTGCCACAGGCAGGGCATTATTGCAACCCGTGAGTTGTTACGCAATTTGAGTGAGGAGAGGGTGCTAGGCGTTTTCGAGAAGTGTTTTTTGGTTGCGTAGTCTTGCTGTTACTTTTTCAGGATCGTAATGGGAATCGATCACGCATTTCACTTCGTCTTTGCAGGAGCCGCAGCGGTATCCTTGTCCACCGGAACAGTTGCGATGAATTTCTTCAGCAAATTCGGGCGTGACGCCGCTGCCGTTATGGGTCGCGTCGGATGGTCGTTTATCCAGTTCCTCTTTAATGTCTTTGGTACTGATACCGCGACACAGGCAAACATGCATTTCGAAAAATCCTGAGTACTAATGTTGTAATTAATAGTCATTATCACTATCATACTACAAATGCAAGTCATTCGCATTATCTTTTATTCTGTGCTGTGGTTTTTTGTTTTAAGCGCGTGTTATAATCAATGTATTACTTTCTTGGAGAGGCGTGTGTATCAAAATATTCGTTACTACTTTTTAGTCGGCTTTTTAGCTGTTATTTTGATTTTTTCTTATTCAGAACAAGGTTTTGCGGCGGAAAATAAGGTTTTCCATGTGCCACCGAACAAGCTGGCGTCTTATGTCGAGAGCACAAAAGGACGCAAGCGTGTGGTTTTGGTCTGGGCGTCTTGGTGTCCTGCGTGCCGAAAGAAAATGCCGGATTATGCGAAAATCGAAACGACGAAACCGGGGTCGGTCATCGCAATTTCTATGGATCAGGAGCACCGCTACCTCAAGAAGTATTTAGACCGTTCCGGCAAAATGCCGTTCAAGGTTATTGTTGTAAAGCGTGTGCGCGGTGAGGATTTCGGCACTGCTATGAAGTCGACGTTAGGCATAAGGGAAGTCAAAAGCTATCCGACCATGATTCTGCTTGATGAGAACAATCAGGTTGTCAGTCAGGGGCATATCAGCACGTCCAAAGTTCAAAAGTTTTTGGGCGTGCCGAGCCAGTGAATTAAGCAATAAATACGTTTTTATTCTTCGGCGTCGAGCGGGCTTTGGGAATTCAGTTGGATGTAATTCTGCAGGCCCATGTCTTCGATCATTTTGAGTTGTGTTTCAAGGTAATCGATGTGACCTTCCTCATCCTTCAGGATTTTCACAAACAGATCTCTGGACACGTAATCCTTTACAGAATCGGCGTAAGCGATGGCTTCGCGGTATGCTTCCGCGCCTTCAATTTCCAGACGCAGGTCACATTCCAGAACTTCTTTGACATTTTCACCGATATAAAGCTTTCCGAGTTCCTGCAGGTTCGGTAGGCCTTCGAGGAACAGGATGCGCTGGATAAATTCATCGGCGTGGTGCATTTCTTCGATGGATTCATTGTACTCGTGCTTGCCGAGTTTTGTCAGACCCCAATCTTCGAGCATGCGGGCGTGCAGGAAATATTGGTTTATAGCGGTCAGCTCTTTTTTCAGACCGTCGTTCAATAATTCGATGATTTTTTTATCGCCTTTCATAGGGGCTCTCCAATCTTAGATTTGTTCGGTTGTTCTAGGCTAATGCGCGTTTTAAAATTGTTTCGATATTTTTTGTGTAGTGGTTGTAATCGAAGATAGTATCCAGCGCGTTTTTGTCAAGTTTTTGCGTGACGTCCGGGTCGGACTCTAATTGCTCTCGCAGTGTCTTTGTGCCGTTGCTTTCCCAGACAGTCATGGCGTTGCGCTGGACGATGCGGTAGGCGTCTTCGCGGCTAATATCTGCTTGTGTCAGTGCAAGTAAGGTGCGCTGGGAGAAGACTAGTCCGCCGGTTTTTTCGAGATTCTTTTTCATCGTTTCAGGGTAGACCAGAAGTTTGTCGATGACCGAGGTCAGACGATTGAGTGCAAAGTCTAACGTGACGCAAGCATCGGGGCCGATGTTACGTTCGACAGATGAATGGGAGATATCACGTTCATGCCAGAGGGCGACATTTTCCAGAGCAGGGGTGACTGCAGCTCGGACAAGTCTTGCCAGTCCGGTCAGGTTTTCGGTCAGGATCGGGTTGCGCTTGTGCGGCATTGCGGATGAACCTTTTTGCTTTGGCGAGAAATATTCCTCGGCTTCGCGGACTTCGGTTCTTTGCAGGTGGCGTACCTCTACGGCAAGGTTTTCGATTGAGCTGGCGATAACGCCGAGCGTGCAGAAGAACATAGCGTGGCGGTCGCGCGGAATGACTTGCGTGGCGACTGTTTCCGGTTTTAATCCCATTTTTTCGCCGACATAGGCTTCGACTTCGGGGGAAATGGTCGCGTATGTACCGACAGCGCCGGAGATTGTGCAGACCGCTATTTCTTCGCGTGCGGCAACCAGACGGTTGCGGGCGCGTTTGAAGGCCGCGTAGTGTCCGGCAAGTTTCAGGCCGAAGGTTGTGGGTTCTGCATGGATGCCGTGTGAACGACCAATGCAAAGTGTATCTTTATGTTCTTCGGCGCGGCGTTTGAGCGCGGCCAGAAGGTTGTCGAGGTCTTTGAGCAGCAGGTCCGCGGCTTGTGTCAGTTGTTTGGAAAAACATGTATCGACAACGTCGGAGCTTGTCATCCCCTGATGGACGTAGCGGCTTTCGGGGCCGACGAATTCGGCAACCGAAGTCAAGAAGGCAATCACGTCGTGTTTGACTTCGGCTTCGATTTCGTCGATGCGGGCAACATCGAAGTTTCCTTTTTCGCGGATGGCTTTTGCGGCACTTTCAGGGACGACACCTAATTCGGCCATTTTCTCTGTGGCGAGGGTTTCGATTTCCAGCCAGATTTTAAAGCGGTTTTCAGGCTCGAAGATATCTGCCATTTCTTTGCGGGTATAGCGGGGTATCATTTTTCTTTTACTCTCCTTCGCAAGCGTCCGTCATTCGGGTGCGTATCTGTAGTGTCCGGTAATTTTATAGGAGAACAACATATCTTCAAGTGTTGTTCCCGCGCCGATGTTATGGACGATCAGGGGGCGTTTGTCATCCCCTGATTTCAAATGGGTGACGATACCGATGTGGGGCAGGCTGCCGTTTGCGCGCAATGCCCACGTGACAATGTCGCCGGTTTTGTAATCATCAGGGTTGTCCGTTACGGGTAGGGATTGTCCATGACGGGTGAAGAAGGTCTGTAAATTCGGGACGCGGCGGTGATCGATATTCGCATCGGGTTTGCTTAAGCCCCAGTGTTTGGGGTAGGCGGCGAAGTCGGCCTTCATGTCCTCATGGACGCGTTGCTGCAGGTCTATACCGAGAGCGCGATAGCTGCGAATGATGACGTCGGTGCAGACGCCAAGATGTTCGGGGATGTCTCCGTTCGGGTAGGGGATGGAGAAATACCGTCCGTCATAGGTGATATCGTGGTTTGTGCGTTCTATCGCGGCAGCGGAGAGTTTTTCAGAGAAGGAGTTTTCTGCCGTGGCGGGTGAGCAGAGTGCAAGCAGCAAGAAAATACTGCCTATTAAAGTTTGTACTGTTAATCGGGGGTTATTGGTCTTCGAGTGTGTGAGCATAATTTGTGTAGCTGTGGCCAAGGGGTGGCATAATATCGCTTCCGAAGGCGTAGCGGTAATTCCTGACTTCTATTTTCGGGGGGATGCGGGATTGTTCAAACAGGTCATATCCTTCTTTCAGGTTCACCCAGAACGTGTACCATTCGGAATACTCCCTAAGTGCCATTTTGTTTTCCGTCATGCGGAACGGGAAGAGGTGAACGGGGACAGGTTCGTCGTTGTGTTTCAGGCTTTCCTCGACCAGAAGATAAATCTCACCGATATGGCGATCGGTCATGGCAAAGCACCCTTCGGAGACGCAACTGCCGTGGATCATTAGGGCTGTGCCTGTTCGGTCGTGTGCCTGATCGAATTCATTTGGGAAGCCGATATTGAAGGAGAGGTAGTATTTGCTGTTCGGGTTCAGCTGGCTCATGCCGACACTGTAAAAGCCTTCCGGTGATTGATAGTCGCCTTCCTGTAATTTCGGGCCAAGCGTACCGGATGCGCGGCAGATCGGATAGGTGCGGAACAGATCGTATACGCCTGTTTCGCGGTTTTGTACCCAGACTTCGAGCTGCATTTCATATTTGAAGGCGCGGATGTACACGGGATCGCCTATATAAAGGCCTTGGGAGGCCAAGCGTTCTTCGAGTTCAGGCTTGGTGGCGTAGTGTTCGTATTCAAGCGGCGTGAAGGAGCGTTCCTTGCTGTTCATCTGGCAGCCCGTCAGGATGATCATTACCAAAAGACCGCAACATAACCATGTCCACTGTGCAGCCGTTGTTGTCATAGAAGTCCTTCGTTGCGAAAACTCGTATAGCCGTTTCGGGATATTACAACATGATCGTGGATGGTGATATCAAATGTTTTGGCCGCATTCACAATTAATTTTGTCATCTCGATATCCGCTCCGGAAGGTTTGTGATCTCCGCTGGGGTGGTTGTGTACGAGAATGAGCGCTGTTGCGCCGAATTCGAGCGCACGTTTCATAATTTCGCGCGGATAGGCGGGGGTATGGTCGACCGTGCCGGATTGTTGGATTTCGTCTCCGATCAACTCGTTTTTCTTATTCAGGAACAAAATGCGGAAATGTTCTTTTTTCTCATGTGCCATGGTTGCGTGACAGTAGTCCATCAGGCGGGTCCATGAATTCAGGACGGGCTTGTTGATCAGTTCCTGTTTCATCATACGCTGCGCCGTGGCCTTGACCGCAATAAGTGCCGTTGCTGTGTTTTCGCTAATGCCTTTGACTTTAATCAGGTCATGAAAGGGGGCGTTCAGGAGTTCAGGCAGAGAGCCGAATCTGTCGAGTAATTCCTTTGCCAGCGGTTTTACATCACGGCGGGGTATGGCCATAAACAGGATTAATTCAAGTAATTCATAATCCTGAAGCGCTTCAGGGCCGCCGTTTATAAACCTCTCCCTCAGGCGTTGGCGATGGCCTGAATAATGGGGTTTCGGTTGTTTTTCAGCAGCGCTCATACAGGTTTTTGTGTTTATTTTTGTTCGACTTTCAGACTCTTAAAATATCTTTGCCATGTAAAGCAAATTTCTTTGATGAATTTAACTAAAATCCTAATCATTTTTTCATACTTATTTACCATAATTAATTTATTAGGTCTTTTTTACGAGGGGAATATACATGTCTAACTATTCAAAACACGGATCATTCAAAGCTTTCCAAAGCGCAGCATCACTTATGATTGAGCAGTATATGGCGCAGGATACGGCCAAAACGCTGAAAGCATTGCGCGCAAAAATCCGTGTGTCTAAGGAGTCACCCGAATTAGGCGTTGACGCAGAAGCACACAGTTAATCACTGACCGTACACCCACTTTATTACAAACCCGTGATATTTCAGGCCTCGTTGTAGGGCGGCTTTGTGTAGCCCTTCGGCGAGGCCGTAAATATTTCGTAGCCTGTTTCCGTGACAGCCAGAGAATGTTCGAATTGTGCGGAGAGGGAAAAGTCCTTTGTGACAGCCGTCCAGCCATCATTCAGCAAAGTTGTTTGCCATTTTCCAGCATTGATCATCGGTTCGATTGTGAAAAACATGCCCGGTTGAAGGATCGTGCCTGTTCCGGCGTGCCCATAATGCATCACGGAGGGTGGGGCGTGGAAGGTGCGTCCCAGACCGTGGCCGCAGAAATCCCGTACCACAGAAAAACGTGCGTTTTCAGCAATATCCTGAATGGCTGCGCCGATATCACCTAACGTGTTGCCGGGCTTAACGGCTTCGATTCCTGCCATCATGCAATCGTAAGTGACTTCGACGAGGCGGCGGGCTTTGACGGGGATTTTGTTCCCGACCATAAACATACGTGAGGTATCCCCGTGCCATCCGTCCAGAATGACGGTGATGTCGATGTTCAGAATGTCGCCTTCGCGAAGTTTCTTTTCATTCGGAATGCCGTGACAGACTACGTGGTTCACAGACGTGCAGGTGGCTTTCGGATAGGGGTAGGGGCCTGCGCCTTGATAGTTCAACGGGGCGGGGACAGCGTTGTTCTCCACGATAAAATCATGGCACAGCTTGTCCAGTTCTTCGGTTGTGACGCCCGGCGTGATGTGTTCGGTGATCATGTCCAGTGTTCTGGCCGCAAGATTACCCGCCTTGCGCATGCCCTCGAAGTCTTCTTCCGTGTGAAGTTTAATGCCCTCGGGGGTGACTTCTTGTTCGGTTTTTAATTTCATTCGCTTCTTTTTCGGTGTTGTATTGTTTGCTAGTTTCTCTACCATCATCAAGGTTGATAAAGCTTTGTCCAAACAGTGTAAAGAAACAAGTGAATGAGTGACAATACGAAGAGTTCAGAAAATAAGGTTTTTCGCGCCGGAATGGTCGTGATCGGGAATGAAATCCTTTCAGGCCGGACGCAGGATAAAAACATCAACTGGTTGGCATCGCGTCTGAGCGAGCAGGGGATTGCACTGGCCGAAGTGCGGATTGTTCCCGATATTGAAGCCAAAATTATCGAGGCCGTTGTGACGTTGAAAGAGGAATATGATTACGTCTTTACGTCGGGCGGTATCGGGCCGACACATGATGATATCACCGCCGATAGTGTGGCCAAGGCACTTGGCGCGGAATTGGTCATGAATGACGAAGCGCGCGTGATTTTGCTGGAGCATTACGGGGAAGAAAACCTGACGCAGGCGCGTTTGAAAATGGCGCGGATTCCTGTCGGGGGGGCGCTTATCCCGAATCCTGTGTCGGCTGCTCCGGGTTTTCAGCTGGAGAATGTTTATGTCATGGCGGGCGTTCCGCGCATCATGCAGGCGATGCTGGATCATGTTTTGCCGACGCTTGAGGGCGGGCAGATCATGCAGTCGCGCACGATTACCTGTAAGTTGCCCGAAAGCAAGCTTGCAGAGGCATTGGGTGTTATTCAGGATGAATTTCCAAGTGTTGATATCGGCAGTTATCCGAATTTCCGTGAGGGCAATTTCGGCGTGAGTGTCGTCCTTCGCAGTGTTGACGAAGAGGCGCTGGGGGCGGCCGCGGCCAAGGTGACGGGTATGATGGATGATATGGGCGCGGAATACGTGATGACGCTGGGGCAGTAGTTCGTTCGTGATTACCCCAAAATCAATTTTTTCATGCGGTGGCGGAATTCGCGGTAGAGGTAGGTGCGTTCCTGTTTTTGTTTCAGGAAGGCCTTAAACGCGGAGAGGATTTCACCGAATTTCATATCTCCGAATTTGAGTTTTGCGTTCAGGCGCATGTCCAAATCTTTGACCAGATCCTTGAAAGCTTCGCGCTGGTCGTAGGTCAGATTATCTTCGTTCCGTTCGTAGCAACCCTGAAACGCGTCGCGCAGTGATTTTATGCGGTCTGCGTCAAAGACGGCGGAGATAGAGTTTTTGCTTTTGTAATAGTGGTAGCCTTTATCCTCTATCAGGTAGGCGGTCGCGCCGGCGGCGAAGATATCGAAAATCAGGAGGCTGTCCTCTCCGACTTTCAGGGTTTCGTCATAGCGGATGTTATTTTCGCTTAAGAGTTTGCGGGTGAAAAACGGTTTCAGAAAGCCGAGGTTTTTTAGCGGGTAGACGGAGCTGTTGCTGATGATGTACGTCTCGAAGGGCAGGTCGCCGAACGCGCCGCATTGATCGGGAAGGTAGGCGTAGCCCGTTGTTTCATCCTTGCCGATGGGAATATAGAGCAGGTTATCGAAGACGATATCCGCATTATAATTTCGTGCGGCCGTCAGCATTTTTTCAGTGCGCTCGGGGGTGATTGTGTCATCGGAATCCACGATCATGATCCATTCACCCTGTGCGATGTCCAGTCCCTTATTCCGCGTTGCGCCGGGGCCGGAATTTTTTTCCTTTTTGACGAGTTTTATACGGGTGTCTTGGTTTAGGAGGGATTCTGCGACCTGAACCGTGCGGTCGGTGGATTTATCGTCAATGATGATGATTTCCAGATTTTCGTGTGTTTGCGCGAGGACGGAGGCCACGCAACGCTCCAGTGTATCGGCAGCTTCGTAGGCGGCGATGATGACGGAAACAAGGGGGGCGGACGTTGTCATTCTGCTGAGGCCTTTTCCTGATTTTTGTTGTTATCCGGTTTCATAAAGAAGATATCGCGCAGTATCCAGACCGACATGGCAAGTGAGACCGTCGAGCCGAGGATACAGGCAATAATACAGCCGAGCGCGCCGTAAGGTTCACAGAGAATGAGCGCGGCTATAGTGCCCGTTGCGCCGGCGAACAGGCGGAAATAATTGTATTTGTTCAGGCGGTCTTTTTTGACGATGACTGTTTCAATCGGGAACGATACCGTTAGCAGCACGACCCAGACCGCGAAGCCGATGAGAACATCCGAAGCGTGCGCGTATTTTTCACCGTAGGCGATGTAGATAATCCATTCACCGAGAATGACCGCGCCAAGTACGAAGACGGATGACATCGCGGCATATAATCCCAGTTGGCGGAGCATTTTTGCGCGGATGTCCCACTCGGTCATTGTTCCCTTTGTCTGGAAGAAATTTTTGTCCACGATATCCATAGAGCGGACGACAAGTTGCAGTGGTTGTGTCAGGCCGCGCATAGCGGTAAAGACGGCGGCAGGGGTTGCCGACGGCAGAGTTCCGAGAATAAACAAAGGGATGTGGTTATAGCCGGTGTAACCTAAAGAGCCCGAGGTTGAAGCCGCTAGAAAGCGGCGGGTGTTCTTTCGTGCCAGCCGCCAGCCCCAGAAAAAATCGGGCGTGCCGACCGAAAGCACAGAGTAGGTAATTTTACCCGCGGCAAAAAGTGCCAGGCAGAGCATCACAACGAAAAATGAAACGGGTGTCACAAGCCAGTTGATAAGGAATAATGTTCCGATGATTGAAGCGAAGACGAGAGCCGCGAACATTGGCGTTAAGTACTTTTCGTACTTGATCATGACGATGCGATCGAAGCTTAAATGACCGTAAATGAGGCTGGTGACGATTGTTGCACTTAGGATGGCTTCTACGCGATATCCCCAGTCAAAGGTGATTGATGCGAGCAGCGCTAGCAATTCCAATGCGATGATAATGCCCCAGAAAATCAAGTGCTGGCCCATTAATTTTGTTCCGCGGTTGCGGATGATGTCGGGCAGCAATACGGAATTCTGTACCATGTAGCAGTTGCGCAAAACTCCTTGCATCATCAGCGATGCGGACAGGGCGATCCCGTACGCGGAGACTTCGACATCAGAGTAAAAACGCGCTAGCATAATCATCAGCAGGAAGTTCGCGCCGGAAAATAAAACCTGTTCACCGAGGAAAAATCCCTTAATGGCGTGTTTTTTGAATGGGAGTTTTGCAAGCATAGGTGAAGCGCGGTTTTATTCCTTAGGATTTGCACATGATTATCTTATTTGGCCAAAACCTCAAGGCGAATTTTTTTGCCTTTTGTAATTTAGATTGTAATTTCTTTATGCAAGTTATACGCCTAGTACCTAAACCATGCGAGAACGTATCTGAGTCAGGGGAACGAATTTCATGAAAGTGTTTATGTATGATGCTGTACCCAATTTCGGGGACATGCTGAACAAGTACATCTGGACGCCGTATCTGGGCGATTTTATCGGCAAAGATGATAAAATCCTTATGTTCGGCATCGGAACTGTTCTCGGTGAGGATACCGAAGGCGCGGAAACTGTTCTGGTCTGCGGCTCGGGGTGCGGGTATAGCCGTAATATCGAGTCGATTGATACCGATAAATTCAAAATCTTTTTTGTGCGCGGGAAGAATACGGAACGGCTTTTGAATCTGCCTGTGGGGACGGGAATTACCGATCCGGGTATTTTGACGCCCGAGTGTTTTCCACCATCAGAGAAGCACGGCAATATCGTTTATGTGCCGCATTGGGAATCCGCATCCAGTCCGCTTTGGCGCATAGCGTGCAAACGGGCGGGCATAGAATATGTTGATCCGCTTGCACCGATCGAAGAAGTGATGGCCGCTATTAGCGGTGCGGATCTGGTCATTGCAGAGGCCATGCATGCGGCGATTACGGCGGATGCATATCGTGTGCCGTGGGTTCCGGTGGCGACGTCTGCGCGTATCAATAAATTCAAATGGTCTGACTGGGCCGGTACGTTAAACATGGAACCTGTGTTTCATCATTTCAAACCTTTAGGGCCGTCTGATAAGTTCCGCACGATGACCAGCAGCAGGGATAAGGAAATCAATATCGATGAGATCGGCAAAGAGATAAAGAAGAACGATAAGGACGAGCAACCGCAGGCGAAGCAGAGTTTGGGCAAGAAAATTTACAAGGCTCTTGTTCCGGCTTTCATCCGTAATCGGAAAGATGATTTCCTGAACCATAAGCTCGGGCCGTTTCTGGATAATGTTATGGCAGTGTTCATCAATATCGGGTTGCCGAGTGGCTCCATGAAGCGTGCAGTTGCGGAGTTTCAAGAGCTAAAGAAGGGTGAGAACAAGCGTTTGAGCGAGCAGGATATTTTTGATGAACGCGCAGAGCAGGTTCGTGAAAAGCTCGCGGAAGTGAAAGCCTATCTTGAAGAAATCACCAAGGAGGCGGCTTAAAGCTATTCGCTTAGTGCGGCATCGGGGACGTTATCGTCTTCTGTTTCGTCAGTGCCCGATGCGTCACGTTTTCTGTATTCCAGACAATAGGCCAGTCCGAACATGATGGTGGTTGACCCTGCCATTCCTACAAAGATGGTTGACTCGGTTAGTCCGTGCAGAAGAAGGAATATCAGGATGGTGACTTTGAAATAGTCACTAAAGCGCATGGCGTAATAAAATTTGATTATGCACATCATTACAAAGAAAAGCAGTCCGGGAACACCCATCGTAAAGAGCATTTGGAGATAGAGGTTGTGCGTGCTTTGCGGGGCGTGGCCGATTTCATGGGCGTGTTCTGGCAAAATTTCCTTTGTGCTTGTAAAGCCCCAACCCAAAAGCGGTTTCTGACCGATCAGGTCAATCGAGGTTTCCCATATATGCGTTCGTCCCGTTGCCGTTGTGATTTCTCTGGCATCGCCCGAGCGGGAGAGCATGGACATGATGGTTTCCAAATCAACTAGCATGAGGAACAAGACAAGTCCGCAAAACATAAAACATGCTGTTACGATTTTATGTTTCGTCCATTGAAGGAAATAGCCGGATGTCAGAGCGACAAGCATGGCGGCAAGGGAGGTGCGGCTGTTACTCATAATCAGTGCTAGAGCACACAGGCTTACGCATAAGATGTAGACGGGCAGGCTGACATCGATGAAATTCTTGCGGTAGTAATAGCCAAGGATCAGGCTGAATGCGGCCATCAGACCCATGCTGTTCGGGTTTCCGGTAATCCCCGACAAGCGATTCCCGGGGGCGAATTTTCCGTCTTGCCATTCGCCGAGCCTTGCGAATTCGGGGTTTACGAAATAGGCGATGATCGAGATGAAGCTGATCAGGGAAATGACGAGAAAGACATAGTATAGAATCTGTTCCTCGCGTAAAAGCGCCGAGGCCGTGAATAACGTCATAAACAATGCGATGATCGAGAACAGAGATGCCAGAGCATAGATCGGGTGTGGTGCCATGAAACATGAGACAAAGATCAGCAAAAACATCGGTATAATCATGATGTTATCAATCAAGAGCAGTTTTGATATCCAGTTTCGATAGAGCAAAAGCCCCAAGCCGATCCCTGCAGACCATAGCGTCAGCTTAATCAGGATCTGGAAATCAACTGCGGTATCCGTATATTCACGAACACGGAAGGTCGAGAGCAGGAAGAACACGTTGCCTGCGACAAGCAAGCTTGCAAGTGTTGTCAGAATGGATTTCTGCGAGTAGGAAGGCATGGAACTTGCTTTTACGGTTTTCGTTGTTTCTAGGGCTTTGTTTTAACTGATCGTATCCGGAAAAAGAAGGCATAAAGCCTGTAATCAATTCTAGCTTAATTTTAATTTCTGTGTGATGTTTTGACACATAATACTAACAGGGACGTTTTATGACTAAAGTATCTTCTTCCTCTCAGGCCACATCACAAGGCAAGTCCCGTACCAAGGGAAAGCCTGTGATCGTTCACATCAGTAATGATTATCCAGACATTTTAGATCCCAATAAAACGAAGGCGATTTCGAGACTTGTCGAAGGCACGCCCGAGTACAGGCATGTTGTTTACTCGCTCAACCGAGTTAGCCAGTGGGACGGGCTTGCCGCCGTGGAGTTTGGAGAGGATAAAATTGCCGTGTCTTACGGAGCGTTGCCGAAGGGATTTTTCTGGGGGCGGCGTTTGAAGGCCGTGGGGCAATGGATTTTGAATGATTTGAATGCGCGGGGTATCGTTCCGGATGTTATTCAAGCGCACAAGATTACGGTAGAGGGCGTTGTCGGGCATGATCTGGCGCAGGTGTTCGGATGTCCGCTTGTGTGCGATATTCAGGGTGATACGGATACGAAGCTTCTTAAACACAAGAGGAGCCTAAAGGACAAGTACATGCAGATTGCGCGGGAATCCGTTTTGTTTTTTCCGTATGCGCCATGGGCGATTGCACCGTTTGAGGAGCAGTTGGGGCTTAGCAAAATGAAGTGCCGGAATTTGCCCGTGGTTCCGGGGTTTGACAGTTTTGCAAAAAGCGATGCGGTCGGGCAGGACAAGCTTTTAAGTATTTTTCATCTTGATACTTACGGGCGAAAGAATATCGAGGGGATGATTGAGGCGGTGAAAATTCTTTCCGCTACGCGGCCGGATTTAAGGATTGATGTTTACGGGCGCGGGTCACCTAAAAACTTTATGAAGGTGCAGGCGCTGATCGAGGAAAACAAGGTCGAGAAGCATATTCGGTTGTGCGGCTCTGTCCCGAACGGGGATGTGCAAAAAGTTATGGGCGCGTATGCGGGGTTTGTCCTGCCGTCTAAAGCCGAGACATTCGGGCTTGTGTTTGCGGAAGCGTTGTTTTCTGGTTTGCCAGTTCTGTTTAACAAGAAACAGGCTATCAGCGGTTATTTTGACGAGAGTTTGATCGGTTATGCGTGTGATGTGCATGATAATGCCGATATTGCCGCGGGGATTGCGCATATTCTGGATCATGAGGAAGAATATAAGGGCAATATCGCAAAGATGCAGGATGACGGAACCCTGGATATTTTCAAGCGCGATGCCATTTTACAAACATATAAAGACGGGTTGGAATACGCGATAGGCAAGACAGGCGAGGTTGAATACAGCCATTCGGAAAAGATTTGTTTTGCGGCGTCCGGCGGCGGGCATTTGAGGCAGCTTTTGCAACTAGAGCCGCTCTGGAAAGATTACCCGAATTACTATTTCATGACGGAGAAAACCTCGCTGGGGGAAAGTCTGCTCAAGGATCATCGTGCAGTTTACGTACCGCATTTTGCATTCGGGCAGCGCAAGACCGAAGGATTTATTCCGTTTGCCGTGAGCGGAATCAAAAACTTTTTTGTTTCGACCAAGCATTTCTTTAAGGAGCGTCCTGATGTGATTGTCAGCACGGGGGCTGGGGCGGCGTTTTTTACGTTGTTCTGGGGATGGGTGTTCCGAAAGAAGATCGTTTATATTGAATCGATTGCGCGCGTTACGGAGGTGTCTCTGTTCGGGAAACTGGCGGCACGTTTTGCGGGCAAATGCATTGTCCAGTGGCCGAGTATGGAAGGCAAGCTTGCGAATGCGGAATATTGTTCACCGTTGATGGTTGATGATTGGGACGGCACACATGACCGTACCGGCGCGGTTGTGACCGTCGGGACGATTATGCCTTTTGACCGTATGGTGCAGGGCGTTGAGGGGCTGGTTGAAGATGGAAAGATTGAAGGTCCCGTGTCCGCGCAAGTCGGTAAAAGCGAGGTGAAGTACGAGGCGATTGAGGCGTTTGAAAGCTGCCCCTACGAGGAGTTGAATGCCAAGATGGAGGCTGCTGATCTTGTGATCTGTCATGGCGGGTCGGGGTCAATTCTCGGATCATTAAAAGCCGGAGCATACGTTGTTGCGATGGCCCGTTCACCGGCATTTAACGAGCATTATGACGATCACCAAAAGGATATCACGAAGGCGTTCGAGGATATGGATTTGATTTCTGTTGCGAAGGATGAGCATGATCTGGAGCGTGCGATAGAGGAGGCGAGGAGCCGTCCGCGCCGAACGGTGAATATTGATCCGAAACAATTCGTCAAAGCGATTAAGCGTTTTTTGAACGGTCAAGACGAGCCTGTAAAAGTGACATCATCCGATGATGATAACGGCGATAAGAAAATGGCCGCTTAATTAAGACAAGGCGGAGGAGTAGGTACTGTGGCAAGTCTGAATAAATTTTTGAAAGTCCGTAAGCTGCTTGTAAATTACAAGCGGTTTGTTTACACGAAAATATGGGGCATGGATTTGCATCCGACCTGTAGTTTTTCACTTTCCGTGAAGTTTGATCGGACGAATCCGAAGGGGGTGCATGTTGGCGCGCGGAGCTATATCGCGTTTGATGTGGCGATTTTGAGCCATGACATGACGCGTGGACTTTATCTGGATACGCGCATTGGCGAGAATTGTTTTATCGGGGCGCGGAGCATTATTCTGCCCGGTATTACGATTGGTGACGGGTGTATCGTCGGATCGGGGAGTGTCGTGACAAAGGATGTGCCGTCGGGCTGTATCGTTGCCGGCAATCCAGCTAAAGTTATCCGTGAGAATGTCGAGGTTTTGCCGTGGGGGCGTTTGCCCGAAGCGGAGGAAAACAAGAAGAAGCACTTGGCGGGAGGCTAATTTTTAAGAGTGACCGAGGCAAGAAAAAGGGGGGCTGTAATGCCCCTTAAATTTTGTCCGGTTTACAAGGCCTTGAGCCTAGTACGCGCCGTGGCCGCAGGCGACGACTTTCAGGGTTTTGATCATAATCACGATATCGCCCCAGACAGACCAGTTTCTGACATACCAGCTGTCCCAGTAGACGCGGCGCTCGAAAGTTGTTTCGTTTCTGCCACTGACCTGCCATAAGCCAGTGATGCCGGGTCTGACTTCGAGATATTCGTTCAGGGAGTCACCGAAATACCCGATTTCCTTATCAAGGATCGGGCGCGGGCCGACAAGGCTCATGTCGCCGACCAGAACATTCCAGAGCTGCGGGAGTTCGTCGATGCTTGTTTTTCTGATGATGCGCGCGGTCTTGGTTGTGACGCGGGGGTCTTTTTTAAGCTTGCGGTATTTTTCCCATTCTTCGCGCGCTTCAGGATCTTTTTCGAGAAGCTCATCGAGCAAATGATCGGAATCCGGCTCCATGGAGCGGAATTTCCAGCAGGCAAAGCGTTGGCCTTTTCGGCCTATGCGATAGCCGCCATAAAACAAGCTTCCGCCTTGGCCTTCGAGTTTCAGCATGATCATCGTGCCAATCAGGATTGGGGACAGTAAGAGGAGAGCGGTGGCCGATACGGCGATATCCATTGCGCGTTTCAGGAAACTGCCCAGAGGAGAGAAGATTGTTTGTTTCGCGTGCAGCAGCATGATGTCGTGGCCGAAGAAATAGCGCGGTTCCATTTCATATAGGGACATACGGGAAATCGGCGGGATGATGGCGTAAAGCGATTTCAACCTTTTAAGTGTGTTGATCAGCCGGTCGCGTTCTTCGCCGCGGTATGTTTCAAGAGCGATGACATAGAAGTGGTCCATATTCTTTTCCATGTACTGCTCGTAATTCATGATGTTTTTGATCACACGGACGTTTTGATATTTTCCCGGCAATTCTTCAGGTTTGAATTTTGTTGTATCCTGATCGCGCAAGAAGACCGTATGAACGCGGTAGCCTGTGAAGTCATCATTTGCGAAAGCATAAAGTGTATCTACGACGGTTTGGACGTCACCGATTACGACAGTTGGGATGTCCCATAGGCCTTTGTCTTTGGCGAGTTTGTATACAATTTGCCGCGTTCCAAGGATCAGGAAAGCCGAGAAAAACCAGCTTAGGAAAATTAGAATTCTGGAGAATTCCGCGTGGATCGCTATGCGTATAAAACCGTCAATCAAAAGGGCAAACACGGAAAAGACCAGAACGTTCAAAACCTGTGTCCACCAAGGTATACGCTGCGTATAATGGCCCTTTATAAAAAAGAGCAAAACAACAAAGGGGCACATCCAGACAAAAAAGATGTCCTGAATTTTGGCGTAGTCTGTAATGGACATTACAATGTCAGAGGAGAAAAATGTGTTTTTGATGATCGGTGACAAAAGCAAAGCGAGGATAAAACCGCCGCTAATGGCTGCCAAATCGCCGAGCAGTAACATTGTACTGACTGTTTGTCTTACGAGCGGTCGTCGTCTCGCTTCCATTTCTGATGTGTAATCAGAATAGATCAAGTTACCGTACATAGACGCTTCCCTTTTTCGTGTTCGGAGTTGGTAAGGATAATGCAAGACAAGTGCCAAGGATTAAGCCTATGACTCCAAAGACAAACATTGAAATTGTGATATTCGGGGCGGTATGAACGGCAGGAAATTTTGCCTCCTCCAGAAGATTTTTCCCCTTTGTATTAAAGTAAAGACTAAGGTATTCCCGAGCGATACCGTTCGCGATTTGCGCAGACATGTCCGGCCACGGATTGGTGTAGGAGATACGCATAATATTACCATTTGTGTTGTTGGATGTTTTTACCGAAACATTGTCCTGTAATTCAAACAGAATCTTTTCGCGTAAGTTCCGCGGTTGTTTTCCTATTTTGTATTTTTTTATGATTTTATTTTTGATCTCGGTGTAAAGCGTCTCATCCGGGTGAAGGCTTGTATTGAAGTGAGCACGATGTTCAAGGTTTTGCTTTTCAATAACAGGGATCAAAACATCTTCTGAGCGTAGCGCTTCGAGAACGCTGTCCGTCGTTGTTTTTTCGCTTTCTGGAATTTGAAGTGTGGCGGTCGCGGTATATTGGACGGTTTGAAACGAGATATATGTTGCGCCAAGTATAAGGGTCAGGCAACACACACCTAGGATCAGGTTTTTTCTGAGCCTGAGTTTATCCGCTACCCTGAGCGTTTTAGCGGATTTCTTTTGTTGAAGGTCATCCCGCGTATTCATTGCATTTTAGGTACTCGAGTTTTGCTATTTTAAAAAAAGCGTTGTTTAACTTTTATCGAATCTCCGGGCAAAACGATGGTATCTTCTGTGGCTTTTATCTCGGTCTTTTCGCCGTTTATGATCCTAATTATATAGATCTTGTTTTTGGCGGCGCGCGGAGTATATCCTCCGGCGATTGCGATCGCCTTGAAGATATCGAGGCCGGGTACGTATTCATAACGGCCAGGGCCTTTGATCTCCCCAAGGATGTAAAACGGCGCGAGGCCTATGATTTCGACTGTGACGTTTGGGCTGTTATAGAAGCCACCTTCAATCAATTTCCGGGTAATTTCTTTTTCAAGCTCGGTTGTTTTTTTCCCTTCCGCTTTCAATTGCCCCACAAGCGGCATGGTGATGTTTCCGTTATGATCCACGCCGTATTTGTTGGTCAGGTCTTCGACGCCGAATACTGTGATGCGCAAGGTATCGGAAACCGAAAGTTCGTATTGTTTCATATCGCCGGATGCGGGATGGATTTTCTGCAAATCTTCCGCAGAAATTACATTGTCTGTTTCAGAGGCCGATATGGTTTTTTGAATTTTCTCCATAAGGCCGTCTTTTGCCTGCGCTGAGATCAGCGGCGTTGTTAAGCCGAGAAAAAGGATAAATATGGAAAAAATTTGCAGTGATCGTTTGAACGTCATGATTTCCTCTGACGGTGTTATCAAAAATAAGAACGCAGAAATAATACAGTAATTCGTTTATTTTAAGAGTTATTAATTTCGGCTGACCTGATTTTGTTCAGGATAACGTTCGGCGTGTGCCTTGCCAAGTATCTTAAAACATTAGCAGTTTTGACAAAGTCGTCTTTAGGGGTTTTTAGCCATTCGACGACGACGATTACCTGGTCGGTGATTTTGGCCAGCATCTCGCCGTCCGAAACTTTCATCACCGGAGCGCTATCAATGATGATGTAGTCGAAGTGTTTGGCGAGAGCGTCAACTATGTCTTTTAATTTTTCATTGAGCAGAAGATCAGACATTGTTTCATCCGGTTCACCAGCAGGCAAAACGTGGAGACCTTTCTGATCTGTTTTTATGACCTCTTCAATATCGTTTTTACCTGCCAGTAATTCAAACAGGCCGGGGGTTGAGTCAACGACCGTTACACCCGCGACTGATGGGCTGATCGTGTCCGCATCGACCAACAAGACTTTCTTGCCAAGGTTGGTCATATAATATGCCAGAGAGGACGCTATGGTTGTTTTTCCTTCGCCGGTGTGTGGTGAGGTGATCAGGATTGTTTTATGCTCATCAAGAGAGTCGAGGTGGATATAAATCCTTTTTATTTCTTCCAGATAGAGCGAGCGTTGTTTTTTCAGCACATTCGTGATCGGAAGTTTTTCAAACGGCAGCGAGCCGAGTAAGGAAAAGCCCGTCAGTTTTTTGACCTCGTCTTTTTTCTCGATCCCCTTGTTGCCGATTTCAAGCAGGAAAACAACGCCCAGGGCGAATACGGAGGAGAAGGCCGTAACGATGATCATCGTGATCAGTTTTTTGGATCCCGAGGGTTCACCCGGCACTTGTGCCATTGATACGATTGATACGTCAGGGCGGGTAAAATCGATTTGTGATTTAATCTCTTCGGAGCGTGCGAGGAAATTATCCAATAATTTGCTGCTGGCTTTTTCCTCAACCTGTAAGGTTTGAAGTGTGATTTGTTTTTCCTGAAATGATTCTGCTGCAGCTTGCAAGTCATCCAGTTTTTCGTTCAGCAATGTTTTCTGTTTTTGAACCGTGTCCAGTTCATTCTGGATGGATGTTTTGATGTTTTCGATTTCGCGGTTGATGTCGCGATTGATTTGTTCAAGTTCTTTTTTTGTGGACATGACACTGGGGTGATTTGCACCGTGTTCCGCCCGTAGAGCCTGCAGGCGTTGAGCGGCCTGACTGGCTCTTGATTTCAGGTCTTGTATCAGTCTTGAGCCGACGACATCCGTTATGGTATGCGGGTTGCTGGTTTTCAGAACCTCAATACGCGCTTTCAGGTCGACTTCCTGAGTTTCAATCCTGTCTATTTCCGTCGCGGTGCTTGAGATTTGCTGGTAGATCAGTTCTCTTGAATTTTTGCCCTGTATCATACCGTTTGCAGATCGGAATTCCTGTACCTTTCGGGATTTTGCAAGGCTTTCGCCTTTTAATTTTATAATTTCGGTGGAAATCCAGTTGTCCAGTTTTTCGGCCAGTTGTTTCTTTTGGTCTTCGCGGGATCGGACGTATAATTGTGCATGCGTGTTTACAATAGCGGCCGCTAAAAAAGGGTTTTCCGATCTGAATGAAATTTCAACTACGCGCGATGCGTCTTTTTGTTTGGCACTGAGGTTTTCACTAACGTGTTTGAAGATTTCAAACTTTTTTTTGTCATCCGTTTCTTTTGCTACGCTTCTGCCATTGGAGCGTGTTCCGCCCCTTGTCTGGACGATTTTGCCGTTTTCGTCCTTAATCAGTCCAAGATAATCAATAGTTTTGCGGACCATATCAGGAGACAATATGACCTGCACCTGTGTTGGGACGGTTAGGCTGTCGTATTTCATGCCTGATGTCAGATCACGGAAATTTGCCAAATTAATCTCGTGTGTTTCCAACAACACAGAGGACGTGGCGCGGTATATATCAGGCTTATTTTTTACATAAAACATACCTGCGAGCATCGGTAAGGCAACCAGCACAATAATTAGCCAGCGTCGTTTGTATAGTATTTCCAGAATCTCGCGAATATCCGGCACGTATATATCTGTGGAATCCGTACGGCGGTCATTTTTTCTTCGATCCATCGCTTTACGTCCCGAACTTATTTTTGATTGTTGTGTTTATAAAATATGTGGTTTGCAGCAGCACGACTGCCAGTAAATATTTTGAGGTTATCATACATCGTGTCTTTCATCGGGCAAGCAAATTATCGGTTTGCGACAATTTTTAAACTGTGAGGATATTATGTCACAAACATTGCTCTTACAGGGGTTATACCTGTGGACAGATTCGAGCGCATTGTTTAAGTTGATTGGCATCATTCTTGCTGTGTTCCCTGTGTTACGCGTCCGGCTTCTTTTTTGCAGCGAAAAGGTTCAATGAAAAAACTACCCCTGCTAACAATGCTCGTTTGTTTTGCAAGTTCCATGCCCGTTCTTGCAAATGCTCCTGTGAAGTCCGAAATCCGTAACATCAAGGCACAGCGCAGTCCGTATTATCAATCGCTGGGGGCGCGTTTGAGCACTTTTATTGTTCGCCCTTCGATTTCCTTAATGCAGGAATATGATGATAATATTTTCCGTGAGCCGGAGGCAGAAAGTGATCAGATTACATCCGTTCGTCCGTCTCTAACGGTTCAGTCCGATTGGGATTTACATAGTCTGGGGGTTGGTGTGAATGCCGATTTCGGGCGATATTCCGAGTTTGATTCCGAGGATTATGATGATTTTTCTTTTTATGTGTCTGGCCGCTATGATGTCGATTACGGCACTTTTTTTACAACGAAGCTTCAATATGACAAGAGACATCAGGAACGTGATGCGATTGATGATCAGAACGGGGACGAGCCGACGGAATATGTCCTGAAGAGTGTTTTTGTCGGCTTTACGCGTGATTTGAGTGTTTTGCGTCTTTACACGACCGCTGAATATCGTGATTTTGATTACGATGATAATGAGCGGGACGGTGTGCAAATTGATAACAGTATTCGTAACCGCGCGCAGCAGGATTATTCGGTTAGGCTGGGTTACGGGCTGAGCGACAATTTCGAAGTCTACACGCAAGCAGGGTACAACAAGCGCCGATACGATGTGACGAGCGCAACGCGTCGGAATTCCGACGGTTACGATTTACGGGTCGGGTTTACCACCGATATTACAGGCAAAATTCGCAGTGATATTTTTGCCGGCTACTTGATGCAGAATTACGAGAGTAATTTTGATGATGTGAGTGCGGCCAATTTCGGGGCGAGTGTTCTCTGGAATGTGACGCCACTTACTTCTGTGGAATTTGACGTTGAGCGCACTTTGGAGGAGACCATTCAGGAGGAGGCATCGACGGTTGTCAGAACTGTGGCCAATGCCGAGATCCATCATTATTTACGCGAAAATGTGATGCTGAACGGGCGTTTAGGGTTTACCGACGATACCTATGAAGATGAAGATCAAAGTGATAACGACAACCAGATCTATCGTTTGGGCCTCGGGGTTCAATATTGGCCCAACCAGAATTTGAATACGGGTTTGCGCTATGATTATTTTGATCGCGTTTTTGATGACAGTGCTCGGGATTACGACAACAATCGCGTAAGGTTTACATTAGGCTATACATATTAGACTTTATCGGGGCTTAGTTGCGGGGTTCTCTTCTCCTGCATCAATTCCGGATTTCAGAAGGTAGCCCGTGATCAAGCCGCACAGAATTCCGATTGCGTTTGCGACCACATCGTCGGGTGAGAAATCACGGCCCGGTATGTTGTATTGTATGATTTCTACGCCGATACTGGCGATAAAGAGACCCAGCGCGGCGAAAAGTCTCCATTTTACAGACGATACATTAAAGAAAATCCAAATCAGGATCAGAGTGCAGAACAGGATGTGAAGCATTTTGTCAGCGTAATATGTCGGTAAAGGGAAAAGTTTCGGGCCCAGCGCCATCACAATAATTAAAAGGAGAATGAAGACATAGAAAAAGGCGTGTAATAAGAGTTTTAGTTTTTTCATGATATTTTTTTAGTTCTGCTTGGTTTTCTCATATAGCACATAGACTTTGACAGTCATTTGATTTTTTCAGTACTATTATTACATAAGTAATAAAAAAGGATTTAGGGGTGTCTTTTGTTGTTTTAAGTCATAGAGGAATGGGGCCTACGGCGACCTTGCCGGAGATTACCCCTGATATTTTGCCTGAAAATTCGATTGCAGCGTTTGATGAGGCACTCTACATCGGCGGTGACGGTATCGAGCTTGATGTTCATATGACTGCTGACGGCGCTGTGGCCGTTATTCATGATGATGTTCTCAATAAAAAGCTGGCAGGAGTGGATCGCTCTGCAAGCGATCTAGGGCTTGTTTCTGACTTTGATATGCAGGCCTTATCGCGTTTTGATATTGGCAACGGGCATAAAATTCCCTCACTTGAAAGCGTTCTGGATTTAATCGTCTCATTAAATGAAGAATATCGCGACATCACAGGTCAAAACCTGACCGTAGATATTGAGCTAAAAGGTGAGGGGACTGCCGGCCCTGTCCATGAGTTGATCAGTGGCTACATTGAAGAAGGACTTATTGCCAAAGAAGATTTTGTTTTTAACAGTTTTTACTGGGACAGGCTTAGAGAACTTAAAGAGCTGGATCCTGATTACAAGGTGATGCCGGCGATTAAAACAGTTGAGCTGTTTGGCGAAGAAAATGTCGAAATGCCCGGTTTTAAAGTCAAAGAAGGTGCCACGTACCAACCTGAAGCACTCACGCGCTTGAAACAATTCAATGAAGACGTTGATTGTTATGCGTTTGATTGCATTATTTTTGATTTGCGTCCCGAGTTGGTTGATTTTTGTGAGGAGCAAGGCGTCGGGCTGTTTACCTCGACATCTAATGAAAGTGTGCAGGTTACAAACATACGCGATTACATGTCTTTGATGCTTGATGCTTCGCAAAGGTTACCTTTTGTCGGGTTTCGCGCTGATAATGTTGCCGAAACCAGAGCATTAATGGTCGAGGTTTCGCCTTTGGATCAGGCTATACTGAATTTGGCGCTCACAGACGAACATCCTTATGCCGAAGATGACGAGATTTTCGATGCCAACGGGGATTACATGCACGATACATATACAGCGGCCTAAAAGCTGGTATGTCCTGCGGTTTTCTGACATAATACGCAATAATCATAATATGTAATAAAAAGAGCGGTTTAGTTAACTTGGGGTGCGTGAATGTCCTGGAAATCTATAACAGATACAACTGAAGGCGATACTTATGCTTTGGCGGCTTCTGAGCTGGTGACCAGACTCGAAGGGCAGTTGGCAGCGGTAGAGCAGTTTTTGGCTGATTCTGAGGAGGCCGCTTTAACTGATCCAAGTCTGGCCGAGATGCGCTCTAAAATCGAGGCGGCCTATCAGGGGGCGCAAGAGACATTGGATTACATTGGGCAACAAGATCTTGATGCCGTTGGTGATTTTTATGCTGTCGGTGCTCTTGCCAATGTCAGCGGTGGTTTAAACCTTGTTATAAATACCAATGACCCCAGAGATAGTATTACAGCGGTTGCAGATTTTTATCGTGCCGTTGATGTTCCGAACAGTGATGATGCGCTAGCGATTGAAGACATTACAGAGCGCGAGGCCTTTATTGCGGATAGACGAGCGGCTTGGGCTACAGGGCGTGTGGAGGAAAGCCTTAATGCTCTTGAGACTGCAAATGCATTTGCGGAAGCGTCACTGGAATTCAGGAAAGCGCAAATAGATCCTGATTACACACCTGACCCAAACCGTAGTTTCGAGTCCATTGCGGGTATGAATGATGAAGGTCGCAAAGTCATGACTATGAGTATCTATGATGATGTCAAAGGGCTGGCTCATGATCCTGTCGATTACGAAGCGTTGCTTATCTATGAAAATATGCAGTCTATGCGTTACACGGATATCGAGGAAAATCCCGGCCGTTTGATGGATGAAGAGATGCAGGCGCGTGTTCAACAGATCAATATGAACGTGCTTGCACGGGCCGTTAGCGGTGAATACGGCGAAACAATTAAGATGCAGGGGTTTCGGGACGATAAATTTGACGTCTCGACTATGGATCCCAGAATGGCTATGGCGACATTTCTTAATCTCTCTAACGTGACTTTTAATCCAATTGATTATACTTACGGCGCGACATCTTATCAGGGTATTGATCCGAATTATTTATTGCCCAATGATGAATATGTCGGGCAGTTTTTGGCAGAAGATTTCAGAGAAGAAGCTGATCAAGCGCCAGAACAACTTGCCAGAATTCGGGAGCTTGTAGCAGAAAGCGGCGGGCAGTTAATTCCAACCGAACGGCTTTATGAAGCAATGGGTGAAGATCCCGCGGGTCCTGATTACAGCAAGCCGCCCGCGCAAACAATGAGACGCATTGAAAGCGATATTCAGCGTCTTGAAGAGCGAATTAGCATGCTTGAGGAACTCGTTGCCGATCCCGAGGGTCGAAATTTTCAGGATATTATGGCTGAAAGGGATGTTATCGGCGGCACATCCGTTGAGTCTCTTCTTTTGGGATTAAAGAGTGATATCGGCAAGAATTCTTACGGTCCTGGTCTTGATGGCGAAACATTTCAGGACATGTATGATGCCGGAAACTTCGAGCAGAGATTAGAAGCGGTTATGGGTGTTCCTATGGATCAGTCCAAAACCATGACATTCGAGAATTCTCCGCTGCTTCAAGCCTTGAATACAAATTTTCAAACTTTTCATCCCGCGGAGAATGGTGCGGAGGTTCCGACGATGCGTGATGGTGCTTCTCAGCTTGGCGAAGCCTTGGGGGCACGCGGCGGTGCTGTTATTCTAGACAATCACACTCAGGCCGAACCTGTTCAGTTTATGCTGGACAGTCTGCCCGAAATTGCCAGTCGCGGTTCAACGAAAATCCTGATCGAAAACACTATTAACTTAAATACACGCACAAATGGTTTGGGAATGATTATTCTTAACCAAAATGATCCTTTGCAAGAGTTTTATGAAAGCGGAGATCCGGAAGTTCTGCAGGGCTTAAAGAACGGTTATGCTTTGAGGCTTGAGAGGATTGCGGAAACGCGGGATCTCACCCCTGAAGAGCAATCGCAGCTTGATGAGTTACACGCCCGTGATGAGTTGGAGCGCCAGCTTATCGAGGAGGCTTACACACAATACGGTATTAAGTTCGAGTTTTTCGGCGGCGGTATCGAAGGTCGTTTTGCGGATGAATTCGGGATGGATGCGCGTCTTCTCGCCAGCAATTACGGTTGGGATGAGCAAATCAGAGCGGCCGGAGAGGGTGTCGATAACGTTATCGTCTGGGGTGGCGGTGCGCACTTTGTTGATGATCTGGTCGGTGACCGCGGTGATATGGTTCTTGACGAGTCGCTAGGATATCCTACGTTCTCGCTTGCCAATCCCGGCGCTTTACTTCGTGATGCCGGTGATTACAATCTTGCGCCGAGCGAGAGCGGCCGATGGGTTCCGAATACCGATCCGATGGCAGCGGAGGCGGAGGCTTCTGCTCCTGAGGTTTCCCCTGAACCCCTTGATACAGATGTTGCGCCGGCTACGCCTTTACGTCCATAATGTCGAATGCGTGAAAAATCCATTCTCATGGTGTTTGTTGTTTTTTGTGCCGCCGTGTTGAGCGGTGTTGCTTTCTACGCTTCGAGCGAAGGCTTTGATCCTTTGTCCTCTTTAACGATCTCCGGCGGTGGCAAGGATGAAAGACATGAGCAGACGCCCCAGCCAGATCGTTCTATTAATAAGGTGGATCAGCAGCGCCCTAAAACGTTTAAAAATCTTGCTAAGGCAGATATCCGTGATTTTTTTGATTTATCCATTCCGATGGATCAACCGCATATGCCTGAGAGTTACATTGTGTCATGGGCTACTTTGGTAATTTCCGATGTGATGAGTTTTAGCCATCGCAATTATGCAGAGCACATGGCAACGGCAGATGACTATTTTACGAAGGATGGATGGGAGTCATTTAAAACGCTTATGGAGCGCACACGGATGATGCAGACGGTGAAAGATAATCAATATTCTGTTGTGACGGCTCCGATAGGTGGTCCACAGCTCCGAACTACTGTTGTCTCTCAAGGTATTCGAAACTGGAATATTTTGGTTCCTGTTATTATTTCCTATCAAGGGCCTCGTGGCGCTCAGGATATGAAAGCGTTACTGAATCTCATGATTGTTCGTTCTGCCAACCGGAAACATAGTTACGGGCTGGCTATCAGCCAGCTTCTGGTTACCGTGCAGAAATAAGACTGATTTTTTCTGAACTATTTGTAAGTTGCTGTATTCAGGATAATACGGCATAGATATTCAAAATACTTTCACAGGGTGCGTTATGCGTCATCATATTATTTTAGGCAGTTTTCTTTTTGGTTTTTTTGCTACGACAGATGTTGTTTGCGCAAAAGATTTGTTCTATTCGGGAGATGCAGAGGCCAATGCCCAGAGTTCCGTTTCTGCGGATATTGAAAAGCGTGAATTTTCCATCGGCGGCGGTATCGGGATGGCACCTGATTACGAAGGGTCGGATGATTATGATCCTGTGCCTATTGTTTCCTTCGAGTACAAGACTCCGCATTATATTCTAAAATCAAACCGTGCAGGGGTTGAGCTGGATGTGTTGCCGTCCGATGTTATCGATTTCGGGCCTGTTGTCCGTTACAATTTCGGGCGCGATGATGTCGAGGATGATGCCGTTGACCGTTTGCGTGAGGTGGACGGAACGCTGGAAGGCGGCTTGTTTATCGGTTCCGGTCTTCCGGTTTCTGCGATAGGTGTAAATGATAACGGCTACCTTACCGGGCGTTTAACAGTGCTTGCAGATGCGCTCGGTGAAGGGCATGAAGGTGTTACTGTTGAAGCACGCGGTAGCTACGTTAAGCCGGTTAGTGACTATTACACGGTTATCGGTTCAGTTTCGAGTACGTATGCCTCGGATGATTATATGGATTCGTTTTTTGGTATTGATGCCGATAACGCATCGCGTTCCGGTCTGGATGAGTTTGATGCCGAGGGCGGTATCAAAGATGTCGGCCTTAGTATTGTCGGCGTATATCAGTTGGATCAAAACTGGTCTGTCAACGGGATTGGTTCTTATATCCGCTTGCTCGGAGATGGTGCTGACAGTCCCGTCACTGACGATCGTGGAAGTGAAAACCAGTTTTTTGTTGGTTTGTCAGCAAGTTACTCTTTTGATTGATCAAATTATCAACTTTGACTTTATTCTTTAAAACAGAATAAAATGATGCTCAGAATTAGCTTGGAGTAGCGGGTTTTGGGAAATTTAGATTTATCCAATCAATGGGGAAGCGGTCAGGGTACTGATCAAATCGCTCAAGCGGCATCAGACGGCCCGGTTTCTCTTGCTTTGGTTGTCGATGTCAGCGCGTCTATTTCGGATGCAGATTACAACATACAACGTGAAGGCACAGCTTTGGCGCTTCGCAATGTTTCTAACGAGATTTTGCAGATGGCGGAAGAGGGGACTCCTGTTATTTTAAGTTATACAGAGTTTGCGGGAGAAGCGCAGATGCGCATTCCTCCGACGGTTATTCGGGATGCGGAAGATTTGGGGCAGCTTGCGCAGCAAATTGAATATATGGAACGTCAGGAATTCGAAGGTGCGACTTTAACGTCCGAGGCCATGGCCGCAGGAACGGCAATTCACAGACAGGTTGAGGAACAATATGGCCCTTTATCACGAAAGGTGACAGACATTAGTGCGGATGGTTATGCCACGCATCCTTTTCTTCATACGATGGAGCAGTTATATGATGATATTGAGGCTGATGAGGTTGCCGCTGTCTTAACACAGCGAGAGATTGCATTGGCGGAAGGTATTGAGATTAACGGTATTGTTATGCCCGATGCCCGCGCTGATATTATGAGGGCACTAAGGGCCGGTGATCCGGATGTGTCGGCCTTACGTGATGATGACGGACAGATTACACCGGATGAAATCGAGCGTATTATTCAGGAGCGGCCTGACCTCATCTCGGGGCCAAATTCCTCTCTTGCTGTGAACGAAGCCTATCATCAGCAGAATGTGATTACCGGTTTTTCGGTGCGGGCGCGTAATGCAGAAGAATACGGTGAAACGCTGGAACTAAAGCTTCGTCGTGAACTGTTCGTCGCTGAAAACGATGCCACGCAGGCCGACGGAATGGGCATTGAGTTTCAGGGTGGAGAAATAGGCTTTGGTGCCAACAAAATTTAGTCCGACACTATTTTTTCTCTAAAAAAGCTATCATTACAACGAATGTCTTTTAGGCTTTTCGTGGTGTAGAGTGTTGTATCGTCAGGACGCTGTTTGTCTTTTTAGTTTTTTTGAAAAACACGGATTGTGAGGCAGTCTTCTCATTGATATTGGCTGGTCAGGGAAATAGACTATACCAAAATTTATTTCAAGATAGAGAAGGCAAGGGACGGCATGCGTGGAGCATTTCAAAGAGCATTGTTATTACCGCTTATCATCTTTGTGCTGTGCGCCTGTGATGATTCCAGTCACGCAAACGCGCAGGATGAGGAAACGGCTCAGGAATTCAGGCAAGATCTTACGACAGAATTCGTGGGGATTGTAACAGAGAGAACGGCATACCGTCCCGTAACTGTGAAATTAAAGCAGGAAGGGGAAAACGTCACGGGTACTTTATTTCTCGGCAAGAGCGTTGATGCAGGATATTTAAAGCTACCGTTTGAAACTGAGATTCCGCTTGAGGGGACGTTTGATCAGGTTTTGGGATATATTCGGCTGACAACAAAATCGGGGGCGAGGACGGGAGAAGTCGTTCTTGAAATTATACAGACGCCTATAGGGGCGGTCGGTTCTTTTGCAGAAATCCGACGTCACGGTACAAAGGGGTCGCGGCGCGGGAAGGCAGTTTTTGTTCCCGCTTCACAGGCTGTGCATCTTGAACACCCTACGCAGACTCTGGCCGGTTTACATGATCGGAAGAAGATTGACGTTAGCGCTGCACAATGTCCGAGTGCCGTGCAGAAATGGATCGAAAAATCGGAAGACATTCGCAAAAATGCAAAGTATCCGGGTGAAAATCTCTCTGCTCTTACTATTCCTGAATTTGAAAAGGCCTTTGGCGCGGGTTATGACAAGATTGATGCGGCGGGGCTTAAAAAAGCCCACTCCATGCTTAGTGATGTTTGTAATGCGCGGCCTTTTTCGCATCTTGTTCATAATGCCAAGACCTATAAAGACACGCATTACAGGATTATTGAAGAGCCTATCGTCAAGGCGTGGTGGGAGAATATCAAAGCCCTGATTGCCAGTGATGCCAAGTTACGTTCAGCTAAGCTGGACGCTATACAACCGTATTTCCAGACGTTTCAGTTAGGGCAATATTATTTGAACTATCGCACGGAACTTGAGCCGCAAATTGCAGCACGAAAGAAAGACATACGAGAAGAGGAGCGCCGTCTTGCCCGTTTGGATAATATGGAGAAATACAAAGACCGTATTGACTTGATGTTCCTCAACGCTCGTGCGCAAGTTAATCAGTATCCCGAGACGAAGGATCTTGTGACGGAGAAGCTTGATGCCTATGCTTTAAAGGCTGCACAGACATATGTTGATAATGCCAAAAGACGTGATGAGCTGCAGTACATGGTTTCCTTTTCAACTATGGTCGAGGATGGCGTCGATTGCATGATGTCAAGCGAGGCGCAGTGTCAGGTCATCGCCAAAATCTTTGATAACGGTGCAAAGGAATTGTCTTACGACCTGGACGATGAGCTTAGTCTTCAAGCCGAGAAAAGTCTTCCTAAAGGGCGTGATCTTAAGGCGCTTTCCGATCATGTTAAATTTGCAGAGCGTATTCAGCGTTGGTACGGCAATGCCCTTAATGTCGGCGGCTTGGCCGATGTTTGGAAGGAGATCGCGAGCAAGCGGCGCACTTTGCAAAAAGATTTGTATGATGAAATTTATGCGTTGGTCGATAAAAGCGTGAGCGCGCGGCCTGTGGTTCAGATCGAGAAGCAATATTTTCTTCAGGATGATATCAAGCAGTCGGGTATGAAAAGGCTGGATGCGCTGCTTTCAAAAAAGCTTGAGGATCTGGCACCTTTCAGGGGCATGCGCGGCGGAGAATATCTAAACGCTCTTGTCAACAAAGACTATCAAACCTTGCGGGAGCTCGATCAAGAGTATACGCAAGCCTACAAGCCATTCTTTGCCCTGGCCGGTGAAGCGATGTCTATGATTAGCCCGACGGCCAGACAAGATTTTTCATCTTTGGCTAATGATATGAGTGCGGTGAATATTGTTTTTGCGACGTATATGCTGGATTATCAAAGTCGATACCCGAACTGTATGGGCGCGAACCCTTTTACTGCGACGGTTAGCACGACGACCACGGAAACCAGAAAAGACGGGTATGGTTTCGAGTTGTCGCGTACGTCCTGGACGACCGAGGATCAATACACTGTGCCCGCGCGGTTGGCACCGCATCTTGAAAAGCTTTGGCGCGCAGATTTTGAAGGAGATTCCGTTGCCGTCGATGCTCTTTTTAACGATCAGAAACTCGGAACGCTGGTAAGCGCGATGCGCAAAGTTACAAAGCAACATCCGTGCGACCATCCGCATATCAAAGCTCTGGAAGAGGGGATGATTGCGTATTACTCGCGTTAGAAAGAGTTAGAACCGCCGCTTTCTCTCAGCTATTCTCGTTTTTAGAGGAGTTGAGACATTGAAACTACGAAATGGTGGAGCCGGATGAACTAACATTAATTCGGCCTATGATTTGCTCTCGACCATGCCTTATATTCTGAACGACACTCTGGCTGTTAAGATCCTGCAAGTCAGCGATATGCCCTCGGGGATTTCTGAAATAATCGATGCGCATATCAAGCGTTATACTCTAGGCTTCTTGAGGGATTGCAGTTTTTTATAAAGTGTCGATTTGGCCAATCCCAACTTCTTCGCCGTTTTGGTAACGTTTTGATTACAATATGTATATGCAAAACGAATGATTTCTTTTTCGAGATCGGAGAGTGTTCTTAAGTCTCCGGCGAGATCGAGCAAAGAAATAAAATCAGATGTTTTCTCTTGTTGTGTCTGTGTTTTGAGTGAGGGAGGGGATGTTTCTACATACTGGAAGTCATCTAACAATATTGTATTGCTGTCTGATAAAACCAGAGCGCGCTTAATGGTATTTTCCAACTGCCTGACATTGCCTGGCCAATCCTGATACGTAAGAAAATCCAAGGCGTCGTGAGAAACTGTCTTAGGGATGCTGTCACCAGCAACAACAAAGCGGTCAATAAAATGTGTTACCAGGTGAGGTATGTCTTGTTTCCTCTCCCGTAAGGGCGGGAGTTCAATTTGCAAAACATTCAATCTGAAAAACAGGTCTTCCCGAAAACGGCCTTCCTTAACTTCCTCGGCTAAACACTTATTCGTTGCAGAAATAATGCGAATATTAACCGGAATAGTTTTTTCACTGCCAATAGGCTCTACTTCTTTTTGCTGCAGAACGCGCAATAATTTCACTTGGGTGTCCAGTGATAGTTCAGCAACTTCATCCAAAAATATTGTTCCGCGGTTTGCTTCTCTAAATTTACCGATCGTCTTCTGATTTGCACCGGTAAAAGCACCTTTCTCGTGACCGAATAAGATGCTTTCAACCAACTGAGATGGAAGCGCGCCGCAATTTACAGCAACAAAAGCCTCGCCGGCCCTCTTGCTACTACCGTGGATCGCCTTAGCAAAAACTTCCTTGCCTGTTCCTGTTTCCCCTGTCAGCAAAACAGTGATATCTGAAGCTGCTGCCTTTCGTCCTAGAGTGACGGATCTGAGTAAGCCATCCTCAAACCCACATAAATTTTCAAACTTAAAGTGGCCGTTTTCTTGTGTCTTAAGTCTTGTTAGCTCTTTGGATAATGTACTGATCTTCAAGGCGTTTTTAACGGTCACGATAATACGCTGAGTTTCATAGGGCTTGGTAATAAAGTCTAACGCCCCCATTTTCATAGCTTTGACTGCATGGTCTATGTCTTTACTTCCTGTCAGCATGATGACTGGTAAATACGGGTAGCGTTGCTGCATAATCTCAAGCGCTTCCATACCCCCCATAACTGGCATATCCAGATCCAATACAACGAGTTTGATAGAATGGGCTGGATTGGTTTCCATGATATCAAGTGCATCGCGACCGTTTTTTGCTATAACAGCCCCCAGTCCAAGCTTGCGAGACAAGAGCATGGATAACATATCGCGCTGAAGTTCATCATCCTCTACAATCAATACCGACTCAGACATTTTGGCCTCATATTCTTTAAACCCTACGGTAGCATTTAAAGTTTAATAAAGCGTTCGATAATGAGAAAAAATGAGAATTCTCGTATTTGGACGTCTAAATATAAGAAATTTAAAAATCGATAAAAGTTAACCTATTGAAAAACAATAATAATAAATTGGCACATCTCTTGCTATTTACATAAATATATTGAGGTTATGTAAAATGCTAACGGTTACGAAGAATACGGAATTACGATTTTTAACAGAACTCCAGCGTTGTCTAGAACAGGAGCCGACACAACGTTGCGCTTATTTCAGATTTTCTGAAGCAAGGCTTGAAAAAAACTGGTTTGATGCTTTTTTGCTGCAATGGGGTATATTTTTCTCTTCTGAGAAAGCCAGAATTTTTTTATTTCATGACAACGATGTCATGGTTCTAATGCGTACCCTGACACAGAAAAAGATTGATGAATTTTTAACCCACCTTGACTCAAAACTCTCGCCAGCCCCAATGTCTCCTGGGCTGGCGTCTCTTTTTGAGGTGCGCTTTGAGTGGCCACAGCTGAAATCAGTCTGCACCAATAAAATCTTGCGACAGAAGAGCAGTGAGCAAACTCAAAAAAAACAAACGAAAACACAGAAAATAGACATCTCAGGTCATTTGGATCATGACCTGATAGCGTCTATTGATCAAAGGCGAAAAACTAGAAAAGAGTCGTATATTCTTGTGGTTGAAGACGACCCTTTTTCTCAGAAACTGGTCGAAAATTCTCTTAAAAATAATTATCTATTTTCCATTAGTAGGGACGGGTGCGGTGCCATTATGAGCTACATCACGAATGCTCCGGATATTATCTTTCTTGATATTGGGTTGCCGGATATTGATGGTCTTGATGTCTTACGAAAACTCTTTGAGTTTGATCCTGATGCTTTTGTGGTTATGTTTAGTGGCAATGGACACAAAGAGAACGTCCTCAAAGCCGTAGAACTGGGTGCAAAGGGATTTCTCGGCAAGCCGTTTACACAAGAGAAACTTTTTCAATATATCTCCAAATCACCCTTCATACAGAAAAAATCCAAAATAAAGGACCATTCTTATGCAGATACACTCCATTAACTCTGAGAAAAAGCTGGCCGGTATTGCCTCCTCGATCGCACGACATCCTTCGAGTTGGAAAAACTGGCATGTCCTCCATATTGAGGTCTGTAATCTCGGACACGAGCGATATGAAAACGAGTGTCTGCTCTGGGTGCAATCCATACTCGAATCATATTTAAGGGAAGTCGAGGGGCAGGCGTATCTATGTGAAGGACCATCTATACATGTCTTATGCAGGGATACTTCGGCCGATGTTCTCAACCTTGCAGCTGAACATATATGTACGCTAATGCTTGAGGAGGATCATCTTCTTGCGGAATACAAAATTCACCATCTCTATGAAAATGGAGAAAGTTACGTAAATGACTTTTTCAAAAAATATGAAAATATCACACATTGTGCTCATCTGCCTGCGGACACAAAACGATGTTTTGCAACTATTCAAGTTCCAGATGAAAATGAACTTCAAGAAAGTTCCAGACTGAACGCAAATATTGAAACTACCGTTTTATTGGTCGACGATGACGCGGTAACCCGTTGGATGGTCAGAAATACACTAAAGAATAAATGTAATGTCATCACGGCAAGCAGCGCTAATCAAACTTTTTCAAAATTCAATGTGGTCCAACCTGATATCGTATTTTTAGATATTGATCTACCCGATAAAAGCGGTAAGGACGTTCTCAAATGGATTCTTACAAATGATCCAGGCATATCTGTGGTGATGTTTAGTGGTCATAATGATCTTGATAATATTTCAGAGAGCCTTGAGCAGGGGGCAAGCGGCTTTATTGCAAAGCCGTTCCTAAAAGAAGATTTTCTGGGCTACATCAATGCACATCAAAGCCAATACATTAGATAGAAAAGGAAAACAGGATACGTATTTAGGATTTAACCTAAAGGAATGGACGGATAAAGTGACTAGAATATATATCAAAATTTTTATGTTGCTGAGCCTTATACTGGTACTAATAGGCACCTATTTTTTGTTTTTCTGGATGCCGGCGTCCATACAACATGCCTTAAGTATTAAAAATGATTACGTGACCCGCCAGTTAACAAAGCAATTTGAAGTTACAACAAAGCAGAATCCTGACATACAAACATTAGAACGTCTTTTAACCTACAATAAGGACTGGACATCCGTTACGGTATACAACGCTCTGGGGGAGGTCTATTTGCGTGCAGATCAAAAACCTCCCCCACCATCCTCAAGGTACATTAAAAACATTGAATACCACTTTGATGCAGGGAGTCTCAATCATTCCGTAGGCGTTCAATTTGATTATACGCCTATTATCCATGAGCATTACCAGCATGCCTATAACATGTTTCTGATTTCCGGCTTTGTACTTATAACGGTTTCTTTTCTCCTGACGACTATATTTTATTTCTATGTCGTCAAGCCCACAAAGCTCCTGACAATAGCAACGCGTGCGTATTGTAAAGGAGATGACCTAAATACGCTTCCTGATGCAAGGGGAACTATAGTCGAGGGGCTGGTTAAAAGTTTTGAATCTATGCGCAAACATTTACAAAAAAAACACAAAGAAATGCGCCAAGCGCAATATGAGACACAAAAAATCGCTAACATCCCTATAAATAACCCTAATCCTGTCTTGTTGATGAGCCTTGAGGGGCGCGTCTTGTTTGCAAATCAAGCAGCTTATGACAGCTTCAAAAATCTTGCTCATCAAAAATTTGATCATGAAATTTTTGATGGAATTCACGGCTTCCTTGAACGGATTAAACAAGGAGATAATAGCAAACGTCTGATTGAAAAACGTGAAGTCCTATATGAGGGGATTTACTATGATCAGACAATCACTGCAGTCGATGCAGATAATCAGCAAGCTATTGTTGTCTATTGCTACGATATTACCGCAATTAAACATGCTCAGCACGAAGCGCGTTTATTGGGCGCTGTGGTAGAAAATGCCAGGGACGGTGTTATTATTACAGAAGCCAGTTTGGATGAACCCACTATCATTTATGCAAATGATGCGGTCACAGCTCTTTCAGGATATGAAATCACGGAATTGTTGGGCCGAACTCCCAGATTGTTCCAAGGGCCTAAAACAGATAAGGCAGAATTAGAACGCTTGAAAACAAGACTTCTTGAAGGAAAATCTTTCTCAGGCCAGCTTTTAAACTACACTAAAGATGGAGATGAATATTGGCTGGATATAAGTATCACACCTATCAAGAATGAAAATGGCGATATTACCCACTTCACTGCTATCGAGAGAAATGTAACGGATAAAAAGCAATTTGAGGCTGAACTAAAGCGTGAAATGGAAATAGCTGAAAAAGAAGTCGAAGAACGTAAGCGCATTGAAAAACAAGTACAAGAGTATACAGATAAGCTAGAACTGTTGCGTTTTGAGGCGGATGAGGCTCGAAAAAAAGCAGAAGCTGCAAGTCAGGCTAAATCACAATTTTTAGCAAATATGTCCCACGAACTTCGGACACCGATGAACGGTATCATAGGTTTGTCTTCTTTGCTGCAGGACTCGGATCTTAGTGCAGAAGATAAGGAATCCATACGTTCAATCCACTCATCCTCAGAAGGCTTGCTGGCTTTGTTGAACGATCTGCTGGACTTCTCAAAAATTGAAGCCGGTGAACTTTCTTTAGAGTACACTGCTATGAATGTTCAAGAGTGTATCAAACAGACTTTTGATGTTCTTACACCACTTGCATCCAGAAAAGGGCTTGTTTTGGAATTGAACTACAGCCCGACTGCTCCACGGCGAGTGCTGGGCGACTCAACAAGAATAAGGCAAATTCTTTATAATTTAATCGGCAACGCTATCAAATTTACCCATGAAGGAAGCGTAAGAGTTGATGTCAGTTACATAGACTTCAAAGACGGAAGAGAAGGGTTACGGTTCCGTGTTGAAGATACAGGAATAGGGGTTCCAGAGCAGGTCAAAGCCAAAATATTTGAAAAATTTATTCAGGCGGATGTTACAACGGCACGAAAATATGGTGGCACAGGGCTGGGATTGGCTATCACAAAACAACTCGTTGGCATGATGGGGGGTGACATCGGAGTCAACAGCGTTATTGGCTCTGGTTCCACATTCTGGTTCAATATTCCTGTTGAAATTCTACAGGAAGGCTCTGCAGAAAAAGAAAACTATGCCGAATCTTCACAAACAACAAACAGCACAACCATTTTATTTGAGGCTGATCATGCTTTGGTTGTTGATGATCATCCCGTTAATACGCTTTTTGCAAAAAAATTATTAAAAAAGCTCGGCTTTAAGTATGTTGATACCGCACATAACGGTTTACTCGGTGTAGAACAGTTTCAAAAGCAAAAGTACGACCTTATCGTTATGGATTGTCAAATGCCGGAAATGGATGGTTATGAAGCCACGCAGGCCATCCGTAAATATGAGGCTGATCACGACTTATTCCCAACGCCTATCATCGCAATTACGGCGGATGCCATTAAAGGAGCAAAAGAAAAGTGTATTGATGTGGGAATGGATGACTATATTACAAAGCCCATCGATCAAGATAAGCTCATTATGGCACTGAAAGAGTTCTTGCCGCATAGTGAAACCAAAGAGAAAGGAGATCAAACTCAAGAGGGGAATGATCAGGTAAGCGAGGCGCCCATTAATATAGAACACTTCCGGCTATTCACAGAAGGGGATCATGAAGAAGAAAGAAGCCTTCTTACTCTCTTTTTTGAGCAAAATACGCTCGGTATAGAACAACTTGAAAACCTTTATATGAGTTCTGATTTTGAAACATGGAAAAAAGCGTCGCACAGAATGAAAGGTGCTGCAGCAAATTTGGGAGCATCCCCCTTGTCCAGAGCCTGTAAAAAAGCTGAAGATGCTTACAATTTAGACCATAGCACTAAAAAGCAAATTTTAGACATGATTAAGGCCGAGTCTTTTCATCTCTATGAATATTGTACCGATCACGTTCTGTTAAGAGAATAGGTGTCAAGCTCTTTTACCCATCTGTTGTTCTCACACTTTACAGCGACGTCTTCATTTTTATCGCGTATACTGCGGTATCCTTCTTCAGAAACAGGCAAGCCTTTTTCGGCCAATCGGCGTATGGCGTTAAGGCCGTTGGCAACAAACGACTTGTCAAAAAGGCAGAGGCGTATTTGAATAATCGTATCTTTTTTGGTGAGTATCTCGTAGATCGGCGTTGGTTGTTGATCGCACTTGCAGACAAGATTTTTTACGACAGAAATCACGGTTTTAGAACCGCCGCTTTCTCGCAGCCATTCTCGCTTTTAGCCGATTTACGGGAAGGGAATAATGAAATGGTGGGCCTGGGGGGACTTGAACCCCCACGTCCGCAAGGACAACGGATTTTAAGTCCGCAGCGTCTACCATTCCGCCACAGGCCCGCTTAAAAGCCAGAATACATAAGCATAGTTATTTCTATGATGCAATCTGTGATGCGCCTGTTTTCATGTCTTTTATGATGCTGGTCAGGTTCTCAATGACCATTTTGCCACGGGCGGTTAGGTATAGCTCTTTTCTGCGGCGTTCAGTGCTGGATATGGAGACCTTCACCAGCCCGTAAGGTTTTCCCTTTTGCCGTTTTTTTGAAAGCGCTCCGACGACCCTCGAGACGGTCGAGAGGGGCATGCCCGTTCTTGCTGATAAGTGGGTTAAAGACATACCTTCTTCGCGCGCGATTTCGCAAAAGCACACGGCATATTGCAGGGGGAATTCCGTATCTATTTTTTGCAACTCACGAAGCAGGTGTGAGAAGTCAGTCAGTTCCTGGTTCATTTAAAGTATCCGGTGTTCTTTTCATTACCCGATGAGGTGTAAATATTATCTGCGTGTAGGGGAGGTCTATGACAGTTTCGCCGTTGCAAGTTTTTGGTGAAAAAAAAGGCTGACTCCCAAACTGTTTTTCAACAGCTATATTAATAGCAAATAAGTTACTACACGAGACATATATGTTCATCTCAATTACCCCAGAATTAATGCCGAGTTCGGCATTAAAGTCAACACACGGTTATACATAATGAGTACATCAGTTTTAGCTACTATACTCAAAATTGTCAAGAAATATAAGTAAAACCTTGGGTTATGCTAAATAGACTTAATTCGGATTATTTCTGTGAAAAAATTAAGAGCGTTTTCCTTTGCATACAAGGAGGTTCCAAATTTTATTTTTTCGTCAAAAACTGCAAGAGTTTTTTCAAACAAGCCTTTTACAATGATCGGTGCGTGATTAAATACAGCTTGCGTTTTATCAGGGCATTCGAAAATGCAGTTGGTGATCACAGACGCATCGTAATAATTAAGATCTAAAGAAGATAGAGTTGAAAACTTGCACTCAGACAGTCTTGATCCGGCTATGTCTGTTCCACCGAAGAGTGTCATTGAGAAATCATTTTTTTTCAAATCAGTTTCACATATGCAAGTGTTGCAGAGGAGGGCGTTTGTAAAATCTGATTCCACGATCTTAGATTCGGAAAGGTTGGCGCCGCAGAGATTTGTGTTTTTGAAGATGCAGCCGGAGATGGTTGCGTTGTCCAGATTGGCATTTGAAAGATTTGTGAAACTCATGTCTAGGCCAGTAAGAGCAATATTTTCTGCAACAGCTGTTTCCAGACACTCCGTTAGAGAGTTGAAGTGTCCTTCGAAAATGGTTTCGCCGGTTAATGTATTTGTAAGCGCTATGGGTTTCATTTCGATCTCCTTAATTTCATGATTAGTTGATATATTGCAACTATTAATTTAAATATGGCAAGTGTTTCGATTTTTGTATTTGCAGGCTGTTTTTGTTTTGGTTTTACAGTTTGCGTCATTTCTCGTTTAAACCTCAGGGAAACAGCGGATTTTCTTTTTTTGCTTTTAGGGTTATTTTGTTTTCAGGTCGTGTTGGCTTGCTGCCTACGATCGTATTAATTTCTGCTTTGAGGTTTACGAATCGTTATGTCGGAAGACGATAAAACATCATCATTGGATACAGGTTTGGAGGCTATTCGCAGTGCTACCCAAACCTTGTCGCAGTCTCCTGGCGTATACCGCATGATTGCTTCAGATGGCGAGGTTCTTTATGTCGGGAAGGCGAAGTCTATGAAAAAGCGGGTGTCGTCCTACCTCAATTATATGAAGCTTCCTGTGCGTCTGCAGCGCATGATTGCCCTGACGCGGCGGATGGAATTCATTACCACGCATACGGAAGCTGAGGCGCTTTTACTTGAGTCAAACTTGATTAAGAAGCTTCAGCCGAAATACAATATTTTGCTGCGTGATGATAAATCGTTTCCCTATATCCTGATCCGTGAAGATCATGAGTATCCGCAAATCCTAAAACATCGCGGTGCGAAGAAAATTAAAGGTGAATATTTTGGCCCCTTTGCGAGTGCAGGTGCAGTCAACCGCACGATTTCGGTTTTACAGCGTGCGTTTTTGCTGCGCAATTGTACGGATCATTATTTTGAGCAGCGTTCTCGCCCTTGTCTGCAATACCACATCAAGAGATGTACAGCGCCATGTGTTGATTATGTCAGTCAGGCGGAGTATGCGGAGCAGGTCTCCGGGGCGTATGATTTTATGACGGGCAAGAGCCGTGAGGTGCAGGAGCGCCTGAATCGTAAAATGGAGCAGGCCAGCGCGGATATGGATTATGAAGGTGCGGCGCGGTACCGTGACCGTATTAGGGCTCTTAGTAGTGTGCAGGCGAACCAGCATATCAATATCGATGTCGGTGATACCGATGTGTTCGGGTTTTATCAGCAAGCGGGGCGAAGTTGTGTTCAGGTTTTCTTTTTTCGCGGCGGGCAGAATTTCGGGAATCGTTCGTATTTTCCGAAGCATCAGGCCGAAGATACGCCTGAAGATATTCTGTCGGCCTTTATTGCTCAATTTTATCACGGGAAGATGGTGCCGCCAGATGTTACGGTGAGTCACACGCCGACGGATAGAACATTGCTTGAAGAAGCGCTTTCGACGCTAGCAGAGCGCAAAGTCCGTATTGCAAAGCCATCGCGCGGCAAGAAGGTCAAATTGATCGAGTTTGTTGTCAATAATGCGAAGGAAGCCTTATCCCGCAATATTGCGATAAATGCGGGTCAGCAAAAGTTGCTGGAGGGTGTGGCCGAGTTGTTCGAGCTTGAGGATACACCTGAAAGGATTGAGGTTTATGATAACAGCCATATTTCGGGCACGAATATGGTGGGGGCTATGATAGTTGCGGGGCAGGACGGTTTTATCAAAAATGCTTACCGCAAATTTAATATCAAAACCGCGGATGCTGCGGATGATTACGGTATGATGCGGGAGGTTCTCTCCCGCCGTTTCAAACGCGCGTTAAAGGAGCTGGAAGAGGGAAATAAACAGAATTGGCCGGATCTGCTGCTGATTGATGGTGGTTTGGGGCAATATAACGCCTGTAAGGAGGTTCTGCAGGAGTGCGGCGTCTTTGACGATGTCAGGATGGTAGCAATAGCCAAGGGGCCCGACAGAGATGCGGGGCGCGAGAAGTTTTTTATGGAAGGGCGTGGAGTCTTTCAGTTGCCTATCAATGACCCCGTCTTGCATTTCTTACAAAGATTGAGGGATGAAGCGCACCGTTTTGCAATCGGGACGCATCGGGCAAAGCGTCAGAAACAGATGGTCACGTCGCCTTTGGATGAGATTGCGGGTATCGGAGCAAAGCGTAAAAAAGCCTTATTGGCGTATTTCGGTTCTGCGAAGGCCGTTTCGGTGGCTGGAATAGAAGATCTTGAGAAGGTTGAAGGGATTTCAAGGTCAGTTGCGCAAAAGATTTATGATCATTTCCAGAGTTAGCGTGTTAACGGCTAGAGTTTGCGTTTAGTATATCTCTGGACAATATAACGTGAAATTGTCTAATATACTTGCCATAATAAGAAGTACACGGACAGAGGGTGTCCAATGCAACTACAGACAAAAATCGATTGGGATAATTGCGAGCGTCATACGATTTCGGCGGATCGGGATGATTTGCCGGGACATATTCGTGCGATCAAGGTTCCGACTATGGATGCGCAGGCCTTGCGTCAAGCTGTGGATTTGATTGGCGGTGATGTGAATTGCGTTCAGATCGATGCTGCAGATGTTTCAAAGGATATTCTGGGTTTTCCGCATGCTTATATTTTAGAACATGGGCGTTTCAGTCTTGAAGCCGAACCGTTCGGGCCGACGGGGCTGAATAACGGAATGACCATCAGGCGCCTGATTAATCATGAATTCTCCGAACGGGCGTCAAAGCTGGCCGATCCCGAACAGCAGCGCCTGATGAATGAATGGAAAAATTGTCTGACCAAAATGCCGGATGCTGTCGACCAGGTCTTCCCACGTGCTTATAAAGGGTTCTGGGTGCGTGGTGATGGTCGTTTTGATCAGCGCGAGGAGCCCGGTTTTCACCGTCACGGCGGTTATCCGCATCTGCTAGGTGATCAAAGCATTTTACCGGGGTATTTTCTGAATTTCACACCAAGCCATGACGGGACGGTTTTCCCTGACGAACAGGGTAATCTTTGGTATGCGCCGGGTGGTTCCTACACGCTCTTTACTTCGGACGGGCATGACCATGTTGAAGGGTGCGACCATGAGGTGCCTGATCAGTATTTATCACCGATTGAGGATGAACGCCGCGCGACTGCCGTCATGCAGATTTATCCGTTCCCCGAAATGTAATTACGCTGTTTTTGTGCGCTTATTGCGACCGCAGATAAATCAGGGCAATTATGATAGCCAGCATAATTAGCCATACAGCAATATTTGTTTTGACCGATTGTTCGGATTTTTTACGCATGTACCATGTGCGCGGTTTGAACCCGCGCACCAGAAACATGATTTGCGCGGCGATATTCACACAGACCACGTTTGCCGCCAACAGAAGTCCTGCACCATACGCCAGATCGAAATGACCTGCGCCTAGCATGAGCCCGAATGCGACGGCAGGCGGCATCAGGGCCACTGCAACCATGACACCGACTAAGGTTCCAGATAAACCCGTCGTGATGGATAGCACGCCCGCTGCGCCTGATGCGAAAGCGAGGACGAGTCCGTCTACCCCGATTTCGGTACGGCTCATCAATTCATGACTGTTCAAGTCCAAGTTCAGGAGGACGCCGCCCAGAATTGCTGCGAGCAGGGTAATTCCCAGTCCTGTGGCATTGGTGAGGATTGAGACTTTTATCAGGTCTTTGTCACCCAAAGCCGACGCAAAAGCTAGTGCAATATTTGGGCCGAGCAGGGGGGCGATGACCATTGCACCGATGACAACGGCCACATTATCGTTGATCAATCCGATTGCAGCCACGATTGTCGATAAAATCACCAAAAGAATGAAGTTCTGGTCTATGCGTGTGCCTTTGCGGATATCTGTGTAGAGTTCTTCGCGCGTGATATTGCCGCGGACGATTTTACTCTTATTGCCGTCTTTTTTGTCTTCGTGTTTTGGCAGTGTCGCATCAACAGGCGTTACGACAATGCGCCAGTTTTTCTCGCGACTGAATTTCTTTTGCAGGTCATCCATGAGTTCCTGTTGTTGGTCAATATCAACAAGAATACGTACGTTGCGTCGTCCGTCTTTGTTTTTTGAACTATGCCATAAGTCAATGGCCTCGTGTTTTTCGGCAGTTTCCTTAATTGTAGAGAAGAGGCTGTCTGATGCAGCAATTTCCAGAAGTCGTACGGGCATTGTGGTATCCTTTTTGGCGCTGCAAAAAATATAAAAATAAAAATCAGTAATATCAAACTGATAAATTTTTGTCTGGGGAAAAGTGCGAATCGAGTCTTGCGGGGGTAAATAACCCGTGATACCGTTTTAATTATTCAAACAGTTATATCGGATTTTTGAGGGGCGCAAACCGCGTTCTTCGTACTCAGTTTAATCAATTGGAAAGGTGCGTCAATTATGTTTCATCGTGTGAGATCAGAAGTACAAGATACTGAGCAGAAAGACAAAACACAGTCTTCTGCGCCGGACTACAGGAGCCGCGAAGCGAGAAAGCCGAGCAGCAGTAAAAGAAGAGCCGAGGAAATTGCGGCTGAAGAGCGTGAAGAGCAGCAGGAAGAGCAATTCGAGCTTGAGCATGAGATTGAAGGGCAGGAAGATGATGTAGCTGAAGAGCAGGATGAAGCCCCTTCGATGTTTTCGTCCCGCAACAGCTATGTTGATGACGTAGAAGTGCAAGGCCGTTCCGCTGATATCGGAACCGGAAGTTTTCAGCGTCCGTTCCAGCCTGCAGGGCGAACTCCTGGTGCTTATCCCGGTTCTTACGTCCCGCCACAATCACATGAAAGTGCTCCGTTGTCTGCTGCTGACCGCACATTGACAATCGGACGCGGCATTAATATGTCCGGTGAGATTGAAGCTTGTGATCATTTGGTTGTTGAAGGAACTGTCGAAGCCGCTCTGAAAGGCTCAAAAGTTCTGGAGATCCTCGAAAGCGGTACGTTCTATGGGACAGTCGAAATCGAGGAAGCTACAATTGCAGGCCGTTTTGAAGGTGACATCACTGTTAACGGACGCCTGACAATCAGCTCCACAGGTGCGATCACAGGGTCTATTGCTTATCGCGAGCTTGAGGTTGAATCAGGAGCCGTTCTTGACGGGAAAATGACCCCGTTGAAAGCTGAAGCCAGTAACAAGCGCCTTGAAAAGTACAAGGCCGGTTCCGATGCGTCCGCTATGGCAAAGGCAAAGGACATCATTGCCAAGCGCGAGCGAAGAGAGCCTGCGAATGTTGAAGGCGGTTTCTTCACAAAGGCGAATGCGAAGAAGTAATCACCTTATAAGCCAATTTGGTTGAGGACAGGGATGGATGTTGTTTAAGACGCACGACAATATTTGCCTCAATCGTCTTAAGGGATTTATCGATAGGATTTTTAAAAGCGTGCCGGACTATATTCCGGCGCGTTCTTTTTTTGTTGGTTCTTGCAAGAGGCGTATTTCAATCGCTAGGGGCGTTGCGGTTCTTGGTGTTTTGAGCTTTGTTTTGTTCTTTGTTTTGTTCTTGGCTCTTTTGCTTCCCTTTCAAATAGGCGATCGGGATATTGTGATTTCACATTATGATCTCAAAGATGATGTTCTGAAACGCAATGAGGCCTTGTTAGGGCTTGAGAGTGAGCAGGTTTTGCGTTTATTTGATGCGCCCGAATTGGTGCGTTCCGATGTTCCTGTTTCTTTGTGGCAGTACCGTTCGGATGATTGTGTTCTCGATCTTTTCCTTGGAGATGACGGGCGCAATACGGCCGAGCGTGTGATCCATTCAGAAGCACGGCCCAGAGATCCGAGTGAGGAGACGATTGGCTGGCGTGATTGTGTGTCGGCCTTGCTTGATGCGAAGGGGTACAATGACTTCGCGCTCCTGTTCGCTGAATAGAGTTTTTTTCGTTACTCTTCTTATAGTGCTTTCGGCAATTTTTCTTCATACGCGCACAAATCGTACACAGGGCATTCGTGACAGAGTGGTTTACGTGCCTTACAGGTGTATCGGCCTAACAGAATAAGCCAGTGGTGGGCGTGCAGTCCGAATTCATCGGGGACGACTTTCAAAAGTGCTTGTTCAACTTTATCGGGGTTTGCGCCGGGGGCGAGGCCTGTTCGGTTCGAGACACGGTAGATATGCGTATCGACGGCCATAGTCGGCTGGCCAAAGGCGACGTTCAACACAACGTTGGCGGTTTTTCGGCCGACACCGGGCAGGGCGATGAGGTCTTTTCTTGTGTCGGGAACTTTTCCGTCATGTTTTTCAATGAGTTGCTCCGAAAGCGCGATTACGTTTTTGGCCTTGTTGTTGTATAAGCCAATGGTTTTGATGTGGTCTTTCAAGCGGTCAATGCCGAGCGCGACCATTTTTTTTGGCGAGTCGACCGTCTTGAAAAGCTCTTTTGTTGCCTTATTCACGCCTGCGTCGGTGGATTGTGCAGATAAGACGACGGCTACGAGAAGCGTGTAGGAATTTGTATATTCGAGATCGCTTTTAGGTTCTGGGTTTTCGGCGCGAAGGCGAGTGAAGAATTCAATGATATCTTTTTTCTTCATTCTTAGCCTTTCACCGTTTCTGTTCTAAGTTTCTCTAATCAAAAATGACTTAAAGATCCAAAACATCGCGCATGGAGTAGAGACCCGGTTGTTTGTCTTTTGTCCATAGAGCCGCGCGCAAAGCACCTTTCGCAAAGAGGGAACGATCGGTTGCCATGTGGCCGAGTTCGACGCGTTCGCCTTCACCATAGAAGGTGACTTTGTGTTCACCTACGACATCGCCGCCACGTGCGGTGGCGAAGCCGATTGTGCCTGACGGGCGTGTTCCGATTCGGCCATACCGTTCATAGACGGCCAGATTTTCTAAACTTTTGCCGCGTCCTGTGGCTGCGGCTTTTCCGAGCATAATGGCTGTTCCTGACGGGGAGTCGACCTTGTATTTGTGGTGGGCTTCGAAGATTTCGATATCCCAATCCAGCCCCAAACGTTCGGCAGTCTGCTGAACCAGAGCCTGAAGGATATTTACGCCGACGCTCATATTTGCGCTGTAGACGATAACTGTTTCCTTCGCGGCTTCGTGCAAGGCTTCTTCATCGGATTTGTCCAGACCCGTTGTGCCGACGATCAACGGCTTTTTCTTTTCAGCGGCGATGAGTGCGTGGTTACGCGTTCCTTCCGGCAATGTGAAATCGACAACGACGTCGGACATATCAAAGAGTTCTTCGGCGCTTTTGGTTACAGGAAAGCTGAATTTCTTGCCTTTGTCAGTCTGGATGCTTCCTCCTGCGAGTTCCAGTTCTTCATGAATCCAGCCCTCTTCGGCTTGTAATTCTTCGATAAGGATTTGTCCGACACGTCCTGTGCACCCTGCAACACCGATTTTCATGATATGAAAGCCTCTTTGGTTATTTTAGTTGTTGTTCTTAATCGCTGAGATCGCCCCAAAATTCCTTCATTTTTTTGAAAAATCCGGAAGATTCGGGGGAGTTTTTGTTCTTTGTGCCTGATTCGCCCATCGATTCGTCGAGTTCTTTGAGCAAATCCTGTTGTTTACGGCTTAAATTAACGGGGGTTTCGACAAAAATTTCGATATACATATCACCGCGCGAATCCGAGCGCAGGATGGTCATGCCTTTGCCCTTGATTCTGAATTGCTGCCCTGTTTGTGTGCCTGCGGGAACTTTGACTGTCGCACGTTTGCCTTCGATGGTCGGAACCTCGATTTCACCGCCAAGGGCTGCGCGTGTAACCGTAATAGGAACGCGGCAGTAAAGATTTGCGGCATCGCGTTTGAAAAGCTTGTGCGGTTTGACATGGAGCAAAACATACAAATCTCCGTTCGGGCCGCCGCGCAGTCCGGCTTCACCTTCGCCGGTTAAGCGAATGCGCCTGCCAGATTCGACGCCTTCCGGAATTTTGACTTTAAGGGTCTTGTCCTTACGGATGCGGCCAGTTCCTGCACATTTTTTACAAGGATTTTTGATGATGTTGCCTTCGCCCTGACACGTCGGGCAGACACGTTCAATCGTAAAGAAGCCCTGTTGCTGTCTCACGCGGCCAGCGCCATCGCATGTCGAACACACGGTGTTTGAGGACGTGCCCGGTTCTGCACCGGATCCGCTACATAAATCGCAGGCGTCGTTGAGCGGAATCTTAATTTTGGCTTCTTTGCCCTTAAACGCTTCTTCGAGCGTGATCTCGAGCGTGTATTGAACGTCCGAGCCACGCGTGGTGTTGCCTCGCCGACCGCCTCCACCCATAAAGTCACCGAACATGTCTTCAAAAATATCGGAAAACGCACCGCCGAAGCCGCTGAAGTCTCCGCCCGGATGTCCACCGCCAGCGGCTCCGCCCATTGCAGGGTCGAAGGCGGCCATGCCGTAGCGATCGTAAGCCGCACGGCGTTGCTCGTCTTTCAGGATGTCGTAAGCGTGACTGACTTCCTTGAATTTTTCTTCTGCTTCCGGATTGTCCTTGTTCTGGTCAGGGTGATATTTCATGGCCAGTTTACGGTAAGCTTTTTTCAGCTCGTCCGTGCTGGCGTCTTTGCTCACTCCTAATATTGAATACAGGTCTTTATCTGCCATTTTGCAGCCTTGTTCTTCCCGAAAGTTTGTAAAACGAAATATGCCAAAAACGCCCTGTCATAAAAAGACAAATCTTTAAGAGCGTTTTTGGCCGTGTTTATGATTTAAGCCGACTTTTGCTGATCGTCGTCTTCTTCCTCGATCTCGAGGTCTGTGAAGTCAGCGTCGATGGCATCATCTTCATCATCAGATTTAGAAACGTCTGATGATACGTCAGCGGCTTCCGGCGCTTCGTTGTCCGCTGCTCCGGCTTCCTCTTCCTGTGCTTTACGATATGCCAGTTCGCCGAGTTTCATGCTGGCCTGCATCAGGGCGTCTGTCTTTGCCTTGATGTCATCGCCATCATCGCCTTCCATAGCGGTTTTCAGCTCATCCATTGCTGTTTCAATATTGGCTTTTTCCTCTGCCGGCACGTCGCCGCCGAATTCTTCAAGGCTGGACTCAACAGAATGGATTGCCGCTTCCGCCTGATTTTTGGCTTCGACGAGGTCACGCTTCTTCTTGTCTGATTCAGCGTTTTCTTCGGCATCCTTGACCATTTGATCGATATCTTCATCTGAAAGACCGCCTGACGCCTGAATACGGATTTGCTGTTCCTTATTCGTGGCTTTGTCTTTTGCGGAGACGTTGACGATACCGTTCGCATCAATGTCGAAAGTTACTTCGATTTGCGGGATGCCGCGCGGGGCAGGCGGGATGCCGACCAGATCAAATTGGCCGAGCATTTTATTGTCTGCGGCCATTTCACGTTCACCCTGAAACACGCGGATGGTTACGGCGTTCTGGTTGTCTTCTGCTGTTGAGAAGACTTGTGATTTCTTGGTCGGGATGGTTGTATTGCGCTCGATCAGGCGTGTGAACACACCGCCGAGGGTTTCGATACCCAGTGACAGCGGGGTTACGTCCAGAAGGAGGACATCCTTCACGTCACCCTGCAGGACACCGCCCTGAATCGCAGCGCCATCGGCAACAACTTCGTCAGGGTTTACGCCTTTGTGCGGATCCTTACCGAAGAAGTCTTTTACCGTTTCGATGATTTTCGGCATACGCGTCATACCACCTACGAGGATCACATCGTCGATTTCAGATGCTTTCAAACCTGCATCTTTCAGGGCCGCTTTTAGAGGTTCTGTCGTCCGTTTGACGAGGTCGGCCACGATGCTTTCCAGTTTTGCACGGCTTAGCGTGATCTGAAGGTGTTTCGGGCCGGATGCATCCGCGGTGATAAACGGCAGGTTGACTTCGGTCTGGGTTGTGCTGGACAGCTCGATCTTGGCTTTTTCTGCCGCTTCTTTCAAGCGTTGCAATGCAAGCTTGTCTTCGCGCAGGTCGATGCTGTTTTCCTTTTTAAATTCATCGGCCAAATAGTCGATGATGCGCAGGTCGAAGTCTTCACCACCGAGGAATGTGTCCCCGTTTGTGGCCTTTACTTCAAAGACGCCGTCACCGATTTCGAGTATTGATACATCAAATGTCCCGCCACCAAGGTCATAAACGACGATCGTGCCGGTTGATTTTTTGTCCAAGCCGTAGGCAAGGGCGGCGGCAGTCGGCTCGTTGATGATGCGCTCGACCTCCAGACCGGCAATTTTACCGGCATCTTTAGTTGCCTGACGCTGTGAGTCGTTAAAGTATGCAGGAACCGTGATCACAGCCTTTGTGACCTTTTCACCGAGGAATTCTTCGGCGGTTTCCTTCATTTTCTGCAGGACCATGGCGGAGATTTGCGACGGGGCGTATTTCTCGCCGTCGACTTCCACCCATGCGTCACCATTTTCGCCTTCAATGATGTTGAACGGAACCTTTGATTTCAGGTCTTTCGTCTGGGCATCATCAAAGCGGCGTCCGATCAGTCGCTTGATGGCGTATAAAGTGTTTTCGGGGTTCGTTACGGCTTGCCGTTTTGCGGGTTGCCCGACAAGACGTTCGCCGTCTTTTGAAAATGCGACCATAGATGGCGTGGTACGTGTGCCTTCCGCATTTTCGATTACTCTTGGCTCCTTACCGTCCATAACTGCAACGCAGGAGTTTGTTGTACCTAAATCGATACCGATTATTTTGCTCATTTTTACCTCTTTTGTTGTAGCGAATATAACAGCAGCCCATTTTGGCACCGCGTTAATTCCCAGAGTGTGATATTAGAAATATAACATGGATCTTTCAAAAATCCATAATTTATGGGCTAAAAACACGGGTTAGGCGTTTTATTTAGCAAGTCTAAATTGCTTTTTCTACTATTCTTTGCAGCATGTCCGCAAAATCTTCTGCCAAGCGCTCGTCATAGACGTTCAGATAGGTTTTGTACGTCTCTTCCGTCCTTTCCTCAAGGTGCGCCTGCAGGATTTGATCCTTGTTTAGAGAATGCTCTCCGTAGCGTTCGGCGTGCATGACCAACATTGTCAAATACAGAGGATGATCAATGAATTCTCTCTCTGATGGCGGCAAGTAAAGGTCTTCGGGATATTCATCGAAGTCTACATCCGACCAGAATTGCTGGTATTTGATTTCCAGTATGGCGTGGCATGTTTCATGACCCAAAAGGTGAACGGTTTCCAGAAAGTCGTTTTCTTTCATAAATGTGTCTTCAATAATGACGATCGGATGATCGATGCCGTGTTCATGGTATTGGGTGTGGACGCCGTCGAACGGGATTTCCGATGTGTCATGGAGCGGCTCAACACTTTTTCGTTCTCTAAACTCCAGCCATGCGCTGTTTGAAAAAATGCGAAGCGCGCCGAGGGTTACCCGCCCTTCACGGAATGTTTCGTCAATGACATCCATGAGCAGGCGCAGGCTTTCGATGCGCTCTTCGATGGGTTGATTGACCCAATTCTCACGGGTTTCCTGCAACCGTTTTTTGAGTTCGGGGTCTGCGTCCTGAATTCCGGTTCTGAGGTTATGTTTGTTGGTCAGCAGGTAGCCTTGCCATTCGTCATAGGCTTTTATCTGGAGGAGTTTGAAGAATTCCATTCTGGCGTTTATCCGCTCTGCAAGATTTTAGACTTCGGTGTCCAGATTTTGCCCGGGTTCTTCGGGCGGTGGCGGTGAGTTTTCCTCGGATTGTTGGTTCTGGCCTTGTTGTGGCTGGGCCTGCGGCTGAACGGGGGGCTTTTGTGTTGCGCCGCCAGAGCTGTTGTTGCCCATATCCTTTGCAACGCCAACGCGTGCAGGGCGGAGCAGGCGTTCGTTCAGGATATATCCCGGTTCAATGAGTTCGATGATTGTTCCTGCCGGCTGTCCTTCGATCGGGGCTTCGAACATCACTTCGTGGTAATTCGGGTTGAAGATTTCCCCTTTGGGTTCAAGCTTTTTGATGCCACTTTTTTCGAAGGCACGGAGCATTTCGCGTTCGGTGGCTTCGATACCACTTAGTAATGCGCCGATCCGTTCATCGACATCCTTTAAGTCTTCCGGTACTGCTTCAAGTGCTCTTTTAAGGTTATCCGCGACGGGCAGGAGTTCTTTCGAGAATGATGCGATGGAGAATTTTCTGGCATCATCGCGTTCCTTGATCATACGTTTGCGTAGATTCTCAACATCTGCAAGTGCGCGCAGAAGCTGGTCTTTCGTGTGGCCCAGCTCTTCTTCCAGTTCATTTATTCGTGCATTGGCGGCGGCTTCCAGTTCGGCATGATCGTAGTCTTGCGTTTGTCTTTGTTCGGCGGCAATGTCCTGTAGTGCGTCTTGCTTGGAGAGTTCGTCTGCGAAGCTTGGGTCTTCAGATTGATAGTCGCTCCCCGTTGTGACATAGAGGCTTTCATCCACGCCGAAAGCTTGCGGGCCGGGTTTAAATTTTTCCGTGTCCGTATCGGAAGTTTTGTTTTCTTCTTCTTTCCGGTTTTCATCACTGGTAGTTTCATCTTTACGTGGCTCGGTCATCTCCCAACACCATTTGCTGAAGTTATTAAAGTCACTAGACTTAACATTAGTTCTTTGAAAAGGGAACAGCTATACGTTGTTTTAATGTGTTGCGTTTTCGTCTGCTGCTGTGCCCTAATCGTTTCTGCCCGGTTTTCTGGCCATCACATCGAGCGTGGATGTCTGCATAACCTCTCCGTTGCGTGTATGTATCGGGTGTTGGGTTGTGATTGTTCCAACAACCTCATTACCGCCCGGGCCAGAAAGCTGACGAAGGATCGCACCGTTGGGATCGGTGAAGTACATCATGGCATTTGCCCAATAAGGCAATTCAAATCCGTCTAACACGTCTTCCATCGGAACGAGGCCACGCTGCTCTGCAAATTCGTGAATTAATGATTTTACGTCTTCACCTGCCTTGGCTTTCGGTACATGCAGGATCACCGTGTTTTCAGGATAGAACCAGTATGTAATGTGCTCAACGCCCCAAGGATACAGCGTGCGTAAAACAATGCGCTCTTTTGTGACATTGATTTTATCTTCGGTGAACTGGCCGTATTTTTCGCTATCAATCATGATGCTTTCGACCTTGTTCTCTATCAGTTCATCACGATCCAAAGTAATTTCGAAATAGGCGGTGTGAGTTTCTTTATCACACATATAGTTGCCGTAATATGTTTCATCGTCTTTTAGTTCAATTTCTGAATCCACCAATTCGATCTTAATTTTTTTAATCGCACGTTTTACAGTCACTTCGGGTTCTGACATTGTCAGGCATCCGGAGAGTGTGCCCGGGGACATTACGCGCATCGTGAACTTGCCCGGACCTTCGTTCGGATTTCTCAGGAACCTGACCGTGTAGTAGGAACGATCCATAAGACTATAATACGGTTCAAAATCCTCATCATCTTCGAACTGTGCAAAAGCAGGATTTGCAGATGCAAAAACGACAAGCGAAAGCGTGAAAATAAAGGCGAAGTTAAAGACGTGTTTCAGTGACATAAGCTTATATACCCAAAGTAAAAATTCTGACCTACTTTATCGCGTTCAGCCCTTTCAGGCAAAACCTATCTGATATTATTAACTTTTTTTCTTATTCCCGCAATGGTTTGGCGGTTGTTTTGGGGCTAAAAGTGCGAGAATAGCGCTATGATCTGTCCAGAATTCTGGCGATTATGCGAGATGTGTAGTCGACCATCGGGATAATACGGTCATAATCCAGACGGGTCGGGCCAATCACGCCGATTGCGCCGATGACTTTTTCATCCTGTGATCTGTATGGGGAAATGATCATAGACCAGCCGGACTGGTCGAATATCTTGTTTTCAGAGCCTATGAATATTTGCACGCCGTCTGCCTCGCTCACGTTTTCGATCAGGCCGAGCATGGTTTCCTGTTCCTCCAGATAGCCGAGCAGGGTTCTGGCGCGTTCGAGGTCTTCAAGCGCTTTAACATCTTCGAGCAAACGTGATTGTCCTCTGACAAGCAGGTAGCCCGCGTTTGTCGTGTTTCCACCTGTCGGCAGGGCTATGCCGCGTGCCACCAGGTCATTGGTGATTTTATCCAGTTTTGTCTTGTTTGCCTTGATATCGGCTATAATTTCTTTTTGTGCTTCGGTAATGGTTTGGCCCGCAAGTTTGCTGTTCAGGTAATTCGAAGCGCAGGTGAGTGAGGCCGCCGTAACATCAAGAGGTGCGTTCATCACACGGTTTTCAACAATGCCGTTTTGCATGACCAGTATGACCAGAATTTTTCCGGGCTCGAGCTGGACGAATTGAATTTGTTTTATGCGATCGTTGGTTTTTGGCGCTACAACAAGGCTGGCGCAGGAGCTTAGACCCGAGAGCAAATGTGTTGCGTGCTCCAGAACGTCATTCATTGAGCTGCCTGCGCTTTTACAGGAAGATTCGATTTGCTGTTTTTCTTCCTTGGTCAGGCCGCCGACTTCCATCAGGCCGTCGATGTAAAGCCTTAGCCCTGTTTGTGTGGGCATGCGGCCAGCCGAGGTGTGCGGCGCGTAAAGAAGCCCGAGTTGTTCCAGTCCGGCCATTGTGTTGCGAATGCTTGCGGGGGAGAGGGAAATTCCCGATGTGTCTGAAATCGTGCGCGAGCCAACGGGTTGACCCGTTTCAAGGTAGGTATCAACGATGAATTTGAAAATTTCGCGCGAGCGTGTGTTCAGTTCGGTAATCATTTGATCTTTAATATAAATGCGTAACTGTAAATTGACAATTCCCTCAAGAGGCTTAGAGTGCGAACAGTTTTTAGCTGTTTTCACTGATGCCTTCAAGGAGAGTATTTTTATGACAAGACCATCCGGCCGTACCCCAGAGCTTATTCGTGATGTCGAGTTAATTCCGAATGTTTCTAAACATGCAGAAGGGTCTTGCATGGTCAAGTTCGGTGACACGCATGTTTTGTGTTTGGCGACGGCAGAAGCGCGGGTTCCGGGATGGATGAAGAATACAGGAAGGGGATGGGTGACAGGTGAATACGGGATGTTGCCGCGTTCGACGAATTCCCGCATGGATCGTGAAGCGGCACGCGGAAAACAGAGTGGCCGCACGCAGGAAATCCAGCGTTTGATCGGGCGTGCGCTTCGTTCGGTTGTTGATTTTGAAGCGATGGGAGAACATCAGGTGCGTGTTGACTGTGATGTGATTCAGGCCGATGGCGGTACGCGGACTGCAGCGATTACCGGCGGTTTTGTTGCAATGCATCTGGCGATGCAGCACATGGTAAAAGTTGGTCTGATTGATACGATCCCTCTTAAGGATACCGTCAGTGCTGTGTCTTGCGGGATTTTCGAAGGTACGCCAGTTCTTGATCTTGATTATGCGGAGGATTCAGAAGCGGAGACGGATGCGAATTTTGTGGTGACAGGTTCAGGCGGTCTTGTAGAGTTGCAAGGTACGGCGGAAAAAGAGCCGTTTAGCGATGATGAATTTCTGGAGCTGTTGCGTCTTGCCAAAGAAGGGTGTGCGCATCTTACACAGCTTCAAAAGGATGTACTGGGACTTTAACAGTCGGGATATTTAAGAATGAGCGGAATTTCCAAGGTCGAAAAACTGGTTCTTGCCACCCATAACAAGGGAAAGGCGCGGGAAATTGCCGCATTGCTGGAGCCTTATTTTTCCTCGTTTTTGAGTGCGGGGGAGGCCGGTATTTCAGAGCCTGAGGAGACGGGCAGTACATTTGTCGAGAATGCCTTGCTCAAGGCGCGGTCTGCGGCGAGCGAGACGGGGTTGATTTCGCTTGCAGATGACAGCGGTCTCGCAGTTAATGCGCTGGGCGGTGATCCGGGGATTTACTCGGCGCGCTGGGGCGGTGAGAGCCGTGATTTTGATCTGGCAATGCGCAAAGTTCATGACAAGCTAGGTGATACCGAGGATCGGAGCGCAGCATTTATTTGTGTTCTGGCTTTGGCTTGGCCCGACGGGCGCAGTGAGATATTCGAAGGGCGTATTGAAGGCGATATTATCTGGCCGCCACGCGGTGATCGCGGGTTTGGATATGATCCGGTTTTTGTGGCTAACGGGCATGATCAAACCTTTGCGGAGATTGATCCTGCGCAAAAACAGGCGATTAGTCACCGTGCGGATGCGTTCAAGAAGCTTTTGGCCTTCATGGAACAAAGCCCAGAATTTTCTCTCGCCGAGGCAGGCTGAGGTCTATGGGCGTTCAGCGTTCGCCGATTGTTTTTCAACCATCGCAAATGGGTATTTATGTGCATTGGCCGTTTTGTGCGGCCAAATGTCCTTACTGTGATTTTAATTCCCATGTTCGGGACAAGCCGATTGATCAGGGGGAGTGGGCCGGCGCCTATGAGCGTGTTATTTCGTATTACGGCGAGATGATGCCCGAGCGGCAGGTTGTTTCTGTTTTTTTCGGTGGTGGGACGCCGTCTTTAATGGAGCCGGAAACGGTTGAGCGGATTATTTCCTGTATCCAAAAAACTTGGCCGATTGTGAATGATCTTGAGGTGACGCTTGAGGCCAACCCGACGTCTGTGGAGGCTGAAAAATTCAAAGGGTTTCACGATGCGGGGGTGAACCGTGTTTCTCTGGGGATTCAATCTCTTTATGATGAAGATTTGAAGTTTCTCGGGCGCATGCATTCTGCGGATGAAGGGCGTGCGGCCGTTCAAATGGCTGCGGATGTTTTTGATCGTTACAGTTTTGATTTGATTTATGCAAGGCCGGATCAAACGCCGGAAAGCTGGGCGCGGGAACTGGAAGAGGGGATTGCTCTGGCGCGGGGGCATCTCTCGCTTTATCAGCTGACGATTGAACGGAATACGCCGTTTTATATGCTGTATAACCGCGGTGCTTTTACCCTGCCTGATGATGGCGGCGGGGCGGCGCTGTATCAGGTCACGCAAGATGTTTGCGAGGCGCATGGTTTGCCCGCCTATGAGGTATCCAATCATGCGGCGGCAGGGCAGGAATGTCGTCACAATCAGATTTACTGGAATTATGCAGATTATGTCGGGATCGGGCCGGGGGCGCACGGGCGGTTTATGGCGGGCGGTAAGAAATATGCCGTGCGCGATCATGCTGTGCCTGAAGTCTGGTTGGAGCGGGTTTTGGCGCAAGGACACGGCGCGCATCCATTTGAAGAGATATCGCACGCTGAGCAAATGGAAGAAGCCATTATGGTTGGTTTGCGGATATGTGACGGGATTGATGATGCCGTATTTCAAGCGCGTTTCGGTAAGAGTGTTTTTGAAATATTGCCCAAGAAGAAACTGAGGACGGTTGTTTCCGAAGGTTGGGCGCAAGTGGACGAGGGGCGTATTTATCTGACAACCGAGGGGCTTTTGCGGTTGAATAGCCTTATAGATTTCTTGCTTGCGGATCGGTAGGTCATGCTCAAAAAAACAGCGGGAATTTTCCCGCTGTCTTTGTTTCATTTTTAAATAATCCGATTTATGGCGCAGTTTGTTGCTGCTGCATCGGCTGACCGCCTGCTGCGGGGCCACCGGTCATTGCGGACATGTCCTGACCGTTCAGCAGGAGCTGACCGTCTGCAGTCACCTTAATGTCGTAGGTGTAGAGGGATTTCCCGTTCGCTCCTGTTTCGGCCTTACCGAATGATTTCATCATTTCCAGTTGTTGCGCCATGCTCATAAACTCGAAGCCTGTTGTCAGTTCGGGGTTGTTGGCGTTGGCTTGAACTTTCGCAAGCAATTCATCGAGACCGGAGAACTGGCCTTTGAATTCCGCAACGGCGGAGTAGATGGCGTTCATGTCGGCTGTTGCGTTACCGTTCAGAGCAATATTGTAGTCATCGCCTTTCAGGTAGTTGTTTTCAATGACGACCTGAGAGCCAGCCTGTGAGAGCATCATGGGCAATTTCATCAGCAAGCCCATTCCGGCCATTTGTGCCATGTCAGGGTTTTCAGCTACGCCCTTGGCGGTGTTCATACCCAGTTCCCACATCGCGGGCATCGGCAGCTTTGTTGCCTTGACATTGATGTTCAGACCTTGCGGGATGATGCCGTCATAGCCGGGTTTTACAGGGTCCATGGCCACATCGGCATAGCCGAATTTCATGCCGAATTCGCCCTCGTTCGTGGCAAGGTTGTCCAGACCGAAGCCCATGAAAGCGGAGCCGAGGTTAAAGCTTTTCATATCGGCGTCAGGATTGGTTGAAGTCATGTTGATGTCTTTGACCGTGTAGACGATGTCCATGCCTTCGAACTGGCTCATTTCAAATGCGGCATTCAGCATTTCTTGCAATGCGAGAAAGTCGAATTCGCCTGCACTCATAGCTTGTTCGTTCATGGCGTTCATTTTATCAACCATGGCCAAGGATTTTTCTTTGTATTCATCCATGGTCAAAGGTTTGAAGTTTTTCATACCGGCCTTAACGCTCACGTCACCGATTTTAACGTCGACTTCGTTTTGCTCGTCCTGAATCAGGAAGTTCTTGAGACTTACAACTGCATCTCCGCTCAGGAGTTGCTCAGCATTTTCTTCGTAATCTGCTGTTGCTTTAATTTCACCGACTTTAAACTGGGATGTTTCACCGTAATTCGTCACGTTGAACACGACGTCCTGATAGGTGGCGTCGAGTTTTGTGAAATAGCCCCATTTGTCATTGAACAAGCCGGCCGTATTTTGCTGGCCGATGTTCATGTTGACGGCCATTTCGCCTGCAGCTTGCATGGTGATCGTTGCGGGCAATGCAACAGACATTTTCCAGTAATTTTCTTTATCGGCGGGCACAGCGTTTATGGCTGTAATGCCCAGATCCACGGAAAAGATATCTTCAGACGGAGTTTGTTCGGCTGTTTCTTCCGTGCCTTCAGCAGCAGGATCTTCCGAAGCATCAGGGAAGCTCTCGGAGAATGTGTCGCGCATCTTTATCTCGATCTGCGGCAGTGTGATTGTGTAGTAGCTTTCTTTCGGTTCGACTTTGACTTCGCCAGTGTAGACATAGTCAATTCCCCCGCCAGCGGCTTCGTTAATCTCTTTTTGATCGTTTAATATTTGTGTGAAAACCTGCTTCAAGTGCTCTGCACCTTCGGCGTTGATGTCGGCGGCCATAACCTGATAAGGCGCATACGTCAGAAGGACGGCAGAAGCCAATAGTAATTTTTTCATATTGATATATTCCCAGTAATTTTTTAGCCCAAATAACCAAATTTGTTGTGAATTTAAACAAAAACCCTTGCCGTGTCCAAGGATAAACTGCATTAATGTTCGCCGTAATCCGCGTATTAATGTATTAGTGAAAAACAATGCTGAACTCGAAAGCTGATCAATATTGCCTGTCTGAAGACGGTTTTATGCTGTGGCAATCAAAACCCGGTAGTCCCTTGCCCGGTGAGAAGGTGGCCCAGCTGGTTAAAGGTGACCATGCGCTGAAGCCTTCCTTGGATATTCTTGAAAACGAGATTACTAAGGATCTTGATAAGGATGCTGCGCTTCGTGAGTTGAAGCATTGGCTCAATATGCATCTGAGTACTGTTCTTGAATCTCTGGTCGCGCTGGGTGCGGAGCAGGGTATGCAGGACTCCGATGACCCCGTGAAGGCGATTGCGAGCATTGTTTATGACGGTCTTGGGATTGTGCCGCGTGAAGAGCTGGAAGTGCATATCCAGAAGCTTGATACGGAACAGCGTGCGCAGCTTCGCCAGAAGAAAATTCGTCTCGGGCCTGTTCTGGTCTTTATGCCCTTGTTGAATAAGCCGGCTGCCGTGCGGTTGAGAGCATTATTGTGGTCTTTGTATCATGATAAGGATCTGCCCGCGAAGGTGCCTGCCGACGGGATTGTATCTGTTGCTATCGAAGATTCTAATGCCGACCCGAAATATTACCGTTCTATCGGTTATCCGTTGTACGGCGGTCGCGCGGTGCGTATTGATATGCTCGATCGTGTCATCAATTCGGTTTACGACCATGCGGAAAAGGGCAAGTTTCAGGCGCGTCACGAAATGGCGGAATGGCTCGGGTGTTCTATCGACAGTCTTTATGCCGTTCTGGAAAGCATGGGACACACGAAAGTTTATGACCCTCAGGACGAGAAGAAAGACGAGAGCAAGGATGATGCTGCGGCTTCAAAAGATCAGACCGCAGATACGGGTTCTGAACAGCCTTCCGAAAAAGCCGGAGCCGAAAAGGCGGATGTTCAAGAGACTGCTAAGGTAGAGGATGTTAAGGTTGAAGGCGCTGTTCCCGCAGGTGATCACAAACCTGAGGAGGCCAAAGAGCAGGTATCTCAGGAAGATGTAAAGCCGGAACTGGCGACTTTCCGTTTAAAGAAGGGTAAGGCTTTCGAAACAGGAAAGTCAGGCGGAAAATCGTTCAAAGGCCGCAAGAATAAGGATTTCGACAAGAGCAAGTCGAAGCCGCATAAAGGCAAGAAAAAGGGCGATAAGAAAGACAAAAAGGGTAAAGGCGAACGCGAGGCGCGTGTCATTTCTTTTGAAGCAAAACCTAAAGAGGAGGACAACCCTTTTGCGGTTTTGCAGCAGTTAAAAGCCAAGAGTGATGATTAAGGGGGCAAGGATTTTTCTTAAATTCCCATTGCGAGCGCTGCTTGCTGTTTTTGTCCTTGGTTTCTGTTGTTTTTTTCTCAATTCTCAGGCGCATGCGGCCAAATTTTCCGGTGAATATCTTTTGAAAGTGTGCGGGCTGGACCGTAATGGTAAGGAAATTTTCAAAGGCGGACAAATCGCCTGTCAGTCCTATATTTCCGGTATTATCGATTATCATAATTTTCTCAGAAGTTTGGACTCTGCAGGGGAGAAAACATTTTGTATTCCTGAAGGCGAAACTCTGAACGAAATCCAGCTTAGGGTTTTACTTTATTTACTTCAGCATCAAAAACTTCATAATAGTTTTGTCGCAGCGCCTGGTGTGGAGTTGGCGTTGATGTCGGCGTATCCTTGTTAGTTTAGCGAGCGTTTATTTATGGGTAGCAAACAAAAACATGTCATAAGATTGGAGCGCGATGCGGAGGATCACCTTCTGCCCAAGGATTTTTATGATGTTTTGATGCAACGGTTTATGCCTATTCTCTGCCTGACTTTTATCTCTTCGGTTTTGGGGATAGCGGCGCAAAAAGGAGATCTTATCCGTTATCTTTTTTTTGATAACACGGCTTATGTGATGTCGCTGTTTATTGTGTTCTGGGTGTCGTTTCCCGGTATATTGTGGATATTTCTCAAAGGGAATGTGATGCTCTGTTATCTCGCAGATACGTGGTACAAGCTGATCGCGGGTTTACAGGTTCTGATTATCACTATGAGTGCGGTTTTGTTTCCCGAGGCGGATATATACGGATTGCAGATTTATTTTGTGGTGACCATACCCGTATTGCTTCTGATGTATTTTTTCCTTGTGAAGGGGGAGTTGCCGAAATCGGCGGCTTATCCGCTTAACTGTATCGGTTTGGGGCTGCTTCTTTACGGGACGGCCATCAATATTGTTTTCGGGCCGTATTAGTTTTTTAAAATGCGCGGCTGATGGTGAAATCCGCCAGATCACTCAGTGTTTCCCTAAGTTTTGAGTCCGGTGTCGCAGCGAGGGCTTTTTTTGCTTCGGCGGCGTAGCGTTTGGCGAGATCGGTGCTCTTTTCCAGTGCGCCGTGTGTGTTGATGATTTCGAGAGCCGTTTCGAAATCATCGTTTTCCTGTATTTTGCGGTTGATTGTTCTGCGCCAGAATTCCCGTTCTTCACTGCTTGCAGTTTCAAGCGCATAGATAACGGGAGCGGTCATTTTTCCCTCTCTGAAATCGTCACCGATTTCCTTGCCGAGTTTTTCCTGATCCGCAGAGTAATCCAGCGTGTCGTCAATAATCTGGAAGGCGATTCCCAGTTTTTTACCGTATTCTTTCATGGCTTTGACATGTCTTTGATTTGCGTTCGCAAGGACGGGGCCAATTTCACAAGAGGCGGCAAAAAGTGCAGCCGTTTTGGAGGCAATAACGTCCATGTAGGCATCAAGTGTTGTCTCGATGTTATTTGCGGTCGTGAGCTGTTTGACTTCACCTTGTGCAATTACAGATGAGGCGGAAGACAAGATGCGTAAAATTTCCAATGATTCTGCGCGAACCATCAGTTCAAATGATTTCGAGAACAGGAAATCTCCGACGAGAACGCTTGCCTGATTTCCGAAAACCAGATTGGCTGCTTTTTGTCCGCGGCGTTCTTCACTTTCATCAACAACATCATCATGAAGCAACGTTGCCGTGTGGATGAATTCGACGGCGGCGGCGAGCGGGTATGCTTTTTGCATATCAGCCTTGAACAGTTCCGCGCTGGCGAGGGTCATAAGCGGGCGGATTCTTTTGCCGCCTGCGGAGATCAGATATTTCGCAAGTTGCGGGATGAGCTTAACTTCGGATTGCATGCACTGAAGTATGAGGGCATCGATTTGCTCCATATCTTGTTTCAGTGCGATAGAAAGTTTTTCCAGCGGACTTGCCTCTGAGAGTGCGGCGGGTACGTCTTTTTGTGCTGATTGGCTCATAACATGTGACTTAAAACAGTTTTTGCGTCTTCGGGCAAGTGAAAAGGGTGCTCAACATACTGTTTTATATTGCTTAAGTTTTGAGATTATTCGTTGAGGTTCATATCCTTGATTTCTTCTTCGGGGATTTCCTCATATTTTTCGGGATCATTGTCTTTGCCGTCTCCCATACTTTTTATTGTTTCAGGTGTAGCAAAAGAGCGGGAGTTCATTTTTGCCTTGTTATCTTTTTTATATTTTTTCAGGATGTCGTTGATGTTAAAGGCTGCGTTCTTTGCCTCCTCATCTTCCTCTTTTCCTTCCGTATTGTCAGAGTCTTCTTCCTTTTCTTTCTTGTCTTTGTCTTTACCCAAAGTCACCGTTTTTTGTTTTTTTTCGGGTCTGGAGTCATTGCTCGAAAGGGTTTTGTATTTTTTCCAGACTTCGTCTTCTGCTTCCGTGATGTTTTGTTCTTCTTCGGTAATGCTTGCAGGCTTCGGCACTTCTTTTGCCGTCTCCGGTGTTTGCGGTTCTTCCAGGCCCGGCGGCGGAGCGAATTTACGAACTTGCATGCCACCTTCCGCGAAGGCGTTTTGTGCGGCTGCAACACATGTTATTGATGCAAATGATATGGCGGCGAAGTAAATATATCTCTTGAACATCTTATGTATCTCTTGCACGTTGTGTTACTGATTACGACATTAACTTAAACTCAGATGTAAGACTAATTCTATCATGAGCGATACGCAAGTTCCCGATCTTACGATTGCCCCTGTTGATGCTGCCAGTCTCAGCCGTTTCTGGGCGTTAGTCGAGAAGTTTGGTTTTCAGGAAGACCGTGAATATTATGAGCGGTGTCTAGAGCGCCAAGCTCTGAACGAGCTTATTCTCTATCTTTTTGCCTATACTGACTCCGACACGGGCAAAGTTGCCGATGCGGGATTTTGTATTCTCAATTGGGAACCAAAATACGCTTATTTCAAAAAATCCGGCCTAGCTGAAATACAGGATTTGAATGTACTGCGTGAGTTCAGAAGACGCGGGATTGCACGGCAGGTTATTACGTTTTGCGAGGATTGCGTGAAAGAAAAAGGTATGGATGAAATAGGTATCGGGGTCGGCTTGGATGCGCGTTTCGGGCCGGCGCAGCGGCTTTATGTGAAGATGGGTTACATTCCGGATGGAACGGGTGCGAGTTATGATCGTAAGCAAGTCGGAACAGGAGAATTCAGGCCGATTGATGAGAATTTGTGCCTGATGATGACAAAAACTCTGATTTAGGCGCATTTTATGGCCTGTTTCTGGCATGTTTATTGAATAAGCACTTTATATTCTGAAAACAAATATGCTAAACCGTGTGCGGGATTTCTGATTGTTGCTGAGGAGAAAATTCATATGTCCAAATGGGTATACAGTTTTGGTAAAGACAAAAATGACGGCGATGCGTCTATGCGCAATTTGCTGGGCGGGAAAGGATGTAATCTTGCGGAGATGGCATCCTTAGGACTTCCGGTTCCCCCCGGTTTTACCATTACGACCGAGGTCTGTACCTCATACTATGAAAATGACCATCAATATCCCGATGAATTGAAGGCGCAAGTTGAAGAGGCGCTTCAGGCTGTTGAGACATCTATGAATAAGAAATTCGGTGATCCGGCGAACCCGCTTCTGGTTTCGGTTCGTTCCGGCGCACGCGTTTCCATGCCAGGCATGATGGATACGGTTTTGAACCTCGGCCTGAATGACGAGACGGTTGAGGGATTGGCAAAAATTTCCGGTGATGAGCGTTTTGCTTGGGACTCCTACAGGCGCTTTATACAAATGTACGGTGATGTTGTTCTTGGTCTTGATCATCACGATTTCGAAGATATCCTTGAAACATTCAAACGTGATGCGGGATATTCTCAGGATACGCAAATTAAGGCTGATGAGTGGAAAGAGATCGTCGGTCAGTACAAAAACATCGTTCAGGAAGAGCTGGGCCAGCCATTCCCGAATGATCCGCAGGAACAGCTTTGGGGAGCAATAGGTGCCGTATTCAAATCGTGGATGGTGCCACGCGCTGTGACATACCGTAAGATTCATGAAATTCCGGAAGGCTGGGGAACTGCTGTGAACGTTCAAAGCATGGTCTTCGGAAATATGGGCGATGACTGTGCGACCGGTGTTGCCTTTACGCGTGACCCGTCTACGGGCGAAAATTATTTCTACGGTGAGTATCTTGTGAATGCGCAAGGTGAAGATGTCGTGGCCGGTATTCGTACGCCGCAATCCCTGACGGTTCAGGGACGTGAGAAAGAAGGCAGCGATCTTCCGTCTATGGAAGAAACTATGCCGGACGTTTTCAAGCAGCTTTGTGACTTGCGTGAGAAACTGGAAAAGCACTACCGCGACGTTCAGGACATAGAGTTCACTGTCGAGCAGGGCAATCTCTTTATGCTACAGACCCGTACGGGTAAGCGTACGGCTGCGGCTGCCTTGAAAATTGCCGTTGATATGGTGAATGAAGGGCTTATTAACGAGGAAGAGGCGCTTCTTCGTATCGATCCTGAGGCTCTTGATCAGTTGCTGCACCCGACGCTTGATCCTAAAGCAGCCAAAAACGTTATTACACGCGGTTTGCCGGCCTCTCCCGGTGCAGCGGCAGGGCGTGTGGTGTTTACGGCAGATCAGGCCGTTCATCTGCAGAATGAAGGCGAGAAAGTTATCCTTTGTCGCCAGGAAACAAGCCCGGAAGATATTCACGGTATGCATGTGTCCGAGGGGATTGTGACATCCCGCGGCGGTATGACGTCTCACGCGGCCGTTGTTGCCCGCGGTATGGGTAAACCTTGTGTCGCAGGTGCGGGCGAGTTGTTCATCGATATGAAGAGCAAGACAATCCGCAAAGGTGAAGTTGAAATCAAGGAAGGCGATACGATCACGATTGACGGTGCGTCCGGTGAGGTTATTCTCGGCGCGGTTGAAACGATCAAGCCCGAACTTTCCGGTGATTTTGAAACTTTGATGGCTTGGGCGGATTCACGCCGCCGTATGAAGGTGCGGGCGAATGCCGAGACGCCTGATGATTCCCAGACTGCTCGTGATTTCGGTGCGGAAGGGATCGGGCTTTGCCGTACGGAACACATGTTCTTTGATGCTGATCGTATCCAGAATGTGCGTGAGATGATCTTCTCAACGGAAGAAGAGGGACGCCGTAAGGCTCTTGATAAGCTTCTTCCTGCACAGCGCGATGATTTTGAAAGCCTGTTTACGATCATGAAAGGGCTTCCGGTTACAGTACGTTTACTTGACCCGCCTTTGCATGAATTTCTGCCGCATGAATCCAGTGAAATGGAAAGTTTTGCCGAGACGGCAGGGTTAGACATTGATGATGTTCGTCTTCGTCTTGCAGAACTGACAGAAACAAACCCGATGCTGGGGCACCGCGGTTGTCGTCTGGGGATTAGCTATCCCGAGATTTACGAGATGCAGGCGCGCGCCATTTTCGAAGGCGCATTGCTAGCCGCCGAGAAATCGGGCGAAACCGTTACACCCGAGGTTATGATCCCGCTGGTTTCTACCCGTAAGGAGTTGGAGCTGATGCGTGCGGTTGTCGAAAAAGCCGCCGAAGACGTTTTTGCAGAGAAAGGCAATAAGGTCGAATACATCGTCGGTACAATGATCGAGTTGCCGCGTGCGGCACTAACGGCGGATGAAATCGCAAAAACGGCGGACTTCTTCAGTTTTGGTACGAATGACCTGACGCAAACGACGCTGGGTATGAGCCGTGATGATGCATCCAACTTCCTGCCTGCTTATACAGACAAGGGTATTTTCGAGCGCGACCCGTTTGTTTCTATTGATGTCGATGGCGTTGGGAAAATGGTTGATATTGCGCGTGAGCGTGGGCGTAAGACAAACCCTGATATCAAGCTTGGTATTTGCGGCGAGCACGGCGGCGATCCTGCGTCGATCGCATTCTGTGAGAAGATTGGTCTCGATTATGTGTCGTGTTCTCCGTATCGTGTGCCTATTGCACGTCTGGCAGCCTCCCAAGCGGCCATTCGTGAGGGAAACGAGAAGACCGTTCAACTCAAGAATAAAAAGACAGCCTAACAAGGTCTCTCTTTTTTGGTGTACAATAATTAAGGGATCGGAATTTTTTTCGGTCCTTAGTCGTAGTAGTATGACTGCATGACCATATGAGAAGAGGTATCCCGATGAAACTGCATTTCGTTCTTAGTCTGATTGTTATGGTATTTATCGCTGCGCCGGCTTATGCCGTTTGGGAGTTTCCTACGACACAACAAGAGGAGGCAGTCGAACCTGATACAGGCGCCATACGCGAGGGAGCCATGAATGTCTATGAGTATTGTCAGGCTTTACCTGCATCCAGTCAGCCTGCTGTTGGTTGTTCCTGTGTTGTGAAAGGGTATGAGGATTACAATCAAGATGGTCATAAGAGGATCAGTGATTTACTTAACCATCATAAAAAGAATATCCAAAATCTCGAAAGCAAGATGTTGAAGAGAGCGGAACAAGACGGGATGCTGGTCTATTCCCTTTCGGATTTCTGTGAAAGGTATTTTAATTACAAAAATCTTGAGTATATTCCGGATCGTTTTTCACGCGATCTTGTAAAATATGGTCCCCAGTTTGATGACAAGGAGCATGAATTGGAGTATCAGCAGGAATTGATTGAATTGCGACAAAAGTCTCGCAGTATGAGCGTTGGGTATTGTAATTCCGTTCAGAATATTAAGATTATGGAGAATCTTATACAGACAGACCTTTTGAGTCAGAAAAGTATGGGAGATGCTTACAAACTTTCTCAGTCCGCTTGTCAGAAGCAGACAAATGTCAGGGGTCAGTAGGATTCTTAATGATACTTATTCCATAGGATAGGTTAATTTTTTTGTCTGGTAATATGCTGTCTTTTTTGATGAGGGCGAGGCCGTAGTTTTTGCAAGACGAGCGCATTTCACCTACCGTTTTTCCGTCTTCATTTAGAATGGGTTCTCCGTTTTCGGGAAGGTTTTTTGATTCCACCGTAAACAGGCTTTTTTTGGTCAGACCGCGGTAATGCATGCGGGCGGTTAGTTCTTGACCAAGGTAGCAGCCCTTTTCGTAGGATATGCCGTTGAGCTTATCGATATTGCACTCCAGAAGTGTTGATTTTTCGGGGATCATATCGCGGCTGCCGTCAGGTATGCAGAGTTTTATGCGGTGGATATCCCAAGCCGAAAAAGCTTTTTCAGGCGTAGCTGGCGGTATTGCGGTTTTGTCGTATGCTCTAAATCCCATATCAGGGTGGCGCGGGTCACGATAAAGAGACGATGGTTGCTGTGCGGGAGTACCTATCAGTGTATAGACCTCTTGTGATTCAATCAGTTCCAGTTTGATGTCTGCTCTTAATTTATAAATGGTCAGGAGCTTCAAGAGGTGTTTTGCCCGATCTCCCCCTTCACATTCGATATGTAGAATGTTGTTTTTTTCAAAAATGAAAAAGTCGTGCAGGAATTTGCCGTTTGGCGTTAAAAGGCAGGCGTAGAGGAGGGGCTGCGTTTCCAGCTTGTTGATATCATTTGATATCAAACCCTGCAGGAATGACTTTCGGTCATTTCCTGTTATTTTTATGAGGCTGCGGTGGGGTAGTCTTGTAAAAAAGCCTTGCTGTGTCATGATTATTCCTGATGGTGTCGATGACAGATAATAATCACATTTTATTTATTACTTCCAGCCGTATCGGGGATGCGGTGTTATCGACGGGCATTCTGGATTATCTTCTCAAGACTGTTGAAAATCCTAAAGTTACTGTGGCGTGCGGGCCTTTGGCTGTTTCCTTGTTCGAGGGTGTTCCCCATTTAGAAGAGGTTATTCCCCTCAAAAAACAAAAATATAATAAGCACTGGCTGAATCTCTGGAAGAAAACCGTGGGGCGCAGGTGGCATAGCGTTGTTGATATGCGTAATTCCGCCGTGTCGCGTCTGGTGCCGGCAAAGCGGCGCTACATTTTCGGTAAAGGCATTGACCGATCCTTGCATAAGGTTGAACAGGCAGCGCGCGTGTTACGGCTAGGGAATCACGTACCTACGCCGGTTTTGTGGTCAAGTTCCGAACAGGTGGAGCTGGCCCGCTCGTTTTTTGACGGGCATGAGGGGCAGACCATACTAGGGGTTGGGCCCACGGCAAATTGGCGCGGGAAAACTTGGCCTGTAGAGAATTTTATTGGTGTTTTGGATTGGATGATTTCCGAGGGCGGTGTGATGGAGGGGGCGCATGTTGCCGTTTTTGCCGCTCCGGGGGAAGAAGAGGATGCAAGAAAGGTTTTGCAGTCTTTACCTGACAAATGTGTAATTGATGTTATAGCCAAGACCGATCCCGGTACAGCAGCAGCGGCGATCAGTTTATGTGATTTCTATATCGGTAATGATTCCGGTCTTATGCATTGTGCCGCAGCGGCAAGTGTTCATACTTTGGGTCTTTTCGGACCGAGTTATCCGCATTTATACAGACCGTGGGGTGAAAAAGCGGAGTATATCAGCACACCCGAGACATATGATGAATTGATTGATTTTGAGGGCTACAAGTCATCCGAGGTCGGGAGCCTCATGACCACACTGACGGTTGATATGGTTAAGGACAAGCTCAAAGAGATGTTCAACGGTCATTAAGTTTCTTGTGTTTAAGATCAAAAATAAAACAGCCTGATCATCAGGCTGTTTTTTTAATTCTCAATTTTGATCGCAAGATTATCGGTTCAGGTGATCGTAATCTGTTTGTTCTTCAAACAGCTTCTTTTTTCTGTCCTGATATTTTTGGTGTGCGTCCAGATAATCTTCGCGGGATCTTAATGCTACATCGTAAGGAACGTATTTGATGCGCTCCCAACCTTTGGCGATCATACAACCATCAAAATCGTGATAATCGGATTGTTCTGCATACAAATATTCAATTCTTTCAGGTGCATCCCAGCCAGCCAGTTCAACCTCTGGCCCGCTTAAAACAACGCCGTCCATGTATTCAGGAATGGGGTCTTTTACGGCACCCAGTCTTTCCAGTTCACGAAGTTCTACCACACAACGTGCAATGTCGCGGTGAAGCAGTTGCTGTGCCTTTGGTCCGCGGATAAAGGTCGCGGTTGAAGCATGAATTCTTTGCCAGTACTGCCCGTGCAGATTAATTTTGTCATTAATCGATTCTGCGTGAGCCGGAAGTGTGATTACGAGGGCGAAGATGAAAAACAGATAAGAACGCATAGTCATGAGAATAATCTTTAGCTTGTGATCAAAAAACTAGTAAAACAATAGCAAGTATAAGTGTTTAGCTCAATACAATTATTCTTTTACGCTATGTTTCTTAAAGAATAGCTAAATTATGGCCGTTTCCACCATGTTTCGGTGACAATCCCATACAGCGCGGTTTCATCTGGTTTTTCAATGGATTTATCGTAAGCGATATAGTCTACGCCCTTGTAAAATAAAGGGATTATGATGTGTTCGGACAACAAGATCCGGTCCAGTGCATGGGCGTAGTTGCGCAATTCTACATATGTTTTGGCGTCTGCAATGTGTTTTGCAACGTCATCAAGAGCGGGATTACAAATTCCCGCATAATTGAAGCCTGCGGTTTTTTCCACAGACTCACAGCTCCAGTAAATCATCTGTTCCGTGCCTGGCGAAAGGCTGTTGCCCCAGTAATGCATCAGCATGTCATAGTCGTAGCTTGTCTTGCGATTTTGAAAATTGGCGCTGTCAAGATAGCGGGGGATTAACATGATTCCCAGCTTTTCCAAAGTTTTAGAGTAATTTAGCGCTATTTTTTCATCCTGCCGCGTGTTCAGAATGACCTCGATCGTAAGCGGTTGTTTCGTATCTTTATGTACGCGCTTTCCATTTTCGATGATCCATCCCGCCTCCTTTAAAAGGTCGGACGCTTTTCTCAGCTTTTTACGGGAGGTGCGGTTATCTTTCTCGTTCAATTTCACTTTAAAAACAGCAGGTTGCAGGTTTTCTTTGTGTTGTGCGAGTATGGCCATTGTGTCATCGGAAACCGTGCCGGAGCCGTCCAGTGTCGAGTTCGGGAAGAAGCTTGTAATTCGTTTGAAATCGCCGTGAAAGAGGTTTTCGACGACCCATTTCCCATCAAAGGCCAGGCTCAGCGCAGTTCTGACGCGGATGTCATCAAAGGGTTTTCGGCGCATGTTAAAGATAAATCCCTGTATTTTCTCAGGACGGCTGTGAGGGGCTTCGAGCAGAGTTATCCTTGAAGTGTCCACATCTTTATACGCATTATGCCATTTAGATATGTTGAACTCGCGCCGTAGATCAAGATCGCCTTTTTTGAAGGATTCAAGAGCAATCGTGTCATCACGGTAGTATTCGTAGATAATCGTGTCGAAATTATTGTGTCCGGCATTTGTAATGAAATCTTCGGCCCAGTAATCCTTAACCCGTTCATAGGTGATGCTATGCGGGCTGTTGATTTCTTTGATGCGGTAGGGGCCGTTGGTCAGAGGTGCTTCGAGGAGAGTTTCCTCAAAATCCCTGTCTTTCCACCACTTTTCCGAAAGGACGGGCATCATAGCGAAAATCATGACTGTTTCGCGGTCATACCCTTCGCCGAATTCGAAGCGTATGGTGCGCGCGTCGGGCTGCTCGATATTCTTTGCCAGACCGTAAATGCGGCGCATATTTGGTCTTCCTTGTTCTTTTAGTGTCTCAAAGGAAAAGCGTACATCGTGAGACGTGATCGCGGTTCCATCATGGAATACGGCTTTTTCGTTTAGATGGAAAGTCACCGAAGAGCGGTCGTCTGCTATTTCGGCGCGTTCGGCAATCAGGGGGTAGAGGGTAAAGGGTTCGTCCCATGTTCTGGCCATCAGGCGGTCATAAATAAAGCCGAGCCCTTGTGCCGCCACGCCCTTGATTTGATAAGGGTTTACCGTATCAAATGTGCCGATTGCGCCCATCTTGAGTGTGCCGCCCTTCGGTGCATCGGGGTTTGCATAAGCCAAGTGCAAGGCCTGCGCGTCATATTTAGGATTGCCGTGCATGGCAAGGCCAGTATATGTTTGCGCGTTTTCTTTTACGGAATTGGTGGGAGAGGGCGGCGTTTCTTCTGTATTTTGTGCTGAAACGTATCCCGCAAAGTTTACGAAAATAAAAAATATAAAGGAAAATATAAGACTTTTCGGGCTAAAGTAGTTCATGGAAATAGTGATATCAAACTCAGGGCCAGCCACCAAACCGTTTCTGCATAAGATCAAAGTTGTGCAGGGGAATATTGTTGATCAGGATGTCGACGCCGTTGTTACAACTATTCCCAGAAATATGCAGCATGTTGGGAGTTTGAATAGTTCAATCATCGGTGCTGCGGGGCGTCAGCTGGATGAGTTTATTCTAGAAAATATTTATAAGCCGAAGGTCGGAGATGTTTATGCCGTGCCGGGGTTTAACTTGCCCGCCGAGCATGTTTTGATTGGCGTTATGCCTTATTTTCGGACGGAGTTTGAAAAAGATGACAGGCATCTGACGGGGTGCGTGCGAAATATCATGGAGCTTGCGGGTCGTATGGGATTAAGGCGTATTGCGTTCCCGCCTATTTCTTCGGGGAAAACCGGATATCCGAAGGCGAGGGCGGCACGTTTGATGGTCAAAGGGATTGTTGATCGTCTCGATGAAGGGGTGAGTGAGGTGCTAATTGTTTGTCCGGACAACGAGACTTATGATAATTTTCATTCCAAATTGTCTAATATCGGTTGGAACGGTTAAATTTTTTTAGTTTTCGTAAACGCCTTGGCTGAAAATTTCTTCAATGACGCTTCTTCTGTAATCATCATCAACATCATTATATGCAGGTAAAGCCAGATTGTTTTTTGCCGCGGTTTCGTAGAATCGCTTAGAGACTTGTTTGTCGTCTACATAATATTGCGGGAAGTGTTCGAAAAGATTGCCGTCTTCATCCCATTTTCTGGCGATGCCATTTAAAAACCCTTCCAGCCAGTGTCGTTCACCGTTCACGGTTTTGCCGTCCTCGTTAAACCACCATTGGAAACCGTGTAGTTTACCGTGTTGCAGGGAATGGATTTCGGCAATATATGCGTTTCCGTTTTCATCCAGATCGCGCCAAATATCAAAACCCGTTCCGCGGTTCATGGCGTATGTGCCCATCAGGTTGCCGTGGATATCCCATTGTTTGGCGGTGCCGTGGACAAGGCCGTGTTCATAGGGTTCGGAGAGGCTAAGTTGATCGGGTTCATACCAGTACCATGAATATTCAGTGCCGTGTTTTTTTTGGTCTTTCATCGGCGTTTCGATGATCAGGCGTCCTTTATGGTCGAATTGGCGGTAGCCGACAAGTTCGCCGTCAAGCAAGTATTCGCGGCGTTCGTAGTGGATCATCCCGCCTTCCTCGCGAGCGTTTTCATCTTCCGCATAGAAGGAGACTACTTTTTCCTCGGCCTCTTCGGGGATGTCGGAAATGTAGTCTCGATCTGCTTGCGGTGCGGGAAGCTGTTTGATCATGCCGCCATCAGTTTTGAAAGCGGTACTTCGGGGCGCGGACCAACATGGCTTATGACTTCTGCAGCAGCCAGTGCGCCTAGACGTCCGCATTCCTCCAGAGGTTTTTCTTCGGTGAAGCCGTAGAGGAACCCTGCGGCGAATTGGTCACCTGCGCCTGTTGTATCAACGACTTTATCCACTTTTTGGGCTTCAATTTTGATTTCCTTGCCGCCGGAGACAATGACCGCGCCTTTCTCACTGCGGGTTAGAACAGCGATTTCGCAATGTTCGTCGATGGCGCTTTTTGCGGCCTCAAAATCATCTTGCATGAAAAGCGATTTGATCTCTTCTTCATTGGCAAACAGGATATCGACGTGGTTCTGAACCAATTGCAGGAAATCATGTCTGTGGCGGTCGACGCAGAACGGGTCAGAAAGGGTCAATGATACGCGGTGACCCGCTTCGTGAGCATACTCAGCTGCTCTGATAAAGGCTTGTTTTGCTTGGTCTTTATCGAACAGGTAGCCTTCAAGATATGTTACTTTTGCATCGAAAATAAGTTTTTTATCGATGTCGTCCGGACCCAGCTCGACACTGGCGCCGAGGAAGGTGTTCATGGTTCTTTCGCCGTTCGGTTCGACAAGAATCATGCAGCGTCCTGTTGGGGCGCCGAGAATCAGCGGCTGCGTTTTGTATTGTGCACCGATTTTTGTGATGTCATTCTGGAATACTTTTCCGAGAGGGTCGTCGGCAACCTTGCCCATGAAACCGCCTTTGCCGCCGAAGGATGCATATCCGGCCATGGTGTTGGCTGCGGAACCGCCGGATGTTTCGAGACGGTTTGGCATCTGGCCGTAAAGTTCGACCGCGCGGGTTTCGTCAATCAGGGTCATCGCGCCACGTTCCATCCCGTATGTTTTGCATTGTTCCTCGATAAAGGCTTCATCAACAGTGGAGATGACATCAACGAGTGCGTTTCCGACGGCAACGACGCCAAGTTTAGCTTCAGACATAAATTTTTTCCGTTTCTTGAGTGTTGTCTTAAAATGTTGTTTTATCTCTTACAGGAAAACGCAATGAAAGGGCAATTCCCGTGGCCGCAAAAAAAGGTAAAAAAAGCAATGATCCTGCCGATTTGAAGGTTTTGGTGGTTGAAAAGGCCATGGAACTGGCCGCCGAGCAGGGTTGGGAAAACGTTTCTTTGCGCGATATTGCCGAGCGAAGTGAGATCAAGCTTTCTGAATTGCGGGAGCATTTTGACGACAAAACCGACATTCTGGCGCAGTTGGAACGCATGATTGACAAGCGCGTTCTGGACGGTTTGCCGGAGGAGTTCGATGAAGAGACGGGTATGTGTGAGCGATTGTTCGACATTCTGATGGATCGCTTCGAAGCATTGAACGAACATCGGGAGGGTATTGTTGCCGTTCTTGATTCTTTCAAATACGACCCGAAGCAAGCTTTGATCGGTATGCCGCATTTGTGCCGCTCAATGACCTGGATGCTGGAGGCGGCTGGCGATAAAACGGATGGCCTTAAAGGTGCGATTAAAGTGGCCGGACTATCGGGTTTGTATCTAAAGGTTCTCAAGACGTGGAAGGATGACGATAGCCCCGACCTGCCGAAGACAATGGCTGCTCTCGATAAAGCGCTTAATCGCGCGGAAACTATTTTGAATAGTTTTGATTTTGTCGGTAAGCGCAGCGAAAAAACTTTGTAGATATATTTTTTGATTTTTTTTCCAAGGAAAGCATTTTTCTTGTCGTCATATGACCGAGTACGCCTTAGAAGCCATGGGTTTTGGCAATGGTATCGGCGCGTTGTGTTATTTGGTTTTATTTTTTAGGTAGTTTACATGGGCTTGGCCTTTCAGGATATTTCGGCAACACTCAAAGGATCAGGGTCTCATGATGGGATCGGTTTTTTCCAAAAGCTTTTGCGTGATCCGCGTCATTTCCAAATTCTTACGCTGAGTAGTCTTCTGACGATACAATTTACAGGGTCTGACTTTGCACCGCCGATAGAAATCATCTTTCTGACGCTGGGCGGATGTCTGTTCACGCAGCTTATTTTTTCCAAAATTTTTTCTGTGCCGCTTGATTTCAGGAGTCCGCTGATTAGCGGTTTGTCGCTCAGCATCCTTTTCAAGGCGTCGGCGCTTTGGTTTTTTGGTTTGGTGGCTGTTCTAACCATTGCGAGCAAGTTCTTGATCCGTTTTCGGGGCAAGCATGTATTTAACCCGACGAATTTAGGCATTGTGCTGTGCCTGCTTGTTTTGCCGCATGATGTCTGGGTGTCTACGGGGCAATGGGGCAGGGAGGTCTGGCTGTTGTTTTTCCTGTCTTGTATGGGGCTTTTGGTTCTGTACCAGATTCCGCGCCGTGATATGGGGCCGATGTTTTTGGCGTGCTGGGCGGCTCTGTTGTTTGGTCGTGCGCTCTGGCTGGGGGATCCGATGAGTATTCCGCTTCATCAAATCCAGAGCGGGGCACTGTTAATTTTCTGTTTCTTCATGATTTCCGATCCGAAGACTATTCCGAACCGTTTTCTCGGACGGTTTATCTTTGCGATGATCGTGGCCGTCATTGCATTTATCCTGCAATTCGAATTTTTCAATTTCTCGGCTCTGTTCTATGCGCTTGCGATCGGGAGCCTGTTTACACCGCTGATTGATATGGTTTTGCCGGGCAAGGCTTATCAATGGGGGGATCGCGTTCAAGAATCTAAATCTCAATCACAGACTTTTCAAAAGGAGGGGCAGTTATGCAAACAAACATAAGGACAACACTTAAAAAGGCGTGTATGGCCGTTGGAGCGATCAGCGCAGGTGTTTTGATGATGTCAGCGCAGGCGCATGCGTTTTGCGGCTTTTACGTTTCCAAGGCAGATGCGGATTTGTTCAATAAGGCATCGAAGGTGATTATGGCCCGCTCGCAGGACCGTACCGTCATCACGATGGCCAATGATTATCAGGGCGAAATGAAAGAATTCGCGATTGTTATTCCTGTTCCTGAGGTTTTGAAAGAAAAGCAAATCAACGTGACCGAGAACAGGATTGTCGATCACGTGGATGCTTACACCGCGCCGCGTCTGGTGGAATATTTTGATGAAAACCCTTGTCAGCCGCGTCCCATGTTCCGTGAAAATATGATGGCTATGAGTGCTATGGACGACCGTGCTTCGGGGGCACCAATGAAGAAATCCGCGAAGTCTTTAGGAGTTAAGATTGAGGCGGAATATACGGTCGGTGAGTATGATATCGTTATTCTTTCGGCCAAGCAGAGCGACGGGCTGCAGACCTATCTTAATCAAGAAGGGTACAAAATGCCCGAGGGAGCGGAGCGTATTCTGGGCAGTTATATCAAGCAGGATTTGAAGTTCTTCCTTGCGAAGGTCAATCTCGAAAAGCAGCAATCTTCTGGTTATTCGTATTTGCGTCCGTTGCAGGTAGCTTACGAGTCTGAGAAATTTATGCTGCCGATTCGTCTGGGGACTTTAAATGCCAACGGGCCGCAGGATTTGATTCTTTACACATTAACGCAAAACGGGCGTGTTGAGACGGCTAACTATCGTACCGTGAAGATCCCGACAGGGATGAATATTCCGACCTATATCAAGAATGAGGGCGAATTCGGTGACTTCTACAAGGCGATGTTCTCTACTGCTGTTGAAAAGGAAAACATGAAGGCCGTTTTCCTTGAGTATGCTTGGGATATGGGGTGGTGTGACCCTTGTGCGGCCGATCCTGTTCCTAATGAAGATTTGATGACACTCGGTGCCTGGTGGATCAAACAACAAGGTGGTGATGTCAGGCCAATGCCGGGACAACCTAATCGTATGATCGCACCGCAGCCGCGCCCCGCTAACGTTTTCATTACGCGTTTACATGTGCGCTATGACGGTGATCATTTTCCCGAGGATCTGATGCTCAAAGAGACGAATGACCGTCAGAATTTTCAAGGGCGTTATGTTCTGCAGCATCCGTGGACGGGAGAGATGAATTGTCCGGCCGCGCGGCAGTATTTGCAAAGCCTGCCGCCGCGATTTGAGCAGGAGGCCAAAACACTCGCAAATCTGACAGGGTGGAGCGTCAATGATATCCGTCAGAAGATGGAAGAAAACGGGCAAAGCGTCAAACCCGGTGATATCCCCAACCCGCAACCCCAGCCTTGGTGGGAGAATATCTGGAATGACTAAGACTTAGTGAAGTCCCCACACGCGCGGAAAGAGCCGGTTTCTTCTTACGAGAGGGCCGGTTCTTTTGTGTTTTTCGATTGATAAAAGTCAATGAGTGCGGGAGTATTATTTTATATCTTGGGGTATTAGGAGCGCGAATCTATGATAAAATCGCGCATTAAGTCACGGAAATGCTTGAAAATCCTGTCCGTAAGGAATAAACCATTCGCATACACAAGGCATAGACCAGATGAGCATTGATTATAATTCCGAATTCCAGAAGTGCATAGACGCCGTAAAATCCGAAGGGCGTTACAGGTACTTTGCGACGCTAGAACGTATTGCAGGGCGTTTTCCGCGTGCCAAGTATTACGATGATGCGGGGAATTCACGTGAGGTGACCATCTGGTGCAGTAACGATTATCTGGGCATGGGGCAACATCCGGTCGTATTGAAGGCCGCTCATGAGGCGTTGGAGACTTCCGGCGCAGGGGCGGGCGGCACTCGTAATATTTCCGGAACAACTCGTCTGCACGTTGATCTTGAGGACTCTCTGGCAGATTTGCACAATAAGGAATCCGCTCTTGTCTTTTCTTCCGGCTATGTTGCGAACCAGGGGGCTCTGGGGACGATTGGCCGTTTGATGCCGGGCAGTATCATTTTTTCAGACGCGTTAAACCATGCATCCATGATTCACGGTATCAAAGAGAGCAAGCAAGAGAAGAAAATCTTCCGACATAATGATGTGGAGCATCTGGAAGAGCTTCTGAAGGCAACGGATATCAATAGACCGAAGATTATCGCTTTTGAATCCGTGTACTCCATGGAAGGTGACATCGCACCGATTGAGGAGATTTGTGATCTTGCGGACAAGTATAATGCCTTGACCTATATCGACGAAGTTCATGGTGTCGGGCTTTACGGGCCGCGCGGCGGTGGTGTTGCCGAGGAACGCGGTTTGATGGATCGTATCGATATCATTGAAGGCACGTTCGGTAAAGCATACGGCGCGATGGGCGGGTTTATCACCGGTTCTGCGGCGATTGTTGATGCGGTACGTTGTTATGCTTCGAGTTTCATTTTTACCACAAGCTTGCCTCCTGTCGTTTTGGCTTCCGCTCTGGCTGCGGTCGAGCATCTGAAGGTTTCCGATGTTGAGCGCATGCAGGTGCGCCGCAATGTGAAGCTGTTCAAGGATATGCTGGAGGCTGCCGATCTACCGTTTATGCGCGGTGAAAGCCATATTATTCCTCTTATTGTCGGTGAGCCGAATTGTTGCCGTGAAGTCAGTGATATGTTGCTGCGCGAATATGATATTTATGTACAGCCGATCAATTATCCAACTGTTCCAAAAGGAACCGAGCGTATGCGGTTGACTGCGACGGCCGCGCATAGTGTTGAAGATGTTAAGCACATGGCCAATACGTTGGAGCACATGTGGAACAGTCATCACGCGTTACGCGCGGTGGCATAGGTGTTCACCTTAATGGCACGTATTCCTGCAAGTTTATAGGCAAAAATAAAAGCAACCGGATCGGTTGCTTTTTCGTTATATATGTTGAGTGGACAGTGTTACGCGCTGATATCGACGTTTCCGCCTCTTGTGTCGGATGCTTGTACTGTTTGATCCAAAATATTTGCAATTTGCTGAGATGCCTCCGCATTTTGCTTAATCACGGATAACGCAATATTCTGTTTGGCTATAGCGCTTTGTGCTGCGACTGCTGACGGAATATCCATGGCTAACTCCTTTATTACATCCATGAGTATATACAGTTACGAGTTAAAATTCGATGAAAAAACTGAACTTTGTCTATTTATACACGGTTTTACCTAATAAAGTTGGGTATGATTATCAGAGAGTTATTGTTCATACGTGCGACTCGCCGTAACATTTGAACACATGCATATTTTGTTTTTTTTGATGGGTTAAGCGTTGAGGGCTTTTACGCATGGATTCTCGCCAAATCATTATGAATTTTACATTTCCGCCCAGTATTCAGGATTTTGAAACGATTTGTGAGTCGATTCTTGATGATTTGCCTGAGGAATTGATTGAATATTGTGCGGAACTGGATGTTGTCGTTGAAGATGAAGTGGATGAGGCGACAGAAATTGAGATGGATCTCGATGATCCTTATGATCTACTGGTTTTGTATAAATGCGGGAAAGAAATCTCCCCGGGCGTTGAAAAGAAAGATGCCGGAGATGCCGATGTTCTCTACGTTTACAGGCGTTCTGTTCTTGATATGTGGTGTGATACGGGGGAAGATTTTTCAATGATGCTCAGACAAATCATGATTGAGGAGCTTGGAAAGCGTTTTGATTTTACCGAAGATGAAGTCGAAGAGATGACGGAGCGCCATTATCAGGGTATGTTTTAGGTTTAACAGGAAACTAGTCAGATGCTTAGCCAATGTGCTAAAGTAATTTGTCTATAGATTTTACAGTCGGGATTTGTATTTTGTTTACAAAAATTAGAGCATTTACAACGCTTTGTTTGGTTTTAATTCTATCAATACCCGCTCAGGCTGCTACTGTGCCTGATACTTGTGATGAGGATTTTTGGGAAGTTTTACGTGCTCGGGCTTGGGAAGAGGCCAATCGTGAAGTAACACAAAATCAAAACCTTATTGCCAAGCCTGACAGTGTTCTTTCATACATATGTTTTGACAATTATCTGGATCACATGGCGCGGTATGCCGATAGACACGGGCCTGAAGATCCTGACCGTACGGGTGGTATATTCTACGATATATATGTTCTTATTCGTCAGATTCCAGGGGCTATCGATCCTATTTTGACACAAGGTCTGGATATGAACAGTGTCTTGGAGATTCTGATTCTGGATACTTTAACAGATGGCGTGTCCGCTATTTCTGCCTTAGAGCCGGCCTCTGTTCTTTGCGGTAAGGATTATTACCTGGATGCTAATTTTGATCACACATTTATCGGTGGTCGCTCCGGTATTGGCTCCGGAGTAAGCAGCAGTGTAAGCCACAGCACTTACAACTGTAACCGCATGCGTCAGGTTTATACGTTTGCCAAGTGTTATGATTTTCAAGAAAGAAGTCATGATGGATTTTTCACGTTCGAACAGTATCGTAATACCGAGGCAGCCGATAATGACTACAGACGTCTGCCTACGGAATGTACCGATGCCGATTCAGATACGGGTGATATCATTTGTGGCTATGTTATACACGGTACGCCTTCGATTGGGGGACTTGTCGGATGGCCGTGGGGTGGCGGTACGCCGACCGTTTGGGATACAGCGTTTACGGCGGCAAATCCTGCGCCGGGCGCGGCAGGAGGTCCCGATGCTGCACAATCATTCTGGAATCTTATGGATCCGGCCGGCTGCGGCGGTATTACACCTGTTAAAACAGGCTTGATTGTTAATGATGCTAGCGGTTCGCAGTATACTGATGCCGTTTGTACTGCTCCCGGTTGTTGGTATCAGCCCGGTGGTTCTGTTGGTGCGGCAGGGTCGTGCAACCCATAGCATAACGCGGCTTTGAAAGTTATCCGTCTTTCTTTTTTTTTTTCAAGATTTGGATTATCGGCTTTTTCACGTCTCGCTTGAGAGCGCTTTCAACATGATATCCGACATACGTTTGGAAAACTCAGACGGGTTTTCCAAGGGTTCTCCCTGAATGATTCTGGCCTGATCATACAACAAATTTATTTCCGCATCGGATGCTTTGCCATCTCTATGAAGTTGTGCCAGAGTTTTCACCAGCGGGTGTTTGGTGTTGATCTCAAGGATTGGGTTGACCTGATTTTCGTATTTCTGGTGAATTTTAAGGACACGTTCCATGTGCATATCTACGCTGTCATCGGCGGCGACCAGACAAACAGGTGAGTTTGTCAGGCGCTGTGATTTGCGGACATTGTGGATTTTATCCTGCAGAACCTCGAAGACCTTTTTCAGGAAGACATCCATTTCTGCCTTGTCTTCGCTTGATGCTGTTTCGTCGGCTTTTTCGGTGTCTTTGTCTTCCTTATGTTCTGTGTCTTCATCATCGAAGGCGGATAGATCGATATTCCCTTTCGTGATGGATTGGAACGGTTTTCCGTCATAATCCTGTACTTGCTGTAGCCAGAAATCATCAATCGTATCGGTCAGGAACAACACTTCAATTCCGCGTGATTTAAAGCCTTCAAGTTGAGGGCTGTTGCGGATGGAGTGCAGGGATTCGCCGCTGATGTAGTAGATCTTTTCCTGTTTTTCGTGCATGCGCTCGACATAATCTTTGAGGCTATGCAGTTTTTCTCCTTCATCCACGGAGCTGAAGAAGCGGCAGATTTTCAGGATTTCCGTGCGCAGTTCCGGTGCATCGTACAGGCCTTCCTTCACGACCGACCCAAACTGGCCCCAGAAACTGGCGAATTTTGCATTATCATCGCGTGAGAGCTTGTTGAGATCACCGAGAACTTTTCGTGCTACGGAGGTTCGGATTTTATTGATCACCGGATTGAATTGCAGGCTTTCGCGGCTGATGTTTAGCGGCAGATCTTCGCTGTCAATAATGCCGCGGACAAAGCGCAGCCATGGATACATGAGCGTTTCGACATCCTCGGATATAAAGACGCGGCGCACGTAAAGTTTTACGAAGTGGCGTCTTGACGGATCGAACAAATCCCAAGGACGGAGAGTCGGAATATAGAGCAGGGATGTGTATTCAATTTTGCCTTCGGCGCGCCAGTGGCAATTGATCAAAGGCTCATCAAAGCCGCCTGTCAGGTGACGGTAAAATTCGGTGTATTGCTCATCGGTGATGTCATCTTTCGAGCGCATCCAGAGTGCAGAGGCAGAGTTCAGTTTTTCCGAATCATCGTTACTTGTATTAAACGGAGTGCCAAGGTAGATCGGGACGCTGATATGGTCAGAATAGGTTTGTACCGTCATTTTGATCTTTTCGTCGAGAAGGAAGTCGGAGGCTTCGTCTTTCACATCGATAATGATAGATGTACCGCGTTCCCCGTCCAGTGTTTCGGCTTCTTCCTTCGTGGCTTCGCGAACCGAAAAGCCTGTGCGGCCGTCAGATTCCCAATGCCAAGTTTTCTCTTCGCCGGCTTTGCGAGTAATGACCTGTATGTTGTGTCCGATCATGTAAGCGGCGTAGAAGCCTACACCGAATTGTCCGATGAGTTTGAGCGGGTCCGTGCCGTCCTTTGGATCAGCGTTTTTCATTTGTTCCATGAGAGATGCCGTGCCGGACTTCGCAATCGTTCCCAGGTTTTCGGCCAGTTCTTCGGCATTCATCCCGATACCGTTGTCGATGACGTGGAAGGTTCTGGTGTCCGTATCCTTGTAAACGTGAATGCGGAAGTCAGGATTGTCGGATGTGAGTTCGGGGTTTTGAATGGCCTCATAGCGCAGGCGATCGCAAGCGTCTGCGGAATTCGAAATCAGTTCGCGTAAGAAGACATCATGATTTGTGTAAAGCGCATTGGCGACTATATCCAGCAAGCGGGATACATCCGCGCTGAAATTTTGTTTCTGCGTGTTGTCTTCGGGGTCTTTGGTATTATTGATTTGTGCTGTCATGGTCCTTTATATGCCGCGGTTTTCCTCAAGAATCAAGGGTAAAGGCGCTGGATTTCCCACAGGCCGCTTTCCGCTTTTTTGTAGATGAAACGATCGTGCAGACGGTCGGGGTTATCCCACCAGAATTCGACTGTGTCTGGTTTGATCCAATACCCGTTCCAGTAAGGTGGGCGGGGTACAGTTTTTTCGTCTGGGTATTTGTTTTTCAGCTCTTCAATTTTTTCTTCGAGTACTGCGCGACTTTCCAGCGGGCGCGTTTGTTGTGAGGCCCATGCACCGATCTTGCGATTGTAAGGTCTGTTTTCAAAATATTCGTCCGCTTCCTCTTGTGATGCCATTATTGCCTTTCCTTCGATCCGTACTTGTTTTCGCAAGGATTTCCAATGGAAACATAATGCCGCATGCTGGTTTTCGGCAAGTTGGATTCCCTTCTGGCTTTCGCTGTTCGTGTGGAACTTAAAGCCCTTTTCTCCTGTTTGTTTGAGGAGAACCATGCGAACGCTTGGTTTTCCGTTTTTAGAAGCGGTTGCCAAGGCCATGGCGTCAGGGTCGTTTATTTCTGATTTTTTTGCCTGACCAAGCCATTTATTAAATAATTCCAATGGGTTATCTGGTAGTTTTTGATCCATGGTTTTTTCGAAGGTTCCAAAGCAGTGTTACGTTTAATAAGTAATACTATGTTTTTGTTTAACGAATGGATATAGTACAAAAATCTCGACTATTATCCAGCAACAAAGGTAAAGCAGATGAAAAAATTTGCACTTATGACAATGGTAATTGCGTCTTTTGCCCTCACAGGGTGCGAAACGTTTGACGGCGCAGGAAATAAACAATTAATTGGCGGCGGTAGCGGTGCTGTGATCGGCGGCCTTCTGGGTTCCAAAATCGGTGACGGTTCAGGGCAGCTTTGGGCGACAGGTGCGGGCGCGCTGGTTGGCGCTCTGATCGGTAGTGAAATCGGAAAATCCCTTGACCGTGCGGACAAACAATATGCATCACAGGCGAACTATCAGGCCACTACAGCGCCGATCGGCGAGCCGATTACTTGGAATAATCCCGAAAGCGGGAATTCAGGGCATGTCGTTGCGACAAAAGACGGCTACAGCTCCAGCGGTAAGTACTGCCGTGAATACCAGCAAACGATTTATGTTGGCGGACGCGAAGAATCCGGTTACGGCGTAGCTTGTCAGCAGCCCGACGGTAGCTGGGAAATTGTGAATTAATTTGCCATTTAGATAACAAAATTTTGGTAAAAGCCGCCTTTGCGGCTTTTATTGTTTAATGGTGTTGGGATTAAGATATTGGGAAATATTGCCCGCCGTTTCGTCCTGAAGCGGGTATTTTTCTCTTAAGTCCTCATTCATTAGAAGCGCCGTTTTTATATTCTCGATATTTTTTGTTTTTTCGGGGATGTTCTCCAAAAGCTCTTTATCAATGTTTTCACCTTCTCGTCTTTTTCTGAAGATATAACGAGATGTGCTTCTTAATTCACTGAAAGGTATTTTTTGTGCCTCATGTAAAATAATCCGTTCGGCTTTTGCCAAAGAGTCTGCGTTAGCCAAATTCGGATCATCTTTTAGCTCCATCGTTGCAACCATAAACGGGTATGCTGCCCAGCCTACGGGATTCCCTTCCAGAATTCTGTTATTCTGAAGGATAATCTGATGAAAGAGTGTTTTTACATCAGCAGGCTGTCTGATCCTTTTGAGGCTCTTTGACGTGTTCTCCTGAATCATTTTCGTGTGAATTCGTTCGTTCATTTCGTTGTCTGCGAACGGGTTGTAATCGTTGAGATTGCTGAACATTTTCGGCTTAATACCCATTTGTTCGGCGACCATATCGGCGATTGAACGGACATATGTGTTTTCATTCGTGTAGATGGCCGCACCAAGAATTGTTTCCGGTGCGTAGCCGCACCATGCCATCTCTTGTGCAGGCATACAGAAGGCGCGCCATTGTTTTATGGCGGAGAGTTGGTATGTCATCCCGATTTCTTTGGTGATTTTTACTGCCTGAGGCACGGTTTTCATTTTTTTATTTACGGTTTTCAAACTGTCAGAAAAGAGGAAATCAAGCGTTTCGAGGCTTATAGGGAATGGGTATTTCTCGGATACAAAGCCAACCTGCGGGGCAAGTGTATCTAGCATTCTTTGTTCAGCAAGACTTCGGATTGCTTCCCTGTGTCCTTGTATATTCTGAAGACTGGCCGAGAAAATATCGGCGAGCAAGTTCCTGTGGTAGAACTCCTGTAAACTCAAGTCGGGTAGTATGACATCATCTTTTATAATGTATTTTTTCCTATTTTCTTCCGTTTCTTCTTCTTCTTCGTTGGTTCTTTGCTTTTCATAGTCCTCGTGCAATGCGAGCGCATGCCAGACCATGTGAATAACCTGATTTTTGAGTTCGTGTTCCGTTTTGAAGCGGTCGCTGTTGACATAGAAAAGGGCCAGTGTGTCTGTGCTCCTGAAGAAGCCTAAAAATCCCGGGCTTTTGTGTTCAGCAAGTCCGATAAATTTCGAAAGGTTTTCGTCTTTACACGATGCCTCATTGTTTTCGATGAAGTTCATCATGGTTTCGCCTGCCGGATGTTCCTGAATGTTAATACTTTCGCTGGAAATTCCGGCTGCGCGTTTTCCTTCGGTATGAACTACAAAAGACAGGGTAAGTGTCGGATAACACGATGTTATCTGACGGCCGATAACACGGCATAAATGAAGTGCTGTTTTTGTATCAACTGCCATGGGGTAAATCAGACTTCCAGTTTAGCTAGCAGCTACTTGTCTACTAACATTAAAAGATACACTATACATCAAAATTTCAAATAATATATTGCCACCAATTTGTTAAATAAATGTGCGTGACCCTAGACGCCCCCGCGTAAATGTGTAGGATATATTTATCTATAACTACTATTCATGATGAGAAAATATGAGTGACTTTTTGAAGGGCAAACGCGGTTTAATTATGGGCGTTGCCAATGACCGTTCTATTGCTTGGGGCATTGCCGAAGCCGCTATGAACAATGGTGCCGAGCTGGCGTTTACCTATCAGGGCGAAGCCTTGGCCAAGCGCGTTAAGCCATTGGCCGAAAGAGCGGGATCGAATATTGTTCTGCCCTGTGATGTCACAGATGAAAAGAGCATTGACGAGACGTTTGACAAGATCAAGGAAGAGTGGGGCAGTCTGGACTTCGTGGTGCATGCGATCGCATTTTCCGATAAGAACGAGTTGGATGGTTTGTACCTAGATACGAGCCGCGAGAATTTCCAGCGTACCATGGATATTTCTGTTTATTCGTTTACGGCCGTTGCGCAGCGCGCTTATCCGCTGATGAAGGAGACAGGCGGCAGCCTTTTGACGCTTACCTATTACGGCGCGGAACGTGTGATGCCGCATTACAACGTGATGGGGGTTGCGAAAGCTGCGCTTGAGGCGTCGGTGCGTTATCTGGCGGCGGATCTGGGCAAGGACGGCGTTCGGGTGAATGCGATATCCGCTGGCCCCATAAAGACCTTGGCTGCAAGTGGGATCGGAGATTTCCGTTATATCCTGAAGTGGAACGAGTATAACTCGCCATTGCGCCGGAATGTCACAATCCAGGATGTCGGCGGGGCGGGGCTGTTCCTGCTGTCCGATCTGGGTGCAGGCGTAACTGGTGAAGTGATGCATGTCGATGCCGGTTATCATACAGTTGGTATGGTTGCTGTTGATTCCGCAGCTGAAACTGCAGAGCTTTTGCAGGGCATTTCTCCTAAAAATAAAGATGCGGCAGCGTAAACGTCCTTCGGCTTTTCGGAGCGCAGTATGATCTGGTTTAAAGAATACGATGTATCTTATCTTGAAGGCCTTAGGAACGCCAATATGGGCGAATTTCTTGGGATTGAGTTCACGGAGGTCGGTGATAATTTTCTTTGTGCGCGGATGCCGGTGGATAGCCGCACGACCCAGCCGTTTGGGATTTTGCACGGCGGTGCGAGTTGTGTTTTGTCAGAAACGCTTGGCAGTGTTGCGGCGTGGATGTGTATTGATCCCGATAAAGAACGTGCTGTCGGGCTAGAGATTAATGCAAATCATATCCGCGCGGTTACCGAGGGGTATGTTATAGGCCGTTGTGAGCCAATGCATATCGGGCGCAGAACCCATGTCTGGCAGACAGATATCACGGAGGAGGCGACTGGCAAGCGCGTTGCCATTTCGCGCTTGACGGTTGCGATTATCGAGCAGGGGACTCTGAGTGCGCAGAAAGATAAGGTCATTGTTAAGTAGGCCTTCAAAATAATGTTCAAAAAAATTGGAATTTTGATGGCGGCGTTTATCCTTTCTGCCTGTACCCGTTTGGGGCTGGAGGTTATCAATCTTCCTGCGGCCTTCGGCGGGTATCAGCAAAGCCGCGATATCGTTTTTGATTCCAATCATGACTTGAAACTGGATATTTATGCGCCGCAAGATGCGGGTGAGGTCACTTATCCTGTTCTGGTGTTCCTATACGGGGGACGATGGACGGATGGTAGGCGGCAGGATTACCGTTTTATTGCCGACCGTTTTGTGCCGCGCGGCTATATCGTTGTTATTCCTGATTACCGCAAATATCCTGATGTGAGGTTTCCGGCCTTTGCGGAAGATGTTGCAAGTTCTATTGCGTGGGTACATGACAATATAAGCGCGTATGGCGGGGACGCTGCCTCTTTATTTGTTTCTGGTCATTCATCGGGTGCGCATCTTGGTGCAATTGTTGCCGCTGATGAGCGGTATTTGTCTGAATCCGTTCGTATCAAGGCATTTGCAGGGTTGGCGGGGCCTTATAATTTTACGCCTGAGGAAGAGGATCTGATCGATATGTTCGGACCGCCCGAGCGATACCCGCAGATGCAAGTATCAACGTTTGTTGACGGGAGCGAGCCGCCGATGCTGTTTTTGCATGGGGCAAAGGATACAACCGTGAAGCCGTTTAATTACGAGCGCGTGGAGGCGGCTATTCGGGAAAAAGGCGGGGTTGTCGAAAGCAAGCTTTACCCGTCTTTCGATCATGTTGGTATTTTGACGGCTCTGTCATGGATCAAGGACAGATCAGATACAGTTGCGGGCGATATTGATTCTTTTTTCAAAATGCAGCTTGATAAGGTAGAAGAATAGAGCCTTTATAGAGTTTTAGACTATCAGGATAGAAGATTTCATATGTCAGGTAACCGTTTCGGAACATTATTTCAGTATCAAAGCTTTGGCGAGAGCCACGGCCCCGCAATCGGGTGTGTGGTTGACGGTGTGCCGCCGCGTATTCCGCTCACCGAAGAAGACATTCAGGTTTATCTGGATAAGCGCAAACCCGGGCAGTCTCGCCATACCACGCAGCGCAAGGAGCCGGACAAGGTTGAAATTCTCTCGGGCGTTTTTGAAGGAATGACGACGGGAACACCGATTGGCTTGCTGATCCATAATGTTGATCAGAAATCCAAGGATTACGGTGATATCAAGGACAAATTTCGCCCTGGCCATGCCGATTATACGTATCACCATAAATACGGTATCCGCGATTACCGCGGCGGCGGGCGGTCTTCGGCGCGTGAGACGGCGATGCGTGTGGCTGCGGGGGCGATTGCCCGTAAGGTGCTTGCGCAGGGGATCGGTGATGACGTAAAAATCCGCGGCTGCGTTGTTCAAGTGGGAACGGAGAAGATTAATCCTGAGAACTGGGATTGGAATGAAGTTGAAAAAAATCCGTTCTGGACGCCGGATGCGCAGGCAGGAAAAGACTGGGAAGCGTATATGGATTCTATTCGCAAGGCGGGATCGAGTGCGGGGGCTTTGGTTGAGGTTCATGCGAGCGGTATTCCCGCCGGGCTGGGTGCGCCGGTCTATGACAAGCTGGATGCAGATCTAGCCAAGGCCATGATGAGCATTAATGCGGTCAAGGCAATTGAAATCGGTGCCGGGTTTGAATCCGTGGCTTTTGGCGGTGAGGATAACGCCGATGAGATTCGGATGGATGAGGACGGGAATCCTGTCTTTCTGTCGAATAATGCCGGCGGTATTCTGGGCGGCATTTCTTCGGGGCAGGATATTGTCGTGCGCGTGGCGTTCAAGCCGACAAGTTCCATTCTGACGCCGCGCAAGACGATTGATAAAGGCGGGCAGGATACGGATATCGTGACGAAGGGGCGGCATGACCCTTGTGTTGGTATTCGCGGTGTTCCTGTGGCTGAAGCGATGATGGCTTGTGTTCTGGCCGATCACTGGCTCAGGCATAAGGCGCAGTGTCTTTGAGCGCTTGATAGATTCTGATTGTGTCCGTTTTCGTTCTGATTTACTCTCTGGCCTGTTATGACGATGAATAAAGACCCTTGGTCCACCCGCAAAAATCTTTACTCGACGCCTGTTCCCAAAGAGGTGACGAAGCCCAAGACACGCTGGCGCGTGTGGCCGATTTTGTGGACGGCAGTCAAGCGCACGTGCATGCTCATCGGCGCGGCCGTGCTGATTTCTGCGATTATTTCTGCCTGGGTTGCATCCTCTCTTTTGAAGGACGCACAGCCGCAAACTTTACCGTCCGAGTTTGTTCTCTTCATGAATTTTGACGGGCAACTGGGTGATCTGGCGCAGGATGTCAGTCTTGCCGATCCTTTTGCCAGCAGCGGTCCAACGATGAAGGATTATCTGGATGCGTTGGATCGCGCGAAGGATGATCCTCGTGTGCAGGGAATATACGGGCGTCTTGAGGCGGGGGGTTATTCTCTTGCGCATATTCAGGAATTGCGAAAAGCGATCAAGGATTTTCGTGACAGCGGTAAGTTTGCTTATATCTATTCTTCATCCTATGGCGAGGCCGGCGGGTTAAGTAGTTATTATCTGGCAACAGCTTTTGATGAGATATGGCTGCAGCCTATGGGAATTGTTGCGATTACGGGTATTAGCGCTGAAGTGCCTTTCCTGCGCTCTGTTTTCGAGCAAATAGGCATTCAGCCGCAGTTTTTCCAACGTGAGGAATTCAAATCGGCGTATGAGAGTTTGACGAATTCCGATATGAGCGAGCCAAACCGCAAAATGACGGAGTATCTGGTCAAAGACATTACCGATACCCTTTCTGCGGATATTGCTTCTGATCTCGGTATTTTGGTGGAGTCTTTTAAGGCTCTGGTCGATCAAGGGTTATTTACCTCGAAGGAAGCCGAGGCAGCCGGATTGGTTACTCATGTTGATTATGCGGATGTTCTGGTGAAGCAGATCAACGCACAGATTAACGGCAATGCCGAAGAAGATGCGAATTATGTTCCTATTCGTAATTACATTCGCCTGTATAAACAAAAGCAGCAGAGTTTGAGCAAAGCTCTGATGGCTTCACAGAAAAACGACACAGAAAAACCTGCCAAGCCTTCTGTAGCGCTGATTTACGCCGTTGGTATGATTTTGCCATCTGAGGGTGACGGCGGCGGGCCTACAGGTTTGCTGGATGACGGCATTGCAGGGGCTGATAAGATTGCGGCTGCGTTGCTGGAGGCATCAGAGGATGACAATATTTCCGCGGTTGTTTTGCGTGTGAACAGTCCGGGCGGCTCTCCTGTTGCATCAGAGACCATTTTGCGTGCAACGCAGATTGTTCAGGATAAGGGGAAACCGGTCATTGTATCTATGGGGCCGACGGCCGCATCGGGCGGGTATTGGATATCAGCCTTTGCAGACAGGATTTTTGTATTGCCGACAACCGTGACGGGATCAATCGGTGTCGTTGGCGGGAAGTTTTCGATTCAGGAGCTTTGGAATAAGCTTGGTGTTAATTGGGAGCGTATCCAGTGGGGTAAAAATGCCGGATTGTGGTCCGTTAACACGCCGTTCAGCGAGTCTGAAGCCGAACGTATGAACGTCATGCTGGATAATGTTTACGATAATTTCCTGCAGCGTGTTGCGACCGGCCGCAAGATGGAAATCGAAGAGGTACGCAAGATTGCCAAAGGACGTATCTGGACGGGAAAAAGCGCCTTACGGGTTGGTCTGGCTGATGAAGAGGGTGGTTTGAACGAAGCGCTCGATTATGCTGCAAAGCTCTCCGGTGCCAAGGACAGGCATGATGCGAATGTTGTTATCATTCCAAGACCGAAAAATGCGATTGAGCGTTTGATCCAGCTTTTGGAGCAGCAGGTTTATGCGGGGCAGATGTTGCAAACGCAGGCCAAAGTCATCGAGAATTTCGAGCCTTTGGCCCAGAACATCGAAATAATGCGTAGTCCGCAGTCTTACACGGTTTATACGCCGATCGAACTCAAATAAGCTTTAAAGATTATAGGAATGATTATGCCGTTGCCGGTTTTTCGTCCGGGCGGTCTTCAGTGTAGTTTTTTATGTTTTCAGCGCGTTTTCGAGCTGTTTTTTTTGGCGGTGTCGGCGGCTCGTCATCAAACATCGGCTTCAGCGTGTCGTACATATCGTGGAAGGACATGAAGATATGGTCGGAACCGATATTTTTTTCCATGATGGCGATGGCAGCATTAAAGCCGAAACCGATCGGGATGATTTTTGCAGGGATGTGTGCTTGCGTGGCTTGTGCGGCGATGATGTCCTTGCGGCGGTCACCAATATACCAGATCACGTTTTCTTCTTTTAAATCCAAATCCATACGGTGTAGTGCGGTCAGAAGCGGCTCAGGGTGGGGTTTCGAGTTCTGGATGTCTTCACGAAATACGGTGACAGGAAAGTGTTTATTAAGATCAAATTTTTCAAGAATTTCGTGTCCATATCCCTTTCCCAGACCGTTGCTGACAAGCGCCAAAGGGATGTCTTTCTCCTTAAAGAGTTCCAGAAGTGTGAAGAGACCGGGGCAAGGTTCAACGATCTGTTCTACGGGTTTGCGGCGGAATTTGTGGATTGCGCGGTGAACCAGCAGGCGCGGTTGTTTACGGTTCTCGTGCCAGTCCGGAATGATCGGTCCTTTGCGGCCGCGCTTGAACAGCCAGCTAAAAAATTTTGAAAGTTTGTAGCCCTGATTATCGAGAAATTCCAGAATGTGGAGTAAGCGCGGGTTGATATGACGAACGGCAGTGCCATCCATATCAAAGATTACTATATCTGGTTTCTTCAATGTCATATCAATTGCTTTTGATTATCACTATACATCAACCTTTTTGTGGAAGGCTTTTAAAACCGTAAAAATTTCTATGATAAAAGGGTGATAACTTTTTTCCTGATCTGGGCAGCGTTCAATCCGGCTTTTTCATACTGATTTTCCGGTGTGTCCTGATCGAGGAATTCATCGGGCAGTGTCATGGTTCTGACTTTCAGCCCCTTATCCAGATGGCCCGCTTCGGACAAATATTCGAGAACAAACGCACCAAATCCGCCTCGTGAGCCTTCTTCTATTGTCAGAATGTGATCGTGGCTTTTTACCAGATCATCAATGAGATCCGTATCAAGCGGTTTTGCGAAACGTGCATCGGCGATTGTTGGCTTGATGTCTTTGCTTTCCAGCATTTCTGAGGCCTTCATGCATTCGTGTAGACGTGCTCCCAAGTTCAGGATTGCGACGTCTTTTCCGTCCTGTACGATGCGGCCTTTGCCGATTTCCAACGGTCGCGGAGACTCGGGAATTTCAACGCCGAGGCCGTTGCCACGCGGGAAGCGGAAAGCGATCGGGCCATCATTGTATTTTGAGGCTGTTACAACCATGCGGGCAAGTTCTTCCTCATCAGCGGCGGCCATAAGAACAAAATTCGGTAAGCAGCCCAGATAGGCTATGTCGAAAGAGCCTGCGTGTGTTTGTCCGTCCGCACCGACCAATCCGGCGCGGTCGAGTGCGAAGCGAACGGGCAAATTCTGGATGGCTACATCGTGTACGACTTGGTCATACGCGCGCTGCAGGAATGTGGAGTAGATGGATACAAATGGTTTGTAGCCTTCTGTTGCCATGCCTGCGGCGAAGGTGACGCCGTGTTGTTCGGCTATTCCGACATCGAACATGCGTTCGGGGAATTCATATCCGAATTGATCCATGCCGGTGCCTGACGGCATGGCGGCTGTTATCCCCACGATCTTAGGGTCTTTTTTTGCTTCCCTGATGAGCGTATCGGCATACACTTTCGTGTAAGACGGTGCGTTGGCGCGGCCTTTGTGCTGGTTTCCTGTAATGACATCGAATTTTTTAACGCCGTGCATTTTGTCACTGGATTTTTCTGCCGGCAGGTAGCCCTTGCCCTTTTGCGTCATGACGTGGATCAAGATCGGGGCGTCCTGTTCCGTGTCGCGTACGTTCTTGAGGATAGGGATCAAGTGTTCGAGGTTGTGACCGTCTACCGGGCCGATATAGTACATGCCCATTTCTTCAAAGATTGAACTTGGGGCAAGTACGGATCGTGCGCTTTCTTCGGCTTTCTTTGCAGCATTTCGAATAGGGGTCGGCAGAATTTGAGCTAGTTTTTTACCTATCTCTCTTACATTCATGTAGGGACGGGAAGAAATTGTGCGTGTCAGATAGTGGCTCATCGCGCCGACGGGGGGAGCGATGGACATTTCGTTATCATTTAGAATTACGATCAGGCGGCTTTTCTTGCCGTCCACGGTTAGAGCGCCTGCATTGTTCAGGGCTTCGTAGGCCATGCCTGCGGACATTGCGCCGTCACCGATCACGCAAATAACGTGGTTGTCTTTTGGTTCTCCGGTTTGTTTGGAAAGGTCGCGTGCTACGGCCATGCCTAAGCCTGCGGAGATAGAGGTTGAGCTGTGCGCCGCGCCGAAAGGGTCATATTCGCTTTCGTCGCGTTTTGTGAAACCGGATAATCCGCCGCCCTGACGCAGGGTATGCATTTGGTCTTTGCGTCCGGTCAGGATTTTGTGCGGGTATGACTGGTGGCCGACATCCCAAATCAGGCGATCGCGGGGCGTATCGAACAGGCTGTGGATTGCAACGGTTAGTTCTACGACACCAAGGCCGGCACCGAGGTGACCGCCCGTTTTGGATACGCTCTGGATCATATGACGGCGCACATCTTCGGCCAGTATTTTTAACTGGTGGATATCAAGGCTTTTCAGGTCATCAGGACTGTTGATCCTTGACAGGAGCGACGTTTCCGTCAGTTGCTGTGCCGATGCTGTTATATCTTGTGGTTTCGTCATAGCTTGCAATATTTATAGCAAAGCAAGAAGCGGGGCAAATGTTTTCGGATTGCCCTCATGTTCTTTTACTTTTGGGAATAATGTCCGGAATTGATGGAAAAAATCAGACCGACGGGTTAGAGAAGCTCATGCCGACGCTCATATCCTGAGCTGCCGCGCCGCCGCCCATATCCATGCCGCCGTCTACGCCGTTACTGAGGACTTCAATGCCGCCGCCCAGAATGGCCGCACCCGCACCGAAAGCAATTGCTGTGTTTGCAAACCTGCCGAGGGTTGCAAGCGGGTCACTGGCATCCTGTGAAGGTGTGCCGTCGCCGAAGATCGTATCTATGAAATAGGACATATTGAATCCTTCTTAAATCTTGTTTTGAGTTTACCCTCGGAATTGAAATTTTGTCAAATTTGCTGGGAGATTGAGAGCGTTACCCATTTGGTCTTTACGGGCTTTGACATGTCGTTGTCCTGAACCTGAATCAGGAGGATTTCCTGCTGGTCTAAAATCCGTTCATACGTCTTTTGATCCATGCCTTCGAGCAGAAGGCCCGTGCAATTTGAGTCCTCGTCATAGACGTAGAATTCGCCGCGTTCGGTGTCCAGTTGTACCCAATCCGGTTCAATTTCTAGATCTTCGCCGTAAAAAAGCCCAAGCTGGCCCTGTTGATTAAGGACCAGTGTTGCTTTCATACTTTTGATCTGCATGGGATGATTTGCTTGTGATTATGCTCTGCGCTCGAGAACGTAATTGGCCAGACGTTTAAGTGTGTCCGCGCGTTTATCAAAGATCTTAAGATGGCTGATGGCTTGTCTGACCAGCATTTCCGCGCGTTCTTTTGCCTGTTCCTTACCCATTGTGGATACGAAGGTTGATTTTCCGGCCTGAGAGTCTTTTCCGGTATCTTTGCCCGTATCCTGCGGATCGGCTTCGACGTCCAGAATGTCATCCGTGACCTGGAAGGCGAGACCGAGGTCGAAGGCGTAGTTACAAAGTGCCTTGCGATGCGGTTCGCCTCCTTTACCGAGGATTGCGCCCGCTTCACAGGCAAAAGCCATTAGTTTGCCGGTTTTCATGCGTTGGAGGCGGGAGATCGTTCCCAGATCAAATTCTTCCTGTTCACCGATTAGGTCAAGCATTTGTCCGCCCGCCATGCCGTGGCCACCGGATGCCTTTGCCAGAGAGCGGATAAGTTCACAACGAACACGGGGGTCTTCATGTGTTTCCGACTCCGCAAGGATTTCGAAAGCCAGTGTCAGGAGTGTATCGCCTGCGAGAATGGCCGTCGCTTCATCAAATTGAATATGGACCGTAGGTTTGCCGCGGCGTAGCTTCGCATCGTCCATTGCAGGTAAATCGTCATGGATCAAGGAATAGCAGTGAACAAATTCTACCGCTGCGGCAACGCGTCTTGCGCGCAAGGGATCAACATTAAACAAAGCGGCCGCGTGCATGGTCAGGAACGGGCGCAATCTTTTACCGCCGCCGAGAACGCCGTGGCGCATGGCTTGGTAAAGTCTGTCTTCGGCAAGATCCGTTTCGGGGAGCAGGCGTGAAATTGTTTTGTTTACGGATTCGGAGACCGCGTCCATTTCGTTTTGCAGATCCGGGTCTGCTTCCCGCGGGGATGGTGCCATGTTTTTATTCTTCCGGGTCTAGTGGTTGTGTGGAGATTTTACCGTCTTCGCTGACCGTAATTTTTTCGATTTTTGCCTGTGCGTCGCGCAGTTTTTTCTCGCAGTGTTTTTTTAACTCGGTGCCCCGTTCATAGGCTGTTATGGATTCTTCAAGTGGAGCTTTGCCCGTTTCCAGACTTTTTACAATTTCTTCCAGCTCGATAAGAGCGTCTTCAAAACTCAGGGTTTCAACCGGTTGCTGCTTAGACATTTGTTTTTTATTTTCCGTTACAGTCGTTTTTTGAAAAATGGAGTTTAAAATAGTGTCACACTTAGCTCAAGTATTTAAACCCTTTTCTGATTATAATTAGTTTTCTATGATCAATGTTATGGACAATTCTTATTCCATTCCTGAAGGATTTCGTGTTTATGCCATAGGAGATGTGCATGGGTATCTACCTGCGCTGCATCGGATGCACAATGTGATTATGGAAGATTTGCGCGATAGCGGGGATGTGACGGCCCATATCGTTTATCTGGGCGATTATATTGATCGCGGGCCTGACAGTGCATCTGTTCTGGATTATTTGCTGGAGCAAAAATCAAAGGATGACGGTATTTTTCGTTCCTTCCTTTTGGGTAATCACGAACATTCGATGATTCGCTTTATGCAGGAGGAAGATATCTCTTTGACCTCGCAATGGTTGCGTTGGGGCGGTGTCGAAACATCGCAGAGTTACGGGTTCGAGTTTCGCACATTTCCGCCCGTTGCCGATGATATTACGGAGGCGAGGGATTACCTGAACACTTACGTTCCGGAGGAGCATTGGACGTTTTTGACCGAGATGCCCTTGGCGCTCGAGATCGGGGACTATTTCTTTGCGCATGCGGGGATTGATCCTGAAAAGCCTTTTGACAAGCAGGAGATCAGGGATTTAACGGCCATCCGTCAGCCCTTTCTGTCGTGGTATAAAGAGCCTGATTTTAAGCCCTTGAAGAAGAAGGTTGTTCACGGGCATACGATTTCAAAAGAGCCCGTCATCCGTCCGCACAGGATAGGAGTTGATACGGGGCTATATCAGGGTGGGCCCTTAACAGCAGTTGTCCTGGAAGAGGACAGTGTGCGTTTTCTTCAGGTCAGCGGGAAGTCGTAACCTTTTTTAGATTTTGGTTAAACCATACCGAGACGTTGTTCCAATGCGCCGCAGAGCATATGGCCGAGGGTGATGTGCATTTCCTGAATGCGTGCGGTGATATCAGAGGGGACCGTCAACAGGATGTCACATGCGGTCTTCATCTGGCCGCCATCATTACCGCTTAAGCCAACCGTAATCATATTTCTCATCTTTGCGGCACGCAGGGCACTCAGAACGTTTTCGCTGTTGCCGGAGGTGCTGATCCCGATGGCAATGTCACCTTCCCGTCCTACAGCGTCAATCTGACGGGAAAAGACGTGTTCATAGCCGTAATCGTTTCCGATAGCGGTTAGAGCGGATGTGTCCGTTGTCAGGGCAATGGCCGGAATAGGGGCGCGGTCTTTTGTGAAGCGCACGGTCAGTTCGGTTGCAAGATGCTGTGCGTCTGCTGCACTGCCGCCGTTGCCGAAAAAGATAATTTTTTTATCATCCGAGACGGCGTTCACACATGTTTCGAGAAGTTTTGCGAAATCGTCCTGAAGCGTTTCGAATGTTTTTGTCGCCGCATCCATGTGCTGGCTTTTTTCTTCGGTCCAGAATTCGTCCAGATTAAAAGTCGTGTGACATTCCTGAGGTGTTGCTTGTTTTACGCTCATTGTGTTTCTTCTATGATTTCTTCCGTATAAATTATTCGCGGCTTCCGTTTCGGGATGGGCACATCCTTGGGATGCAGGATAGAACGGTTATAGGCCAGTTGTTCGGGAGTCAACTGAAAACCGACATAAACACGGTATTTGAACGCAAGTTCCTTGCCCTTGATCGGGATGATCTGACGCAGGTTTTCTTCATGTTTTCTTTTGTTTTGGCCAGGGTCGAAGGTCATGGACATCGCGAATACTTCCTTTGCCATGATTTTTCCGTTCGGCCCTGTTACGGCGACAAAGAACGGATAGGTGAGGAAGGGTTTATCGCTTTTTCGTTGTCGGGCTTTCGGGCCTAATTCACCGGTGAAGATCAACGAGAGGTCGACGATTGCACTGTTCGTGGCCAGTTCGCATTCGCTTCCGCCGTTCGTAATTTTGACGTCGGCGATCAGGTCTTGCTTGCGCTGTTTGTTGTCGGAGATGAAATCGTAAATCATGCCCAGATCATCGACAATTTCGATTTGTGGGCAGGGGCTGGCAAGAAAGCGCTCTGATCCCTTGTGGCCTCTGGCTTCGGCGCGCCCTAATTCAACGCCCTTATTGACGTCGTCGACCATTCCTTCAATCGTTTCTGAACAGCCGGACAAAGCTAGAGCGCAGAAAATGGGTAATATCAGTTTTGAAAATTGTCTGTTTTTCATGTAAGACCACGGAAGGGTTACTAAATATCAAAGTTTAGAGTACGTAAGCACAGCAATATGTGCAAGAGTATGGATAATTTTCACAAAAAACCTTATACACGTTTCATGGATAAAAAACCTTTAAAAATTCTGTTGGCTGCTCCGCGTGGTTTTTGCGCGGGTGTTGACCGTGCGATCCAGATTGTCGAGATCGCGCTGGAGAAATACGGAGCGCCCGTTTATGTCCGTCATGAAATTGTGCATAACAAATATGTCGTTGATTCTTTGCGCTCACTTGGTGCTGTTTTTGTGGAAGAGCTGGACGAGATTCCTGATGACGGGCAGCCGGTTATTTTTTCCGCACATGGCGTGCCGAAGTCTGTTCCTTACGAAGCGGCTATGCGGGATATGTTTTTTATTGATGCGACCTGTCCTTTGGTTAGCAAAGTTCACAGAGAAGCCGAAAGACATCACAAAGAGGGCAATCAGGTTGTTTTGATCGGTCATGCGGGACATCCCGAAGTGATCGGTACAATGGGGCAGCTTGAGGATGGTGCAGTTGTTCTGGTCGAAACGGTTGATGATGTTGCTACGCTTGAGGTTATGAACGAAGACAAGCTTGCGTATTGTACGCAAACAACGTTGTCGGTCGATGATACGGCGGCTATCGTTGAGGCCTTGCAAAAGCGTTTTCCAGAAATCAAAGGTCCGCGTAAGGAAGATATTTGCTATGCGACCACGAACAGACAAGCGGCCATGAAGCAGATTTCCGAAGGGTGTGACGGTGTTCTTGTTCTTGGCGCGCCTAACTCTTCGAATTCCAATCGTTTGGTAGAGGTCGCCAAGCAGAACGGATGCGAGAAGGCGATGCTGGTGCAGACGGCTGAGGATATTGACTGGGACTGGCTGGAGGGTGTTACGTCACTTGGTGTCAGTGCCGGCGCATCAGCGCCGGAGGTTCTTGTTAAAGAAGTTATTGAAAAGTTGCGTGAACGCTATGATGTAACCGTTGAAGAGGTTACGATCACCACGGAAAATGTGCATTTCAAATTGCCCAAAGCCCTTGCAGTTGCCTGATTTCATGCTTACATAAAACACATAAAGACTTAACAGGGATTAAAAGAGAACAGCATGGCTGTTTACACCGATATATCAGATCAGCAACTTTCCGCGTTTCTTGAAGATTATGATTTAGGGACGCTTGAGCGGTTCGAAGGTATTGCACAGGGCGTAAGTAACTCCAATTTTCATGTCTTTACCGATCAGGGGCGGTATATCCTGACGTTGTTTGAAGAGCGCCGCGTCAACAAGGATGATTTGCCGTTCTTTTTTGCGTTTTCTGCGCATCTTTCCGAACACGGCATTCTTACGCCGCGTGCTTTGCCCGATCAAGAGGGCAATACCATCAAGACACTTGCAGGGAAGCCTGCGACGATCCTGAATTTCTTGGAAGGTCAGGATATTCCGACCTCTGAATTGACGGCGGCGCATTGCCGCTCTTTCGGGGAGGGGTTGGCCAAAATTCATAATTCATCTGCCGGGTTCGAGATGGAACGAGAGAATTCTATGGGTCCTGAAAAATGGAAGGAACTGGCAGCGGGTACGGCGTCGCGTGCGGATAGTTTCGAATCCGGTTTGAGAGGACTGATAGAAAAAGAACTGGAATATGCGCTGGGGCGCTGGCCTTCGCATGGTCAGGATGGTCTGGCGGTTGGGCCGATCCATGCGGATATGTTTCCCGACAATGTTTTCTTCGTTGATGGCAAGATGAATGCCGTTATCGATTTTTATTTTTCCTGTACCGAGTTTTTGGCTTACGAGGTGGCCATTTGCATTAACGCCTGGTGTTTTAATGCCGATCATAGTTTCTCCGATGAAAAATATGCAGCTTTTATGGGCGGCTATGAAGCTGTTCGTCCTTTGAGTGCGCAAGAGCGGAATTATTTACCGTTGTTTTGTCGTGCGGCGGCACTTCGGATATTGCTGACACGGTTGGAGGAATATCTGGATCATGATCCGAATACTCTCATGGTGCCGCATGATCCGGGCGAGTATCTGACCAAGCTTCGTTATCATCAGGAGCGTGAGCTTGCCAAAGTCATCTAAGTCTAAAATTGTTGAAATTTATACTGACGGAGCGTGCAGTGGTAATCCTGGGCCGGGCGGCTGGGGCGCATTGATGCGGTATAACGGGCATGAAAAAGAACTGAACGGCGGCGAAGCAGAAACGACGAATAACCGTATGGAAATGATGGCGGTGATTAAGGCTCTGAATGCGCTTAAGCGCCGTTCCACGGTTGAGCTTTATACCGACAGTAAATATGTGATGCAGGGAATTACGGAATGGTTGGAGGGTTGGAAGGCCAAGGGTTGGAAAACAGCGTCAAAGAAACCTGTTAAAAACAAAGACCTCTGGCAGGATATCGATGAGGCAATTGCCAAACACGATATTACGTTCCATTGGGTGAAGGGGCATGCGGGACATCCCGAAAACGAGCGCGCAGATGAGTTGGCGCGCGCGGGTATTCCTTCGTATGACGATTAGTTAAGACCTAATCATTCAGGTTTGACCAGTCACCTTTATCTTCTTTTTTCCGCGTTGCAGTTTCTCCGCCGGAGAGGATGCGTCCGAGCATTCCCGTAAATCCGCTGCCCTGATCTTTTTGCTCGTTTGCAATGCTGACGGAAGAATATTTCCCCTGTGATCCCGTCATTACGCCGCGCCAGATTTGTGCGGGGTAGCTGCCGCCCGTGATTTTGTCCATCGGACTGTTGTTATCGTTTCCGAGCCAGACTGCGGTCACCATTTCGGATGTAAATCCGATAAACCACGCGTCCCTATAATCTTGTGATGTGCCTGTTTTTCCTGCTGCGGGGAAGGGTGGTTTTGCGCCGCGTCCTGTTCCTTCATTCACAACGTTTTCCATCATCTTGGTTAATGTTTTTACATCCCAATTATCATGTATTTTTCGGTATGTTTTTATGGGCTTTTTGCTGTAAAGGACGCGGCCGTTTTTATCTGTTATGGCTGTGATTGCGTAAGGAAACACACTGTAGCCGCCATTTGCGATTGTGGCGTAGGCTAATGTCATTTCGAGCATAGTGACGCCGGAACTGCCCAACGCAAGGGAGAGGTCGGGCTCGAGTTTTGAAATGATGCCCATGTCTTTAGCTTTGTGGATCACGGGGGATACGCCGACACGATCCATCAATCTGACCGTTGCCGTGTTCATGGAATTTGTCAGTGCGTCTTTTAATGTGACTTCGCCGTAATATTTTTCACCGAAATTTTCAGGTTTGTAAGAGCCTTCCGTCATCGGAGCATCCAAAATCTTATCGTTGTCGTCCCATCCTTTTTCAAGAGCGGTGAGGTAGACGATCGGCTTGAAGGATGAACCGGGAGGTCGCACGGCCTGTGTTGTTCGGTTGAACTGGCTTTTTGTGTAATCTTTACCGCCGACCATAGCCAGAACCGCGCCGTTCGGGCGCATGACGAGAACGGCGCCTTGTGAAACCCTGCGGCTTTGTGCTTCTTCTAGGCTTTTTGACAGTATTGTTTCCGCGCGGGACTGGATGTTTTTGTCCAGTGTTGTCCGGACGACCAGATCCATATCGGGCGTGCCGATTAAATCATCTAGCCCGTTGATAACCCAATCGGTAAAGTATCTGGCGTTGTTTGTGCCATCAGACTTTGCGGTCAATTGCGGCAGGATACGCCCTGTTTTTTTGATGTCTTCATCGGTGATGTATCCCGCATCCTTCATGGCCGAGAGGACGACATCGGAGCGTTCAAGTGCCAGTTCGGGGTTGCCGAGAGGGGAGTAGCGGGAGGGGGCTTTTAGCACGCCAGCCAGAATTGCGGATTCCCTTAAATTTATGTTTTTAAGCTCTTTGCCGAAATATGATCTTGCCGCAGCGTCTACACCGTAATTTCCCGATCCGAAATAGACACGGTTCAGGTAGGCGGCGAGGATTTCGTCCTTCGTCAGATGCCATTCCAGCCAGACGGCCAGCATGGCTTCCTGAATTTTTCGCTTCAGGGTGCGTTCGTGGCTCAGGAACAGGTTCTTGGCCAGTTGCTGGGTGATGGTCGAGCCGCCCTGTACAAGCCTGCCTTCGGAGATGTTCACGACCATGGCGCGGGAAATGCCGATCGGGTCGATGCCGGGGTGCGAATAAAAGCGTCGGTCTTCGGTGGCGAGCAATGCATAGATCAACGTCGACGGGACATCGGATATTGTGATTCCTTGTCCTTTTGTTTCACCGTATCGCAGAATTTCCGAGCCGTCGGCGGCTAGCACTGTGATCGAGGGGCGACGTTCGAATTTTGCGGCTTTTGCAATGTCGGGAAGGTCTTTGGCAAACCAAGCCAAAACGAAGACGCCGATAATTCCGACCCAGAGGCCGAGGACAATCGTCCACTTGAACAAGCGAGCCAGTAACGAGCGTTTTTGCTGCTTTTTGTTCTTATTCTTCTTTTTGGATTTGGTTTTCTTGCTTTTTTTGGCGGCCATGGCAGCATCTCCTTACCTGCAATTATGTGCAGTCGAGCCAGTAGCGCCTGCGTGCGGGGAATTTGTCCGTTTTCGTGGTGATGTCCTCAAGTTTGCCGCCGCAAAACTCGATAAGTTTGATGGAGGCTTGGTCTTCGGGGTCGACCGTGACAAGGGCGCGTTCGATACCTAGATAGTTGAGAAAAGGGATACCTTTCTGGATCAATTTTTTACCGAATCCCTTGCCGCGCATACTCGGGCGTATGACGAAGTTCAGGTGACCACCCCATTTTTCCAAATGCCAGTTCAGGCGGTGGCGGATATTTAATGTCCCGATGAATTCTTTATCCTTGACGAGCCATAGGACGGTTTCGGGAACAGGTTCAACCCATTCCGCATAAGGTTTATGCAGGTGTTTTTTCCCGGTGTTGATCTTTTCGATGAACTCTTCGAAGTTTTCCTCGACATTCTCTATGTCCAGAAAAGTATAGCGACCTTCAGCCTGAAATTCCTTCAAGGCTTCGATATAGCTTTCTTTGTGCTCAACGCTTGGTTTCTCTAGTTTTGCAGCAGTCATATAGGCCCGTTTTTTGTTAGCTTGTATAGGTCATTTTGTATGAGAATTCAATGTTGTCTTTGTTGTTTCTGCCCTAAAGGAGTATGAGGGCGGCTATACCCAAAAAGGACAGAAAACCGACCACGTCCGTTACGGTTGTCAGAAGAACGGTTGATGAAATTGCGGGGTCGCTTCCGATTTTATCCAAAAACAGGGGAATACCCGCGCCGAAAAATCCTGCGGCGAAAAGATTGATAATCATGGCCATTGCAATAACGAGGCCCAGAAGCGGGCTTGCGAACCAGAGTGCGGTGACCAGTCCCGCTATGGCAGCGAATAGGACGCCGTTCAGTGTGCCGACGAGGGTTTCCTTCCAGATGACGCGCCACGTGTTTGTACCCGAGAGTTCCCGCGTGGCAATCGCGCGGACGGCAACGGTGAGTGCCTGTGTTCCAGCATTTCCACCCATAGAAGCGACGATCGGCATCAGAATGGCGAGTGCCACAATTTGTTCGATTGTGGCATCGAAGAAAGAGATAACGATAGATGCCAGTATCGCTGTAAGAAGGTTTACGAATAGCCAACGGAAACGTTTGCTTGCCGTTGATATGACCGCGCTGTAGAGGTCACCCTGATGACTCACACCGACCATCCGTAAGATGTCTTCCTGTGCCTCTTCGTCAATAACGTCCACGATATCGTCAATTGTGATCGCGCCGAGCAAGCGATCGTTTTCATCGACGACAGGCGCGGAAACGATGTCTTCACGACGGAAGAGGTGTGCGACTTTTTCCTGATCCATCTCTGCGGGAATTTTATGCGGCTCCTGCTCAATCAGATCTTTGACTTTGCTTGAACGTTTTGATCTGACCAGTTTGCTGAGCGCTATCTCTCCGATGACATGATATGACGGGTCAATAATGAAGACATCGAAGAAGTTTTCGGGAATGTTTTGAGAGGCGGCACGTAAATAATCAATTGTTTTTCCGACCGTCCAAAATTCGGGAATGGCCACGACATCGCGATTCATCAAACGTCCGGCGCTGTCTTCGGGGAAGCTCAGTCCCTCTTCCAGAGCCACGCGCATTTTAGCCGAGAGTTTTTGCATAATTTCCGTTTGGAAATCGTGATCCAGCTGTTCGATCAGCAAGAGCGCATCGTCACTTTCCAGTTCTGAAACGAGCTGTGCGACTTGGGCGGCGCTCATGGCGCTCAGGGATACGCGGCTTAGCTCGGCGTCTAGCTCCACGAAGGTTTCGGCTCCGAGAGCGTCACCGAACTTGCTGAGGAGTTCTTCGCGGTCTTCCTGTTTGATTTTGGAAAGAAGTTCGGCCGTATCAACGCTGCTCAGATCGTCCAGCACGGAGAAGACGGTATCGGCGTCCTGTGCGTGAAGGGCTTCGACGACTTCGCGGATTTCTTCATCGGGAAGGTGGTAATCCAGCTCATCTTTGTCTTCGACAAACTCGTTGTCGACGTCATCACCACCATCAGAATATGATTTCATTTCTTCGGCCATGAAGAGATCCTACAAAGAAAAGTTCGAATATTGACGCACTATAACGACTAAGGCGCATATGCGCCATAGCCTATTCATAATCAACGATTATTTCTGTGGTCAGGTTCCGTAAGGTCGAACGGAGTTTAGCCGTTTTGGACCAGACGATGTGTGACGTGGTCAACCATTGAGTCTTCAAAGATTTGCGCACCTACGGTTGCGATGGACGTGATATTGATAATACCGCGTGCCGTTACCGCAGGGGTCAGAATGTGCGCAGGTCTTGCCACACCAAGCAGAAGCGGGCCAATGCTTACGCCGTCACCAAGGACGCGCAGCATGTTGAAGGCGATGTTCGCTGATTCCACATTTGGCATGATGAAGAGGTTTGCCTGTCCCGAAAGGTGGGAGTTTGGCATCACGCGGTCACGTACCCATTGAGAGAGAGCGGCATCAGCCTGCATCTCACCGTCAATTTCCAGTTCAGGATCGCGGCGACGGATGTCGGCGAAAGCGGCGCGCATTTTCTTGGAGCTGTCACATTCGATGTTACCGAAATTGGAATGTGAGAGCATCGCGACCTTCGGCTTAATCCCGAGGCGGCGCACTTCTTCGGCAGCCATCAGAGTCATTTCTGAAATCTGGGCGACTGTCGGGTTGGTGTTGACTTGGGTATCACAGAAGAAGAATGTGCCGGAGCTTAGTAGCAGGGGGCTTAACGCAGAAGGTGTTTCAACACCCGGTTTAAGTCCGATAATGTCGATAATATCTTTCATATGATCGTGATAATGGCCAATTGTACCGCAGACCATTGCGTCGGCATCATCCTTGTAGACCATAAGGGAGCCGATAACGGTTGTGTTATTACGCAAAATGGTTTTCGCGTCATCGGGTGTTGTGCCGCGGCGTTCCATGATGCTGTGGTATGTTTGCCAGTAATCCTTGTAGCGCGGATCATCCGACGGGTCGATAAGTTCGAAATCCTTTCCGGATTTCATCCGCAGGCCGAGTTTTTTGATGCGTGTCTCGATGACGTTTTCGCGGCCGATCAGGATCGGTTTTGCGAGGTTTTCGTCGAGAACGGTTTGAGCGGCCTGAAGCACGCGTTCTTCTTCACCTTCAGTGTAGACAACGCGTTTCGGGTTTTCTTTTGCGCGGGAGTAGATCGGGCGCATGACCAGCTGTGAGCGGATAAAGAATTGCTGCAGCTTGGCTTCATACGCTTCAAAATCCTCAATCGGGCGTGTTGCAACACCTGATTCCATGGCGGCCTTTGCAACGGCAACCGGAAGGTCGACGATCAGGCGCGGGTCAAACGGTTTCGGGATCAGGTAGTCACGACCGAAATTCAGTTGCTCATCGCTGTAAACAGATGTGACTTCCGCTACAACCTCTTTTCTGGCGAGTTCGGCAATGGCCTTAACGCAAGCCAGTTTCATTTCCTCGTTGATTGTTGTCGCGCCGACATCGAGCGCGCCGCGGAAAATAAACGGGAAGCAAAGAACGTTATTGACCTGGTTCGGGTAGTCGGAGCGCCCTGTGCAGACGATTGCGTCCGGTTTTGCTTCGTATGCTTCTTCGGGCATGATTTCCGGTGTCGGGTTGGCAAGAGCCAGAATCAGCGGTGCGTCTGCCATAGAAGAGACGTGATCCTTGTTCAAAACGCCGGGGCCGGACAGGCCAAGGAACACATCCGCACCTTTGATGGCTTCATCCAGTTCACGGGCATCCGTTTTGGAGGCGAATTCTGCCTTAACAGGGTCCATGCCTTTTTTGCGGCCTTCGTAGACAACGCCGTTCCGGTCGCAAACGATGATGTTTTCTTTTTTCAATCCTGCATGAACAAGAAGGTTTAGACATGCAATTGCGGATGCGCCCGCGCCGGAGGCCACGAGTTTGATGTCTTCGATTTTTCGACCTGAGTGTTTTATCCAGTTTGTGAATGCGGCTGTCACGATGATGGCTGTACCGTGCTGGTCATCATGGAAGACAGGAATGTTCATTTTTTCTTTGAGCTTGGCTTCCAGTTCAAAACATTCCGGTGCCTTAAAGTCTTCGAGGTTAATTCCGCCGAAAGACGGTTCGAGGGATGAAATTATTTCGACCAGTTTATCAACATCCGTTTCATCGACCTCGATATCGAGGGAGTCGATGTTGGCGAATTTTTTGAAGAGGACGGCTTTTCCTTCCATGACCGGTTTCGATGCCAGAGCACCGAGATTACCAAGTCCAAGGACAGCAGTACCGTTGGATATCACCGCGACCACGTTTCCTTTGGAGGTGTAGTCATATGCTGTCAGAGGGTCTTTTGCAATTTCCTCACATGGTGCGGCAACGCCCGGAGAATAAGCGAGCGCGAGGTCGCGCTGCGTGGCCATGTCTTTTGTTGCTCTGATAGCCACTTTACCGGGGGTTGGGTGGCTGTGATATTTCAGGGCACTTTGTCTGAAAGCTTCCTGATCCTGTTTCTTTGTCATGAGAGTGCACGCCTCTGTAAATCTGAGTTTTCTAATAAAAAATTACCGGCAAAATACCGGATGAAAAAAGTTGGTGCGGCCGAGAAGAGTCGAACTTCCACGGGCTTATCGCCCACAGCGACCTCAACGCTGCGCGTCTACCATTCCGCCACGGCCGCACGCCATTGCTGGTAGTTTTGCAACAATGCTGCGGGATGAATAGCAAATAGAATCGATAAGGGCAAGCCGCTTAAGCATTGCAGTGCGGCAAAAATTTGGGCTATACAAGCGCATGATTGAATGGAAGGCAGAAAATTCGCCCGTAGAATACGACGAAGCGGTTTCGACAATGGAAAATCGTGTCGCTGAAATTCGTGATGGCAATGCATCCGAGATGATGTGGCTTCTGGAGCATCCGCCCTTATACACGGCGGGTACGAGTGCGAAAGATGATGATTTGCTAGATGCTCGATTTCCCGTTTACAAGACAGGTCGCGGCGGTGAATATACTTATCACGGGCCGGGGCAGCGTATCGGGTATGTGATGCTTGACTTGCGCAAGCGAGGACCTGATTTGCGGCAATATGTCTGTAATCTGGAAGAATGGATTATCCGAACGCTGGCGCGGTTTGATGTGAAAGGCGAGCGGCGCGAGGGGCGCGTTGGTATCTGGGTCGATATGGAGCCGTACGGCGGGCGTGCGGGTGAAGAATCTAAAATTGCGGCCATCGGCGTTCGTGTGCGCAAATGGGTGACGTATCACGGTGTTGCCGTGAACCTTGATCCTGATCTTTCGCATTTTACAGGGATCGTACCGTGCGGCATTTCCGAACACGGTGTGACGTCACTTTCGGCTTTGGGCATCAAATATGATAAGATAGCGTTCGATGAGGCTTTTCGGGAAGAATGGTCGAATGTTTTTGAAACACAAACGCAATAGGGTTCCATGCCATTAGATCAAGAAGATGTGACAACGTTTTCCTTTTCGGTGCGCTCTCTGATTGAGGATTTTGAACGGCTGGAAGACGGTATTGCGGGCGAAGGCGATCTTGAGGATAGTTACACCTTTGTTTCACCACAGAGCGAGTTGACTCTTGAAAAAGTGGTTGAGGCGCGTGAGAGCCTTGAACGTTTGCAGGATAAAGGCGTGTTGACGGTTGAAACGGATATCGCGAAAGCGCGGGAAGATGATTATTTTCACTCGACACGTCATGCGCGAGCAACTTATATCGCCGAGCAGATTTCCAGATTTGATGAGGCATCTATCAAGGATGATCGAACCGTTCATCTGGATGCGCTTAATATCTAAATTCTTTTTTATTCAGTGTTTTTAATCTGCGGCGAGGTCGGTCAGGTTATCACGGGCGTATTGTGTGCAAAGATCAACCAGTTCGGTCATTTCATTTTTCAACGCATCGTAAGACGGGTTTTTGTTGCCCATGTGTTCGTCGATATAAAGCGCGCGGTTTATTTCGAGTTGTAAAGAGTGGCGGCCACGCGTGGGCTGTGCATATTTTCTGACAAGTTCGACGCCCTTGTAGGGATCATTAAGTGTGACATAGAAGCCCTTGTTTTTAAGGAAGTCACGAATGGCGTAGATGAAATCGCGGCCGCAGGTCGTGCCGTCGCGGTCACCGAGGACAAAATCACAGGCTTGTTCGGTGTAGCCAACCAATCTGGGTTTTCGTTTCGGGAACGCGCTGGCTGAGGGCATGGAATGGCAACTGACATGCCAGACTTTGCCGAAACGATAATGTGCATCTTCGATGAATTGTTGTAATTGTGTGTGATAGGGGTGATAGCAGTTTTCAATTCGCGTTTTGATTTCCTCGGGACTGAGGTTGCGGTTATAGATCGGTTTTCCGGGTTTGATCAGGCGGGGGATCAAACCGATGCCGGCATCCGAGCGTGCGCTGGGCGCTATTTTTCCGTGTTCCTCATGCAGCCATTTTCCGTCAATCAGGTTCGGGTCGATATCGTCAATGGCGCGGTTGACGTCGACATAGCTGCGCGGGAAGAGGGCGTAGAGCAGGGATGCGCCCTTTGACGGGGCAGCGGAGAATAAATCCTCCACGTAGCGGTCTTCCATGCGGATAAGGTCGTTGTAATTGCAGGCGTAATTGAAATCTTCGGGGTAGTCACGGCCGCTGTGCGGGGATTCAAAAATGACGGGAAGCGGGTTTGCGGGCACTTCGAGGACACAGGATTTTTGATTTTTTTGCGTGTCGGTGTGGCTCAAAGATCAAAACCCCTGTTGTTTTTTACGCAATGCGCGACTACTACTTTAAAAGTCTATCACAAAGATAAACACACAAGAGAGTGAAAGTAAAAGGGTAAGACATGTTTGATATTCGTGCCATCAGAAAAGAACCGAAGATTTTTGAAGACGGCTGGGTGCGCCGTGGGCTGGACGGGAAGTCGCAGGTGGATGCTGTGCTGGAGCTGGACGGGAAACGCCGCGGTGTGCAGACGGAGTTGCAGGATTTGCAGGCCGAGCGGAACGAGAAGTCCAAGAAAATCGGCGAGATCAAGAAGTCGGGCGGCGATGCGCAAGAGATTATGGATGCGGTGGCCAAGATCAAGGGCGATATGGCCGAGCTTGAGGAGCGAGAGCGGGCGTTGGCCGAGGAGCTTAAAAATCTGCTGTCTTCCCTGCCGAATATTATGGATGACAATGTGCCCGACGGGGAAAGTGAAGATGAGAATGTCGAGCTTCGCAAATGGGGCGAGGTTAAAAAGCCGAGCGGGCCGGATCATGTCGAGATCGGGGAAAAGCTCGGGCTGATTGATTTCGAGACGGCGGCAAAAATGTCAGGGTCACGCTTTACGCTGCTAAGCGGGGGTATTGCGAGATTAGAGCGTGCGCTGGCGCAGTTTTTCCTTGATACGCATACAGGTGAACACGGATATACGGAAGTGTCTCCGCCATTGTTGGTGCGGGATAAAGCGCTATACGGGACGGGACAGTTGCCGAAGTTTGCGGAAGACTCTTTTGGTACAGTAAAGATTACTGATGAAGATAAGAGTAAAGCTATTGAGTTTGCAGTACAAAAGATGCTGGCGGCGGGAAATGCTATGTCTCCTTCTGATAAAGATAGCCAAGAAAAATTTCTGGTATTTTATTATGAAAAATTAGAAGAATTGAGCGGATCTCATTGGCTTATTCCCACTGCAGAAGTACCGCTGACGAATATTGTTGCGGAGTTGATTGTCGATGAGGAGTATTTGCCGCGTCGCTATACCGCGTTTACGCCGTGTTTCCGCTCCGAAGCGGGGGCTGCGGGCAAGGATACGCGCGGGATGTTGCGCCAGCACCAGTTCTATAAAGTCGAGATGGTGAGCGTGACGACGCCCGAGGAGTCCAAAAATGAACATGAGCGCATGTTGGAGTGTGCGGAAACTGTTTTGCAGAAGTTGATGCTGCCGTTCCGTACTGTGGTTTTGTGTTCCGGTGATACGGGGTTCGGCGCACAAAAGACTTATGACATCGAGGTCTGGCTGCCGGGGCAGGAAACCTACCGCGAGATTTCCAGTGTTTCGAATTGCGGAGATTTTCAGGCGCGGCGTATGAATGCGCGTTGCCGTCCGAAGGGTGCGAAGGACACACGTTTCGTTCATACCCTGAACGGGTCAGGTGTGGCGGTTGGCCGTGCGTTGATTGCGGTGATCGAGAATTATCATGATCCGTCCGATGGCGGGGTTTTTGTTCCCGAAGTTCTCAAGCCATATATGGGCGGGATCGAGAAAATTACGAAAGAGGGCTGATGTCTGTTTTTGAAAAGACACTGGATGATCTGAAAAATGGTCAGCAATTGGCCATATTTATGCGCGAATTTCATGACCTTGAAACATTCACAGGTATTTTGGTGGATTATAATGAATACGTTATCTACTTAAGTCTTGTAAGCGACGATGGTTTGCATGATGGCATCGTTGTTTTTCATCGTGAACAGCTTTCTCGCATTCGTTGGGGAAATAAAAGGCTAGAGTCTATTTATTCACTTTATTTAAAAAAGAACCCTAATTTAGTCGTTCCAGAAATTTCTATTGAAACTCACAAAACTACCCTTAGTGATATTGAAAAACATTATGGTTATATTTGTGTTTCCGCAGAAGATTTAGACGATGTTACTTTGTTTCTTGGTGAGATTGAAGCCATGGATGACGATTACGTTGTTATCTATGAATTTGCTAACAAGGATCACACTGACCGAAGCCGCTTGTTGTTTCCTTTGAGTGAAATAACCAGTATACAAGGTGGTGGACAGTATGAAGAAGATATTCGATTTCTTAACGTTGAGCGCTCTGCCAAGTGAATACTCAGACAACCAATAAGAAAATTCGGCTGGTGATGTATTTGCGCCAGATGGGCATGACCGATACGGGCGTGCTGAGCGCGATTGAGCGTGTGCCGCGGGACGAGTTTGTTCCGCATCATTTACAGGATCAAGCGTGGGAAGATATGGCCTTGCCGATCGGGTTGGGGCAGACCATCAGCCAGCCGTTTGTTGTTGCCAGTATGACGCAAGCGCTGGAGGTTAATGACCGTCACAAGGTTCTGGAGATCGGGACGGGGTGCGGGTATCAGACCGCGATTTTGTCCCATCTGTGCCGCCGTGTTTATACGATCGAGCGTCACAAGGCGTTATTGCGGGAGGCGGAAGACCGATTGCACCGTTTGCGTGTACGGAATTTTACAGGGATTGCTGCGGACGGGATGTTGGGCTGGCCGGAGATTAACGGGATACAACAAGCGCCGTTTGACCGGATTATCGTGACGGCGGCGGCGCGGAAAAAGCCGCCTCCGGCGTTGATGGAGCAGCTTAAACCCGGCGGGATTATGATTATTCCGATCGGTGAGCCGGGCGGGCAGATGCTGAAACGGTACAAGAAGGAGACCGAGGAATCCTACGCCGTGATGGATGTGTTTCCCGTGCGGTTTGTGCCTTTGCTTCCCGATACCACCAACGAGCCGAACACCATGCAATCTTCTGTGGCCTAGTGCTTCCATCATCAAAATTCGGATGTGTTACTCGTTCTTCATGTACGCGTTGTAAATTTCATTTCTCTCGCTTGCTTAAAAATAAACGCTGTTTGAACGATATCTACGCTCTGAAAGAATTTGTGGCTTGATTCGTGTGACGGAAATAGGCTGGTGACGTTTTTTCGATAAGGGTGTATTCTTATCCTGTCATGATGCGCGTATCCGCCGTTTATATCATTCCGCTGTTGTTTTTCTTTGTGGCTTGTTCGCAAAGCCCTGCGCCTGTGTCGAATTTCGGGCAAAGTCCGGGCGCGGGAAGCGCGGGCGTTCATAACGTTGTTTCCGGAGATACGCTTTACAGCATCTCGAAACGCTATCAAATTCCGATGCGGGATATTGCGGTTGAAAACAGGTTGCGCGCTCCGTTCAAGCTTTATGACGGGCAGCGTTTGAAATTGCCACCGCCGCAGGTTTATACCGTGCGCTCGGGCGATACGCTTTACGAGATTTCGCGTTTGTTCGGTGTAAATCAGTCAGAAATTGCGCGGACGAATAATCTGCGCTCGCCCTACACGCTTTATCCGGGGCAGAATTTGCGATTGCCGTCAGCGGCACGGGTGGCTCCGAAGATTGCGACGGTCAGACCTTCAACGTCTGCTCCTCAAAGGTCTTCGAGTTCAAGTCATAGCGCTTCTTCGTCTTCATCTGTGGCGTCAAGTGCGAAGACTAACAAGAGTTCAGCTCCTAAATCTTCCATGGCCAAGTCTTCTACCGCGTCTTCCAAGCCGTCGTCCCCGACCAAAACAGCATCTATTCCAAAACGCAGTTCGTCCAAGTTCGGATGGCCGTTGCGCGGCAAGCTGGTGTCGTCATTCGGGCCGAAGAAAAACGGTCTTCACAATGACGGGATCAATATCAGTGCGCCGAAAGGTACGCCCGTGCGGGCAGCCGAAAACGGTGTTGTTGTTTATGCGGGCAGTGCGCTCAAGGGGAGCGGAAATCTGATCCTTTTGCGTCATGACGGGCAGTGGATGACGGCATATGCGCATATGGACGGTTTGATGGCCAAAAAGGGCGATACGATCAGGCGCGGACAGACGATTGGTACAGTCGGGTCTTCGGGCTCTGTCTCTACGCCGCAGCTGCATTTTGAAGTCCGTCGCGGGACCGAAGCCCTTAATCCTAAAAACTATTTGGACAAGTAATATAAAAATCATCTAATTTAGGGGCCAGCGTAACCGGAGTAAGACTAATGGATATTTTTGAAATGGTTCTGGAACACATTGCCCCAGTCCTGTTTTTTATAATACCGCTTTTAATTCCTATTCTCATTGTCATGAGAATTTTCAAGTATAAGGACGTCATCGTTGAGATGATGGATCAGGCACGGAAAAATCCTGATTACTACAAGAATAATCCCGAGGCAGCGCGGCAGTTGATGATGAGGCTGAGGCTTGGCGGCAACAAGGCTTCCAAGGAGATTTGGGACAAAAAACAGGAAGAGAAGCATCAGCGAGCATTGGAGGAGGCAAGGCAGCGCATTCGACGCGGGCAGGAAGTTGAAGAGCATATGGCCGGAGGGGTGCGAGATCGTGATGATCGCGATGACGAGGAGCGGGAGTTTGATCTTTTCCACAGTGCAGCGCGTAAAAGACGACAGCAGGAGATGTATAAATACAGCAAAGCCCGTGTTGATCCGAAAAAAATGCGAAAAGACAGCAAAATCAAAACCACCGCAGGTATTTTTTTATTGGGCGGAGGTGTTATTCTGTTAGGAGCGGCATTTTACGAGCAAATGCAGATCGAAACTTTTTGGGTTGCAATTTTGGTCGTTGTTGCCGGGCTATATCTTTTGAAGAGTGATCCTGAAAGGCTCTGATTTTTTATGTTTGACCTGATTTTTGATGCATTTTCGGCTTGGAACCAAGTCGGTCTTATGCTGATGTCTCTTGTCTTTTTGTTGATCGGTGGTGCTATCCTTGCTGATTTTGTGTATTGGCGCAAAAAGGCGCGGCGTGTGACCGGCCGTATTTCGGCGCTTGAGGTCAAGCACCAGAAATCCCATTCCACAGGTAGCAGGGAGTCCTATGTTTCGGATGAGAAGCAGGAGAGTTTTTCCGAAGGTTTTCGTAAGCAGCCTGTTGCCTCCAGCTTCGCTTTGTTTTTTGTGTTTTTATTTGTTGCCATGCCCCTTGTTTTCAGTGGCATTGGTGTCTGGATGGGGTATGGGTATTATGACCTGACGTCCAACGGGAATTATGCTGAGGCAAGAGTGATCCGTAATGAATCTTCCTACGACAGTGACAGCGGTACGTCTTACAATGCCGTTGTCTCTTTCAGGGATTCGCGCGGTAAGGTGTGGGAGCTAAAGGATAATATCAGTTACGGCAGTTCTCCTTCGTATAAGACAGGAACCGAGCTTGGGGTTTACTACGATCCCGATGATCCCGAACGTTTTGTGATTGATGATTTCTGGCACAATATGGCTATCGCGATTGCTTTTTTTGGGTTTGGTTTTGTTTTTATCGGGTTTGTAATTTTAGCCAGCGTCCTGAATAAACGCCAAAATAATCAGAACAAGGAATACGGGCGCGATGGTAAGAAGAAAAAGCAAAGCTACGCCGGAGAGATGTATTATCCGATTTTCGAGTATAAGTCGCCGTCAGGGGAGATACTCGAGAAGAAAAGCGATATGGGCACGAGTTATTTTCTGAATAACCTGCCGGGTAAACGCGTGAAGCTGCTGGTGATGCCTGATGATGCAACGCGGGTACGAAAAGTCGGGTATGTCGGGTTGATATTCGGGCTGATTTTCTTTCTGCCGGGGGTCTTTATCGGGTATATGGCTTTTACGCAGTTCGAGTTTAATCCTTTTGTCATTGTCCTTATTCTGGGTGGGCTCGGGTTTTTGTTCTACAAAGTATTCGGGCTGTGGCACTCTATTCCTGAGGCTGACCGTAAAGAGGCGTTTTCCGATTTCAAAAGCGGGAAGATGTTTAAGGATGCCAAGTTTAGTGTTTCGTCTTCCAGTAACAAAAAAGGCGATGGCGACCGTTTGGATCAGCACGGGATCAGAGCGCGTATTCGTCCCCAGCAGCGTTACATGAAAATTACAGCGATGATTTGTTTTCTGATTTCTGCGGGTTTGTTCATCGGGTCATATTATACAGGGCAGGATATGATCGATATGGTTCAAAACGGTGTACGGGCTCAAGGAGAAGTCGTTGACATCAGGAGCAGGTATTCATCCGGTTCGGATAGCAGCGGCTATACGTATTACGCAGTTGTAAAATTTAGTGATGGGGAAGGGCAGTCATATCGTTTTGAGGATCGTGTCGGCTCCAGCCATCCGATGTTTAAGCGCGGTGATGTCGTAACCGTTCTCTATATGCCCGATGATCCCGATGATGCGATTGTTGACCGCGGTCTTTTGAACTGGGTTTTAAGTGGGGGGCTGGTTTTCGGGGCATTGTTGCTACTCTGGATAAGTTTGCATTCCCTTAAGGTTGCGTCATCGCGTTATGTGTCTCGTTATATTGGTCCGGGGGCATCTTTCGCGCGTTAGCCACGATGCCGGATTGAAAGGCGTGTTTATCGTTTGAGGATTCTTTTCGACGACCCTTGCGTTTGCAGCGTGACCCGTTATATTCAGCAAATTATTACAGATTCTTTATGACAAGATTTAGGAGCTAAAAGATATGTTGATATCAAAGGCTTATGCTGCCGCCGTAGAAAACACAGATAAGCTGGAAGCGCTTGCTGATGCACCATCCGCGGGCGAGGCATTTATGTGGAACATGATGCTGGTCGGTATTCTGGTTGTTCTGTTCTATGTTCTTTTGATTATGCCGCAGCAGCGCCGTTTCCGTGAGCACAGCGATATGCTGTCTGACCTCAAGCGTGGTGATCGCGTTGTGACGGGCGGCGGTCTAGTCGGTAAGGTTGACAAGGTTGTGAATGAGAAGGAAATGGTTATCGATTTGGGGAACGGCCTTAAGGTTACGGCTCTTAAATCAACGGTTCAAGGCAAGGCGGATGATATTTTGAAGCCTGCGGCCAACGATGCTTCCAAGTATAAAAAATAATGTTTCAATTCGGCCGTATGTTAAAGCATAAGGCCGAGCATCCGAGAGTTTAAAATGCTTCATATTTCGCCCCTGAAAATCATTCTGATCCTTGCCGTTTGTCTGTTCGGTTTTGCATATAGCGCGCCGAATATGGTCAGTGACGAGACCCATATGTGGATGGAGGAAAGTCTTCCGAGTTGGATGCCGAACAAAACGGTTAATCTGGGGCTGGACCTGCAGGGCGGAGCGCATTTGCTATTCAAAGTTGATGTGGACTATGTCTTCAAGGAGCGGTCAGATACGCTTGAGCAGGATATCCGCTCCCAGCTCAGAGAAGCGAAAATCGGCTATAGCTATTTGAATTCCAAAGATAAAGGAGCGCGGCTAACGCTCCGTGATGCCAACGATGGCGAAGCGGCAAGAAAAATTATCCGAAAAATTGATGCGCGTTATCTGATTACGACATCTGATGAGGGTACGGTTCTTGATGTGGCGATGAATGATGCGCAGCTCAAGGAGATTACCGATCAGGTTATGAGCCAGTCGATCGAGATTGTGCGGCGTCGTGTTGATCAGATGGGTACGACCGAGCCGACGATCCAGCGTCAGGGGAATGACCGCTTGCTGATTCAGATCCCGGGTGTTGATGCGACGGATGTTAAAAGAATTATTGGTAAGACAGCAAAGCTGGGCTTTCATCTTGTCGGGCAACCCGGACAGAGGAGTGCAGGGGAATTATTGCTTCCTTATAAAGACGAGCCAGATCGCAATCTAGGTATCAAGCGCCGTGCCATTATCACCGGTGATATGCTGGATAATGCGTCACCCGGTTTCGATCAAAGCGGGCAGGCCGTCGTTAGTTTCCGATTGAATGCAACAGGCGCGCGCAAGTTCTGTGACGTTTCCCGTGCCAATGTCGGTAAGCCGTTTGCGATCGTACTGGACAACGAAGTTCTAAGCTCTCCGGTTATTCGTGAGGCGATTTGCGGCGGGCAAGGACAAATTTCCGGTGGCTTTACCGTTCAGGAAGCGAATGATTTATCCTTGTTGTTGCGGGCTGGTGCTTTGCCTGCGCCGATGAATGTAATCGAAGAGCGTTCGGTCGGGCCGTCATTGGGGGCAGACTCGGTTGAGGCCGGAAAGATTGCCAGCTTGTACGGCCTTGGTTTTGTTTTGCTGTTTATGATTATCGGTTACGGTTTGTTCGGCTTTATGGCGAATATTGCTCTGATCGTAAACGTGGCTTTGATCATTGCTATTCTTTCTGCTTTGCAGGCGACGTTGACCCTTCCCGGTATTGCGGGGATTGTTCTGACCATCGGTATGGCGGTTGATGCGAATGTTCTGATTTTCGAGCGTATTCGTGAAGAGTTACGGGCGGGGCGATCCAATATCAACGCAATTGATACAGGGTACAGCAAAGCCATGTCGACGATTGTTGATGCGAACCTGACGACCTTGATTGCCGCGATTATCCTGTTCTCTTTCGGCACGGGGCCGATTAAAGGATTCGCGGTGACGCTGGGGATCGGGATTGTGACATCCTTCTTCTCCGCCATTATGGTGACGCGTCTGATGGTTGTTCTGTGGTTGAACAAGACCAAAGCGAAAAATCTACCGATTTAAAAGAAAGATACAGAGTATGCGCGGTTTAAAAATTATTCCTGATGATGTGAATATCAATTTTATTCGTTTTCGAGTGTTGGCCTTTATTCTTTCGGCTGCCTTGATTTTTGGCACGTTCGGCCTGTTGATGACAAAGGGCCTGAATTTCGGGATTGATTTCACGGGCGGTACGGTTATTGAAATCCGTACACCTGATATGCCTGATCTTGAAGGTTTGCGTAAGACATTGAATGATCTTGAGCTTGGCGCGATTTCCATTCAGGAATTCGGGCAGCCTGATGATCTTTTGATCCGTTTGCCGCAGCAGGAAGAGAGTGAAGAAGATATTGCCGCTTATGAGGCTTGTCTGGATGAGCGTCGTAGTCGTGCAAGTGATCCGGATGCGCCTGTTTGTAAGACGGTTCAGGTGCTGGCGATTGAAAAAGTCAGGGCTACTCTGGATGGTGTTTATCAAGAGGCCGGAGACGTCGAATATCGCCGTGTTGAATATGTCGGGCCGCAGGTCGGTGAAGAGCTGAAAATGCAGGGGATGATGGCTATTACGTTCTCGATTTTGGGGATTATGGCTTATATCTGGTTCCGCTTTGAATGGCAATTTGCCGTGTCTGCAACATTTGCGACGACATTGCATGATGTGGTTTTGACGGTCGGTTTATTCTCGCTTACGCAGATGGAGTTTAATCTCTCGACATTGGCGGCGATCCTTTTGGTTGCGGGTTATTCCGTGAACGATACGGTTGTTGTGTTTGACCGTATTCGCGAGAATTTGCGGAAATACAAAAAGAAGCCTTTGCCTGAATTGTTGAACATGTCCATTAACGAGATGTTGACGCGTACGATGGTGACATCCGTGACAACATTGCTGGCTTTGATTGCGCTGTATGTATTTGGCGGCGAAGTTATCAGAGGGTTTGTCTATGCTCTGATTTTCGGGATTGTGATCGGTACGTATTCCTCTGTCTTTGTGGCTTCACCGCTTTTGATCTATCTGGGTGTCAGACCTTCAAAGGATAAAGAGGCCGAAGATGATGCGGCAGCAGAAAGTGCGGCGTAGATATGGATGTCACGCCGCTGGTCAAACAGGGACAGCAGATTATCCAGAGCTATTCCGGCGGCCGTTTTAAGGTCAGCGGGGAGCGGCATGACGGTGCGATTGTCGTATTTCCATCTGAGACGCAGGATTGGGCGCCTTCTTCCCATGATATCTGCGATTTAAGTGTTGATGATTTCGAAGCCGTTCTCGCAGCCAAGGATGAATTGGACGTGATTTTGTTCGGAACGGGTGCGAACCAGGAATTCCTGCAGCCTGCATTAAAAACAGCCCTCAAGAAAAACGGTGTTCACGTCGATGTCATGGATACGGGGGCGGCGTGCCGCACGTATAACGTCCTCATGGCTGAAGGACGGCGTGTTGCGGCGCTTCTGATGCCTTCGGAATGAAGGCTGGAAGCGGCTCTTCAGACCTATTCCAAAGTTTGCAAAAGTTATTGTTTGTCAGTATATTAAACCTTTGATAATTAAAAAAATATTCTACGGATTTTGATGAGGGTGACATGGCAGGTGAAATTATTGACAGCCAAGCTGAATTAACGGCCTATCTTGAGCAGTTAAGGACACAGCAAACCATTACAGAAAACTGGCCTGATGATTATCTTTACCACCCTGTTGGCGGTGGACAGCTTGTTGTCGGGATCGAAAACGAACAGGGCGAGGTTGAGTATAACACGGTCTGGCTGAAGCGTGATGAAGCGGGCGGTGCGTTTAACTCTGTCGTCCTTGTGGCCGAGCCTCGCGAGTTTGACAATCTTTTCAATTCTTTGCCGGATGCCGACGTCGCGAATACCGTTGAGTATTCCAATCAGCAGGCATGGGTAAATCCTAATACTGGGGAAGTTCGTCCCGCGAATGTAACGGAAGTCTATTTCAAGCCTGGTAGCGGCGAGATTGTAAGTGCTGAAAACTCTTATGATTCTTTTTGGTCGGAAACAGGTGAAATCGTTCCCGGTATGCGTGCCGATGTTTTGCGCCTTCAGCATGAAGGGCGTATTGATTCCGGCGAAATTCCCGAAGGCACGCCTTTGACGCAAGAGGGCAAGGGCGAGTTGATGCGCATCAAGCGCGCGTTTGTTGATTCTTCCCTGATCGCGGATGGTGTTTTGAGTGCCTCTGATTTAGAGACGGATTTGCGTTCCCAAGGTTTTCAGTTGGGATATCCCGCCGATTTGGTGCAGAGCGAGGACAGTCAGCGTAAGGCGGCGGCCAATGAAGTTTTGTTTACCAGTTTCAGGCAGGCTCACGAGGCGCTGAGTGCAGCGCGTGCGGCAGGTGATGAGGCTGCTGTTACCGTTATTACTGATGATGTCGTCGCAGGGAGCGATGATATTGAGTATTATGAGATGGCTGCGACTACGCCGCGTCCTGATGCGGATATTCCCGTTGCAGAGCCTGAACCTGCGCCTGCTTTGGATGCCGCGGCTTTTGCGGCACGTTTGCAGGAGCTTGGTTCGGTTTCGCAAGCGGACGTCGATGCTGCCAAAGACGATAAGATAGGCCAGCGCGGTGTCTCGCGTGCCTTGACCGAGATTGACAGATTATTAGGCGGTGATCCGAGTGCAGCTAATGCGGAAACGCAAAATAAGATTATCGAGACCATGCAAACGCATCCGGGATATGCGGATATTGTTGCGGATTTCGTGCAGAAGAAGACGGGCGATCCTTCAACGGTCATTAACGATCATATCGGTATGGTCACAGGGCGAATGCTTGGCATGACGCCGATTGTTGAAAGCGTGGGAGAGCTCTCGCCGGGTTTTGGCAAAGCAGCCTCGCAGATTGAATCTCCGGAGGCTGCAGTATCACTCGATAACGGCGCTACCCCGAAAAGTCTTGAGCGAATGGGGTTGTTGCCAAGCGGTGATATGACCGAAGATTATGAAAGTGCCAGACAGGCGCTGGATGTTATCCGTGACAGTTTTGATTCCGGTGAAGCCGATGCAAACCAGTTGCCTGCCAGTCAGATCGAGAACCTGATCGCAACCTACCGTGAGGCCGGTTATGAGGGGTATGCTGCGGCGATGGAGAAAATGGTTGCCGATGCGCCGAATGGTCTTGAAGCCGCGCACAGAGCAGCGGAAATGGATGTTCAGGTTTCCTATTCCCAAGAATATGATGCACTCGGTGATATGGATATTCAGGCAGAAATTGATCAAGGCATACAAAAGGCTCTCGAGCATCTTGATGTCAATTATGATGATATTCGCGCTCGTATTCCGCAAATACTGGAAGCGCAGGGTATTGAGGGTGGTGATAATCTGTCTGCCGAGCAAACTGATGAGCTTATGGCAGGTGTCAAGGAGGCCGTTGGCACAATCGCATCCGAGTTCGAGAGCTTTGATGATGCGCGTAAGGCGGAAATCGCAGAAACTATCGAGACGCGCATTAGTCAGGCGGTCGCCGTAACATACAATGCGCAGGTGGCTGCCATGACAGGGCAAATTGACAGCGCACGTGAAGATGCGCAGGCCAACTATGAATCGCAGCTAGAGGCTGCGCGTGCAGCAGGTGTCGAGGGTGCTGTGAAGATGATTATGGACTTGCCGCCCGAGCAACGCGACGTTGTCTGTGGTGCTGCGAATGAGAGTTCATCAGAAGCCATGCAGATTGCTTGCGGGATTAAGCCTTAGTCCTGCAACTATTTGACGCGTAAAAAAGGGGCTGTTTGGCCCCTTTGGTCTTTGTATTATTAGGTTTGAAAATCAGGCGGCGATTTTTACCGGACCTTTTTCAAACAACTCGGCGACATATTCCCAGTTGACCATGTTGTCTACGAACGCTTCGAGGTATTTCGGGCGTGCGTTGCGGTAGTCAATGTAGTAGCTGTGTTCCCATACATCGCAACCCAAGAGGGCTGTCTTGCCGTGTGCGAGCGGATTTTCGCCGTTCGGAGTTTTCATGACGTCCAGCTTGCCGTCTTTGTCCAGAATAAGCCATGCCCAACCGGAACCGAATTGAGTTTTACCGGCTTCGATGAACTTGCCGCGGAATTCGTCGTATGAGCCGAAGCATTCATTGATCATGGTTTCCAGATTTGCGGGAATGGCAGAACCGCCTTTTGCACCGCCGTCCGGCTTCATCCAGTTCCAGAAGTGTAGGTGATTCCAGTGTTGTGCCGCGTTGTTAAAGAGGCCGGCCTGTGCAGGGTCTTTAAATGATGCAACAACGATTTCTTCCAGAGATTTTCCGGCTAGTCCCGCTTTTTCTGCGAGTGCGTTTCCGGTTTCGACATAGGCATTGTGGTGCTTGTCATGGTGGTATTCCAATGTTTCGGCGGACATGTACGGGTCCAGCGCGTCATATGCGTAAGGTAGTTCGGGCAGCGTAAAAGCCATAATGTTATTCTCCTGCTTTTATTGGTTCTTAAAACCTGATAACGCTTACACTAGTGGTTTTGTTCAATTTCTCAAGGATTTCATGCAAAAAAACGACTTGCCGTATTGCGCTCAGCTTATAAAAGAGAACGATCCTGACCGCTTTTTTCTTTCCATGTTTGTTCGTGCCGAACACCGCGATGCCGTTTGGGCATTGATGGCATTCAACCATGAGATTGCCAAGACGCGTGAAGTGGTTAGCGATAGTAATCTTGGGCATATACGCCTGCAATGGTGGCGGGATGCTCTCAAGGCGGTTTACGAAGGGCAGGATTTTCCCGCACATGAGGTTGTTACGCCCTTGGCTGAAGCCATTCAGACCTATCAATTACCGCCCGAGCATTTTGAAAAGCTGACTTATGCGCGTGAGTTTGATCTTGAAAACGTTTTGCCCGGCAATCTGGAAGGCTTGATGAATTATGCGGATTTTACATCAACGCCGCTGATGAAGTTGATTGTCAGAGTGATGGGGGATGATCCTGAGATTGAACTGGTGCAGCCGATTGCCGTGAATTATGCACTGGCAGGAATTTTGCGAGCGATTCCGTTCCATGCTTCACAAGAGCGCTGTTATCTGCCCGATGATTTGATGGTTAAACATATCGTAACACAGGAAAAGCTTTTTACGGGCGAACAACAGAATGGTTTGTCAGGGCTTCTGGAGGAAGTCGCGAATGCACAAATTAAGGGTATCAAGCCGGATAATGCGTTTTTAAAAGCGTCGAATATTCTGGCCGATATATACTTTAAGCATTTGAAATCAACAGATTATGATCTTTTCTCTCCTAAATATGCCATGGATCCTGCATTTAAGGCGATGCGCCTGACTTTCCGGGCGAAATTTATGTAATTTTAGGATTTTTTCTGTAAACTCACATTTGGTTTTGGGATGCAGGTCGTGTTAAACCTGCTGTTACAAAGGTCGGGAAGCGGCCTTAAAATTACTGGGTAGAGTATAATACTTCAGGGGAGAGCTATATCATGGTTGATCCGGTTAATCCGACAGGCCCGATTCAGGGTGCAAATAACATCAGAAAGTCTAACGATACGCTTAAACAGGTTCGCGCAGAAGGCACGGCGTCTTCCGATCCTGTTGATGAGGTTTCCATTTCCGAGGAGGCTTTAAGTCTGACGCAGGCTGAGCAGGCCGCCAATCAGGCGCGTGAGGCACTGGCCAATAATACGGAGCAGGTTCTGTCCGCAGATGCCGAGCGTCTCAACGCTTTAATCTAAAACTTATTTGAATTCGACTTCGAGAATTTCGTAGGCACGTATGCCTTTTGGTGTGCGTACGTTTACGGAGTCACCTACTGATTTACCGATCAGGGCACGTGCAACAGGTGCGCTGATGGACAGGCGGTTCTTTTCCGTGTCGGCCTCGTAATCGCCAACAATTTGATAGGTTTCTTCTTCGTCCGTGTCTTCATCCACGATGGTGACGGTGGCGCTGAATTTCACGGTCTTGCCGTTTAGCGTTGTCGGGTCGATGACTTGTGCGCGTCCTGTAACGGCTTCGAGTTCCTGAATACGGCCTTCGATGAAGCTTTGTTGTTCGCGTGCGGCATGGTATTCGGCGTTTTCTGAAAGATCGCCGTGCGCGCGCGCTTCTGCTATGGCTTCGATAACGGCCGGTCTGCGAACGGTTTTAAGGTTGTTGAGTTCTTCCTGTAAATCCGTGAACCCATTTTTCGTCAATGGAATTTGTTCCATCTTTTTTATTCCTGTTTTTGTTTTGGTGAATTTTAAAATTATAAAAAAATAAACAGCCCGCCTCACGTTCGAGAGCGGGATGCTTTCTAAATAAATATATTTGAGTCTTACTCTAAAGAACTCGGGGCGTCAAGTTAGGCAGCTTTGCCCTTCTTTTTATCCTCTTCTTCGAAGTATGACTGCAGGGAGGCAACATGCAAATCTCTGGCTTTCATAGCCTTAATCGCTCCGACAACGGCCTTTGCGGCGGTCATAAGCGTGTAGTAAGGCACTTTGTTCATGAGCGCGGTTCTGCGGATTGATGAGGAGTCAGAGACGGCTTGCGTGCTCTTTGTCGTGGTGTTAATAACCAAGTCGATATCGCCGTTGATGATGGAGTCGACTACGTGCGGCTGCCCTTCCATCACTTTGTTGATGCGTGTAACCGTTACACCGTTTTCCTTCAAGAAGCGGCAGGTTCCGCCAGTTGCAACCAGTTTGAAGCCGATCTCTTCGAGTTCCTTTGCGATCGGAAGCAGCTCTTCCTTGTCCGAGTTTTTAACAGACAGGAAGACTGTGCCTTCAGTCGGTAGGGCAATGTTTGCTCCAAGCTGGGATTTTGCAATTGCGTGAGCCAGGTCATTGTCCAGGCCGATGACTTCACCTGTTGATTTCATTTCGGGCCCGAGCAGCGGGTCTACGCCGGGGAAACGGTTGAACGGGAAGACGGGCGCCTTGACAGCATGGTGTTTTTCGCTCATTCCGCTTAAAATACTCCGGAAGTCGGAGAGTTTTTCACCGGCCATAATTCTGGCGGCGATTTTTGCAACCGGCGTTCCCGTTGCTTTTGCCACAAAAGGAACGGTTCTTGATGCGCGCGGGTTAACCTCGATGATGTATACATCGTATTTGCCGCTTTCCTCGTTCATGCGTGCGGCAAACTGAACATTCATCAAGCCTTTCACTTTCAGAGCTTTTGCGAGCGTAATAGTTTGCTCGTAGAGTTCTTTTACAGTGTCTTCAGGCAAAGAGTGCGGCGGAAGGACGCACATACTGTCCCCGGAGTGGATACCTGCTTCTTCGATGTGTTCCATAATACCGGAGACGAAGACTTCCTCGCCATCGCAGAGTGCGTCAACGTCGATTTCGATTGCGCTTTTCAGGTAACGGTCGAGTAGAACAGGTGTGTCGCCTGATACTTTGACAGCTGTGCTAATATATTCCTCAAGCTCGGTCATATTATGGACGATTTCCATGGCCTGACCTCCCAACACATAAGACGGGCGGATAACAATCGGGAAGCCGATGTCTTCGGCGATTGTTACAGCTTCTTCTTTGGATCTTGCCAGACCGTTGGGCGGCTGTTTCAGCTTTACATCATTCAGAAGTTGCTGGAAGCGTTCGCGGTCTTCGGCAAGGTCAATTGCATCGGGGTCAGTGCCGAGAATTTTAATGCCGTTATTTTGTAGGGCTTGCGAGAGTTTTAAGGGTGTTTGCCCGCCGAGTTGGACAATGACACCGACGACTTCGCCCTTTTGGTTTTCGGCGCGGATGAGTTCGATTACGTCTTCTTCCGTCAGGGGTTCGAAGTAGAGACGGTCGGATGTGTCATAGTCAGTGGACACTGTTTCAGGGTTACAGTTGACCATGATGGTTTCGTAACCGGCTTCCTTGAGCGCGTAAGCGGCATGCACACAACAATAATCGAACTCAATACCCTGTCCGATACGGTTCGGGCCGCCGCCGAGGATGACAATTTTCTTCTTATCCGTGTGTTCTATTTCGCTTTCTGCATCTTGCAGGCCGTTTCCTTCGTAGCAACCGTACATGTAGGCCGTGCCGGACGGAATTTCCGCTGCGCAGCTATCGACGCGTTTGTATACCGGGTGCACGTTGTGAGAATGGCGTGCGGTTCTAACGCTATCTTCCGAGACTTTCATGAGGCTGGCAAGCTGAGCGTCGGAAAAGCCAAGTTTCTTTACTTTGAGCCAGCCTTCCGCATCGACGGGGAGGCCATTCTCCAGAATATCTTTTTCTGCGTTGATGATATTTTCCATACGCTGCAAGAACCATTTGTCATATTTGCAGATATCATTAATTTCTTCTACGCTCAGGCCAAGTCGTAATCCTTCTGCGATGTGCAGGATGCGTTGGGGTGTTGGTTTGGCTATGGCAGCGGTGATGGCTTCCTTGCGGGTGTTTTCGTCTGCGCTTTTCGTGCCGTATACGGGAATGGAGTTCAGACCCGTTAGTCCTTTTTCAAGAGAACGCATAGCTTTCTGCAAGGATTCTTCAAAGTTGCGGCCGATAGACATGGCTTCGCCGACGGATTTCATGGCACTGGTCAGGTTTGAATTCGCGCCGCGGAACTTTTCGAATGCGAAGCGCGGAATTTTTGTAACGACGTAATCGATTGTCGGTTCGAAGGATGCGGGTATTTTACCGCCTGTGATGTCGTTTTCCAGTTCATCAAGTGTGTAGCCTACGGCCAGTTTTGCCGCCACTTTTGCAATCGGGAAACCTGTTGCCTTGGAAGCCAGAGCAGATGAACGAGACACGCGCGGGTTCATCTCAATAACGATCATTCGTCCGTCTTCGGGGTTAATCGCGAATTGCACGTTTGATCCACCCGTTTCAACGCCGATGCCGCGCAAAATGGCCAGCGAAGCATTTCGCATAATCTGATATTCTTTATCCGTTAATGTCAGGGCAGGGGCAACCGTGATCGAATCCCCTGTGTGGACGCCCATGGGGTCTATGTTTTCGATCGCACATACAATGATGCAGTTGTCGTTCTTATCGCGAACGACCTCCATTTCAAATTCTTTCCAGCCAAGGAGAGATTCTTCGACAAGGACTTCGTCAACAGGAGAGGCGTCGAGACCTTCCCGCACGATGCGTTCATAATCATCACGATTATATGCAATGCCGCCGCCTGTTCCGCCAAGCGTAAATGACGGGCGAATGATGGCGGGCAGACCGATGAAGTCGATCGCATCGCGGGCTTCCTGCATCGAATGGATCACGACACTTCGTGCAGATTCGAGACCAAGTTCGGTCATACATTCCTTGAATTTTTCGCGGTCTTCGGCTTTTTCGATGGCTTCTTCGTCGGCACCGATCAGTTCAATCCCAAGACGTGCGAGCGTGCCGTCTTTTGCAAGTTCGAGTGCGGTGTTTAGTGCTGTTTGTCCGCCCATGGTCGGAAGCAGGGCATCCGGCTTTTCCTTTTCAAGGATTTTGGCCACGATTTCCGGTGTGATCGGCTCCACATACGTTGCGTCGGTCATATCCGGATCGGTCATGATGGTCGCTGGGTTCGAGTTGACCAGAACGATACGGTATCCTTCTTCTTTCAGCGCCTTACAAGCTTGCGTCCCCGAGTAGTCGAATTCACAGGCTTGCCCGATGATGATCGGGCCCGCGCCGATGATACAAATTGTTTTTATATCGGTTCTCTTTGGCATTTGCTCTCTACGTTTCTTTTTCCAGTGTTGTTGTTACGCTTTTTTAAAAGCGGTGCTTTATTTTCCTGCTTTAACTGTTTTGATGTTTTCAACAAAACGTTCGAACAGGTAATGGCTGTCTTGTGGCCCTGGTGATGCCTCGGGGTGATATTGCACCGAGAAGACAGGCTTGTCTTTGACCTTCAAGCCTTCGTTCGTGCCGTCAAACAAACTCTTGTGTGTGATGACGACATTATCGGGCAAGCTTTCAGGCAGGACTTCGAAACCGTGGTTTTGCGAGGTGATTTCTACCTTCCCGGTTTCGAGATCTTGTACCGGATGGTTTGCGCCGCGATGGCCGAGGTGCATTTTCTTGGTTTTTCCGCCCAGAGCCAGTGCCAGAATCTGGTGTCCAAGACATATTCCGAAAACGGGCATGTCTTTCTCCAGAAGTGCTTTGACGACAGGAACAGCGTATTTGCCTGTTGCATCAGGATCGCCTGGACCGTTAGACAGGAACACTCCGTCGGGGCTGTGTGCCAAAATGTCATCGGCTGATGCGTTGGCCGGAACGACCGTGACTTCGCAGCCTACCGTTGCGAGACAGCGCAGGATATTCATTTTTGCGCCGTAGTCGATCGCGACGACATTGTATTTGGCCTCAGATTGTTTGCCGTAGCCATCCGTCAGTGTCCAGGCTGTTTCATCCCATTTATAGGTTTGTTTACAGGAGACATCTTTTGCAAGATCCATTCCCTGCAGGCCGGGCCAGTCCTGTGCCTGTTTTAAGAGGGCTTCGAGATCAAATTCACCCTTTTCGCTGTGGGCGATAACACCCTTGGGTGCGCCTTGATCACGGATGCGTCGTGTGAGTGCGCGTGTGTCAATTCCGCATATTCCCGGCAGGTCGTAGTCTTTAAGCCATGCATCAAGGTGTTTTGCCGCGCGCCAGTTTGACGGTTCGGTGATATCCTCGCGGATGATAATACCGCGTGCAGCCGGATTGACGGTCTCGATATCTTCCTTGTTCGTGCCGACGTTACCAATATGCGGAAATGTAAAAGTGATAATTTGTCCGGCGTAGCTGGGGTCTGTTATGACCTCTTGGTATCCGGTGATTGAAGTGTTGAAACAAACTTCGCCTACTTTATTCGTTTCGGCGCCTATTCCTTTTCCCCAAAATACCGATCCATCAGAAAGTACTAATACTGCAGTTGCATTTTGAGGGCGTTTTACGTTAGACAATTTAGACATTCGTGATAAGTTCTCCAGCAATGAAATTTGTAAGGTATTGCTAGAGACACAGTTCCTAAATGTTTTTGAAGCAAAAGAAAAGGAAAAAATGGGTAAGCGTTCAGAATTAACTACGGCTTTGAAAGAATCTCTTAAAAAGCAGGACAAGATTGCAACGAATACAATCCGCCTTATTCAAGCGGCGTTGAAGGACAGAGACATCGCAGCTGTCGGTGACGGCAAGGCTGACGGCCTTACGGATGATGAGATTTTATCCATGATGCAATCCATGATCAAACAGCGTCAGGAATCGTCTAAAATCTATAATGAGGCCGGGCGTGATGATCTGGCTGAGCAGGAGGAAAAAGAGATCGAAGTGATTCGGACCTTCATGCCCAAGCAATTGAGCGAGGAGGAAGTTGATGCGGCCGTGGTCAAGATTATCGAAGAAACGAATGCCGAGAGTATTAAGGACATGGGCAAGATTATGGGTGTATTGAAAACGCGTTATGCAGGGCAGGTCGATATGTCAAAGGCCGGAGCGGTTGTTAAGAAAAAGCTGGCTTAGCCCCTTTAGCGCGACATTGAACACAAAAAAAAGCAGGCACAAAGCCTGCTTTTTTTACTCGAGTGTACTCGCTTACCGATTTTATTTTTTGAAGAGCTTGGAAATTTTTTCCTTAAGAGCATCAAAAAATGAAACCGTATTGGCGTGTTCGCCATATTGAATGACTTTGACTTTACACTCTTTTTCGAAAACTTTTGGCATTTCTACCCCTCATCCGCTTGTCATTATTTATTATTAATTTGCTATATTTGATAGCATATGGATGAGATCATACAGTATTAGCGTTTTTGAATGCAAGAAAATCGGCAAAAAAGTTTGAACGTTATTCAGGAGCGTTTTTCGATCGCTAGTTTGCTTTGCCTTTATGGGTTTATCTGCTAATTAAATAAACATGTCCTTGCCCCCGCAGTTTTTAGATGAGTTGCGTAATCGCGTTACATTGTCCGAGATTATCGGGCGTAAAATCCGTATCACTCGTGCGGGGCGCGAATTCAAGGCTTGTTGCCCGTTTCACGGGGAGAAAACACCGTCTTTTACCATCAATGACCAGAAGCAGTTTTATCACTGTTTCGGATGCGGTGCGCATGGGGATGCAATTGGGTTCCTGATGCAGCACGATAATCTTTCGTTTATTGACGCTGTTGAGACGCTTGCCGCCGAAGCGGGGATGCAGGTACCCAAGCAATCGCCGAAAGAGGTTGAAAAGGCCAAACGTCAAAAAGATTTATTTGCTTTGATGGAGGAGGCGACCCTGTTTTTCCAGCACATGTTATACGACCCGAAACACAGGGATGCGCTTGACTATATTCGTGATCGCGGTCTTGATGATGAGGTTTTGAAAACCTACCGTGTCGGGTTTGCGCCGGATGACGGGCAGGCGTTGCGCCGGCATCTGATCGCGAAGGGGTATCCAGATGCGGAGATGAAGGAAGTCGGCTTGACAAAGGACTCGAGCCGCGGCGGGGATCCTTATACGTTTTTCCGCGGTCGAATTATGTTTCCCGTGCCGGATCGACGCGGGCGTGTTGTGGCCTTTGGCGGGCGGATTTTACCTGATCATTTGAGACCCCCTGACCGCGGAAACTTTACTCCGCCGAAATATATCAATTCTACGGAGACAGCTTTGTTTCACAAAGGGCGCATGCTTTACGGCGAACCGCATGCACGCATGGCAGCCTCAAACGGTGAGGACCTTGTTGTTGTCGAAGGGTATATGGATGCGATTGCGTGTGCCCGTGCAGGATTCAAAGGCGCTTTAGCGCCGATGGGAACGGCATTGACGGAAGAGCAGGTTTTGTCTCTTTGGAAGATGATACCGTCAGAAACAAAAGTTCCTATCTTATGTTTTGATGGTGATTCGGCAGGTCGTAAGGCCGCGGTTCGTGTTTGCGAGCGGATTATGCCCTTGTTAGAGCCTGGGAAAAGCGTGCGGTTTGCGTTTTTGCCCGAAGGGGAAGACCCTGACACTCTGATCCGAAAGAATGGTGCGGCAGCTTTAAGGCATGTTTTGGATAAAGCTATACCGCTTGTCGATTTTCTTTGGCAGACGGCGACATCGTCTGGTGAGTACAAGACACCGGAATTACAGGCGGGACTTAAAAAGCGTCTGATGGATCTGGTGTCTCGCGTTGCTGACCGCGATGTTCAGAGTTTATACAGGCAGCAGTTGAACACCCGTTTTTCAGAGACTTTTTATTCCCGTCAAGAGAACTCTTACCGCAAGCCGCTGACCAAGGGGCAGAAGTTTAAGCCCAGAACATCACCCGTCCAGGTGCGCCGTCCGATGCATCATTTGCGTTCAATCTACCCGTGTGCTTTGATTGCCGGGGTTATAAATCATCCCGAAATCTATGATTCCGTGGAGGAGGAGTTTCTGGCATTTGATACCGGGAACGGGCGTTATGATGCACTCAGGAACGAAGTTGTAACTATTCTGTCGGGTGATTCGAATGTAGGAACCGAGAACATCGTAGAAATTCTGGCGAATTGCGGCTTTGCACAAGAAATTAATGACATTTTGAACGAATCTGTCTATGTTCACGCATCCTTTTGCTCACCCAGAGGCGATAAGGGGGCGGTTTTATCGAAATGGCTGCAGTTTTGGGAAGGTGCCAAGGAGCTGGCTCTTCGGGAAGAAATCAAGAATACGGATTCCTCGTCAGAGGAGGGGTTGGAAAGACTCAAAAACATGGTTTTGATGAACTCAGTGGACCGCACTGACTGAAAACTTCTTGAAAAATATGAAAAAACGGGTCATAACGCTTTGAATTTCATGGTATTTGGGTATATCTTTCATTTTTGCTTAGAACAGTTGGGTGCTTACTAGACATGGCCGGAAAAACAGTCACGAAATCTAAAAAGAAAACGACAAAAAAAGATGAGAAAGCGCTGGAAGGTGCGGTTAAGAAACTCATCAAGGACGGGAATAAAAAGGGTTATATTACTTTTGACCAGTTCAATAAGGCACTTCCGAATGATTCGTTCGAGCCTGAAGACCTTGAGGATGCAATTTCGCAGATTCAAGATGAAGATATTCAAGTCGTAGAAAAAGCATCTGAATACAAAAAGCCCAAGAAAAGCAAAAAAAGCAAAGACGACGATGATGATTATGAAGCCGGCGGTAATATCGCCGATGATGATACCGGCCGTACGGATGATCCTGTTCGTATGTATTTGCGTGAGATGGGGGCCGTCGAGCTTTTGTCCCGTGAAGGCGAAATTGCGATTGCCAAACGTATCGAGGCCGGCCGTGAGTTGATGATCGGCGGGATTTGTGAGAGCCCGCTGGCGATTGAATCCATTATTGCGTGGTATGAGGCCCTTCAGGAAGGCCATATTCTCCTGCGTGAAGTTATTGACCTTGAGACGACCTACAAAGGGCCGGAAGAAGATGCTACCGCAGTCGATCATGACGACGACGATGATTCTGAGGAACATAACGTCGAAGATAGTAAGGCGGGTAAAAAGTCCTCGAGCAAAAGCGATGGCTCTGATGATGAAGAGTCAGACGGCGAAGGTTCTGATGACGATGATATTGATGATGACGAGAGCAATATCTCTCTTTCCGCTATGGAAGAGGAGTTGGCACCTCAAGTCTTCGAGATGTTTGGCAACATCCAGAAGACTTATAAGAAGATGCGTAAAGTGCAACAAGAGCGCATGGATACGCTTTCCAAAGGTAAAGATCCTACCGATGCGTTGAACAAAAAATATAATAAGCTCAAGGATGATATGGTCGGGCATATGAATGATGTTCACCTGAATAATGCGCGTATTGAGCAGCTGATCGAGCGTTTGTATTCGATTAATACGGAACTGGTTGCTACAGAAGGTAAGTTGATGCGTATGGCGGTTGATGCCGGTGTCAAACGCGAGCGTTTTCTGGAAGAGTATTTCGGTTCCGAGCTTGACCAGAAGTGGGTCACCCGCGTTAAGAAGCTTAAAGACAAGGGCTGGAGCAAGTTTGTTGACAATAATAAAGATGAAATTGTCAATTTGCGCGAGAAGATCGTTGCGATTTCCGATGAGGCGATGCTGCCGATTACCGAATTCCGCCGGATTGTTGGTACGGTGCGTAAAGGTGAAAAGGAAGCCGGACGCGCAAAGAAAGAAATGGTTGAGGCAAACCTGCGTCTTGTTATTTCTATCGCCAAGAAATACACAAATCGTGGCCTTCAATTCCTTGATCTGATTCAGGAAGGGAATATCGGTTTGATGAAGGCGGTTGATAAGTTTGAATATCGCCGCGGCTATAAATTCTCCACTTATGCGACATGGTGGATCAGGCAGGCGATTACGCGTTCTATTGCCGATCAAGCGCGGACAATCCGTATTCCGGTTCACATGATCGAGACGATCAATAAGCTGGTGCGGACATCGCGCCAGATGATGCATGAGATCGGCCGCGAGCCGACACCGGAAGAATTGGCCGAGCGTTTACACATGCCACTTGATAAGGTGCGTAAGGTTTTAAAAATCGCGAAGGAGCCTGTTTCTCTTGAAACGCCGATCGGTGATGAGGAAGATTCCTCACTGGGTGATTTTATCGAAGACAAAAATGCTGTTCTTCCTATCGAGAGTGCTATCCACTCCAATCTGCGTGAAACAACGACACGTGTTCTGGCGTCCTTGACGCCGAGAGAGGAACGTGTGTTACGTATGCGTTTTGGTATCGGTATGAATACCGATCATACGCTGGAAGAGGTCGGGCAGCAGTTCAACGTTACGCGTGAGCGTATTCGTCAGATTGAGGCGAAAGCTTTGCGTAAATTGAAGCACCCCAGCCGTTCAAGAAAACTTCGCAGTTTCCTTGATACGTAAGTGCTTGTTATTCCTTATTTAAAGGTTTCATTTACTCTTTGTGGTAGAATGAAGCGTCAGTTGAATTGTTGAAAAATTCCGGCTCTTCTTCTAGAGTCTTTCAACCAGAACTTTGAAATAAATTCCCGAGGATCCTATGAGACAGTCTCCGTATAACATCCTGCCCTTTTGTTTGGCGCTATTACTGTGCGTGTTCATTTCTCACCCTACAAATGCCAAGGAAGAGCCGAAGCATTATGATAATGATACGATTTTAACCGACGATGCGACAGCGCGTTTTATTGACAGTATTGATGAGGTTGAGGTCTTGGCCGATCATATGGTCGAGAAGGGGGCAGGGGACATGCTCCGTGTTGAAGAGACAATCCAGAAATCACAAAATTTTGCGCCTTACCGTACTTATCTGGATATGATGGAGGAGGAGCATCCTGAAGATTATGCCAAGTTGGGAGAGATTGTTGCGAAGTATGGTTTTGAATCACAACTTGAATGGGCCAAGACCGGTGATGCGGTCATGCTGGCTTATATGAATTTGCAGCAAGACAAGAATAAGATGAATATCCGTCAGGAGATGCAGGCTCAATTAACGCCTGAGATGATGGCGATGATGCCACCATCTGCGAAAGCGCAAATCGATAAAGCGCTGGCGATGGCAGATGCGATTAATGATGTGCCGCAGGAAAATGTCGATATTGTCCGTTCGCACAAGGCTGCGCTTGAGGTCGCAATGCGCGAGAACTTGCGTCAATAACTGCTCTGTTCCGATTTTATGACTTTCAGAAAAACAGCCTTACATTCGCAAAGGCTGTTTTCTTATGTTCATACCATGCCTTCGGGGGGGGCAATAGCCGGCAGAGGGCAGGCGGGTGGCTCGCGTGGGTGGACTCTATCATGCTCTCGCTGTTCCTCGCGCAGTTCCTCGTGATCTTTAAGGTGAACATTCCCCAGAAACTCCACGATGCAGTCTAATCGCGGTTTTTGTTCCTTGATCAGTTGTTGTGCGCGTTCTTCAAGCCTTGCTATGTTTTCCGGCGATGCGTCATCGAAATCATCGCTGGGGCCTGGTTCGTCAGGGTTGTCACGGCGTAGATCGGTCTGGATACGCATGTAGTCTTCTCCGAGCATCGTTCGCATGATGTAATCGTGAGAGCGCATGCTGCCCAAGTTGATGTCGACCGTCGGAGAGGCCCAGCGGACGATCCCTGCGTTTCGCAGCTTCTCAACATTCAGCGGGCGTTCCGTTTCACCCGAGCCGAGGGAGAGCACGACATATTGATGTGTGTTACCGAACCGTCGCATCGCATCGGCCAATACAAGTAAAGACGGGTTGTTTGCAAAGTTTCCGCCGTCGATCAGGTCCGAAGGCTCGCCGAGCATGTTGTATGCCGTATGAACGGGGAAATAGGTTTGAGCCGCGCTGGTCGAGCGTGTAACGTCAAAGAGCGTGTAATCTTTGCTGCGCGGGTCTTCCCCTTTTAGCGCATCTTCGACATCAGTGTATTCTCCACGTGCTTCCCATGATTTGAAAAGTTTTTCTTTTCTGCGTTTGATATCATAGGCGGAGACGATAAGATCGCTGTCCAGATCGGAGAGTTTCAGGTTTCCGAAGCGGTCACGCAGGACGGCTTCCAGATGTTTGCCGTCATAGCGGGTGCTAAACAGGTTCGGCAGATTGATGTTGAAATTTCTGGCCAGAAAGCCCTTGCGGAAGATGTCTTCGCCTTCATTCACAAACAGATCGGTTGCCAGTTTAGAGGACATGAGCGGCTTGCCCGCTACGATTGATGTTCCTGCCGTGAGAAGACCGCCGGCCGATGCGCCTCCGGCCATGTAAAAACGTGTTTGGATCGGTTCGCCCAGCTGCGTTTCGATGTATTCCATCTGGCGCCCGGCTATAATATCGCGGATGCCGCCGCCGTCTACGGAAAGAAGTGGGATTACGCTCATTTAAGTCACCCGTTATGTTCTTATAATTGCAAACATATTATGGGTTGCGAGGGCGGGCTGCAAGTTTTTTGCTTTTTTACGGTTTTCCAAATGATGAAAAGCCTTTATCTCTGGTTTTCATCGTATTATAAGCGTTTGGGTGATAAGTTGTTTTATCAAGGGCCTGTAGCTCAGCTGGTTAGAGCAGTCCGCTCATAACGGATTGGTCGGGGGTTCAAGTCCCTCCGGGCCCACCATTTCATATTTCCCCTCACTCAGATCGGCCAGAAGCGAGAATGGCTGCGAGAAAGCAGCGGTTCTAAAACCGCTGTGGCGGTCATAAGTGATTTTATCGACGAATGCCATTCGAAGCAGCATTCTACGCTGTTCGATACATTCGCTTTCCCACAGTTTGAGAGGGTTTCCAAGGAAGTCTATTGCGGTTCTAAATGTCTCTTCAAAGCCAGCCAGTGGACGACCACACATTTGCGCTTTTTCGCTTAAAGAGACTTTTTCTTCCTGTAGGTCTCTGATCTTGGTTTCATAGGTATCGAGAAGTATGGGATTATCTGCCTCAAGCACACGATCTAGGAACTGATTGACCTTGCGATCTATCATAGTGATCTGCTGTTTAATAGCCTTTGCTTGCCCTTGTGCTTCTTCTTGTCTGTCCTGCCAAAGCTTTTCAAACATATCTAAAGCTAGATAGAAGGTTTTAGGAGAAGGTTTGAGCGTTTTGACGATCTCTAAAAACTCTGCTTCCATCACCTCACGTTTAATGGATTTGCCGTATTCATCACATTGTTTGTTTGAACAGAGATAATACGGATACTTTGTTGTGCGCCCCTTTGACCAGCAGGAGGTTAAAGGTCGGTCACAACAGCCACAGGTGACAAAGCCTCTTAACGGGAAGTCGTCTTTGATATTGGCCTTCATCGGTGCTTTGGCACGTCCGTCCAAGCGCTCTTGTATGCGCTGAAAGTCTTCGTAAGATATCAATGGCTCATGCTTAGCAGGATGCAGCGATATCCCCCATTGCGGCACATCAATATAGCCAGAATACAGAACACGGCGTAATAAATCCGTCACCCGCTGTGAATGGACTTCACCGTTTTTATAATGCGGATAGTCTGGGAATTGCTCCAAGAGGCGTTTTACTTCTGCCACAGTTTCAAAACGGCCTGATGCAAAACCATTAAGAGCTTGTTCCACAATAGAAGCGGTTGGTTCATCACGTACTAAAAGCTTTCTATGATGTGCCAAAGATCATGAATATACTGGATTTTCTGCTCCTGCGTCATATCCCAATCGTCAATCATCGCGAGGTATTTTTGTATATCTGGTTTCATGATATTTGCTCCTGTTCGTGTGTTGGCGACAGGATCAACAATATCATCGCATGTGCATCCCTCTGGCACATATTGCTAGAAGTAATGTAAAATGCCATAGAATATTTAATTATGCTTTCGTAAAGTGTTTGAAGATGACCTAATGATAAATATATGAACATAGACATTAAAAATAACATTCTCATTAAATCTATCGAACATAGTAATCTGGCACACACGATTTCTAGCATAGATGGAGATATGGAGCTTATATACGTAAACCAAGCATTTTTAGATGAAACTGGATACACACGTAATGAAGTTATAGGCCGTAATTGTCGTTTTTTACAAGGCGATGGGACTGATCCCCAAACAGTACAAAAAATTAGACAGGCTCTGGAAGATTTTAAATCACTAGACATTGAAATTCTTAACTACAGAAAAGACGGAACACCATTTTGGAACCGTCTGAGAATGTCCCCTGTTTTTGATGAACACGACAAACCAATAGCGTTTATTGGTATTCAATCAGACATTACGGAGATAAAAGAAAAGAACAGAATAGATCAGGAACGCCAAAAACTTGAAGCATTAGGTCGTATGACAGGTAACATAAGCCACGAGATAAAAAATGCCCTACAACCTGTAAAACTAATGGCCGAAGCTCTGAACGATTGGAATGATTTAAATCATGAACAAATTAAGCGCTGCATAGATATTTTGAATGATAATGTAAATCTTGCAGACAAAATAACGCGCGATGTATTAAGATTTTCACGCAAGTCAAACGACAAGCGTGAGAAGATAGATATAGCTACTCTTAAAGCTGACGTCTTGAGTATGACCAAGAATTTATTGCACAGCCGTATAGATCTTGAAGCAGATATTCAAGATGACGAAACGGACAAAAAACTTTTTGTCGAAATTACTCCTAACCACTTACAGCAAGTAATGATTAACCTCATCAATAACGCACTCCACGCAATGGATGACAAAGGCAAGATGACACTACATATCGAGCAAAAAAAATTAAATAAATCAGAAGCAAAAGAAATTCAACTTCAAGAGCAGTCATACATCTGTATTAGCATTGAAGACACGGGTTGCGGAATGGATGCAAAAACGATGGAAGTTATTTTTGATCCCTTTTTCTCTACAAAATCGCCTGATGAAGGCACAGGGCTTGGACTTTCTATTTCTTATCGGATTGCAAAAGAATGGAATGGCACTATAGATGTTCATAGCACCAAAGGCAAAGGAAGTACTTTTGTTGTTTATATTCCTTTAAAGAATAAGTAACTGAATTGGTTGTATCATTATTTATGTTACACTTGTGTAATATTTAATGAGGAGAGAGCCATGTCACAAAAAATATTGTTAATTGAAGATATGAAAGGCGTACGTGAATCTCTCGAGGTCATTTTATCAATCCAGGGCTATCAGGTTGATTTTGCTAGTAATGGTAAAGAAGGCTTGGATAAAGCAAAATCATCACAATACGATCTTATTATCACTGATATTCTAATGCCTGAGCTGGATGGTACAGAAGTTATCATACAACTCAGAAATGCTGGAAATGATACGCCTATACTAGCAATATCTGCTGGAGGAAATGGTGTTTCCGCTTCTCAAGCTTTAACTCTGGCGCAAGAAAAAGCCAGTGCAGTTTTAGAAAAACCGTTTTCAAAGGAAGAGTTACTCAATCAAATTAAACAACTAACTGGCTAAAGAAGGCTCCATAACCATGTCTTTATTTTACAACATGAAAATTGGTCATCGTATCTATATTTTGGTGTCCGTTTTACTGGTTTTTATCGGTCTAGTGGGTAGCGTCGGCGTCTACAAAATGAACGTGATTGGCAAGGAGATGGAGGAAGTAGCTGAGCGTGATATTCCGCTTACTAGAATCTTAGAAAAAATTACAGTGCATCAGTTAGAGCAAGCAATCTTAATGGAAAAGGCTCTAAGATTTAAAGGTGTAACAGCGCATAAAGAAGGGGAGACATTTGATGAGGTCGTCAATCATTTTAAAGAACTAGCTCATAAAACAGACAAAGAAATTCTTCAGGCTGAAGAAATGGTTCAAACCATGATTGCAAAAACACACAGTGCTTATGCAAAGAAAGAATTTGAACATGTTTATGAAGAGCTTAAGAAAATTGAGAAAGAACATAAGCAATATGAACACCATGTATTCGATATCTTAAAAGCAGTAGAGAACGAGTATGATGATGCTATTACTTCGGATCAAGACATCATTAAAGCTGAACAAGAGCAAGAAGAGCTTGATCATCATATAGAGGCACTGCTTGAAGAGGTTTCAAGTTTTACACAGAGTTCAATGGATAAAGCATTGGAAGATGAAAAGCGCGGTAAAACCCTTATTCTATCGCTTTCAGCTGTTATTTTTGTTTTAGGTGCTGCGCTTGCCTATATCCTGGGGCGTAGTGTGACAGGTCCCCTTGGTAACTTAACTGAATCAATGACAGAGCTGGCTAACGGGAATCTCGATGCTGATATCCCTAGAATTAAATATAAAGATGAAGTCAATGAAATGTCAGAAGCAATGATTATATTCCAAAAAAATATGCTTCGTGCCAAACAACTAGAAAAAGAACAAGCTGAATTAAAGAAAAAGCAACAACAGCGCCAAGACGAGCTTAATCAACTTGTTGGGATATTTGGGTCTACGATTGGGGCTGTCTTCTCACAAATTTTGGACTCATCCAGGAACATGGTCGGTCAGGCAGGAAATATGCTTACTCAAAGCCAAAGTTCTCAGCATATGGCGACATCTGTTGCAACAGAGGCTGAGGAGTCTTCAGCAAACGCTCAAAGTCTAAGTGCAGCGACAGAAGAAATGGTCACTTCGATTAAAGAGATATCGGAGCAAGTTAATAAGTCATCTCAAATCACAAGTGAAGCTGTCAAAATTTCTAGAACTTCTGAAGCAGACGTGAAGCAGCTACAAGAAATCTCTCAAGAGATTGGTGAAGTGGTACAGTTAATTACAGATATAGCCGAGCAAACAAACCTCCTTGCACTAAATGCCACTATTGAGGCCGCGCGCGCAGGTGAGGCGGGAAAAGGTTTCGCTGTTGTAGCGAACGAGGTTAAGTCATTGGCATCACAAACAGCCAATGCGACAGATGAAATATCAAAAAAGATTAATTCTATTCAGGTTGCCTCGGGACGATCTGCCGAGTCCATTGGAAGAATTGGAACTGTTATTTCAGAAATTGATCAATATATCACAGCGATTGTAGCAGCAATCGAGGAGCAAAACTCTGTCACTGCGGAAATTGCTCGAAATGTTGAATTCGTATCACAAAGCTCAAGCAGGGTTTCTGAAAATGTTCAAAACATACAAACACAATCAAGTGAAGTAAGCCAAAGCTCTCAGTCTGTAAATGATAATGCAGATAATATGGCAAAAGAAGCTGATATATTAAGCAAGGAAGTTAAAACGTTTCTTAATGCAATGCAGAATACTGATGTTGATGATGATACATACGAACCGCGCAAAATATCTGTCTCTGCAAGTGCAAAAATTAATGGCAGTACATGGTCTGGTGAGGCATTTGAAATCTCTTGTGCGCATGTTGCAGTATCACCAGCGCTTGATTACCCCGCTGGCGAGAGCTTGAAAATAACTCTAGATGGAGTTAGTCAGGAGCTCAATGCACGTATTGCTAAAAGCGAAAATGGCACAACAATAATTCAATTCCCACTTGATCTTGCCCATATGGATCAAATGAAAGAACATATTAAGCTTTTAGCATAACCTAAACAGCGCTTCCCAACGCTCTAATACTTGAAACAATCGGTTCGAGGTGTCACCTGACACCTCCACCATGATTTTTTTAGTACGGCGAGATATGAAACAATATGACAGCCCTTTGGGTATTATTTTTATATTTATCGGTCTTGCCATCTGTATTACGACTTTTCCGTTTCTTAGAATTACTTATACTTTATTTGATGGTGCTTATGAGGTAGGCGTTACCATTGCTATGGCACTCACATTTATTCCATTTGTTTTTAGTGTCATGGGTTTTGCTGTTGGCTGCGTCTTTCTGGCTACAGGTGTGATGGTCTGCCTATGCTACACAGAGGAGAAGAAAAAGCAGAAGTCAGGGCGGCACAAAGATTCAAGCAAAAGTCCCGCGGGCAAGACCTTACCGCCAGAACATAAAATGGGTATCGTGAGCTCGCTGATTTTGTTGTTTTCTACGGTCATGGTTATTATTGCGGTACTCATATTGCTTATAGAAATATGATATTGCGTGGCGTCATATCCGTTTAATGCTATAGCTAGTGAAGTTACTCAATCAGGGTAGGTGTGGACATGGTCACAGGTTTATATACGGCACTTTGCGCGGGAGTTATGATCTTTCTGGCGTTTCGGATTATTCGATTACGATGGAAAGAGCAGGTTTCGCTTGGCGATGGCGGGCATAAAAGCCTTGAACTCGCGATACGGGCGCATGGGAATTTTGTTGAATATACGCCGATTTTCCTGATTTTACTTTTTCTTTGTGAATATCAGGGGTTGCCTGCGGTTGTTCTGCATTTGGCGGGGATTGTTTTCCTGTTCGGACGGTCCATTCATGCCTATGCCATTTACAGCGAGCTTATAAGGCCGAGGGTTTTCGGCATGATCAGTACGTTTAGCGTGATCGGTGTTTTAAGCTTGATTGCGGTTGTGCAGTATTTCGTCGCTATGCTTTAACTTATTTATGCGCTCTTAGCCGCTTGCGGGTCGATGGTTTTGAAATTCGAGGTTATCGGGTTGTATTCCATCAATTCGCCGTTTCCGATCGAGAAGTACCAACCGTGCAGTTTGAGTGATTTTTCTTCTACGCGGTCTTTGATCCACGGGAAGGTCAGCAAGTTGTCGAGGGAATGGAGGACACTTTCGCGTTCGCATTCATGCTGCAGGTCTTTCGGCTCTTTTCCCGGATTGTCGGCCATTGTTTTTTCCTTGGCCTTTTGCCCGATATCAACCCATTTGCCGATGAAGTCTCTTTCGCTGACGGATTCACGGTCGAGGAGGGCGCCTACGCCGGCGCAATGGCTGTGGCCTAGTATGACAACGTGTTTTACATTTAGAATACAGACAGCGAATTCCAGAGCGGCGCTGACACCATGCAAGCCAGTGTTTCCGTCTTCATATGGGGGAACCATGTTTGCCACATTTCGGATCACGAAAATATCGCCCGGTTCAGCGTTGGTTACAATTGAAGGGTCGACGCGGCTATCGCTGCAGGCGATGATCAAGGTCTTTGGTGATTGCCCTTCTTTTGTCAGATTGTCGTAAAGCGTACTGCCGGAAAGATAATAGTTTTTGTAGAATTGCTTGTAGCCTTCTATCAATCTTTTGACTTCTGCCATTTTATGTCTCCGCATTTTAATTTTCAATCCGACAAAATGTATTACCAGAAGGTTCGCAAAACTCAAATAGGCAAAGATGAAAAAAGTACTGTTATCGTCCTGTTTTTGCGATGTTGTTGGTTTCATTGGCATATAGCGTTGCTTTTGTTCATGCTTAGTGTCATTTTATGATAACTTGAAACACTATGAACGGAATGGTTATTTATGCCTAAATTATTGTTTTTATCCGGAAGTATCAGAACCGGATCATATAACGAGATGCTTGCCAAGTGTGCGCATGACCTTGCTTTAGAGCAGGGGGCGAGTGCGAAATATGTTGACCTTCGTGACTATGAGATGCCGATTTATAACGGAGATCTGGAAGAAAAAGAGGGATTGCCGGAGGCTGCACAAAAGCTCAAAGACTTGTTTATCCAAAATGACGGGTTTTTAATAGCATCGCCAGAATATAACAGCTCGTTCTCACCGCTTTTGAAAAACACCATAGACTGGATGTCGCGGCCGTCTGAAAAAGATGAACCGCCGCTTGCGCCTTTTAAGGGTAAGGTTGCAGCGCTGGTGGCTGCATCACCCGGCGGTTTTGGCGGTTTGCGCGGTCTTGTGCCGCTTCGTATGTTGCTGGGTAATATCGGTGTTCACGTTATTCCCTCCCAGCTTGCTGTGCCCAAAGCGATGGATGTTTTTGATAATAGCGGCAATATTCAAGACAATAATATTCAAAAAGTGCTGGGGGGCGTAGTTGATGAATTTGTTAAAACCTCCGGTACATTAAAATCTGTTCTTTGAATTTTGCTTAGAAAGGCTTTAAAACGTGTCAGCTGTTACAAAGACTCAAGATAATAAACTTATAGTCGGTAAGTATTATTCTGAACTTGATGGTTTACGGGCTATTGCCGTCATACTCGTTGTGATGGTTCATAGCTCTATCATCGGAACGTTTAAAGCCGGTGAGCCTGAAGGCTTTTTCCTGTCATATTATTATGAGTTCACGCGTGTAGGGTGGTGTGGTGTTGATTTATTCTTTGTTTTGTCAGGTTTTCTAATAACCGGCATTCTTATGGATACAGCTCATAAGAAGAATTGTTTCAAGTATTTTTACATTAGGCGTACTGTCAGAATTTTTCCGCTTTACTATATGACACTGTTTTTGTGCTTCATATTTTTGTCTTTTTCTTATGAGACTTATGCGTTTGGTACACGTTACTTCATGTACTTCCTATATCTGCAAAATTGGTTCGGTGTTTTGCCTTATGGTCATATTCCCTACTTTGATCATTTCTGGTCTTTGGCTGTGGAAGAGCAGTTTTATCTTGTTTGGCCGGCTTTATTTCTTTTTGCTTTGAAGCGCTCATGGGTTGTTCCGCTTTGTATCTGTCTGGTTGTTTTCTCAATATTACTGCGTGCTTACCTCGTTTTAGACGGCCACCCGGAGATTGCCTACACTATTACTCTTACACGAATGGATAGTTTAGTTTTAGGCGCGTTGCTGGCTTACTATCTTCGTCAAAAGCCTCATGCTTTCTCTTACAATAAAGTTTTTGTCTACTTTATTCTTGTTTCTAGCTTTTTTATTGGTGTTGTCGCTTTCATAAACGGGTCATTATACGGCATACAAAATAATGTTATTATCTATGGATTAATATGGTTTTCACTGCTTTTTACGGGGATTGTCGGCTGGACTGTAACAGCAGATCCAAAGTCGATTTTTATGCGGTTTTTGCGTCTTAAGTTTTTAACGGACATCGGGCGTGTCAGTTATGGTGTATATGTTTTTCACGGTATTATAATGACGGCTATACATCCGTTGGCATTTTTTGACGATAAATCATACTTATTTGTTCATATCTTCTTCTTTACCGTTTGCGGTGGTGCCAGCTATCTGCTTGCTTTGGTTAGTTTCAAGTACTATGAAAAGCCCATGCTTAAACTCAAGGATATATATGCAAATTATGATAAAGACGAAGATATTTCTGACGTCATACAACCGAATAATAAAAAATCTTCATAACTCAAAATGACAGATATGGCGGCACCAAGAGATTTTGAGAGTGATAAGCAGCTTGTTGTCGGGCGTCATTATCGCGAGCTCGACGGTCTTCGGGCGCTGGCTGCCTTGTTGGTTTTGTATTTTCATAGTTCTTTGATTGTCGATAAACCAGAAGACGGTCTTCTTCTTTATTATCATAAGCTTACGATGGTCGGGTGGTGCGGCGTCGATTTGTTTTTTGTCATTTCAGGTTTTTTAATCACGGGTATCCTGATGGATACGGCCAAGCGTAAAAATTGTTTTCGGTATTTTTATATTCGCCGTGCTGTTCGCATTTTTCCTTTATATTACATGGTTTTACTGGTCAGTTTTGTAGGTTTTTCCGCTTATTATCCCGATTATCAGGTTGGCTCTCGCGAAGTTTACTACCTCTTGTACTTGCAGAATTGGTTCAAACTCATCGGCTTTAATGATGTTGTCTACTTTAATCATTTTTGGTCTTTGGCTGTGGAGGAGCAATTCTATCTGGTTTGGCCGGCTGTGTTTGTGCTTGCCTATCGACGGTCTTTTGCTGTGCCGCTCTGTATTATTTTGATTGTTGCCTGTGTTTTATTGCGAGCGTATCTGGTCTCTCAGGGGTATTATGAGATTTCTTATACTATTACCATCACAAGGATTGACGGACTTGTTCTCGGTGGTTTGCTTGCATACGTATTGCGGCACAACAATAATTGGGTTCATTTTCCAAGCCTTTTCAAGTTGCTTATGATCACAAGCTTTGTCGGTGTGTGTCTTGTTGCGTTTGTCAATGGAGGTTTGTTCGGCCAAGATCACTATGTCTTGATGTACGGCTTGTTTCTTTTTGCCCTCATGTTTACCGGCCTGATCGGTTGGACAGTGACAGCTGATAAAAACCATTGGTTTATGAAGTTCTTGCGTATGAATTTTATGAGTGAGATCGGGCGTGTCAGTTACGGTATCTACGTCTACCACTGGTTTATCATGTTAATTTTCGTGCAGTTTGATTTTTTAGACGGTAATTCTTATCTGTTTAATCATCTCTTCATGTTGTTTGTCGGTGGTGGGCTGACATACGGTCTTTCGTGGCTGAGTTTTAAATACTTCGAAAAGCCTATGCTCAAGCTCAAGGATGTGTATGCCGATTACAATAAGGAAACGCCTAAAGTGCGCTAAATATCTCTGACGCCCTTATTTTTTGCCGGAAATGTTTGACTTTTAGGCAAAAATCACTATAAATCACGGCTATTCCCGGGAAAGAGAAGGCGTTAGTCGGCTTTCCGTTGAGCGAAGAAAGGTCTTTGTTTCAAACCTGTTGTGGTCTACCGGGACAACAAACATAGAAAGGAAATCACTATGAGCGGTAAACGCGTTAGTGCAAAACACAAGATTGACCGTCGTTTGGGCGTGAACCTCTGGGGTCGTCCGAAATCACCTTATAACAAACGTCAGACCGGCCCGGGTATGCATGGCGCACGTCGCGGTAAGCCGACGGATTACGGTCTACAGTTGATGGCGAAGCAGAAGCTGAAAGGTTACTACGGTAACATCGGTGAGAAGCAGTTCCGCCGTTACTTCAAAGAAGCCAGTCGCATGAAGGGGGATACATCCCAGAATTTGATCGGTTTGCTTGAGCGTCGTCTGGATATGGTTATTTACCGTTCCAATTTCGTGCCGACAGTTTTTGCCGCACGTCAGTTTGTGAACCACAAACATGTTTTGGTGAACGGCAAAATTGTCAACATTCCTTCTTATCAGGTTAAAGAAGGCGATGTGGTCGAAGTGATCGAGGGTTCCCGCAAGATTCCAATGGTTGTGCAGGCATCTGAAACGCTCGAGCGTGACTATCCGGATTATATCGATGTTGATGCGAAAGCATTCAAGGCGACATTCCTGCGTGTACCGCAACTGGAAGACGTTCCTTATCCGGTTATGATCGAACCCAACCTCGTGGTCGAGTTTTACTCTCGTTAATTCGGTGTGTCACACAGAAGAAAGAATTCAAAGAAGCCGCCGATATACGGGCGGCTTTTTTATTTCTCGCGTTTTCTGGATTTGTTGCCGATGAGAGCGGAGACAATGCCATGCAGTGTGCGGAGTTCCTGATCCGTGATTTCAGCGCGGGTGAAGATGTTACGCACGTTGCGTTTCATGACGGGCTCCAGTCCTTCATCGCGAAAGAAATGGCTATCTTTTAATTCTGTTTCCAGACGGTTCAGAAAACTTTCAATATCTTTTTGCAGGGCGGGTGGGCTGCCGTCTTTTCCGGGTGTTTCAGTACTGACGGGGTTGGCGGCATTGTTTTCTACGCTTACGCGCAGCCATTCGTAGGTGATGATGGTGACTGCGGTTGCGAGGTTCAGGGATGCGAAGTCCGCATTTGTCGGGATAGAGATGATCGCTTGGCATGCGGTGATTTCGTCATTGAGCATTCCCGTTCTTTCCGCGCCGAAGACGATCCCTGTTTTTTGTTGTTTGTTATTCTCCCGATCAAAGGAGTCCTTGGCCGCTTGTTCGGGGGATAGGACGGGTTTAACCATTTCACGCGGGCGGGCGGTTGTTGCGTAGACAATATGTAAATCCTCGATTGCTTCATTCAGGTTCTCATAAACTTTGACTGGGGGCATACGCTCTAGTGCACCGGATGACATGGCTTCGGCGCGTTCATTCGGCCAGCCGTCCCGCGGTGAAACAAGTCGCAGGTCTGTGAGGCCGCAGTTCATCATGACACGGGCTGTAGCGCCTATATTTTCGCCCATTTGCGGGCGTGCGAGGATAATTGCAACCATTTTGATTCTATTTAAAATTCCTAATATATGGTCTTTTTACGAAAAAGTTATCCTATTGATTTTTATTGTTTTTTCAACAAAGCTTTACTGAAATGCCAATTTTGTGTATAACACAGGGGCATAAATAATAATAAAATTCATGCCTTTTATATTTAATCTATTAGTTTTTTTATTTCGGATAGGGGGATAAAAACATGTTAATGAGAAGCGGCCTGCGGGACATTGTCGAGAGTTCCGAGCAACCATTCAGCATCATCGAAGAGTTCGCTTCGTTGAGTCCTAAAAGAAAAGTTCTTTTGTGCGACCACCTTTTTGTTGAAGGGCGTCAGGCATTTTATAACACCGTAGAATTACTTTGGCCGGAGGCGACGACGTCCGATGCCAAAAAGCTCGAGAAGTTTCTGTTTACTCTCAAGAACCGTTCCCACTAATCTCTGCGTGGTAACACTGTTTTCTTAGTAAAAGTTTTCTCACTGGTTATTTTGATACCCTGATCTTGCGGTCAGGGTATCTTTTGTTTTGGACATTGTTTCGGATGATTATCCGGCCTTGAGGCGCTCTTTAGCTTTTTCGGGACCGATCAGAAGCAGGAGGTCGGGCAGTTCGGGGCCGTGTTCCATACCGGTCAACGCTTTTCGGATCGGCATAAAGAGTTGCTTACCCTTACGTCCTGTCTGGCCTTTGACGTCGTTGATCCAGATATTCCAAGTATCGCGTGTCCATGGTGTTTCGGGCAGGAGCTTCGCGGCCTCCTCGATGAATTCCTTGTCTTCGATTACCGGTTCAACGGGGCCTTTTGCAACGCGCCACCATTCCTTGATGTCTTCCAGTTTTTCAAGGTTCGGACGAACGGCGAGCCAGAAGCCTTCGTCTAGTTCTTCCAGACCCAAATCCGCAAGTCTGTCTTTTACATCCGCGAAGTCTTTATCGTGAAGGATTTTAGAATTCAGGCGTAGCAATTCTTCGGGGTCGAATTTCGGGGTTCCGCGTGAGAACTTAGAAATATCAAAGCCTTTGATGACCTCTTCAATTTTCTTGAACACTTCGATCGGGTCGGATGTGCCCAGTCTGGCCAGCAGGCTGACGAGTGCCATTGGCTCAAGGCCTTCCTCATCTCTCAGTTGTTTGAGGTTCATAGCGCCGAGGCGTTTCGAGAGTTTACCCCCTTCCGTATCGGACAGGAGCGGCAGGTGTGCGAATTCCGGCGGGGTTGCGCCGAGTGCCTTGAACATCTGAACATGGGTTGCCGTATTGGAGACGTGGTCTTCGCCGCGGACGACGTGTGTGATGTTATAGTCGATATCATCGATTACGGAACACAGATGATAGAGAGGGCTGCCGTCTTCACGGATGAGAACGGGGTCGGAGAGGTCTGCGCCATCGAATTTTACAGCGCCGCGTATCAGATCGTTCCATTCAATCGGCTCATGTTCCAGCTTGAAACGCCAGTGGGGCTTGCGCCCTTCGGTTTCGTATTTTTTGATTTGTTCATCGGTCAGAGCTAATGCTTCACGGTCATAGATGGGGGGAAGCTTTCTGGAGAGCTGGCTTTTGCGTTTTAGATCCAGCTCTTCCGGTGTTTCGTAACACGGGTACAAGCGACCGTTTTCCTTGAGTTGGTTGATCTTGACCTCGTAGTGGTCGAGGCGGTCAAGCTGGCGTGCCTTTTCATCCCAGTCCAAACCCATCCATTTCAGGCCGTCCTCGATGGCGTCTTCGTATTCCTTTTTAGAGCGCTCCTGATCCGTGTCGTCGATCCGCAGCAAGAAATCGCCGTTTTGTGCGCGGGCGAACAGCCATGTGATCAGAGCCGTGCGGGCATTCCCGATATGCAGCATTCCGGTAGGTGAGGGTGCGAAACGAACTTTTACGCTCATGATTATTATTCCTTATGACTTCCTAGACCCCATTGAATAGCGGGAAACTCAGGGTTTTTCAATATTATTCAGGAAATGATTGGTGATCGGGTAGCGGCGGTCACGGCCAAAGGCGCGGGATGTGATTTTCACTCCCGGCGGGGCTTGGCGGCGTTTGTATTCCGCGCGATCCAGCATTTTCCAGACTTTCAGCACGGTTTCCTTGTTATGGCCGCGTGCGGTGATTTCTTCAACGCCCATGTCGTTTTCGATCAGACATTCGAGGATATCATCCAGCACATCATAGGGCGGGAGGGTGTCCTGATCCGTTTGGTTGTCTTTTAATTCAGCGGTCGGAGCCTTTGAGATGATGTTTTCGGGGATGTACCCGCCGTCGGGGGCAAGACTTCCGCTTGGCTTGTGTTTATTGCGCCAGCGTGAGAGGTCGTAGACCTCGGTTTTATAGAGATCTTTCAGGGCGTTAAACCCGCCGCACATATCGCCGTATAACGTGGCGTAGCCGACGGCCATTTCCGATTTGTTTCCGGTTGAGAGCACCATGCTACCGGTGGCATTGGAGAGTGCCATCAGAATAATGCCGCGGGCGCGGGGCTGGATGTTTTCAAACGTCACGGACGGCGTGTTGTCATCGAAGTAAGGGGATAGCGTGTTGCTAAAGGCGTCGTAAGCGTCCTTGATCGAGATGCTTTCGAGGCTGATATTCAGGCTTTCTGCTAGTTCTTCCGCATCTTTCAAGCTCTCATCCGAGGTGTAGCGCGAAGGCATCATCACGCAGCGCACGTTTTTAGGTCCGAGCGCATCGGCAGCGATGATGGCAGATAAGGCACTGTCTATTCCGCCCGATAGGCCGATTAAAACACCGGGGAAATTGTTTTTTCTGATATAGTCACGGAGTCCCAGCATGACCGCACCGTATATGGTTTCCATGTCTGATGAGGGCAGGTCTTCTGCTTTCAGGTGGGAGAGTTTTTCACCTGCGGATGACCAGAGGTCGGGGGCTATGACGTCCAATGTTTCTTCGAAAGCGACGGATTGATGGATGACCTCACCATTTGCGTTTACGGCAAAAGATGCGCCGTCGAAGACCAACTCGTCCTGTCCGCCGATTTGGTTGACGAAAAGCAGGGGGAGGCCGGTTTCCGTTGCACGGTTTCTGGCATGCAGTTTACGGTGGGCCTGTTTGTGGTGCGAGAAGGGGCTGCCGTTCGGGACAAGCAGAATTTCCGCACCTTTGTCTTTAAGGTTTTTTGCGACGTCTGCAAACCACATGTCTTCGCAGATCATGATGCCTAGTTTTATTCCTTTGAATTCGGTGGGTTCCGGCAGGGGGCCTGATTTAAAGACGCGCATTTCATCAAAAACGCCGTAATTCGGCAAATGATGTTTCAATGTTTGGGACAGTATCTCGCCGTTATGGATCAGCAGTGCGGCATTGTACGGCTGTCCGTTCACATGCCATGGAGTCGTGATCAGGATCGCTGCGTTTTTTGTTTTGCTGTATGCGACCAGTTTTTGAACTCTGGTTTCGATGTTTTTTATGAATGTGTCCTTTAGAACAAGGTCTTCGGGCGGATAGCCGCAGGTGATCATTTCAGGGTAAATAATGATGTCCGCATTGTCGTCGGCTTGATCCCATGCCTCAATGATCTTGTCTATGTTCGCGTCGAGTGCGCCCAATGTCGGGTTTAATTGTGCGATTGCTAGCCGTAGATTTAAGGGTGATGCCATGACGGGTCTTTCACATCAAGTCGTTCTTAAAGATGCAGATTACTGAAAATAAACGGCTGTATAAACCGTTTATTTCCTTGATAGGGCTGACCTTATTCTGCTGCGACGTGGCTTTGCAGACGTGCGTCAGGCTTGCCTTCGCGCAGGGCTTTTAGCTCGTCAGAGATCAGGAAGGATAGCTCCAGAGCCTGATTGGCGTTTAGGCGCGGGTCACAATGCGTATGGTAACGGCTGGAGAGGTCTTCGTCTCCGATTGCATCGGCGCCGCCGACACATTCTGTCACGTCTTGTCCGGTCATTTCGATGTGAACACCGCCGGGATGCGTGCCAAGCTCTCTGTGGACTTCGAAGAAGCCGCGGACTTCACCGAGAATGTAATCAAACGGACGGGTTTTGAAGCCGCTGGACGATTTGATGGTGTTACCGTGCATCGGATCACAGGACCAGACGACTTTACGGCCTTCTTTTTCAACGGCCTGTATCAGAGGGGGCAAGGCATCGCGTACCTTTTCATGTCCCATGCGCGCGATCAACGTCAAACGACCCGGTATGTTTTCAGGGTTCAACTTGTCGATCAGACGTATCAGCTCATCCGGCTTTAGGTCCGGCGAACATTTCAGGCCAAGCGGATTTTTCAGACCACGGACAAATTCGATTTGTGCGTGATCTTCCTGATGCGTGCGGGCACCGATCCAGAGCATATGTGCGGATGTATCGTACCAGTCGCCCGTCAGGCTGTCGGTTCGTGTTAGAGCTTCCTCATACGGGAGCAAGAGTGCTTCGTGCGAGGTGTAAAAGCTTGTCTCGCGGATAGAAGGGACGTTATCCGCCGTAATGCCGCATGCCGCCATGAAGCGCAGGGCATCGTCGATACGGCTCGCCAAATCCTGATAGGCCTCTCCGAGGGGGCTGTTTTCTACGAAGCCGAGGTTCCATTGGTGGACCTTGTTCAGGTCGGCGTATCCGCCCTTAGCAAAGGCGCGCAGCAGGTTCAGTGTTGCGGAAGCCTGATGGTAGGCGCGGATCATGCGCTGCGGGTCGGGCTCTCGGCCTTCTGCGGTAAATTCGAGGGAGTTCACGTTATCGCCGCGGTAACTTGGGAGGGTCACATCCCCTTGAGTTTCGGTATCGCTGGAGCGTGGTTTTGCGAATTGACCGGCCATACGTCCGACTTTTACAACCGGAAGGGAGCCGGAGTAGGTCATAACAACCGCCATTTGCAGCAGGACGCGGAAGGAGTCGCGGATTTTATTCGCATTGAATTCCGCAAAACTTTCGGCGCAGTCACCGCCTTGCAGAAGGAATGCCTTACCTTCGGCGACCTCTGCAAGTTTCTGGGTCAGATTTCTGGCTTCGCCTGCAAAGACAAGCGGTGGCATCGCGGCCAATTCGCGTTCCGTTTCGAGCAAAGCTTCGCTGTCCTTGTACGTCGGCAACTGCTTTGCTGGCTTGTCTCTCCATGATTGCGGGGTCCAGTTCTGGGACATTCATAACTCCATTGCACAAAAGGTCTTGTTTAAAGAATGCAGTTATGCCTTAATCTGCGCCGTGACGCAAATATTTAAGCGTTTACTTGGTTGGCGTAGTTGTTTTTTGAATATTTTGTTTTGAAACTATCGTCTTTTTTATTGTTTATTTGCTATATTATCTAAAATGCCTAAATCCCAAGTTGATAATAAGGTTGGTACTATTAAATCTACGGCTTCTTTGTATTACTGGTACGATTGTGTTGAAGATCTGTCTTCAGTTATTAATGCTGTTGAGTCCCAGCATGATTTTATTACCAAAGAGAAGCTCAGCGCATCACTGGAACGTGCGGTTTCACATATTGATGAATTCAAGCCGGTTATAGATAGTTTCTTTCCGTTTTCGTTTGAAAATCTTGAGGATATCGGGTTAAAGACGGCACAGGCTGCCGCTCTGATCAAGAGTATTTCCGAGCCGCAGAGCAAGGTGAGTTTGCCTGTTCTGGTTCTGGCTAGCCTATCCTATTTCGGGTTTAACGATTATCACACGGATCTTGTGCGTTCGCTTTTCATGTCAACACTGCTGGGTGAAGTGCCTCATGACCAGAGTTATCACAATAATGTCCATTTCAGAAAAGTCATGCTGCATACGGTGCGTTTGATTGCTGCGCATAACGCTATTGAGGATGCTGAGGCCGATAAGATTACCCATTCGGAGATGGTTCTTTTGCTGACCTGTGCGGCAATACATGATTTGGGACATGACGGGTCCAGCAACATGGATGACGACGGACATTACGTTCCTGCACGCTTGGAGCATGCATCTTTTGATATGAGTGCGCCGTATTTGAGGGCCACAGACCTTGATCGTGATATTCTGGATGATATTCGCCTGATTCTTGAAAGCACTGATGCCACCAAGCCGTCATCTGATGATTGCCCACTTTATCAGCTTAAATCCTCCTATCTGCATTATTTTGGGAAGGGTGGCTCTGAGGAAGCGAAGCTGTTTCCCTCTTTTGAAGGAAAAGAGCGTCTTTGCTTTCTTTCTATTCTTTTCCATGAAGCGGATATTATGAATTCAGCGGGGATGGCTCCCGGTATTACCGCGCGAGAGACGATTGCCTATACTAGTGAGATGGGGCAAGACAAGGCCTATCCCGAGGATGTGGTGAATTTCATAAATGTGATTTGTCCGAACGGTTTTGTAACAAATGCGGGCAAGACGATTGCGCAGGGTAATTTCGAGAAAATCCGTGATGTGTTTACCGAATCCTATGAGAACGGAAATGCTCCGTTTGATGAAGGTGACTTCTAAGTCTTTCTTTGGCAATCCTTTTTAGAATTCTTTCCAGCGTCTGTGCAGCCATAGCCATTGTCCCGGTTCCTCTTTAATCCAGCTTTCCAGCAATTTATGTGCGTCCTGAATGACGTCTTCGATGGGGCGTTTTTCTCCGTCATCCTTGAATATTTTCAGGGGCGGGTAGGCGGTGAGCTCAAAGTGCGCGCCGTTGATACGCTTATTGCGGATCGGTATGAGGGCGCATTTGTATTTCTGGCAGAGTTGGACGAAAACCGGATTGGTCATTGCAGCATGTCCGAAGAACGGGATGTTCATACCTTCATTGTATTTTTGGTCGATCAGAATTCCGAGGCAGCGTTTGTTTCTTAGTGCCTGCATGATGGCACGTCCGCTTTCCGCTGATTTCGGATATCCTTTCAATCGTCCGCCGAGAGAACGGGCTTTAATCAGCATTTTATCAACCCACGGGTTGTTCGGAGCGCGGTAAGTCAGGTCTATGTCTTTGTTATAGCGTAGAAAGAATGCGGGGCAGTTTATTTCCCAGTTTGCGAGATGCGCGGAAAAGAAAATCGCATTCTCTTCTGTTTCGGTAATGCTCCGTACGTGCTCTTCGCCTTTAACGATCACGTTGTTTTGGCTGAGTTTTTCGAGGTGGGGGTATTCAGCAATAACGCGGCCGAGGTTTTCCCACATCTCCGCTATGATTTTGTTTTTTTGGTCTTCGCTCAAGTCTTGGAGGGCTTGGCTGAGATTGTTGCGAGCCTTTCTGGATGCGGCGAGTTTAGGGCCGATGCTGCGTCCTATCCAACCGCCGATCGAGGATGCGCGTTCGGGGCTCATTATCTTGAAGAGGATAAAGAGTAGTTTCAGGAAGAACGCTTCGAAGAGATATCTGATCTTTTTCATAGAACCTGTTTTATAGACTCGTCTTTGCTGCTGTTCGGTCAGTTTTTGTCATATCACAGATTGTATTTCGTAGGAACTCGACGAGTTTGTCTTCTTCATCAAACTCAAGCGTAATGGGCAACGTCTTTACGTGTTCTCTAAATTGTTTTGGTACACGGATGATATCCTTTTCGGTTGTTATAAGGGCTGCGCGCTTTTTCTCTGTTTGCAGGAGCATGAATTCCAGATCGGCGTTTTTGTATGGATAATGGTCGGCATAAGGATAGAAGCCCGCAATTTTGAAACCGTTATTCTCCAGGGTGTTTTTGAATTTTTCAGGGCGGCCAAGTCCGGCAAAGGCGATGACGGGTTTTGATTTATCCAGATTCTCTGTTTTTACTTCAATTGTTGCTGTATGTATCGGGATGTTTTGAGGTATAAGCGCAGAAACATTATGTTTGTCCTCTCCTATGATTACTGCGATTTGTGCTCTTTTTAGAGCTTCGGCAACAGGCTCCCTTAACGGACCGGCGGGAAGAAGTTTTTGGTTTCCGAAACCTGTCTTTCCATCAATGACGAGTATCGAGATATCTTTTATCAAAGACGGATTCTGAAACCCGTCATCCATCAGAATGATATCCGCTCCTTTGTCTTTGGCCAACGCTGCGCCTTTAACGCGGTCGGCTGAAACGACCACAGGCGCATTGTTGGCAAGGAGGAGGGGTTCATCGCCTACTTCTGCGGCGGTATGGTGGCTTACGAGGGTAGGGCCTTTTTCACTGCCGCCGTAACCACGTGTCAGAATGTGAGGTGATCTGAAGAGATTATGTTTTCGGATGAGGTTGAGCAGCGCCAAGGTCGTCGGGGTTTTACCGCTGCCGCCTGCTGTGATATTGCCAACGCAGATGACGGGAATCTCGATCTTTTGCGGTTTTTTCCCGGCCTGATCAATCTTGCGCCCTAGGTTATAAAGGTATGAGAATGGGCTCAAAAGGTGTTCGGCGATGTGCGTTTTTTCATTTTCATCATACCAGAATGACGGGGTTTTTATAGGCATCAGACGGCATCCGCTTTTTGTTCTTCCTGCGGTGCAAGGGCTTCTTCATTCAGGTTTTTGTCCTCTACATTGAGCACATCTTCAAGCTCTTGTAGCTCATCTTTGTTCTTAATTCCTGTCTGTTCGATCAGCGGCGTGATTTTTGACAAGACGATGTCAATGATCCCTGCTTTTTGTTGCGTGAATTTTTGACCTGTATCCTGCAGATTTTTTAGAGCGGTCTTATCGGTCAGAAGATTGAGGAGTGTTCCGGTCATCTGGCTTTCATGTGCCATGCGCAGCGCTGCGCGCGCTTCATTCATGTCGTCATAAATTTCCTGCAGGTTTTGGACGTTGGGGCCATGGATGACTGCCGAGCCGAGTTGTGCGGCTTCGAGCGGGTTGTGACCACCGCCGCCGTCTTCACTAAAGGAGCGGCCTATACATGACACGGGGCAAAGCCGATAGAACAGACCGAGTTCGCCGAGTGTATCGGCAATATAGACATCCGTTTCTTTTTCTGGGGCGTTCTTTTCATCTGTACGCAGCATGATGTTCAGATCAAAATCTTTGCAGGTTTCCAAGATTTGATCGCGCCTTTCGGGGTGGCGTGGAACAACAATCGTAATGAGGTTCGGAATATTGTTTTTCAGGACATTATGGATACGGCAGGCCATTTCTTCTTCACCCTTGTGTGTACTGGCGAAGACCCATGTTGTATTGTCTTTAAACTGGTTTTTTAAGGCCTTGTATGCCTTATCATCCACCTTGAGCGGTTCTGCGCTGTATTTGAGGTTGCCCGTTATTGTTACGGGTTGATTGGTCAGTTTTTGGTAACGTCCCGCATCATCTGAGGTTTGTGTCAGGATCAGCTCAAATGGCTCAAGGGTTTTTGTGACAAGAGGTTTTGCGAAGCGCCACATGTTAAAGGATTTCGGAGACATTTTTGCGTTAACCAAAATAGCGGGGATTTCACGGTCTTTGATGGCGGTTAACATATTCGGCCAGAGTTCTGATTCCATCCAGAGGACAACATCTGGTGACCAGTATTCCAGAAATTCTTCAACCCATTCGGGGTGGTCGAGCGGATAGAATTGATGGAAAGCACGCGGTGGGAGTTTTTGTTCCATCACTTTGCCCGACGTCAATGTGCCTGTTGTGATTAGGATGCTTATTTCGGGATAGATTTCAAGCAAACGGTTGATGAGGATCAGGGCCGATTGTGCCTCGCCGATGCTGGCGGCGTGAAGCCATATCAGGGGTGTGTCCGGATGCGGCTTGGTAATTTCCCCTTTTTTTTCTGATATCCGATCGGGGTCTTCTTTTCCGGTTTTCAAACGCTTTTCCAGCAGCCTTTCAAGCATGCCTCTGCTGTTTTGGGTTATGAGTCGATAAAAAGCGTACATTGTCGGGATTATAAAGATACAGTTCTGTTTAGGGAATATAGTAGCGCATTTATACTTCTATATATGTTGTAGAGTACAGAGATTTTAGGACGCAAGTTTAGAATGTCTAACGAAAACATCCGACCAAAGCCGGATGTCTGTTTTATTCAAGAGGAATTAAAATTAGTTGGCAACACAGTTTCCGCCGCCGGGATCATAACGGCAACCAGGAATAATGCAAACATGCTCATCGTAGGTGTTTGGTGCAACAGATGGTCTGTTAACTTCAACGCCAGTCGGAATAGCCGTCGAGCCGGAACAGTTAGCGGGATCCATTAGTGCAAGATACGTTTGCATAGGATCATCCGTCCAAGGCGGCGTGATTGTACTTGTTGTGATGTTGGCGGCCCATCCTGGGGATGGCGTACACACAGAACCTGGTGGAAGTACACGGCGGTCTAAATTGTCCCTATATTCTACAAAGGTATAGAAGCCGTCATTTGCCGGATCAGAAACGAAATTAATACATTTAGCAGCGGTCCAAACCTGCGCCATCATATCGCATGTGTATGTACCGTTGGAGATTGTATTTGGAATGTGCGTAATACCCGTACCGGCACTGTGTCCGCCCAGCATGTCATAATATCCGAAATTCGCGCTCACAAAGTTTCTAAGGGAGTCTCCAACCAAGTCATCAAGAGCATTGTCCATACTCGGATCCGGGTTTGGGTTACCAAATGCCGTCGTTTCACTGAACATATTTTGTGCGTGTTGTGCCAGTTCATCAAGGAACATGTCAAAACAGGTGTATTCCAGAACGCTGTCCGGTTTTAGAATCAGGTTTTGATTCTGGGTGATTTCACGTTGCGCCTCTAGCCAGGCTCTTGCAGACAGTGTTTGATAATACAGTGAGTCGCAAGGTGTGTCTGCTATTGGCGGGGCACCGGCGTTTGCAGGTTTTACGGTCAAGGGAAAAACCACAGTTAATGCAATGGCTACAACGTACCGCAAAGACATTTTTGCTATAATCTTCATCTTAGTGTTTTTTAACATTGTTTGTCCCTTTTAAACTACACTATTCTATACAGAAACCAGCTCCAACCGCAAATATGTTTTCTTATTGATTACACGTGTCCGCGCCGGGATCATACCAGCAACCGGGGTTCGGGCATACTTTATCCAAATGTGATGAATCGGTTAGCGTTACTGTTGCCAAATCACCAAAAGGCGGATTGTTCAACAAACTATGCCTTCTGACATTCACAATAAGGCCTGTCGGCAACGGATCTGAGCATGTGTATGTCGTCGTACCGACCGTCTCAGTCGGCCCTTTCATAAGATCATAATATAAAGTGACAGGATCGAACGATACAAAGAGCATTTCACAGTTGTTCCAAACACGAATAATATCATTTGTAATATTTGTGTTAGCAAAAGGGCCACCACCCGCAGCAGGGCATTTCGGGTTTTCGGTTATTGTCATCGGAGTGTTTGAGCCGCCGCTCGTTGTCATTCCAGGCGAACATTCAGCCAGTAATATACGCGGGTCCTCGGTAGAGAGCGTTTCGAAATTAAAAAACTGATCATCTTCGCCGAAGTCACGGCATTTTGCGACGTCCCACACGGCCTGCATATGATTACAACTATATGAGGTTCCGCCGATTGATGTGAGGTTCATGGTATTTTGTAGGGCGCTTTCCCCACCAAGGAAGGTATGATCGCCGGCAGTGGTGATATCCATGAAATTGTTTGTAATGTAGTCTTCAAGACTATCAAGAAGCAATTCATCAAGCGCGTTATCCAGATGGTCATCTGCGTAATTGACTGTATAGGTAGTTGTATCGGTTTCGTCCGCTGTTTCCAGTGTTACTGTTCTGTTGTCGAAGAAGTCACTTTCACTGAAAATCGGCCCTGCGAAATGGGCGGTCATCGCTATAAACTGGTCGAAACATGTGTATTCCAGAACACTGTCCGGTTTATGAATTAGCTGTTCGTTGATAATAACTTCGCGGCTGGCTTCGAGATATGCTTTTGCATACATCTGGTTCATAAAATTACCATCACAAGACCCATCGTTTCTTGGTGCTGTTAAACCGGTGTAGGGCGCGTTAAGCCCTGTCTTAGGTCCGTTAAGCGCGGCATCCGTACCTGCCGTCGTATCTGTGTTGATATCATAATCCGTACAGGGAATTCCCGGCGTGCACGCAGCATATACATTACCGGGAAAGGCAAAGCATAGTGCCAATAATAATGGCAATTTCAGCAAAGATGTTTTTTTATCCAGCACTTTGATCATCAATTCGTAACCGTTTGCTCTTTTAATATATACTTTTTCGAAGCGGAATCCCAACTATATACTTCATAATCATAATCGTTCTTGTCATTACGAAATGCAAGTATATCCTGTATTCCACCGCTGTAGTCATTCCCAAGAGCAAGGAATTTGGCTTGTATCTTTCCCAATAGTACTATTTTTTGCCTTGTTTCAGCCAATATTAAAAACACACATTGTCCGGTTTTTGACAGGCATTTTCGGGGCTTCAGGACATATTCATCAATTCCGTCACCGTTCAGATCATGTGCCGCTATTGAGAAATCTTCTGCTGAGGTTTCATATTCTTCAGCGAGATAGCGGTTGAGGATAACCTTTGATGTCGGTCCGATTTTAGTGTCGTAAATTATGTTTCCCATGGCGTTTGCGGAGCTTATTTGTATTAAGCAGCAGAAAAGCGCAAATCCTGAAAGGTGTAAAAAACGAAACATAGCCGAAATATGTAACCTTGATCCTTGATTGAGGCTTACATAATAACAAATATGGCTTAAAAACGGCAAAGAAAATGTGATTTAGCCCCACTGTAAAAGTTATTTAAGTCTTTGGCGGGACTTATTTAATGTCAAAATCCAGAACACAGATGTTGATGTTGTAAGATGTATCGCCGTCTTCGGTATCTTTGTATACAACGCCAAAAAACTCGCCGTTTACGAGGAGTTCAACAGAATCTTCTGCTCTTTCACGCTTTTTTAGCGTAAGGCCCTGACATTGCAGTTTTTTTGTAAGATATGCTTGAAGGCTAACCATTTCTTCTGCAGTGAATTCCATCATTACTCCTTAAATTTGCTTATGTTTATGTTTCCAATCCGCTTGCGACGGCGTCGTGGCATGTTTTCGCTAGCACTTTTCTATCATTATTTTGCTTCGGGTCAACCAAGTCATGAAAGTTTAGGCAAATCGTAGCGCCTTTATTCTTTGCAAAACGCCATAAATGTATGTGCAGGGGCGTATCCATATTAATATGCCAGGCGTAGATGTCACGTTCATTCTGATTCTCCGGCTTTTTACCGTTTATTCCGAGCATGCTGATGGTAAAGGGCTGGATCATGAGGTTTTCGCGCCCTTCACCTAGGGCCAGAGAGAAGAGGCTGGATTTGAAGGGTAGCACTTCAACGCCTTCTGTGGATGTGCCTTCGGGGAAAAGGATCATACTCTTGTTTTCCCTCAACATGTTTTCCAGTGCGTTTTTTTCGCGTTTTGCGTCCGTACGTGTGCGACTGATAAAGGCGGTTTGTTGCAGCCTCGAGAGAAAGCCGAAGACTGGCCATGACTGAACGTCTTTTTTAGCCACGAATGAAGCCTTTAGTACTGTGGCAACTACAGGGATATCGAGATAAGAAATGTGGTTGCTCACGAAAAAAACCTGTTTGTTATGAGCAGGCGTTCCTTTGACAACGACTTTAATTCTGAAAATTTTGCAGATGATTTTGTGCCAGAGCATAGTCAGGATGTATGCATGCGGACCGCGATGAAAGAGCAAGACCAGAAGTTGTAAGGGAACCAGCACGAGACAGGTGAGAATAAAAGCCAGAAACTTCAGGCCGGCGATGAGCGTTCTCATGTTTATTCTGAGGCTCCGTCACGTTGTCCGGGCATGATTTTCTTGATTTTTCGTTCGAAATATTTGCGGTAGCGTTCGGTCATTAAATTTGTTTGCACGACAATGCAGACATCCGTTGTGTTGAACTGTTCGTCTACGACTGCGCCTTCGCCGATTGTTGCGCCTAACCTCAAATATCCCTTTATGAGAGGTGGCAGACTTGCAAATATGCGTTTTTCATTGAGTTTTTCTTTAGGCAGAATGTTCATGTTCACATATCTGCTTGCCAAAGCGACGGGGCAGATATCTTTTGCCGTCGAGTGGAAATGATGCAGATAGGATAGTTGTGCCGAAAGTTTATCGATATCCGTTCCGGGGAAACTGGCACATCCAAAGAGAAGGTCGATTTTGTGCTCCGTGATGTAATCCGCAATCCCTTGCCAAAGCAAATTCAGGATCGGTTTTGTGCGGTATTCCGCGAGTACACATGATCTTCCGAGTTCCAGAAGGGATTGGCCGGATTCTATAAGGGGTTTTAGTTCGTATTCATCTTCCGAGTAGAATTTTCCGTATTCTTCTGCAACTGATTGGCGGAGTAGGCGATACGTTCCGACAATGTGCTCGGTTTTGGATTCCTTTTCCCTTACAACAACAATTAAGTGGTCGGCGATCTTGTCGAATTCGTCGAAGTCACGTTGCTGCGCTTTCATGTCTTCGGAAGGTTTTGCACCGTATTCTTTGTAGAATACTTCGTACCGCAGTTTTTGCGCTTGTGTGATCTCATCGCTATCGCGGGCCAGCCTTACAAAAGCATAAAGCGAGGGATCATTCGGGACGGCTATAATTGGCGGCTCTGTTACTGGCATACGTATACTATTAATTTTTTGCTCTTACGGATTTTGGAAATCGGTCAAGCATATCGTGAAAGCTCATCAATGAAAGAGACATCCTAAAGTAAGGTGTTCTTTCGTCAAGTTGATTCCTTCTTTAATTCATGCTGATAGCGGGTTTATCTTGATTGACGGGTGTTGATAGAATAGAACCGATTTATGCCATCCTTATTGTTTGTATGTACCGGAAATATTTGTCGTTCTCCCACGGCGGAAGCTTTACTGCGTCATCGCATCAAAACGCATAATCTGAATGGTATCACTTGCGATTCTGCCGGAACGCACGGATATCATGTCGGGGACGCGCCGGATTCGCGGACTATCAATGTCGCGAAAGAGCGGGGAATTTTGATGGATGATTTGCGGGCACGTAAAGTTTCAGTCACAGATTTCGAGCGGTTCGATTATCTTATTGCTATGGATCGTACGCATGAAAAAGCTCTTGTTAAGTTGGCACCTTATGGTGCGGCCAAGAAGGTTTCCTTATTCCTGAGTTATGTTCCTGATCTCGGGATCACAGATGTGCCAGATCCGTATTATGGTGGAATGGACGGGTTTCATCAGGTGTTTGATATGGTCGAGAAAGGTGTTGATCGTATCCTAGAAACGATTAGATGATCAGCGCATGCCACCTTGCGGGGTTGGTGTATCTGCAGGGCTTTCTTGGCCTGAGGTTCCATCAATGATCGGTGCTGTGGCTGGATTTATTTCGGGTTCCGGTTTTATGCCTGCGGCTAACTCTTTGCTGTAATCCATCATTTGATCCATAAGGCCGCCTTCCGCATAACCGAACATTGTAATGCGGGCATCTTTAACAACAGCATCGCCGCCGTTGACCAGTTCTACTTCCCAGCCGCTTCCCGAGGAATGTGTTTCCCCGAAGAAGTTTTCCATGCGTGCCCAAGCGGTGACGTGACTTTGAGAAGATGCTTCCTGCAATCTTGTTATACCGAACTCTTCCCCATTCGGTTTTAAGTTCACGAAATGAGGTAGCGTTCCGTCAACGTCGTAGTCAATATCGAAGCGGACACGGTCAATGACCATATTTGTCCCTTCCGGCAGGTTGCTTTCAAGTTTGATTGATTGTGCGCCGTTGTGGTTTTCATCCAGATCTGCTTGCAATACCGCAGTGATGGAATCTCTGTTGATTTCGGGATTTGTTTCAATGCGCTTGTAAGCCTCGTCTACCAAAGCTCTGAACATTTCCGGCTGGAAAATGCCATGGCCGCCGCCATTTATAAATTCATGGCCTTCAGGGTTGGTGTAGCTGTGCATCGGATCGTCAGTGCCCTCGCGTGCCGTGGTATCAATTGTTGCCATTTTTGCAAGGGTTGTAATTTCATCTTTTGTCAGAATCGGGAGATTATCGGCCTCGCGTAAGGTTTGTTCATAAATTGCGCCGGAAATATGGCCAGCTTGTTCGGGGGCAGAGAACGATGTCCCATCCAGACCCGTAACAAAGCCGTTTTCGTCAATATCGCATTCCTGTCTATGTTCTCCCAGTAATTCAGGATTTGCCATGTAACGATCAACCTGTTCATCTACCCAAGCGCGCCCTTCAGGCGTTTCCGTTAATCGGCGATGCTGGGCGTTGCTGATGCCACGGTAGGCTTCTGCGAGGTCTTCGTCCGATAAATTGGCTTTTTGATTGAAGTTTTTGAAGGCTTCGAACCCCTCTCTTACCCTGTTATCGACGACCCATTCCCGGATGCGGCCTTCTCTGAAATGATCCATAATCTGGGTATGAAGCGTTTCCGGGTTTTGCATATACCCGTCGACTTGCCCCTGTACCCATGCGCGGCCTTCTTCCGTTTCGTTGTATTGACGAAATTTTGCGTGACGAATGTTCCGGTAGGCTTCCGCTAACAGATCTTCATCGGCTTCAGTATTGTGGGCTTTGAATAAGTCGTAGCCGATGTTTATTTCATTTTGTATTACCCAGTTGCGAATCAGTTCTTCATGTCCTTCAAGGGACGGACTGGTATTGTAAAACTGGTATCTTTCACCTCTATTAAACGGGCTGTCGGCGGTCAGGCTCGGATTGACCCTGCTGCTGTGTTCTTCAACGAGAGGCCCGCCCTCGTTTAAGTTGGCTTCCCCTACAACGAGGCTGTTTCTTGCAAAGTCGGCAACTCTGGGGATATTTATGTATTTTGTTAGCCCCTCGTTTCCTGCGGCAACAATATATACGGGCATGTCCTCTTCGGCGAATGTTGTCCGGTATTGTTGAATGACTTCAGAACTAGAGACGCCGCTACTGCTTAGAATTGCACCTAATCCTACACCAGAGCTGACAGATACCACTTCATATTGTTGCAAGTTGTCTATTGTTTTTTCCGGAGATTCCGGAATGATCGGGCTGTCACGTACGAGTTCGACAGTCAGTCCGTTATTTCCCGTAAATCGTCTTAATGCGTCCTGATGAATGTCACGCGCGACTTCAGCGTGCCGAGAATATAAATCGTAAAGACTTGTTTCCTTGACACTTTCAAAATGCGCAAATCTGGGATTATCAGGATCCGCCATGTTTTATCACCGTTTTTTTTTATAAAGTTAACATAAGAGGGCAAATGCCGCAAACATTTACCGAGCGTTTTTCATGGCAGCTGATTTGTTCTAAGTTTTTGTTTTTCAATTATATTTTTTGTTTTTTCTTGTTCTTTTCCGGTGAAGTGGCTAATTTTCATTGTCGAGATTATTAAAAGGTGTTTAGAGATGAGTGATTTTGATTATGACCTTAGCGCTATTGAAGCGATTGAACATGATGAAATGCGTGGCGCAGTTTCAGGTGTTGCTCAAAAATTGAGTGATGAGGATCCTGAGGAGAGATGGAATGCTCTTGATGCGCTCAAGATGCTTGCCAAGCAGAATGATAGTTTTGGCGGAAGCCCGGAATTACGTGCCGCTGTCGTATCACTTTCAGAGCAGGTAATGTCGCAAGACCCCGAAGAAAGCGTTGTTCGTAAAGCATCTCATACGCATGTTACGATCAGCCAAATAGACGGTCCTTCAACCGGTGAGATGGCCGCAAATATGTAGCTTTTGGTAGGGGTACTCAAGCCCTAAGGGTCGGGGTAATCGCTTATCCCGTCGTCCATCTCTACATCAAAAAAGTGTCCTTCATCATCGTTTGTTTCTTCATGGTTTCTCAGGTGTCTTGAAAATTCGCGTGTGCGTTCGCGTCCGGCCAATTGTGCGATCAGGTGACCTGTTTGCGCACGTCTTGTTTTCAGAAGCTCGTCGTTGGCGATCATCATATCGGCAAAATATTTCAAAGGTCCAGATGCCGCACTTGCGCTTGAGAAGTTTACAATTGCCCAGCCGCCGTCGCCTTTCAGAGCGTTCACGACCCCTTGTGTTGCTGCTGCGCCGACAAAGATGGCCTGTATCACGGTCAGGCGCATAAATTTTTTGCGGTCATCCAGCGCTTGCAAATAATCCTCATCGATGTGCAAGCTTTCTTCCAGCACCTTTGGGTCGAACTCCGTTCCCACTCTTGACTCTATATCGTCGATATAGACACTGGACAGGTCGATTTCCTCATCCTCGTGAACACCTTCGGGTACTTCAAAGTCTTCTTCATGGATTTCATGTTTTCCAAGAACGGAGAGTTGAGCCAATTTCATTGACCGTGATGTTGCATCTCTGACGGAACTGAAAATTTCACCTATTCTGCGCGGATTGTTCCAGTATGCATTCTTTAATGTTTGTGTCACGGAATGTCTGATAGCGTGGCCGGTTGTTACTAGTTTTTGTGCAATGGCACGTGCGGTGAGTTTATCCGTTCCGGCAACATCCTCACCTGCCGCATTGACGTTGGCGAGGGACATGGTTCTTGCTCTGGTTTCCGCATTCATTTGCGCCTTCGGGATTTGCTCCATTTCCAGACCGGCCTTGTGCAGGACCTTTGGATTTCCAGATTTTACGTATTCTCTGAACAGGGACACAACGCTGTCGAGCTTTTCTCCTTGTTTCCTGCCTTCCAGGTGAATTTGAGATATAAGATAAATAGCTGCGCTTGCGGAGATGTAGGCAAAAATATTTTCGCCTATGGGTGCGGCGGTTCCATGCGTAATAGCGTGGGTTGCGGAGTGGCCGACTTCTACAAAAGAGGGGGCGTCGGAGAGGGCTTCATCCCCCAGTTCCTGCTTGGTTCTGGTCTTTTCATCATCCCAGTGAATCATGGAACCGACCAAAGAGACGAGGGGAGGGAGATCGTGTTCTTCCAAATCGTGGCCGACGGGAATCCATTTTGGTACGTCTCTAGGATCTATGCCTGCCTGCTCAAGCGGGCCGTTGCCGTGCGGCATCTCATGCGTTTTTTCTCTTTCAAGATGATCGACCGGTTTCATGCCTAGAGATCCATCGTTGTTTCGGTATCGTCACGGTCATGGTAGAGGAGACTGAAAGCAGACTCTATATCGTCCGGAACGCTGCCGTATCCTTTGGCTGTAATTTCGCCGTGGAAGGCGCGTATCAAGCTTGGCAGGTTTACGCGGTCATTGCGGGTTTTGGCGTTTCGGACGGCCTCGGATAAAGATGCCTGCATGTCCGGCGGGGCGGAGATGACGGCCCATATTTCACGGTTTTTGCTGTCGCTTGCTTTAATGTATGCAAACGGTACGCGCCCCTCGTCATCGTTTTTATCTAATACGTCTTCTAATGCCCTGCTCATTTAACGCCGCTTTTAATTGTTGTTATGCATTTATTTTCACATAGTTTTGCAAAAATGTGCAAAACCTTAATGGCCTTAAAATTTTGTCGGTAATATAACGCTGTGATGCTTGCATTGTCGAGAAAATTACAGTAATGTCCGCATTCCTTTTTGGCAATGCGCTCGTAGCTCAGCTGGATAGAGTGCCTGACTACGGATCAGGAGGTCGGGGGTTCGAATCCTCCCGAGCGCGCCAGTTTTTCAAATATCAATCATATCACATATACTTACATGCAATGGGTGTTGTGAGCCGATTTTTTATATTATTCTCATTTTTATTACTATGTGTCGTAGGAAAAAATATCATGAGAGTTTTGAGTATTTACATTTGGGCAGCAATGCTATTTTTGATTGTTACCTCTCTACATGCAGAAACTCAGACAGAGACAAAAAAAGCATATCTTCTCTATGAGAAAGCATTTGAAGCTATATTAACATTAAATGATCCTAAAACCAGAGATGGACAATTGGAAGAGTTAGCGAGTGAACAGCTAATTTTGTATCAAAACATATCGGCTAATTTTTAACACAGCGACCATTCATAACTAGAGCTTACAATAACCCTACTATTGCAATTATCAATCCAACGCCCGCAAATGGTTTTTGTTTTGTTAAAATTCCAAACACTCGAAAGCTACCTGAAAATATAGGCGCCCAAAACATTAAAATTCCACTCAACACCGCAGGTAACATGCCCGTGAAGCATACAGTTTTCAATAACAATAAATAGCTATCAGAAACATAGAACATACCTACCAGATACAAAATCAAAAACAAATGACCAGCTATTATGATTGGTAACGAAAACTTCTGATACCAAGGCTTACGGTGTAGTCTTCCAAGATCCCACAATAAATGCGGCGCATTAATAATTAGATGCTCAATTTTTCTTGCCAATCTGTCTGCATATATTTCCAAAAGGATTAGTAAAATTCCCAATATGCTTAAAACTATTCCTATGTCCATACAGCATCAATAACACAAACTTTTTATCTCACAAAAAATCTGGATTATATGAATATAAATTGCCAATGATATTTAGAAATTTTGATTTAGATTTTCATCGTATTCAAAATGTTATGATAATGGGACAATTCTAGCCTTATGCAGCTTGAGCTGAGCCTCCAAGGTTTCTAGATCAGAGAAGAAGGAGTTCGAACTTTCTCCTTCAAGGCGCGCCATTCTTATTTTATCATAGATGTATGATTTGAATGGGCGTATCCCATTCTTTTTCTAAGAACTCGGCAAGCAGGCGGCGATGACATTGTTGCTCCGTTTTACAGGCACATAAAAAGCACGCTTCATGGACCTCGTTCGGGCTTAAAATATTGGCAATGTTTCGGTGATGAATAAGATTAGTATATTGTATCTCATATTCATCCCAACTGATTTTATCGTTTTTGAACGGCTTCAAAATATCATCCGATGGCGCAAGCTCTTTTCGGTATTCATAATCAATACCGCCAATTTCTTTCAAGAAAAACGGCAAGTCTTTTTTTCGCGCAAATCCAGCCAGCTGTGAGGCGGCCCAGAGGCGCGTGTCGATCATCTTTTTTACACCGGCTCGCTGGAGCCTTTCAAAAAAATGCTCGGCGCTGGAGCCAGTAAAACCAATGGTGAAAAGTTTAATTCCATTAATCATTGTAAAAAAATACGCCGTTGCACATTAAATAACAATTACTGTTTTTATAAACATAAGGCTTTGCAAGCCCAACACGTACATGCGCTGTTTGGTTACTATTTTGTATTTCTTCATTGAATGTTTCGAATTCTTTGGCTTGCATTGGATCAATAAGATCGCGCAGATATTTGCATGTTATGCGCAAGTCGTATTCTGTTCCGTCACGATCAAGCAAATTAACGCGCAACTTACTATCCTTCTTAAAAAATTTTAAATTTTTTGCCGGAAGTATGACACCGCAAACATCCCTTCAAGCCCAATACCTGATACCCATGGCTATTTCTCTTGGGTTTGGTATTTTGTTTTCAACCGCAATTATTTTGATCCTTGTTCCTTCTCTGTATATGATTTTGGAAGATATCAAAGATTTTGTCGCTAGCCGTAAAGAGAAACTGGAAGAAGTCATAGCTTAAAGTCTGATTTAGACTCAGACTTTTTTCAAACAGGTGTATCCACCGTTTTTCTGATTTGTGTTCTTTATTCTTAACCAGAAAATGAGGACTTTTCGTATTTTAATTGCCTTTTTTTCTTTTTTATCAGGAAGATGTTAAGTATAGAAGAATCTTAATAAGGAGGAATGGGAGGCCTACCGTATAATGACAAATAAAAAATTGCCTTGGGAGGCGCCTGATTTGGGCAGTGTGTCCAGTCGTGATATTGAAGCTGAAAAAGCAAAAGAACAGGCTTTTGGTGACATGATCGAGGGCGGTTGCTGGTTTTCTCACGTCGGTGGAATTCATGACATGGAAGAGGATTATGCAAGGCGAAGCGGCAGGTCAGGGACTTCTGAAGAAAGTCCCGATGTTATGGACTCTGCGAGCCATGAAGATGTAGACCCTTCAAACCATCCTTTTACTGAACCTTAATGTAAGTCTTTCTCATACTGCGTGACTTCATCTCTGATTAGTAGTTTTTTTCCGAAAAGCAATGTTAGAGCGGTTTTTCAGAATAAAAGTTTGCATTTTTCAGGCGGCATGTTAGTTTGCTGCATCGCAGCTATTTCTACTATTTGAACAAGGAGATTTTGATGTCTGATTTTAAATTAGCTGAATACATTTGGCTCGACGGTGCCGTTCCTACCCGTCACATGCGTTCCAAGGCGCGTGTTATTAACTTTGATTCCGAACCAACAATCGAAGACTTCCCCGAGTGGAGCTTTGACGGTTCCTCTACCAATCAGGCGCACGGTGATGATTCCGACTGTATCTTGAAGCCTGTCACTTTTGTAAAAGACCCGATCCGCGGCGAAGGTAACTACCTTGTTATGTGTGAAGTCTTTAATCCTGACGATACACCACATGAATCCAACTCCCGCGCACAGCTTCGTGCCGTTTTGGATGCCGGTGCTGCCAAGCAAGATCCATGGTGCGGTTTTGAACAGGAATACACATTCTTTAAAGGTCGTCAGCCTCTCGGTTGGCCGGAGCACGGTTTCCCAGGTCCTCAAGGTCCTTACTACTGTGGTGTCGGTTCTGATGAAGTCTTCGGTCGTGAAGTGGTTGAAGATCACGCTCAGTTGTGTTTGGATGCAGGCCTTCTTTTCTATGGTATCAACGCGGAAGTTATGCCCGGTCAGTGGGAATTCCAAATCGGTTACCGTGGAGATGACTCAGAAGACGCAAGCGCTATGACTGCTGCTGACCATGTCTGGCTCGGTCGTTGGTTGCTTTGCCGTGTTGCTGAAGAGTACGGCGTAACAGTCACATTCGACAACAAGCCGGCTAAGGGCGATTGGAACGGTGCGGGTATGCACACGAACTTCTCCACGAAAGATACGCGTGACAAGTCGAAAGGTCGTGAAGCGATTAAAGCTGCGACAGAAGCGTTGTCCAAAAACCATGCCGATCACATCGTTCTTTACGGTGCAGGTCTTGGTGACCGTCTGACAGGTCTTCATGAGACATGTGATATCAATACCTTTAAAGTCGGCGATGCGGACCGCGGATGTTCTATCCGTATTCCAAAGCCGGTTGCCATCAAAGGCTACGGTTACTTTGAAGACCGTCGTCCGGGAGCGAATGCCGACCCTTATCTGGTTGCGGCGCGTTTGTGCACAACCGTTTGTGGTGTTGATGAAAGCGTTATGAAGTTTTCTTCATGGCCTCGCAAGGACGCAAAAATTGCGATTGCAGCCGAATAAGGTTTTTTATCTCTTTTAGGTTTTTTAGGAAGGGCGTTGAAACAACGCCCTTTTTTCTCATTCGTTATTGCTTATCGGGTCATAAGCTTTTATTCTGAAATTTCAGTCTATTCTGCAATTTTTTAGGCTAAACCTTTCATTTAGAAGACATTGCTGTTTTTATAATCAAAATATTAATGTTTTCTTGATAATTGTTATGTGGGGTTTGGGGTAAGAATTTTTCTGCGTTCACTATTCAGGTAATAAAAGGAGTTTGTCACCGAAATGGCGGACAATCAGGACGGCATAGATCTGGATATCATAAATGAGGATATGTCCGAAGAGCTTAAGTCTTCGGATAGTGGCTTTGGCGAAAATGAAGACGATGACGCCGAAGAGATTGATTTTGTGATTGAAGAGGATCTTTTTCAGGATGCGACTGTCGATGTCGGGCGCCGAAATGCTCCTGTTTCTTCTGATGATCCAAAAGCAGGAGATGAAGGGGACAGCGCGCCTCATTTTTATGCTCCTGAAGTCCAGACGCCATCGGATCAGATGGATATTCAAACTCAAGAAGAGGATTTGCAGCCTGAAGGTGACTCTAAGGAAGTCTCAGGCGGTAAAGGGGCTTTGGCCACTGTCGGCCCGGGAAGTCATCATGGTTCAGCCTTCGGGGATGATCAGGATGGCGGCGAGCGCAAAAAGCGCATGGGCGAGCGCATGGTCGATATGGGGCTTATTACCAACGACCAGTTGAACGTTGCCCTACAGGAGAAAAAGATTTCCAGCAAGATGCTGGGTGAAATTCTGGTCGAGCTGGGCTTTATTGATGAAGAAACGCTTACCATGTTTCTGGCCGAAACATCAGGGTTCGGCATTTTTGATCCTCGCTCCACGATTGTTGACGGTGATGCGCTGGCGCTGATTGAAAAAAACCTGGCGATCAAGCACCAGATTTTGCCGATTTCGATAGATGACGGTTATGCGCATATAGCTATGGCCGATCCGTATGATGTTGTCGCTCTTGATACGTTGCGCCGTTTTTTGCCGAAAGGCTTGCAGATCAAGCCACATATTACAACGGCGGGTGTTTTATCCGAAGCGATTGATGCGGCCTACGGTTATGCCAGTTCTATTAAGGATATTCTGCAAGAGCTGGAGGAGGGGAAGGAGCAAAAAGATGTTGCCAATTTATCCGGGGCGGAGGCGTTTTCCCACCCGATTGTGCGTCTTGTGAATGCGCTTGTGTTTGAAGCTGTGAAAATCGGTGCGTCAGACCTTCACTTCGAGCCGGAGGAGAACTTCGTGCGTTTGCGTTATCGTCTGGACGGTGTTTTGTTTACTGCGCAGATTTTGCACAAGCAGCACTGGAGCGGAATTTCGCAGCGTCTGAAAATTCTGTCCGATATGAATATTGCGGATAAGCTCGCGCCTCAGGATGGTCGTTTTAATTTGAATGTCGGCGGGCGTGAAGCTGACTTCCGTGTGTCTTCTTTGCCTACCGTTTTTGGTGAGAATATCGTGCTTCGTGTTCTGGACAAGAGCGCGAGTATTATGCCGTTAAGTGCGCTGGGCTTTAGTGAAGAGAACAAGAAGAAGATCAAGGTTGCAACGTCACGGCCCGAAGGGATTGTCATTGTGACCGGGCCTACGGGGAGTGGTAAGACAACAACTCTCTATTCCATGTTGAATGAGATCAACGATGTGAAGGTGAATATTCAAACCTTGGAAGACCCTGTTGAATATTCTCTGCCTATGATCAGGCAAACGCCCGTTCGAGAGGGTGTTCTGGAGTTTGCGGACGGTATTAAAGCGCTTCTGAGGCAAGACCCTGACATTATATTTATTGGTGAGATCCGTGACCAGACAACCGCCGGTATGGCGCTGAAGGCGGCGATGACAGGTCACCAGGTTTACACGTCACTTCACACGAATGACTCTTTCGGCGCATTGCCGCGTTTATTTGATCTTGGTATGAAGCCAGGAATGGTTGCAGGGGCGATTATTGCCGTTTTTGCGCAACGTCTGGCGCGGCGTTTATGTCAGTCTTGTAAGATCGAGCATGTGCCTGATGAGGAGGAGCGCGAAATTCTTGGTCTGGAGCCTGATGAAGACCTTATTATATATAAGGCGCATCCTGAAGGGTGTGAGGCTTGTGGGAATAACGGTTACAAGGGACGTGTGGCTGTTGTGGAAATTCTTTTGTTCGATGAGGATCTTGATGCACTCGTGGCCGGAAATGCTTCAAAAGCAGAAATAAAAGACCTGGCGATGAAAAAAGGCTTCAAAAGTATGAGAGACGATGGCATTCTAAAGATCAAGGAAGGGTTTACCAGCATGGAAGCACTCGCGCGTGTTGTAGACCTCACAAAGTAGTCTCTTACCAATAAATCTTCATATTCTTGAAACTTTTTTTGCGTATTTTAGTAACTGGAAATGGGCAAAGTTTTTTAAGAAACATCGAGGGTAAAGCCATCGAACGCTATAAGTACAGAGCGATAAACGCTAAAGGGCGTCCCGTTAGGGGGACGTTGTCCGCGCGCAGTGAAGTGGATTTGTATAATCAGCTTCAGACCGCTGGCCTTGAGTTGATTCAATGCTCTTCGCTTGCAAAGAAGGGGATGAAGATTCCCGGTATTTCTTTGTCCCGCATTAAAATCCGTGATCTTATTCAGCTCTTTGTCTCCTTGCAGCAGATGCAGGGCGCAGGTGTGCCTTTGCTCGATGCGCTTGCGGATATCCGTGATGCGACCAGTAATGATATGATGCGTGACATTCTCAGTGAGATTCACAGAGATGTTCGTGACGGTGCGGCGTTATCCGAAGCGATGGAAAAGCATCCGAAAGTGTTCAAGCCGCTGTATATCTCTCTGATTGCGGCGGGTGAAGATACAGGGGATTTGACCTCTTCTTATTCCCAGCTTGAAAAGTTTTTGAAATGGGTTGACGAGATGCAATCCAAAATCAAAAAGGCAACACGGTATCCGATCATCGTTACCTTTGTGGTTCTGTTTACGATTATCTTTATGATGAGTTACGTGGTGCCGCAGATTGTCGGTTTCTTGCGTTACTTGGATATTGAGTTGCCTTGGTATTCTGTTGCACTGATCAATACATCTAATTTCTTTGTTCAGCCGCAATTTTCGATTTTTGGTCTGAGTATTTACGGCGGCTATATTGTTATTGCCGTACCGGTTCTTACGATCACGTTATTTATGATGATTCGGCGGATGTCGGATGAGATTGCCTATCAAATTGATTCGATGTATTTGAATATGCCGGTAGCAGGGCCTCTTATCCGCAAGATTACGATCGCACGTTATTCACAGACTTTTGCCGCACTTTTTGCCAGCGGAATCGATGTTCTTAATGCTTTGAAGTCGGCCAGAAATACGGTTAGCAACCTTGTTCTTGTTGAGGCGATGGAAGGTGTTGAAACCTATGTAAAGAGCGGTAGTCCTTTATCTGACTCGTTTAACGCATCCGGTGAATTCCCGAGTATGGTTGTCCGTATGGTTAAGATCGGTGAAGAGTCCGGGAAGCTTGCAGAGGTCCTTGATCAGGTTTCTGCGTTTTACACAAAAGATGTGGATGAAGCGATTGATGGCTTAATTGAGCTGATTCAACCGACATTAACGTGTATACTGGCGTTGGTGATTGTCTGGATTGCCGCTGGTTCGCTCGGACCGATCTATATGAACCTTGGAAATATGATGGATCAGATTTCATAGCCTAAGATTTCTTATGTTAGAGTAGTATTATTATGTCGCTTTCTTTTTTAGCCCCGTCCCGCACAGTTTTGCTAATTTCCGACGAGGCACTTTATATATACAGTACAACAGCCCGTGGCGTTAAACACGTTGAGACTGTTCCTTGGAATGTCGAAAACTTTGAATCCAATGTCGCGACGATTATTTCTAAAGATTGCGGCGGAAAGCCTGTTCTTATTCTCAATGACATGGTCGAGCAGCACTATCGTAAAGAGCGTGTTCCCAAAGTCAGTGTTCTTGATAAGCAGAATGTGCTTCAGCGTAAGTTGATGGTGGCATTTCCAAACTACCCGGTGCGTGCTGCTTTGCCTTTAAAAGAGAAGTATGCAAAGTCAGGTAAGGGTGGTAAAGGGCTGGCCGGAAGTGTTTATATCTTTGCCGCGGTTCCTGATTCCGAGCCATTCAAGAAGACGATGGGCGCAGCGCGCAGGTCGCTTGCACCTATTGTCGGTTTCTGTCTTCTGCCCGTTGAATCCGCGACTATGATCAAGCAGCTTGCGGGCAAGTTGGCAGGCGGTAAGGACAAAGCGAAATGGACGATTTTTATTGGGCAGCATCAGAACGGCGGTTTGCGTCAGATTGTTACGAAAGATGGTGAACTGGCTCTTACTCGTATGACGCCTATCTCAGATAATGACGATGATCCTGTCAGGTGGATCAATGATATCCATCAGGAATTCAAGGCTACGATGAGTTATCTCGGGCGTTTTGGCTTTGATGCTACCGACGGGCTGAATATTATTCTGATCGCCAACCCTTCTGTCGGTGAAATGATGGAAGAGCTTATTGATGTTCCATGTAATTTCTATTCCCTGACATCACAAGAGGCCGCCAGTCATTTGAAAATGTCACTCGGACGGCAGGAGTCTTTAAACCGTGCGGATATCCTTCATATTGCATGGGGCGGCAGAAAGGCCAGCTTTACACTGCCGATGAAGGCAAGAGAGATCGACAAGGTTTCAAGGCCAAGGCAAATTGCCGTTATTGCTTCCATTTTGCTTTTGTTGGGGGCTGCCTTTCAGGCTTATCAACTCTTTACCTATTATGCGTCTTACAGTGAAAATAGTCAGGGTATCGAAGACGAAAATAATCGGAAACAGGATTTGGAGTTGCGTTACAATAAAGAGGTTCAGCGTAAGAAGGATCTCGGTTTTGATATTGAGCTGATTCAAAGTGCCCTGGCCGTCCATAATCAGCTTGAAGAAAAAAATATCAAGAGTCTGGATCTTTTCTACAACATCGGTTTGGCGCTCGGCACGGAGATGCGTATCGATGTGATTGATATTCAGCGTGGTGAGCCGCCACAAAAGAACTGGCGCATGAAGGAAGTTCCCAAGGTGCCTTTATTCGAGGCCACAATGCGGATGACGTTCCCCAGCACGACTGATCCCGAGAAAGGCAATGAAGAGGTCGATCAGCTGCAGGCGCGTTTGCAGACCATTATGCCCAATCATGTTGTTAAGGTGACAAAGAAGCTTGAAGATTACGAATATGTCGATGAGATCGTTGTCCAGACAGGCGAGACTGCAGGCGACGCTAAAAAGGCCGATTTTATTGCAGAGATTAAAATTGAGGGGCCTGAGATATGATTAAAGTTATTGGTATACAAAGGATCATTATTCTTGCCGTACTTGTTCTGGTCAATCTTTTGCTTGCCGCAGGTATTTATCTTTATCTTATCCCGCAGGAAACGAAACTTGCCAGAGACTTAAGGGTTTTGCGGAGTTCTAACCAGAGCAAGCAAGCAGATATTGACCGTATGCAAATCGAATTCGAGCAATTAGGTGAGCAGCAGGATGCGTTCAATCTTCTCAAACAAGATGGATTTTTCAAGGCGCAGATCAGAAGTGTTGCCAAGAATATTTTGAATGACATACAGGCTGAGTCCAAAGTTATTTCTGCCAGAGCAAAGATCAGCCCGGGGCGTATTGAAGAAAATGACGAAGCGAAGAAATCTAAATATAAGCTTCTTGTCAGCCCTGTTTTGCTTCAAATACAGTCCTATGATGATTTAGATATTTATCGTTATATGTTTATTCTTGAGAAAAAATATCCGGGGCATTTATCTGTCGATAAAATAAGCATCAGGCGCACGAGTGATATATCCGGGCCGGTTTTGCGTGCGATAGCGACCAAGGCAAACCCTGTTCTCGTCACTGCAAATGTAGAATTGTCGTGGCGTACGATGATCCCCGAATCACAGATTATTGTTGAGGAAAAATAATGTTCATGACGAGAGGCGCACATCGTTCATTTGTTACTGCCCGTATCTTTAAAGGTACATCATATTTTGTGCTGTCTTGCGCTTTTGCAGCTTTTCTTGCAATACCTTTCGGGGCATCCGCACAAATTTTAAATGACGATTATGGCACTGTCGAAGGCAGTACCGAGGTTGAGGCTGCCGGTGTGCCGCCGATGGATCAAGGTGCTGTTGACGGCCCTATGACAGATATCGAAAAAGAATTTGAGGAAATGCTTGAGCGGAATAAAGAGCCGGTTCAATCTGATATCACGCCTGAGTCTGTTCAGAAGAAAAAAGAGGAAGACGATCAATCGCCGTTTAATCCTGACAAAATTCCGTCATTGTTTTTTACATATTGGCAGCATGAATTGATCACAGATGCCAAGCGTGCGCGCGGAAGCGTGCGTGGTGTGCGACAGCAGGATCTTGATAAGCTTAACGTTAATAAAACCAAGCCGGACAATCGTGATTTGATGCTTAGCGGTATTCTTTACCACGGAGAGGATGACTGGATTATATGGTTAAACGGTTTGCGTATTACGCCGAACGCTATTCCTGAAGAAGTCATGGAGCTTCGCGTTTTCAAGAAGTACATCGAAGTGAAGTGGCTTGACCCTTACACAGAGCAGATTTTTCCGATCCGTCTTAGACCGCATCAGCGTTTTAATCTTGATACGCGTATCTTCCTTCCAGGCTGATCCTTCTTACGCACTTGAGTAAAGTTATTATGAGCACAGATAAAACTTGTCTTGGTATTAACGACCTTTGTGTTTCTTTTGGCACAAAGGATGTTCTTAAAGATATTAGTCTTGAGGTGCGTTCCGGAGAAACATTTGGGCTTATGGGGCTTAACGGTGCCGGAAAGACCACGATGATTAAGTGCATTCTCGGTCTTCGTGAGCAGGATAAGGGGCAGATTTCAATCTTCGGAGAGCCTAAAAGCAGCCAGATCAGCAAGTCAAAGTTTTCTTATCTGCCTGAGAAATTCGAGCCGCCCTGGTTTTTAAAGGGTATGGAGTTTGTTCAGTTTTGCTTGAAGCTCTACGGTCGCTCTTTGAGTGAGGACGAGATCAGGGGGGCCGCCGAGAGCTTGGCGCTGGACACGGATGCGCTGAACAGGCAGGTTCATACGTATTCCAAGGGGATGCGTCAGAAGCTCGGGATTATGGGCACGTTACTTACAGGATGCTCTCTGTTTATTCTGGATGAGCCGATGAGCGGGCTTGATCCGCGGGCGCGCGCCTTGGTTAAGAAGATGATCAATAATGTGAAACATCAGGACCGGACGATTTTTCTTAGTTCACACATTTTGGCCGACATGGATGAGATTTGTGACCGTGTTGCCGTTTTACATGATTCCGATATTCAGTTTATAGGTACGCCATCCGAGCTAAAGGCTTCAACAAAGGCAAAAAATCTTGAACAAGCCTTTCTTGAGTATATTGAGAAAAAAGATGTAGCGTGATATAACTAATGTAAGTCGTCAGCGGCTTGTCCTCTATTTACCATCCTTATCTATCTTTCTGCAGCAATATGAGTAATTAAAAATGTCAGAGTTATCTTTACGCCGCCTTACAATACGTTTTGTTTTGCTAGCCAGTATTTTTTCGGTCACCTGTGTTTTCGTTCCGAAGGACGCGGGGGCTCAGTCCGAGCCTATCGTTGTTGAAGAGGGGATGGCCGATGAGCCCTCTGATGAGGAACTGGGTGCAACGAATATCAGTGATGAGATGTTTACTGCTGAGGAAGACGCGCCGAGTATTGCGGGGCCGTCTGCGGTTTCTCCTGACGATGATGATTTCTTCGATGCGGAAGCCCTTGTGCCTCAGGGTGAGATGTCACGTGAGGGCCCGCGTAAAGTTAATCCAGCGCTTGAGCCGGGATCGAAATATATGATTGTCCGTAAGGGGCCGGGAAAAGAATCCGTTCAGGCGCAGGTGGTTGCTGCTGAGCGTGCGCTAAAATTAGGGTTTCATGATTCCGCGCTCGATATGTTTGAAAATCTGTATGAGGAAAATAAGCGCGATCAAAGGGTTTTGATGGGTAAGGCTGTTGCCTTGCAGAGTCTCGGGCGTTTTGATGAAGCGATGAAAACGTATCAGCAATTGCTTAATCTTAGCCCTGAAAATCCGGAAGTTAAGGTTAATATGCTGGGGCTTATGGCAACGCGTTATCCTGCCATCGCTTTGCGTCAGCTTAAGGACTTGCGTCAGGATTATCCTGAACATGTCGGCATCGTAGCGCAATTGGCTGTTACTGAAGCCAATCTGGGGAATTTCAGGGAAGCAATTAAAAATCTAGGTATTGCTTCGAGTATGGAGCCTTCCAATGCATCGCATATCTTCAATATGGCTGTTATTGCAGACCGTGCGGGAGAAACTAAAACTGCGATCTCTTATTATGAGCGTGCTTTAGAGGTTGATACCATTTATGGAGCCGGGCGCTCTATTCCGCGAGAAGCTGTTTACGAGAGGCTTGCCCATATCCGTTAACGGGTGTTGCCTTTTTTAAGCTGAGTGGCCTTATGTTGTATACCGAAATTGTCGTCCTTGTATTCGTCGGGCTCGTTCTCGGCAGTTTCGCTACCGCTTTATCTTATAGAGTTCCCAGAAAACAAAACTGGATTTCAAAGCGCTCGGCTTGCACATCCTGCAAAACACATTTGGGATTTTTAGACCTTGTTCCTTTTTTTTCGTGGCTGTTTTCAGGCGGGAAGTGTCGTCATTGCGGACAAGTAGTTTCTTGGATTTATCCGTCTATTGAGCTGGGTACTGCAATAGCTGTTCTGGGCGTTTATGTCGTTTTCGGTATGAGTGTCGAAGCTCTGTTTATTATTGCTCTTATCCCTTTTCTTGCCGCGCTTCTAGTTATTGATTTTCAGAAAATGTTGCTGCCGAACCAGCTTGTTTTTGTCTGTTTTTGTATCGGTTTTGCCAGAATTTTCTATTTTTCGACCACTGACGCTTTTTCAGGGGCGGCCGAGTTACTTGTGCCTTATTTCGCCGGGGCAATCGTCTACGTGCTTCTTTCCGCTTTTTTAAGGCTAGTCCTAACCGTTTTGATGAAAAAGGAAGCGCTTGGGTTAGGGGATGTTAAATTCTTCTTTGTCTGTGGCTTGTGGCTGGGTTTGTATGATCTTCCTCTCTTTTTCATATTAACCGGTTCTATCGGTCTGTTTATGGCACTTTTCTGGCGTATTATTATGAAACAGAAGCCTTTTCCTTTCGGTCCTGCGCTGATTGCATCGCTTTATGCGCTTCTTTTGTTGCAAGGACCTGTTCTGACATGAATAATAAAGTTGAGAAAACACCCGAATCTTTACTTTCCTTTTATAAAGTTGCGTTACAACTAATTACACAGGGTATCTATTAGCAAAGGGAGCAACACCTTGGATCTCACTCAATTGCTTGCGTTTACAATGCAGAATGATGCTTCGGACCTTCATTTAAGTGCCGGAAGTCCTCCTATTATCCGCGTCAGCGGACAGATGAAGCGCGTTAAGGCAGATGCGCTCGCCAGTGATGATATTCGTACGATGCTCTATTCCATCATGGCTGAAGACCAGCGCGCGGAATATGAAAAGAACATGGAGCTCGACTTTGCTATCGCTTTGGGCGAGAAGGCTCGTTTTCGTGTAAACGCGTTTACAACCCGATTGGGTGCGGCGGCTGTTTTCCGTACGATTCCTACAGAAATTCCGACAATGGAAGAGCTTGATCTTCCACCGGTCATGCGTCGTTTTGCCGAACTAGAAAAGGGTATTATTCTTGTTACAGGCCCCACAGGTTCCGGTAAATCGACAACGCTGGCGTCTATGGTGAACCATATTAACCTGCATCACGCCAAACACATTCTGACTGTTGAAGATCCGGTTGAATTTTTTCACCAGTCTAAAAAGTCGCTTGTGAACCACCGCGAGGTCGGGACAGACACCAAGACGTTTGCAAAAGCCTTGAAGAGTGCCTTGCGTGAAGACCCTGATGTTATTCTGGTCGGTGAGATGCGTGACCATGAAACAATTTCTCTGGCCTTAACGGCTGCTGAAACAGGTCACCTTGTTTTCGGTACACTTCACTCTAATTCTGCATCCAAGACCATTGACCGTATTATTGACGTGTTCCCGAGCGGGGACAAGGAAATGGTGCGTGCGATGCTTTCCAGTTCTATTCAAGGCGTTATCGCGCAGACTCTTTTGCGTCGTGCAGGCGGCAAAGGACGTGTTGGTGCGTTCGAAATTCTGGTTGGAACCAGTGCTGTGCGTAACTTGATTCGTGAGAACCAAATTCCGCAGATGTATTCCATGATGCAGACTGGTTCGCGTTACGGGATGGTGACGATGGAAGATGCTGTTAAGAGTCTTCTGGAAGCTGGAATTATTGACAAAGAGGAGGCACGTCGGGCGCTTCTTAAAACAACCGATGATGAAGGCGGCGGTGACGGTGAAGGTGATTACGCTTCGAGTGCGCTTGGCGGTCGTAAGATGGTTGAGGATGATATGACTTCCGATTATGACATTGTGCCTGACGGGGATGTCAAGATTGGAGGGGATGCTAGTGGTGACGGGGAGTACTCATTTTGAACGCACCAATTATATTTCAGTACTTAAATGCGATGAACGAAACCAAAGCTGCGGATATGTATCTGACAGTCGGGTTTCCGCCCTCATTGCGTGGCGACAAGGGGCTTAATAACCTTTCTGAAGAACCTTTGTCCCCTGATGACATCAACGAGATTTTGAACTCTATGCTGACAAATAGGCAGAAGCGCGACTTTGAAGCGCATATGGAGTTGAACACTGCTCTGGATATGGGTGAGCACGGGCGTTTTCGTATTAATGTTATGCGCCAGCGTCAGTTCCCGGCGCTTGTTATCCGCCGTATTACATCTGAAATTCCGAGTTTTGCCGATCTGCGCTTGCCGAAAATCCTCAGCAATCTTGCCATGGAAAAGCGCGGTTTGATCCTTGTTACGGGTATGACCGGTTCCGGTAAATCTACGACTTTGGCTGCAATGATTGACCAGAGAAATTGCAACAGTTCCGGCCACATTATTACGATTGAAGATCCGATTGAATTTTTCCATGAGCATAAAGGTTGCGTTGTAACGCAGCGTGAGGTCGGGGTTGATACGGAGTCTTTCGCGACGGCGATGAAGAACTCTTTGCGTCAGCGTCCGGACGTTATTCTGGTTGGTGAGATTCGAGACCGTGAGGTTATGGAGCAGGCGCTTTCGATTGCGGAAACGGGGCATTTATGTCTTGCCACAATTCACACGAACAACTCTTATCAGGCGATCGAGCGTATTGTGAACCTATTCCCTGAAGACTTCCACAATCAGATCCGTTTGAACCTTTCCATGAACCTAAAGGGCATTATTTCGCAGCGCTTGTTGCCAAGCGTCGAAAAGGGCATGGCACCAGCGATTGAAGTGATGTTGAATCAAGGGTTGGTGCGTGAGCTTATTCTTAAAGGTGAAATCGGCAAGATTCATGACGTGATGGAACAAAACAATTCGATTGGTATGTGTACGTTTGACCAGTCTTTGATGAATCTTTATCAGGACGGACTCATTACGGAAGAGACGGCGATTACCAACTCCGATAAACCTTCGGATATGAAGATCAAGATCCAGCAAGCTCAACTGGTTAGTGAATCACGCGGAAGCAAAAATGCTCTCGATGCCGTTGATACTTCTCTCTTGTCTTTCAGTGACTAAAGACCACGAAGTTATACACATATTCCAGTGGTTTTTTTCCACATAACGATACAAAGTGTTGCGACTCCCCTTAACGTATGTTGTAGTTAGAATCACAAGGCATTCCCGTGCCTTTCTTTCTATTATTCTATTTCTATTCATACCTCAAAGCAGGGGAACAAAAGTGAAAATGCGTATTGGCAAAGATTTGTCTTCATGGAAATCGAAGGGTGCAACGCTCTTCTTGTGTCTGGTTACTGTAGCAAGTTTGAGTGCTTGTGATTTGGCCGCAAATTATCAAAAGATAGACCGGGCATCCGACATGGAGGTTCAGGACTTTAGAGATGGTATGGCCGAGCGTCTGCCCGAGGTTGAAAAAAAAGACGCCAAGTTTTCCCAGGCGTCGAGCATTCCCAGCTTACAGCCATATGTTTCAAGTAAGACCGTTCAAGAGGAACCGATGCCTCTGGTTTCCGTATCGGTGAACCAATCTGTTCCTGTGCGTGATGTTCTTTATGAGTTGGCTGAACAGGCCGATTATGATCTGGAACTTGACCCTGCTATCCGAGGTTCCATTATCTTTACTGCACGGAATAAGCCGTTTGATCAGGTGATTGACCGTATTTCCGATATTGCAGGTCTAAGGTACAAGTTCAAGGATGATTACCTCCGTGTTGAACTCGATACGCCTTACAACAAGGTGTATAAGATTGATTACCTTAGCTACCTGCGTCAGAATAGCAGTACAGTCAGTACGAATGTTTCGGTTGTTTCCGGTGAGGGTGCTGATACGGGGTCTGCCTTTACGGCGTCTTCCGAAAGTTTGTCCGATTTCTGGGGAGAGCTGGAGTCAAATCTTGCACAAATTATCGGTGGCGGTACGGCTAAAACTCTAAGCACAAAACGTGACCCCCGTGTCACGGCTGTTGAGCAGAATCCGGATGTTCAGGCTGTTGCGCCCGAGCAAGGTGAGGATGGTGAGGTTAATGTCCAGCCGCCAGAAGCGGTTCTTCGTGTTGAGAGTGTCCCTGTTGAGGATGAAGACGAAGACGATGAAAATGGCCCGAGAACCGGGTTTGCTATCAACAAGCAGGCCGGTCTGATCAACGTTCTTGCAACTGAAAAACAGCATAAAGAGATTCAAGAGTATATGAAGCTTTTGAAAACGGCTGTGACCTCGCAAGTTCTTATTGAAGCCAAGATTTTTGAAGTTAATTTGTTTGACGAGTACGTGACAGGTATTGATTGGACTGTCGTAGGCTTGTCTGGCGGAGAGGGTTTTACAGGTTTCCTTGATGAAGGCGGAAATACCCTTCTTGGTCTTCTTGAAGCTAATAACGGCAGTGGTGTTTTCACAGCGCCCGCGACAGAGGTTGGAACCCTTTCTAACTTTATTATGGGGTATTCAGGAAATGATTTCGCGGGACTTCTGCAAGCCATATCAGGGTTCGGTACGGTGAGAGCTTTGGCAAGTCCGCGTCTTACTGTTTTGAATAATCAGGCCGCTGTTTTGAATGTTGCAACCAATGTTGTTTTCTTTGAGGTGGATATTGACTCTACAACCGATGAGGGTGTTACAGAAGTTGATATTGAATCCGAAATTAAAACGGTGCCGGAAGGTGTTTTGGTGAGTGTGCAGCCTTCTATCAATTTGGAAGAGAGAACCATATCTATGGCAGTTCGTCCCACAATTACCCGCGTGGTTGATGTGGTTAACGATCCGGCAGTAACGTTCGCTGCATCCCGTATTTCAGGTGCAGAGAATGTTGTTTCTCAGGTTCCTCAGCTTAATGTTCAGGAGATTGATACGTTGGTTAAGGTGAATTCCGGTCAGCCAATTGTCATGGGTGGTTTGCTGCAAGATAGAGCTGAGTCTTCTCAAGAGGCCGTTCCAATTCTTGGTGAGACGCCAATTGTCGGAGGTCTGTTCAGAAAACAAGCTGATCTTATTCGCAAGACTGAGTTGGTTATTTTTCTGAAGGCGACGATACTGGAGCAGCCTAACGAGACTATTCACCCAACAGATCGTGATCTTTACAAGGCGTTCTCCGGTGATCGCAGGCCTTTTAAGCTTTAAGGAATTATTGACAGTAAGCCTTATATGATAAGGCTTGCTTCTTTTTCTGGCTTTCATGAAAGGTGTTTCAAGTTTGATTTCATTTCCTCTTGTTAAGTATGTGCTTATGGGCGCTTTAAGGGATAGGCTTGTTATATCCCTTTTGGTGCTTTTGGCTATTGGCTCAAGCCTTGCGGTTTTTATGGGGAGTTCCGCGGCTGAGGAACAAAGTCAGTTTACGCTCGTCTTTGCAGCCGGAGGGCTTCGACTGACTGGTGTTTTAGGTCTTGTTCTCTTTGTTGTTTTCTTTGTCCGGCGTTCTTTTGAAGGCAAGGATGTAGAATTTCTGTTATCCAGACCGATTAGTCGTGTTGCATTTTTGCTTTCTTATTCCACAGCTTTCATTGTTCTTGCCGTTATCCTAACGGCCTCTATCGGTATTTGTATCGTTGCGGTCAGTCCGCACCTTGTTGCAGGCGGACATGCACTTTGGCTGCTGAGTGTGTTGGTTGAAAACATTATCATGGTCAACGCGGCCTTGTTTTTTGCGATGTATATGTCCAGTGCATCGAGCGGGGCAATGGCAACGTTCGCATTTTATGTTCTTGGGCGCATGATGGGGCAGCTTCTGGGGATTGTTGATTCCGAGCTTGTTGTTGATACAGGCCCTATGGCGATGGCTGTTCAACTGACATCTGTTATTACACCAAGGTTGGATTTGCTCGGTCAGACATCCTGGCTTTTATACGGCGCAGGGGAGGCTGTTATAGGGTTTGGGTTCGTTTGCTTACAATGCGTATTTTTCTGTGCGCTGGTTTTTTTGGCGGCTTTGCTGGACCTATTGAACAGGCAGTTTTGATGAAGGTTTTTTCCAAAGATCCGAAATCAATAACGCGTGTATGTCTAGGACTGGTTCTTATCCTTAATATAGGGCTTTGGTTTTCAGTCAGGCATGTTCAGGCGCGTTGGGATAATGTTCCGCCCGCGCCCGAAAAAGAATATGGCACGTCTTACGGTCTGGGCGATCCCCAGTTTTCATATCGCACCATCGGCCTGATGATCCAGAATCTGGGGGATTACGGGGGGCGTGTAACCTCTCTCAATGATTATGATTACAATGCGCTTGCCCGGTGGTTTTTTTTGGCGGATCACCTCGATCCGAAATCTAACTTTGTTCCGGCACTTGCTGCTTACTATTTCGGCGCCGTTCAAACGCCCGAGAAGTTTTACCCCGTTTTGCCCTATCTAGAGAAAGTCGGACAGAGGCCGGAAGGAAAAAAATGGCGTTTTTTGGCGCATGCTATCTATTTTCTTCGTTTCAGGTTACAGGATCATGATAAGGCGCTGGTACTGGCTTATAAGCTTTCCAATATGGATAATCCTAATATTCCGAACTGGACACGATATATTCCTATGTTGATTATGAAAGGGCAGGGGAATACTCAAGGTGCCTATGATTTTATGATAGAAATTATGCGATCAAGTGCCGATGATATGGAGCCTAATGAATTCAATTATTTAAGAGGTGTCGTTTGCGAAGAGATTCTTACACCGGAAAAGGCTGCTTTAGACCCGCTTTGTAAAAACGAGCCTTAATTTTTGCTCATAAAAGAAGTATTCTTTTTCTATGGATCAGCTGCGCTTTACAATACCCGAAATGCTGTCCCTGATAGGGGTCTTTCAGTGTATTTATATCATTGTGTATATCTTATTTCGGGTCGGAGATATCAAGCGGGTTGTTGTTCCCGTACTTTATTTCGTTGTTTTAGGACTTGCCTTTTTTACTGATTTTGCCCGGGCTTATATCGGTGATGTTACCCCTTACTATGATGTTATTCGCTGGACAGCCTGGTTTTACGGGCCGCCTTTGAGTGTGCTTGTTATCTTACAGGTGGCGCAGATAACCAAACTGCCTTCTCTTGCTGAATGGAGTATTCTACTTATTGTTCCGGCGGCGCTACTCCTCTCTTCTGTGATGGTTCCTTATACATCTGATTGCGAAGTATTGCTTGAGTGTGATGTCTATTATGACTGGCTTGATATTACGGGTTTGATTTCGGGTGCAGCCAGTTTGCTCTTTATCTGGATGCATAGAAACCTGTTTGAGGATCTGCTGAAACAAAAAACTGGAAAGGAACGGTATTGGCTTATATTGGCGTTGATTATACTGAACATCTTTTTCCTTGTTTCCATGAGTTTACGTTTCGGCGGGCAGGACTTCGGCATTGATACAACTCTTATCCGAACTGTTTTGGGGTTATCCTTTATTTATCTTGTTACCACCAGTCTGTTTCGTATTTATCCGCAGGTTCTGACGCTTGCGGCATCAAAGAAAAAGGATGACGGTTTAAGCAAAGAGGAAGAAGCGGTTGCGAAGAAAATTCAAGATCTTCTTGATTTGGACAAGGTTTATCACGAAACAACATATTCGCGCTCTGATATGGCACAGGAATTAGGGATATCTGAAGCTGCGGTTTCGCGCATTATCAGTCTCTATTTTGATAAATCGTTTCCACAATTGCTTAATGAAAGACGTATTCAGGATGCACAAAGGTTGCTTTTGGAGACGGATGCGAGTATCAAGACTGTATCCCAAGAAGTTGGATTTAACTCTTTGCCGTCTTTTAATCGTGTTTTCAAAGACATGTCTGGGCAGAGTCCAAGCTCTTATCGTAAGAATATGATTAAATAACTGTTAATAAATCAATGCTATCCTAACATTATGGCATTCTGAGTTATCAGTTTGTCTTTTTGAGGCTAAATACTTGATTTTTTAAGCCTTTGTTTAACGTAATCGGTGATCCTAAACACATAGGGACTTGTTTAGGAGCCGAAGTTGTGTGATGATTCACAGGTGCCGTCCGGCACGCACTTCAGTATTCAAAACAAATCCAAATTTGGTTCATCTTTTTTTACACTAGGAGACTTGAGTGATGAAAACACTTACGCACGAAACTCTGCAGGACGAAAAGGGCTTTACGCTCGTCGAGCTTGCAGTTGTTATGATTATTGTTGGTCTGTTGATCGGCGGTATCCTGAAAGGTCAGGAAATGATTGCTAACGCGCAGGTTACTGCAACTACTGCACAGATGCAGGGTCTGACAGCAGCAACAAACACTTTCCGCGATCAATATGATGCCTTCCCTGGCGACATGGCGAACGCTTCTACACGTTTGCTGAACTGTAATGCTGACCCATGTGATGATGGTGACGGCGATGCTCGTATCGACAATAACGTTGGTGAAGCGCCTGCTATCGGTGATGAAGGTTCGTATTACTTTAACCACCTGAGAACTACAGACCTGATTTCAGGTTTTGATGGTTCTGCGACGCTTTCTTTCAGTCAGGCTCTGCCGGTTGCTGAGATTGGTGGTGGTTACCTTGTAGGTCACACCAGCACAGGTGTAACAGGCTTTACCGCGACTGAAATGCGTCCGGGTCACTACCTTGTTCTGACAGGTCAGGTTGCTGACGTTGCAGACGGTACAGGTATCTTGACACCTTCTCAGGCCGGTCGTATCGACAGAAAAATGGACGATGGTCGTTCTTCTTCAGGTTCTGTTCTTTCCGAGACAACAGCTGCTTGTCGTGACGGTGTGAACTACAACGAAGACGACCCAGATCAGCTTTGTAACATTGCTGTACGTCTTCAGTAATCTGAATAGCGTATGAATTAAGAAAGCGGCCTTAACGGGCCGCTTTTTTTTTGTATTTTATGCCATTTCTGTCGGCTTTTTTATTTATTACTGATCGAGCCGGCGATGTTTTTGATATTGTTCAGTAGATCAAGCGGCAGCGGCAAGACGATCGTGTTGCCTTTTGCGTTGGTAAATTCGCTCATTGTACCGAGGTAACGCAGTTGCATGGTTTCGGGACGCTGGGCAAGGATAGTGGCCGCTTCATCAAGCTGCTTAGCCGCCTGCAATTCCCCTTCCGCGTTGATGACTTTTGCGCGTCTTTCCCGCTCTGCTTCGGCTTGTTTAGCAATTGCTCTGATCATGGTCGGGTCAATATCGACGTTTTTGATTTCAACGTTTGTGATCTTAATCCCCCAGCCTTCTGTCTGGTGGTCTAGTATTTCCTGAATATCCTGATTTAGCTGGTCACGTTTTCCAAGCATGTCATCCAGGTCGTGTTTACCAAGGACGGAACGGAGTGTGGTCTGAGCCAGCTGACTGGTTGCGATAACGAAGTCTTCTACCTTGTTAATGGCATTGCCAGGATCGACGACACGGAAATAAACAACCGCGTTTACCTTGACCGAGACGTTATCCTTCGAGATGATGTCTTGTGACGGGATGTCTTCTGTTCTAATCCGCATGTCTACGAGGAGGACACGCTGCAGGCCGGGTACGATGAGCTGTACACCTGCGCCTCGGACGCTTGTAAAACGACCCAATGTATAAATCACACCGCGCTCATATTCCTGAACAATTCGTACGGATGCGATGATTAAAATAACCAGAACAACAAATACAGGGGCTAAAAATGTCATATTTAGAATACTCCTTTATTTAAAAATTTAAGCTCTTACGACCAGTTTGAGTTTGTCGACTGCTTCGATTGTGACTTCATCATTCGGTGTCAGATCTAATCTGTGTGCGGAATAAGCTTTCCAGATTTCGCCTTCAATACGAACTTGTCCTTTTTTTCCGCTCCACGCGAGTACAGTCGCTTGAGAGCCGATCATGCCTTCTACGCCCGTAGTCGACTTGATTTTGCGGATATGCATATAAACGGCTATGCCAACGAGAATACAGGCAAATTCGACGAACGCGACACCGAACAGGACGTGCCAGTCTACGGGAATACCGAACAGGATGACGTAATCAACCTGTAGACTATAAGCAGCGAAGAGGGCGATCAGGCCGTTAAATGCCAGAATGCCGAACGAGACTACGGCCACTTCAGCAACAATGAGCATGATTCCCGTGACGTACAGGAAGACAATGGCATTTCCCAAAGAGATAATACCACTGAAATAAAGCGCTAAAACGATGCTTGCGATCATGCAACACCCTTTAATTCATAAATTTTTTCGAGTTGTGCAATTAAAGCATCTCCCATTTGGGATGTCGAGACTTCCGTGCAGCCCTCGGACATAATGTCGGGGGTTCTTGTGCCTTCGTTCAATACGGTTTGGACGCCGTCCTCCAGTGTGTCGGCGAGTTTTCCCTGATTAAAGGAATACCGCAGGCACATTGCGAAGCTGAGGATTGTTGCCAGCGGGTTGGCTTTTCCTTGGCCTGCAATATCTGGGGCAGACCCATGGACAGGTTCATAAAGAGCCGTTGAGCCTTCCGCGCCCAGGGAGGCAGAGGGGAGCATTCCCAGTGAGCCTGTGAGCATGGCGGCCTCATCGGAGAGGATGTCGCCGAAGAGATTGTCCGTTACAATAACGTCGAACTGAGACGGATTACGAAGAAGCTGCATGGCACAGTTGTCGGCGTACATGTGTTCGAGATTCACATCGCTGAATTCTACTTCGTGAAGTTTTGTAACTTCTTCGCGCCAGAGTTTGCCGGACTCCATGACGTTGGCTTTTTCACAGGATGTGACCTTGTTGCTTCGTTTTTTGGCGAGGTCAAATGCAACTTTCGCGACGCGCACAATTTCAGATGTTGTGTAGACTTGGGTATTTATGCCGCGGCGCTCACCGTTGCCGATATCCTCAATCCCGCGTGGCTCACCGAAATAGACGCCGCCCGTCAGTTCGCGGACGATCAGGATATCCAGCCCCTTTACGATTTCCGGTTTCAGAGTTGATGCATCAATCAGAGCATCGAATACGAGGGCAGGGCGCAGGTTTGCGAAGAGATCCAGTTCTTTGCGGAGCTTCAGCAAGCCTGCCTCTGGGCGGATGTGATATTCGGTGTCAGCCCATTTCGGCCCGCCGACCGCGCCGAGCAGAATGGCATCTGCGGCTCTTGCGGTTTCCAGTTCCGCATCCGTCAAGGGTTCGCCGTGTTTGTCAATCGATGCGCCGCCAACCAGTCCTTGTGATGTTTCAATATTGATATCTGTGTTTTTGTTCATCCATGTGACCAGTTTTTCGACTTCGGCCATTGCTTCGGGGCCAATGCCGTCACCGGCGAGAATGTGCAATTTGTAGGTCATTTCGAGTTATGTCCTCATGTGTGAGTTTTTGAGTATTCTGATTTAAAGCCAAGGCTTGTCAGCTGAGCGTTTTTCCTCGAAAGCGCTGATTTCACTTCCTTTTTCAAGGGTTAGGCCGATATCGTCCAAACCGTGCAGTAGGCAATGTTTACGAAATGGATCAATGTCAAAGTCGAAGGAAAACTTGTTTCCGCGCGTGATCGTCTGTTTCTCCAGATCAATTTCAAAAGTAGCATCGGGGTTATCTTTTGCTTCCTTCATAAGCGTATCGACCTGTTCTTGCGGAAGTTGGATCGGCAGAATTCCGTTTTTAAAGCTATTGTTGAAGAAGATATCCGCGAAGCTTGGTGCAATAATACAGCGAATTCCCATGTCCAGAATGGCCCACGGTGCATGTTCGCGAGAGGATCCGCAGCCAAAATTTTCACCTGTGATCAGGACTTTTGCGTCTTTGTATTCGGGTTTGTTCAGGACAAAATCCGGGTTTTCATTGCCGTTATCGTCATAGCGTATGTTGTAAAATGCGCTGATGCCGAGGCCCGTTCTCTTGACGGTTTTCAAGAATTGTTTGGGGATGATGATGTCGGTGTCGACGTTGATCATCTCTAGTGGTGCGGCTTTGCCCGTTAGCTTAGAAAAAGGCTCCATGCTTCCTCTTTTTTTTCATCAGATTGTCGAAGAGACATTGTTATACTGAGCGAAATTGTTTTCTGCAAACGATTCCAGCGTTTAAGTCCATTGATTTGATGGATTATTTTTAAAGAGTAGGGGCTTCGCCCGTCACATCACGAGACATATAGAGGCTCTGGACGTATTGTGCCATTTTGACTTCCGTAAATGCCTGCAGCATATCCTCATCAAACATATGAGATTTTTCATCTTTCATACGTTGGAGGACAGAGGGAGGGGAGATGTCTCTATCACCGAAATGCGGGCGCGGGATTGACCAGCCGTCAAAGGCTTCGACAATACTGGCAATGCGGGTCGCGGGTGATATATTTTCTGCTGAAAGGCCGTGTGTGCCCAGCCCGTCCATTTGTTCATGGTGGTTGTCCATGATGTCTATGGCCAAATCTTTGAACGGGTGTTCTACGCCTTCGAAATCTTTTTCGAATTGTGTGCGGCCCAAGGTCGTGTGTGTCCGTCTGTGTTGTTTCAGGTCATCGGTCGGTTTTTCTTCGGAATCCCATATATCGACAGGCAGCTGCATTTTTCCCATGTCGTGGATCAGGGTTGCCCAGTAAATGTTGTTGGCAACGTGTTCGCTCAATCCTAGATGCAGGCACGTGTTCCTGACATCTTCGGCGACGCGTTCGGAATGTTCATGGAAGATATATTTCGTATCGGCGGGGCGCTGTGCATCGAAGTCTGCCAGTTCTTCCATTTTTTCAAGAATGTACGGCTTGAAGACCGTCTGGCATATTTCATCCGTTTCGAAGTCGAAATCGTCCGGCCAATCTTCTGCTACAAAGTCTCTGCTTTCATTTCCTGGTTTTGTTCTGTCCGGCATATCTGCTTTTCCCTGTTTAATCAGCCCCATAGTAGGCTTATCATTCTTAATTAATAGTTATTATTGGTTGTCATTATAGTCAGCAGTTTAAAATAATCAAAAACAGCGTCTTTAGAGTTCGAATTTCTCTTGCACATAGTCTTCTCTGAACGGTTGATAATCACGTTTGGTTTCACGCGGATTGATGCCGAGAACGTCCAGCGTTTCTTTCTGTCCGTCTGTCAGGGATTTGTTTTGCGGCCACGGACGCATCTGGAACTGGTCGATCAGGACGATGGTTTCGGTTCCGTCGTCGTTCCGGCGCATCATAATATTGCCGTGATGTGCATCTATTCCTGTGCTTATGCCTGTAGGTTTTATGCCCTGCATGATCGGGGCGCCCTGCGAGAGCCAGATTGCATGTTGCGTGGATTCCGTAACAGCCTCCAGAAGTTCAGGATTGTTTTCACGTAAATATTCTACGGCTTGTTCCTTGCCTTCGCGGTCTGTTGCCATCGGGTGTGTCAGTGTTCGGAAACTGCTGAGGGCTTCATGATCTGCTCTGGTCTTCAGATCCAACGGTGTAAGGTTTTCCATGACGACGAAATAACTGTCTTTTAGTCAGCCTATATGTTCGGTCCGGACAATATGCGGATTTTCAGCGGCAGAGGGGTTTTCCATTGCAAATCGTGCGAATTCCGCTTCGGCGGCATTTTTACGCGGATGAAAAAATTTGACCGCCCATTGGTCATCGGGGCTGGTCAACAGAATTGTGCCGTTTTCTGTATCTTGTGTCTGCCAGCCGTTGTTCTGCAGAGTTTGTACAAAGTCCTGTTGTGAATACGCGTCGCTGACATCCAGTGCATCCTGAATGGTGCTGTTTTCCGTGAAGTATTCCGAAAACGAATTTGGCACTCCCAAATCAACCCGCTTTGTTTTTTATTTATTCAGAACGATACATCAAGCGCGTTGCGCAGGCAAATTTTCATAAGGCTTAGATGCTTTTTAAACTAAAGGTCTCGCACATCCGTCAGTTTGCCCGTAATCGCTGCTGCTGCGGCCATTGCAGGGGAAAGCAGGTGTGTGCGTCCGCCACGGCCCTGTCGGCCTTCGAAGTTACGGTTTGAGGTAGAGGCACAGCGTTCGCCCGGTTTTAGTTGGTCGGGGTTCATGCCCAGACACATTGAGCAACCCGGTTCGCGCCAGTCAAAGCCCGCTTCTATCAGGATATCGGCGATGCCTTCTTCTTCGGCCATAGCCTTGACAAGACCGGAGCCGGGGACAATCATTGCTTCGACGCTATCAGCTACTTTTTTGCCTTTGGCGATTTTTGCGACTTCGCGCAGGTCTTCTATACGGGCGTTTGTGCAAGAGCCGATAAAAACCTTGTCGACAGGAATGTCTGTCATTTTTGTTCCCGGTTCCAGACCCATATATTCCAGCATTCTTTTAACGGATGCTTTTTTGTTCGGGTCATCGAAGTCTTCGGGAGAGGGCACTTCTCCGGTGATGGCGACGACATCTTCGGGGGTCGTTCCCCAAGTGACGATCGGGCTGATGTCTTCGGCTTTTAGAACAACTTCCTTGTCGTATTCCGCGCCCTCGTCACTAAAGAAGGATTTCCAGTACTCTACGGCTTTCTCCCAGTGTCCGTCCTTCGGGGCAAGCGGGCGGCCTTTCACGTAATTGAAGGTGGTTTCATCTGGTGCGATCAATCCTGCTCTTGCGCCGCCTTCGATGGACATGTTGCACATTGTCATACGGCCTTCCATAGACAGGCTTTGTACGGCGGAGCCTGCGTATTCTATGACGTGGCCGGTGCCGCCTGCGGTTCCGATTTCACCGATAATCGCCAAAATCATATCTTTTGCGGTAACACCTGCGGGTAATTCGCCGTCGACGGTGATGCGCATGTTTTTGGCTTTTTTCTGGATCAGGGTTTGGGTGGCCAGAACGTGTTCGACTTCGGATGTGCCGATACCGAAAGCGAGTGCGCCGAATGCGCCGTGTGTGCTGGTGTGGCTGTCGCCGCAGACAATTGTCATTCCGGGCTGTGTGAAGCCCTGTTCGGGGCCGATGATATGGACGATGCCCTGACGAACGTCCGAGAGGTCAAACAAATCGACGCCAAATTCTTCGCAGTTTTTGCTTAATGTTTCGATCTGGATGCGGCTGTCTTCTTCCTTAATGCCTTCTGAGCGGTCGGTTGTCGGGACGTTGTGATCCATAACGGCAAGTGTCGCTTCGGGTTTGCGTACCTTTCGTCCAGCCATCCGGAGTCCTTCGAAGGCCTGCGGGGATGTGACTTCGTGGACGAGGTGACGGTCGATGTAGATGAGGCACGTTCCATCTTCGGATGTGCTGATTACATGTTCGTCCCAGATTTTGTCGTATAAGGTACGCGGTTTCATGTTTGCTCCTTTAAACTTTCCGCTTGGTCCGCTTTGGCGAGAAATACCTAAAAATCCCTTTTTCCAGAGCTTTAGACCTTTTTTTCAATGGACACTTCTTTTATCTTATCCTTTATATTTTCGCAAATACGGAATGTGCCGTTGCATTGGCGTTTTTGCTTGCAGCATGATGCAGAGAGGGAGTCTTCATGGAAGGCATTCAGGTAAGAGACAAATTTCCTTTAAAACACGTCATTTTGCTTGCCATTCCTATGATGTTTGTTGCTTTTTATTTCTGGACGACATCACGATACCCTGAGTTAAGCGGCAAGGCCATTCTGGGCAGTAATTCACCGCTTTCCGATTTGGGTTTTCATCCTCTTGTCGAGATTGAAGATGATTTTACATTTACACAGAAAATATTCTGGGGGACGATCAATTGGATGAGTACCAACAAAAAGGGGATGACGTTTTCCTTTCTGTTCGGGGCGTTCCTGATTTCGATGCTGCCGTTGTTGCAGAGATTTAACTTTAAAAACAGATTTCAAAGTAGTTTTCTGGGTCTGATTATCGGTGCGCCGCTTGGGGTTTGTGTGAATTGCGCTGCGCCGATTGCGCAGTCCCTGCATGTGGCGGGAGCAAAATTACCAACCGTTCTGGCGACCTTGATAGCATCGCCGACGCTTAACATTGTCGTTCTGGTGATGATGCTTTCGATGTTTCCGCTCTATCTTGTGGGGCTTAAGGTCGGGTTTACACTGCTTTATATTTTGGTGGTCATTCCCTTGTCCTGTCGCTTTTTTTTCAATGAAGAAGAATTGCGAAAGCCGATTCCAGAAGATGGATCCTTTAAACATAAATTTTCAGTTTCTGTCGATATGCCGCCATCCGATCAGGGGTGGGGAGCGGCGATTTTATGGGCGGTTCAGTCTTATTTCAAAAGCCTTTTCCTTCTTGTAAAGATTGCCTTGCCATTGATGATACTTGCGGGATTCCTCGGCACTGTAGCCATTACGGTTTTGCCTTGGGATGAGTTGCAAACTCTGGATGTTGCCGAGATGTCCGTCCTTGGTCTTTTGACGTTTATCGGAATTGCCTTTTTCGGTGTCATACTGCCTGCACCAATGGCCTTTGATGCGGTGTTTTCATCCGTGTTGTTACAGACGGGTATGCCGATTGCTTATGTCGCAGTGTTTCTCTTTACGCTCGGATCATTCAGTATTTATGCATTTTTCATTATATGGAGGTCTATATCGCTGCGTTTGGCCGTTTTCATGTTCCTGATGACTATGGTTCTTGGGATCTGTGTGGGCGGGCTGTCTTATGTTTTCGAGCAGTATTATTATCAGACAGCGTCCCGTATGATTTCAACCACGAAGATTGCTGCGGTTGATCCGGTTGATGAAACAGATATCTTTTTGGAGCGTAGTGATCCTGTTTATGCACTTGAAGATATTCGGAGCAACGTTGAGCCTGTTGTTTTTTCTGATGAAGCAGGTCTGTCGGTTAGTTTGAATATTACCGTTCAGTCTGCAGAATTTCTACCGTCTTCGGGAGGCGCGGACGGAAAATTTTTGCGTTTTTCCGGCGAAGAATTGGGTTTGTTGCAGCCTTATACGATTTCTTATCTTTCCGGTCTGGCGGATATGGTGCCGCGTTTGACGCAGGCGGTTGCTGCCGGAGATGTGCATAATGACGGGTGGATTGATCTTCTGGTTATGGGCGATGCGGAAGTGTACCCGAACCTTGTTTTGTACAGCAATATCAACGGTCAGCGTTTTATGCGTCAGGAATTACCGATGCCTGACAAGCTTCGGGATGTTGTGAATGTCGGGCTGGTTGATTTGAATGGTGATGGTTGGCTGGATATTGTTTTTTCGACTTTTGACGGGGAGAATTACCGTATTTTTAGTGATGGGGGTTCGTTCGATGCCGAGCGTATGGCTTTGCTCATCCCTAAACAGGACGCGGTGACTGTTAGTCTGGGGTTTGCAGATATCGAGGGAGACGGGGATATGGACATTTTCCTTGGGAACTGGAAGGCGGGGACGCATTTTATCGGGGTTGACGGATCGGAGAACCATATTCTCAAGAATAATGGTGATGTGTCGTTCCAGCTTGAAACACTGCAAGGTGATTCAGGTGAGACTTTAACAAGCCTTTTCCATGATTTTAACGGCGACGGTTTGCCCGATCTTTATGTTGGGAATGATTATATCGACGGGCGTTATTCCGACGGCCTTTATTTTGGCGACGGGCAAGGGGGCTTGCGGCCTGCGACTGCGGAAGAGCTACAGATGTATGAAGGCGCTCAATCAACAATGAGCGTGGATGTCGGTGATTTTAACAATGATTTGAAGCCAGATTACTTCCTCGGGCAGATCGCCTTTACCGAGTCGTTTGTTTCAAAGTGGGGGAGTGTCAGTGATTATTCCATTGATTATGGAGAGTATTGCGGGCGGATGTATTCAAAGGGTAGTGAGGAGTTTTCAAAATGTCAGGGAGAGTTTTCCTATCGTCATGCGCTTGTCAGGGCTTCACACTTTATCGGTGATGCGTGTAGCAGTGTTGAAGATGATGCTCGTAGGCTTGGCTGTTTAAAGCATTATGTGAATCACAAGAATGCTTGCAGCTTTCACATTTCGGGGCGGCAAAAGATGGCTGATTTGTCCGCTGACTTATCGCAGCGCTATTCTTCTTTTTGTCAGGGGATCGAGCAAGCTTATGAGGGGTATTTGGCCAAGGAAGATGCCTATTTCGAGCATTTGGATCAGAGAAAACTCCATGCATCCAATGCGTCCTTGCGCAATATTCTGCTGACTCAGAATGATGAGGATAATAGCACCTATCGAGATGTCGCAAAGGCATTACATACGGCGCTAGGCGGTTGGACCTGGAATTCCAAATTTGCGGATTTAAACAATGACGGTTGGCAGGATCTCTATGTGGCCAACGGTTTTAATGTCTCGTTTTCTTTGTTTTCGAACTTGTTCTATGAAAACCAGAGTGGCGACTTCTTTTTGAATAAAACGTATGAGTCGAGTCTGGAAGATTTTACGCCGACAGCGGCGTATACCTATATCGATTATGATCGTGACGGGGATATTGACATTATCAGCTTCCCGACCGATGCGCCGATTGCGGTATTTCAGAATAATATGGCCGAGAATGGGAGCATTATCATAAGTTTAAGGGATAAAACGACGCAAAATACGCGTGGCATTGGCGCGAAAGTGATTTTAACACTTATCGATGATGGTGGTAACGAATCTAAACAGGTGCGTTATATTAAGGCGAGCGGCGGGTATAAGTCTCAAGATGCGGCGTTTGCCCATTTCGGGCTAGGAAAAAACAAGATTAAGGCTATAGAAGTGGTTTGGCCGGATGGTGGAATGAGTGACGTCAATGGTGACATTTCAAAACAAAAACAATACGTTGTTACAAGAGTTGGAGAGTGAAAACATGTGCAGAGACTTTGGGTAATTTCTGGACAAGATTTGCTCAAAATGTTTATAGTGAAGTGTTTTATAAAAAATCTTAAAGGGACTTAGATATGGGTTTAGGTGGAATTGGAGAAATTTTCAAAGGTGGCGGCGTTGCCGAGGAGGCTGTTGATGGTCTTCAGGATACTGTAGATGTCGCAGGTACTGCTCAAGATGCCTTGAATTCGATTTTTGGCAAGGCGGATTTGCCCCATGCCGGAACCGTTAATCTTGTTATCAGTAATTATGATGCGGAATTGGTGGTCGAGACTCTTAATCTTGGGCCGGAGGCTTTGGCGGATATCAAGTCGCATGCTTTTCTGCAAGGACGTGCTTTAGACACTGAAAAACTAACCGAAGCTGGTATTGATAACGTTGCGCAGAATGCTACCTACTATGCTTTTCCGCATTTTGCGGAAGCGATTGTTCAGAATTACAACGGTGCTATGGATACTGCGACCGATCTTCACAACACAATTATGACGGAGCGTGGTTTTTCTGACCAAACACTCGGCAATCCGCCGAATGTTGACGGTGTTTATGATATCAACCAGTTCCATGGTTGGGAGACCACAGGCCGCATGTTAGAAGGCGCAGCAGAAGGCTTTAAATCCGATCCGGCATTTGATGCAGGTGAGCATCAGATATTGATCGATCAAGTTGGTCCGGCTCTGGAAAATCTTCAGCATGCTGGTGCTTTAGCGACCGAGCTTGCTGAAATTCACTTCCAGCAGATCAAACCGCCTGCACCAGGTATGGAAGTCGAAGCATTCGACTATAACAGCTTGCTTCAGGATGGGGCTGATCCGGTTCTTGAAGGCGGCGGACTGGATCTTAAGTAACCCTGTTTTCGGACAGTTAACCAATTAGAAACCTCTGTTTTATATACTGTTTTTGCAGTGCAGTAATACAGGGGTTTTTATTATGTATGATGGTTCTTTGACACATTCAGGTCTGAATGCATCCTTTGAGTCCGGTGAACTTCCGGCGATCCGCTTTTTTGATCCGGCTTATGTCCGTTCCGAAAAAATCATTTTTGATCGTAACAACGGGTCTGTTCATGCCGTTTTGCATGAGAATATGATTTTGATCGGTTCTGTTCCTGAGGATCTGGTCGATAGTTTCGGCTCTCATGAAGAGGTTCTTCTGTCTGCGGCGCATTACGCAGGCAAGGAAGTGTGTCTGAAAGCCAAAATTTCTGTTTTATAGAGTAGAGTTGTTCGAGTAGTAAAAAAAGCTCCCCTTTTTGAGGGGAGCTTTTCTTTATTCCGTGAGAAGGCAGCGGGCTATGCTTCCTTCTTCTTTTTCTTGGCAGCTTTTTTCGCCTGTTTTTCAGCCTTCTTGGCTTTTTTGGCTTCTTTAGCTTCCGCCAGTTTCTCTTCTTTGTTTTTGTCGATGCCGTGGCCGGTTGTACGCTCGGCGATACGGGCAGATTTACCGCGACGGTCGCGCAGGTAGTAAAGTTTTGCGCGTCTAACGGAACCGCGACGAACCAGTTCGATGCTGTCTACACGTGAACTCCAGATCGGGAATACACGCTCGACGCCTTCGCCGTAGCTGATCTTGCGGACTGTGAAACTTTCGTTGATGCCGGAACCTTCGCGCGAGATACAAACGCCTTCATATGCCTGAATACGCTCGCGGTTACCTTCACGGATTTTAACGTTCACCTTAACAGTGTCGCCTGCGCCGAAGTCCGGAATTTCTTTTGTACCTTGCAGTTTTTCCAGCTGCTTGGCTTCAAATTTCTGTAATGTGTTCATCTTTCTATCCCTTATCAGAACCCGATTTCAGTTCTTTTCTATTGCTAATCAAGAACCGGCGGTTCGTTTGTCTTTTTTGCGGGTTAAATTAAAGTCTGGCACTTTCTATAGTATATGAGGCTGGAAAACAAGTTATTTTTTGTCTTTTTCGTAGGCATTCCAAAGGTCTGGGCGTCGTTTTTTTGTTATTTCTCTGGAGTTTTGCAGCCGCCATTCTTCGATCTTTTTGTGATTGCCGGAGGTCAGAACCTCAGGAACGGTATAAGTGTTTCCATTTGTGGAGATGAATTCAGCGGGGCGGGTGTAATGCGGATATTCCAAAAGTCCGTTAGAAAAGCTTTCTTCATCAATGGTTTCATTGTTTCCGAGGACCTCAGGGAGAAGGCGGATGCATGCGTCCATCAGGATCATGGCGGCAGGTTCTCCGCCTGAAAGGACATAGTCGCCGATGCTGATTTCTTCAAAGCCTTGTGAGTCCAGTACGCGTTGGTCTACGCCTTCATAGCGCCCGCAGAGAATTGTCAGGTTTTGTTCCTGTGATAGCTCTTCGGCGAGATTTTGTGACAGGGTTTGTCCGCGCGGACTCATGTAGATTTTTCTGCCCGGATTTTCGATAGACAGGACTGCTTTTTCGATAACATCGGGGCGCATGACCATGCCTGCACCGCCGCCGTACGGCGTATCATCTACGCTTTTGTGGACGCCCTCGGCGAAGTCGCGGATATTGACCGTATTCAGGCTCCAGATTTCTTTCTCCAGTGCCTTGCCACTTAGAGACAAGCCGAGCAGCCCCGGAAACATTTCAGGAAAGATCGTAAGGATGTTGACGTGGAATTTATTCATGTTCGGTGGTCGTGCCTGTTTGTTTTTGTTCCATGATCAATCGTTTGGCTTCTTCTACATCTTCTTGTAATACCAGCATCTTAATGCCGTCTACGGCGATGTCCAATGTTGTTCCGACCGTCATGCTCTCATCAAAGAGAAATACGGGAATGTCGTGGGATTCAAGGAAGGTTTTTACGACGTGTGCTTCGACAGGGTTGTAGAAATATTCGACAATCACGAGGCCGTTTTTATCACTCATATCAATCCATCATCATGGTTTCAGCATTCATGATTATAACATAGTTCTCATCCAGATTGACGTCGCCGACATATTCATCCTTAAAGGGAATAAAGTAACTCTGTCCTACTGGTGGTTTGATTTCCAAGAGGTCAGCACTGCCGAAGTTTTGTACCGCAACGACTTTGCCGAGGGGCTCGCCTTCTGCGGATTTGGCGTCGAGATTTATGAGGTCCTCAATATAAAATTCCCCTTCATTCTCGATTTCAGGCAGGTCGGAACGCAGACACCAAAGCTCCGTGTTCCTGTATTGATCGGCTTTGTCACGATCGTTACAGCCTTCGATTTCGGCGAGCATGAATTTTCCGGCACTACTTTTCAGTGTGACCGAAACGGTTTTATCCGATGTTTCGCCGGTGAAGAGGGGGCCGATTGTTTCGAGAAGGGTAATGTCCTCGCCGTACGGCAAAATTTTAACCAGCCCCTTCACGCCGTGCGCGGAAGTGATTTTTCCCAGACAAATCCTTTTTGCCTTTTGCGCTTTTTCGGGGCTGGCCATGTTTTTTACTTTCAGAAGTTGTGCGCGCCGTATTATTCAGCCGCTTTTTCTTCTTTTGGCTCTTCTTTTGCGTCTTCCGCAGGAGCTTCCTCAGCTTTCGCCTCTTCTGCAGGTGCTTCGGCTTCGGCTTTTGCTTCTTCTGCAGGAGCCTCTTCAGCCGGAGCTTCCGCTTCAGCCTTTGCCGCTTCTTCGGCTTCTTTAGCAGATTCTTCCGCTGCTTTACGCTTTTCTTCCTTATCCGCCAGCTTCATCTTCGTTTTCTCGGACGGAGCAGATTTGTTCGGACGGTTTGGCTGTTCCGGCATGTCGATCATGCCAGCCTGACCAAGAAAGATCGCAACACGCTCGGACGGTTTCGCACCTTGGGAGAGCCAGTATTCAATACGGTCTTTGACCAGTTTCACGCGGTTTTCGTCATCGAGCAGCGGGTTGTATGTTCCCAGTCTTTCGATGTAGCGGCCATCACGTGGCATACGTTTGTCTGTTACAACAATACGGTAGAAGGGGCGCTTTTTACGTCCACCTCTGGATAGTCTGATTGCGAGTGCCATTTTAATACTCCTTTTTCACTTCAACCTGTTTTTGACTAACATTTACCGCCGTCTTACCGATAAGGGCATGACGGCAAATCCTTTACTTCTTTTTCTTACGGTTTTTCTTTTTACCGCCATGTGTCGGCAGGGCGCCCTGACTTCCGGGTGGTCCAAGGCCGGGAAGGCCGCCGCCTAAACCGCCGCCGAGGCCGCCACCTGTTAGGTTTGCGAGATCAGCGGGCAATTTGGAAGCGCCTTTGCCCTGATCGACCTCTGCCATATCGGCCGCGAGTGCTTCGGCATCCATGGTTTCAGCCATCATTTCAAGCTCGCCCATGTTACCGCCCATCATGTCCTTCATCATGCCCATCATCTGGCCTTTGCCCATTTTGCGCATGCGTTTCATCATGGTTTGCATTTGTTTGAGTTGTTTTGCGAGGGCGTTGATGTCTTGCACCGTTACGCCTGCGCCTGCGGCGATACGCTTTTTGCGGGATGCGTTCAGTAATTCCGGTTTTTCGCGTTCCTTTTTGGTCATGGAAGAGATGATTGCTTCCTGTTTCTTGACCATGCCGTCGTTCATGCCTGCGGCTTCGAGTTTTCCGGCCATGCCGCTTAAGCCCGGCATCATTTTCATGAGTGAGCCCATGCCGCCCATTTTCTTCATTTGCTGGATTTGCTTGAGCAGGTCGTTGAAGTCCATTTTTCCTTTTTTGAACTTCTTGGCCATGTCGGCGGCTTCTTCGCGGTCAACCGTTTCGGCGGCGCGTTCGACCAAGCTGACCACGTCACCCATGCCGAGGATACGTCCTGCGATACGGCTGGGGTGGAAGGCTTCTACGTCTGTCCATTTTTCACCGACACCGATGAGTTTAATCGGTTTGCCTGTCACGGCCTTCATGGACATGGCCGCACCACCACGTGCGTCACCGTCTACACGGGTGAGCATAATACCGCTCAAACCCACACGATCATCAAAGATTTTAGCGGTGTTTACCGCGTCCTGACCGGTCATTGCGTCTGCAACAAGGAGGGTTTCCGTGGGTTTTGCGAAATTCTTGATGTCTTCGGCTTCTTTCATCAACTCTTCGTCGATGGACAGGCGGCCGGCCGTATCGAGCATGACCACGTCGTAGCCTTCCTTGCGGCCGACATCCATGGCACGTTTGGCGATGTCCAAAGGCTTTTGGCCTTCAACGATGGGCAGGGTGGCGATGCCTGTTTGCTCACCGAGGATTTTCAACTGTTCCTGCGCCGCCGGACGGTAAACGTCGAGCGAAGCCATCAGAACTTTCTTGTTGTTCTTTTCTGTTAAAATTCTTGCGATTTTGGCTGTGGATGTCGTTTTACCAGATCCTTGGAGGCCAACCATCAGGTAGGCGCAAGGTGCTGCTCCGAATTTTAGTTCCGAATTTTCGGAGCCAAGCATTCTGACGAGTTCGTCATGGACAATTTTGATGACTTGTTGCCCAGGGTTTACGCCCTTGATGACGTTTTGACCAACGGCCTTGTCTTTGATCTGTGTGATGAAGTCCTTAACTACGGGGAGCGCGACGTCTGCTTCGAGAAGGGCGACACGGATTTCTCGAGAGACTGCCATCACGTCGTTTTCCGACAGCGATGCCTTGCCGCGCAGTTTTGAAAATACATTCCCTAATTTGTCGCTCAGCGATTCAAACATTCCGTCTAAACCCTTTTTATAAATCCATAAACCAAAACATTTTATCCGCAGTGAGCGTAAGTTCGCCGACTGCGGGGTACCTGGTCCCCTGAAGACCTTGGGCACTGACATTTATACCTATGTCAGTTGAATGCACGTGACATAACACGGTTTTATCTGCTAAATCAAGCTTTATGACGACGTTTTTAAAAATGCACGGGCTTGGGAATGACTTTGTGATCCTTGATCAGCGATCAGGGGTGCAAATGCTTGGCCGTGAACGCGTGGTGCAGATTAGTGATCGGCATTTCGGCGTTGGGTGTGACCAGCTTATTGTTTTAGAGCCATCGGAGCAAGCCGATGTGTTTATGCGCATTTTTAATCCTGACGGTTCGGAATCCGAAGCGTGCGGGAATGCAACGCGCTGTGTTGCGTCTTTGTTGATGGAAGAGAGCGGGGAGGAGCGTTGTTCTGTCGAGACATTGGCGGGTGTTTTGCCGTGCGATACGGATGAGCGCGGGCTTGTGCGTGTGGATATGGGGGCGCCTATACTGGATTGGCAGAAAATACCACTGTCGGAGGATCGTGATACGCTGCATCTCGGTATCGGGGAGGGGCATGTCAAAGACCCCGTGGCGACGGGAATGGGCAATCCGCATTGTACGTTCTTTGTGGACTCTCTTGAGGATATCTCTGTGGAAACGATTGGGCCCGTTTTTGAAAATCATACTCTGTTCCCTAATCGGGCGAATATCGGTTTTGCAGAATTGATCGGGGATAACACAATTAAGCTTAGGGTCTGGGAACGCGGCGCGGGGATTACTCTTGCGTGCGGTTCTGCGGCTTGTGCGGCTTGTGTTGCGGCTGTGCGGCGCGGATTGACGGAGCGATTTGTTGAGATCCATATGGATGGCGGGACGCTTTACCTGAATTGGGACGAAGAAAGCGGCCATGTCTTTATGAGCGGCGGTGTGGCAAAGGTTTTTGAAGGTACTTTTTTGTGGTCTTAATTTGGTCATGAAAAGTTTGACGGTTTAAGCAAATCAATGTACCTTCCGGCGCTATGGAAAAAGATAAGAACAGCACAGATACAAAAACGTTAGACGTCGCGAACGACAAGCCGAAAATGGTGACGTTCGGATGCCGTCTCAACATGCATGAATCCGAGATGATGCGCCAGCATGCGCAGAATGCGGGTTTGAAAGATGCGATTATTGTGAATACGTGTGCTGTGACAAAAGAAGCCGAGCGTCAGGCGCGGCAGGCCATCCGCCGAGCGTATCGTGAAAATCCTGATGCCGAGATTATTGTGACGGGCTGTAGTGCGCAGATTAATCCCGAGCAATATGCGGATATGCCGGAAGTCACACGTGTTCTTGGGAATGATGTGAAGTTAAAGGCGGAGAGCTGGGGCAATTCTGTCCAAGAGGGCCGTATCCTTGTGAACGATATTATGACCGTTAAGGAAACGGCTCATCATTTGATTGACGGGTTTGAGGATCGTACAAGGGCATTTTTACAGGTTCAAAACGGATGCGATCACCGTTGTACGTTTTGTATTATTCCTTATGGCCGCGGGAATTCACGCTCTGTTCCGATCGGGGCGATTGCCGAGCAGGTCAGAGCTTTGGTTGATTCCGGTTATAACGAGGTTGTGTTTACAGGGGTTGATGTTACCTCTTACGGTCATGATTTGCCCGGCAGCCCCAGTCTGGGGCAGATGATCCGCCGTGTGCTGGCGCTGGTTCCCGAAATGCCGCGTGTGCGTCTATCATCTCTTGATCCTGTCGAAATTGATGCGGATTTATGGCAGTTGATCGCAGAAGAACCGCGCTTGATGCCGCACCTACACCTTTCTATGCAGGCGGGTGACAACATGACACTCAAGCGTATGAAACGCCGTCATTCCCGTGAGGATATTGTTGCGGTGTGTGAGAAGGCCAGAAAGCTGCGCCCCGAGATTGGTTTCGGAGCGGATATTATCGCAGGGTTTCCGACGGAAACGGACGAAATGTTCCGGAACACGATGGATCTGGTCGAGCAATGCGGGCTGACGTTCCTGCATATTTTCCCGTATTCGGAGCGTGAAGGCACGCCGGCGGCAAAAATGCCGCAAGTTGAAAAGCCTATTCGAAAGGAGCGTGCGGCTGCACTGCGTGCCCTTAAAGAGGCACAAATGCAAAAATTCCTTCAAGAAAACGTTGGCCGTGAAACTGAAATTCTGATCGAAAAAGATGGTCTGGGGCGTGCTGAAAACTTTGCATCCGTAAAGATTGCCGATTGCTTGCCCGTTGGCGCTCTTGTGAAGGTTAAGATTACAGGCGTTGACGGAGATCATCTCAGTGCTGATGTTTTGACTGTTCTGAACCAGCAAGATTCCATAGCGTCCAAAACTCTTACCGCCTGAAATTTTTACCCTCTTTGTTTGTTTATTTTATGTAAGACAGGTAGTACTCTGTAGGCATAAAACGAGAGGTGAACACATATGGTTTTCTGGCGTAAAAAGAAGAATATAGCTGCACAAGAGCAAGAAGAACGTGACGAGAAACTTCTTCATAACTCCAAAGAGCCAGCTATTGAACCTTCTACGGATTACGATGCCGAAATCGATGAAGATTTGAAGGATGATCTGGAAGAAACGGAAAGTGAAATTCTAGATGATCTGGATGAGATGCCCGTGCCGCGGCACGGTTTGTTTGAAGATGCGCAAGAAGCTGAAGAGCTTGGTGATCATTCGGAAGAGGGCGGTTGGTTTTCCCGCTTAACGAGAGGCTTGAGCAAGTCTTCGAGTAAAATCACACAGAATATTACCGATGCGATTGTTAAAAAGCGTCTGGATCAGGATGCTCTGGATCAGCTTGAAGAAGCCTTGATTTCTGCGGATCTTGGTCCTAAAACCGCAATAAAAGTGATTGAAGAGTTTTCACAAGGGCGTTTCGGGAAGGATATTTCCGATGAGGAAGTTCGTGAAGCTTTGGCCGATACGATTGAAGGCATACTGAAGCCCGTGGCTAAGCCGTTGGCGATAGCAAAACCTTCGGACGAGCCGTTTGTTGTTCTGGTTTGCGGTGTGAACGGTGCGGGTAAAACGACTACGATTGGTAAGTTTGCGCATTTTCTGCAAAAGGAACAGAAGAAGTCCGTTCTGATTGCGGCGGGGGATACGTTCCGTGCGGCGGCGATCGAGCAGCTTGGTGCATGGGTCAAGCGCAGCGGCGCAAAGATGTTCAGCAAGGATGTCGGTGCAGATTCGGCTGCTGTAGCTTACGAGGCTTACGATATGGCCGTGGCCGAAGGTACGGATGTCTTGATGATTGATACGGCCGGTCGTTTGCAGAATAAAAAGAACCTTATGGAAGAGTTGGAGAAAATTCTTCGTGTCCTGAAAAAGAGGGATGAAAAGATTCCACAGAGTATTTTGCTGGTTTTAGATGCGACCACGGGGCAAAATGCTTTTTCTCAGGTCGAGGTTTTTAAGGAGATTGTCAATATCAGTGGTTTGATTGTGACAAAGCTTGACGGTTCGGCTAAGGGCGGTGTTCTGGTCGGGCTTGCGGATCAGTTCGGGCTTCCCGTGCATGCCGTTGGTGTGGGAGAGGGAATGCGTGATCTTCAACCGTTTGAGGCACGTCATTATGCGCGATCCTTGATGGGGTTAGACACCTGATTTTTCTTATCATTAATTGAATATCAATACTCATTTGCGATTGTGTATCTATGGTAAAAACACCGAAAGTATTTGAACCGCGCAGTTTTGAAGATCCGGAAGAGGCGCTTCTAGCGGTTAAAGAGATTTACGACTCGCATGTTGGTTTTTTGCGGGATGCTTTTGTGGCCTATTCGGAAGGAAAACTGGAGGGACCCGTTTCTGCGTTTTATCCGTATGTCCGTGTGTCTACAAAACTGGCCAAGAGAACGGATAGCCGCTATTCCTACGGGTTTGTTCCAAAACCCGGTGTTTACGAGACGACCCTTACCGATCCTTGTTTGTTTGATTCTTATTACAGAGAGCAATTTACGCTTTTGATCAGCAATCATAATGTCCCGCTGGAAATCGGTCTCAGCGATGTACGTATTCCGTTGCATTTTGCGCTTGGCTCAGATTTTCATCTGGAATCCGATCTGGATCAATTTAGTGTGCGCGATTTGCCGTCTTATTTTGATGTGCCGAATCTGAACATTCTGGATGACGAGATTGCGAACTCATCGTTTATGCCTAAAGGCGATCAGCCGCGACCTTTATCCCTGTTCAGTGCGCCGCGCATAGATTTGAGTTTGCAGCGCTTACGTCATTATTGCGGGACGGCAGCAGAGCATTTTCAGGATTATATCCTGTTTACCAACTACCAGTTTTATATTGATGAGTTTATCGCGATTTCCCGCGAGATGATGGAAAAGACGGATGATCCTGACCTTAAGAAAGCGCGTTCCCAGTATGTGGCTTTTGTTGAGCCTGGCGGTTTTATTACTGTAAATGAAAATATCGACGAGTATGAGCCGGTTGATAATTCGAGTGTGAAGTTATCGCGCATGCCGCAAATGCCCGCTTACCACTTAAAACGTGCGGACGGGTCGGGGATTACAATGGTCAATATCGGTGTCGGTCCGTCAAATGCCAAAACGATTACCGATCATATCGCCGTTTTGCGTCCGCATGCCTGGATTATGCTTGGTCACTGTGCGGGTTTGCGTAATTCTCAACAGCTAGGTGATTATGTACTCGCGCATGCTTATTTGAGGGAAGATAATATTCTAGACAGGGCTTTGCCGCCGAGTATTCCAGTCCCTGCCTTGGCGGAAATCCAGCTCACACTCGAGGATGCAGTTGCGCAAGTAACGGGCAATGAAGGTTACGATTTAAAGAAAATCATGCGTACAGGTACCGTAGCGACAACGGATGACAGGAACTGGGAGCTGGATTCGGTTATTGTGCAAAATAAGCGTTTAAGTCAGAGCCGTGCTATAGCGCTTGATATGGAATCTGGAACAATTGCAGCAAACGGTTTCCGTTTCCGTGTGCCTTATGGCACGTTGCTTTGTGTTTCCGATAAGCCCTTACACGGTCAGTTGAAGTTGCCCGGTATGGCCGATTCATTTTATCGTGAGCGTGTTGAGCAACATTTGAAAATCGGGCTTTTGACGATGACGATGTTACGGGATTTCTCTGCCGAGCAGTTGCATAGCCGGAAACTTCGCAGTTTTGACGAACCTGCTTTCCGCTAGCGCTAATCTCATATAACACAATAAAAAAACGCGCCATTTGGAACGCGTTTGTTTTTTTGCATATGTTGCTGTCGCTATCGCTAAACCACGATATCTACAACAGATCCCCGTCTTTGTTCTCCACCTGTGTCATTCGATGAGAGTGATTGTGATTGCTGGAATACGTTTGTTTCCGTGTCCTGCTGGCTTGTTTCATTCGTATCCTGTGATTGGGAAAGGGCGCCCCCGCGAACTGATAATACGCTTTCCTGTGGCTGCTGTTCTTGTTCCTGTCGAACGGTATTGGACTGCTCGTTGCTACCTTGTTGGTAGTTCTGAGACAGTGGAATTTGCTGTTGATTAAAACCTGTAATTGGACCAGTCATTGCCTGCTACCCTAATCGTAAAAAGAAAACCTTACACAGGTTACCAATAAATCGTTAATAAAGCCTTTCTATACAGCTTATTACCCTAAAGGTTACACAATTCGGGCACATGATTAAACGATAATTTTGCGTAATTTTTATTAAAGTTAATAAGTTAGTAATTACTTTGCGATATAAATGTATCAGATAAAAACGTCTTTTTTGAGAAGGTTTGAAAAACTAATTTTTATAGATATAACAACTAACATTATGAAATAGCAGTATTTATTATGTTGTGGGGCAAAAAGAAATGGAATTTAACAAACAGATCGATCAGCAGGAGTTTTCTGCTGTGTTGATGCAGTTAAACGAAGCCAAAAAGCTCTATGGTCTTGCGAAGGATAAGTCCCCGCAGGCTAGGTCTCAGCTTGCCAAATCAATCAGTAAATTGTTGGAAATGGATGTCAACGAGCGTGAAAGCGAGATGGTCGCGGATGTGCTTGTGGATTTGATGCGCAAGGCTGAAAGTGATGTGCGTCAGGCGCTTGCCGATCAACTTTCAACTTTTGATGACGTGCCGTTGCGATTGGTTCTACAACTGGCTAATGATGAAATTGAAATTGCAAAACCTGTTTTGAGAGACAGCCCGGTTTTGAGTGATCTGGATCTCATTTATATTATCAAGGCGAAAAGTGCTGATTATTGGCGTATTATTGCTACTCGCGAGCAGCTTGGCGATCAAGTTGTTGATATTTTGGCCGATACGCATGATTACGAAACAGCTTTAAATCTTTGCGAAAACACAAATATTCGACTGACCGAGCATGCGGCTATCACAATCTCCGATATGGCACAAGATCATGAAGATCTGGCGATGCCACTCTTGAGACGTTCGGATATCAGTCAGAGCGTGGTTTCAAGGCTTTATGAGTTTGTCGGACAGGAGATAAAAAGTTTTATTGTTCAGAATTATAATATCGATGCGCAAATTTTGATTGATGCGGTCGATAACACAGTTAAAGAATTCAAAGACGGACATGATTTTAAGGATTATAAGCCGGAAGAACATATGATGAAGGCAGCTCTGGCCATGAAGGCGCAGGGCAAGCTTAATACCAAGCTTATGCTAAGTACTTTGCGTCGCGGGCAATTCCGTTCGTTTGTGGCACAGTTTGCCGTATTCACAGAACTGGATATTAAAACCGTTTGTGAGATTTTGATCCAAACGCACGGGCAGGGCCTTGCCGTTGCTTCAAAGGCTTTTGGGATCAGTAAGGAAGATTTTGTGTCTATCTTCCTGTTATCTAATCAGTTCAGAAACACAGGACGTCTTGTAGACTCTCAGGCGATGGCAAAGGCCGTCACTTATTATGACCGTGTTGAGCCGAGTGTTGCTTTGCAGATTATAAGGAATTCGTCTGTGCACTAGTTTTCAATCCTCCATCCAACCAGAAAAAAGCCGGTTTCTTCCCCCAACCGGTTTTTTTTTGCTTTAAGGGGTCCGATGGGTTGAAGCGTCTATATATCCGAAAATCTGACCATTTTCTTGCGGTCTTCACACCAAATTTTCAGGTGGATGCATTGCAGGCTGTCTTTTAAGGAGAGGCGGTTTATTTCGGCGAGTTCAGGGCGTGCGTCCATACAGTCTTGTAGTTTGTAATTCGGAATCTGGCAGTTCAGATGGTGGATATGGTGTAAGCCTATACTTCCGCTGAACCATTGTAAGATTTTTGGAAGTTCATAATAGGAGCTTCCCATCAGACCCGCATCATTGATATCCCATTCATCATTATACTCCCAGTATCCGTCTTCGAATTGATGTTGGATGTAGAAGAGCCAGCCGCCAATCCATGTCGTGACAACCAGAACCGGTAGGTAGACGAGCAAGAGCGCTTTGAGGCCAAAAAGCGCGATGAAACCGGTGCAGAAAAGCAGAAGCGCAAGGTTTGTCAGCATTATGCTTTTGAAGATGGATTCCGATGAGAGCGTTTTATAGTTGTCATAGAAATCCGTCGGAAAGTTGACAGGGATACGTTGCAAGAAAATGGTGTAAATGGGAGTTCCGATTAGGATCAATAATATCGGGTCACGATAGAGCCTATACGCCTTTTGCTTGGCGGGAGACATTTTTTTGTACTCTTTGACCGTAATCGTGTCGATGCCGCCAATACTTCTTCTATCAAGATCGCCTGATGTTGCGTGGTGCATGTTATGCGCCCTTCGCCAAAAGTCATAAGGCGTAAAGGTTAAAACAGAAATCAAGCGACCGGTCCATGTATTGTGGATCTTCTTTTTAAAAAATGAGCCGTGTCCGCAATCATGCTGGATAATGAACAGGCGGGTCAGTAATCCGGCTGTCGGGATCAGCAGCAGGGCGGTAATAATCGGAATCGTTTCAAGCGCATATATCATTATGCCCAAAGAAATCAAGAACAGAAAAAGCGTCGATACCAGCTGGAAAACGCTTTTAAGCGTATCTGCACCTTTATATTTTTTGCAGTGGTCGGTAATTTCCCTGACCGAGATTGTTTTTTTGTTATTATTTGGGACGTTGCTCGTCGGCGGATAAGCTTTGGCGCTTACATTTGTATTCATTCACTCTACTTTATTTTTTTCACTTTATAGGATGTTAGCATATCTAAACGGTGCGCTGTATAAAAACCGCCTTGTTTTCCTAGGTTTCCTTGGCCCTTGCTTATTTTCTAATCAGTGCGGAGATGCCGGGCAGTTTTTTTCCTTCCAGCCATTCCAGGAAAGCACCGCCAGCAGTCGAGATATAAGAAAAGTCCGAAACAGACCCGGCATTTTCCAATGCGGCGACAGTATCCCCGCCACCTGCGATGCTTATGCAAAAACCGTCTTTTGTCCGTTTTGCGACACGTTTTGCAACCTCATTCGTGCCATTATCAAATGGTTTGATCTCAAAGACACCGAGGGGGCCGTTCCAGAGGACGGTCTTGCAGTCGTCAATTTTGGAATTGATATAGGCGATCGTTTCTTCACCTAGGTCGATCGCGCTTTGATCTTCAGGTATTTTGTCTACTTTTACGGTTTGGTGCTCCGCATTTTCTTTAAGTTCGGAAGCGCAAACCACATCAACGGGCAGAATGATCTCGCATCCCGCATCTTTGGCTTTTTGCATGATGCCGACTGCTTCTTCGGCCATGTCTTTCTCAAACATCGAGTGTCCCATGGAATAGCCTTTTGCAAAAAGGAACGTGTTTGCCATGGCGCCGCCCAGAACGAGGTAGTCCATTTTTTTGACAAGATTGTTCAGGACACTTAGTTTTGTAGAAATTTTTGATCCGCCTGTGAAGGCCATAACGGGTTTTTCAGGAGCTATCAATGCAGAGGAGAGAGCATTAATTTCCTCTTCCATAAGTAGTCCGGCGACGGATGGGAGGTATTGGGCAATTCCTGTTGTTGACGCATGGGCGCGGTGTGATGTCGAGAACGCATCGTTCACATAGATATCTGCAAGCTCTGACAGTGACTTTGCAAAATTTGGATCGTTGCTTTTTTCTTCTTTATAAAATCGGACGTTTTCAAGCAGAACGATCGTGCCATAGTCTGCTTTTTTAACGATATCCTTTGTGTGGTCTCCGATGCAGTCTGGTGCAAATGTCGTGCGGCAGGTCCATTGTTTTTCAAGCACCGGAGTCAGGAATGCCAGTGACATTTGTGTGTTGCGCTCTCCGTCAGGTCTTCCAAAGTGTGACAGGATCAGGATTTTGGCGTTTTGGTTTCTTAAGTAATCAATGGTTGGTTTAAGTCTGTCGATACGAGTCGTGTCGGTCACTTCGTTCTTTTTATTTTTTGGGACATTCAGATCTACACGCAATAGCACTGTCTTGTTTTTGACATCGAGGTCTTTAATTGTCGGGACGTCGAGTTTTGTTCTTTTTGTATCTTCCATTGCGGTGTCTGTTGTTTTTAGTGCGGCTGTTGCGTCCTGCATTTTTTCCTCTAAACTATCGTTTTGATATTTTCCGTTGCCTCAATCAATCGCGACCTTAACGGGTCGTCCAATGCGGAATGTCCTGCATCCGGCACTACAATGTAATCGGCTTCCGGCCAAAGCTGATGCAGTTTATATGCCGTTTGAATCGGACAAATAACATCGTACCGCCCTTGAATAATGATTGTCGGGATTGAACGCAAGGTATCAATATCGTTCAGAAGGCTTTTTTCGGGGGGACGCACTTCATTCTTGAAGTAGTGTGCTTCGAGCTTCGCGAGCGCCAAGGCATGCATTTTCTGTTCTTCTGTCGTAATCGTTTCATAATTCGGCAGCAGGGAGGAGCACGCGCCCTCGTACAGGCTCCAGTGGATAGCCGCTTCCATTTGCTGCTCTTTGCTTTCCGGATTGATCAAACGTTCGTAATAGGCATCGAGCAGGCAATTTTGATCTTTATCGGGGAGTAATCCGGCAAATTGATCCCATGCCTCGGGAAAGACTTTCTTGATTCCGTATAGGAACCAGTCGATTTCGTTCTGTTCACAAAGAAATATGCCTCTTAGGATCATACTGGATACTTTTTCGGGATGTTTTATGGCATAGGCCATAGCCAGTGTGCTGCCCCATGAGCCGCCGAAGAGATGCCATTTGTCAACTTTTAGATGTTTCCGCAGTGTTTCGATGTCCTGGATCAACAGTTCAGTAGAATTGTTTTCAACGCAGCCTAAAGGATGTGAACGTCCGGCTCCCCGCTGATCAAAGATAATAATACGGAAAAAATCAGGATCGAAAAACCGACGATGTGTTGGAGATGCGCCCGCACCCGGACCACCGTGAAGTAAAAGAATCGGCACGCCGTCGGGATTGCCGCTTTGCTCCCAATACAGGTTGTGTGTTTCGTCAACTGATAAAAAACCGCTGGAATAGGGGGTTATGGCGGGGAATAAATCGAGCAAAGGTCGCCGTTGTGTCTGTGTGGTATGGTGGTGATGGTAAGCATCACCGGAGGTATGACCTTCTGCTGTCTTCGGGTGTTTGTGTTTTTTCCGCTGTGGCATAGGTGCTTTCTTGTCCACAAATCATTAAGACATTAATTATTCAGCCTGTTCACACTAGGCGGTTTATTTGTTTTCGGCAAGGCGCTATCGGTTTTATCTGTTTCTTCCTGCTGTTTTTCAAGTTGTTTTTTTTGTTTTTTGGGATCAAAAAGCAGTTCGATCATTTCCGGGTGATCAACCTTTATATGCGGTCCGTAATAGGAGCCTACCCATCCACGCACTCTAATCATGCCGCCGGACCAATCTCTGGGGTTAAGGCCTTTCTTTGCAAAAAGGCGGCGGTCCGCACTGGTGATAGAAACGGTGAAGTCTTCTCTCCAGTTATCTCCGAAGTTTAAATAGAGTACGTTTTTGCGCATGGCCATGCTTTTGATCTTGCCCTCGACAATCTGGAAATCTCCGATTGCGAGCTCAGCATTATTGGCTTGTGCGATCTTAAATCCCTCTACTTTCCACAGCCCATTTTTTTCCTTTCTTGAAATCTCTTCAACGGCATACATTTGTTCGCTCATTTCAGGGTTAAAGCGTTCCGTTCTTGCTCTTGCAACACCCAGATATAAGAGTGTGCCCTGAATCCATATTTTGTCTTTCTTTCTTTCTATATGAGCAATTTGATGCCCCATGCGGTTTTGGCGTCCAATGCCTTCAGTCTTGGTTTGGTAAATATTTACTCTTTGTCCGACGAGCAGGTCAGTGAGTATTTTTGTTGCCGTTACAGAAAGCTGGCCCGGATTATAGGGATCAAGGTCGGGGTAATTCAGCCCTGCCAGAAAATAAACTTTTCCGTCTTTGGCTTTTACGTTTAAGGGATCAATTACCGACTCAATAGTTGTTGTGCCCATCAAAGATAGTTCGGAATAATCCGCTATTGGCAATTTTGGTTGATTTGCGTAAGAATACTGACTGAAAAGCAACGTTAATATGAAGAATATCGTTTTAATGGCTATACTAAATTGCTTTGGTTTTTTATTTTTTTGCATGTCGTCAACAAAATCGGTTTTGTAAATTATCATGAAGTATATTCTATACAGTGCGTGGTTGCTATGTGCTCTTATTCTGGGATTATACATTTTTGGGGGTCCCGGTCGTGTTTTTGTTGAGCAGTTCGAATTGGCTAAAAGAGACCCGATTGTTCATTCCGGTGACCCAGGCTCCGGCAATTCTTACAGATATCAAGGACTTGGCAGCGGCGGTGATAACATTCCCAGAACTAAGAGCGGTAAGCGTTAGATTTGTATTATGAGACACGGAAGTCATATAGCTAAATTTTGTACGGTTTTTTTGCTGTTTCTTACGGCTTGCTCAACGAATCCGGCAACAGGTGAAAGCCAGTTTACGGCGCTTATGTCTCCTCAACAGGAAGTAGAAGTCGGAGCTCAGGAGCATGCAAAGGTCTTAAAACAGTACGGGCTTTACAATGATCAGGGTTTGCAGACCTATGTGCAATCCGTCGGGGCAAAAATCGCGAAGAATACCGAGCGTCCTGATGTTCAGTACCAGTTTTTCCTGCTGGACTCTCCCGTTGTTAACGCCTTCGCATTACCGGGCGGGTACATCTACCTCACTCGTGGTTTGTTATCTCTGTCTAATTCGGAGGCAGAGATGGCAGCAGTGTTGGCGCATGAAACGGGGCACATTACGGCGCGTCATTCAGCGGAACGTTATTCGCGCGGTGTGGTTTCGACTTTGGGAGCGGCGATCTTATCTTCTGCAATCGGGAGCGATACGGTTAGTAGTGCGCTTGGTCTTGGAAATGATCTCTATATCAAGTCATATTCTCGGGGGCAGGAAAACCAAGCGGATTCGTTGGGGATTCGGTATTTAAGCCGTGCAGGGTATGATCCGACGGCCATGACATCTTTCCTTAGAAACTTGCAAAATGACTCTTCTCTTGAGGCAAAATTGGCGGGCAAGGATTCCTCTGAGCCTGTGACGTATTTCTCAACTCACCCTGCAACGCAGGAGCGTGTTGCCAAGACAGTTTCGGAGGCTTCCCAGTATGTCAAACAGGGCATTGTGAATAGAGACGGATATTTACAAAAAATCAGCGGCATGGTTTACGGCGAAAGTTCCAAAGACGGGTTTGTCAGAGGACAGAATTTTTACCATCCCGATTTGGGTTTTCAGTTTTCCGTGCCGCAAGGGTATCGAATTATTAACCAACCCACTCAGGTTATTGCGACGAGCAAGGCAGACGGTGCTGTTATTGTTTTAGATATGCAATCGAATGCGGGAGGACTGTCACCATCAAGCTATATCCGACAGGAGATGCTAAAAGATCGTAATGTCACCGATCTTGAGGCAATCAATATTAATGGTTATCCGGCTGCGACGGCTTCTTTTTCGGGAACCGTGAACGGCAAGCCTATGATTGTTCGTGTGATTGCTATCCAATGGACTAAAGATAAGGTCATCCGTTATCAAATTGCCATGCCTAGGAATTTGTCAGCAGTTAAGCAAACCGCTCTTAAGAAGGCGACATACAGTTTCAAATCGATGAGCAGGGCCGATATTGAGAAGATAAAGCCGTATAAGTTGATTGTTATTGAGAGCAAGGCCGGAGATACGGTTGCATCTTTATCTAAGATGATGCCGTTTGATGATTATGTTGAAGACCGTTTTAGGGTGTTAAACGGCTTGGGGCCAAGAGAGCAGGTTGCCCCAAACAGGCTTTATAAGGTTGTCGTTCAATAACAATTTTTTTTGAGATTTTCTAGAATTCTGCAGTGTCGAGAACGTCGCCGCTGTCTGTGAATGCCGTGCAGATCAGCGAGCCACCGAAGCCGCAGCCGCCGTCGATCGTTGCCGTGATGCCGTTAAAGTGCAGACCCTTATGGTCGGGATCATAGCCACGAACAATTTTGGAAAATGGCCTATACGGTTCGATGATGCTATCGAATTCTTTATGTGCCCACCAAAAGCTGTCTCCCTGTTCCTGTATCGGGCGATCATGCTTGATGCCGGCATTTACAAAGAGGATAGGGCAGTCGCGGTCTTCTTTAGTGTGTGCTGCGCGCACAAGCTGAGTGTTGAATATATCGTGACCAGGTCTGCTCTTAATGGCCTGACGTATTTGGTTAGTCCATTTGGTTAGTCCGTATACTCCCTGACGGCAATAATCAATACCGTCGTGCGGTGACAGGCCGTATGAGTAGAGTGTGTTGGCTAGACCGTTTCCGAGCATCCAGAGCAGGACATTGGACGGGTCGGGGGCGAATTGCAGCTGTAGTGCTTTTTGCAGCATTTCTTCCTGTGAGCCGCGAAGATAGACCAGATCGCTCGGGATCATGCCGCGTTTTGCAAGAACCATACGACGGAAGGACAGCAGTTCGTCGATAACTTTGGCTGCGTTTGTGCTGTAGCCAAGATAGTTACCGGTATAGACAATGCGATCGCCCGGTTCGATGTGCGGGTATAAATCATCATGCAGTGACATCAGACGCTCAACCTCACCGTGAACGGCCGAGATGGCCCAGATGCGATTTGGCGCTCCGAGATTCATGAAGCGTTTATCAGGCATACAATTCTGATGAGCAATGCGTGTCTGCACGATTTTACACAAGTGAAAGTGTTGATAAATAAAAAGGCGGGATAGGCGAATGCCTACTGTCTCTATGATACAAAAAAATCGGGCGCCGATAAAGAATTATCCTTTGGCGCCCGATAGTTATAAGTAATTTTTTAGAGCTTTCGAATTAAGCGGCTCTTTTCTCTTCTGTGATTTTAGCAGCAGAGACTTTTTTGCCCATAATCTTCTCAAGCTTTTCAGTCGCTTTCAGCTCTGTAATTTTATCAACAGCGGCGACCTCACGTGCTAGTCGCTCAAGTGCAGATTGGTAAATCTGACGTTCACTGTAGGATTGTTCCGTATCGTCGTTGCTACGCTTCAGGTCACGAAGAACTTCAGCAATAGAGACAGGATCACCTGAATTGATTTTCATTTCATATTCTTGTGCACGGCGGCTCCACATTGTGCGACGAACGCGGGAGCGACCTTTAAGTGTTTTCAGTGCGTCATCAAGACGATCAGTCGAACTCAGCTTTCGCAGGCCGGAGCTTTCAGCCTTCGCTACTGGAATCTTGAGGCGCATACGATCTTTTTCGAAGTCAACGACGTAAAGCTTAACGTCCATACCCGCTATCGTTTGTTTTTCGATACCCTCAATCTGGCCTACGCCATGAGCGGGGTATACTACTTTATCACCTGCTTTGAATACGTTGTTATCGTTTCCAGCCATATGTATTTCACCTTTTTCTAACGGTTAAAAAAATTACTGCAGAGACGTGTAGACAGAAAATAAAAAAAGCAACCAAGCTCTCTTAAACGGTTGCTTTTGAGCTTAAAAACTGTGTCCGTCTTCGCGGTAATGTGAGTGCATGGTATCAAAAATTTCGGAAAATTTCAACATAACTACGCTGATATCAGTAAAAATTTACATAATATTTATGTTTTTATGTATTTTTGGGGTTTTAATTCTGCGTGTTTCCCGATATATGATAGGTTTCCGCTCCAAAAAGAAGATTGTCACTCGGGTCGAAATTATCGTCCAAAAGATGCGCAATTGTGGTCAATTTGACCGATAAAGCCAGTAAAGATTGGGCTGATTGGTTGATATGGTCCGTGACTTCGACCGGAATCAGGTCTTTTGCGATCTTATCCGACAATCTTGCCAGTGTTTTGTGTGTTGTTCCGGCATAGGCTGAAATTTTGTTGTTATTGCTGGTGACGATTTCACCGTGGCAATAGAAGCTGTCATCTTCGCCATATTCCTTGCGCATTCCCAATTTAAAAGTCTTAATTGTGTGCAACTTTGCCACTTTTTCACAGAAGTGTTTGTGGTTAATCATATCAATTTCATGCGCCAGTTCCGCCATCTCGGTTATATGCTGGAGTATAGGAACCAGTTTTTTGATATCAACGGTATCGCATAGGTTTGTTGTCTGATAATTACTGTAGACCAACGAATAAATTTGTGACGTTTTCTCTATAAAAGAAGCCAGACGCGATGGATTTCTGGGAAATAGTTTTCCCAAATCGATGAGAAGTAGTGGCCGATTAAAAGCAAGGTGCTTAATATCTAAAGTCGCAGTTTGGCTATCAAAATAATACCCAAGTCCCACACCTTTTGCTTCGAAACCTTCCCCACTCGCAGTTTCATAGCAATAGAACTCAAAACTCATACAGTTTTCATACTCGATTGTGCTGTAAGCGGATTGTATCATATTTACATATAGTTACGTCAAATAAAAATATTAGCAGTTCTTTATTTAAGAATGAGGCTCAATCACAAGCGCAATAAAAGGCGTATTAAATTGTGGTGGCAGGCTCTTTAAGCTTGAGGATGAATTCCTCCGTGTTCACTTCTGCTGTGCCGCCTATGGGGAAGCTGTAAAATGTTTTGCCGTGTCCGAAGGGCAAATTCATGACCACAGGCATATCGAACCCCTCGGTGATCTCGGAGACGATTTCCTCGAATTTGAAACCGAACGGGCGCTGGGATTCCGGCATGTCCGTGAATTCGCCCAAAAGAAGCGCTTTGACATTTGCCAGTATTCCTGAGCGTTTGAGGTGCAGGAGCATACGGTCGATGCGGCTTAGCTCTTCGTGGCAATCCTCAAGGAAGAGAATTGAGTCTTTCCAATAGTCAGCAGGAAGTGTTGAGGGGAGATACTGAAAGATGCTCAAATTTCCGCCGACCAAACGCCCTTCGGCCTTACCATGCCTGATGACAAGTGCTTCGTTGTAGGGGTAGGACGCGTCGCCTTTTCCGCTCAGGATGTTCAAGAGATGATCAATTTCGTGGCATTTGTGGACGTTTTTAAAAACGGGTCCATGGAAGGTGATGCATTTCGTATGTGCATATACTGCGTTTAGCAATGCTGTCACGTCACTGAAGCCGATGAAGATTTTCGGTTTGTTTTGCAGTTTCTCAAAATTGATCATATCCAGCAGATACATCGAGCGGTTTCCGCCGCCGGCCGCCCAGATGGCTTTTATGTCATCGCGTTGCCAGAGCCCCTGAAAAGCGAGGGATTTCTGTAAGTGGTCTCCTGCAGACTGGTTCAGACGTTCGTATGTTTGCGGATGGACGAATACCTTATAGCCTTTCTGCTCCAGCAGCTTTACGGATTTCTTGATGTCTTCTTTTTCGACGTAGCTGGAGGGCGCAAAAACGCCGATTGTGTCGCCGGGCTTTAAGGATGGGGGCTGTAATACGTCATTCATAAAAAGTATTTACTTTATTTCTTCGTAAGCTTCCAAAGCTTTTTCGCGGGATTTCTTCAAATCCACGATCGGGTGGGGGTAGTCTTTGCCCAAAGTGATGCCTGCTTTTTCGAGAACGTCTTTCGATATTTCCCAAGGTGTGTGGATTTTATCTGTAGGGAGGTCTTTCAGTTCGGGTACGAACTCGCGCACGTATGTGCCATCAGGGTCAAACTTCTTACCCTGTAGGACAGGGTTGAATATTCGAAAGTATGGTGCAGCATCCGCTCCGCATCCTGCGACCCATTGCCAGCTGGCCGCGTTGTTAGCGAGGTCGGCATCCACGAGACAATCCCAGAACCATTCTTCGCCTTCATGCCAGTAGATCAGCATGTTCTTTATTAGCAGGGAAGCCACAATCATGCGTACGCGGTTATGCATCCACCCCGTACGCCAGAGCTGGCGCATGCCCGCATCAACGATCGGGATTCCTGTTTGTCCCTTTTGCCAGCGTTCCAGTGCGTCTTCATCCTTAACCCACGGGAAATTTCCGAATTTTTCCTGTATCGGTTTACGGGGCAGGTCATCATTGTAATACAGCAACGAAAATGAGAATTCACGCCAGCCTAACTCGCTGCAGAAGTGGTCGGTGTCTTTTTCTAGTCCTTTTGAAAATCCGTAAGCGCGAACTTCGTGCCAGACATCAAGCGGTGAGATTTCGCCGAAATGCAGATGCGGCGAAAGGCGGGAGACATTTTCCAGATCAGGACGGTTTCGGTCTTCCTTATAGCCTTTGAGTCCGTCTTTCATAAATTGTTTAAAGCGTTTTTGTGCGCCGTCTTCACCGGGCTGCCAGACTTCGGCCATTTCGGTGTACCATTTGATTTTCGGCAGGAGGTCGAGGTCATTGAGATCCGTATCGTTGGCTTCCTGTGCCAGCGTAAAGTCTTTGGGGATGTCTTGTGCTTTGGGCGGCTCTTCGAGCTTCAGGCATCCTTTGCGGTAGAAGGGCGTAAAAACGCGATAAGGCGTACCGTCATCTTTTTTTACCGTCCAGGGTTCCCAGATTAGGGAGGCGTTGAAGCTTTCGGTTTCTATGCCACTATCTTTGAGGTTTTCCTTGATTTTTTTGTCTCGTTCGACGCGCCATGGCTCATAGCAGCGGTTCCAGAAAACAGCATCGGCCTGCAAGTCTTTGACGAGTTTGGGGATTAAATCATCGGCTTTTCCCTTGTACACACGTAATTTTGAGGACAGAGATTCATTTAGCGCATTTAGGCTTTCATGAAGCCACCAACGGCTGGCTCCGCCCATTTTCCATTCGCCGGCGTTCTCATCATCCAGAATATAGACGGGGAGGATACTGTAGCCGTTCGTCGCCGCGTGATAAAATGCGGGATTGTCCTTCAGCCGTAAATCCTGTCTGAACCAAATGATTGCCGTGGGTGTTTTTGTCATGATGCCTGTCTTTGGTAATAGCCGCCAACGACTTCTGCAAGTCCGTCACCTTCTCCGATAATTTTGAATTTGCGTGTGTAGTCGTGTTCGAAATGATCGCGGAAATTCACTTTTATTTCCTGATAATTGGAAAAGAATTTCCCGAGTGTTTCCAATGCGGCTTGTTCCACGAGTTCTGCCTTGGCGTTATCAATGAGTACGAAATTCAATTCCATGATTTTGCTGTCTTCTTCATCTTGATGACGCAGCATAAAGTGTATGACAGGATAGTCAAAGGCGAGATTGATTTCGTTGATCAAGGAGTTGAAGAAGGAGGCGTAATAGAGATAGCCGTCGGCACCGACAAGAAAGTCGGTGTTTTTGCCTTCGAGTTGTTTGATGGTCTGGTAGCCGTGTGCGTTTGTTTCAACGCGCCCCATATCCTCAATCTGGTAGCGAATGAGTGGGAATGCCTTTTGTTTTAGGGCAGTCACCAGCATTGAGTTATTCGGACCTTGTTCCAGATAGACGTAATCCGAAAAGACATCATAGTCCTGAGCTGATAATGTGCTTTGATGCGCGATTTCTCCGAACTCGACTGCGCCGTATGTGGCTTGTATATCGCTATCCGGGAACATCTGGTTAATAAATCTTTTGCTGCAGTCTAGGAAGTATTCGCCGCTGACATTTATGTAAGGCAGGTTTTCAAAAGGCGGAATATGTTCTTCGACCATAATTTCGGCTACGCGTTGTAAAACGCATGGGAAGATCACGAGTAGCGTTGCTTTCCTTGCGCGCAATGTATCCAGCAATTCAATGACGGAGTCTTTTGAGACTTCTTCGAACGGGACCATGGTGAAGCCGAATAAATGCCGCAGGGCTTTTTCATTATCCGCATACGCACCGGTGAAGTAAGACTTTAAAGGGTAATAGACAACAAAGTTCTCGCCTGTTTTCCAGCCGTTCAGTTTGAAGGAGTGCAGGAAAGATTGTGCGAAGACGTTTGAATCCTGATAATCGACCCAGCGGAATGTGGGGATGCCGGATGAGCCGCCTGTCGAAAGGGCGGTGTAGAAGTCACGTTTGATCAGGGCATGTTTCAGAAACTTTGTAAGGCCCGGTACTTTTCCGCCTGCCAGAAGGTCGACCTTGTCCTTCAGGTGGTCGGACATGAATTCTTCATTGTGCTCTCTTAAATCTTGTTTGGTGGCGATGGGTAAATTGCTGAACGCATAAAAGAATTCTTCATCGGAGAGGCTACGGGTGGTGCTCAGGAAATAATCGTATTTTCCCTTATAAAAGGGGGTGGTGCGATTGGCGTGGCTAATCACTTGTGTGATTTGCTCACGGCGCGACGCTTTCGAGGTATGCAACGGTTTGAGAATTACATTGTGCCCGAGAATTTTACGCAATAACTTCATTTGAAAGTATCCGGTGAGGGTTGTTACTCTTTAAAAATATCGAAGAGTAATTACAGCACCAGATTAACCGTCTTTTGTGATCCTTTCAATGAGCTCTTTGAGTGTTTCATTGGCTTTCAGATTATCAATCTGGCATGTGCCTGCGGCCGTATGACCGCCGCCACCGTATTCGAGCATCAATTTTCCGATGTTTGTCTTGCTGGTGCGGTTGAGAATTGATTTTCCCACGGCAAAGACCGTGTTCTGTTTGTTTTTCCCCCAGAGCGCGTGCAGCGAGATATTACATTGCGGAAAAAGAGCGTAGATGACAAAACGGTTGCCTGCCCAGATCGTTTCTTCTTCCCTGAGATCAAGGACGGCAAGGTTGTCATGAACTTTTGTGCAGCGTTGGATTTGTTCGCTACATTTTTTTTGTTGGTCGAAGTAAACTTCTACGCGTTCCTTTACATCATGTAGTCGGAGAATTTCGTCAATTTCATGGTGGTCTTTACAGAAATCGATCAGTTTCATCATCAACTGGTAATTCGAGATGTTAAAGTCCCTGAAACGGCCAAGGCCCGTGCGGGCGTCCATAATAAAGCTCAAGAGAACCCAGCCTTTGGGGTTCAGGATTTCGTCTTTGTTGAAATCGGCCGAGTCTGCCTTGTCCACGGCCTCCATCATCATTGGCGGTATGTCGGGAAATCCATCGGGGCCGCCAAAATAATTATAAACGACTCTTGCCGCAGACGGCGCGTCATCATCCAGAACGTGATTGTGTTTGTTGCCATCAATACGGATGGCTTCGCTGGCATGGTGATCGAAGGAGAGGTACGCATTCGGGTTATAGGGAAGGTTTGTCGTGATATCGTTTTCGGTGACTTCAATTAAGCCGTCCTGCATATCTTTGGGGTGCGCGAACGTAATATCGTCGATAATATCTAGAGATTTCAACAATATACCGCAGACAAGTCCATCCATATCACTTCGGGTGATGAGGCGGTATTTCACACCGGGTTGCGGCATTAGGGTATCGTCTTTTTTCTTACGCTGTGATGCACTACGAGCCATGGCAAATCCTGAAAATTTTTAATTAAATCAATTTATTACGCAGATTTACTGCGGCGAGAAAGTTTCCGCTTGGGTTATTCTATTATCATACCGTTTTATTGCGATAGATAAAAGAATACAGTGCGTTGCACTGCGCAAAAACGGTTTTCAAATCGGATGAAAGGGGCTACTACAGCTCTTCTTCGATGAAGTAAAGCGGGCGCTGTTTTGTTTCACCGAATATGCGGCCGATATACTCACCCAGTATTCCGATGGTCAGCAGTTGTATGCCGCTGAGGAATGTGATCATGACCATCAGGGATGCATAACCGGGCATGTCTACCCCAAACATAAGTGTTTTCAAGAAGATATAAGCGCCGTAAATGAAGGCTAGAAAAGAGATCATGAAACCGCAGAATGTTGCAATTCTGAGCGGCGCGATACTAAAGCTTGTGATCCCTTCCATCGCGAAGTTGCTGAGTTTCCAATAGTTCCATTTTGTTGTGCCTGCTGCTCTGGGCGCACGGTTGTAGGTCATGGCTACTTGTTTGTAGCCGACCCAAGCAAAAAGTCCCTTCATAAAGCGGTGGTGTTCCTTGAGTTTTTTCAGGGCTTCGACGGAGCGGCGGTTCATCAGCCGGAAATCCCCGGTGTTACGCGGAATTTCAACGTCGCTAATGTAGTTTATGATGCGGTAGAACATGTTGGCGGTGCTTTTTTTGAACCATGTTTCACCCTCACGCTCGTCGCGCTGTCCGTAGACGACGTCAGCACCTTCTTGTTTCCAAATTTCCAACAATTTGGGAATAAGATCGGGTGGGTCCTGCAGGTCGGCATCCAGTACGATGATGGCATCACCTTTCGATGCATCTATGCCGGCCGTCATTGCAGCTTCCTTGCCGAAGTTCCGTGAGAGGTTCAGGATGCGGGCGCGATTATCCCTTTTGTTTATGTCTTTCAGGATATCGTATGTTTTATCCTTGCTGCCGTCGTTAATGTAAATGATTTCAAAATCATAGTTAATTGTGTCGAGCGCTTTACAAACGGAGTCATGGCAAATCTGTATGACTTCTTCCTCGTTGTAACAAGGAATGATAATTGAAATGAGTTCTGATTTTGATTTGCTCATTGATCGGACGGTTCTGCAGATTGTGGTCTTACAAATAAATCATAGGGGCGGACGGTGTTTTTGTCATCGGGTTTTTTGCTACCCCGTTCGTAGATATGTTCATCGAAGGTAAAAGTCTCCGCAAATTTGTAATCATTAAAAGCTTCTGCAAAATTTTCATTCTTTGAGAGAAGTTTGAAGTATGAGTTGGTCATTTCCTTTGTTTGCGGATCCTCATATTGCGGAATTGCGATTACGCCCGGTTTTGAACGCTCTATATCTTCGGCAATCATATCAATATAGGTTTGGATTTTGGCGCGGATTTCTTCTCGTTCCTTTTCGGTTCTGACTTTTGCAAATTTGTCATTTAGCCCGAAGATCGGCCAGATTTGCCCGAAGCGTGAGCCGTTCTCTAATTCCGAATAATGGGGTAGAGCCAAATTGAAGGGCTTCATCTTCAGGTTCATGTAAACATTATTCGATGCATAATTTTCCAGTTTTTGGTGGAAAGGCAGAGTCCTGAATTCTTCATGAGTAAGGTAGCCATCGCCAGTGCCGTGCATGTAGCCCTTAAACATGAATAAAACGATCGCAAACGGTAGAATAATTGCGATGTCTATTTTTCGTGACGTGTAATAAATCAGGCCAAATATAGAAAGCATCAAGCCCATAACAGAAGTGCTTACAAGAGGGATAGCATGATAAAAGAACCCTTTGTTTTGTGCAGCATAGGGCAAGGCAAAAAGAAGGCTCAAACCTATAAAAGCGTAAGTTGTTACGCGCAGGAATTTGGTTTGCTCCGTATCGCCTGAGAACATTGATATCAGGAATGCAATAAAGGCATAGACCAGAAAATAGAGCTGTATATGTATTGGAAAGGGTTGTTGCTCCGCGTAGAAATCCACGGTTTCCGGCAAGATCACATCGACATAATCAGGAAAGACCAAGCGTAGGAAGATAAGATAAGCGAGCCCCGTGCCTATAAAAATCCAGACGTCTTTTGCTTTCAGTAGTTCGGGAAGTGAGCGGTTTTTATAAAGGCGTGTTAAATAGAATACCGCAGCGACCATGATGTAATGCGGTTTTAAACAGACCGCTAAAGCGCCGAGGAATGCGGAAAAATAGCCAAGAGGATTATCAATATCCTTTTTTGCATAGGCCGAAACCTGCATCAAAATAAAGGGGATGAGGCAAAGGAAAATCAATTGGTCTTTTTGTCCGAAAGATGTTCCGAGCATCCATGTTTGCGCAAAAAGAAAGAATGTCAGGAGCGCGGTGATCATCGTGTCCGGATATCCGAGATTCCGAAGGTATTTAAATATGACTAAACCCGATATAGCCATATATCCGAAAAAAAGGAGATGTATGGCAAATGCCGGAGATATCCCTACAAATGTGTATAAAGGGTAAGCAGGGAGGTAGATCAGAAAACTTAAAGGCGGGTTGGTTTCATAGAAATCAGAGGTGTATGAACCGCCATCGAGAAAACGTTCGAGGCAGAGCAATAGCCAGCCAAGATCTGTATTCAGGTAAATTTGTCCATACAGGAATGACCAGACCGCAAAATAAGCGACGATTAAAACGCCAAGAAAAGCGGGGGGTAGTAAAAAATCTGATTTTGGTTTATTACCCAAGTCTTAGCTCCTGTTTTATTCATATGGTCGAAGGCCTGTACGCAAACTTATGTTGGATATATTCAAAAGTCACTACAAAAGATTCAGCAAGTTTGCCGTTGTTGGTGTCCTGAATACCTTTATAGATTTCGGTATATACTCACTTTTGCTCTATGGTTTCGGCGTTCATTTTATTTTTGCGCATTTCGCCGGGTTTTTAGTCGCCAATATTAACAGTTTTATTTTTAACTCTCTGTGGACGTTCCAAAACCTGAAAAGAGAAAAGTGGAAGAAGCAGGTTATCAGATTCTTTTTGATCAGTTTGATCGGTCTGGGGCTCAGTACAATTGCGCTTAAAATCTCGGCGGAGGTTTTCGTCTGGTTGTTACCAAGTGCTTTTTTGCCGCTGCTTTTCTCAAAGGCTGTAGCCTCCGGTGTTTCTATGGTCTGGAATTACATCGGGTCGTGGCTTTTTGTTTTTAAAGAGGAAGCCGCCGCAGAAGATGATCGGGCGCCTTCTTAGTCTTCTTTATCTTTTCGCTCATAAATGTCGTAGGTCAGGATATAACTTTGTCCCATGCTTGTGCCGCGGAAATACTCGGCGCGGTCAAATTCGAATGTTCCGGTTTTGGAATAGTTTTCTTCCAAAGTTCTTGCGAAGTTTTCATTGTTTGAAAAGAAAGCCACATAGTCGAAGACTTCACCGTCTCCGAAAATGTCGATATTGGTTCCGATCATTAGGATGGACGGCTTATAGTTTTCCAAATCCTGTGCGGCGAAAATGCTATATTTTTCTTCTACTTTTTCCAGATATTTCAAAGAATATGAGGCCTTTTCAGCTTCTCCGTTTTCATAGTAATTCAGCTGTTTGACCAATTGGGGCAGGATCCAATAGCTTGGGAAGCGTGTGCCATGTTGATAACCCGTATACAAGGCAGTCTGGTTTATCGTTTCGATATCGCCGTGGAAAGCAAAAAATGTGCATGGTTCGGGACATTTTTTGTGCAAATATTCTGCCACAGGCATCTCTGTCACTTCGTCAGCCTTAGGAAAATCTTTGCTGGGCGGCAGGATATATAACGCAGCGCCGATGATCAGAACCGGAGCGGCGAAATGAAACACAATCTTGAATTTGTTCAGGTATTTTTCCGCGCGGAACGTGATTGACAGCGCTAATGCTGTTATGAACAAGCCAAACGCAGGCATCAGGTGGTTATAGAATCCTTTCATCTGTACGAGGAGGGGAATCAGTGCGAGGAGGGCGCAAATATAGAGAAAGAGCAGAAAGTGTTTTTTTCTTTTTTCCAAATCCTCCATGAAAAGTTCTACGAAGAATACGGCCAAGTAAGCCATGAAGTGAGGCTTAAAAAGGCTCATTGTTTGGCGTTTGTCGATGCCTTTTATATAGAAGTCTAAGACGTCGGGAAGTATGACGTTCACGTAATCCCTGAATATGGTTAGAACAAGCGCAAGATACGTCAATGTTCCAATGCTTAGAGCTAAAAAATCGGGATCGGTGAATATATTGACTTTTTTCCTGACGATTATTCTGTGTACGAGCATCAATGTGGCCAGTAAACCGTAATGCGGCTTGACGAGTATTGTTATGGTTCCCAGAGCGAGTACAGGATACAAGACCCCTTTTGAAATTTTGATGTTCTGCGTCAATGCATATTGACATAACAGAAACGGCAAGAAGGCCATCATCATCATATGTTCGCGATCAAGGAAGTAGATTGTCGTAATCGTCGTTAAAGAGGTTAGAAGTCCGAATAAAACACTTCTTTTTTCGGCTTCTTCCAGAAAGTCGAAATTTTTCAGGATATGTGATGTTGCCAGCAGGCTTAAGGCTATCAGTATGAAAGTCAGTGTCACAGAAGCATCGGGAATAGTTAGACCGGTCATCCATGAGAAGATGACATGCGGTGTGTAGAGAAGGATACTTAGTGGCGGATTGCTCTCATAGATCGAAACCGAAAGGGATTGACCCTGTAGCATCCGTTCTGCCGCAATTAAAAGCCAAGAGACATTTCCGTTGAGCATTAGTTCGGTTTGTACCAAAAACCAAGGTACAAGAAAGCCGAGAGCAATGAGCCATATCGCACTGCTTTGAAGTCGGGATTTATTCATGACCGCTTTGCCCGCTGGTTTGTCCGTCGTTTTTATCTTCAATATTATTAAAAGGTTTGAAAACGTTCCACGTCAATATGTATTCATATTCGTATGGAGTGTCTTGAAAATAAAAGCCTCTGTCAGTCTTGAATTCATCTGTTTTTTTGTACTTTTTAGAGGCAGCTTTGAATTTTGGATCTTCAGAAAAATATGAGAAGTAGTCGAACGGTTTGTCTTCGGTTCCTTCGGGGGGCGTTGACAACACCATAACGAGATTTGGTTTATGCTCTGATAAGTCCTCCCCAGCGTAGCGACTAAAGCGTTTTTTGTCCTCTATGGCTTGTTCTTTTATATTGATGTCTACACGCTTAAGCTTTTTTTCCAGTAAAGGAATGAACCAATAACCGGGGAAGCGGGTCGTGTAGGTTCCGTTTATGTAGAAGGCCGTCTGGCTTACGATTTCCATATTTTCGTGCGTGACGAAAAAACGGCAAGGTGTGCCGCAATTTTTTTCTATGTATTGTGTTAAGTCTGCTTTTTTATAGTCTTCGTGCGTTGGATAGTCGGGGAGCAAAGGTGCGCGCCAATATATGATCGTAAAGATAACGATGACGAGCAAGTTTGAGATGAGTCTTTCGTTGATTTTTGCGGGGAGATTTTTTTTAAGACATGCAAAAACGGCGAGTGATACGCCGGGAGCCAAGAACGCGAAAGTTGGCAGAAGGTGGTAAAAGAACCCTTTCATTTGTATGTAGAATACGAACAGGGAGATAATAGCGCAGCAGAGAGTAAACGATACAAAAACAAAGTTTTTCGGGTTTGCTTTGTCTATAACGAACGGAAGTAAGGAAACAAAAAACAAAAACAGAATGGCATGGCGTTTGAACTCGATATGTGTTTTTGCCGGATTATTATAGGGCAGGTAGTATGTCACGATATCTGATAGCATGATGTCGAGAAAATCCTGATACCAGATCAGGAGCACTGTCATATAAGTGACGGTCGCTATACTTAAAATCAAGAAATCCTTATCGTTCCATAAAGCCAGTTTTTTCTGTGCGACCATTCTGTGAATTAACAACATAACAGCGATTAGTCCGTAATGCGGTTTGACGAGCAGGAGGGTGCTACCCACGATCAGAACGGCGTATGTTAGATATTTGGGGAGATTAATTTTCCAAGTTATGGAGAGTTGGGTTAAAACAAAAGGAACGAGGATTAGGGCGATCATGTGATCGCGTTCGGCAAAGGAAATAGATGAAAGGATTGTTGTTGAGGCTATGAAGGCGGCTAAAAACAGGTTTTTTTCGGGCGATGTCACAAAAGACCAGTTTTTCAAAATCAAAGCCGTTGACAGAACCGCAAACCCTATAAATGTAAACATACAAAGGTATGCTGCGTAGTGCAGTTCTATTCCGGTCAAATTGCTAAGGTATACCGGAGGGGCATAAATCCAGACACTCAGCGGGGGATTGGTATCATAGCAGCCCTTTATCAACGGGATGCCTTCGGTGAGGCGTTTAGCGCAGATGCTTAACCAAGCGACGTCACCGTTTACACTCCTATACCATTGGGTATAAACCCACGGGAGCAGGAAAGCTGTTATCAAGCCGAAATAAATAAGCGGGAAGGCACTCGCGCGTTTTTCTATCTGCGCTCTGGCCATTCAGTTACTTCTTGCTGCCGGCAGCTTCTTTTTTCTTTGTGCCGGACTTTTCGTCGTCGTCATCATCGCTGTCGTCATCTTCGTTCTTGTCATCATCTTCGTCTTTTTTGGACTTTGATTTTTTCTTTTTCTTGTTGTCTTCGATGACATAAACGGGATCTTTTCCGTCTGTGACGGTGTCATCGTTAACAACGACCTCCGTAACATCTTCGCGGTCGGGGATTTCAAACATGCTGTTCAGGAGCAGGTTTTCGATGATGGAGCGCAATCCGCGGGCGCCTGTTTTTCTTTCGATCGCTTTCTGGGCAATGGCTTTCAGGGCATCATCCGTGAAGGTCAACTCGACGTCTTCCATATCGAATAATTTCTTGTATTGCTTCACGAGCGCATTTTTCGGCTCTGTCAGGATGGTGATCAAAGCATCTTCATCCAGATCCTCCAGTGTTGCGATAATCGGAAGACGACCGACGAATTCGGGAATAAGGCCATATTTCAGGAGGTCTTCCGGCTCGAGATCCTTGAAGACTTCGCCGATGTTACGGTCGTCCAGTGATTTAACATCCGCGCCGAAGCCTATGGTCGTACCACGGCCACGCGCAGAGATGACCTTGTCCAGTCCTGCGAATGCACCGCCGCAGATGAACAGGATGTTTGCCGTATCGACTTGCAGGAATTCCTGCTGCGGGTGTTTACGTCCGCCTTGCGGAGGAACGCTTGCCACGGTGCCTTCCATCAATTTCAGGAGTGCTTGCTGTACGCCTTCACCGGAGACATCTCGTGTGATGGAGGGGTTATCGGATTTGCGCGAAATCTTGTCGATTTCGTCGATGTAGACGATACCTTTCTGGGCGCGTTCGACGTTGTAGTCAGAGGCCTGCAGAAGTTTTAGAACAATGTTTTCCACGTCTTCACCAACATAACCGGCTTCGGTCAGGGTCGTCGCATCGGCCATCGTGAACGGGACATCCAGAATACGTGCAAGCGTTTGTGCCAGAAGCGTTTTACCGCAACCGGTCGGGCCAACGAGCAGGATATTCGATTTCGCAAGCTCCAGCTCGCTGCCGGATCCTGTGCCGCCGTGTTCCAGGCGCTTATAGTGGTTGTGAACGGCAACGGACAGAACGCGCTTTGCCGATTCCTGTCCGATTACGTAGTCGTCCAGAACACTTTTGATTTCATTTGGCGTCGGAATGCCTTCGCCCGGCCTGACAAGCTGTGTCTTGTCTTCCTCGCGGATGATATCCATGCAAAGCTCGACGCATTCATTACAGATAAACACGTTCGGCCCTGCAATGAGCTTGCGGACCTCATGCTGGCTTTTCCCGCAGAAGGAGCAGTACAGTGTGTTTTTTGAATCGCCGGAACCGGAATTTGGCATCGTTTGCGCTTTCTTGTCTATTTTGTTTTAACTCTTCAATCCCCAATCTGCCAACTGGCGAAGGAGTTCGCAAGCCCCTAAGTTGTCCTTTTCCGATTTTGTCACAGGCTCTGGGTAATTATGTAACGTAAGGGGTTGCTTCCTTGAATAACATTACGATAGAAAAAGGCTCATATAAACAAGGTATATGACGAATGTCTGAGGGAATTCAGGATTTACAGGAAAATTTCGCCCTTTTTGATGATTGGGAAGAGCGTTACCGCTATCTGATCGATCTGGGGCGAAAGCTGCCTCATATAGAAGATAATTTGAAAACGGACGATCATATCGTGCGGGGATGTACATCGCGCGTGTGGCTTATTGCAACTCGCGATGATCGAGACCATTTTCATTTTGTTGCTGATAGTGACGCGCATATTGTGCGCGGGCTGATCGTGTTGCTGTTGGCGGCATATCAGGATAAATCATCACGTGAAATTCTTGAGACAGATATTGAGCAGGCATTTAGGGAAATCGGTCTGGATCAGCATCTTAGCCCTAACCGCAGGAACGGTTTTTTTGCCATGGTTGAGCGGATTAAGGAGCTTGCCGCGGCTGAGCGCGTTTAATAGGGCAAGGTGTGCTGTCGGTTATTCTGTGGTTTCTTCTGTGGGCGTGTTTTCCGCGCCATTATTTTCAGGTGCTTCTTCCGGTGTTCCAGCAGGCTGTTCTCCGTTTTTAGGCGTTAGCCCCTGATAGCCGATGCTTTTCAGGATTCCTGCGAAGAGCTGATCTGCTTCTGCGAGTTGTTCACCGACGAGTTCTGCTTCCACAGCCATGACGGAGTTTGGCCCTGACCACAGTTGCGATACATAGATCGTTTCGTCCATTCCTGCGCGGCCTTTACCGACGAGGCCGGCCTGTCTGTAAGTTCCTTCATCGCGTACTTGCACCTGATGGGCTTCGATGACGCTCCCTTGAGTCATGGCGCGGACGGTTTCCTTCATGGCTTCGACGGTGAATTGCTCGTGCAGTTCGGGCGAGGAGGGGTTGCAGATGACCTCTACGCGCACGGTTGAGGAAAGACCGAAGACCTTTGTGAAGGATACAAGATCATAACAAGTGGTCGGATCATCGCTCTCGCAGCGGCGTCCTTTTAACGGTTCCTCGGGGAACGAGGCCACGAATTCGCAGTAATCAGGTTTGTAAGTGTTTGTTGTCATGCGCTGATCGGGCTCAACGATTTTGTGGCCTTCGCGCGGGTCTTGATTTTCGGGGATGTCAGGTGTTTGCTGTTCGCTGTTTTCTGCTGGAGCCGTTGTTTGCGTCTCTTCTGCCGCGGGTTCGGGGGCGTCCTGCGCCATTGTAAGGGCGGGGGATGCCAGCATAAAGCCCATGATCAAGGCCAGTCCGAGCGCTGTTTTCAAGCGGAAAAGGGTGTTCGGGGTGTGCTTGATCATGTCGGTTTTTTCCATTCGTCTGGGCTTGCAGATGTTTGCTCGCCTGATTGCATGTCTTTAACTTCGTGGCCCTGTTCGTCTTCGAACGGCGGGAACCAGACATAGGGTATCCCTTTTTTCTCCGCGTAGGAAAGTTGTTTTTTGATTTTGGTCGGGTTGTGGAAGGTTTCAACCTTTAATCCGCGCTTGCGCAAAGTTTGCCCCGTTTCCATGGTCAGAGCGCGGCGATCCTCGCTCGGCATGACCACAAGCACATCGGCGGGGGAGATGCGGAATGTCGTTAATTTGCCCGCTTTTTGCAGTTCTTGGAATGTACCACTTTGGCGAATACGGTCGAAGAGGCGGGAGAAGCCGATGGAGATTCCGACGCCCGGCAGGTTTTTGTTGATGTAGTTGCTCGCGAGGTCGTCGTAGCGCCCGCCGGAGCAGATGGAGCCGTAGCCGGGGTCATCGACGAAGACGGTTTCGTAAACCGTGCCCGTGTAGTAATCGAGGCCGCGAACGATGGAGAGATCAGCGACTACATTTCCATCCTTTGTTAGGTGAGACAGGTGATCAAGCAAGAATGCTAATTCCTTAATCCCAGTTTTTAACGTCTTGTTGGATGTATCAAAATGCTCGGACTTTAGAAAAGCGTCCTCCAAATCATCTCCACACAGAAATTTTCCAGGTGCAGGGGTTTCTAACATATCCTTGAAATTGTCAGCGGTGCATAGATCTAAAAATGGTTGTACAAATTTGTCCAAACCAAATTCTAAGCCAAAGCTAGAGCCTATTTCCTGAATATTTGTTAGTACACCTGTTTTTCCAATTTTGTGGAGTTTATCAATTTCCCTAACAATTAACTGCTTAACTTCTTCTGTGACTAGTGTGGTATCTGGTTTGTCTAAAGATAGATATTCTTGTTCTAGCGTTTCGAGAAAACCCATCAAAATTTTTCGATTACTGATCCTGATCTGGATGTTTTCGTTCTCCATACCGGGGAGGGAGGAGAGGATTTCCCAGATGATGGCGGGCATTTCCGCATCAAAGTGCAGGGGCAGGGAGTCCACGTTAATCACGTCGATATCGCATTGGTAGAATTCGCGGAAGCGTCCGGCCTGCGGTCTTTCGCCGCGCCAGACGCGCTGCATCTGGTACCTCTTGAACGGGAAGGTCAGCTCGTTAAAGTGCTGCGCCGTGTAGCGGGCGAGGGGTACGGTCTGGTCAAAGTGCAGGGCAAGCCTCGGTTCCTTGTCGTTTTCATCTTTGTGCAGGCGTTCCAAAACGTAGACTTCCTTGTCTACGTCGGCTTCGCCGTCGCCGCCCTTGGCGTTGATTGCGTCCAGAAGTTCTACAGACGGGGTTTCGATGTTACAAAATCCATAACTTTCAAAGGTTTGGCGGATGTGGTCAAACCATTGGAGTTCCACCGCGCGTTCTTCGGGCAGCCATTCGGGAAAGCCGCTGATCGGGGTGGGTTTGAATATTTTCTTTTTCTTGGTCATAGAGTGTTGTTAAGGCAAAGTTTTATTGAACTCAAGCCGTGAATTGTGGTTTTCTGTACTTTTGAAACCATAACAATAATAAACAGAGTTAATAATGACCAGATATAGTGCGAACAGGGCATTTGATAGGGGGCAATACGGGGACGGGGCTGCATTCAGAAAACGCTGTATCGGGGCGTTACCGTTTTACCATCCGGCCTTGACCGATCGATTGATTAACGGGGGTGCGACCCCGCATGATGCCAATCTTTTGGGCAAGTTGGCGGTTACCAATAAGGAAATGCAGTATTCTGTCGGGCTGCATTTGATGAAATATACGAAAATGGGGTCTCCGGCTCAGAAATACGGTGTGCGTATTGTGAATTCGGCAATGGATCAGATTTTTTCCCGTCACTCTCATTTTGCCGAAACCGTTGTGGATGAGACCGCGGCATTCCTGAAAGATAACAGGGCTGCGCTGCGGCAGTTTACGGACTATGTGAATACATGGGAGCAAACTTTGACTTTTATCGCGCATGCTGCCAGAAAAGGCGGCAGCGGGCGATATGACGGCGACAGGCCAGCGGGGTATCTCAGTCCCCCCGATGAGCCGGATTTCTAGCACGTTTGTATAGTTGATCTTACTGTTTTCTTGTGATAATTCTTTTATTATACCAAGAGGTTTAGTAATGCAGACGATTTGTACATCGCAGACAAAGTTCAGGCGTGCCTATCTGGAGGATTTCCAGAGCGGGTATCCCGAGCTTGTGATGCATATCGAGCATTGGGAGCTTAGCGAGGATGATTGTGAGGAGCTGGAGCGGTTTGGGTCACAATCCGATCTTCATGAATTCTGTATGGGGCTTTATCTGGCAAAATATGCGCCGCGTGAGAGTTTTTCGCGTAAGCGGGGGTATCATATCCTCGATCAGGTGATTGAGCAGTACTATACAGGTGAGGGCGTCTTTGAGCCTTATTTCATTACCGGCATGCTGGGTTTTTTGCGGGAAAATCAGGCAGCGTATACGCGTATGACCCATGTTGTTGAAACTTGGGACATGGTGACGAATTCCATGAAATCTATCGCGCGTGTCTAAGGTCTAAGTTCGCTACGTCAGGCGCTTTCCGGTAATTTCCAGTCACGGCGAATGAAGTGGCAAGTATATCCGTTCGGGAATTTTTCCAGATAATCCTGATGGTTTTCTTCGGCGATGTAGAAGGTGTCGGCGGGGACGACTTCCGTTACGATTTTGCCGGGCAGGAAGCATGCCGCGTCGATTTCAGCTATCACTTGCTGCGCTGTCTGTTTCTGGTTTTCATCCAGATAAAAAATGGCTGAGCGGTATTGTGTGCCGATGTCGTTTCCCTGTCGGTTTAGCGTTGTCGGGTCGTGGATTTGGAAGAAAAATTCCAGTATTTTGCGATACGAGATTTCGGACGGGTTGAATTCGATTTCGATGGCTTCGGTGTGGCCTGTCTGTCCTGTGCAGATGTCGGTGTATCTCGGGTTTTCCTCATGCCCGCCCGTGTAGCCGACCCGCGTGTTTTTTATGCCTATCAGTTTGCGGATTAAATCCTGCATGCCCCAGAAACACCCGCCGGCGAGTATTGCTTTTTCGTTTGCCATTTTGCTTTCTCCTCCGTAATGAGATGACGCTTTTTATATGTCTTCTTATATATCTTCGTCGAAAATCTCGGTTAGTTGCGACGTTAATGCTTCGGCGAGTTCGTCCACGTCAGCGATGGTCATCGAATTGGCGTAATAGCGGGTGACATCGTGACCGATACCGATGGCGGTGACTTCAACGTCAGAGCGCTTTTCGATCCAGCGGATGACGTTACGTAAGTCTATTTCGAGGATGTTTGACGGGTTGACAGACAGCGTTGAGTCGTCCACAGGGGCGCCGTCGGAGATGACCAGCAGGATTTTGCGGGCTTCGGGGCGGCGGGCAAGGCGGTTATAGGCCCAAACGAGTGCTTCGCCGTCTATGTTTTCCTTCAGCAGTCCTTCCTTGAGCATCAGGCCGAGGTTTTTATGGCAGCGGCGCATCGGGGCGTTGGCGTCTTTATAAATGATATGGCGGATGTCGTTCAGGCGGCCCGGTTTTTCAGGCATGCCGTTTTGTGTCCAATGGTCGCGGGATTTGCCGCCCTTCCATGCGCGGGTCGTAAAGCCCAGAATTTCAGTTTTGAGGTTACAGCGTTCAAGTGTTTGCGCAATGATATCGGTGGTCATGGCCGCAATAGCGATCGGGCGGCCACGCATAGAGCCGGAATTATCAATCAGGATGCTGACGATTGTATCGCGGAAGGGGATTTGTTTTTCCTGTTTAAAGGTTAAACGGACATCGGGATTTGCAATCATGCGGGCAAGGCGGGACGCATCGAGGATACCTTCTTCCATGTCGAACTGCCAACTTCGCTGCTGCTTGGCCATGAGCTTGCGTTGCAGGCGGTTTGCAAGTTTAGTGACCAGCGTATTATAGGAGGATATTTTTTTATCCAGCATTTTGCGCAGGCGGCGGAGTTCCTCGGCATCGGCAAGTTCTTCGGCTTTGACGGTTTCGTCAAACTGAGTTGTATAAACGGTGTAGTGTCCTTCGGGACCTTCTTTGAAGTCTTCACTGCGGCCGGGCAGGGGCATGTAGTTTTCGTCTGCAAAGGAGTCGCTTTCGATTTCATCGAGCATGTCTTCGATGCCCATATCGAATTTTTCCTCATGTGCCTTGGGGGCGGCGTCGCTGTCGCTCATCCCGCTTAGCGTGTCGTTATCTGATTCTGCGGCACCGCCTTCGTCGTCTTCCTGATCTTGTTCCTGCTGGTTATCAGATTCCTGCTCCTCCTGGTCGGTGTTATCCTGTGAATCCAGACTGTCACCGTCCTTGACGGTCAACTGTAATTCACTGAGCAGGTTGCTGGCCTGTTTGGCGAACAGGTTTTGATCGCCGATAAATTCTTTCAGTTTGGCGAGGGTGTTTTCCTTCAAATGTTGATCCAGCCACGGTTTCCAGAGGTCATAGACCTTCCGGGCGGATGGAGGGGGCGGTTTTCCCGTCATTTCCGTGCGCGCGAGAATATGCAGCGCATCTGCAAAACTGATGTCTTCGCGGTTTTCGATGTCTGCGTATCTGTTTCTTTTGCTTTTTTCTTCGAGCACAGCGTTGAGGTTTTCGGCGACACCATCCATTTTTGACATGCCGAGGACATCACATCTGGCCTGTTCCAGAGCGTCGAACGCTGCCTTGGCTTGTAGGTCGGACGGGCCGTTTTGGAGGTGCATTTTCGGATCATGGTACGCCAATTTTAAGGCGTATGTATCGGCGCAACCTCTAATTAATCTGGTGGTTTCGGGCGGCATGTTCACATCCGGCATGGGGAGGCGCGGTTGGTTCAATGACCCGATGTGACCTGTCGGGCTTTCGGCCGCAGAAAAGGTGATATCCAAATCCGGTTTTTTTGAAATGGATTTTATGACCGAGCGTGTGCCGGATTTGAAGATTTCGGGATCATTATGATTTTTTTCAGTCATGTTTTCAGCTTAACCCATTTTCTTAGCTTTTGTAGTCGTTTTTATTAAAGTTTCGGTCGTAATTGACTGGGTTTTGGCAAATATGTTATTCCTTTTGCAAGATTAAAAAGGATAAAAAATATGGGTACTTTTAGACGATGGGCAGGCGGTGTTCTTGGTTTGGTTTTTGGTGGTGCCGTGGCCATATTCGGAGTCGGGAACGGTATTAAAGAAGCATGGCAAGAAAATGCACCAGGTGAATCTAATACCGAACAATTCACACGCGGATTTACGGAAGGGTTGGTTGATGCAGGTAAAGGCATGATTGACGGTGTGACGGGTGCGTTTGATTCGGATGATGTCCGAGAAGTCCTTGAGGGTGCCGAAGGAGCAGGGCGCAATGTTCTTGAAGGTGCCGAAGAATACATTCAGGGTCGAGACACGGGTAGCGGTGTGCAAGGCAGTGGTGTTGAGCCGCTGGAAGATTTGCCGCCGATTTATATTCCCGGTGTTGATGATCCGTCGATGTGTGATGTTGAAGAGGGTGAACCAAAGCCTCGGAATTGTCCCGACGGGCCTGATGGGCCGTAACTTTTTTGAAGCAGCTTACTAATCTTTGACAGCAATATTGTAGATGGCGTCTTTCGGCAGGTCTATGCCGAAACAGCGCTGGTAGTATTCCGCGACGATCGGGCGTTCTGTTTCATCACATTTGTTCAAATACGAAAGCTGGAAAGCCACTTCACGGTTGCCGAAGATCAATGTGTTTTCGGCCCAGCTAATGACTGTTCGCGGTGACATGAGTGTTGAAAGGTCGCCATTCACGAACCCCTGTCGTGTTAAATCGGCAAGTGTGACCATTTTGCTCACGTTGTCTTTGCCTTCTTCGGTATTTAATGGCGGGATTTTGGCGAGAACGATATCAACCTCGTTATCATGGGGCAGGTAGTTCAATGTGACAACGACATTCCAGCGATCCATCTGACCTTGGTTGATTTGCTGTGTCCCGTGATACAGGCCGGACGTGTCACCCAGACCGATTGTATTCGATGTTGCGAACAAGCGGAAGGCGGGGTGCGGTCGGATGACCATATTCTGGTCCAGAAGCGTGAGGCGACCTTCGGATTCCAGTACGCGCTGGATAACAAACATCACATCGGGACGGCCGGCGTCATATTCGTCAAAAACAAGCGCGACGGGGTTTTGTAGAGACCAAGGCAGCAAACCTTCTTTCCATTTTGTGATTTGTTTGCCTTCTTGCAAAACAATAGTGTCCTTACCGATCAAATCGATACGGCTTACGTGGCTATCGAGGTTGATACGCACGCAAGGCCAATTCAGGCGTGCGGCGACTTGTTCAATATGCGTTGATTTACCTGTTCCGTGATAACCCTGAATCATCACGCGGCGGTTATAAAGAAAGCCGGCAAGGATCGCGAGCGTGGTGTCATGGTCGAAGCGATATGTCGGGTCAACGTCAGGCACGTTGGCGGTATCTTCGGAGAAGCCCGGCACTTCCCAATCGATATCAAGACCGAATGTGTCGCGCACATTGAACTTGGTGTCGGGAATGGATGTGTATTTTCCTTCCTTCGCCTTGATCTGGGTAATGCTGAACGTCATACCGCGTTCAGATTCTTTTTCTTTATTCAGTTCTTCAGCCAACAGTTTTCTCGCTTGTTTACTCGTTTTTTGACGGGGAGTTTCCAGTGATTATTCTTCGACAAACTTCTGATACTCGGCAAATGCCATTTTAAGAATGGTATACGCCATATTGATGCGTTTGAGAAGTTCTTCTGCGTCTTGGTTATCCCTGTTTATATCAGGATGGTATTTTTTCGCCAAGGTCTTGTAGCGTGTTTTGATCTCGTCCAGTGTTACGGGAGGCTCCAAGCCCATGATGGCCATAGCCTCCAGTTCCGGTGTATTCGGAGCAGCACGAAAGCCGGAATTGTTTTTAGCCTTGTTTTCAAAATCCGGGTCTTGTTCGGTGTAGTGGTAAGACTGCCATGCTTTTTTGTGCAGAATTTCCTCGGCGTCTTTGGCGTTCATGGTTTGTGTCCATGTCGGGCGATCGCCGTAGAAGCTGTTCAGCATGTGGTCCTGAACTTCTTTCTCGCTCATGCCGTCGAAAAAGTCCCATGCCTTATTGTACTCGCGAACATGATCCAGACAAAAGCGGAAATATTCATCCAGCCCGCGGTTTTTCGGTGCTTTATGTTCCGCTTCCAGATAACAGCCCGGCATTTCACAACGGTAAACGATTTGATCCGTTTTTCCGTCTTCATACTCAGGTGAATTCTGTTTAAGTTTTATCTTAGGCATACAAACATTATATAGCGAAATAGAAAGGTGAGGCAAAGTCACAATGAGCATCAGTATGAAAGAAAAAATCGAGCAGAAGTTAAGGGAATCTCTGGATCCTATATCGCTGGAGGTTATTAATGAAAGCCATTTACATCAGGGACATGCAGGAGATGACGGCACAGGAGAGAGTCACTTTAAACTTAAGATTGTCTCGCCTAAATTTAAAGGGCTTAACAGAGTTGGCCGCCATAAAATTGTTTATCAAACGCTTGGAGATATTATGAAAGAAATACATGCGCTTAGCCTTGATCTCAAGGATTGTGAATGATTTCATGATGTCATGCGACTAAGGGTTGCATTTTTTTGTTACATACTATAGTGGTATATATATTCTCATGGTTGTGTTTGCTATGGAGATGTTGATTTAGATTATGTGAGGGGATATGTGTGCAGCTTTTGATTGTGTCGATGGGCAGTCTCAAGATCTGGCTTCCAGCAAAATCAGGAAGACGAGTTTGGTCAGTAAAAATATTACTGTTTGCAAAAAACGCACATCCGTTCGACTGGAGCCGGAAATGTGGATTGCCCTCAATGAGGTTTCAGAGCGTGAGCGCTGTACGATTCATGATCTTTGTACCCTTATAAACATCCGAAAAAAAGCCGAAACTTCTATGACTGCGGCTATTCGTGTTTTTCTTATGCTTTATTTTAAAGCGGCGGCAACAGAAGAGGGGCATCAGAAGGCTGGGCATGGCTCTTTTCAGCGTATGAAGGATCGAGCGAAGGTCTGCCATAAAAGCCAAAATTATTTCTCTGACGAACGAGCCGCATAAATCTTATTTTTTCTCATGGTCATGATGAATTCTTGACGGGCTTAGAGAAGCCAGTTCTTCAGAGTATTAGATGTTACGGCCGACTTTCAGGAACTTTTGCCGACGGCTTTCCAGGATGTCGTGACGGTCCCATGGGGTCAGCTCTTTCAGGGCTTTTGCAATATGCTTCTCGACATTTCTGAATGTTTCTTCATGGTTGCGGTGTGCGCCGCCCAGAGGTTCGTCGATAATGCCGTCGATTAATTTGAGTTCGTGCAGGTCTTGCGCCGTAAGCTTCAGAGCATTGGCCGCTTCTTTTGCGTACTCGCCTTTTTTCCAGAGGATAGAGGCGCAGCCTTCCGGAGAGATGACGGAGTAAATTGAGTGCTCCAGCATCAGGACTTTGTCTGCTACTGCGATTGCAATAGCACCGCCTGATCCGCCTTCGCCAATAATCACGGAGATAATCGGGACTTCCGTTCTCAGGCATGTTTCAATTGATTTTGCAATGGCTTCCGACTGACCGCGTTCTTCCGCGCCAACACCCGGGTATGCGCCTGCAGTATCAACCAGTGTAATGACCGGAAGCTGAAATTGCTGGGCGAGTTTCATCAGGCGTTGTGCCTTACGATAACCTTCAGGGCGTGCCATACCGAAATTGCGCTTGATCCGGCTTTCGGTGTCGTGGCCTTTTTCATGGCCCATAATGATACAAGATTGTCCCTGAAACTTTCCGAGCCCGCCGATAAGTGCATGATCTTCCGCAAAGTTGCGGTCTCCGGCCAGCGGCATGAAGTCTTCGATCATGTAATCGACAAAGTTCAGAAAGTGGGGACGTTGCTGATGTCTTGCAACTTGAACTTTTTGGTCAGCCGAAAGTTTACTGTAGGTCTGTTTCAGGATTTTTTCTGCCTTGGACTGCATGCGCGCAATTTCCTCAGCAATATTTACCGCGCCGTCGGAATCGACGTGACGCAGCTCCATAATCTTACCTTCCAATTCTAAAATCGGTTTTTCAAAATCAAGTTGGCTCATATGTCCACTTTGTATTTACAAAACAGCAAACCGTCAACCTTTTCAGGATTACACGTCTAAAAACTCTTATGTTTTTAGGGTTAGCTGCTTGTTTCTTTTTAGTTATTTGTTCCGGTGGCGTCTTCGGCCAACGGGTGTTTTTCATCAACAGTTTTCTTAACCTTTTCGCCCAGAATATGGGTGTAAATCTGGGTGGTCGCGATGTCTGCGTGGCCTAGCATCTTCTGGACGGAACGCAGATCAGCACCGTTGCTGAGCAGGTGTGTCGCGAAGGCATGTCGCAAAACATGAGGACTTACGCGGTCTTCATCAATTTCCGCCTCTTTGGCAAGGTCTTTCAAAAGTTGTGCAAATCTTTGTCTGGTCAGGTGGCCGCTTTGGGAAGTCTTAGAGGGGAAAACCCATTTTTCCTGAACGGATTTTTCATCATTGCCGATGAATTGTGGTCTGACTTTCAGGTAGTCGGCTACGGCTTCCTGAGCGGGCTTTGTCAGGGGCACCATGCGCTCACGGCCGGCTTTACCGGCAACGGTCAGGTACTCACACTCTTCGCCGATTGCGGACATGGGCAAGCCAACCAATTCTGAAACGCGCAAACCGGATGCGTAGAGCATTTCCAGTAAACATACGAGACGTGTGCTTTCGGCGTTTCCGCCTTCGGCCGCAGTTTTAATCAGCGTGGTGACTTCCTCTTCGCTCAATGTCTTCGGCAGTGTGCGAGATTGTTTCGGGCTTTCAATCGTGGATGTCGGATCCTCGTCGCGGATGTTTTCAGAGACAAGAAAACGGTAAAACTGACGCAGCGCGGACAAACGGCGAGCGATCGTGCGTACGGCGATTTTACTTTTGTCGCCGCCTTTGGAATTTGATTTTTCTGAAAGATTTTTAAGATAGGCTTTTAGGTCTTCTGTTGTTGCCTGTGTAACGTCATTTGATCTGTTGTTTTTCAGGAACTGGCTGACGTCGGCAAGATCACGCCAGTAGGCTTGGCGCGTGTTTTTTGCAGCCCCACGTTCGGTGGTCAACATATCGAGAAATGAGTCCACCATAGGGTGTAGATCAGGCTTTGGCATTGCGGGGCGGCCAGGACGTGCCATGTTTGTCTCCTTAAAATTATTTTTCAATCACATTAATCACGGCTTCAGCTGCGACTTTATGTGCAATATTTGTTAATCCAATTTTTTCAAAACTATCAGCTACTTTCCGAAGCGCATGGCTTTTCGTTTTTTCGGATTTGGCTGTATCAAGAACAAAGCTACTCAGCAATACTGTTTCTCCAGTGGCAATGTTTGTACTTGCAATATCCAGACTTTTCAACCACCCGGATGAGGAGATGGGATACCCTTTATTTTCGCCAGTGTCAAAGCCATTTTCATAAGTTTCGGCCACATTATTGAGGGGTGTGGATTTATTGTCAATATTTTCTATAATATTTTTAGCGGCCATAAGCGTTTCGTTTTCGTTTCCCTCGGAAAAACCAGTTTTATCAAAAGCTTGTTCAGATTTTTCAACGCTTTCGGGTGAAAGTGCAGATGCCAGAAGATACAGGGTTTCCGGTTTCACTTCCAGAGCCGTTTTTGAATAATCCATAGTTTTAATTTGAGCTAGCCAATGTTGCGGTATCTCTTCATTCGCAAGATGGAGGGCCTTCAGTGTTTGGTAAAGCTGGACAGGCGAAAGGGATTTAACATCCAGTTGCTTGAGTTCTTCACCCATAGTTACCATTACGCCGGCCGTGTAGACAGGTACGATCTCATCGAGCATTTTCACTATCAGTTCGTTGCGTTTTTGGTCGTCGGCTTCTTCTTTGATTCTTTTGTAATAATAAGCCGGAGACGTCAGGTCGTCGGTTTGGTCTATAGAGAGGAGAATCTTTGCCAGATCATGCTTATCAATTAGCCCATATTTCGCACCAGCTGCGTTTATATAAAGCTTTGATTTGTCAGACAGGTTCGCGATTGTCAAAAGCGGCTGAACGTGTGACGGTGGAATCGGCTTTTTCCTGTCGATGACCATCTCATTGAACATCACCTTGTTCTGAGAAATAAGAATGGCGCGTTCCTGAATTGAAAGGGATGCGAAGATATCCGGATCATAGGTGATGGCAAAATCAGGTTCTTCAAGAATTTTTTTCAGAACGGATTGCGGCCGCACCTGTTTTGCCATCTCCTCCGGTTTTCTGGTTTGATCCATCAGGAAGTTGCAGAAAATATCAAGTTCGCTAAGTCGGCTTTTGATTAACCGTTTACTGTAAGCGGACTTGATTTCAAGACATGCGGTTGTATTTGAACCTGTCATGAGCATCGCTAACGCGCCTACACTTGCCAGTCGCTCGTGATAGGGGGGATCTTCCAGATTAGAGTAGATTTCTACGATCTCTTGATACAACCCTCTTTCAAGCATCTTCTCGAGGCGCAAAGTCAGAAGATCGTTTCCGGCTTCAACGATCATATCGTCTTCGATAATCTTGGTATCAGCGGAGGCGGTTAGGACAAGATTTGTTAGATTGTAGAGGGTAGGATATCCAAGCGTATCTGGTAGCTTGCTGATCAACATGGAGAGCGTTGAGCGTTTTGAGCCGTAGTAAAGGTCATTGCCGAATTTTACATCTAATTCGGTGTTGTTCTTTTCCAGCCCGAGCGTTTCTATTGCACGGAAATTATAATTTGTTTCGATTTGTTGCCGGGCGATGGTGACAGGGTCTGATGTTTCGGTGATTACTGTTTGAGCAGCCGTGGGGCGGGGCGCGGTACTCGTTGCGGTAGTTGCTATGACAAATAGACTGAGTAAATGTGTTCTGAATCTGGTGCGCGTTAAATCCGGCATAGCAATATTATTCTTCTTTTGAGTAAGCGCTTTTTGGCAGTGTTTTGGTCACGTTTTCCTGAGTGACGGGTACGTCTGTGACCGCCAGATAGCCAAAGGCAATCAAAACGATAAGGAAAATCACGGCAATTAATACGCGAATGACGGACATAGGCAAACTTGTCTGGTTGGTCATAACAAATAAGAAGCAAGAATGATGAGAGTTATAACAAAATAAGGGCGGTAATGAAAGGCGAAATGGTGTATGAATTTTGACGAATATCATTATGATGCGTTTTATGAATATACAGGGAAAACTAACAAAGCCTATTGTTTTGGTTGGTATGATGGGAAGCGGAAAAAGCCATGCCGGCAGGTTGTTGGCCAAGGCGTTTGATTTGCCGTTTTATGATTCCGATCAGCTTATTGAACAGCAACAACAGCGCACTATACCCGAGATTTTTGAGGCTTTCGGTGAGAAGTATTTTCGCCTTTTGGAAATGGAAAAAATCAGTAGTTTGCTGGATCAGGGGACAGGTGTGATCTCGACCGGTGGGGGGTGTTTGACAACACCTGCAATTCTTACAGATATCAAGGCGCGAGGGCTTTCGCTTTGGATCAAGGCGGATGTGGATGCTTTATATGAACGCTTGAAGAATGCAAGCAATCGTCCTTTACTGGATTGTGAGGATCCGAAACAAAAGCTGCATGACTTGTTCGAGAAGCGAAAAGATTTGTATTCTCAGGCAGATCTTGTTGTTGAAGATCCTCTGGAAGGTGTAGAAATGCTGGCACGATCGCTCGAAGCTGCGGTTGTGCATTATGTGCAGACCCAATAAAACAGGATTTTTGATGGAAACCAAAGTTGTTACTATTCCGCTCGGTCAGCGGAGCTATGAAATTTTTATTGGTTCAGGATTGCTGGAACGTGTGGATGAGTTTTTTCCTTTTGATATAGACGGGAAGAAAGTCTTTATCGTGACCGATGATAACGTCGAGCCGTATGCCCGCAAAATCGAGGGTGTTATTCAAGAGCACGGCGCAGCATTTTGTGATTGTTTTGTTTTGCCGCATGGTGAGAAAACCAAGTCCTATGACTCTTTAATGCAGCTTCATAGCTGGATGTTGGAGAATAATATTCACCGCAATTCTGTTGTTGTTGCGATTGGCGGAGGTGTGATTGGTGATCTGGCAGGGTTCGCGGCGGCGACTGTTTTGCGCGGCGTACCCTATGTTCAAATCCCGACAACTTTACTGGCTCAAGTTGACAGCTCCGTGGGCGGGAAGACCGGAATTAATACAGAACACGGCAAAAATCTTGTCGGGAATTTTTACCAACCGCAGGTTGTTATTGCGGATATTGACGTGCTGGAGACCTTGCCGAAGCGGGAGTTGTTGGCCGGATATGCAGAAGTTTTGAAATACGCTTTGATCGGTGACTTAGGTTTTTTCAGGTGGCTGGAAGAAAACGGGCAAGCGGTGTGTGACCTTGATCTTGAAGCGGTAGCGCATGCAATTGAGGTCAGCTGTAAAGCCAAAGCCACTATCGTTCAGGAAGACGAGAAAGAGGCGGGGCGTAGGGCGCTCCTGAATTTAGGGCACACGTTCGGGCATGCGTTTGAAGCGGCTGCGCAGTATGACGGGCGTTTGCTTCATGGGGAGGCTGTTGCCATCGGCATGGTGATGGCGTTCCAGATTTCGGTAAGACTCGGGCATTGCAGTGCCGATGATGCGATGACAGTTGAACGTCATTTGACGAATTTGGGGATGTATACCAGCCCCGCCTTTATTGATCCTCCTGTTGACACATCGGTGGATTATCTTATTGATGTGATGCGCCGTGACAAGAAAGCGATTGATAACCAGATGACGTTTATTCTGGTTGAGGAAATAGGGCGCGCTTTTATCAGCAAGGATGTACCGGAAGATCAGGTGCGGCGTGTGCTTGCAGAATCTATCGGGGAGGAAGCATAGTTATGGGTTTTGATTTTTGGATGTCTGTAGGGGCTATTTTTATCCTGCTGTTTTTATCGGCTTTTTTCTCCGGGTCTGAAACGGCTTTGACGGCGGCATCGCGCGTTCGTCTGCGAAGCCGCGAGAAAGAAGGAAACGAGAGGGCTGCACTGGCCAACCGCATTCGTGAGCAAAAAGACAAAATGATCGGCGCTTTGTTGCTTGGCAATAATCTGGTCAACATTATGGCATCCGCTCTGGCGACGAGTGTTTTGATTAAAATTGCCGGAGAGACAGGCGTTATTTATGCAACGCTTGTGATGACTTTGCTTGTTCTGATCTTTGCGGAAGTTTTGCCTAAAACTTATGCGTTTCATCATGCCGAGAGTATGTCGATGCGTATTGCGCCGATCATTAACGTGGTGATCATGATTTTTGCGCCCGTGACGGAAACGGTGACCTTAATCGTGCGGAAGGTTTTGAAGTTGTTCGGTGTTGATATTTCCAAAGTTGCTGCCGGTTCGCATCTGGAATTATTGCGCGGGGCGATCGAGATGCATGAGGGGCCTGAACAGGAAGTGCAAGATCAGAGGGCGATGTTACGCTCTATTCTTGATTTGGCAGATGTTGATATCGAGGAAATTATGGTGCACAGGAAAAATGTGAGCATGATTGATATCAATCAGAGCAAGGATGATATTGTGGAGGCTGTTCTCAGTAGTCCTTACACGCGTTTGCCGATCTGGAAAGAGGATCCTGATGATATTATCGGTGTTCTGCATGTGAAAAGTCTGTTGAGGGCGTTGAAGGATTCCGAAGGCAAGGTTGATGATTTGGATTTTGAGGCTTTGTCTATGGAGCCTTGGTTTGTTCCAGAGACAAAAGCGCTTTATGACCAGCTTCAGGCGTTCAGAGAGCGTAAAGAACACTTTGCCATTGTCGTTGACGAGTATGGCTCGTTCGAGGGAATTGTAACGCTTGAGGATATTCTGGAAGAGATTGTCGGTGATATCGATGACGAGCATGATGTTCCCGTTCCCGGTGTTCGTGTGTTGCCAGAGGGTGTTTTCGTTGTAGATGGTGCGGTTACGATCCGTGATCTTAACCGCGAGTATGACTGGCGCTTGCCGGATAAGGAATACTCGACTTTGGCCGGTTTGATCATTTACGAATCTCAGGTGATTCCGGAGGTGGGGCAGTCGTTCCGTTTTCACGGTTTCCAGTTCGATATCGTGAAGCGACAGCGCAACCAGTTAAAACTTATTCGTGTTATTCCTTTGGCGGATGATGCAGAGCCAACGGCTGAAGACGTGTCTTAGTCTTAGGTTATGCAGCTTTGTTTTTCAGATTTTTCAGAACATCTTCTGCGGTTTCAATATTGCGGCGCAAATGGTCAGGATTGATTGTGCCAATAATAATTCCATCTGTGCCGGCATGAGAAAACGCAAATTCCAGAGCTGATTTGATTGGATTTTCCCCGAGCTTATCTACATGGCCGCTGACCAGTGCTTTTTTGAGCAACACGCCTTTGTTGTGTTCGTTTGCGTAATCAAGGACCGGTTTTTCATCTATATAAATCGGGTTATAGGTCGCCATCACAACATCCATTTTTTCAAGTGTTTTGATACCGCCTTCTGTGGTTTTGGTGGATGCGCCGACGGCTTTTACAAGCCCGCGTTTTTTGAAGTCCTGAAGTTTTTCGATGAGCGGTTCATTTTGCAGGATGTCGATGTCATTTCCGTCCGAATGGATAAGCAGGATATCCATGTAGTCGGTCTGCAAGCGTTTTAGTGAACGTTCCAGACTTTTCTCAAAGTGTTCGGGTGTGAAGTTAAAACTCGATTCTCCTTTTTCAAATTCTTCTCCTGCCTTGCCGACGATGATCCATTTTTCTCTCTGACTTTTCAGGAGGCTTCCTAATCTCTCTTCGCTTGTTCCGTACGCGGGGGCCGTATCAAGCATATTGACGCCAAGCTCTTGTGCCAGTGCCAACAGGTTTTTCAGATGCGCATCATCGGGAATTTCAAATCCTTGTGGGTATTTTACGCCTTCGTTACGGCCGAATTTAACCGTGCCGAGGCCGATGGGGGAGATGTCTATTCCTGTGCTGCCTAGCTGTGTTTTGTCCATGTTGCGCTATCCCATGGGGTTTTTGTGTATTCTGCGGGTGGAAGGAACGTCCAGTTGGTTTTAGTGCCTGACGGGGCTATCTTCTCTGCTTCCAGTTCTTTGATCAGCATGTCAGAGAGCATCGGCGCGAAGGTCAGCTTTGTCGGCCAGCAGTAAAGTGTTTTTCCTGCATGATGGATGGTCGGTGTGTCGGGTATCCAGCTGTCCGTGCGTGATTTTCCTTCCACGCGGTCGATCGGTAGAGACGTCCATTCAACATTAGCGAGATCGATGTTTGGTAAATAGGATTTGAGCGCTTTTTTGGTCGCGTCAAAAACATCTTTCGGATCGGAGTCTTTGCTGCGCTCTGCAACGCCGCCACCAAGATACCAGACGAGTTCACCCTCTTTGGTTTTGTGTGTGGTGATTGTTGCAACGGGTTTATCCGTTTTTCCGACAAGATGTGCAAAAAGCGGGAAGGGGGCAGGTTTTAAAAAGCCCATGTGCAGGGGGCGTTTTTGTGTTTCCAGCCCTTTGGCGTGTTCGGATTTTTCGGCTATTTCCTGATTGCTTGCTGCGCTTGTGAAAATAATTTTTCGTGCGTCAATTTTGTGTTTTTTGAGGAAGTCGAAAGGTGATGTGGCCTCTTCTTTTGAAATTTTTCGGATGCTGTCACGGTAGGGTTCTGCAAGTGATCGTAGCGCGGTTCCTATATCCAAAACAGGTTCGCCCATGAATATAACCGCGCCTTCGAAGCCTGCGCTCTTTAAATCCTCAGGCCAGTCTTCCTTCGGAACTTCGCGGACGCTTTTTCCGAGGGCTTTTTTTGCAACGATTTTGGAGAGGCCGCCGAACAGCCCCTTCGGGATCAAGAGATATTGCGATTCCGCGCTCATCTTCGCGGTGGTCAGATCCACTTCGTTTTCGCTGCGCATGGCCTCGCGCCAAACGTCAGGCATTGCACTGATGGATTGTGCGAGCTTGTTGATTTTACCCGCGAAGACGAATTTTAGTCCCGAATGAATAATCCCTTGAGAGGCGATGGTCTGGCCGCAGCCGATGGAGTCCTTTTCCAATAGCAGAACATCATAACCACGTTTTTTCAGGCGGTGGAATGTCCATAGACCCGCGATGCCGGCGCCGAAGATTACGATGTCTGCTTTTTTGGCGTCTGCCATTTGGTCTCCGCTTTAGAGCTTAGCTGTTTTGCGACTGAATACTGCCGTGGCACTGTTTGTATTTTTTGCCTGATCCGCACGGGCAGGGGGAATTCCTTGGTACTTTACCCCATGTCGTCGGGTCTTCTTTGTCGAAGGGGCGCTTTTGCGGCATAGGGGTGACGTTGGACTTTTGTTTCGAGCCGTCGTCTGTCTGTTGCTGCTGTTGTGCGCCGGTTCCCATGGTTGCAGGATCAATGCGGCCCTCCTGCATTTTGTCCTTTTTCGGTGCCGCAGGCATTAATCCCGGAATACTAAGTCCAGCGCCGTCTTCAATATTCAATTCCACCATTGAAAGTGTCATTGTTGAGGTTTCGCGCATGGTATCCAGCATGGTTTCGAACAACTGGAATGCTTCGGTCTTGTATTCATTTAACGGGTCACGCTGTCCGAAAGCCCGTAGGTTGATACCTTGGCGGAGGTGGTCAAGATTCAGCAAGTGTTCTTTCCAGTGCTGGTCGAGCATTTGCAGAAGGATCATTTTTTCGACCTTGCGCCAGATATCTGGAGATGCATTGGCCGCCTTTTCAGCCATTTTTTTATCGGAGGCGTCTATCAGGCGATCCATAATTTCGTTATCTGCAATACCTTCTTCCTTTGCCCATTCGGAAATAGGAAGTTGCAGGTTCAGGAGACGGGCAACATCGTTTTCCAACGTTTCCGTATCCCATTGCTCTGCGTAGGCATTTGGCGGGATGCAGCGTTCAACAATATCTTCGATCGTTTCATGGCGCATGTCGGTGACGAGTTCCTCGACATTTTCTGACTCCATGATTTCGCGGCGTTGTTCGTAAATGACTTTCCGTTGGTCATTCATGACATTGTCGAATTTCAGCAAGTTCTTACGAATTTCGAAGTGCATGCCTTCGACTTTTGCCTGCGCACGTTGGAGCATTTTTGAAATCAACGGATGTTCAAGTGCCTCGCCTTCCTGTAGGCCGATTTTTTTGTTCGCGAGGAGTGACTCCAGATTAGTTCCGGCAAAGATACGCATGAGGTCGTCTTCGACCGAGAGGAAGAACATGGATGCGCCGGGGTCTCCCTGACGACCGGAACGGCCGCGTAGCTGGTTATCGATGCGCCGGGATTCGTGACGTTCCGTACCCACAACGTAAAGGCCACCGGCTTCTTTGACAATCTTTTTGTTTTCCTGGATTTCCTCTTTGATTTTTTCAATGGCCTTGGCACGCTTTTCTTCCGGCCAGTCCTCGGGGACTTCTTGCTCGATACGCATTTCAAAGTTGCCGCCGAGTTGGATGTCCGTTCCACGCCCTGCCATGTTGGTGGCGATGGTTACGGCTCCGGGTTGGCCGGCTTGGGCGATGATTTGTGCTTCTTGTTCATGATGGCGGGCGTTCAAAACACTGTGTTTGATTTTGGCCTTTTTCATTGCGGCAGATAGGGCCTCTGATTTTTCAATTGTGACCGTACCCACAAGAACAGGCTGCTGTCGGTCCTGACATTCCTTAATGAGAGAAACGATTGCGGCGTCTTTTTCACGCAAGGATTTGTAAATTTTATCATCGTAATCCTGACGGGCGATCGGAACATGTGTCGGGATGTCGACAACTTTCAAGCCATAGATTTCATCGAATTCAGATGCTTCTGTCAGCGCTGTTCCCGTCATACCGGAGAGTTTCGGGTAGAGGCGGAAATAATTCTGGAATGTAATAGACGCATAGGTCTGGTTTTCAGTCTGAATTTCCACGCGCTCTTTTGCTTCGATGGCTTGGTGAAGGCCTTCGGAAAGGCGGCGGCCTTCCATCATACGCCCTGTAAATTCGTCAATCAGGATGATTTTGCCTTCTTTGACAATGTAGTCGGTGTCTGCCGCGAAGAGTTTGTGCGCGCGCAGGGCCTGATTTGTATGGTGGACCAAAGAGATGTTAGCCACATCGTACATACTGCCTTCTGTCAAAATTTTGTGTTCGACCAGTAATTCTTCGACGTGTTCCTGACCAGCTTCCGTGAGGACAACGTTTTTGTGTTTTTCGTCGAGTTCAAAATCCTCGTCAACCAGGCTCGGGATGATTTTATCGACGAGTTTGTACATTTCCGTTGAGCCTTCGGACGGGCCGGAGATAATCAGCGGTGTACGGGCTTCGTCAATTAGGATCGAGTCGACCTCGTCAATAATGGCGTAATTGAACGGGCGCTGAACCATTTGCTCGAGGCTGAATTTCATATTATCGCGCAGATAGTCAAAGCCGAATTCGTTATTCGTGCCGTAGGTGACATCACACGCATAAGCCTTGCGGCGCTCGTCATCACGCATATTTCCGATGATACAGCCCGTTGTCAGGCCGAGATATCCGTAGACGTTGCTCATCCATTCGGCGTCACGACTTGCGAGGTAGTCGTTTACGGTGACGACATGCACGCCTTTGCCTTCCAGTGCATTCAGGTAGACTGCCAGTGTTGCGACAAGTGTTTTACCTTCACCGGTACGCATTTCCGCAATTTTGCCCTGATTAAGAACCAAACCACCGATCAGCTGCACGTCATAATGTCTTTGGCCGAGTGTTCTTTTGGCCGCTTCTCTGACAACCGCAAATGCTTCATGTGTGAGGCTGTCCAGAGGTTCGCCGTTTTTCAGGCGCTCGCGGAAAACATTTGTCTGGGATTTGAGTTCGTCATCACTCATGGCCTCGTATTTCGACTCGAGGTCATTAATGGCCGGTATATGTTTACGTAGTTTCTTTAGGTTACGCGTATTCGTTGTTCCGAATACTTTTGATATGAAGCCAAACAAGTAAATATCTCCCGCGCATTTAAGCGTTATAAGTCGTTCTCATATAAGGCTCTAAGGTCCTCACGTCAATAAGCGCCTGCAAATCGGCTGTAAACAATACCTATTGAAAAGGTCATAACCATAGGATAGGCTTCGCCGACATTCAAAATTAATTACATATTTATTTGAGGAATACGATGTCTCATCCTAATAAAGAATTAGAATCCACAATTCATTCCGAGTCGGGCAACGCGATAGTCGTTGTTTTGCTTGTGCTTGTTGTCGGTGCGCTGGGCTTTGTGGCCGGACGTATGCTTCCCGCAGGCGAAGGGCTTGCTATTGGTAATATGCAGAAATCTTCGACGAAGGTTTCTTCTGCCTCGGACGAGAAGTCTTATGAGGTTTCAGAGGAAAATCCTGTTGTTGCAAAGGTGAACGGCAAAGCTATCACACTTGCGGAAGTAGAGGACTCAATCAAGGACATGCCCCCGCAATTCCAACAATTCCCGCCGGAAGCTTTGTTCCAGATTGCTTTGGATCAGATGATCGGCAAACAGATTGTTGACTCCAAAATGGAAGCTGCAAACCTTGAGGGTGATGAAGAAGTCAAAAGAGAAGTGGCGAATGCGAAAGATCAAATCATGCGTGCGATTTTCATCGAGCGTGAAGTTGAAAAGGCCATGACCGATGACCGTATTCAAGAGGCCTATAACACTTACAAAGAGAGTTTTCCCGAGACAGAAGAAGTCAGAGCGGCGCATATTCTTGTTGAAGAAGAAGCAAAGGCAAAGGAATTGCTGAAGAAGCTCAAGGGCGGGGCCGATTTTGCCGAGCTGGCGAAGGAAAACTCGATTGACGGCACTGCAGATAACGGCGGTGATATCGGTTATTTCAGCAAGGAACAAGTTGTTCCGGCGTTTGCAGAAGCGGCGTTCGGTACTCAACCCGGTTCTTACACTAAAGAGCCTGTGAAGTCCGATTTCGGTTATCACATTATCAAAGTTGAAGATAAGCGTGTGCGTCCGCCTGCGTCATTCGAAGAGGCGAAGCCTTTCCTTGAACAAGAAATAAGCCGTAAGCTTTACAGTGAAGTGGTTGCGCGCTGGCGTGAAGATGCGGATATCGAGCGTTTTGACCAAGACGGTAATCCGATTAGCCAGCAAGCCGGTATACCGTCCCTGAACGTTCAGGATGCCGTAGAGCCTGCGACAGGTGAAGCCGCGCCTGAAGAGGGTGAGGACGCTGCAGCTTCTGAAGAGGCGCCTGAGGAAGATGTTGCCGAGTAATCGGCTATATCAAAAAGGTTATGGATGAAGCCGTGTTCGAGCACGGCTTTTTCTTTGCCCTCGGGTTCAAACGATTTATATAAAAGACTATGAGAAAGATGAATTGTGAAGAAGCGTTGAAGCTGCCGCGCCCAGATAAACCATCCGGCTTGCCTGTTGTTCTTGTTGCGGCGGTGGCATTGGTTAATAAAAATGGTGAAATTCTGCTTGCGCAGCGGCCCGAGGGTAAAAAAATGGCCGGTCTCTGGGAATTCCCGGGTGGTAAGGTAGATGATGGGGAGACACCTGAATACGCCTTGATGCGTGAATTGGAAGAGGAGTTGGGTATCGAGACGCGAGAGTGCTGCTTTTCCCCGATAGCTTTTGCGTCCCATAGTTACGAGGACTTTCATTTGTTGATGCCTGTTTTTGTCTGCAGGGTCTGGAAAGGCGAGATTAAACCGCTGGAAGGCCAGAATTTAGCATGGGTTAAACCGCAGGATATGTATGATTATCCGATGCCCGAGGCGGATATTCCCCTTGTTTACCAAATCAGAGATCATCTGTAGTAGAATGACCATATGTACAGGTCGGTTTACGATTATAAAACATTCTATAATTCACCCATGGGGCTAGCGGTTCATGGCGTTTTGCTGCGTCGTATCGCCAGTTTCTGGCCGGATATCGAAGGGCTGGACATGCTTGGCTGCGGCTACGCTGTGCCGTATCTGGAAGATTTTAAGGATCATGCGCGAAATGTTCATGCGATGATGCCCGTCTGGCAGGGTGCTGATACGTGGCCGAAAGAGGGTAAAAACCGTGTTTTCCTGTCTAATGCATCGGCATTTCCGGTCGAAAACTCCTGTTATGACCGTATCTTGCTTGTCCATTATCTTGAGAATACGGATAGTTTGCAGTCTTCTCTGCAGGAGATTTGGCGTGTTTTGAAACCGAACGGGCGATTGCTGGTCATCGTTCCCAATCGTCGGGGCTTCTGGGCGCGGGGGGACTGGTCTCCGTTCGGGCACGGGACTCCGTTTTCGTTGTCTCAGGTTTGTTATGTCCTAAGAGATAATCTGTTTGTCCAAGAACATACTCAGGGTGCTTTGTTTATGCCACCGTTTAAATCTTCTTTTATTCTCAAAACGACCAATCTGTTCGAGCGATTGGGGCGCAGTATCCTGCCGATTGTGGCCGGGGTTCATATGATCGAAGCCAGTAAGCAGGTTTATGCCGGTGTGGATAAAGGCTCGGGATCAAAAATTCATGTGCTGAACCCCGGGATTTTGGGTGGGCGCGGCAAAGGTGTGCCGGTTCCTAATAGTTTTACCAGCCGCAAACAGAACTGAGTTTACAGGTTTTTGAGAGGATTGCTCGGGTCTATGCCTTCCATGAATTGTTTGCTTCGGTCGGCGTTTGTCACCTGATAGACGAGGCCAATCCAACTGGACAGGATGCTTCTGCCGCTGTCGGTCCATGTATTTTCCAGATTTTTCTGAATAAAATCATAGTTTTCCTTCATCGCCCTTGATGTCGGGTTTTTCATGATTTTTTCGATGATTTCCTCTTTGAAGTAGTTTTCAGGGAAGGGGGGAAAATCATCTCTTTCTCCGGCTTCGTATCTTTTTACCTCGCGTTCGAATTCCTTGAGCAGGCTAATCGTATCGTATTCAGGATGTCCTTGCATGCAGACCTGTCTGAAACCGTCTTTGCTGACTGCGAGGTGTGTTCCCGATAAGCGGCCCCGAACAAGAATTTTCATCTCGGCCGCTTTAAACTGGTCTTCGGTGATCGTGTTGAAACGCGAATGCGGTACATCAAAGACGGTGTTCATATTTCTGACAAGGGGGTGTTCGCGTTCTTCCACGCGGTGGCGGTATACGCCCCATAGTTTTTCACCGCCGGGGAGAGGGCTGCGGCGCTGGTTGTATTTAAATTGCATTAGGGCATGGGTTGCCAGGCAGGAGCACATAGTTGATGTGACGTTGTTCCAGCCCCATTCCACGACGTTTTTGAGCGGTTCCCAGAACGGTTCGTTTTCAAGGTCGGGTTGGGTGATGTTTGCGCCAGTTATGATCAGGGCATCTAATCCTTCGTCCTGCAGTTTTTCGAATGGTTCATAGTATTCCTTTACGTATGCCTGTGTTTCCTCGCTTCTCGGCAATTCGGGCAGAGTAAAAGGGTGGATGTAGAGCTGTGCGATTTGGTTACTTTCGCCAACGTGACGGAAGAATTGGCGTTCTGTTGCAGTTAGCGCCGCATCGGGCATCATGTTGAGCAAGCCGATATGCATTTCACGGATATCCTGCTTTTGAGCACGATCCGGTGGCAGGACCGTGCGGCCTTCTTTTTGCAGTCTTTCGAATGTCGGTAAATTCTTATATGCGACTAAGGGCATTTTATTCTCATGATCGTTTGATTTATTCAGCACTTGCCTGTAAATAAGCTTTATAAATTGGGAAAAACAGCAAGTCTATGTCTAAAGCATTAAACGACATCCGCACGAAGATAGATAGCATTGATAATCAGGTGCACGACCTGTTGATGGAGCGTGCGTCCTTGGTGTCGTCTATTGCGGAAGCCAAACGTGAAGCCAAATTACCGATGGTTCAGCCCGCGCGCGAGGCAAAAATGATCCGTCGTCTGCTTGCCCGTCACGAGGGGCCTTTGCCTGCTGCGGCGATTATCCGTATTTGGCGCGAACTCGTCGGTGCGGTTTGTCTTTTGCAGACGGGGCTGAATGTCATTGTTTACGCTGAGGATGAAAATAACCCGTATTGGGATATGTCCAAAGATTATTTCGGCAGCGTCGTCCCCATGAAAAATATTAATTCCGCGGTAGCGGCTGTAGGTGCCGTTCGGAATGACGATGCATCGTTTGCCGTTTTGCCATGGCCGGAGCTGGACGAGCAATCTCCGTGGTGGTCTAATCTTTTTGATCAACACGGTGAGCAGATGTCTGTGATTTGCTCTTTGCCTTACGGATATGAGAAGGGCGAAGGCAGTTTGCCATACAGAGCCTTGGTCGTCTCAAAGTTTGAATACCTGCCGTCAGATGATGATTTTACGTTTCTCGGGCTGGAGCTGAGTTCGGCAGTTAGTCGTACGCGTGTTGTCGAGCGATTGTCCGAGATCGGCCTTAAAATTGCCAATCTTTACACTTCCAAATCGCCTCTTCATGATGATTCCAGTGTGCATTTGGTTGAGGTTGAAGGATATGTTGATAGTGATTCAGATGTCCTGCAGCATGTGTCCGATAATTTTGAGGGCGACTGCTTGTATTGCGGCGTTGTCGGCGGCTATCCGGCGGTGCCGGAATTTGAAGATTAATTGTCAGCTATGAGCGCTGTACCCAGAATAAAATATCAATACAAAGAAAGAATTACAGCCGGATGTGTGCTTTAAGTCGCCACTTTTCGGTTTATATGAAGGACTAAAGTTATGTTTGAACAAGTAACAATTATCGGGATGGGGCTTATCGGGTCCTCGCTGTCCCGTATTATGACGGAAAAGAAGCTTGCCGAGACTGTCGTAGCGGCAGATATCAGTGCGGATGTCTGTGAGACAGTGGCGACTTTGAAAATTGCCGATATCGTCACAGATGATTTGCCGAGGAGTGTTGAAGGCTCGGATATGGTTATCCTTTGTGTTCCCGTCGGAGCGATGCGTGATGTCGCGGAACGGATTGCGGCCAGGCTTAGAGAGGGTGCGATTATTACTGATACAGGATCGGTGAAGATGGCGGTGATAGATGCGGTGAAGCCGCATTGCCCTCAGTTTGTTGATTTTGTCCCCGGCCACCCGATTGCGGGAACAGAGTTTTCAGGGCCTGAGGCCGGTTTTGTTGAATTGTTTGAAGGGCGCTGGAGCATTCTGACGCCTTTGCAAGATACGAGCGTTAAAGCCGTCGAGAAAGTTACACAGATGTGGGAGGCATGCGGTTCGATGATCGAGATCATGGATCCGCAGCACCATGACCTTGTTTTGGGTATTACATCGCATCTGCCGCACCTTATTGCTTACACGATTGTCGGGACGGCTACGGAGCTGGAAGATGATATCAAGTCTGAAGTTGTGAAGTTTTCTGCTTCCGGTTTTCGTGATTTTACGAGGATTGCTGCGTCCGATCCCGTCATGTGGCGCGATATTTTTCTGAATAACAAGACAGCTGTACTTGAGGTTTTGCAGAGATTCAGTGAGGATTTAACCGCATTACAGAAGGCTATCCGGCAGGGGAACGGGGATTATCTTTATCAGGTCTTTAACGACACACGGGCAATCCGTAAGGCGATTGTCGAGCAGGGCCAAGCCGATTAAGACAAAGAAGGTGGCTTAGAATTTGCTCCTTTATGTCATTCATAAATCAGAGTGGAGCGCTTGGCGGCGGGTAATTCTAAAATTTTAAAATTACCGAGTTTGACCGAGCGCCCCTCTTTAACGAGTTTTACGGAAACGATACCGTCTTTTTCCAGTGCCTTTAGTGCAAACAGGGCAATCATGGCAGGTTGTTGTTTCACGATGTTTTTCTTCACCAGCTCCATGATGAAGGGCTCGTAATCTTCCAGTTCAACATCAAGATCAATGCCGGGGTACGGCTCCTGTTTTAAGTCAATGTCTCCCTTTACCCGGCTTTCAAAGTTTTCTTTTTTCAGAACGCTTTCCACGATTTCTATGTGGTTTCCCTTTGGATGGATTATGGCATCGAGCGAGTCGTATGCTACCGCTTCATGCCAATGACGCACTTTGGTTGAGATATTTTTTGCTTCTACTTTTATCGGCATATTGGGGAAAGGCCATGATTCTGCCTGAAGGCTTTCGAGTGTGATGTTGCCTGCAGGTGCCAAGAGAGCATGTTTACCGAAGCTGAGTTTCAATTTACCGGGAAAGCCCGAGGTTACGGGGTCGGTTTTTTTGACCAATCTCGCGTAGTTTTTATTCTCGATATCAGCAAGGAATCTGACGACCGATTTTTTTACCTGATCTGCAACGATAAACCAGTTTGCTGTGTAGACTAAACCGAGAAGCAGAATAAATGCGGGTAGTAGCCATGGCTTGATTTTGTTTCGTTTGGCGAGAGAAGCGTCGGCTTCATTCATAAGTTCGATTGTTTTGGCTTCGGTAACGGTTTGAATTTTATTTAAGACCGTGCCTGCATCCATGCCGTGGTCGGGCTCTATCGGCGGCAGGAATTCAAAAACAACCTTTCCCGGTTTTTTGAACCATGAATTGCGCGGCCAGTAAATACCCGTGTTCAAAGCCATCGGGATGATCGGGAGGTTTGTTGCCTCTTGCAGCCTGACAATGCCGATTTTATAAGGCCTTTCTTGTGTGGTTGTGTCTGTGCGGACACGTGTGCCTTGCGGGAAGATGATAATCGGGCGGCCTTGTTCGGCCATGCGTTTTGCACCCTCCTGAATGGATTTTACCGCGGCTTTTGGTGTGGAGCGATCTATGGCGATGACGTCGCTTTTAGCAAGGTATTTCCCCCAGAGCGGGATTTTTAGTAATTCTTTCTTGAGCACAATTGCAGGATCGTCAAAGAGGATGTGTAGTTTAGTTGTCTCATAAGCGGATTGGTGTTTGGACGCGATGAGGTAGGGGCCTTTTGCGGGCAGGTTCTCAAGGCCGCGAATTTCGAATTTCAAGCCAAGGATTAGCCTTTCCAGTATATCGTTGGTAAATACGAATGCATGGACAACGCCCATGAAGGCCTTGCGTGGCATTAAAAGGGTCGGAAGGCAAACAACGCATGCGATTGCGGTTAGTCCGAAAAAGCAGATGTTATAGAGCGTTGAGCGGATAAAGTAGCGCGGCATAAGTTTTAATCACCCACTGATATTTTGAAGAGACGGAACAGGATTTTCAGGTATTCACTGAAGGTGAGTGACCAGAATTTTTTGTCGGTGATGCCGTAGTCTTTTTCTTCCACGGGGTGCGGGATGATCTTAACTTCCGGCACAGCTTGTTTGAAGACCAGTAAAGAGCGCCACATATGGTAATTGGATGTTACCAAGCGGATGGACTGAATGTTGTTTTCCTTGATCCAGTCGCGGGTTTCATCTGCGTTGCCGTATGTGGTTAGAGCCTTGTGGCCGAGTTTTATGCAACAATCCGGCAGAGGTTTATCTCCCTCCCAGTTTGATATGATATCCTCCGTGCTCACGCGCATATGAACGCCCGAAATGAAAAGTGTCGGGGCCAATCCGTCCGCCAGTAACTGCAGACCCGTATTGACTCTGTGATTGCCGCCTGTCAGGACGACAATGGCGTCTGTTTTGGCTTCCCGATCCCTTGGCTTGACCGAGAGGGCGTAGATGGTTGTGACGATATAGCCGCCAATGAACAGCGTTAAAAGGGCAATCAGGATGCCCATAATCGTTTTGGCAAAAATCGTCTTCATTATGCATCTGTTTTACGGCATGAGCGCGAGCGAGCGCAAGACCGTAAAACGCGCCGTTATGATGGCCAATGCCGATGTTAAAAGGGGGATGGAGGCCAAAAAGACAAGGTTTCCCGTACTCAGCGTCAGTTGCGGGATGAGGTTTGTGCCGCTTTGTCCTGAAAACAGGATGATGATGAATGTTATCAGAATGCCTGCAGCCGTCCCAATCAGGCTGCCCTGTAGAGTGATCATGGCGGCGTGGCGTTGAAATTGTCTGGAAATGTATTTATCTGGCGCACCGATCAGGTGCAGGATTTCCACTTCGTCTTTATGGATGGCCATGCGGGAGCGGATGCCGCTTGAGATTGCGGTAATTGTAATGACAGCTACGAGGATAGCGATGAGTATGGCGATCCATTTGAGTGTATGTACAAAGCCGATGAGGTCATCAAGCCAATCTCTGTGCGTGTCCAGATAAGCATGTTCCGAGCTTGCCAGAATTGCTTTCTGAAGCGAATCAAGTGCCTCGGGGGACGAACTGTAAAGTTCGAGAGAAATAATTCCCGGCAATGGAATTTCGTCAAGTGCGAAATCAGTTCCGAGCCAAGGAGATACCAGTTCGGCGATTTCCTTCTTTTCCAGTGATTGGTAGCTTTTAACGGCCGCATGATTCTCAATGGCGCTCAGAACGTTGTTCACCTCGCGGCGGATTGTTTCGGGGGAGAGAATAGTTCCGAGTTTTGTCTGCGCACTGATTTCAATCGTTGCCTTGTTTTCAAGCCCCGTTGACCAGCGGTCGGTCATTGCGTTCAGGGCGAAAGACCCTGCACTTGCCAAAACGGCTAAAAATGTCATGAGGGCAATGAGTGTGATCAGAAAGCCTGTGTCTTTATCTTTTTTGAACGGCAGGTCGTAGCGCTTTTTCAGACCTAAAGTTCTGATTAACAGTTCTCTTCTGCTTTTTGATTTTTTCATATTAGTAGACATTACGTATTTTCTGCGTCAGAGGTTTGTGTTCAATAGTGTTCAGGGAAATATGTCCCTTGTCCAGCACCAGTCTGGAGTGTCCGAATTGTTCCATGATTTGTGTGCTGTGCGTAGCGATGACAATAGTCGTGCCCATTTTGTTGAGTTGTTCGAACAAGCCCATAAGGCGGAAGCCGATATCGTCATCGAGGTTTCCGGTCGGTTCGTCGGCGAGCAGTAGCTTCGGTCTGGCGATCACGGCGCGGGCGATGGCTATTCTTTGTTGTTGTCCCCCTGAAAGTGTGGGGGGGAGCATATCCTTGGCTTTTCCGAGGCCGACCCATTCGAGTAGTTCAGATACGTTCCCACGTATTTCTTTTTCGGGTCTGCCGATTATTCTTAACGGAAGCGCTACGTTATCAAAAGCCGAGAGGTGATTCAGAAGCCTATAATCCTGAAACACAACGCCGATATTCTGGCGGAGTTTGAAGAGTGTTTCCCGTCTTGCCGTATTGATGTCATGCCCGAACATTTCAACCTTGCCGCGGGTCGGGCGGTGGCCGAGATAAATCAAGCTCAGCAGAGATGTTTTTCCTGCGCCGCTGGGGCCTGTCAGGAAATGATAAGAGCCGGAGGCCAATTCAAAGTCTATGTTATGCAGTACTTCCGGACCTGTTTTGTAGCGGAAGCCGACATTTTTGAATGTAATCAAGGTATTAGTCCTGCCCGATGAGGTTACGCAATTTAGTCAGTCTTCTATTTTTGTTCAGCCGCGATGGCTTCCTGCTCTAGTAGATACTGCATAGCCAAAGCCCTTTTGTACGGGTTTGTGATTTCCAGTGCGGCATCGTAAGCGTTTTTATAGTCCCCTATGTTTACAAGGATTTTGGAGACGGTTGCAAAGGCTTTATTTTGATAGGCTTCATCCTGAATTTTTTGCAGGCTGATCTTTGCCTCTTTGTATTTTCCCGTCTCGGCCTGAATCTCTGCCGTTTCACCGAATGCCTTGCGTCTAAGCGAGTCATTTTCCATGTCCGATGCGGTTTTCCAAGAGCCTTCATCATCACCCGCGTAGGCTTGGGCCATGGCGATATAAGTTAGTGCAATCGCATGGGAAGGCGGGTGCTCGATTTTTTCAGCTTCGGCGCGGAGTTTTGACATGATGGCTTTTTTATCTGTCATCGGGATATCAAGTTTGGCAACTTCCATACCGATGCCTCGGATAGTCATGGCCTTTGTATCTGCATTCTTGATTTTAGTAACCAGAGGTATAGCTTTATCCGACTTGCCATGTTGTGTGTAGAGTTTAGCAAGTTCGCGAAAGGTTTTATCGCGTTCGACATCGCGTTCCATGTTTGCTGTCGACTGTTCAATATCGTCTAGAATACAGATGCGATCTTCGAATGCGCATCCGGTTTTTTCTTTTTTTGGGGTGGGGGTGTTCTCCTGTGCGTGGGCCGGACATAAAACCGTCAAAAAACTGAGTACTGTTATTGTTGCCAAATTGATATAAAGTTGTTTCATATTAGGAATTTCTTTTCTCGCGTATGATGCGTATTCTGCATGCCTTGTTCCTGAGCCAAACTGATTCTATATTTACAAAATATACACGCTAATGAGAAGAAGCGGATTATTATGATTGTCACTTGTCCCAATTGCAGCAGCCGTTATGTGCTTCCCGAGTCAGAACTCGGCGGAGAAGGCCGTAAAGTGCAATGTTCTGAGTGTCAGACTATCTGGGAACAATATGAGGATGACATCGGTGAGGTCATACCCCCGAGTGAACAGCCTGTCGAGGCTGCTTCTTTTGAGCAGGACATCGAAACGGATTTGGACACTGATGACTTTCCTGTCGAAGACGAATTGCAGGAAGAGGACGTTGCCGATCAGGTTGGCGAGGACGTATCGGAAGACGTTACTGAAGAAGATGATGAAGCTTTTGAAAGTGATGAGGTTGCCAGTGAGGACGATATCGCGGCTCTTTTCGGGGATGATGGCCAAAATCTCGATAGTGTGGATGCTGAAGGTGAGACGGATGCAGAAAGTGATACCGAGGGTGTTTCGGAGAAAGATTCTGAACACGATTCCGAAGATCAAGATGAAGAACAGCATGAAAGCGAAGAAGGTGGTGATGAAGATATTCCGGAGGGCGTTAAGCCCGTTAAGGAAGATATTCTGGATAGTCGCCGTTTCCAGTCTGTTCAAGTGCCCGAGCATGAGCCGAAACCTTTTGCGGGCTATGCAGCAGCGGCGGCGGTTTTCCTTGTGATCTTTATTGGTTTGATGGTTTTTAAAGGGCCTATTACACGGGGTTGGCCGTCTGCTTATGCGATGTATGGAATGTTAGGCGGAGTCGGATCTGTGCCCGGAGAAGGGCTTGGTTTTGATCGTATCGAGGTTATCGAGGATCACGGTGCTTATGTTTTATCGGGTGGTGTTATTAACTTTACCAAGGGTGAGGTTCGTGTGCCGATGATCGAAGTGTCTTTGATGTCTGATCATGATGAGTTTATGGAGAAGTGGTATATCGAGCCGCCGAAGGATATTCTTCAACCGGAAGAAAATATCAGGTTCGAGACAACATTAGAGCGTCATAAAAAAGACCAAAAGTTTCAGGGCAAGCCAGGAGATCTGTCTTTGCGTTTTGTTCTTGTGACTAGAACTGACGAAGGAGGCGGCGATAGTACTCACGCTCCTCAACAGGACGATCAAGCTCACCAGAGCGACGGCGAAGCTCTTTCAGAATCTCCTCCACACGCTTCTTCTCAGCCTCATCAGGAACCTGCACACTAGAGCCATATGGGTTGCCGCCTTCCTCTTCTTCGCCTCCGTAAGGGCGTCCGAGAGGGTCAAGCTTTTGTGAACTGCCGAAACCGAGGCCAACCATTTGCTGCATTCTGGTTTTTAGTTGTTGCTGGAGTTCCTGCTGAGCCTGTTTCAAATACTCGATGGCTTTTTCCTGATGTGGAATTGAGCCTGTCGGGTCATTTTGTTCCAGATTATTTTCCGAGCCGCGCATTTCCAGTTCCGCCAATGCCATGCTTTCGGGAACGTCGGGCAGTTTTTCCGTGGCTTCGAGCATGAGCTGTCCAAGGATGTAGCGCAGAGCTTGCTGCTCGGCTTTGTTCGGCTGAGTATTAATGAATTTCTCTTCTAGCTCTTCCCGTCCTTTTTGTGCGGCCTCGGGAAGAGATTCGGAGGGCGTTCCTTTATCAGTTTGATTTTGGTTGGGCGGTTGATATTCGCCTTGCTCGGATGGAGCGTTATTTTTTCTTTGCGTCCTTTCTTCCGAGGGTGGGGGCGGCATGTCATCTAACCCCAGCTCTTCCATAACCTTGTCACGGTCGGGGATAGAGGGTGCGAAGCCATCCGATGTTCCTTCAAAGAACTTTTGAAGGCGAGCTTGTTCTTCCGTTTGTTTTAGAAGTTCCTCCTGACGCTCGATCAGTTGTTGCAGCTCGTTGATGCCTTTCATCTGCATTTCCATGTCTTCAGGCATTGGAGCCGCCATTTGCGGATCCATCATGTCCATCATGTTTTGCAGTTGTGATAGCAGTTCCTTGGCCTTGTCCTGATCGCCGGAACGCAGAGCTTCTTCGATTTGTTCAATAAGACTGGAGAAGGTATCGGGGCTAACCATATCTGCGAAGTTTTTCGGATCGAATTGTGGAAATTCTTCTCCGTCTTCCATGCGTTTTTGCATTTCGCGGGCCAGTTCGGTGAAATATTCCATCATGTCCTGACGCAAATTATCCATCAGACGAGAAATTTCGTCGTCCGTAATGTTCGGATCACGTAGAGCATTTTCCAGTTCACGCTGGGATTGCCGCAGGTTGCGCATGGCCATTGTAAGGTTGCCATCTTCGATACTGATCGCAGTTTCCCAAAGAAGAGAAATGATATCATAAGCGGCGGCTTCGACTTCGTCCTCATCCATTACATTTGTGTAGGCGAGGCGGGCGCTTGCCGTTTTGATGGCGAGATATACAACCGTGTCATGATGGAATAGTTCCGGTGTTTGAAGAACGGCTTCCAGTTCACCGCTAATTTCATAGAAGCTGCGCCCCGATGCCCAAGCAAGTTTTTTTCTCATGGCGATCAGCAGTTTTGCGACAGGGTGTTCAAATGTGCGCTCGGGCAGAACAATCTTAACAGGCTCGACGCTTGCGGTTTGGTCTTTGTGGTCTTTAATCTCGAAGTTGAAGACAACAGGAAGGCCGGCCCATGTGTGCCATGTGAGGTCATAGATGGGTTGTACCTTTAATTCCGTGTTTGGCGGTGACATAACCAATCTTGTTTCTTCGAAATCTTTGCCGCGTGGCTTGTCCGTTACCATAGGATCCAGTGTCATCGTCATGTGCATGTCGGTGACGGCGTAGTCATCCTTTACCACAAACGGGAAGCGGATTTGCTGTGTGGGAAGGATTTCATAGTTCTCAGGTTCTTTTTCGTCTTCGGGGATGTCGGATAGGTCAGTTGCGAATTCTTCCAGATCCATATCATTCGCGCCCGGGATTTGTGCGTTTTGATCTACCTGATTTTCTTCTTTTTGGGCTTCTTCCGCGTTCTCTTTTTTGTCTGTGCTGCCGTTGTCAAATGCAATTGTCGGGGCTTGATCAAGGATGTAATCGTATTCCCAATTTACGCGGGTCAAGAGCAGTTGTTTGATTTTAAAACTTTGTGCGTCAACGATGTCGGTTTCCAGCCCATACAGGCCTTCTCCGAGATGTTCCAGAGGAATGCTTTTGTCGCCCATAACCAAAGAGGGGGGGGCGAAACCGCCCAGTGCACTGAAAAGGCGAAGTTTTACCGTGCTGCCTTCAGGGACTTTTAGCGGGTTTTCCAAATTGCCCGTGCCCTGAACATGGACTTGCGGCAATCCGGTATATTCGGGCGGTGTAAGCCACAGATCAATGTTTCGCCCTTGTGACAGGACGAAGTTCGGTGATATCGGCTGGAAGCCGCTGGAAATTCTTTGTCGCCAATCGCTTCCTGCAACGAGGACAGCCGAAAAGAACAACAATATAATTGCAAATCGAATGGCTCGCGGGTCTTTATGAATCAGGTAAGCCTTCGGGATCGGTGTTTTTAGACCCTTGATATTCGAGAGTGCTTTTTTCTGTGCCATATCCCAGAGTAGTCGTGTCTGGCGCTTGTGCGGGTTCGCAAGTTGGTCTTCCAAGGCGGAAATCTGGCCTTTTCGGAATTGGCTGCTTTTTTCAAGCCGCTTGTCTACCGTATGACGATCGGGAAAAGAAAAAGAGCAGACATCAAAATAGAGAAAATATGCCAAGCCGCCTACGAATGTCACTAGACATCCCAATAGTGCGTAATAGCCAAAGAGTTGGGGGACTTCGAGCATCCAGAGCGAGAGGAAAAAAATTATCCAGAGTGATATGCGCCAGAAATGAAGGCCGATTTTTTCGAGAACAAGGCTGCAGAATGCCTTGCGCCTGTTGCGTTCAAGCGCATCGAGTAGCGGCCTGTTATCGTAGTCCAGTGGGTCAAGCATATATGTTAAGGATATCGTGTTTTGGGGGCTATACCCACCTTTTTTTGCTATTTTTTGCGCTTATCAATCATAAAAACGCAGGTGCAATTTATGCTAAATTTTATTCGGCGGTTTGTTTATAGCCAGTCGGGGATGTTTTCACCGTTTACAATGTCATCCAGTGTCTGCCGTTTGCGAATAATTGCGACTTTGTCGCCATCAACAAGAACCTCGGCGGGCATGGGGCGGCTATTATAATTGGAAGCCATAGCAAAGCCGTATGCGCCTGCGGATTGGATAACAACCAATTCGTTTTGTTTGACCTCCGGCATACTTCGCCCTTTTGTAAAAACGTCTCCGCTCTCACAGATCGGGCCTACTACGTCATATTCAACGGGATCGCGGTCAAGGTTCGTTACGGGGCGGATGCCGTGATATGCTTCGTAGAGTGTGGGGCGGATCAGATCATTCATACCTGCATCCAATACCAGAAATTGTCTGGACGGCGTTTCTTTGATGTATGCTGTGTTTGTTAGCAATACGCCCGCATTTCCGACCATGTAGCGGCCGGGCTCCATCTGGATTTCGACATCAAGCGGCAGGACGATATCGGCAACCCATTGTGCGTAGGCATCGAGGTCGAGCAGGTCTTCGTCTTTATACACAATCGGGAAGCCGCCGCCGATATCCAGACGGTCAACTTTGTGTCCCTTTTCACGCAGCAATTTTACGAGTTCGGACAACTTCTCGTAGGCAGGTTTGAACGCAGCAACTTCTGTGACCTGTGATCCGATATGCACGGCCAAGCCGCGCGGGTCTACGCTTTCCATCTTTGATGCGCGGTCGTACAGTTCGATGATTTTTTCGGCTGTATTTCCGAATTTGTCTTCCTTGCGGCCTGTTGAAATTTTATTGTGGCCGCCGCCGGCGATATTCGGGTTCAGGCGGAACGCAATATCTGCGACTTTTCCGAGTTTTGCCGCCGTGTCATTGATCAAGTCGAGCTCGGCTTCGGCCTCGATGTTGATCTGGTGCAGGTCAGCATTCAGATATGCTTCTATTTCCGCAGGGTGTTTGCCGAAGCTTGTTGTGATCATACGGCTGCCGTTGAATCCGGCTTTCTGGCCGCGGAACAGCTCGCCTTCGGAGACGATTTCAAGGCCGCTGCCAAGGTTTTCCAATACTTTCAGGATTGCGATATTCGAATTGGCCTTGCAGGCGTAGCAGAGTTTTGGCTGGCGGTCTGGGGGCAAGGCTTTTTCCATTGCGGTTTTCAGCGCATTGTATTGCTGACGTATTGCATCCGCGCTGTAGACGTATGTCGGCGTACCGAACTTCTTCGCTATATCCGGCAGGGCTATCTTTTCTGCATGAAGAATGCCGTTTTTTTCAATAAAACCCGTCATGGATTGTCCGATTTATCGTTTTGAAATGATGTTTATTTATTTTTCAGCGTGTCTTTTTGATCCAGACCCGGTTGCGGATCGGTGCTGAGGTCAGGATATGTCTGCGGGAAAGTGCTTTCTTCCGCGCCTTCGGGTGGATCAACGTCCTTAGGCTTAATGCCACAGCCAGATAGAAGTGATACGCTCACAAACAGTGTTAGAATTGCGATTGGTAGTTTTTTTATCATTTTTTATATGCCATCCTTTCTTATAATTCTTTATCGTGATTTATGTTGAAAAGAAACCCTTAACGAAGATAAAGGCAAAAAAGAAAGTTATCTTATGGCTTACGATAATCATATTTCTAAAAAACTTATCGTTCCCATCGGTATTATTCTTATTCTCGCGGTGGCTTCACTTGTTTTGTCCAAGCAAAACGAGAAGGAGCTTGAGGAAAAAGAGCGTGCCGTTGCGACTTATTTCGCAAAATTTAACAAATACGAAGAAGCTTTATATTTGCCGAATGCAGAGATTGTCGGACCAGGGGCTAAGGTTTATAAGCTGCGCGATGACTTTGAGGGGCAGTATCTTATTCTTAATTTCTGGGCCACATGGTGTGGTCCTTGCGTCAAGGAATTGCCTGAATTACAGAAAATTCAATATTATTTTGGTGATGGCCAATATCGGGTTATTGCCGTTTCGGTGAATGCGCAGGAAGAAATTGAGTCTATCGTGAAGTTCATTAGTAAATACAAGGTTCAAAAAGTTGCGGGTTTTCATGACTATAAGGGCGAAATTCAGAAATCTTTGCCTTTAAGCAATTTGCCAACCACATATATTGTTAACGATAAAGGGCGGATACTCTATGAAATTACCGGGGACGGGCGGTGGAGTAACCCTCAGATCATCAGCTTTTTAAAGTTTTTGAAAACAGTGTACTAGATGGCTTTAAAACAGGCTTTGAGCTAGGTATTTGTTAAGATATCCGTGATAAATTTGTAAATACCTATAGTCGTATAGCGTTCATTAAATTTTTGTATATTTGTTGGGGGCATATTCCGTTGGCGCTTCAGGAAGAAAACAGGCTAGAAACGATATCGCAGGATCAGCTTGATGCGCTGGTGGAATTGCATAATCGTTTTCTTGAAGGGCGTTTGGGGGGGCGTCGCGCAACGCTCTCCAATACCGATCTTACTGGGCTATCTCTTCGAGATAAGAACTTGCGACAGGCGAACTTTAGCGGTTGTATCATGGAGCGTATGGACTTGGCCTCGGCCAATTTCAGGGAAGCGATTTTATACGCTTGTGATCTTAGTAATTCCAATCTTTTTCAAACAGTGTTTACTCGGTCAGATCTTCGCGGTGCACGCATCGAAAATGCGAACCTTGAGGGAGCCGATCTTGAGTCCGCCGATTTGCGTATTGGCGGGATTGCTCGAAACGGAAATTTTGATAGTGGTAAGCCGGTCAATTTTCGTGGTGCAAATTTAAGCGGTGCAAAGTTAACGGGTTCGATGGCAAATAACGCCGACTTTTCCGATGCGATGATGGCGGGGATAAATATGAGCCGTGCCGATTTGAGGGGTGCAAAGCTCGAAGGGGCGAATCTTGCAAACGCCAAAATCGAAGGGGCGCAGCTTTCAGGGGCGAGTATGAAGGCGGCTATTTTAACAGGAGTGCAGCTTAATTCTCTGGCCGGTGAAGGGGTGAACTTCGATGGAGCCATCACTGATGACAATGTCGGTGTTTCTATCGAAACTTTGGGTAAGCCTCTTGAGCAGCTGGTTGCGGATCATAAACATTGGGTTGCAACAGCAGGTAAAAGCGGTAAACAGCTTGATTTAAGCGAAGTTGATATGCGTATGGTCGGTTCATTGAAAATGGAGCAGCTTACGGCGGTCAAAGCGGTTGCCACCAAGTTTTTCGGTTTGAATCTCTATAAGGTCCAACTGCAAAGTGCAGTTTTAAACGGTTCGGACTTTCGTCATTGTGATATGGTTGAATCTGATTTGCGGGGATCATCTTTCCGAAGCGCTAATTTCTCACATGCCAATTTAAGCGGTGCGAATTGTTCGTCTTTGCTGTTCGGAACAGGCGGGGCGCAAAACCGTTTTCATCCATGTGTTTTCGAGAATGCACGCATGCGGTATACGATTTTTACCAAGGCCAGCCTTAAACATGCCGTTTTTAAGGGTGCGGATTTGTCCTATACGGATTTCAGCGATGCTGATCTGCGGGATGCCGATTTTACCGGGGCTATTCTGGACGGAACAAACTTCGACGGTGCCAATACCGAGGGTGCTGTGTTTGATAAAAGCACCAGCGGCTCTGTTTTCAGGCTTCCCGGACAGGAAGATTAAAGCTTTTGTTCCAGTTCGGGGACGGCATCAAATAAATCAGCGACAAGGCCGTAATCAGCGACAGAGAAGATCGGCGCGTCTTCATCTTTGTTAATCGCCACAATTACTTTTGAATCCTTCATCCCTGCCAAATGCTGGATAGCACCTGAGATGCCGATTGCAATGTACAGCTCAGGCGCTACGACCTTCCCTGTTTGTCCGACCTGATAATCATTCGGGACGTAGCCTGCATCGACGGCTGCGCGGGATGCACCAATAGCTGCACCAAGTTTATCGGCCAGCGTTTCGATCATTTTGAAATTTTCAGCAGAGCCTACGCCACGGCCACCGGACACCACAATTTTTGCGGAGGTCAGTTCGGGGCGTTCGCTTTCGGAGAGTTTTTCTGCAACGAATGAAGACAGGCCGGATGCACCTTTTGAAGATATCTCTTCGATAGATGCGCTGCCGCCTTCTGCTGAGGACGGATCGAATGTTGTTCCTCTGACCGTGATCAGTTTGACCGAGTCGTTTGATTTCACGGTAGCGAACGCGTTGCCCGCATAAACAGGGCGACGGAATGTATCTTCCGATACGATTTCGGTGATGTCGGAAATTTGTTGCACGTCCAAAAGTGCTGCTGCTCTTGGTAGGAGGTTCTTTCCGAATGTCGAGGCTGGCGCAAGGATATGGCTGTAGTTAGTAGCAAGATCCACAATTAGCGGTGTTAAATCCTCCGCGAGTTGATGTTCCAGTTCCGCGCTGTCACTTTTCAGGACTTTTGCGACACCATCAATTTTTGATGCGGCGTCCGCAACATCTGAGCAGTTGCTGCCCGCGACGAGGATATGGATTTCCCCGCCGATTTTTGATGCGGCGCCAACCGTATTTAGGGTTGAGGCGCGGAGTTTTTTGTTATCGTGTTCTGCAATGACTAAAATACCCATGATTAAATAACCTTTGCCTCATTTTTTAGTTTATCGATCAATTCGTCGACAGATGCGACTTTTTGTCCGCCTTCACGAACAGGCGGGTCAGTAACGTCCAGAATTTCGAGACGCGGCGTGAAGTCCACACCAAGTTCTGACGGTTCGATGATGTCGAGTTGTTTCTTTTTGGCCTTCATTATATCTGGCAGTTTCGCATAGCGAGGTTCGTTTAGGCGCAAGTCTGTTGTAATGACTGCGGGGAGTTTCAGTTCGAGAGTTTGAAGGCCGCCGTCGATTTCTCTGGTGATTTTCAAACTGCCGTCACCAATTTTAAGGTCTGAGGCAAATGTGCCTTGGGGCCAGTCGAGGAGGGCGGCAAGCATTTGTCCTGTTTGGTTGGAATCATCATCGATTGCCTGTTTGCCCATGATGACCATATCGGGGCTTTCCTTCTCAACGATGGCTTTTAATGCTTTGGCGACTGCCAAAGGCTCGACACCGCCGAGGTCTGTCGGGGCATCGGTTTTAACCAGAATTCCTCTGTCTGCACCGATGGCCATCGCTGTGCGGATTTGTTCCTGCGCCTTTTCGGGGCCGATTGTTACGGCAATAATTTCGGTTGCCTTTCCGGCTTCTTTTAATCTTGCAGCTTCTTCGATAGCGATCTCATCGAAGGGGTTCATCGACATTTTGACGCCGTTCAGTTCAACACCTGAATTATCGGATTTCACATGAATCTTGACTTTATAGTCCACGACACGCTTTACGGGGACAAGGATTTTCATACTTATTATGCTCCTGAGAAATAGGAAAGAATCGTCTTTTTACTGACCTGAGTATGCCAGCATGAGGAAGAGTAAGGCAAGCCCCTGTAAGACAACACGTGCCATCATAAGTTTGTTGCCGTATTTTTTGTTGAAGTCACCGCCTTTTGCCATAGAGAAAAGGCCGAGCATCAAAACGGCAACCACGGATATCATCGCCAGAACGGCACATATGATGAAAAACATATTCATGGCGGCAACATAAGGCAGTTTCTGAGTGGAATACAGTTATTTTTTTGTAATATGATACGAAAAGTTTCGAAATCTTTGACGCTATCACTGTTTGCTTAAGCGTGAGCGATTACTTTTTGACTTTGAAGGTCATCAAGTAGTTAACGTCCAAATCTTTTTCAGATAACGAGAAATCATTCTTGATAGGGTTATAGACAATTCCGCAGACATTATGCGGTATAAGGTTTTCCTTGCGGGCGGCGCGTGACAGTTCCGAGGGTTTGACGAATTTCTTCCAATGGTGAGTCCCTCGTGGAACCCAGCCCAACACATACTCAAGACCTACAATACCCAGAGCAAAAGATTTCGGCGTTCTGTTTAGCGTCGAGAAGATAACCAATCCTTCCGGTTTAACCGCTTTTTTGACAATTTGGACAAAGGCCTGAATATCACTCACGTGTTCTATTACTTCAAGTGCCAGGACAACATCGAATGTTTTGCCTATGTTTTCTGCGTCCTCATTGAGGTATTCAATATCGAGGCCAACCTGTCCGGCATGGAATTTTGCGGCTTTGATGGCGTTTGTGTCTGCATCCGCGCCTGTGACTTTTGCGCCGAGGCGTGCGAGTGGCTCGCAAGCTAGTCCGCCCCCGCAACCGATATCCAGTATCGAGAGGTCTTTCAGAGATTTTAGACCATTCGCTTCACGGCCGTAGTGTTCACAGATTTGCCGCTTGATGTAGGAAATACGTGTCGGGTTTGCCCAGTGCAGGGGTTTAAAGGGGCCGTTTTCATCCCACCAGTAATCTGAATCTTTTGCAAAATGGCGGATTTCATCTTCGTCGATCGTTCGGGATGCAGATTTTTCAGGTTTTGCGCCTTGATTTGCGCTCATATCAAGAATTCCCTTTGATTTTTTGTTTCGAGATAAGTATGGATAACCTTCAAATTAAACACAAGAAAACAAATTAACAGGATCATGTCTTTAATTGTTATGAAATTCGGCGGCACATCTGTTGCAGATGTTGAGAAAATCGAGAGTGCATCCGAGAAGATTGTTAAAGAAGTCGAGCGCGGTAATCAGGTTGCTGTCGTTGTGTCTGCAATGTCCGGCGTGACCAACAGGCTGGTTGAGTATTGTTCACAAATCAGTCCGCTTCATGATGTTCGGGAATATGATACCGTGGTCTCCAGCGGGGAGCAGGTTACCGCAGGCCTTATGGCGATAGCCTTGCAGAAACGCGGTGTAACGGCGCGTTCATGGCTTGGGTGGCAAATCCCGATCAAAACCAATCCCGTGCACGGCAAGGCCCGCATTGAAGAGATTGATACTACGGAAATTAAGAAACGGCTTGAAGCCGGAGAAGTTGTTGTCGTGCCCGGATTTCAAGGGGTTACACACCAAAACCGCATCAGTACTTTGGGGCGCGGCGGCTCGGATACATCGGCCGTGGCCGTTGCAGCAGCTTTGCAAGCTGACCGTTGCGATATCTATACCGATGTAGACGGCGTTTATACAGCAGATCCGCGTGTGGTGCCGAATGCCCGAAAAATTCCGAAAATTGCCTATGAAGAGATGCTGGAGTTGGCGTCTCTTGGCAGTAAGGTGCTGCAAACGCGATCAGTCGAGATGGGCGCTAAAAGTGGCGTGCCCATTCAGGTGCTGTCAACGTTCGGAGATTTTCTTGGCAGCGATCTTAAGGGAACACTAGTTACAACAGAGGATAAAATTGTGGAACAGGAACTTGTCAGTGGTATTGCCCACAACAGAGACGAAGCAAAAATCACAGTGATCGGCGTTGAGGACAAGCCGGGCATTGCGGCGCAGTTGTTCGGAACACTTGCCGATACATCCATTAATGTTGATATGATTATCCAGAACATTTCATCACGTGACGGCAAGACGGATATGACGTTTACCGTTCCGCGTACCGATCTTGATCGAGCCATCAAAACGATCGAGGATAATGCCGCGTTAGTATATGACAAACTGGTTACAGATTCGAATGTTGCAAAGATTTCCGTTGTTGGAATCGGTATGCGCAGTCATGCGGGTGTCGCTAATAAAATGTTTGAAACACTTGCGGAAAAAGGCATCAATATCCAAGTTATCTCGACCTCCGAGATAAAAATCAGTGTGTTAATTCAAGATGATTACACCGAACTTGCGGTTCGTTCGCTTCATGCCGCATATGGACTGGAAGAAAGCTAAAAGATAGCGTAATCTCTCCTTTGAAATGGGAGAAAAGAACATCAATATACCCGTCCCTGAGGATCTGGAGAATTATAAAGATATGGATGTCGGCGATATTCTGCGCCGGACGCGTCTGCACTATGGCCAAAGCTTAAAGGATATTGAAAATGCCTTGCGCATACGCGAAAGCCAGCTTCGTGCGATTGAAAACGGCGAGGTCGAGAAGTTGCCAGGGCGTGTTTACGCCGTTGGCTTCGTCCGAACCTATGCAGAATTTCTTGGACTGGACGGTGCGAAGATTGCTCACCTGTTTGTTTCGCAACATATGGAATCCCAGCCAAAAAATGAGTTGAGTTTCCCTCTGCCTGCTTCGGAAAGCCGCACACCTTCGGTTTTTATGATTGTACTTTCACTGATTTTGGTTTTCGGAGTCTTTATTTTATGGGGTGTTGTGAATGCTCCGAAAACGGTTGCACCGGAAAACCGTGAAATTCCATCCGTGCCAGATGATGTTAGAAGTGAAATTGATTCCGGTAATCCGAGCATACCGAATGAAAGCGTTTTCGGTATGCGTCTTGAAACACCCGACGGGCAGGATGCTGCGGATCAGGTTGAGGGAGAAGAGGGGATTATACTGAATATGCTTGAGGAAAGCTGGGTGCAGATTAAAGATGCCGAGGGTAATACTGTCTTATCGGAAACTTTGACGGCAGGGGATCAGTATTTCCTACCGAATAATCCTGGCTTAACCATGACACTTGGTGATGCACGGGCAGTAGAAATTTTGATTGACGGTCATGCTTTAATGCCTTTGGGTGGAGAAGACGATGTTGTCAATGGTATGCCGCTTGATCTCTCTTATCTTAAAACGCTTGAATTCCAGAAGCCCGATGCTACAACGTCTGATGTCGTTGAGGATGTAGAAGGCGTTGAACCTCCTGATTCCGATGGTTTAAGCGATTCAAACCCGCCTGAAGAATAGAGTTTTTCGAAGAGTATTTTCATGTCTATGCAAGAGAAATTGTCATCAATCAAAATGCGTCACGAGGAGTTGGCGTCCTTAATGGCGGGTGGTGATTTGTCGGGTGATGATTTTTCAAAGATGGCTGTCGAATATGCAGACCTGACACCGATTGTCGAGGCGATGGACGAATTGGAGACGGCTTTGCAGGAAAAAGAAGACCTACAAGAGTTGCTCAGCGATCCTGAAATGAAAGCCATGGCGCAGGAAGATATGCGTGCACTTGAGGCAAAAATTCCCGAATTGGAAAATAAAATTAAATTGGCTCTCATTCCCAAGGATGAAGCGGATACCAAAAATGCGATTCTGGAGATTAGAGCGGGAACGGGCGGTGATGAAGCGGCTCTCTTTGCGGCCGACCTTTACGGTATGTACAAGGGGTATGCCGCACAACGCGGCTGGACGATCAAGCCTGTTGAAGTGTCCGAGAATGATATCGGTGGGTATAAAGAAATTATCGCGGAGATCAGTGGCAAGAATGTTTATGAGCGTTTGAAATTTGAATCAGGCGTGCATCGGGTTCAGCGTGTTCCCAAGACCGAAGCGGGCGGACGCATCCACACATCGGCGGCGACCGTTGCGGTTTTGCCGGAGGCCGAAGAAGTCGATGTTCATATTGATACGAAAGATTTGCGAATTGATACGTACCGCTCACAGGGTGCGGGCGGGCAGCACGTCAACACGACCGATAGTGCCGTGCGTATCGTGCATATTCCCACCGGTTTGGTTGTTGAAATGCAGGAAGAGCGTTCACAGCATAAAAACCGTGACAAAGCGATGAAAGTTTTACGGACGCGTCTTTATGATTTGCAGCGTCAGAAGCTTCGTGATGAACGAGCTGAAGACCGAAAATCGCAAGTCGGGTCGGGAGACAGATCAGAACGTATTCGAACCTATAACTACCCGCAAGGGCGGCTAACCGATCATCGAATCAATCTGACTCTCTATAAGCTGGAGGAAGTTTTGAGCGGTGAATGTCTGGATGACGTTGTTGATTCTCTGATTGCGGAAGATCATGCGGCAGCGCTGGCCACACTCTCGGATTAGGCATGAAGGCAGATGACTCTTTTTCATCCTGATCGATGGCCCCGTGAACTGGATGCGTTTTATAAGGTGCTTTCATTAAAATTAATGGAACACGGGGTTAAGGATTATCAACTGGAAGCCCGTATTATGCTTGAGCAGCGGTCTTCTCTTTCTTTATCAGATCTTATTGCCCATCCGGAGAAACACATTTCACATGATTCTGTTGCTTTGATTTTGTCTGATCTGAAACAGCGCATGGGCGGCGTTCCTATTTATCGAATTTACGGGGAGCGGGAATTTTGGGGTATGACCTTTGAAATTAACGATGAAACGCTTGAGCCGAGGCCTGATACGGAGGTGCTCGTTGATGTTTGTCTTTCCAAATTGGATAAAAATAAGCCCTTGCGGATCCTGGACTTAGGCACAGGATCAGGGTGTATCTTATTGTCTTTGCTCAAGGAATTGCCGTATGCGTCCGGTTTTGGTGTTGATCTCTCCGAAGGGGCGGTTCAATGCGCATCGAGAAATGCCAAGCGTTTGGGGTTATCTCGGCGTTCCCGCTTTATTTGTGGTTCTTGGGTCGATTCACTTATGGCCGACTTTGACGTAATTGTCTCGAACCCTCCCTACATCGCGACTCAGGTTTTGACGAATCTGGATAAATCAGTTCTGGATCATGATCCGATTCTGGCACTTGACGGTGGTTCAGATGGTCTAAAATCGTATCAAGAAATTTTTTCCGCAATGAAACGTTTGGTTTCGTATAACGGAAATGCGTTTTTTGAGATCGGTTTTGATCAGGGTGAGAGTGTTGTGCGACTCGCAGCAAAATATGGGTTTTCAGAGAGTCGTGTACATGCCGATCTGGCAGGCAGAGCGCGGGTTGTGGAAATCTCCTGTGGGGATAAATGAGATTTTTTCTATGTTGCGGGTTGATTGAAAATTAGCCTTGGCGGTAGGGTAAAGATGTTCAACACATCAGGCACAACATACTGGTTACACAGATAAAAGACTTATCAATATGTTGTGTTTAACTCGACAGTCTAGGGGTTCGCTGGCTGGCCATACGATGTAGCATAATGTATGGTGTACGTGTGTTGTTGTGTTTTTAAAATTACAACGTTATTGGGCTTAAAAATGAGACACGGATCATCCAACAGAAGACAAAGAAACCGCGGAAACGGCGGCCGTCGTAATAATCAACAACGCACACAGGTTTTTGACAGCAACGGACCGGATGTACGTATTCGTGGCACAGCGCATCAGGTTTGCGAGAAATATTTGGCTCTTGCCAAAGATGCTTTGTCATCAGGTGACCGTATTATGGCAGAGAGCTATTATCAACATGCGGAGCATTATCAACGTATTATCAACGGCTTTGAAGAGAAATCTCATGCAAAGGATGAAGATAATGCTAAGCAGAAAAACGACGCGTACAAAGAGAAGACTCCGGACAACATCGGCAATAGAACGGACGAAGATCTGGGACTTCCCGATAGTATTACCGGAAGCAAGTCCAAAGCGAAGTCCGGCGAGTCTCAAAAGGCAGCCGCTGTAGATTAGGGTTTCATGATATTTATTTATGCCAAAGTGGCTTTCACCGCTGCTTTGGCATTTTTTTATGCAATTTGATTTCGGTCATTGATGCTCTTTATAAGCAGGTATATTGTGATCATGTCTTTAACTTACAGTTATCAGGGATAAGGCAGATATTATGGATTTCGATAAGCTTACGGAAACAACAAAAACATTCTTGCAGGAGGCGCAGACTTTGGCTCTGCGCTCGGGGCATCAATCCTTGGAGCCTGAGCATCTTCTCAAGGTGATGTTGGATGATGATTCAGGTTTAATCCACAAACTTGTCCACGCTGTTGACGGTGATGTCGGGCGTTTAAAAGGTCAGGTTGATGCGGCGATTGCCAAGTTTCCCGTTGTGGAGGGGCCCGGTGCCGGCGGCTTGCGGTTAACACCGGATCTGGCCAAGATTTTTGATTCAGCTATCAAGCTTAGCGAGAAGGCCGGAGATCGTTTTGTGACGGCCGAGCGCTTGTTACAGGCCATGGCTATGGCGAAAAAGCTGGACGTAGCGGGGTATCTGGAGTCTGCGGGCGTATCTGATAAATCACTTAATCAAGCCATCAACGATATGCGCAAAGGGCGCACGGCGGATAGTGCGAACGCGGAAGATCAATTTGATGCGTTGAACCGATATGCCCGTGATTTGACCGAAGATGCGCGTCAGGGGCGGCTTGATCCGATCATAGGACGTGACGAGGAAATACGTCGTACGGTTCAGGTTCTTTCACGACGGACGAAGAACAACCCTGTTTTGATCGGTGATCCGGGTGTCGGAAAAACAGCGATTGTCGAGGGGCTCGCGCAGCGAATTGTGAACGGTGATGTCCCTGAGGCCTTAAAGGGTAAGCGTTTGATGTCGCTGGATCTGGGTTCGCTTTTGGCGGGGGCAAAGTTCCGAGGCGAATTCGAAGAACGTCTAAAGGCCGTCATTGACGAGATTGCAACAGCGGCAGGCGAGATAGTCCTGTTTCTGGATGAGATGCACACGCTTGTCGGTGCTGGGAAAACCGACGGCGCCATGGATGCGTCCAATATGCTTAAACCTGCGCTGGCGCGGGGTGAATTGCGTATGGTCGGTGCGACGACCCTTGATGAATATCGCAAACATATTGAGAAGGATGCTGCATTGGCGCGGCGGTTCCAGCCTGTGTTTATTTCCGAGCCGACGGTGGAGGATACAATTTCCATTCTTCGCGGTTTGAAGGAAAAATACGAACTTCACCATGGGGTACGGATCACGGATGCGGCGATTGTTTCCGCGGCGACGTTGTCCAACCGTTACATCACGGACAGATTTTTGCCGGACAAGGCCATTGATTTGATTGATGAAGCCTCTTCGCGTTTAAGGATGCAGGTTGACAGCAAACCCGAGGAGGTCGACGAGCTTGACCGTCGCATTATTCAGCTGAAAATTGAGCGTGAGGCTTTAAAAAAAGAAAAAGATCAAGGTACTCAGGAGCGTTTGAAAAAGCTGGAAGAAGAGCTAGATGAGTTAGAGGCGAAGTCAGCAGATTTGACGAGCCAGTGGCAGGCGGAGAAAGAAAAGCTGAATGCAGGGCAAAAAGTGACCGAGAAGCTGGATCGTGCGCGCGTGGAGTTAGAGCAAGCCGAGCGTGACGGCAACTGGTCACGGGCGAGTGAACTGAAATACGGTGTCATTCCCGAATTGGAGCAAAAATCAAAAGAAGCTGCCGAGGTTAAAACCCAGAGCATTATCAACGAAGAGGTCACGCCTGATGAGATTGCCGGCATTGTTAGCCGCTGGACAGGTGTTCCTGTTGATAAAATGATGGAAGGAGAGCGAGAGAAGCTTTTGGCTATGGAGGAGAAACTCCAGAAGCGTGTTGTGGGGCAAAGTGAAGCGGTGAAAGCCGTATCCAATGCCATTCGTCGTTCCCGTGCGGGGCTGCAGGATCCGCGCAGGCCGATCGGTTCGTTTCTATTCCTTGGGCCTACAGGTGTGGGTAAAACCGAACTCACGAAGGCCTTAGCTGAATTTCTGTTTGATGACGATACGGCGATGATCCGCATGGATATGTCCGAATATATGGAGAAGCATTCGGTTGCCCGTTTGATCGGTGCGCCTCCCGGTTATGTGGGATATGAAGAGGGCGGTGCGTTGACAGAGGCTGTTCGCCGGCGTCCTTATCAAGTGGTTTTATTTGACGAGATCGAAAAAGCGCACCCCGATGTGTTTAATGTGTTGCTTCAGGTTCTTGATGACGGGCGTTTGACGGACGGGCAGGGGCGCACAGTGGATTTCAGTAACACTGTTTTAATCATGACGTCTAATCTGGGCAGTGAATATCTTGTTCAGCAGGAAGAGGGCGCAGATGTAAATGATGTTCGTGATCAGGTTATGAATGTTGTGCGTTCGGCGTTCCGTCCCGAATTCCTGAACCGTCTAGATGAAATTTTATTGTTCTCCAGACTGGATCGCAGTGTAATTGCGGGTATTGTTGATATTCAACTCGGTTATTTGCGTAAGCTGCTTGCACCGCAAAGGATAGAACTTGTTCTGGAGGATGACGCAGTTCAGTGGCTTGCCGATAAGGGGTATGATCCGGCATATGGTGCGCGACCGCTAAAACGTGTGATCCAGACCAGCATTCAAAATAAACTGGCTGAGATGATTCTTCGGGATGAAGTCAGGGATGAGTCCAAGGTTACTATTTCCGTGAAAGACGATGAGCTTTTCTTTAAGGTGGAGGGCGGTTTGGCACGAAATAATGGTGATAATCTAGAAAAATCTGTGGCTTAACGTTCTGAACAGTTGTCATTCGAGTTGGTTTGTTTGATAATCTTTGCGTTAGGGAAAATATTCTTGCGTATATGAAAGCTTTTGTTATGAAAAAAATTACTTTGAGTCGCTCTTCTCTTCTTGGTGTTGTTGCCGTACTCGGTCTGAGTGCTTGTGGTCACAGTATGGAAGGGCATGAGTCGAGTTCGCTGTATCAACCTGTTGATGTTCAGATTGTTGGTGTCGATCATGCCTATTGTGACGTGTATGACGGCAGCACGATAGATAAAAACCGGATGCGTGCGCCTAAGACGTTTACAGTTCTTAAATCTAAAGATGATCTGGTCATTAATTGTATGTCCGGGAATATGGAAGTAACGAAGACGATTCCGGCCATTGTTAACAAGGTTCCTGTTTGGGGTGGTTCTCCCGCATCCGGTTATAAGACTAAATCCCATTATTACTATCCTTCACCGATCCTGTTTGATTTTACGGTTTTCAAGCAGCCTGTTGCTGTGCCGGTTGCCGTAACGCCGGTGCCTGATGCATCACAAGATCACCATTCGATGACACCGGAACCGATGATGGAGCATGCTGACCATCAGGCACATTCTGATAAGCCGATGGCGGCAAAGAAGCATCATGCGGAGCATAATAATCTGACCGGTCTTCTGGAAGAGCTTGGCGGCAAAGCGCCAGAGTCTGAAAAAGTGATGACAAGCGACGATGATGTCGTCGAGATTGACTCCCAAGACAAACCTGTTTCATTGGCACCATCCAAATAGCATTTCCAAACGGCTTTGATAGCGAGGTTTAGTGACTGAAGCCCATGGCAAAACATATTTCTTTTGCGGTATAGGCGGCAGCGGTATGTTGCCGCTTGCCGTTTATCTGGCTAAGAGCGGAGCTGCGGTTTATGGTTCGGACCGTTCTTATGATCAAGGGACATCTCCTGATAAATTCGCAGCGTTAGAAGCGACGGGAATCCGTTTATTCCCGCAAGATGGATCAGGCATTTCCGAGACGACTGATTTTTTGGTCGTGTCGAGTGCCGTTGAGGATCACGTGCCGGATGTCCGAGCGGCCAAGTCAAACGAAATTCCTATTATCAAACGTGGTGAGTTGTTGGCGCAGTTGTTCAATGATGCGAAGACAAGTATCGCAGTCGCTGGAACCAGTGGAAAATCGACCGTTACGGGCATGATTGCGACGATTCTGGCCGAAGTTGGGGAAGATCCGACGATGATCAACGGGGGGCGGCTACGTAATTTTATTGAAGAAAGCGGTTTGTTCTTTTCCAGCTTTCGTTGCGGGCGTTCGGATTTGTTTGTCGCGGAGATGGATGAAAGTGACGGGTCTATCGCGCACTACACGCCCAGTTATGCGGTACTGAATAACATTGCGCTCGATCACAAATCCATGGATGAATTGAACGTATTGTTCGGGGATTACGTTGAACGCGCTACGGAAGCGGTCATTGTGAATGCCGATGATACGCATGTTCATGGTTTGATGGGGGCAAGAAGCGCGAAGCATATTGTCCGTTTCAGTCTGGAAGATCGGGGTGCGGACTTATTCGCAAACGGCTTGTCTTTTAAGGCGGACGGTGTGGATTTTATGCTTCATATCAAGGGGGAGGATACGTCTTATCCCGTGAGTCTTTATGTGCCGGGGCGGCATAATGTGTCCAATGCTCTGGCGGCGCTCTCGGTCGTGAGCCAGATGGGGCTGGATATGGGCAACTGTATTCAGGGTTTACAGGCGTTTCGTGGTGTCCACAGACGCTTGGAGTTGGTCGGCTCGGCGCATGGTGTGACTGTTATTGATGATTTTGCGCATAACCCTGATAAGATTGCCGCCAGTCTTGAAACACTCAAGAGTTTTGAGGGACGGCTTCATGTCATTTATCAACAGCACGGGTACAGGGCTTTGCAAATGCTTAGGCATGAGCTGGCGGATGCATTCGTTGAAGGGCTGGGCCAGGATGACAAGCTGATTATGCCCGATGTTTATTATGCAGGCGGCACTGTTGCGCGTGAGGTAACAGCCGAAGATTTTGTTTCTGATCTCAAAGAGCGTGGTGTTGATGCCGTTCATATCGAAAACCGTGACGGGATTCTGGATGCTGTTTTATCTGAGGCCAAAAGCGGAGATCGAATTGTTGTGATGGGGGCGCGTGATGACACTCTCCACGACTTTGCCAAGCAGATATTGCAAGGCATTGAAAACAGTCATGGGTGTGCCGTTGTCAATTCCTAAACTTTTGATTTTTTTATTTGCCGTAGCGTTCTGCCAGTAAGGCATAAATAGCACGCATTCCCGTATCTGCGCCGCCTTTGGATCGGCCGGGTTTTCCGCCTTGTTCCCATGCGTAGCAGTCGATGTGAATCCATTCGATTTTATCTTCGATGAATTTTTCGAGGAACAGAGCCGCGGTGATTGCGCCGCCCATGCCTGCACCGGTACTGCTTGTGTCTGCACAGTCGCTGCGGAGATCATCCAAATAAGGTTTCCAGAGCGGCAATGGCCAGACAGGGTCGAAGACTTCGGTTTTATTCGAGAGCTTGCGGATAGAATCAATGTTCTTTTCGCGATTACTGAAGATTGCGGGGAGGTCTGTTCCTAAAGCGACCCGTGCGGCCCCTGTCAATGTTGCGAAGTCGATCAAGAGTTCAGGTTCTTCTTCGCATGCATAGGTCAGGGAGTCGGCCAAAACAAGACGCCCTTCGGCATCCGTGTTGCCAACTTCAACGGTAATACCCTTGCGGCTTTGGAGGACGTCTGACGGACGATATGCTTCGCCGGAAACCGAATTTTCGACTGCGGGAATCAGAACGCGCAGATTAATGGGCAGGTTCATGCTCATGATCATATTTGCTACGCCAAGTGCATGTGCAGAGCCGCCCATGTCCTTTTTCATGGTGAACATGGCCTTGGACGGTTTCAGGTCCAAGCCGCCCGTATCAAAGCATACGCCTTTTCCGACGATTGTGACTTTAGGGTCTTTGGCCTTTCCCCAACGGATATCGATCAGGCGCGGACGGCGCGGGCTTGCTTTTCCGACCTCGAAGACCATCGGGAAGTTTTTCTTCGGAAGGTCTTTGTCTTTGATCACAGTGATTTTTGCCTCGTGCGCTTTGGCCAAATCTTTTGCAGCTTTTTCCAGTTCGTCGGGGCCCATATCATTGGCGGGCGTGTTGACCAGGTCGCGCGTTAAATAGACGGATGCGACGTTGGACTCAATGTATTTTTTGTTTGCGCCTTTTGAAAGGACGAGAGCGGGTTTCTTATTGTTCTTGTGTTTTCTGTAGCGATCAAAGTCATAGAGTTCCCAGCCCCAGCCGATTTGCAGGCGCTCGGTTTCTTCGTCGGACAGGCCATCCGTATCAAATTCGAAGCTTGCCGATTTCAGGGTTTTTTCGCCGAAATTCTTGCTGACGAAGTCGCATATTTCTGCACCGTTTGTGAAGGTGACTTCATCACTGACGCCTGCGAAAAGCGTTTGCGCTTTTCCGTTCACATCACGACCGATAACGTAATGTCCGTCTTTGCCTGCGAACCCGCTTTCCTGTGCTTCGGCCTTTACGGCCTTGCTTTGTTTGGATAGCCATTTTTTGCAATCTGCCTTTTTTACTGTTTTGACCGTGATGTGGTGTTTGCGTTTTTTTGTCAGGAATGCGGTGTCGGGCATGTGGGATACTCTTTGTTTTATGATACGAAATTAGAATCCAAGAGTGGTTAGCATATCAGGGATTATTCAACTGTTTAATCAGCATTTTTATGTCTTCCCCCGTCCAATCGGTAACACCCGCAACTTTTTTGCGGATGGTGAGGTCTGGGGCAATGATAAACGTTTCGGGGTACATGACGGTACCGAATATATCCTGAGAAATTTTCTTCTCCGTATCCAGACCGATGATAATATTTTCAGACTGGTTTAGCGTTTCCTGTATTTCGGGTTTGAAGCGTTTGAAAAACGGATCAATACTTTGCGGATTTTCATCCACAGATAAGGCCAGAAAAACGATTTGGTCGGGATTTTCATTTGCGAGAGTTATCAGGTCGGGGAATTCGGCGATACAGGGTGTACACCAAGTGGCCCAAAAGTTCAGGAGGATTGTCTTCCCTTCAAAATCATGAGAGGAATGTTCTTTGGCTGTTGTTGTCGTAAAGGTGAATTCGGGCAATGTACCGAGGTTATTGTTTTCCGGTGGCGGTACGTCTTTTATTTCTGTGGTGATCTGTGTTCCGGGCGGGCTGACCATATCCCAGACCTCAAAGCTCATGCCGAGCAAGACCAATGCCATCACAATCAGGATTTTTATTTTCATGCTGCAACCCTTTTGTCCTTGTTCGAGAGATGGATATATGTGGTTACAGATATGACGAGAGCCGTTTCAATACCGAGGAAGCTCCAGAATATCCAAGCTGCGGCATCCGTGAAACCATAGGCGTGCAGGCCGATACTGAGCAGGTTTACGCCGAACCATGAGATTGCCAGTATTACAGAGAGGTAGGCGATGCCCGCCGTATAGATTAGTGATGACATTATGCCGCTAATGCGCCCGTGAATGATCCAGATAAGCCAGAGAACAATCAGAAGCGCGCCGTTTTCTTTCGGATCCCAGCCCCAGAATCTCCCCCATGACTGATCGGCCCAAATGCCACCCAGAACAGTGCCGCCTGTGCAGAACAGAAGAGCCAGCAGGGCAGCGGTATGCATTTTGCGGTAAAGATCATCCTCGGGCCTGATGGTCTGGGTTCTGAGCATTGAGAACAGCGCGATATGTGCAAGGAGCGAGGTAATGATACAAAAACCATATCCTGCGGTTATGCAGAGCACGTGGGTGGCCAGCCAGAAATTTGTGTTCAGGACCGCTGAGAGCATCATCAAGCTGTCATGGTCTGTGTCATGGGAAAAGCCGAGCAAGCTGAGCAATATGGCTGCTGTTGCCCCCGTCCAGAGCCAAAGTGGTTTTTTATCCCGCAGGTAGGTGAAGATTGTGTATCCGACGGCTACAACCCCAACGAAGAGTATCGACTCGTAGAGTGTGCTAACGGGCGGGCGCTGGAGGATATACACACGTGTTCCTAAGCCGCAGATATGGACGAACAAGCCTGCAGAGAGAGCTATTAGGGACGAGGGGAAGAACCGTTCAGATTTGATAAAGACCGAGCCTATTAATATCAATGCGGAGAGAATATAGAACGCAAACGCAATTCTGAACGGCGCTATTTTATTATAGTGATATTCCAGCTCTACAGCGTTTGTACGTATGTCATCGGCGCTGAAATCCCGTGTTTTTGAGACAATATCTGACATGGCTTTCTGCCAGTCTTCCGCGTTTTTGCTGCGGTAGCTCTCAGCCAGTTTTTGCCAGTCTTCCAGGAGGGCAACTGTTTTTGGTGTTGAAGCTCCCGACAGTGTTACGCTCCAAGGGGAATGCCAGACAAGGTCATCGCCGCTGGTTGCGGGGATCACTTTTAGTGTTGTGCTGCGTGCCCCTTTTTCCCTGAGTTGTGCCATAGAGAAAGACAGGAAGACGAGAGCTTGTTCGGCTTCCGTATAGGTTTCAATGTTTTGCCCTTTTTTGGCAATGATACTTTCGATTTCAACTTCTACACGTTCTCTTATTTTTAGTGTTTCGAGGTAGTTCAACGGTTTGCCGATATAATCGGATAAGGTTAAAGGAACGCCTTCCGGCAGACTTACGGCGAGTGGCAGGAACAATGTGAAGCTGCTCATCAGGTCATTGAGGCTGACAAGTTTTTCCTGAAGTTCGATCAGATCACGCTGCGCAGGTGTCCAGTTATCTTGCGGTGTTTTGATGATGGATTGGACAGTTTCTTGTGTGGTTAGGAGTTTGGCTGTTATTTCCTTGGGCGTATAAAGCTTAGTGGGCGAAACTTTTAGTCCTAGTAGTGAGACAAGATCGGGGTTGCGTACTCGCATCATACGGCGTGTTTCGGCGCGTGCAGGATCGAAGATAACCTCTGCTAGCCATTCAATAGCCGTGACTTGGCCTATGTGTTCTGCGCCGCTGTATTCTTTGAGCTTTGCGCGTGCCAGAGAATCCAAAGGTTTGATACGGCCATCGTTCAAAACGGGCAGAGTGGACAAGTTATTAACTTGCAGTGTCGCGGAGCTTTCTTGAGCTTGCGCTTGTATTGATGCGGTGCTCAATCCGGCCAAGACAAGCATGAAAATAAGTGCGTTGGACACTGGCCTTGGTAAGCGGCGGCGACGTACAAAGAGGTGAAGAATTAAACCCAGACACATTGCGATTCCGGAAATATAGGGGAAGGTTCTGCCGACGTTGTGTACAACAGCGAGTACTGACATCTCACCGCGCGGGGTTTGGACGAAAGATGATTGGAAGAATGTATATCCTTTATATCGCAGTGGTTGGTTCATACTGATCTGACTTTCCCATCGGGATGTTCCGTCTTTAATCAGGACGCGAGATTTGTACTCTTTGGCCATGTTCGTGCCGGGGTAGGTTATCTTTTCAAAATCCAGCAGCGTGACCTCAAAGGGCAAGGGGTGTTGTTTCTTTCTCAAGGCAAAGGTGTATGTTTTTCCGTCTTTTTGAATTTCAGGTAGTTTCGGGACATCTTCGAGTGTTAGATAAATTCCGTCTGTTTCGCTTCCTGATACCTTGAATGTCACGCCGCCCATGTTTTCTTCGTTTTGTTTTTTGAGGGGGGCGGATTGCAGCATCATATGCTGCGCCATACCGAGGTGATCTTTGGTTTTCGGATCGCGGGCTACGATTGCGCAGTTTTCACAGGTGTTGAGGATTTCGATTTTAAAATCAGGAGATTGAAAATTTATGACCTGATTTTTTGACAGGTTTTGGGGTAGAAGTGTCCATAAAGTATTTCTGTTTTCATCCATCAGAACAAACTCGCGGGCGTGGTAGTCTGAGACTGTTTGTTTTGTTTGCCCTTCATAAAAATCGAGAAAGCTCTCCTGACTAAACACGGCCGTGAACATACCGCCAACCAGTAATAACATTGCTCCTATGTGGGTGAGGATTATGCCGGAAGCCGCCCATGACCACTCGCTCTTGAGGATGAGTTTGAAGATGAGGTTCAAAAACATAAGGCCTAACAATATCGGGAGTCCGGGGAGCGGTATAGGACCCAGCCAAATGATTAGAGAGGAAAAGAACATTTCGCTGGCCTGGTAGAGACCTATATATTTCTGGGCAATTGTTCCCACTACGAGATACACGATCAAAAGCGGTAAGATGTAATTCAATACGCTTGGTTCAGAGAGATATTCCGATATTTTTTTTAGTGTTTTCATTGATATCCGTATTTTAAGGAATACCAATAATACTACCAGTCAGAATGGCAAGTTTTCTTTGAAAAAATATAATGACGATTTAAGCTTGCTATAAAATTTGTAGCACCATTCTCATTGCATTCTAATCTCTGTTGATGAAGTCGGAGACCTGTTTGTTCATGTAGTTGGCTTTTTCGGACAAGTTTTGCGCTAAAGCCAGCAATTCGGTCGAAGCGGAACCTGTCTGGTTGGAGGCTTCCTGAATACCATTGACGTTCGATGAGACTTCATCTGCAGCTTTGGACGCTTCTTGTACGTTTCGTGAAATTTCTTCCGTTGTTGATGCTTGTTCTTCGATTGCGGCTGCAATTGCTGCACTTGCGGAGGACACTTCCTCTATGATCTCCTGAATAGACGCAATGGTCTTCACAGCTTCTTCGCTGATTTCATTCATTTCTATAATCTGTCCCTGAATTTCTCCTGTTGCTTTAGCTGTTTCCGTAGCGAGGGTTTTAACTTCGCTGGCTACTACCGCAAATCCTTTTCCAGCTTCGCCGGCGCGGGCGGCTTCGATTGTTGCGTTGAGTGCGAGAAGATTGGTTTGCTCAGCTATATCTTTGATGATGTCGATCACGTTACTGATGTTTCCGGATGCAACGTTCAGTTTTTCTACAACCTCGCTGGTGGTATTAACTTTTTTGACGGCATCGTTTGTCACGGCATTCGAACGGTTGACCTGTTGCGCTATTTCCTTGATGGACACAGACATTTCTTCCGCTGCTGCGGCTACGGTCTGTATGTTCGCGGAGGCCTCATTCGCGGCTGCCGCAACAGCGGTAGATTGTGCAGCTGTTTCTTCCGCCGCGGCAGAAAGGGATTGTGCGGTTGATTCGACGTCACTTGAAGAATTTGAGACAATGTCAGAGATTTCCAGCACGTTTTTGGCAAGCTCTTCCTGTGCCGTAATGACCGACCAACTGACCATCGGGCCAATGTAATATCCAGTGCTGTCCAAAATAGCAGCTACATTCAGATCAAGAGTTTCTTCTCCGAGATGGATTTTTGAATGATACGGAAGGTTTTCAGGATCAGATAAAATTCTTTGTTGGTGTGAAGGGTCTTTGTGGAACCTGTCAATACATGTGCCCAACATATCATCTGCCTGAACGGGAAGAAGGTGCTCAATCTTTCGTAATGTTTCTGTACTGGTTCTGTTAATATAATTTATTTCGAATGTTTTGGGATCAGACATCATAATGTTTATCGGCATGTTGTCGGCCATAATTTTTAGACGTTCGCGCTCTGTACAGACCGACCAACTGAGAACCAGTTTGCTTATCCTGTCGCCGGTGCCGATTTTATCAACATGAAGGTCAAGAAGTTCGGGGCCAAGTCTTATTATCGCTTTGTGCGGGTAAATATTCGGGTCCGCCATCATTTGACGTTGATGGGATGGGTTTTTGTGAAAAATATCAATACATTGGCCGACTATATTATCTCCGGTGACGCCTTCGGGTAGTAGTTCGACAAGTGAATTCAGGGTGTCGATACTGCTTTTATTAGCGTAATCAATAACGAAGTTGTGGGGATCGCATGTCAGAACGTTAATCGGTAATAAATTTATTATTTCTTGAAATTGTGGTTTTCCAGCAAAACGGCTTATTACGGACGCTGTGCCCATCATTATTCTCCTAAAATGTTTTTCAAAATTTTTACGCAGGAGCAATGTAATTTAAACACCTTGCAAGTCGGGATTACTAATACTATCGCTTCACAAGTGCCTTAAAATTGTTGATTTTTTTGGTTCGAATACAGGTGTATTTATTTCTTAATTCTATTTCGGGTCAAATTTTGAACGGGTAGGGTAGGCCTCTTAACGATTGGAAATTGACAAACAGCAGCGCCTGCGTTGAATGTTTTCAAGTGTCACAAGAATAGATGTCATCGGAAGGTCTGCGCGGTCTGATGCGGCCTACATCTTTGCCGATAGTTTGCAGCATCCGATCTACGCGCAGCGCAAAGCCTATTACGAACAAAAATTTATGGCCGGACGCTTTCATCCGAACCCGTATCACCCTCCGGCGGATCGGGAGCGTGTTAAAACAGGCATAGGCCACCGCTGGCACAAGGTGAAAGAGGAAGCCGTTCCAAGAGCGTTTTCGACATTCCCGCAATATGCATCCGGCAGGTGGTCTGTACTCCGATAAACATCAGGAAAGGACCGACCCGTTTATTAATGATCAAAACACAATTCCGTAAATAAAAAGTAATAAAATCATATTATGTGAAAGGTCTTGCGCGTATTGTAATGTACATGCTGTGATATTGATGTTTATATTTAAATAAGGAGAAAAAAAATGGGGTTAGGCAGATTGCTTTCGCTCTGAACAATTCGGGCTTAAATCCTCAAGATATGCTTTCGATCAAAAGCCATTTCCTGAAACAGGAAACGAATATCTGCGCCGCCAAATATCAGGCGCTCAAACCCGGACAATAGAGAGGATAGGAATGAGATCACGCGTCCTCTTTGTCATTGTCTTTATGTGTTTAAGCGCGTGCGCTTCAAACGATAAGCCCATGCCAGAGACCTTAGACTGGCCGAGCGGGTGTTTTGAGATTCCGATTGGAGAAAATCCTGACGGCAGCCTACCGATGGCGTGTACACTGAGTACGCAGAACAAAGACAAACACAACACACAAGAACAAGATGACAAAGAAAACAACGAATGATCTCTTGACCCATGAAGCTTTGCACATGGCTTCGTTCCTGATGCGCAGCGTCGATAGCGAGCTGCTGGAACATCCTGCCATTCAGGAAAACGAAGACTGGTCGGCGCTGGCTTCAAAAGCCCATCAGGCGCTGTTCGATCTTTATCAATCACTCGGGCAGTCCGCCGGAGCGGGCGCGCCCGAAGACACTTAGAAAAGGTCCCGGAACAAACTCACGCGCAGCGATAAATAAGGGGCATTCCGGCAATCTCGGTTTCGGTGTAGTCCATGGCCAGATCGCGGGCGATGGCGTCATAGTCGATGTAGAACTGCAAGCGTTCGGGGATATCGCCGAATAACCCGTCCTCGACAAATTGATCGGCCAGTTCTTTCATGGACGATAGTGCGTAAAGTGTAATGTCCGGCCCGTCGGGATCATCCACAAAATCAAAATGACCATAGCCGCATTCGCCGACAGCGATGATGTAGAGCGTCTTGCGCTCATCATCCCATGCGTCTGCGGCATCCAGAAACGCTGCGTAATTGGCTTGGTTGATCTCCCACGCTTTTGCTAGAGCACAGTCCAAACGCTGCGCGTCTATGAGTTGGATTTCAAATTCCTCGACGATCTCACCGTAATCGTTCTTGAGGGTTGCGGTCTTGGTGCGGAAGGTTTCCGCATCTTCAAAATAAAAACCTGTGGCTGCCAGATCGTAGGGCTGCGCATAGAGTAAAACAGTCATCTTTATACCTCCTGATTCACTTGGAAATGGGTTGCTCATGCAACCCTGCCTCGTGGCGAACAGGGGGTGTGCAAACGGAGGGAAAAATCGGCGGCGGGCGCACAAGCACCAGCGTGAAGCCTCGGGAGACCGGCTATTTTTTACGAAGTGCGCTGAGGGGCAACGTCCCTAAGCACTATTGAAACATGTCCTCTCTATTAGGTACGGCATTTTCAAACCTTGCAAAAATAGGGGAAGTTTCTTGCTGCTCCAAAACTAGAGTCCCTATGAGAGAACGAATTTTTCTTTAAATTTTTGCAATGGAGATAAGATTACAAAGATACCCAATGTTTTTGACTTAGATTCAAAAGAATTGACCTGAAACATTCAGATATCATATTATTTTGTAACATTTGCGGGTTACAAAAGATAATGTCAGAACAATTTGAATATATTGGCAGTGCCGGGCCGGACGTCCATTACTTTAGAAACGCAGTGACCGGTCAGGAATTTGCTGCTAAGTTCGGTGTTTCCGAGCAAGAGCAGCAAACCGCACGTGCGGCTTCTTCATTAGAATTCCCAGAACACTTAAAAGATACGCTTTACATCCCAAAAGTCGTTAGCGAAGATAGAGCTATCCTGGATCTTTCTGAAGATACTTTGGAAGAAATGTCAAAACATCTGGGGTTTCCGATTAATCGTGATCTTATTCATGATTCTAACGTGCTTATTTTTGAAAGGGCGGATGGCTATCCTCTGAAGCCATATATTTATGGACTAGAAACTAAAGTTAGGCCAACTGATACAGTTCTTCAACGTGATGCAAATGATATGGCAAGGCTTAGTACCGATTTATTGGAGGATCTTGACCCGGATTGGATTAAACTTCAAGAAGCTGTTGAGTTTATGAACCGTGAAGGGGTTCATCACTACGATCTGCGCAATACAGGTAATATCTATATTACTGAAGGCCCTTCGGGACGAGCTCAGTTTCAGTTGATTGACTGGGGCTGGCCTAAAGACGGAGTAAATATTGCTGACGATGTCGGGCTTGCGGAAGGCATATTTAATAACCCCAAACTGGACGATATACTAAGGCGTTATGCAGGTCGCACCACAATTCAATATATGGAAGGCGGGGCGGATCTGGGCAAGGTCACCAAGAACATGCATGCGGCTGAATCTCTTGAAGACTTAGCAAGTAGCGCCAAAACTGCAAGGTTTTTGCGCGGCGGATCCGATATTATGGGTATGGGCAGCGTCTTTACGGTTGTCTTTGCCCTTTCGATGTCCGAAGCTGCGCATGCTGCACAAGTTGATGTTGCCGATAAATTGGTCGAGCGTGAGGCGATAACATTGGCTCAAGCCGATTCTTATAAAGATATACTTCACGATATTCGTATCCGTAATGATCTTCAAGCGATGGATGTCACGCCCCTTTCGCTTGCGTCTATGGTAGCAGCCGAACAATACGCGCATGATCGTTTCCAACAATTTTCAGAAGAGCAAGGCTTAACCGAAGAAATACATCAACTTCTTGCACCTGCGATGATTACAGGGCGTTCGATCAGCGGGCGTATTCATGATGCGGTTTATGCAGCCTTACCCGATGATGACCCATCGCGCACCATGATTATTCTACAGCCACTGGCCGAGGCCAAATATGAAATTCTTCGGGCTGAGCGTCATTTGGAAGAGGCTCGGTCAGCTATTCCCACTTACCAATATGCACATATACTTTCCGAGGACGAACTGCAGGCACAACAAAATGTGAGCGACGCCGAAGCAGCTTTACGTCAGGCTAAAACGGAGTATGAACGGGAGTTTGCTAACACATTAAACGACCCGTCCGGTATTCGCGCCGTTTCTTTGGTTGTTGGTGAAGATGCCCTGATTGATATTATTCGTGCATCGGCCAAGTATGCTGATCCGAATACACTTAGCCCAGAATTACAGGAATTTGTTCAGGCTCAAAGAGAGCTTGATATGTATCTAGCAGCCCCGACTCATCAAAAAGAGACAGCAGGTTACAATGTTGGCTTAAACATACTGCATACACGAATGTTCGACTCTGAATCCACTTTGCGGGACCATCCAGAAACCATGCGGGTGTTTCTGGAAGATCGCCTTTCGGTCAGAATAAATGCTCAACAGGCCACCGCTGATCAAGCTTTTGCTGACATGCTGGAGCCGCTGCATAATACAACACCCGCAGTTGATGCATCATCTAACAGTTCCGGTTTTATCAATACTCAACCCGTGATTTACCCTGAGCCGTGGGTTAATCCGCACGGTGACTTCACATTACCAAATACGCAGGTCGATGCGTCCTTTGTCCAACCTGACGATAAAAAAATTCTGGATGATGCTATCAAACAGTTTTATGAGAGAACCGATCCCTTGATCCGGGTTAATATGCCAGAAACGGATATTACAATTCCGAGGCTGGACGACCTCAGGCCGTTCAGACTTCTTCCCATTCTCACGGATCCGGAGTTTATACGCTCTTTTGATAGTCCTTTATCGCATGCGGATATATCCGAGACAGCCGAATACATAGAAATGGCCAATATTTTGGAAAAAATGCGTGCCGGAGAAGAAGTGGATGCGCAAGAACAAGCCGTACTTGATTCATTGAAAGGCCTAAAAGGGACAAGTGCACTCTTGGGCGCATTAACTGAAGCTTATCCAGTGGAAATGACAGATATTAGGACACCGATAGATCGCTCAACCCCTAGCGCACCAGAAGATACTGATATGAGTGTAGCGACTGTAACGATGTCGACGATCCGCTTGTAATATTGTATTTGCTAGCGCTTGCAGCACATTTTATCGTTGGCTGTGTTGATCGATGAGAATTCCAGAACGACGTCCTGACATATCTATTTGGTCATAGGGATATTAGAGAAGCAAAAACGCTCTTCTGATTGGCGGGTGTCGGATGTCATGTGCCTTTGCTCGTGGGTTCGGGAGCGTATAATTTCCTCTGACGGTATCCAACCTGCGCAAGGTTGGCTCATGTTTCCAAAGAGCACGGGCAGGCTCTTCGGTCGTATCCAAACGCGAAAGTTTGGTCTCCATGAAATGGTCGTGGGTATCGGGGGCGCGAAAGCCCTGATCGGCATCCAATCGGCGCACGGTTGGCCTCAATGGAATTGCCTCCATGGCATGGTCGATGGGTGCAGGGAGAGCCGAAGTCTAACGCTCGTGATCAAACGGCGATTGCGTTTGCTGGTGGATGAAGGCTCAATGCCTGACATCCGCCACAGGCCGGGGGTATCCAACAGGGGCGCGCCAGCGGGCCCCTTTGGCAAGATCGCGTTGTACTACAACGCACATCTTGCGTAACGCGAAAATGACCAAACAAGCGCGTACTACAAATGACGCTTTGTAATACAAACACCAATGACGGTGATACGGATGACATGACTTCGGATAAACTTCGAACCCATATGATGGACGAGCCGATAAAGCTGCTGCAACGGATATGAGTCACGCTATGGTATGCAAGCCATGGAACCGCCGCGCTATACGCCGCCGAGTAAGGCCCTGATCCTAGACCTAACCTCGGATATAAGAGCGCTCGCCCGCAACCGCCTGGCCGAACAATTGCAATACTATCAGACCATCAAAAACTTGGATGATGCGTCTATCGCAGACGCTATGAATGACTGCGCTGCTGTCATCGGCAATCGCGGAAACCGAGATCAACCTTTTGCAGCCATCAGCCCGAAGAAGATCGAGCGGTTTAAAGACGAGACCATACGCCCGCAGACCAACACGCTTATTCAGATGACCGCATTTTTCGAAGAGACAATCAACATGCCGCGCTTTCTGGCTTGGGCAGACATGGATGATGTGCTCACCGCCTATCATGATGCACGGCGTTTTCGGAATGAACGAGTACACCGCAACCTAATCGAACTGGCCGGAGGATGGATATTTATCTCTTTGTTCGAACCAACGGCTGTCATGGCCATTCAGCTCACTCAGCTTTCTGCGCATTCCGGGTTATATCTGCACCGGAAACTGGTCCTCAAACTGACATTTGCTGACCATCTTCAATATTGCCGGAATGAGGGATTTCGAACCCCAAAAACCACCTTACCGTTCAAGGCTTTAGGGCAGTTTCGCGAGGATAAAAACAAAATGGCGGACACGGAGGGATTCGAACCCTCGATGAGGCTATAAACCCCATACTCCCTTAGCAGGGGAGCGCCTTCAGCCACTCGGCCACGTGTCCATTCGGTTGGAAGCTAGTGTGTTCTGCGCTTCCGTCAACTCATAAAGTAATGGAATACGTCAAAGCGCATGGCTTGTAAAGCTTTGCGCGTTGATTATTTTCACTTTTTGATGGTTGTCGGCTTGTGTGTTTGGCTACATTCGTAATTTTACGGATCACGATGATATGGCCGCTTTAACAAGGTTCTTAATGTCGGTGCTTTCATCCGCATATTGATCAATGTGTTGGAAGTACCAGCTATCAATTTTTTTGAATAAACGGCCGAAAATGTAGTGATAAGCATTTGAGTCGACAGGGGGGTTAATGGGCAGTTCGAGCATATTCTCTTCGGTTCTGCAGTCTACGAGCCGGATAGCCGGATTTTTGACGTCCTGTAATTTGAAATTGCAGTCGCTGCTGACAACAAAAACGAAATTATTGTATTCAGCAGGAATATGGTCTGTTTCGATATGGATTTGCTCATCATCGTGACCGCCAATGCCCGAATAGCTGTCTCCGCTGTGGTAGACGACTTCTTCCTTGTCAATGACATCTTCCGAAGCCGGGCCGGAGAAGGCAACATCTTCGCCGCTTTGATCCAATACAAAACACATGAGATCGAGATCAAACTGGTTATAGTCTTTTTCTCTCGCCGTTCCGTCTTCCGTTTTTTCTGCGGAGCGTATGTGTTGCATGAACATGAAGGAGCGCGTGACGTCATAAAGGTAGTAGGGGAGGCGAAGAACCGCGTCAGCGGCCTGACTTCCTGTTGATTCAGGTACCCAGTCAGGTTCTGTGGTTTTTTCAAGCCATTGAGGGTCTACGGGATCCCATGACAGGCCGACCATAAGGCGGCGTTTCTCAGAGGTGTCAATTTGCAGGTCGGTGGTCGAGCCTTTTTCAATTTTTACAGTTGTCATGTGCTATCCCAGTTTTTTCTTCAAGATTTCATTGACCGCTGCCGGGTTTGCTTTCCCTTGAGTTTTTTTCATGACCTGACCGACGAAGAAGCCAAGCAGTTTATCTTTACCACCTTTATAGGCTTCTACGTTATCTGGGTTTTCCGCGATGACTTCGTCAACGACCTTTTCGATCAGGCCGGTATCTGTGACCTGTTTAAGGCCCTTTTCTTCGACTATGTCTTCTGCTTTTTTGCCGGTCTCAAACATTTCGGCAAATACGTCTTTTGCGATTTTTCCGGAAATTGTTTTGTCTGATATTAAACCTATTAACCCACCAAGGTTTTCAGCCGTGACAGGGGATTCAGCCAAAGATTTATCATTCTTATTCAGCAAACCCAAAAGTTCATTGATCACCCAGTTTGCCGCGAGTTTAGGGTCGTTCTCCGTTGTAACGGTCTCGTAGTAATCGGCTCTCTCGCGTTCAGCAATGAGAACACCTGCATCGTACGCACTCAGGCCATAATCATCGATAAAGCGGTGTTTCTTCTGATCCGGCAACTCGGGAAGCGTTTCCTTGATCCTGTCGATCCAGCTTTGCTCAAGATTGAGCGGTAATAAGTCAGGGTCGGGGAAGTAGCGGTAGTCATGTGCCTCTTCCTTGGAGCGCATCGAGCGGGTTTCCATTTTATTCGGATCCCACAGCCGTGTTTCCTGAACAACTTCTCCGCCGTCCTCGATCAATTCGACTTGTCGTGCGGCTTCATATTCAATCGCTTGCTGGACGGCCTTAACGGAGTTTACGTTCTTGACCTCGCAGCGTGTTCCGAATTCATCGCCAGGTTTTCTGACGGAGATGTTTACGTCCGCGCGCATTGACCCTTCTTCCATATTACCGTCACACGTGCCGAGGTAACGCAAGATCATACGAATTTTGGAGATGTAGGCTGCGGCTTCTTCCGCGCCGCGAATGTCAGGTTCGGACACTATTTCCATGAGGGCGCAGCCACTACGGTTCAAATCGACGTAGGATTTTTTCGGGTGAAGGTCATGGACGGATTTTCCTGCATCTTGCTCGAGGTGCAGGCGAGTAATTCCGATTTCTTTGACGGAGCCGTCGGCAAGGTCGATTTCAATTTTGCCTTCACCGATGATCGGTTCTTCGTACTGCGAAATTTGATAGCCTTGCGGCAGATCTGGGTAGAAGTAATTCTTGCGGGCGAAGATCGAGGTTTTGTTGACCTTTGCATTCAAGCCCAGCCCTGTACGTATGGCTTGTTCAACACATTGTTCATTGAGTACGGGTAGCATGCCGGGCATAGCGGCATCAACAAGCGAAACTTGCGTGTTTGGCTCGGCACCGAATTTTGTGGAAGCTCCAGAAAACAGTTTGGAATTCGCAATGATTTGTGCGTGAATTTCCATTCCAATCACGATTTCCCAATCGCCGGTTTCACCGGATATAAGTTTTGCCATGAATTTTTCCTGTGCAGATTGCGTTTCTTTTATTCGTTAATCCTGACCGTATATGTAACGGGTGTAGCATTCGTTTTTTGTCGTATTGTGCACAATCGCGAAGTCGTCACTTAAAAGATAGTGCGTCAAAGGGTCTAGTGACATCGGTTCTTCCGTTGCTGCCTTGATCAGTATGTCGGGCAAATTGTAGTTCAAATGCTTAACATCTAATTGTGCCGCGCAGTCACATACTTGCCCCTTGCCCCGAACTATCTTTTTGAATCGCTCTTCCTGTAAGCAAATATTCCGGCTGTAGTCTCTTACAGCGAATGGCAAGCATTCAGGTTCAACACGTATTCTCATCTGGTCTCTTGCGTTACTTCCCTCTCTGCTTCTGTCATTCAGAGCAAGTATTTCAGCTCTGGAGAGATTTTGAGCCATCTTGGCGGACTTGCATCCACAGTAATTTTTCTGCGTGACCTTGTTTAGTAGGGTTCTTTCCGAATTGACACATTCTGTGTAGTAGTCATTTGCAAGTTCTGCCGCTGTTTTTCTCTTGCCTTCATTTGATTTGGGTACGTCATCGGTTCCAAAAATATCATCAAGTGTTTGGTCTGATTCCTGATTTTGTGCAAAAGACATTTGAGGCTGCAGGGAAAAACCTACGAAGACTGTCATCATGACCAAAGCGGCAAATGTAAAACGGCTAAATACTGATCTCATTTCGGTTTTCCCTCTTGTTACGTCCAAGGATGATACCTAAATTGTGCCAAATTTTCTATAACGCCGCCAACTTTAAACACGGTTTCTTCATCCCAAGGACGTCCGATGACCTGAAGACCTAAAGGCAAGCCTTTTTCATTCAAGCCTGCAGGGACCGACATTCCCGGCAACCCTGCTAAAGATGCAGGAACGGTGAACACATCGTTCAAATACATTTTGATCGGGTCGTCTTCGTTTTCGCCTATGGCAAAGGCTGCGGATGGGGCCGTTGGTGTAAGAAGTGCGTCGCATTGCTCGAATGCTTTCGTGAAGTCATCGAGGATAAGGCGCCGGACTTTCTGTGCTTTGATGTAATAAGCATCGTAATAACCGGCAGATAAGACATATGTACCAATCATGATGCGGCGTTTTACCTCGTCACCGAAACCAGCGGCACGGGTTTTTGCGTAAGTCTCTGCCAAGTCCTGACCTTCTTCTCTGAGCCCGTAGCGAACACCGTCATAACGGGCAAGGTTAGAAGAGGCTTCTGCGGGGGCAATGATGTAGTAGGTGGCCAAGGCATATTTGGTATGCGGAAGACTAACTTCGACGGTTTTTGCACCGGCCTCATGTATCCATTCGATACCTTGTTTCCATAATTTTTCAATTTCTTCGGGCATGCGGTCCACGCGGTATTCTTTGGGGATGCCGATTGTCATGCCTTTGATGTCTCCTGTTAGAGCAGCAGCGTAGTTAGGTACGTCTTTTTTGGCAGATGTACTGTCTTTGGGGTCATGTCCTGACATGGATTGAAGGAGCAGGGCGTTGTCTTTTACCGTTCTTGCGAAAGACCCTGCCTGATCAAGCGAGGATGCGAAAGCTACGATGCCCCAACGGGAACAGCGTCCGTATGTGGGTTTGATCCCTGAGATACCGCAGAAAGATGCGGGTTGACGGATTGAGCCGCCTGTGTCAGTGCCCGTTGCCGCCATTGCTATTCCTGCGGCGACAGCGGCAGCGGAGCCACCTGATGATCCGCCGGGAACGAGATCGCTTTCTTCGCCTTTGGCTTTCCACGGGTTAATCACGTTACCGTAATAGCTGGTTGTGTTGGATGACCCCATGGCGAACTCGTCAAGGTTGGTTTTGCCAAGCGTGACAACACCGTCATTGAGCAATTTTTTGCTGACGGTAGATTCATATTGGGGGATAAAACCTTCAAGAATGTGGCTGCCCGCGGTTGTTTGCACGTTCTCGGAACAGAAGAGGTCTTTCATACCAATTGGAATACCGTCTAGCGGTTTTGCGTCACCGCTTGCGCGACGCTTATCAGACTCTGCAGCTTGTTTGAGAGCTAAATCGGGGGTTGGTGTAATATAAGCATTCAAACCTTTTTGTACGTCCATTGCGTCGATGTGCGCTTGCGTGAGTTCCTGTGCGGAAAAGTCTTTTTTCTCCAATGCTTCCAAAGCATCGGCCATAGTCAGTTTTGTCAGGTCTGTCATAGGGTTTTCCTGCGTTTAAAGAGTATTGTGGCGATGATTATGTCCGAAAGACCTACGAAAGCGACAAGGCCGGAATAGAATTGAATTGTATCCAATGATGTTGCGCCTGTGTTTAAAAGTCCGGTGTAAAGTGTAGGGCTTAATAAGCCGAGTAATCCCAGAAAAACGAGCGCGAAGCCCGATGACATCAGAATTGAATACGTCACTTTACGTTGTTCGTCTTTTAGTTTCTTGATCTGGTCGAGTTGTTTGTCTCTATTGCTCATGTGCGTCTCCAACATCATCACTCAACAATTTTGGATACAACAAAATAGCCTTGCGTGGTCTCAGGTGCATTTTTCAGCACTTTTTCAACGCATCCGCCGTCGTTTACTTCGTCTTTGCGCAGCGGCAATGTGATATTGGCAACGCTTGAAAGCGGTTCGACATTGTCCGTATCGACTTCTTCGAGTTGTTCAACCCAAGAAATGATGCTCTCCAATTTAGGAGCCATTTTATTGAGATCTTCGTCCGACATTTCGATGCGGGCGAGGGTGGAGACTTTTTTTACGGTTTTTTTATCAAGCGTTGACATATCGGCCTGTTCGCATTGTTTTTACTAATCAATTTTCTTGAGCAAAAAATGTATTTTGCTTTGGACTTCTAGCATTGTGCACATTAGCGTGCAAGAGGTATGACAGTTGATCACTTGAAGAATATTGCTGATAAAGTGCCGCGGGGCAGACCTCTTTTGGGCATTGATGTCGGGAAAAAGACACTCGGGCTTGCGATTTCCGATGGTCAGCATGGTGTGGCGACACCAATTGATACGATCAAACGCACCAAGTTTTCCAAAGATATCAGGATATTGGAGAACTATGTCCGTGAGTATGATGCTGGTGGTTTTGTTTTGGGTTTACCTGTCCATATGGACGGGTCTGAAGGGCCGCGTTGCCAATCCGTTCGCGACTTTGCGCTGGAACTCCAGAAACAGCTGGATGATGCGCTTAGAGTTGATGGAAAGGTCTGGATTGCCCTGTGGGATGAAAGGTTATCCACAGCATCTGTGGAAGATATTGTGGATGAACATGTGGAAAAACGTAAAACGCGCATCAATGCCAAGAAAGACGGGCTCATTGATAAGCTCGCAGCCATGATAATTCTGCAGGGAGCCTTGGATTATCTTAATCGTTGAATTTTGGAGTTATTCGCCGTAACGGAGAAGGATGTTGCCGTTGTGGCGCATCCAGTTCTGGCCTTCGGAATAGTTGTGGGATAGCTTCCTGCAGACACGCCAGAAATTCTCACTGTGATCCATGTATATAAGATGCGCAACCTCGTGTGCGACGACATAGTCCATGGCGTGCATTGGAGCGAAAATCAGTCTCCAGGAATAGGAAATACGTCCTTCTTCGGAGCAGCTGCCCCAGCGGCTTTTCGGGTCACGGATCGTGACGGCACAGACGTGTTTCTTCAAGACGGCCGCTTTTTTATGCGTCATCTTTGTGAGTTCTTCTTTAGCGAGGGTCTTCAAAAAGCGTCTTATCCTCTTGGACGGATCTTCCTGATTGGTTTTGACGTGAAGAACGGTTTTCATCAACGTAATGTCCGTTCTTTTACAATCAGGATCGTAATCAACGGAAATGCGTCTTTTTACGCCGAGAATGGGGAGGATAGTTCCATCCTCAAACGGTTTGACGGGTGGTAATGACTCTAGAATTTCCTTTACCCATTCCTCATGGAGCTGCGCGAAGCGCAAAGCATTGTCCAGACGCATATTCGGGGGTACAACAAGGTTCATTACGCCTTCTTTAGGATCAAGGCGTAATGCGACGCGGCGCGCGCGCTTGCTTCTTTTGACTTTTACCAGCTCTTTTATCGTCATAGGTTCATTATACCATAAGAATGGCTAAAAACCGCGGGTTTCCGAGCAGTTTTTAGGTGTGGTCAATTTCTTGCTTATGGCTAATGTAATCTATTTTTCCTCTTTGACAAGAGGGTTTCCTGCAGCTTTTTGCTGAATCTTTGCTTCTTTATAGCTGTCGGGCTGGTGTTCCTTGAGCCAGCGGCGAATTGCAGCGATTCCGTGTTGGTCGCGGCTGTATTTTTCAGGTGCCAGATCGGGAATTCTATCGAGGTCTTTTTTCGGTATGGGGTCTTTGCCCTTATCGAAATCACGGATGAAGTGACGGATACGCGGCATGATCTGTTCTCTCCAGCGGCGACCGTTAAAGATACCGTAATGTCCGGTTTTGAGCTGGAAGTGATGGAATTGCTTCTTTTGGGGCAGAGAATAACATAACTCGTGTGCTGCCGTTGTCTGACCGCGTGCGGAAATATCGTCCAATTCGCCTTCGATCGTTAAAAGTGCTGTATGTTCAATGTCTTGCGGGCGAACATCTTCTAGTTTATCGGTGATCGGATCGCGCCATTTCATCCGTCCGCGTGGCAAAAGCTGGCGCATGAACACTGTTTCTACGGTCTGGAGGTAGAATTCAGCGGGAATATCCATGACAGACAAATATTCGTTGTAAAACTTACGGTGATGAGCGGCGGATTCACCGTCTCCGATCACCAGGTGATGGTAAAATTGCATGTAAGAGCCGACGTGACGATCCAAATTCATGGACATAAATCCGCCGAGTTGCAGGAAGCCCGGATAAACCTTGCGGTGAGCGCCGGGATAGTAGAAGGGGACTTCGTGAATGACGGAATTTTCGAACCAGTTCAGAGGGCGGTTTTCAGCGAGTTCGGTCACGGCTGTTTTTGATACGCGCGTGTCAACGGGGCCACCCATAAGCGTCATTGTAAGCGGCTGGTTCGGGTCATTTTCTGATGCCATTAGCGACACTGCCGCTAATACTGGTACTGCAGGTTGGCAAACGGCGATAATATGGGTTTCCGGCCCGAGCAGGCTCATGAATTCGCGCAAGTATGTAATGTATGTATCGAGATTGAATTTTCCATCTTTCAGCGGTACCTGTCGCGCGTCTTCCCAATCTGTTATGTATACGTCATGATGCGGCAAAAGAGCCTGTACCGTACCGCGCAGAAGAGTAGCGTAATGGCCGGACATCGGTGCCGTTATGAGGACTTTCGGGTCGTTTCTTTTAATATCTCTTTGAAAATTGACTAGGCGGCAAAACGGTTTTTCCACCACCGTTTTTTCAGTAACTTCAACGGCTTTGTTATTGATGGTCGTTTCATGCAGTCCGAATTCAGGGCGACCAAAACGTCTGGTGGCGCGCTCAATCATTTCGGCTGATGCGCCGATTGTCCTGCCGACTTGTGTGTACGAAAGAGGGTTGAACGGGTTTTGAAACATCGTGCGCGTAACTTCCGCCTGCAGTCGAAGAGGTGTCAAAAGCGCGTGTTGCATTTCGTAGAGCTGGTAAAGCATAGAGTTCCTCTTTCATGCTTATGAGAATAAGGCTAAGCTATTTCTATATAGAGTGTTATACCAAGAAAAAAGAATCAACGGTCTGTTATTCGTGCCTAAAAATATACTATGAACAACATCTACACACAACTACACGACTATCTGGTTGATATTGAACGTATACCTGTTCTGGTGCTTGCCATCTTGCTGACCATGATTATCGGGATAATTACGGGGCCGTTCAGGGGTAATGCCTATCCGTTTTTCTTTTGGTTTTATGATGTGTTTCTTGGCACTTTAGGTGACAGGTTGGCCAAGAAGGAGCGTAAGCGTGCCGACTTGATGTTTCGGGGCTTTTTGATTACAGCGTTCGGCGTTTTGTTTGCCTTTATGGTCGGGAAAATCGTGCTACGGTTTATTATCGGTATCGGTGATGACGGTTGGCTGGAGGTTCTTTTCGTCGCCTTATCGTTGACATCGGGCACGGTGTGGTTTGTTTTATTGCGGCTGTATTTCGCACTTGAAAAAGACGGGAGCGCAAAAGGGGCGTTTTTTGGCATTGCGCGTTCAACGCGCGTTAATCTGAATAGTACGGATGATTACGGAATTACGCGGGTTGGGCTTGGCTTTACGGGCGTTTCGTTTGATAAGGGTCTTGTTGCGCCTGCTTTCTGGTATTTTGTCGGTGGTATTCCCTTAATGGCGATTTATACGGTGCTTTCCGCTTTGGCATGGCGGTTCGGGAAAGGCGGTTTTTCCAAGGGGTTCGGAGAAGTGCCTGTGGCTTTGGAAAAACTAATGGGGTTTGTGCCGTCTATTTTAGCGGGCTTTTTACTGGCTGCTGCATCGGCTGTTACTCCTACGGCTAAACTCAGTAAGGCTTTAACGGTTTTGTGGGCTGTACGTGATCAGTCTCCTTATGAGCAAGGCGGCTTGCCTGTCGCGGCTTTAGCATGGCCGCTGGAGGTGAGTTTGGGCGGGCCGGTCAAGGATATTGCGGGCAGCACGATTAAAAACGACTGGGTTGGTCCAAAAGGGGCGAGCGCAAAGGTGGATTATGTTCATTTGAGGCGCGGCATTATTATGAATGTGGTTGCGCATCTGTTGTTTTTATTGTCTTTGGGCGCCGCTTATCTCTATGGTTCTATGCTGTTTTGATGGCTCGTTTATGGTTCTGTATTAGAAATAGGGCAGAATAAATCAGAATAATTCGAATAGAAGCTTGACTTTCAAGGCCGGTTTCGACTATTTTTCGCCATCTATTGACGAACTTAACGATAAATAAGGAATAAGGCCATGAGCCGTCGTTGCATGATTACCGGGAAAGGCCCTATGAGCGGTCACAAAGTTTCCCACGCACAGAATAAAACAAAGCGCCGTTTTTTGCCTAATATTCAGGACACGAGCGTTTACAGCGAGATTTTGAACCGTTGGATTACTCTAAGTGTTAGTACACACGGCCTGCGTACTGTCGAGCACATGGGTGGCCTGGATGCTTACTTGCAGAAAACAGCGACGACGAAGCTGGATCGCAAGTTGCGTCCTTACAAGTCTCAGATCGAAAAGATCAAGGCTGCACAAGCTGCTTAACACACGGTTTGTTTCCGTTTAGTTTAAACCCGCTTTGTGGCGGGTTTTTCTGTTTAAAGGTTCTTTGCGCATGCTGGATTATCCGGGGTTTAAATTTGATATTACATCCAGAGACGACCAGTCTTCTGCACGTACGGGCTTATTGAAGACGCCGCACGGCATAATCGAAACACCGAATTATATTTTCTGCGGCACGAAGGCGACGGTCAAAAATCTTTCACCAGCGCAGTTGCGTGAAGCCAAAACGGATATCATCCTTTCCAATACTTATCATCTTATGCTGCAGCCGGGTGCCGATCTAATTGAAAAAATGGGCGGATTACACCAGTTCATGCAATGGGACGGGCCGATGCTCACCGATAGCGGCGGGTTTCAGGTTTTCTCTCTGGGGGAGGGGACGATGGCCAACGAGATCAAGGGCAAGAGCAATAAAGGGTATGATAACCGCAATCTGATGGAGATTTCAGAAGAGGGGTGTGTTTTCAGGTCTTATGTCGATGGGCGCAAGATCAAGCTGACGCCAGAAAGCGCGATGGAAATTCAGCGTAAACTGGGGGCAGATTTGCTGATGCAGTTTGACGAGTGCACGCCGTATCACGTGGATAAGGATTACACAGCACGCTCCATGGAGATGAGTATGCGCTGGGGCGATCGCTGTTTGGCGGAATTTGCGCGTCATCATAACGGCAAGCAATCCGTTTACGGTATTGTTCAGGGCGGCGTTTACAAGGATTTGCGGCGCATTAGTGCGGAATACACGGCAGATCGGCCGTTTTTCGGGACGGCCATCGGCGGATGTCTTGGCGGGTCGAAGGAAGAGATGGCCGATGTTGTTATGGGGAGCATGCCGTATGTGCATCCCGAGCGCCCTGTGCATTTCCTTGGGATCGGCCGCATTCAGGATGTATTTACATTTGTGCGTATGGGGATTGATACGTTTGATTGTGTTATTCCAACGCGTCTGGCAAGACATGGAACTGCTTTTGTTAAGGGGGCAAAGGGCGAGACGATCAACCTGAAGAATGCAAAGTACAAGGAAGATGATACGCCGCTGGATGAACGGGTCGGCATTCCGGCGTCGTCTGCGTTTTCCAAAGCCTATATTCACCATCTTTTAAAGGCGGATGAACTGCTTGCATCGCAGTTGCTTGCGCAACATAATGTGGGCACGATTAACATGTTGATGCGCGAGGTGCGTGCAGCTATTCCAGAAAGTCGTCTCGATGCGCTCGAAAAAGAGTGGCTAGGACACTGAATTTTTTAAGTATTTTACAGAGTCTTTTTAACGGAAATTAACGTTTTTCCTTTATAGTTTGACATTGCAGAGCATTTACACCCGAAAAAGTTATAAAATATGTCTAGAGAGCAGTTAACAGAAGAAAGAAAGCAACAACAACGCTGGCGTTCGCTATTGCCTGTGATTGCCGATCACACGGAATGGTTTAATGCTGTGACGTTGAATTTATTCTATGTCGAGAAGACCGATATGAAAGTTTCGGTCAATAAACCCGTTTCATTTGCAGACTGGACGGCGCATGCGCAATCCGAAGGGATACTACAGCCTGAGCTTTTAGAAAAATTGGTTGTGCTGCATAAGGACATGTTTGATGCGAGTGATAAGCTTTTGTCCGAGACAAAAGCGGTCAAGGTGAAGCCGGATTTCGATGATTATCAGGCCTTTGTTAATATTTACGAGCAATTCCTTCAGAAAATCCGCCGATTGGAACGTGATTTTATGCTGGATGGCACAGGGTATGATCCGTTCACAGGACTGCGCAGTCCTAAGGTTTTGCATCGCGATGTTGATCGTGAATTACAACGCCTTGCGCGCCGAGGTCAGAATTTCTGTATTGCGCTGGGGCGTATTGATAATCATGATAAAATCCTTGAGAATTACTCCCATGAGGGGGCTAAAGCTTATGTAAAGGCCGTTGCCGATCTGATCAAACTCAGTGTGCGTTCATTTGACGATGCTTATTACATGGGTGATTTGGAATTTGTTTTGAGTTTAAAGCAAGCTGATATGGCCGGTGGTATTTCCGCGTTAGATCGCTTGCGAAAAAGTCTTGAAAAGAAAAATATCCTTCTTAACCTTGATGACCAGAAAGTTCCTTTGAGCATGTCTTGTTGTATAGCGCAGCCGATACAGGGGGATAATGTTACGGAGTTGCTGACCAATCTGCGTAATGATTTGAATTCTGCAGACCGCCAGACGGATACTGTTCTCGAATATTATGAGATTAGTCCGTTACAGCGTTATGTACAGGAAACTTCACAATAAGAAGAGTTGTCGTACATGTCAGAGGATACAAAAGGCATTGAGCTTGATTACAATGCATTATTTAAGGACATGCCCATACCACGTATGATTGTGGTTCCTGCGAGTGACGGTTCTTTTATTCTGGAAGATGCCAACCCTGTCGCCTTAAATTATTTTGACCGCTCGCGAGAGCAAGTTATCGGTAAGCGTATCCGCGATATCATGAACGAAGAGGATGCGCGTCATTTTCTTCAAACCTTTGCTGTTTGTATGTCCCGTAAAAAAGTCGTGAGTGTGAGGACGTTGCCGTCCGTTCCAGGCTCTATGCGTGTTTACGGTTTTTGGGTTAATCCTGTTTTTGACGATGCCGAAGAAGTGAAGTGTCTTGATCTGATCGGACAATTGGATGTGCGGGATCAATCTTTGCTGCAGCGGGAGCGAGATGATGCGATCTCCTTGCTTGCGTCTATTTTCGAGGTAAGTGAAGTCGGGATTATCGTGACTGATCATGCAGGTAAGATCGTGCGCGTGAATGACAGTTTTATTCGCACCTACGGTTGGAAGCGTGATGAGTTGGTGAATATCGATTATTCGGAACTGGTTACGCATGACGAGCGGGAGCGGGTTAAAGTTAATCATAAGAAATATATTTCGGTCGGGGTGCGCAGTTCGGGCGAGATCAAAATTATCCGCAAAGACGGAAGTGTTGCCAATGTTCTGTTTACGTCTGCAACGCTCGAGCTTAGTCAGAACAGGAAATTTCTTGTTATGACCGTTATGGATATTACTTTGCGGAAGCAGATGGAGCAGTCCTTGCGCTATGCCAAAGAGCAAGCGGACTCAGCCAACCGCGCTAAATCGGCGTTTCTTGCCAATATGAGTCATGAGCTGCGGACACCTTTGAATGCTATTATCGGTTTTTCGGAAATGATGATGAATGAGACGTTCGGGCCGCTCGGAAATGATAAGTACAAGGAATATCTTGGTGACGTGCATTTGAGTGCGCAGCATTTGCTGGATATTATCAATGAAGTTCTGGATATGTCCAAGATCGAGGCTGGGCGTCTTGAACTGCAGGAAGAAGATATTGATGTCGCGGAATTGATCGACTCTGTGGTGCGGATGATGGTTTCGAAGATGTTTTCCAACGATATAGAGATCAAGATGGATATTGCTCCCGAGTTACCGAAAATGCGCGCAGATCAGCGTATGATGCGGCAAGTTATGATCAATCTTTTAACGAATGCCGTTAAGTTTTCACCTAATGGCGGGCTGATCACCGTTCGTGCCAAGATCAAATCAAACGGCAATATGAGTATTGCGATTGAAGATAACGGGATCGGTATTCAAGAGGACAAGATTCATCAAGCACTTGAACCGTTCGGACAGGTCAGTGACAAACCCGAAAGAAAAGAGCTGAAATCACAGGGGACGGGTTTGGGTCTCCCATTGGCCAAGGCCATGGCAGAATTGCATGACGGTTCATTGAGTATAGAATCTGAATTCGGGGAGGGGACAACGGTTACATTATTATTCCCGGCCAAGCGTATTGTCGCGAAAGCAACGCCCAATCCGGCAGATGCGGTTTAGAATCAAGATGATTTTGGTAAAAAGTATATCCAATATGCGATAAATAATATCACAGCTGTAAAAAATACGATCCCGGCGAAGTACATCTTAAATAGTTCCCTACGAAAATTAGTTATCCCAAAGATTTAGTGTTCGTATTAGAAACATATAATCTTTCTACTTACCACCCCGTAATTGTAATAATATTCCCGTATGCACATTTTTCGTTGCTGCAACGCAGTATCCGTATTGCTTCTTTTTTTGATTGTTGATCAAACAGAAAGCAGTGCTTAAAGTGATTTAGAATTTTATCCGTGAATGAGGAATTAGTTATGAAAGATCTAGAGGAACGCTGTTCTCAGGCTGGCTTGAAGATGACGGGTCAGCGTCGTGCAATTCTTGAAGTTCTGAAGCAGTCCGAGGATCATCCTTCCGTTGAAGACGTTTATGACAGAGCTAAGGAAATTGATAAATCGATCAGTATTGCTACGGTTTATCGTACTTTGGGCTTGCTAGATGAACTTGATCTTGTTACTCGTCACGAGTTTCAGGAGGGGTATTCCCGTTATGAATTGAATTGGGATCATCACCATCACCTTGTCGATCTGGATAGTGGTGAGGTGATCGAATTCCAGAATGAAGAACTTGAAAGACTGAAAGAGAAGATTGCCCGTGATCTCGGATACGATCTCATAGACCACAGACTTGAGCTGTATGGTAAAAAGATCGGGAGCAAAAAGAAAAAATAATCATGTCCTGTACGGAAATTACATTTGATGGTGCGAACGATCCTGTCCGTTGCAAATGCCAAGGTGCCGTTTTGCGCACATATAAGGGGTTGGTTAGTAAGGGGCAACCCACGCAGATTGCGCTTGAGGCGGCAAAGATTGTTTATGGCTACCACCATCCCGAAGATTCTAAGCAAGATGCCGCTTTGACTGTTGAACGCTGGGTCTATGCAGAAAGCATGCATTAGGTTTTTCCATGTCTTTTGAAGAACCGGAAGCCAGATTACCCGTACATCTTTGGATTGATGCGCAATTAAGGCCGCTCAACGACAATGGTGTATTTTTTTATATTCATCAAAAGGGTGACCAGAATTCCGGTGTTATTCTTTTAAAGCTGAACGGCTTGTCCGGCGAGTGTAAATTGTTAATACAGCAGCGTGATTTTGATGGTGAATTGGGATGGGTTCATGCTTTGAGTCAGGAAGTTGTTGAAGAAGGTGATGCGGATGCTTATATTCAGCGAACCATGTTACGCGATCCCGATCTCTGGGTTATTGAAATCGAAGACCGCGAGATGAATAATCCTTTTGAAGGTAAAATGATTGACTTTGATTCTCTCTAAGGAGCAATAAGATGAAAAAAGTAGCTTTGGTTGTGTGTTTGTTTGTTATGGCAGGTTTTGTGTCCGGTTGTTCTAATACTCTGGAAGGTGCGGGACGTGATATCGAGAAGACAGGCGAGAAAATTCAGGAAACGTTCTAGGATTTTGAAATTGTTTTTCTTAAGCGCGGTTCCTGTGAGCCGCGCTTTTAACTTGTAAGAGTTTATGGAGTTACTGTTGTCCGATTTGGAAGACATTATCAAAAACCGCAGAACGTTCGGGATTATTTCCCACCCCGATGCCGGTAAGACGACATTGACCGAGAAGCTGTTGCTATTCGGCGGTGCAATCCAGCTTGCGGGGATGGTCAAGGCCAAGGGTGATCGCAGGCGTGCCCGTTCTGACTGGATGAAGGTCGAGCAAGAGCGTGGAATTTCCGTTGCGTCTTCCGTGATGACGTTCGATTTTAACGGTATGACCTATAACCTGCTGGATACACCGGGTCACGAAGACTTCTCCGAGGATACATATCGAACTCTGACTGCTGTTGATAGTGCGATTATGGTTTTGGACTGTGCGAAGGGGATTGAGGCACAGACTTATAAGTTGTTCGAAGTTTGCCGTTTGCGGGATATTCCGATTATTACCTTCATCAACAAGATGGACCGTGACGGTCAGGATCCGTTCGATCTGATTGACGAGATCGAGCAGAAGCTAGCTTTGGATGTTTCTCCGGCGACATGGCCGATCGGCATGGGGCGAGACTTTAAAGGGTGTTATGACATTCATAATGATGAGCTTGTTTTATTCGAGCGGAGTAAGGGTGAAAAGCTTGCAGAGGGCACGCAATGTTCGGGTTTGCAAGATAGTAAAATAGATGATTTGCTTCCGCCTGAACAAGCGGAGAAGTTACGTGAAGATGTCGAGATGGTGCGCGGGCTTTGTCAGCCTTTTGATCGTGAGAGTTATCTTGGCGGACATATGACGCCCGTCTTTTTCGGCAGCGCCGTGAACAATTTCGGTGTGCGGGAATTGCTGCAGGGACTTGCGCGTTTTGCGCCTTCGCCGCGCCCGCAGGAAACCGAGTCTCGCCAGATTGAGCCGACGGAAGATAAGGTTTCTGCGTTTGTTTTCAAGATACAAGCCAATATGGATCCGAAACACCGTGACCGTATGGCGTTTGCCCGTATTTGTTCGGGTAAGTTCAAAAAGGGTATGAAGCTGAAACATGTGCGCAGTGGAAAGACACAGGTTATACACTCGCCGCAACTGTTTTTGGCTCAGGATCGTGAAGTGGCAGAGGAAGCGTTTCCCGGCGACATCATCGGCTTGCCAAACTACGGTGGTTTGCGGATCGGGGACACTCTGACCGAGGGCGAGGATCTGGTCTTTAAGGGCATTCCGAGTTTTGCGCCGGAACTGATGCAGCGTGCGCGGGCGGAGGATCCTTTGAAAGCTAAGCACCTTGGGAAGGCGCTGGAGCAGTTGGCAGAGGAGGGCGCGGCGCGAACCTTTAAACCCTACAGTGATCCTGACTGGATTGTCGGTGTGGTCGGCGCGTTGCAGTTTGATGTGCTGCGTGACCGTATCAGAACGGAATATAACATCCCCGTTAAGTTTGAGCAGACAAGCCTTTATACGGCGCGTTGGTTGGCGTGTGATGATGCGGCCAAGCTCAAGAAATTCATTGATCAGAACCAGATGGCGGTGGCCAATGACCATGACGGTGATCCAGTCTTTTTGGCGCGGAATAGTTGGCATTTGACGGATGCGCAGGAAAAGAACCCTGACATTCGCTTTTTGGCCACAAAATGACGGCTTACATAGCAAAAAACTGATTGAAAAATCTTGTATTTTTCATGTTATCCTGTAAAAGAGTACTAAATTTGTTCTGATTAGTTTTTGTTATGATAAAAATCTCAAAATTAGCGGATTATGCGGTTGTTATACTTGCGTGTTTGGCGAAAGTGCCAAACGGCGATGTTATGAGTGCTGCAGTTCTAGCTGCAGAAACCAAATTGCCGGAGGCGACGGTTTCAAAAGTTTTGAAGCTGTTGGGTAAGGGCGGTGTTACACAGTCTCTGCGCGGTTTGAACGGCGGCTATGCTTTGCGTGTTTTGCCGGAAGAGCTCACTGTGGCTGATATCATTACAAGTGTTGACGGGCCGATTGCCATTACGGCGTGTGTTGACGGGGCTGAGCCGGATTGTTCTTTGGCGGCGGCTTGTTGTGTGCGCGGACGTTGGGACGATGTTAATTTTGCGATCCGTAACGTCTTAGAGGGCTTGACTTTAGCCGATATGATGCGAGAACAAGGCGGTCAAGATTTTGCGTATCTCAGTGCCGAGACGAAAATGAAAGAAAAGGAAGATATCCATGGGTGCAACTGACGAAACCATTGCTCAGGTCAAGGATCTGGCCGGAAAATATTCCGCAGGGTTCGTAACGGACATTGAAACCGAGAAAGCTCCGAAGGGGTTGAACGAGGATATTATTCGTTTTATCTCGGCGAAGAAAAAAGAGCCCGAGTGGATGCTGGAGCGGCGTTTGAAAGCGTTTGCGCATTGGCAACGGATGCCGGAGCCGCAATGGGCTAAGGTCGAGTTTCCGCCGATTGATTATCAGGATGCATATTATTATGCCGCGCCGAAGTCGATGGAGAATGCGCCGGAAAGTCTGGATGATGTTGATCCGAAACTCCTTGAGACTTACAGCAAGCTCGGCATCCCTTTGCGTGAACAGGAGATTTTAGCAGGGGTTAAAAACAGAACGCCTGTGGCTGTCGATGCGGTGTTTGACTCTGTATCCGTTGCAACGACCTTTAAGGAGGAGCTGAAAAAACACGGCGTTATTTTCTGTTCTATCTCCGATGCCATTCGTGAGCATCCTGATCTGGTGAAGAAGTATATGGGATCGGTTGTGCCGCATTCCGATAATAAACATGCGTGTTTGAATTCGGCTGTTTTTACCGACGGGAGTTTTGTGTACATCCCTCCTGGGGTGCGTTGCCCGATGGAGTTGTCCACCTATTTCCGGATTAATGAGCTGAATACGGGGCAGTTCGAGCGGACGCTGATTATTGCGGATAAGGGTTCTTATGTGTCCTACCTCGAAGGGTGTACCGCACCCATGCGTGATGAGAACCAGCTTCATGCGGCGATTGTTGAATTGATCGCGCTGGATGATGCGGAGATTAAATATTCAACAGTCCAGAACTGGTATCCCGGTGATATGGAGACGGGTGCGGGCGGCATCTATAACTTTGTGACCAAGCGCGGTTTGTGTGAAGGGCGAAACTCGAAAATTTCATGGACGCAAGTGGAGACAGGTTCCGCGATTACATGGAAATATCCGTCCTGCATTCTGAAAGGCGACGGATCGCAAGGGGAATTTTATTCGGTTGCCATTACGAATGGTCGCCAGCAGGCCGATACGGGGACGAAGATGATCCATATCGGGAAGAATACCAAGAGCCGGATTATCTCCAAGGGGATCAGCGCGGGGCGCAGCGATAACACCTATCGCGGTATGGTGAAAATTATGCCGACGGCGCAAAATGCCCGTAATTTTACGGTTTGTGACTCGCTTTTGATCGGAGATCAGTGCGGGGCGCATACGGTTCCCTATATCGAAAGTCGTGTGAACACAGCAACACTGGAGCATGAGGCGACAACCTCCAAGATTTCCGAAGACCAGCTGTTCTATTGTATGCAGCGGGGGATAGGTGAGGAAGAGGCGATTGCCCTGATCGTGAACGGGTTTGCGCGTGAAGTCATGCAGCATTTGCCGATGGAATTTGCGGTCGAGGCGCAGAAGCTGGTCGGTATTTCCCTTGAAGGGAGCGTGGGGTAAGAGGCTATAAAGATGAAAACCTATGAAAGCGCGAATGATCTTAAAGACTGGCTGGAGGCGCATCCGGACTGGTCTTTTGAAGATGACAAGATTGCTGCGGATTTCAAGTTCATTGATTTTACCGAAGCGTTTGCGTTTCTGGCGGTTGTCGGGCAGTTCTCGGAGCGTGATAATCATCACGCGAAAATAGAGAACACTTATAATCGTGTACGTTTGACTTTGACCACGCATGATGCTGGGAATAAAGTAACGGACAAAGATTTAAAACTTGCGGATCAGATTTCCGCATGGAAGGCCGGAACATGAACAGTCATCGTCATTCAGAAGCATCCAATACCGAAAAGGGTTTCCATTCGGTTGTGATGATTTTTAGCGTTTTATTGATTTTAATTGCTCTGTTTTTATCGGGTGTTGCTCTACACGGTGCGGTTTACGGAGAGCAGGCCACGCGGGAGGTTCTGGCAAAATACGGTATTGATTTATATAACCTCAACGGTCAAAAACAGCTGGGGCATGAAGTTCCAGAGTTTGCTGCGGGAGCCGAGAGTGAAGCAGAGCGGCCACAGGACGTTGAAGACATTAAGGGCGCACGTGAGTTGGAGCAATTGCGAGAAGAATATGAAGCGCAACAGTGGGAGCAGCAACAAAAGGTGAATTCTGCGGTGCAGATGGAAGCCGAAGGGCAAATTCCGCCGCCCCGTCTTAAGAATCTGCCGAAAGAGGAAACATTTTACGAAGACGATGAAGATATCGAAGTGATTGATCTGGATGTTCTGGAGCCGACTGAAGAAGAAGAGCTTAGTCCCACGGAAGAGCCTGTTCTGGAAACACCCGAAGAGATGATTAAAGACTAAAATTGCGTATAAATTTGGAGAAGCAAAGCAATGATTGAGATTAAAGACCTGAAAGCAACCGTTGAAACGGATGACGGCGAGAAGGAAATTCTGAAAGGTTTGAGCCTTAATATTAATGCAGGTGAAGTGCATGCGATTATGGGGCCGAACGGTTCAGGTAAATCGACGCTGTCTTATGTTCTTGCGGGGCGTGAAGATTATGAAGTTACCGGCGGTTCCGTTGAGATGGACGGCGAGGATTTATTGGAGCTGGAGCCGGAGGAGCGTGCGGCGGCGGGGCTGTTCCTTGCGTTTCAGTATCCGGTTGAAATTCCGGGCGTAAACATGAATACGTTTTTGAAGACCTCGATCAATGCCATCCGTAAGCAACGTGGTGAAGAAGAATTGGATGCTCTGGCTCTTTTGAAGCTTTTGAAGACGAAGTGCAAGGAGCTTGGTATTTCCGAGGACATGATGAAGCGCGCCGTGAATGTCGGCTTCTCCGGCGGTGAAAAGAAGCGGAACGAAGTTCTGCAGATGGCGATGCTGGAGCCGAAATTCTGTGTGATGGACGAGACCGATTCCGGGCTTGATATTGATGCGCTCAAGATTGTTTCGGATGGCGTGAACGCGCTGCGTGGGCCGGAGCGTTCTTTCCTGATTATTACCCATTATCAACGCTTGCTTGATTACATTCAGCCGGATGTCGTGCATGTTCTGGCGAAGGGTCGGATTGTGAAATCCGGCGGGCCGGAGCTGGCGAAAGAGCTTGAGGATAAGGGCTATGCCGAATTTATCGAGGAGGCGGCCTAATTATGACTGCGGTTAAAGCATTAGATCATACGAACCTGCCGACGCCGAAGGTCGAGGAGTGGAAGTACACGAACCTTTCCCGTGGTTTGGGGGAAGAGCTTGTGGCCGTGACGCCGGAAGCGCCGCAGGAGGTAGTTATCCACAGAACCAGTGGACAAAATGGTGAGCAAATTGAGGATATCGTGTGGACGGGCACGGCGGGAGCGCATCAGCAGCCACGTTTGAAGATTATCCTTGAAGACGGCGCGGAGGCGACCGTTGTCGAACGCCATACAGGCGAAGGTGCGTATTGGAAGAATATGACCACGGAAATCGTCGTCGGTCAAAACGCGAAGCTGCACCATATCAGAATGCAGGAAGAGTCCGAGCTGGCCGTGCAGACGAACCTTATGAAGGTCTCTTTGGAGCGTGATGCGACGTATGACGGTTTTACACTTAATCTCGGCGGGAAGATGACGCGCCACGAACTTCATGCCGTTTTGAAGGGATCGAATATTGATTGCAGTTTTAATGGTGTGAACTTGCTGGCAGGTGAACAGCACGGCGATACGACGATCCTGATGGAGCATGAAGCGCCGCATTGCGTGTCTAACCAGTTTTACCGCACGATTTTGGATGATGCCGCGCGCGGTGTTTTTCAGGGCAAGGTGCATGTGCATCAGGCCGCGCAAAAAACCGACGGGTATCAGCTTTCGAATACGCTGTTGCTTTCTCCCAAGGCGGAGATGGATACCAAGCCCGAGCTAGAAATTTATGCGGATGACGTGAAATGTTCGCATGGCGCAACGACGGGGCAGCTGGATGAGGAGCCTTTGTTTTATCTTCGTTCACGCGGCTTGTCGGAGAGCGCGGCGCGTATGCTGCTCATTCAGGCGTTTGTGGACGAGGTGATCGAGAAAATTCCCGATGAGGCATTGCAGGACGAAGCGCGGCAAAAGGCGGAAGCATGGCTGATGACACGATTGAAATAGAGTATCAGCTTACGGTTGATGATTATGCGAAGTTTTCGGCTGATCGCCAGCTAGCCAGTGATGGTTATAAAAAATCAAAAAAAACTTTTTTCAAAGTTTATGTAGTTTTCTGTGCTTTCATTGTTATTACCAACTTTTTCTCGGCATATAATGAGTATTCACAGAGTCAGAATATAACAGATGTATATAGTAGTATTTTTACTGTAGTTCTCAGTTTTTGTTTGTTGAGTTATCTGCTTTATTTTTTTACAAATCGTAAAAAAAGACACCAGGCACTAGCTGCTTGCATGATGGAGTTGTTAAAAGAGGGCCTTAATAAAGTGTGGTTCTCTGAAAGTAGTTTGGTGTTATCTCAGTCCTCGGTTTTATATTCATGTGAGTATGCTAAGTCGGAACACATTTGGGACGGCATTGAAAAAATTGAAATTTTAGATGGAGATTTTTGCATTTTTGTTTCTTCTATTTCTGCGTTTGTCATTCCATCCCGATTTTTTGAATCCGAGGAAGAAAAGCAGCGCATTTACGAGCAATGCGTGGCGTGGCACAAGGCGGCGCAGGGTGAAACGCTGGAGGATGCGACATGAGCGGTCTTCAGTCACCATGGCGGGATGATTTTCCAGTGTTGTCCACAACGATGCACGGCAAGCCTCTGGCGTTTCTGGATAGCGGGGCAAGTGCGCAAAAGCCGCGTGCAGTCATCGGTGCTATGGATGCGGTTTTATCGGGCGGGTATTCCAATATTCACCGCGGGCTGTACGAAATTTCCCAAAATCTGACCTCCGAGTTCGAGGCGGTGCGGCGTAAGGTCGCAGCGTTTATCAATGCGTCCACCGATAAGGAGATCGTCTTTACACGTAATTCGACGGAAGGCATCAATCTGGTTGCGCAGAGCTGGGGGCGGGCGACCCTTCGTGCAGGGGATGAGGTAATTCTCACCGCAATGGAGCATCACGCGAATATCGTTCCGTGGCAGCTTTTATGTGAGCAGCTCGGCTGTGTGATCAAGATTGTTCCGGTTACCGAAGACGGGATGCTTGATCTCGAGGCGTATCAAGCTTTGCTGTCCGATAAAACCAAGCTTGTGGGGCTTGTTCATATTTCCAATGCGCTCGGCACCGTGAACCCTGTGGCCGATATGATTAAAACGGCGCGGGCGCATAACCCCAATGTAAAAATTCTTGTTGATGGCTCGCAGAGTGTTGTTCACACGTCTGTCGATGTGCAAGCGCTCGATGCTGATTTCTTTGTTTTTACAGGGCATAAGCTATATGGGCCGACGGGGATCGGTGTTCTTTACTGCAAGTATGATGTGCTTGAGGGTATGCCGCCGTATCAGGGCGGTGGCGATATGATCGAGCGGGTGAGTTTTTCCGGCACGACTTACAAGGAGCCGCCATTCCGTTTTGAAGCCGGGACGCCCGCGATTGTCGAGGTGATCGGTCTGGGCACGGCGATTGATTATGTCAGTGCGGCGGGGATGGACAAGATCGCCGCGCATGAGGCCGCGTTGCTGGATTATGCCACGCCGCTGGTCAAGGATGTGAAGGGGCTGAAATTATACGGCCCCGCCGATACGTCACAGAAGGCTGGTATTCTAAGTTTTACGATTGAGGGTACGCATCCGAGCGATGTCGGGATGGTTCTGGATCAATGCGGGGTGGCGGTGCGCACGGGGCATCATTGCTGCATGCCGCTCATGGAGCATATGGGCATTGATGCGACGGTGCGGGCGTCGTTCGGGATGTATACGAACAAAAATGATCTGGATGCGCTGGTCGAGGGCTTGAAAAAAGTTATTGATTTGTTTGGGTGATATTTAAACATGAACAAAAGGTTTTTGGTCGATATTACTATTCTGTTCGGGATTTCTATTCTGGCAGTCGTGACCATTTACATGGTTTACATGGTTTTTGAGAGCCCTGAGCATTTTGTAAAGCGAGAGTGTGCCAAGCAAATGCCGGACTTTATGTCCACAGTCGAGAAGGGAAATTATTGTTCTTGTGCGGCCAATACTCTTTCGAAAAAAGACTATTCAGCGGATCAGATGCAGACACAGGAAGGCCGCAGAGAATTTTTCAACTTACTCAAAGATTGTAACGGAGAGTATTTTGAACCAATCGCACATCGTAATTGCCGTTCAAAGGAGTATCTGCCCCAGTATGTAAAAGATGCAGGTGTGGAATTTGATTGTTCTTGTTTTTCCAGCCTTACACAAAGTCTTTATATTGAAAACGGCGATTACAGCGGTTTGGACGGTTCAGCAAGTCTGGCTTGTACAAAGGTCGGACAGAAGTATTTTCAAAGCACCGAAGATATCCGAAAGTTTGTTTGTATGCGGGATGTAAGGTTTGAATTCGGTCTAAAACTATCGTCTCTTGAGCGGTTGAAGATTGATGCTTATTGCGCTTGTCATGACAAAATGAACATAAAAACAAAAATTTATGCGAATGATGGCCTGACAGTTCGGGACATGCGTGTCTATGATGCTAACAAAATTCGTTGTCGTTTACAGCACTTATAGGATGATCACTGTTCGACAGTATTTGAAGGAGAGCCTATGGTCAGAGTTGTTATTTATTCCTTACTCGTGATTTTTCTTGCGGGCGGTTTTTATATCCTTCAGGTCGAGACGGAAAAGCAGAAAGCGCTTATCAAACAACACGAGGCAGACCTTCGTGAATCTCAGGGAAAACTGGATACATTGCAGCAAGGTGGTTTGAAAGCTGATTTCAAGCAGGTATTTACAGATTCTTGTGTCCAACAGTCTTCAAAAGGCGGAGAGTTAAAAGAGGCCGGTATTGATGTAAGTGCCTTTTGCAGTTGTATGGCAGATGCACATCTCAAGCTTGATTTGTCTATTCAGGAAGAAACGGCGCGGAGGCGAGAATTCTTCTCGAAAGGGAAGCCTTGTTTTACGGATTACATGAAGGAGCCGATTATTAGCACTTGTGAAAAGATGGCTGCGTTAAGAGACGTTAATATAGACTGCATGTGTTTTTATGCGCATAGCGTCAAGGAGCAGGTCACGACTTGGATTATGGCTACCGAAGGGACGTTGGACACCATGCCAGAAGAAAAAATTTACAACATGCAGGTTAAGAATGCTCAGGATGTCTTGAAAAACTGTATGAAACAATAACTCTGGACAGGGGAGATTTATTTCCTTTTAACTGCAACGAAAGTTTAGATTATACGAATATATCTATAGGTTTAGACACTATACCTAAAGTAAGAAAATGGACGTTATGACCGAAGCACAGAGTAAAGACCAGACAACGGATAACAGCTTTGACGAGTTGGCAGAGCCGCCCCATGTCGAAGCAACGCGTGATCATGCGTTATGGCCTGATGTTCTTAAGGCCATGAAGGAGATTTATGACCCTGAAATTCCGGTCAATATCTACGAGCTTGGTTTGATTTATAAAGTTGATATCGCGGAGGAGAAGGACGGGGTTTGTGATGTGGATGTAAAGATGACACTGACCTCTCCCGGGTGTCCGGTTGCGCAAGAAATGCCCGGTTGGGTGCAATCTGCTATAATGCCTATAGACGGTATTGGCGGCGTAACCGTCGAAATGGTCTGGGAGCCGCCGTGGGATCCGTCCAAGATGGCGGAAACCGCCAAGATGCAACTGAACATGTTTATGTAAGCTGAAGTAATTAGGAGATATCATGCAACCGATACAAATCACAGATAAGGCCGCAAACCATATCAATGCGTTGCTCTCCAAAGCACCGGAGGGCACAAAAGGGTTAAGGCTCACGATTAAGACGACGGGCTGTTCCGGTCATAGCTATGAGATGGAATACATTAAAGCTGATGATGACCTTGCGAATGACGAGAAGTTCGAGCAACACGATGCGAGCCTTTACATTCCGCGTATGCATTCATGGATGTTGTTCGGGATGACCGTTGATTATGTGACCGATGAACTCGGGAATTCCAAATTTGATTTTGTTAATCCGAATGAGAGCGGCCGTTGCGGTTGTGGCGAGAGTTTTCACGTGTCGCGCGAAGAGCTTGCCGAACATCGACAAGTCGACAGCTAAGCTGACTTTCTATAATTTTCCTGTGATCGTTTGAAGGCATCTAATGCCGCAGTTATGACTGACTCATCTGCACCGTCCTGATGGGGCAGGGTGCTTAGGGCTTGTCTCCACGCTTTTGCGCCGGGGATGTGCTGATACAGGCCGATCATATGGCGTGTGATGGATTTAACCGGCGTGCCGTAATCCTTATTCTGTTTTGAGATATACGGAATCATGGCTTCTGCGACGTTTTCGCGTGTACGGATGTCTTGATTTCCGAAAATGATGTTTTCGACATCCTGTAAAAAAAAGTACGGGTTTTGGTAAGCTTCGCGGCCGACCATCGCGCCATCGAAAACTTCGAGATGTTGTTCGATTTCTTCGCCTGTATGGATATCGCCGTTTATCTGAATGTTCAGTTCGGGGTGCAGCATTTTCATGCGTGCAACACGGGCATAATTTATTTTGGGTTTGATGCGGTTTTCCTTGGGAGACAAACCCTGCAACCAAGCTTTGCGGGCATGGATAATAAAAGTCTTACAGCCAGCATGTTTGATGGTGTCGATAAAGGTGTGCAGAAATTCTTCGCTGTCTTGTTTATCGATGCCGATGCGACATTTTACCGTCACGGGTATTTTTACATTTTCGGTCATAGCGGCAATGCCGTCGGCTACCAGCTCCGGCTCGGCCATCAGGCACGCGCCGATTTTTCCTTTTTGCACGCGGTCGCTGGGACAGCCGCAGTTCAGATTAATTTCATCATAGCCGAAGTCTTCGCCGATCTTGGCGCATTCTGCCAGCTCTTTGGGATCGGAGCCGCCGAGTTGCAGGGCAACGGGGTGTTCCTCACGGTTAAATCTCAGGAAACGTTCTCGGTCACCGTGGATGAGCGCACCCGTTGTTACCATTTCGGTGTAAAGCTGGACATTGGGTGAGATCAGGCGCATAAAGTAGCGGCAATGGCGATCCGTCCAGTCCATCATAGGGGCGATGCTGACGGTCTTTGCACTTTTTGCAGTTTTTGTTACATTTCCTTTTTTCATGCGCCTTTCTTTAGCATAAAATACCTGTGATGCACGTTAAAAATCTTAAAAACCTTGCTCTGGCCTTTGCTTTTACGCTGTTTCTCGTTTCGGGAAATGGTTTTCATGCTTTTGCGGATGACGCGGCTGATGATGACCGTATTCATTACGGGGCGTTCCGTTCGACCACTTTTCCGCTTCCGCGCTTTGTTTCTCTGGATCAAGGTGAAGTCTATGTACGGGCGGGGCCTGGTCAGAAATATCCGATTAAATGGGTGTTCAGACGGGAGGGTTTACCCGTTGAAGTGATCCTTGAATATGAAAACTGGCGTAAGGTCAGGGATCATGAAAATCAGGAAGGGTGGGTTTATCACACTCTTTTATCGGGAAAACGCACAGGGATTGTACTGGCGAACGGAGAGGTTCCCGTCTATCAACAGCCGTTTGAGGATAACGAGAAAAAGTCCATTGTAAACATCATGATAGAGCCATTCGTGGTTGTGGATATCGAATCCTGTGAAGGGAACTGGTGTGATATTTTAGTCACAGGGTACGGGGGATGGGTTGAGCGAAAATACCTCTGGGGTATTTACGAGGATGAGAATTTTGATTAGAATCAATGATGTAGATTAAATCTACGTTATTCCTACCTACCAAACCTTACACAAACCCCACATTTTCTAAGGTTCTAAAATATATGTTTGCGCTTACCAACAAACCCGAAATGGGTGCCCGTTTCTATTCTGCCCTCGCACAACTTGCTGCTGACCATGAGCGCGGTGTCGATGGCATGAAAGTCATACAATTGATGGCGGGTGTTATCGTTGAAACAAGCTTCGTATTTGAAGAGCCGGAAGAGACAATGCAGTCCTGTTTTTACAAGATTGCAGATTTGTTGAATTGTGATCCTGCGCCGGGTTTGTTGGCGCCTTATGCGCTACCACCTGCTGACGTAATTGATATAGAGACAGAGCGCGGACGTTTGGCAGCACGCTTATTTTTTGAAGACTGGATGGATTGTCATTTTGAATTTACCGATCTTCTTCTTAAGATTTTCCAGACCGTTATTCTGAATTGGGAGGAAATGGGGATTCCGCGCGCTGAATCATTCAGACTTTTAGTTGAATGCGCAAAACGGGCGATGGCGTTTGAGGTTGCGGCACAAGAATTATGTGATGTTGTTCTGGAGCGACAGCTGATTAATGCCGGATGGACACTTGGCGATTGTATTTCAGCGCTTAGCGGTGTTGCGGGACGCAGGCTTGCGATTTCCCTGAATATCGAGAATTTCGAATTTTTCCACGGGCCGGAGCTTCCTGATAATCTTGATCAGGTGGCACATATCATGACCCAAGAGGCTGTCCGTCACGGCGTGCCTGCGGGCAGTTCATGGAGATTTGGTCTTCCGGCGAATGATATGCCGGTCAGTGCGCCTGTTAAACTGATCCGTGAGATTGAGCCACGTGTGCTGCGTTTCTTCCGTACAATCGGAGTGACCGGACCTTATGATCAGTCTATTGGCTGTGCGAAGGCTGCTGGACGTATGGTTGCGGTGGCTTCAGGTGGGGAATTGCCTGAGATTGAGCCTGCGATTGCGAAACCTCTTGCGATGGCTGCTATGACGGAGACATACAAGCATGTGTGTCTCGACTTTGACATGGTTTCTTATTAAACCATTCTTCTAATAGTGTTTTTTCATATATTTTTTGACTGATATTCTTCCGCATCATATTGTACGATTATGCCTCGGAGGGCTTGCCTGTGCATGCGTTAGTTCGTATAAAGCAGACATGTAATAAACTCAAAAAGAGACGACATGACTTTTACCCCTAAAAACAGCTACTCTTATGAAGAAATTTTAGAATGCGGACACGGCAAGTTATTTGGGCCGGGTAATGCCCAGTTGCCGCTTCCGCCGATGTTGATGTTTGACCGTATTACCAATGTCTCTAATGAGGGCGGTACATACGGCAAGGGTATTATAGAGGCCGAGTTTGATATCAAGCCCGATCTTTGGTTTTTTGAGTGCCATTTTGAGGGAGATCCGGTTATGCCCGGCTGTCTTGGTCTGGATGCTTTATGGCAGTTACTGGGGTTTTATCTTGGCTGGACGGGTGCACCCGGTTCAGGGCGTGCGCTGGGGGTCGGAGAGATCAAGCTGTCCGAGCAGATTCAACCGAGCGCTAAGCTTGTTAAATATCAGGTCAACATTAAACGTGTGATGAGCGGCAAGCTTGTTCTTGGTATCGGTGACGGTACGGTTTATGTTGATGACAAGGTTGCATGTCAGGTAAGTGGCATGAAAGTCGGATTGTTTGACAATTCGAAAACCTAAAAAAGTTTACTAAAAGAGGAGGCAGTATGCGCCGTGTCGTGGTTACCGGAATGGGGATCATATCCTGTATCGGGAATTCCCTTGATGAAGTGCTGGCATCATTGAAAGCCGGGAAGTCCGGGATTGTTGCTGCGCCTGAATATACCGAGCTTGGCTTTCGCAGTCAGGTTCACGGGAAGCCGAATATTGATTTGAAAGAGCATATCGACAAACGCCTGTACCGTTTTATGGGGGATGCGGCGGCTTATACGCATTTGTCGATGGAACAGGCCATTGCGGATGCGGGGCTTGAGGAAAATGATGTCGTGAACGAACGCACAGGCATTGTTGTTGGCTCTGGTGGTCCGTCCACACGGGCGCAGGTGGCAGCGGTTGATACGACCCGCGAGAAGGGGCCTAAACGTGTTGGGCCTTTTGCCGTTCCTAAATGTATGTGTTCAACAACGTCCGCGACTGCTGCAACGAATTTCAAGATCAAGGGCGTGAACTACTCTATTTCCTCTGCTTGTTCCACATCGGCGCATTGTATCGGGAATGCGGCGGAGCAGATTATGCTGGGGAAGCAGGATGTGATGTTTGCGGGCGGGGCTGAAGATCTCGACTGGACGCTGTCCGTCTTGTTTGATGCGATGGGTGCGATGTCTTCCAATTATAATGATACGCCCGAACGCGCGGCACGTGCCTACGATAAAGACCGTGACGGTTTTGTGATTGCGGGCGGCGGCGGTATTGTCGTGCTGGAGGAGCTTGAACACGCCAAAGCGCGCGGCGCAAAGATTTACGGGGAGCTGACAGGATATGGTGCGACATCCGACGGGCACGATATGGTTGCTCCGAGCGGTGAAGGTGCTATTCGATGCATGAACCAGGCGCTGGCTACGGTTAAAACGCCGGTGAGCTATATCAATTCTCACGGAACGTCTACACCTGTCGGGGATATTACAGAGCTGGATGCGATCCGTAGCGTTTTTGACCAGCTAGATGCTCCGATTCCTTTGATTAGTGCGACCAAATCCATGACAGGTCACTCGTTAGGAGCAACCGGAGTTCAGGAAGCGATTTACAGTCTATTGATGATGCAGCATGACTTTGTCGCTCCGAGCATTAATGTCGAGAATCTTGATGAAGGGGCCGAAGGTGTTCCTATTGCGCGTGAACGCGTTGATAATGTGAAACATTCTACAATGCTTTCCAATAGTTTTGGTTTTGGCGGTACGAACTGCACGCTCGCGTTCAGCCGTTATGAAGATTAGTTTTTAGGTTAAGGAAAAATCTATGGTCAATGATTTGATGAAGGGCAAAAAAGGTCTGGTGATGGGCGTTGCCAATGATCACTCTATTGCGTGGGGCATGGCGAGTGCATTACATGAGGCTGGCGCGGAGCTGGCTTTTACGTATCAGGGAGATGCGTTTGGCAAACGTGTGAAGCCGCTGGCCGAGAGTGTCGGCTCAAATCTGGTTATTGATTGCGATGTTCAGAAAGAAGAAGACCTTGACCGTGTTTTTGATACGTTAAAAAAGGAATGGGGGCAGATTGATTTTATCATTCATGCGATTGCCTATTCCAACAAGGACGAGTTGCAGGGGCATTATGTTGATACCTCGCTCGATAATTTCCTGCGGACGATGCACATTTCCTGTTATTCCTTTACGTCCATCATGCGCCGTGCAAAGGATTTGATGAAGGAGGGAGGCTCTGCCGTTACTTTGACGTATTACGGGGCGCAGAAGGTGATGCCGAATTATAATGTCATGGGTGTGGCAAAGGCTGCGCTTGAGGCTTCTGTACGCTACCTTGCCGCTGATCTGGGGCCGCAGGGTATTCGTGTGAACGCGATTTCGGCGGGGCCGATGCGAACTCTCGCGGGTGCAGTGATCGGCAGTGCGCGCAAGACGTTTAAATATAATGTCGCAACGGCGCCTCTGCGGAAATCCGTTGGTTTGGAAGAGCTGGGCGGGACGGGGCTTTATCTGCTTTCGGATCTGTCCAGTGCCGTGACGGGTGAGGTGCATTTCGTCGATTGCGGGTTCAACGCCGTCGGAATGCCGCCGCATGAGAGTTTAAAGGAACTTGCAAGTTAACGATGTCCTACAAAGACAAATATATTTTAGATTTTTGCTTTACGAAGGATAAATATGGAAATGATTGTTTTTACCCTTGGGGGTGCGGTAAAGGTTACTTGTTAAGAAGTCCAGGCGATAGGGACAGGGCTGAAAAGCAGATTGTTCGTTATACATATATTTCAACACTTCTTTTCATAATTGCGTCTATTGCTTCTGTTTATGTAGGTTATAATTACCAGCAGTCCTATGGTGTCTATTTGTTTCTTTTTGTATTTCTCTCTGTAATATTGTTTTTTTACTTTTATTATAGAAAATGCTTTCGTTACTTAGAAGCAGTTCCAGAGAAGAAATCATTTCTCACTTATTTTTTCCGATCGTGCGCTGTTTATCCTTGCGGCTTAATGATTTTCTTTGCGTTATTTGGATTTGGGAATGAGTATTTTAAGTCCATCTACATGCCAGAAAAAGTCTATCTTTTTAATATCATAATTTCTTGTTTAATGTTGCTTGTAGGTATTATTGGTTTCTTTGCCCGAAGAAGACATTAATGAACTTCAAACAGGCTGTCCTTGAGGACGTCAGGGGCATCGGAGAAGAATCCGTCCACGCCCCAGCTTTGCAGGCGGCGGGCGTCTTGTGCGTCATTAACGGTGTAGGCGAGGATCGGTAGACCTTTATCTATGATGTCTTCGACTTCTTCGCGGGATATTTTGGCCGCATTGACATTAATCGTAGAGACCTTCAGATAATCGGCCAGTTCACCCCAGTTTTCTGGGAGTTCTTCACCAAAGAGCAAGCCTCTGTGCCAGTCTTGTGCGACATCAAGCGCCGCTTCGAGGCTGACATGCAGGAAGGATGAGATGAGCAGGCGGTCGTGGTCATCCCAAATCTGTGAAAGGATATCGAGGGCGGCTTCTGCCGTTTCCTTTTCCCGGCTGGGGCAGGGTTTGATTTCAAGGTTAAGTCCGAGGTCTCTTTCCAGCAGGACATCTATGGCCTCTTCGAGGGTCGGGATTTTAATTCCTGTAAAAGAGTCCGCGAACCAACTGCCGCATTCGTAATCGCGTAACTCTTCGAGTGTTTTTTCTGCGATAGGGCCGAAGCCGTTTGTGGTTCTGTCCAGCGTGTCATCATGGAAGAGGATCGGGACTTGGTCTTTTGTCAGTTTCACGTCCAGTTCGACCCATTCGATCCCCATATCGGCGGCTGTGTGGATGCCCTCCAGCGTGTTTTCGGGGGCGTAGGCCGCCGCGCCGCGGTGGCCGATAATTTTGGGGAAGTTCAACATGGGTGCTTATTCTTATTCTTTTTCGTTTTTTCCTATCGGCTCGGGATCTTCATTTGCAAGAACCTCGACCTTTATGCCCATAAAGATGGCTATTTTCTCGGCGAATGCAACCGCCTCTTCATAATTTTTTGCCGGTATGGGGGTGGAGGTGTCAGGCCTAATATTAATACGCACGTCCCCGATACCGATGAGATCGAAATACCAGACAGGTTTGACCTTTAACTTGTTTGCGTTGTCATCGTATTGCCGGTCGCGATATATCTGAATGAAGTGAAAATCATCAAAGCGTTTTTTCCAGCCGCTGAGCCCCTGAAACGTATGGTATTCATAATGGACCGAACGGTTTATTTTGCGCAATGTGAGGCTTTCATAGGCCTTGGCAAAATAGAGCAGGGTTAGCAAAGACATGCTTCCGCTGAATAAGAAAAACATCGTCAGTGCTTCTTTGAACGGAAACGTATCGGGTAAGGGCATGATTATCAGGAAATAGATCCCCCAAAAGGCGGCAGAGAAAAGAGTTCCGATGATCAGGCTGTATGCTCGCCTGTTTTCGAACACCATGATATATGGCGTCTCTTTTTTGAGGTACAGGTTGTAGCTATGGTTTTTCGGTAAAGCCTGCACGAGGATTTTTGCCCCATGTCGTGAATTAAGTTATTTACCGATGGTATCTATTTTTTCCAATGAGGCCAAGCGTTCTTGTGCGGGCTGGTAGCCTTGCTCTGCGGCTTTGTTATAAAAATAGACGGCGACTGTCCTTGATCCTTCGGTTTGATTAAAGCCGTGAAGCAGGATATCGGCGTGCGTTGTTTGTGACGGGGCATGGCCCTTTTCCGCCAAGGTTTCGATCATCTCAAGACCCGCGCGATAATATATGTCGGAGAAAATGCGCTTTTGGAACAGGGATTTACCGATTTTCAGTTTTTCATCATCATTGCTGACCATGGCCAGTGCCTGATTTTGGTAGACATCGATCTGGAATAGTGTCGGACGCACGTCATCATAGCTGATGTTTTTTTGCTTGATATTAACGCGCACATAAGCCGCCGTCACAAAGAATGCAAGGCTTACAGCCAATGTGCAGCCCAGAAAAATTCTAAACCTTTTACGTGCCTTTGATACGGCCATTCGTTTTCTCCTATACTCTAGTATTATAGCAAATAAAGCTTAAAAAAGGGAGTTTGTCCAGTTTGTTGTAAAAAAAAGACCCCGCACGGTTGTGGGCGTCTTTTTTTGTTATTTTTACTTTTTTTAGGCGTTTAGCCGTTGGCTTCTTTCTTTTTGCCTCTTGGCTTGTCCTCGTATGGGATTTCTTCGCCTGTTTCCTGATTAACGCGTTTCATGGACAGTTTGACCTTGCCGCGATCATCAATCCCGACCAAAAGAACTTTAACCATGTCACCTTCGTTGACGATATCGGTTGTTTTCGCAACGCGATGATCAGCCAGTTCGGAAATATGAACCAATCCGTCTTTTGCGCCCATGAAGTTCACAAATGCACCGAAATCAACACATTTGACGACTTTACCTTCGTAGATTTTACCGACTTCCGGTTCGTCCGTCAGGCCCTTGATCCAGTCGATTGCCTTCTGGATATTATCCGCATTTGCGGCTGCTACCTTGACTGTACCGTCATCTTCGATATCGATTTTTGTTTCGGTTTCTTCGATGATTTCACGGATGATCTTACCGCCCGTTCCGATGACGTCACGGATCTTATCGACAGGGATGTTGATCTGGACGATTTGCGGAGCGTGCTGGCTAAGTTCGCCGCGCGCCTGTGTCAGGGCTTTGTTCATTTCGCCGAGGATGTGGATACGACCGTCTTTTGCCTGTGCCAGTGCGATTTTCATGATTTCCTCTGTGATGGAGGTAATCTTGATATCCATCTGCAGGGATGTGATCCCTTCGGACGTTCCGGCCACTTTGAAGTCCATGTCACCAAGGTGGTCTTCATCACCAAGGATATCCGTAAGGACGGCGTAGTCTTCTTCTTCCTTAATCAGACCCATTGCGATACCTGCAATCGGGCGAGGAAGAGGGACACCGGCGTCCATCATAGCGAGTGACGTACCGCAAACAGTTGCCATAGAGGACGAGCCGTTTGATTCCGTGATTTCGGATACTGCGCGGATTGTGTACGGGAACTCTTCAGAGCTTGGTAGGAGCGGTTTGATTGCGCGCCATGCCAATTTACCGTGACCGATTTCGCGGCGACCCGGAGGACCCATACGGCCGGCTTCACCGACAGAGTATGGAGGGAAGTTATAGTGCAGCAGGAAGTTAGAGCGGTATTCACCTTCCAGCGCGTCGATGATTTGCTCGTCTTGACCCGTACCCAGAGTTGCGACAACCAGTGCCTGTGTTTCACCGCGGGTGAACAGGGCGGAGCCGTGCGTTCTCGGCAGGATACCGACTTCCGCAACGATCGGGCGGACTGTTTTTGTGTCACGCTCATCAATACGTTTGCCGGTTTTCAGGATCTGGCCGCGAACGACATCCGCTTCCAGTGATTTGAACTTACCGCTGATCACGGCATCATCAATCCCGTTTTCTTCATCCGCGAAGGCTTCTTTAGCTGCCGTACGGATTTCATCAATCGCATTCTGTCGTTCGAGTTTGTCCTGAATGCTGTAGGCTTTTGCAACATCATCGGCGTATTTTGCCTTAAGTTCCTTTTCCATTTTTTCGACAGGCTCAGGTGTTACCGGAACATCCCATGGTTCTTTCGCGCACATCTCAGCCAGTTCGATGATGCCGTCGATGACGGGCTGGAATGATTTCCAGCCTTCCATTACGGCTGTCAGCATAATGTCTTCGGAAAGTTCCTTCGCTTCGGATTCAACCATCAGAACGCCTTCGCGTGTTCCTGCTACAACAAGGTCGAGGTCGCTCTTAGCGATGTCCTGCATGGCTGGGTTAATGACGTATTCACCGTCGATCATGGCCACGCGTGCGCCGCCAATAGGTCCCATGAAGGGAATACCGGAGATTGTCAGGGCAGCGGAACAGCCGACCATTGCCACCATGTCGGGATCATTTTCCAGATCGTGTGAGATTACGGTTGCGACAACCTGTACTTCGTTCAGGAATGTCTTCGGGAAGAGGGGGCGGATCGGACGGTCGATCAGACGTGATGTCAGTGTTTCTTTTTCAGACGGTCTTGCTTCGCGTTTGAAAAAACCGCCAGGGATTTTACCGGCGGCATATGTTTTTTCCTGATAATGGACGGACAGGGGGAAAAAGTCCTGACCTTCTCTAATGGATTTAGCGGCCGTTACACAGCATAAAACAGATGTTTCGCCTATTGTGGCCAGCACGGAGCCATCTGCCTGTCGTGCGATTTTACCTGTTTCGAGTGTTAGCGTTTTACCGCCGAATTCGATTTCTTTTCTGTAAACATTAAACATGTAGTTTCATTTCCTTTTTTCATACAAACTTTGCCTTTTCCAACCTCAGGAAAAGGGCATACATATCTTTGAAAGCTTTGGGGAGAGTGCTTCTCGGTGGACTGTTAAAAGCGGGATTGTTTTCCTCTCGCCTTTAATCGTCAACCGCAAGCTTTGTCCTATCGCAGCTTTCATCGGGGATAGACATGCCATTATTAGCCTGAAAAGTCAAAGTATTCTTATGGTTTTGAAAAATTTAGAGGTGAAAACACGATTGAATAGTTTCCCCAAACCCCGTATAGAATGGCTTGTCTATAGCGGCTCACGAGGGGACGCATTTATAAGCAATAAAGGAATTGATATGTCGAATACACTTGTTCTTCTCCGTCATGGTCAGAGTGAATGGAACCTTCAGAATAAATTCACCGGATTTAAGGATGTTGATTTGACGGAGCAGGGTGTCGAAGAGGCGATTAGCGCAGGTAAGAAAATCAAGGACGCCGGTATTACGTTTGATCAGGTTTTTACAAGTACACTCAAACGTGCGAACAGAACGGCGCGGTTGGCGCTTGAAAATGCGGGGCAGGCTGAACTGCTTGATACTATGATTGCGCATGATGATCTGCGTGAGCGTGATTACGGTGATCTGACCGGGTTAAATAAAGACGAGACACGCGAGAAATACGGTGACGAGCAGGTACATATCTGGCGTCGTTCTTATGATGTTTCTCCTCCCGGCGGTGAATGTTTACAGGATGTTGTCGAAAATCGTGTCCGTCCTTATTACGAGGCCAATATCAAACCCATGATCGATGACGGGAAAGACCTTTTGATTGCGGCGCACGGTAATTCATTGCGTGCCATGCTGATTATTCTTGGTGCGGAAACGCCTGAAACCATTAATGATGCGGAATTTCCGACGGGTGTGCCGTTGGTTTTCGAACTTGAAAACGGCGAAATCAAGAAGCGTTACTTCCTTGAGGGGTAGTTTTTTCTGAGGCGAGATATTGAGACAAAACAAAAGGCGGCCAGATGAGCCGCCTTTTTTGAACTCTTTGCTGTTCGCTTGATTAGCGACGCAGGCCGAGAGATTCGATCAGCTTTTTGTAGCGCTCTTCGTCCTTGCGCTTCAGGTAGTCCAGAAGCTTACGGCGTTTTGCGACCATGGCAAGCAGGCCGCGGCGGCTGTGGAAGTCTTTTTTGTGTTGCTGCATGTGTTCTGAGAGCTGGTTGATGCGCTCTGTCAGGATTGCAACCTGTACTTCCGGTGAACCGGTGTCATCTTTTTTGGTTTGGTATTCTTTAACGAGCTCTGCTTTACGTTCTACAGTAACCGACATCGTTTTCTCCTTTTAAAATTATAAGTTAAATACTCTCACAGGCTTCACTTCCGCGCCCTTGGCCTCTACAAGCGCCACGGGAGCGCCCTGAAAAACGGCCAATGCTTGAAGCTTATCCGTCGTGCCCAGTCCGATTTGTTCCAAACGGTCAAAATCGGGCTTTGAGATGAGCCTCAGGATCTGCCCACTTTTCAGCATGGCGGCCTCTTCCTGTTTCAGGGACAGAGCCGGGATGTCGTCCAGCACTATCTGCAGGGGCTGCAATGCCTCATTGAGGGCGGCAACGTATTCCATTTGTGCCAGTTTGTCCAGAGAAATCGCGCTTTCCGTGGTGAATATGCCGACTTTCTCTCGTGTTAGCTTGCTGACATAGCCAAGTGTCCCCATTTTGACGGCGATATCGCGTGCAAGAGCGCGGACATACGTGCCTTTGCCGCAGATGACACGAAAATCTGCATCATCCTGACGGGCTTCTATAAGCTCAAAGGACTTGATGTAGGTTTTACGGGATTTGATTTCGGGACGTTCGCCTTGTCTGGCCAGATCATAGGCGCGTTGTCCGTCGATTTTAATTGCGGAGAATAAAGGCGGCGTCTGGTCTATTTCGCCGATAAATGCAGGCAAGGCGTCTAGTATATCCTTTTGGGAAGGGCGCTTGTCGCTTATTGCGGTGATGTCGCCTTCGGCATCGTCTGTGCTGCGTCTTTCACCCCAAACCACAGTGAAGGTGTACGTCTTTATCGCGTCCTGAATAAAAGGGATGGTTTTAGTGGCCTCTCCCATTGCAATGGGCAAAACGCCGGTTGCCAAGGGGTCGAGCGTACCGGCATGGCCGATTTTTTGCGGTGAGAGGACGCGGCGGACACGGCCAATGGCCTGTGTGGAAGTCATTCCGTACGGCTTGTCGATATTCAGCCATCCGTTAACAACGTTGCCTTTTTTCTTTCTGCCCATCGGAGACTTGTCTTTATTTGTTGTTATCTTCGTCTTCAGGAATTGGTCCGCGCAACAGCTGCTCTATGCGTTGAGCGTGTTCGAAGGAGTCGTCCGTTACAAATTTAACGCGCGGGGTGAATTTCAGGTTGGATTGTTTGTTGATGTCTTTCTGAAATGTCTGGGCGTCGGCGTTGAGCGCTTCGAGGATCGGTTCGAGCTGCTTGCCGCCTAACGTCATGATATAGGCGCGGGCGTGTTTCAGGTCGGGGCTCGGGCGCACCTCGGTAATGGTGACGTGCGGCGCTTCGTCGATCAGCAGTTCACTGTTGAAGTGACCACGGCGAAGGGTTTCCGAGAGGATATGGCGGATTTGCTCTCCAACACGAAGTTGGCGCTGACTTGGCTCGTTCGGGTGATTTTTCATCTAGAGTCCTGTTACTTGAGAATTTACAGATTTCGGACTTTTACTCGATGTTACGTTCTTCTTCGATGATTTCGTAACATTCGATGACGTCGCCTTCCTTAATGTCGTCATAGCTTTCGAAGGCCATACCGCATTCCATACCCTGTTTGACTTCTTTGACTTCGTCCTGGAAGCGTTTAAGGGTTTTGAGCATTCCTTCGTGAATCACAACATCATCGCGCAGCAGACGGACTTTTGCACCGCGTTTCACGCTGCCTGTCGTGACATCACACCCTGCGACCTTACCGACTTTGGTAATGTTGAAGACCTGTTTGATGGTTGCCTGGCCGAGGTATTCCTCGCGGATTTTCGGTGACAGCATACCGGAGAGGATTGATTTCGCATCATCAATGACGTTGTAAATCACGTTGTAGTAATTGATGTTGACGTTCTCACGGTTAGCAAGATCACGGGCTTGCGCGTTTGCACGGACGTTAAAGCCGACAATCATCGCATTAGATGCTTTGGCCAGAATGACGTCTGATTCTGTGATACCACCAACTCCGGCGTGAAGAAACTGAACTTCGATTTCTTCGTTTTCCTCGGCCATTTTTTGCAGAGAACCGACAATTGCCTCTACAGAGCCGTGGACGTCGCCCTTAATAAGGACAGGAAGACGGATTTTCTCGCCGCTTTCGCGCAAGCTCAGAATGTCTTCCATTGTTGTTCTGCTGCTTACGGCTACGGCAGCTGCAGAATCCTTGATCTTTCTTTGACGGTATTCGGAAATTTCGCGGGCACGGGCTTCATCGTTCACGACGTTGAAGAGATCACCGGCTTGTGGCGTGTTGTCTGCGCCCAGAACCTCGACGGGTTGGCCAGGGATGGCTTCATCGATATTAGCACCCTTATCGTTGATCAACGCACGGACTTTACCCATTGTCGCCCCTGCAACGAAGACATCACCGATTTTCAGCGTACCGTTCTGGATCAGAACCGTACCGACAGGGCCACGGCCTTTTTCCAGTTTTGCTTCAATGATAAAGCCTTGTGCCTCGCGGTTGGGGTTGGCCTTGAGTTCCAGAATTTCGGCCTGTAGAAGGATGGCTTCTTCGAGCTTGTCCAGATTCATTTTGTTCTTTGCGGAAACTTCTACACACTGGATATCACCGGAGAGGTCTTCAACAATAACTTCATGCTGCAGGAGGTCTTGCTTGACCTTGTCCGGATTTGCGTCGGGCAGGTCGATTTTGTTGATGGCAATAATGATTGGAACTTCCGCAGCCTTTGCGTGGCTGATGGCTTCGATCGTTTGCGGCATAATACTGTCATTCGCGGCGACTACAATTACAACGATATCCGTTACGTCCGCACCGCGGGCGCGCATTTCTGTGAAAGCGGCGTGACCCGGGGTATCAAGAAAGGTAATTTTTTCGCCTGATCCTAGATTGACCTGATAGGCACCGATATGCTGTGTAATTCCGCCGGCCTCACCGGAGACGACATCTGTTTCGCGCAGAGAGTCGAGCAGGGATGTTTTCCCATGGTCGACGTGGCCCATAATCGTTACAACAGGAGGGCGCGCTTGCAGATCTTCTTCTTTGTCTTCCTGACCTTCCAGTCCGATTTCGACATCTGCTTCAGTAACGCGTTTTACCTTGTGGCCGAATTCGTCAATGATCAGTTCAGCCGTGTCAGCATCGATTGTTTGTGTAATTGTGGCCATAACGCCGAGTTTCATGAGAGATTTTACAACCTCACCACCCGGTTCTGCCATACGGTTTGCCAAATCCTGAACTGTGATGGTTTCAGGTAGTACGACTTCGCGTACGGCTTTTTTTGTAGGCTCCTGAAACGGCTGAGCGGCCATCCGTGCCTTTTCGCGGGCACGTTTTTGTGCCGCAAGACTTGGGCCGCGATCACGTTCGTAGTCTCTGTTCAATGCCTGATTTACGGTGATGCGTCCGCCGCGGCGATTGTCGTAGCGGGGAGATGTGTTTGGTTTATTGGATTTTTTAAGCTTGTCACGATAGCTTTCGTTATCGTCTTTATCGTCTTTCTTAAAGCGGCGATTATCTGCCGTTTTGCCCGTATCTTCGGGGAGGACATCAGGTGTGGCAGCTCTTTCTTCCTTACTGGGGCGAGTGACAATATTTTTCTTTTTACGTTGTTCTCTTTCTTCTTCTTCCCGCTTTTCAGCTTCCTCGGCTTCTTCTTGTGCTTTTTTGTCTTCAAGCGTTGTGACACGGCGTTTGGGTAGCTCTTTTTTCTTTGACTTACCTTCAAGTGCTTTTTTCAAAGCTTCTGCACGAGCTTCTTTTTCTTCATCGGTCAGACGATCATCAGAAGATTCTTTAGATTCGTTGTCTACGGTTGACTTTCTTTTACGGCGCACCTCGACAGCAACGGTAGAGCCACCTCTGCCGCCAGAAGATCCGGGCGATTTGGTTACGCCGCCTGATCCTTTCAGACTCAATGTCTTGCCTGAAAGACTTAGCGTTTTGCCTTCGCTCTTTTTTTCTTCTTTTTCGTCTTTTGCGTTATTCTTTGTCATATGTCTTGTGCGTTCCAATAAATTACGGTCTTAGGTATACAATACTCTTTATTAACAGCCAAATTATTCCTTCATAATCCGGCTGCTAAACTCTGGTTTTTTGGTGCTTATGCTGTTTGCTGAAGTTCAGTTTCGTTTTCACCGTCTTCTTCAGCTTCCGCGGCTTCTTTAGCATCCTCTTCTGCAAACCAGTGTTCACGTGCCTTCATAATGATGTTGTTGGCTTCTTTCTGTGTGATTGAGTCTTCACCCAGAATTTCAACCAGTTCATCACCAGCCAGATCGGCAAGATCATCAAGCGTCCTGATTTCGTTTTCGCCCAGTTTGATGATCTGGCTTGGGAGGAGTCCTTCGGCTTCCATGAGGTCATCAGCGATTTTCAGTTCGTCCTGTTTTTCCTTCAGCTCTGCTTCTTTTGCTTCCAGCCATGTTTGAGCACGGCGTTGCAATTCAGTGGAGATTTCTTCTTCAAAGCCTTCGATCTGGTTTAGTTCTTCAATCGGTGTTTCGGCAATTTCCTGAACACGTGTGAAGCCTTCGGCCACAAGAAGGTGCGCGATGACATCATCAACGTCCAAAGCTTCGATAAAGAGCGCAGAGCGGGTTTTGAATTCTTCAGCACGTCTTTGTGATTCTTCGGCTTCGGTCATGATATCGATATCCCAGCCTGTCAGCATAGAGGCCAAGCGGACGTTTTGACCGCGGCGACCGATGGCAAGGCTGAGTTGTTCATCGGGAACAACAACATCCATACGCTTTTTTTCTTCGTCCAAAACCACTTTAGCTACTGCGGCAGGTTGCAGGGCGCTTACGACGAATGATGCGATGTCTTCCGACCATGGAATGATATCGATTTTTTCGCCGTGCAGTTCGTTGACTACAGCCTGAACGCGCGAGCCGCGCATACCGACACATGCTCCGACAGGGTCGATGGAGCCATCACGGGATTGTACGGAAATTTTAGCGCGGCTTCCGGGATCACGGGCGACGGCTTTGATTTCAATAATTCCATCGTAGATTTCCGGTACTTCCTGCGTGAAGAGCTTAGCCATGAATTCCGGGTGGCTACGGGACAAGAAGATTTGCGGACCGCGCATTTCTTCGCGGACTTCGTAAATGATCGCGCGAATGCGGTCATTCGGGTTCAACGGTTCACGAGGAATGGTCTCGTCGCGGCGAAGCATTCCTTCGGCGCGTCCCTGAATGTCGATGACAGCATTCCCGTATTCTACACGTTTTACAACGCCGTTGACGATTTCACCGACTTTGTCTTTGAATTCTTCGTATTGGCGTGCACGCTCGGCTTCACGAACTTTCTGCATGATAACCTGTTTTGCGGTTTGTGCAGCGATACGACCAAAGTCCAGAGGCGGAAGATCATCGATCAGGAATTCTCCTGCTTTTGCATCCGGCTTGATTTTTTGTGCCTGTTCGATAGTCAGTTGAGCGACTTCGTTTTCGATTTCCGCACCGTCTTCCATGACTTCACGGAAGCGACGCAGGTGGATATCACCTGACTTGCGGTTGATTTCGGCGCGAATGTCCTGTTCGTAACCGTATTTGGATCGGCCTGCCTTCTGGATGGCTTCCTCCATAGCGGTAAGGACGATCTCACGATCGATATTTTTTTCACGGGCAACAGTGTCTGCGACTTGTAACAGCTCCATTATTATGTCTCCTAAAAGTTTGCTGCAGCTTTGATTAATTCATCAGTTAAAACCAGTTTTGCCTTATGCAGAGCGGAGAAGGGGATTTCGACCTCTCCCTGATCTGTAGAAAGCAGGATGTTCTCACCCTTTACCTCAGTAATACGTCCGCGGAAGCGTTTTTGTCCCGTTTCCGTCGGTACAGATGTCTCTAATTTAATTTCAAACCCTTTGTAGGCTTCAAAATCTTTTAAACGAAAGAGCAAACGATCAATGCCCGGAGAACTGACTTCAAGGCGGTATTTGCCATCTATGGGGTCTTCAACGTCCATAACTGCGGAGATTGCGCGGCTGATTTTTGCAGCATCGTCTACACCGAGATTGCGTGTTTCAGGATCTTGTGCCATGACCTGAACCGTTTTGCTGCCGCCTTCGCCGAAGACGTGAACCCAGACGAGTTCGAATCCGTGATCCTGTACGACGGGATCAATATATTCGGTTAGTTTTTTCTCAACAGGTGTTTGCTTCATTGCCAACGTTTGTTTTCATTTTCTATCGCTCCGGCATTAAAAAAGGCGGGTCTCTTTTGAGCCCACCGTCTTAATCAGACCGGAATTTTTTTGGACTATATGCTTTATATGTTGTTATTGCAAGTTTTTCTCATGACTGTTTTTCAAAGAACAGATAAGACATTTTATGGGCGTTTTTTGCGCGTTTGGTTTCGTATCGTGTATGTATCCAGTTTTCCGGCGGTGTGCGCCAGCCCAGTGCTGAGTTTGCCGTCCATTCGAAGGCCGGATGTGTGGCCGCCTTTGTGACCATCCAGTCGGTCAGATCGGGTACATCGGTCGACATGATGAGTTTGCCCGAAGGTTTTAAGATGCGGGCAAAAATATCAAGATTTTTGTGGCTGATTATTCTGCGCTTGTGATGGCGTGTTTTGTGCCACGGGTCGGGGTTCAAAACATAGATACCATCTAATGAGTGCGGGGTCAGGCTTCTGGCCAATTGCATAGCGTCGTCCATGAGAACGCGTATGTTGTGCCGTGGCTCGTTCTCGATATCGCTGATGAACTTGGCCATTCCGTTTATATAAGGTTCAGCACCTATATATCCGACATCGGGCTCTTGTTTCATCATTCCTGCAAGGTGCTCCCCCTGACCGAAGCCTATTTCGAACCAGTATTCGGGGAAGTTTTGTTGAAAAAGTGATTTGGGGCAAAGGTTTGCTTTTTCGGAAAGTAATTTTTTTTCTATTTCCAGTTGCGGGAGGATTTGGTTGAGTGTTTTCTTTTTTTTCGGTGTCAGTGTGCGACCCTTGCGACGACCAAAAAAACTCCGCCTTTCGGAGGCGAAGTTTTCAGAATTATTTTTAGTATCGGGATTGTTACTAGCCAAGGATCTTTTTGAGATCGTCAACGAGGTCTGTTTTTTCCCATGAGAATCCGCCGTCATCATCAGGCGTGCGGCCAAAGTGACCATATGCAGCCGTTCTCGCATAGATCGGACGGTTCAGCTTCAGGTGTTCGCGGATGCCGCGTGGACTTAAGTCCACCAGTTTTTGCAGTGCTGCGGAAATGGCTTCTTCAGCAACTGTTCCTGTACCGTGTGTGTTGATGTAGACAGACAAAGGCTTGGATACGCCGATTGCGTAAGAAAGCTGGATTGTGCAGCCTTGTGCGTAACCTGCTGCGACTACATTCTTTGCCAGATAACGCGCTACGTATGCTGCGGAGCGGTCAACCTTTGTCGGATCCTTGCCGGAGAATGCGCCACCACCGTGAGGTGCTGCGCCACCATAGGTGTCCACGATGATTTTACGACCCGTCAGGCCGGCATCACCAACCGGACCACCGATTACGAATCGACCGGTCGGGTTCACATAAAATTCCTCTTCCGGAGGCATCCAACCTTCGGGGAGAACATTCTGCACATGCGGACGGACGATTTCTTTGACTTCATCTTGGGTCAAGCCTTCCATGTGTTGTGTAGAAACAACGATTGATGTTGCGCGCACGGGCTTATCATTTTTGTATTCCAGAGTCACCTGAGATTTTGCATCAGGGCCCAGCTCAGATGCTGCGCCGGAGTGGCGGGCTTCAGCAAGTGAACGAAGAATTGCGTGAGAGTAGTGGATTGCCGCCGGCATCAGAACATCTGTTTCGCGGCAAGCGTAACCGAACATAATACCCTGATCGCCTGCGCCTTCGTCCTTATTGTCAGCAGAGTCAACGCCTTGGGCGATGTCTACTGATTGTTTGTGCAGAAGAACCTGAACGTTTGAGTCTTTCCAGTGGAAGCCCTCTTGCTCGTAGCCGATGTCTTTGATGGCTTCACGGGCGGTGCGTTCGATATCGTCCTTTGTAATGCTTTCGGGGCCACGGACTTCTCCGGCGATTACGACATTACCTGTTGTTACCAATGTTTCACACGCAACACGCGCTTCGGGATCGTGCGTAAGGTAGAGATCCAGAATCGCGTCAGAGATGCGGTCACAAATTTTGTCGGGATGACCTTCTGATACGGATTCGCTTGTGAAAATGTAATCTTTTAATCTTTCCTGCTTTTGGGAAGCAGGGGCGTCATCGTTAGCCATTGCAGCGTTTCCTGAGTAAGACATAAATTAATCTCTCGTTTTTTGTTAGTATATGTAATTCCTACAAATAAGAAATGCACCCTAGATCAAATAAGGTGCATTACACAAGCTTAATCGGCCTGTTTCTTAATTTTTTTCGGCTTTTCCCGATGCCATGGACTTAATGATTTTTACGACCATTTTGCGCATGTCAGGATCCGTTATTGTGTAATAGTGACGGATCAAATCCAGTGTCTCTTTTTTATTTAGGACATCGCTAGGCAAATCCGGATTGGTGTTATGAGAAAATGCCTCCTGCTTATTGTCAGCCATTCCCATTGCAGTCTTTTTACTGAGAATGCTCGATTCTTCTATTCCTTCGTAGAAGAAGTTCACCGGAACATCGAGAATTTTACTGAATTTAAGAAGTCGGCTTGCACTAATTCTGTTGGTTCCTCTTTCATACTTCTGTACCTGTTGAAATGTAATTCCAACTTGCTCAGCCATATTTTCTTGGCTCATGCCAAGGAGGAGACGTCTCGTTTTTAGTCTTTGTCCTACATGTTTATCAATTTCGTCGGGAACACCCTTGGTTTTTTTTATCTTTGGGTTTGCCATTCTTTAAAGCTTCCAGTTAAACACTTAAGTGCAAGCCTCGCGTTTTGAATCTTTTGAGTCTTTAAGTCGGACTTGCAAAATCCTTATTACATCATGAGTGCTTTAGTATGCAACCTCATCTAAAGTATATAAAAAATAAAGATTTCAATTATAGCTTGTATTGGGTCTCTTGGTTATTTGCAAAAAGTAAGAAAATATCCCAATTATTAGGATCAATAAAATACCCGAATTTTTGTGTATAATATTTGTTTTTTTCTTTGCGGGAATAGTTGCAGAAATAGTTTCCTCAGTTTCCAATTCTATTGCCCTGACTACTTCGCCAAGAGGCGTTATAACTGCTGAAATACCAGTATTTGCAACGCGAATAACCGGAATAGCTTCTTCAATAGCTCTAAAGCGGCTTTGCATTAAGTGTTGATAAGGGCCTGTGCTATGGCCGTACCAGCCATCATTTGTTATGTTTATTATAACATCCGGAGTTGTTTCATTTCTATTTATCACATTGTTCGGGAAAATTATTTCATAACAAATTAGCGGGCTTATTTTGAATGTATCTGTGATTTCCAGGGTTTTTGGTCCGCCACCGCTCTGGAAACCCTTAAAGCCAACAATTGGTGCAATGTCGATTACATTTTCCAAGGGCATATATTCGCCGAAAGGTACCAAGTGGGATTTATGGTACATGTTCGTTATTTCGCCTTTTTGATTATAAACCAAAAGGCTGTTGTGGAATTCACCATCATTTTTGCCTTTTGTAAGAGCTCCTGTGATGAGGAATGTTTTATTCTTCGGGCCTATTTCTAGTGTTTGTCTAATCCTGTTCTTAACACCAATATCTTCTGAAAAAAACAGTGGAAGCGCCGTTTCCGGCCATATGATAAACATTTCAGTATCATTTTTTATATCTGCGCTTTGTAGCTGGTTCTCTGTCATGTTTATTAACTGCAGGAAGTTCGGTGTCAGATTTTCAGGTTTCCATTTTTCTTCCTGTTTGATGTTTGGCTGGATCAGTATTATTTTTTTATCCGGCAGCGTTTTTAAACTGTAACTCTCTATCCTGTTTTTTCCATATAAGGCACACGTCAAGATTGTAGTCGCTATAAGCAAAAAGAACGAAATTTTTTTGTACGAATTGATTTTCGATGTAAAAAACAAAGCAAAACTTGATGCCCATAATATTGTTAGAAAAGTAAGCATGTAGATATCACTGATGGAGACCAGCTGTGCCATTACGGGTGTGTTTCCCCATGTATAGCCAAAGAGGTTCCACGGAAATCCTGTAAATAGCATGCTTCTTAGATATTCGGATAATGCAAAGGCACAAACAAAGCCGACAAATGTGCTTAACTCTAATTCCTGTTTATACAATTTTTTCCAGAAAAAAAGGCATATGGCAGGGAAGAAAGACAGCAGCGCAGGGAGTCCCGCCACCGCGAGCGGCCATGCCCAGATAAAGTTGTTGCCTTCGACCAGTAGGGCGTTTCCGATCCAATATAAGCCAAAACAAAAGTAACCGAAGCCAAAGCTCCAGCCGGTCAAGCCGGCGTGTATCGGCGCTTTGCATTGTTTTAGAATTAGATAAAGGCTAGTGAAGGTCAGAAATAGAACTACCCAAATGTTAAACGGCGCCATAGCCAAAGCGGATAAAGCACCCAGCATGAAAGCCAAGAGGCACTTTATCTTCGTCTTTTCTATTAAAATATGGAACAGGTGGGTTTTTATGCCCGTTGTCGTATCCATTACTCTGTCTGGTCCGGCAGGTTTCTGATACAGACGCGGTTGACCCTTCTGCGGTCTGCGTCTAGAATTTCAAAAATGATCCCTGAGTCATGAGTCAAAACTTCTCCGCGTCCGGGTACGCGTCCGGCAATGGTAAAGATCAGTCCACCCAACGTGTCGTTTTCATCTTTTTCTTCTTCGCTCAGTTCTGCGTTAAATTTTTCCTCGAATTCATCGAGGTCAAGACGGGCGTCCGCTATAACGGAGCCATCGTTTTTGACTTTGATTTCGGGTTCTTCTTCGGGGTCATGTTCGTCGTCAATTTCTCCGACGATGGCCTCAATGATATCACCGATAGTGACAAGGCCGTCCACTCCGCCGAATTCATCAATTACCAGAACCATATGTTTTCCCGTCAAGCGCATTTGAAGGAGCAAGTCGAGAATGTTCAGTGATGGAGATACAATCGGAATTTCACGCACCAGCGACTGAATATCAACTGTTTTCTTTTGCGCTATCGAGGATAGAATATCTTTGATGTGTACTGTTCCGACAACGTTGTCCATTGTCTCTTTGTAAACAGGAAGTCTGCTGAATTGGCGTTCGGCCAGTATTTCCAAAACTTCTTTTTGTGTAGCTTCAATGCGCAGCGCCACGATATCAATCCTCGGCACCATCACGTCTAATGCGGTTTTATCTCTCAGGTTAAGGATGTTTGAGAGCAGTAACTTTTCTTGTGCCGAAAAAGCCGGAGATTCCAAGTCGCCATCTTCTTCAACAATATATTCTTCGATTGTTTCTCTTAAAGATGAGTCCGGCTTGCTGCGAAACATCATTTTTATCGTATCAATCAAGCCGTTTCCGGCTTTTTGCGGCTCTTCGGCAGGAGATTGGATAATCGTCTGTGCTGTCTCCGCTTCTGCGGAGTTCGTACTTGGAGGTTCTTCTTTGTCCTGATTCATCATAAACATTGTATTAGTTACCTATTTTCGCATAAAACGCCTTTGTTTCATATGGGTTTTTTATCTTCATTTGGTCAAGAATTTTGATTTCTAAGTCTTCCATTACTTCGGCATCTTCATCGGTTTCATGATCGTAATGCAGAAGGTGTAGAAGTCCGTGAACCAACATATGGGTGTAATGGTCGGGAAATGTCTTATCTTGCTGTTTGGCTTCTTCCTGAATTGTTTCAAGTGCGACTACAACGTCACCCAACGCAAGAAACCCATCCAGAGGTACCAAAGTATTCTCGGTTAAAGGAAAAGACAAAACATTGGTGGGTTTGTCTTTCAGGCGGTATTCGTTATTCAATTCTCGGATCGTGGCGTTATCTGTCAGCATGATGCTTAGCTCTATTGTATTAATATCTGCCAACTTTGAGGATTGTGCCTCTTCATAGGCCGTAGAGATGACCGCACGGGAATGGTTTTCGATATTTTCCATTTCAGTCAGCCATTTTTCATCATCAATTGTGATATCAATTTGGAATTCAGGCAGGTCTGCCTTGCTCTTTTTTATCATAGGCCTGAATTATTTTTTTAACGAGGGGGTGGCGTATTACGTCTTTTTCGGTAAACGTGATAAAGCCGATTTCATCTATTCCCGACAAGATGTCTACTGCTTCACTTAAGCCCGATTTAACGTGCTTGGGCAAATCGCTTTGTGACATGTCTCCGGTGACGACCATGCGGGATGCTTCGCCCATACGTGTCAGGAACATTTTGGTTTGCATGCCGGTTGCGTTCTGCGCTTCGTCAAGAATGACGAATGCATTGGCGAGTGTTCGTCCGCGCATGAATGCCAGCGGAGCGATTTCTATCTCTCCTGTTTCCATTTTCTTATGCATGAAATCCTGCGGCAGCATGTCGTGCAGGGCATCGTAAACGGGGCGAAGATATGGGTCGATTTTCTCGCGCATATCACCGGGCAGGAAGCCAAGGTTTTCTCCTGCTTCCACGGCGGGGCGGCAAAAGATCAATCGCTCAACATCGCCTTTGACGTACATATCAACGCCTGCAGCAACCGCAAGATAGGTTTTGCCCGTACCGGCAGGGCCAAGGCCGAAGACCATGTCGCGGTTTCGTATCAGATCCAAATATTTGGCCTGATTAGGGGAGCGGGGGACGATGCTTTTCTTTTTCGTCTTAATGGCAGCAATTTTCTCTTCGCTCTGTCCGTTACCGTTGGTTCTTTTGTTTTTATCAGCGCCCATATTTTCGTCCGAAGATTCCATGAATCTTATCTTTGCATCGATGTCGGCGGTGCTTATATCCTGTATATCCTTAGTTTCCAAGCCTTTATATAACGAAAGAAGTATATTTTTGGCCTGATTTAGAGATTCTTCGTTACCGGACAACAGCAACGTGTTCCCGCGATCAGCGATCGAGAGGTTTAATTTCTTTTCTAGGTAGGATAGGTGCGAATTATGTTCGCCAAACAAAAAAGGTAGTAAGTGATTGTTTTTAAATTCTAAAAATATTTCCTGTGGCAATTAAACGCCTCTTATCTGTTGATTTATTGTTCCTTATTCTAGTCTAAATCTACTTACAAAAACATAAAAATAGGGGGTTTTTCGCTTTTTTACGCTTTTTATCAGACCGTCACAATTTCGCCTGTCAGGGAGTTTTCAAAGCCTTCTGTGATATCGACTTCCACGATTTGATTGAATAAGCGATCTTTGGCGAAGACGTGGACGGATTGGTTGTAGGGGCTGCGACCCAACAGTTGGCCGTCTTTTTTGCCGCGACGGTCCAGCAGCACGCTCATCCGTTTTCCGACGGAGTCTTTATTGAATTTATGTTGTTGTTCATTGATGAGGTCCTGAAACCTTGCAAGGCGTTCTGATGCGATCTTGTCATGAACAAGGTTTTGCATGTTTGCGGCAGGTGTTCCAGGGCGGGCGCTGTATTTAAAGGAGTAGCACGACACGTATTCGATATCGCGGGCGAGTTGCATCGTGTCTTCAAAGTCCTGATCCGTTTCACCGGGGAAGCCAATGATATAGTCCGAAGAGAATGCAATATCGGGACGTGCTTTTCTTAGTTTTTCTATGACATCACGATAGAGGTTAGCGGTATGTTTACGGTTCATGGCTTTTAGGATTTTGTCCGAGCCGCTTTGAACGGGGAGGTGCAGGAACGGCATCAGTTTATCGACTTCGCCATGTGTTTCGATCAGATCCTCGTCCATGTCGCGCGGGTGTGACGTTGTATAGCGGATACGTTCCAGACCGTTGATTTTGGCAACTTCGCGGATCAGGCGACCAAGTGTCCATGTCTTGCCGTCGGGGCCGTCACCGTGGAAAGCGTTGACGTTTTGACCAAGGAGGGTGATTTCCTTAGTACCGTTGTCCACCATACGTTTGGCTTCGTCTATAATTTCACCGACCGAGCGGGAGTATTCTGCGCCGCGTGTGTAAGGGACAACACAAAATGTGCAGAATTTATCGCATCCTTCCTGAATAGACAGGAAAGCGCTGACGCCTTGGGAGTTGTTATCCTGGGGCAGGGAGTCGAATTTTGATTCGGCAGGGAAGTCCGTATTGATCACGCGTTCATTGCCGTTGGCTTTCAGAACCATTTCGGGGAGTTCATGGTATGTCTGAGGGCCGAAGACCATATCCACATACGGCGCGCGTTCCAGAATGAAGTCACCTTCGGCCTGCGCAACGCAGCCGGCGACAGCGACAAGCATCTTTTTGCCTTGTTCTTCTTTCTTATTTTTGTGAACACGCAGGCGGCCAAGCTCGGAAAAGACCTTATCGGTAGCCTTTTCGCGGATGTGGCATGTGTTGAGGATCATCATGTCCGCGTCGTCAGGCGTTTCCGTTTCCTGATACCCCAGAGGGGAGAGAATATCGGCCATGCGTTTGCTGTCATAGACGTTCATCTGACAGCCCCATGTTTTTATATAAAGTTTTTTCTTGTTCGCGTCGGTCATGGCGTTCATATTCTTTTAATTCTAAGACTAGTCATAAACCATACGTTCCGTCCATAAATCAAGAGTTTTGGTGCGTTCATGGTGTTTTAAACAGCAGGATATTTCGATGACAAAAAAGACGATTTTGGCCCTTCAACCTTTATTGCCTAAGGAAATGGGTATTCTAGAGGTTCGCTATGATGTGATTAAGCATTGGGAGCTTGATGATCCTGAGAGCGGATTGGAGGAGCGTAAAGACGATATTGTGGCTTTTGTTTCTTCCTACAACGGCGATCCTATTACGGGCGCATTCATGGATAAGTTTCCACATCTGGGTATCATCGGGCAGTTTGGCGTCGGATACGACAATATTGATGTCGAGGCGGCTAATGAGCGGGACATCAAAGTGACTAATACGCCCGATGTTCTTACCGATGATACGGCTGACGTCGCTATTATGCTTTTAATGAATGTTGCGCGCCGTAGCGTGCAGGCCGACCGTTTTGTCCGTGAAGGGCGTTGGAAAGATGGTGATTTCCCCTTATCAATGTGCATTTCCAAGAAGACCGTCGGTATATTCGGGATGGGTAAAATAGGGCGTGCGATTGCACATCGGGCGGCAGCTTTGAATACTAAAATAATTTATTGCAGTAGATCAGAAAAAGATGATATACACTTTCCGTATTATGAAAACTTAAGTGAGTTGGCAAAAGCAAGTGACTTTCTCGTATTGGCCTGTTCCGGCGGGGATGAGACAAGACATATTGTTAGTGCCAAGGTTCTTAAGTCGCTGGGATCCGAAGGATATTTGATTAATATCGCGCGTGGATCCGTGGTTGATGAAGAGGCTTTGGTTGCTGCTCTAAAAAATGGTGATATAGCCGGGGCAGGCTTGGATGTCTTTGCAGACGAGCCTAACGTACCGGAAGATATGCTGAAAATGGATAACGTGGTTTTATCCCCGCATGTCGGCTCTGCAACTCGGGAAACTCGTTCCATTATGGGGCAGCTTGTTGTAGACAATTTAGATGCGTTTTTTGAAGGCAAGCCGCTTTTGACTCCTGTTCACTGAGTTTTCTAATATTGTGTATGTGGTATGATTTTAGGGATGAACCATGAGACTTTTTTTATGTTTTTTAGCTGCGTTTTTGCTTATTTCCTCAAGTGTTTACGCAAAATCTTGTTACTCCGATAAAGAAGCCGAAGCCGAGCAGGGGATTCGCATTCACAGCGAGTTGATGGTCATCGGTTTGAACTGTGCGCATATGGCTGATGCTAATGGTAATAACCTTTATGCCGAACACCGCAAGTTTACGAACAAGCATGCGAATTTGTTTGCGACTTACGAGAAAATTATTATGGCGTTTCTAGCCAAGAATGGTGACAGGCATCCGGAGAGAACGCTGAATACTATGCGTACGGATTTTGCCAATAAGATTTCCAACGATGCCGCAGAGATGCGTCCGGATATTTTCTGCAAGAATTTTTCAGGACGTATTGAAAAGGCAACTAAAATGGACGAGAAGGCGATCCGCAAGTGGGCGTCTACGATCTTCCCGTCTCATCCGGTTTCACAGCCTCTTTGTCAGGGATCATAAGCTTGATCAGATAATTTTATCCGAAGGGCGCCGGTCGGCGCCTTTTTTGATGTCTTGTTTTTGATTTGTGCGGATAGTGTTTTCTGTTTTGAAATAAACCCTTCAAATTTCTGATATTTTTCTTATGCTTGTTTCTGTAATTACAGGGCAGGGACGTTATGAGCGAAGACGCAAACATTGAAGATGTGGTGGCAGAAGCACCGGTTAGCATAGATCAGGCGATCGACGGTTTTTTCCAACCGATTACCGAGACAGTGTCGGAGATCATCTTCTGGGGCGTTTATATCGGTTCGTGTCAGGCCGATGAGATGAATGTGTATGCTGAAGACTGGAAAGGTCTGCAGGTCTTTAAACCCTACATTTCTATGCCGTTTGAGGGATGTTTCAATCTTAAATTTATTCTGGTCTGGCTTGCCGCTGCGGCCATTTTTTTTACGGTTTATCTTGGTTTTATTAATCTTCGCCATTTCGGCACTTCCCTGAAGCTTCTTTTCGGAAAGGGCATGAAGCAAAAAGACGAGGCCGGGATTAGTCAGTTTCAGGCTCTCATGGCTTCGCTTTCGGGGACAGTTGGCCTTGGTAATATCGGCGGTGTTGCTATCGCTATCTCGACAGGCGGGCCGGGGGCTGTGTTCTGGATGACCATTATGGGCTTTCTCGGGATGTCCTCGAAATTTGCGGAAGTTATGCTCGGTGTAAAGTACAGGCGACATTCCAGTGCAGAAGGGCATGAACAACGCATTTCGGGCGGGCCTATGTATTACCTCAAACATGCTTTTGATAAACGCGGCTTGCCGATTGTCGGGACATTCATTGCGATCTTCTTTTCTGTTTGCTGCATTTTGGCCGCTATTGGCGGCGGCAATATGTATCAGGCCAACCAAGCGTTCGAGCAGGTCAAGGTTGCAACAGGTGGTGATGCCAGTGCTTTAGCCGATTATGGCTGGGCGTTTGGTGTTCTGCTGGCGGTTATGGTTGGGCTGGTTATTATAGGTGGTCTAAAATCTATTGCTGCTGTGGCTTCGAAACTGGTTCCGGTTATGGGCGGGATTTATCTTCTGGCGGGGCTGATTGTGATTGGGTTGCATATTTCCGATCTTCCAGGGGCTTTTTACACGATTTTTGAAAGCGCAATGTCTTTGCAGGCTGGCTTTGGTGCTTTACTTGGCGGTCTTTTGATTGGTGTACAGCGGGCGGCTTTCTCAAATGAATCGGGTCTTGGTTCTGCGGCGATTGTGCAATCGACGACAAATACAGACGGGCCTGTCGGCACAGGGATTGTGGCGATGCTCGGGCCGTTTATCGACACTATCATTATTTGTAATATTACGGCGTTGGTCATTGTTGTGACGGGTGTTTACGGCGATGCCGGAGATATCGAGGGTGTTGAACTGACGTCCCGCGCTTTTGCTGACGGTATAACGTGGTTCCCGAATATTCTAACGCTTACAGTGTTCCTGTTTGCGTTTTCTACGATGATTACGTGGTATTACTGCGCAGCTGTTGGTGTGCGTTATATTTTCGGAGAGAAGGACTGGGTCGAGAATATTTTTAAAGTGTTTTTCTGTCTTTGTATTATAGTTGGGAGCGCTGTTGAGCTTAGCAATCTGATCAATTTCACGGACGGAGCCCTATTATCGATGGCCATTCCGAATATTATCGGCTTGTATTTGTTTGCACGGGAAATCAAAAAAGACGTACGGGCTTATTCACCGGATACAAGCTCATAATTTGGGTACTGACAGGAACTTCATCCTAAATTTATTATTTATAAATCATTGTTGATTAGTCTGTGGATAATGTCATAATGCGTACGCGGATGTCATGATTTACGGTTACTAAGGGGTGTTACAGGTGCTTGTTACCAATAGTATTGTCAATACAAAGTTCTGCGAGGGTATTTCCGATATTTCAGACAGTTACGTTGGTTTTATTATAGACCAATGGGGCGTTTTGCATGACGGTGTCAAGGCTTATGATGGCGTTATTGACTGTCTCAAAGAGCTTCAACAACGTAAAAAATTCGTTATTATTCTTTCTAATTCCGGTAAGCGTTCCGAACCCAACCAAGAACGTTTAGAAAAGCTGGGTATTACGGATAACCTTTACAATGAAATTATTACTTCCGGCGAAGTGACCTGGCGTGGTTTAGACAGTCAGGATGAGGGTTATTTCAAAGATATCGGTAAGAAATGTGTCATTATCAGTCGCGGTGGTGACCGTTCAATTGTTGACGGCCTTGATATTGAGGTTGTCGAAGATCCCAAGGATGCGAATTTCCTGTTGATCAGCGGTGCCGATTCCCCTGAAAAAACGCTCGAAGATTATGAGCCTTTGCTCAGAAGTGCAGCGCGTTACAAGTTGAAAGCCATTTGTGCGAATCCTGACAGTCTCGGTGTTATGGGTGGGCGTAATATTATGGGCCCCGGAACATTGGCGGCGCGTTATAAGGATTTCGGCGGTGTCGTTCAGTACATCGGTAAGCCGCACCAGCCGATCTTCCAATACTGTATCCGTATGCTACAGCAGAATGATATTTATCCGGGTCAGACGGTTATGATCGGTGACACGATGGCGCACGATATCCTTGGCGGGTATCTGGTGAACATTGATACCTGTCTTGTTAAGCGCGGTATTCACAATTCGGCCTTCAAAAACTGCGAAGGTCCTGCTGATGTCGACAAGGCACTTGATGTGTTGATCCGTCAATACAACAACGTTCGTCCGAAGTATCTCGTAGATGATCTGAAGTGGGGTAAGGCTCTGCCGGATCGTAAGCACAAGAAACGCGGAAAACGTTCTACTTAAACTGCCGGCGCAGCTTTGCTTAATTATCCAAAAACAGGTGTTTTGCGGCCATAATTTCAGGAATAGCCTTTTCTGTCGATTGTTCTCCTAAGGCAATCAGTTCTTTTGCTTTTTCGAATTCCAATAATCCGATATGTCCTGCGGGCGGGCGGATATGAACGTCCGGTGGCTCTCCGGCAAGACGGGAGCGGGTCAGGCGGTCCTGAATAATACCCAGTGCGGAGACCATTACACCGAACAAGCTAGGATTGTTTTCTTCGCGGCGGAATAGTCTGCGTGTGATTGATGAGGTGCTGAATTGTTTCTGACCTTCCGGGGAGACATCTTCGTTATTGAAAATATCAAAGCCTGCAACAGTTTGATAAGCGTTTCCGGGTTTTGTTGCCTTACCGATCAGGTCGGCGTTGAGATCGACCGCTATCGTCATACGTGCTCCGAATGCCTGACATGGAGAAACGGGGCAGGGGTTTACCAATGCGCCGTCGACCAAAAAACGGTTATCATATTTTACAGGTGGGAAGACGCCTGGCAGCGCAAAGGACGCGATCATTGCGTCTAGTAAGTTCCCTTTTCTCATCCAGATCTCGTGTCCTGTTGCAAGATCCGTGGAAATACACACGAACGGATGGGGTAAGTCTTCGAATGTCATATCCGCAAAATGACTTTCCAATTCTGTTTTCAGCCGTCCACCGCCTATCAATCCGGCGCTTCTGACACGGAAGTCGAGATAGGTGAATATTTTATATCTAGTCAGGGAAAGAGCCCATTCCTCGAATTCGTCAAGTTTACCAGCCAGATAGCAGCCGCCGACTACGGAGCCGATTGAGGTTCCTGCGATTAAAGACGGAAAAATTCCGTTTCTGTTAAGCGCTCTTAGTACTCCGATATGGGCAAAGCCCCTTGCCATTCCACCGCCCAGAGCTATTGCGATACCTGGCTGCCCGTTCTCAACGCTGTATTTGGTCACTCTCTTTTCAACCCTTTCTTTTGCTAAAGTTTATTGCTTTTCTCATACGCTATTATAACATACGCACAATGAATAGAGATACTAAGAACCCTGCTGCACCGCCGAAAAAGCAGGAGCAAAAAACCCAATCTTTACAGATTGTTAAGAGATTAACTTCAGCTTACGTCAGGCCGTACTTAGTGCAGCTGGTTGTGGCTGTTATTTTTATGGCGATTGCTGCGGCTATGACTGCGGGAATTGCCAAGTTGATGCAGCCAGTTCTTGATGATGTGTTATACGGGAATAAAGAAGACCTCATTATTCCCGTCAGTCTTGCGATATTCGGGACTTTTGTTGTGCGCGGGATTACGACATATATACATACTGTTTTAATGAATAAGATCGGGCAGTCGATTGTTGCGGACGTTCAACGGGATTTGTTCAATCACTTTATGGTTCTTGATATTTCTTTTTTTCATGCCAATCCGAGCGGTCAGCTTATTTCCCGTGTGGTCAATGATGTTAATGTGATGCGCTCTGCAGTAACAGACACATTAACGGGGTTTGGGAAAAGCGCGTTCACGCTCGTCTTTTTGATTGCTTTAATGTTCTATCAGGATTGGAAGCTTACCCTTGCCGCTTTTATCATTTTTCCTTTTGTGTCGGGGTTCGTTGTCTATTTAGGAAAGAAACTTCGTCAGGTTTCTAAAAGTATTCAGGAGGAGATGGGTAATCTTTCCGAATTGTTGTCTCAGACTTTTCAGGGCATTCGTTTGGTTAAAGCTTACACCATGGAAGACCGTGAAAAACAAAAGTCCGGTCAAGCGATCGACAATGTACGCGATTTAAATATCAAATCGGTTCAAATTCGTAATCTTTCTACGCCGGTCAATGAAATTCTGATCGGATTTATTTTTGCTGCGATTATTGCCTATGGCGGGTATGAGGTTCTTGGCGGGCGCATTACACCTGGTCAACTGGCATCATTTCTTGCTGCATTTACACTTGCTTATGAGCCGATGAAGAAGCTGGCAAAGCTGAACAATAATTTACAAATGGGGTTAGGTGCGGCTGAACGTGTTTTTGATATGCTTGATCTCGAGCCAAAGATTGTCAGCAGTCCTGATGCAAAAGACGTCACGCTAGCCAAGCCGGAAATCGAATTCAGAGATGTTCATTTTTCTTATGATGGTGAAGAAGAAAAGGCGTTAAATGGTGTTTCATTGAAGGCGCGTTCAGGAAAAGTTACGGCGCTAGTCGGGCCTTCAGGCGGCGGCAAAAGTACGATCATGAATTTGATCCCAAGATTTTATGACGTTGATAGCGGTTGTGTTAGTATAGCCGGACATAACGTAGCTGATTTGAAAATATCCAGTTTGCGTAAGGCTATTGCTCTTGTTTCTCAGGACATCACTATTTTCAATGATACGATTTATGAGAATATCCGTTACGGTTCTTCTGATGCACGTGAAGATCAGGTGCTGGAGGCGGCGCGGTCTGCTGCGGCGCACGATTTTATTACCACTTTCCCTGAAGGATACAATACGGTTGTGGGGGAGGATGGTGTAAAACTCTCCGGCGGGCAGCGGCAAAGGATCGCTATTGCGCGTGCCATTTTAAAGGATGCACCTATTTTGCTTCTTGATGAAGCAACGTCAGCTTTAGATAATGAGTCCGAAAAATTGGTGCAAGATGCACTGAGAGAGCTGGAAAAGGGACGAACAACACTGGTGATTGCACACAGGCTCACAACGGTTCAAGCGGCGGATCAGATCCTCGTTTTGGATCGCGGGCAGATTGTTGAGAGGGGGACTCATGATGACCTGCTAAAATCAGGTGGTGTTTACGCGACGATGTATAAGACGGGTATTACTAAGTAGGTACTACTTTAGAGGTATTTTAGGTTGAGGGACTATGTCTTCGAAGGTTAAGAAAATTATGTGGCTTTTTTTAAAACTTGTTTTGCTTGCTTACCTTATTATTGTGGCAGCGCTTTATTTTGCGCAGCGCAGCTTCGTTTATTTTCCAAATGATAAGGTTCCCGTCAAACCTAGTGATGTCGTTGAGGTCCTTGCTACTGCAAAAGACGGGGTACAAATACGTAGCTGGTATATCCCGCGCAGTGATAATGAAAAATCATTTATTGTGTACTTTCACGGCAATGCGGGGAACTTTGCCAATCGTGCCCCTAAAGTTCTTGATTATGTGAAAGCAGGATATGGTGTCTTGTTGGCAGAATATCGCGGCTACGGTGGTAATGAGGGGGATATCAGCGAGGCCGGCATATACATGGATGCGCGTGCGCAGATTGACTGGCTAATAAATGAGCAGGGTGTTTCGGAAGGTGAAATCGTTCTTTACGGCGAATCTATCGGTTCTGGTCCTGCAACGCAGATGGCAACAGAATACGATGTAAAAGCCCTTGTGCTCGAGACGCCCTTTTCATCCCTTGTTGATGTAGCGGCCAGCATTTATTGGTTTGTTCCGGTAAGATATTTGTTGAAAGACAGGTATATGAATATTGATAAAATTGCGGCGATCAAGGCGCCGCTTTTTATCGTTCACGGCACGCATGACGAAGTCATAGATATTCGTTTTGCGCGGAACCTCTATAAGTCTGCCGTTCAACCCAAGACAATGGTTGAAATTCCTAACGGGGATCATAATGGTTTGTTTTATCTGGGGCTTACCCAATATGTTTTGGATTTTTTATCTGGTATAGAGCGCAATCATACGGATAATAAAGAATCAGAATAAAAAAGGAGTTTCCTATGCCGTGCCATACTGCTGTTGTTAAAGACCTTTTGATCGTGTCGCCTGACGACATTGTAGAAGATGCGTTACAGAATCTCCATAAACAAAACATTGCGGCTGCGCCAGTCGTTGATGAGAACGGCTTGCTGGTCGGTTTATTTTCGATGAGAAGTTTGCTGAAAAACCTTATTCCCGTTCAGGTCGCTATGAATGACGGTGTAACGATGGATATTAAGGTCGGAGCCGCGCCGGGTGTGGCAAAACGTTTGCATAAAGTTAAACCGCTTAAGGTCCATGAGATTATGGAGCGTAAGGTTGAGACCGTTCGTCCTGATGATCCTATCTGGGAAGGTGTGAGCAGCTTGACACGGCAGGAAGGGCCCGTTGCGGTTGTGGATGAAAATAATAAATTTATCGGCCTTATGACCCACTCTTCGATGATTTTGGAATTAGAAGATATTCAGAACCGTGAAGAGTAGCGGGTCATTCAGGGGGGATTTTTTTAATGGTCAGGTTTCTAAAAGACTATTTGTTGTTGATTTTGATGGGCGGCGGTTTTATTTCCATTGTCGTTCTGGGGTTTTTTACTTCCGGAACCCCGCAGCAACTTGAAACTACCCAGATCGAGATTCTAAAGGGTGACGGTGAAACTCTTACTTACTCAGTAGAGGTTGCCATAACGCCTGAACAAATAACCAGAGGTCTGATGTTCAGGCGTGAATTGCCCAAAAACCATGGAATGTTGTTTTTGTTTGAAGAGGTTGCCCCGCGTAATTTCTGGATGAAGAATACGCTTATTCCGCTGGATATTATCTTTATCAAGCCCACAGGAGATATCCTTCATATACACCCGATGGCAAAGCCCCATGATTTGTCACAAATTTCGTCTTTGGGACCTGTTAAAGCCGTTCTTGAAATTAACGGTGGGGAAGCGACGGAAAACGGCATTTTTATTGGCGATGTCGTTAAACATGATGCTTTTGACAATCTCGATGAATAATTTTTTGGTTTCTGCGTGTTTTTTTATATCTTATTCTTGCTGTACCGCATTACTTTGTGTAAAACCTGTAGTCTCGCGGTTTCGGAGCGTAGCGCAGTCTGGTAGCGCACCTGTTTTGGGAACAGGGGGTCGGGGGTTCGAATCCCTCCGCTCCGACCACTTTAAAAGACTTGCCGGATCACCTTTGCCGCAAGGGGAATAGAGGGCATGGCCCTATCTAACGATAATAGTAACCGCCCGAAGGGTGAAGTTTGGAAAGAGCTGGCGATTCTTGCACAAGAAGGGGATCAGCGCGCTTATGGTGAACTTCTTGGTGATCTTGTTCCTTTTATCAAATCTGTAACCAGTGGAAGTCTTGCTAACCCTGATTGGGTTGAGGATTTGGTACAAGAGGTTTTGATTTCTGTTCACAAATCCCTTAATACCTACAGTCCTGATCGTCCTTTTCGTCCGTGGTTGATGGCCATCATCAATTTCAGGAAGACGGATTTGCTGCGTAAATACTACAAAAACCGCGGTAATCAGAAAACAACAACAGATGATTTAGAATTTTATCGTCAGCATGTAACCGAACCGGGGGCTGCAGGCGAATTCAAAGATATAGAAGCCGCGCTCGAGGATCTGCCCGAGAAGCAACGCAAAGTCTTTGAAATGATGAAGCTTCACGGTTACAGCGCCAAAGAAGTGGCTAAAGAAATGGATATGAGTGTCTCCGCCGTTAAGGTTTCGGCTCATAGAACGATGAATAAACTGAAGGATAAGCTGGGATGACAACGGGTGATCCTGATATTGCAGAACAAGATACGGACAGTTTGATCGGCAATCTGTGCAGTGATCTGAAGCCGTGTCACAAGATGCGTCACCCGTTTCTGCGGATCGGTCCGTGGCTGTTTTTTGCATTTCTTTATGTTTTGGTTACCGTTGGTGTTCAAGGCTATCGCTTTGACATCGCAGAGAAATTTACCGATTCATACTATGTGTTTGAGCTCTTCCTCGTTGCGGTTATGAGTATTTCAGCTGCCTGTTGTGCTGTTTGGCTGTGTATTCCGGATATGCGCGGACAGAAGTGGATGCTCAGTATTCCGATCACACTCTTTGCATCTTTTGCCTTCCTTATGTTGACGAAGATGGTTCTTGACGGTTTTGAAGTACCTGTATGGGAGTGGTGTTTCTGCTATGAAAGTGCAGTTTTGTATGGTGTTTTGCCTGCTTTTGCTATTGTTTTTCTTTCCAAGAAGGGTAAGACGACGCACCCGTATCTTTTGGCTTTCATGGTTTCGATTGCCGTCGGCGGTTTGGGCTATCTCGGTCTAAGGCTTGTCTGTCCTGTAGAAGATATCGGGCATCTTGTTATCAAGCATGTTTTGCCTTATTTCTTATTTGGAGTTGTTGCGGCTCTCATAGGCCGTCATATTTATCGTTGGTAATTTTGGTTTCTTCGTCGAGGTCGCTATGCGTGTTAAAATTTACAAACCTTCACGAACTGCGATGCAGTCCGGACGGGCTAAAATTTCTCACTGGGTTATTGAGTATGAAACCGAGAGCGCGAGGCGTCCCGAAGCTTTGATGGGATGGACAGCCTCCGCCGATACGCTTAATCAAGTCCAGATGAAATTCCAGACTTCCGATGATGCCGTCGCTTTTGCCGAAAAAAACGGGTGGGACTATACCGTTTATCCGGATCGCCAGCGCCGTGTGAAGCCCCGTAATTTTGGTGATAATTTCAAGTATATCCCGCCGGAAACGCAGGAAAGTACTTGATCTTCACGTCAAATTCATTGCATTTTTATTTTCAGGTGTTTAAATCACGTTGTTCCGGTCCCGTAGCTCAACCGGATAGAGCAACTGCCTTCTAAGCAGTAGGTTGCAGGTTCGAGTCCTGCCGGGATCGCCATCTTAAAAACTTTTTGCCTGATTTTTTATTTCGTAAGGCTTTTGGTCGCGATCGTATCAATGCCTGCGTCATAGCCGGCAGACATGTTATCTTTGTCAAAGATTGTTACCGTGATCGTATTCGTGCCTTCTTTCAGTTCGTGTTCACCGAGATTCAGGTTTCCTGATGCTGTAATGAACGGACCGTATCCGTCATACATAATCGGGTTTTTTGCATTGTTGACAGAGAAGATCATCTTGCCATAGCTCGGCGCTCTTGTCCCCGACACAAATACCAGATGTTTGCCGGGCTTTTGAACATTAAATTCGAGTGTGATTTTGCATCCTCTTGTTCCCTGAATGCCGAGTTGATTGTTTTCATTCCAGTTATGTATCCCGAAGTTTGTCATATCTTGCGGCCCATATTGGCATGTTGCTTGTGCGGCGCTTAGTGTTTGAGCCTCATAGATATATTCAAACAAGCTGAAAGGTTGATTGGTCGGAATTTTCATGTCTCGCTTCAAGCGTTCGGCAGCGCTCCAGCGGACGCGGATAATTTGTTCCGGGGTGAGCGACTTTCGCTCATCGTATTGTGACATGATATTCGTGCGCGGGAGGAGAAATACCTTGTTCCCTAGTGTAACGGTTTTTGTTTTATCACATGCGTAGGGCTCAATTGCTGGATCCGGGAATGTATCTTCCAGTCCGTCACCATCATAGAGGGTTTCGTTGCCTTCATTTTCATCAAAATGTGCTTTCAGTGCCGGCTTATCCTTGAAAGGGGGCAGAGCATTGGTTGGCTTCAGCCCGAGATAAGTTGCAATTTTTTGTGCCAAGCTACTATGGTTCAGGTGTCCGCAGTGTTTGTCTTCCTGATACTTCGGCATCACTATAAAATTATAGTCCATGCCGGAAAAGCCTTCCGTGGATATTTTTTTTCCCGGTCCATGACGATACAATAGCAAAAGCCTGCCGGGGAAAAGGTCAGCCAATCTATTTCCTTCCGTTTTCACACTTTCCCAGTTGTCATCATCCTTGCCGGTCGCATTATTAATTATTGAATTCTTTATTTTTCCCGGGTTTGTTGAGTCTGCAGAAAATTCAAAACGTATATGTGCTTGTTCGAAAACCAAGTTTGCAAAACTGATCTGGTGTTCTATTTCTTTTGCCGAGACGTAGGCTAGTCTTTCTCCATTATCATCGCTCACCAATAGGGCCTGAACCGGAATAACCATCCAGTCAGTGTCTGCTTTTGCTGCAGTATTCACGCCTATCCATGTGCTAAAAAAGAAAAACAAAATGACAGTTAGTCGCTTGCTTTGATTGCTTATCATTTTTTCGTACTTTTATTATAAAACGATTATATGACTTTATACTATGCCAAGTTCCGCAGCGTCAAAAGGCTTTACTTTGTTTCTGTCCATTTTGTGTTTTTCAGCATTTGCCGTTTAAATGCACACGCTTGTTGTGGTGTTCTGGTTTGTTGCGAGAGTATAGTCAGCTGAATTTTTTCGTCCGAGGATTCTGTAAACGCAATGGCCGAAAGTTTGAAGTCTGATTTCTCTTTATCCGGCAGAGCACTTTCTACCAAACTCGTGAAAGAAGGGGCTTTTAAAAAGCCAACCAAGGGTTTTTTGTATAATCCTTTGAGTGTTGCTTCGCTTCTTCCGAATATTGACGGGGCTTCTATCGGTTGATAAACCGATTTCACGGTTACACTGAATTTTCCGTCCTTTACCCTTGGTATGAAGCTGTTTTTGACGCCCGTGATACCTTTGGCTACATAAAGGACAAACATATCGTATTCGACGCCGGGCTTACTTTCGAAAAATCTCAAGAACATGCAGACGCGGTCATAATATCTTGCAACGAAATAGCCGTGTGCCTGTCCGTCCTTTGTTACCAGCGCTTGTATTTTTCCCAATTCCAGCTTATCGCATTGATTGTCGGGACCTACGCGTTCGGATAAGAAATTAAAATATGTCTGACGAAAATTATCGAAAACAAAATTGGTTATTTCGGATATTTGGACGACATTGCTATTTTCAGCCTGTTTTACAGTTTGAAAAGTGTAGCCTTTTTTAAATTGTAGTTTCAGAGGATTATTATCGAGTGTGATGCTGATCGGCAAGGGCTCCATTGCTATCGGATTAAGGTCACAATTGCCTTGTAGATCGGATGATTTTGCATCGGATATGCAAAATACTACGAACAGCATTATAAAGGCTTTTATCTTCAGTTTTCTATATTGTTGGCAATGATTTTTCAAAAATACTCGCAAAGAAATACTTAAATATGTTAAACAACTAATTTTACAGCATAATTAATACCATGATATTATTTTTGAAAGTAAGTAATTACGGGCTGTAGCGGGATAAAAACCTTGGAAAAAAGCAGTTTTAACAGAAATATTCTCTTTTCAATGATGTTCGCGGTTGGGACATCGCTTAGTGGTCCTGTTTATGCGCAGGATGTTCCTAATCCCTCTGACACTTCGCACAATGTGGAGTTGCCCGCAGGTGTCGTTCATTTCTACAGGCCGAATAATGCTTACCAGTATTGTACTTTTATTGATGGATCGACTGAGAGTTCAGGGGATGTGCTTGCGAAGGCTGACTCTTTGAGGACGACGCTAGAACGTTTTCCTATCGGGCAGACAATTGTGCGTGATCTTGACGGATCGGAGACGGTTCTTTGTTTCGAAGACGGCCCAATCCCAGGCAATAACGGTTTCAGCCGTGATGCAGAATATCGTTATGATCAGGATATGATGCGTTTTGGTATTCTGGATGCGGGAGATGCTGTTCACGAATGGAAGCATAAACACGATAGTATTAATTTTAACACATTTCATTACACGCCTGAGGCCGCTTCACTTTTGCTGCGTTTTACAGAGTGCGGGGCGTTTGCGTATGAGGTTATGGCCGATAACGAGGCTGCTGCTTATGGTGTGCAGCTCTCTCCTGAAGATGAAAGCGATATAAAAACGCGGATGGATAATGAATTCAAACGTGCGTTGGCGAATGGTGAGGGTATCGAGCAGGCGTGGCGTAATGCGTTTGATTCTTGTTTTGAACACGGTCTGATGAGTGTTTTTTCTGGTTCTGTCATTTCCGCCTATGAGCAGGCTATTGAGATTGACCGTTTTAGGCGCGATCCAGAATTCGGGAGTCAGGGCGTTTCGGAAGAGTTTTTAATTCAGGTTGCTTTGCCGCCGGGATGGGATGCCAGTGTTTTCGACCAGACCGGTACTACTAATATTTACGGTAATATCGATTACACGGGACATTCGCGTAATCAATTTGATCGTTTGGAAGATTTGCACGAACGGTTGTCACAGCTTCCTGCTCCAGACTAATTTTTTCCAAAAAAAATCCCCGGAGGCTTTTGTGGGTGAAAAGCGCTCCGGGTTATTAAGCGGTAATAGAGGGTGTGTGTGTAGGGCAGCGTTCTACGCCTCATTTTTGTATCTTGCAAGAAAAAAATAACGATTATTTCAAAAAAATTATGTATTCGTTGTAAAATAAGTACAACAAAGAAATAAAAAATCTTAAATTAATATAGTTTAAATATAAATACTTCTGTTTGAGTGATAAAAAATCTATACATGAGTAATAATGCAGTATAAATCTAGGTTTTTTGCACTTTGATTATTACTATTCATGCTTGAGGCAAAATTATGACTTGAATTAGAATATTCTAATAAGTAATTTAACTAGCCGTTGCAAGTTACTGGAGTACCAGCATTTTCTTGTCCCCACTCAGACCATGAGCCATCATAGACTGCAACATCCTCTTTTCCTATACGGTAAAGCGCTAAAGCGATCACACATGCAGTAATTCCGCTGCCGCATGTTGTGATAATTTTGGCGTTCTGTTCGGAGAACTTTTCCGGCTTGAGACAGGATAAAATGTTTTCCAATTCTTCCTTGTCTTTCATTTCACCCGTTTCGCTATGTACCAAGGACGAGGCAGGGCAGGATACGCTGTTTGGAATGTGACCGCTGCGCATGCCTTCGCGCGGTTCTTTTTGTGTTCCTTCAAAGCGTGATTTGGGTCTTGCATCGAGTATAAGGATATTTTTGCCCATGCACGCGTCGATGACTTGCTCTTTTAACGCCAATTTTTCATTGTGGAGCGCTTGGCTCTTATAGGACGAATTTTTATATTCGGCGGGTTTTCCTGTTTCGGTTCTGAAGCCCAGTGTTTTCCATCTTGGTAGGCCGCCATCGAGGACGGCAACTCTGTTGTGGCCGAACAGGCGCAGCATCCACCACACGCGGCACGGGCCCATGGTCATTCCGTGCTGGCCGTATACAATGATAAAGGTATCTTTGTTTAGTCCCAGTTCTGACATACCGTCATCAAATTGTTTTTGAGTCGGCACGGTGTGCGGCAGGGGAGAGGAGATATCGCAAATTTCTTTAATGTTAAAAAAGCGTGCGCCCGGTATGCGTTCCTGCAGAAAATTAGCCTTAGGGTTTTCTTCGGATGTGGGCAGAACAAAGGTTGCGTCCAGAATGACCACATCAAGATAGTCTTCAGCGGCTGTGGTGATTACAGTGTCTAAATCACCGGCACTTATGATACCTTCTTGTTGAATTGTGTTTAAATCAGGCTTCATGATTGAGAATATACACATTTTGTGTTTAATTTAAAACGGTTAAACAAAGGATGATTCAAGCCCATGGCCGAAAAACCAAAATTAGATATGGACAGAAAGAATGTTGAAAAGTTGGTCTATAAGATCATCTACCACCTTGCGGCTATTTTAGTGATTGCCATTTTGCTTGGTGTTGCCGTTATGGAGCATACAAAGATCGAAGACCCTGAGGAGCGTTTGCAAAAATTTGCAGAAATTTATGATTTGAAGAGCCAGATCAATCCTAATTTGCCCAAGCCCTGGCCTCCGAAGATGAATCAAAAATTTCCTGAGTTTTCCGTTATCGATATCGATAATAATTTGATTAATCTTTATGACTTGGAAGCAAAGATTTTCGTGTTGGAATATGTCGATGTAACCTCCCCTGTATCACAGGCTTATTCCAACGCGGGGCAGTACGGTGTTTTTGGTAAGGCCAGTAATACTTATGATGAAGAAGTCCAAACCTTTGAGAGTATTATCGAGAGAGAATCAAGAGGCGCCATTTCTTTCCCGCATGATGATATCATTTTCCTGAAAGTCCTTATTTATAATGATGCGGGAAAACAGGCGACAGCCGTGGATGCACAGGCGTGGGCAAAGCATTTTCAGTTATCACGGGAGAATAACTATTATGTTGTTGTTCCGGAAAAAGACATACGTGATGAATTAACCGATCGTCTTATACCGGGGTTTCAGGTACTGGACGAATATCATAATTTGAGAGCGGATGCATCCGGGTCAAATCCCAAGCACAGCTATTTCACCATTGCGCAACTTTTTGATAAGTTAATCATGGGAGATGACCTAGCAGAAGACGATTTTCGTTAGTTTTAGTTCAGCAATATATTTTAGGATTTCGCTGTAATCTGTTTTCATCCGTGTCACTGAAGTTTACTAATAGCTTTTGTTTTAAATAGTTATCGACTAATTTTAGAAACTTTAAAACAAGCGACAAATATCAGATGTCTTGGGCCAGTTACTTATCCTTCGTTATAACCTGCCTTATTATTGAAACCACACCAGGGCCAAACATGGCCTATCTGGCAGTTTTGAGTGCAGGAAACGGGCGTAGGGCGGGGTTTGCCGCAACACTCGGAATTGCTCTGGGTTTGCTTTTGATAGGTGTCGCTGCTGCTTTGGGTGTTGCTACGCTTATTTCAAATTCAGATCTGGCTTACCAGCTTCTCCGCTGGGGCGGTGTCGGGTATTTACTGTGGCTTGCCTGGGACGGATGGAGGGAAGAAACGGAAACGTCACCCGGAAAAACCGACGATCCTTACCAAAATGCCAAATATTTTCGGCGCGGACTGGTTGTGAACCTTCTTAATCCCAAAGCTGCTGTTTTTTATGTCGCAATCCTACCCAGTTTTATTGTTCCATCTCCTTTTGCCGTTATGCAGGCGGTTAGTTTGACCTTCATTTATGTTATTGTTGCTACGGCTATACATAGTCTGATTGTTGTGCTTTCCGGAACAGCACGTCAATTTCTGCAAGATAAGAAACGCAGAATGATTGCACGACGTGTTTTATCGCTGGCGCTTGTGGTTATAGCGTTATGGTTTGCCTTAACGACCGGGAGGGTAGGGGATTGACAGTATTCGTGCAGTACAAGAGCGGGCTTGTAAGGACGGAGATAAATTTTAATGAAGTTTGAAGAAATGGCTCCCCGGGCCGGATTCGAACCAGCGACCAAGTGATTAACAGTCACCTGCTCTACCACTGAGCTACCGGGGAACAGCGTAGGACGTTTTTATGCCTTTAAGTGTTAGGCTTGTCAAGCATTCAAAGCCTAGTTTATGGACAATATAGTTCAAAATGCGTTAAAATCATTTTCTAAATAATAAATTATATAAAACGGATAAGAGCGCGGGTTATGGCGATAGATCCTACAGAAGATATACTGCAAGATGACACGAACGGAGCAAGCCCCGGTTTTGTGGCTTTGATGCCTGACCTTGGGGACGTTGCGGTCGCGGAGAATACGGCTGGTCTTTTGGTTGATCAGTGTGTCGAGGGAGGTTGGGAAACCACAACACAAGACGGCCGCATTCTGGAGGTCGATACTACTTTTGTTTACGGTGTGCAGCTTGTTTTCGAGGATGCGGAAGCGGCGCAGAAATTCCTTGACCGCGAGGATATATCCGAAGTTGAACGTACAATGATCCATACTATGCGTGAAGCGGCCAGTGGTAAGATTGAACTAGAGCTAAACAGAGACTTCTTGCCTGAGTCTTACCCTGATGGGGTTGTGCCGGATGATACGACGACTTCCCTGACACCCAACACGCTTTGGGAAATGAATGACTACGTTATTCCCGACTTTCTTGCGATTATGCAGTCTACTTATCCTGACATAGGGCTCGTAGGGGCATCTGTTATGGAGGATGATATCAATCAGTTACCCGGATGTTATGATGGCGTTCCTGATAATCTTGCGGCCAAGGAAGCTGAACAAAGTGATGTTTCTGTCAAAGAGGTTGCACAAGATTCTGTGGCCGTTACGTCTTCCTTCGGGATGAAGTAGTGTGGAGGCACGGACCGGAATCGAACCGGTCTACAAGGATTTGCAATCCTCTGCATAGCCACTCTGCCACCGCGCCTTAATTTCCCGAAACGGGCTTCTATCATTAAATTATGTTTTGCCTTCAAGTCAACCATATTGCTTGTCGGGTACGATTTTTTATAAAAAAATGGCTGGTCATACGGCACAAACCAATATAATTTGGCTTCAACTTATTTAAATCCAACACTGTCTTAATCATGAATTTTAAACAAGCCAGAAATAATATGGTTGATTGTCAAATCCAGACCGCCGGTGTTGTGACCGAGGCATTGCTGGAAGCATTTGAAGTCACCCCGAGGGAATTGTTTGTTCCGGAGAAGTTGAAATCTATCGCATATTCCGATGAGGATATTCCTTTAGGAAAGGGGCGTTTTCTTCTGGAGCCTATTGTTCATGCCAAGCTTGTCGAGGCTGCCCGTATCCAGCCAACGGATGTTGTTATGGATATCGGAATGGGTACAGGGTATTCTTCCGCAATTTTATCTCCGCTCGTTCTTACAATTATGGCCGTTGACAGTAATAAGAAATATTTAGAGAAAGCTGCGCGTCTCTGGGCGGAGCTGGATATTTGTAATGTGATTGGCATTGAGGGCGAGCTTACGGAAGGCAATCCTGATAATGCGCCATTTAGTTTGATTTTTATTAACGGGGCTGTAGCTGAAATCCCGAAAAACATAGTTGATCAATTGGGCCCGGGGGGGCGTTTGTTGACCGTTGTTAAGAAGTCCGGCTCTATGATGGGGCATGCGACCTTAGTTGAAAAACTTGATAATGGCGGTTATGCGTCAACCGAGTTGTTCGAAGCGGGCATCCCATATCTTGCCGGATTTGAGCCCAAGGTTGCTTTTGAATTCTAAGTCTGCGTTTTCCAAATTCTTCTGCGTATTGCTTACCAAATATTGTGTATTTTTAGGGGCTAATCCCGCTTTTTGTAGTTTTTTTAGCCCTTTATCGCACGTTTTGCATGTAAGCATTTGACAATGTTTAAACAATGTAAGAGACTGGTGAGGATTCGATCCCGAACCACATGCATCCGCACATGGCTGACAATACAAACACTGAAGAAGATCCATCCATCGAGGAAATCCTCGACTCTATACGCAAGATTATTTCCGATGACGATGTTGAGGAAGAGGAGTCTGCGGATGAGCCTGTTATGGCTGAACCAGAACCGGAACCTCCCGCGCCAGAGCCCGAGCCTGTTGTGGCTGAGCCGGAGCCTGAGCCTGTTATGGCTGAGCCGGAGCCGGAACCTCCCACACCGCAACCTGAACCCGAGCCTGTTATGGCTGAGCCAGAACCGGAACCTCCCGCGCCAGAGCCCGAGCCTGTTGTGGCTGAGCCAGAGCCGGAACCTCCCGCACCTGAACCGGAGCCCGAGCCTGATCCTGATCCTATAGAAGAAGATATTTTAGTCTTAACAGAGAAGGCACCGCCGGAAACTGAAAGTGAAGATGAAACGCCAGGCGGCCTTCAGGTTGACTTGAGAGATGCTGTTGAAGACGAAGCGCGTGTCAAAGAGGAGCCGCGTTCTCAAGGGAGTGAGCTCCTGTCTGCGCGGGCTGAAGATGCCGCCTATGATGCGTTTTCCAATCTTGCGCGTACTGTTGCATTAGGTAAGGCCAGTCTGACGATTGAAGATATCGTGCGTGATGAGATTAAGCCGATGCTCAAAGTCTGGCTTGATGAGCATCTTGAAAGCGTGATTGACCGTTTGGTTAAGGAAGAACTCGAGCGTGTTGCGAACCGCGTTCTGGAAGAATAGCCTACCACTTGTTTTCCGAATAAAATTTTTACAGTTTCCTTGCACTCTTGGGCAAAAACACTATGATCTCAAGGGTTTTGACGCGAGTTTTTATATGACTATTGCAAGGTACCGGACATAATGGAAAAAACATTTGATCCTAAGAAGATAGAGAAAAAACATTATCAGGAATGGGAGGCGGAAGGCGCGTTTTCTTGCGACCCTGACAGCCCGAGTGATCCGTATACGATTATGATGCCCCCGCCGAACGTGACGGGGTCTTTGCATATGGGGCATGCTTTAAACGGCACATTGCAGGATGTTTTGATCCGTTATAACCGCATGCGCGGGAATGATGCTCTTTGGCAGCCCGGTACTGACCATGCCGGTATTGCGACGCAGATGGTTGTTGAGCGTCAGCTAGCGCAGGCGGGAGAGGCGGGGCGCAGGGATATGGGGCGTGAGAAATTTCTGGAACGTGTCTGGCAATGGAAGGAAGAGTCCGGCGGTACGATTGTGAACCAGATGCGTGCGATCGGGACAACCCCTGATTGGAAGCGCGAACGCTTCACAATGGATGAAGGGTTGTCCAAGGCCGTTCTGAGAGTTTTTGTCCAGCTTTATAAAGAAGGTTTGATTTACAAAGACAAGCGTCTTGTGAATTGGGATACGAAGTTGCTGACCGCGATTTCCGACCTTGAAGTGGTTGAGAAGGAACAAAAAGGCAAGATGTGGCATCTGCGTTATCCCGTTGAGTCTGAAACCGAGCAATTTATTACTGTTGCTACGACACGTCCTGAAACCATGCTTGGGGATACGGCTGTTGCCGTTCATCCTGACGATGAACGTTACAAAGGCTTAATCGGCAAGTATGTCGTTTTGCCGATTGCCGAGCGTATGATCCCCATTGTTGCGGATGAGCACGCCGACCCTGAAAAGGGAAGCGGTGCGGTTAAGATTACACCTGCGCATGACTTTAATGATTTCGAGGTCGGGAAGCGTCATGATTTGCCGATGATCAATATTTTTGATGTTCACGGGGCATTGAACGAGAACGTGCCCGAAGAATATCGGGGTATGGACCGTTTTGCCGCCCGTAAGAAAATATTGGCTGAGCTAGAAGAGCTTGATCTGGTCGCGGAAGTGGAAAAGACCACGATTGCCATGCCCTATGGTGACCGTTCCGATACGATTATTGAGCCCTTCCTGACGGATCAGTGGTATGTGAATGCTGCGGAACTTGCCAAGCCTGCGATCAAGGCGGTTGAGGATGGTGACACTGTTTTTGTACCAAAGACTTGGGAGAATACGTATTTCGAGTGGATGCGTAATATCCAGCCGTGGTGTATTTCCCGCCAGTTGTGGTGGGGGCATCAAATTCCGGCTTGGTACGGGCCTGACGGCGAGACGTTTGTTGAGGAGAGCGAAGAGGCTGCTTTTGCTGCGGCTGAGAAGCACTACGGCGAAGCGGTTGAATTAACGCGTGATGAAGATGTTCTGGATACGTGGTTTTCGTCTGCGCTCTGGCCTTTTTCAACGCTTGGCTGGCCTGATGACACAAAGGAGCTGGGGCGGTATTACCCGACCGATGTTCTTATTACGGGGTTTGATATTATTTTCTTCTGGGTTGCGCGGATGATGATGATGGGCTTGCACTTTATGGATGATGTGCCGTTTAAGACTGTTTACGTCCATGCGCTTGTTCGTGACGAGAAGGGGCAGAAGATGTCCAAGTCCAAGGGGAATGTGATGGACCCGCTGGATCTGGTGGAGAAGTTTGGTGCGGATGCGCTTCGTTTTACACTTGTTGCGATGGCAGCGCAGGGGCGTGATATCCGCCTGTCTGAAGATCGCATCCAAGGGTATCGCAATTTTGCAACTAAGCTTTGGAATGCTACGCGCTATTGCGAGATGAATGATTGTCTTTCCCATGACGGGTTCGATCCATCCAAAGCCGCATTTACGCCAAACCAGTGGATTATCGGCGAAGTGGTCAAGGCGCAGGCCGCGCTAGATAAGGCTATTGCGGAGTACCGTTTTAATGATGCTGCGGATGCCGTTTATCATTTTGTATGGCATACGTTCTGTGACTGGTATCTTGAGTTTACCAAGCCATTGTTGCAGGAAGAGGGTGAGCACACCGCAGAAATCCGTCAGACGACAGCTTGGGTTCTTGAGCAGATCCTGATTCTTCTAAATCCGTTTATGCCGTTCATTACGGAAGAGCTTTTTGAGGGTATCAAGGGCGATGCGAGAGGTGATCAGCGTTTGATCCGTTCCGATTGGCCTGATTACAATTTCGAGCAAAAGGGGGACGCCGAAGCGGATATGGGTTGGTTGCAGCAAACCATTAGCGAAATCCGCAGCGTGCGTTCGGATATGAACGTTCCGGCGGGCGCGAAGATTCCTTTGCTTGTTAAAGAAGCCGGATCACAAACGCAGGCGCGTCTTGATCATTACGGTGAGATTGTTCAACGTATGGGGCGCATTGAAAGCATTGCGCAGACAGCCGATGTGCCGGCCGGGTCTATCCAGACGGTTGTCAACGAGGCGACGCTTATTCTCCCGATTTCAGAATTCATTGATATTGAGCGTGAGGTTGAGCGTTTGACCGCGGCGATGGAAAAGATCGAGCAAGAGCTGGATAAGATCAACAAGCAGCTTTCTAATGAGAAATTCGTGAATAATGCCAAGCCTGAGGTTGTTGAAGAGCAGCGTACCCGTAAGGCGGAGGCCGAGCAGAAACACGAGAAGCTGAAACAGGCTCTGGATCAGTTAGGTGGAGCAAATGATAATCAGGACAAAAAGAGGCATGATAAAGGAAACGACCCTGACGAAGATGGCGAAAACAAAGGCTAGTTGTGTAATTAAGTGACAATATTGTCAGAGTCTTATATTATCTACATATGATAAATGAGCGGGACAGAGACGCTCTCGGCCATCTGGGTGAGGCCATGAGCGAGCAAGCAGATTATATCGAACATCCTGATTACGGGTATGTTCCGTCTTCCATGGACATTGATAACCGTGAATGGGGCAGTGTTGCTGAAGCTTTTGAGCACCGCACGCAGCGCAGCCCTGTTTCCATGATTTATATGTTGTTAAAGCCTGATAACGGGGTCTCTCGTGAGGATTATCTGGAGAAGGCGATTTCAGAAGAAACGGGGTTTGACGAGTTTTCTTTTGTTGCACAGGGGACGGCGACGACAATCCTTTTGGGGCGTAATGAGCATGAGGTGGCTTTGCTTCGCATTTCGCCGCATCTTGACCGTATTAATAAAGCTTTGCCAAGTTATCGTTCTGATTGTGTTCGTGCGCAGTTTCCGGGGCTTTTGCAGCCATTGCAGGAGCCTGTAGAGGTTGATGGTACTATGCAGGTTGAGGTTTTGCCTGCCGGGCAGGTTGTCGTGCTAACAACCGAGCAGAAAGCGGTTTTAAATCAATATCTTTCGGATATTACGGAAGGCACGTGTTATGAGGTCAGTTTACAGGAGGCTCTTGTTCTGCCTGATGGTTCAGTTGTCGGGTTTGACCCCGGGGAAATTACTTATAAGGATGATTTCTGGGATCTAACGGATGAGGCCAAGCTTGAGGAAGAGCAGCGTTCCATAGATTTGGTCAAAATGCGCCAGCAGGCATGGAATGTACCCGCGCAACTCCAATGGGTCGGGCCAACAGGAGAGCTTAAACAGGATAGTTTCTTTCCTTATCGCGGGCAAATGAAAGAAGGTGGATCGATAGAGCCGGAAGCTCGAGAGAGATTCGGGATGGATAACAGCTAATTCTTAGGATTATACATTTTTGCAAAAATAAAAACCGCCCAAATGAGCGGTTTTTTTTAATTCCTGATAAGAGGCGACGATTAGTCTTTTTTGCCGCCACCAAGGAAGTTGCCGTAACGGCTTTCGAATTTGTCCAGCTGACCTTTTTCAACAACCTTACCGGTTCCGCCTTGCCATGCAGGGTGGGACAGGGGATCAACGTCAAGCTTAAGGATATCTCCTTCTTTGCCCCATGTGGAGCGTGTTTTGTATTCTGTACCATCAGTCATCACTACTGTGATTTCGTGGTAATCCGGATGCGTTTCAGCCTTCATAATCTCGACTTTCCAAGTAATTCGTTATTATTATATGGGTTTATAGCCCTTGAATGAAGCGACTTTTTAGCGTTTAGTCGTGGGAATTGCAAGTATTTTTTCTGCTTTGGGAGTATTGCCTGTGTCATGGTGGCAGCCACATGTGTTCAAGGAGAAGAAGGGTTTCCTTCTGAAACGGGCCGATATCTTAAAATCTGTGCGTCAATACTTTGACAGGCAAGGGTTTTTGGAGGTGACTACCCCTGTTTTGCAGGTTTGTCCGGTTATGGACATGCATATTCATGCCTTTGAGACCGTTTTGAAGGGGCATGACCTCTCTCCACGGAAATCACTATATCTCCAGACAAGTCCCGAGCTTGATATGAAAAAACTGATGGTTGCAGGGGTTGAGCGGCTTTATCAGATTTGTCCTGTTTTCAGGAATGGCGATGAATCGAAGCTCCATTCGCCCGAATTCACGATGATCGAGTGGTATCGTGCGGATTCGGACTATACAGCCATTATGGATGATTGTGAGGCATTTTTGCGATGTGTTGCGCAGGGGCTGGGGATTCAGTCTATGTCGCATTGTGGAAAAAGCTGTGATCCTTTCGGGGATTGGCAGAGGATATCGGTCTGTGAGGCTTTTCAGGTCTATGCTGACATCGATTTGATAGAAGTTCTTGATGATGTGGATAAATTTAAGGCCGTTCTTCAGCAAAAGGGAATTCGCGTAACTGAGGATGACAGGTGGGATGATTTGTTTTTTGCGGTGATGGCAGAAAAAATAGAGCCGCATTTGGGGCAGGGTGTCCCGACCATTCTTTATGATTATCCCGTTTGTTTGGCGTCTTTATCTCGGCGAAAGCCAGGGGATCAGAGGTTTGCAGAACGGTTTGAGCTTTATGTTTGCGGTGTCGAACTAGCCAATGCGTTCAGCGAGTTGACGGATGCGCGGGAGCAACGAAAGCGTTTTCATCATGAGATGGCTCTTAAAAAGCAGCTTTACGGCGAGGAGTATCCCGTTGATGAAGAGTTTTTGAAGGCTTTGGAGTACGGCTTGCCGGAGTCTGCAGGGATTGCGCTCGGGATTGATCGTTTGGTCATGTTAATGACAGGCGCGGAGGACATAGATCAGGTTTTATGGGCGCCCGTACAGGTTGATTAACGGTTGTAATTGTCGTTCGCGGCGGGCGGGCAGTAATTTCTCCGTACGTTGACGGGGTAGGCTGTGACTACGTCGTCCCGTTCCCTATCAAGTACGACGCGAATTTTGAGTGTGCCTTCCATAGTTTCAGCGACATAGTAGCCGTTATCCTGTTGTTTCCAGTTGAGGTTGTCGTTGGCTGCGATTTTGTCGATTGTCTTTATGATTTTGACGTCATCCCAGTCTTGCGGGAATTCACTCTTGCACGGTTTGTTGGCGCCGTATTTATGGCCGCCGCCGTTTTGATCGCCTTGAAGAATGTGGCGGGCACGTTCGGGTGAGATATATTTTAGCTCGTCCGCACTTATGGCTGTCATGCCTGCATCGTATGTCAGGGAGGTTTCTTCCGGATTTTCGGAGGTCTGAAGTACAGATTGTAGTATTTCTAAAGGTTTATGGGCTGAGCCATCATCGATAAAGCCGGTGGCTGCAGCCATTAAGAGTAAAAGGGATATGGCCAACGCAATGACTTTGTTTTTAGGCTTTTTTTGCGTTGTCATGCGCTCTTATCCCTTGTAGATATCCATGATCTTGCCGAGCATTTCGAGGGAGTCGTCCCATTTTCTCTGGAAGGAGTTACGGCCGATGATGGAGCCGTTACCGCCGCCTTCCTTGATGGCTTTGGCGTCGTCGAAAACAGCGTCTGCTCCTTTGGCTGCTCCGCCGGAGAATACGACTATGCGACGACCGTTAAAGCAGGAGCGAACCACTTCCTTCACACGAGCGGCTTGTGTGCTGATGTCGATGTTGTTTTCTTCGAACGCTTTTTTGGCATTTTTGTCCATCAGATGGTCGGTCGGTAATTTAACCTTAACAACATGTGCGCCGAGTAAGCAGGCCATATGTGCCGCGTATGCAATCACGTCCATGGCGGTTTCGCCTTCCTTAGTGACACCTTCACCGCGGGCGTAGGACCAGACGACGGATGGAATGCCGACATCTTTGGCTTCGCGGATCATTTCGCGGACTTCTTCCATCATTTCAAATGCGTTGTCAGAGCCGGGGTAGATGGTAAAGCCAACAGCGGTGCATCCGAGTTCGAGTGCATCCTGAACAGAGCCTGTGACGGCCTGATCTCCATCGTCGTTTCCTGAATACAAGCTGTTTGAGCTATTGTATTTCAAAATAGTTGGGACTTGTCCTGCGAATGTGTCTGCTCCGGCCTGTAGGGAACCTAAGGGCGCTGCGTATGCGTTACAGCCTGACTCGATTGCCAGTTTGTAATGGTAGTGCGGGTCGTAGCCATCCGGGTTTACCGCGAAGGATCTTGCGGGACCGTGTTCGAAGCCTTGATCGACAGGGAGGATCACCATATTTCCGGTTCCGGCCAAAGCGCCGTTGTTTAACATGCGAACCAGATTGCCTTTTACTCCGGCATTTTCGTTCTCATAACAGTCAATGATCTTTTTCACTGCGGGGGTCAGAGACATAGGAATTTCCTTTTACTTGTTTGTTTTCAGGTGATCCGTTGTATGCAATTTTCGTGCACAAAAAATTTAAGGCCTCCGTATTCGAAGGCCTTAAAATGTATATCGAATGTCGCAATGCAGAACAAGACAGATTTATTTACGCGTCGGCTCCCGGCCCTGTGTAAATAAAGTCTTCTCCCATTTCTGCGATATTGGTCATGCCAAATGTGTTGGCAAGATTAATAGGTTTTATCCCATCAAATACTTCGCCGCACAGGTTGTGCATGTCAATATGAGCTTTTGGACTTAAACTATCCACTTTTAATTACCCCTTCTTCTACGAGCTTGTTATATGCCCGATTATCAGTTGTTGCAGGCCCATTATACAGATCATTAATTACGTCTGCTTTTGTTGCCTGTCCCTTGTCGTAAAGCGCCGCTAGAATGCGAGCATCACGCAGAGTAGGCTTATCCTGCTTGAGTATATTTATAACACCTTCCAGAAATTTTTTCAAACTACTATGACTGCCCTGAAAGTAATCCAAGGCTGAGTCTAGCGCTCTTTTTGAATAACCGCAGATTTCCAAGGGTTTTGCGCGCCCGTCTTCGTCTGATTCCTGTCTCATGACGCAGCCGTAATTAAAGAGCCATTCGATTTCGCGATTCATGGCCGATTTGTGGATTTTCAGGCGATCCATGATTTCTGTTTGCGTTGTGCCGGGGTGTTGATCAATATCGTTTAAAATCAATGCTCTACGCAATGATGATGACGGATCGTTTCCTAATGCTTCTACAAGATGGTCAACGACGAGGCAGGCTTTTTGCCCGCGTGTGGTCATTGCTCTTTTGGCTATCTGCTTAAACATCTTGATATTATAAATTAAAAAGTTGTTGTTTCAAAGAAGACTGATACGTGTTTTTCAGCCGTTTTGTCAAAGTTTATACATCAGTAGAAAACAGTGTTTCATCGCTTAATCTGTTTGATTCGGACAGACTTTGAGCATTTCTAAAGCTTTCTAAAGCGTTTCGGATATTAATTTTGTTGAGATTTTCGGCGCTTAAGATGCCGTTACCGCCTTCTGATTCTTCGCGTTCCCGTTCCCTTTGCTCCTGTAATTCACGCTGTGCCTGTATTTTGACGTTTTGTGCTTGTCTAGCGACATTCATATCTTCGGGGGACGGTTCTGCGGGCGCAAGCGCAGCACGAATCACGATTTCCATCTTCTGGATTGTTGCTTGCGGATTGCCGCTGATCGGGGAAACATCAATATCGACTTTGCCTGCAACTGCGTATTGTGCGCCGTCCGGTCCTGTAACCGTTTCATAGCTGATCGGGCCAGCGTAGGGACCTGCGACGCTTTTGTGGGCTTGCTCGTGTGCGCGGACTTTTTGATCCGTTTCTTTTAACTCCCGAACAATTTTTTCTTCTTCTTCGGTTAATTCCTGTCCACCCGCAGCTGCTCCTCCTGTTGTCAGGACATTCGGTGTTTGCCGTTCTTGCGATGTATTTTCAATTTCTGAGGAAGACGGGGCAGAATCAGGATTACTGTCTGTTTGGTCGGAATCAGGCTGTGTTTGAGTTGTTTCAACCTGACTTTGAGATTGAAAAGAGGAAGCAGGAAGTGGCAATGACGGACCAATAGAACCAACCATATTTCTATTATGATCTGTTTTTTTCGGGTTGTAAAAACGTTGTGAAAACTTGGCCAAAAATAAAGCTGGCCAAAGACGAATCTTTGACCAGCTTTGCCACGGAGAACGGTTTAGAACTTTCAATAGTAGTCAGTTCACATTCTGTGTCAATAAAATTTTATGATTTCATATCAAACTTATTCATATTAGAAACTTCTTATTTTCTAGTATCCGACTTTGTGCATGGCCAGAGCAGTGTCGAGCATTCTGCAAGAAAATCCCCACTCATTGTCATACCATGCCATGACCCGAACAAACGTGTCGGCGGTCACGGCCGTGCCGTTCAGTGAGAAGTTTGCGGAATACGGTTCATGGTTGAAGTCGCTCGAAACAAGCGGCTCATCATAATAGCTTAGAACGCCTTTTAATTCGCCGTCTGCAGCTTTTTTGATGACAGCATTGATCTCCTCAATCGAGGTTTTCTTTGATGCGTCAAATTTCAAATCTACGAGAGAAACATTCGGGGTTGGTACGCGGATAGAGACACCGTCCAGTTTGCCTGAAAGTTCCGGCAATACGCGTCCGAGAGCTTTTGCCGCGCCTGTCGATGTCGGGATCATGTTCACGGCGGCTGCGCGTGCGCGGTAAGGATCGCGGTGAGATGAGTCGACTGTGTTCTGATCGCCTGTGTAGGCATGGATTGTCGTCATAAATCCTTTTTCGATACCGATCCCTTTGTTCAGGGCGTAGGCAACGGGTGCCAGGCAGTTTGTTGTACAGGATCCGTTGGAAACGATTTTGTGCCCGGCTTCGAGTTCGTTGTGGTTCACACCGTAGACGATGGTTTTGTCTTCACCGTCAGCGGGAGCCGAAATCAGAACTTTCTTTGCCCCTGATTCGAGGTGTTTTGTTGCGCCTTCGCGGTCTCTGAATTTGCCCGTGCATTCCAGTAGGATATCGACGTCATGGTCGCCCCAGTGGAGTTCTTCCGGGTTGCGGCTGCGGAAGCGGTGTATGCGGTGGCCGTCGATGACAATTCCGTCATCGCCGCATCTCTCGACAGTAAACGGTGCGCGGCCATGGACGGAGTCATATTTGAGGAGCGGGAAAAAGTTTCCGCCCGGATCATTGATTGCAACGAGATCGATTTCGTCGTCATGGTCATATTCGTAAATTGCCCTTGCGACGAGCCTTCCAATCCGGCCAAAGCCATTAATTGCAATCCTTAAAGTCATTTAATACTCCGTCTTATATCTGGTTAGTTTTGTCTTATTTGTTTTTGTTATCGAGTGCCTTTTGCACTTGATTGATCAGGTTTTCGGCGGTGATGCCAAAATGCTTATACAATTCCTGTGCCGGAGCTGAGGCACCGAAGCCGCTCATTCCGATAAAGATGCCGTGTGCGCCAATCAGATGGTCCCAACCTTGTCTGACACCCGCTTCTACTGCTGCTTTGATGCTGCTGTTGCAGACCAAACTTTGATAGTATTCGCCGCTTTGTTCCATAAATAGGTCGTAGCAGGGTACAGAGACCAGACGGACTTTATTGCCTTTGCCGGCAAAGTGTTCATAGGCTTCGTGGGCAATTTCTACTTCAGAGCCGGAGGCAAAGAGCGTAATCTCGGGCTCTTTATCATTCTCTTTTAGGATATATGCGCCTTTTTCTGTGAGGTTTTCCTTCGTGTTTTCACGTAGTGTAGGCAGGCCTTGTCTTGTTAAGGCAAGAATACTCGGCCCGTCTGTCTTGTTGATTGCAAGTTCCCAGCTTTCTGCTGTTTCAATCCCGTCGCATGGGCGGAAAACCAAGGTGTTCGGAATTGCACGTAACGCGGCGAGATGCTCTACGGGTTGATGCGTCGGACCATCCTCACCCAAGCCAATAGAGTCATGTGTCATGACATGAATGACGCGCTGTTTCATGAGTGCTGCTAGTCTAATTGACGGGCGGCAGTAGTCAGAAAATTGCAGGAACGTGCCGGAGTAGGGAATAATTCCGCCGTGCAGGGTCATGCCGTTCATGGCCGCGGCCATGCCGTGCTCGCGGACGCCATAATAAATATAGTTTCCATCATAATTCTCTTTGGAAACACGTTTGGATGCGGTGACTTTTGTGTTGTTTGACCCTGTAAGATCCGCAGAGCCGCCGACCAGAACAGGTAAGGCAGGTATCAGTTTTTCCAGTGTTTCGCCCGAGGTTTTGCGAGTTGCCATTTTTGGTTTTTTATCCTCGAAATCTTTTTTGACCTCGGCAATTACGGGCGCGATGATTTCGGACACATCAGGCTTGAGCGTTTTATCGAATTCTTCTTTTTTTGGTGACTTGTTATATCTGTTTTGCCAACTGCTGTAGTACTCGCTTGCCTCAAAGCCAATACTGCGCCAATCCATCAGGACATCTTCTGGAATGACGAAAGGGTCGTGCGGCCAGTTCAGGTTTTTACGTGCGCCCTGAATTTCTTCATCGCCTAACGGAGAGCCGTGAGAGGACGCCGATCCTTGTTTTGTTGGTGCGCCGTAACCGATATGTGTCTTGCAGCAAATGAGGCTTGGTGTGTCCGTGTTGTGTGCGTTTTTGATGGCCTCTTCAATTTCCTTAAAGTTATGACCGTCGATGGTTTGTACGTCCCAGCCGTAAGATTCGAAGCGTTTCGGCGTGTCATCCATAAATGAAAGTTCGGTTTTCCCATCAATACAGATGCCGTTATCGTCATACAGGACAATCAGTCGGGAGAGATTTTGTACACCTGCAAGAGAGCAGGCTTCATGGCTGATTCCTTCCATCAAGTCGCCGTCACTTGCAATGACATATGTGAAGTGAGAGACCAAATCGTCACCGAAGCGGGCATTCAGGATACGTTCGGCGAGTGCCATGCCAACGGCAGTTGAAATGCCTTGTCCCAGAGGGCCTGTCGTTGTTTCGATTCCTGCGTCATGTTCGACTTCCGGGTGGCCGGCCGTAATAGCGCCGAGCTGGCGGAAGTCTTTGAGTTGATCCAGTGTCATCTTGTCGTAGCCTGTCAGGTAATTGATGGCATAGAGCAACATTGAGCCGTGGCCTGCGGAAAGTACAAAGCGATCCCGGTCTGGCCATTCAGGATTTTTGGGGTCGAATTTCAGAAATTTGGAATACAGGACAGTTGCGACGTCAGCCATTCCCATTGGCATGCCGGGGTGGCCGGAGTTTGCCTTCTGAACTGCATCCATTGATAGGGCCCGGATTGCGTTCGACATATTTCTAAGACTGGTTTCAGGGAAGTTATTAGGCTTAATCACAGCTTCAGCGTTCGACATACTTTTGTATCCTGACTTTATAAGAAATTTGCCAGTAAAATGCCTTTCCATAGCGCTTTGGTCAAGCTTTAGGTTTCACTTTCCTGTGGTTTAAACGTGTTTTTTTTGGGGATTGCCTTGACCGTCGGAGGGCGAAATCCATATCCTTTTATCATTCAACATTGACAGAAATTTGATTCTAGAACGTGAGAGGTACTATGTCCGCAATCAAGGATGCATTGGACAAGCTTGATCAGGCCGTTTCAAGGCTCGACACAGCGATGCAAAATTCACCAGTTCAAAACGGGCAGGGAACTTCCCAGATTCAAACCAATATTCTTGTGCGTGAAGACGGCAAAGTCGTTGATGTTGATTTTATTTCGAACCGTTTGGACAGAGCCATTCACACTGTCGAGCATTTACTCAGAGAAGAAGGATAAGCCATATGCCAGAAGTTACCGTAAGCATTAACAACCGTGGCTATAGTCTTGATTGTGATGAGGGGCAGGAAAAACGTCTTGTTGAGTTGGCGAAATATGTCGATGCCCGTTTATCGGATATTGCCCAAGCCGGGGCGGCGACGAATGAATCGCACTTACTGGTTCTGACAGCTTTGGTTCTTGCGGATGAAGTTTTTGATCTCAAACAAGAGCTTGGTGCGGCAGAACACGATAATTACCAGCTTGTGCAGCAATTGCAGAATGCAGAAGCTAATGGCGGTGAGGAGTATTCTGAGCAGGAAGAGTTGTTTGTTGTTCAGGCGATAGAGCATCTTGCCGGTAAAATCGGACATATCGCTGACCGCATTCAAAAAGCTTAATCTTTTTCATTTAACATGATACATCTAGCCACGCTGCGGGGTGCGTGATACGTCTTTATCCCGGCGGTCGATGCTATTCGCATAGGGAGCTGTCCCTGTCCGGAAACGACAGTTTTGCCTGTAGGAGCCGGATATCATGGCACCCACCTGTTTTTTCAGGACCATACGCGGATACCATACGTACACGGCTCGCGCGGCACCATTTTGATATTTTTTTATGCAGGTTTTTCCGGTGGAATCTAAAGAAGAGCAAAAGCAAATTATGCGGGCGGAGGCTATGCGCCAGCGTGGTATGATGGAAGCGGACGCTAACGAGCAGGATGCTTTTATCGAGCAGTTTTTTAAGACAATAAATCCTGATGAAGGTCAGATTGTGGCTGCATATGCCCCCAAGGGTAAGGAATTTGATGTTAATCCTCTGATCGTTGACTTGATTGACCGCGGTTTTGAAGTTGCGCTGCCAGTGATTCAAGATAATGATTTGCTTTTGAAGTTTGCTGTCTGGAGTGGAGAGGCGCCTTTGGTGCAAGGAAAGTTCGGCGTGTTTCATCCTTCGCTGGACGGTGATGTTCAATGGGTTGAGCCTGATATTTTTATCGTGCCATTGCTGGCGTTTGACCGAAAAGGGTTCAGGCTCGGTTACGGCGGCGGATATTATGATAAGACCATAGCGCATTACCGTAATCAAAAAGATATCGTAACGGTTGGTGTTGGGTATGCGCAGCAAGCTTGCTTATTTAATTTGCCCGTCGAAGACCATGATGAGCCTATGGATTACATCATTACCTCGCAGCATGTATTATCGCTCTGAGCTTTCCGATAGGATCTTGAGTAGAAGAAAGAATTGAATATGAAGCTGTTATTTGTCGGAGATATTATGGGGCGTGCGGGGCGTGAGGCTTTGGAGGCTTATCTGCCCGATCTTATCAACGATTATGATGTTGATGTTACTATCGTGAATGGGGAGAATGCAGCACACGGGCGCGGTATTACCGAAAAAATTTGCAAGCAGTTTTATGAATTGGGAACGAATGTCATTACGACAGGTAATCACGTTTGGGATCAACGGGAGATCATTGCTTATATCTCTCGGGATAAGACTTTATTGCGGCCTGCCAACTTTCCACAAGGAACACCGGGGAACGGTTTATGCGTTCATGAGACGATCAATGGTAAAAAGGTCGTTGTTGTAAACCTTATGGCGAGGTTATTTATGGATCCGCTTGATGATCCTTTTCGTGCGATGGAAGATATTCTGAAAGACTACCCGATCGGGCATAACTATCATGCCATATTTGTTGATTTTCATGGTGAAGCTACGAGCGAGAAGCTTGCTTTCGCGCATCATTTTGACGGAAGAATTACAGGTGTGATCGGTACGCATACACATGTTCCGACAGCAGACCATCATGTTATGGCCGGAGGCACTGCGTTTATGACGGATGCCGGGATGACTGGAGATTATGACAGTGTTATCGGTGTGCAGAAGGATATTGCTATTGGCCGTTTTGTTACCAAAATGCCCGGAAGAAGTATGATTCCTGCTAGTGAGAACAAGATGTTATGCGGCGCACTGATTACAGTGAATGCAGAGAACGGGAAGGCGCTCTCTATTGAGCCTATCAGGATCGGGGATGTTTTGTCTGAAACACGACCGGTATAATAAGGTTTTGTCCTATTTGTCTTGTACGCTTTCTCTGATGTTGTCCTGGTTTTTATCGAAATAGCGCATGCAGGCTTCGTTTAATGCTTCCACCAGTTCTTCACCTTCTTTTCCACCATCGCCTTTGATTTTTGCATTGATCACGGCGTTAATCGTCGTGTGAAAAGCTTCGGCAATTTCTATCGTTTCCTGATCAATTTTTTCAATCACTTCCAGAAATTGTACAAAACGGTCAGCAATTCGCGTGATAAGCGGATAATGGAACATTCCGCCGTTTGCCTTTAACTGGGCACAAGGATAGAGCACGCCAGCAATCAGATATTCCGAGTCATCTTCTTTTTCGGGGTGTTTTGCTCTGTCTATGCCTTTTTGCATGGAACTCAGGTAGATTTTTGCCAGCGGTTCAAAATCAACCGTGTTTTCTTCCAAAAGTTTTTGTGCACGATCAAGGATCGCATCACTTAATCCGCCCGAGCCGACCTTTGCCTTGATCATGTTCGGCGGCTTGATGAATTCCGCTTTCCTTTTCGGGCTTTGGTTATAATGTTGGATATCCGGAGGTGTCATTTTAATGCTCTATATTCATTCTTAGTTTTCAAGGAAGCCGATATCATCGGGAGAAACCTCTTGTTTACCTGACCTCGGCTTGTCATCTTGCCGTCTTAGCGGGCCGGTATACACACTCGTTCTTTTTCGTCGTCTGTCAGGGCCAAAAAAATCTTCCGAACGCACGAAATCACGCGGTTTCTCAATGACCTGCACAATTCTGCGGTATAAGTCACGTGCATTAAACGGTTTGACCAGAAATTCTGTGACGCCCGCGTCTCTTGCTGCGATTACGCGTCTTTTTTCGCTGAAACCTGTCATCAGGATAATCGGGACATATGCATTCGGGCTGCGGCTATCATTTCGAATGCGGCGTGTAAGGGAAATTCCGTCGCAGGGCTGCATCATCCAATCAGCGATTACCATGTCATGATTGTTTTGACAGAAAAGCGTAAAGGCCTTTTCACCGTCAACAGCCGTAGAAATTTTTCCGACGCCAAATGTTTGTAATATTGACTTTGTCAGTTCCAACATGGGTTGGTTATCTTCTACAACCAAGACTTTTAATGTTTCAAATTTATATGACATAAAGTTTTAAATAATTTGAATTATTAAGCAATTATAATATCAATACCTATCACTTTATAACACTTAGAAAATTAAAACTTTTCTAAAAGTTCCATCTTTTCAACATCTAAGCGTCTGTCATATAGTATCTGACGGGTAAAAAACGTGTAATGAGGACTTAAGTATAGGATTTTAACATGGCCGGTCATTCCAAATGGGCAAATATCAAACATAAAAAAGGGCGCGCGGATGCGCAGCGCGCGAAACTTTTCTCCAAGCTGGGGAGAGAAATCTACGTTGCAGCGAAGTTGGGTGGCCCTGATCCTGATATGAACCCTCGACTGAGGCTGGCGATAGCGACAGCCCGCTCACAGTCTATGCCTAAGGACGGTATTGAAAAGAATATCCAGAAGGCGACCGGTGGCGGAGACGGGGAAGATTACGAAGAAATTCGTTATGAGGGTTATGGTAATGGCGGCGTTGCGATCATTGTCGAGTGTTTGACAGATAACAAGAACCGCACGGCCGGAGATGTCCGTTCTATTTTTGCCAAAAATGGCGGAAACCTTGGGGAAACAGGTTCGGTTAATTTCATGTTTGACCGTAAAGGGGAGGTCGTTTACCCCGCTGATAAGGCCGGTGCAGAGGAGATGTTCGAGGCTGTTCTGGAAGCCGGAGCGGAGAATGTTGAGAGCAATGAAGACTATCATGAAATTATCACTGATCCTGATGATTTTGCAGCTGTTCGTGATGCGCTTGAGGCGAAATATGGTGAACCGGAGCGGAGCGGTCTCATATGGTTGCCGAATGTTACGAATCCGCTGGATGAAGAACAGGCCTCATCCGTTATGAAGCTAATTGATGCGCTTGAAGATCATGACGATGTCCAAAATGTCACAGCTAATTTCGATATAAGTGATGAAATCATGGAGAAACTGATGTCAGAGGGGTAAACTCTGATTTATGAAGATTCTCGGTATTGATCCCGGTCTGCAAAAAACAGGGTGGGGGCTTATTTCCAGTGAAGGTCATCGTCTGCGTTTTATACAGTGCGGTTTGATTAAGACTCAAGCATCTGCAGCTTTATCCAAGCGGCTGGCTTTTCTGCATGAAGAGCTTTCCAATGTTATTCAAACGCATTCACCCGAAACAGCTGCCATTGAAGAAACCTTTGTAAACCGTAACCCTGCTTCGGCACTAAAGTTAGGGCAAGCGCGCGGGGTATTGCTGGCTGTTCCTTCTTTATTCGGGCTGGACGTTCTGGAGTATTCCGCAAACAAGATCAAAAAATCCGTTGTCGGTGCGGGGCACGCATCCAAAGAGCAGGTTCAGATGATGGTCAAAACACTTTTGCCAACCTGTGGAACGATTCGCGCGGATGAAGCGGATGCCCTTGCCGTTGCGATTTGTCACGCGCATTATGGACAATGGAATGACATAACATCGTTACAAACAAAGGGGACAGAATGATCGGCAAGCTTTCCGGCATTATTGATTCTTACGGGAAAGATTACGTTATTCTGGATGTTCAGGGTGTCGGGTATATGGTTTTCGGCAGTAGCCGTACGCTCTCTCGTTTGGGGCAGCGCGGTGATCCGGCTAAGGTTTTGATTATTACCAACGTTCGGGAAGATGCGATTACGCTTTACGGTTTTGCAGATCAGGCCGAGCAGGAGTGGTTTAAGCTTCTGACCAGTGTTCAGGGTGTTGGCGCGAAGGCCGCGCTTTCGATATTGTCGGTTTGTCCCGCCGACCGTTTAGGATTTTCTATTTCCGCGCAGGATAAGGCTGCGTTGACTCAGGCGGATGGTGTCGGACCGAAGCTTGCGACGCGTATTCTTACAGAGCTAAAGGACAAGGCGGGAAAGGTCGAACTCTCGCCCGAAACGATATCTCCCTCTGATGTCGGGCTTGTTGATAAATCTGCTGATAGTCCTGGGGGTGTATCTGTTGATCATGATGCTGTTTCGGCGCTCACTAATCTGGGGTATGCGCGAACTGATGCTTTTGCGGCTGTTAAGACGGCGAAAGATAAGGCCAATGATAATGAAGCCAATGACTTGCAAGCGCTTATCAGGCTTGCCTTGAAGGAGTTGAGTGCGTGAGTGAATTAGCGAAGAACCCTGAACTTGAACGAGAGCCTCAGGCCTATGAGAAATCGGAAGAGGGGGCCTTAAGGCCGCAAGTGTTGGACGAATTTATCGGACAGAAGCCTTTGCGGGAAAATCTGCGTGTATTTGTTGAAGCGGCTAAGGCGCGCGGCGATGCCATGGATCACGTTCTTTTTTTTGGCCCGCCCGGGCTTGGTAAGACGACGCTTGCGAATATTGTGTCCAAGGAGCTTGGTGTCGGGTTTCGTGCGACGTCTGGGCCGGTGATTATGAAGTCGGGTGATTTGGCGGCTATTCTGACAAATCTTCAGCCGCATGACGTATTGTTTATTGATGAGATTCATCGTTTAAATCCGGCTGTTGAGGAAATCCTTTATCCCGCCATGGAAGACGGGAAGCTTGATTTAATCATCGGCGAGGGACCGGCGGCGCGGTCTATCCAGATTGATTTGGTTCCTTTTACCTTGATCGGCGCAACTACGCGGAGCGGATTGCTGACCAACCCTTTGCGTGATCGTTTCGGCATTCCGTTGCGTCTGGAATTTTATACGGCGAAGGAGCTTACCTCTATTGTTGAGCGTTCTGCGCGGTTGCTGGATATGAACATGACACAGGACGGAGCGTTGGAAGTTGCCAAGCGTTCTCGTGGAACGCCCAGAATTGCAGGGCGTTTAACGCGTCGGGTGCGAGACTTTGCACATGCGCTTAAGGCCGATCAAGTTGACAAGGCGCTTGTCGATCAGGCTTTAAACCGTCTGGATGTCGATGGATCGGGGCTGGACAGTATGGATAGGCGTTATCTTAAATGTATCGGCGAGAATTACGGCGGTGGTCCTGTCGGGGTCGAGACGATTTCTGCAGCGCTTTCCGAGCAGCGGGATATGATTGAGGATGTCATTGAGCCTTATCTGATTCAGCAAGGGCTGGTGCAGAGAACACCGCGCGGGCGAATGCTTTCGGCAAAGGGATACACGTATCTGGGGTTAAACCCTGCAGGCCAAGCCAATCAGATAGATTTTCTGGATGAGTCTGTGCAAAACTCTGGGCAAGAGTCTGTGGACTGATTTCTTTAACCCTATACTTCAAAGATAGCGATGAAACATTCGATCGATATACGCGTTTATTACGAGGACACAGATGCCGGCGGGGTTGTTTACCATGCCAATTATCTGAAATTTGCCGAACGGGGACGCACAGAATTTCTTCGTTACCTTGGCTACGAAAACAACGAATTAAAAAAAAGCAAAGGAATACTCTTTGTGGTTCGTCATATGGATATCAATTATCTGAAACCTGCTTTTCTGGATGATTCCCTATCCATGGTTACTGCAATCGAGAGTATGAAAAACAGCAGTTTTGTTATGCATCAGGCCGTGTTTAAGCAAAATAATGTCGCAAAAGATGGCCAAGAGCCTGAATTAATTTGTGACATGCATGTCGCGCTGGTATGTGTAGATACTGAAAATTACAGGCCTGTCCGAATGCCCGAGGAGGTGCGGCAGGCGTTAAGTCAATATAGTGAATAATTTAAAACAGGTCATAAAATGGCAGCAGCAGAAATAGTTACTGAAGATTTGGGAAGTTACGCGCACGATATGAGCGCATTGTCATTGTTCATGGATGCCGATCCGGTTGTTAAAATCGTGATGCTGATCCTGATTTTCTGTTCGGTCTGGAGCTGGGGTATTATTATTAGTAAGCGCAGCTTGATCGGGAAACTTAACCGCCGTGCCAATCGTTTCGAGGATTCGTTCTGGTCGGGCGAACCGTTAGACAAGCTTTATGACCGCGTAAAAAAAGCCAAGGAAGATCCGCTTCTTCGCACGTTTGCAGCAGGGATGGATGAATGGAAAGCCGGCATTGTGGCGGGGATTCCCTCCAAGGAAAGTTTACAGGCCAGTTTGCGTCAACGTGTTGAACGTTCCATGGCTGTGGCGATTAATCGCGAGATGAACAATATCGAGCGCGGGATGATATTTTTGGCGACGGTTGCGTCGACCGCGCCGTTTATCGGTTTGTTCGGTACGGTTTGGGGGATTATGAACAGTTTTTCCGCGATTGCGACGATGCAAAATACCAGTTTGGCGGTTGTGGCGCCGGGTATTGCGGAAGCATTGTTTGCGACGGCACTTGGTTTGGTTGCGGCTATCCCCGCCTCGATTGCTTACAACGCGTTGAGTAACAGATTGAACCAGTATGGGGACAGGCTTGAGGCATTTACGGATGAGTTTTCCGCCATTCTGTCGCGTCATTTGGACAGTCAGGATGCAGCGACTTTGCCGAATAACGGTAAACGCGTTGCGTGAAAAGATCCTGAAGAGGAGTAAATACTAATGGGAATGATGACATCAACAGCAGGGCGATCACACGGACGTCGGCGCAGAAGATCTTCGTTATCCAATGTGAATTCCGATATTAATGTTATTCCGTTTATGGATGTGATGCTGGTTTTACTGATTGTCTTTATGGTGGCTGCACCGCTTTTGACCGCAGGTGTACAGGTTGATCTGCCGAATTCCAAGGCGAAGGCGATTGAGCAGCCTGATAATAAACCGATTGAGCTTACCGTTAACGGAGAAGGGCAATTGTTTATCGGTGAGTCTGAAATCCAGCGTGATAATCTTATTCCTGTTCTTTCATCCATGTTGGACGGAAATGAAGATAGCCGTATTTATATCCGTGCTGATAAAGGTTTGCCTTACGGTGAAGTTTCCAAAATTATTGGTATGATAAGTGCGGCCGGTTTTACCAAGGTTGCGCTTGTTTCCGAACCTGAAAAATAAATTGATATGAATGCACTTGCTGCACATAGGTATGAACCAAGGGCAAAGCTTTACAGCATGAAGCTGCCGTTTATTCTGTCGATTGTGTTGCATGTTGGTGTGTTCGCGCTTGTGACCGTTAGTATTCCGTTTGTTACCAAAGATCTGGAGATTATGCCGCAGGCTGTGACAGTGGAGATGGTGGATATTTCCGAATACAGCCAGACGGATGTTCTTGCACCGCCGACTGAGCCGAAGGAGGAGGTGACGGAGGAGCAACCCCCGAAACAGGAAGACCCTGTTTACAATAATCAGGATCTTGTGACACCACAGGCACCTGATATTGAGGAAATCGTACCTGCGCCTCCCGAAAAGACGGAAATTGTCGAGGAAGTTCCTGCACCGCCAGAAGCTGTACCGCCGCCTGCTTCTCCTCCCAAGAGAAAGCCAAAACCGCCTGCGCCTAAAGTGGAGATGAAAAAGCCTGAGACAAAGCCTGAAAAGCCACCGGAGAAAGTTCAGGAAACACCACAGCGCGATATTACGAGTATTCTTAATGACATTACTCCTGATAAGAACGAGAAGTCGGTTTCTGATATTATTCAGGAGACGACCAAGCAGGCCACAGCTGCGCCGTCACAAATTGCGCCCATCGGGGCTGAATTAACGCGCAGCGAGAAAGACGCGCTGAACCGTGGGGTTTCACCGTGTTGGGTTGTTGATGCGGGGGCAAAGGGGGCAGAGAATCTTAAAGTTAAGTTGCGTGTTCATATTGATCCGAGCATGACTGTTCGTAAGGTTGAAATCATGGAACGAGTTCGTTATCAGAGTGATCCGCAGTTTAAGGCTGCGGCGGATTCTGCGCGGCGGGCGTTGATGAATCCACGGTGTTCGAAACTGAACTTACCACCCGCCAAGTACGAGCAGTGGAAAACTTTTATCTATAATTTCGATCCAAAAGGAATGATTTAGGTCTTTCAAGCGTTGTGCTAAAACTGTTGTACTTTTCGATTCACAAAATGGTCTTAATATGAATACTTCCCGTTTTTCTATCGCTGCATTTTTATTCATTTTTCTTTTTTCTCTTCCTGTTTCCGCGCAAGAGCAGGAAGTTACGATCGGTGTGGGAACATTTAAACCGCGCCCGATTGCGGTGAGTAATTTTTATGCCGAGACGGGAGAAGGCGAAAAGCTGGCAAGGGATATTCCGGGAATTATTTCAAGTAACCTTGAGCGTTCAGGATTGTTCGAGCCGATCAATTCGCGCGCATTTGTACAAACACCCATTTCCGTAGAACAGGAAGGCGTTCGTTTTCCGGAGTGGCGTGCAACGGGGGCGGAGGCGCTTGTTACTGGGAAAGTGACGAGCGGGCCGAACGGGCAGGCGCGTGTTGAATTTCGTCTATGGGATGTTTTTAACCAGCAGCAGTTGATCGGAATGGCTTATACGACAACGCCGCAGAACTGGAGACGTATAGCGCATATTATTTCCGATGCGATTTATGGCCGTATTACGGGAGAGGATGCGTATTTTGATTCTCGTGTTGTGTATGTTGCGGAATACGGTCCTGCGAATAAACGTATTAAGCGTCTTGCAATTATGGATCAGGATGGAGCCAATCATAAATATTTGACGGATGGGAGTTATCTTGTTCTAACGCCGAGGTTCTCGCCAGAGACGCAGCGTATTACCTATCTCTCTTATCAGGGCGGGAAGCCGCGTGTTTATCTCTACGATTTAAATAACGGTCGCCATGAAGTTCTGGGGACGTTTCCGGGTATGACATTTGCCCCGCGTTTCTCACCCGACGGAAACAAAGTCGTGATGAGTTTAGCGCGGAACGGGAACACGGATATTTATGTCCTTGATTTACGTTCTAAGAATCTTTCCCGTGTGACCAGTAATCCGGGTATTGAAACGGGGCCTTCTTACTCACCCGACGGACGCGAGATTGTCTTTGAATCTGACCGTAGCGGATCTCAGCAGCTCTACATTATGAATAGTGACGGGTCGAATGCCCGCCGTATAACATTTGAAAAGGGGCGGTATGCGAGTCCTGTTTGGTCGCCGCGCGGGGACTGGATTGCCTTTACACGGATGTATAAGGGCAAATTTTATATCGGTGTAATTCGCCCTGATGGATCAGGCGAGCGCTTGATTTCCACAGCTTTTCACGTTGAGGGGCCAAGTTGGTCACCTAACGGGCGTGTTTTGACATACTTTAAGGAGACACCGCACGGGAACAGCAGAACAGCCAGGCTCTACACGATCGATATTACGGGATATAACGAGCGTGTCTTACCAACACCTCGCGATGGGTCTGATCCTGCGTGGTCTCCTTTAAATCCTTAGTTTTAAAGGGCTATGCTACGTAACTAGGTCTTCAAAGAGTGCGATGACCTGTTTGTAGGTTTCGCGTTTGAAGGGTACGATCAAATCTGTTGTTTTATGTAATTCAATCCATTGCCAGTCGGAAAATTCAGGCGGCTCATGAGCGTCTAAAACTATATCTTCATCGTTACCTGTAAAGCGTGCGGCGACCCATGTTTGTTCCTGTCCACAGAAGTGCCCGTTCCATAATTTTTGTTGCAGTTTTTCCGGCAAGTCATAGCGTACCGTTGTTTCAGCGATGCGGATGATTTGCGCCTGCTTAACGCCTGTCTCCTCGAGTAATTCGCGCATGGCGGCCTCTTCCAAATCTTCACCGGGGTCAATGCCTCCTTGTGGCATCTGCCATGCGCCGGGTGTATCGATTCTTTCGCCTACGAAGACCTTCTTTTCGTGATTGATTAATACAACGCCGACACAGGGGCGATATAGTTTTTGCTCTTTGCTACGCACTATTTGATGCTCCCCGTTAATGACGCATTTGACTTTCCGGCTCAAAGTGGTCGCCCTGGCCGAGGTTCGTGGGGGATATTGTCGCTTCTGCGTCTATTTTTCCTGTTTGTTTTTGCTTCTGCAACGCGATCATTGCGGACAGAGGGATGAGCTCAATGTCAATATTGTCAGATGTCTCTATCCAAGCTTCTATCATCTTTATATTTCTTGGGAATGCGGGAATAACTCCGATGGCGTGGCCCTTACTTTGTGCAATATTTTGCAAAGTTTCGAAGGAAGAAGGGCCTGTCGGCCGATATATCCATGTATCGGCTTTTATAAACGGTGCGCCAGCGCCGAGTGCCACGATCTCCATAAAATCAGGTGCGTTCGGGTTTAATTCCAGATAGCCGACGCCGCGTTCAAGGCCGCTTGTCATTGCTGTACGGAACATTTTCTCAGCTTTGATGACGGTTTCGTCTGTATATGCGGCGAGTCCTGCATAACCCGTGGTTCTTCCCATCGTCCAGTTCAGTTTTTGTATGTTTTCATCAAGCTGTGACTGGATTAGGAGGGAAGCAGGGCCGGGGTCCATGCTGCTCATGTTCGAATTTTGTACGGGGACTTTCATCCAGAGCTCATTGCCGTCTTTTCTGGCCAGCTCCTGCCACGTGTCAGGGGATTGTGCATAAGGTGTCATCAGATAAGTGATTTCGGGCGGAAGAATATCGAGGGCTAGTTTTGTGTGGTCCGGAGAAAGTCCGAAGTCGATTACGATGAGTGAAACGGCATTCCCTTTTATGGCTGAAATGTCGACCGGGCGTTTATAGGCCTTGAACGCGGTTAGGTTGTCGCGTGTTCTAATAATGGGCAGAAGTCCTTGTTCTGTCTGCTCGTACAGGCCCGTTATCGGAGCTTTTATTAGGCCGTCCGTGATATTATGGTTTTCAGTGTAATCATTGTCTTCGTGGCCGGGGGTCATTTCGTGCGTAGCAGCAAGTTCTTCGACCGATTTGGGGATCATAACCCGTTCACTCGCGAGAGTATGTTCCAGTTTGGCTACCGTTGAGGGGCCGATAAAGACTGTATAAAGCAGGAGAGCGAGATAGAACAATACCACGCCCGCCATACCGTATAGGAATGCTTTTCCGTCAATATCCCTTAAATATGGGTGTTCTGAGATATTCACGAAAATTTACCTTCCTTCCGCTTTATCCTATTCGTTATCGTTTGCCGCTTGAGGTGCTGCCGGAGTCTTCTCTGTATACAGAGACAAACCGCTCAGAAGGTCCAAGGCTCTGGAGAGCTGATAATCCTGCATCTCTTCAGCTTCTTCCTCGCTTGGCTCGTTATCATTCGCGGGTTGTTGCTTTGGCTTTTCGGATTTGTCCAAGGCACCGCGCAAGTCCGCCTCACGCAGTCTGCTCGATTTGAAGGATTCAATGCGTGCTTGTTCCACAAAAATGTCGGGTTCAATACCTTTGGCCTGAATTGAGCGACCGGACGGCGTGTAGTACCTCGCCGTTGTCAGGCGCATGGCGCCGTGTCCCGGAAGGGGGATGACCGTCTGAACGGATCCTTTACCGAAAGATTTTGTTCCGAGTACTATCGCGCGCTTGTGATCCTGCAGGGCACCCGACACGATTTCGGATGCTGACGCGGAGCCGCCATTGATCAACACTACAATAGGTAAACCATTGGCAAGATCACCGGGGGTGGCGTTATCGCGCTTGGTGTCGTCTTCGTGACGGCCACGGGTAGAAACGATTTCTCCTTTATCCAAGAATGCATCGGAAACAGCGATGGCCTGGTTCAAAAGTCCACCAGGGTTATTTCTTAAATCCAGCACATAGCCTATTAACTGGTCGCCAAGTTCATTTTTGATCTCATTAATGGCTTTTCTTAAACCAGACTCTGTATTCTGATTGAATTGTGTGATGCGGATATATCCGGCCTTCCCCTCAACACGGTGACGAACCGTCTTAATGTTTATGATGTCGCGTGTGATAGTAACGTCAATCGGGCCGTCCTCGCCTTCGCGGCGGATGGTCAGGTCAATCGGCGTTCCAATTTTGCCGCGCATCATTTTTACTGCGTCGCTTAATGTCATTCCCATTACAGGTTCGCCGTCGATCTTGACAATATAGTCGCCAGCCTGCACGCCTGCACGAAACGCTGGTGTGTCATCAATAGGCGAGACTACCTTTACCAAGCCGCTATCCATTGTGACTTCAATCCCAAGACCACCGAACTGACCGCGTGTTTCGACTTTCATTTCATTAAAGCGTTCTTCATTCAAGTACGAAGAGTGGGGATCAAGGTTGGTTAGCATGCCGTTTACTGCAAATTCAATGAGTTCCTTGTCATCAACTTCCTCAACATATTGGGAGCGTACTCTTTCGAAAACATCGCCGAAAAGATTTAAATTTTTGTATGTCTCGCTGTAGCTGCTCTCACTCTCGGGCTGGCTTCCGGCCGTGCGCGGTTGTTCTTGTGCGCTTGCTTGATAGAGGGCAGCACCACTGAGCAAAACAATGGTTCCGAAAATAGATACGCGTTTGAATAGTTTCATGCTTTAGATGTCCTTAAGATTACTCTTTAAAATTTTCATTCGTATAATTATCCCAGATCAGCAAAAAGTTTAGTAGGATTAACAGGATGGCCGTTATATCTAAGCTCATAATAGAGCTTTGGCTTAGATCCATCCAGTGTTTTAGGAAGTTCGCCGATCGGTTCTCCTGTAATCACTGTTTGTCCTACGACCGTGCTGATTTCTTTTAATCCGGTTACCAAACTGTGGTAGCCCTTGCCGTGTTCAATAATAATCAGATTTCCATACCGTTTGAAAGACCCTGAGAACTGTATTTTTCCGGATAGTGGTGCCAAAACCACAGCGCCGGGGCGACCTTCTATAGTCATCCCGTTGCTTCGTGCGCCAACAAGGTCTTTTTCACCGTAGCGTATGCGGATAATTCCGGAGATGGGCAGGCGAGATGATTTGAAAATATCAGTGGATGGTTGAAAAGCAGATGTTTCGAGAATTTGATTGGCCTGCGGGGTTGATGCGCTTGGCACAGCGGCAATGACTTCTTCGATTTTTCCGTTTTTTTCTTTTAGTGTTGTAACAAGTTCGCCAAGGCTTTTTGCTTTTAGGGACAGTCGTTCAATCTGGAATTCCTGTGCTTTGATGTCTTTATTTGTTTTTTTGTAAAGGTTTTCGCGTTGCTGCATCAGGGATGCGATTTTATTGTGCTGTTCCTTTAGCTGCTTATCCGTTTCGTTAAGGTCGGCGAGCCGTGCAGACAGTTTTGTCGAGACTTTATTCAGTTTATCAAGCCGTTGTTTTAGGTTTTCCGCCTCAATCTGTAAGTTTGCAACAATGTCGCTCATTAGCATTGCGCTCTGAGCCGTTTTGAAAGGTGTTTCGGGATTTGCAAGCATCGCCTCAGGAGGGACTCGTCTGATCCGCTCCAAGGCCAATATCAGCCGTGAAATTGAGGCTCTGTCGTTTTGCAGATTGGCTTTGATAATATTTTCCTGATCTGTGAGATCATCAATCTGGGCTTCGAGGTTGCGCATTTTGTTTTCGTTTTCACGCATTTCATCGGCCACTTCGACCAGAGTTTTTTTGGTATCCGAGAGCTCCTTGTTTTGCGAGTTGGCCTGATCCTGAAGTTTGTTGATGCGATCCTGTTCTTCCTGTAACTGGATCTCATATTTTTTGAGTGCATCATCTTTTTTCTTGGGCACAGGGGGAGGAGTAGCTTGTGCGTGCCATGATATGACACAACCCATCAACAGCACGCATAATCCGCGGGTAGAGCGTTTTCGCGATTTATTGCTGGTTTGCATTAGTTATAGGCCTGCGTCTTGAATTTTTCATTCTGTCTCACTAGTCACGGTGGTAGGGATGACCGGACAGAATTTGCTGTGCCCTGTAAATTTGCTCTAAAAGCATGATTCTTGCAAGCATATGGGGCCAAGTTTGTTGGCCGAAGCTGATTTTTTTGTGGGCTTGTCGGCGGAGTTGATCGGTCAGACCATCCGCGCCGCCGATGACGAATTGCATCGTGCCCTGATGATTGACTTGGTAATCATTGATCAATGTGGCGAAGCTTCTGGAAGAGAGTGTTTTTCCGCGCTCATCCAATATGATTTTGATAGAGTCGCTTGTCAGCAGTTTTCCGATTTTATCACATTCATCGCGCTGCATCTGCGCCGGATTTTTGATTTTGGATTCTACTTCATGGATTTTTAAAGGCCATTGAATGCGTTTGACATAGTCACTGAGAATGTCATTATGCGGTCCGTTTTTTGCACGGGAAACTGCGATGATTTCTATTTTGAACAAGGCTTGTTCTGTTCAAGTTTTCTTGTGTGTTGGTCAGGCGTTTGACCTTATTTGTGGTTTAGGCCTGTATTTGTTGTCCGACAACATCCAGATGTGTGTTCATAGACCACATTTTCTCGATGTTATAAAATGCTCTTACCTCCGGTCTGAAGAGGTGGACAATAATATCACCCGTATCGATAACAACCCAGTCTGATTGGCCCTGACCTTCTATACGGATATTTTTGGTGCCGTATTCCTGCAAACGTTCCTTAAGTTTGTTTGCGAGAGCATTTACATGACGGCTGGATGTTCCTGAGGCCACAATCATGTAGTCGGCTAATGCGGAATCGTCATTGATATCAATAGTAACGATGTCCATTGCCTTATCTGCGTCCAGAGATTTCTCGACGATGAGTTTCATCTCCTTAATGCTTAAAGGACTTTGTTCAAGTTTTTTACGAATGGTTTCACTCTCCTTTTGATGTTAGACCCATAAAAAACAAAAAACCGAACCTAGAGGTTCAGTTTTTCTGACCAGTCTACCTGATAAAACGTTGTGTGAGCGACGATTTGCAAGGATTTTCACCACGCTTATTCGTTCCTCATACTGTGTAAGATGTAAACCAATCTTTCCATACTTATATTTTACACCTTTAGCACGGCTTAAGCAAAAATGTTTTTATCCTGCGCTGCGTAAGAATTCATGTAATCCTCTGTAATTATTTTGTTTTTTTTGCGGATTTCAGTTGAGGATATGTTCACCATTTTCTTTTGAAGCAGCCAATATGTAATGCCCGAATCGATTTTTACCCGGCCGCCGCGTTGCAGGATCACATGTTTGTGATGCTGCAAAAAACGCTGAGGGCATCGTTGAGTCAGTGATACGGCGGGGTGGCGAGTAATATGCAGCATGCATATTTTTTTGAGCAAGCTTTGCCAGTCATTCCATTTATGCAGATTGAGCGCATTATCCATTCCAGTGATCCAGACAAACTTCGTATGCGGGAAGTATGTGTTCATTTTTGTGATGGTTTCGTAAGTTGTTGTCGTTCCCAGATTATCCTCTATATCGGTTACAATAACCTTCGGGTGATCAACGATTTTGTGGCAGTACTTTATGCGCTCTGCATAGGGCAGAAGGGATGATTTTTCCTTAAGCGGGTTGTGCGGCGTGACAATCCACCAGACCGCATCGAGGTGCAGGGCATTCAGTGCGATTTTGGAGATGTGTACGTGGCCGGGGTGCGGGGGGTTGAAGGATCCGCCAAGCAGACCAACACGCATGTTTTTCCATCTTGAACCGTTGAGCAGGTGGGGAGAAGTAAATAAAGGCATAGAATTGTTGTATAAATTATGGGCCGTCTTTAGGGTCTGGTCTGGCCGTTTCCTCTTACAAGATACTTGTAAGTGCAAAGTTGCTCAAGTCCGACCGGTCCGCGTGCGTGCATCTTTCCCGTGGCAATACCGATTTCAGCGCCCATGCCGAACTCACCCCCGTCTGCAAATTGTGTGGATGCGTTGTGCATCACAATGCCGCTGTCGACATTTTTTAAGAAGTAATCTACGACATCCAGCTCTTCAGCCAAGATGCTGTCAGTATGGTGCGAGCCGAATCCGTTAATATGCTGGACAGCTTCTTCGATACCATCGACTACACGGCAACTTAGTTTTGCCTCAAGGTATTCTGTTGTCCAGTCTTCTTCAGTAGCTTCACCAATGCGCTGATCCAGTGCCTGCGACGCTTTATCGCCGACGATTTCACATCCCGCATCAATGATTTGCGCAACGATATCTTTGGCCAGATTGGGTTCAAGGTTTTTATCGAGGAGCAGTGTTTCCATTGCGCCGCAGATACCGGTGCGTCGCATTTTGGCATTCAGCGTGACATTTTTGGCAACATCAGCATCAACGCTGTTGTGAACGTATATGTGGCACAACCCTTCAAGGTGTCCGAAGACGGGCATGCGGGCTTCTGACATTACGCGCTCGATCAGGCCACGTCCGCCGCGGGGGATCATAACATCGATATATTCGGATGCGCGGAGCATTTCACCGACCGCTTCTCGGTCACTGACGGGGATCATTGAGACTGCAGCCTCAGGCAAGCCGGATTCTTTCAATGCCTCCTGAATGATTTTATGCAAAGCCAAAGAGCTGTGCAGACTCTCGGAGCCGCCGCGCAGAATGACTGCATTGTGTGACTTCAGGCATAGAATAGAGGCATCAACGGTGACGTTGGGGCGGGATTCGTAAATCATGCCCAAGACACCGATCGGAACGGCAACACGCTCGATTTTTAGGCCGTTTGGTCTTTCTGTTGTCCAAAGCTGTCTTCCCGTGGGATCGGGCAGGGACTTCACGTTCTCTACGCCCTTTGCAATGCCTTCAATGCGCTCGTGGTTTAAGGCCAGACGATCAGTCATAGCCGAGGTTAATCCGCGTTGTTCCGCAGATGCCAAGTCTTTTTTATTGGCTTCGATAATTTCGGTGACGTTGCTGCGGATTTTTTGTGCGAGCAGATCGAGACAATTGTTGATGGTCTCCGTAGGGGTCTGTGCGAGAATGAATGCGGCTTCTTTGGCGTCTTTTCCAAGACTCGTGACAATTTCCTTAGGGGAGCGTGAAGCCAGTGCTTCAGATGACATGATACCAGACCTATTGTTGCTTTAGTTCAGCATCTTGCTTTCTTGCTCGATGCTTTTTGTTGATTTTTCAACTAAAGCGTCATAGGTCTTATTGTCAAGTTTTTCGACAATAATATCTTCGGCGGCCTTTATGGCCAAAGTGGCGGCGTGTGCCTGAATTTGCTGGACAGCTTCTATCTGCATGCGCTCCAGACGCGCTTCCAGCTGTTTTTCACGGCGAGCCATTGTCTCTTTGAGATCTTTTTCTGCCTTAACCCTGAATTTTTCAGCGCTTTTTTCAGCGTTTTCAATAATGGCTTTGGCTTCTTTTTCGGCATCCCTTTGTTTGCGCTGGTACTGGGCGAGCATTTCCTGTGCTTCTACACGAAGATTTTCAGCTGTTTCCAATTCCTTCTTGATTTCTGCAATGCGCTTATCAAGGAGGGCAAGAACAGGTTCTTTTGCATAGCGCCACATAATGAACACAACAAGAAGAAATGAGAAGACCATCCATATGTAGGTTTCTGTAAGTATCTCCATATCAGGCCGCCTTTGTTGCCTTAAGATCTACGCCGATGATTTTGTCTACTGCCTCAACGGCAATCTCTCCGGAGATCTTATCAATTTCTTTCATTGCTTCTTCTTTGGCCTCGGCGATTTTTTTCTCGTTCTTTTCGAGATCGCTTTGGGCGCGTTTCTGGAAATCTTCCATTTGTTCGGCTGTCTGATTTTTGATGCTTTCTTCCGCGTTGCGGAAGAGCTCAGATGCCTTGTTCCGTGCCATAGCCAATGATTCTTCGTAGGAGGTGTGTACCTCGTCAGCTTCAGATTTTAGTTTCTGAGCCGTGTCTAAATCATTCTGTATGCGCTCCCGGCGATTTTCGACGACGTCGGAAATTTCCGGAAGGCTTTTTCTTGAGTAGAAAAAATAGAGCGCGGTAAAGACCACGAAAAGCCAGAAGAGCTGTGTCTCGAATGTGGACGGATCAAGTTGCGGCAGGCCGCCTGATCCGTGATGCGCATCGCCATGAGCGGCATATTTGGCATCAGGCAGAATGTCGTGAACGCCTTCCATGTCCGAGGCTGCATGTGTCTCATGGCCTGTATCTGATCCGTGTCCATGTTCCTGATCAGCGGCAAAAACCGAAAACGGCATACCTGCTACAGCCACAGTCGTGATTGCCGCAGATAAGGATGTTGTTCTGAATTTTAGCCACTGATTGAACATGGATGTTATCACTCTAAAATTTTGATGTCGTTTATAAAACGGCTTCTCTTAACCGAAAAGAAGAGCGGCACCAATACCGATTGGAATAATACCAAGAGCTTCAATAAACGCCAAAGACAGGAAGTATTTCTCGTCCAGACCAGCTTTTGTTTCAGGGTTGCGAGCAAGGGCTTCGTTGTATGACTTAAAATACATACCCAAACCAAGGGCTGCACCGAAAGCCGGCAATGTTACCAATGCACCTGCGATCAATTTTGCTACTGCTACATCCATTTTTAATTCCTCTACTAGTTTAGTTGATTTGTTAATTTCCTAATAAACCCAACGGCTGCGATAATACATAATCAGTGGTGAAGATCAACACTGTCTTTCAGGTATACGCAGGCCAGAATGGCGAATACGTAAGCCTGTACGACTGCAACCAGAAGCTCGAATAAAATCATTGCTGCGTTTACAATGACGGGGAATATCCCCAAAATGCTCCATGCCAAGCCCATACTGGCTGCAGCTACTGCAAATCCAGCGACCACTTTAAGAACGATGTGTCCGGCCATCATGTTTGCGAACAACCTGACGGAGTGTGTCAGAGGGCGGACAAAGTAAGACACGATTTCGATTGGAATAATCACGGGGACCAGCCACCAAGGTACGTTCGGGGGCAGGAACAGCGAAAAGAATTTCAGGCCGTGATTGTAAATACCAAAACCGATAACCGCGAAAAATACGGCCAATGCCAAGGCTGCGGTCACGATCAGATGTGAGGTATAGGTAAACATGTAAGGAACAAGGCCAAGCAGGTTGCCCATAAGTACGAACATAAAGATCGTGAAGACAAACGGGAAGTATTGCATTCCTTTCTTGCCAATGTTCACCTTAACCATTTTGCCGATGAATTCATAAAGCAGTTCGGCGCACATCTGCAGGCGGCCGGGAACCATGGCTTTTTTCTTCATTGCCGCAGTCAGGAAGAAAATGGAAAGACCCGCGCCCAGAATCATAGCGAAGGACGAATTTGTGAATGATGCGTCAAAAGACCCTAAAGGAACGTCAATCCATCTTTGAATTTCAAACTGATGAATAGGACTAGCCACTCTTACCTCTCCGTAACATACCGTTTACGTTAATTTTCTCTTTTTCTTAAAATTTTAAAGTTTGTAACTTATTTTAATTCGCTACGCAATGCCCGTTTTGCTTTATTTTTTATTTTTCTTCATCGTTGCATTGGCTCGGTACACGCCACTTACAAAGCCAATTATCATTAAAAAGAGCATACCAAGGGGTAGGCTATCAAAATACCTGTCGAACAAATAACCAAGAAGGCCGCCTGCAATTACGTTTGCGAGGAACTCCGATGCGGCGCGGGCACTATTGATATGAGACTCGGGGACTTCTTCATTGCGTTCGGACCCGTCGTTTTCGCCGTAATCTTTTTTATATTCGGTGCGTGCTTTTGATAGTCTTTCCTCAAAAGACGGAGTAGTAGAGGGGGGCTTCAGCGAATCAGCCTGCTGTATGTTTTTTGTGTTCTTCTCTTCTTCCATTTGGCTTTATCCTGTTTATCAGGCAACTTTCTGGCCTGTAAATTCGAAGGATCGCTGCATGTCTACGGAGACGAGTTGTGATACACCCTTTTCATACATCGTGACACCGAACAGACAGTTCATTCTCGCCATTGTCAGGCGGTGGTGCGTTACGACAATAAAGCGCGTTTCACCGCGGTCCGAAATTTCATCCAACAGGTCGCATACGCGGTCCACATTGGCATCATCAAGCGGTGCGTCAATTTCGTCCAATACACAAATAGGGGACGGGTTGGTCAGGAACATAGCAAAGATTAAGGCAATAGACGTTAAGGTCTGCTCTCCACCAGAGAGAAGAGACAGTGATTGAAGTTTTTTACCCGGAGGTTGGGCAAAGATTTCCAAGCCTGCATTAAGAGGATCATCAGAATCGATCAGTTCAAGATGTGCTTTTCCGCCAACAAAGAGACGACTAAACAATGACTGGAAATGTTGGTTGACGTGTTCGAAGGCGGTTAAAAGTCTTGCGCGGGCTTCTTTATTGATTTTGATAATAGCGCCGCGCAATTCTTCAATGGCCTGAGTCAGGTCATTTCTTTCGCGAAGCATTTCCGTGACTTCTTTTTCTACGTTTTCGGCTTCCGTATCGGCTTGCAGGTTTACGGGGCCCATAGCATCACGTTCAAAGGTCAGCTTGTCTTTGTTCTTCTTTAAGCTATCGATATCGCTGACTTCATATTTAATCAGATCTTCTGCCGTATGATTGGGAAGCTCCATCGGTTTCATCTGGAAGCGTTCTTGAATATCTTGTTCCATCGACGCCAGTTGTTCTTTTAGAGCAGAATAGGTGGCTTGAATATGAGCACGGCGTTCGCGTGAGCTACCTAAATCAAGTTCGGCTTCTTTGAGTGCTTTAGATGATTGTGCGGATTCCGCCTCGATTAAGGCTATTTTTTCTGCCGCAGCGTTTCTTTGGGTTTCAAAGTTTTCCAGTTTTTGCAGGACTTCTGTTTTATCCTTTTCAAAATTTTTCGGGTTCTTGCTTAGTAGTTTCAGTTTTTCATCCAGTGTTGCTTTACGCTCTTCGAGAGTCTTGAGGTGCTCGCGGGCACGTATCACGCGGTTTTGAAGACTTATGCGTTCATCGGCAAGGGCCTGCATTCTTGCGCGGCGTGTGTTTTTTTGTTGTTCAAAAATATCGAAGTCACGGACGGCATCCTGATATTTTTTGCGGGCTTCGTGTTGTTGGCTGGATAGGGACAGCAGGACTTCGTCCTTATTATTGTCTTCTTCGCCTGTAAGAATTTTGTTTTCCTGTTGGTCATTCGTCAGGTTATTTTCAACATTTTGGATGTCTTCCAGAATATTAGCCAGTGAGTCGGATAGTCTGGTCTTTTCTTTCTGTATGCCTGTGATTTTTTCTTTTATACGGATGAAGGCTGGTTTCGCCGTATTGATTTCTTTTTCAATCGAACGGATTTCGGACTGAATGTTGTCCAGCTTCTCTTTTGCGCTTTTTTCTGTTTCAAGTGCGGTTTCCAGATTTACGCGTGCCTGATTAAGGTACGATTCTTTTTCTTTTCGAGTGGCTTCGAGTTCCAAGCGGCGGTTTTTTTGTTCGAGATGCTGGCTGTGTCTGTCTGCTGCCGTTGCTTTGACGTGTAGCCCATCCCAACGCCAATAATCGCCCTTTTCGGAGACTAATGCCTGACCGGGCTTTAGTTTTGCAAAAAGGTTGTTTCCGGTTTCTGCGTTCTTTACAAACCCGATTTGGGAGAGTGCGGCACCGAGTTCTTTAGGAGCCTTAACGTGCGGCAGGAGTGGCTCGGTGCCTTCAGGCAACTCGGCCAAATTTGAACTGTCAGATTTTTTCCAATAGGAGGGTGCATCATGATCAAGCGAGGCCATCAGGGAATCTCCTAGTGCGCGGGAGAGGGCTTTTTCAAAACCTTTATCTGTTGAAATATCATCAAGTACAGACACAAACTCTTCTGCCTTATCAGATTGCAGGATTTTGTCGAGCGTATTGATTTCAGCCGTGAACTCAGCGAAATCGCTTTCTGTTTGCGATAAAACCGTGCGGGCTGACTTGATGTTCTCCTGCGCGTCTTCTAAAGCACGTTTAAGGCCGTCAACTTTTGATGTTTTGTTTTCTAACTCCGATTCAAGTTTTTGTATTGTTTGTTCTAGAGCGCTGATTTCTTTTTGGCTGTCATCGCCGACCTCAAGCGTGCTTATTTCGTTTTCCGTTTTTTCTTTTCTGCGTTGCAGGAGATCAAGTTGGTCTTGGTTTTGCTTAATCCTGTTTTGCAAGGCAGAGCTTTTGGCGCGGCGTTCGGCCAAAGATTCTTTTAAGCCTGTAAGTTTTTTTTCGATTTCTTCTAAAATGTTAGCGGCTTTTTCTTTCGTAGCAGCTTTCTGTTCAAGGAGCGCCTCCTCATTTTTGCATAACTCAATGAGTTCTTTTTCTTCTGTTTGGATGCGTTCGAGCGTCCTTGAGTTCTCTTCAAATGTCTGTTTTTCATGTTGGAAGTCTTGAGCAATCTGCTCAGCTTGTTCTCTTGTTTCTTTTATCTGGCCTGATTGTAGGTTTTCAGCATCTTCGATTCTTTGAAGCGCAAGTTTTTGGTGTTGTAGTTTCGCTGAGATTTCTGATTCAGCCTTTCGCAGAGCGGGGAGTTCTTCGATTTGTGTGTTTTGCGTTTTGGTGAGCTGCGTGACAGTGGCAAGTTTTTCACCGACTGTTGATTCGATTTCTGTGAATTGCTGATACGTGTTCTTGCTCTTTTCATTTAGTGCCTTCCATTCAAGGTAAGCGACCATGATCTCGAACTGTCGAATCTGGGCATTCAGATTTTTATAGCGTGTAGCTTGTCTGGACTGGCGTTTTAAAGATGAAAGTCTGCTTTCCAAGCTTCCCAATAAATCTTCCAAGCGCAGAAGGTTGGCATCTGCGGCTCTTAAACGGAGTTCGGCTTCGTGTCGTCTCGCGTAGAGGCCGGATACCCCTGCGGACTCTTCAAGGATAAGGCGGCGATCGCTCGGTTTGGTGTTTATAATTTTTGTAACATGTCCTTGCGAGACAAGGGAAGGGGAGTTTGCCCCTGTTATCGTATCGGCGAATAACATTTGTACGTCGCGGGCGCGGGCGTTTTTGCCGTTGATTTTATATTGTGAGCCGTGGTCGCGTTCGATGCGGCGGACGATCTCAATTTCATCGAGACCGTTATAGGCCGGCGGGGCGTTGCGTTCGGAATTATCCAACAGCAGGCTGACCTCGGCAATATTACGCTGTGAACGTTTATCGGTTCCCGCAAAGATAACGTCTTCCATCCCGCCGCCGCGCATGCGTTTAGCCGAGCTTTCGCCCATCAGCCAGCGCAATGCTTCAACAAGATTGGATTTACCGCATCCGTTCGGTCCAACAATGCCATTCAGGCCCGGGCCGATATCAAGCTCAGTCTTATCAACGAAAGACTTGAATCCTGACAGGCGTAAGCGTTTGAATTGGACCATGTATTTTCCGGCGGTACTCTAGTTTTCTTTTAATTTATTCCTGCGTTTGAGACGCTTTGGCTTTTGCCAACGCATCCTCAATCGCCTTTTGATACTGTTCGAATGGCTGCGCTCCGGCAATAACCTTCACATTGTTGACGATCACGCTCGGGACCGAGCCAATGCCGTGACGGTTATGCGCTTCTTCGACTTCTGCAAGAAGGGCTTTTTCGAGTTCTTTGTTGTTGATGCATTTTTCGAATGTTTTTTCATCCAGCCCGGCAATAAGGGCATCCTGTTTTAGAATTTCCTTATAGTTTGCTTTGCGTGCCCATTCGTCCTGCGTTTCGAATAGCAATCTGACGAAGTTAAAATAGTTTTTGTCAGGGACGCAGCGTGCAACCATGCTGGCGTGCACAGCAGGATAATTCGTAGGGAAGTCAGAAAACTCAAGATATACTTTACCCGTGTCGATATATTCTTTTTTGATTTTTTTCAGTGTGCTTTTGTGAAAATCGGCACAGTGAGGACATGTAAAAGATGCGTGTTCGGTAAGTTTAACAGGCGCTTTGGGGTCACCCATGATTCTCGGCTTAGCCAAATTTTTCAATGCGAAGCGGTCGTCTGTTTTTGTTTCGGGTACTGTGTCTTCGGTGTTTTCAGCTGCTGTCACAGAGGACTCTTCAGTGGTTTCAACTTCTGTGCTTTCCTCTGTGGCGGTTTGTTCTGTTTCTGAAGAAGATGTTTCGCTCTCAGATGTCTCTTCTGTCATTTCTTCTGCTGAAGATGATTCTTCGGATGTTGCCTCAGCTGTTGCCGTTTCTTCTTCGGCTTCTCCCTCGGCTTCATCCTTTGCGGCATTATAGTCTGACGCTGTTTCTTCTTGTATGGGCGGTGTTGCATTAGTGTCACCGTTAAGCACCGCGTAGCCGATCCCTATAAAAACTACGGCCATTATCACGATGATTACAGTCCCCAGAACCGATTTATTATCCCCATTGCCGGACGAATTTCCGCCTTCTGACATCATTATCTCCTTACATATCACGATTGATATGCTTTCATAGCATCATAAGGGGAGTAAAAGTCAAGGATTGTGCGGGTTTTGGAGCGAATTTTCCACACTTAACGTATTTCTTTGAAAGCGCTTTGGGGCAGTGTTTAGGCAGAATTTTTTCAGTTTGTGACTATTTCAGGCTTCTTAAAGAGGATATCAATACGGTCTGCATTTTCCGAATTGTCTTTATCCGTCATGGCCTGAATTTCGATTTGCTTCGGCGAAATGCCATTATCCATTAGAAACTGTCTGATTTCCAATGCGCGGGCAAGCGAGATTCTTACTTCCTGATATTTGTCATCTTCTTTAGAACTAGCATAGCTCTGGATCAGCATAGTGGCTTTGGGTTCCTGCTTGAATTTCTTCATCGCGTAATCTTTGAGAAACGAATTCAGATTATCATCAAGTTCGACCTGAAGGGGTAACATTGCGAAACTTATGAGGCTGGTTTCCGCTCCCTGTCGTGCGCCTGCCTTCGATTCTGTAATTGTAACGGAAGCAGGTTTTTTGGACGGAACAGGCCGGGGCTTTTCTGTTAAGTCGGTGCTGTTATTGTTCACCGTTGCCTTAATTGGTTCGGAAGAATTTTGCTGTCGATTTTTTTGAATTTCTTCTGGAACGTCCTGTTTTAGTTCTATTTTCTTGCTGACTTTACGCTCGGATTCAGCGCTGTCACTCGCCTCGGCTTGGGCAACGCTCGTGCCAATTGAGGTCAAAAACGCTAATAAAATTAATAACTTAAATATATTTTTCATTATTTTACTGTTTTCAAAACTTTTGCTAACGGGTCAAAGACTTTATCGTTGGCCGCGAGTACATTCCCTGTTTCTACAGGATTTTTGTTGTTTTGATCAATATCTGAAACAAATCCGCCTGCTTCTTTGACAATCAGGATTCCTGCTGCGACGTCCCAAGGTTTCAGGCTTCTTTCCCAGAATGCTTCATAACGGCCTGCTGCAACGTAGGCAAGATCAAGAGCTGCAGCACCGAACCGTCTTAGTCCGGGCGCTACGTTGAGTACCGCGTTGTATTCTTTAATAAATTTTGTACGGCTTTCTACAGAACGACGCGGTGCGCCCGTTGCAATCGTAGCAAGCATCAGATCGCTGCGGCCCGAGACACGAAGTCTGCGGCGGCGCATGAAGGCGCCTGTACCTTTTTCCGCGTGGAAGATTTCATCTTTTACAGGGTCGTGGATTAGGCCGGCAACAATTTCTCCCTTTGCTTCCAAAGCGATTGAGATTGCCCAGTGCGGCAGGCCGTGAAGGAAGTTGGTCGTTCCATCCAACGGGTCAATGATCCAGCGGAAGTCAGGGTTATCACCTTCGACCGTTCCGCTTTCTTCCATCAGAAAAGAATAGCCGGGTCTGGCCTTTTCGAGTTCTTTGTAAATAATTTCTTCGGCACGTTTATCTGCAGCTGATACGAAGTCACCGGGGCCTTTTGTTGAAATCTGCAGGTTTTCGACTTCGTTGAAATCTCTGAGAAGGGAACGAGCCGCCTTTTCAGATGCGCGAAGCATCATCGTCATAATGGGGGATTGTGTAGCCATTGATTAGTCGCCTTTATAGCGTTCGATGTATGTCCGGTCTTCGACGCGAACAACTATTTTGGTTTCTGTACCGATGTGCGGGGGTACCATCACCTTGACCCCGTTTTCAAGGATTGCGGGTTTATAGGATGTTGTTGCTGTCTGGCCTTTTACGACGGGCTCTGCTTCCACGATTTCCATGACAACAGTGTCCGGCAGTTTAAAGCCCAGTGGTTTGCCTTCATGGGTTTCGATCTCAACGATCATACCTTCTTGCAGGAAATCAGCCTGTTCGCCGATGTCTTCCTTCGGCACGTGGATTTGCTCGAATGTTTCCTGATGCATGAAGTGGACATCTTCGCCGTCAACGTACAGGAACTGGTAATCATCTTGCTCAAGGCGAACTCGCTCGACCGTTTCTTGCGTGCGGAAGCGCACGTTGTCCTTTGCACCAGTTATGATGTCGCGCATTTCAACTTGTGCGACGGATGCGCCCTTGCCTGGCTGCATGATTTCGTTTTTCAGGACCACACAGAGTTTGCCATTGTAATCAATGACGTTGCCTGATCTCAGAGTGATTGCGGTAACTTTCATTCTTTTCTCTTCAAAATTCCCTGACCGAGTTTTTCCAGTCTTTGTTTTAATTCCGTATCTTCTATACCGCTAAGTATATCGGAAAGAAAGGCCTTTTCTTCCTGTGTGAGCGGTTGTTTTGGCTTTTTAAGCCTTTTCTTTTTTGTTTCAGGCGCCACAGTAACGAAACGGATATCGGTTATCCAGCCTTCGCCGAAAATCCGGTTTATTCTTTCGAGGATGAGGTCTTTTTGATAGTGAAGGGTCGTGGCATTCGCGGCTGTTGTTGCAATATCAAGTATGGCACGCGGGGTTTTAGCGCGTTTATGCTTGCGGTAGTTGATTTTTACAGGTTGTGCTTTATCTGCAAGATCGCTGCCCAGAATGTTGTCCCACTCTTCAACAATTCGGCCGATTGCGATATATTTTCGGCTGAAATTCTTGCTGGTGACTTTTGCTACGGCTTCGGAGAGTTGACGCATAGGGAGTAAGTTTTCTGCTTAATCATAAATTAGAGCCGGTATGGTAGCTGACAATACACTTCAAAAACTAGATAAAAAGCAATCAGAAAACAAGGTTTCATGGTTTCGTGAGGCTTTGCTTGGTTGGTATGACCGACACAGGCGGGTCTTGCCATGGCGTGCTCTGGAAGGTGTTACACCTGATCCTTACAAAGTTTGGCTTTCGGAGATTATGCTTCAGCAAACAACGGTACAGGCGGTTATTCCGTATTTTCTTAAATTCACTGAGCGTTGGCCGAGTGTTCAGGACCTTGCTGCGGCAGACGTTGAAGATGTTATGCATGAGTGGGCGGGGCTTGGATATTATGCCCGCGCCAGAAACATGCATAAATGCGCAAATGAGGTTGTCAGTCAATATGACGGCGTTTTTCCTTCCGATCAAAAATCCTTGAAGGCTTTGCCCGGTATTGGTGATTACACCAGCGCGGCGATTATGGCGATTGCGTTTGATAAGCCTGCTGCGGTGGTTGACGGAAATATCGAGAGGGTGATGGCGCGATATCATGCTCAAGACGGAGAGCTCAAAGATATCAAAAAGGATCTAAAGGCTCTGGCTGCTGGCTATTTTCTATATTCGCATGACAGGCCAGGTGATTTGGCGCAAGGTTTAATGGATCTTGGTGCTACGATCTGTACTCCGAAATTGCCCAAATGCCTCTTGTGCCCGTTGCAAGAGAATTGCAAGGGCTTTGCGCTCGGTATTGCGGAGCAGTTACCGAAAAAGGGCAGTAAAAAGCCCAAGCCCAAAAAACACGGATATGTGTATTGGATTGAGAATTCAAGTGGTGAGGTTTTGGTCGAGCGGCGTCCCTCGAAGGGATTGCTCGGCGGAATGGTTGGCTTGCCAACTTCGGAGTGGGGCAAGGTAGGGGAAGCTATTGAACATTTATCTTTGGTTTTGGATGCAGCCGAGGCACAGATCGTTGATGCGAGCGTTCATCATGTTTTTACGCATTTTGAATTAGAGTTAAAATTATACAGGTTTGGTGCCGTGGGTGCTGCGGCCTTAGATTCTGAGAGTGAATACTTCTGGTTGCCGCTTGAAATCGTTAAAAATACGGGTTTTCCAACCGTTTTCGGTAAGGCTGTCTCTCTATTTCTTCAAGATGATTTGGAGTAGCCAGAAAGTTGAAAGCTTTTGAATTAATCATTATAATGAAGTGGTTTTATAAAAATGGTGAATTAAATGTTTTCTCAAGGTAAATCCTTCCTCTTCTTTCTTTTTATAGCTGTTAGCTTTAGTTTTTATACGGTTCCTGTTTTTTCTCAGGACTTGCCACTGCCTAATTTTGGTCCCACAGAAGAAGAAAAAAAAGAAGAAGAATTGAAGAAAAAAGGTGTCGTTACCTTGCAAGATTTGCCTGCTGACCAGCCTGTGGCCGAGTTTGTAGAAGGTAAGCCGCAATCAAAAAGACGACATATTTACGAAAAGCCCACTATGAAATCGCTTGCCAATTTGTATTGGGCACTCGGCTTTACTGATCTTGATAATGATGACCATATCGATAGTTACCTCAAGTTAACAGAATGTAAGATTTTCAAACGCTTTATTGCATCTGAGTTCGAGTGGCGTGAAATACGCGATGCGACACGAAAGTTTATCTCTGCAAACCGTACCGAGTTTCCTATGCGGTTTGAACTTGTCCAAGAGATTAAACTTTTGGATTATGATGTGAAAAGACGTGCCTTTGAAATTGCACCTAAGTATCAAGTTCAGTCTTACAGACGCTTTGAGATGGTGGCCACAGGTGTAACTTATGAAAGTCTATGTGGGCATAAAAAGCGTGAAATTCATGGCTTTCCGAGAGGTGTTATTCTAGAGCTTAGTCGTCCTTTTTCTTTGACTTATGTTCCTGCTTCTCCAAGCATTGCCGAGGAATATCTGGAAGAAAAAGCGCGAATGTTTCAGGCAATGTCTGAGAATGCAAAGAACCAGTACCATTTATATAACATTCGGACGGCTTATCTCGTCATGCAGGTTAAAGTCTTTGCACACCGGAAAACACAAAAACTTTCAAGCGGTTATCTTGGTTTGCAAACTATGGCTGTACTTGAAGGCTATGAAGTCTATGGTGATATCGGACGTAAACAGCTGTTCTTTTCCAAGTCATATTTGACAGATAGAACAAAGCTGGAAGTGAGCGAAAAATTGAAGAAAGAGATTATGATTATTGAGGAGCGTGTTGCAGGAAACGGCATACTCGTTGATTAGATTTTCTTTTAATGGTTTTTTCTAATAATTTGGATCCCGACGTTTTTGACATCATCGAAAATGTCGGGTTTTTCTATGCGTAGAGTTATTGTGTTGATGCGCTTGTCTTCAAAGATTTTCTGGATCAAGATTTCACCAAATTCTTCAAGCAGATCATAGTGGCGTTCTTTGGCAAGACCCTTGATTTTATTGACTATATCTTCGTATGAGACGATATCATCGACTGAGTTAAGTTTACGCTCCCTGTTTGTTTCTACACCGATTTGTGCGGATATTATGACGCGTTGCTTTTTTGCCTTTTCCTCATCATAAATGCCTGCTGACATCAGCAGGCATAATGTATCGATTATCAAAATGTCAGTTGTTTCAGATGACATTAGTTCGGAAGGCTTTCACGGACTTTTTCGCGTAAATTGTCAATTGGGACATACTTGCCGTTTTCCTTGTAATGCCAGAACGTCCAGCCGTTACAGGACGGTGCGCCTTGAACGGCTGCGCCGACTTTATGGATGGAGCCCTGTACCTTGTTGACCTGATTTTTTAAGCTTAAGGAGCCATCCGCATGAATGGTCGCCGTGTATTCTTTTTTGGGATCTTTCAATACTGTGCCTGGAGACAAAAGACCTCGTTCGATGAGCGTTCCGAATGGTACGCGCGGCTTTTCTTTTTTCGAGGCCGTTTTTACAATGTTGTCTTTCATTGGCTTTACATCCGCTATACGCTCTTTGGCGATGGCTGCATATTTGGCATCTTGCTCAATTCCAACATAATGACGACCGAGTTGTTTTGCGACTGCGCCTGTTGTTCCTGTCCCGAAGAACGGGTCGAGAATAATGTCATCTTTACGTGTTGAGGAAAGCAGAACACGGTAGAGGAGGGATTCGGGCTTCTGCGTTGGGTGCGCTTTTTTTCCATCTGTATCTTTTAGGCGTTCTTGTCCGGTGCAAAGAGGTAAGTACCAGTCGCTTCGCATTTGCAGGTCTTCATTTAGTGTCTTCATGGCTTCATAGTTGAAGTAGTATTTTGATTTCTCGGACTTTGATGCCCAGATCATCGTTTCGTGCGCATTGGTGAAGCGTCGGCCACGGAAATTCGGCATCGGGTTTGATTTTCTCCAGATGACATCGTTCAAAATCCAGAACCCTAAATCCTGAAGAATGTATCCGAGGCGGAAAATATTGTGGTAACTTCCGATCACCCAAATCGTCCCGTCGGGTTTTAGAAGATCGCGTGCGGCGGAGAGCCATTCGCGTGTGAATTCATCATATGCTTTCAGGCTGTCGAACTGATCCCAGTCGTCATCGACGGCGTCGACTTTGCTGTTATTCGGGCGATGCAGGTCGCCGCCTAATTGAAGATTGTAAGGAGGGTCGGCAAAAATACAATCCACTGATTCCGGTTTCAATTGACGCATTGTTTTAATGCAATCCCCAATGTAGATAGAATCTGTGGACAGGTTCGTTTTTTGACTCGACATTCCGCTTCCTTTCAATTTTAGAAAGCCGAATCATGTGTCATTACAGAGAATCCGTCAAGCAAAAAAAGTGAATTTATTTCTTGATTCTTCGTTCAGAGTCAACAAGTTGCTATAAAGACTTATGATTTTTATTTAAGCGGATTTGGTTAAGAGTCTTTGCACGGGGGCGAAGGACTTGCGGTGGTGGATTGTGATGCCATGCGTTTCGAGTGCAAGACGATGTTCGGCGGTCGGATATCCCGAATTTCTTTCCCAACCGTAATGTGGAAACTCGTCGGAGAGATTTTGCATGATGCGGTCTCGATAGACTTTCGCGACGATTGACGCTGCAGCGATTGTCTTTGATTTATTATCGCCTTTTATCACTGCGCTTGCTTTACACGGCAAGTCGGGGATTTTGTTGCCGTCGACAAGAGCATGTTCAATGCCGGGTGTAATCTCTGTTGTTTTTTTGTGGGCGCGGGACATGGCCGTTAAGCTGGCTTGTAGAATATTGAGTTCATCGATTTCCGCGGGCGTCACTTCTTCGATTGCGTAGGGAAAATTTTTGCAAATTTCAGCAAAGAGCATCTCGCGTTTTTTCTTCGCTATTTTTTTGCTGTCGCGGATATGTGCCACAAAATCCATCTGTCTTTTTTCTCGGGGGATGATAACGCAAGCGGCTACAACAGGGCCGGCGAGGGGGCCGCGTCCGACTTCATCCAGTCCGCAGACCAAACCTTGATGCTGATCTTCAAGACTAAAATCAACCATGTTTAGTTTTTCAAGCTTTTGCTTGCGATTTCGTACACGTCCGGTGAGATGTCAGAGATAGCCAGAATGTCTTCTAATGTTTTGCGCATGAGTTGCTGACGGTCGGGCGTGTAGCGCTTCCATTCTCTGAGCGGCATGAGTAGGCGTGCTGCGATCTGCGGGTTTATGCCGTTCAGCTCTATAATTGCATCTCTGAGAACTTGATATCCGTTTCCGCTTTCGTCGTGGAAGCAGACCGGATTATTCATGGCGAATGCAGCGTAAAGCGCACGCACGCGGTTAGGGTTACGAATATTGAAGTCGCCATGACCTTTGAGCTTGCGCACAATATCAACCGTATCAACGCGCACGGCCATGGATTGTGCCGCGAACCATTTGTCGATCACCAACTGGTAGTCTTTGAAGCGGGCATAGAAATCTTCAACGGCATTTTCACATGATGTCGTGCGTAATAATACGAGCTTATGAAGCGCAGCCATGCGGTCAGTCATGTTGTTTGCTTTTTCATATGCTTCGAGCGCCATGTCCGCATCGTTCTTCATCCGTTTGTTCGTAAGGATGTCGAACGCGGTATTTTTTAAGGCACGTTGGCCCATTGCGGCTGTGGTGACCGAGAAATCACCCGTATCTATATTGGCGTCATAAATTTGCTTAAGAAGATCACGATGATAGGACAGGATATTGTTGATTAATTCATCGCGCATTTCATGAATGAGAGAGGTGTCAATCAATTCACGCTGTTGGCCGATCCTCGAGATACTGGGGATCTGGATCATGCGTGCATAAAGCGCCTTGTCTGCGTTGTCTTCCAGTGCGCTTTTCAGCAGGCGTCCATAGCTTTCGATGTATTCCTCGGGGATTTGTCCGCCTTCATCCATCATATCGTTGAGGATACGCAGTGTATAGGTCTGCGCCGCTTCCCAGCGGTTGAACCCGTCTGTGTCGTGTACCATGAGGAACGCGAGATCCTTGTTCGGTATATCGGCCTTGAGTTTTATCGGTGCGGAAAACCCTCTCAGCAGAGAAGGGATCGGGGCATATTGGATATTATTCAATGTGAAGGTTTGTGTTTTTTCTTTCAGGTCTAGGATCTTTGTTTTTGTGCCGTCACCTAAATCGAATTCTTGCCCGCTCGGCTCCAAAAGCCCGATCGCGAAAGGTATGTGCATCGGCTTTTTGTTGGTTTGGCCCGGTGTGTCGGGGATATTCTGTGTCAGGGTTATGGTGTAGGTCTTCCCAACGTTATCGTATTCACCCTTGAACGTGACTTCTGGCGTGCCGGCTTGTTCGTACCACAGTTTGAAGTGAGACAAGTCGATGTTGCTGGCTTCTTCCATACAAGCCACGAAATTATCGCATGTCACGGCTTGTCCGTCATGTCTGGAGAAATACAAATCCGTTCCCTTACGGTAATTTTCAGGGCCTAAAATCGTTCGCATCATCCGAATGACTTCCGCGCCTTTTTCATAGACCGTCATTGTGTAGAAGTTGTTGATTTCGATGTAATTGTCGGGCCGTATCGGGTGGGCAAGGGGGCCCTGATCTTCGGGAAATTGTAGCCTTCTTAGTTGTGTTACGTCGTCAATGCGCTGCACATCGCGGGAGTGCAGATCGCTGGAGAATTCCTGATCGCGGAAAACGGTCAGTCCTTCTTTTAGTGAAAGCTGGAACCAATCGCGACAGGTTACACGGTTGCCGCTCCAGTTGTGGAAGTATTCATGGGCAATAACGCTTTCAACGCGCATAAAGTCCGTATCGGTTGCTGTCTCCTGCTTTGCCAGCACAAGCGCTGTGTTAAAAATGTTCAGAGACTTGTTTTCCATTGCGCCCATGTTGAAGTCACTGACCGCGACGATATTGAACAGGTCGAGGTCGTATTCAAGGCCGTAGACGTCTTCCTCCCACTTCATGGATTTTTTGAGAGATTCCATGGCATGGCCGCACTGGTCTTCGTCACCCGGGCGAACGTAGATATAGAGATCGACGTTCTTTCCTGACTTGGTTGTTAAGGTGTCGTGTATGTGGGTTAATTTTCCGGCGACGAGTGCAAAGAGGTAGCATGGTTTGGGAAAAGGATCATGCCACATTGTGTAATGGCGACCATTATTCAGTTCACCTTCGTCGGTTTTGTTTCCGTTGCTAAGCAGGACGGGGCAGGCTTCCTTGTCTGCTTCAATACGCACCGTATATGTCGTTAAGACATCGGGGCGGTCAGGAAAATAAGTTATAGTTCTAAAGCCTTCGGCTTCGCATTGTGTGCAATATGTTCCGCCGGAGTTGTATAACCCCTCAAGCCGCGTGTTTTCTTCGGGCTTGATCAGTGTTTTGATTTCCAGAGTAAATTCTTCTTGTGCTGGGGCAGGGAGGGTCAGGCCCTTCTCGTCCGTAACGTGTTTACTTGTCTCTTCCCCGTCGATCGTGATGCTTAAGAGTTCGAGGTGTTCGCCGTTCAGGAAAAGTTGTTTTGCGCTCTTATCTTTTTTACGGAATTTGCTGGTTGCGGTAACGGTTGTTTGTCCATCTTGTATATCAAAGTCCAAATCCAGACTGAGAAGTTCGAAAGGGTAAGGCTCGTAATCTTTCAGGTAGATGGTCTTTGGTGTGTCCGTACGCATGTTTTTACCTCGTTTGTGGAGCAGCTCACAGCATGCCCTAAAACGAACGCGAATGAAAAGAGGAATGTTCCCCTAATAATACGGAAAGTGATATCCGTTCAGAAGTCTTCGAGGACCATATCATTGCGATGAACGAGTTCGTTCCTGCCGGCATACCCTAAGATATCGGGGATTTCGCTGCTGTTCTTACCGATAATTTGTTTTGCCTCGCCGATGTCGTAAGCGCTGAAACCCATGCCGATTTTTTGGCCTGAAAGTGTCTGGATTTTTACCGCATCGCCGCGTTGGAAATGCCCTTCAACTTCTTTGATACCGACAGGCAGAAGGCTTTTTCCTTTTTTGAGGGCTGTTAGCGCTCCATCGTCGATAATGAGCGTTCCTTTGGGGCGCATGTGTGCTTGCAGCCATTTCTTGCGGGCATTGACGTCGCTTTTTTGAGCCAGAAAAAGTGTTGATTTGCGTTTGGTGTTTTCAATTAAGTCTTTAAGAGCGTGGTTGTCCGTGCCCTTGGCAATAATCAGATTGATGGCGGTCAGTGTAGCGGATTGGGCGGCCTCGATTTTGCTTTTCATGCCTCCGGTGCTTAGGCCGGGAATGGCATCTCCGGCCATATGAACGTGCTCTTCCGTAATCTTTTTAATGACGGGGAAATGAAGTGCGTTTTCGTTTTTGTCAGGGTTATCAGTGTAGAGGCCATCGGTTGTTGAGAGCAATAAGACTGTATCAGCCTGAATCATTTGCGCGACGCGAACGCTTAAACGGTCATTGTCGCCGAAGCGAATTTCCCCCGTTGAAACCGTATCGTTTTCATTTATGACGGGGACAATTCCCTTATCCAGTAATGTGTAGAGCGTTTCCCTTGCGTTCAGATTCATGCGGCGGTTTTCGGTTTCACTCATTGTGAGCAGGACTTGAGCGGCAGTGATGTTTTGTTTTTGGAATGCTTTAAAATAACCATTGAACAAGTGATATTGTCCGACGGCTGAAGCGGCTTGTTTTTGTTCGAGTCTGATTTTTGTGGGTGCGACGTCGTGCGAAATTCCCAGTGCTTTTCGCCCCAATGCCACGCCACCTGATGAGACAATGACAACTTTTATGCCGCTTTGCATGAGCTTCGCAACATCTTCTGCCAGTGCGTCCATCCACGGCGCGTTGACTTCATCGAGCCCCTCGCCTCTGATGAGAACGGAGCCAATCTTGATGACCAGCATTTTGCTGGTTTTTAGGGCATCCTGTGTGGTGAGTGGTAGATCAGACATTAGACTTACTTACAGGGATTCGCTTTGTTGGTCATCAGTCAGCGTATCGCCGTAGTCACTCGGGATCGCGTCCAGACCTTGTTCGCGTTTTTTTTGTTCTTGTTTCTTTTGATAGACGATGTCAGCGAGTTTGAAGAGAATTTCTTTTACACCTTCGCCTGAGACGGATGACATCAGGAGTACGGGCTTGCCGATTTCCTGTTCCAATTCTTTGGCTTGTTCTTGTGATAATTCGGGGCCGAGTGCATCTGCCTTCGTCATGGCGATGATCTCGTCCTTATCCGATAGGCCGCTGCCGTATTCTTTGAGCTCGTTGCGAATTGTGCGGTAGGCATCGGCGGGATCATCTTGTGTGCAATCAATAAGGTGAAGAAGGACGCTTGTGCGCTCAACGTGGCCGAGGAAACGGTCGCCGAGGCCGTGTCCTTCGTGCGCGCCTTCGATCAGGCCTGGAATGTCAGCAATGACGTAATCCTTGCTTCCCGCCTTCACGACGCCGAGGTTCGGGTGCAGGGTTGTGAAAGGATAATCCGCGATTTTAGGCTTTGCATTCGAACAAGCGGCCAGAAATGTTGATTTACCTGCATTCGGCAGTCCTACAAGCCCGACATCGGCGATTAGTTTCAAGCGCAGCCAGATCGCAGCTTCCTGTCCGGGCCAGCCGGGTGTCGAGCGTCGAGGGGCCTGATTGGTGGATGATTTGTAGTGCGTGTTTCCAAAGCCGCCGTCTCCGCCTTTCAGGAAGGTGATACGCTGTCCGGCCTCGGTCATGTCGGCGAGCACGGTTTCCTTGTCTTCATCCAGCAAGACAGTGCCGACGGGGACTTTAATGATGCAGTCCTTACCGCCTGCGCCGGTTCTGTTGCTTCCCATTCCGTTCTGTCCGCTTTCCGCGCGGAAGTGTTGTTGGTAGCGAAAGTCGATCAGTGTGTTGAGCGTATCGACAGCTTCGAATATGATATCGCCGCCTTTACCGCCGTTGCCGCCATCGGGGCCGCCGAATTCGACATATTTCTCACGGCGAAAGCTTACGCAGCCTGGGCCGCCGTTGCCGCTTTTCAAATATATTTTTGCCTGATCGAGAAATTTCATGGTTCTTCCGGTGTTCTGAACATAAAAAAAGGGGAAACTGATTTCCCCTCTTATCATTCTTTACTGTTCTACAGAAGGTTATTCAGCGGCTTCAGCTTGACCGTCATTCGCCGGAATAACGCTTACTGTCGGGCGACCGCCTGCACCTTTGGAGAACAGAACCTGCCCTTCCAGAAGGGCGAAGATTGTGTGGTCTTTACCAAGACCTACGTTTTTGCCCGGCTTGAATTTTGTGCCGCGCTGGCGAACGATGATGTTACCGGCCAGTACGAATTCACCGCCATACTTCTTTACGCCTAGGCGGCGGCCTTCAGAATCGCGACCGTTATTGGTACTACCACCTGCTTTTTTATGTGCCATATCTTTTCTCCTACCCTACTTGTGTTTCCAGAGCGATTTAAGCCGCTTTGATGTTTGTAATTTGAATATATGTCAGCGGCTGACGGTGGCCCTTCTTACGACGGTAGTTCTGACGACGCTTTTTCTTGAAGATTGTGATCTTCGGAGCGCGGTCATGTCTTACGACAGTTGCCTCTACCAATGCACCATCAACAAGCGGAGCACCGACTTTGGTTTTCTTTCCGTCGATAACCATCAAAACCTGATCCAGCTTGACCTTATCGCCTTCTTTGGCGTCGATCTTCTCAACGAAAAGTTTATCGTCTTTTTGGACCTTGTATTGCTTTCCGCCTGTTTTAACTACTGCAAACATGATTATTTTCCGTATTTAGCTGTTTTAATTCTTATTCTTGCATTTGCTGCGAACGCACAATTTCCCGTGCGTAGGCGAAGGAAATAACCATAAGAGCCTGCATCTGTCAAGAATTAGAAGTGACTATATACAATAAAATTCCGTTTTATGGAAGAAATATCGAAAAGGGTAACCATGACTTAGTCCGATGGTCGGACTGTGTCCGGTTATTTGGGTTGTTTTACGTTCGTTCATTTGGAGGACTAGTGAACGTTACCGCCATAGAAGTATACACCGAGTCCAATCAAAAACAGAGAAATTCCGTATAGGCCGTGTTCAAGTGTAACCAAAGAGATCGAGCGGGTTTTGTTATAGGTCGTTGCGAAAATAAAGCCGGCAATCAGGCTTAGCAGTGGTGCAACCCAGTTTATGTATAGAACATGGGCGTAGGCGAAGACGATGGCACTTGCAATTATGCGTCCGCGCTCCGTTTTAAAGAGGGGTTTGAACCTTTCGAAAAAATAACCGCAGAATATAAGTTCTTGCGGGAATGCGGAAAGAACAGGGTAGGCAAACATAAAGACGGGAATGAATTGCGGTTTTTCCTTAAACAAGACAAACAAGTTGTCAGGATCATAAAGGTAGAGGAAGACCAGCATGCCTAAAGTTGCGGCGATCCAGCGGGGAATAATGACTCTCAGGTTTTCTTTGTTTACGGCCTCGAATTTCCAAGAATTTTTCCAAAATTCCCTGTCTTTGTAATGGATGATAAACCAACAGAAGAGGGCCGCTCCCCACAAGAAGAAGAACATGACGGGTGCAAGTCTGAACGTAATAATAACTGTCGGGATGAGCAGGCAGAGTATGCAGAATTCCAGCACCAGCCAAAGTCTGGGGCGGCGTCTGATCATGGCTTTTTGTTCTTTTGTGAGCACACGATCAACAATCGTTGCGGCATTCTCCTGCATATGATCAGTATAGCACAGGGGTGGGTTTAGCCGCTCGAATTAATGTAGAAAAATGTGCTGCTTTGCGGTGTTTACAGGCCTAAAGAGCCGTAATTTGCCTGATGCATGTCGTTCCATGTGTAACGGGCGGGGGGCAAAACTCTATCAGGTTCGTCTTCGTAGAGCATATCCAGCGTTGTTTCGCTGTCTGCGAAGATGATATTTCCGTTGTATACCTCGCGGGTAAAATCAGAAAATGCGTGCATTGGGTTATGAGGAGTTCTTCCTGCAATAAGATCGGCCGGGACTATGACCTTGAATCCGTTGTCAACCAAGTCGTCGAGTGTCCAATAAATACAGTGCTCGGCATAAAACCCTGTAAGAACAACAGTATCAATGCCTTCGGCTTTCAAGCTATCAAAATAGGCTTTGTGTTCTTCATATGGTGACATTTGAGTTTTCGGCAAAAAATCATCTTCGTCAGGGCTTGGAACAACCCGGTGAAAACCTTTTTCCATTATGCTGTATTCTTTTTCGTGGCCTGGCCGGGTATCGCTATACTGCATTGCCCATGCGATGCGCTCGGCTTTGCCACGCGCTTCGGCCACGAAATCGGCAATTCTTTGTGCCGTTTCATCCAAGTGTCGAGCATTCATATGTTCGAAAGACCCTTCATTATAATAAAGGCCCGGATCACAACTCGCTCTATTAACATCAACCCCGAGTATTGCTATTTTCATAACTTAAATATACCGCATGTTTTTTGATGAATTCCAGCATAAATTTTATTTGGTGTCCTGAAAGCTTGTAATCGGCGGTAAAAGCGCCTATTGAAGGCCTTATATATTTTCATTTCTTTAAAAAATTTCACAGGATTTTACTATGGTTCGATTGGTTAAAACAGCGACAGAATTCGAGTTATCTCCGACACTTGCAGCAAATGAAATGGTCAAGAGCAGGCGTGCTGAGGGCAAGCAAGCTTATCACATGGGATTCGGAGAGTCGCCGTTTCCTGTGCCAAAGCGGCTAGAAGACGCACTGCGTGAAGGCGTACATCGTAAAGAGTACCTGCCGACCGCGGGTTTGGCGGAATTACGTGAAACAGTTGCCGCATATTACAGAGACAAGATTGGGCTGGATACGGATCAATTTGACGTTATTATTGCGCCGGGTAGCAAGCTGATCCTGTATGCATTGCAGATGGCGATTGAGGGTGATCTTTTGATGCCTGTGCCAAGCTGGGTCAGTTATAAGCCGCAATCCCGCATGTTAAACCGTGAGGTTATTAAGGTTCCTACCACACTTGATGACGGCGGTTTTCATATAGATTCTGAAGAGTTGCGTTCGATCATTAAAGAAGCACGCGGAGACGGGAAGAACCCGAGTAAGCTGATTTTGAACTACCCGAGCAACCCTACAGGCTTGACTATTCCAGAGAATGAGCTTGAGGCCGTTGCCAAGGTTTGTGTTGAGGAGGATATCCTGATTATTTCCGATGAAATTTACGGGTTTGTCAGTTTTGACGGGAATTACCGAACAATTGCCAAGTATGCGCCTACCCATACAGCCGTCACATCCGGCTTGTCGAAACACCTCTCATTGGGTGGTTGGCGTATCGGGATCGGGTTTATTCCTAAGTCTGTCGAAGGGCTGCAGGGTCTGCTTTGCAACATTGCCAGCGAGACATGGTCTTGTGTTCCGTCACCGATCCAGCAGGCTGTTATCGAGGCTTATAAAGGGCACGATGATATTGAGGAACATATACAGCAATGTACGGATATTCATGAATTGATGAATAAATATATCAGTAAGGGCTTACGTGATTTGGGCTTGCATGCGCCAGAACCGCAAGGGGCGTTTTACAACTATCCAAATTTTGATGCGC